>CAWGVX010000003.1:0-6515 GCA_963826155.1 uncultured Actinomycetota bacterium | reverse complement strand
ACGTCCGGCGGGTCCGCGGCCGCCGCTACGCCAAGTTGGGGATCGTCACCGCCCGGACCTACCGAAGTCCGTGGCCGGACGTGCAGGCCGACCTCGGGGTCGACCAGCACCTCCTGGGCGGCGGTTGAGGCCGTCGACCTCCAGACTGCGCGTCCGGGGGGACGTTGCGCTTGACCATCGCCAGCGCGATCGGGCCGAGCTCGTGGTGGCGGGCCGAGGTGCCCACGAAGCCGACCACCTTCTCCCCGTTGGTGAGCTCGGCGCCGGCGGCAGGGAGGCGGTTCTCCGACCCGTCCAAGTGGAGCAGCGTCAGGCGTCGCGGCGGGCGCCCCAGGTTGTGGACCCGTGCGACGGTCTCCTGGCCGCGGTAGCAGCCCTTGTCGAGGTGCACCGCCGGGCCAGCCCAGCCGGCCTCGTTGGGGATCGTGCGCTGGTCGGTGTCCAGGCCCAGACGCGGCTCACCGGCGGCGATGCGCAGCGCCTCGAACGCCCACAGGCCGCAGGCCGGGCCGGCGGCCTCGGCGTACGTGGTCAGCTGGTCGCGGGGGATGAGGTCGTAGTTGGCGTCGAAGGCGTTCGGTACGGGCAGGTCGGTCTCGCTACGCTCGCTGCCCGACCTGCGGATGCCTGCTCGCTGTTCCCCACGCGATCGTCCGCAGTCCCGTGCGGCTTGGGACGCCAGGTGACAGCGAGGTCGGCGGTGACGCCGGTGACCTCGACACGCATCATGAAGCGCATCCGGTCCAGGAACTCCACCAGCGCCGCCCCCTGGCCCGGCTCGGTGTGGGCGAGGAACGCCTCGCCGTCGTCGTAGCCGTAGAAGGCGTGCTCGACGTGGCCCTGCGGGCTGAGGACCAGCGCACCGATCCACCTCTTCGGCGGCAGGTCGAGGAAGTATTGCGAGGTCAGCGAGTGCAGCCAGGTCAGCCGGTCGGGGCCCTCGACCCGGATGACGTCGCGGTGGGAGAGGTCCACGAACCCCTCGCCGGACTCCAGCGTGCGCTGCTCGAGGTTGAACGAGCCGTAGTGCGCCGCCACGGGAGCGTCGATGCCGTCGCCGGCGACGGCCCCGGGCAGGTCCAGCAGCTGGCTGCGGTCACTCACAGTTCTCACACCTTCCGAAGACGGTCAGGTGGCCCACGTCGACCGTGAACCCGTGCTCGGCCCGCAACCGCTCGCGCAGCGCGGCGAGCACCTCTGGGTCAACGGACACGATGCGGTGACAATTCCGGCAGACCAGATGGAAGTGCTCGTGGTCGCTCACCGAGTGGTAGGTCGGGGCCCGGTCGCTGAGGTGGGCGTGGCGGACCAGGCCGAGCTCCTCGAGCACCTCGAGCGTGCGGTAGACCGTCGAGACGTTGACCGCCGAGGACTGCTGCCTGACCCGGGCCAGCACCTCGTCGGGGGTGGCGTGCCCGAGCTCCTCGACCGCGCGCAGGATCAGCTCGCGCTGGGGCGTCAGCCGGTAGCCACTGCCCCGGAGCTTCTCGTGCCAGTCGCTGGTCATGGAACCATTCTTGCGCTCCGGGTGCCGCCGGCAACCACGAGCCGGCACCGCCGGATCGCGGCGCTACGCGTCACGGGCGGGCTCGGCCTCCAGCCGGGCCAGGTCGGCGTCGACCATCCGGCCCACGAGCTCCTCGAAGCCCAGCGTGGGTGCCCAGCCCAGCTCCCGGCGTGCCCGCGTCGCGTCGCCGACCAGCTCCGGGGCCTCCTGCGGCCGCAGGAGGTCGGTGTCGACACCCACCAGGGGCGGCCAGTCGCCGACTCCGGCGTGGGCGAAGGCGGCGGCGACGAAGTCGTGGACGGAGTGGGAGGTGCCGGTGGCGACGACGTAGTCGCGTGCGAGGTCGGCGCGGGCCGCCCGCACCATCGCGTCGACGTGGTCGGGGGCCCAGCCCCAGTCGCGCCGGGCGTCGAGGTTGCCGAGCTGCAGCCGGTCGGCACGGCCGCGGGCGATCGCCGCCACGGTGGCGGTGATCTTGCGCGTGACGAACTCGGGCGGCCGGCGCGGCGACTCGTGGTTGTAGAGGATCGCGCCGACCGCGTGCAGACCCCTGCGGCGGTAGACGCCGACCATCAGGTGGGCGTACGCCTTGGCCGCGCCGTAGGGGTTCACCGGACGCAGGGGGGTCTCCTCGTCCTGCGGACTGGTGACCGGCACCCCGAACATCTCCGCGCTGGAGGCCTGGACGACCCGCACCGGCCGGCCGGCCTTCTCCTGCGCCTGCCAGGCCGACTCCAGGAGCGCCGCCGCGGCAGCTCCGTTGACGCGCGCGGTCAGGTCCGGCTCCGCCCAGGAGCGGGCCACGGAGCTGAGAGCGGCGAGGTTGTAGACCTCGTCCGGGGCCAGGTCGACGAGCAGCCGGCGTACGGCGCCGATCTCGGTGAGGTCCTCTCGGTGGATCTCCACGCCCTCCAGGCCGCCGGGCGGCGGCCGGTCACCGGGGTGCAGGAGTGCGTGCACCTCGACGCCCTCGGCCAGCAGCCGCTCGACGAGGTAGCTGCCGTCCTGGCCGGTGGCGCCGGTGACGAATGCGCGGACCACGCTCACCAGCCCTGCCGGGTGGCCTCGAGGTCGGCCTCGACCATCATCGCGACCAGCTCGCGGAAGGCCACCCTCGGCTTCCAGCCGAGCACCTCGCGGGCCTTGCCGGCGTCGCCGACGAGGTGGTCGACCTCGGCCGGGCGCATGAACCGCGGGTCCTGGCGCACGTAGGGGGTCCAGTCGGTCACGCCCACGTGGCCGAAGGCCTCGTCGAGGAAGTCGCGGATGGAGTGGGTCTCGCCGGTGGCGACCACGTAGTCGTCGGCGGCCGGCTGCTGGAGCATCAGCCACATCGCCTCGACGTAGTCGCCGGCGAACCCCCAGTCCCGCTGGGCGTCGAGGTTGCCGAGCACCAGCTCGTCCTGCAGGCCGAGGTGGATCCGCGCCACCGCCTGGCTGATCTTGCGGGTCACGAACTCCGGGCCGCGCCGCGGCGACTCGTGGTTGAACAGGATGCCGGAGGAGGCGTGCAGGCCGTAGGACTCGCGGTAGTTGATCGTCATGTGGTGCCCGAAGACCTTGCTCACGCCGTACGGCGACCGTGGCCAGAGCAGGGTCCGCTCGTGCTGGGGCGACTCCTGCACCTTGCCGAACATCTCCGAGCTCGACGCCTGGTAGAACCGGACGCCCCCGGCCCCGTCGCCCCCCTCCCGGTAACCGCCGTGCAGCCGCACCGCCTCGAGCAGGCTGAGCACGCCCTTGGCCGTGACGTCGGTGGTGAGGTGGGCGTTCTCCCAGGAGTAGGCCACGAAGGAGACCGCCCCGAGGTTGTAGACCTCGTCCGGTCCGGCGTCGCGCAGCGCCCGGAGCAGGCTCGACTGGTCGGTGAGGTCGCCGTTGTGGAGTCTCACCTCGGGCAGCAGCTTCTCGACGAGGCCCCGCTTGGGGTTGTTCTGGCCGCGGATCAGCCCGTGGACGTCGTACCCCTTGGCCAGCAGGAGCTCGGCCAGGTAGAGGCCGTCCTGGCCGGTGATCCCGGTGATCAGCGCGCTCGGCATGCGCTGATTGTGCCGGGTCGGCGCGACAGCAGGGTCGTTAGCGGTACCGACGCACCTGTCCGTGCCGAGTGCGGCTAGAGTGCGGCGGTTGCACGGGGGATTGAGGGCGCGCTCGAGATGAGGACGTGCCCATGATGCCGCCCTCGGTCGGGGCGGATCGTTCGACTGGAGAGGTGCTGGCATTGGCCGGAACGCGCAAGATCGTCACCGTGCACTCGCCCGTCCCCGAGGCGGCGCTCAACGCGCTGCTGACGGGGATCGAGGACGCGCTCCACAGCAGCGGCGCCTCGCGGGTCTGGATCGACGGCACCTGGAGCCCCGACATGGTCGTGATGGCGGACTTCGCCCCGCGCACCGGTGGTCCGGGCGAGGAGCGCCGGTAGCTCGATCTCGGCTGCTCCCCTCGCGCCTCGCCGGGGAGGAGTAGGCTGGAGTCGGCTTCTCGGGCCGATGCTTCGCGTGTGTCGAGGAGTCCTTGCTCCGTGACCACGAAGAAGGCGGGGGCCATGACGACCCGTAGGATCCTCACCCTCCATGCGCCCGTCGGCAAGACGGTGCTGGACGACGTGCTGAGCTCCCTCGAGCACGCGCTGGTCGAGGTCGGGGCCGAGAAGGTCTGGATCGACCCCGCGTCCACGGCCGATCTCACGGTGCTGGCCGACTTCCCCGAATCCGCCGGAAATGTCAACGGCGAGGTGCCCGCCCCACGCGCGGTCGACGAGGACGGTCTGCCGAGGGCGCGCGGTCGCGGCTGAGCCGCGGCCCAGGAGTGATCGCTTCTGGAGGTGGGCCCGTGATCCTGTGGTTCGTGGTGCCCCTCCCACTGGCGGTCCTGGTCGGCCGCGCCTTCGCCGCGGCGGAGGGCGCGGAGCCCATCGAGAGGCGCGTCACCGAGATGGCTTGATCGCCGGCCGTCACTGACCGGGGTCGGGCTCGTTGATCACTGCATGATCCCCGCGACGAACTTCGCCCGAGAGCGCCGCATCCTCACCCTGCACGTCCCGCAGCGGACCCAGGTGGTCGACGAGGTGCTCACCGCCGTCGAGGCCGCGCTGCTCAGTGCCGGCGCGTCCCGGGTCTGGATCGACCCCTCGGCCAGCGACGACATGACGGTGATGGCCACGCTGCCCGACAACACGCCCGCGGACGAGCTGGTCGCCGTACCGCTGCCGCGGGGTCACGCCTCGTCGATCGGTGGCTCGCGCGACTGACACCCATCGAGAGGAGCTGCGGCCCTCGCGGGGGACCTGAGCCGACGGGGGACCGGTTGGTCCGGTCCGGTTCTGTGGTTGTCCCGGGCGAGGCAGGAACCGTTCAAGGTGGACTCGACAGCGGCCTACCGGGCACCTCCGCGACGTTGTTGGGCCCATCGGATGAGGGCGTCGTCAGTGCGCGGCGTGCTGTCGGGGGAGGGTCACCCGGTCCGGCTCGCGCTGGGCCGGCAGCTGCTCCAGGCGCTTGCCGGGGGAGACCAGCGCCAGGAGGCCGCTGAACAGCAGCAGCCCGCCGCAGACCACCTCGGCGCCGGCGGTCGAGCCGATCTCGTGGCCGGCCAGGAACCCGCGCAGGACGAGTCCGACGCCGCAGAGCAGCATCGCGAAGGTCGAGAGCAGGTGACGGCCCGGCTGGCCGAACAGGATGCGCATCGCGCCGGCCGAGGAGAGGATCGCGAAGCCCAGGGCCCAGTTCGCGTTGGTCTGCGCCTCGTGGCCGATCGGGTAGAGGTCCCACTGGGCGAACAGCAGGAACACCCCGACCAGCACCACGATGACCGCTCCGGCATTGGCCAACGGCGGTCGCGGCGCGGCCATCGAGCTGTGCTCCTCGAGCCTGCGCAGCTCGTCGAGGTCGCGGGACTTCCGCTGCACCCTCGGGTCCTCGATCATCGCGCCCGGCTGGACGCCCTCGCGCTTCTCGCCGTGCACCGCCTGCTTCACCTCGTCCGCGGCCGAGACCCGGTGCGCGTCGTACATCACGCCACCGCGGATCGCGGCGGCCCCGCCGACGACCAGCACGACGATCCCGGCGATGGCCCAGATCCACGAGCTGAACGCGACGCCGAGGCCGATCACGACGGCGCCGGCCAGGGCGAGGATGAGACCGAGCCAGACGCCGCGGGGCTTCACGGTGGGGTGGTGCTTGTGCTCAGACATGGGGGTGGGCCTTTCTGTGCGGTGGGGCAATCAGTTCCGTACCCAGTAGGGGCTCCGTTCTCACCTGCGTGTGTGGGGGATCTCGAGGCTCGTCGCTGGCGCTCCTCGCACCTCGATCACCGGTGGGGGTGCTTGAGGGTGAGGCCGTGGCCGGGGGCGTCGCTGGGTGCCAGGTGCGCGTCCGTGGGATCCGGGCAGCCGTCGAAGAGCCGCTGCTCGATCCGCACGTGGTCGTGGAACCACTCCAGGTGCCGCAGGCCGGGGGAGGCGGCGGCGACCGGGAGGGAGAGGTACGGCGCGCAGTGGCCGCTCAGCGGCACGTGCAGCGCGTGGGCCGTCGCGGCGACCCGGCGCCACTCGGTGTAGCCGCCGCAGCGGGTCACGTCGACCTGCAGGCAGTCGACGGTCGGCGCCATCCGCTCGAAGTAGGTGAGGTCGTAGCCGTACTCGCCGGCGGTGACGTCGGCGGCCACCCCGTCGCGCACCCGGGCCAGCCCGGGCAGGTCGTCGGAGGTGATCGGCTCCTCGAACCAGACCACCCCCAGGTCGTCCAGCGCCCGACCGACCCGGATCGCCCGGCCGGCGGAGAAGCCGCCGTTTGCGTCCACGAACAGGTCCGCGTCGCCGGCGACCTTCCCGGCCAGCGCGGTCCGCTCCAGGTCGCGCTCCACGCGGGTGCCCCAGGACTCGCCGATCTTGATCTTCACCCGGCGCAGCCCCAGCTCGCGCCAGCCCTCGACCTGGGCGCGCAGCCGGTCGTCGTCGTACGTCGTGAAGCCGCCGCTGCCGTAGACCTCCACCGGCCGCGGATCGACG
>CAWGVX010000002.1:2280000-4477495 GCA_963826155.1 uncultured Actinomycetota bacterium | reverse complement strand
TGGCGGCTACGATGACATATATTATCTGTACATTCATGATCTATTACTCCTTCTTGCTTGTTCGTCGTGAGATTTAACAGCTACTCGCACATCATCGGCTTCGCCCTCGAGCATGTCTGCATGGCAGAAAGCCCTTTCTCGTTAGTGCTTCAACCAGAATGCCGTTGCGCAGCCGGTTGATCGTCCCAGTACCCTTGGCGATCGTAATGTTGATGCAACCTGGTCTCATAATCCCGAGTTGGCAGAGACTCCTCTAGATACTCCGGTGACTGCTTGATGGTTTCGCGGGTAAGATTGACAAATACTTTAGACTTGGGCCAACTCACGCGCTCGATCCATTTCGGTGAAATCAGGACCTTTTTCCCCGGCCACCAGTTCTGTGTATCGACGATTAGATAACGAATCGCCCATGTGTCATCATCCACTATAAAATCCTCAACGTGGCCAACCTCGCCGTCTGCGGCCTGGATGTGATGACCAACCACATCGTGAGTGCTGCGTAAATGTGCATCCCATGCTGCCTTCTCACGTTCAGCGGATTGTCTCCATTTTTCATGGTCGCGCCTCAATGTAGGGATAATATCCCCACATATATCCACCGTCCCAATACCTCGGCAATCCGTAATACCCATGGTAGCTCTCCTCGAATTGTCGGGAGACAGGTTTGTCAGTGTTCAAGGATGGACTATCCTCAATCTGTTTTTTGGTTAAATCGACTGTAATGCATTGCTCTTCTCTATTCACGAAGCCCAGCGCATAGGGGGAGATCAACACCTGCCTGCCCGTAAGCCAATTTCCTGTCTCGGCGACCAGATAACGAATCGTCCAGTGATGGTCATCGAAGTAGAATTCTTTGACCTTCCCTATTTCGCCGTCGCGGCTGTTCAATTTGTAACCCTTTAGTGTTTTAGCTTTGTTTAACATCGCAGCAATCCTTTCTTTCATCAGGTTTCGGTTTTGTTCGCTGTTGTTGCTCGGGCTTACAACGGGTTTGAGAAATCGGTTTCACGGCGTTCCACACAGTTGCCATTACTCATATTGCGCCGGCGGAGCGTGCTTCGCGTTGGGAGGGTCGTGCTCGGAGTTCCTTTTTTCACCGGCCAAGCCAAGCCCGAGAACGCGACAGACTGACTTTGCAATCATCCATTCCTCGTCGGTGTGCATGACACGTACGGCGACCCGGCTGGCCTCCGTCGAAATCAACGCGGCGCTGGCCTTGTTTTGTTTTCCTTCCAACTCGATCCCAAGAAATTCCAGCCCGTCGCATATCCGGGCCCGGACCACGGGTGCGTTCTCCCCAATGCCGCCCGCGAACACCAGCGTGTCGAGTCCACCAAGCGCCGCCGCATATGCGCCGATACACTTCTTGACGGCGTAACAGAACAGCGCTACGGCCTCGGCTGCCCGAATGTCTTCGGTTTCAGCTTCGAGCAAGTCATGCATGTCCGAACTGGTTTCAGAAACGCCGAGCAACCCTGACTTGAAATTAACCATTTCATTGAACCGTTTTGGGGTGATTCCTTCGGTTTGCCGCAGGTACCAGACTACCCCAGGATCGAGATCGCCGGAGCGGGTGCTCATCGGTACGCCTCCGGTCGGCGTGAGCCCCATGCTCGTATCCATGGATTTACCCTCGTGGACGGCAGCCAGACTCGCGCCGTTGCCGAGGTGAGCGAGAATAACCCGCCCTCGCGCCGCTTGCGCTCCGGCCAGGCGCGCCAGTTCTTCCATCAGAAACGCGTACGATAATCCGTGAAATCCGTACCGGCGCACGCCTTGCGCCTCAAAGCCCCTTGGGATCGGCAACAGCTGTGCCACGCGCGGCAGGTCGTGATGGAAGGCGGTATCGAAACAGGCGACCTGTACCAGGTCGGGAAAACGACGATGAAATGCCTCGGTGAGCAGGATCTCTTCCGGCAGATGTTCGGGATCGAAAGCCTGAAGCCGATGAAGCTCCCCGACCATTTCTGTTGTGATCCGCTGTGGTTCGCTGTACTTCGGTCCGCCATGCACCACGCGATGACCAACGGCGGTCAACTCCCCACGCTGGATTCGTGCTTCAACCCAATCCATGAGCACCCCCACTGCCTCCGTGTGGTTCGCGGCCGCCACCGACTGAGTGAGGTTATCGGCCTTGCTCAACCCTTTCACTGCAAACACAGCGTCCGGCTGTCCAATCCGCTCAATTGTGCCTGCCAGAACTCGGTCTAATTTCGGGTCGGTTTCAAACAGCGCAAACTTGATGCTCGACGAGCCGCCATTGACGGTCAGGATGTGGGGGCTAGTGGGTTTCATGGGTTATGCCTGGTTCATTCTGCCCGAGCCAACCACCCCGAAAACCGGCCCGGCCAAGCCCCGCGATAAGATAGGGACATTGACGCATGAGATGCCAGGGCAGGCCGGAGTGATAATTCTCGATCATCAAGATGATTGGTCCCTGGTTGAGACCAATGTGGAATGGGGATACCCACAATTGTGACTGATCGGGGCTGTCGGCGAAAGTGGCGTTGAAGGTGGCTTTGAAGCCATACGGGTTATTCGCGCGCAATTTCACCGTCTCGAAGTACTGCAGCGCCGGTAGCACGATCTCGGGCGCAAAAGGGAGTGAAGCAACCACCGCCCAAGGGGCGATACTTCCGTCGTCGGGGCCCTCCGGCACGCCGCGCGCTTTATAGCCAAAGAATTGCCGGTTCCGTCTCTTGATCGTGCGCTTCGCCGGCCCAGGACCATCGCTCGCAGTAATGCCCCAGCACTTTGCACCATAGCCGTCGAATTCACCGGGATTGTCAATTGCGTACTGCTGCTGAACATAGATCGCGCGGCGGCTGTTCTCGAAATAATCAATGCCCTTGCCGCGCATATAGTCATCCTGGATTCCGCGAAAGTCGATCCAGAGATGAGAAATCTGGTGCGTAAAGAGCGGCCCAGAGTACAAAAACTCGTGGTTGTAAATCTTTCTCCATTCGTATGTGGAGGTCCACTGCACGTAACTTTCTTCCGGCAGCGGATGGGTCGGCGAACCGAGAGCGAGCAGATAGAGAAAAAGCGCCTCATCATACCCTTGCCAGCGGTAGGGCAGAAAACCGCTCTCTGGTTTCCACCCGTGTGTAACGGTCAACCCACCATTTTGGGCCCACTCCCAATCAGTTCGCAGGTATAACTCATCGGCGAGCATGCGGATTTCGCGTTCGTCGGCGGTACTGCCCGAGAAATATGCTGCTGCCGTCAGCATGCCTGCCAGCAGAAACGCGGTATCGATCGTGGACAGCTCGCATACCCAGACGCGCTTTCCGCTGATCATATCGAGAAAGTGGTAATAGAAACCCTTGTAGCCGGTTGCATCGGGGTCGGTGCTCTGAACGCTGTTGTGGAAAAAGCGCAAGGTCGCCAGGGTTCGCTGGACTGCTTGTGCGCGAGTGACGAAGCCGTGCTCCACTCCGACGGGATAGGACGACAGCGCCAACCCGATGGCCGCAATACTCGCTGGCGCTCCGGCTTGGGTCTTGTCGACGACCAGGCCGTTAAGCGGGTTTGCTTCGTGAACGAAGTAGTCGAACGTCTTGCGTTGCAACGCATCCAGCACTTCGGAACTGACGTTTTGATCATTCATGATTGAGAGTCTCCGCTCGTTGGCTTCGGTGCCAGCTCCACCGTGATGGCAGCGATTGCCTGCGGTGGCATCGAAACATCCATGTGGAGCGCGCCAGCTTCGTACTTCCAATGCAACGGCTCGCGCACGATTTGCGATGCCACTTGCAACTGTTCAACTTCGCGCGGTGTGGGAAGTGCAGGTTTACCCATTTCAATCCAAAGGCGCTTCGCATTTGCGTGATCGTCATCGATGCGCTCAATAAAGACATTGCGCGGTGATAGAAGGCCGGCCAGTTGCACATGAACAGACTCGCTCTCAATCGGATGCCGTGGCAGTGCATGGTTCGTCAGCAGAACCGTAACGGCGTCGCGACCGCGCACCACCCACACATCCACCGTTTCGTGCACCCCGTCCACAGGTAATTCATCGACGCCGAGGCGGTGCAACAGCTCGAAGGCACGGTAAGAGGGTTTGGCGACCCCCTGCAGCGTGAGCAGACCGAACCCGCCCTGGAACGCGGTCGCGGGCATGTAGTTTTCCTCGAAAATATCAGTGAACGTCCAGAAGCTGTAGCCTTGCACGAGCCCTCTGGCTTCCATCATGGTTTTGACGATGACCGCCGCGGTATAGGGCTCATCGTGCAGGTGGTCACGCGGGTTCGAAGAGGAGCTCCATTCTGTGTAATAGAGCGGTTTGCCGCGCGCCTTGCGGTGCGTGTTCCGCGCCCATTTGCGAAGAATACTTCTTTCACTGTGGGCGAGCTGCGTCTCAGTATCCTCACCTACTGAACCCAGCGCATCGGTCGGATAGTGGTGCGTGCTGACGAAATCCGCTGGCACGTTGTTCTTCTTGCAGAAATCCAAAAACTCCGTGATCCATTTGTTATTCGCGGTCGCGGGCCCGCCCACCTGCAATCGATCGTCTACCTCCTTTATCGCCTGCGCGGTGAAGCGATAGAGCTTGAAGTAATCGGCCTGTGTGCCTGTCCAGAAGGCCTCGAGGTTGGGTTCGTTCCACACTTCAAAGAACCACGATCTGACTTCGTCAATGCCGTAGCGATGGATCCAGTGCGTTATCAGCCTGCCAACGAACTTTGCCCACTCGGCGTAATCTTTGGGCGGCGTCACGTTGGCGCCGTAATGGAACACCGTCTTGCTGCCGGAAGAGAGCGTCGACGGCATGAAGCTCAACTCGACGAAAGGCTTCATCCCGATCGAAAGGAGGAAGTCGCAAATTTGATCGGCGTTGAAGAACGAGTAAAGTAAGCGATCTTGCTCGTCCATAAGCGTTCCCATGTCGTCACTAAGAATGTCGTGGAAGCGCACGTGGCGAAAGCCAAGTTGCTCATGGCATTGTCGCAACTGCCGCTGCCAGTCCGCGCGGAGCGCCAAGGGCGCATGCCCGCTGCCAACGGTATGCTCCCAAAAATGCGGTAACGCCGCCGACTTGTCCGACAGGCGGCAGCTAAATTGGACCTGCTTCATGGGACTCTCCTTCTTGTTATCATAATGCCCGTGGATGCTTTCCCGCCCGCCAGTGCGCTTCAATTTGTTCCAGGGTTTTCCCTTTGGTTTCCGGCACCAGAAGATAGAAGAAGACCCAGGCGCCGACGGCTATTACGCCGTATAACCAGAAAGTTCCCGCGTGCCCCAGAACCCCGACCAGGGTCAGGAAGGTGACGGCCACCACCAGGTTCAATGCCCAGTTAGTGACAGTCACGGCGCTCATGGCCGCACCGCGGACCTTTAAGGGATAAATCTCGGAAATCAGCAGCCAGAAGATCGGCCCGAGTCCAAAAGCGAAACAAGCGACATAGATCACCAAGCCGCCAATGGCTACATAACTTTTGAAACTCGCCAACTGCTGGAACTGGAAAGCAGCTCCCAAGATCGCCAAGCCAATAATCTGACCGGCCACTCCGATTAATAACAAAGGCCTCCGGCCGACGCGGTCCATCAGGAAGATGGCCAGCACATGAAAAATCCACATCACCATGGTCAACCCCGCTCCAGCCAGGATTGCGGGTCCGGCGGCCTCAATGCCGACGAACTTGAAAATTGTCGGAGCATAATAGATGACTGTATTAATGCCTGTTATCTGCTGAAATACAGCCAGCCCCAAGCCTACGATCATGGGCATCAAGAGTAAAGGCTGGAGTAGTCCTTTCATTCCGCCGGCACCCTGTTCTTCCATGCTTTTCTGGATGTCCGTGATTTCCGGACCTATGTCTGATGCAGTCCGCACCCGCTGTAAAACCCGCCGCGCCTGTTCCACCTTTGACTTGCTGATCAACCAGCGCGGGCTGTCGGGTAACCGCCACATTCCAATGACCAGGGTGATGGATGGTATGGCCGCCAGGCCAAACATATATCGCCATCCTTCAATGCCGGACAGTGCATAGTCCACCAGATAAGCCACAACGATGCCAGTGGTAATGGCCAGCATGTTGACCGCCACCAATAAGTCGGTCATGGCCTCACTGTCCTCGGCCAGGCCCGGCCCGCGCATCACCGAAAAAAGGCGGTCAGCCGCGACGGGTCAGCGGCGCTCCTTCAGCCGCGCGTTGGGGAGCGGCGGGGCGGGGATCGGGGCGTGGTGGTCGTCCAGCACCACCCCGAACCGGCCGTCGGCCACGTCCTGGGAGTCGTCGACCACCGCACCCCCGGGCGCGATCTGGCGCTGCCACTCCGCGCGGAAGGCCACGATCTCCTCGTGGCTGCGGCCGACGAAGTTCCACCACATCACGATCGACTCCCCGAACGGCGGCCCGCCGAGCAGCAGCAGCCGCACCGGCACGTCGTACGCCGCGAGGACCAGCCGTTCGTTGCCCGGCGGCACGTAGGCCAGCTCGTGCTGCTTGGCCTCGGTGCCGCCGACGTCGAGCACGCCGGTGTCGACGAGCACTCCGTGCTCGAAGGTCGGGTCGACCTCGAGCCCGAGCGCGGTGCCCGGCTCGAGCAGCAGCTCGGCGCCGAGCAGCGGGGTGTACGTCGGGACCGGCGACGTGCTGCCCACCAGCGACCCGAGGAAGACCCGCGCCTCCCAGCCGGCACCGGTGACCGGCTCCGGCACGTGGTGGTCGAAGCCCGGGCCGGTGTCCCGGTCCGACGCCGGCAGCGCGACCCACAGCTGGGCCCCGTGCAGCCGCCGGGTGGCCGCGGTCGAGATCTCGGAGTGGCTGATGCCCCGGCCGGCGGTCATCAGGTTCACCTCCCCGGGCCGCACCATCGCCCGGTGGCCGGCGCTGTCGCGGTGCTCGACCTCGCCTGTGAACAGCCAGCTGACGGTCTGCAGCCCGGTGTGCGGGTGCGGGGTGACCCGCATGCCGCCGGTGTCGGCGACGTCGTCGGGCCCGTAGTGGTCCACGAAGCACCACGCGCCGATCAGCGAGCGGTGCCGCTGCGGCAGTGTGCGCCGCACCGTCATCGCCCGCGGCCCACCCAGCGGCACGTCGCGGGGCGTCATCACCTCGACGCCGGGCGCCGGCGCCGAGCGGCAGGTGATCTCGTCGGGGTCGCGCTCGGGGTTGGTCACGGCTCCAGTGTGGCGCGGACCGCCCGATGCGGGCACGTCACGCGTAGTCGGCCCACACCCGCCGCTGGTCGCCGTCGACGGTGAGCGAGCCGCCGTAGGGCAGGATCCACTGGGGCCGGGTGTGGCCGAACGGGATCCCGACCACGACGACGGCCTCGGGGTTGTAGCGGTGCACGGTCTCGAGGGCCACGTCGCGCTGCTCCGCGCGGCGGGCGGCCCGCTCGGCCGGGGTCGGGCGCACCTCGAAGTCGGACGTGGGCGGGCGGGCCACCAGGACGGCGTCCGCGGCGGCCAGCAGGCCCCGCTCGCCGAGGGAGCGGAGGATCCACCCGAACTCCCGGGCCGGGATGAGGTCCTCGGAGGTCTCCAGGAGCAGGACGCCGCCGTCCAGCACCGACGGGTCCGCCGGGAAGCGGCCGGCGGCCAGGATCCACTGCACGACCTCGATGCAGCCGCCCCAGGTGCGGCCGGTCACCGACCGGGCCGGACCCGCCCAGGTCCAGGGCTCGGTGGGCTCGCGGTCCCCGTGCTCGGTCAGCGCCGCGGGGTCCTTCCAGTCCTTCCCCACGTCCTCGGACTCCCCGGGCTCGGTGACCTCGATCCGCTCCCCGGTCAGCAGCGCCGCCCGCAGCGACCTCGCGTGCACGTCGTCCACCGCCGGCCCGGGGCCGAGATGGACCTGGGTGGAGCCGCCGTAGAAGCCCGCGACGCCCTGGGTCCACAGCCAGCTGAGCAGGTTGGTGTTGTCGCTGTAGCCCAGGAACGGCTTGGGGTCCGCGCGGACCAGGGCGGGGTCCAGGTGCGGCACGACCGTGATCTGGTCCTCGCCGCCGATCGTCGCGAGCACGGCCCGGATGCCGGGGTCGCCGAAGGCGGCGTTGAGGTCCGCCGCGCGGTCCTGGGGCGTCGCCCCCAGCCGGCGGGTCGTCGGGTACTCGACCGGCACCAGGCCGGTGAGCTCCGCCAGCCGTCGCAGGGCCTGCTCGTGCACCTCCGGCGCCACCCCGGGCGCGGCGAACGACGGCGACAGCACCGCCACCCTGTCTCCGGGAGCGGCCTTGGGCGGCGAGGTGATGGCGGGCATGCGGCCAGTCAAGCACTCCCGGCCGGTCCGCCCGGTCGTCTCGATCCGTGCCTTCGCGCGCGGCGTGGTGGCACACCGTGTCCCGCTTCCGGCCCGCGGTTCGCCGACGTGGTGCGACACCCCGTCGTGCTCAGCCCGAGCGGCGCACGCCGCGATCTCGTGGGGCTCGCGCCTCGGTCACGGCTGCCCGCCTGCCCAGGTCCAGGCGTACGCCGGGTCCTCGCACGCCAGGCCACCCTCGCCGAGGTCGAGCGGGGCGAAGGTGTCGACCATCACCGCGGACTCGTCGAAGTACTCCGCGCCCAGCGAGGCCTCGATCGCCGCGGGCTGCGGACCGTGGGCGTAGCCGCCCGGGTGCAGCGAGATCGACCCCAGGTTGATCCCCGACCCCTTGCGGGCCTCGTAGTCGCCGCCGACGTAGAACATCACCTCGTCGCTGTCGACGTTGGAGTGGTAGTAGGGCACCGGGATCGCCAGCGGGTGGTAGTCGACCTTGCGGGGCAGGAAGTTGCAGACCACGAAGTTGTGGCCCTCGAAGACCTGGTGCACCGGCGGCGGCTGGTGGATCTTGCCCGTGATCGGCATGTAGTCGTCGATGTTGAACGTGTAGGGGTAGAGGCAGCCGTCCCACCCGACCACGTCGAAGGGGTGCGTCGCGTAGGTCATCCGGGTGCCGACGATGCCGGCGCTGGTGCGGTGCTTGACCAGCACCTCGACGCCCTCGCCCTCCCGCAGCAGCGGCTCACCCGGGCCGTGCAGGTCACGCTCGCAGTACGGCGCGTGCTCGAGCAGCTGGCCGTAGCGGGAGAGGTAGCGCTTCGGCGGGGCGATGTGGCTGTTGGCCTCGATCGGGTAGAGCCGGCTCGGCTCGCCGGGCACCCAGCGGTGGGTGGTGGCGCGCGGGATCACCACGTAGTCGCCCCGGCGGTAGCGCAGCGCGCCGAAGACCGTCTCCACGGTGCCGCTGCCGGCCTCGACGTAGACGCACTCGTCGCCGATGGCGTTGCGGTAGTAGGGCGAGGGCTCCGAGGAGGCGTCACCGGTGACGACGTAGCTGATCCGCACGTCGTTGTTGCCGAGCACCAGCCGCCGGTCGGTGACCGGGTCGGCGGCGCCGTGCGGGAACAGCGTGTGCAGCCTCAGGTGCCGTGGCTTGAGCGGGTGGTTGGGGGTGCGGGTCTGGTCGGGGAGCTCCCAGACCTCGGCGCCGACGATCGCCGACGGCACCCCGCGGTGGTAGAGCAGCGAGGAGTCCGAGGAGAAGCCCTCCTCGCCCATCAGCTCCTCGCGGTAGAGGCGACCCTCGCTGTCGCGGAACTGGGTGTGCCGCTTCGGCGGGACCTCGCCGACCTGTCGGTAGTGCGCCATGGACGGAACCTCCGGACTGTCCGTTCATCGGACGTGTTGCTTCGATATCCGCGCACAGCGTAGCGCCGGGACCGGCCCCGGTCGACGTCACGCCCCGCCGCCCCCGGCACACCCCGGCACACCCCGGCACGCCCCGGCGCGCCCGTCAGGAGCCGTCCGGACCCGCCGGTCGTCCGAGGTAGGCGCGGGCCAGCAGCCGGACCAGCTGGTGCACGCCGTCCTCGCTGGGCGCCAGCGGGCCGGGGCGGTAGCCGGGCGCACGCATCCCGCGCTGCACCGACTCGCAGGCCGCCCAGTCCTGGCGGTTGGTGAGGTCCCAGAAGTCCACCGCGTAGCCCGGGTCGAAGCCCGGCGCCCCCACCACGTCGGCGGGGAAGGCCCAGGAGCAGCGCACCCGGGTCCGCTCCGGCGCGAGCGGCGTCAGGACGTGGGTCATCACGTAGTCGGGGTGCAGGCTGAGCAGCAGGTTGGGCAGCACCACGACGTACATCACCGTGCGTCGTTCGTGCTCGTCGAGCCGGGCCATGGCCACGCCCCCGCTCCGCCCGTCCAGCGACATGGTCTCGGCGCCCGTCCGCAGGTCCATCCAGCCGCCGACCCAGTCACCCTCGGGCTCGAGGTTCTCCCCGCTCTCCGGCGGACTGACCCGGCACAGCTCGGGGTGGATCATCGGGCAGTGGTAGCACTCCTGGAAGTTCTCCAGCAGCACCTTCCAGTTGGCCGCCACGTCGTACTCGTGGGTCTCGGCGGTGGCCAGCCGCGCCCCGTCGTACGGCGCGAGGATCGCCTCCAGCTCCCCCACGTGCTCCTCGAACGGGCCGCCGCGCCCCGCGCGGTCCACGAAGACCCAGCCGTGCCAGTCGCGCACGTCCAGGGCGCGGAGCCCGAACGCGCCCGGGTCGAAGCCCGGCACCTCGCGGAAGCCCGGTGCGCCGAGCAGCGACCCGTCCAGCCGGTAGGCCCAGGCGTGGTAGGGGCACACGATCGCCTTCGCCGTCGCCGAGGAGCCGCACGGCAGCAGCTCGTGGCCGCGGTGCCGGCAGGCGTTCTCGAAGGCGTGCAGGTCGCCGTCCCCGTCCCGGGTGAGCAGCACGCCGTAGTCGCCCAGCGAGTGGGCCGCGAAGCCGCCGACGGGCAGGTCCTCGACCCGGCCGAGGCACACCCACCCGCCGAAGAGGTGCTCCCGCTCCCAGGCCAGGACCGCGTCGTCGACGTACGCCGCCCGCGGCAGCATCCGCGCCTCCTGGTGCGGGCGCAGGGCCAGGGCCACCAGGGCGGGGTCGAGCGGCGCGGGCGGGGTCCGGTGGGTGGTGACCGTCATGGGGAACCCTTTCCTGAACGACGGTTCAATGCTAGGCCTCGCCCGTGAACACGTCGAGGCCGCGGCCGGACCGCTCGCCGCGGGTGAGCCAGCGGTGCGCGAGGAAGCCCAGCACCACCACGGCCAGCGAGGCCACCAGCAGCAGCGTGGTGAGGGCGTTCAGCGCCGGGGTCGGGGCCGCCCGGGCGGTGTTGTAGACCTTGACCGAGACCGGCTCGGTCGAGGAGTCGCCGGAGAGGTAGCGCACGATCACGAAGTCGTCGATGACGTCGGCGAAGACCAGCACCGCGCTGGCGAAGATCGCCGGCACCAGCATCCGCAGCAGCACCCGCCGCACCGCCGCCGACGGCGAGGCGCCGAGGTCGACGGCCGCCTCCTCGTAGTCCCGGCCGATGGTCAGCAGCCGGGCCCGGACGATCACCACCGGGTAGGACAGCTGGTAGGTCACCAGCCCGATCACCTGGCCGGTCGTGCCGAGCTGCAGCGGGGTGGTCAGCACCGTCGCGACGAACAGCAGCGAGACCGCCACGAGGATCTCCGGCAGCACGAACGAGACGAGCACCGCCAGGTTGGCCCCCGCCGGCAGCGGGCCGCGCCACCGGTCGAGGCCGAGCGCCATCGCCACCCCCAGCGGCACCGTCACCGCGGTCGCCAGCACGCCCAGCCACAGCGTGTGGGTCAGCGCGGTGTGCAGGCTGGCGTCGTGCCAGACCGAGCGCAGCGGGTCGCCGTAGTACCACCGCATGGAGAAGCCCTGCCACACGGTGCGGGACCGGCCGGCGTTGAACGAGAACAGCGCCGCCACGAGCACCGGCAGCAGCGACCAGGCCAGGTAGAGCACGGTGACCCCCAGCAGCACCCACGGCCGCCGCCACGGGTCCCGGGCCCAGCCGAGGACGCTCACGACTGCACGTCCGAGCCGGCCCGGGTGGAGCGGACGTAGACCACCATCGGGACGATCGAGACCAGCAGGATCAGCAGCACGAACGCCCCCGCCTGCCCGGTCTGGCCGGGGGTCAGCACCGAGTTGTTGATCAGGTTGCCGACCATCGACGTGTCCGGGGAGCCGGAGAGCAGGTCGTTGGTGAAGTAGTCCCCGAGCATCGGCAGGCTGGTCACCAGCAGGCTGACCACCACCGCCGGGCGGCTCAGCCGCCAGGTCACGCGGCGGAACGTCTCCCACCGACTCGCGCCCAGGTCGCGGGCGGCCTCGAGGGTGGCCTGCGGCATCCGGTCCAGGCCCGCGAACAGCGGCAGGATCATGTAGGGCACGTAGCCGTAGACCAGGCCCAGCACCACCGTCGAGGGACGGCCGGCGAGCCAGTCCACGTGCACGTCGAGGACGCCGCCCGCGCTGAGCGACCGGTTCACCAGCCCGTCGGTCTGCAGCAGGTTGACCCAGGCCAGCATCCGCATCATGTAGCTGATCCAGAACGGCGCGATCAGCGCGAACAGCAGCGGCCCCTTCCACCGGCCCGCGAACCGGGCGGTGAAGTAGGCGACGGGGTAGGCCACCAGCAGGCACAGCAGGCTGGCCAGCCCGACGTACACCACGGTGCGCACCAGCGCCGGCCGGAAGAACGCGTCGGCGCCGACGACGTGGTCCCAGACGAAGCGGAACTGCGTGAAGTCCCAGCTCGCCGGGTTCCACACCGGCACCGGCTGGCGCAGCACCGGGTCGGTGCCGCCGAAGAGGATCGCCAGGACGACGTAGAGCGGCGCGACGAAGAGCAGCGCCAGCCAGGCCACGCCGGGCAACGCCAGGAGCGGCCACAGCCAGCGGCCCCCCCGGGGTCCGGACGACCGGCCGGTCGACTCAGCCACCGGCCTTGAACTCCTGCCAGACCTGGTGGTAGGCCGCGTCGGCGGCCGCCGGGAGCTGCAGCAGCGGCAGGCCCGCGTCGAAGTCCTTCTGCTGGACGATCGCGGTGGCCAGGTTCGCCGGCACGAAGCCGTCGGCGACCAGCTTGTCGGGGGTGAACTTCAGCAACGGCGGCTGGTAGCCGGTGTAGCGGAAGTTGGTCGCGGCCACGTCCTCGTCGAGCAGCTCGTTGAGGAAGACGTGCGCGGCGACGGGGTTGCTGCCCTGGGCGAGCACCACCGCGAGGTCGTTGTCGACCTCGCCCTTGCCGTCCGCGGGGAACCAGAACCGCAGCACGTCGGTGGAGGTCTTGCTCGGCAGGTAGTACGGCAGGTTGATCGCGTCGCCGGACCACATCTGGCACAGGCCGTACTGCCCGGCCGGCATCTCGGTGTACATCGAGATGGTCACGCGCGGCTTCATCGTGCGCCGCATCTGGAGCAGCTGGTCCCGCACCGTCGCGATGTCCTTGGGGTCGGTGGTGTTGATGTCGAGGATCCCGTTGCGCAGCAGCACCATCGCCATCGCGGTGTGCCAGTCGTCGAGGATCGCGGTGTCGCCGCGGTAGCGGGTGTCCCAGAGCACGTCGTACGGGTTGGCCATGCCCGCGACGTCGGCGCCGACCATGTCGGTGCGCCAGCCGATGCCGGTGCTGTAGATCGTGTACGGGATGGTGTAGCGCGAGCCCCGGTCGTACCAGGGGTCGCGCAGCCGCGGCCAGAGGTTCCCCCGGTTGGTGAGGTAGTCCTGGTTCAGCGGCCGCAGCAGGTCGCCCTGGACCAGCCGCCCCAGGGAGTCGTAGCTGGGGAAGTAGACGTCGAAGCCGAGCTTCTTCGAGGCGATCTTGGTCAGCGCCTCGTCGGCGTCGTTGAACGTCGACAGCCGGACGTCCACGCCGTACTTCTTCTCGAAGTCCTTGAGGAACCTGGGCGAGAGGTAGTCGGCGTAGTTGTAGACGCGCAGCGTGCTGCCGGGCTTGGGGGTCTGCCCGGACCCGATGGCCGGATTGGCGGTGCTGAGCGGCCAGCGCACCGGGTTGTCGGGTGCCGGGATGGTCTCGGTCGCGCCCGGGGTGCCCCCGCCGCTGCCGCCGCTGCAGGCCTGGAGCAGCGCAGCCGTGGAGGGCGCCGCCAGCCCGGCCATCGCGGCGCGGAGCAGCGAGCGGCGGGCGACCACGCTCCGCCCGGTGAACGGTGCCCGCCGGGGCGGCTCCCCTGACATCCATCGCCTCCCGTCGGAGCCGATCCTTGTGACCCGTCGCCACGGTCGCATAGACTGAACGATCAGTCAACGACGCCCGAGGCGGTCGCGCGGCACGCCCGGCGAGGAGCTGCCATGACGGCGACCAGCGTGCTCTCGGACCGGCTCGACACCCTCATCGAGGAGGAGAGCGAGGCCTTCGTGGCCCGCCAGCCACGCAGCCGCGAGCTCGCCGCCCGCGCCCGGCACCTGGCCGGCGGTGTGACCTCGAGCTGGCAGATCACCGAGCCCCAGGCGGTGTGGATCGACCACGGCCGGGGCTCGCGGGTCTACGACGTGGACGGCTGCGAGTACTCCGACTTCCACGGCGGGTACGGCGTCGCGCTGGCCGGGCACGCCCACCCCGCGGTGGTCGCCGCCGTGCGGGACCGCGTCGCCCGCGGCACCCACTTCGCGCAGCCGACCGAGGACGCGATCGTGGTCGCCGACGACCTCGCCGACCGGTTCGGGCTGCCGCTGTGGCGGTTCGCCAACTCCGGCACCGAGGCCACCATGGACGCGGTCCACCTCATCCGCGCGGCGACCGGACGGGACCGGATCCTCAAGCTGGAGGGCGGCTACCACGGCCACCACGACTCCGTGGAGGTCTCGGTGCTGCCCGAGCGCGACGACCCGATCGGGCCGGCCGACCGGCCGCTGGGGGTTCCCGACAACACCGGCATCCCCACCGCGATCACCGACCTGGTCACGGTGGTGCCGTTCAACGACCTGGCGGCGGTGGAGCGGGCGCTGGTCGAGCACCGCGGCGAGGTCGCGGGGATGATCCTCGAGCCGATCATGATGAACGCCGGCATCATCCACCCCGAGCCCGGCTACCTCGCCGGCCTGCGCGACCTGCTGCACCGGCACGGCGGGCTGCTGGTCTTCGACGAGGTGAAGACCGGGCTCACGGTCGGCCCGGGCGGCGTGACCCGGGCCCAGGGCGTCGTCCCGGACGTCGTCTGCCTGGCCAAGGCGATCGGCGGCGGGGTCTCCACGGCGGCGATCGGGGGCACCACCGCGGTGATGTCGCTGATCAGCGACGGCACCTACGAGCAGGTGGGCACGTTCAACGGCAACCCGCTGGCGATGGCCGCGGCCCGGGCGACCCTGACCGAGGTGCTCACGCCGGCGGCGTACGACCTGCTCGACGACCTCACCGCCCGGATGGCGCGCGGCCTGCAGGACGTGATCGAGCGGTACGGCGTGGCGTGGCGCGTGGTCACCGCCGGAGCCAAGGGCTGCGTGTCCTTCCGGCCCGGCCCGATCCGCGACTTCCGCGACTTCCTCGAGCTCGACGGCCGCTACGGCCACGCGCACTGGCTGGTCCAGCACAACCGGGGCGCGTTCCTGCCGCCCTGGGGCAAGGTCGAGCAGTGGCTGCTGTCGGTGCAGCACACCACCGAGGACGTCGACCGGTTCGTCGGAAACTGCGGCGAGCTGGCCTCGCGGCTGACGGCCGCGGAGCTGTGAATGGCCGGCGCCCTCACACTCTCGGGGCTGGTCAAGCGCTTCGGTGACGACGTCGCCGTCGACGGCATCGACCTGGACGTGCGACCCGGCGAGTTCTTCTCGCTGCTGGGCGCCTCCGGCTGCGGCAAGACCACCACGCTGCGGATGATCGCCGGGTTCGAGCGTCCCGACGCCGGCAGCATCCACCTCGACGGGCGCTCCCTGGTCGAGATCGCCCCGCACCGCCGCCCGGTCAACACGGTCTTCCAGTCCTATGCGCTCTTCCCGTTCCTCGACGTCTTCGAGAACGTCGCCTTCGGGCTGCGCTACCAGCCCGCCGGGCGCGACGAGGTGCGCCGCCGGGTGGGCCGGGCCCTGGAGCTGGTGCAGATGGGCACGCTCGCCCGACGCAAGCCGCACCAGCTCTCCGGCGGGCAGCAGCAGCGGGTGGCGCTCGCCCGGGCCCTGGTCCTCGAGCCGACCGTGCTGCTGCTCGACGAGCCGATGGGCGCGCTGGACGCCAAGCTGCGCAAGCAGCTGCAGGTGGACCTGCGGGCCCTGCAGCGGGTCGTCGGGACGACGTTCGTCTACGTCACCCACGACCAGGAGGAGGCCCTGACCATGTCGGACCGCGTGGCGGTGCTGCGGGACGGCCGGGTGCTGCAGGTGGGGGCGCCCAGCGAGGTCTACTCCCAGCCCGCGGTCGTGGACGTCGCGACGTTCGTGGGCACCACCAACCTGTGGGAGGCCACCGTCCGCGCCGTCGGCCCGGACGGCCTGACCTGCACCGTCGGCGGGCACCCGCTCGTCGTGGCCAAGAGCGAGTCGGACCCTGCGGTCGGCGACCGGGTGCAGGTGATGGTCCGTCCCGAGCGCGTGGAGGTCAGCCCGGCAGGTCGACCGGAGTCGGGGGCACAGGCCGCCCCGCGGGAGAGGGTCAACCTGCTGCCCGGCCGGGTCACCACGCTGACCTTCCGGGGCGCCCACACCGCCGTGGCCGTCGACTGCTCCGGCCTGGCCGTGCAGGCCGACGTACCCAACCTGCTGGGCGAGCCGCCCCTCTGGCTGGCCGTCGGCTCCGACGTCCTGGTCACGGTCGCCCCGGCCGCGGTCCGGGTGCTGCCCGGCTGAGCCGGCCGGCCAGCCACCCGGCGGTGACCCAGCCACCGTTCCCGCACCGGATTCGGTGGCCTGCTCACCGCCACCGGGCCGGCCAGCCACCCGGCGGTGACCCAGCCACCGTTCCCGCACCGGATTCGGTGGCCTGCTCACCGCCACCCGGCGGACGACCTAGAGACCGAGCTCGCGGCGCGCCACGTCCAGCGCGACCCGGCGCGCCATCGCACCGTCGACGACGGGGTCCTCCAGCGCGAGCTGGACCACCAGGCCGTCGAGCAGGGCCGCCCACATCACCGTGAACTCCTCGACGTCGACCTTGGCGATCTCGCCGGCCTCGATGCCCTCGTGCACCACCCGGGCCACGAGGTCGCGCCACTGCTGGTCGAGCTCGGAACGGTCCCTCTTCACCGCGGGGTGCCGGAACGCCTGCGCCCACAGGTCGAACCACAGCCCCCACTCCCCGGGCAGCTCGTCGGCCCGGTCCGGCAGGCACCAGGCGACGAGGCGCTCGACCCGCTCGGCGAGCGCCGTGTGCTTGCGCAGCATCTCCTCGACGCCGGAGTAGAACGAGCGCTCCGACCAGCGCAGCGCCTCGGTCAGCAGGCTGTCCTTGGTCTTGAAGTAGTAGATGACCAGCGCCGGGCTCATGCCGACCCGCTGGGCCACGTCGGCGATGCGGGTCTCGGAGAACCCGCGCTCGGCGATCAGCCGGGCCGCGGCGGCCAGCATCTGGTCCCGGCGTACGCCGGCGACGGCCGCGCCCCGGTCCGCGTCCTTCAGCGCCACGTGTCTCCTGTCCCCCGACGCCTTGCCGGGTCCGCCGTCCGATCCTAGACTGAACAGTCAGTCAGCGCTCCCGCGCCCCGCCGGACAGGTGAGGTCGATGACCACCGGAACCAATCAGCACGACGCCCTCGTCGTCGGCGGCGGGCACAACGGACTGGTCGCCGCGGCCTACCTGGCACGGGCCGGGCTGGACACCCTGGTCCTGGAGAGCCGTCCGCGCACCGGTGGGGCGGCCACGACCGAGCGCCCCTGGCCGGAGCTGCCCCACGTGTCGGTGACCCGGCTCTCCTACGTGATGAGCCTGATGCCGCCGACGATCCTCGCCGACCTCCAGCTCGCGCGGCACGGCTACCGCGTGCACCCGATGGGCCCCTACTACCAGGCGTTCCCGGACGGCGGCTCGCTCACGATCCACGACGACGACCCGGCCCGCACCCGCGAGCAGATCGCCCGCTGGTCCCCCAAGGACGCCCGGGCCTGGGAGGCCTGGAACGAGTGGCTCACGGGGCTCGCCGACGTGCTGGGTCCGCTGCTGCTGACCGTGCCACCGACGGTCGGCTCCCACGCGCCCGGCGACCTGGTCGACCTCGCCCGCCTGGTCTGGCGCAACCGGGGCGTCGACGTGCGCACCGTCGCCGAGGTGACCCGGCTGATGACGATGAGCATCGCCGACCTGCTCGACGACTGGTTCGAGTCGCCGCAGGTCAAGGGGGCGATGGCGGTCAACGGCGTGATCGGCACCTGGGCCGGCCCCTACGAGCCGGGCACCGCCTACGTGATGGCGCACCACTCGATCGGCGACGTCGGCGACGGCCAGCTGGGCAGCTGGGGCTTCCCCGAGGGCGGGATGGGCGCGGTGGCGGACGCGATCCGCTCCTCCGCGGAGTCCTTCGGCGCCCGGGTGCGCACCGACGCCCCGGTCTCCTCGCTGCTCGTCGGCGGCGGCCGGGTGCACGGCGCGGTGCTCGCGAACGGCGAGGAGCTGCACGCCCCGGTCGTGGTCAGCAGCGTGCACCCGAAGGTGGCGTTCCTCGAGCACGTCGGGGCCGCGCACCTGCCGGCCGACTTCGTCCGCGACATCGAGCGCTGGCGCTCCCGCAGCGGGGTGGTCAAGATCAACCTCGCCCTGGACCGGCTGCCCTCGTTCACCGCCGACCCCGGCGACGGGACGGGCGAGACCCCGGCAGAGCACCTCACCGGCTCGGTGGAGATGGCGCCGACCATGGAGTTCATGGAGCGTGCGTTCCTCGACGCCCGCGCGGGCCGCCCCGCCGCCGCGCCGTTCTGCGACGGGGTGATCCCCACGACCGTGGACCGCACGCTCAACCCGGACGGCACCCACGTCTTCTCGATGTTCACCCAGTGGGTGCCCGAGGCCTGGCACGCCGAGCCGCACGACGCCGAGCTCGCGGCGTACGCCGACCGGATGATCGACCTCTACGACGAGGTCGCGCCCGGCTTCCGGGACTCCGTCATCGCCCGCGACATCGTCGGGCCGCACGAGATGGAGGCGGAGTACGGCCTCGTCGGCGGCAACATCTTCCACGGCGAGCTCTCCCTCGAGCAGCTCTTCCACCTGCGGCCGGCGCCGGGCTACGCCGACCACCGGACCCCCGTCCACGGGCTCTACTACGCGAGCTCGGCCACCCATGCGGGCGGCGGCGTCTGCGGGATCCCCGGGCTGCAGGCCGCCCGGGCCGTGCTCCGGGACGCCCGCGCGGCCCGCCGCTCACCCCGCCGGGTGCTGGCCACGCTCGGTCGCTGAGCACCGATGGGCCTGCCGCCGACCCGTCCCCGGCTGGCCCGGATGCTCGAGGGCCGGAGCGTGGCGGCCGTCGGCGCCAGCGACCGCCCGGACTCGCTGGGCTGGCGGATGGCCACCGAGGTGCTGCGCAGCCCGGGCGTCGAGCGGTCGTGGTTCGTCAACCCGGGGCGGCGCACGGTGCTCGGCCGGCCGTGCGTGCCGTCGCTCGCGGAGGTGCCCGAACCGGTCGACCTGGTGCTGCTCGGGGTGTCCGACGCCGCCCTGGTCGAGCAGGTGCGGGTCGCCTCGGGCCGGGGCGACGGCGGCGCGGTCGTCTTCGGCACCGCGCACGGCCGTGCCGAGGAGCTGGTCGCGGCGGCCGACGGGCTGGAGCTGTGCGGCGCCGGGTGCATGGGCTTCGTGAACGCCACCCGTGGGGTCCGGGCGGTGGGCTACCTCGAGCCGGACCCGCTGCCCGCTGGGCCGATCGCGCTGGTCACCCACTCCGGCTCGGTGTTCTCCGCGCTGCTGCGCAGCCACCGCCGCCTGGAGTGGTCCCTGGCCGTGTCCTCCGGCCAGGAGCTGGTCACCACGACGGCCGACTACCTCGCCCACGCCCTGGCCACCGGGCAGGCCGGTGTCGTCGGCCTGGTGCTCGAGACGCTGCGCGACGTGCCCCGGATGCGTGAGGTGCTCGGCGCCGCCGCCGAGCAAGACGTCCCGGTCGCGGCCCTCACCGTCGGCACCTCCCGCCGGGGCCCGGCGCTGGTCGGCGCGCACTCCGGGGCGCTGGCGGGCTCGGACGCGGCCTGGGAGGCGCTGTTCACGGCGTACGGCGTGCACCGCTGCGACGACCTCGGCGAGCTCGTGGACACCCTCGAGGCGTTCGCGGTGGGACGGCGGGTCAGGCGCCGGACCGGCGGCACCGGCCCCGTGGCCGGTCGGGGCCTCGCCAGCGTGCACGACAGCGGTGCGGAGCGGGTGCTGGTCGCCGACGTGGCCGAACGGCTGGGGGTGCCGTTCGCCTCGCTGTCGGAGCGGACCACGCGCCGGCTGGCCGCGGACCTCGACCCGGGCCTGGAGCCGACCAACCCGCTGGACCTCTGGGGCGGCGGTGACCGCGCCGAGGAGCTGGTCGCGGGCTGCCTGACCACCCTGGCCGAGGACGACGCGGTGGAGGTGGTGGCGCTCGCCGTCGACCTGGTGCCGGAGTACGACGGGGACGAGTCGTTCCCGCGCGCGGTGGCCCGGCTCGCCGACCGCACCACCAAGCCGGTCGTGGTGCTGGCGAACCTCTCCTCCGCGGTCGACCAGCCGCTGGCCGCCCGGCTGCGCACCCGGGGCGTCCCGGTGCTCGAGGGCACCCGGTCGGGGCTGCGCGCGCTCGGGCACCTGCTGGCCCACGCGGACCCGCTCCCCCGGCCGGCTCCGGCCCCGGTCCGGTCCGAGCGGCGGGAGCGCTGGGCCTCGAGGCTCGCGTCCGGGGACCTGGACCCGCTCGCCCTGGTCGCCGACTACGGCATCCCGGTCGTCCCCCGGGCCGTGGTGCACGACGCCGGCCGGGCGGTGCGCGCCGCGGCGGAGCTCGGGCTGCCCGTGGTGCTCAAGACCGCGGACCCGGCGATCACCCACAAGACCGAGGTGGACGGCGTCCGGACCGGACTGGCGGACCCCGCGGCGGTCGCGGCGGCGTACGACGACCTCGCCGGCCGACTGGGCCCGTGCGTGACCGTGCAGCGCCAGCTGCCGCCGGGGGTGGAGCTGGCGCTCGGCGTGCACGCGGACCCGCTCGTCGGGCCGCTCGTGGTGGTCGCGGCCGGCGGCACGCTGGTCGAGCTGCTGCACCAGCGGGCGGTGGCCCTGCCGCCGGTGGACGCGGCGACCGCCCGGCGGCTGCTCGGCCAGCTCGAGGTGGCCCGGCTGCTGGAGGGGCACCGCGGAGGCCCGGCGCTCCCGGTGGAGGCGGTGGTGCGGGCGGTGGTGGCCGTGTCGCGGCTGGCCGAGGAGCTCGGCGACCTGCTGGTGGCGCTCGACGTGAACCCGCTCGTCGTCCACCCCGGCGGCGCGACCGCCGTCGACGCCCTGGTGGTCGCGGCGGAGCAGGCCGGCTGATCTCGCCGCCGGGCCGCGGCCCCACCGGCCGGCGGTGGCTCGGCAACCTGCGCCGGCCGGCGGTGACTCAGCCACCTGCCCCCGCCCCGGACCGGTGGCCAGCTCACCGCCCGGGCCGCGGGCCGCCGGCCGGCGGTGGGTCAGCCCGGGGCGCCGGGACCGACCGGATCGGCGGTCTCGGGGAACGGCAGCGCGATCGGGTCCGCCGCGAGCCGGCTCCGGCCGTGCTCGTCGAAGCGGTCCAGCCCGAGCTCGGCGACGTCGACGACGTCGGTGGCGCCCGTCACCGCGAGGTCGGCGGCCGCCCGCGCGACCCCGGGCCCCCACATCATCCCGTGCCCGCCCGCCGCCGCGACCGTCACGCCGGGCACCGGACCGTCGGCGGTGAGCAGCGGGCCGAGGATCGGCAGGTGGTCGGGGGTGAAGTCGATGGTGGCCGCCCACGCCTTGCGCAGGCCCAGGGTCGCGGTCGCCGGCAGCAGCAGGGCCATCCGCCGCCGCACCCGGTCGTAGTACGCCCAGTCGAAGTCCGTGGCCGTCCCGGGCCGCTCCTCGGGGTTGCTCATGCCCCAGAGCACGCCGCCCTCCTCGGGGCGCCAGTAGATCCCGGAGGCGACGTCGAAGACCATCGGCAGCCGGTCGGCCGCGAGGTCCGGGTGCGGCGCGGTGACCACGACCTGGTGCCGGGCCCCGCCGGCCGGGATCCGGGCGCCGGCGGCCCGGCCCACGTCCGCGAGCATCGGCCCCCCGGTCAGCACCACCCGACCGGTGGCGATCTCGCCGGCCGAGGTGCGCACGCCGGTCACCCGGTCGCCCGAGCGGCGCAGGCCGGTGAAGGTGGTGCGCTCCTGCACGCGGACCCCGGAGGTCGCCAGGGCCACGCTGTAGGCGAGCACGTTGCGCGGCGGGTCGACGTACCCGTCCCCGGGCGCGTAGGACCCGCCGCGGGTCTGCCCCGGGGCCATGGCGGGGTTGAGCGCGTCGAGCTCGTCGGGGTCCACCCAGCGCACGTCGAGGCCGAGGCGCCGCTGCATGCCGATCCGGGCGTGCGCGTCGGCGACCTCGGGCTCGGAGAAGCAGGGCATGGAGTAGCCCTGGGCGACGAAGCCGGAGTCGATGCCGAGCAGCTCGTGCTGCGTGGCGTAGAACTCGCGGCTGAACAGCCCCAGGCGTACGGCGGTCTCGGTGCCGCCCTGGGCCCGGACCATCCCCGCGGCCCGGGAGCTGGCGCCGCAGCCGAGGGTGCCGCGCTCGAGCAGCACCACGTCGGCGAGCCCGGCCCGGCGCAGGAACCACGCGCACCAGGCGCCCACCGTCCCGCCGCCCACGACGACGGCGTCGGCGGTGTTGGCGGTGTTGGCGGCGTCGGCGGAGCGCGGTCCGGCGCTGGTCACCTTCTCGAGGCTGGCATAGACTGAACGGTCAGTCAATGCCGCCGAGCCCCGTCCGGAGGGCCGATGTACGGGTTGAGCGCCGAGGACCTCGCGCTGCAGGCGCGCGCCCGCACCTTCTGCGACGAGCTCGCCGGCTGGGAGGTCACCGCGGAGGAGCACGGCGGCCGGATCCCCGACGAGGTGGCGGCCGGGCACCGGCGTCGGGCCCGGGAGCTGGGCCTCTTCGCCACGAACATGCCCGCCTCGGTGGGCGGCGCGGGCTGCACGACGCTGCAGCAGGTCCTGGTCCAGGAGCAGGGCGGCCGGGTGACCAACGGTCTCGCCTGGTGCCTGGCCACCCCGCCGTCGTGGTGGCCCGAGGTCGCGAACGAGCACCAGCGCCGGCGCTGGCTGCTGCCCACGGTGCGCGGCGAGCTGCAGGAGTGCTACGCGATCACCGAGGAGCACGCCGGGTCCGACCTCACCGACCTGGCGGCGACGGCGCGCCGCGACGGCGACGACTACCTGCTCGACGGCGTGAAGTGGCACGTCACCTCCTTCCACGAGGCCGACTACGTGTTCTTCCAGGCCGTGCTCGCCGACGGGCCGCACCGGGGCCGGCAGGCGCTCTTCGTCGTCGACGTGGACGCCCCGGGCGTCCGGGTGGTGCGGACCCCGGCGTACACCCACACGCTCGGGCACCAGCACCCCGTCGTGGCCTTCGAGGGGGTGCGCGTGCCGGCCGCCCACCTGGTGGGGACCGAGGAGGACGGGATGGGCTTCGTCTACGAGTGGTTCCGCTTCGAGCGGCTGATGGTCGCCGCGCGCTGCCTCGGCGCCGCCGAGCGGCTGGTGGAGGAGACCACCGCCTTCGCCGTCGACCGCCGGGTCGGCGGCGAGCCGCTGGCCGGCCGGCAGCTGGTGCAGGCGATGCTGGCCGACAGCCTGACCGAGCTGTTCGCGGCCCGTGCGCTGACCTACGAGACCGCGCGCTCGGTCGACGCGGGGGTCGACCGCAAGGTGCTGCACGCGCGCTGCTCGATGGCCAAGCTCTACGCCTCGGAGATGGCCGGCCGGGTCGCCGACCGGGCGGTCCAGGTCTTCGGGGGCCGGGGCTACCTGCGCGAGAACGTCGCCGAGCGGTTCTTCCGCGAGCTGCGGGTCGAGCGGATCTGGGAGGGCGCCAGCGAGGTGCAGCGGCTGATCATCGCCGACCAGCTCACCAAGCGCGGCCGCGCGGCGCTGGTGTGACCTCGCCGCTCAGCGGACGGTGCCGTCCGGAATGCGCGGGTGGTTAGGGTGGTCCGGTGACCCCTGCACTGGAACCGGCCTGGACGGGGCTGGTCGACGACGCCGCGATCTTCCCGCCCGGCGACGCCCCGCTGGAGGAGGCCGCGCAGGCGCACCTCGGGCACCGCTCCACGCCGTACGCCGACCTGGTCGGCTCGTTCGTGGTCCGTGACACCGACCTGCCGCAGCTGCGCGGCACGGCCGCCCGGCTCGCCGTCGTGGTCACCGGCGGCGCCGGCCAGGTCGGCGGCCCCGCCGCGCTCTGCCGGCGCCACGACCTCGGGCTGGCCGGCCTGGAGATCGCCCTGCGCGACCTCGACGACCTGCCCGGCAACGCCCGCCGGGTGGTGGCCGCCGTCGACGCCGCCCGCGGCGCCGGCGACCTCGACGAGGACGTGCCCGTGCACGTCGAGCTGCCGCAGGCCGACGCGTCGTTCGCCTGGCTCGCCGCGGCCGACGAGGTGGCCGCCGCCGAGCTGCGGCTGAAGTTCCGCACCGGTGGCGTCGAGCCGCACCTCTTCCCCACCGCCGCCCAGCTGGCCGCGTGGATCGACGCGGCGCTGGACCGGGAGACGCCGTTCAAGTGCACCGCCGGCCTGCACCACGCGGTCCGACACACCACCACCGAGGGCTTCGGGCGCCCGGTCGACCAGCACGGGTTCCTCAACGTGCTGCTGGCCACCCGGCTCGCCTTCGACGGTGCCCCGCCCGACGACGTCGTCGCCGCGCTCGAGCAGCGCGACGGCGAGGCGCTCGCCGCCGCCGCCCGCGAGGCCGACCTGGCCGGCGCGCGCCGCTGGTTCACCTCCTTCGGCTCCTGCTCGGTGCAGGAGCCGCTCGACGACCTGACCGCCCTCGGACTCCTGGAGCAGCCGTGACCACCACCTGGGTCGAGGGGGCCGCCGGCTCCCTCTTCGACGTCGACAACCTGCCGTACGGCGTGTTCAGCCGCCCCGGGGAGGAGCCGCGGGTCGGGGTCCGGATCGGTGAGCGGGTGCTCGACCTCGCCCCGGTCGCGGCGGCGGAGATGCTCGACGTGCACCACGTCTTCCAGGAGCCGACGCTCAACGCGTTCATGGCCGAGGGCCCCCGGGTCTGGCGGTCGGTGCGCCGGTGGATCACCGGCCTGCTCACCGACGAGACCGAGCGCGACCTGGTCGAGCCGCACCTGGTGCCGCTGGCCGACGTCAGGCTGCACCTGCCCATGGAGGTCGCCGACTACGTCGACTTCTACGCCTCGGAGCACCACGCCTCCAACGTCGGCCGGATCTTCCGCCCCGACGCCGAGCCGCTGCTGCCGAACTGGAAGCACCTGCCGGTGGGCTACCACGGCCGGGCCGGCACCGTGGTCGTGTCGGGGACGCCGGTCGTGCGCCCGTCGGGGCAGCGCAAGGGCCCGGCCGACGAGGCCCCGGCGTACGGCCCCAGCACCCGCCTGGACATCGAGGCCGAGCTCGGCTTCGTGGTCGGGGCCGGCAGCACGCTCGGCTCGCGGGTGCCGGTCGGCGCCTTCGCCGAGCACGTCTTCGGCGTGGTCGGCCTCAACGACTGGTCGGCGCGCGACATCCAGGCCTGGGAGTACGTCCCGCTCGGGCCGTTCCTGGGCAAGTCGTTCGCCACCTCGGTCTCGCAGTGGGTCACGCCGCTGGAGGCGCTGGACTCCGCGTGGACCGACCTGCCCGGGCAGGACCCGCTGCCGCTGCCGTACCTCGCCCCCGAGGAGGCCCGCGGGCTGGACATCGACATCGAGGTGGTGCTCGGCGGCGAGGTCGTCAGCCGGCCGCCGTACCGCACGATGTACTGGTCCCCCGCCCAGATGCTGGCCCACCTCACCGTCAACGGCGCCTCGCTGCGCACCGGCGACCTGTTCGCCTCCGGCACCGTCAGCGGGACCGAGCGCGACCAGCGCGGCTCCTTCCTCGAGCTGAGCTGGGGCGGCCGCGAGCCGTTCGGCGAGGAGCTGTTCGGCACCGGGCGCACCTTCCTCGAGGACGGCGACGAGGTGACCCTCCGCTACACCGCCCCCGGCGCCCTCGGCGGCCGGATCGCCCTCGGCGAGGTCACCGGCCGGGTCTCCCCCGCCCACCCCTGAGCGCGAGAGGGCACTTGGCGGCACTCCCAACCCGCCGAGACGGCACTTGGCGGCACTCTCAAGAGGCCGAGACGGCAGTTGGCGGCACTCTCAGGAGGCCGAGACGGCAGTTGGAGGGAGTACGACGTCGGCTCGTACTGCCTCCGACTGCCCTCTCACGCCGCCGAGAGTGCCCCCAGCTGCCCTCTCACGCTGCTGAGAGTGCCCATAACTGCCCTCTCACGCCGCTGAGAGTGCCCCCAACTGCCCTCTCACGCCGCCGAGAGTGCCCTGGAGTGCCCGGTCAGCCCTGGGCGAAGGTGTGGCTGAGGCGGCGCATCTCGTCGAGCAGGCCGGGGACCGCGCTGCCGGCGAAGCGGTCGGCGGGGCCGGAGAGGGAGAGGGCGGCGACTGCGGTCCCGGCCTCCCCCACGGGTACGGCGACGCAGCGCACGCCCACCTCCTGCTCCTGCTCGTCGGCGGCCCAGCCCTGCTCGCGCACCCGGTCGAGCTCGGCGACGAACGCGTCGAGGTCGGTGAGGGTGGAAGGGGTGCGGGGCGGCAGCCCGGTGCGCCGGAGCACCGCCAGCGCGAGCGGGCGGGGCATCCCGGCGAGCAGCACCTTGCCGACCGCGGTCGAGTGCGGGGGCACGTGCCGCCCGACCTCGGCGAACATCCGCAGCGTGTGCGGGGAGGGCACCTGGGCGACGTAGACGACGTCGTCACCCTCGAGCACCGCGAGGTTGGCGGTCTCGCCGCAGAGGTCGACCAGCTCGGCGAGGTAGGGCCGGACGCTGCGCACCAGCGACCGCTGAGCGGCGTCGGAGAGGCGCAGGGTGGAGGCGCCGAGGGCGTACTTCCGCGACGGCTCGCGACGCACGTAGCCCCGCTGCTGGAGGCTCTGCAGCAGCCGGTGCACGGTGCCCTGCGGCAGCCCCGTCGACTCGACCAGCTCAGCCACCCCGGTGGGGACGCCGGCGGCCGCCATCGCCTCGAGGACGTCGAGGGCGCGGTCGACCGACTGGACCGTGCCCGGCCCACGGGCCGCCGACGCGTCGACCATGCCCCCTCCTCGGATCCCTCGGGCGTCTGCCCCCATTGTCGGCCCCGCGCCCCGTGGGGCGCGGGACCGGGGGCGTCACGTCAGGGAACCATCCAGCCGAGCACGGCGGTGGACTGCAGCCAGACGATCAGGCACATGATCACGAGCATGACCAGGCTCCAGCCCAGCACCTTGCGGAAGATGTCGCCCTCGCGCCCGGCCATGCCCACGGCGGCCGCCGCGATGGCGAGGTTCTGCGGGCTGACCATCTTGCCGAGCACGCCACCGGAGGAGTTGGCCGCCGCCATCAGCACCTGGTCGAGACCGGCCTTGCTGGCGGTCTGCACCTGCAGCGCACCGAAGAGCGCGTTGGAGGAGGTGTCGGAGCCGGTCACCGCGACGCCGATCCAGCCGAGCACGGGCGCCAGGACGACGTAGAAGGAGCCGGCGCCGGCGAGCCACACGCCGAGGCTCGTGGTCTCGCCGGACCCGTTCATCACGTAGGCGAGGCCGAGGACCGCCATCACCGTCACGATCGCACGGCTCAGCTCGACGTAGGTCTCGACGTAGGTGCGCAGCGCCTTCGCGGGCGAGATCCGCAGCATCAGGGTCGTGATGATCCCGGCGATCACCATCAGGGTGCCGGCCGCCGGCAACCAGTTGAAGTTGAAGGTCATCGACGCCAGCGGGTCACCAGCGGAGTTGCGCAGGTCGAGCCCCGGCCACTGGAACGCGACGGCCCACGGCGAGGTGGCCAGCGCGTCCTTGACCGCCGGGATGTTGGCGACGGCGAAGAGCGCGATGATCACGATGTACGGCGCGTAGGCCATCAGCACGTCGGCGTGGGAGTCGTGCTCGGTCGCGCCGCCACCGGCCGTTCCGCCACCGGCCCGGCGCGCGCCGACCGCGGTGCCTGTGCCGCCCGCCGGCCGCCGCTCGGTGCCGACGCCGGCGCCACCGCCGGCGCCGACAGCCACCGTCTCGCCGCCCGCGGCTCCGCCGTCGCCGGCGACCTCGGCCGCGGTGATCTCCTCGGTCGGGGTCCACACCCGCAGCAGCAGGACCACGGCCGCCGCCGAGACCAGCGAGGCGACGATGTCGGTCAGCGGGACCGAGATGTAGTTGGAGGCCACGAACTGCGCCAGCGCGAAGACCACGCCCGTGACCAGCGCCGGCAGCCAGGTCTGGCGCAGGCCACGGCGCCCGTCGACCACGAAGACCAGGATCAGCGGGACGATGACGGCCAGCAGCGGGGTCTGGCGACCGACCATGCTGCCGAGCGTGTCGACGTCGAGGCCGGGCGCCTTGCTGACGCCGGAGGTCACGGTGGCCAGGGTCGTGATCGGCACGGCGAGGGCGCCGAAGGCCACCGGCGCGGTGTTCGCGATCAGCGCGGTCGCGGCGGCCTTGAGCGGCGACAGCCCGAGCGCCATCAGCATCACGACGGTGATCGCCACCGGCGTGCCGAAGCCGGCCAGCGCCTCGAGCAGCGCACCGAAGCAGAACGCGATGATGACCGCCTGGATCCGGTGGTCGGGGCTGACCCGGCCGAAGGAGCGGCGGAGCACGTCGAAGTGCCCGCTGGCGACGGTCAGGTTGTAGACCCAGATCGCGTTGATGACGATCCACATGATCGGGAAGAACCCGAAGACCGCGCCCTCGCTGGCGGTCAGCAGCGCCTGCCCGGTGGGCATCTCGAACAGCGCCACGGCGACCACCAGCGACACCGCCAGCGAGATCACGCCGGCGAGCCAGGCCCGCATCCGGAGGCCGCCCAGGAGGACGAACAGGGTGAGCAGGGGCAGTGCGCCGCACAGCGCACTGAGGGCGAGCGATCCACCGACCGGGTCGAGGCTCTGCTGGAACATGGCAACTCCTGCGTCTTCGCTGACCGTCAGCCGGCGCTGACGGCGTCTGTGGCGGCGTCTGCGGCGGGCAGCAGGTGGCTGACCGGCAGGCCGCGGATCGAGGCGTCGAGGACTTCGACGGTGTGGGCCATCCCCATCGGGTGCCCGGACCTGGTGATGGCGGAGGCCACCTGCATGAGGCAGCCGGGGTTGGCGGTGACCAGCAGCCGCGCGCCGGTGGCGACGATGTTGGCGGCCTTCCGGTCGCCGAGCTCGCGCGCCGGGTCGGGGTTGAGGATGTTGTAGATGCCGGCCGAGCCGCAGCAGAGCTCGGCCTCGGCGATCTCCCGCAGCTCCAGCCCCGGGATCCCGCGGAGCAGGCTGCGGGGCTGGGCGCGCACGCCCTGGGCGTGCGCGAGGTGGCAGGCGTCGTGGTAGGCCACCGTGACCGCCAGCGGGTGCCGGGGCGCGACCGGGCCCAGCTCGTCGAGGATCTCGGACACGTCGCGCACCCGTTCGGCGAACCGGGCGGCGCGCTCGGCGTACGCCGGGTCGTCGGCCAGCAGCCGCGCGTAGTCCTTCATCGTCGACCCGCAGCCCGCGGCGTTGACCACGACCCACTCCACCCCGGCCGCCTCGAAGGAGTCCACGAGCCGGCGGGCGTAGCGCTGGGCCTCCCCCTCGCGCCCGTTGTGCACCGACAGCGCGCCGCAGCAGCCCTGGTCGCGCGGCACCAGCACGTCGCAGCCCTCGGCCTGCAGCACCCGGGCGGTGGCGGCGTTGACTCCGGGGAAGAACGCGCCCTGCACGCAGCCGGTCAGCATGCCGACCACCGCGCGGCGCTCGCCGGTGGCCGCGAGCCGCTCGGGCACCCGCTGGGGCCGCTCGAGCCGCGGGGCCAGGCTCTCCATCGCGGCCAGGCTCGGGGCGATCCGCTCCAGCAGTCCGGTACGCCGGACCGCGCGGTCCAGGCCGGTGCGCTGCAGGCCGCGCAGCGGGCCGCGCAGCAGCCGCAGCCGCCTCGGGTGCGGGAAGATCGAGAAGATCAGCCCGCGCAGCGCCCGCTCGGACGCCGAGCGCCGGTGCCGCCGCTCAACCTGGGCGCGGGTCTGCTCGATGAGCGTGTCGTACTGCACGCCGGAGGGGCAGGCGGTCACGCACGACATGCAGCCCAGGCAGGCGTCCCAGTGCCCGACCATGGAGTCGGTCATCGGCTCGCCCTCGAGGCCCTGCTTCATCAGGTAGATCCGGCCGCGCGGGGAGTCCATCTCCTCGCCCCACAGCGCGTAGGTCGGGCAGGTCGGCAGGCAGAACCCGCAGTGCACGCAGTCGCCCACGAGCGCCGCGTCCGGCGGGTGGTGCTCGTCGAAGGCGCCGCCGGGGGCGGGCATGCCCAGGTCGACGACGGCACCGGTCTCCCCGAGGTGGTCGGTGGCGGGGTCGGTGGCGGGGTCGGTGGCCGGGTTGCCGGCCTGCTCGTCCATCAGATGCCTCCCACGAAGCGGCCCGGCGAGAGCCGGTGATCGGGATCGAACTGGTCCTTGACCCGGCGCATCAGCTCCAGCGCCGGGACCGGGCCCCACAGGTCGACGGCCTCCTTCACCGCGGCCGGCGCGTCGAGCACGACCGCCGCCCCGCCGTGGCGGCGGCAGGTCTCGCGCAGCCGGTCGACGGTGCTGACGACGGCGTCGACCGGGGTGCCGGGCGGCAGCGCGGCGTACAGCACGCCGGCGCCGGCGGAGCCGCGCAGCGACAGCGGCGCGTCCTCGGCGACCTCGCGGGCGGTGTGCAGCAGCCCGGGGAGCCCCGAGAGCACGCAGGTCAGCTTCAGCGCGGTCTGGCCCTCGCGCCCGGAGTCCGCCCAGGGGTACGACGCCCAGCCGGCCGGCGCCCGGTCGGTGTCGGTCGATTGGCTGCCGAGCAGCTCCCGGACCGCGGCGGCCCGGGCCTCGACGCCCGCCTCGCGGCCCTCGAGCAGCACGGTGAGCACGCCGCCCGCGCCGGGCGGCCACTCGATCTCGACCGCGGCGGGGACCGCCTGCGCGTGCACCACCCGCTGCACCAGGTCGTGGGCCCGGGCGGGCTCCTCGACCGGGGCACTGACCCAGCGCCGGGCGGCCGGCACCGGGTGCAGCCGGAAGGTCGCCTCGGTGACCACCGCGAGGGTCCCGAACGAGCCGACGACCAGCTTGCCCAGGTCGTAGCCGGCGACGTTCTTGACCACCTTGCCGCCCGCCTTGGCGACGACGCCGTCGGCGCGGACGACCGTGAGCCCGATCAGCAGGTCACGCGCGGTGCCCGGCACGAGCCGTGCCGGGCCGCTGGTCGCGGCGGCGAGGGTGCCGCCGATCGAGGCCCCGGCCACGGTCTCGTCCACCGCGAGCCGCTGCCCGGCCGCGGCGACGTGCCGCTGCACGTCGGCCAGGCGGGTGCCGGCCCGCGCGGTGACGATCAGGTCACCCGCGGCGTGCTCGGTGACGCCGTCGAGGCCTGCGAGGTCGAGCAGCACGTCGGCGGAGGTGGGCGGCATGCCCCACCCGAGCTTGGTGCCGCGGCCGCGCGGCACCACGCTCAGCCCGTGCGCGGCGGCCGCCCGCATCACCGCGGCGACCTCGTCGGTGGAGCCGGGCCGGACGACCAGGCCCGGGGCGACCCCGTCGACCACGTCCTGCGGCTCGGGGTCGCCGACCGGGGCGCAGGCGGCGACGGCGTCGCGGGCCGCGGCGTCGATCACGGTCGCGGGCATCAGGAGGCCTCCCCCATCGTCGGACGGCACGTCGGTGGACGGCCCGTCACCGGGCTCGCCATCAGAAGACCTCCGCCACGCCGGCCTCCTGGAGCGGGTGGGCTCCCTTCCGCCGCCCGGGGGCCTCGCCGCACAGCCGGGGCGTGGGGAAGACCTTGCCGGGGTTGGAGATGCCGTCGGGGTCGAAGGCGCAGCGGACCAGCTGCATGGTGTCGAGGTCGTCCTCGGCGTACATCCGCGGCATGTGCGCGGCCTTGTCGACGCCGACCCCGTGCTCGCCGGTGATCGACCCGCCGTGGCCGATGCACAGGTCGAGGATCGCGCGGCTGACGTCCTCGGCCGCCTCGGCGGCCCCCTCGACCCGCTCGTCGAAGAGCACCAGCGGGTGCAGGTTGCCGTCGCCGGCGTGGAAGACGTTGGCCACCCGCACCCCGCTCGACTCCGAGAGCCCGGCGATGGCGCGGAGCACCTCCGGCAGCGCGGTCCGCGGGATCACCCCGTCCTGGACGATGTAGTCGGGGCTGATCCGCCCCACGGCGGCGAACGCGGACTTGCGGCCCTTCCAGATCAGCGCCCGCTCGGCCGGGTCGGTGGCGACCCGCTGCTCGAAGGCGCCGGCCTCCTCGCACAGGCGTACGACGTCGTCGTACTCCGCGGCCACCTCGGCGGCCGGCCCGTCGAGCTCGATGACCAGCACCGCGCCCGCGCCCGCGGGGTAGTTGCAGTGGACCGCGGCCTCCGCGGCCTCGATCGCCAGCGCGTCCATCATCTCGATCGCGGCGGGCACGATGCCGGCGGCGATGATCGCCGAGGTGGCCGCGCCCGCGTGGTCGGTGGAGTCGAAGCCCACCAGCAGCGTGCGGACCTCCTCGGGCAGCCGCACCAGCCGCACGGTCACCTCGGTGACGATGCCGAGGGTGCCCTCCGAGCCCACCACGGCGCCGAGCAGGTCGTAGCCGGGGCCGTCCGGCGCGGCGCCGCCCAGCCGCACCAGCCCACCGTCGGGGCTGACGAACTCGGCGGCGAGCACGTGGTTGGTGGTGAAGCCGTACTTCAGGCAGTGGGCGCCGCCGGAGTTCTCCGCGACGTTGCCGCCGATCGAGCAGATCTGCTGGCTGGAGGGGTCGGGCGCGTAGTAGTAGCCGTGCGGGGTGGCCGCCCGGGTGACGTCGAGGTTGATCACCCCGGGCTCGACCACGGCCCGCTGGTCCTCCGCGCGCACCTCCCGGATCCCCCGCATCCGGGAGGTGACGATCAGGACCCCGTCGGAGCGGGGCAGCGCGCCGCCCGAGAGGCCGGTGCCGGACCCCCGCGCGATGAACGGCAGCCGCTGCTCGGCGCAGGCGCGCACGACCGCGGCCACCTGGCCGGCGTCCTCCGGGATGACCACGAGGCCGGGCGTCACCCGGTAGTGGGCCAGCCCGTCGCACTCGTAGGTGCGCAGCCGCGCGTGGTCGGTGATGACCGAGTCCTCCGGCAGCAGCCGCCGGGCGACGGCCGCCACCGCGGCCAGACCCGCGGCCATGCCTGCGGCGGCCCCCGCGTCCCGGCTCGCATCCTGACCGCTGGTCGTGCTGGACATCCCCGGTCCTCCCCTCAGCCGGCCTGGGCGGTGAGCCCGGCGCCCTCGATGCCTGCGATGGCGGCGGCCTCGTCGTTGTCGGAGGTGTCGCCGGTGATGCCGACCGCGCCGAGCAGCGTGCCCTCGGCATCGCGGACGAGCACGCCACCGGGCACCGGCACCAGCGCGCCGCCCACGGCGGAGGTGGCCGCGGCGATGAAGAACGGCTGCTGCTCCGCGCGGGCCATCAGCGAGCGGGACCCCATGCCGAGCGACAGCGCGCCGTGCGCCTTGCCGAAGCCGATCTCGAAGCGCTTGTTCGACGAGCCGTCCTCACGCTCGACGGCCACCACGTGGCCGCCGCCGTCCAGCACGACCACCGTCATCGGCTTGAACCCGGCCTCCCGCGCGTGGGCGCGGGCCCCGGCGACGATCCGGCGGGCGGTCTCCAGGTCGAGCGCGCTCACGAGGCGCTCCTCTCCTCGGCCTTCTCCCGGGTCCGGCGTCGGTGCAGGATCGGTTCGGTGTAGCCGCTGGGCTGGGTGAGCCCCTCGAAGACCAGGTCGTGCGCGGCCCGGAAGGCCTCGTCGTCGAAGGCGGGCGCCATCGGCGTGTACGACGGGTCGCCGGCGTTCTGCTCGTCGACCACCTCGGCCATCCGGCGCAGCGTCTCCTCGACCTGCTCGGCGGAGACCACCTCGTGGTGGAGCCAGTTCGCGACGTGCTGGGCGGAGATCCGGCAGGTGGCCCGGTCCTCCATCAGCGGCTCGCCGGTGATGTCGGGGACCTTGGAGCAGCCCACGCCGCTGTCGACCCAGCGCACGACGTACCCCAGGAGGCTCTGGCAGTTGTTGTCGATCTCGTGCTGGCGGTCCTCCGCCGACCACGCCGCCGGGTCGCCGAGCGGGATCCGGAGCAGCTCCTCGCGCTGCCGGCGCCGACCGCCCGCGGCGAGCTCCTCCTGGCGCGCCCGGACGTCGACCTGGTGGTAGTGCAGCGCGTGCACGGTGGCCGCGGTCGGCGAGGGCACCCACGCGCAGCTGGCGCCGGCCTGCGGGTGGCCGACCTTCGCGTCGTACATCGCCGCGAGGCTGTCGGGCGCGGCCCACATGCCCTTGCCGATCTGGGCGCGGCCGAGCAGCCCGCACTCGAGGCCGATGTCGACGTTGAGGTCCTCGTAGGCCTTGATCCAGGTCTCGCCCTTCATGTCGTTCTTGCGGACCACCGGGCCCGCCTGCATGGAGGTGTGGATCTCGTCGCCGGTGCGGTCCAGGAAGCCGGTGTTGATGAAGGCGACCCGCTCACGGGCCTCGTTGATGCAGGCCTTGAGGTTGAGGCTGGTGCGGCGCTCCTCGTCCATGATGCCGACCTTGATCGTCAGCCGGGGCAGGCCGAGCAGCTCCTCGACGCGGCCGAAGAGCTCCACCGCGAACGCCACCTCGTCCGGGCCGTGCATCTTCGGCTTCACGACGTACATCGAGCCGTGCCGGGAGTTCGCGAGCTGCGAGCGGCCGCGCAGGTCCTGCATGCTGCCCAGGGCGGTCATGATCGCGTCGAGGATCCCCTCCGGGACCTCGCGGCCGTCCTGGTCGAGCACGGCGTCGGTGGTCATCAGGTGGCCGACCTGGCGGATGAAGAGCAGCGAGCGGCCGCGCAGCGTGACCTCGCCGCCGCCGGGCGCCGTGTAGGTCCGGTCGGGGTTCATCGACCGGGTGAAGGTCTTGCCGCCCTTGGTGACCTCCTCGGCGAGGGTGCCCTCCATCAGCTGCTTCCAGTTGCGGTAGCCGAGCACCTTGTCCTCGGCGTCGACGGCCGCCACCGAGTCCTCGAGGTCCATGATCGTGGAGACCGCGGACTCGAGGAGCAGGTCCTTGACGCCGGCGGCGTCGGTGGCGCCGATCGGGTCCTCGGGGTCGACCTGGATCTCGACGTGCAGCCCGTGGTGGACCAGCAGCACCGCCTCCGGCGAGCCGGCCTCGCCGCGGTGGCCGACCAGCTGCGCGGGGTCGGCGAGCCGGACGACGTCGCCCTTGACGGTCACGGCCAGGCCGTCGCCGTCGAGCGCGTACGACGTGGCGTCGGCGTGCGACCCGGAGGCGAGCGGGAAGTGCTCGTCGAGGAACGCCCGGCCGCGGGCGATCACCTCGTCGCCGCGGGCCCTGTTGTAGCCGTCGCCGGGGGCCAGGTCACCCTCGCGCGGGACCACGTCGGTGCCGTAGAGGGCGTCGTAGAGGGAGCCCCAGCGGGCGTTGGCGGCATTGGTGGCGAACCGCGCGTTGAGCAGCGGCACGACGAGCTGGGGGCCCGCGATGGTGGCCACCTCCTCGTCCACGTCGGCGGTGGTCACGTCGACCTCGCCGGGCTCCTCGAGCAGGTAGCCGATCTCGCGCAGGAACGCCTCGTAGGCCTGCGCGTCGGGGGTGCCCGGGTGCTCGCGGTGCCACGCGTCGATGCGCGCCTGCAGCTCCTCGCGCCGGGCGAGCAGCTCCCGGTTGCGCGGCGCCAGGTCCGCGATGATCGAGGCCACCCCGTCCCAGAAGGAGTCGGCCGCCAGGCCGGTCCCCGGCAGGGCCTCCTCGGCGACGAAGCGGTGCAGCTGCTCCGCGACCTCGAGCCCCGCGACCTTGACGCGTCCTGCCATCTCCGACCCCTCCACCACTCAAGTTCCACATCGTGGAATCGAAATTCTGTCCACCGGAACTCTAAGCAGGGATCCTCCGCGCTGGCAACGGCCTGTCCATGACGGAGGTCACGTCCGGTGTCGCGCGAGGGGTACCCCCGGGGCGTCCGGGGATGCCGCCCGTCGCCGAGGTTCCCCCAGAAGGCCCGGCCGGGACAGGACCCCCGCCCACGCCGAGTCGGCGCTCGTTGACACCCCCGCCCACGCCGAGTCGGCGCTCGTTGACACCTCGGGCGGCTGGCCTCGCTCCGGCGTACGAGGTTGTCCACAGGTCCCCAGATCGCCCATGGCCGGACGCGCGCCGCCGGGAGTCAATGAGCCATGACCCAAGACATTGTTCCGTGCCTCGGCGACGACTTCCCGCTGCCGCTCGACCGGCCGTTCACGCGGCGACAGGCTCTCGCGGCCGGCCTCACCGACAGGCGCCTGCGCCTGCTCGTCGGGCGCGGCCAGCTCCGGAGGCCGGTCGTCGGCGTGTACGTCGCGGCCCAGGTGCCCGACACCGTGGAGCTGCGCGCCCAGGTGATCCGCCTGATCGCGCCGCCCGGCTCGTTCGTGTGCGACGAGACCGCGGCGTGGCTGCACGGTGCCTCGATGGCGATGGCCCCGAACTCGCACCTGCTGGTGCCCAGGGTCTGCTTCTTCCGGCCGGCCGACGCCGGGCGCATCCGAAGTCCGATCGCGGCGAGCGGGGAACGCACGCTCGCCGACGACGACCTGATGATGGTGGGCGGCGTGCTCGCCACGACGCCGCTGCGCACCGCGTGCGACCTGGGCCGGCTGCGCAGGCGCGACCAGGCCCTCGCCGCCATGGACGCCCTGCTGTCGCTCGGCGTCTTCACGCGCGAGGAGCTGCTGGCGGCCATCGAGAGGTTCGCCAAGCAGCGCGGCGTCCGGCAGCTGCGATGGCTGGCGCCCCTCGCGGACGGACTGTCCGAGTCGTACGGCGAATCGGTGCTGCGGCTGCGTTGGTACGACGCCGGACTCCCGACGCCGCAGCTCCAGATCTCCGTGACCGTCAACGGCCACGAGGTCTTCCGCCTCGACATCGGGCTCGAGGAGCTCCTGTTCGCCGCCGAGTACAACGGCGAGCAGTGGCACACCTCCCCCGCCCAGGTCGCGAAGGACAGCTCCCGGCTCGCCTGGCTCGCCGACGAGCGCGACTGGTGGATCGAGGTGTTCGACAAGGGCAACGTCCACGGCCGCGATCAGGACGCCGACGTACGGCTGCGGCGGGCCTACGAGGAGGTCAAGCGCCTGCGTGGCAACCCCACGATCATCGTGTGAGGGTCAACCAGCGCCGACTCGGCGGCCGGCGTCCACCCGGGACTACGCCGACTCGGCGCTCGTTGACGCCAGGACCCGCCGTACGGCGTCAACATGCGCCGACTCGGCGTACCGGCGCGTCAACAAGCGCCGACTCGGCGTGGACCAGGCGTCGACATGCGCCGACTCGGCGTCAGCCGACGTACGGGCGCTCGCGCCGCAGCTCCTCGCGGGCGATCGAGCGGCGGTGGACCGCGTCGGGGCCGTCGACGATCCGCAGCACCCGCGCCCAGGCGTAGAAGTAGGCCAGCGGCGTGTCGTCGCTGACGCCCGCGGCGCCGAACACCTCGATCGCCCGGTCGACGACCGCGGTCGCCATCGCCGGCGCCGCCACCTTGATCGCGGCGATCTCGGTGCGGGCGCCCTTCGCGCCGACCGTGTCGATCAGCCAGGCCGTCTTGTAGACGAGCAGCCTTGCCTGGTCGATCTCGATGCGGGACCGGGCGATCAGCTCCCGCACGACGCCCTGCTCGGAGAGGTGCCGGCCGAAGGCCACCCGCGACTTCGCCCGGTCGACCATCAGCCCCAGCGCCCGCTCGGCCATCCCGATCGCCCGCATGGCGTGGTGGATCCGGCCCGGCCCGAGCCGGGCCTGGGCGATCATGAACCCGTCCCCTTCGCCGGCGAGCAGGTTCGTGGCCGGGACCCGCACGTCGCGGAAGACCAGCTCGGAGTGCCCGTGCTGGTCCTGGTAGCCGAAGATCGGCAGGTGCCGCTCGATCGAGAGGCCGGGGGTGTCGCGCGGGACCAGGATCATCGACTGCTGGCGGTGCGTCTCCGCCTCCGGGTCGGTCTTGCCCATCACGATGAAGATCTCGCAGCGCTCGTCGGCGACGCCGCTGATCCACCACTTGCGGCCGTTGATGACGTAGTCGTCGCCGTCCCGGGTGATCAGCGTGGTGATGTTGGTGGCGTCGGAGGAGGCCACGTCCGGCTCGGTCATCGCGAACGCCGAGCGGATCTCCCCGGCCAGCAGCGGCTCGAGCCAGCGCTTCTTCTGCTCGTCGGTGGCGAACAGGTCGAGCGTCTCCATGTTGCCGCTGTCGGGCGCCTGGCAGTTGATCGCCTCCGGCGCGATCACCGGAGACCAGCCGGAGATCTCCGCGACCGCGGCGTACTCCAGGTTGCTCATCCCGGACAGGTGCGGCAGGAAGAGGTTCCACAGGCCGCGCTCGCGGGCCGACTCCTTGAGCCGCTCGAGCACCGGCGGGTAGGCGTGCTCACCGTGCTCGCGCAGGTACGACGCGTACTCGGGCTCGGCGGGGAACACCTCCTCGCGCATGAAGTCCCACATCCGGGCGCAGGTCTCCTCGGCGCGTGGCGAGAGGGCGAAGTCCATGGCTCATCCTTCCTGGGCCAGCCGGGCGAGCCCGGCCTCGGCGGTGGCGGCGACCTCGCCGTCGAGGTCGCCGAAGTGCTGTCCGGCCATCGCCCCCGCCGCGACGCGCGCGGCGATGCCCTGGGCGATGACGGCGAACTTGAAGTGGGCGAAGGCCTCGTAGAAGCCCAGGTGCTGCAGGTCGGCCCCCGTCGCCGCGGCGTACCGGTCGACCAGGTGCGCCCGCCCCGGGAAGCCGGGCGTCCGGGTCACCGCCGGCGTCAGCGCCGGCTCGGGCTCCCCGGCCTCGCGCCAGTAGAACAGCAGCAGGCCGAGGTCGGTCAGCGGGTCGCCGAGCGTGGACAGCTCCCAGTCCAGCACCGCGGCCACCCGGCCGGGGTCGGTCGGGTGCATCAGGCAGTTGTCCAGCCGGTAGTCGCCGTGCACGACCGCAGAGCCGTACGACGGGGGCAGCGTGGCAGCCAGCCGGCGACCGAGCTCGTCGACGGCGGGCACCTCGTGGGTGGCCGACCGCTCCCACTGGCCGGTCCAGCGCCGGATCTGCCGCTCCAGGAACCCCTCGGGCCGGCCGTGGCCGCGCAGGCCGACCGCGTCGATGTCGACCGCGTGCAGCCGGGCGAGCACGTCGACGAGGGCGTCCGCGATCGCGACCTTCGCGGCCGGCGACGCGGCGTACCCCTCCGGCAGCCGGGAGCGGATGACGTGGCCCTCCACCCGCTCCATCACGTAGCAGGGCACGCCGAGGATCTCGCCGGTGTCGTCCTCCAGCAGGATCTCGGGGACCGGCACGTCGGTGGGGCGCAGCGCCCGCTGCACCCGTGCCTCGCGGCCCATGTCGTGGGCGCTGGGCAGCAGCGCGCCGGTCGGCGGCCGGCGCAGCACCACGACCCCGGCGGGGCTGGCGACCTCGAAGGTCAGGTTGGACTTCCCGCCGCTGACCAGCGCGGCCGTGCACGCCCGCCACCGGTCGTCGCCGAGCCGGTCGGCCAGCGCCGGGCCGAGGCGATCGGGACGGACCACGTCCGCCCACTCGCCCGGCCCGGCGCCGCTCGCCTGCCCCGGCCCGGCCTCGCCGGCGCTCACGTGACCGACGCGCGCAGCTCGCGTCGCAGGATCTTGCCGGTGGTGGTCTTGGGCAGCTCCTCGAGGAACTCGATGGAGCGCGGGTACTTGTACGCCGCCATCTGCTGCCGCGCGTAGTCGATCAGCTCCTCCTCGGTGACCTGCTCGCCCGGCTTGAGCGACACGAATGCCTTGACGCTCTCGCCACGGTACTCGTCGGGCACGCCGACCACCGCCGCCTCGCGCACCGCCGGGTGGCCGTAGAGGACGTCCTCGACCTCGCGCGGCCAGACCTTGTAGCCGGCCGCGTTGATCATGTCCTTCTTGCGGTCGACGAGGTAGAACCAGCCCCGCTCGTCCATGAACCCGACGTCGCCGGTGCGCAGCTCGCCGCCGGGCAGGGACTGCTCGGTGGCCTCCGGCTTCTGCCAGTAGCCCGGCACCACCTGGGGACCGGAGGTGGCGATCTCGCCGACCTCGCCGACCGGGGCCTCCTTGCCCTCCTCGTCGAGGATCCGCACCACGGTGTTGAAGACCGGCACACCCACCGAGAGCGCCCCCGACCCGGGGTCGACCGGCGCCTTCACCCCGAGCGGTACGGCGTGGGACGGGCTGTTGGTCTCGGTCAGGCCGTAGATGTTGTGGATGTAGAGGCCGGTCTTCGCCGCGAACTGGTCGGTGACCGCGGGTGCGATCGGCGCCCCACCGGAGTAGAGCATCCGGAAGGACGACCAGTCCTCCCTCGTGGTGCCCGCCAGCCCGGAGAGCGCGATGAAGACCGTGATCGAGCCGACCGTGAACGTCGGCCGGTGCTCGCGGATCGCGTCCATGACGACGTGGGCCTCGAACCGGTGGGCCAGGACCAGGGGGCAGCCGACCAGCAGGGCGACCCCGACGTGGCCGACCAGGCCGGTGATGTGGAACAGCGGGGCGACACCGAGCACGGCGTCGTCGGCCCCCAGGCCCATCCAGTCCCGGTAGGTCTGGGCGTTGAACGCCAGGTTGGCGTGGGTGTTCATCGCCCCCTTGGGCACGCCGGTGGTGCCCGAGGTGTACGTCAGGATCGCCACGTCCTCGCCCTGCGGGGCGACCGGGTCCGGCCGGCGGCCGGCGTACTCGGCGTACACCTGCTCGAGGTCGAGGGTGCCCTCGACACGGCCGCGGGTGGCGGCGGCGAAGAGCCGTTCGTCGTCACGGCTCTGCCCGTCCAGCGGTGAGCAGGTGACCACCGTGCCGACCCGGACCTCGCCGGCCGCGAGGACGTCCCGGGCCACCGCCGTGTAGAGCTCCTCGAGGCACAGCAGGGCGGTGGCTCCCGAGTCCGCGAGCAGGTAGGTCAGCTCGCGGGCCTTGTTCATCGGGTTGATCGCGACCGCGGCGCCCCCGGCCTTCCACGCCGCGAGCAGCCCGACGACGAACGCCGGGTTGTTCTGGGTGTAGACCGCCAGCCGGTCGCCCGGGGCGAAGCCGTGGTCGGCGAGGGCCACCGCCAGGGCGTCGGAGCGGGCGTCGAGGTCGGCGAAGGTGAGCACCCCGTCGAAGTAGCGGATCGCCACCGCGTCGGGGGTCCGGGCGAGCGTCGACGCGAACAGGTCGACCATCGTGCGGTGCTCGGGGGTGATGTCGGCCGGCGTGCCCTCGCGGTAGAGCGAGAGCCACGGGCGTTCGGTGTAGGTCGTCACGGCACCTCCCTGCTCGCTCCGCTCGCTCACTTGATCGCCAGCGGGTTCACCGGCGAGCCGCTGGCCTGGTTCACCTTCAGCGGCGCGGCGGCGTAGAGGAAGGTGTACTGCCCGTCCGCGGCGCAGGACTCGGCGAGCCTCTCGAGGTCGCAGATCTCGGTGAGCGTGACGCCGAGGTTGCGCATCAGCGCGCAGTGCAGCGGCAGCGCGGTGCCGTTGTTGGGGTCGGTGGTCACCTCGTTGGCGATGGTGTCGGTGACCAGGTTGGGGATCTCCATGTCCTGGAACCACGACACCAGCTCGGGGCTGTAGACCAGGCCGGGCTCGCAGAAGCCGTCGTAGAACTTCTCGCCCTGCTCGAAGAACAGCCGCAGGAAGTTGGTGCGGATGACCAGCACGTCGTGCGGCTCGATCTCGGTGCCCTGCGCCTTCGCGCAGGCGACCAGGTCCTCGTGGGTGAAGGTCTCGGCCTTGTCCAGGTTGTCCTTGCCCCGGAAGCGGGCCATGTCGAGCAGCACGCCGCGGCCGACCACGCCGCGCTCGGCGATCGGCGCCACGCTGGCGCGGTCGAGCCCGCCGACGGTCGAGCGGGCGTCGTAGCCGTTCCAGATCTGGCCGCCGTACCAGACGTGGCCGAGCGCGTCGTACTGTGTGGAGCCCTGCAGGAACGCGTCGATCTTGTCGTCCGCGTAGTGCAGCCCGCCCGGGAACTGCGGTGCGTCCTCGCCGTCCCACGAGGACTCGTCGAGGATCATCGTCCGGACCGCCGGCTTGCGGCCGGGCCAGACCGGGTCGCCCTTCGGGTCGCCGATCAGGCGCTGGAGCGTGAACACCTGTCCGGAACGGACGTGCCGGATCCCGCGCAGGACCTCCTCCGCGGTGAGGTAGTTCAGGGCGCCGACCTCGTCGTCGGGCCCCCACTTGCCCCAGTTCTTCGGGGAGTTCTCCAGCAGGTCATCCATGGTGGGGACGTCGGTCATCTCAACCTCCAGGCAGATGTGTGGCTCACCGGCGGACGCTCGCAAGCGACAGAACGATCGCTCGGGTGACTGAACAGGATGAGAGCAGCGTCACACGGCGTTCAGCCCGTCGTCAACGGCTCTGACGCAAAATTCAGACGAGGACGCACGGGCGAGTCCAGCAACCAAACGGGCACATGTTCAGTTATCCTGAACACCATGGTCCAGGAGACGACGTCCGCCGCGGGCGAGGAGGTACGCCGGCAGCGACTGCTGCACGGCCTGACCCTGCGCGAGCTGGCCACCCGCCTGGGGGTCAGCGCGGCGACCGTGAGCGCGCTCGAGAACGGTCACACCCGTCTCTCGCTGGAGCGGCTGCACCGGGTGGCGGAGGTGCTCGACGTCCCGGTCGCGACGCTGGTGCCCGGCGCCACCGCCACGCCGGTGGCCGCCCACCCGGCGCCGACGATCCGGGCCGAGCCCACGGTGCCCACGCCGACCGGCCACTGGCGCGACTTCGCCCCGCTCCCGATCGACGGCGTGCTGGCCGGGGCGATCCGGGCGTTCGTGGCCATCGGCTACCACGGCGCGAGCATGCGCTCGATCGCCCAGCTGGCGGGCATGAGCGTGCCGGGGGTCTACCACCACTACGCCAGCAAGCAGGACCTGCTGGTGCGGGTCCTCGACCTGACCATGACCGACCTCATCTGGCGCGTGGAGCAGGCGCGCGAGGAGGGCGACGACCCGGTCACCCGGGTCGCCCTGGTGGTCGAGGCGCTGGCACTCTTCCACGCCCGCCGCAACGACCTCGCGTTCATCGGCGCCAGCGAGATGCGCAGCCTCGAGGCCGAGAACTACCGGCGCATCGCCCGGCTGCGCAACGACGTCCAGCGGCTCCTCGACGACCAGATCGCCGAGGCCATCGCGGCCGGCGGCCTGAACGTGGGACACCCGGCCGACGCCGGTCGTGCGATCGCCACGATGTGCACCTCGCTCGCGCAGTGGTTCCACCCCGACGGCCCGACGACGCCCGAGCAGATCGCGCAGGAGTACGCCCGGTTCGCGCTCGGCCTGCTCGGCCGGCCCCCCGAGCCACGCCGAGTCGGCGCTCGTTGACACCCCGAGTACGCCGAGTCGGCGCTCGTTGACATCGCACGAACGTCAACATGCGCCGACTCGACGTACCAACGCGTCAACATGCGCCGACTCGGCGTGGGCCCGGGGCTACCAGAGGGTCAGCGAGGCCCGGAAGATCGAGGCGACGTCCTCGGCGGTGACCTCCTTGGGGCAGGTGGCCAGCAGCCGCTGCTGCTTGAGCGTGCCCTCGACGAGGTCGTCGACGTCGGACTCGGTGTAGCCGACCGCGCCGATGCCGTTGGGGATGTCGATGTCGCGCATCAGGTCGATGACCACCGACGGCAGCGTGTCCCGGTCGCCCTCGTCGGGTGAGCGGGACGGGTCGAGCAGCGCCGCGGCGCGCAGGTGCCGCTCGGGAGCGGCGTCGAAGGTGAACCGGAACGCCTCGGGCGCGGTCAGCGCCACCGACATGCCGTGCGGCACCATCGCGTGGTCGGCCGGGTAGTCCTTGGGGTGGAAGTCGCGGACCCGGCCGGCGATCGGGTAGCCGTTGGCGTGCGGGATGTGCACGCCGGCGTTGCCGAAGCCCATGCCGGCGAAGGTCGCGGCCAGCGCCATGTCCTGGCGCGCCTCACGGTCGTCACCGTGGTGCACGGCGGTGCGGAACGCCTTGCCCAGCAGCGTCATCGCCTTCTCCGACCACATGTCCGCGATCGGGTTGGAGCCGCAGTACGGCACCCGCTGCTCGGGCTGCTTCTTGTCGTAGGTGGTGTACCACCGTGCGGTGTAGCTCTCCAGCGCGTGGCAGAGGATGTCCATGCCGCTGGCGGCGGTCACGCCCGGCGGCTGGGTGACGGTCAGGTCGGGGTCGATGACGGCCAGCGTCGGACGCAGCCGCGGGTGGCTGATGCCGGTCTTGACCTTCAGGCTCAGCACGTCGAGCACACAGACCGTGGTGCTCTCGCTGCCGGTGCCGGCGGTCGTCGGCAGCGCGACCAGCGGCTTGAGCGGCCGCTCGGGGTTGCGCCCCTGCCCGACCGGGACGTTGACGTAGTCCATCAGCTCGCCGTCGTTGGTGGCCATCAGGTTGATGGCCTTGGCCGTGTCGATGCTCGACCCACCGCCCACGGCGACGTAGGCGTCGAAGGGGCCCGCGTCCCGGGCGAAGTCCACCGCCTGCTGCAGGCTCTCGTCGGTCGGCTCGACGTGGGCGCCGTCGAAGACGACCGCCTCGATCCCGAACCGGCCCATCTGGTCGGCGACCCGCTGCGGGAGCCCGGTCGAGCCCACGCCGGGGTCGGTGACGACGAGCGCGCGGGAGACGCCGTACTGCGCGAGGTCGTAGCCGACCTCGTCGGACGCCCCGGGACCGTACTTCAGCTGCGGCGCCCCGTAGGTGAAGACCGTCTCGGACTGGTGCTGCTGCTCAGACATCGATGTCCTCCTTGCCCGGATCCGTGCCGCCACCCTAGGCAGGTTCGCCTAGCCTGACGAGGTGCAGCTCGGCCAGTACCCCGCCCCTCGCCACGTCGTCGCCCACGTGAGCGACCCGCACCTGCTCGCCGACTCGCTGCAGTACGGCGTGATCGACACCGTGGCCCACCTCGAGCGGGCCCTGGCGCGGCTCGCGGCGGTCCGCCCGCGGCCGCAGGCGCTGGTGTTCACCGGCGACCTGGCCGACCGCGCCGAGCCCGCGGCGTACGACCGGCTCCGCGAGGTCGTGGAGCCGGCCGCGGCGGCGATGGGCGCCGAGGTGGTGTGGGTGATCGGCAACCACGACGAGCGCGCGGCCTACGCGAAGGGACTCTTCGACAGCGGCGACGACGGCCCCCAGGACCGGGTGCACGACGTCGACGGGCTGCGGGTCGTGGCGCTCGACACCAGCGTGCCGGGCTACCACCACGGCGAGCTCAGCGACGACCAGCTGGCCTGGCTCGCCGACGTGCTGGCGACCCCGGCGCCGCACGGCACCCTGCTCGCGCTGCACCACCCGCCGATCCCGGTGCCGATGCTGCGCGCGGCCGAGATCATCGAGCTGCTCGACCAGCACCGGCTCGCCGAGGTGCTCGCGGGCACCGACGTGCGCAGCATCCTCGGCGGGCACTTCCACTTCTCGAGCTTCTCCACCTTCGCCGGGATCCCGGTGTCGGTGGCCTCGGCGACCTGCTACGCCCTCGACCCGGGCGCCCCGGACCGGTTCCTCTCCAGCGTGGACGGCCACCAGGCGGTGAACATGCTGCACCTCTACGACGACCGGGTCGTGCACACGATCGTGCCGGTGACGCCGGCGGCCGAGGTGCAGGGGTTCCCCGCCGACGTCGAGGCCCAGGTCGAGGCGCTGACGCCCGAGCAGCGGCGCGACCTGATCTCGCGCAAGGACTCCCCGCTCTACACCGGCGAGCTCCAGGTCGGCGACGGCAGCGTGGTCGGCCCCTGAGGATCCTGCCGCGCGACCGACCGCTGCGACTGCCCCCCGCGACTCGCCCCCGGGGCGGTGACCCAGCCACCGGTCCGGCGCCTTCACACGTGGTTGACGCACCGCCCGGGCGGGCCCGGCACCGGCAGCGGTGAGCTGGCCACCGATCCAGCCCCGCGTCCGGTGGCTCACCCACCGCCGGGACGCGCCGGCGACCGGGGCGGGCAGGGTCGGCGGGATCAGTCGGTGACGATCAGCCCGTAGTGGCCGTCGTACCTGCGGTAGAGCACGCTGCCCCGTCCGGTGCCGGCCTCGAGGTAGAAGACGAACGGCTCGGCGTCGACGTCCAGCCGCCCCCGTGCCTCCTCGTCGGTCAGCCGCGGCGGCGGCGGCTCGAGCGCCACGTCCGCGGCGGCCTTCGCCACCGCCTCGGGGCCCGCCCCGCCCTGGACGGCGTAGCCGGCGTCGAGCCGGCGCACGAGCGCCGGCTCCCCGGACTCCGCGTCGGTGTAGAGGAAGAAGTCGTGGTCGAGCAGCTCCATCTCGTACGCGGCCTCGTCGACGGTCAGCGGCTCGGCCGCGAAGGTCTTGCGCCGCACCAGCTCGCGACTCTCCGCGGGGCGCGGGTACCAGGGCTGCGGGTGCCGCGGCAGGTCTCCGTGCCGCCACTCGTGCTCGGTGGCCACCCCCGTCCAGCGGTGCCGGGTGCGGGCGCGCTCCTGCACCTGCGTGAGCCGGCGGCGCAGCCGGGACTCCAGCAGGTCGATCGCCTCGGTCATCACCGACGCCACCGCCTGCGCCCGCAGCACCGTGCCGCCGACGTCGACGGCGGCCTCCGCCGTGGCCGGCACGGTCACCGCCGGGTCCTGGCGCAGGCCGAGGACGACGTGGGCCCGCAGCACCGGCTCCCGGGCGACCGCGAGCGCGACGCCGACCTTCTCCTCGGCGTACGCGCGGTCCCGGGGCTCGACCGCGCCGCGCGTGGTGACCTCGATCGCCGCCGACCCTGCGGGGACCGTCATGGCGCCCACCTCCCGTGGCTCGTCGCATGGTTCCTCGATCCAAGGCGCGGCCCGGCCGGTCGCGTCAGTGGCCAAGGTCCCGGCGGGGCGCGGCGGTCGACCCGGTACGTCGGGATCCGGACACCCTGATGCTGGAGCCATGACGGCACCCGGGGACGGGCCGGTGACGCTCCTGCTCTCCGGCGACGTGATGCTGGGGCGCGGCATCGACCAGGTGCTCGCCCACCCCGGTGACCCGACCCTGACCGAGCCCTGCGTGCACGACGCGCGCCGCTACGTGGAGCTGTGCGAGGAGGTCTCCGGCCCGGTGCCCCGCTGCGCCGGCGACGACTACCCGTGGGGCGACGCGCTGGCCGAGCTCACCGGCAGCGGCGCCCACGTGCGGGTGCTGAACCTGGAGACCAGCATCACCACCGCCGGCACGGCCGCCGCCGGCAAGACCGTGCACTACCGGATGAACCCCGCGAACCTCGGGGCGCTGCGCGCGGCCCGGCCCGACGTGTGCGTGCTGGCCAACAACCACGTGCTCGACTACGGGGCCGACGGGCTGCGCGACACCCTCGAGACGCTGGCGTCGGCGAAGGTGGCGGTGGCCGGGGCCGGTCACGACGTCGCCGAGGCCTGGACGCCGGCCCACGCCCGCGTCGACGAGGACCGGCGGGTCGTCGTCCTCGCCTGGGGGCACCCCAGCGCCGGCGTCGCCCGCGCCTGGGCGGCCGGCCCGCACGAGCCCGGCGTGGCGCTGCTTCCCGACCTCTCCGACGCCACCACGGTGGCGGTCGCCGGCCGGGTGCGCGCGGAGAAGACCCGCGGCTCGATCGTCGTGGTGTCGCTGCACTGGGGCACGAACTGGGGCTGGACGGTGCCGGCCGAGCAGGTGCGCTTCGCCCACCGGCTGGTCGACGCGGGGGCCGACGTGGTGCACGGGCACTCCTCGCACCACCCCCGCCCGCTGGAGGTCTACGCCGGTCGGCTGATCCTCTACGGCTGCGGGGACCTGGTCAACGACTACGAGGGCATCCGCGGCTTCGAGCGCTACCGCGACGAGCTGCGGCTGCTCTACCGGGTCACGGTCGCGACCGACGGGTCGCTGGTCGCCGCCGAGCTGTCGCCGTACCGCTCCCGCCGGCTGCGGCTCGAGCGGGCCGACCCGATCGACGCGCGCTGGCTGGCCGCGGCGCTCGACCGCTGGAGCCACGCCCGCGGGGTGCGGGTCCGGCGTACGTCGCAGAACCGGCTGGCGCTGGAGGTCGCCTGACCCGGTTGGCTGCTGGCGGGGCTGCGCCGGGCATGGACCGACCGGGGCGGGGGTAAGCGGCCACCATGCAGGTGATCCACGCCGTCCTCGACTGGCTCGCGACCTCCGGCGCGATGGCCTGGGAGATCCTCTGGCCCCTCGTGCTGGGCTTCGCGCTCTCCGGCGCGGTGCAGGCGGTGGTCCGGCGCGAGCAGGTGACCGGGCTGCTCCACGGCGACTCACCGCGGGCGCTGGCGTGGGCGACCGGGCTGGGCGCGGCCTCCTCGTCGTGCTCCTACGCCTCGGTGGCGCTGGCGCGCTCGCTCTTCCGCAAGGGCGCGAGCCTGACCGCGGCGATGGCCTTCGAGATCGCCTCGACCAACCTCGTCATCGAGCTCGGTCTCATCCTCTGGCTGCTCATGGGCTGGCGGTTCACGCTGGCGGAGTTCATCGGCGGGCCGCTGATGATCGTGATGGTGGCGGTGCTGTTCCGGATGTTCGTGTCCCGGCGGATCCAGGACGCGGCCCGCGAGCAGGCCGACCGCGGGCTGGCCGGCTCGATGGAGGGCCACGCCGCGATGGACATGTCGGTGCAGTCGGAGGGGAGCCTGTGGTCCCGGCTGTTCTCGCGCGCCGGCCTGGACTCCATCGCGTCGTACTTCGTCATGGACTGGGCCTCGGTGCTGCGCGACATCGTCATCGGCCTGCTGATCGCCGGCGCGTTCGCCGCGTGGGTGCCCACCGACTGGTTGCAGGCGTTCTTCCTCGACGGCCACGGCCTGGCGGCGCAGGTCTGGGGGCCGGTGGTCGGCCCGGTCGTGGCGATGCTGAGCTTCGTCTGCTCGGTGGGCAACGTGCCGCTGGCGGCGGTGCTGTGGAACGGCGGCATCAGCTTCGGCGGGGTGGTGTCGTTCCTCTTCGCCGACCTGATCATCGTGCCGATCATCGTGATCTACCGGAAGTACTACGGCACGGCGGCCGCGGTGCGGATCACCGGGCTGTTCTACCTCTCGATGGTCGCCGCGGGGTACGTCGTCGAGGTGCTGTTCGCGGTGCTGCACCTGACCCCGACCACGCGCAACGCCACCGTGGTCGAGGCCCAGGTGTCGTGGAACTACACGACCTGGCTGAACCTCGTCTTCCTCGCCCTGGCCGGGCTGCTGCTGGTCCGCTTCACGCGGAACGGCGGCTGGCCGATGCTCAGCGAGATGGGCGGCGAGCCCGCGTCCGAGGACTCGTCCGACGGGCACCCGGGCCACGGGCACCACTGACGGACCGCGGCACCGGATCGCGCCGTACGGCGGTCAGGCGGGGACGTGCCCGCCGCGCCGCAGCACCGTGAGCACCTGGCGATGCGAGATCCAGCCCACCGGCGTGGCGTCGTCCGGGTCGAGCACCGGGACCGCCGCGACCTCGTAGCGGTCCAGCACGTCGAGCGCCTCGTCGAGGGACTGCGTGGACGTCACCGTGGGCGTGCGCTCGGCCGCGTCCGCGGCGCGCGCGTCGTCGTGCTCGCCGTCCGCGAGCGTCTCCGCCACGGTGCGCGAGCTGAGCACGCCGACCACCCCGCCGTCCCCGTCGACGACCGGGAGCATGCCGAGGCTGCTGCGGCTGAGCCGGGTGGCCGCGTCGGCGAGCGGCAGGTCCGCGGGCACCGCGGCCCCGAACGGCGTCATCATCTGGCCGACGGTGACCGACCGCAGCGCGTCGGCCTGCGGGTTGTGGCTGAGGTCGACGCCCCGGCGGCTGAGCTTGAGCGTGTAGATGCTGTCCTTCGACACCAGGTGGCTGACGCCGGTCGCGAGCACGATCGCGATCATGAGCGGCAGGATGATCGAGTACTCCCCGGTGAGCTCGAACATGATCACCACGCCGGTGATCGGCGCCCGGGCGGCGCCCGCGAAGACCGCGCCCATGCCGATCAGCCCGTAGGCGCCGGCCGGCCCCGCCAGGCCGGAGTCGAGCAGGTCGAGCGACTGGCCGAACCCGGCACCGAGCATCGCGCCGATGAACAGGCTCGGGGCGAACACCCCGCCCGAGCCGCCGATGCCGATGGTGAGGCTGGTGGCGACCATCTTGGCCACCAGCAGCACGACCAGGAAGCCGATCGCGTAGTGGCCGGCGACCCCGTCGCTGAGCACCGGGTAGCCGACGCCGTACATCTCCGGGACCGCCAGCAGCAGCAGGCCGAGCAGGAGGCCACCGACCGCGGGCCGCAGCCACTCCGGGCCCCGCCAGACCCAGTCGCAGAAGTCCTCGATCGCGTAGAGGATCCGGGTGAAGCCGACGCCGACGAGGCCGGCGAGCAGGCCGAGCACCGCGAAGAGGAGGTACTGCGTCGGGTGCTCGACGGTGAAGGTCGGCAGGTGCAGGAACGGCTGGTTGCCCAGCGCCGCCCGGCCGATGACGCTGGCGGTGACCGACGAGAGGACGACCATGCCGAAGCTGCGGGCGGCGAAGTCGGCGAGGATCAGCTCCATCGCGAAGAAGACACCGGCGAGCGGGGCGTTGAACGTGGCGGCGATCCCCCCGGCTGCGCCACAGGCGACCAGGACCCGCATCCGGCCCTCCGCCGCCCCCACGGCGCGGCCGAGGGTGGAGCCGAGCGCGCTGCCGATCTGGACGATCGGACCCTCGCGGCCGACGGATCCGCCGCCCCCGATGCAGAGCGCCGAGGCCAGGGCCTTGACCGCGGCCACCTGGGGGCGGATCCGGCCACCCCGACGGGCCACGGCGTACATCACCTCGGGGACCCCGTGCCCGCGCGCCTCCCGGGCGAAGCCGTGCACGAGGGGCCCGTACACGAGGCCCGCGACCACCGGCGCCAGCACCACGAACCACGGGCCGAGCCAGGGCACGTGGGGGTTGGCGACATGACCCAGGCCCGAGTAGTCGCTGTGCCCGGATAGCACGCGGGTGAACGTGACGATCAGCCAGCGGAACACCACCGCGCCGAGGCCCGCGCCCGCCCCCACCAGCAGCGCCAGCACGAGCAGGCCGGTGTCGGAGGAGCGCAGCCCCTCCCAGCGCAGCCCGCTGCCCCGGTCCTGCGGGACGGAGGTCGGGTTCGCGGGGGCGGCTTTGGAGGCTGACGACACGATTGCAGTATGCAATAGTTGCACTGTGCCTGACAAAAAGCCGGACACCACCGACGACCTGGTCACCGCCCTGCTCCGGTCCTCCCGGGTGCTGGTCGCGGTCGCCGCCCGCTCGCTCACCGAGGTCGAGGACGTCGTCACCGTGACCCAGTTCCGCACCCTGGTCGTGCTCTCCGGGCGCGGCGGTACGACGCTGCGCGCGCTCGCGGAGACCCTCGACGTCAACGCCTCCACCGCGCAGCGGATGGTCGAGAAGCTGGTCGCGGGCGGCCTGGTCTCCCGACGCACGGGCGACACCGACCGCCGCCAGGTCGCGCTCGAGCTGACCGACGAGGGCCGCCAGGTCGTCGACCGGGTCACCGAGCGACGACGCAAGGAGATCGCCCGGATCGTGCGCCGGATGCCGGCGGAGTCCCGGGCGGCGTTCGTGGCCGCGGTGGACGCCTTCGGCGACGCCGCCGAGGAGCCCAGGGTCGGCGCGGTCGAGGAGATCCTGTGGGGCTGGGCCGCGGGCTCGACGACCGCCGGAAATGTCTGACGCCCCGGTCGAGGACCGGGGCGTCAGTGGCAGGTGAAGGATTCGAACCTTCGAAGGCAAAGCCGACGGATTTACAGTCCGCTCCCATTGGCCGCTCGGGCAACCTGCCTTGGGTGTCGTACGGGCTCCCGTTTGGTCGTCCGACGACGAGGCGAAAGAATAGCGCAGCCCCCGCGCGTGGTGAAAACGCCGGGGTCTCTCGAACCGCACCGACCCCGGACCGCATGTGGAGGAGCACCATGGCCGACTCGTCGTTCGACATCGTGAGCAAGATCGACCGGCAGGAGGTCGACAACGCCCTCGGCCAGACCGCCCGCGAGATCGCCACCCGCTTCGACTTCAAGGGCACCGGCGCCTCGATCGAGTGGGCCGGCGAGCACGCCATCGAGATCTCGGCCTCCGCCGACGATCGGGCCAGCGCCGTGCTCGACGTCTTCAAGGGCAAGCTGGTGAAGCGGGACGTGAGCCTGAAGGTCCTCGACGCCTCCGAGCCCCGGCCGTCCGGCCAGCAGAGCAAGATCTCGATCACGCTCAAGGAGGGCATCACCTCCGAGGACGCCAAGAAGGTCTCCAAGCTGATCCGCGACGAGGGCCCCAAGGGCGTGAAGGCGCAGATCCAGGGCGACGAGCTGCGGGTCTCGTCGAAGAAGCGCGACGACCTGCAGGCCGTCATCGCCCTGGTCAAGGCCCAGGACTACGACTTCGCGGTGCAGTTCACGAACTACCGCTGACCGAGCGCAGCGAGGGCGGTGGTAGTTCGTGAACTGCCCAAGAGAGTCATACCGAGCCGAGTCGGCGCTCGTTGACCGGAGGAGCGAAGCGGGGGAGGTCAAGGAGCGCCGACTCGGCGATCTCCGTACCGCCTGAAGCCGCCCACCGGCGTCAACCAGCGCCGACTCGGCGGGGGTCAGCCAGCAGCGGCCGAGCGCATCGCGGGGACCGTGATGGCGCCGGTGGCGGGGGTGAGCCACACCGGCATCCCCTCGGCCAGCCCGATGGCCCGCGCGTGGGTGCGGGTCATCACGACGGTCACGACCTCACCGTCGTCAGTGAGCGCGGTCACCCGGACCTCGAAGCCGACCCGCAGCACCCGGCTCACCCGGGCCTCGACGGCACCGGCCAGGTGCGGCACCGTCGCCAGGTCGATGTCGTGCGGGCGCACCATCACGCCGCCGAGCCGGGTCACCTCGCCGAGGAAGCCCATGACGAAGTCGTTGGCCGGCTCGTCGTAGAGCTCGTCGGGTGAGCCGACCTGCTCCACGCGACCCTCGTTGATGACCACGATCTCGTCGGCGACCTCGAGGGCCTCCTCCTGGTCGTGGGTGACGAACACCGTGGTCACGTGCACCTCGTCGTGCAACCGGCGCAGCCAGTCGCGCAGCTCCTTGCGGACCTTCGCGTCGAGGGCGCCGAACGGTTCGTCGAGCAGCAGCACCTTCGGCTCGACCGCCAGCGCGCGGGCCAGCGCCATCCGCTGGCGCTGACCACCCGAGAGCTGCGAGGGCATCCGGTGGGCGAACTGCTGCAGGTGCACCAGCCGGAGCAGCTCGTCGACCCGCTCGGCGATCTCGGCCTTCGGGCGCTTGCGGATCTCCAGGCCGAAGGCGACGTTCTTCGCCACGCTCATGTGCTTGAAGACCGCGTAGTGCTGGAAGACGAAGCCCACGCCGCGCTTCTGGGGAGCGAGGTGGGTGGCCTCGGTGCCCTCGATGCCGACCGTGCCGCGGTCCGCCGAGTCGAGCCCGGCGATGATGCGCAGCAGCGTGGACTTGCCACCACCGGACGGGCCGAGCAGCGCGGTCAGCTGGCCGGTCGGCAGGGACACCGACACGTCGTCGAGGGCGACGAAGTCGCCGAACCGCTTGGAGACGTTCCTGACCTCGATACTCACTTCAGTGCACTCATTTCCTGGGTTCCTTCGGACGCAGCAGGGCGACGACCACGAGGCACAGCACGGCCGCGAGGACGAGCATGAAGGACACGGAGTACGCCGTCTCCTGCTGGAATCCCTGGTACTTCTGCTGGACGAGGACGGTGGCGACCTGGGTCTCCCCCGCGACACTGCCGGCAACCACCTTGACCGCGCCGAACTCGCCGAGGGCGCGCGCCAGGCTGAGGACCACGCCGTAGACGACGGCCCAGCGGATGCCGGGCAGGGTGATCCGCCAGAACGTCTGCCAGGAGCCGGCCCCCAGGCTGCGGGCCGCCTGCTCCTGGTCGTCCCCGAGCTCCTCGAGCACCGGCACGATCTCGCGGATGACCAGCGGCAGGATGACGAAACAGGTCGCCATCACCATGCCGGGCCGGGCGAAGACGATCTGCAGGCCATGGGCCTCCAGCCAGGGGCCGAACCAGCCGAAGCGCCCGTTGTAGACGAGCACCAGGGCCAGGCCGACGACGACCGGTGACACCGACAACGGCAGGTCGATCAGGGCCGAGAGGGCCCGCTTGCCGATGAACCGCTGGCGGACCAGCAGCAGCGACATCCCCACGCCGAAGACGGTGTTGATGACCACGGACGCCACCGCGATCTGTGCGGTGAGCTGCAGCGCGTGCACGACGTCAGGGTCGGCCAACGCCTCCCTGATGCCGGTCAACCCGTGGGCGAAGGTGTTCCGGGCGATGTAGGCCGTCGGCCAGACCAGCAGCATGAAGAGGTACCCCACGACGACGAGTCGCAGCACCCACTTCACGACCGGGGACCCGGTGCCGACGGCAGAGCTGGTGCTAGCCACGGCCCGCCACCCGCCTCTGCACCACGTCGAGCGCGACGATCGCCAGCAGGGCCACCATCAGCATGATCGTGGCGACGGCGGCCGCGGCCGCGAGGTTGCCACCCTCGAGGAACGAGAACAGCCGCACCGAGACCACCTCGGTCCGGCCGGGCAGGTTGCCGCTGATCAGCAGCAGCGAGCCGTACTCGCTGATGCCGCGCGCGAACGACAGGGCCGCACCGGCGAACATCGCGGGCACGAGCGCGGGGAGGATCACCCGACGGAAGGTCGTGAACCGGCCCGCCCCCAGGGAGGCCGCCGCGTCCTCCGCGTCGACGTCGAGCTCCTCGAGCACCGGCTGGACGGTGCGCACGACGAACGGCAGGGTCACGAACGCCATCGCCAGCAGGACCGCCCACCGGGTGTTGTTGACCTCGACACCGATCGGGCTGTCCGGACCGTAGAGCGAGAGCAGCACGAGCCCGATCACGATCGTGGGCAGGGCGAAGGGGATGTCGATCACCAGGTCGAGCAGGCCCATGCCGCGGAACCGGTCGCGGACCAGCATCCAGGCGATCATGGTGCCCATCACCACGTTGATCGCGGTGACGGTCAGCGCCGACAGCACCGTGAGCTCGAGCGCCGATCGCGTCTGCTGGCTGGACAGGACCTGCTCGAAGGTCGACCAGCCGCCACCGGCGGCCTTGACGACGATCGCAGACAACGGGATCAGCACCAGCAGGCTGAACCAGATCATGGCGACACCGAGCCCCAGGCCCGACGCGGCCGTCAGGGTCGCGCCGGAGGCGGAGGGGGACGAGGCCGACCGGCGCCTGCGCGCCGGCCGGCCGTCCGCCACAGCGGAGGTGGAAGCCATGACTACTGGCCCGCCCCCGACAGGATCTTGGTCAGGATGCCCGTCGGCGAGCCGTCGGTGCCGTCCCCGAAGTACTTGTCGTTCGCGACGGCCCAGCCGCCGAAGTCCTTGTCGACGGTCAGCAGCTTGTCGGGCTCCGGGTAGGGGTTGCTCGGGTCGTTGGCGCCCTGCACGGTCACGTCCCCGACGTCGACCAGCGGGCGGTAGCCGGTCTGGGCGTACAGCTTCTGGCCATCCTTGCTCTTCTGGAAGTCCATCCAGTCCTTGCTGGGCGCGGAGGCACCCTTGGTGAGCGCGCAGGGATTCTGGATCAGCAGCGAGGAGTCCGGGACGACGTAGTCGAAGTCGGTGCCGTTCTGGCGGGCCAGGATCGCCTCGTTCTCGTAGGACAGGAGCACGTCGCCGGTGCCACTGGTGAAGGCGGTGGTCGCGTCGCGGCCACTGTCGGGAAGGGCGACGACGTTCTTGACGAACGACTTCATGTAGGACTGAGCCTGGGCGTCGGAGCCGCCGTCGGCGAGCACCGAGCCGTACGCCGCCAGCAGGTTCCACTTCGCCGAGCCGGACGACGCCGGGTTGGGGGTGACGATGCCCACGCCGGGCTTGGTCAGGTCCGCCCAGCTGCTGATGTGCTTGGGGTTCCCGGACTTGACCACCATCACGACGATGGACTGCGAGCACATGCCGTCGGTGGGGTTGTCCCGCCAGTCCTTCGCCACGATGCCCGCGTCGACCAGCCGGGTGACGTCCGGCTCGAGGGAGAGGTGGACCTCGTCGGCGTCCTGGCCGGCGGCCACCGCCCGGCTCTGGTCGCCGGACGCGCCGTACGACCCCTTGAAGTCGACGCCCTTGCCGGCGTCGGTCTGACCGAAGGCCTTGATGAGCTCGGCGTTGGCCTGCTCGAGCACCGAGTAGCCGACCACGTTGATCGTGGAACCGGAATCCGCGCTCGAGGAGCCCGAGCACCCGGTCAAGGCCAGCACCCCGACAGCCGCGACCGCCGCCACCTTGATCGTCGTCTTCATCGCTCTCTCTTTCCGTCTGGTCCGCCCGAGAGGACGTGCCTATCTGACTAATGTCGAGCAGCATAGGCGACTTTGTGGATCAAGTGCACTTTCCCCGGCGTGTCGTGGATCACCGGTCCAGTGAGGGAGACGGGTTCGGACCGTTCGGACGCCCGACTATCGTGGGTAGCCGGTCAGCTCAGCAGCGAGGGAAGTGGCGCGTGGTGTCCAAGCAGGTCAAGCAGCTCGACCGGGTGATCATCCGGTTCGCGGGCGACTCCGGCGACGGCATGCAGCTGACCGGTGACCGCTTCACCCAGGAGTCGGCGGCGTTCGGCAACGACCTGCAGACGCTGCCCAACTTCCCGGCCGAGATCCGGGCGCCGCAGGGCACGCTCCCGGGCGTCTCGTCGTTCCAGGTGCACTTCGCCGACCACGACATCCTCACCCCCGGCGACGCCCCCGACGTGCTCGTCGCGATGAACCCGGCGGCGCTCCGGGCCAACCTCGCCGACCTGCCCAAGGGCGCGACGATCATCGTCGACACCCACGACTTCACCGGCCGGAACCTCACCAAGGCCGGGTACGCCGAGAACCCGCTCGAGAACGACTCGCTGGCCGACTACGCCGTGCACACCGTCGACCTCACCGGCCTGACCGTGGCTGCGGTCAAGGAGTTCGGGCTGTCCCGCAAGGACGCCGCCCGGGCCAAGAACATGTTCGCGCTCGGCCTGCTGTCCTGGATGTACGGCCGCCCGGTCGAGACCACGATCAGCTTCCTCGAGCGGCGCTTCGCCAAGGTCGCCGACATCCGCGACGCCAACATCACCGCGTTCAAGTCCGGCTGGAACTTCGGCGAGACCACCGAGGCGTTCGCGGTCTCCTACGAGATCAAGCCGGCGCCGATGCCGGCGGGCACCTACCGCAACATCACCGGCAACCTGGCGCTGGCCTACGGACTGGTGGCCAGCGGGGTCCGCTCGGGGCTGCCGCTGTTCCTGGGGTCCTACCCGATCACGCCGGCCTCCGACATCCTCCACGAGCTGAGCAAGCACAAGGCGTTCGGCGTCACCACGTTCCAGGCCGAGGACGAGATCGCCGGCATCGGCGCCGCGATCGGCGCCTCCTTCGCCGGCAGCCTCGGTGTCACCACGACCTCGGGCCCCGGCATCGCCCTGAAGTCCGAGGCCATCGGCCTGGCCGTGATGACCGAGCTGCCGCTGCTGGTCGTCGACGTCCAGCGCGGCGGCCCGTCCACCGGCCTGCCGACCAAGACCGAGCAGGCCGACCTGCTGCAGGCGATGTTCGGCCGCAACGGCGAGGCACCGGTGCCGATCGTGGCTCCCCAGTCCCCCGGCGACTGCTTCGACGCCGCCCTCGAGGCGGCCCGGATCGCGGTCACCTACCGCACGCCGGTGATGCTGCTCTCCGACGGCTACCTCGCGAACGGCTCCGAGCCCTGGCGGATCCCCGACGTCGAGGAGCTGCCGACCATCGACCCGGCGTTCGCCACCGCCGCCAACCACGAGTCGGTCGGCAAGGACGGCTCGACCACCGAGGACTTCTGGCCGTACCTCCGCGACGAGGAGACGCTGGCCCGGCCCTGGGCCGTGCCGGGCACCCCCGGGCTCGAGCACCGCATCGGCGGTCTCGAGAAGGGCGACGGCCATGGCAACATCTCCTACGACCCGGCCAACCACGACCTGATGGTCCGCACCCGACAGGCCAAGGTCGACCGGATCGCCGACTCGCTGCCGCCGACCGAGGTCGACGACCCCAGCGGTCGGGCGAAGGTGCTGGTGCTGGGCTGGGGCTCGACGTACGGCCCGATCGGCGCCGGCGTACGCCGGGTCCGCAAGGCCGGCTACGACGTGGCCCAGGCCCACCTGCGCCACCTCAACCCGTTCCCCAAGGATCTCGGCGAGGTCCTGGCGCGCTACGACAAGGTCCTCGTGCCCGAGATGAACCTCGGGCAGCTCGCGCTGCTGCTGCGCGCGAAGTACCTCGTCGACGCGATCGGCTACAACCACGTCCGCGGGCTGCCGCTCAAGGCCGCCGAGCTCGCCGAGGCGATCGGCGAGCTGGTCGCCCAGGCCGAGGGCGTCGACGTCAACCTGGTCGCCTCGGCGACCGACTCCGCGGAGGCAGGACAGTGAGCACCCCGTCCACCAGCACCCCGACCACCGGCGCCGAGCTCCCCTTCCCGGGGCTGCGCACCGGCACCGAGCTGGTCCCCACCAGCGACGAGGCCCAGACCGGCAAGGACTACACCAGCGACCAGGAGGTCCGCTGGTGCCCCGGCTGCGGCGACTACGCCGTGCTCAAGGCGGTGCAGGGCTTCCTGCCCGACCTCGGGCTGCGCCGCGAGAACATCGTGTTCGTCTCCGGCATCGGCTGCTCGTCGCGGTTCCCGTACTACCTCGACACCTACGGCATGCACTCGATCCACGGTCGGGCGCCGTCGATCGCGACCGGCATCGCCACCGCCCGTGAGGACCTGTCGGTCTGGGTGGTCACCGGTGACGGCGACGCGCTCTCGATCGGGGGAAACCACCTGATCCACGCGCTGCGCCGCAACGTGAACATGACGATCCTGCTGTTCAACAACCGGATCTACGGGCTCACCAAGGGCCAGTACTCCCCCACCTCCGAGGCCGGCAAGATCACCAAGTCGACCCCGATGGGCTCGCTGGACCACCCGTTCAACCCGGTCTCGCTCGCGCTCGGCGCCGAGGGCTCGTTCGTGGCGCGCACGGTCGACTCCGACCGCAAGCACCTCACCTCGGTGCTCTCGGCCGCCGCCGCGCACCGGGGCACGTCGTTCGTGGAGATCTACCAGAACTGCCCGATCTTCAACGACGGCGCCTTCGACGCGCTCAAGGGCCCCGACACCAAGGCCGACGCGATCATCCCGCTGGTCCACGGCGAGCCGATCCGCTTCGGCGCCCCGGACGAGTCCGGGCAGGGGGCGCGCGGGCTGGTGCGCGACACCTCCAGCGGCGGCGTGCGGGTGGTCGACGTCGCCGAGGTCGGCGAGGACGCGCTGCTGGTCCACGACGCCCACAACCCGGACCCGTCGACCGCGTTCTCCATCTCGCGGCTGACCGATGCGGGCTACCTCAACCAGTCGCCGATCGGCATCTTCCGCCAGGTCGAGCGACCGACGTACGACGACCAGGCGCGCGCGCAGGTGCAGACCGCCCGCGACGCGGTCGAGGGCGAGGCGACCGCCCGGCTCGCGTCGCTGATCTCCGGCGGCGACACCTGGACCGTCGTCTGACCGGAGCCGCTGTCCGGATATCCTGATCCGCGTGGGGGACGCGCGCCGGGGACTGCTGCTGGGAGTCGCGGCGTACACCATGTGGGGCGCCTTCCCGCTCTACTGGCCGCTGCTGGAGCCGGCGGGCGCGTTCGAGATCCTCGCCCACCGGATGCTCTGGTCGCTGGTGACGATGGGCGTGCTGGTCGTCGCGATGCGTCGCCGAGAGCGGGTCCGCGCCCTGGTCACCGACCGCCGCCGGCTCGGGCTGCTCGCCCTCGCCGCGGTCGTGGTGTCGGTGAACTGGGGCATGTACATCTGGGGCGTCAACCACGGCCGCGTCGTCGAGACCTCGCTGGGCTACTTCATCAACCCCCTGGTCACCGTGCTGATGGGCGTCCTGATCCTGCGGGAGCGGCTGCGGCCGCTGCAGTGGCTGGCGATGGGCGTCGCCGGCGCCGCGGTGGGCGTGCTGACGGTCGACTACGGCCGCCTGCCGTGGATCGCGCTGATCCTGGCGTTCTCCTTCGGCAGCTACGGGCTGGCGAAGAAGTTCGCCAACGCCCCGGCCGTCGAGAGCCTGGCGGTCGAGACCACGGTGATCGCGCCGTTCGCGGCGCTCTACATCGCCTGGCTGGCCGCCCACGGGCAGTCGAACTTCGGCAACCACGGCGCCGGCCACGCGGCGCTGTTCCTCTCCACCGGCATCGTGACGGCCGTGCCGCTCATCTGCTTCGGCGGCGCCGCGATCCGGGTGCCGATGGTGACCCTCGGTCTGCTGCAGTACCTCGCGCCGATCTTCCAGTTCGCGCTCGGCGTGCTGTGGTTCCACGAGGACATGCCCGCCGGCCGCTGGCTCGGCTTCGGCCTGGTCTGGATCGCGCTGGCGGTCTTCACCGTGGAGGCGATCAGCCACCGCCGCCGTCAGCTCCGCCTCGCGGTGGAGGCCAGCGCCGTCTGAAGGTTGAGTTGGGCCTCCCGGGGCATCCAGTTGGGCGCTACCGCGCGGGGAGGGCCAACTCAACGCACGGGCGAGGCCCAACTCAACGCACGGGCAGGCCCAACTCAACGCACGGGCAGGCCCAACTCAACAGGTCAGGTGGAGCGGACCGCCACGAGGTCGGCGAAGGCCTCGAGGGCGTCGCGGACCGGGCCCGGGGAGAGGGCGGTGAGCAGGGCCTTGGCCTCCTGGGCGCGGGCGACGACATAGGCGCGGGCCTCGTCCATCGCGGGGTGCTTGCGCAGCAGGTCGAGGGCCTCGGCGTGCCGGGCGTCGTCGCTGAGGTCGGTGTCGAGCAGCTCGAGCAGCCGGGCGTCGGCGGGGTCCGCGGAGGCGCGGGCCATCAGCACCGGCAGGGTCGGGACGCCCTCGCGCAGGTCGGTGCCCGGGGTCTTGCCGGACTCGCCGGACTCCGAGGCGATGTCGAGGATGTCGTCGGAGAGCTGGAAGGCGCAGCCGACGATCTCGCCGTACTTCGTCAGCGCCTCCTCGACCTCGCGGGTGGCGCCGCCGAACCGGGCGCCGTACCGCGCTGAGGTGGCGATCAGCGACCCGGTCTTGCCGGCGACCACCTCGAGGTAGTGCGCGAGCGGGTCCTCGCCGGGGCCGGGCTGCACGGTCTCGAGGATCTGGCCCTCGACGAGCTTGGTGAAGGTCTTCGCCTGGATCCGGACCGCGTCGGCGCCGAGCTCGGCGGTGAGCTCGGAGGACTTCGAGAACAGGAAGTCCCCGGTGAGGATCGCGACGTGGTTGTCCCAGCGGGCGTTGGCCGAGACCGCGCCGCGGCGCAGCTCGGCCTCGTCCATCACGTCGTCGTGGTAGAGCGAGGCGAGGTGGGTCAGCTCGACCACGCAGGCCGCGGTGACGACCTCGTCGGACTCCGGGTGCTCCCCCGCCTCGGCGGCCAGCAGCACCAGCAGCGGCCGGAACCGCTTGCCGCCCGCGGTCATCAGGTGGCTCGCGGCCGTGGTCACGAAGCCGGCGCGGCTGCGGACGTGCCCCTCCAGGGCGTCCTCGATCACGGCCATGCGCTCACGCAGCCGGGTCGCCAGCGCCTCGTCCGTCACAGGCAGCGCCAGTCCGGCTGCGGCAGATCCAGTCATCACCTGACGAATTGTCCCGCATGCGCGGCCAGGTCGAGAACCGGGCCGGGCACGATGCCCAGGACGAGCGTGGCCAGCGCGCCGACCGCGATCGTGCCGCTGGTCAGCAGCGACGGCTTCGCCACCGCCGCCACCTCGCCGGCCGGGGCGGAGACGTCGCCGTCGACGAAGAACATCAGCACGATGACGCGGACGTAGAAGAACACCGCCACGATGCTGCACAGCACCGCCGCGATCACCACCGGCCAGGCGCCCGCGGCCAGGGCCACGGTGAAGACCGCCCACTTGCCGATGAAGCCGGCGGTCAGGGGGATGCCGGCCATCGAGAGCAGGAAGAACGCGAACAGCCCGCCCAGCAGCGGCGACCGGCGACCGAGCCCGGCCCAGCGGGCGAACGACGTCGCCTCGCCGCCGGAGTCGCGCACCAGCGTGACCACCGCGAACGCGCCGATCATCGCGAAGCCGTAGGTCGCGAGGTAGAACATCACCGCCTGCAGCGAGGTGATCTGGTCGGGCGCGAGGTCGGTGACGCTCTGCACGCCGAGGACACCGGTCAGCAGGAAGCCGGTGTGGGCGACCGAGGAGTAGGCGAGCATCCGCTTCATGTCGGTCTGCACGACCGCCAGCACCGCACCCACGACCATGGTCAGGATCGCGATGACCCACAGCATCGGCTGCCAGGACCAGCGCTCGGAGCCGAACGCGACGTACAGCAGCCGGAGCATCGCCCCGAACGCCGCGATCTTGGTGCAGGCCGCCATGAAGGCGGTGACCGCGGTCGGCGCGCCCTGGTAGACGTCGGGGGTCCAGGCCTGGAACGGCGCGGCGCCCACCTTGAAGAACAGGCCGACGGCCAGCATGCCCAGCCCGATGAGCAGCAGGCCGCGGTTGGCCACGTCGTTGCGCGCCGCCTCGTTGATGACGCCGAGGTCCATCGAGCCCGCGAAGCCGTAGACCAGCGCGACGCCGTAGAGGAAGAAGCCGGAGGAGAACGCGCCGAGGAGGAAGTACTTCATCGCCGCCTCCTGGCTGAGCAGGCGCCGGCGACGGGCCAGCCCACAGAGCAGGTAGAGCGGCAGCGAGAGCACCTCGAGCGCGACGAACATCGTCAGCAGGTCGCCGGCGGCCGGGAACAGCATCATGCCGCCGAGGGCGAACATCAGCAGCGGGTAGACCTCGGTGTGGTCCAGGCCGCGCGCCGAGGCCTCCCGCTCGGCGTCCGAGCCCGGCAGCGTGGCGGCCTGGCCGGCGAACGACGAGAGCCCGCCCTCGAGCCGCTTCTCGGCGAACAGCAGCACACCGCCGATCGCGAAGACGAGCAGCAGCCCCCAGAAGAAGACGGTGGGCCCGTCCATGACGATGGTGCCCTGGGCGGCGATCAGGCCGCGGGCGACGCCGCCGCCGAGGGAGTCGAGGTGGACCCCGACCAGGCAGGTCCCGACCAGGGCCACGACCAGGCCGGCCAGCGTGAGCACGACCTGGACCGGGTAGCGGCGCTCGCGGGGCAGGAACGCCTCCACGAGCACGCCGACGCAGGCCACGCCGAAGACCACGAGGATCGGCCACAGCTGGGCGTACTCCAGGTGCGGCTTGACGAAGCCCGTCCCGGTCACGAGAGCCATCACGGATGCGTTCACTGCTGGCCTTCCTGCGCCTTCTCTCCCGCCGCCGGTACGACGGGGGCCTGGTCGCTCACGCCCGCGTGCTGCAGCAGCGTGGTGACCGTGGGGTTGCTGACGTCGAGCAGGGGCATCGGGTAGAAGCCGAAGAGCACCAGGGCCAGCACCAGCGGCGCGACCGAGCCGATCTCGCGGCGGTTCAGGTCGGGGGTGTCCTCGACCCCGGGCGCCCCGGGCCCGGTCATCGTGCGCTGGTACATCCACAGCACGTAGATCGCGGCCAGCACGATGCCGGTGACGGCCACCGCGCCCACCCACCAGTGGTAGTCGAACGCCGAGATCAGCACCAGGATCTCGGAGACGAACTGGCTCAGGCCCGGCAGGCCGAGGGTCGCGAGCCCGGCCACGAGGAACAGGCCGGCCAGCACCGGGGCCGTCCTCTCCACCCCGACGATCTGGCGGATCGAGGCGGTGCCGCGCCGGCGGATGAGGTAGCCCGCCAGCAGGAACAGCGCGGCCGTGGCGATGCCGTGGTTGACCATGTAGAGGATCGAGCCGGAGGCGCCCTGGGTGGTGAACACGAAGATGCCCAGGGTGATGAAGCCGAAGTGGCTCAGCGAGGTGAGCCCGACCAGGCGCAGCACGTCGTCCTGGCCGATCGCCAGCAGCGCGCCGTACACGATCGAGATCAGCGCGAGCGTCACGACCACCGGCGTGGCCCACTGCGAGGCGTTCGGGAAGATGCCCAGGCAGTAGCGCAGCATCCCGAAGGTGCCGATCTTGTCGAGCACGCAGACCAGCAGCACGCTGGTGCCCGGGGTCGCGCGCTGGGTGGTGTCGGCGAGCCAGGTGTGCAGCGGGAACAGCGGCGCCTTGACCGCGAACGCGATGAAGAACCCGACGAACAGCCAGCGCTCGGCCCCGGTGCCCATGTGCAGGCTGCTCAGGTCGGAGAGCAGGTAGGACGGCTTGCCGGCCTGCGCGGAGACGACGTAGAGGCCCAGCACCGAGGCGAGCATCACCAGGCCGCCGCCGAGCTGGTACATCAGGAACTTCAGCGCGGCCATCGCCCGGCCCTCGCGGCCGAAGCCGCCGATGAGGAAGTACGCCGGGATCAGCGTGGCCTCGAAGAACACGTAGAACAGGAACACGTCGGTCGCCGAGAAGACCATCAGCGAGAACGACTCCAGCGCCAGCGCCCAGCCGAAGAAGGCCGCGGGATTGGTGTCGTCGGCGTCGTGCCACGAGGCGAGGACCACGATCGGGGTCAGCACCACCGTGAGCAGGATCAGCAGCAGGCCGAGGCCGTCGACGCCCAGCGCGTAGTGCACGCCGAGCGCGGGGATCCAGGCGTGCTGCTCGGTCAGCTGCATGCCGCCGCCGGTGTCGTACTGCGCGGCGACGACGACCGCGACCAGCAGCGTCAGCAGCGAGACGCCCAGGGCCAGCTGCTTGGACAGCACCGGCCCCCGGGTCCGCGGGAGGAAGGCCACCAGCAGCGCGCCGACGAACGGCACCGCCACCAGCACGGTGAGCCACGGGAACTGGTTCATGCGCGAGATTCACCGCCAGGAGGGCAAGGACGACGAGCAGCACGCCGCCGAGCAGGGACAGGGCGTAGGAGCGGACGAAGCCGTTCTGCACGCGGCGCGCCTGGCCGGCGACCGCGCCGACGGCCACCGGGCCCCCGGTGAGGACACCGTCGACGCCGTAGTGGTCGAAGGCCACCAGCCCGGCGACGGTACGGCGGCCGGGGTCGACCACGAGCCCGTCGTTGATCGCGTCGCCGTAGAGGTCGTTGCGCGCGGCCCGGGTGACCCAGGAGACCCGCACCGGGGCGGTCCGGGGCACGTCCCGGTTGCCGACGAAGACCCAGGCCAGCCCGACCCCGACCGCCACCACGACCAGCGCGATCGCGGTGGTCGCCAGCGCCGGGAGCGGCGCGTTCTCCTCCGGCGGGGTGCCGACCACCGGGGCCAGGAAGTCCTGGATCCAGCCGCCGATCAGCATCACGCCTCCGAGCGCGGACAGCGCCGCGAGGACGATCAGCGGGATCGTCATCACCTTCGGCGACTCGTGCGGGTGCACCCCGCGCTCCCACCGCTCCTCGGTGAAGAACGTCAGCAGCATCAGCCGGGTCATGTAGAAGCCGGTGATGCCGGCGCCCAGGATGGCGAGCGCGCCGACCAGCCAGTTCTGGGCCAGCGCGGTCTCGATGATCTTGTCCTTGGACCAGAAGCCGGAGAAGCCGGGGAAGCCGATGATCGCGAGGTAGCCCATCGCGAAGGTCAGGAACGTGACCGGCATGGCCTTGCGCAGCGCGCCGTAGTGGCGCATGTCCACGTCGTCGTCCATGCCGTGCATCACCGAGCCGGCGCCGAGGAACATGTTGGCCTTGAAGAACCCGTGGGCAAGCAGGTGGAAGATCGCGAACGCGTAGCCGGCCGGACCGAGGCCGGCCCCCAGCATCATGTAGCCGATCTGGCTCATGGTGGAGCCGGCGAGCACCTTCTTGATGTCGTCCTTGGCGCACCCGATGATCGCTCCCCACAACAGGGTCACGACCGCGACGATGACGACGACGGTGCGTGCGTCGGGAGCGAGCGAGAAGACGAAGTTGGAGCGGACGACGAGGTAGACGCCGGCGGTCACCATGGTCGCCGCGTGGATCAGCGCCGACACCGGGGTCGGGCCCTCCATCGCGTCGAGCAGCCAGGCCTGCAGCGGCACCTGGGCGGACTTGCCGCAGGCGCCGAGGAGGAGCAGCAGCCCCAGCGCGGTGAGCGTCCCGGTCGAGGCCTGGTCGCTGTGGGCGCTGATCACGGTGAAGCTGGTGGAGCCGAAGGTCACGAAGAACAGCGCGATGGCCAGGGACAGCCCCATGTCACCGACGCGGTTGATCACGAACGCCTTCTTGGCGGCGGCCGCCGCGGACGGCTTGTGCTGCCAGAAGCCGATCAGCAGGTACGACGCGAGGCCGACGCCCTCCCAGCCGAGGAACAGCCCGAGGTAGTTCTCCGACAGCACCAGCAGCAGCATGGAGGCCACGAAGAGGTTGAGGTAGCCGAAGAACCGCCGGCGGCGGGGGTCGTGCTCCATGTAGCCGATCGAGTAGATGTGGATCAGCGAGCCGACGCCGGTGATCAGCAGCAGGAACAGCGCCGAGAGCGGGTCGTAGAGCAGGTCCATGCCCACGTGCAGGTGGCCGGAGTCGATCCACGTGTAGAGGTGCTGGCCCACCGAGCGGTCGCCTGCGTCGCGGCCCAGCAGGCCCAGGAACATCACCAGGCTGATCACGAACGAGCCGAGCGGCAGCAGCGTGGCCAGCAGGTGTCCCCAGCGGTCGGTGGCGCGGCCGCCGAGCAGCAGCACCGCGGCACCGAGCGCCGGGAGCGCGATCACCAGCCACATCAGCGTGAAGGCGCCGCTCGCGGACGCGGGGGCGACCACCGGGACGTGGACCGCCTCGAGTGCATACATCTGGGCGGGCTCCTTAGTACTTCAGCAGGCTCGCGTCGTCGACCGAGGCCGAGCGACGGGTCCGGAAGATGGTCATGATGATCGCCAGCCCGACCACGACCTCGGCGGCGGCCACGACCATGACGAAGAACGCCGCGACCTGGCCGTCGAGGTTGCCGTGCTGGCGGGAGAAGGCCACCAGCGCGAGGTTCGAGGCGTTGAGCATCAGCTCCACGCACATGAACACCACGATCGCGTTGCGGCGGGTCAGCACGCCCACGCTGCCGATGGTGAACAGGATCGCCGAGAGGACGACGTACGGCGTGACGCTCATGCGGGGCCTCCTCCGGCGAGTCGGGAGCGGTGCGAGCGATCCGTGGGGGTGGTCATGGCCGGGTCTCCTCCTCCGTGCTCGCGGGGGCCGAGGCGTCGCGGCCGGCGTGCGGCGCGTCCCCGACCTGCTGCTGCAGCTGCTGGACGTCGTCGGCCAGGGCCGGCGCCGAGCGGACCGTGCCCCGGGCGGCCAGCACCCGGGAGACCGAGGCCTCGGCGGCGGTGCCGTCCGGCAGCAGGGCCGGGGTGTCGACCGCGTTGTGCCGGGCGTAGACGCCCGGGGGCGGCAGCGGGCCGAGGTGGGTGCCCTTCTCGGCGTAGTCGCGCATCCGCTGCGCGGCCAGCGAGGCCTGGGTGGGCTTCGGCGTGAGCCGCTCGCGGTGGGCGAGCACCATCGCGCCGATCGCCGCGGTGATCAGCAGCGCGCTGGTGACCTCGAAGGCGAAGACGTAGCGGGAGAACAGGATCTGGGCGAGCGACTGGATGTTGCCGCCGCTGTTGGCCCGGTCGAGGCCGACCGCGCTGCCGAGCGAGACCTGGCCGAGCCCGATGACCAGCACCAGCCCGAGCAGCAGGCCGGCCGCGATCGCGAGCACCCGCTGGCCGCGGATCGTCTCGACCACCGAGTCGGAGGCGTCGACGCCGACCAGCATCAGCACGAACAGGAACAGCATCAGGATCGCGCCGGTGTAGACGATGATCTGCACCGCGAAGAGGAACGGCGCGTCCAGCACGGCGTACAGCACCGCGAGGCTGATCATCACCACGGCCAGCAGCAGCGCGGCGTGCACCGCCTTGCGGACGAACAGGATGCCGAGGGCGGCGATCGTCATGATCGGCGCCAGGACCCAGAAGGCGGTCATGCGTGCGTCTCCCCGGTGGCCGGCGCCCTTCGAGACGCCTCGTTCCTCGGCTCCTCAGGAACCACGGAGTAGGCGCCGCGGTAGTAGTCACCCTCGTCGTCGCCGAGCCGCATCGCGTGCGGCGGCTGCTCCATGCCCGGCAGCAGCGGCGCCAGCAGGTCGGACTTCTCGTAGATCAGGTCGGCCCGGTTGTTGTCGGCCAGCTCGTACTCGTTGGTCATCGTCAGCGCCCTGGTCGGGCAGGCCTCGATGCACAGCCCGCACAGGATGCAGCGCAGGTAGTTGATCTGGTAGACGCGGCCGTACCGCTCACCGGGGCTGAACCGGCCCTCGCCGTCGGGGTCGTCGCTGTTGGAGGCGCCCTCGACGTAGATCGCGTCGGCGGGGCACGCCCAGGCGCACAGCTCGCACCCGATGCACTTCTCGAGCCCGTCGGGCCAGCGGTTGAGCTGGTGCCGGCCGTGGAAGCGCGGGGCGGTGGGCATCTTCTCGAACGGGTACTGCTCGGTGACGACCTTGCGGAACATGGTCCGGAAGGTCACGCCGAAGCCGGCGACCGGGTCCCACAGCTGTTCCTTGAGGGTCCGGGGTCCGGACGGGTTCTGGTCGGACGAGGCCATCAGATCTCCTCACCAGTGGCGGCGACGGTCGGTCCCGCCGGGAACGACAGCGGACGGGCGGGGCCGCGCACCGCGCCACCCGCAGGCATCGGCGGCACGGGGAACCCGCCGGCGTGGCCGGCGCCGGTCTCCGGCTCCGGCGTCGCGCGCTCCGGCTCCTCCTCCGAGGCGCCGATGAAGAACAGCGCGAGGAAGAGCACCGCGAGGATGCCGATGCCGATCAGCAGCCAGCGCCGGTCGAGTCCGCCCTCGAGCGTGATCGAGCGGATCGTGGCCACGGCGACGATCCAGACCAGCGAGACCGGGATCAGCCGCTTCCAGCCGAACGCCATGAACTGGTCGTAGCGCAGCCGGGGCAGGGTGCCGCGCAGCCAGATGAACAGGAAGATGAAGAACAGGACCTTGCCGAAGAACCAGATCAGCGGCCACCAGCCCTGGTTGAACATCCCGTCGTTGATCGCCCCGATGCCGAACGGCGCGTGCCAGCCGCCGAGGAACAGCGTGGTGGCCAGCGCCGAGACCGTGGCCATGTTGATGTACTCGGCGAGGAAGAACAGCGCGAACTTCAACGAGGAGTACTCGGTGTGGAAGCCGCCGACCAGCTCGCCCTCGGCCTCGGGGAGGTCGAACGGCGCGCGGTTGGTCTCCCCCACCATCGAGATCATGTAGATGATGAACGACGGGGCGAGGATCAGGCCGTACCAGAACTGGTCCTGGGCCGCCACGATCTCCGACGTCGAGATCGACCCGGCGTAGAGGAACACCGCGACCAGCGCGAGGCCCATCGCGACCTCGTAGGAGATCATCTGGGCGCTGGAGCGCAAGCCGCCGAGCAGGGAGTACGTCGAGCCGCTGGACCAACCGCCGAGCACGATGCCGTAGATGCCGATCGAGGCGATCGCCATCACGAACAGCACCGCGACCGGCATGTCGGTGAGCTGCAGCGGCGTCTCGTGGCCGAAGAAGTCGACCTCCGGACCGAACGGGATCACGCTGAACGTGACGAACGCGGGGACCGCGGCCAGGACCGGGGCGAGGATGAAGACCACCTTGTCCGCGGCGGTCGGGATGATGTCCTCCTTCAGCGCGAGCTTCACGCCGTCGGCCAGCGACTGCAGCAGGCCGAAGGGGCCGTGGACGTTCGGGCCGATGCGGTGCTGCATCCGGGCCACGACGCGGCGCTCCCACCAGATGTTGAACAGGGTGAGCAGCACCAGGACGACGAAGATCGCCACGACCTTGACGACGATGATCCACCACGGGTCGTGACCGAAGTCACTGACGCTGACGTTGGGGATGTTGGACTCCAGGGGGAGGGTCCCCGTGAGTGAAGCCAGGGCCATCACTGCACCGCTCCCTTCAGCGTGACGGTCGAGCCGGGCGAGGCGAGGTCGGCGAGGACCCCGGCACCGGCCGAGTTGGCGGGCACCCACACGACGCCGTCGACCATGTCGTCGGCCACCTCCAGCGGCATCGACACCGCGCCGCGGTCGCCGGTGAGGGTCACGCCGTCGGTGCCCGGCTCGTGGAGGGCGGCGTAGGTCGCGGGGCTGACCCGCGCCACGGTCGGTCGCGCGGTGGCGAGGTATGCCTTGTCGCCGACCTGCATCGAGCCGTTGTCGATCATCAGCTTCCAGCTGGCCAGCCGCAGCCCGTCACCGGTCGTCGCGGCGCCCGCCGTGGCCGGGGCCTCCGGCAGCGCGACGCGGTCGCCGTCCCACGGGCCGAGCTCCTGCATCTGGGCGCGCGCCTCGGCGACGGTCCGGAAGCCGAGCGGGCTCCCCTGGCCGAGAAGGGCCAGCTCCTCGGCGATCCCGGCCAGGACCCGCAGGTCGGGCAGCGAGCGCGGGTCCTCGAAGACGGCCGGGAACTCGCGCGGGCGGCCCTCCCAGGTGACGAAGGTGCCGGGCTTGTCGGTGACGGGAGCGACCGGGAAGACCACGTCGGCGGCCCGGGTCACCTCGGTCTCGCGCAGCTCCAGCGCGACCACGAACGAGGCGGCCTCGATCGCGGCCCGGGTCGCGGCCGGGTCGCTGGTGTCGTCGGGGTCGACGCCACCGACGACCAGCCCGCCCAGCTCGCCGGCGAGCAGCGCGGTGACGATGCCGTCGGCGTCGCGGCCGGGCGCCTCGGGCAGGCCGTCGACGCCCCACGTGGTGGCGGCGTCGACGCGGGCGGCGGGGTCGGCGACCGGCCGGCCGCCGGGCAGCAGGGTCGGCAGGCAGCCGGCCTCGAGCGCACCCCGGTCGCCGGCACGCCGCGGGACCCAGGCGAGCCGCGCGCCGGTGGTGCGGGCCAGCCGGGCGGCGGCGGTCAGGGCGCCAGGCGAGGTCGCGAGCCGCTCGCCGACCAGGATCACGCCGGTCGCGTCGAGGCCGAAGTCGGCGTGCGAGACCATCTGCTCCAGCGCCGCCGCCTCGTCACCGGGCGCGGTCGCGACCAGCTGGCCGTGCATCTTGTGCAGGCCCCGGGTGGAGTACGGCGCGATCGCGACGACGCGGGTGCGGTGGTGCAGGGCGGCCTTGCGCAGCCGCAGGAAGATCGTGCCGGCCTCGTCCTCGGGCTCGAGCCCCGCGAGCACGACGGTGGAGGCGGCCTCGAGGTCGGCGTAGGTCACGCCCCCGTCGCCGGGACCGCGCAGCACCACCTCGGCGGCGAGGAAGTCGGTCTCCTCGGCCGAGAGCGGGCGGGACCGGAAGTCGACGTCGTTGGTGCCGAGCGCCACCCGGGCGAACTTGCTGTAGGCGTAGGCGTCCTCGGCGGTCAGCCGGCCACCGGTGAGCACCGCCGGCGGCCCCAGCGGCGCGCAGCCCGCGGGCGGCGACCGCGAAGGCCTCCGGCCAGGAGGCGGGACGCAGCTCACCCCTCCCGCCGTCCGGCAGGGTGTCACGGACCTGGGGGTAGCCCAGCCGGTCCGGCATGGTCGCGTAGGTGAACGCGAACCGGTCCTTGTCGGTGAGCCACTCCTCGTTGACCTCGGGGTCGTTGCCGGCGAGCCGGCGCATCACCTTGCCGCGGCGGTGGTCGACCCGGATCGCGGCGCCGCAGGAGTCGTGCTCGGCGACCGACGGCGTGGAGACCAGGTCGAAGGGCCGCGAGCGGAAGCGGTACTCGGCGCTGGTCAGCGCGCCCGACCGGGCAGATCTGGATGGTGTTGCCCGAGAAGTAGGACTCGAAGGGCTCCTTCTCGTAGATCCCGACCTGCTGCAGCGCTCCGCGCTCGATGAGCGCGATGAACGGGTCGCCGGCGATCTGCTCGGAGAAGCGGGTGCAGCGCGCGCACAGCACGCAGCGCTCGCGGTCCAGCAGCACGTTGGTGGAGATGTTGATCGGCTTGGGGAAGGTCCGCTTCACCCCGCCGCGCTCGGAGAACCGCGACTCGCCGCGGCCGTTGGTCATCGCCTGGTTCTGCAGCGGGCACTCGCCGCCCTTGTCGCAGACCGGGCAGTCCAGCGGGTGGTTGATCAGCAGGAACTCCATGATCCCCTGCTGGGCCTTGTCGGCGACCGGGCTGGTGGCCTGGGTGTTGACGACCATGCCCTCGGCGACGGTGATCGTGCAGGAGGCCTGCGGCTTGGGGAAGCCGCGGCCGTTGCCGGCGTCGGGGATGTCGACCAGGCACTGGCGGCAGGCGCCCACCGGGGCGAGCAGCGGGTGGTCGCAGAAGCGCGGCACCTGCACGCCGACCTGCTCGGCCGCGCGGATCACCAGGGTGTCCTTCGGGACGCTCACCTCGATGCCGTCGATGGTGAGGCTGACCAGGTCGACGGCCTGCTCGGGCGCCTTGTCTTGGGTGCTCATGCGGGGGCTCCGGCGGGTGCGAAGACGGTCGAGGCGGCCGGGTCGAACGGGCAGCCGCCGTGGGTGAGGTGGGCGAGGTACTCGTCGCGGAAGTACTTGATCGAGCTGGTGATCGGGCTGACCGCGCCGTCGGCGAGCGCGCAGAAGGAGCGGCCGAGGATGTTGTCGCACTGGTCGAGCAGCAGGTCGAGGTCGTCCTCGCGGCCCTGGCCCTTCTCCAGCGCCGCGAGCACCTGCACCAGCCACCAGGTGCCCTCGCGGCACGGCGTGCACTTGCCGCAGGACTCGTGCTTGTAGAACTCGGTCCAGCGCAGCACCGCGCGCACGACGCAGGTGGTGTCGTCGAAGATCTGCAGCGCGCGGGTGCCGAGCATCGAGCCGGCCGCGCCCACGCCCTCGAAGTCCAGCGGGACGTCGAGGTGCTCGGCGGTCAGCATCGGCGTGCTCGACCCGCCCGGGGTCCAGAACTTCAGCTCGTGGCCCTCGCGGATGCCGCCGGCGAGGTCGATCAGCTCGCGCAGCGTGATGCCGAGCGGCGCTTCGTACTGGCCGGGCCTCGCGACGTGGCCGGACAGCGAGAAGATGCCGAAGCCCTTGGACTTCTCGGTGCCCATCGAGGAGAACCACTCGGCGCCGTTGGCGATGATGCTGGGCACCGAGGCGATCGACTCGACGTTGTTGATGACCGTCGGGCTGGCGTACAGCCCGGCCACCGCCGGGAACGGCGGGCGCAGCCGGGGCTGGCCGCGCCGGCCCTCGAGCGAGTCGAGCAGCGCGGTCTCCTCGCCGCAGATGTAGGCGCCGGCACCGGCGTGCACCACGACCTCGAGGTCGTAGCCCGACCCGTGGATGTTGGTGCCGAGGTGGCCGGCGAGGTAGGCCTCCTGGACCGCGCGCTGCAGGCGGCGTACGACGTGGAGCACCTCGCCGCGCACGTAGATGAACGCCCGGTTGGCCCGGATCGCGTAGGAGCTGATGATCACGCCCTCGACCAGGGTGTGGGGGCTGGCCATCATCAGCGGGACGTCCTTGCAGGTGCCCGGCTCGGACTCGTCGGCGTTGACGACGAGGTACTTCGGCTTCGGGTTGTCCTGCGGGATGAAGCCCCACTTCATGCCGGTGGGGAAGCCCGCACCGCCGCGGCCGCGCAGCCCGGACTCCTTGACCTCCTCGACGACCGCGGCCGGGTCCATGCCGAGGGCCGTGTCGAGCGCGCGGTAGCCGCCGCGCGCCTCGTAGGCCTCGAGGGTCCAGCTGCGCTCCTCGCCCCAGTTGTCGGTGAGGACCGGCGTCAGGGTCGTCGCCTCGTTGCTCACTGCGCCTCCTGGCCCTTGTCGGGGTTGTCGACGTGCTTGGTGTCGGCCGGGGACTCGTCGACCTTGACCTCGCTCTCGGCCCGGGAGGTGTCGGCCTCCTCGGTGGCGCCGGTGCGGTCACCGCCGCCGAGCTGCTGCGGCGAGCCGCCGTCGGCGTCGGGAGCGGTCCAGCCGCGCTCGCGCGCGATCTCCAGCCCGACCAGGGAGGCCGGTCCGGCGGAGGGCCCCTCGTCGGCGCGGTCGTCGGGGAAGCCGGCGAGCACCCGCTCGGCCTCGCGCCAGGTGCACAGCCGGGCGCCACGGGTCGAGCTGACCTCCGCGCCCGCGCGCAGGTCGTCGACCAGCCTGGTGGCCGACTCGGGGGTCATGTTGTCCATGAACTCCCAGTTGACCGTCATCACCGGGGCGTAGTCGCAGGCGGCGTTGCACTCGATGTGCTCGAGGCTGATCCGGCCGTCGGGCGTGGTCTCGTCGTTGCCGATGTCGAGGTGGTCCTTGAGCCGCTCGAAGATCGCGTCGCCGCCCATGACCGCGCACAGCGTGTTGGTGCAGACCCCGACGTGGTAGTCGCCGGCCGGGCGACGCTTGTACATCGTGTAGAAGGTCGCCACGCCGCTGACCTCGGCGGCGGTGAGGCCGAGGATCGCGGCGCACGCCTCGATGCCCTCGGGCGTGACCCGGCCCTGCGCGGACTGCACGAGGTGCAGCATCGGCAGCAGCCCGGAGCGGGCCTCGGGGTAGCGCGCGGCGACCTGCCGCAGCTCCTCGTACGTCGTCTCCGTGAGCTCGCTGCTGGCCTGGGTCATCGGTCGACACCTCCCATGACGGGGTCGATGCTGGCGATCGCGACGATGACGTCGGCGACCATGCCGCCCTCGCTCATCACGCTCGTCGCCTGCAGGTTGGTGAACGAGGGGTCCCGGAAGTGCGCCCGGAACGGCCTGGTGCCGCCGTCGGAGACGACGTGCGCGCCGAGCTCGCCGCGCGGCGACTCGATCGGCACGTAGGCCTGCCCGGCCGGGACCCGGAAGCCCTCGGTCACCAGCTTGAAGTGGTGGATCAGCGCCTCCATCGACTCGCCCATGATGTGGCGGATGTGGTCGAGGCTGTTGCCCATGCCGTCGCTGCCGACCGCGAGCTGGCTGGGCCAGGCGATCTTCTTGTCGGCGACCATGAACGGCGCGCCCTCGAGCCCGGCCAGCCGGTCGGCCGCCTGCTCGACGATCTTCAGCGACTCCCACATCTCGGCGAGCCGGACCCGGAAGCGGCCGTAGGCGTCGCAGGTGTCCCAGGTCTGGACGTCGAAGTCGTAGGTCTCGTAGCCGCTGTAGGGCTGGGTCTTGCGCAGGTCCCACGGGTAGCCGGTGCTGCGCAGCACCGGGCCGCTGAGGCCGAGCGCCAGGCAGCCGGCCAGGTCGAGGTGGCCGACGCCCTCCAGGCGGGCCTTGAAGACCGGGTTGGCGTTGCAGAGCGCGGCGTACTCCGGCAGGCGCTTCTTCATCAGCGCGATGAAGTCGCGGATCTCGTCCAGCGCACCGGGCGGGAGGTCCTGGGCCACGCCGCCGGGACGGATGAACGCGTGGTTCATCCGCAGGCCGGTGATCAGCTCGAACAGGTCGAGCACCAGCTCCCGCTCGCGGAAGCCGATCGTCATCACCGTCAGCGCGCCGATCTCCATGCCGCCGGTGGCGATGCAGACCAGGTGGGAGGAGATCCGGTTGAGCTCCATGAGCAGGACCCGCATGACCTGGGCCTTCTCGGGGACCCCTCCCTCGGCGGAGTCCTCGATGCCCAGGAGCCTCTCGACGCCCAGGCAGTAGGTCATCTCGTTGTAGAAGGGGCTGAGGTAGTCCATCCGGGTGCAGAACGTGACGCCCTGCGTCCAGGAGCGGTACTCCATGTTCTTCTCGATGCCGGTGTGGAGGTAGCCGATGCCGCAGCGGGCCTCGGTGACCGTCTCACCCTCCAGCTCGAGGATCAGCCGGAGCACCCCGTGTGTCGACGGGTGCTGCGGCCCCATGTTGACGACCACGCGCTCCTCGGCCTCGCCGCTGTCGGCGAGGTCGGACACGATCTGGTCCCAGTCCTGGCCGGTGACGGTGAAGACCCGGCCCTCGGTGGTCTCGCTGCTGCCGGCGTAGAGGTCCTCGCCGCTGCCGGTGGTTGAGCCTGTCGAAACCATCAGTTGTAGCTCCTGCGCTGGTCGGGCGGCGGGATCGTGCCGCCCTTGTACTCCACGGGGATGCCGCCCAGCGGGTAGTCCTTGCGCTGGGGGTGGCCCGGCCAGTCGTCGGGCATGAGGATGCGGGTCAGCGCCGGGTGCCCGTCGAAGACGATGCCGAACATGTCGAACACCTCGCGCTCGTGCCAGTCGTTGGTCGGGTAGACCGACACGATCGAGGGGACGTGCGGGTCGGCGTCCGGGGCCGCGACCTCGAGCCGGATCCGGCGGTTGTGGGTCATCGAGAGCAGGTGGTAGACCGCGTGCAGCTCGCGACCGCGGTCGTCGGGGTAGTTCACGCCGCTGACCCCGGAGCAGAACTCGAAGCGCAGCCGCTCGTCGTCGCGGAGCAGCCGGGCCACGGCCAGCAGGTCCTCCCGGCGCACGTGGAAGGTGATCTCACCGCGGTGGATCACCACCGATTCGACCGCGTGCTCGAGGCCACCGGCCCGCAGGCCCTCCTCGAGGGCGTCGGCCACCTCGTCGTGCCAGCCGCCGAAGGGCCGCTGCGCCGGGCCGGGGTAGACGATCGGCTTGACCAGGCCGCCGTACCCGCTGGTGTCGCCGGTGCCGCGGACCCCGAACATGCCGCGGCGCTCGCCGACGGCGTGGATCTCGCCGGCCGGCGCGGGGACGTTCTCCTCGCCCTGCTCGGGGGCGGGCTGCTCGACCGCCTTCTCGTCCTTCCCGGCCTTGTCCTGGCCGGCCTTGTCGTCGGGGCTCATCGCAGCAGGCCCTTCATCTCCGAGGTGGGCAGCGCGCGCAGCGCGTCGTTCTCCTGCTGCACGACCTCGTGGCTGCGGTTGCTGCCGAGCTTGGCGTGCTGCACCTGGTCGTGGAGCTTGAGGATCGCGTCGATCAGCATCTCCGGGCGGGGCGGGCAGCCGGGGAGGTACATGTCGACGGGGACGACGTGGTCGACGCCCTGGACGATCGCGTAGTTGTTGAACATGCCGCCGCTGCTGGCGCACACGCCCATCGCCAGCACCCACTTCGGGTCGGGCATCTGGTCGTAGATCTGGCGCAGCACCGGCGCCATCTTCTGGCTCACCCGGCCCGCGACGATCATCAGGTCCGCCTGGCGGGGGCTGGCGCGGAAGACCTCCATGCCGAACCGCGCGAGGTCGTACTTCGGGCCGCCGGACGTCATCATCTCGATGGCGCAGCAGGCGAGGCCGAAGGTGGCCGGCCAGAACGACGCCTTGCGCATGTAGCCGGCGACGCCCTCGACCGTGGTCAGCAGCACCCCGCTGGGGAGCTTTTCTTCAAGGCCCATCACAAGGTCCTTTCCGCGTGTGCCCTGTCTGAGGGCTGCGAGGCGCTGTGCATGCCAAGGCCGACGAGGGAAGTCGACCTGTGTGCGGAGCGCAGCGGAGCGGTCGTCGACCGAGGAGAACGCAGGCAGGCGCAGTGCATCGCAGTCCTCAGTCCCACTCAAGGCCGCCGCGACGCCACACGTAGGCGAAGGCGACGAAGACGGTGGCGATGAACAGGACCATCTCGATGAGTCCGAAGAACCGCATCGAGTCGAAGTAGACCGCCCACGGGTAGAGGAAGACGATCTCGATGTCGAAGACGATGAACAGCATCGCGGTGATGTAGTACTTCACCGGGAACCGCCCGCCGCCCACCGGCTGCGGGGTGGGCTCGATGCCGCACTCGTAGGAGTCGAGCTTGGCCCGGTTGCGGCGCTTCGGCCCGACGAAGGCGCTCATCGCGACCGAGCCGACGGCGAACAACGCCGCGAGCAGGGCCAGCGCCAGCACTGGCGTGTAGAGCTCCATGCCCCGTCCTTCCTGTCCGCACCCGCCCGGTGACGCACCGGATTGTGGCTTTGTGAACTGAATCACTAAGTGGCGCGCAACACATACTGCCACTCCCGGGAGCCGGTCGCACGCGGGGGTGCCCCCGTGTCGGGAACCTGGCGGTCGGCCCACCCCCGATCCGGCGTGGGTGACGCGGAATCCCAGTGCTGGCAGGGGTTCCCGGTCACGCCGAGTCGGCGCTCGTTGTCGCCCGTCGGTACGCCGAGTCGGCGCTCGTTGACACCCGGGGGGTTGCGGTTCAGGCAAACCCGCTCGGGTTCAGGTCGGCGATCGGACTGCGGGTCGCGGACCCTTCGCCGAGTCGGCGCAGCTTGACCTCCTCCGCTTCGCTCCCCCGATCAAGCCCTCGCCGACTCGGCTCTGCCGCGTGGTCAGGTGTGGCCGTAAAGGGCGTCCCGCACCAGGCGGGCGACCCGGTCCAGCTCCTCGCGGGGCGGGGTGGCGAAAGCGGCCCGGACCCCGAAGCCGTCTCCGGTGCGCCGGGGCAGGACGTGCAGGTGGGCGTGGAAGACCTCCTGGCCCGCGACCTCGCCGTCGGCCAGGAACAGGTTGACCCCCTCGGGCTCGAGGCTGGAGGCCCGCAGCGCCGCAGCCAGCCGCTGGGCCACCCCGAACATCCGGGCGCCGTCGTCCGGGTCGAGCGCGGCCAGGTCGCTGGCGTGGCGCTTCGGGATCACGAGCAGGTGGCCGGGCGTGGCGGGCCGGATGTCGGCGAAGGCCAGCACCCGGTCGTCGTCGTACACCGGGCTGGCCGGCAGGTCACCGCTGACGATCGCGCAGAAGACGCAGTCCATGCCGGCCATCCTCGCCGAGTCGGCGCTCGTTGACGCTCAGCTGTACGCCGAGTCGGCGCTCATTGACACCTAGGAGTACGCCAAGTCGGCGCTCATTGACGCCCGTGGTTGCTGTCCTCAGGCAGACCCGCTCGGGAGCAGGCCAGCTCCCGGCCTGCGGGTCGCGGGCCCCTCGCCGCTACCGCGCTTGCGCCCTGTGCAGCGCCACGATGCCGCCGGAGAGGTTATGCCACTCCGGGGAGTGCCAGCCGGCGCGGGCGACGAGCTCGGCCAGCCCCTGCTGGTCGGGCCAGGCCCGGATCGACTCGGCGAGGTAGACGTAGGCGTCGGGCGAGGAGGAGACGGCTCGCGCGATCGGCGGCAGCGCCCGCATGAGGTACTCGAGGTAGACGGTTCGGAACGGCGCCCAGGTCGGGTGGCTGAACTCGCAGACGACCAGCCGGCCGCCGGGCCTGGTGACCCGGCGCATCTCGGCGAGCCCCGCGACGGGGTCCACGATGTTGCGCAGGCCGAACGAGATCGTGACCGCGTCGAAGGTCGCGTCGGCGAACGGCAGCCGGGTGCCGTCACCCGCGGTGAACGGCAGCTGCGGCCGGGCCTGCTTGCCGACCCGCAGCATCCCCAGCGAGAAGTCGCAGGGCACCACCGTGGCGCCCCGGTCGGCGAAGGGCTGGCTGGAGGTGCCGGTGCCGGCGGCCAGGTCGAGCACGACCTCACCCGGCCCCGGGTCGACCGCATCGATCACGGCGCGACGCCAGCGGCGGTCCTGGCCGAGCGAGAGCACGTCGTTGGTGACGTCGTACCGCCGCGCCACCGCGTCGAACATGCGACGGACGTCGGTCGGCTGCTTGTCGAGGTCTGCGCGGGCCACGCGCAGAGACTACGGGGGCGCGATCGCCGCCCCGCCATCGGCAACGAAACGGTCACGGCCGCCGCGCCGTGCAACCAAATCCCCGGCTGGAGCGTCTCCCGGCTGACACTGGAAGTTCATGACCCATCTTCCCCGGGGGCCCCCATGAGAGCACTGCGCGTCCTGCTGACGACGATCCTCGTCGTAGCCGGTCTCGGCGCCGCGGCGTACGGCGCCGGCGTCGCCGTCAAGCACTACGAGCACGGATCGGACGCCGCGGCCTCCGCCCGCGAGCCGGTGCCGGTGGCGCCCTCGTCGTCCGAGCCGGCCGGTTCGACCGACCCGACCGAGCCAGCGGCGGACGAGTCCTCCGCGCCGCCGAGCGGGCAGCCGACGCCGAGCGAGACCGAGCGGCCCGACCCGCAGCCGGTGCTCGAGCCCGGCACGAAGGGCGAGCAGGTCCGCGAGCTGCAGTCCCGGCTGTTCCAGCTGGCCTGGCTCCCCGAGACCACCACCGGGACGTACGACGGCACCACGCGCACGGCCGTGGCCGGGTTCCAGACCAAGCGCGGCTTCGAGTCGACAGGGATCGTCGACAAGCGCACGTGGCGGCGCCTGGTCGCGATGACCAGGACGCCGACCCACGACCAGATGTTCAACGTCCTGCACCCCGGGCCGGCCCTGCTCGGCCCCGGCGACCAGGGCACCGACGTGCGAGACCTGCAGGCCCGGCTGAAGTCGATCCAGTGGCTCTCCGGCGACGTGTCGGGCTCCTACGACAGCACCACGCAGGAGGCGGTCAAGGGGTTCCAGGCCAAGCGCGACATCCCGGTCACCGGCGAGGTCGACCAGCGCACGCTGGACCGGCTGCACGGCATGACGGTCGCGCCGACCCACGCCGCGATGTTCAACGAGGCGCCCGACACCGGCAGCAACACCCCCGGCACGCTCGACGCGCGGTGCCGGACCGGCCGGGTGCTGTGCATCGACAAGACCAGCAGCACGCTGCGCTGGGTCGTCGACGGCAAGGTGCTCAAGACCCTCGACGTGCGCTTCGGGGCGTCGTACAGCCCGACCCGCGAGGGCGTCTTCCACGTCTACAACATGGACGCCGACCACGTGTCGCACCTCTACGGCTCGTCGATGCCGTTCTCGATGTTCTTCTCGGGCGGGCAGGCCGTGCACTACTCCTCGGACTTCGCCGCCCGGGGGTACGCCGGGGCCTCGCACGGCTGCGTGAACGTGCGCGACTACGACGGGCTGGCCTGGCTGTTCGGCCAGGTCCGGGTCGGCGACGAGGTGGTCGTCTACCGGTCCTGAGGGGCTGGTGGGGCGCCCGCGGCGGGGCCGGGGGCGACGCCGGGACCGGGGGTGGCCTCGGTCACCGGCGTACGCTTCACCCTCGTGACGACCAGCGCGACCCCCGGCGAGCAGTCGCCCTCCCCCGGCACGCTCGTGGCCCGCACGGTCCGGGTCGACCTGGCGTCGGACCAGGCGGCCTCGCTCCTCGAGCTGCTGCCCGGCGACCGGCCCGTGACCTGGCTGCGACGCGGTGAGGGACTGGTCGGCTGGGGCGTGGCGGCCGAGGTGCGCACCCGGGGCGCGACCCGCTTCTCCGACGCCGCCAAGTGGTGGGCGGAGACCACCGCACGCACGGTCGTGCGGGACGAGGTCAACGAGCCCGGCACCGGGTTGGTCAGCTTCGGGTCCTTCGCGTTCGCCGACGAGCCCGGCGACTCGGTGCTGGTGGTCCCCGAGGTCGTGGTCGGCCGACGCGGCGAGACGACCTGGCTCACCACGATCGGCCGCGACAGCATCGCCGCGCCCCCGCTGACGGTCGCCGACGAGCCGCCCGCGCCGGTCGAGGTGAGCTTCGCCGACGGCTCGCTCGACGGCGAGCACTGGATGTCGGTGGTGGCGGACGCGGTCGCCCGGATCAGCGCCGGCGACCTGGAGAAGGTCGTGCTGGCCCGCGACCTGGTCGCCACGGCCGAGGCCCCCGTCGACGTCCGGTGGCCGCTGCGACGGCTCGCGGCGTCGTACCCCATGTGCTGGACCTTCCACGTCGACGGCATGTTCGGCGCCACCCCCGAGATGCTGGTGCGCCGCGAGCGCGGCCTGGTCACCTCCCGGGTGCTGGCCGGCACGATCCGTCGCACCGGCGACGACGAGCGCGACCTGGCGCTGGCCGCCACGCTGGCGCGGTCGTCGAAGGACCTCGAGGAGCACGAGTACGCCGTCCGCTCGGTCGCCGACGCGCTCGACCCGCACTGCTCGTCGATGAACGTGCCGGAGTCGCCGTTCGTGCTGCACCTGCCCAACGTGATGCACCTGGCCACCGATGTCGCCGGGGTCGTGCACGACGCGGCGACCGTCTCCTCGCTGCAGCTCGCCGAGGCGCTGCACCCCTCCGCGGCCGTGGGCGGCACCCCGACCCCGGTGGCGACCGCGCTGATCTCCGCGATCGAGGGCATGGACCGCGGCCGCTATGCCGGCCCGGTCGGCTGGATGGACGCCAGCGGCGACGGCGAGTGGGGCATCGCGCTGCGCTCGGCGTGGCTCGAGGGCCCGACCGTGCGGCTGTTCGCCGGCTGCGGCATCGTCGCCGACTCCGACCCCGAGGCCGAGCTGGCCGAGTCGCAGGCGAAGTTCGTGCCGGTGCGGGACTCGCTCTCCTCCTGACCCCTCGGGCACACGACCCGAGGGCTACAGGTCCTGGCCGTCGGCCCGCCGGACGTAGGAGAGCCCCTCCTTGGGCAGGAACGCGTCCATGTGCGCGTCGACGATCCGGAGCCCGGCCTCGGAGTAGACCCGGTCGTGGATGGCGAGGTTGCGGGGCGCCTTCACGGCGCGCGCGAACTCGATCGCCTCGGCTGCCCGCATCCACGGGGCCGACACCGGCACGCACAGCACGTCGACGGCCTGGCCGGGCTCGGTGAGCGCGTCACCCGGGTGGTAGACCGACTCCTCGCCGCAGGTCAGCACGTAGCCGGAGTTGTGGAACCGGGGGAACTCCGGATGGATCACCGCGTGCAGCTCCCCCACCGCGCGGGCCGGGATGCCGGGGTCGAAGGACTCCCCCGGTGAGACGACCGTGACCCGCTCGGCCACGTCGGGGGCGTCCTCGCGGATCCGCGCCGCGACGTCGGCGATCGTGAACACCGGGGCGTCGGTGGCGCGCAGGTGCTCGGGCAGGTAGTGGTCGGGGTGCTCGTGGGTGATCAGCACCGCGTCGGCGCCGTCGAGCGCGTCGGCGTCGGTGAACATGCCGGGGTCCAGCACGACCGTGCGGCCCCCGTGCTCGATCCGGACGCAGGCGTGGCCGAACTTCGTGATCCGCATGCCTCCACCGTAATCACGTGGCCGCGACCCCGCCCCGGCCGCGAGAATCGGCGGTGTGCTCGAGGTGGTCGTCTCCGGTCTGGTCACCGGCTGGGCGATCGCGGTCCCGATCGGCGCGGTCGGCGCGTTCCTCGTCGCGCTCACCGCGCGCACGTCGTTCCGGGTCGGCGCCGCGGGCGCGCTGGGCATCGCCACCGTCGACGGCGCGTACGCCGCGCTGGCGGTCGCGGCCGGCGCGGCGCTCTCGGCCCTGCTCGCGCCGGTGGCCGGCCCGCTGCGGATCGCCTCGGGGGTGGTCCTGCTGGGGATCGCCGGGCTGACCGCGGCCCACGCGCTGGCCCGCCGCGCCGGCGCCCGCGGGCCGGCGGTGGTGCGGCCGGGCCCGGCGTACGCCCTGTTCGTGGGCCTCACCGCGGTGAACCCGACCACGGTCGTCTACTTCGCCGCGATCGTGCTCGGCAACCGGCACCTGGTGACCGGGCCGGCCGAGGCGGTGGTCTTCGTGCTCGCGGCCTTCCTCGCCTCCGCGTCCTGGCAGCTCGCGCTCGCCGGGGGCGGGGTCGCGCTGGGCCGGATCGCCACCGGCCACCGCGGCCACCTGGCCACCGGCCTGGTGTCGGCGGCCGTCATCGCCGCCCTCGCGATCCGTACGATCGCGGCATGACCGCCACCGACGGGATCCGCATCCGGCGCGCCGTGCCCGAGGACGCCGAGGCGCTGACCGAGCTGCACCTGGACTGCTGGGACGACGCCTACGCCGGTCTCGTGCCCCAGCCCCTGCTGGACCGACGGCGCGCCGACGTGCCGTCCCGGGTCGAGAAGTGGCGCACCATCCTCACCGACGGCGCACCCACCTGGCTCGCGGAGGACGGCACCGGGCTGGTCGGCTTCGTCAGCGCCGGGCCCGGCCGGGACAACGACGTCGACACCGACACCGAGGTGATGGCCCTCTACGTGCGGGCCGGCCACTGGGGCCACGGCGTCGGCTACGCGCTGCTCGAGACCGCGATCGGCGACCGCGCGGCATACCTGTGGGTGCTGCACGGCAACGACCGCGCGATCGGCTTCTACGAGCGCCAGGGCTTCCGGCTCGACGGCACCCGCGACGAGCAGGACGAGGGCCTGCACGTGCGGATGGTCCGGGCGGGTACCTGACCCCCGACCCTGCCCCCGATCGAGAGGACCCCCATGATCGCGATCACCGGAGCCACCGGCGCCGTCGGCGGGCTCGTCGCCCGGGCCATGCTCGGCACCGACTTCCGGGCCGACGTCCGCCTCGTCGTCCGCGACCCCGCGCGGGCCCCCGACTTCGACGGCGACGTCCGGGCCTGCGAGTACGCCGACGAGCAGGCCGCGGTGGAGGCGCTGCGGGGCGCCGACACCGTGTTCATGGTCTCCGCCGCCGAGGCCCCCGACCGCCGTGAGCAGCACCGCACGTTCATCCGCGCCGCGGCCACCGCCGGCGTGCAGCACCTGGTCTACACCTCGTTCGCGGGCGCCGCCGCCGACGCGACGTTCACCCTCGGGCGCGACCACTTCGACGCCGAGCAGGCGGTGCGTGGGACCGGGATGGCGTTCACGTTCCTGCGCGACAACTTCTACGCCGACCTGCTGCCGCTCTTCGCCGACGACGAGGGCGTGATCCGTGGGCCCGCCGGCGACGGCCGGGTCGCCGCGGTGGCCCGGGCGGACGTGGCCGACGCCGCGGTCGCGGTGCTGCGCGCCCCGGGCGCCCACGCGGGTGCGACGTACACGCTGACCGGCCCCGAGGCGCTCACGCTGGCCGAGGTCGCCGAGCGGGCCGGCGCCGTGCTCGACCGCCCGCTGCGGTTCGAGGACCAGACGGTCGAGGAGGCCTACGCGTCGCGGCGGTCGGCGTACGACGCGGAGGACTGGCAGCTGGACGCCTGGGTGAGCACCTACACCGCCGTCGCCGACGGCTCGGTCGCCGAGGTCACCGACGACGTGCAGCGGGTGACCGGCCACCCGGCGCGCACGGTCGAGGAGGCGCTGCGCGGCGAGTAGGCCATGCGCGGTACGTCCGCGGGTCTCGGGACACCCTCGCCCCCGCCGCTCCTATCGTCGAGACGTGCTGCACCTGCTGGTCGTGCTCGTGCCGCTGGGGCTGGTCGCCGCGGTGAGCCCGGTCATGCTCACCGAGCAGACGGTGCTGATGGCGGGACCGAAGGGCCTGCGCACCGGCGCGGCGTATGCGGCCGGCACGGCGACCGTCCTCCTGGTCGTGATCGGCGCGGTGCTGCTCGTCGGGCGGTCGGTGGCCCTGCCCCGCGCCCCGCGCCTGAACGCCTCCCTCGACCTGGTCATCGGCGGGCTGCTGCTCGCGCTGGCCGCGGTGGTGGCGCGATGGCACCGCGGGCGGCCGGGCCCGGAGGAGGTACGACGCCCCTCAGTCGCCGGCCTGGCCTGGCCGGCCGCGTTCGCGTTCGGCCTGTTCTCGATGGCGACCAACGTGACGACCCTCGCGCTGGTCGTGCCCGCCGCCAAGGAGGTCGCCGCCCAGGGCCTCCCGGTGGCGGACAGCGCGGTGGCGGTGGCGATGCTGGTGGCGCTGGCCGCGCTGCCGGCCTGGGGACCGGTGGCGCTGGCGGCGGCCGCGCCCGGGACCGCGCGCCGGCTGCTCGGCGGCCTGCAGCGGGCCCTGCACCGGCACGGCCGGCAGCTGGTGGTCGTCCTGGTCACCGCCGCCGGGGTGTTCCTGGTCGTCCGCGGCGTCGTGCGGCTGACGCTCGCACAAACCGGCTGACCGGCTGACCGGCTGACCGGCTGACCGCACGCGCGTCACATGAACGCGGTCAGGCGGTCAGGTGGTGGACGTAGCACCACCGCCACTCCTCGCCCGGCTCGGCGGACTCCACCACCGGGTGCTGGGTCTCCCGGAAGTGCGCGGTGGCGTGCTGGCGCGGGGAGGAGTCGCAGCAGGCGACGCGCCCGCAGTCCAGGCACTGGCGCAGGGCGACCCACTCGGTGCCCTCCTCCAGACAGGCCTGGCACGCGGGGTCCTCGGCGGTCGCGACCACGTCGTACTTCTCGAGGTGCTCGCAGACCGAGCCGCGCGGCCGCCGCGCGCGGTTGACCTCCCGGATCTGGTCGTGCTCCTGGTGGGCGACCTCGAGCATCGACTCCTCGACGTCGAGCGTGGACAGGACGTCGCTGACCACCTCCGAGGCCACCTTGCCGCCGTGGCGGATCTCCAGCACCCGCCGGCGCTCGGCGTCGAGCATCTCGTGCCGGATCCGTGCGTAGAGCTCGCTCGGCGACTCCTGGCCCTCGGTGGTGCCGAGCCGCTCCCAGGCGGCGAAGTTGCGCTGGTCGATGCGCTGCTCGATCAGCTGCCGCACCCCGTGCGGGTCGTCGTACTCCATCCGGTCCAGCGCCTCGTAGCCCGCCTTGGAGGCCTGCTGCAGCAGGGTGGCCCGGGCCAGCGCGTCGTCCATCGGGTCCGGCGGCGGCACCCGCAGCCGCCGCGCCACCCAGCCCAGCGAGAGGCCCTGCACGAACAGCGTGCCCGCCACGGTGGCGAACGCGATGACGAGCAGCACCTCGCGGTGCACGGCCTCCGCCGGGATGACGAACGCCGCGGCCAGCGTGACGACGCCGCGCATGCCCGCCCAGCCGATCACGAAGGTGAAGGTCCACGGCGGCGTCACGCCCAGGTCCGGGTCGGGGCCCGGGCGCACCAGCGCGTAGCGGGTGAGGAAGACCCAGGCCATCCGCAGCGCCAGCACGCCGACCAGGGTGGCCGCGCAGGCGCCGACGATCCGCAGCACCGGCAGCGGGCTGTCCGCGACGTCGGTGAGCAGCCACTGCGCCTGCAGCCCGATCAGCAGGAACACGGCGTTCTCGAGCATGAACGCGATCGTGCGCCAGTTCATCCGTTCCGCGATCCGGGACTGGGCGGTCTGCAGCACCGGCGCCCGGTGGCCGAGCAGCAGGCCGGCGACGACCACCGCGATCACGCCCGAGGCCTTGACCTCCTCGGCCGCGAGGTACGCCGCGAACGGCACCACGAACGAGATCCCGGTGTCGAGCACCGGGTCGGTGACGTGCCGGCGCAGCCAGCCGACCACGAGGTAGCCGAGCGCGCCGACCAGCACCCCGCCGGCGGCGGCCCACACGAAGTCGAGGCCGACCCGCCACGGCACCACGTTGTCCGAGCCGACCACGATGAGCGCCACGGCGGTGCGCAGCGCGACCAGCGCGGTGGCGTCGTTGAGCAGCGACTCGCCCTCGAGGATCGTCACCACCCGGCGCGGCAGGCCGATCCGTCGGCCGATGGCGGTGGCCGCCACCGCGTCGGGCGGGGAGACGACCGCGCCGATGGCCAGCGCCGAGCCCCAGGTCATGCCGGGCAGCACCGCGTGCACGATCACGCCGATGCCGATCGTGGTCACGATGACCAGGCCGACCGAGAGCAGCAGGATGGCCCGGCGGTTGGCGTTGAAGTCGACCAGCGAGCTCTCGATCGCGGTGGCGTACAACAGCGGCGGCAGCAGCCCCAGCAGCACCACGTGGGGGCTGAGCTGGATCTGCGGGACGCCGGGCACGTAGCTGATCGCGATGCCGACCGCGATCAGCAGCAGCGGGGCCGGGACGCCGAGCCGGTCGGCCAGGGCCGTCAGTGCCAGGACCCCGACGGCGAGCAGCACGAGCAGCGCGGCGATCTCCACCGGGACATTGTGGCGGACCGGCCCACATCCCACCCGCGGCGTTCACTTGGGCCTCCCGGGGCATCGAGCTGGGCCTTGCCGCGCCGGGAGGCCCAGCTCGAGGCACGGGGAGGCCCAGCTCGACGGTCAGGGCTGCTGGTCGGTCACCCAGGTCATCGGGTCCCCCCAGCCCAGCTCGCCGACGCCGTGGTGGTCCAGGGCCAGCGCCACCAGGGTGCGGCGGTGGGCGGCGAAGGTGAGGACGTGGGCGATCATCCCGCCGTAGGTGAACACCGACGCGGGCAGGCAGGTGGCGTCGACGAAGGTGTCGTCGAGCCGGCTGGCCTCCACCACCTGGCGGACGTGGGTGAGGTACGCCGGGCCCTCGACCGCCAGCCGCTGCCGCATCGAGGTCAGCGACTCGTGCTCCTCCACCGACCAGTCGTAGTCGCGGGTCGCCATCGAGGCGTTCCACATGCCCATCTGCCCGACCAGCCGGGAGAGCAGCGAGCGGATCGTCTGCGCGTCGTCGTCGACGTCGAGCCCGATCGGCTGGTCGAGCCGGGCGTCGTCGAGCCGCGCCGCGACGCGGATCATCTCGCCGGTCAGCCAGACGTGGTGCTCGACCATCCGGGTCAGCAGGTCCATGGAGGTCACCTTCGCTCGCGAGGGGTCCCGGACCGGCAGGCGCAGGCCGGCCGGCGGGTGGAAGTGCACGTCGTTGGGCGCGGCCACCTGGAGGTGGCCGGGCCTGCGGCGCCAGGTCGCCGGCGGCACGCCGTACGCCCGGGTGAACGCGCGGGTGAACGCCTCGTGGGAGCCGTAGCCCGCCTCCACCGCGACGTCGATCAGCGGGGCGGTCGTGGTCACCATCCGGTAGGCCGCCCGCTCCAGCAGGATCCGCCGGCGCAGCGCCGCGGGCGGCTCCCCGGCGACGGTGCGGATCATCCGGTCGAAGTGGAACCGGGAGAAGTGCAGCCGCGCCGCCCACGCCTCCCCGGTCGCGTCGAGGCGGTCGGGGTCGTCGAGGGCGGAGGCGAGGTCGTCGAGGAAGCCGGCGAAGGCGTCCTGCGCGACGGACGTGGTCACCTCCCCATGATCACCCGCCACCACGCCCGCCGTCTTGATCGGCCTTGCGCGAGGGCTGCACCAGCCCGAGCTCGGCGCGCAGTCGCGGCAGGACGCCCACGAGGCGGTGATCGACGCCGGGCCGGCTGACCATGCTCAGCACGAGCCGCCGCGTGAACGGGAGCTCGGCGATCCGCTCACCCGGCCGGAGCGCCTCGGCGAGCGCCGATCGGGGCACCACCGCGGGCTGGCCCTGCCGGCGCGCCATCGCCAGCGTGGCGCCGACGGTGGCTCCGCGACGCGGATGCGCGCCGAGGCCGGCGAGCCGCGCGTGCAGGTCGGCCGCCCCGAGGTCGTAGGTGATGTACGGCGTCGCGAGGCCGCGCAGCGGCTGCCGGCCGGCGCGCGGCCTGCGGACCCCGGCCGGCAGGAACAGCACGAGGGTGTCGCCGCCGACCGGGTGGACCTGCACGCCCCGCGGCAGCACCAGCTGGTCGGCGATGCAGACGAAGGCTGCGTCCATCGTGCCCTCACCGACCCACTCCACGAGCCGGTCGCCGTGGTCCACCCGCTGCTGGAGCGGAACGCCCTCGAGCGCCGCATCGAGGGTCGGGAACAGCGAGGCGGCGATCGAGTCGAAGGAACCCACGTGCAGCTCCCGCTCGGCGGTGGCGGTCCGGACCACGTCGTACACCCGGTCGAGGTGGCCGAGGATGTGCTGGGCCTGGTGGACCATCTCGCGGCCGGCGACCGTCGGGCGCGCGCCCTGGGTGTCGCGGTCGAACAGCACCAGGCCGATCCGGCGCTCGAGCCGCGCGAGGCGCTGGCTCGCGGACGGCTGCGAGACGCGCAGCTCCCGGGCGGCGGCCCCGACCGAGCCGGCCCGTCCGACCGCCGCCACCAGCCGCAGGTCCTCGACCGTGGGCGATGGATCCATAGGCCCAGACTATGTCCCGTCGCTCGTTCCTGCTGCCTACCGGCGCCGTCGCCGGCCCACGAGGCTGGGTCCGTGAGACCGCTCCGCCACCCGCTCGCCCAGGCCGTCGCACTGCTGCTGGGCTCGGGCACCCAGGACCTCGCGTTCCGGCTCGCCCAGGTCGCGCTCCCGCTCGTCGTGCTCGACACCACCGGCTCGGTGGCCCTGACCGGCCTGGTCGCCGGCGCCGAGGGGGTGCCGGTGCTGGTCTCGCCGTGGTGGGCCCGGCGCGCCCGGCAGTGGGTGAGCACCGGGCCCCGGCTCGCCTGCCTCGCGGTCCTCGACGCGGCCGCGCTGGGCGTGGTGCCGACCGCGGCGCTGCTCCACGTGGTCTCCGCCGGTGTGCTGCTCGGGGCCGGACTGCTGCTCGGCCTCGGCGAGACCCTCGGCGGTCCCGGCCGCACCGCCCTGCTCGCCGAGGTCGGCGACCGGCTCGGGCCGGACCGCGCGGTCACGCTGCTCACCGTCCAGGACCTGCTCCGTCGGGTCGGGATGGTGCTCGGTCCGGGCCTGGGCGCGGCCGGCGTCGCGCTGGGGCTCACCACCACCCTGCTGTGGATCCAGGCGGCCGCGGTGCTCGTGGCCGGGGTGCTGGCCTGGCCGGTGCCCGGTGGTGGGAATGGCGTCGGGCCCTCTGATGGGCCCGGAGGCGGGCGTCCCCTGGGTGCCGCGCCCGCCTCCTCGGCGCCGGCGATCCGGGCCGCGCTCGCCGGACGTCCCGAGGTGCTCGCCGGCTGGGTGCTGCGGGGGGCCAACTCCGCGGTCTGGTTCGCCTTCACGCTCGGGCTGGCGGTCCTCGGCGCTCAGCAGGGGCGGCCCGGGGTGCTCTATGCCTGGGGCATGACCGGGTACGGCGTCGGGTCGGTCGCCGGCACGCTCCTCGCCGTCCCCGTCGTACGACGGGCTCCGGTGCTGACCGTCGTGGCCACCGCCTGGACCGCGGCCGGACTCGCCTGGGTGCAGATGGGGACCTGGCCGACTCCGCTGGGAGCAGCGCTGGCCGCCGCCGGCGCAGGGGCGTTCGTGGTGGTCGGCATCACCGCCGTCAACGCGGCGATCACCCGGACCGCGGAGGGCGCGGTCCGTCGGACCCTGCTGTCCGGCCAGGCAGTGGTGGTCAGCGCGTCGAGCTCCGCGGGCCTGCTCGTCGGCGGCTCGGTGATCGGGCTGCTCGGGGTGCGACCGACCTTGGTCGGCTCGGGGCTGCTCGTCTGCACCGTCTCGCTCGTGGTGCCGCTGGTGGTGACCCGCGCGACGGGTCCGCAGCTCACGGGTCCGAAGGACCCAGGGCCGTAGGACCCGGGGCCGGCAGCCCCTCGGCCGCGCGCCGGCGGCGGATGGGCGGGCCGGGGAGCGCGGAGGGTGCGGTCCCACTGCCTCTCACTGCCTGCGGGCGCTGTCGTGGGCCGGGGTGTTCCGGATCCCGGGGTGCCGTGGGCAGGGTTGTGCGACAGGGTGTCCCACCACGACGACGAACCGCAGGCCGGAAGGCAGCACACGGTGTGCCACAACACCGCGGGCGGGGTCACGGATCTCGACGACCGGTCGCACGTCGACCCGAGGCCCCGGATCCGCGCCGCGAGGAAGGCCGGTCAGGGCCGCAGCGCCCGGATCCGGGCGTCGAGGTCGCGCCGGTTGTCGCGGCGGACCACGGCCTCGACGACCTCGATCCCGCCGTTGGGGCTGGCCAGCGCGTGCTCGAGCTCCGGGAGCGAGTCGACCCGCCAGTGCGGGGTCCGGGTGGCCGCGCACAGGCTGGCCAGGTCGACGCCGTGCGGGGTGCCGAAGAGCGTGTCGAACCGGTCGGCGTACTCCCCGGCGCCCTGCTCGAGCATCGAGAAGATCGAGCCCCCGTCGTCGTTGACGACCACGATGGTCAGGTCCGGCCGCGCCTCGCGGGGGCCGAGCACCAGGCCGTTCGCGTCGTGGAGGAACGTCACGTCGCCCATCAGCGCCAGCGCCCGGGTGCTCGACGGGCGGCCCAGCGCGGCGCCGATCGCGGCGGAGACGGTCCCGTCGATCCCGGCCAGGCCGCGGTTGGCGATCACCTTGCGGCGGTCGCCGACGGCGTAGCGCGCCACCATCAGGTCCAGGTCGCGGATCGGGCTGGAGGCGCCGACGTGCAGCAGCCCCCCGGCCGGCAGGGCCCGGCTGACCGCACCGGCCACGTCGTACGGCGTGAGGCCGTCCTCGGCGGCGAGCAGCGCGTCGAGCCGGCGACCCAGCGACCGGTCCGCGGCCCGCCACTCCTCCAGCCAGGCGGGGTCGTCGGCCCCGTCGACCTCGAGCGGCCCGTCGGCATGGTGGTCGACCGGGAACGGCCGCTGCGCCCAGGCGCCGGCCGCCGCCATCGCGACCACCTCGACGTCGTCGCGGCCCAGCAGCCGGGTCACCGGGCGCGAGAGGGTGGGGTGGCCGGCGACCACCACGCGCTCGACCCGGTCGCCGAGACCGGTGCCGAGCAGCAGCCGGTAGCAGCGCACCGCGTTCGCGCCGGTGCGGGACCCGCTGGTCGGCTCGGCCAGCAGCGGCCAGCCCGCCCGCTCGGCCAGGACCCGCGCCGGCGGGCCGGCGTCGTCGCCGGCCACCACGACCGTGCGCGGCCCGAGCGCGAGCCGCGAGGGTGCCCCGGTGGCTGCCCCGGCACCGGCCCGCCGCGCCGGGCGGGGTCCGGGCCGGAGGTCGGCGGGGGCCCAGGGACCGTCGGGGACCAGCGGCTCGTCGAGCTGGACGTTCCAGTGGGTCGGCCCGGTGGCGGCGGCCAGCCCGGCCGCGTCGACCTGCGCCGACTCGGCGAGGTCGAGGGTGGCCACCAGGGGGCCGAGGATGCCGACCTGGTCGGTGGTCTGGTTGGCGCCGGTGCCGCGCAGCCGGGCGGGCCGGTCGGCGGTGACCGCGACCAGCGGGAGGCCGGCGTGGGCCGCCTCGAGCACGGCCGGGTGCAGGTTGGCGACGGCGGTGCCGGAGGTGCACATCACCACCGCCCGGGCGCCGACCCGGGTCAGCCCGAGCGCCAGGAAGCCGGCCGAGCGCTCGTCGATCCGGGTGTGCAGCCGCAGCAGCCCGACCGCGGCCGCGTCGTACGCCGCGAAGGACAGCGGCGCGTTCCGTGAGCCCGGCGCGATCACCACGTCGCTGACCCCGGCCTCGACCAGCGCGGACACGACCGCGCGGGCCAGCCCGGTGGCGCCGTCGGGAGAGGGAGTCGTCACGAGCGGCCATCCTTCCGCAGCTGCTGCCGCAGCGCGCGCACCTCGGCCAGCCGGGCGTCCCAGTGGGCCACCCGGTCCGGGGCCGCGGCGAGCCGGTCGAGCGCCGCCTCGTCCACGACCGGGGTGCGCACCGGCAGCGCGCCGTCCACCGGCAGCAGCGGCTCGGTGACCACGTCGGCGGTGAGCAGCTGGACCGTCGCGAGCCCGCAGGCGTGGGGCAGCTCGGGCAGCGCCGCCGCCAGCGCCACGCCGGCGGCGATGCCGACCGAGGTCTCCAGGGCCGAGGAGACCACCACCGGGAGGCCGATGTCCTCGGCGATCCGCAGGCACGCACGGACCCCGCCCAGCGGTTGGACCTTGAGCACGGCGACGTCGGCGGCCTCGAGGTCGCGGACCCGGTAGGGGTCGGCCGCGCGGCGGATCGACTCGTCGGCGGCGATCGGCACGTCGACGGCGCGGCGCACCCGGGCCAGCTCCTCGACGCTCGCGCACGGCTGCTCGACGTACTCCAGCCCGCCCGCGGCGCGGTCCAGCACCCGGATCGAGGCGACGGCCGCGTCGACGTCCCAGCCGCCGTTGGCGTCCACCCGGATCCGCGCGTCCGGGCCGAGCGCGTCGCGCACCGCCTCCAGCCGCGCCTGGTCCTCGGCGAGCGGCTGCCCGGGCTCGGCCACCTTGACCTTGGCGGTGCGGCACCCGCCCCGCCGCGCGATCGCGTGGGCGCGGTCGGGGTCGACCGCCGGCACGGTCACGTTCACCGGGACCGAGTCCCGGACCGGTGCGGGCCAGTCGCCGGCGGCCGCCTCCTCGGCGCACCGCAGCCACGGCTCGGCCACGGCGGCGTCGTACTCCAGGAACGGGCTCCACTCGCCCCAGCCGGCCTCGCCCGAGGGCCGGGTGCCGCGGACCAGCACGCCCTCCCGGACGGTGATCCCGCGGAACCGGGTGCGCATCGGGATCGACCAGACCGCGACCTCGCCGTCGCCTTCGTCGACCGGGCCTGTCGAGGTCACGCCAGCTCCCGCAGCCGCAGCCGGTCCGGCTTGCCGTTGCCGAGCAGCGGGATCTGCTCCAGCACGACCAGCGAGCGCGGCGCCCAGGACCGCGGGTGCGCCTCGCCGACCCAGGCGCGCAGCTCCGCCAGCGTGGGCGGCTCGGCGGCCGCGGGCACGACGAAGGCCACCACCCGGTGGCCCCACTCCTCGTCCGGCACCCCGAGCACCTCGACCGCCGCGAGCGCGGGATGCTCCCGCAGGCGTACGGCGACCGCCGGCGTCGGCACGTTCACGCCGCCGCTGACCACGACGTCGTCGACCCGGCCCAGCACGTGCAGCCGGCCGTCCTCGTCCAGCCGCCCCGCGTCGGAGGTGACGAACCAGCCGTCCTCGAGCACCTCGGCGGTCAGCTCCGGGTCGCCCTGGTAGCCCTCGAACAGGGTCGGCCCGCCGATCCGGATCCGGCCGTCGCGCCCGATCGCGAGCGCCACGCCGTCCAGCGGGTAGCCGTCGTAGACGCAGCCGCCGGCGGTCTCCGCGGAGCCGTAGGTCGCCACCACCCGCACGCCGGCCGCGGCCGCCCGGGCGCGCAGCGCGGGGTCCACCGGGCCGCCGCCCAGCAGCACGGTGTGGAAGCGCCGCAGCGCGGCCGCCTCCGCGGGGTCCTCCAGCATCCGGTGCAGCTGGGTCGGCACCAGCGACACGAACAGGTCGACGCCCTCGGGCGTCGAGCCGACCAGCGCCTCGGTCGCGGCCACGAACGACGCGTGCTGCTCCGCCAGGGCCGGCTGGTGGCCGGCGGCCAGCGACCGGCAGGCGACCTGCAGCCCGGCGACGTACGACACCGGCAGCGTCAGCAGCCAGCGCCCGCCCGCGCCGAGCCGGCGCTCGGTGGCGCGGACGGAGGCGAGCACCGCGCGCCGCGGCAGCACCACCCGCTTGGGCCGGCCGGTCGACCCGGAGGTCTCCACCACCAGGGGCGGGGGCTCCTGCGGCTCCGCCAGCCAGGCACCGAGCGCGGACACGACGTCCGCGGTCGGCCCGGCGACCGGACGCAGGTAATCCATGGGCGCATCCTCGCACCGGCTGGTTGAATGCCCGCCCGTGGCTCCCCATCCTGATCGCGCCCCCGGCGGCGGCTCCGGCGGCGGCTCCGGTGGCGGCTCCGCCGGCGGCTCCGGCCGGCTCCCCGGCCGCGTCCTCGACCGTGTCCTGCCCCCGACCCCGCTGGCGCGGCGGCTGTGCGGCCAGTCGATCCTCTTCGCGGTCGGCGAGGGCTTCTTCCTCACCGGCAGCGCGGTCTTCTTCACCCAGGTGGTGGGGCTCTCCTCGGCGCAGGTCGGGCTCGGCCTGACGATCGCGGGCGTCGTGACGTTCTTCTTCGCCGTGCCGCTCGGCCGGGTCGCCGACCGGGTCGGACCGAAGCGGATGTGGGCGCTCGGCGCGCTCGCCGAGGCGCTGCTCTACCTGGCCTGGCCGCTGATCTCGGGCTTCTGGGCGTACGCCGCGATGATGGTCGTGCTCGAGCTGGTCGGCGGCGCCGGCGGGGCCGGGCGCGGCGCCTACACGCTCGACCTGTTCTCCCGCGAGGAGCGGGTCCGGTCGCTGGCGTTCATGCGGGCCGCGCTCAACATCGGCTTCAGCATCGGCGCGCTGCTGGCCGGCCTGGCGCTGGCCACGGACAGCCTGTCGGTGATCCGGATGGTGCCGCTGGCCGCCGGCACGATCCTGGCGCTGAACGCGCTGCTGATCAGCCGGCTCCCCCGCGCCGGCCACGACCAGGCCCCGGCGATGGCCGGGCCCCCGAAGCAGCTGATCAACCCCGGCGCGCTGCGCAACAGGGGCTTCCTCGCCCTCAACGTCTGCGACGGCGTGCTGTCGACCAACCAGGTGCTGCTCAACGTGGTGATCCCGCTGTGGCTGGTGCAGGAGACCGACGCGCCGAAGGTGCTGCTGGCCTGGCTGTTCGGCACCAACACGGTGATGGCGGTGCTGCTGCAGGTCGCGGCCTCCCGCGGCGCCGAGACGGTCCCCGGCGCGCTGCGGGCGGCCCGGCGCAGCGCGGCCTTCTTCGTGCTGTCCTGCCTGATCGTGATGGTCACCCACAGCACCCTGGGCTGGGTCACGATCGCGCTGGTCTGGGTCGGCCACGTGACGGTGACCGGCGCCGAGCTCTACCAGTCCGCCGCCCACTGGGGGCTGGTCGCGGAGCTGTCCGACCCCGAGCGGCGCGGCGAGTACCAGGGCGCCGCCCGGCTCGGCGGGACCGTCGGCTCGGTGTGGGCCCCGGCGGCGTACACGTTCCTCGCGATGACCTGGGGCACGACCGGCTGGCTGCTGATCGGCGCGGTCGTGGTGCTCGCGACCGTCGGGATCCACCCCGCCACCCGGGCCGCCGAGCGGTTCCTGCGGGCGGACCACGCGACGACCCCGACGGGCACGCCTGCTTGAATCCTCCGGTGGCCACCCCCGCCGAATGGCTCGCCGGCGCACGTCCTCGCACGCTGCCCGCCGCCGTCTCCCCCGTCCTCGCCGGCACCGGTGTCGCGGCCTACGCCGACGGATTCGTGTGGTGGAAGGCGCTGCTCGCGCTCGTCGTGAGCCTGGCGCTGCAGGTCGCGGTCAACTACGCCAACGACTACTCCGACGGCATCCGCGGCACCGACGACGCCCGGGTCGGCCCGATGCGGCTGGTGGGCTCGGGGGCGGCGGCGCCCGCGGCGGTCAGGCGCGCGGCGTTCCTCGCCTTCGGCGTCGCCGGGGTCGCCGGGCTGGTGCTCGCGGCGACCACCGCCTGGTGGCTGGTCGCGGTGGGGCTGGTGTGCATCGTCGCGGCCTGGTTCTACACCGGCGGCTCGACCCCGTACGGCTACCTCGGGCTCGGCGAGGTGATGGTCTTCGTGTTCTTCGGGCTCGTGGCGGTCGTCGGCACGACGTACGTCCAGACCGAGAGCTGGGAGTGGGCCGCGCTCTACGCCGCGGTCGGGATCGGGGCGCTGGCGTGCGCGATCCTGGTCGCCAACAACCTGCGCGACGTGCCGTCGGACACGGTGGCCGGCAAGCGGACCCTGGCGGTGCGGCTGGGCGACGCCCGCACCCGGTCGTTCTACCTGCTGCTGGTGCTGGCGGCCGCCGCGGCCGTCGTCGCGGTCGCCGCCGCCACCTCGTGGTGGGTGCTGGTCGGCCTGGGCTTCCTGGCCGTGGCCGGGCGCGCCACCCGCACCGTGCTGGCCGGGGCCTCCGGACCGGGCCTGGTCCCGGTGCTGCAGCAGACCGGGATGGCCGAGCTGCTCTGGGCGGTGCTGGTCGCCGCCCCGCTGGCGGTCGTGGGCTGACGGCCGCTCCGGACCGTCCCCCGGCCCGCTTTCCACCGGTTCGACCGTGCCCGGCCCGGTCGCGACGTAGGCTCGAGCCATGCTCTGGATCCTGCTGATCGTGGTCGCGGCCGTGGTGCTCTACAAGTTCCGCGTCCCGATCCTGGCGAAGGTGCTCGGCCAGCCCGAGTCCCGCATCGAGCGGCGGCTCAACCGCCGCAAGCACTGAGCTCGGCTGCAGGTTTCACGGTCGGCCGGTGAAACCTCCCGCGGCAGCTCAGCGCTGGTCGTCGACGTCCTCGCGCGCCTTCATCTCGTCGAAGCGCGCGGTCGCGCGGCGCGCCCGCTCCTCGACGCGGACGGCGAAGGCCGCGCGCTGGCGGTTGAGCAGGAAGTACGACGCGATCCCGCTGACGATGAAGCCGACGATCACGACCCCCGTGATCGGGGCCTTGCCGGCGATCGCGAACCAGGCGGCGAACACCACCGCCACCGAGGCCAGGAACAGCGCGATGCGCATCAGGGTGTAGACGACGAACTCCTTCACACCTTCAGGGTAGGCGCTGACCACGAAGGACCTACATTGGAGGCGTGCTGAAGTTCCTGCTCGTCGTGATCGTGCTCGCGATCGCGGTCTACCTGACCGTGCGGGTGATCCAGCGCCGTGGCCTGATCGGGGACGACCACGACCGCGACCACACGCCCCCTCGTCCCCACGGCCCCGACGACGACGACGAGTTCCTCCGCGAGCTCGAGCGGCGCCGAAAGCACCCCCGCGACCCGGACGTCTGAGCGGCGTTCCGTCCGCCGGGGGCGGTTCGCACCGGCTTCACCTAGGTATGTCGCTGGAGCCGCGCTTCCGTGGTCGAGTTCGACACGAGATGTGGAGCTTGGCCGACATACCTAGGTGAAGCCGGGGCAGCCGCCACGAGCCCGGCGCCACCCGGCGAGGGGACGGCACGTGACCTCAGAGGCCGGGCGCGACGGCACCGGCCGGACCCGGGTGCGCCGGGGCGATCGCGGGGGCGCCGTTGGCGTAGGAGTGCTGGCTGGTCGAGGAGAAGTAGTTGATCCCGATGAAGTTGAACCACAGGGTGGCCATGCCGACCAGCGCGAGGATCGCGGCGTTGCGGCCCCGCCAGCCGGCGGTCGAGCGGGCGTGCAGGTAGGCGGCGTAGACGACCCAGGTGATGAACGCCCAGACCTCCTTGGGGTCCCAGTTCCAGTACGACGACCAGGCCTGGTGCGCCCAGATCGGACCGGTGATGAGCACCGCGAAGGTCCACACGGGGAAGCCGAAGGAGTGGATCCGGTAGGAGATCCGGTCCAGCGCGTCGGTGCCGGGGACGCGCGCCAGCGGCCCGGTGACCGGGCCGGACCAGCGCGACTTGACCAGGTAGACCGCCGAGCAGATGCCACCGAGCGTGAAGGCGCCGGTGGCGATGATCGCCGAGACGACGTGGATGACCAGCCAGTAGGAGTTCAGCGCCTCGGTCAGCGGCGAGACCGGGTCGTAGAGCCACAGCACCGCCACCATCAGCAGCGCCAGCACGAAGCCGACGACGATGGGGCCCATCCAGACCAGGCCGTAGCGGCGGTTGAGGACGAGGTAGAGCAGGGCGACCACGAAGGTGCCGCTCAGCGTGAACTCGTACATGTTGCCCCACGGCACCCGGTTCGGGTCCGCGGCCATGCCCCGCCCGACGAGCGCCACGAAGTGCGCCGCGACCGCGATCCCGGTCAGCAGCAGCCCGAGCCGGCCGAACAGCTCCGAGCGGTGCGCGGCCTTCTCGTCCACCTCGGGAGGTACGGCGGCGTGCGGGGACTCCGGTCCGGTCGCGACCGCGACCCCGCCACCGTCCCGGGTCGAGGAGGCCTGCCCGGCGGCCGTGGTGGCGGTCGCGGTGGACGAGGCGGTGGACGCGGCGGTGGCGGTGACCGGGACGTGCCGGAGCGCGCTCCACTCGACCAGGTGGGCCAGCAGCGCCAGGAAGTAGACCACCCCGGCGGCGGCGACGGCCTGGTTGCTGAGGGTCTCCCATGCAGCGTCGGTCACGACTTGTCCTCTCCTGCGGTGTCCTTGGTGGCCATGATGTCCTTGGCGTCCTTGCGCGACGCCCCGGGGAGCGCCGCCACGATGTCGGCGAGCACGCCGGCGACGTCCCCACCACCCGAGCGGTCGAGCGCGGCCACCTCGACCAGTGTGGACCCACCCCGTCGCCGGGCCCGAACCCACACCCGGCGCGGCCGGATGAACAGCGAGCCGAGCAGGCCGAGCAGCGCGAGGACCACGCCGGCCAGCGCGATGCGCTTGCCGGGCGTCTGGCTGATCTGGATCTTGGTCCAGCGCTTGAGGCCGTCGAAGGAGACCGTGCCGAGCCCGTTCGGCAGCTTCACGGTCTGGCCGGGCCGCATGTCCACGCGGAACGGCGCGCCGCTCTTCTTGGTCAACATCGTGGCGTTGGACTTGTCGAGGGCGTAGACCGACTGCGCGGTGCCGTTGTCCATGTTCAGGTCGCCGGTGTAGACGAGCATCGAGACCAGCGGCGAGAGCGCGTTGCCGAAGGCCGAGAAGTAGCTGCCGGTCTGCTTGGAGAACGCCACGGTCGGGTAGAACTCGCCCTCGAGACCGATCTGGGTCGGCTCGGCGTCGGGGGCCTTGACCACGCCGAAGGACCGGAAGCTCTGGTCGGTCGGCAGGAAGATCGTCGGCCCGCTGTAGACCTGGTGGCCCTGGCCGTCGCGCACCGTGATCACCGGCGCGTAGCCGTGGCCGATCAGGAACACCTCGGTGTTGCCGACGGTCAGCGGGTGGTTGACCTTCAGGTCGTACTCCTGCGACGCGGCGGACGGCGAGGACTTGTAGTCGAGCGTGGCGTCGAAGGCCCGCGCCATGCCGGCGCGCGGGCCCGAGGTCAGCCAGTCGACCGAGAAGTGCTTGACGTCGAAGGAGAACGGCTCCATCTGCGAGGCCTTGAACAGGCTGCCGGGGTCGAAGTCGTCGTACTGCGTCAGGTTGTTGGAGAAGCCGTTGCCGACGACGAGGATGACGCCGCCCTTGTAGCCGAACATGCTGCCCAGCGCGAAGCCGACCAGCACGACCAGCACCGAGACGTGGAACAGCAGGTTGCCGGCCTCGCGCAGGTAGCCGCGCTCGAACGAGACGGCGTCGCCGGACTCGCGCATCCGGTAGCGGCGCCTGCGCAGCAGGGTCCGGGCGCCGGCCAGCACCTCCTCGGGCGCGAGGTCGGTCTCGTACGTCGCGTGGTCCGGCAGGCGGGTCAGGTTCCGCGGGGCGGCGGGCGGCTGGGCGCGCAGGCCGCGCCAGTAGACGAAGGTGCGCGGCACGATGCAGCCCACCAGCGAGACCATCAGCAGCAGGTAGATCGCGGAGAACCACGGGGAGTCGTAGACCGAGAACAGCGAGAGCCGCTCGTAGACCGGCGTCAGCTTGGGGTGGGCGTCCTGCCACTGCGAGGTCTTCAGCGAGTCCACGCCCGACTGCGGGATCAGCGACCCGGGGATCGCGGCGAGGGCCAGCAGCAGGAGCAGCACCAGCGCCGTCCGCATGGAGGTGAGCTGGCGCCAGGTCCAGCGCAGCAGCTCGCGGAGGGTCAGCTCCCCGGGCCGGCGTCGGTCGCCCGGCTCGGGGGCGTTCGCGACGTGGCCCTCCGGCCGCCGCTCGGCGAGGTCCTGGTCGGAAGAGCTCACACCGTCACCTTCGAGTAGTCCACCAGGTGCACCTGCAGCCAGCTGACGGCCTGGTCCCACAGCCCGCTGACCAGCAGCACGCCCACGAGGACCAGCATCACGCCGCCGGCGCGGCTGACCCACGCCTGGTGGCGCCGGACCACGCCGATCGCGCCGAGCGCCCAGCCGTAGGCGACGCCGGCGATGATGAAGGGCACGCCCAGCCCCAGCGCGTAGACCGCGGCCAGCAGGGCGCCGCGGCCGGCGGTCGCCTCGTTGAGCGACAGCGAGAAGATCGCCCCCAGGGTCGGGCCCAGGCAGGGTGTCCACCCCAGGCCGAAGAGGAAGCCGAGCAGCGGCGCGGCGGCCAGGCCCACCGCGGGCACCTTGTGCACCCGCCACTCGCGCTGCAGCAGCGGGACCGCCCCGGCGAAGACCAGCCCGAGCAGGATGGTGAGCACGCCGAGGACCATGGTCAGCGTGTGCTGCCAGGCGCTCAGCCAGTGGCCGACCGCGCCCGACAGGGCGCCGAGCGCGACGAACACGACCGCGAACCCGAGCACGAAGAGCAGCGACCCGAGCAGCATCCGGCCGCGTCGTGCCTCGGCTGCCCCGCTGGCCAGGTCGGCGCCGGACAGGCCGGTGGCGTAGGACAGGTAGCCGGGCAGCAGCGGGATGACGCACGGGGAGAAGAAGGAGACCAGCCCGGCGACCAGCGCCACCGGGATCGCCAGCACCAGCGAGCCGGACGCCGCCGTCTGGTGGAACCACTCACCCATGGGCGGTCCTCCCCGCGGCCACGTCCTTGACCACGTCGACCAGGGTGGTCGTGGAGGGGACCTGCCCGATGATGCTGGCCGCGATCCGGCCGTCGCCGTCGAGCACGACCGTCGAGGGGATGGTGCGCGGCGACAGGGTGCCCTGGAACTGCAGCAGCGCCTGGCCGTCGGGCGAGTAGAGCGAGCGGTACGGCACGCCGAAGTGGCGCACGAAGCTCTTGGCCTGCTCCGGGGAGCCGTCGCGGACGTCGATGCCCACGAAGTTCGCCCGGTCGCCGAGCTGCTTCGCCGCGGCCACGAGGTCGGGCGCCTCGGCCCGGCAGTCCACGCACCACGCACCCCAGACCACGACCACGGTCGGCTTGCCGTGCAGGTCGGCGAGGTCGAGGGGCTTGCCGTCGAGGTCCTTGCCGCTCAGCTGCACCGGCTGGTCCCGGTCGGCGGCGTCGACCAGCCGGACCGACCCGTCGCCGGTGACGTAGCCCTTGTCACCGGTGCCCTGCAGCGAGGAGCAGCCGGTGAGCGCGAGCAGGCCGGCCAGCACGGGGACGACCAGGACGGCGAGGAGGCGGGAGGGACGGGACATGCTCAGGGCCTGTGCTCCTCCGTCGCGCCGCCCGCCGAGAACGGGGCCCGCCGGTCGCGGGTGGGGATCAGGTCGCCGGCCGGCTCGGAGTAGGAGATCTGCACGACCCGGTCGCCGCGGTAGTGCAGCGAGGTCAGCGAGCACAGCGTGCACTGGCGCTTGCGCGGGTCGTGCAGGAACGAGCGCTTCTCCACCGCCAGCCGGGTGATCCAGATCGGCAGCTGGTGGGAGACGATGACCGCCTCGTGGCCGCGGGCGGCGTCCCGGGCGTCCTCGACGGCCGCCATCATCCGGGCGACCACCTCCTTGTAGGGCTCGCCCCAGGACGGCCGGAGCGGGTTCCACAGGTGCACCCAGGTGCTCGGGCGTCGGAACGCGCCGGCGCCCGGGCCGAACCGCTTGCCCTCGAAGACGTTGGTCGACTCGATCACCCGGCGGTCGGTCACCACGTCCAGCCCACGCGCGGCGGCCAGCGGCTGCGCGGTCTCCTGGGCCCGCAGCAGCGGGGAGACCCGCAGGTGGGTGATGTCGCGGTCGCCGACCGCGCCGGCCACCTTCTCGGCCATCGCCCGGCCGAGGTCGGAGAGGTGGAAGCCGTCCATCCGGCCGTAGAGCACGCCGTCGGGGTTGTGCACCTCCCCGTGGCGCAGCAGGTGGACGATCGTGTCGCGGGGGCTGCTCATGCGTCTCCTCGAACTTCGGCCTCGTCGCGGGCGCGGGCGGCGGCGCGGGCGGCCGCGGGCAGGGCGTCCAGCACGGTCTCCACGGCCCGGTCGTCGTGGGCCGAGGACAGGAACCAGGCCTCGTACGCCGAGGGCGGCAGGTAGACGCCCCGGTCCAGCATGGCGTGGAAGAACGCCGCGTAGGCAATCGTGTCGGTGCGCGAGGCACCGGTGAAGTCCCGCACCGGGCCGTCTGCCGGGTCGGTGAGGAACACCGAGAACATCGTGCCGGTCGACTGCACCAGGTGCGGCACCCCGGCCTCGGCCAGGGCCGCGGAGGCCGCCGTACGGATGGTGGTGGCCGCCGCGTCGACGGTGGCGTAGACCTCGTCGGTGGCCAGCCGCAGCGTGGTGAGGCCGGCGGTGGTGGCGACCGGGTTCCCCGACAGGGTGCCCGCCTGGTAGACCGGCCCCTCCGGGGCGAGGTGGTGCATGACGTCGGCGCGGCCGCCGAACGCCGCCGCCGGGAAGCCGCCGCCCATCACCTTGCCGAAGGTGACCAGGTCGGGCCGCCAGCCCTCCCGGGCGCCGTCGAGGCCCCACTGCCCGAGCCGGCTGGCCCGGAAGCCGGTCATCACCTCGTCGCTGATGAACAGCGCGCCGTGCCGCGCGCAGGTCTCCGCGAGGAATGCGTTGAACCCGGGCTCCGGCGGGACCACGCCCATGTTGCCGGGCGCCGCCTCGGTGATCAGGCAGGCGATCCGGTCGCCGTGCTCGGCGAAGGCCCGCTCCACCGCGGCGCGGTCGTTGTAGGGCAGCACCAGCGTCAGCGCAGTGGAGGACTCCGGCACGCCGGGGGTGCCGGGCACCGCGAACGTGGCCAGGCCGGATCCGGCCGCGGCCAGCAGCGAGTCGACGTGCCCGTGGTAGCAGCCGGCGAACTTCACGACCACGTCGCGGCCGGTGAAGCCCCGCGCCAGCCGGATCGCCGACATCGTGGCCTCGGTGCCCGAGGAGACGAAGCGGACCCGGTCGACCGGCGCCCGGGCCACGATCTCCTCGGCGAGCTCGACCTCCGGCGGTGTGGGGGTGCCGTACGACGTGCCGCGGGCGACCGCGTCGGCGACGGCGGCCTGCACCTCGGGGTGGGCGTGGCCGAGCAGCATCGGGCCCCAGGAGCAGATCAGGTCGACGTACTCGTTGCCGTCGACGTCGGTGAGCCACGCGCCGCGGGCGGACCGGATGAAGCGAGGGGTGCCGCCGACCGCGTTGAACGCACGCACCGGGGAGTTCACGCCACCGGGCGTGACCGCGAGCGCGCGCTCGAACAGCGCGGCCGACCCCGCCGCGCCCGGGTGGGCAGCGGCGGCAGGGGACGGGGTGTCGGCAGGAGTCACGCCTCGATTGTCCCCGAGGCGGGAAAACGGGTGACGGCAGCCCCGATCGGCCCGATCCCGAGGTGCGCTGGACCACTGGGCGGCAGAATCGGTTTCGACGTCCCCCCCGTGGGGGAGGCTCGTCGACGAGTGCCCGCGCGTGTGAGTTACGTCGCACCGGCGCCGCTCCGCGTAACCAGACCTCGGGGCGGCTCGTTGCATGATCACCGTGCTGGAGGGCACGGAGCCAGCACAGGGGACACAAGGGGAGAGCTCGATGTCGACACCGAGGTTCGGCCGCATCCAGAGGACGATGGCGCTGGTGCCCCTGGCGCTGCTGTCCGCCGCCTGGACCGCGAGCGTGGCCGGTGTCGGCGGCGCGAGTGTCGCCTCGGCCGACAGCACCACCACGACCCCGCTGCCCGACGGCACCTCGGTGCCCACCGCGGCGATCAAGGCGCCGGCCAGCGTCTCCGAACCCGGCCACGTCGCGCCCGGCATCGTCGGCACCAGGCACCATGCGATCTCCTCGGCCTCGACCACGGGGATCCCCTCGGTCGCCCTGGCCGCCTACCAGCGCGCGCAGACCGTCATCAACGCCGCCGACAAGGGCTGCCGCCTGCCCTGGCAGCTGGTCGCCGCGATCGGCCGCGTCGAGTCCGACCACGGCCGCGTCAACGGCAACCACCTCGACGGCAAGGGGGTCGCGGAGCCGGGCATCTTCGGCATCGCCCTCGACGGCACCCACCACACCCAGCGGGTGCGCGACACCGACGCCGGGCAGTACGACGCGGACGCCAAGTGGGACCGGGCGGTCGGGCCGATGCAGTTCATCCCCTCGACCTGGTCGGTGGTCGGCGTGGACGCCGACGGCGACGCGCAGCGCAACCCCCAGGACATCAACGACGCGGCGCTGGCCACCGCGGTCTACCTCTGCTCGGGCAACGACGACCTCTCGACCACCCAGGGCCAGCGCGCCGCGGTCTACCGCTACAACCACAGCCAGTCCTACGTCGACCTGGTGCTGGCGATCGCGAAGGCCTACCGGAACGGGAACTTCACCTCGGTCCCGAGCAGCACCACCTCCGGCGGATTCTTCGTGCCCGACACCAGCACCCCGGCGCACCCGGTGAAGGTGCACCACCAGCACCCGCAGGTGCACCACCACGCGTCCTCCGGCACCGGCGGCCAGACCAGCGTCGCCCCGCCGCCCACCTCCGCTCCCCCGACCACCACGCCGACCACGCCCGCCGCGGGCGGCACCGGCGGCGGCTCCGGCGGCAGTGGCGGCGGTGGCGTCAGCCTCCCGAAGACCCCGCTGCCCACCAAGCTCCCGTCGCTGCCCTCGCCCAGCTCGTCGCCGGTCGACGACCTGCTGACCAAGGCCGAGGCGATCGTGCAGTGCACCACCGAGGGCTACATCGACAACCCGCTGAGCAACAACGACGCCTTCGACAAGTGCGTCTACGACTACACGCACTGATCACGGACGCGCCAGCGGTCGTGATCGATGGTGGTCGAGCAGCGACCGCGGCGGAGCTTGCGAAGCCGCGACGGAGCGGGGCGAGACCCGGCGAGCCGGAAGGCGACCGGAACCCCGGTCACGCTCAGCGCAGCAGCCGGGCGACCTCGCTGGCCCAGTACGTCAGCACGATGTCCGCGCCGGCCCGCCGGATCGAGGTGAGGGTCTCGAGGATCGCCGGCTCCCGGTCGATCCAGCCCTGGGCGGCCGCGGCCTCGACCATGGCGTACTCGCCGGAGATGTTGTAGGCGGCCACAGGCACGTCGACGGCGTCGCGGACCCGGCGGACGACGTCGAGGTAGGCCAGCGCCGGCTTCACCATCACGATGTCCGCGCCCTCGGCGACGTCGAGCAGCGCCTCGCGGACGCCCTCGCGGGCGTTCGGGGAGTCCTGCTGGTAGGTCCGGCGGTCGCCCTGCAGGCAGGAGTCCACCGCCTCGCGGAACGGCCCGAAGAAGGCCGAGGCGTACTTCGCCGAGTAGGCGAGGATCGACACGTCGGTGTGCTCGGCGACGTCGAGCGCCGCGCGGATCACCGCGACCTGGCCGTCCATCATCCCGCTGGGGCCGACCATGTCCACCCCGGCGTGCGCCTGGGCGAGCGCCATCTCGGCGTACGCCACGAGCGTGCGGTCGTTGTCGACCCGGCCGTCGGGCGTGAGCAGCCCGCAGTGGCCGTGGTCGGTGAACTCGTCGAGGCACAGGTCGCTCATCACCGTCAGCGCGTCGCCGACCTCGGCCACCACGTCGGTGATGGCCAGGTTGAGGATGCCCGCGGGGTCGATCGCCCCCGAGCCGGTGGCGTCGCGCTGCTCGGGGATCCCGAACAGCATCACGCCCCCGAGCCCGAGCTCGGCCGCCTCGTTGACCGCGGCCAGCAGCGAGGAGCGGGTGTGCTGGACCACGCCGGGCATCGAGGAGATCGGCCGCGGCTCCGTGAGGCCCTCGCGCACGAAGACCGGCAGCACCAGCTGCCGCGCCTCCAGCGACGTCTCCGCGACCATCCGGCGCAGCGCCGGGGTGGTGCGCAGCCGGCGGGGCCGGACGGACGGACCGGTGATCTCCAGGGGCGTGATCTCGTCGTTCACCAGCGTGCGGGGCCGGCGTGGCAGGCGGGCCCCGACCTCCTCACAGATGCGTTCCTCGGGTCAACGGGACTTGCTGCGGCCGACGAGGATCGTCAGGGCGGTGGTCAGGACGACCACCACCACGACGATCACGACGACGGTCACTGCGAGCGGGCCTTGCGGCGCGCCGACGGCTTGCGCTCCGAGGGCCGGGTGACCGGGTCGCCCGCCTCGACCATGGCGGCACGGCGAGCGGCGCCGAAGTCGGCGAGCGCGTCGACCAGCACCTCGACGTCGGGCTTGGGCGAGAGCACGTCGACGCGCAGGCCGTGCTCCTCGGCGGTCTTGGCCGTGGCCGGGCCGATCACCGCGATCACCGTCGACGGGTGCGGCTTGCCGGCGATGCCGACCAGGTTGCGCACGGTCGAGGAGGAGGTGAAGACCACCGCGTCGAACTTGCCGGTCTTGATCGCGTCGCGGGTCGGCGCCGGCGGCGGCGCGGCCCGGACGGTGCGGTACGCCGTGACGTCGTCGCACTCCCACCCGAGGTCGACCAGGCCGGCCACGAGGTTCTCGGTGGCGATGTCGGCGCGCGGCAGGAACACCCGGTTGATCGGGTCGAGGACCTCGTCGTACTCCGGCCAGTCGGCGAGCAGCCCGGCGGCGGACTGCTCGCCCGAGGGCACCAGGTCGGCGCGCAGGCCCCAGGCGCCGATCGCCTGGGCGGTCTTGTCGCCGACGGCGGCGATCTTCAGGCCGGAGAAGGCTCGGGCGTCGAGGCCGTACTCCTCGAACTTCTCCCGGACCGCCTTCACCGCGTTGACCGAGGTGAACGCGATCCACTCGTAGCGGCCCTCGACCAGGCCACGGATCGCCTTGTCCATCTGCTGGGGGTTGCGGGGCGGCTCGACCGAGATGGTCGGGACCTCCTCGGGCACCGCGCCGTAGCCGCGCAGCCGCGCGGACAGCGAGCCGGCCTGCTCCTTGGTGCGGGGCACCAGCACCCGCCAGCCGAACAGCGGCTTGGTCTCGAACCACGACAGCGTCTCGCGCAGGTTGACCACGTCACCGACCACGGTGACCGCCGGCGGCGCCATCCGGGCCGCGCGGGCGTCGGCCGCGATGTGCTCGAGCGTCGAGGTGACGGTGGCCTGCTCGGTGGTGGACCCCACGCGGGTCATCGCCACCGGGGTCCGCGGCGAGCGGCCCGCCTCGACCAGCGCCTTGCTGATGTCGCCGATCATGCCGACGGCCGAGAGCAGCACCAGCGTCCGGTTGTCGGCGTAGTGAGACCAGTCGACCTTCTCCCCGCAGGTCACCACGGCGACCTCGCGGTGGTCCTTGGTGGTCAGCGGCACCCCGGCGTACGCCGGGACCGCGGCGACCGAGGAGACGCCCGGGACGATCTCGAAGCCGAGGCCGGCCTTCACGCAGGCCTGGGCCTCCTCGGGCCCGGAGGCGTAGAGGAACGGGTCACCGGTGAGCAGCCGCACGACGCGGGCGCCCTTCTTGGCCGGCTTCACGACCACCTTGCCGCGGGCGGCGTGGGTGAGCGGCTGCCCGTCCTCGCCGAAGCCGCCGTCGATGATCTCCGGCCCGGCCGCGGGCTCGCCCTCGACCGGTTCGGGGAGCCCCAGGAGGGTGCGGACCAGGCCCGCGTGCTCGGGGACCTCGGTGACCACGACGTCGGCCTGGCGCAGCAGGTCGACGGCGCGGACCGTGAGCAGGTCGGGGTCGCCGGGGCCGCTGCCGACGAACGACACCCAGCCACGTGTGGGCGCCGGCTTCTCGGCCGCGCCGGTCGTCGGGGTGGACTTGCCTCGCGTCATGCGTCCTGCCTCTTGTCTGCTGGTTCTGCCAACCGTCCTGCACCGTCGGCGAGCATCTCGCCCGCCAGCCGGCTGCCGACGCCCTCGGCGTCGGCGGGAGCCCCGGTCGCGGACATCCGCACGCTCAGGCTCCCGTCGAGGGACAGGGCCACGGCCCTGACCCAGATCTCGTCCCCGTCCTCTCCTTCGGCCACCTCCGCCAGCGCCCCGATCGGTGCGGCGCAGCCGCCCTCCAGGGTGGCCAGCACGGCTCGCTCCGCGGTGACCGCCGCACGCGCGTGGTCGTCGTCCAGCTCCCTCAGCTCGGCGAGCAGCTGGGCGTCGTCCGCCCGGCACTCGATTCCGAGGGCACCCTGCCCGGGGGCGGGAAGCACCTGCAGCGGGTCGAGCACCTCGGTGACCTCGTCGAGGCGACCGATGCGGGCCAGCCCCGCGCGTGCGAGCACGACCGCGTCGTACTCACCCGAGCGGACCTTGCCGATCCGGGTGTCCACGTTGCCCCGGATCGGCGAGATCTCCAAACCGAGGCCGAGGGCGTGCAGCTGCGCGGCGCGCCGCGGGGAGCCGGTGCCGACCCTGCTGCCGGGGGGCAGCTCGCCCAGCGTGAGCCCGTCGCGCGCGACGACGACGTCGCGCGGGTCCTCACGCCCGGGGATCGCGGCCAGCGCGATGCCCTCCTGCGGGTAGGTCGGAAGGTCCTTGAGGGAGTGCACCGCGACGTCGACCTCGCCGCGCAGCAGCGCGTCGCGCAGCGCACCGACGAACACGCCGGTGCCGCCGGCCTGCGTGAGCGGCGTGCCGTCCGCCTGGCTGCGGTCGCCCTCGGTGCTCACCTCGACCAGCTCGGCCTCGCGGCCCAGCCGGGTCCGGACCAGCTCGGCCACCGTCCCGGACTGGGTGGTGGCGAGCAGCGAACGGCGGGTGCCGACCCGGATCGGACGGGGCTGCGGGGTCGTGGACTCGTGGGTCATTCGCCCAGCCCCTCGGGTCGGGTGACCGCGTCGACGGCCTCGGGGTCGAGCGCGAACAGCTCGGCGAGCGCCGCGGCGTAGGAGACCGCGCCGGCCTCGTTGGCCAGCTCCTTGACCCGGACCGTGGGCTCGTGGAGCAGCTTGTCGGCGACCCGACGCACGGTGTGCAGCACCTCGGCGCGGGCGGTGTCGTCGAGGCCGGGCAGCCGGTGCTCGAGGCGCTCCATCTCCGACTCCACCACCGACGTCGCCATCGAGCGCAGCGCCACCACCGTGGGGGTGACGCTCGCCTGCCGGCGGGCCGAGAGGAACGCGGCGACCTCCTGGGTCACGATCCGGCGGACCTCGAGCACCTCGCGACCGGCTTCGGACTCGTGCAGCTCGGCGGCGAGCTCGGCGAGGTTCACCAGCGTGATCCCGGGCAGCCCGGCCACTGCGGGGTCGATGTCGTGGGGCAGCGCGAGGTCGATCAGCACCATCGGCCGGCCGTCGGCGCGGGCGGAGGCGACCATGTCCGCGGTCACGAGCAGCCCGGTGGCGCCGGCGCAGGCGATCACCACGTCGGCCTCGCCGAGCTCGACGGCCAGGTCGGCCAGGGGCGCCGGGCGGGCGTCGTACTCGGCGGCGAGCCGGACGGCGCGCTCGAGGCTGCGGTTGGCGACGACGATCGCGGCCGCGCCGGCCCGGGAGACGGTCGCGGTGGCCAGGCCGGCCATCGCGCCGGCGCCCACGACCAGGACCCGGCGGTCGGCGAGGTCGCCGGAGCTGCCGTGGGCGCGGGCCAGCGCCGCGGTCACCAGGGTGGGGGCGGCACTGTCGATGTCGGTCTCGGCCCGCGACCGCTTCCCGACCCGCAACGCCTGCTGGAACAGCACGTTGAGGGCGGTGCCGACGGTGCCGAGCTCCTGGCCGAGGCGGAGCGCCTCGCGGGTCTGGCCGAGGATCTGGCCCTCGCCGACCGCCATCGAGTCCAGCCCGGCGGCCACCTGGAAGAGGTGCGAGACCGCGCCGTCGTCGTAGTGGACGTAGAGGTGCGGGAGCAGCGCCTCGGTGGACTGCCCGGCCCGGTCGACGATCAGGCGCGAGACCTCCTCGACGCTGCCGTGGAACCGGTCGACCTCGGCGTAGATCTCCAGCCGGTTGCAGGTGGCGATCACGGTCGCCTCGGTGACGTGCTCGCAGGCGGCCGCGTCCTGGACCAGCTTGTGCACGCCCTCACGGTCGAGCGCGACCCGCTCCAGCAGGTGGACCGGGGCGGAGTTGTGGGAGATGCCGACGACCAGCACGCTCATGAGACGGCCTCCCCCGTCAACGGCTCGCCATGGGCCTTGCGCTGCTCGTGGTAGGCGAGGATCTGCAGCTCGATGGACAGGTCGACCTTGCGGACGTCGACCCCGTCGGGCACCGCGAGCACGGCGGGTGCGAAGTTGAGGATGCTGGTGATCCCGCAGGCCACCATCCGGTCGGCGACGTCCTGCGCGGCCAGGGCCGGCGTCGCGATGACCCCGATCGCCACCGCGTGGTCGCGGACGATCTGCTCGAGGTCGTCGAAGGCGCGCACGGCCACCCCGGCGACGACCTCCTCGTGGCGGCGGGGGTCGGCGTCGAGCAGGGCGACGACCCGGAAGCCGCGGCTGCGGAAGCCGGAGTAGTTCGCCAGCGCGTGCCCGAGGTTCCCGATGCCCACGATGACCACCGGCCAGTCCTGGGTCACACCGATCTCCCGGGCGATCTGGTAGCGCAGGTAGTCCACGTCGTACCCGACGCCGCGCGTGCCGTAGCTGCCGAGGTAGCTGAGGTCCTTGCGCAGCTTGGCGCTGTTCACCCCCGCGGCGGCGGCCAGGTCCTCGCTGGAGCAGGTGGCGGTGCCCTGCTCGGACAGCGTCGTGAGGGCCCGGAGGTAGACGGGCAGTCGAGCGACGGTGGCCTCGGGGATGTCCCGGGCACTCTCGGGGGAAGTCCGTGCAGTCACTGCTCTCGTCTCCATGGCATGGATCGGGCCGGACGGGTCGGTCCACCCGGGAGAACCGGGGTGTTGCTCGACCGGCGGCTCGATCACTGTAGGAGTTTGTGAACGGGAGAACAAACCGAGCGCAGGGCGGTCCCGCTCCCCCGCCGGGAGGCCGGCTAGCACATGTGAGAAGGCCCACGCCCTCCGGGGTCGGCCCCGAGGGCCTCAGTCCGGCCGCGGGGCGGCCAGCGCGGTGCGCAGCCGGGTCTCGTCGACCCGCCAGAAGTCGTGCTGGCGCCCGTCGACGAAGGTCACCGGCACCTCGTCGTTGAACCGGTCGACCAGCTCGGCGTCGGCGTCGATGAAGACCTCGGTGAACTGCTCGCCGAGGTCGTCGCACACCCGCTCGACCACCTCGCGGGCGGCGGCGCACAGGTGGCAGCCGCGGCGGGAGTAGAGAGTCACTCGTGGTGCCATGCCATCACTCCAGGAGTCCGTGCCGGCGTCGGCGCTCGAGGCCGCGCAGCCGGCCCTTCTGGACCTTGCCGGTCCCGGTCACCGGCAGCCGCTCCACGACCTCGACCCGGGTCGGCTGCTTGAAGCGGGCCAGCCGCCCGGCGCAGTGGGCGCGGACGGCGTCCGCGACCGCGACCGGGTCCTGGCCGGGCGCACGGACCCAGGCCACCACCGCCTCGCCGGTGTGCTCGTCCTCGACCCCGATGACGGCGGCGTCGCTCACGCCCGGCACCTCGCGGATGACCTCCTCGACCTCCACGGGGTAGACGTTGAAGCCGGACACGATGACCAGCTCCTTGACCCGGTCGACCAGCGTCAGGTCGCCGCCCGGGTCGAGGACCCCCACGTCCCCGGTCGCCCACCAGCCCGCCTCGTCCGGGCCCCCGGAGCCGTCGGGCCAGTAGCCGCTGAAGAGGTTCGGGCCCGAGACCTCGATCTCGCCGGGGTCCCCCACGTCCTCCCGCAGCCGCAGGTCGATGCCGGGCAGCGGCGCCCCCACCGAGCCGCGCACCGGGTGCCGGCTGCACAGGGTGCTGGTGACCACCGGCGCGGCCTCGGTCAGGCCGTACCCCTGGTGCACGGGCACCCCGCTGCGGGCGGTCACCTCGTCGACGACGTCGGCGGCCAGCGCCGCGGAGCCGGAGACCACCAGCCGGACCCCGGCCAGCCGCTCGCCGAGGTCGTCCAGGGACGCCCAGCGGTTGAGGACCGGCGGGGCGACGGGCACCACGGTGCAGCCGTGCGCCGTGACCAGGTCGAGGGTGGCGCCGGCGTCGACGTGGTCGGCCAGCACGAGCGTCGCCCGCTGGCGCAGCACGGCCCCGAGGACCGCGTTGAGCCCGTAGACGTGGAAGAGCGGCAGCACGCCGAGGACCACGTCGTCCTGGGTCACCATCGGCGGCGCGACCTCGGCCACCTGGGCGATGTTGGCCAGCAGCGCCCGATGGGTGAGCATCGCGGCCCGCGGGAGCCCGGAGGTGCCGCTGGTGTAGAGCAGGGCGGCCAGCTTCTCCGGGTCCGGCAGCGGCGGCACCGGGCGCGGCTCGCTCGCCGCGACCTCGGCGTACGACGTCTCGCCGGGACCGGCCTCGGCCCCCACCACCACGATCCACGGCACCGCGGCCCGGCCGAGCAGGTCGGCGTCGAGGTCGGTGGCCGCGCCGTCCAGCCCGGCGACCACCGCCGCCACGGCCTCGCGCGCGGCGCCCACCGACGAGGCGTCCGCGACGACCAGCCGGGCGCCGGAGTCGGCGGCCGTCCGGGCCAGCTCCCCCGGTGTCGAGCGTGGGTTCACCGGCACCGCGACGGCCTGGGCGCGCAGCACCCCCAGGTAGACCGTGACGAACTCGGCCCGGTTGCCGACCGCGAACAGCACCCGGTGGCCGGCCACCACACCGAGCCGACCCAGGCCGCCGGCCACCCGCGCGACCTCGGCGTCCAGCTCCGCCCAGGTCAGCCGGCGGCCGCCGGCCTCGACCAGGGCCGCCCGGTCGGGGGCCGCAGCCGCGGCCACCGCGACCAGGTCGGCGAGGTCGTACGGCGCGGCGGGAACTGCCATGGTCCGATCCTTCCACAGGCGGCCGTCGCGCAGCCCCGGTCGAGGGGAACCGGAACGACTAGGCTGCCGACGTGACCCCTGCGGACCGGAGCCGTCGCCCGCTGAACCTCCAGCTGCGCTCGACGATGGCCGGCGAGGCCGCCGCCGCGGCAGCCGAGGTCGAGTCCGCCCTGCTCACCCCGGCCGACCCGACCTCGGCGGCCTTCTTCGACGTGGACAACACCGTGATGCAGGGCGCGAGCATCTTCCACCTCGCGCGCGGGCTGCACCGCCGCAAGTTCTTCACCACCCGCGACCTGCTGGGCGCGGCGTGGAAGCAGGCCTACTTCCGGGTCGTCGGGGTCGAGGACCCCGCGCACGTGACCGACGCCCGCAACTCCGCGCTCGGCTTCATCGCCGGCCACACCGTCACCGAGCTCGAGGAGCTGGGCGAGGAGATCTTCGACGAGGCGATGGCGCACCGGATCTGGCCCGGCACCCGCGCGCTCGCCCAGCTGCACCTCGACGAGGGCCAGCGGGTGTGGCTGGTGACCGCGGCCCCGATCGAGATCGCGTCGATCATCGCCCGCCGGCTCGGCCTCACCGGCGCCCTCGGCACCGTGGCCGAGCACATCGACGGCGTCTACACCGGCAAGCTCGTGGGCGACCTGCTGCACGGCCCCGCCAAGGCCGAGGCGGTCAGGGCGCTGGCCACGCGGGAGGGGCTGGACCTCGCGGCCTGCTCGGCGTACTCCGACTCCTTCAACGACCTCCCGATGCTCACCCTCGTCGGTGATCCCTGCGCCATCAACCCCGACCCGCGGCTGCGCGCCCACGCCCGCGCCCAGGGGTGGCGGATCCGTGACTACCGCACCGGCCGCAAGGCGGCCCGGGCCGGGCTGCTCGCGGGGGCCGCGACCGGGGCCGTGACCGGGGCGGTCGCCGCCGGCGTCGCGCTGCGCGGCCGCCGGCACTGAGGCGCCTCGGGCCCCGGCCCGCCTCTCCAGCCCCCGGGTCACCCGGGGGCGCGACGTGTCGTGACCCACCTTTTCCCGCGCGACGGTTCACAGGCGGCCGGCCGGCGACCTACCATGACCGAGGCTTCGGGGAAGCCGACCGGGAGGGTCTCATCACAATGTCTTGGGACGGGCAGGACGCCGCGCACGGGCTCGAGGCCCTGCGTCGGGCCGTCGCCCAAGCCCTCCTCGGCTCGCCGCCCGCGCTCGCCGGCGGCCCGCAGGTGCTGCTGTCGGAGGCCCCCGGCCGGCCGGTGGGCGGCTCGCTCGCCGACGGCGGGGACCCGGACCCGGCGGGGGCCGGCGGTCCGGACCGGTACGGCGACGAGCAGCTCGCGGCCTCCTCGGAGGAGTCCCAGGCCGACCGCACCCGGCTGATCGCGCTGGTCGAGCTCGCCCGCGGCGGCGACGCCGAGGCGTTCGGCCAGCTCTACGACCACTACCAGCCCTCGGTCTACCGCTTCCTGTTCTACCGCACCCGGTCGGTGCCGCTGGCCGAGGACCTCACCTCGGAGACGTTCTTCCGGGCGCTGCGCAGCATGACCGGCTTCCGGTGGCAGGGCAAGGACTTCGGCGCGTGGCTGATGACGATCGCCCGCAACCTCGCCACCGACCACTTCAAGGCGGGCCGCACCCGGCTCGAGCAGACGACCGAGGACATGGCGGCCCACGACGACGCCACCGAGGGTCCCGAGGACGCGGTCATGGCGGGGCTCACCAACGAGATCCTCGTCGAGGCGCTGCGCGAGCTGCCCGACGAGCAGCGCGACTGCCTGGTCATGCGCTTCCTCCAGGGGATGAGCATCGCCGAGACGGCCGCCGTGCTCGACCGCAGCGAGGGCGCGGTCAAGCAGCTGCAGCTGCGCGGCGTGCGGAACCTCGCCAAGCTGATGCCCGAAGGGATCAGGGACTGATGGGCAGCGGGGCGGACGGGGTCGTGACCCAGGTCATTGCGGACCGGGCCGGTGGTCCCGTAACCTCCCGCGCCCGCCCGTCGTTGGGCTCCGTGACCGGGCTCCCCACCGAGCCCACCACCAGCCTCCACCTCGCGACGACAGGACGACAGCGATGAGCCCCGTGTTCACGACGCGCCGGCGCGCCGAGGAGTTCGCCGCCCTGGTCGAGGACCCCTCGACCGCGGGTGCCGACTCCGCGCGGTACGCCGAGCTGCTCGACGTCGTGGGTGCGATACGGGACACCCCCGCCCCGCAGGCGCGGCCCGAGTTCGTGGCCGACCTCCGCTCGCGGCTGCTGGCCGAGGCGGCCACCACCACGGTGCCCGAGGAGACCGCCCGGCTGACCCTGCCACCGCGCAAGTCTTCGCGGGAGCGCCGGATCGCCGCCGTGGTCGGCGGGATCGCACTGGTCGGCGCCTCCACGTCGGTGGCGATGGCCGCCGAGCAGTCCCTGCCGGGCGACGCCCTCTACCCCGTCAAGCGCGCCATCGAGGACGTGCACACCCGGATCAGCCTCGGCGACGCCGAGAAGGGCCAGACCGTGCTGGCCAGCGCCGGCGACCGGCTCGACGAGGCCTCCGCGCTCACCCGGAGCGGCGACACCGCCGACCGGGCCCGGGTCTCCTCGACGCTCGACGACTTCGCCGACCAGGTCACCCAGGCCTCCGACCTGCTGCTCGCCGACTACGCGCAGTCGGGCCGTCAGGACTCCGTGACCCGGCTGCGGTCGTTCGCCTCCTCCAGCCTGGACCGGCTGTCCAGCCTGGAGCCGACCGTGCCCGGCCAGGCCCGCGACGAGCTGGTCCGGGCGGCCCAGGTCCTCGTCGCCGTCGACGCCGCGGCCCACCAGGCCTGCCCCGACTGCGGCGGCGGCATCACCAGCATCCCGCCGGTCTTCGCGGCCAGCGCGCAGACCTCCGGCGCGTCGCCGTCGACCACGTCCGCCGGCGGCACCGAGGACGGCACGCACCCCTCCCCGTCGCAGCAGAAGAAGCACGAGCACTCGAGCACCCCGACCCTGCCGGGGCTGGGTGACCAGTCGCTGCCGCCGGGCAGCGTGCTCGGCTCCGGGGGCTCCGGCAGCGACGGCAGCTCCTCGAGCAGCGACCCCACCAAGGACCCGCTCGGCACGCTCACCGACCCGCTGACCGGCGGACTCACGGGCGGACTGACCGGCGGGCTGACCGGCGGGCTCACCAGCCCCGCCCCCTCCCCGTCGCCGTCCCTGCCGGACGTCGGCGGGACGCTGGACGGGACCGTCGACGGCCTGGGCGACACCGTCGGCGGGCTCACCGACGGGCTGTCCGACGGCCTGGGCAACTGACCAACCGGCTGACCTGCCCTCCTGCGCCGCCGCAGCCGACCCGCCGGCCGATCCGCCGGCCGATCCGCCCCGGCCCACCGACTCCCGCGCCAGCGGTGGGTGGTCCACCGAACGGGGTCGGGGAACGGTGGAGGACTCACCGCCGCTCCGGACCGGCGGTGGCTCGTCCACCGATGGCGCGCCGGGAAGGGTGGAGGACTCACCGCCGCCGGGGCGGGGCGTTCGGCGGTGGCGGTTCAGCGGAAGACGGAGTGCCGCTGCATGAGCAGCGAGTACAACGTCTGCTGGATCGTCTCGCGCACCTGGTCGGTCACGTTGAAGACCAGCATCGGGTCGTCGGCGGCGCCCGGCTCGAAGTCGTCGGTGCGGATCGGCTCGCCGAACTCCAGCAGCCACTTCGAGGGCAGCGGCACCAGGCCCAGCGGCCCGAGCAGCGGGAAGAGCGGCGTGATCGGGATGTAGGGCACCCCCAGCAGCCGGGCGAGCGAGGGGATGTTGCCGACCAGCGGGTAGATCTCCTCGGCGCCGACCACGGCGAGCGGCACGATCGGGACGCCGGTGCGCAGCGCCGCCGAGACGAATCCGCCCCGCCCGAACCGCTGCAGCTTGTAGCGCTCGGAGAACGGCTTGCCGATGCCCTTGAAGCCCTCGGGCCACACCCCGACCAGCTCGCCGCCGCGCAGCATCCGCTCGGCGTCCTCGCTGCAGGCGAGGGTCGCGCCGCCCCTGCGCGCCATCGTGCTGACCAGCGGCAGCCGGAAGACCAGGTCGGCGCCCAGCGGCCGCAGGAAGCGCCCGGTGTGGTCGTGGACGGACACCATCGTCATCAGGCCGTCGACGGGCACCGTGCCGGAGTGGTTGGAGACGACCAGCGCGCCGCCGTCGGTGGGGATGTTCTCGGCGCCGCGGACCTCGATCCGGAACCACTTCTGCGCGATCGGGCGCAGCGCGGCCATGAAGAACCGCTGGGTGATCTCCTGGTCGAAGCCGTACTCGTCGACCGCGTAGTCGCCGGTGACCCGGCGCCGCAGGAACGCGAGGAACCGGGCGAGCTGGGGCTCCCACTGCTCGCCGAACACCTCGGCGGCGGCGTGCTGGAAGGCGGCCAGCAGCTCGCCGGCGGGGATCCCACCGCGGGGCAGGCGGTCGCGGGTCGTGACCGGCCCGCGGGACCCGTCCGCGCCCGCGCCGGCGCCGGGCGCCGCGACGGACGTCCCCTCCGGCTCGGCCGCCGCGTCCGTCGAGTCGCCGGGCTCCGGCGCGGGAAGCGAGGGTCGGGCACGACGGTCCGGGCCGCCCGGCGCGAGGCTGCGCGCGGCGCTGGACGGCTGCGTGCCGGTGCCGCGGCCGGGTCGGCCGCGGGTCCCGATCGGAATGATCTCGGCGTCACCCACGGACTGCTCCCCCGTCCTCGGTCCCGGCTCCGTCCACCGACGGCAGCGCTCCGACCAGCCGGCCCAGCGCGCGGTCGGCGTAGCCGCCGGTCGGCGCGAGCGCCGCGGCGAAGTCGGCGAACGCCGCCGCCGTGGTGTGGGCCGGCTCGAACTTCAGCTTCTCGCGCATCGCGGTGGTGTCCACCCCACGACCGTAGGTGAGGAACGCCAGCTGCTCGGGCGAGAACTCCGCGACCCGCGCCGAGCGCAGGGCCGACCCCAGCGCCCCCACGGCGCGGGCCGGCATCGGCACCGCCGGGCGCTGCAGCCGGCGCACCGCCTGCGAGAGCATCAGCACGCCGTCGCCGGCGACGTTGAAGGTGCCGGGCACCTCGTGGGTGACCGCGTGCTGCAGCACCGCGAGCAGGTCCTGCTCGTGCAGGAACTGCAGCCGCGGGTCGTGGCCCAGCACGGTGGGGATCATCGGCAGGCGGAAGTACGACGTGAGCGGGCTCGCCACGTGCGGGCCCACGACGTTGGCCGGCCGCAGCGTCGTGACCCGGACGTCGGGCCGCCGGCGGGCGAAGCCGCGCACGTAGCCCTCGATCTCGGCGACGTCCTTGGCGTAGCCCGACTTCGGCGCCCGCCGCGGCTCCATGTCCTCGGTGAACATGGCGGGGTCGCGGCTGCTCGCGCCGTAGACCGTCGTCGTCGACTTCACCACGAGGTGCTGCAGCCCGGGCGCCTTCTGGCAGGCCGCCAGGAGCTGCATCGTCCCGATGACGTTGAGCTCCTTCATCGTGCTCCGACTCCCGACGCTGCCGGGGGTCGAGATCACGCTCATGTGGACGACGGTGTCGACGTCCTCCTTCGCGATGATCTTGGCGATCACCGGGTTGCGGATGTCGGCCCGGGCGAAGGAGACGTCGCCGATGTCGCCCCGCGGCGGGACCACGTCCACGCCGATGACGCGCTCGACGGCAGGGTCGGTGGCGACGGCTCTCGCGAACCGTCGGCCGAGGTCGCGGGAGACCCCGGTGACCAGGACTACTCTGCCGACCCTGCCCATCGCACGGAAGGGCTTACTTGCCGAGCTTGCGGCGCTGGACGCGCGTCTTCTTCAGCAGCTTGCGGTGCTTCTTCTTGGCCATGCGCTTGCGCCGCTTCTTGATGACAGAACCCACGGGATACCTTTCACAGCTTGCGGTGCCCAGCCGGGTGGACACCCGGGGGACCCGGACAGCCTATCGGCCCGCGCGAGGCAGGCGGAATTCGGCGGACCGGGTCCACCCAGTGGGTGTCCCCGAGATGTCCCCGAGGGTGTGGTTGCGGCGTGCTCCCGAGCGGTCAGCCGGCGTTGAAATAGCTGTTGCGAAGGTACTCGTTCGCGTCCTCCTCGCGGACCCGGAACGAGCGGCCCACACGCACGGCAGGCAGATCACCGTTGTGGACCAGGCGGTAGACGGTCATCTTGGAGACGCGCATCATCGCGGCTACCTCGGCAACTGTCAGGAACTTCGCTTCGGAGATGTCCCCGGACGAGCTGTTTGCCATCGTGCACCGACTTTCTTTGCGACGCGCCACCGGCTTCCCCACCGGCGATCACACGCGACGCGCACGGTGAGAATAGAGCCTGATGTGACTCGTGGGGAAGAGTTCAATCAGAGAAACACCAGAGGTTCGGCGTGTCTGCTTGCATTCCCCCCCAATTCTTTACTTGAGTCCCACTCTGACACGTTCATGGAAACGGATCGAGCCCATGGAAGGGGAAGATCTCGGTCCGGGTCGCGTGGATGGCCCGATCCAGCCACGTCTCGGGGTCGTAGCCCTCCGACCAGTCGCGCCAGGCGATCTCCCGCCCGTCGGTCAGCCGGTACGGCGGGGTGCGGCCCAGCCGGTCGCGCACCCAGGCCCGCCAGCCGTCCGGGGTGTCGGTCATCGGGTCGAGCGGGTGGCCGCCGACGATCGCCAGCAGGTGCGTCCACGCGCGCGGGACGACCTCCACCAGGGCGTACCCCCCGCCGCCCACGGCGACCCAGCGTCCCCCCGCCACCTCGTGGGCGAGGTCGTGCAGCGCGAGGTACGACGCGCGCTGGCCGTCGACGGTCAGCATCAGGTGCGCCAGCGGGTCCTCGATGTGGGAGTCGCAGCCGTGCTGGGTGACCAGCACCTCCGGCCCGAACTCGCGCAGCAGCTCGGGCACCACCGCGTGGAAGGCGCGCATCCAGCCCGCGTCGCCGGTGCCGGGCGGCAGCGCCACGTTGACCGCGCTGCCCTTGGCGTCCGGGCCGCCGGAGTCGTTGGGGAAGCCGGTGCCCGGGAAGAGCATCTGGCCGGTCTCGTGGAGGCTGATCGTGAGCACCCGCGGGTCGTCCCAGAAGATCCGCTCCACGCCGTCGCCGTGGTGGGCGTCGACGTCGACGTAGGCCACCCGCTCCGCGCCCTGGTCGAGCAGCGACCGGATGCCGACCGCGACGTCGTTGTAGATGCAGAAGCCGCTGGCCCGGTCCCGCATCGCGTGGTGGAGGCCGCCGGCGATGTTGACCGCGTGCCGGCTCTCCCCGCTCCACACCTGGCGGAACGCCTCCACGCTCGCGCCCACCACGTGGGCCGCGGCCCGGTGCATGCCGGGGAAGGTCGGGTTGTCCTCGGTGCCGAGCCCGAACTCCTCGTCGAGGACCCCGGGGTTGTTGCCGGCGCGGACCACCGCCTCGATCAGCCGCGGGTCGTGCACGGTGGCGATCCGGTCCTCGTCGGCCATCGGCGCGGGGACCATCCGCAGCCCGCGGTCGAGGACCCCGAGCTCCTCGGCCAGCCGCATCGTGAGGTCGACCCGCACCGGTGACATCGGGTGGGCGGGGCCGAAGTCGTACTCCGTGAGCGAGCGGTCGAAGACGACCGTCGCGGGTCCCGCGCACTCAGGCATGGGGGCACCGTACCGGGCGGCCCCACGGCGCCCGTCGTACCGACGCCGAGCGAGACCGTGCCCCCACGTGCCACACTGGCGTCGTGCTGACCCGTCGTCCCGTGACCCTCGGCTGGTGGCCCGCCTGAGGCGGACCACCGACGCAGCACGCACCCATCGGCCGCCTCCTCGGCGGCCGTCGCGCATTTCGGGAGCGCTCCCCTCGGCCGCCGTGGAGGCCGACACCCAGGAGCACCACCATGACCACCACCCAGACCACCCCGCGGACCACCACGCGGACCACCACGCTGTCCCTGCTGACCCCCTCCGGCCGGCTGACGCTCGGCAACCTGCTCGGCGCGCTGCGCCCGATGGCCAGGCACCAGGACGACGCCTACTACGGGCTCTCCGACCTGCACGCGATGACCACCACCCACGACCCGGTGCTGCTCCGGGAGCGGACCGCGGAGATGGCGGCGCTGCTGCTCGCGGCCGGGCTCGACCGGGCGACGCTGTTCCGCCAGTCCGCGGTGCCCGCGCACACCGCGCTGGCCTACCTGCTGGAGTGCACCGCGCACACCGGCGAGCTGAACCGGATGATCCAGTTCAAGGAGAAGGGCCGGGGCCGGGACTCGACACGCGCGTCGCTGTTCACCTACCCGGTGCTGATGGCCGCCGACATCCTGCTCTACCGCCCGTCGGTGGTGCCGGTGGGCGAGGACCAGCGCCAGCACGTCGAGCTCACCCGGGACCTGGCGATCCGGTTCAACCGGACCTACGGCGAGGTGTTCACCGTGCCGGAGATCGTCACGCCCGCCGCGGGTGCGCGGGTGATGGACCTCGCCGACCCGCGCCGGAAGATGAGCAAGTCCGCCGACGCCGCCGGGTCGATCCTGCTGCTCGACCCGCCCGACGTCGTGCGCCGCAAGGTCGCCCGCGCGGTCACCGACTCCGAGACCGGGCCCGCCTCGGTGCGGGCGGACCGGGAGGCCAAGCCGGGCGTCACGAACCTGCTGGAGATCCTGGTCGCCTGCGGCGGGTCGGCCGACGGGATCGCGACCTACGGCGCGCTGAAGGCGGCCGTGACCGACGCGGTCGTGACGGTGCTGGAGCCGGTGCAGAAGCGCTTTGTCGACATGGCGGCCGACCCGGGCCACGTCGACGCGGTGCTCGCTGCCGGCGCCGCGCGCTGCCGCGAGGTCACCGCACCGGTGCTCGCCGACGCCGAGGCGGCGATGGGCCTGGCCTGAGCACCGGTCCACCGGCTCTCGCCCGCTGCGCGCCCCTCGGTGGGTCGGGGCCGAGGCGCGCGACCGGACCCTGGCCTCCTCAGTCGAGCAGCGAGGCGCGGACGAGGTGCGCGGTCTCGTAGGGCCGCTCCAGCGAGGGCAGGTGCCCCGCCCAGGCCAGCTCGACGAGCTCGGCGTCCGGCAGCACCCTGGCCAGCTCGCCGGCGGTGTCGCGGAAGAACGGCAGGTCGTGGGCGCCGACCATGACCGTCACCGGCATGGTGAGCCGCGCGAGGTCGACGGGGAGCTCGCCGTTCTCGACGTCGGCGGCCGCGGCCTGGTGCGCGAAGATGCCGCGCTGCATCCGCCAGACCAGGTCGCGCGCGTCGTCGGTGGCCTCCGGTCCCAGGAACGTGGCGACGTTGAGGTCGGTGGCCGCGTCCAGGTCCCCCGACTCGACCAGCGCGCCCTCCTCGCGCCAGAAGGCCCGGAGCCGCTCGTCCGGCTCGGCCACCTCCGCGAGCGGGTCGAGCAGCACCAGCCGCTCGATCCGGTCGGGGGCGGCGGTCGCGACCTGCAGCGCGACCCAGCCGCCGTACGACGCCGCCACGACCGCGCACCGCTCCACGCCCAGCTCGTCGAGGAGCGCGAGCACGTCCCCGGCGTCGGCGTACCGCGCCCCGGGCTCCAACGCGGTGTGGCCGTAGCCGCGCAGGTCGCAGCGGACGACCCGGTGCCCGGGCACCAGCTCGGCGACCTGGGCCTCCCACATGCGGGAGTCGGCGACCCCCGCGTGGAGCAGCAGCACGGTGGGACCGGAACCATCGACGTGGTGGTGGAGGGCACTCATCACCGCGATGGTGCCAGCCCGCGCCGCCGGGCGCGACCGGATCAGCCCTCCGCCACGAAGGCGGCCACGGCGCGGCCGAGCTCCTCGCCGGCGTCCTCCTGCAGGAAGTGGCCGGCCTTCTCGACCACCGGGTGCTCGAGCCCCCGGGTCCCCGGCACCAGCTTGCGCAGGACCGGAGCCATCGCCCCGGTGATCGGGTCGCTGTCGCTGAAGGCGGTCAGGAACGGCTTCTCCCAGCGGCCGAGCACCGTCCACGCCGCGCGGTTGGCCTCGGTCGCGGGGTCGTCGGGGCGGGTCGGGACCAGCCCCGGCATCGCGCGGGGTCCGGCCTTGGCGGCCTCCTCGGGGAAGGGCGCGTCGTACGCCGCCCGCGCGGCGTCGGACAACCCGCGCACGCAGCCCGCGGCGACCAGCCGGCCGACGTCGAGCACGTCGGCCTTCTCGACCGCCCGCCGGAACGCCCACCAGACCTCCGGCATGTCGCGGTCACCGGTCGGCAGCCCGGTGTTGGCGGCCACCACGCGGGCGAACCGGTCCGGGTGCTCGGCGGCCAGCCGCAGCCCGATCAGCCCGCCCCAGTCCTGCCCGACCAGCGTGACGTCGTGCAGGTCGAGGTGGTCGAACGCCAGCGCCCGCGTCCACTCCACGTGGCGGGCGAAGCTGTGGTCCTGCGGGCTCAGCGGCTTGTCGGAGCGGCCGAAGCCGACCATGTCCGGGGCCACGCAGCGGACCCCGGCGTCCGCCAGCACGGCGATGACGTGCCGGTAGAGGAACGACCAGGTCGGCTCGCCGTGCAGCAGCAGCGCGACCGGTCCGTCGGCAGGCCCGGCCTCGACGTACGCCATCCGCAGCGTGCCGCCGTCCTGGTCCGGGACCTCGGCGTACCGCGGGCTCCACGGGAAGTCCGGAAGGTCGGTGAAGCGGTCCTCGGGCGTCCGGAACGTCTGCATGGCGGCCAGTGTGGCAGGTCGGCCCGCACCCGGGCCCGGCGTCAGGAACCCTCGGCCAGCGCCTGCGACCGGTCGCGGGCCGCCTCCATGGCGGCGAGGAACGCCGCCCGCACCTTGTGGATCTCCAGCTCTCGGAGCGCGGCGGCGGTGGTGCCGGCCGGCGAGGTGACCTGCTCGCGGAGCACCACGGGGTGCGAGCCGGTCTCCCGCAGCATCTTCGCCGAGCCGACCACGGTCTGCACGACCAGGTCGGTGGCGGTGGCCCGGGGCAGCCCGAGGTGGACGCCGGCCTCGATCATCGACTCGACGACGAAGAAGATGTACGCCGGGCCGGAGCCGGAGATCGCGGTGACCGCGTCCTGCTGCCGCTCGGGGATCCGCAGCACCCGCCCCACCGAGGCCATCAGCGCCTCGGCCTCCGCGAGGTGGCTGTCGTCGCAGTGCGAGCCGGGCGAGATCGCGGCCATCCCCTCGTCGACCAGCGCGGGGGTGTTCGGCATGACCCGGACCACCGCGACGCCGTCGGGGATCCGCGCCTCGATGAAGGCGGTGGTGATGCCGGCCGCGAGCGAGACCACGAGCTGGCCGGCGCGCAGCTCCGGCGCGATCTCGGCGAGCAGGTCGCCCATGTCCTGCGGCTTGACCACCAGCGCGAGGGTCTCCGCCTTGCGGGCGGCCTCGACATTGGTGACGACGGCGACGCCGTACCGCTCCTCGAGCTCGCGGGCCCGCTCGGCCCGCTTCTCGCCCACCAGCAGGTTGTCGACGCGACGGCCGGCGCGGACGAGCCCCGACAGGAGGGTCTCCCCCATCACGCCGGCGCCCAGGATCGCGGTCTGCGCCATGTGTCCACCCCTCTACCGGTTTCGACGCGCCCGTCTCGGCCTCGTGCCTCGGCCGGCGGGCTTGCTCACTCGTCGCCTGCCCCGCGCCCGCCCGTTCGTCGCGGTCGCTGCGGGCTCACTTCTTCGAGATCAGGGACTTGGCGAAGAATGACAGGTTCTGCGGACGCTCGGCGAGGCGTCTCATGAGGTAGCCGTACCACTCCAGGCCGTAGGGGATGTAGACGCGCACCGTCTCGCCGGCCTCGGCGAGGCGCTTCTGCTCCTCGGGGCGGATGCCGTAGAGCATCTGGAACTCATAGGAGCCCTGCGCGCGGCCGTAGCGGCTGGCCAGCGACGAGGCGATCTCGACCATCCGCGGGTCGTGCGTGGCGACCATCGGGTAGCCCTGGCCGGCGAGCAGCACCTTCAGGCAGCGGACGTAGGAGCGGTCCACGTCGAGGCGCTCGGTGAAGGCCACCGACTCCGGCTCGCTGTAGGCGCCCTTGCAGAGCCGGACGCGGGAGCCCTCGTAGGCCAGGGCGCGGCAGTCGGCCTCGGTGCGGTGGAGGTAGGCCTGCAGCACCGCGCCGGTCTCGGGGAAGTCCTTGCGCAGCTCGCGCAGCGTCGCCAGCGTCCGGTCGGTGGTGGTGTGGTCCTCCATGTCGAGGGTCACGGTGGTGCCGGCGTTGCGGGCGGCCCGGCAGATGGTGCGGGCGTGCTCCAGCGCGACCTTGTCGCCGATCTCCGGCAGCGCCTGACCGATCGCGGAGAGCTTGACCGAGACCTCGGCGTTGCGGGTCAGGCCGCGCGCGGCGAGCTGCTGGAGGGCGTCGAGGTAGGCCGCCACCGTCTTGTCGGCCTGCTCCACGTCGAGGGTGTCCTCGCCGAGGAAGTCCAGGGTGACCCGCAGCCCGTCGTCCGCCAGCTGGGCGGTCGCGTCGACGGCGGACTCGGTGGTCTCGCCGGGGACGTAGCTGGTCACGATGCCGGCCGAGACCGGCATGGTGCTGACGAGGTTCTTGACCCGCGAGCTGCGGGCCAGCAGCAGGATGGGCTGGCGGAGCAGGGACATGCGGCACACGGTACGCCGTGACCGCCGACACGCTGCAAGCGGCGAAGCCTCCCTCGCGCCCCGACGCTCAGAGCGACCCGAGCAGCCGCTCGTACGTCTCGTCGACCGCCCCCTCGGTGCTCGCGACGACCCGGGCGTCGGGACGGTCCTCGATGAGCCGCTCCAGCGCCGTGTGGCACCGCACCAGCTCGGCCTCCCCGCCGTTCGCCGCCACGATCTCTCGCACCTGGCGATGCCACGGGTCGTCGGGGGTCGCCGCGCCGCGGCGGCCGAAGCGGGCCACGGCGGAGTCGCGGTCGTCCATGAGGAACCGCTCGACGAGCTGGGCTCCCGCGCGGTCGGCACAGGCCTCGAACCGCGCCAGCTCCGCCGGGTCGCAGAGCATCTGCGGGAGGACGACGTCGTGCCCGCTCGCGAGGTAGGCCTCGATCATCGCCAGCGCCGCCGGGCGGACCAGCGCCCCGGCGGCGGCGAAGTCGACCGACCAGCCGCCGATCAGGGTCCGCAGGACGTCGACGTCGCAGTCGAGCACGCCGTGGTGCTCCTCGACGTAGCGCCGGGCCATGGTGGACTTGCCGATGCCGGGCGGACCGTTGAGGTGGATCAGTCGGCTCACGGGCGTGACGCTAGCGCCCGGGGTCGTGGAGGTCGCGGTGGATCCAGGCTCAGGAGGTGCGCCGGCGCAGGGTGGCCGCGCCCAGGGCCAGCCCGGCCACCCCGAAGAGCGCGACGATGCCGACGTCCTGCCACACGGCCCCGGTGTCGGCGCTGGTGGTGAGGTGCTGCATCGCATCGACGGCGTAGGACAGCGGCAGCACGTCGCTGATCCGCTCCAGGGCGGTCGGCAGCAGGTCGCGCGGCACCAGCAGCCCGCACAGCAGCAGCTGCGGGATCAGCAGCGCCGGCATGAACTGCACCGCCTGGAACTCGGTCTCCGCGAACGCCGACACGAACAGCCCGAGCGCGGTGCCGAGCACGGCGTCGACGACCGCGACGATCGTCAGCAGCCAGACCGGGCCGAGCACGTCGAGGCCCAGGAGCCCGACGCTGATGCCCACCGCGAGCGCCGACTGGACCGCGGCGACCAGCCCGAAGGCCAGCGCGTAGCCCACCAGGAAGTCCAGCTTGCCCATCGGCATCGCCAGCAGCCGCTCGAGGGTGCCGCTGGAGCGCTCACGGAGCGTGGTGACGCTGGTGACCAGGAACATCACCAGCACCGGGAAGATCGCGAGCAGCGCCGGCCCGATCCGGTCGAACACGGTCGGCGAGGAGGCGTCGTACACCCACCAGAGCAGGCACTCCAGCAGGCAGGGCAGCAGCAGCAGGAGGGCCAGGGTGCGGTGGTCACGGCGCAGCTGGGTGAGCACCCGGCGGGCGACCGCCAGGGTGATCCGCGGGCTGAGCGGGCTGGTCATGCCGCGTCCTCCTCGACGATGCGCAGGAACGCCGACTCGATGTCGGCGGCGCCGGTCTTCGCCCGGATCTCCTCGGGCGCGCCGTCGGCGATGATCCGGCCCTCGCGCATCAGCAGCAGCCGGTCGCAGCGGTCAGCCTCGTCCATGACGTGGCTGGAGACGAACACCGCGGCACCGACGTCGGCGAGCCGGTGGAACAGCGCCCACAGGTCGCGGCGCAGCACCGGGTCGAGACCCACGGTCGGCTCGTCGAGGACCAGCAGGTCGGGGCTGCCGAGCAGCGCGACCGCCAGGCTCGCCCGGCTGCGCTGGCCCCCGGAGAGCTTGCCCACCACCTGGTGGCGGTGGCGGCCCAGGTCCACCGCCTCGATCGCCCGGTCGACCTCGGTGCGGTCCACCCCGAGCACGCGGGCGAAGAACGCGAGGTTCTCGGCGACCGTGAGGTCGTCGTACACGCTGGCCGCCTGGGTGACGTAGCCGAGGCGGTCGCGCAGCGGCCGGCTGCCGGCCTCCTCGCCGAAGACACGCACGCTGCCGCCGGCGAGGCGCTGCACGCCGGCCAGGGAGCGCAGCAGCGTGGACTTGCCGCACCCCGAGGGCCCGAGCAGCCCGGTGACGCCGCCGCCGATGGTGAGGTCGAGGTGCTCGAGGACCCGCCGGCCGCCGCGGACGACGACCAGGTCGCGAACCTCCACCGCGTTTTTCATCATATGATGAATTATGGGCCGACTCACGACGACACACAAGGGTTCACCCGACCCCGCGCCTACCCCAGTGGCCCGGTGAGGTAGCGCTGCAGCGTGGGGCCGTAGGCGGCCACGAGCTCGTCGGGGCCCATCGAGACCAGCGGCTCGACGCGGAGCAGGTAGCGCAGGATCACCACCCCGACCATCTGCGAGGCGACCAGGGCCAGGCGCTCTTGGGAGCGGTCTAGGTCGAGGGCCCGACCGACCGGGCCGAGCACCATCTGCAGCACGCCGTCGCGCAGCAGCCGTTGCCCGCTCGGCTCGGCCAGCCCCCGGACCAGCGCGAGCAGCGAGGCCTGGTTGCGCTCGTCGTCCCAGACCTGCAGGAAGACCCGGAACAGCCGCTCCCCCGCCCCGTCGAGCCCGGCGGCGACCACCGGCGCGATCATCGCCCGCGGGTCGACCGGCAGCTCGAGGGCGGCGAGGAACAGGTCGTCCTTGGTGCCGAAGTAGTGGTGCACGAGCGCCGCGTCCACGCCCGCGGCGGCGGCCACCGCCCGGATCGACGTCCCGGCGTAGCCCGCCGCGGCGAAGAGCTCGCGGGCGGCGACGAGGATCGCGGCCCGGGTGTCCGGGGCACCCGGCCGCCTGCCCCGCCGGGACCCGGCCACCCCGGAGGACGACGCGGACGACGCGGACGCCGAGGGGCTGCTCACGGCGTCGCCACCACGGAGTGCTCGCGGGCGAAGAGCAGCGACTCCAGCAGGTCGGCCTCGCGCTCCCGGCGGCCGGCCGCCTTGCGGGTGTTGATCTCGAGGACGATCTCGCCGGCGAAGCCGGAGTCGGCGAGGTGGCGCAGGAACGACGCCGCCGCCATCTCGCCGCGCCCGGGGACCAGGTGCTCGTCGCGGGCCGACCCGGTGCCGTCGGTCAGGTGGATGTGGCGCAGCCGCCCGCCGAGCCGCTCGGCCATCGCGACCGGGTCGGAGTGGGCGATGGCGGCGTGCGAGAGGTCGATGGTGGTGTTGGCGTAGGGCTCGGCCGAGGGGTCCCAGCCGGGCAGGTACATCTCCATGCCCCGCTTGGAGCTGGCGCGCCACGGATACATGTTCTCGACCGCGAACGCGATGCCCGTCGACTCCTCCAGCGCCGCGATCCCGTTCACGAAGTCGCGGGCGTAGTCCCGCTGCCACCGGAACGGCGGGTGCACGACCACGACCTCCGCGCCGACCGCCGCGGCCATCTCCGCGGACCGCTCGAGCTTGCCCCACGGCTCGGTGCCCCAGACCCGCTGGGTGAACAGCAGGCACGGCGCGTGCACGGCGCAGACCGGGACGCCGTGGTGGTCGGAGAGCTGGGCGATCGCGGCGGTCTGCTGGCTGAGCGCGTCCATGCCCACCATCACCTCGACCGCGTCGTACCCGAGCTGGGCGGCGTAGCCGAAGGCGTGCGCGGAGGACTCGGGGTAGACCGAGGCGGTCGAGAGCCCGATCCGCGGTGCCTTGCCGGTCGCCATGCCCGCCCCCCTCAGCCGAGCACGCTCAGCTGGTCGAGGCGCGCGAGGATGACGCCCTCGCGCAGCGCCCAGGGGCAGATCTCGAGCCCGTCGAGGCCGAAGATGTCCATGCACGCCTCGGCGACCAGCGCACCCGGCACGATCTGGTGGGTGCGGCTCGGGGAGACACCGGGCAGGTCCGCGAGCTCCTGGGCTGACATCGCGACCAGCTTGGGGATCCACCCCGAGAGCTCCTCGCGCGGCAGCGAGCGCGGGACCAGCGGGCCGTCGCCGGAGGGGGCCGCGCCGCAGATGCGGGCCAGCGACCGGAACGTCTTGGAGGTCGCGGCCGCGTGGTCCGGCGCGCCCGCGCGCAGCAGGTGGCCGGCGTCGCGGGCGATCTCGGCGCGGATCTGCTTGCGCAGGCCGCGGATCGCCTCCTCGTCGGGAGCCCCGGCCCCGAAGAACTGGCGGGCCAGCCGCGCCGCCCCCAGCGGCAGCGACCAGGCGACGTCGGGCGACTCGTCGGTGCCGCCGGCGATCTCCAGGGAGCCGCCGCCGATGTCGAAGACCGCCAGCCGGCCCGCGGACCAGCCGAACCACCGGCGTACGGCGAGGAACGTCAGTCGCGCCTCGTCCTCACCGGAGAGCACCTCGATGCGGACGCCGGTGCTCTCGTGGACGTGGTCGAGGACCGCCTCGCTGTTGCGCGCGTCGCGCACCGCGGAGGTCGCGAAGGCCAGCATGTCCTCGCAGCCGCGGTCCTCGGCGACCTGCACGGCCGAGCCGGTGAAGGCGGTCAGCGCGTCCACGCCGGTCTGCGAGACCGCGCCCTGCTCGTCGAGGTGCTCGGCCAGCCGCAGCGGCTCCTTGTGGGAGAAGGCGGGCAGCGGCGCGGCGCCACCGTGGGCGTCCACCACGAGCAGGTGCCCGGTGTTGGAGCCGATGTCGAGGACGCCCAAGCGCATGGGACCAAGTTACCGGTGGCCCATGGCGGGTAGGTTGTGGTCGTGCCCGAAGTGGACCTGGTCTTCCCCCGTGCCTGGGTGGAGTTCGTCGACCCCGCCGACGAGACGCAGGTGATGCGTTGCGACCTCACCTGGCTGACCTCGAGCTACACCTGCATCTTCGGCCGCGGCTGCCCCGGCATCTACGCCGACGCCCCCGACGTGGGCTGCTGCACGCTCGGCGCCCACTTCGCCGACGAGGGCGACGAGAAGCGGGTCGCCTCCTACGTCGGGATGCTCGACGACGAGCTCTGGCAGCAGCGGCCGCAGGGGCGCAAGGTCAAGCGGTCGGACTGGGTCGAGGTGGACGAGGACGGCGAGCGCAAGACCCGCACCGTCGAGGTCGACGGCCAGCAGGCCTGCGTGTTCCAGAACCGTCCGGACTTCGAGAACGGTGCGGGCTGCGCCCTGCACTCCCTGGCGTACGTGCTGGGCAAGAACCCGCTGGAGACCAAGCCCGACGTGTGCTGGCAGCTGCCGATCCGGCGCACCTTCCGCGACGTCGAGCGGCAGGACGGCACCACCTACACCGAGGTGTCGATCGGCGAGTACGACCGCCGCGGCTGGGGTCCGGGTGGCCACGACCTGGACTGGTACTGCTCGGGCAACACCGAGGCCCACGTCGCCGTCGAGCCGGTCTACATCACCAACGAGGCCGAGCTGACCGAGCTGATGGGCCGGGGGGCGTACGAGGAGCTGGTGCGCCACTGCGAGGCCCACGTCCGCTCCCGCTCGGCGCTGGCGCTGCACCCGGCCGACCCGCACTGACCCCAGCACCGCGCGACACCGGCGCGGCCGCCGGTCCGGCACCGCTCGGGCACCGGTCGAGCCCCCGGACGCTGAGAGAACCCTGAGAAACTCTCGACATCAAGAGATCTCGACCCCGATGTCCGGGCGTGCTCCGACACGGCTGAGAATGCTTGGCATGCGCCTGGACCATCTCTCTTACGCAGCAGGACCTGATGGCCTCGCCAGCACCGCCCAGCGCATCGGGGGACTGCTCGGCCGGGAGTTCATCGACGGAGGCGTGCATCCACGCTTCGGGACCCGGAACGTGATCATGCCGCTCGCTGACGGCACCTACCTGGAGATCGTGGAGGTCCTCGACCACCCCGCCTCCGACAAGGCTCCGTTCGGCCAGGCCGTCCGTGCGCGCTCCGCGCTCGGCGGCGGCTGGCTCGGGTGGGTGGTCGCGGTCAACGACATCAGCCTGGTCGAGACCCGGCTCGGCCGCGAGGCGGTGGCCGGCAACCGGCACCTGCCCGACGGCACCGAGCTGCACTGGAAGCAGATCGGCGTCAACGGGCTGATCGCCGACCCGCAGCTGCCGTTCTTCATCCAGTGGGACAGCTCGCGGGACCTGCACCCCAGCAACGGTGCCGACCCGGCGTACTCCCTGGCCTGCCTGGAGATCGCCGGCGACCCGCAGCGGGTCAGCGAGTGGCTCGGCGAGACCGTCGAGGCGCCGCTGGAGGACGTGAAGGTCGAGTGGGTCGCCCCCCACGGCACCCCGGGGATCATCGCGGCCCAGGTCCAGACCCCGAACGGCCTGGTCCGACTCTGAGCGAGCCGCGGCCCGCGAGGAACGAGCGGGGCGCTGCGCCGGCCGGGACGGGTCTCCCGCCCGGGGCGGTGCCGAGCCCGAACATCTGGCACCACACCGCGACGTACGAGACGGAGAACCGGGCCGTCGACCCCGACGGGCTGCTCGAGACCACCATGGCCGCGCTGCTGGGCGGCCCGGGCTGGTCCGGTCTGCGGGTGCTCGACCTCGGGTGCGGCACCGGGTTCCACCTGCCGCGCTTCGCCGCGACCGCCGCGGCCGTGGCCGGGGTCGAGCCGCACCCGGACCTGGCCGCGCTCGCCCGGCGTCGCACCCGCGCCCTGGCCAACGTCACGGTGCTGCAGGGCACCGCGCAGTCGGTGCCGCTGCCGGACGCCTCGGTCGACGTCGTGCACGCCCGCTGGGCCTACTTCTTCGGCCCCGGCTGCGAGCCCGGCCTGGCCGAGCTGGACCGCGTCGTACGCCGGGGCGGGACGGCGTTCGTGATCGACAACGACGCCTCCCGGTCGACGTTCGGGCGGTGGTTCCGCCGCGGTTACCCACACCTGCCCGCGCCCGAGGCCGTCGAACGGTTCTGGTCGACCCGGGGCTGGACCCGGGTGCCCCTCGACCTGCGGTGGGCCTTCGGCTCCCGGGCCGACCTGGAGGGCGTGGTGCGCATCGAGCTGCCCGGCCCGGTGGCCGAGGAGGTCCTGGCCGAGCACACGGGCACCGAGGTGGACTACGCCGTGAACCTGTGGTGGAAGCAGTTCTGACCCGACTCGTCGGCCCGGACCTGCACCGGTCGGCCCAAGCCTCGGCTGACAGGTGCAGGTTTCACCAGCCCGGTGAAACCCGCGCTCAGCTCGACCCGCGCACCGCGAGCGTGGGCGTGAGCAGCCTCCCGCCGCCCGGGCGGGCCGGGTGGTTGAGGATTCCCTCGAGCGCCTTGACGATCCCGACGGCGACGTCCTCGAGCGGCTGGCGCACCGAGGTGAGGCCCGGCGGCACCACCTGGGCGACCTGGGAGTCGTCGAAACCGACCACGGCCACGTCGCGACCGGGCGTCAGGCCGCGCTGGGCGAGGGTGTGCAGCACGCCCATGGCCAGCGTGTCCGAGGCGCAGACGAACGCCGTCGGCTGCGCCTCGTCGAGCAGCACCGCGCTGGCCTCGCGCCCGCTGGCGACGGTGTCCTCCACCCGCGAGGCCAGGCCGGTGGTCGGCAGGTCGCGCGAGCGCAGCGCCCGGCTCCAGCCCGCCCGGCGGTCCTCGCCGATGAAGGAGTCCTTGCGCCACCCGATCCAGGCGATCCGCCGGTGCCCGCGGTCGAGCAGGTGGGTGGTGGCGAGCTCGGCGCCGGCCGCGCCGTCGACGTCGACCCACGGGTGGGTGGCCGCCGGGTTGTCCCAGGGCCGTCCGAACGCCACGAACGGCGCGCGCCGCGACTCCAGCCATGCCGCCTGCGGGTTGCCCAGGTAGGTGTCGGTGACCACGAACGCGTCGACCGCGGTCGAGCGCAGGAGGTCGTCGTACCCGTCGAGCGGGTCCTGGTGGCCGCCGGCGAACAGCAGGATGTGGTAGCCCGCCTCTCCGGAGGTCTCCACCAGCGAGTGCACGAACCGGTCCATGGTGGCGTTCGCGGTGCCCTCCTGGGCGGGGTTGATCCGCATGCCGATCAGGTGCGAGGCGCGGGTGCGCAGGTTGCGCGCGGCCCGGTTCGGTGAGTAGCCGAGCTCGTCGATCGCCTCCTGGACCCGGGTCAGGGTGTCGGCGCGCAGCAGGTCGGGGTTGTTGACGGCGTTGGACACCGTCTGCCGGGACACGCCCGCCCGCTCCGCGACGTCGGCGAGCGTGGGCGGCACCGCAGGGATCCTCCCCAGGCTGCTCGTCATCCGGTCAGTCATCCGGTCGCCCTCCACACCTGCCCGCCCAGAGTCCCCGCGAGTCTGGAACGTTCCAAGCGATCATAACCAGACCCGTGCCCGGTTCGGCGGGTGATGTGACCGATCCCCTGTCGGCGGCGTGCCCTAGCGTTCCCGCCATGCCCAAGCCACCGCGTACGACGTACCGCTGCACCGAGTGCGGCTGGGAGACCCCCAAGTGGGTCGGCCGCTGCGGGGAGTGCCAGGCCTGGGGGTCGGTGGTGGAGGCCGCGGCCTCGACCACCGGCACGATGTCCCGCACCGCCGCGACCCCGGTGACCACCGCGGCGGTCCCGATCGGCCAGGTCTCGGTGGAGGAGTCGGCCTTCCGCTCCAGCGGCGTGGCCGAGCTCGACCGGGTGCTGGGCGGCGGCCTGGTCCCCGGCGCCGCGATCCTGCTCGCCGGCGAGCCCGGCGTCGGCAAGAGCACGCTGCTGCTCGAGGTGGCCGCCCAGACCGCCCGCCACCAGCACCGCACCCTCTACGTCACCGGCGAGGAGTCGGCCTCGCAGGTGCGCCTGCGCGCGGACCGGACCGGCGGTGTGCACGACGAGCTCTACCTGGCCGCGGAGACCGACCTCGGCGCGGTGCTGACCCACATCGAGCAGGTCCGGCCCACGCTGCTGGTGGTCGACTCCGTCCAGACCATCGGCGCCTCGGGCGTCGAGGGCGTGCCCGGCGGGGTGACCCAGGTCAAGGAGGTGGCGGCGGCGCTGGTGCGGGTGGCCAAGACCCGCAACATCACCACGATCATCGTCGGCCACGTCACCAAGGACGGCTCGATCGCCGGCCCCCGGGTGCTGGAGCACGTGGTCGACGTGGTGCTCCACTTCGAGGGCGACCGCAACTCCCGCTTCCGGATGGTGCGGGCCATGAAGAACCGGTTCGGCCCGGTCGACGAGGTCGGCTGCTTCGACCTCGCCGCCGGCGGGATCACCGCGGTCACCGACCCGACCGGCCTGTTCGTGGAGAACCACCACACCAGCGTCCCGGGCACCTGCGTGGCCGTCACCATGGAGGGCCGCCGGCCGCTGCTCGCCGAGGTGCAGGGGCTGGTGACCCCCACCGCCAGCGAGCGGCCGCGCCGGACCACCTCGGGGCTGGACGGGTCGCGGCTGGCGATGGTGCTCGCGGTGCTGCAGCAGCACTGTGGGATCCGGCTGCACAACCACGACGTGTTCGCCTCCACCGTCGGCGGCGCCCGGCTCACCGAGCCCGCGAGCGACCTGGCCCTCGCGGTCGCGGTCGCCGGCGCGGCGTTCGGGCGGCCCACGCCCCACGGCGTGGTCGCGATGGGGGAGATCGGCCTCGCGGGTGAGCTGCGGCGGGTCCGCGACCTGCCCCAGCGGGTGGCCGAGGCCGCCCGGCTCGGCTTCCGGGTCGCGCTGGTGCCGATGGAGCCCGGCGAGCGGGCCCCGGGACGGCTGCACGCCGTCAACCACGTGGCCCCGGTGCCGAGCGTCGACGGCATGAAGGTGATCGGTGTCCCCGACGTGCGCTCGGGGCTGGAGATGCTCAAGGTGACCCGCGAGCAGACCGAGCGTCCGCACTCGCTGTGACCGCGGCCCGGGTCGCCGGCGCGGAGGTGCCGCGGCCCGTCGCGCGGGCATCGCGAGCGGACACGCCGGGATCACCCTAGACTTGACTCGCGGCCGACCCGGACGCCGCACCCGAAACGGAGGGAACCGGCGTGGTGGCCACCGATCGCTCGGACGACACGTTGCGCCTGCGCACGGCGCTCGCCTCCATCGCCCCCGGCACGGCGCTCCGTGACGGCCTCGAGCGGATCCTGCGCGGCCGCACCGGCGCGCTGATCGTGCTCGGCCACGACCGGACCGTCGAGTCGATCTCGACCGGCGGCTTCACCCTCGACGTGCCGTTCACCTCGACCGGCCTGCGCGAGCTGGCGAAGATGGACGGCGCGATCATCGTCGACCGCGACGTCACCCGGATCTACCGCGCCGCGGTCCACCTGATGCCGGACCACACGATCCCCTCGGAGGAGACCGGCACCCGGCACCGCACCGCCGACCGGGTCGCCCGGCAGACCCGCTATCCCGTGATCTCGGTGTCGCAGTCGATGCAGATCATCGCGGTGTACGTCGGCGAGACCCGGCACGTGCTGGAGGACTCCGGCCAGATCCTGTCCCGCGCCAACCAGGCGCTGGCCACGCTGGAGCGCTACAAGCTGCGCCTGGACGAGGTGGCCAGCACGCTCTCGGCGCTGGAGATCGAGGACCTGGTCACGGTCCGTGACGTGGCGGTGGTGGCCCAGCGCCTGGAGATGGTCACCCGGATCGCCCGGGAGATCGAGGACTACGTGCTCGAGCTCGGCACCGACGGCCGGCTGCTCTCGCTGCAGCTGGAGGAGCTGATCACCGGCGTGGACGCCGAGCGCGAGCTGGTGATCCGCGACTACCTGCCGGCCGGTCGCCGCACCAAGAGCCCCGAGGCGCTGCTGCAGCGGCTGGAGTCCCTCTCGCCCACCGAGCTCGTCGACCCCGCCGCCGCGGCCCGGGCTCTCGGTCTCGGCACCGGTGAGCACCTGGACGGTGCGGTGGCGCCCCGCGGCTACCGGCTGCTGGCCAAGGTGCCCCGGCTGCCCAGCTCGGTCGTCGACCGGCTCGTCGACCACTTCGGGACGCTGCAGAAGCTGCTCTCGGCCGGCATCGACGACCTCCAGGCCGTCGAGGGCGTGGGCGAGCTGCGCGCGCGCAGCGTGCGCGAGGGGCTGTCGCGGCTCGCCGAGTCGACGATCCTCGAGCGCTACGTCTGACCTGCACCCCGGCTGCCCCGGCGCGGTCAGTCGGCGGAGGACGAAGCGTCGGAGCCCGGCTTGCCGCTCCCGTGGTGCTTGCCGGACTGGTGCGGCTCGGGGCTCCGGGTGATCACCGGGGCGCTGGGGGCCCGCAGCTCGAACTGCTCGTCGGTCGGCTCGCCGGCCAGGGCCGCCACGCTCACGTGGTAGAAGCCCGGCAGCGCCCAGTCGGTCTGCCGCGGGCAGCCGTCGTCGGAGCGCCGGCCGTTCCACGTCACCGTCACCGAGGTCGGCTGGTCACGGCGTACGACGACATGCTCGTCCGGCACCTTGCGGGGGCACTGCTGGCTCGACCAGATGCCGTCGTGGCCCGAGGTGATCTTCATGGTCAGCGTCCGCGAGGAGACGTGCCAGGTGCACGCCTCGGCCTGGCGGGTCTGCAGGCCGAGCTTGAACCGCACGCCGTCACCGGGCCCGGCCACCGCGTGCTTGACCTCGGGGGTCACCACGATGTCGGTCGCCTCGCAGGCGCCGTCGGGCTCGGCCAGCACCGGCGCCTGGCTGGTGTGGTGCTTGCCGGGCGACGGGGTCTGGTCCGGGGTCGCCTCGATGGTGCCGTCGGTCGACACCGGCGGCGAGGACGGGGCCCCGGACCCGCTGGTCGAGGCGGTGGCCGCGGCCGGGCGGGCCTCGGGGTCGGAGGACGCGTCGCTGCCCGAGCCGAGCAGCCGCGCGATGCCGACGACCAGCAGCGTGGCCAGTGCGAGCAGCAGCACCCGGCGCCGCCAGTAGACGCGGGCCGGCAGGGGACCACGGGTCAGGGACGGCATGGGCGCAACGCTAACGAGCGCGCGACCCCGGTTCACGGTGCCACTCCGCCGACCCCGGAGAATGGCCCGGTGAGCGACCTGCACGAGCCCGTCCTCGCGTGGTACGACGAGCACGCCCGCGAGCTCCCGTGGCGCGCACCCTCGGCCAGCGCGTGGTCGGTGATGGTCTCGGAGTTCATGCTCCAGCAGACGCCCGTCGCCCGCGTCCTGCCTGTGCACGCGGCGTGGCTGCAGCGCTGGCCCAACCCCGGCGACCTGGCCGCGGAGCCGGCCGGCGAGGCCGTCCGCGCCTGGGGACGGTTGGGCTACCCGCGGCGGGCGCTGCGGCTGCACGCGGCCGCCGCCGCGATCGTCGAGCGGCACGACGGCGAGGTGCCCCCGTCGTACGACGACCTGATCGCGCTGCCCGGGGTGGGCGACTACACCGCGGCCGCGATCGCCACGTTCGCCTACGGGCGCCGCCACGTCGTGCTCGACACCAACGTCCGCCGGGTGCTGGCCCGGGTCGCCACCGGGGTCGAGCTCCCCGCCGCCTCGGTCACGAAGGCCGAGCGCACGCTCGCCGCGGAGCTGCTGCCCGCCGACGCGCCCACCGCGGCCACCTGGTCGGTCGCGGTGATGGAGCTCGGAGCGCTGGTCTGCACGGCCGCCGGTCCCCGCTGCGGGGCCTGCCCCGTCGCAGACCTCTGCGCCTGGCGGCGGGCCGGGCACCCGGCGTACGACGGGCCGCCGCGCCGGGCCCAGGCCTGGGCGGGCACCGACCGGCAGTGTCGCGGCCGGCTGCTGGCCGTGCTGCGCGACACCGACGGCGAGGTGGCCCAGGCCCGCCTCGACGCCGCGTGGGACGACGAGCTGCAGCGGGCCCGCAGCCTGGCCGGCCTGGTCGAGGACGGGCTGGTCGTCCGCACCCCGCACGGCACCTACACGCTCCCCTGACCGGGTGGCTCACTGACGCACCGATGACCTGCGGGTCCTGGAGCCCGGCTCGTCGAGGTCACCCGGGAGGAGCTGGGTGAGGATGGTGGCCGGCGCGGTCGACGCAGGAGAATGGCCGCGTGCCCGTTCCTCCTGAGTGGCAGTCGACGGCGCGGCTGTCGTTGCGGCCGCCGACACCGGCAGATGCCCCCGCGGTATGGCGGATCCTCTCGAATCGCTCGGTGGTCGAGCACAACCCGTCCGACCTGGTGGTGGAACTCTCCGAGGTCGAGCGGTTGCTGGGGCGCTGGCTCGAGCACTGGTCCGAGCACGGCTTCGGCAACTGCTGCGTATTCGAGCAGGAGACCGGCCGGTTGATCGGCAACTGCGGGATCCGCTGGATGGCGGGTCAGGAAGCGCCGGTGCTCAACCTCATGTACCGCTTCGACCCGAGCACCTGGGGTCGGGGCTACGCCACGGAGGCGGCCCGGGCCGTCTTGGACTGGACGTTGCAGAACCTGCCCGGCCGGGTCGTGCTTGCCCGTGTTCGTCCCGGCAACCTGGCCAGCCAGGGTGTTGCCAGGAAGATCGGTCTGCGACGCGATCCGGCCTTCGACGACCAGGGGGAGGATGGCCTGGACTGGGCGTTCACCAGCCGCTCGCATAACGGTTCACCGATGCGGGCGCATCGTTGATGCGCGTGACGCCTGCCGCGACTCGCACGGACTTGCCGATGTCGGTGCCCCTCCGCGGCCGCGCTCACCCGCTCTCCTTGCGGCGCGTCTGAGTCATTCGATCGACGTCCGATCCGCTTCCCGCACACCGCTACGCGCGGTCGTGCCACACCTTGTTCCACAACCGCGCCACCGACCTCGCGGGATCCGGAACACCCTGCTCCACGACACCGCCCCGGGAACCACAGACGGCCCGCCCCCAGAGGGACGGGCCGTCGTGGCCTGGGCCGGCCAGGAGGCCGGTCAGGGACGATCAGGTGTCGGAGCGCGGGACGTCCGTGCCGCTGTCGGAGTCGTCGGGCCCCTCGTTCGTGGGCGCCTCGCTGCCGCCGATCTCGGCGGCCTCGAACGGCGGCACGTCGGGGAGCTGGCCGACCTTCTGGCCCTTGAACGTGAAGGACCGGTTCGGACCCTCGCCCTCGACGTCGACCAGCACGATCTGACCGGGACCGACCTCGCCGTAGAGCATCTTCTCGGCCATGACGTCCTCGATCTCGCGCTGCACCGTGCGGCGGAGCGGACGGGCGCCCAGCACCGGGTCGAAGCCCCGCTCTGCGAGCAGGTTCTTCGCCGGCTGCGTCAGCTCGATCCGCATGTCGCGGTCCTTCAGACGCTGCTCGACCGCCGCGATCATGTTGTCGACCATCGAGATGATCTGCTCCTGCGACAGCGGCGGGAACACGATGACCTCGTCGACACGGTTGAGGAACTCCGGGCGGAAGTGCTGCTTGAGCTCCTCCGACACCTTGTTCTTCATCCGCTCGTAGGAGCCCGCCGCGTCTCCGGACTGCTGGAACCCGAGGTTGACGCCCTTGGCGATGTCGCGGGTGCCGAGGTTGGTGGTCATGATGATGACGGTGTTCTTGAAGTCGACCACCCGGCCCTGGGAGTCGGTCAGGCGACCCTCCTCCAGGATCTGCAGCAGGCTGTTGAAGATGTCCGGGTGGGCCTTCTCGACCTCGTCGAAGAGCACCACCGAGAACGGCTTGCGCCGCACCTTCTCGGTCAGCTGGCCGCCCTCCTCGTAGCCGACGTAGCCGGGAGGCGAGCCGAACAGCCGGGAGACGGTGTGCTTCTCGCCGAACTCGCTCATGTCGAGCTGGATCAGCGCGTCCTCGTCGCCGAACAGGAACTCCGCCAGCGTCTTGGACAGCCAGGTCTTGCCGACGCCCGAGGGCCCGGCGAAGATGAACGACCCGCCGGGACGCTTGGGGTCCTTCAGGCCGGCCCGGGTGCGACGGATCGCCCGCGAGAGGGCCTTGACGGCCTCCTCCTGGCCGATGACGCGCTTGTGCAGCTCGTCCTCCATCTTGAGCAGCCGGGTGGACTCCTCCTCCGACAGCTTCACGATCGGGATGCCGGTCGCCACGGCGAGCACCTCGGCGATCAGCTCCTCGTCGACCTCGGCGACCTCGTCCATGTCGCCCGAGCGCCACTGCTTCTCGCGCTCGGACTTCTTCAGCATCAGCTGCTTCTCCTCGTCGCGCAGGCGCGCGGCGGCCTCGAAGTCCTGCCCGTCGATCGCGGCCTCCTTGCGCTGCCGGACCTCGCCGATCTTGTCGTCGTACTCGCGCAGGTCCGCGGGCGCGGTCATCCGGCGGATCCGCAGCCGCGAGCCGGCCTCGTCGATGAGGTCGATGGCCTTGTCGGGCAGGAACCGGTCGGAGATGTAGCGGTCGGCCAGCGTCGCCGCCGAGACCAGGGCCTCGTCGGTGATCGTGACCCGGTGGTGCGCCTCGTAGCGGTCGCGCAGGCCCTTGAGCATCTCGATCGTGTGGGCGATCGACGGCTCCGCGACCTGGATCGGCTGGAAGCGACGCTCCAGCGCGGCGTCCTTCTCGAGGTACTTGCGGTACTCGTCGAGCGTGGTCGCGCCGATGGTCTGCAGCTCGCCGCGGGCCAGCATCGGCTTGAGGATGCTGGCGGCGTCGATCGCACCCTCGGCCGCGCCGGCGCCGACGAGGGTGTGGATCTCGTCGATGAACAGCACGATGTCGCCGCGGGTGCGGATCTCCTTGAGCACCTTCTTCAGGCGCTCCTCGAAGTCACCGCGGTAGCGCGAGCCCGCCACCAGGGCGCCGAGGTCGAGCGTGTAGATCTGCTTGTCCTTCAGCGTCTCCGGCACGTTGCCCTTGACGATGTCCTGGGCCAGCCCCTCGACGATGGTCGTCTTGCCGACGCCCGGCTCGCCGATGAGGACGGGGTTGTTCTTCGTACGGCGGGACAGGATCTGCATGACCCGCTCGATCTCCTGCTCCCGGCCGATGACCGGGTCCAGCTTGCCCTCGCGGGCGTCCTGGGTCAGGTTGCGGCCGAACTGGTCGAGCACCAGCGAGGAGGAGGGCGCGTCGCTCGACGCGCCGCTCGTGGCGGCGCCCGCGGAGGACGACTCCTTGCCCTGGAAGCCCGAGAGCAGCTGGATGACCTGCTGGCGCACCCGGTTCAGGTCGGCGCCGAGCTTCTGCAGGACCTGCGCCGCGACGCCCTCGCCCTCGCGGATCAGGCCGAGCAGGATGTGCTCGGTGCCGATGTAGGAGTGGCCGAGCTGCAGCGCCTCGCGCAGGGACAGCTCGAGCACCTTCTTGGCGCGCGGGGTGAAGGGGATGTGGCCGCTGGGCGCCTGCTGGCCCTGGCCGATGATCTCCTCGACCTGGGCGCGGACCGCCTCCAGCGAGATGTCGAGGCTCTCGAGCGCCTTGGCGGCCACTCCCTCACCCTCGTGGATCAGGCCGAGCAGGATGTGCTCGGTGCCGATGTAGTTGTGGGAGAGCATGCGGGCCTCTTCCTGGGCCAGCACGACCACCCTGCGGGCTCGGTCTGTGAACCGCTCGAACATTGGGCAACTCTCCTCGGAGTTCGGGGCCGTCCCGTTCATGGACCACGGGACCGGACATGTGAACTAACCCCGTCCACAGCCTACGCGTTCCCGAATCGGCCGCACCCACGCTCCGCTGTGAGCGAACAGCCACCCCGGAGGGCGGTTCAGGGCCGTGCGGGGGTCGGGACGGGTCGTCCCCAGGATGCGCCGAGTCGGCGCTGGTTGACGCACGACTGTCAACGAGCGCCGACTCGGGGTGTGGCAGATGTCGACGAGCGCCGACTCGGCGTGCGGGTGGTGTCAACGAGCGCCGACTCGGCGTTGGGGCGTGAGTCAGTGCGCGGCGTCGTACGCCTCGCGCACCTCGGCCGAGACCCGGCCACGGTCGGGCACGTCGAAGCCGTTGCTCCGGGCCCAGTTGCGGATCTCCTTCGCGCTCGGGCCTCCCGACGTCGACGCTGCGGCCCGGCGACCGCCACCGCGGCGCGACCCGCTGGCGACCTTGCGCGCGTGTCCGACGAACTCGGCCAGGGTGTCGCGCAGCCGCGCGGCGTTGGCGTCGTTCAGGTCGATCTCGTACGACGTGCCGTCGAGACCGAAGGAGACCGACTCCGTCGCCTCGCTCCCGTCGAGATCGTCGACGAGCACGATGTTGACCTTCTGCGCCATGGAAACCTCATCCGATCGAATTGGCAATTCCGGAGACCCCGGGGCAATTCATTCTGCCAGAAACCAAATACAGAATGTCAACCTCAGTGAGGATGAATACCGGCACGACGCCGATTCCCATGACCGGCGGAACCGATATCACGACCACCGCATTCCGGAGAAATTGCGGCGCCCCGATATCGGCCCTGCCCGCGCACCGAAAGCAGGGCGACGCGATCAGGTGTTGCGGGCGAACACCATCTCGAGGCCGCGCAGGGTGAGCCACGGCGCGTGGTCGGTGAAGCAGCGGCACTCCTCGAGCACGACCGGCGCGAGATATCCGGTCGCGATCACCCGCACCTGCGCGGTGGGCTCCGCCAGCTCGGCGATCATCCGGCCGACAATTCCCTCGACCTGGCTGGCGACGCCGAAGAGCATTCCCGACTGCAGGGCCTCCACGGTGTTCCTGGCAATCACCGAACGTGGCCGCAGCAGCTCCACCTTGCGCAGCTGCGCGCCGCGGGCCCCGAGCGCGTCCAGCGAGATCTCGATGCCCGGCGCGATCGCGCCGCCGACGTACTGTCCCTTGGCGTTCACCACGTCGAAGGTGGTCGCGGTGCCCCCGAAGTCGACGACGATCGCCGGTCCGCCGAAGTCGCGGGCGGCGGCGAGGGCGTTGATGATCCGGTCGGACCCGACCTCGCGCGGGTTGTCCATCAGCACCGGCACGCCGGTGCGCACGCCTGGCTCGACCACCACCCGCGGCACCGCGGGGAAGTGGGTCACCAGCATCTCCCGCCACTCGTGCAGCACCGCGGGGACCGTCGCGCAGACCGCGACCCCGTCGACCTGCTCCAGCAGCCCCCCGAGCAGGCCGCGGATCGCCGCCGACCAGTCGTCGGCCGTGCGCCGCTCGTCGGTGGCGATCCGCCAGTCGTGCAGCACCGTGCCGTCCTCGACCAGGCCGAGGACGGTGTGGGTGTTGCCGATGTCGGCGGCCAGCAGCGCCACGGGTCAGCCCCGCAGGTCCATGCCCAGGTCGAAGACCACGACCGAGTGGGTGAGCGCACCGGAGGAGATGAAGTCCACGCCGGTCTCCCCCACCTCGCGGGCCCGCTCGACCGTCAGCCCACCGCTGGCCTCCAGCACGGCCCGGCCGCCGGTGATCCGGACGGCCTCGGCCATCGTCGCGGTGTCCATGTTGTCCAGCAGCACGTGGTCGCAGCCCGCGGCGAGGAGGTCGCGCAGCTCGTCGAGGTCGGTGACCTCCACCTCCACCGGCAGGTCCGGGTACGCCGCCCGCACGGCGCGGTAGGCCGGCACCACGCCGCCGGCGGCCACGACGTGGTTGTCCTTGACCATCGCCATGTCGGAGAGGCTGAAACGGTGGTTGACCCCGCCGCCGCAGCGCACGGCGTACTTCTGCAGGGCGCGGTAGTTCGGCAACGTCTTGCGGGTGTCGAGGACCCGGGCGCCGGTGCCCTCGAGCGCGTCCACCCAGGTCGCCGTCGCGGTGGCGACCCCGGAGAGGTGCGAGGCGTAGTTGAGCGCGGTGCGCTCGGCGGTCAGCAGGCCGCGGGTCGGGCCGGAGACCCGCATCACCACGTCGCCGGGGACCACGCGCGTCGCGTCGGGCAGCCGGTCGGTGATCTCGACGTCCTCGCCCATGACGTAGTGGAACACCATCGCCGCCAGGCCGAGCCCCGCCACGACGCCGGCCTCACGGGCACCGAAGTCGGCGACGCCGCGGGCGTCGGCCGGGATCGTGGCGAGGCTGGTGACGTCACAGCTACCACCACTGGCGGGGAGATCCTCGGCCACGGCCCGCACCACGTCGTCGTAGACCGCCTCGGGGTCCAGCCCGGCGTCGTGGAGCTCGGCGAGCAGCGCGGGCGGCAGCGCGTCGTAGGGGGCGCGGGCGACGGACACGGTGGATCTCCTCGGACGGTCAGACCAGCTGGTCGGTGGCGGGGGCGGGCCGGAAGGACAGGGTCGTCGAGCCGTCGGCCATCACCGCGTCGACGTGCCCGGCGCAGCGGGCGTCGTCGCGGTCGGGGAAGTCCTCGCGCCAGTGGGAGCCCCGGGTCTCGCGCCGCAGGGCGGCGGCATCGGTGAGCGCGGCGGCGATGGTGAGCAGGTTCGTGGTCTCCCAGGCGTCCTGGCTGGCGACCTCCGTCGTGGAGCCCGCGAGCTTGTCCAGCAGCGTCGTCGCATCGGCGAGGCCCTCGGCGCTGCGCAGCACGCCGACCCGCGAGGTCATGACCTCCTGCAGCTCGTCGCGCACCGACCCGGCGACCAGGCCGGCGGTGCGCGCGTCCGGCGCCGGCTGCGACCAGGGCCGGATCTCGGCCGGCAGCACCGTGGCGATCCGACGGGAGAAGACCAGCCCCTCCAGCAGCGAGTTCGAGGCGAGCCGGTTGGCCCCGTGCACGCCCGAGCACGCGGCCTCGCCCGTGGCGTAGAGCCCGGGCACGTCGGTGCGGCCCCACAGGTCGGTGCGGACCCCGCCCGAGGCGTAGTGGCAGGCCGGCGCGACCGGGATCAGCTCGGTGACCGGGTCGATGCCGTGGGAGCGCGCCGTGGCCAGGATCGTCGGGAACCGCCGCTCCCAGAATCTCGACACGCTCGCTGTTCGATCACCGGACCCGCCGCTCGCCGCGTCCGGGCCGCCGAGGTGCCGGGCGTCCAGCCACATGTGCGGGCGACCGGTCTCGCGCATCCGCCGCATGATCGCCTTGGCCACCACGTCGCGGGGGGCGAGGTCGGCGAGCTCGTGCACGCCCCGCATGAAGCGGGTCCCGCCCTCCTCCGGCAGGCCGTCGACGAGGACCGCGCCCTCGCCCCGGACCGCCTCGGAGATCAGCGGCTGCTGGCCGCGGGACGTAGGCCCGAGGTACATCACGGTGGGGTGGAACTGCACGAACTCCAGGTCCCGCAGGGTCGCGCCGGCGCGCAGCGCCAGCGCCATCCCGTCGCCGGTGGACACCGTGGGGTTGGTGGTCTGGGAGAACACCTGGCCCAGTCCGCCGCTGGCCAGCACCACGGCTCGGCAGTGCACGGCGCCGACGCCGTCGCGCTGCCCCTCCCCCATCACGTGCAGGGTGACCCCGGCGACCCCGCCGGCCTCATCGAGCAGCAGGTCGAGGGCGAGGGCGTGCTGGATCACCTCGATGTCGGGCGCGCGCTCGACGGCGGCGGTCAGCGCCCGCTGGATCTCCGCGCCAGTGGCGTCGCCACCGGCGTGCGCGATCCGGTCCCGGTGGTGACCACCCTCCCGGGTCAGCGCCAGCTCGCCGTCGGGGTCGTGGTCGAACCTGGTGCCGAGCGCGATCAGCTCGCGCACCGCGTCGGGCCCCTCGGTGACCAGCACCCGGACCGCGTCGAGGTCGCAGGCGCCGGCACCGGCGACGAGCGTGTCGACCTCGTGCTGCTCCGGGGTGTCCCCGGGGCCCAGCGCCGCGGCGATGCCGCCCTGCGCCCACTGCGTGGAGCCGGCCGCGAGCACGTCCTTGGTGACGACCAGGACCGAGCCCACCTGGTGGCGCAGCCGGAGCGCGGCGGTCAGGCCGGCGATGCCGGAGCCGATCACCACGACGTCGGCGCGGGTCGTCCAGCCCGGCGAGGGCGCGGCCAGGCGGCCCGGGACCCGTCGTACGGGGGCGTCGACCGCGCTGCCGTTCACCGGTTCAGGCTATCGCCCGGCGAGCACGTCCCCCCGGACCAGACCAGCGCCGCCGCTGGTCTCGACGGGGTCGGAGCCGGTGGCAACGATCTTGTTGTCGGCGTCGACGAACACGACGTGCGGGCGCAACGACCGCGCCTCCTCGGTGTCCATCTGGCCGTAGCCGATGAGGATGACCAGGTCGCCGGGGTGCACGAGGTGTGCGGCCGCGCCGTTGATCCCGATCACGCCCGACCCCCGCTCGCCGGCGATCGTGTAGGTCTCCAGGCGCGCGCCGTTGGTGATGTCGACGATGTGGACCAGCTCGCCGGGCAGCAGGTCCGCGGCCTCGAGCAGGTCCTCGTCCACGGTCACCGAGCCGACGTAGTGCAGGTCGGCCTGCGTCACCGTGGCCCGGTGGATCTTGCTCGTCATCATCGTCCGCAACATCTCGCTACTCGCTTCGCTCGTAGGGAACGGCATGGGCCGGCTTCGCCGGGCTGTCTTCTGGTTCCGCCGAACCAGGCTCGCTGCGCTCGCGGTTCGACGGGCTGTCTTCTGGTTCCGCCGAACCAGGCTCGCTGCGCTCGCGGTTCGACGGGCTGCGCTCGCGGTTCGCCGGGCTCGCTCCGCGAGCGGGCGCACCCCCCAGGACCAGGGGCAGGTTGTCGATCAGCCGGGTGGCCCCGACCCGGGCGGCGACCAGGATCCGGGCCGCGGTGCCGGGAGGTACGCCGGCGGGCAGCTCCCCGAGCCCGGGGTCGGTCAGGGCCAGGTAGTCGAGGTCGACCCCGGGCCGGCTCCGCAGCTCGGCCCGTGCAGCGTCGAGGGCCACCTCCGCGCCCTGGTCCGACGCCTCCCGGGCCGCCAGCAGCGCCGCGCTCAGTGCGGTGGCCTGCTCGCGCTGCTCGGCGTCGAGGTAGGCATTGCGGCTGGACAGCGCGAGCCCGTCAGGCTCACGCCGGGTCGGGGCGCCGACGACCTCGACGCCCAGGTTGAGGTCGAGCACCATCCGGCGGATCAGCACCAGCTGCTGGTAGTCCTTCTCGCCGAAGACCGCGACGTCGGGACGCACCAGCCCGAAGAGCTTCGCCACGACGGTGAGCACGCCGCGGAAGTGGCCGGGGCGGGTGCTCCCCTCGAGCACCGTGCCCAGCGGCCCGGGCTCGACGGTGACCTGCGGATCCCCGCCCGGGTAGACCTCCTCGACGCCGGGCGCGAAGACGAGGTCGGCGCCCTCCCGTTCGCAGACCTCGAGGTCGGCCGCCAGCGTGCGCGGGTAGCGGTCGAGGTCCTCCCCCTCGCCGAACTGCAACGGGTTGACGAAGACCGAGACGACCACCGGGCCGTCGCCGACCCGCTCCCGGGCGACCCGCACCAGGCTCGCGTGGCCCTCGTGCAGGGCGCCCATGGTCGGGACCAGGCCGACCCGGCGACCTGCGGCCCGGGCCTCGGTGAGCAGGCCGGCGAGCTCCTCGCGCGTGGACACGAGGCGGGTGCCGCCGCTCATGACCGGCGGCTCACGAGAGGGAGGTCCGGGGCGCCGGCGCGGCCACCGTGGCGGCGGCCTCGTCGAGGGCCCGGCGGATCGCGGCGGCGCGGATCGGCAGCAGCCGTCCGTCGGTCACGGCCCGGTCCAGCGTGGCGCGCGCCAGCGAGACGTACGAGCCGAGCGTCTGCGGTGCGTTCGCGACCAGGTCGGCGAGGTGGGCGCGCACGGTGCCCACGTCGCCGCGCACGATCGGGCCGGTGAGCGCCGCGTCGCCCTGGACCAGCGCGTTGTCGAGGGCCGCGGAGAGCAGCGGGCGGAGCGTGGCGGCCGGGTCGTCGGCGCCGGCGGCCGTGAGCATCTCCATCGCCTCGGTGACCAGCGTGACCAGGTGGTTGGCACCGTGCGCCAGCGCGGCGTGGTAGAGCGTGCGCATCTCCTCGGGGACCCACATCGGGCGGCCGCCGAGCGCGGCGACCAGGTCCTCGGCGAACGCCCGCTGGGCGGGCGCGGCGGTCAGGCCGAAGACGCAGCCCGACAGCCGAGGCAGGTCGACGGCGGTGCCGGTGAACGTCATCGCCGGGTGCATGGCGACCACCCGGGCGCCCACGGCCACGGCCGGGTCCAGCACGGCCAGGCCGTGCCGGCCGGAGGTGTGCACGACGTGCTGGCCCTCGTGGATCGCCCCGCTGGCGGCGAGCATGGCCACGACGTTGGGCAGCATGTCGTCGGGCACGGTCAGCAGCAACAGGTCGCAGCCGCGGGCCACCGAGGTCGGCTTCTCGTGACGGGCCTGCGGCAGCAGCTCGGCGATCCGGAGGCGGGAGGCGTCGGACTCGCCGGCGGCGGCCACGACCCGGTGGCCGGCGGCCTCCAGGGCGGCGGCGAGGACGGCGCCGACGCGACCCGCGCCGACGACGCCCACCCGCAGGCCGGACGGCAGGGGAGGGTGCGTCATCTCGAACCTAACGTTTCAGTCCCTCCGCCCACCCTCGTGAGGGCCGGTGTGGGTACCAGACGGTTGCTCGTTCGTGACCCGAATCTACGCGGCGGCAACACCGCGCGGAACCGTCCGGAAACGTTCCGTGGGTCACACCGGCCACGCCGGGCCGCACACCCCGGCCGCACACCCGGGCCAGACACCCCGGGAGTGGCCGGACCGGCTCACTCGTCCTCGTCGGCCCCGCTGCCGTCGGTCGCGCCGTCGCCGGCACCGGCGGCCGCGCCCAGCGCCACCCGCATCACCGCGGCGATGGCGGCGCCGGCCACGGCGACGTCCACCTCGGGCAGCTCGACCGGCCCGTCCACCGCGGTGACGCTGTCGGGCACCCGCAGCGCGTCGAGGTCGCCGACCACGCGTACGCCGAGCTCGCGCACCTGCGCCACCCGCTGCTCGCTGAGCCGCCGGACCTGCTCCAGCGCCCAGCCCGGCAGCGGGGGGTTCCTGGGGCCCGGGGGCGTGGGACGGGACTGGAGCTCGCGCAGCACGCCACCCTTGACGAACCGACGACGCTCGGCGCGCGACCAGCCGGCCTCGGCGCAGTGCTGGTTGGTCGCCCGCACCATCTCGGTCTCCGCCCAGCTCAGCCCGCGGTTGGAGCGCTGGGGGTTGGGCTTGAGCGTGTCCTGCGGCAGCCCGAGCAGGTCCTCGAAGGCGTGCGGGAGCAGCGCCCGGTCCTGCTCGTCGCTGGCGATCAGGGTGAACCGCTCCGGGCCGACCACGTCGACCCAGCGCCCGACCAGCGACGCGAGGTCGTGGGCGTGCCAGACATTGAGCCGGTCCCAGCTGTAGTCGGGGTTGTCGAGGTCGAGCACCACCCGCAGCCAGTCCTCGAAGCCGCGCCGGTCCCCGGCCTTGACCCGCTCCTGCCACTGCGAGGGCAGGTAGCGGTCCAGCCGGCGGGCGACCGCGACCACGTGCACCCGGTCGCCCCCGAGGTCGTCGACGATCCGGCTGGCCTGCTCGGCGGTGGCGCGACCGAAGTCCTCGTTGCTGACGCACACGCGGCGCTCGCCGGCGTCGGCCACCTTCCGCACCAGCGAGTGCCACCGCTCGATCGGGGGCTGGCCGGTGCCCGCGGGCCGCCCCTTGAGCCCGAGGGCCCAGCCGGCCTTGTCCGGGCGGTGCCGGGGGCCGGTGGCATAGAACGCACCGTGCTGCTCGAGCGTGCCGCCCGCCTCCTGCAGGGCCACCTGGATCGCCGTGCTGCCGGTCTTGTGCGGCCCGATGTGGATCAGCCGCGAGGCCTCGGGCAACAACAGGCTGGCGGATGGCATCAGTCGGGTCTCTCTCCTCGGGGTCGGCCGGCACGACCGGGACCGCCTCACCCTACCCAAGGGCCAGCCCCGGCTTTGGGGGCTCTCGAGGCGGTTCTGACAGGATGCCCGCCATGGAGCGCACGCACGTCCGCAACGTCGCCGTCCTGCTCGCGGGTGGGGTGGGAGCCCGGATCGGGCTGGACATCCCGAAGCAGCTGCTCAAGGTCGCGGGCAAGACGATCCTCGAGCACTCGCTGAGCGCGCTGCACAGCCACCCGGCGGTCGACGAGATCAAGATCATGATGGCCCCGGGCCACCTCGACGCGGTGCGCGCGATCGTGCGCGGCGGCGGCTACGACGACAAGGTCACCGAGATCCTCGAGGGCGGCGAGACCCGCAACGACACCACCCTCCGGGCGCTGGACTCCCTCGGCGAGGACGAGTGCCACGTGCTGTTCCACGACGCGGTGCGACCGCTGGTGACACCCCGCATCATCCAGGAGTGCTTCGACGCGCTGGAGCACTACGCCGCCGTCGACGTCGCGATCCCGTCGGCCGACACGATCATCGAGGTCGGCGAGGACGACACGATCCGCGAGATCCCGCCGCGCGCGGCGCTGCGTCGCGGCCAGACCCCGCAGGCCTTCCGCGCCTCGGTGATCCGGGCGGCGTACGCCAAGGCGGTCCGGGACCCCGACTTCGTGGCGACCGACGACTGCACGGTGGTGCTCCGCTACCTGCCCGAGGAGCCGATCGTGGTGGTCCGCGGCGACGAGCGGAACATGAAGGTCACCGAGCCCATCGACGTCTACCTCGCCGACAAGCTGTTCCAGCTCACCAGCACCGACCTGCCGGTCCGCGGCTCCGACGAGGAGCGGCGGGCGGCCCTGGCCGGGAAGACGGTCGTGGTCTTCGGCGGCAGCTATGGCATCGGCGCCGACATCGCCGCGCTCGCGACCGGGCTCGGCGCGGACGTGTTCACCTTCAGCCGCTCGAGCACCGGCACCCACGTCGAGCGCCGGGCCGACATCGCCGCGGCGGCCGAGCAGGTGATGGCGGGCACCGGGCGGGTCGACTTCGTCGTGAACACCGCCGGGGTGCTGCCGCGCGGGGAGCTGCTCGACACCAGCGAGGAGACGATCTACGCGGCCACCGAGATCAACTACCTGGCGCCGGTCTTCATCGCCCAGGTGTTCTTCCCGCACCTGCGCAAGACCTCCGGCTCGATGCTGCTGTTCACCTCCAGCTCCTACACCCGCGGCCGCAGCGGCTACAGCCTCTACTCCTCGGCCAAGGCCGCGACGGTCAACCTCACCCAGGCGCTTGCCGACGAGTGGGCCTCCGACCGGGTCCGGGTGAACTGCATCAACCCCGAGCGCACCGCGACCCCGATGCGGACCCGCGCGTTCGGCCAGGAGGCGCCGGGCACGCTGCTGGACTCCGACACCGTCGCGCAGACCTCGCTCGACGTGCTGCTCTCCAGTGACACCGGCCACATCTACGACGTGCGCAAGGACGACCCGCTGGGCGGCCCGGACGCCGGGGCGGACGCCGGACCGGCCTGACCGCACACCGCGCGCCCCGCCTGGAGCTCGTCGCGGGCGGGGAGCTTTCCCAGGAGACCGGGCACCGCACTCTCGCCCACGGACCCGGGCGGTCGCGGCCGTGGGTGGGCCGGATCCTCAGGGCTGGGCGTCGAAGGTGTAGCCGAACGCCTCGATGTCGGCGGCGTAGTGCTCGGCGACCGCACGACGGGTGAGGTCGTTGTAGTAGGTGCTGTAGTGCGCGTGGCTGCTGACGTTCTTGCGGGGGGCGGCCTCGACCACCGGCAGGCCGAGCCGCTCGCGCACCACGTTGAGGTCGCCGACGAAGTTCTCCGTGCGGCCGACGAAGTCGACCCGCCGACCCTCCGGGGTGGTCAGCGCGTCGACCTGGGTGCGGCCGACCTTGGCGATCGCCCGCGGCGCCTCGAGCACGAACTTGTCGAAGTCGTGGGCGAACGGCTCGAACTGCCCCCAGGTCTTGGGGAAACGCTCGAACTTGGCCCGGGTCCGGGGATTGTCCGCGTCGTACTTGGCGTACATGCCCGAGACCATCGCGAACCAGGAGACCATCCGCGCCCACGGGTTGCGCACGAAGCCGAACGACCAGTAGTCGGCCAGCCCGGGCTCGAGCAACACCAGCCGGCGGTACGCCGCGTGCCGGCTCACGCCGTGGACCCGACGGGCGTCGGGGACCTCCTCGTCGAAGATCCGGTCGATCGTGGATCCGCCGGTCTTCTGGACGTGCACGAAGAGCACACGTGCGGAGTCGGACACTCGCATGGCGCGCTCCTCGGCAGGGGTCGGCTCGACAGGGGACGGGTCGCTCCTGAGGATAACCTGAGAGAACTCAGCGACGGCGGGTGGCCCGGCGCCGGGCGCGGCGGACCAGCTCCCGCGCCAGGTCGCGGGCGGCGACCTCGTCGACGGGTCGCCGGCCCGGCGGGACGGGACCGGCCGGCCGGTCCGGCTGGCCCTTCCGCCGCTTCCGCGCCGCCTTCGCCCCGGCCAGCCGCGCCTCGGCCTTGGCCTCCTCCATGGCGTCGTGGCTGATCGCCGAGGCCTCGAGGAAGATCCGGGCGTAGTGCTCCCCCGCCTCGTCGAGGTCCGCGGACGCGGTCACGTCCGCGCCGCCCGCGGCGGCGAGCACCTCGAGGTCCTTCCAGATCTGCTCCGCGAGGCCCTGGAGCTCGTCGGGCACCCGCAGCTCCGCCCAGGTCACCTGGTGGCGCCGCAGGCCGGGGTCGATGAACTCGTCGACCGGGCTGCCCTCACCGAGGGCGCTCTCGTCGTAGCGCAGGCCGAGCTCGTCGCGCAGGCGCACCGCCACCGGGCGCCAGTCCTCGAGCAGGTCGGTGTAGCGCACGAACGCCCGGGGCAGGCCGCGGGTCTCGCGCTCGCTGACGACCGAGCTGTTCACCCAGCGGCCGACGTTGAAGATCTCGTAGTTGCGGCGCTTCTCCTCGTCGTCGGGGCTGGCGTAGTAGGTCGTCCGGCTACCGACCACCTCGGCCGGGTGCCGCAGCATCGAGATGTAGCGGATCTCCAGCCCGGCCTCGGCCGCCGCGTCCCGCCACAGCGCCTGGGCCCACACCGAGCGCGGGTCCTTGACGACGACCTGGTCGCCCTCGGCGGCCTGGGTGGTCAGGAAGTCGACGAGCTCGCGACGCAGCTCCGGCGTGATCACCTGCTGCGCCCGGGCGAACGCGAGCGGCCGGCCGTCGAAGTCGTTGATCCGCGCGGCGGCGGTGATCTTCTTGTGGAACCCGACCGCCCACTTGGACTCGAAGAAGCCCTTGGGGTTGGACTCGTTGGCGCCCAGGTAGGGGCCGGGCACGTGCAGCCCGAGGTGGTGCAGGGTGCCGGACATGGTGCTGGTGCCGCTGCGGCCGGTCCCGGTGATCAGGACGAGCAGACCCATCAGGACTCCTTGGCCGGACGCGCGGCCGCGGCGCGGGCCCGTCGTACGACGCGGTGCACGAGCCCCTGCGGCGCCGGGGGTGACGCGGGCGGCGCGGCCTGGCGGGCCTGCTGCTTCGCCGCCCGGGCCAGCACCCGGCGGCGCACCTTGCGGGTGGTGTCCTCCCGGACCCGCTTCAGGGTCGGGGCGACCAGCGCGAGCGCGTCGCTGTGGATGCGGGAGTACTCCCCCCGCAGCGCCTGCAGCCGCTCGGCGAGGTCGTCGGCGTCCGCGGAGTCGCCGTGCTCGGCCAGGTCGCCGAGGACGTCGAAGGTGCGGTCGCCGAGCTCCTGGAGGTACGGCGGCACCGAGGAGTCCTCCCAGCCCGGCTTCATCCGGCGCAGCCTGGGGTCGATGAACTCGTCGACCGGGTGCGGGCGCTCCTCGGGGGCCGGCTCCAGCACCAGCCCGAGGTCGTCGCGCAGGCGGACCAGCTCGGTGCGCCAGTCGGCGGTGAGGTTCGGGTAGTGCACGAAGCGGCGGGGCGAGCCGGCGGTGAGCTGTTCGGTCATCAGCGCCACGTTGATCCAGCCCGCCACCGCGGGGATCTCGTCGGCGTCGTAGTAGTTGCTGCGGCTCGCGGAGACCTCCGCCGGGTGGCGCAGCATGACCACGAAGCGCGGGTCCACGCCGAGGTCCTGGGCGGCGGCCACCCACAGGTCGCGGAACCACACCATCCGCGGGTCCTTGATGACCAGCCGGCCGTGCTGCTCGAGGCGGGGCGCGAGCCAGTCGCGGACCTCGTCGCGGCTCTTCTCCTCCGACAGCACGGCGGAGAGCCGCTCGAGGACCTGGGGATCGGTGTCGAGGGTGCGAACGCCGGTGCGCTGCAGCAGCTGGCGGTGGAAGTTCACGACCCAGCGCGGCTCGAAGAAGCCGAGCGGGTTGGTCTCGTTGCCCTTGATCGCCTGCGGGACGGTGTAGCCGGAGAAGGAGAGCGCCCCGGCCATCGTGCTGGTGCCGCTGCGGCCGGGACCGACGACGAAGACGAGGCCGCGTTCAGGGGTGGACACGGTCAGATCATCCTCCATCGGAGCCGGTCGGGAGCGGGCGACAGCCTCTCACGCGTCGCCCCGGGGCACGAAGACCGCGTCGACGAACCGCTCCCCCGCGTGCCCGTCGTCGAGGTCGAGGTAGTCGTCGTGGAAGCGGCGGTACGCCTCGGCGTGCTGCTTGCGGACGCCGTCGAGGTCCAGCAGCGCCTCGGCCACCTCCTCGGTGGTGTCCAGCAGCGGACCGGGGGCGGTGGGCTCGAAGTCGAACAGCCAGCCCCGGGTGTCCTTGTACCGCTGCAGGTCGGGGACGTGGAAGATCATCGGCTTGCCGGTCACGCCGAAGTCGAAGCGCAGCGAGGAGTAGTCCACGATGCCCGCGTCGGCGGCGAGGTAGAGGTCGGAGACCTCCGGGTAGTCGGTCACCTCGATGCAGCCCCGGCGGCTGCCGACCCGGCCGTCGGCTCGCGCGTTGAACGCGTGGCCGCGGACCAGCAGGACGTACTCGTCGCCGAGCATCCGGGTGGCCCGCTCGAAGTCGAAGAAGTCGGCCATCTCCGCCCGGCTGTCGTTGAGCGCGAGGTAGTCCCGGAACGTCGGGGCGTAGAGCACCGCCGTCTGGCCGTCCTCGATCCCCAGCGAGGCCCGCGTCTGCGCACGGATCTCCTCGGCCTCGGGCGAGTTGAGCACGTCGTTGCGCGGGTAGCCGATCTCGAGGACGTCGCCGGGGTAGTTGAAGTCGCGGGCGAGCAGCGGCGTGGCGTAGCGGGCGGGCGAGACCAGGTAGTCCCACTCGCGGGCCCGGGCGTCGTAGGCGTCGATGCGGGCCTGGGAGAACTGCAGGTTGCGCCAGTGCGGGTGGCCCATCTGCTTGAACGGGTAGCCGTGGAAGGTCTGGACGAGCACCTGGCCGTCGGGCTTGTGGTGGTAGTCCGGCTGGTACATGTTGTCGATGTAGTACTGCACCGAGAAGACCAGGTCGTACCACTCGGGGCTGTTGACCACGACCGGGATGCCGCCGTCGGGCACCGGCACCGACCGGTCCTGCACCGCCCAGTAGACCGGCAGGTCACTGCCCCGGCGGGCCAGCTCCTTCTGGATCGAGACCCCGTTGTCGGTGGCCTGCTCCCCGAAGTAGGAGCGCATCAGCACCCCGCGGGTCAGGCCGCTGCGGGTCGGGCCCTGGTTGCGCAGCACGTTCTGCCGGTAGCGCCCGCGACCGGAGCCGAGCGGGCGGTGCAGGCTCACGCGGACGACGGTCTGCGGGCCACGCACGATCCGGCCCTCCAGGTCGTCGGTCTCCACCACCAACGGGAGGTCCGCGCCCAGCGACGGGGACACCAGCAGCGGCACCTCGACCTCGGCGCCGCCGTCCTGCACGAGCAGCGACAGGTCGTGCTCACCGACGGGCAGCGGCCGGGTCCCGAACCGGTAGAGCTCATGGGCCAGCACGACGCCGGCCTCGAAGCGCCCGCCCTCCACGGCGACCGGCTCGCCGTGCGTGCGCGTGCGCTTGTTGTGGGTGGTCAGCCGGACGGTGCCCGAGCCCGTCCCGAGGAGCCGGCCCCGGACCGTGAGGCGGCCGTCGCGGTCGACGCCGACCAGGTCGGCCTGGGCGCCCAGCGACCACTCGTGGACGACGAGCCCGCCGTTGCGGTGGGTGCCGAGCACCAGCGACCCGACGCCGGGGACCACCCGGCTCGCGGCGGCAGGCACCAGGTCGCGGCGCCGGCCGTCACGGGTCCAGGCCACGACGTGCCAGCTGACCGACCGGCCGCGGGCGGGGCGGTCGATGCCGGGCAGCTCCACCCGGAAGGCCGGGCCGTCCAGGCTGGCCTCGGCCACCCGGCCGGCGCCCTCGACGGCCACCCGGGCCACCTGCTCGGCGTCTGCGGGGTCGAGCGCGCCGGTCAGCACCCGGCCCTCGAGCACGAGGTCGGAGGCCGAGACGTGGCCCCGGTCGACGCGCAGCCGCATCGGCTGCTGGTACTGCCAGTCGACGACCAGCCGTTCGCCACGCCCCAGCGGCGCCGCCGGAACGGCACCGGCCGAGCCGCTGCGGACCAGCCGGGTGACCGGCTGCTCGGCGCTCAGGCCCGCTGCGGTGACCCGGAGCCACACGCCCCAGCTCGCGTGCTGGCCGTCGACGTCGAGGTCGTCGAGCGGGATCTCCACCCCGAACCGGCCGGGGCCGTAGTCACACCACAGGTCCTCGCGGGGCATCGGGAAGCTCGCCGGCGGCTGCTCGGTCGCGGGGAAGGAACGGACCTCGCCGGTCCGCCGGTTGCGCAGCTGGACGACGACCTGCTGGTCGTGCACCGCCAGGTCGACCTTGCGCAGGTAGGCCCAGCCCGAGATCCAGCAGGTCCGGCCACCGTCGGCCTGGTCGACCCAGTGGACGTTCTCGACGGCGTGGGAGAGCCGCACCTGCGCCGGGTCCAGCACGAAGAGGGACTCGTCGAGATCGGGGTCGCCGAGCAGCGGCAGCTCCAGCAGGATGCCGTCGTCGCGGACGACCGCCGGCCACTGCTCGACCTTCGTGCCGCCGCGGCGCACGAACTCCTGGGCGTCGGCCCGCCGGTCCAGCTGGGCCAGCCGCACCAGCACCCGGGCCGGGGGCGGGGTCGCCTCCCACACCCACGAGGGCGTGCCGTCGGTGAGCGCGCGGACGACGGCCACCAGCTCGTCCCAGTAGTCGTCGTCGACGGTGCCGGGGCTGGTGAGGTACCACTGGAAGTGCGCCGCGAAGAGGGTCTGCAGCCAGCCGTCGTACACGATGGGGCTGAGCTCGGTGCGGAACGCGTCCCGGCTGACCTGCCAGGCGGCGATCCGGTCGCGGAGGTCCGTCAGGCTGGCGGTCTGCTGGCTGATCGAGCTCTTGTCGTCGCGGGCGCGGTAGCGGTAGACGATCTGGGTCAGCACGTCGATCGCCTTCGCGCGGGCGAACAGCTGGGTGACGATCGGCTGGTCCTCGTAGGCGACGCCCTCGCGGAACCACAGCCCCTGCTCGTCCCAGAAGTCGCGGCGGAAGAGCTTGTTCCACGTGTAGAGGTTGCGCAGCAGCGGCAGGAACTCCTCGACCCGCACCCGCTCACGCTGCTCGAGGTGGACGTCCTCGACCCAGTCGGGCGTCCAGGTGTTGCGGCTGTCGAACCGCTCGACCGAGCCCACGACGATGTCGGAGCCGGTACGGCGGGCACTGGAGACCAGCACGTTCAGCGCGTTGGCCGGCAGCAGGTCGTCGGAGTCGACGAAGGTCAGGAACCGGCCGCGGGCAGCGCGGACGCCGGTGTTGCGGGCCGCGCCGAGGCCGCCGTTCTCGCGGGTGACGATCCGCACCCGCTCGTCGCGGGCGGCGTACTGCTCGGCGATCGCGCGGGACCCGTCGGGCGACCCGTCGTCGACCAGCAGCACCTCGAAGTCGCCGAAGGACTGGCGCAGGATCGAGTCCAGGCAGTCGGCGAGGTACTCCTCGACGTTGTAGAACGGCACCACCAGGCTGACCGCGGGTCGACGCAGCCGCCGTCCGACACCGGTCCGGGCCAGCCGGCGCGCGGCGCGGCGCGGCAGCGAGCGGGCCACCTGGACGCGGGCGGCGGCCTTCATCGGACGGCCACCGGCCGCGAGTCGGCCGTGGGCACGGTCGGGTCGACGGCGGTAGGCATGGCCGACAATCTATCGAGCGCCGGGGCCGGACGACGACGGCGGTGCGGCCAGCGCGGCGAGCAGCTGGTCGACGACGCGCTCGGCCGCGTGGCCGTCGTGCCAGCGGTTGTAGGTGTCGTTGAAGGACGCGATCGCGGAGGCCCACTCCTGCTGCAGGCCGGCCAGGTCGCGGACCCGCGCCACCACCTCGTCGGTGTCGCGCACGAACGGCCCGGGGGCCGAGTCGGCGAACGGGAACAGGAAGGCCCGGCTGCCCGCGTCGTACTCCTCGAGGTCGGGCACGAGGAAGACCATCGGCCGGCCGGTGAGGGCGAAGTCGAAGCGCAGCGAGGAGTAGTCGAGGACCGCCACGTCGGAGGCGAGGACCAGGTCGTTGATCTCGGGGTGCTCGGTCACGTCCACGACGCCGGGGTCCGCCTGGCGGCGGTGGTGGAACCGGTGCCCGCGCAGCAGAAGCACGTGGTCGTCGCCCAGGGCGCGGGCGGCCGCGTCGACGTCGAGGTGGGTGGTGAGCTCGGCGCGCCGGGGGCGGGTCGCGAGGTTCTCCCGCCAGGTGGGGGCGTAGAGCACGGCCACCTGGTCCTCGCGGATGCCGAGCAGCTCACGCGTCCGTCGGCGACGCTGGTCGGCCCGCGGGCCGACCAGCGCGTCGTTGCGCGGGTAGCCGTGCTCGAACGCCGGGCCCGAGTAGGCGTACTGCTCCCGGTAGTGCCGGGTCATCTCCGGAGCCGGGGTGAGGATCGCGCTCCACGTGTCCACGCCGCGGGCGCGCAGCAGCCGGATCCGGCTCTCGGGCAGGTCGGCGGCCCGCCACTGGCCCAGGCCCATGCCCTTGGACGGGTAGCCGTGGAAGGTCTGCAGCAGGAACTGGCCGGGCCGGCGGCGGAACCACGCCTCCACGTCGGTGTTCACCACGAGGCAGCCGGCCCGCGCCAGCACGTCGTACCACTCCCGGCTGCGCAGCAGCACCGGCGTCGCCCCGGCAGGAGCCTCGACCGAGGAGTCGGCCACGCCCCAGTAGGTCGTCGCACCCGGTCGCCGGCGGCGCAGCTCGTCGTGGATGTCGCGGGGACTGTCGGAGGCGGACCGCCCGACGTAGGACTCGAAGTAGAAGACGTCGGGGTCGACCGGCCGGCGGTCCGCGGCGTAGGCCTCCACCAGCCGGGCCTGGGCGTGGCGGCCGAGCTCGTCGTCGGCCAGCGGGGGCCCGAGGTGGAGCAGCAGGCCGCCGGCGGGGCCGAGCATGGTGCGCAGCCGGTGGTGGCGCCCGACCTGCTCGACGGGGATGCGGTCCACGAGGCCGTCGGCCATCCGGGGCGGGCGGCCGGCGACGACGAGCCGGTAGTGGCCGGTGGGCAGCAGGCGGTCGCGACCGAAGTGCTCGTGGCGCAGCGGGATCCGGGGCCGGGTCGCGGTGGCGGCGCCGAGCGGGCGGTCGTCCTCGTCGACCAGGGTGAGCGTGCCCTCCCCCTCGAGGTCGACCACGAGGGCGTCGTCCTCGAGCCGGACGTCGCGGACCAGGACGCGGGGGTCGGGGTCGCGGTGGCGCCGGCGGGGGTCGGCGAGGCGGACCTCGGTGGTGCGGGTGAGGCCCGGCGCCAGGCGCAGCGTCAGCCGGAGGGACGTGGCGTCGGCGGGCACCCGGACCCGGGCCGCGAGCGCCCGGGCGAACGGGCTGCCGGCCCAGCGGGTCGCCGCGGCGTCCGGACGGACCTCGACGGCGACCGTCGCGGCGTCGGCGTCGGCGAGGGCGCCGGTGACCTCGACACCGGTCGGCGGCAGGTCGACCTGGGCGACCCGGAGCTGGAGGTCGACCCGACGCTCCGTGTCGCCCTCGCCGCCGACGATCCGGACGACGGAGGCGACCAGCGGGGTCTCGGCCTCGGTGAGCCGGCGCGCGTGGTCGGGCACGTCCGCCGGCAGCTCGGGCCAGGCGGCGAGGACCTCGCCGGCCTCGGTGACCGTGGTGGGCACCTGGCCCTCGAGGTCGGTGAGGGCGACCGCGAGCCGCTCCACGTCGGCGCGCCGGTCCTCGGCGCACAGCCACTCGAGGCTGCGGGCCTCGACCCCGGTGCCCTCGGCGGCGCCGGCCGCGCCGGCCGCGTGCCGGGCCAGGACCCGACGGAGCCGCTGCCAGTCCTCCGGGGTGGCCCGTTCGGCGTCGAGCAGGAAGCCCGGCAGCGCGACGTCCAGCACGTGGCGGCGCCAGCCGGCCTCCAGGCCGCTGCCCGTCAGCAGCCCCTCGACCGCCTCGGCGCGCGCGTCCCAGCAGCCGAGGTCGCGCAGCTGGTTCGGGGCGGCGCCGTAGGCCCGCACCCCGTGCCCGCCGAGGTGCTCCTGCACCGGACGCGCGAGCACGTCGACCTGGCCGGCGGCCGCGAGGTGGGCGGCCAGCGTCGGCGAGAGCAGCCAGCCGTCCAGCGGCCCGAGGCGACGGCCGGCTTCCCGCCAGGTCGTCGTACGCAGCAGCTTGTTGCCGAGGCCGAGGTCGCCGGCGAGCTCGGGGCGCTCGGCGGGACGTACGCCGCGTGCGGGGCGGGCGTGCGCGAGGGCGGTGGCGCGCTGCAGCCAGACCGCGGGTCGACCGCGCTGCGCGATCGCCCCGGTGGCGAGCTCCGACCCGCTGGCCGCCAGCGACTCGGTCAGCGCGGCCAGCGCACCGGGCGGGCGTGGGTCGCAGGCCCGGAGCAGCTGCACGACGTCCTCGCCGGCCGCGTCCATGCCGGCGTTCGCCGCGTCCTGCCAGGTCGGCTGCTCCGGCAGCACCCGCGCCCGGGGGTCGGGCTGCACGGCGACCAGCCGGGCGACCTCCCGGGCCGCCTCGGGGCCCACGGGCGCGACCAGCACCTCGTCCGGGGACTCGGCGAGGACCGCCGCCAGCGTGTCCGCGAAGCGGGGCAGGTCGACGGCCTCGCACAGCACCACCAGGCTGGCCGAGGCCGGCGCCGCCTGCTGGCCCGCGAGGCCGGCCAGCGGCCGGCGCAGCGGCCGGCGGACGGGCTCGGGCAGCCGGCGCCACGCTCCCCGTGCGAGCCCGGCGGGGGTGGATCGGCGGCCCGGCATGCGCCGAGGGTACCGACCGGGCGACCAGGCTCGGCGCAGATCCAGGCTCAGACCAGGCCGGCCTGGGTCAGGAACTCGTGGGCGACGTCCTCGGGCGTCTTGCGGTCGACGGCGATCTCCCCGTTGAGCTGGGTGAGCTTCTCGGTGGTCAGCGCGGCCATCAGCTGGTTGAGCGGGGCGGCCACGTCGGGGTGGGCCTTGAGGAAGTCGCTGCTCACCGCCGGCACGAGGTTCTGCGCGGGCTGGATGTGCTTGTCGTCGTCGAGCAGGACCAGGCCCTGGGACGCCAGCGTCCCGTCGGTGGTGCTGGTCTCGCCGAGCTGCGACTCACCGTCGATCACCGACTTGTAGGTCTGCGGGCTGGCGTAGCCGAGCGGCAGCACCTTCGTGACGTCGATCCCGTAGTCCTTCGTGAGGCCGCCCTCGCAGTCCGGCCGACCCTGGCAGTCCTCGGCGGCCGCCAGCACGACGCTCTTGCCCTTGAGGTCCGACAGCTTCGAGAGGCCGTTGGAGCTGGCGTCGTCCTTGGTCACGAAGAAGGCGTTGGTGTCGGTGGCCTGCGACGGGTCGAGCAGGGTGATGCCCTGGTCGTCGAGCAGCTGCTGGCCGGCCTTGATCGACGCCTGGGCGTCGGAGGTGGTGATCGGCTTGGCGTCCGCGCCGTTCGCGGTGGTGTTGAGGAAGTCGAGGATGCCGCCGACGTACTCCGGGACGACGTCGACGTCGCCCGGGAACGTCTTCATGTAGATGTCACGGGTGCCCACCAGCTTGACGTCGGTGTCGTAGCCGGCCTTGGTGAGCACCTCGTCGTACATTGCGGCGACCAGGCTGGCCTCGCCGAAGTTCTGTCCCGAGATGTGCACCGTGCCCTTGTCGCCGGAGCCGGTCGGGGAGCTCCCCGAGCTCGGGGACTTGTCGCTCGAGAGGTTGTCGCCGGCGCACGCGGTGGCGAGGAGGAGGGTGCCGACGGAGAGCGCAGCGGCGAGTGGGCGTCGAACCTGCATGATGACCAACCTTCTGTGTCCCGCGGCCCCCGCCGCGCGTGTCCGGAGGTGAGCGGCGAACCGCTCTCAGCTGCCGAGGGGTTCGACTGCTTCGTCCACCCTACGGGTGGGCCCCGACACCGCGCTTCCGCGACCCGGGGGACGGACGACGCACCGCGGGGTCGGCGAGGCGCTGCCCGAGGGCGGCGAGCAGCTCGAGGACCAGTGCCACCAGCGCGACGACGACGGCTCCAGCGATGCCCTTGGGGTAGTTGGAGCGGTAGAAGCCGTCGGTGATCACCCGCCCCAGGCCTGGCCCCGCGACCAGGGCCGCGATGGTGGCCGTCGCCCACACCTGCACCAGCGCGAGCCGGACCCCGGAGACCACCAGTGGCAGTGCGAGCGGGAGCTCCACGCGGCGGAACTTCTGGCGCCCCCGCATGCCCATCCCGTCGGCGGCCTGCCGGACCTCGGCGGGCACCTCGCGGACCCCGACGTACCCGTTGGTGACGATCGGCGGCAGCGCGAAGAGCGTCAGCGCGATCAGCGTCGCCAGGCCGGCGCGGCCGTAGGGACCGAACGTCGCCACCCCCGGATGGTCGGCGGTGACCAGCACGGCCAGCAGCGCGAACGTCGGCACCGCGCGGCCGACGTTGGAGATGTTGATCGCGAGGAAGCCGCCCCGTCCCAGGTGGCCCAGCCACAGGGCGACCGGCAGGCCGATCACCACCGCCATCAGCAGCGCCGTGAGGCTCAGCAGCAGCTGCTGCACCAGCAGCTGGAGCATGCCGCCCTCGCCCTGCCAGTGCGAGGCGGTCGTGAGGTAGGTCCAGGTGTCGGCGAAGACGTTCACGCGCGCGCACCCCGCGTCCACGGGGTCAGCACCCGCTGCAGCAGCACGATCGCCACGTCGAGCAGCACGGCGAGGACGACGCACAGCACCGAGGCGGTCAGCAGCTCGGCCCGGAAGTCGGTGGTCACCCCGTCCTTGATCAGGTTGCCGAGGCCGCCGTACGACACGAGCGAGCCGACCGTCGTCAGCGCCACCGTCGAGACGGTCGCCACGCGCAGCCCGGCCATGATCACCGGCAGCGCGAGCGGCAGCTCGACCCTGACCAGCAGCCGGCTGGCGCCGTACCCCAGGCCGATCGCGGAGTCCCGCACGTCGTCGGGCACCGAGCGCAGCCCCTCCAGCATGCTGCGCACCAGCACCGTCAGCGCGTAGAGCGCGAGCCCGATCACCACGGTGGTGGCGGTGATCCCCGTGAACGGCACCAGCAACGGGAACAGCGCGAGCGACGGGATCGTGTAGATGCCGGTGCTCAAGCCGAGGATCCAGGACTCCAGCCGCGGCAGGCGACGCGCCACCAGGGCCAACGGGAACGCGATCGCCACGCCGAGCAGCACGGCGACCACGGTGATCTCGAGGTGCTGGGTCGTGGCGTCGACGATCTGCGACTTCCGGTCGTGGAGGTACTGCCCGCAGACCCAGTGGTTGGTCAGCCGGCTGTAGCAGCTCGGGTCGCCCGCCGCCGCGGTCGGCACCAGTAAGGTCACGGCATGGACGTTACCGGCTCCACCGATGACCGGCCGATGATCCGGCTCTCGGGCGTCGGGAAGACCTACCCGGACGGCACGGTCGCCGTGCACGAGCTCGACCTGGACGTGCGCCGCGGCGAGCTGCTGTGCCTGGTCGGCCCCTCCGGCTGCGGCAAGTCGACGACGCTGAAGATGATCAACCGGCTGATCGAGCCGACCACCGGCACCATCGAGATCGACGGCCAGGACGTCACCCGGCAGGACCCTGTCGAGCTGCGCCGTGGCATCGGCTACGTGATCCAGCAGGTCGGGCTGTTCCCCCACCAGAAGGTCCTCACCAACGTGATGACGGTGCCGCTGCTCTACGGCGAGTCCCGGTCCGCGGCCCGCGGCCGCGCCCGCGAGCTGATGGAGATGGTCGGCCTGGACCCGGCGACGTACGCCGACCGCTACCCGCACCAGCTCTCGGGCGGCGAGCAGCAGCGGGTCGGCGTGGCCCGGGCGCTGGCGGCGGACCCGCCTGTGCTGCTGATGGACGAGCCGTTCGGCGCGGTCGACCCGGTGGTGCGGGTGCGGCTGCAGGACGAGTTCCTGCACCTGCAGCAGGACCTCGGCAAGACCGTGGTGCTGGTGACCCACGACATCGACGAGGCGGTCCGGATGGGCGACCGGGTCGCGGTCTTCGCCACCGGCGGCCGGCTCGCCCAGCACGCCACCCCGGCCGACCTGCTCGGCCAGCCCGCCGACGAGTTCGTCAGCGACTTCGTCGGCTCCACCCGGGGCCTGCGGCGGCTGGCGGTCACCCCGATCGACCCGCGCCACCTCGAGCCGCTGGACGGCGTACGCACCGGCGACCTCGGCGCGGCCATCGACGTCGACTCCACCCTCGAGCAGGCCCTCGCGGTGATGCTGCGCGAGGACAAGCCGATGGTGGCCGTGAAGGAGGGAGCCCGGTTCGTCGGCGTGCTCACGCCCAACGGTGTGCACGCCGCGCTCCGCGCCTCGCTCGCCGAGCCCCACGGTCAGGACACCCGGGTCACCGCCGACTGACCGCCCCTCGCCGAGTCGGCGCTCGTTGACATCCGGCCATCCGCCGAGTCGGCGCTCGTTGACACCCCGCCACCCGGCGCACCACGTCAACCAGGGCCGACTCGACGTACCCCACGCGTCAACCAGCGCCGACTGGACCGGGGGCGGCGGGTCAGGACTCCGGGTCGACCGTCACGTCCCGGTGCCAGGACTCGGTGACGTACTTGGTCTTCCAGCCCATCGACGTGTAGAGGCCGGCGGCGCCGGTCGGGGAGTCGGCGTCGACCTCGAGGCCCACGCGGTCCCGGCCGCGGGCGGCGGCATCGGCGATGATGGTGCGCAGCAGGCCCTTGGCGACGCCGCGGCCGCGGGCGGCCTCGAGCACCCCGAGGTAGGAGACGTACGAGCCGTCCGGGCCGGAGCTGCTCTCGCTCACGGTGCCGACCAGGGCGCCGACCGGCTGGGTCTCGCCGCCGTCGGTGAGCTCGGCCAGCCACCAGTGGTCCCAGGTGTGCCCCGGGTCCTCACGGAGCCGGAACAGGAACTCGTCGAAGGTCTCCTCGCTGGAGTTGAAGTGGTCGACGAAGGCGCCCTCGAGCACGTCGTGGACCGCGCGCAGGTCCGCCTCCTCGGGCATGCCGGAGCCGGCGCGTCGAACCAGCCGGAACACGACGCCGCCCTTCTCCCAGTGCTCGGGGTCGCCGGTCAGGTCCGCCTCCTCCGGGGTGACCGGGCGGGTCATCTGCCACCAGGTGCGGACCTTCTCGAAGCCGGCCTCGGTCAGCCACAGGTGCTGGCGCTCGTCGTCGGCGAACGCCCCGGTGTCGATCTGCTGGACCTCGAGCCCGCGAGCGGCACCGACCGCCCGCGCCTGGCCGACGGCCCAGTCCACGAGCACGTCTGAGCAGCGGCGCGCCACGTCCTCCGCGAGGTCGCGGTCGACGATGTGCACGAACAGCATCCGCCCCACGGAGCGGTCGTGGACGCTGCCCCAGGCGCGCACCTCCCCCTTGTGGTCGCGGACGACGACGTTCTCCCGCATCCGCAGCCCCTGCTCGGAGACCTCCACCAGGACGTCGTCGACCCCGGACGCGGCCCACCCGCGGCCGTGCCGTTCGTGGGCGCGCAGCAGGTGGGTCAGCCGGGCCACGTCGAACCGGTCGGAGGGGTCGGGAGTGCCGACCTCCCAACCGGGAGGGAGCCCGGGCGCACTGCCGATCTCGTTGCGGATGACCAGGTCGGGGTCGCTCTGGAAACGGGAGTCCTCGGGGATCACGAGAGTTCATTCTTCCGCATCGGGCCGGAACGCAAACGACCCGCCCGCGGGTCGCGGGCGGGTCGGTGGCCTGGGTGCCGGTCGGGCCGGGCGGCCTCAGGCGTGCTTGCGGGCCGGCATCGACTGCCAGGCGAGGAGCTCGGCGCGGAGCGTGTCGAGCTCCTGCTCGAGCTCGGCGACGCGCACGATCGCCTCGGCGGCGCGCTGCTCGGCCGCTTCCAGCAGCTCGGAGGTGTCCCGACCCTGGCGCTCGGCCATGTCGGCCCGGCGCGCCTCGCTGTTCAGCTTCCGCGTCGCCTCGGCGGCCCGCTTCTGCGCGGAGGTCAGCGCGTCCTCGAGCTCGGTGATGGTCGTCTCGTGGGCGGTGATGCGGGACTGCATCGAGCTCGTGAACGACTTGTGCTCCGCGGTCCGCTGCTCGGTGAGGTGGCGGTAGGCCTGCGCCTGCTCGGCCCGGTCGCGGGCCGCGTCCCGGCGGGCCTCCAGCAGCTCCGCGTGGGTGATGCGCGCGGCGGCCGCCCCGAGCACCACGGCGGCCACGGCGGCCGGCACCAGGACCGGCCAGGACCCGCTCAGGATCGCGCCGAGCACGAGCAGCGCGGCGACGACGAGGAGCACGGCAGCAACGGTCAGCCGGACGCTGCGCTGCCGGCGACGGGCTGCCGGGGCGCGAGTGGGGGAAGCCATGGGATCAGGTTAGGTCTCGTCGTCCTCAGAACGGACGCGACACGCGCGCTCGAGCAGGAGTGCTGCGATGGTGATCGCCACACCGGCGGCGGCGGCGGCCAGCGAGCGCCAGCCGCGCTGGGCCGCCAGCTCCGCGTCGACGCCGAGCCAGCTGACGGCGTAGCCGGCGTAGCCACCGGCCACCAGGGCCCCGACGTAGGCGCACGCCCGCGCCAGCACCAGCCGGTTCACCGCCTGGTGCGTCTCCAGCCGCCGCCGGTGCACGTGCACCGTGCGCCACGTGGACCACGCGGCCGCGCCGACGATCGCGGCGCCGAGGAACAGCGCCAGCGGCTGGCTCCACGTGATGACCGGGGCGCTGCCGCGCCACCGCTCGGTGATCGGGTGCAGCAGCCAGCCGCCGATCAGCCCCACGACGATCCACGCCGTCAGGGCGCCCGCGGACGTCGGTCGCAGGTGCCCGCCCGACGGCTCCTCGCCGGACGGGTCCTCGGTCACTGGAGCTCGAGCTCCAGGTCGTCACGCCGCTTCAGGCCGCTGCGGTCGGTCTTCTCCAGCAGGTCGGCGATCGGGCCCATGTCGGGGAACTCCGCCTCGGGCTCGAGGTCGTACCACGGCTGGAGGACGAAGGCCCGCTCGACGGCCCGGGGGTGCGGCAGCCGCAGGAACTCGTCGTCGTTGCGGCGGTCACCCACCACGATCAGGTCGACGTCGAGGGTGCGCGGGGCGTTCTGGACCTCGGAGCGCTCGCGGGCGAAGGCGTCCTCGATGGCCAGCGCCCGGTCCATCAGGCGGGTCGCGGCGAGCGTGGTGTCGATCAGCACGACCGCGTTGAGGAACGACTTGGCGTCCTCGGGGCAGTCGACCGGCTCGGTCTCGTAGACCGGCGAGACGCCCGTGACCCAGACATCGGGCGTGTCCGCGATCGCGTTGACGGCCCCCTGCAGGCTCGCCATCCGCTCGCCGAGGTTCGACCCCAGTGCCAGCACCGCCCGACGGATCGGGCGCATCTCGCCGGTCAGTGTGTCGGCGTCGATGATGTTCGGGTTGGGGGTCTCTGTCACGTCGGGTCCTCACGTGTCCGGGTGATCGTCAAGACGACGTCCGAGAACGTCGCGTCGATGGGGGCGTCCGGCTTGTGGACCGTGACCCGCGCCCATTCAACACGATTGTCCAAGAGGCAGACCTTCGCGATGCGTTGGGCCAGGGTCTCGATCAGATCGACCGGATCCTTCTCCACGGCGGCCTTCACCGAGGCCACGAGACTCCCGTAGTCCACCGTGTCTTGCAAGTCGTCGGAGGCTGCGGCGGGGCGGGTGTCCAGCCCGAGCACGAGGTCCACGAGGAACACCTGTCCCTCACGTCGCTCGAACCCGAAGACCCCGTGGTGGCCGAAGCACTCGATGCCGAGAACGCTCAGCTGATCGGTCGAGCGCTCGTCCTTCACCGAGCCTCCTCCTGCTCCAGTCGCGCCACCACACGCAGCGCGTCGCGGCTGGAGCGTACGTCGTGGACCCGGATGCCCCAGACCCGGGCCCGGGCGAGCTCGGTGGTCAGCGCCACGTTGGCCGCCTCGCGCTGGTCCACGGGGCGGGGCGCCCCGGGCTCGTCGGCCAGCAGCCGACCGAGGAAGGTCTTCCGGCTCGCGCCGACCAGCAGCGGGTAGCCCAGGGCCGCCAGCCGGTCGAGGTGGGCCAGCAGCTCCCAGTTGTGCTCGGCCCGCTTCGCGAAACCCAGGCCGGGGTCGAGGATGATCCGCTCCGGGCGGATGCCGGCGGCCAGCAGGGCGTCGACCCTCGCCCCGAGCTCGTCGCGGACCGCTGCCACGACCCCGCCCGGCCCGTCGTACGTCGCGAAGTCGCGCATGTGGTCGCTGTGGGCGCGCCAGTGCATCGCGACGTACGGCGCGTCCGCCGCCGCGGCGACCGCGAGGATCCGCGGGTCGGCGAGGCCACCGGACACGTCGTTGAGGATCGTCGCGCCGGCCTCGAGCGCCGCCTCGGCCACCTCGGCCCGCATCGTGTCGACCGAGATCGTCGCGCCCTCCGCGGCGAGCGCGGTGATCACAGGGACGACCCGCCCGAGCTCCTCCTCGACCAGCGGCCGGGTCGCCCCCGGACGGGTCGACTCGCCACCGATGTCGAGGATGTCGGCACCGTCGGCGAGCAGCTCACGGCCGTGGGCGATCGCGGCGTCGGGCTCCAGCCAGCGGCCCCCGTCGGAGAAGGAGTCGGGGGTGACGTTGACGACCCCCATCAGCAGCGGCCCGGTCGTCATGGCATCCGAGGCTAGTGGCTCCCGCGGCACGCCTGCGCCCCGGTCGGCCGTCGGGTGTCCCCCGCACCCGGGCGTGCGCGCCCGGCAGCGTCTCAGCGCCAGACGAAGGTGAAGTTCCAGGCGAGCGCGTCGAGGGCCGCGGGGTCGAGCTCTGGGTGCCGACGCGCCATCTCGGCCGCGGCGGCTCGCCCGGCGTCGCCGAGGCTGCGCCGGGCCCGGTCCACGGGCACGTCGAGCGACTCGGAGACCACGGCCCGGACCCGCGCCACCAGCTGCTCGGGGTCCGTCCCGGTGGCGACCGCGCGCACCGCCTCGATGTCGGCCTGCGGCGAGGCCGCCCGGCCCCGCTGCAGGTAGGCCACCAGGGCCGCGCTGAGCTCGTGGTCGTCCCTCACCCGGCGCGCGCGGTCCCGGGGGCTCACCGCCGGCTGTTGATCAGCGACATCGCCTCGGAGCGGGTGGCCGCGTTGTGCAGGATGCCGCGGACCGCCGAGGTGATGGTGCGGGCGCCGGCCTTGCGGACGCCGCGCATGGTCATGCACAGGTGCTCGGCCTCGATGACCACGATCACGCCCCGGGCCTCGAGGATCTCCATGAGCGCATCGGCCACCTGGGTGGTCAGGCGCTCCTGGACCTGGGGACGCTTGGCGAAGACGTCGACCAGCCGGGCCAGCTTGGACAGCCCGGTGATCTTGCCGCTGTCGGCGGGGATGTAGCCGACGTGGGCGACGCCGGTGAACGGCACCAGGTGGTGCTCGCACATCGACCACAGCTCGATGTCGCGGACCAGCACCATCTCGTCGTGGCCGAGGTCGAAGGTGGTGGTCAGCACCTCCTCCGGCGCCTGCCGCAGGCCTTGCGTCAGCTCGGCGTACGCCCGGGCCACCCGGGCCGGGGTGTCCCGCAGGCCCTCGCGGTCGGGATCCTCGCCGATCGCGAACAGCAGCTCCCGCACGGCCGCCTCGGCGCGCGGCGCGTCGAACGACGGCACCTCGTCGAGGGCGCGTGGGACCAGGCCGATCGGGTCGGTCATGGCGTCGGCAGGCCGGGACCCGGGCTGTCGCCGCCACCCACGCCGGGCTGGCCTCCGTGGACGTCCCCACCCGAGCCGGGCGGAGTGATGATCGAGCCGGCCTCGCCGCCGGGGTGGTGGCCGTTGGTCCTGGCCCGCTCACGGATCGCCTCGGGGATCTCGACGGGCGGCAGGGCCGACGGCAGCCGGTCGGGGGAACCGGTCCACGCCGGGCGGGTCGGACGCCGCTTGAGCGGCTCGAAGACCCGCGCGACCTCCTGCTTGTCGAGGGTCTCCTTGTCGAGGAGCTCGAGCACCAGCTGGTCGAGCACCTCCCGGTTCTCCTCGAGGATGTCGAACGCCTCCTGGTGGGCGGTGGCGAGCAGCTTCTTGGTCTCCTCGTCGACCTTCGCGGCGACGTCCTCGGAGTAGTTGCGCTGGTGGCCCAGGTCGCGACCCAGGAACGGCTCGGAGTTGGACTCCCCCAGCTTGATCGCGCCGAGGCGCTCGGTCATGCCGAACTGGGTGACCATCGCCCGGGCCAGGTTGGTGGCCTTCTCGATGTCGTTGCCGGCGCCGGTGGTCGGGTCGTGGAAGACCATCTCCTCGGCGGCCCGGCCGCCGAGCATGTACGCGAGCTTGTCGAGCATCTCCGAGCGGGTCTGGGAGTACTTGTCCTCGTCGGGCAGCACCATCGTGTAGCCCAGCGCACGACCGCGCGGGAGGATCGTGATCTTGTGCACCGGGTCGGTGCCGGGCAGCGCCGCGGCCACCAGGGCGTGGCCGCCCTCGTGGTAGGCGGTGATGAGCTTCTCCTTCTCGCTCATCAGCCGCGAGCTGCGCTGCGGGCCGGCGATGACCCGGTCGATCGCCTCGTCCAGCGAGAGGTTGTCGATCAGCTTCTCGTTCTTGCGCGCGGTCAGCAGCGCCGCCTCGTTGAGCACGTTGGCCAGGTCGGCACCGGTGAAGCCGGGGGTCCGCCGCGCGATGGAGACCAGGTCGATGTCGGGGGACATCGGCTTCCCGCGGGAGTGGACCTTCAAGATCATGTGGCGCCCGGCCAGGTCGGGCGCGTCGATCTGCACCTGCCGGTCGAACCGGCCAGGGCGCAGCAGCGCGGGGTCGAGCACGTCGGGACGGTTGGTCGCGGCGATCAGGATGACGCCGCCGCGCACGTCGAAGCCGTCCATCTCCACGAGCAGCTGGTTCAGCGTCTGCTCGCGCTCGTCGTGGCCGCCGCCCATGCCTGCGCCGCGGTGGCGACCCACGGCGTCGATCTCGTCGATGAAGACGATCGCCGGGGCATTCTCCTTGGCCTGCTCGAACAGGTCGCGGACCCGCGAGGCACCGACACCGACGAACATCTCGACGAAGTCCGAGCCGGAGATCGAGTAGAACGGCACGCCGGCCTCGCCGGCCACCGCCCGCGCGAGCAGGGTCTTGCCGGTGCCGGGCGGGCCGTAGAGCAGCACGCCCTTGGGGATCTTGGCGCCGACGGCCTGGAACTTCGCCGGCTCCTGGAGGAACTCCTTGATCTCGCCGAGCTCCTCGATGGCCTCGTCGCAGCCGGCGACGTCGGTGAACGTCGTCTTCGGCATGTCCTTGGAGATCAGCTTGGCCTTGGACTTGCCGAACTGCATCACGCCGCGGCCGCCGCCGCCCTGCATGTTGTTCAGCAGCCACAGGAAGACCAGGAAGATCACCACGAACGGCAGCACCGAGAACAGGAACGACCCGATCAGGCTGGGCTTGGCGATCTTGGAGTTCGACTCCTCGATGTTGCCCTTCGCGACCTGCTTGTCGACCTCGCTGATGATGCGCTGCTGCTGGCCGGCGACCCAGTACGTCGAGACCTTGTCCCCGCTGCTGCGCACGCCGGAGTCGAGCGTCGCCTGGATCTGCTGGTCACCCCCGACGAAGGTGATGTCCTTGACCTGTCCCTTGTTGATGTAGGACTCCATCTGGGACGTGCTGACCTGGTCGTACCCCCCGTTCGGGGAGAGGTACTGCAGGGCGAGGAGCACGCCGACGACGGCGACGACGATCCACAGCCAGGGACCCTTGACTAAGCGCTTCACAGGCTTCTCTCGACACGACTCTGCCGTCCACTCGCGTTCACGGGCGGACGGTCATCTGAACTGACGACGGTACACAACCTCGACAACGTCCAGTGTTGCAGGCGGGTGCCCGGGAGTGGGAACCCTCACACGCGGCCGCCGCGCGGCGACCGGACGCGGGAGGCGGTCAGGAGTAGACGTGGGGCGCGAGGGTGCCGATGTCGCGCAGGTTGCGGTAGCGCTCGCGGTAGTCGAGGCCGTAGCCGACGACGAACTCGTTGGGGATGTCCCAGCCGACGTACTTCACCTCGACCGGCATCTGCAGCGCCTCGGGCTTGCGCAGCAGCGTGCAGATCTCGACGCTGGCGGGGCTGCGCGAGGACAGGTTCGAGGTCAGCCAGGACAGCGTCAGGCCGGTGTCGATGATCTCGTCGACGATCACCACGTGGCGACCGGAGATGTCGGTGTCGAGGTCCTTGAGGATCCGCACGACGCCGCTGGACTTGGTGCCGGAGCCGTACGACGAGACCGCCATCCAGTCCATCTCCAGGTGCCGGCCGAAGCTGCGCGCCAGGTCGGCCATCACCATCACCGCCCCGCGCAGGATGCCGACGATGAGCAGGTCCTTGCCCTCGTAGTCCTGCTCGATCTCGGCGGCGAGCTCGGCGAGGCGCTGCTGGATCTGCGCCTCGGAGAACAGCACGTTGACGAGGTCGCCTTCGACGTGGGACGCGTCCATGGGTCGCAAGGGTAGAAGAAGGCCCGCCCGGGCGTGCGCGCGGGCGGGCCTTCTCCTCGTCGGGCGCGAGCTCACCAGGCCTTCGGGCGGCGGTGCTGGTGGTGCCGGGCCCGGACGACCTGCAGGGTGAGCGCCGTCGCGCCGGAGGACTTCAGGCCCTGCTTCCTCGAGCCGGCGTAGGAGGCCTCGAGGTGGTAGGTCCCCGCCTCGAGCCTGCGCAGCCCGACGGTGACGGTGCCGCGGTCGGAGGCGGTCAGGACGTCGGAGCCGAGCACCTTCCGGCCGCTGCGGACCTGCACGGCACCGGTCGGCTTCCTGGTGGCGCTGGTGCTGACGGTGACCGTGACCCGCGCCTTGTCGGCGGTACTGATCCTGGCGGCCCTCAGCCGGGCGGTGGTCGAGGTGGCCACTGGCTTGCGCTGGAGCTCGATCTCGCCGAGCGAGTCCTTGCGGTGGTGGCGGCCCACCTCGGCCTGGATGGTGGCGTCCTTGTAGCCGGCCCGGCGCAGCGTCACGGTGTAGGAGCCGGTGTCGCGGACCTCGAGGAAGAAGTAGCCGTGCTGCGGACCGCCGTCACGCGGGCTGGCGTAGGTCAGGTCGGACGCGACCACCCGGCCGTCCCTGACCGCCTCCACGGACACGTCGTCGAGGTAGTGGCGCGCGGCGTCGGCGACGACGCCCTGGATCAGGTAGGTGCCGGGGGTGGCGGCGAGCGGGGCGAGATGGGCCTGGGCCGCGGCGGTCGGCGAGGTGCCGCTGGCGACGAGCCCGGCGGCGGCCAGCGGCAGCAGCAGGGCAGCGGCGAGGGGACGGTTCCGAGTCATGGGTCCTCCGGGGGGGATGGGCGAGCACCCCGTTCTTCGGCACCTGCCGCGCCCGACTCAAGGGGCGGTGCGGGGGCGGCCTGCTACCCCGCTCCGACCGAGAACCACAACCGTCCCTCACGTCGCGCACAGCGCACGTGTCCCGGGAGCTCGACCCATTTCTGCCCGTGCCAGCCGGTGAGCAGCGCGTCGACGGCGAGGACGTGGTCGTGGAAGAGCTCGGAGGCGGGCGAGCCCGCCTCGAGGGCCGCGAGCCGCAGCACGCGACGGCGCACGGCGGCGGCGCGCTCGGCGAGGCCGGCCACCGGCAGCGAGCCGTCCGCGGCGCGCAGCGCGGCGTGCTCGGCCTCGGCCAGGTCGTCGAGGAAGTCCATGTCGACCCGCAGCTGGTCGGCGGTCCGGGCCAGCGTGCCGGCGACCCCGGGGCCGAGCTCCCGCTCGAGCACCGGCAGCACCGTCTGCCGCACCCGGACGCGGGCGAAGCCGGGGTCGGCGTTGTGCGGGTCCTCCCAGACCTCGAGCCCCTCGGCCCGGCAGGCCGCGAGGGTGTCCTCCCGGGAGAGGTCGAGCAGCGGGCGGCGGTAGTGGTCGAAGGCGCGCCGCATCCCGGCCAGGGACCGTCCGCCGGACCCCCGCGCCAGCCCCAGCAGCACGGTCTCGGCCTGGTCGTCGCGGGTGTGCCCGAGCAGCACGGTGTCCGCGCCGACGGACTCGCGCACCTGGCCGAGCACGGCGTAGCGCGCCCGCCGGGCGGCCGCCTCCGGCCCGAGCCCCGCGCCCTCGACCCGCACCCGTGCGGTCAGGGTCTCGTCCGCGCCGATCGCCGCCATCCGGGCCACGACCCGGTCCGCGACGTCGGCGGAGCCGTCCTGCAGCCCGTGGTCGACGGTCGCGCCGACCACCCGCCAGCCGGCATGCCGGGCCTCGAACACGGTCGCCGCCAGCAGCGCCGTGGAGTCGGCGCCGCCGGAGCAGGCCACCACCACGGTCCCACCGGGCTCGAGGTCGGCGAGGTCCCGGCGTACGGCGAGCCGGACCGCCGCGACCGCGGGGTGCAGGCTCATCGGGGGCTCATCCGTGGGCTCATCCCGGGGGCTCGTCCCGGGCGGGGGCTCGGCTGCGGCCCGGCGCTCACAGCACCCGCGAGACCCAGGCGGAGGGGTCGGCGATCTCGGCCCGGGTGGGGAGGTTCTCGGGGCGGTCCCACACGGCGTTGAACTCCGCCATCCCGACCTTGGCGACCACGCCGCGGACGAACGCCGCCCCGTTGCGGTACTGCGCCATCTTCGCGTCGAGGCCGAGCAGCTTGCGCAGCACCCGGTCCAGCGCACCGACGCCCTTGCGGCGCTGGTCGAACTTGCGGCGGATGTCGGCCACCGAGGGGATCACCTGGGGGCCGACGCCGTCCATCACGACGTCGGCGTGACCCTCCAGCAGCGACATCACGCCGGTGACCCGGTCGACGATCTCCTTCTGCTCGGGCGTGCCGAGCACGTCGATCAGGCTGCCCCCACCTGCCGCGCCGGAACGAGCGGAGCGCAGCGCCTCGCCGATCCGCCTCATGCCGTCGTCGAGGAACCGGGTGGGCTCGAGGGTGTCCGCGATGCGCTCCATCTCGCCGCGCAGGTGGTCGCGCATCCAGGGCACGGCGGTGAACTGCACCCGGTGGGTCTCCTCGTGCAGGCAGACCCACAGCCGGAAGTCGTGCGGCCGCGCCTGCAGCTCCCGCTCGACGTGCACGATGTTGGGCGCGACGAGGAGCAGCCGGCCGGCGTCGCCGAAGAACGGGTCGAACTGCCCGAGCACCTTGCCGGCGAGGAAGCCGAGCAGCCCCCCGACCTCGGCGCCGGTGACCCGGGACCCCACGGCCAGGGCCACCCCGGTCGGCCGGCCCTTCCTGGCGGCCAGCCGCTCGACCACGGGCGAGAGGATCGTGGCGAAGCTGTCGGCGTTGGCCTGGATCCAGCCGGGGCGGTCGACCACCGCGACCGGGGCGGTCCGCTCCTCGGCGACCAGGCCGGTGAAGTCGCGGACCAGGCCGGTCGAGCGCTCGGCCCCGGCCCGCAGCTCGGCCACCACCGAGGCGGCCTCGTCGCGGGTGACGGTGGGCCCGTCCCCGGCCAGGCGCGACCCCAGCGAGACGGCGAAGTCCCAGTCCACCATCGCGCCGTCGGCTGCGGACCCGGGCTCGCCGGCGTGCTCTGGGGTAGACCGCGTCATGGACCGACCGTACCCGCGCTGCGAAGCCACGCTCAGGCTCAGCCGCAGTGGCAGTCGGCCAGCCCGGCCGCGAGGTCGTCCAGCGCCGCCCGGGCACCGAGGGTGTCCTCCAGCCGGATCCGGTCGGCCATCAGCACGAAGACCATCGGGTCGCCGTCGAGGTCCGTGGTGAGCCCTGCCAGCCCGGACACGCCGCTCAGGGTGCCGGTCTTGGCGCGGACGTGCCCGTCGGCCTCGGGATCGGCCCGGTCGAACCGGGACGCCAGCGACCCGGTGAACCCGGCCACCGGGAGGCCGGTCACGACCGCCCGTAGGTCGGGATGGTCGGGGTCCGCGGCCAGCGCGAGCACGGCGGCCAGGGTGGCCGGGTCGAGGCGGTCCTGGCGGGAGAGCCCGCTGCCGTCGTGGATCCGCGCGCCCGCCAGCGGCACGCCCAGCCCGTCGAGGGTGCGCTCCACGCCGCGGGCGCCGTCGCGGAACGAGCCGTCGCCGCCGGTCGCCAGGCCGACGTGGTGGCCCAGCACCTCGGCCCCCTCGTTGTCGCTGACGGTGAGGATCTCCTCGACGATCTCCGCCAGCGGCGCGCTCTCCACGCTCGCGAGGGTGGTCGCGTCGGCGGCCGCCCGCTGCGGCCGCGGGCGCCCCGTGACGTGGATACCGGCCCGGCCCAGGGCGGCGGCGAAGGCGTCGGCGGCGGATCGCGCGGGGTCGGCGACCCGGCCGTACCCGCTGGCGGGGCGGCCCTCGTCGACCCACAGCGCGGAGATGGGGGCGACCACGCCGTCGGGGATGTAGCCGGCCGGCCAGTGCGGATCCACGTCCGGGCCGGTGAAGAGGGTGGCGTCGTAGCCGAGCCGGACCCGCTTCTCGCCGGCCTGCGCGAGGGCCTCGGCCGTACGACGCGCCAGCGTCACCACGTCGGCCCGGGGCGGGTACGCCGTGCTGCCGGCGGGCTTGCTCGCGAGGTAGGGGTCGCCGCCCCCGACCAGCACGATCCGGCCGTCGCCCTGGTCGACGACCCGGGTGGTGAAGGTGTGGTCCGGCCCGAGCGTCGCGAGCGCCGCCGTCGTGGTCAGCAGCTTCATCGTCGAGGCCGGCGTCGCGACGCCGTGTCCGCTCGAGAAGACCGGCTCGCCGCCGTCCAGCGGGGTGACCAGCGCCCGCACGTGCCGGCCGAGGTCGCGGTCGCGGAGGCCGTGGGCCAGCGCGCGACGCACCCGGCGGCCGTCCAGCGTCGTGGCCGTGACCGGGCTGGCGACCGGGCTGGGCACGGCGGCCGGCGGCAGCGTGAGGCCGGGCGGCGGCGGCACCGCGGCCGGCCCGGCCGGGGCACCCGTGTCGTCGTCGAGCCGCCAGGAGACCGCGGCGGCGGCCAGCACGCCCAGCACCAGGAGCACCGGCAGCAGGACCAGTAGCAGGTGCCGCGAGCGCCCGCGGGAGCGGTCGGCGTGGCGTCGGTCACGTCGTGCCACCGAATACCCCTTCCGACTGCGTGTTTGCGCACATTGTGCGGGAGACTGGCCCCCGGCCCGGCGACGGGCCACCCAGACAACCGGCCCGCGGGCGGGCCGACGACGCCGACGTGAAGGGTGACGTGATGGAGTTCGACGTACTGGTGGAGATCCCCAAGGGTCAGCGCAACAAGTACGAGGTCGACCACCACAGTGGCCGCATCCGTCTCGACCGGACCCTCTTCACCTCCACGCAGTACCCGGCCGACTACGGCTACATCGAGGACACCCTGGGCCTCGACGGCGACCCGCTGGACGCCCTGGTGATCCTGCAGGAGCCCACCTTCCCGGGCTGCCTGATCAAGTGCCGCGCGATCGGCATGTTCCGCATGACCGACGAGGCCGGCGGTGACGACAAGGTGCTGTGCGTCCCGGCGACCGACCCGCGCCTGGAGCACCTGCGCGACGTCAGCCACGTGTCGAAGTTCGACCGCCTGGAGATCCAGCACTTCTTCGAGGTCTACAAGGACCTCGAGCCCGGCAAGTCCGTCGAGGGCGCGGAGTGGGTCGGCCGGACCGAGGCCGAGGCCGAGGTCAACGCGTCCTTCGAGCGCTACAAGCAGTCGCCGGAGGCTGGCGCCGCCCACTGAGCGGCCCGCTCCTCCAGCACCGACGACGGTCCCCCGCGAGCTCCTCGCGGGGGACCGTCGTCGTCTCGCCGGTGGGCCGCTGCGGGCTCGGGCTCGCGTGGCCCGGCCGGGGCCGGACCCGTCAGCCGACGAGGTCGGGCGCGCGGAGCATCTCGGGGGGTACGCCGAACGCGTCGACCAGGTCGTCGGCCAGCGGCCGGATCTTGCGGCACAGGCTGCCGATCTCCCGGCTGATCGCCTTCGACCGCACCACCGTGAGCCGGCCGTGCTCCATGAACCACGCCCGGTCGGCCTCGATCGTGGTCAGCGCGTGCAGGTCGCACAGCAGGCTCAGCGCCACCCGCTGGTCCCCCTCCGGGAGCGCGCGGACCTTGTCCACGAACGCCTCGAGCACCAGCCGCTCCACGTGGGCGCGGGCCGCGCCGATCACGTGGTCCTGCACCCGGGAGAAGACCGCGCCCGGGTTCATGCCCTGGTCGATGCCGCGCTTGAGGCGTCGGGCCACCCCGGCCAGCATGTGCTCCTCGCGGAACCGCAGCATCGCGAGCTGGTAGTCCGGGTCGAGCAGCCCCGCCTCCTGGTCCCACTCGTCGCCGCCCGGCAGCACGTCCTTGATCCGCTCGAGCAGCTTGTGGACGTTGGTCCGCTCGATCACGGTCTCCACCGCCATGCCGGCGACGAAGCGGACCATGCCGAACTGGTCGAGGTCCTCGAAGTCGCTGGCGTAGTCGGTCAGCAACCCCTTGGCGACCAGCTGCAGCAGCACGTGGTTGTCGCCCTCGAAGGTGGTGAACACGTCGGTGTCGGCCTTGAGCGCCGCGAACCGGTTGACCGCGAGGTAGCCGGCGCCACCGCACGCCTCCCGGCACTCCTGGATCGTGCGCGTCGCGTGCCAGGTGCCGAGGGCCTTGGTGCCGGCCGCCCGGGACTCCAGCTGGCGGCGGGCCTGGTCCTCCTCGCCCTGCGGGGCCGCACCGGAGAACACGTCGTGGAGCTGGCCGGCGACGACCTCCTGGGCGAAGTGCATCGCGTAGGTCCGCGCCAGCAGCGGGAACAGCCGCCGCTGGTGCATCCCGTAGTCGAGCAGCAGCTCCTCCTCGTCCTCCGAGGTCGCCTCGAACTGGCGGCGCCGCAGGGCGTACTTCACCGCGACCGCCAGCGCCACCTTCGCGGCGTTGATCCCGGCACCGCCGACGCAGACCCGGCCCTGCACCAGGGTGCCGAGCATCGTGAAGAAGCGCCGGTTGGGGTTCTCGATCGAGCTCTCGTAGACGCCCTCGGGGGTCACGTCGGCGAACCGGTTGAGCAGCGCGGTCCGCGGGACGCGCACCCCGTCGAACCACAGCCGGCCGTTGTCGACCCCGTTCAGCCCCATCTTGGCGCCGTCGTCCTCGATCCCGACCCCGGCGCAGGGGCGGCCGTCCTCGCGGATGCGTACGACGAAGGCATGCACCCCGTGGCCCGTGCCGTCCACCTCGAGCTGGGCGAAGACCACCGCCAGCTCGGCGTGCCGGGCCGCGTTGCCGATGTAGTCCTTGCGGGCCTGGTCCCCGTGGGTGGTGAGGACGAACTCCTGGGCCTCCGGGTCGTAGGTCGCGACCGTGCCGAGCGCCTGGACGTTGGAGCCGTGGCCGGTCTCGGTCATCGCGAAGCAGCCCATCACCGTGCCGGTGATCAGGTCCGGCAGGTAGGCGTCGTGGTGGTGCTTCGACCCGAGCTGGAGGATGGCCCCGCCGAACAGCCCGAACTGCACGCCGGTCTTCACCAGCACCGACAGGTCGCCGTAGGCCAGGGTCTCGAAGGCCGCGACCGAGGCGCCGATGTCGCCACCCCCGCCGTACTCCTCGGGGAAGCCCATGCCCGTCTGCCCGGTGGCGGCCATCTCCACGAGCACGTCCCTGACCCGGTCGCGGAAGTCCTCGCGGGTCATCGTCTCGGCCTCCTCGAGGATCGAGGAGTACTCCGCGAGGTTGGTGCGGACCAGGTCGCGGACCTCGACGTACTTCCCGTCGAGCAGCGCCTTGAGCGCGGGGACGTCGATCTCGGGCTGGACGTAGCGGGAAGCAGCGGTCCCCTCGGCCGGGGGCGTCGCGGTGTCGGTCGCCATGGCCCTCAAGTTACCCACGAGGACGCTGTCTACACCGGTGGTCTGGAGCCGTACGCCGCGCCGGCCGGCCCGCGACCGGCGTCAGGGACGGGCGAAGAAGTTCGGCGGGGTCCAGTAGTACATCGACACGATGCTCACGTCGGACCCGGTGCGCGGCGCCTGGATGATCTGGCCGCCGCCGAGGTACATCGCCACGTGGAAGATCGACGACGGGTCGCTCGAGGAGCCCCAGAACACCAGGTCGCCGGGGCGGAGGTCGGCCGCCGAGATCGGCGTCGACTGCTCGTACTGCGCGACCGAGTAGTGCGGCAGCGAGATGCCGCCGGCGCGCCACGCGCCCATGGTCAGGCCCGAGCAGTCCCAGGCGTCCGGGCCGGCGGCGCCCCAGCGGTACGGCTCACCGAGCTGCGCCCGGGCGAACGCGATCGCGGCGCTCGCGCCACCGGCCGGGGCCGGAGGAGCGCTGGGCGCCGGCGGGGCGCTCGGCGGCGTCGGGGCGGGCGTCGAACCGCCCGAGGAACCGCCCGTCGACCCGCCCGACGAGCCGCCCGAGGGGGAGGCGTGGTGCTGGTGGCTGTGCTGGGCGGCCTGCTGGGCCGCTTCCTGGGCGGCCTGCTGGGCGGCCTGCTGCGCCGCCTCTTGGGCGGCCTCCTGCTGGGCCTTCACCTCGGCCGCGTGCTGCGCGGCGGCGGCCGCGGCGGCCGCGGCCTGCGCCTCGAGCGCGGCCTGGCGCCGCTGCGCCATCCGGACGCTGGTGTGCTGCAGGTCGGCGAGCTGGGCGATCAGCCGCGTCTTCTCGTCGGCGATCGACTGCGCCTCGGCAGCGGCCCGGTCCGCCGCCTCGCGGGCCGCGTCGCGAGCCGCGCGGGCCTTGTCCGCGGCGGCCGTCGCGCTCGCCCGGGCCTCCCGGGCCTGGGCGGTGGCCACGTCGGCGAGGGTCGCTGAGGCGCGGAAGGAGTCGTAGCGGTCGTCGAGGGCGGCCTCGGCGTTCTGGACGGTCGTGGCGCGGTCGATCACGGTCGCGATGCCGTCGGCGTGGGCGATGGCGGAGAGCGCGCTCAGCCCGGGCGCCATCTCGTAGGAGCTGACCACGGCGTCGCCGTAGACCGCGCGCTGGCGCTCGACGTCGGCCTGGGCGACCTCGGAGCGCTGCGCGGCGTCCCGCGCCCGCTGCCGGGCCTGCTGGAGCTCGTAGCGCGCGCCGTTGAACGCCTCGGCCGCCTGCGCCGCGCGGGTGGCCGAGTCCTCCAGCCGCTGGTTGGCCATCACCAGACGGGCCCGGATGGTCTCGACGTCGGCCGCCTTGTCCTCGACGGCCTGGCGGGCGTGCCGCACGTCCTGACGGGACGGAACGGCGTGGTCGTCCGCGAGCGCACCGCTCGCGACCGTCCCACCCGCGACCAGCGCCAGCACCAGCGCCGGCGCGATCCTCGATGCGCGCACCCTCGACCTCTTCCTGAGCTCCTCGCCGGACCGATGGCCCGTTTCCCCCGAGCAACTCGAAGCACGCTAATGCTCATTCGTCACAAGCGCCACATTTTGCCCAACTTTTCTTCAGATCGTCGGCGTGTCGCATTGACTAATCACATGAATGTAATTCACGAGCTCGGGGCGTGGGCGCGCCGGAACGGCGGGCGGACCCAGGTCTCCGGACCTCGGTCTGCCTGCCGTCACCCGGGGGTGCCGGGGGTCAGTCCTGCTCGACGGGCACCCGGGCGGTGGTCGTGGCGGGGCCCGTGGACCGGCCGTGGCGGTCGAACTTCTGGCCGCTGGCGAGGCCACCGACGTAGAAGGCGATCAGCGCGATCATGATGCCGGCGATGTTGTCGGAGATGTAGTGCCAGCCGAAGTAGAGGGTGGCGAAGATCGTGAGCACGAAGTTCACCCAGAAGACCCACTTGAGCAGCTTGTTCCGCAGGGTGTTCTGCACCATCAGCGCCATCAGCAGCGTGATCGCGCAGTGCAGGCTGGCGAAGCCGGCCACCGACTGCACCGCCCCCTGGACGCCGTAGTGCAGGACGCTGTCGCGTCCGTTGTAGAGCCCGTCCATCAGCGCCGAGGCGGGGGTGCTCGGCAGGGTCTCGTAGAGCCACGGGTAGCGGAAGCCGGGCCCCAGCGTCGGCAGCGCGTAGTAGGAGAGCGTGCCCAGCGACCAGGCGATGCACTGGGAGGTCGCGAACCAGTAGCCGTAGCTCAGCTTGCGCGACCAGACCAGCCAGCCGGTCAGCGCGAGCGGCACCAGGGGCAGGAACCACAGGTAGATCCACGAGAAGAAGTGCGCGGCGACCCCGGTCCCGAAGAGGGAGTGCAGCAGCAGCGCCGGGTCGTGGCCGAACAGCAGCGCGTGGTCGATCAGGTGCAGCTCGCGGTCGTACTTCGTCTCGCCCATGATGAACGGCAGGAACGACTTGAGGTTCCGGTAGCTGACGTAGGTGATGTAGAAGCACAGCACCCCCAGCACCACCAGCGTGATCCGGTCACGCGACCAGTGCGTGCGCACCCGGTCCCGGAAGGCGGCCGGCATCGCCCGGGGCCTCAGCCGGGAGACCCACAGCGTCCGCGGCAGCAGGTCGACGAGGAACGCCCCACCGACCAGCAGCGGCAGCCGGGCCCACGAGGGACCGAGGAACCCGTCGGGGTCCACGAGGCTGCGGCCCAGCGACAGCACCGCCACGATCGCCAGCACCCCCATGGTGCCGGCGATCCCGATCAGCAGGGCGTTGGCGCGGCGATACACCCGGTCAGTCTAGGGACTCCGCAGGACGCGCCGGACCGGCCCCTTCCGGCGCCGGGATGATCGCCAGCTTCGCGGCCTCGACCGCGAGCCGGACCCGCTCACCCGGCCCCGGGTGCAGGTCCAGCGGCGCGACCGCGTCGATCTCCCCGATCCCGGGCACCCGCACGACGAGGCGCACCTGCTCGGGGGTGACCCGCCCGGACAGCACCTCGCCCTCCAGGGCGCCCGGCCCACCGGCCACCAGCGCGGACCGGCGTACGGCGACCGCGGCCGCCCCGGGCAGCCCGGCCGCCTCGAGCAGGACTGCCGCCGGCTGCCCGCGGAGCACCCGCGCGTAGCCGAGGAACAGCGCGGTCTCGGGGTCCGCCGGCGCGCGCCAGACCTCCGCGATCGGGCCGGTCTGCACCACCCGGCCCGCGCGCATCACGGCCAGCCGGTCGGCCACCGTGAACGCCTCCTCCTGGTCGTGGGTCACCATCAACGCGGTGGTGCCGGCAGCGCGGAGGACGTCGCGGAGGTCCGCGGCCAGCCGCTCGCGCAGCCCGGCGTCCAGCGCCGACAGCGGCTCGTCCAGCAGCAGCAGCCGCGGCTGCACGGCGAGCGACCGGGCCAGCGCCACCCGCTGCCGCTCGCCCCCGGACAGGGTGGTCGGCAGGCGGTCGTCGTACCCCTCGAGGCCGACGGCGGCCAGCAGCTCGGCGACCCGCTCGCGGATCCCCGGGCGCCGCCGGAGGCGCAGGGGGTAGCCGACGTTGCGCGCGACCGTGAGGTGGTTGAAGAGCTGGCCGTCCTGGAACATCAGCGCGAAGCCCCGCTTGTGGGTCGGCACCCCGGCCAGGTCGCGGCCGTCCCACAGCACCCGACCGGCGCTCGGGGGCTCGAGGCCCGCCACCGTCCGCAGCAGCGTGGACTTGCCGCAGCCCGAGGGCCCGAGGACGGCGAGCACGCCGCCGTCGGGCAGCTCCAGGGACACGTCGAGGACGGCGGGCACCCCGTCGTAGGCCACGTCCAGGTGGGCGATCTGCAGCATCGTCGCGAACCCTAGAGCCAGCCCTAGAGCGAGCCGACCGAGGGCACCCGCAGGCGCTCCACCAGGAGCACCACCAGCGCCGTGGCCGACGCGAGCACGACCGAGGCGGCCAGCGCCATGCCGTAGTTCATCGGGCCGGGATGATCGATCAGCCGGTAGATCACGACCGGGACGGTGGGGTGCTCGTCCCGGGCGAGGAACGAGGTGGCGCCGAACTCCCCGAGCGAGACGGCGAACGCGAAGCCCGCGGCGGCCAGCAGCGGCTTCCACACCACCGGCAGGTCCACGGTGAGCAGCGCCCGCACCGGACCGGCGCCCAGCGAGGCCGCCGCCTGGCGCTGCCGGTCGTCGATGCCGGCGAGCACCGGGGCGACCGTGCGGACCACCAGCGGCAGCGCGACCAGCGCCTGGGCGATCGGGACCAGCATCGGCGAGTCCCGCAGGTCCAGGGGCGGGTGGTCGAGGGTGATGAGGAACCCGAAGCCCAGGGTCACCGCCGAGACCCCCAGCGGCAGCATGAAGAAGCCGTCGAGGCCGGTGCGCACCCGGCGCTCGGCGCGCGTGCGGGACCGTCGGGACACCAGCACCGCGACGAGCAGGCCCATCGTGAGCGACATCCAGGTCGCGTCCACCGCGGTGCGCAGCGAGGTGACCAGCGCGTCGGTCACGGGCACCAGCAGCGCCTGGTGGGTGCCGTCGGTGGTCAGGGCCCGGTAGTTGGCCAGGCTCCAGCCGCCGTCGACCTGCAGCGAGCCGGCGACCAGGGTCGCGATCGGGGCGGCGACCAGCACCAGCAGCAGCGCCGTGGACAGCAGCGCGGGGAGGTCGCCGCGGCCGGGCCGGCGCGGCCGGGCCCGCACCCGCGACGCGGTGGGGTCGGGCACCCGGCGCAGCCGCCCGGCGACCAGCAGCAGGGCCACCACCGCGACCAGCTGCAGGATCGAGAGGGCCGCCGCGGCCTGCAGGTCGAGCAGGTTCGTGGTCAGCAGGTAGATCTCGGTCTCCACCGAGGAGTAGTGCGGCGCACCGAGGGTGAGCACGACCCCGAACGCGGTGGCGCAGAACAGGAACACCACGCTGGCCGCGGACACGATCGCCGGGCGCAGCGCCGGCAGGGTGACGGTCCGCAGCACCTGCCAGGGGCTCGCGCCCAGCGCCGCGGCGGCCTCGCCGGGACGGGGGTCCAGCGACTCCCACGCGGTGCCGACCGCCCGGATCACGACGGCGACGTTGAAGAACACCAGCCCGGCGACGATCGCCCCAGCGGTCCCGTCCAGGCCGAGGAAGCCGAGCGGCCCGGCCTCGCCCAACAGCTCGCGGAACGCCACGCCGACCACCACGGTGGGGAGCACGAACGGCACCAGGAGGGCGGCGCGGAGCAGGTCCCGGCCGGGGAAGCGCAGCCGGTGCAACGCGTACGCCGCGGGCAGCCCGAGCAGCACCGCCACCGCGGTGCCGGCCGACGCCGACCACACGGTGAACCACAGCACCCGGTGGACCCGCGGCCGGCCCAGCACCTCCAGCACCGCCCCCGGGTCGAAGGAGCCGTCGGCGAAGAAGCCGCGCTCGAGCATGCCGCTGACCGGCAGCACGAAGAACGCGCCGAGCACCACGACCGGCACCAGGGCGAGCCCCGCCAGGCCGAGGGGCCTCGACCAGCGGGTCCGGGCGCGCGTGCTCATCGCTCGCTCATCGGGAGGTGATGTCGCTCCAGTCCTGCAACCACGCCGCGCGGTGGGCGGCGATGTCGGCCGGGTCCACGGCGTACGGGTGGTCCGGCTGGACGGCGAACCGCGCCCACTGGCTCGGCAGCTGCACGCCGTCGACGACCGGGAAGACGTACATGCTCCTCGGCAGCGCGGCCTGGGCCTGCTCGCTGTCGAGGAAGCGGACGAACGCCTCGGCGCCCTTGGGGTTCGCCGCCCCGGCCAGCACCCCGGCGTACTCGACCTGGCGGAAGCAGGTGTCGAGCAGCGCGCTGGTCGTCGAGGAGTCCGACCCCTTCGGCACCGTGTAGGCGGGCGAGGAGTCGTAGGACAGCACGACCGGGCGGTCCCCCTTGCCGCCGCCCTGGGTGAAGTCGACCTCGTAGGCGTCCTCCCAGCCGGCGGTGATCTCGGCGCCGTTGTCCATCAGCCGGGACCAGTAGTCCTGCCAGCCGCTGCCGTACTTCGCGATCGTGGCGAGCAGGAACGCCAGGCCGGTGGAGCTGGTCGTGGCGCCGGGCAGCACGAAGAGGTCCTGGTAGGCCGGCTTGGTCAGGTCGTCCATCGTCCTCGGCGGCGCCTGGTGGTGGGCCTTGAACCAGGTGTCGTCGACGTTGACGCAGACGTTCCCGTTGTCGACCGGGGTCAGCGCGTGGGAGTCGTCGCCGGGCAGCGCGTAGTCCGAGACGCCGGCGGGCTCGTCCCAGGAGTACGGCGCGAACACGCCGGCCTCGAGCGCGCGGGACGCGAAGGTGTTGTCGACCCCGAACGCGACGTCGCCCAGCGGGTCGTCCTTGGTCAGCACCAGCTTGTTGGTCAGCTGCCCGGCGTCGCCCTCGGCCTTGACGACCAGGTCGTAGCCGGACTGCTGCTCGAACTTCTTGATCAGCGGCTTGGGCAGCGCGAACGAGTCGTGGGTGACCAGCACGACCTTGCTGCTCGAGGAGCTGCTGTCGTCGGCGGAGTCACCGCCGATCGCCGAGCAGCCCGAGGCGGCGACCGCCAGTGCGGTGAGCGTGGCGAGTGCGCCGAGCGCGCGCGGTGGCTTCACGTGGACTCCCTTCGCCGGTGTTAACCGGAGCAGGTTCGGAGGGTCTGCGGCTCTTCCGCACTCTCAGCACGCTGGTCGGTCAGACGGGCGTGCTCCCCTGTCTTGTGCCGCCACCCTACCGCCGCCGACGGGGTGCCCGGGCCCGGCCGCCCACCGGGCCGGCGGCCGGCCCCTGCCGGCCCCTGCCGGCCCCTCCGCCCCGCTGGCCCCGGCTTCACCTAGGTATGTCGCCGAAGGCGCGCTTCCCGGGTCGAGCTCGACGAGGGAAGTGACACTCCAGCGACATACCTAGGTGAAGCCACCCGCCGGGGCGGCAGCACCGCTCGGGCCCGGTTTGTGACAGCCTCGGCGCCATGAGCGCCCGCGGGGTCCCCAGCCGACGTCACCAGCTGCTCGCCCGGGCCGTGCCCCGGGTGCGCCGGTCCCGCGACCTCGACACCGAGGCCGCCGAGCGGGCGCGCCTCGAGCGCTGGCACGCCGGGCTCGACCGGTCGCTGCCGACCCGGCTGGCGCCGCGGTTCGAGCGGCGCTTCTCGGTCGTCACCGAGACGGTCTCGTCGGCCGACCCGGACGGCGCCGGCTTCCCGGCGTACGTCCTCACGCCGCGGCACGTCGAGCCGCGCCGCACCGTGGTCTACCTGCACGGTGGCGGCTTCGTGGCGCCGATCGACCCCTTCCACGTGCGGTACGCCGCCCGCCTGGCCACGCAGCTGCACGCGCGGATCGTGCTGCCGGACTACCCGCTGGCGCCCGAGCACACCTGGCGCGACTCGCACGCGGCCGTGGTCGAGCTGACCGCGCGCTGGCTCACCGAGCCCGAGCCGGTGGTGCTCGCCGGTGACTCGGCGGGCGGCGGCTTCGCGCTGGCGGTCGCCGAGGCGCTGCGCGACCGTGGCGGTCCGCAGCCCTCGCACCTGCTGCTGCACTCGCCGTGGGTGGACCTGACCACGTCGACCCCGGAGACCGAGTCGTTCTCGGCGCGGGACCCGTGGCTGTTCCTCGGCAAGCTGCGCGCCTACGCCGCCTGGTGGGCGGGCACGCCCGCGGACCTCGGCCGCTTCGAGGTCTCCCCGGCCCTCGGCGACCTCGGCGGGCTGCCGCCGGCCCTGGTCTTCTGCGGCACCCGCGACACCCTCGCACCGGGCTGCCGGCTGCTCGCGTCGCGGGCCGAGGGCACCTCGTGGGACCTCACCTACGTCGAGGAGCCCGACCTGATCCACGTCTACCCGCTGCTGCCGCTGGTGCCGGAGGCGGCGCGGGCGTGGCGGCAGACGGCCGCCTTCCTCGGATGAGCCCCGCCCCGGACACACACCCGGACGGGCGGGTGGTCACGCTCGGCTTCGACGACCTCGACCCGCGGACGGCGTACGACCTGTGGCGGCTGCGCCAGCAGGTGTTCGTCGTCGAGCAGCAGTGCCCCTACCCCGACCTCGACGGACGAGACGTCGAGCCCGGGACCCGGCACCTGCTGCTCTCCGACGAGCGCGGCGCGCTGGTCGGTTGCGCCCGCGTCCTCGACGACGGCGAGGTGTGGCGGGTCGGCCGGGTGCTGCTCGTGCCGGCGCTCCGCGGCCGCGGGGCGGCCGACCGGCTGGTGCGGGCCGCGCTGGCCGCGTGCCCCGACCGCGACGTGGTGCTCGACGCGCAGTCGCCGCTGGCCGGCTGGTACGCGTCCTTCGGGTTCGTCGTGGCCGGGCCGGAGCACCTCGAGGACGGCATCCCGCACGTGCCGATGCGGCTGCGTCGTACCCCCTGACGGCGGCCGGCGCTACGGTGTGGACGTTTCGTCGCCGAGAGAGTTCAGGGGGACCGCGTGACGAGTGGTGTCGCGACGCTGGACCGGATCAGCGCCATCAGCCTGTTCGTGCCGGACGTGCCCGAGGCCCGGCAGTTCTACGAGGACGTCTTCGGCGCGCCGGTGGTCTTCGAGGACGAGGTGTCGGCGGCGCTGAAGCTCGACAACCTCGTGGTGAACCTGCTCCAGGAGTCCGAGGGCGCCGGGCTGGTCCAGCCGGCGCCGGTCGCCGACCGCGGCGCGGGCGCCCGCTTCCAGCTCAGCGTCTGGGTCCCGGACGTCGACGCGGTCTGCGCCCAGCTGCGCGCGAAGGGCGTCGAGCTGCTGGTCGGGCCGGTCGACCGGCCCTGGGGGATGCGGGTGGCCACGTTCACCGACCCGGCCGGCCACAGCTGGGAGGTCGCGCAAGCACTGGAGGGTGGCTCATGAGCACGGCTCCGGCGATGACCGCCGAGGCCGAGCTGCTGCTGGCCCACCTGCGCTCCCAGCGCCGCCACGTGCTGGGCATCCTCGACGGCCTGGACGAGGCAGCGCTGCGTCGCCCGGTGCTGCCGAGCGGCTGGTCCTGCCTCGGGCTGGTGCGGCACCTGGCGATGGACGACGAGCGGTTCTGGTTCCGCGGGGTCGTCGCCGGCGAGCAGGAGGTCCGCGACGAGGTGGCGGCCTCCACCGAGAGCTCCTGGCAGCTGCAGCCCGACGACAGCGGCGCAACGGTGCTCGCGCGCTACCGCGAGGAGGCGGCGCGCACCGACGCGATCGTGGCGAGCACCCCGCTCGACGCCGCGCCCGAGTGGTGGCCGGACTTCTTCGGCGGGTTCCGGCTCGACGACCTGCGCGAGGTGCTGCTGCACGTGATCACCGAGACCGCGGTCCACGCCGGCCACCTCGACGCCGCGCGCGAGCTCCTCGACGGGCGCACCTGGCTGGTCGTGGACTGACCCAGCCCGGCGGCGATCCGCCCGGCGGCGGCCGCAACCCGGCGGGGCGCCGGAGCGTCTCAGAGGCATGAGGTCGACCACCGTGCCCGTCGTGCTGCTGGCGCTGCTGCTCTCGGCGCCTGCGGCATGTCGGGACCCGCCGCCCACGCTCCGCGGGACCCGTCCGCCGCGCCGGGCGACGGCCAAGGCAACGGGCGGGGCGACGGGCGGGGCGGGCACCGGCGGGCGGGCTGGTCGGCCCCGGTCGAGATGCACACCCCCACCAGCCCGCGGACGGGGCACGGCAACCGGGTGGCGACGTACGGCCTCGGCGACCTCGACGGCGACGGCCGCGCGGACCTGGTCGAGGTGCGCACCGACGGCCGGGTCACCGCGGAGCTGACGTGGCTCGGCCACCGGACCGCCCGGGTGGCCGCCGACCCCACCCTGCGGCTGCAGGCGCTGCCCGACCTCGACGGGGACGGCCGCGCCGAGGTGCTGGTGGCCTCGACGGCCTCCGGCTGCTGTCAGGCCTACCGGCTCCCGGACACCCGCTCCACGGTGCTCGTCCTCAGCCACGGCCACCTGCGGCCGCTGCACTGGGCGGCCGGCGGCCTGGCGATCGTCCTGTTCGACCGGGGCCGCGGCGACCGGTACGCCGGGGTCCGGTGCGACGGGGGCGGGCTGCACCTGCTCGAGGCGCTCGACGGCGGCGCGGCCACCCTGCTGACGGACACCACCGTCAGCCTCACCGGCGACCTCGCCCGCCGCGGACCGCCCACGCAGCGCACGATCCCGTCCGGCACCGCCCGCGCGCAGACCCGCAGCCGCTGCCCCGGGCTGGACGCTCAGGGCTGGGCGGCCTGAGGCTCCCCGACGGCGGCGCCGCGACGCTGGCGGCGCAGCCAGACCAGGCCGAGGATCGGCAGCACGGCCGGCACGAAGCCGTAGCCGATGCCGTAGTCCGACCACACCGAGGCGTCCGGGAACCAGCGCCGGACGACCAGGCTCAGGGTGCCCACGGTGAGCACGCCGGCCAGCTCGACCCAGAGCATCACGCGGGCGAACCCCGTGCGGCCCACCGAGGCGCGCCGGATCGCCACCCAGCCGGCGGCGTATGTCACCGCGGCGACCGCCGAGAGCGTGTAGGCGACCGGCGCCCGTCCGGCGTCGGTGGCGAGCTGCACCGCGCTGCGCGCCCCGGCCGCGACCGTGAACAGCGCGTAGAACGCCAGCAGCACCTTGTGCGGCCCGCTGCGGGGAGCCGCCGAGGGCGAGTCGGTCTCAGCCACCGTGCCCCCACGTCATCTGCAGGCGTACGGCGATCACGGTGACCGCCAGCGCGGCGACCGTCACCACCGCCGTCGACCAGGTGCTGCGCTCGTCGGCGACCGACTGCATCGCGATCGGCAGCACGCACACCGAGGCCACCAGGTAGCCGATGTGGGCCGAGGTCTCGGCGGGCCGCTGGCCGTTGAGCATGCTGCCGATGCCGGCGACCACACGGACCGCGAGCAGCAGCTCGAGGATCCAGACCATGTGGTCGAGCCAGGCCGGGCGCGGGACCCGGCGGAGGGCGAGGACCAGGGCGACCAGGGTGACCAGGCCGGCGTACGCCACCGCGACCAGCGTGAGCTGGCCGAGGGGCGTGTCGAGGGCGGACTGCATGGCACCATCATCGCCTGCCGATCCCCACGCCCCGCGACCGCCCGGAGGGCCCGTGACCGCCGACGACCCCGCCGACGCGCCCGCTGACCTCGTCGCCGACGACCCCGCCGACGACCGGGGCGCGAGCGCGGTCGCCCGGCTGCGGGCCGCCGGGTGCGTGTTCGCCGAGGAGGAGGCGGCGCTGCTCGCCGAGGCGGCGGCCGGCGCCCCGGACCGGGCCGCCGAGCTCGAGCGGATGACCGCCGCCCGGGTCGCCGGGCTGCCGCTGGAGGTCGTGGTCGGCTGGGCCGAGCTCTGCGGGACCCGGGTGGTGGTGGAGCCCGGGGTGTTCGTGCCGCGGCAGCGCACCGGGCTGATGGCGCGCCGGGCCGCCGCGCTGGCCGGGCCGCGCGGGCTGGTGGTCGACCTGTGCTGCGGCACCGGGGCGGTCGGCGCGGTCGTGCTCGCACGGCAGCCGGGCGCCGAGGTGTGGGCCACCGACCTCGACCCGGCGGCGGTCGCCTGCGCGCGGCGCAACCTGCCCCCGGAGCGGGTCCGGCAGGGTGACCTGTACGCCGCGCTGCCGGACGGGCTGCGCGGGCGGGTGGACGTGCTGGCCTGCAACGCGCCCTACGTGCCGACCGACGAGATCGCGCTGATGCCGCCGGAGGCCCGCGAGCACGAGCACCGGGTCGCCCTCGACGGCGGTGCCGACGGCCTCGACGTGCAGCGACGAGTCATCGCCGAGGCCGCCGCCTGGCTGGCGCCGGGCGGCACCCTGCTGGTCGAGAGCAGCGTCGCCCAGGCCCCGGTGACCGCCGCGCTGATGGCTGCCGGCGGCCTCGCGGCCGCGGTGGAGCACGACGAGGAGATCGACGCGACGCTGGTGATCGGCCGGCGCTGACCCCCGGGCGCGCGGGCCTACTCGTCGGTGAAGCGCACCCGGTCCGGGCCGTGACCGCCCTCGTCCTCGAGGTTCATGCCGGCGGCGGCGATCGCGGACCGGACCCGGTCCCGGTCGCGGTCGCTGCGGCAGGGCACGAGCACGCTCTGGTCGTCGTCCCGGTCGCCGACGGGCTCGAACCCCTCGCCGCGCAGCGCGGCCATCACCGCGGCGGGGTCCTGCCCCTCCGGCACCCGGTAGCCCAGGGTCTCGACCTCCGGGTTGTTGACCGCGTCGTGCGCCCGCATCCGGTCCTTGGCCGCGCGGCGCAGGAACGGCACGAGGAGGAACGCGACGAAGATCGCGGCCGCCACGAAGGCCACCCCCAGCACGAGTCCAGCGCCACCCATGTCCTACCTCCTCCTCGACGAGCCTGCGGTTCCCGGTGTCGGCCGGGCCGGTACCCAGCCGCGGCGGATGCACTCGTCCCGACCCACTCCCGCCCGGGGCGGGGCGCCGGTGGCTAGCCTCGGCTCCCGTGAAGGTCTTCATCTCCTCCGACATGGAGGGCACCGCCGGGGTCGTCGACTGGTCGCAGTGCCTGGCCGGCCAGCCGGAGTACGAGTACTACCGGACGCTGCTGCAGGCCGAGGTGAACGCGGCCATCGAGGGCGCGCAGGACGCGGGGGCCACGGACTTCCTGGTCAACGACTCGCACTCCAGGATGCAGAACCTGCGGCCGGACACCCTGGCCGGCGGCGCGCGCTACCTCTCCGGGCGGCACAAGCCGCTCTACATGATGCAGGGGCTCGACGAGACCTTCGACGCGGTCTTCCTCGTCTCCTACCACGGGTCGATGGCGACGTCCTCCCCGTTGTCGCACACCTACAACCCCCGGGCGATCGCGGAGGTGCGGCTCGGTGGGACGGTGGTCGGCGAGTCCGGCATCAACGCCCTCGTCGCCCAGGCGTACGGCGTGCCGGTGGTGCTCGTGACCGGCGACGACGTCACCGCGGCCGAGGCCGCGGCGGTCTGCCCGGGGATCCGCACGGCCGTGGTGAAGACGGCCGTGTCCCGGTTCGCCGCCGACAGCCTGCACCCGGTGGCGGCCCGCGAGCTGATCCGCGAGCAGGCCCGGTGCGCGATCGCGGGACTGGCGGACGCCGCACCACCACGGATCGAGCTGCCCGCGACCCTCTCGGTGCGCTTCCGCAACGGCGACCTCGCCGAGATGGCGACCTGGGTCGACGGGGTCCGGCGCTCCGGGGACCCCCACGAGGGCACGACGGTCACGATGACCGACGAGGACCCGCTGCGGCTGTTCCGCCGCTTCATCACCACGGTGCTGCTCACCCGCGACATCGCCGAGTGACCCCGGGCACCCCCGGGTCCGCGGCCCACGCCGGCCCGGCGGTGAGCTGTCCACCGGATCGCTCCAACGATCGGTGGCTGAGCCACCGCCGGCCGGGGATGCCTCGAGGCGGCGGTGAGCTGTCCACCGGATCGCTCCAACGATCGGTGGCTGAGCCACCGCCGGCCGGGGATGCCTCGAGGCGGCGACTCGGCCCTGAGGACCGACGCTCAGGCCGGTGCGGAAACCTCGTCGAGCAGGGCGCGGTTGAGCCGGAACGCCCGGCGTGCCTCCTCGACCAGCTCTCCGCGCTGGGCGCCGGTCAGCGGCAGCGCATCGAGACGGTCGCGGTAGTCCCGCTTGTAGGCCACCGGCTTCGGCACCGCCGGGAAGTCGTAGAAGGACAGCCCGACGTCGTCGCCGTCCCGCGCGACCATCAGCGCGCGGGCGAGCATCCGCCCACCGGAGAGGTCCCCCAGGTAGCGCGTGTAGTGGTGGGCCACGAGCAGCTCGGGCGCGGCCGTGGCGGCCTCGATCCGGTCCCGGTAGGCGCCCGCCGCCGCCGAGGCAGCGGGCCGGTCCCCGGGCCACCAGTGGTCGAGGTCGAGGTCGAGCGCCCCGGTGCGGGCGAGGTCCTCGTCGTACACCGCTGCCACCACCGGGTGCTCGCGGTGGTCGCGGAGCGCCGACTCGAGCGCCGCGTAGACGACCCGCAGCCGCAGCAGGTAGCCGGCGTACTGGACGGCGGTGGCGCGGCCGGCCAGCAGGTCGCTCACGAAGGAGCTGCCCTCCGCCCTGCGGTGCTCGTCCGCCGACCCCTCGCGCAGGGCCGTCGAGAGCGGCAGCGCGGGCGCCTCCACGCCGGGCGGGCGTCGGTCGTCGGTGTCCATGTCCGTCCCACGCTACGGCACCACCGCGCCGGCGCCGAGTCACCGGAGCGGCGACGGGCGGCGACCGAGGTCGGCCGCCGGGGCCGCGAGCCGGCCGGGACCCGCCGCCGTCGACCCACCCGGGCTCGCACGCCCGGCACCGCCGCGGTCTATGCTCGGTCCGTGGAACAGCAGCAGTCGTATGCCTCCAGCTTTGACGAGAACGCCCAGGTCCTTGCCGTGCGCGGGGACATCGACGAGGCGGGTGGGGTCACCCTTCGCGAGGAGATCTCGAAGTTCTCCCATGACTTCGAGCGCCCCATCACCGTGAACCTCACCGACGTCGACTACTGCCCGAGCCTGGCCGTCGGGGTCCTCGCGACCGCCCGGCGCAGGGCCGAGGAGTCCGGGGTCGAGCTGGGCCTGGTCGCCGCCGAGGGCTCGATCGCCCAGCGAGTCCTGACCATCTGCGGGCTCGACCACACGAACGCGTGACGGGGCCGGGGTCGTGACTGACGGGTCGAGCTCGGGGCCGCCGGACCGGTCGACCCAGCCCTCGGTCCAGGCGTCGACCCCGAAGTCCGCCCAGGCGTCGGCCCAGCCCCCCGCCGACGGCGAGGTCCATGAGCTGCCGTTCGGCAGCGGGGCCAACGCCGCGGCCCGCGCCCTGCTGGCCGCGTTCGCCGAGCGCCAGCGGCTGGGCCAGCAGGTCCGCCAGGACGCGGTGCTCGTGCTCGGCGAGCTGGTCGCGAACGGCGTGGACCACGGCCGACCGGACACCCAGGACGGCCTGGAGGTCTCCTGGCACCTCGACGGCGTCTCGCTGCGCCTCAGCGTGTACGACGGGGGCGGCACGTCGGTGCCCCACGTCGTCAGGCCGGACCCCTACGCCCCCCGGGGCCGCGGCCTGGCCATGGTGGCCGCCCTCTCCTCCAGCTGGTGGTTCGACGGGACCCGGGGCACCCGGGTGACGGCGGTCATCGACGTCCGCTGAGCCGTGCGGCCGCGGCCGGCGACGGGACCTGATCAGGCTGATCAGGCGAGGAGGTCGCTGTCCGGACCCTCGTCGAGGGCCTCGTCGACCGACTCCCGGTAGGGCAGCGCACAGACCAGCAGCACCCGCTGGGCGACGGTGCCCTGGCGGGCCACCAGCACGATCTCGGCACCGGCCCGGGCGGCGGCACCGAGGCCACGGGTGATCACGCCCACCCCCACGCTGGGCAGGTAGTCCACGTCGCTCAGGTCGAGCACCAGCCGGCCCCCCGGGGTGGTGCCGTGCTCGGCGAGCAGGTTGCGCAGCGCGATGATGCCGTAGTCGTCCACCTCGCCGCGGACGCTCAGCGTCCCGTCGGCGAAGTCTGCCTCGAATCTCCTGTCGAACACCGCGCAAGCCTAGGGGGACGGCCACCACCGCTGCTCTCACCCCAACAGGTGAGCCACGGGCCAGCGGGGAGCTCAAGCGTTAGGCTGGCGACCTCGTCATGCAGCGGCGAGGAGTCCACGGAAGGCGACATGACCGCAGCACCTCACACCGGGCACACCCCAGCGTACGGGTCGGTCGACCTCACCAACTGCGAGGACGAACCCATCCACATCCCCGGGGCCATCCAGCCGCACGGGTGCCTGCTCGCCCTCGACCCGGCGACCCTCGAGGTCGCCGTCGCCTCCGCCAACACCGGCGAGCTGCTCGGCACCGACCCGGCCGCGGCGATCGGCCGGCCACTGGCCGACCTGCTCGGCCCGACCGTCGCCACCGACGTGCGCCGGCGCTGGGCCGAGGAGGCGTTCAACGAGCCGATGATCGTGCGGCTGCCCGACGCCCGGGGCGGCGCACTGGCCGGCGCCGAGGTGGACGTCAGCCTGCACCGGTCCGGCGAGCGCCTGGTCGTCGAGGTCGAGCCGCTCGGCCGGCCCCGGTCGGTGCTGCTGAGCTACCAGTCCGCCCGCGCCGCGATGGCCAGGATCTCCGCCCAGGCCTCGGTCCTGGGGCTCGGTGAGCAGCTGGCCCGCGAGGTCGGCGAGATCACCGGGTTCGACCGGGTGATGGTCTACCGCTTCGACCGGGACTGGAACGGCGAGGTGATCGCGGAGGAGCGGCGCCCCGACCTCAACGCCTTCCTCGGCCTCCACTACCCGGCGGCCGACATCCCCGCGCAGGCCAGGCGGCTCTACACCGTCAACTGGACCCGGCTGATCGCCGACGTCGACTACGCCCCGGTCCCGCTGGACCCGGTGCTCGACCCCGGCACGGGGACGCCCCTGGACCTCTCCTTGTCCACGCTGCGCAGCGTCTCCCCCATCCACCTGGAGTACCTGCGCAACATGGGTGTCACCGCCTCCATGTCGATCTCGCTGGTCGTGGAGGGCGAGCTGTGGGGCCTGGTCGCGTGCCACCACTACTCCGGGCCGCACCGCCCGAGCCAGGACGCCCGCGCCGCGGCGGAGTTCCTGGGCCAGGTGGCCTCCCAGCAGATCGCGGAGCGCACCCGCAGCGACGCCCGGGAGCGCGCCCTGCAGAGCGCCTCGACCCTGGGCCGGATCATCGGCCGGGCCGCGGCCACGAACTCCGCGCTCGACGCCCTGCTCGTCGACCCCGAGCTGCTCGGGCTGATGGACGCCACCGGCGTCGCGCTGGCGTACGACGGGTCGATGCGCACGCTCGGCGACGTCCCCGACCCCCAGGCCGTGGAGCTGGTCGCGCGCCGGTTGCTCGACGGCCAGGAGGCATTCGCGGCGTACAGCGACCGGCTGGCCGACCTCGATCCCGCCCTGGCGCAGCACGAGGGCCTGCCCGCCGGTGCGCTCGCGGTCGGCACGCTGCCGGACCGCTACCTGGTCTGGTTCCGCCCCGAGATCGAGCAGACCGTGGACTGGGGTGGCGACCCGCGCAACAAGGAGCTCGCCGCCGCCGAGGACGGCGCGGTGCGGCTCTCCCCGCGCAAGTCCTTCGACAAGTGGCGCGAGGTCGTCCGGGGGCGCAGCTGTCCCTGGGACGAGGGGGACCTCGAGACCGCGCGCGACCTGCGCGACCGGGTCAACGGCCTGCTGCTGCGGCGCTCCCGCGACCAGATCGAGGTCGCCGAGTCGCTGCAGCGCAGCGTGCTGGCCAACGTGGCGCCCACCCTGGACGGCCTGGACGTGGCGGTGCGCTACGCCTCGGCGGCGTCCTACCAGCTCGGCGGCGACTGGTGGGACTGCCTGGTGCTGGACGAGGAGCGGGTCGCGTTCGTCATCGGCGACGTGGCCGGCCATGGGGTCTCCGCCGTGGCCGCGATGACGCAGGTGCGGGCCGCGCTGCGGGCCTACCTCTTCGCCAGCAACGACCTCGGGCACAGCCTCGACCAGCTGGACCGCTTCATGTCCGCGCTGCTCGGCGACCAGATCGCCTCGGCGCAGATCGCGGTCATCGACCGCCGGACCCGGGTCATCGAGCTGGCCAGCGCCGGCCACCCGGCGCCGCTGCTGCTGCCGCCGGACCCCGAGCAGCCGCTGCGCCCGGTGCCCCGTCCGGTGCTGGGCCTCGGCAGCGGCGAGGCGGTCGTCACGGCGGTCGAGGTGCCGCCGGGCACCACGCTGGTGATGTTCACCGACGGCGTGGTCGAGCGCCGCGGCGTGGACCTCTTCGAGAGCCTCGAGCAGCTCGCCCGGATCGCCGATTCCGGCCCGGTCGAGGAGAGCCTCGAGGTCTGGCTCGACCGGCTGCTGGCCACGCTGCCGGAGCCCGGTGACGACGACCGCACCGTGGTCGCGATCACGGTCAACTGAGCCCCGGCGCCGCTAGACTGGCGCCTGCAGAGGGTTTCACGCGTCTTGGAGGTGGGTTCGGCGCGTCGCTGTGACGCACCCGAAAGGCCCTCCGTTGTCTCCCCTCTCCTCCTACCGCCGCCTGCTCGGACTCGCCGGGCCGGCGTACGTCCTGACCGCGTTCCTCGGGCGGCTGCCGCTGGCGATGAGCCAGCTCGGCACCCTGCTGCTGGTCTCCACCGCCACCGGCAGCTACGCCGTGGGCGGGGCCGCGGCCGGCGCCCTCGCCGTGGCCAACGCCGTCAGCGCCCCGCTCGCCGGCGCTCTCGCCGATCGGGTCGGGCAGCGGCCGGTCGTGCTCGTCCAGTCGCTCGCCGGCGCGGCCGGGCTGGGCCTGCTGGTCGCGCTGGTCCACCTCGGCTCCTCGCACGCCACGCTGGTCGCGGCCGCAGCCCTCGCGGGCCTGGCCCTCCCCCAGGTCGGGCCGCTGGCCCGGGTGCGGTGGCGCCCGATCACCGCCGGCACCGGCGCCCACCAGCGCCGGCTGGTCGACGCGGCCTTCTCCTACGAGGGCGCCGCGGACGAGGCGTCGTTCGCGGTGGGCCCCGCGCTGATCGGCCTCGGGGCGGTCGCCGTCTCGCCGTCCGGCGGCGTGCTGGTCGCGGCGGGGCTGCTCGCGGTCTTCGGGACGGCGTTCGCACTGCACCCGTCGGGGAGGTACGTCGCGGCCACGACCCATCTCGCCTCCGCGGGCCGGCTGCTGACCGCCGCGTTCGCGGTCCTGGTGCTCGCCCAGCTGGCCATCGGCGCGTTGTTCGGCGCCACCCAGACCGGCGCCACCGTGCTGGCGACCCAGGCCGGGCACGCCGGCCTCGCCGGGCTGGTGCACGCCACGCTCGGGGTCGGGAGCGCGTTCGCCGGCCTCGCCACCGCCTTCGTCCCGGAGCGGTTCGGCCAGGAGCGCCGGGTGCTGGTGGCCGGTGCCGCGCTGTTCGTTCTGTCGCTGCCGCTGCTGGTGGTGGACACGCTCTGGCCGCTGACCACGGCCGTGTTCCTGCTGGGGTTCGCGGTGGCGCCGTACATGATCGGGGTGTTCACGCTCGGGGAGCGCATCGTGCCGCCCACCCGGGTCGCGGCCGCGATGACGGTGCTGGCCAGCGCCACCGGCGTGGGCTACGCGCTGGGCTCGAGCGTCGCCGGCCGGCTGGCCGACGCGCACGGGCACACCGCGGCGTTCGCCGTGACCGTCACGGTGACCGCGCTGGCGGTGCTGCTCGCCGCGTCGCAGCAGCGGCGGCTGCGCCGCGCCGTGCCGGGCGAGCCCGCGCCCATGGAGGCGCCGGCCGTCCTGGCCGACGTGTGAGTGGAAGCCGCCGGGCGACCGGACCCGCCGAATCCTTCCGGCCGATCGAGGTGCGGACCCGGACGCGTGGATCGTCCCCGCGGCGGGGAGAATGACGTCATGACGTCCTCCCCCGAGCCCTTCACCACCGCCGACCTCGTGACCCTCGACCACCCGGGCGGCCAGGGCGCGCGCGACGTCGTCTCGTCCCTCGCGCAGCGGCTCGCCGAGGCCGGCCGGGTCACCGACGCGGAGGCGTTCGTGGAGGCGGTCCTGGCGCGCGAGGCCCTCGAGTCCACCGTGCTGCCCGGCGGCCTGGCCCTCCCCCACGCGCGCAGCGCCGCGGTCGGCACGCTCTCGGTCGCGGTGGCCCGGCTCGCGGCGCCGGCGTCCTTCCACGACGACAAGCCGGAGGTCGACGTCGTGCTGCTGATCGCGGCGCCCGACGAGGACCCCAAGACCTACCTCGCCCTGCTCGCGAAGATCGCCGGCGCCTGCGTGCGGACCGGCTTCCGGGCCGGGCTGCGCGGCGCCGGCAGCGCCGACGAGGCCGCCGGCCTGGTGACCGGCGCCATCGGCCGGATCTGAGCGGGCGGACCTGACCCCCTGGAGCTGATCGGGCCAGACCTGACCGGGCGGACCTGACCGGGCGACCGTCGTACCGCCCCTCGATGCCGCCGGCCCTCACCACCCGCGCGATATGGTTAGCCGACGCGAACCAATCGGCTCACCACGGGAGGCACGGACCAGATGGCAGGCACGGCGGTCCAGGACCGGCGCCGGGCGGCGCAGGCGCGGGCGGAGCGCGACCTGCGCAGCCCGCACTACAAGTGGGTCGCGCTGTCGAACACCACCCTCGGGGTGCTGCTGGCCACGATCAACCAGTCGATCCTGCTGATCGCGCTGCCCGACATCTTCCGCGGCGTGGGCGTCGACCCGCTCTCGCCGGGCAACACCGGGCTGCTGCTGTGGCTGATCATGGGCTACATGGTCGTCACGGCCGTGCTGGTGGTCGGGCTCGGCCGGCTGGGCGACATGTACGGCCGGGTGCGGATGTACAACGCCGGCTTCGCGATCTTCACCGCGTTCTCGATCCTGCTCGCGGTCACCTGGATGCACGGCACCGCCGGGGTGCTCTGGCTGATCGTGATGCGCGTCTTCCAGGGCGTCGGCGGCGCGATGCTGATGGCCAACTCGGCCGCGATCATCACCGACGCGTTCCCGTCCGACCAGCGCGGCCTGGGCCTGGGCCTGAACCAGGTCGCCGGCATCGCGGGCTCCTTCATCGGCCTGGTGGTCGGTGGCCTGCTCGCCCCGATCGAGTGGCACCTCGTCTTCGTCGTCTCGGTGCCGATCGGGCTGTTCGCCACCGGGTGGGCCTACCTGAAGCTGCACGACACCGGCACCCGGCACCACGCCCGGATGGACTGGTGGGGCAACGCCACGTTCGCGCTCGGCCTGGTCTCGGTGCTGGCCGGGATCACCTACGGCATCCAGCCCTACGGCAGCCACGACATGGGCTGGACCAACCCGTGGGTGCTGGCCGCACTGGTCGGCGGCGCGCTGGTGCTGGCCGGCTTCTGCGTGATCGAGACCAGGGTGCCGGACCCGATGTTCCACATCGACCTGTTCCGGATCCGCGCGTTCACCTTCGGCAACCTGGCCAGCCTGCTCGGCTCGCTCGGCCGCGGCGGGCTGATGTTCATCCTGATCATCTGGCTGCAGGGCATCTGGCTGCCCCAGCACGGCTACAGCTTCGAGAAGACCCCGCTGTGGGCGGGCATCTACATGCTGCCGCTGACCGTCGGGTTCCTCGTGGCCGGGCCGGCCTCCGGGTGGCTCTCCGACCGGTTCGGGGCCCGGTTGTTCGCGACCGGCGGCATGCTGGTCGCCGCGCTGAGCTTCGTGTGGCTGCTGCTGCTCCCGGTCGACTTCGCCTACGGCCAGTTCGCGGTCGCGCTGCTGCTCAACGGCCTCGGCATGGGCCTGTTCGCCTCGCCGAACCGCGCCGGGATCATGAACAGCCTGCCCGCCACCCAGCGCGGGGTCGGCGCCGGCATGACGGCCACCTTCCAGAACGCCGCGATGGTGCTGTCGATCGGCATCTTCTTCTCGCTGATGGTCACCGGGCTGGCCGCCACGCTGCCGCAGACGCTCACCCACGGCCTGACCGCGCAGGGCGTCTCGTCCGCGCAGGCGGCCCAGGTCGCGGACCTGCCGCCGGTGAGCGTGCTGTTCGCCTCGCTGCTGGGCTACAACCCGGTGCAGACCCTGCTGGGCGGGCACGCGCTGGCCCAGCTCCCGGCCGCACACGCGCACTACCTCACCGGTCGCAGCTTCTTCCCGCAGATGATCTCCGGGCCGTTCGCCGACGGGCTCGGCGTCGCGTTCGGGTTCGCCATCGCGGCCTGCCTGATCGCCGCGCTGGCCTCGGCGCTGCGCGGCGGCAAGTACGTCCACGTCGACGAGCCGGCCGGGTCCGACACCACCGAGGGCGTGGACGCGTGAGCACGCCGCCTGCCTCCTCGGACGGCGACCCGGTCGCGGGGCTGGCCGGCGAGCTCAGGGTGGCGGTCAACCGGCTCGCGTACGCGCTGCGCCGGCCGGGCGACACCCTCGACCTGACGCCCTCGCGCTACACCGCGCTGGCGACGCTGGCGAAGCGCGGCGCGCTCCGCGCCGGCGACCTCGCCGAGACGATGGGCATCGCGCGCCCGACGATGTCCCGCCTCGCCGACGCCCTCGTGGAGAGCGGCTGGGTGGCCCGCGCGCCGGACCCCGAGGACCGGCGGGCGTCCTTGCTTACCCTGAGCGACGCCGGTCGGGAGCTGCTCGAGCGGCTGCGCCGGGAGGCCACCGCCGACCTGCACGCCGACATCGCCGCGCTCCCCGCGGCGGAGCGCGACGCACTCGCCAACGCCCTCCCGGTCCTCACCACCCTCGCCGAGCGGCAGCTCGGCCGCCCCCGCGCGAGGCCCGCGGACGGGCCCGCGTGACCGCTTCAGGAGTCGAAGCCGAGGCCCCACCGGTCCAGCAGCCGTAGCCAGGCGTTGCGGCGTCCGGTGCGGTCCTCGCGGACCAGCGACCACGTGGTCGCGCGGACGCCCAGCCAGGCCAGCGGCTCGGGCGGGAACGGCACCGGTCGGCGCCGGACCATCTCCAGCCGGGTCCGCTCGGTCTCGCTCCCGGAGAGCAGGTCCAGCATCACGTCGGCGGCGAAGCGGGAGGCGCCGACCCCGAGGCCGGTGAAGCCGAGGGCGTAGGCGGTCCGGCCGCGGTGCGCGCGGCCGAAGAAGGCGCAGAAGCGGGTGGAGGTGTCGATCACCCCGGACCAGCGGTGCGTGAAGCCGATCCCGTCGAGCTGGGGGAAGGTGCTGCCGAAGTTGCGGGCCAGGGTCTCGAACGTCGCCCGCCGGTCGTCGTGCTCGGGCCGGATCGACCGGCCGTAGTGGTAGACCGCGTCGTAGCCGCCCCACAGGATCCGCCGGTCGGGCGTGACCCGGTAGTAGTGGAACCGGTTCCCGGAGTCGGCCACCCCGATGGCCGGGTCCCAGCGCAGCCCCGTGAGCTGCTCCTCGGTCAGGGGCTCGGTGGCCAGCACGTAGTCGTAGACCGGCACCACCGACCACCGGGTCCGGCGCAGGGGTCCCGGGAAGACGTTGGTGGCCAGCACGACGTGGCGGGCGCGGACCGTGCCGGTGGACGTCGACGCCTCGATGCCCCCACCCCGCCGGCGCAGCGAGATCAGGCGGGTGTGCTCTGCGATCCGGACGCCCCGCCGCTCCGCGGCCTCGGCCAGCCCCCAGGCCAGCCGCGCCGGGTCCAGCACCGCGCACTCGTCCGGGCTCAACCGGCCGGCGAGGTAGGTCGGCGAGTCGACGACCCGTCGTACGGCCGCGGCGTCGAGGAAGCCCGGCCGGTCGGGCTCGAGGGCCGCGACCTCGTGGGGCCGGGTCGCGACCTGCAGCGCCCCGCCGCGCCGCAGCCCGCAGTCGATCCCGTAGCGGGCGACGGTCTCCTCGATCTCGTCGAGGTTGCGCAGCCCGAGCGCGTGCAGGGTGTCGTACTCCTCGGGCCAGCGGGCCCGGCCGTTCGCCTCGCCGTGGGTGAGGCTGGCCTCGCAGAACCCGCCGTTGCGCCCGGTCGCGTGCTCGCCGAGGCGGTCGGCCTCGACGAGCACGACCCGGCGTCCGGGGTCCCGCTCGACCGCCCGGAGCGCGGCCCACAGCCCGGTGAAGCCGCCGCCCACCACCAGCAGGTCGGTCTCGACGTCACCGGGCAGGCCCGGGCGCGGCTCCGGGCGCGCCGGGTTGTCCAGCCACAGCGGTCGCAGCATCGACCCGTCGAGCGCCGAGACCGGCCAGGAACGCTCAGCCACGGGACCTCCCGGGCAGCACCGACAGCAGCTCGTAGGCGACGTGGGCCGCGGCGATGCCGGTGATCTCCGCGTGGTCGTAGGCCGGCGCGACCTCGACGATGTCCGCGCCCACGACGCCGAGCCCGTCGAGCCCCCGCAGCATCTCCAGCAGCTGGGCGCTGGTCAGGCCACCGGCCTCGGGCGTGCCGGTGCCCGGCGCGAAGGCCGGGTCGAGCACGTCGATGTCGACCGAGACGTGGACCGGCCGGTCACCGAGCCGCTGCCGGACCCGCTCGATGACGTCGTCGATCGGCGAGCGGAGCAGCTCCCGGCAGTGCACGGCGGCGAAGCCCAGTCGCTCGGACTCCGCGAGGTCGAGCCGGCTGTACAGCGGGCCACGAAGCCCGACGTGCATCGAGTGTCCACCGTCGATCAGCCCCTCCTCCGCGGCCCGGCGGAAGGGCGTGCCGTGGGTGTAGGGCGCGCCGAAGTAGGTGTCCCACGTGTCGAGGTGGGCGTCGAAGTGGAGCACCGCGACCGGGCCGTGGACCGCGTGCAGCGCCCGCAGCAGCGGCAACGCGATCGTGTGGTCGCCGCCCAGCGTCAGCAGGGTGCGGCCGGTCCCGGTCAGCTCGACGGCCGCGGACTCGACGGTCGCGACGGCGGCCTCGATGTCGAACGGGTTGACCCCCACGTCGCCGGCGTCGGCCACCAGCCGACCCTCGAACGGCGCGACCTCCAGGGCCGGGTTGAACGGACGCAGCAGCCGGGAGGACTGCCGGACGTGGGCGGGGCCGAACCGCGCCCCGGGCCGGTAGCTGACCCCGGAGTCGAACGGCACGCCCCACACCAGCGTGTCCGCGGCGGGCAGGTCGGCGAACCGGGGCAGCCGCGCGAAGGTGGCCTCGCCGGCGAACCTGGGCACCTGCGTGGCGTCCACCGGCGCGCCCGGATGGGCCCGCGGGTGCTCGAGGGCAGGGCCTCGGGGCGACCTGCTGCCGTCGGGGACCGACACGGTCGTCCCTCCTCCTCGTCGGTCGCGCGGCGACTCGGCGCGCGTCGTGGCGTGCCCACGTGAGGGCATCATGCCCCGGACCACGGTGGCGGGAGAAGCAGCATCACGGCGGGTCCCGGCCACCGGACGGCAGTCCGGGGCAGGACCTCAGGAAAAGGGGGCGCGCGGGCCGCGCGGCCGCGCGGCCACGGCTAGCCTGCCGCGATGACCGACTGGCAGACGATCCGCAGCAACGACTTCCGCGTCCCCGAGGGCGGCGACGTCACCCGGCTCGTGGCCGAGCTCGTCGACATGCTCGCCTCACCCGACCCGGAGACCCGCGACGAGCTCGGGTACTCCGCGCTCGCGACCTGGATCCACGAGGGCGTGGTGCCCGACGACCGGCTGCGCCCGTTGGGCGACCTGATGGTGCAGCGCTTCGGGTCCGACCAGGTGCAGGTCCGCACCTTCGCCCCGCTCGTCCTCGACGTCATGGTCGCCACCCGCGGGGTGTGCGAGCCGGCGTGGGTCGACGCCTTCGAGCGCTGGTACGCCGCCGAGGGTGACCTGCGCGGCCACGACCCACAGCTGGGCTGGCTGCACGCGGTCGCCCACGGCGCGGACCTGCCCGGCGAGCTCGGCCTGCGCCCGGACGGCCCCGGCGCGTCGGATGCTGGACCTCGCGGCGACGCGGATGGGGGCCGCGACGCCCGTCGTCTGGCAGGCCCAGGAGGACGACCGGCTGGCGTACGCGGTGGGACGTGTGCTGAGCCGCGCCGACCTGTCACGGAGCGACGCCGTGGGCTGGCTGGACCCGGTCGCCGACGTGCTCGCCGAGGGCCACCCCGGACCGGTGCCCGCGCGGGTCTCCAACACGCTGCGGACCCTCCGGATGCTCTACCTCGTCGTCGACCGGGGCGTCCGCATCGGCCCCGACGACGTCCGGCCGGTGCCCGAGCGCGACGCCGTCCTGGCCCGGGTCGCCGAGGTCCTGCACCCGGCCAGCCCCTGGGCCTGGTGACCCGCCGGTCGACGCCGCGTCAGTCGACGAAGGTCTCGTAGGCCGCCGGGCACCCCGCCGGCTCGCCCGCCGCACCGGCGAGGTGGCCGGCGAACTCGTCGGTGAGGAAGCGCAGGTCGAAGTGCCGTTCCCCGCGCGACCACGCGAACGAGTGCGGCCGGAACTCGCCGGGGTCCGAGATCGGCGTGTAGCCCGGGTCCCGGCTCCAGCCGGCGTCCCGCAGCCGCTTGTCGAACCACTTGTGGACCCGATGCGTGGAGTCCCGGGCGCAGGCGTCGACCTGGATCTGGGCCGGGTTCTTCGCCATCGCGTTGGCCGAGGCCTCGACCTCGAGCCGGCGGTACTCCGTGGCCCCGGGGTAGCCGGCGGTCGCACCGGGGGTGTGCCGGAGGTCGGACAGGCCGGGCTGGCCGCCCGTGTCCTGGCAGCCCGTCAGGGCGACGGCCGCCAGCAGGACGACCGCCGCGGCCAGGTGCGGTGTCCGAGCCATCAGACCGGTCGCCCACAGGCGACCAGCACCACCGGGCGCGACCCCACCACTCCGGCGTCCACGGAGACCTCCGCGAAGCGGAACCGGACCCGCTCGTGGTTGCGGCTCATGAAGCCGGGGTGCGCGGGCTCGGGGCAGACGAGCCAGCCGCGGTCGTGCAGGGTCCCGCCGGCGTCGGTGACGCTCAGATGTCGGTACGACCCGTCCTCGTCCGCCGCGACGCCGGCCAGGTCGACGGTGACGGTGTGCCAGTTCCCCCGCTCCGTGCTGAGCACTCCCAAGCGGTGGCTGCCCACCCCGACGCCGACCAGGCAGAGGGCAGCGACTGCGATCGTCCAGCGGCGGGGCAGCGTCACGTCGAGCACCGTACTGTCCGGCTGCACCCCGTCGCGGCACCCTCACCGGCGGGTCCCGGCCCACCGGACGACGGCCAGTCGACCGGACGAGCAGGGACTGCCGTAGCGGCCGGTCGACACAGGTCCGCGCCCGTCCCGCCACGGAGTAGGCCCACGGCCACGGCCGGGCGCGCCTACGATGCCTGCATGGCGGCGCGGTGGCGGGTGGCGAGACGGAGCCGCGCGTGCTGGCTCGCCCTTGCCGTGTGGTTCGTGCTCTATCTGGTCGTCAGCCTTGCCCTGCGTCCCGGGGTGGCTGCTGGACATCGCCCTGCTCGTCGTCTGGTCGATGGGCGCGACGCTGCTGTGGAACCTGGACGTCCTCCGCGTGGACGAGCAGGGGAACCGGCCGGAGCAGTGATCGCACGTCAGTCCGGGACGTCCACCAGTCGGGCCGGGGTGGTGGGGCACGCAGGCGGGGCAGATCGTCCCGACCCCACTCCGGCGTACGCGTGAGTGAGCCGGGCGGCCGATGAACTGCCCCGCCTGAGTGCCTGGGGACGGTTGCCCGCCCGAGTGCGGCGCGCTCGCCCCGTCGGGACCCCACTGGCCACGACCCGGTGCAAGCGCCCGGACCGACGAAGCCCCTCACCTGTTCGCACGGATGAGGGGGTTTGTCGCGGCTGAGCCGCCTGTCGGAATCGAACCGACGACCTACTCATGACGAATCGCACGGGACGCATGGGCGATCGCAAGTGTCAGACGGCGTTCAGTCGGCAGTCGCCGCCACCTTCAGGTCTCGATGCTGACAGTCTCTGGTTCGCCGCAAGCCGAGGCGCGCGGCGGTTGCGGGTGATCAAACGTCGACGCAGGAGACGGGCCTGCCGGCAGGTCGACGTGATCATCGCTAACGGCACACAACCACTGCGGTCGTAGCGTCGAATACATCCCGACGAGAGGACCCATCCCATGGCCATCGACCGAGGGCTGCTCGCGATCTTGAAGGCCAAGCCCGGCAAGGGGGACGAGCTCGGAGCGTTCCTGAAGCAGGGCCGCGAGCTGGCCGCCCAGGAGGAGGGCACCGTCAACTGGTACGCCTTCCGACTCGACGACACGACGTACGGGATCTTTGACACCTTCGAGAGCGAAGAGGCACGCCAGGCACACGTGAACGGCCAGATCCCGGCGGCGCTCCAGGAAGTCGGCTCCGACCTGCTGGCGGCCGCCCCCGACATCAAGCCGATCGACGTGCTCGCGGTCAAGTAGTCGCGACAAGCGCGCTGCGGGATGTTCGGCGGTCCGCCGCTGGGGCTTGCTCGCAAGTGGTTTGGCCGCTGACAACGATGGATGCTAGAGCGCATGCCGTCACCGCTGCGCCGCCATCCCGCCGAGGCCGACTCGCCGGCCGGCGCGAGCTTCGCTGAGCTGTTCTTCGACCTGGTCTTCGTCCTGGCCGTCACCCAGCTCTCCTCTGTGTTGGTCGACGACCTGACCATAACGGGCGCGGCCGAGACCCTGTTCCTGCTGCTGGCCGCCTGATGGGCGTGGATCTACACGACCTGGATGACCAACTGGTTTGACCCCGAGACGCGGCCCGTCCGGGCGATCCTGCTCGTCAGCATGCTCGCCAGCCTCTGCGGGGCCATCGCGATCCCCCACGCGTTCGACGACCGCGCCGGTCTCTTTGTGATCGGCTACGTCGGCATTCAGCTGGTCCGCAACGCGTTCATGGCGCTGGCCACCCGGCGGAGCGATCCCCTTCACGTGCCACTCGTGCGTATCTTCGTGTGGAGCGCATGGGTCAGCACGATCTGGCTCGCAGGAGCGCTGGTGGAGGGCGAGACGCGCATTGTTGTCTGGATCGTGGCGCTGGTCCTGGACTATGCGGGACCGCTGGCCGGCCACTGGGCTCCCCGCCTCGGACGCTCGGTGCCGGCCGACTGGGATCTGGTGCCCAGCCACTTCTCCGAGCGCGTCCAGCTGTTCGTGATCATCGCGCTGGGTGAGACGGTCGTCGCCGCCGGGGTGACCGCGAGCAAACTGGAGATGAACGCGATGCGCATCGCGGCAGTCGTCGTCTCGTTCGGCGTGACCATGACGTTCTGGTGGCTCTACTTCGACTATCACGCGAAGCGTGTCGCCGAGGCGCTCCAGGCGCGCGAGGCGGAACGCGGGCGGCTCGGGCGGGTGCTCAGCTACTTGCACGTGCCGATGGTCGCCGGGATCATCGTCAGCGCCGTGGCCGCTGAGCTGGTGATCGCCCATCCCGGCGAAATGATGCATGGCAACGAGCTGCTCCTGATGGCCGCCGGACCTGCGCTCTTCCTGGTCGGAAGCCTGTTCTTCAAGGCGAGCGTCCTGCACGCTCAGTGGCGCCAGCGCCTGGTCGCCCTCGTGGCGGTCCTCGTGGTCACCGTGAGCGGAGTGTTCGCCCCGGCACTGGCCGCCTGGTCCCTCGTGCTGATCGTGCTCGCTGGAGTGGCGCTCTACGAGACGGTGAAGCTCAAAGACACGGCGAGCACCGACGGGTAAGCGGTTTGCGTCTGGATGTGCAACCGCTGCCCTCGGGCGCGGTGAGCGACTGTCTCAGCCTGGTGGCCCTGGCCTCCGGAGCCCCCGGCGCTCACCCACCGCGGTGCGCAACGCGCCACACGAGTTGGAGCTGACGCCTGCAGCACGTCTGAAGACGTTGCCTCTTCGGGGGTGTCGCAGCGTCAGGCCGTCGGCCGCGGAGGATGCCGGTAGCCGTCGGCTTGGCGCAGTCGATCCGGACTACTCGACTGTGCGGACCGTCCACCAGAGAGGGACGGACGAGTCAGCTTCAGGGGCAACCGCCCCCGCGCACTCATGGCGCAGGCGCCGTCATGCCGGGTGCCGCGAGCTCTTGGAGGTCGGCCTTTCCGCCGAGTGCCTGCGCGGCTGTACGCCGGAACGAGCCGATGAGTAGCCGCGACACGTGATCGGGCGAATAGACGATCCCGATCGAGTAGCGCTACGGCCGATGCTCACGCGAAGCGCCTGCCGCTCGGACTCACCCGTCGGGCTGGAGGACACCGTCCCGCCGGTCTTTGCTGGAGCCGGCATGCTGGCTGCGTCGTTGCTCCCAGACGGAGTTCAGTGCGCGCAATCGTCCAGCCAGGCCCTCGATGGCCCGGGTCGGGGCTTCGGCGAGCAGGGCATCTTCGAAGGCAAGCTGGGCAGGAACCACCTCGTCCACGAGCGCGGCCCCTGCATCGGCGAGCACGACCAGGGACGAGCGGCGGTCGGTCGGGTTCGTCGACCGGCTCAGAAGTCCTCGAGCCTCGAGGGCGTTCAGCCGCATGGTGATCGCGGAGCGGGGCGCCAACAGCGTCTGGGCCAGCGACGTGGGGCTCAGGGGCTCGTCCGAACGGCGCAGGGCAGACAACACGTCCAACTCACCGCGGGTGAGCCCGTAGCCGGAGAGGAAGGCGTCGCTGGCTTCGAGGATGAGGCGGGAGGCGCGCAGCACCCGGTGGATCACCCCGAGGCTGGTGAAGCTCAGGTCTGGGCGCAGCCGGGCCCACTCGCGCTGCATCCGGTCCACGACGTCGTCGCCAGCAGCGATGCCGTCTGCGTCCTGGTCCATCCGAATCCTCCCGGCCCGTGGCCCTCGTCATGGTCATGGTCATGCACAAAGATAGTTCACAACTGTAGTAACCTTGGACGGTACTTCACTTATGTAGTATCCGGAGCGACGAATGACGCAGGCCACCCCGCCGCGGTCCTGGTGGGCGGCGGTCTTCGACCTGGGCCCACACGCCGGTGCCCATTGGACCGCCCTGCGCGCGAGCATGGCGATCCTCGGGCCGCTGGTGGCTTGTTGGGCGTCTGGTCGCGGTGAGCTGCTGCTGTATGCGGCGATCGGCGCCTTCGCCGCCCTGTACGGCCGACACGAGCCGGCTCGATTACGGCTGGCCATGCAGGCGCAGGCGAGCGCCGTGCTGGTGGTCGGGGTTGCCGTCGGCGCCCTGGTGGCGACCCTGCCGTTCCGGCTCTGGCTGCTCGCCCCGGTCGGGGCCGCCTGGGCCGGCGTCGCGGTGCTCCTGGCCGAGTGGGGACGATGGCATCCGGGCGGAGCGCTCAACCCCGTCTTCGCCCTCACCGCCTCGGCCACGGTCCCGATCCCGCTGAGCACGGTGCCCGTGGCCGCCCTCACTGCAGCTGGCGCGGCCGCCTTCGCTCTGCTGCTCGCCCTCCCGGGGCGCAGCGCCCGCGGCGAACCGGCGCCGCCTCGGCCGGCATGGCGCGGCCTGCGCCTGCCCGACCCGGTGGGCCGTCACGCCGCGCGATATGTGCTCGGTATCGGCGCCGCGGGCGTCGCCGTCGCGACCAGCGGCATCGGTCACCCCTACTGGACCTTCGTCACCGCATCCGTCCCCATGTCCGCCCCCGACCTGCACGCCCGCCTCGCGCGCGCCGCCCAGCGGGTGATCGGCACGGCCACCGGCCTCGGTGTCGCAGCCCTCGTCCTGGCCACCCACCCCGCCGGCTACACCGCGATCATGGTGATCGCCGCGCTCCAGGCATGCACCGAACTGACCACCGGGCGCAACTACAGCCTCGGCCTGGTCTTCTTCACCCCCATGGCGCTCGTGCTCGGCAACCTCATGTTGCCCGCATCGATCGGCACCCTCCTCGCTCAGCGCGCCCTCCAGACCATCATTGGCCTCACCATCGCCCTGGCCGCCACGCTCATCACCCACGAACGGCGCACGCCTACGAGCCGAACCCCACTGCGCGATCAGCCCGACCAGTCAGTTCTCTCCTCGACCGGTCCTCGGGACTCCTGAGCCTGGCGGCTCGCTGTTCCCGTCGCTGGCCACCCTCCCGTCAGTGCTGGACGCCGCGGCCCGGCCGATGGCCGCGGCCCGCGAGCGACTGCTCTACTGGCTGGACGTCCCGCCGCAGCCGTCCCAGCTCCACGCGCCCCCGGCCGGGCTGGACCGATCGTCCGCTGCCGAGGAGCACGCCGCCCACAACCATGGCAGCGCCTGCTGCCTCGCCCGGGTTGATCGCTTCATCGAGAACCAGCCAGGCGACACTCATCCCGACGACCGGGACCAGCATCGAGAACGGCGCCACCACGCCCGAAGGGTGCCGCGCCACCAGCCAGCTCCAGAGCGCCGACCCGATGATGGAGCCGCCGAGCACGGTGTAGGCGAACCCGAGTAGCACTGGGAGCATCGAGGGTGCGGTCGGGTCCAGCGAGGACCAGATTCGTCGCGACCCCTCGATGACCAGGGAGAGCGCCAGCATCGGCACGGGTACCAACATCCACAGGGTCAGGTGCAGCGGGTTGGGTGCCCGCCCCCCCCCCACGCCGAGCCCATCTGTCGTCGATGTGCAGGTGTCATGGCCGCTCAACCCGCCGCGGCCGTATCGCGACGCTTGTTCTCCTTCTCCACGGCAACGGCGATGTCGTGGACCAGTCGCGAGTGCCATCGCTCGTGGGCATCGAGATCGTCGGTGAGCGCGTGGCAGTCGGGGCAAGCCATCGGCTGTGCGGACTGTTCCATGGCGTCTCTCCTTCAGGCATGGCCTGCCCTCATCGTCGTACGAACGAGTCGGCTCGTCCACGGCGAGGCGATCAGTGTGTGCCAGCTGCAGCACGACGCCTGCGCCGCCCGCCCACTCCGCGCTGCGCGCGGGTCCCGGGTGCTTCACTCCGCCCGGATGGAGCCGCTCCATCTCGCTGAAGACGGCATCGCCCGCGGGGTCTGCCGGGAGGGTGGGGTCGCATGGCGACGCCTCAGGTCCGCTTGGCCAGCAGCATGTCCTTCGACACGTTGAGGCGGACGGTGTTGTCCTGCATTCTGTCGACCTCGGTGGCGGAGACGTACGCGTCGCGGGCGAACAGGCCCTTGCGGTCGACCTTGAGGTAGCCGGTGAGCAGCAGGCGCGCAGCGAACGGGCGCGGCACGTCCGGCATCACGTCCGGGTCCTCGCCCTGGATGCTGATCGCCTTCGGGTCACCCAGCTTGACGAACTCCACCTTGCCGACCTCCTCGCCGTTCACGTCCACGACCTTCATGCCCTCGTACACCTTCTCGATCGGCCCGATCCGGTCGATGGAGCCGCGGTACTCGTCGTGCCGCTGAACGTCGGTGCTGCCCAGCTCGGTCAGCAGCCGCTGCCCCCGAGCAACCTCCTTCTCGGTGCCGTGGACGACCAGAAGGTAGTTGCCGGTGCGGACGAGCTCCTCGTACTTCGGGAGGTGCTTCTTGGCCACGAAGTGTCCGAGGAGGGTGCCCACAGCGCCCCCCACAAGAGCACCCTCCGCGGCGCCGACCGCTGCCGCCGCCAGCGGGCCAGGACGACGAGGGGCCCAAGACCCGGGATGAAGAGCATCGCTGTCCCGCTCAGGACGCCGAACAGCCCTCCCACCCAGGCTCCCGTCGCCGCGCTCGAACCTGCGACGTCACCGGTGGTGACGAACCCGCTGATCCGGATCTCGCTCTCCATGTCCTTTCCGACGATCGAGATCCGGTCGATCGGGAAGTCCCTCTTGGTGAGCTCGATGACCGCCTGCTCGGCGGCGGCGAGGTCGGGGAATACCGCGATGATGGCCTGGTCGCCCACGCGGACCGGACGGGAGTCGGTCGTGGGTGGATTGCTGCCAAGGGTGCGAGAGGGTCCACCTGGTGACCAGCCGCGTGCTCGGGTCGCTGACTCCGGGTTCGGCTCCGGTCTGGTCGACGGGATCGTCATGACGCCCTCCTCGAGTGCTTCGACCGGCCGGCCGCGCCGCATCGCCCGGCACGGGCGCGTTGTCCCCCACCATGTCTCGAAGTGGCACCCCTCGCATCCCGCGTCAGTGCCCAAACGATGACAGACGCGCCTGCGAAGGAGCTTGGCCACTCGCTCGCCGCCCTTGCACGTCTCCCAACCCGCGAGCAGGGCCCTGCGACGACGATCGGGGCGAGCGGCTGGTGGATATTGTCAGGACCCGGGGCGTCCTACTGGCTTGTCACCGCGTGAAGTCCACGGGGAGCTCGAGACAAGCCTGGAGCCCCCCGCCGAGGTTGTCCGAGAGGATCAGGCGGCCCCTGTGTGCGGCCGCGACGGCGGAGGCGAGAGCGAGACCCATACCCCGGCCGGTCATCGGTTGCCGGCGTTCGAACGGCCAGGCCAGCCGTTCGCGATCAGCCGGGTCAATGCCGTCGCCGGTGTCACTGACTTCGATCCGGATACCCGTGATCGCACTTGCCACCCCCACTCGCACCGTCGACTGATCAGGTGCGTACGTCAAGGCGTTGTCGAGCAGCTCGCGGATCGCGCGCCGGAGGCGCCCCGCGTCGGCGACACACCGCCCGACCGTGGTGCTGTCGGACGACACCCGGACTCCCCGTTCTGCAGCCCGGTCCAGGCACGCCGCGACTTCATCGGTGAGCAGCTCGAGGACGTCGACAGTGTCCCCGTTCTTCGGATGCACGCACGCGGCGTCGAGGACCTCACAGATCCCGACGGCCACCTCGTGGAGGCGCCATGCGACTCGCAGCACAGACGCAATCGACTGGAGCACCTCTGCGGGGAGCTCATGCGGGGATTCGAGCAGGAGCTCGGCATTGCCGATGGCGCCGTGAGCGGGTTCCGGAGGTGATGATTGACGGACTCCACGAGTGCCCGGGAGTGCTCGAGCTCGGCGGTTAGCCGGTCACGGACAGTCGTCGCTACTCCCTCCGGCGAGGCCAGGTCGCTCGCCCAACGGTCGCACTCCGACACTGGATCCTCTTGCCATAATTTATTTGACGCCGCGCGTCGTGTCCGGTGGCGCCTTGCTCCGTTCGGGCCCAGGAGCAAGGCGCCACGGCGAGGGCCCCGGAAAGGAGCCCTGGGGTCGATCTTGACGTCGGCAGCAGGCGTCTCGGGCCGCCTCGGCGACGTCCTGCGCCATCCGGACACATCACGGCGCTGCGCGGCTCATCAGGGACCGTCCGGCTCGCCCGGGATCTCCTACCATCACCAGTAGGCGCGAGTCGAGCCGACCAGCACCGAAGTGCTCAACCAAGTGCCGACAGGGGAACTGTCCGGACGGCGCGCGATCAACTCCGATGCCGTGGCGCAGGAGAATCCAGGGAGAGCGAGATGAACGCCGCTGCCGCCGGGGGCCGCGGAGGAAGCCGGGACCAGGACCAGCCGCAGGTGGCGTCCTGCATTCGGCACGTGACCGACGACCGCGACGAGGCCGAGCAGGTCGTCACTCAGCTCTACCTCCCGAACCGGCTCGACCTCCCAATAAATGCACCTTTGCGAATGGAGCTGACCGGCCTGCGCCTGGGAGCGCTCACTGTCAGCCGACTGGCCTACGGCCGCCGAGTACCCCCTTTTCTCCAGAACAACGTGAACGTCCCGCTGAGCGGCATCGAGGAGCGGGACCAGCCAGCCGGTCGCGACGGCTCCCGGCGAGGGTCTCATCTTCTCTCCCGGAGCACCCGCCGTGCCTGATGATTCCGCGGGCCTGTCTGGAGGCTGAGCTCGAGCGACTGCTCGACCGCTCCCTGCGAGGTCCCACTGACCTTCGACTTCGCCGCCGACTTCCAGAGGCCTTTGGGGCGCCGCTGGCAGACCGTGCTGAACCTGCTCGTGGACGAGCTCGACCACCCCACGGACATCGGCCGGAACCCCCACGTGGGCAGACACGTCGAGGGGCTCGTGCTCGACGGCCTGCTCCTCGCTTTTGCACAGCCGCAGGGGGCGCCGTGAGCCGGGACGGCCCGGCCGGGATGGGCGCGGCGATCAGGAAGGCGGTCGAGCTACTCGAGGAACGACCGTGCGAGCCGTGGACGACGGTCCGTCTGGCCACGGAGGTGCACCTCAGTGTCAGGGCGCTGCAGGCAGGGTTCTGTCGGTGTTTCGCCACGCCGCCCATGACATATCTGCGCCAGGTCCGGCTACGCCGGGCACATGAGGCACTCAAGGAGGCCGGCCGCGATGCCACCACGGTGCGTGCCGTCGTTGGCCTGGGAATCGTGACTGGTCGCCCCCACGCTGCCTACCGCGAGGCCTTTGGTGAGGCGCCGTCGGAGACGCTCAACCGCATCTTCTGACAGCAGCCACCACAGTCGACCAGTCCTTGCTGGTGGTGCCCCGGCGCCGTCGCAAGTCGGCTGCCTCACCATGCCCGGCATGCATCTGAGTGGACTTGGCCGGGTCGGCGGCAAGGCCCACGTGGAGCGGCTTCATTCGCCGCGGTATCCGCGCTGCCTGTAGAGGACACCTGCGCCAGATGAGGTGACCGCCTGCACAGGCCCGGGCCAGCGGAAGGCGCCGCTCAACGGCCAGATCAACATGACGACGCGGTCCAGCGCGCGGCCGCTAACCCGGAACCCCGCTGGCCGACGCTGGCTCACCAGACTTCTATCCGTTCTGCGCATGTCGGTGTCCGCTGGGCGCGGCAGGTCCCGATCGCGACCGCCGGGCTGAGCCGGGCGACCCACAGTGTTTCCAGGTCGAACCGTCCGACCCGAGATGTCGTGACAGCACCGCTCCGAACCCGATCCGGGAAGAAAACCGCCGTGCCGCCGCCAGAGCTCGCTGGAGAGCCCCGAGACCCTCTCGTCAGGGTCCGGCCACAGGCGACCATGTCTGCGCCGACCACTGATCCTGCGGCCGGTCGGGCGAGGACGGCCCCCTCCACGCGTCGGCGCTTGCGCATGATCGAGGCGCTCATCGACCGCCACACGCACGGCGCGGCCGGGCCCCGTGCCGCCAGCCCCGAGGCGCAGGGCGGAGGTCGCGCCTGCCCGGCGTGCCCTCTCCTCAGAGCCAGCTCCGGGTAACCGACTCGCCACCGTCAGGAGCCGGACGCGCCCGGTCGCCGCCCGGCCCATCAGGCGCCGCCGCTCGGCTTGTCGCGCTCTTGCTCACGAACGCCGCCTTGGTCGCGCTGGTCTGCTACGTGGCGTGGGCGCTCTGGTCGGCGATCGCCTCGTTCTGGACGCGAAGCCGAGCAACAGTCGAGGGAGCGGCAGCCTTCTCGACAACACGCCGCGCACCAACACTCGCGACAGCCTCGTCCACGACAGCGCGGTCAGGCAGGTGGACGGCCCGGGAAGGAACGACGGGAGCGAGGGGAGTGACGGGGGCAGGGGCACGAGCTCAGCAGTTTCGCCCTCGGGTGACGGGGATGAGCGGGGTGTTAACGATGATGCCCGCAGTGACGCAAAAGCCCCGCTGGCTCCGGTGAGGTCCCGCGTCCAACAGTTGTCGACGGGACCGCAGTCGCCGCAGTCGTCAGTCTGTTGGCGATCGCCGCCGGCATCGTCCCTCTGCGTCCTCCGGGGGCGCCCTACCGCGCAGCGGCGGCAGGCGGCACCGCCCTCGCTCGATGTCCTCGACGGCGATGAGGACAAGCAGCATCTGGATGAGCTCGAGCAGGACAGGCAGGACCCGGCCCTTCGGCACCACGAGGGAGCCCCCGTCATGGTCAGGGAAGCTGTCGGCGCCGCCGCGGAGGAGACGGTCAGCGACATGGCGGGCATCGCGGCCGGCGCCGGCAGCGACAGCCCGACCGCCCCGGGCGGGCCGCGTCGGGCGATCACCCAGAGGCTGCCTGCGATGTCGTCCGCATCCTCGGGCGCCCAGCGGGTCGTCCTGTATGACCGTCGGGCCAACCTTCGACTGGACCTGCACGTCGGCGGACGTCTGCAGTGGGACGACCAGAGTCGGAACTGTCGAGTCACGTCCCTGGGCGCCCAAGGGATGCGGTGCCTCCTGCCCGTGGACGGCTCCACGGTCCCACCCCCGCTCGGGGCCTCCGCCCGAGTCACCACGATCGTGGACGGCGCCTTGCTGGCGATAGACGCGACGGTGGCTTGGATCCGCAGCGACGGTCAGGAGTGCCGGGTCGGCCTGCGCTTCGATGATCTCGACGAGGCTCGGCGCGACCAGTTGCTCACGTTCCTGCAGTCGGCCACGGAAGGTCGCTCAGGCACATCCCGTCAGCCACAGGTCTCACCGGCTTCTTGAGGTTCCTCAGATCTCCGCCTGGCCGCTTGCGGGCGGAGCTGGCTCAACCCGTCGCGAGATGTCCCGCAGGGCAGACGGCTAGAGCAGCAGGCTCATCAGAGCCAAGGAGCGATCCCAATGCAGCGCCCCCGGATTCCTCACCTCCGGGTCGAGGACCCGGAAGGTGCGCGCAAGTGCGACGCTCAGGCCTCCCACGATGCCGGGGAGCCGGGACTCCGTCTCCTCGCTCATGGTGACGTCCAACGGGGGCCACTTCGCGAGCTGCAGCAAGATCGGGCGCAGCTCGAGCTCTTCGTCCAGCTTCCGGAATTCGTGGATGCGCTCTTGCAACCCCTTGGTCACAGGTAGATCACTTGGTTCGAGGACGTCTCGGTTGTTGGCCTTGGCGCTGGTCTGCGCGATGACCAGCAAGTCGTACAGCTTCTCGCTGACGAAGTCGCTGCACCTCTTCAGGTCGTCCTTGTCCACGTCCAACCCCGCAGCGAGCCGAAAGAAACGCTCGAACTTGTGCACGCCGATCACCGGCATCTGACATCACCCTGCAATTCGTGGCGGTTACCCGGCATTCCTCACTCGCACCCGCGGCGGCTCGACGCCGGGATGATGAACATCCCGACCAGGACGATCGACGTCCGCGCTTCTGCTCCGTGGAGAGCCGGGAGCACATTCTGCATCCGACATCTCGTCCCCAGGATCACCTTCGGCGGCCGGCTCCGCATCCCGGGATCACGGGATCCAGGTCGCGAGCGCTTGGAGGTGCGTGAACCGGCCCCGCCTCTGCGCGATCCGGCTTGGCCACATTGCGAGCAACATGTTGACTCGCAATGTTGCGACCGCCCTTGCTCGGGCGCGCGTCACGGTCCACTCCGGTGTGTGCCGTGCGACGAGATGCGCACCCTCCTCGTCAGGTTGGCTCTGACGTCGGGAGGGCGCGGACCGGCCCCGAGAACTTGAGCAGCTTGGTTCGCGAGGCCGTGGGGAGCTGTTGCCGGCCCTGTACGGAATTCGCTCCCCTGGCTCGTGGCCAAGGTCGCCACGCTGCCCTGCGGCTGCGCCGAGGACGACCAGACCCGGAAGGACAGACTCCAACGATCGGAACAATCAGTGACGTCAACGGCGCCTTCTACTGGAGACGCTGGGAACCCCACACGAAAGCCCGGATGAGACCGAAGTGTCGCAGGGGGCTCCGCCTCGTTGCCCCGACCGGTGTCGAGTCCGGCGTCCGGGCATGGTGGTCTGCTCCGGTCGCAGACGGCGGCCTCTTGCTGGAATCCCTGACCACGTTCCGCCCCTCCCCCCGAGAGCGGAGGCGGTGTGATCGCGTGCGGACCGGGGCGCGGCCTCGGACCTCGCCCTCCCAACGAGACGGGCAGCCCCAGGTGCCCCGCCAGATCGGTTCGGTCGAGCTGGCCTCGCACTATCGCCCTGGTGACCGAGCGGCCGAGATCGGCGGCGACTGGTTCGACGCGGTCCCCGTCGAGGACGGTCTGGTGCTCGTCATGGGGGATGTGGAGGGCCACGACTCCCGCGCAGCGGCTCTCATGCTCAGGCTCTCGGCGGCCACGCGCGCCGCGGCGCGCCGGGACGAGAACCCGGCCGCCGTTCTCGCACGTGCTTCCGATTGCCTCGAGCAGATGGACAGCGACCTGCTCGCCACTGCTCTCGTCGTCCACATCGACCTCCGGACCCGCGTCGCCACAGCCGCGTCTGCCGGACACCTGGCTCCGGCTCTGTTGAGGCCGACGGCGACAGGCACGGTGCAGAGCTCGATAGCGCTCGAGACGGGGCCTCCCCTGGGCATCGGAGAGGACTGGGATGAGTGCAGCACGCTGCTGCCGACTGACGCCGTTCTGCTCCTGTACACGGACGGTCTGGTGGAGAACCGGGCGGAGGACCTCGACGAGAGGCTACGCCGCCTGGGCGAACTGGTGGAGGGCTCGCCCCTTGATGCAGGCAGCGTCCTCGACAGCGCGCTCGAGCTCCATCCGGACGAGGGCCAGGACGACGTTTCCATCCTCGTCGCCCACGTGCCGTAGTGCAGCGCTTCCGGCCTCGCCGCCGGACCGCGCTCTTGCCTCAGGGCGCGCGGTGATCCGACACTCTCACCATGATGCAGGAAGGTCGGAGCCGAGAGTGCGCGCCGGCCGCTCCCCCATGACCGCGGACAACGTGGTGATCGGGCTCATCTCGGCTCCCGGGGCGGCCACCGAATTGGCGTCGACCCTCGCCGGCGACCTGCGCGCCGAGCTCAGTCTGCACCTGCCCTCCGTCCAGTGGCGGGTGCCAACGGTGATCGACGCGCTCGTCAGCCCACCCGCCGATGACGCCGCCCTCGTCGCCGCGGCAAGGGAACGGCTCTTGAAGGAGGACTGGGACCTGGTCGTCTGCCTCACCGATCTGCCGCTGAAGGCTCACCGGCGACCGGTGGTGGCCCACGCGAGCCCGGTGCACGGCGTCGCTGTCGTGTGCCTGCCGGCGCTCGGCGCCATCGGGCTGCGTCGACGCACGCGGGACACCCTCATCGGCCTGGTGCGCAGCCTGCTCGGGGAGACCGAGGGCCACGCCCAGTCCGACCCTGCCGCCGGGGTCGGGGGCCGCGCCCGCGAGCTCGGCAGGAACCAGCAGCCGGGGGGAGACGGCAGCGTGTTGTTCACCGCGAAGGTTCTCACCGGGAATCTGCGACTCCTGATCGGGATGATCCGGGCCAACCAGCCGTGGAGGCTCGCACTGGGACTCTCAAGAGCGTTGACCGCTGCCTTCGCCACGGGGGTCTTCGCCCTCGTCACCCCCGACATCTGGCGGCTGGGCGACGCGCTCGGCTGGTTCAGGCTCTCGGCGATCGGAGTGGGGTCTGTCGTGGCGATCACCGTCGCGCTGATCGCCGGGGCCGACCTTTGGGAACGCGGGTCACATCCAGTCGGCCGCAAGCAGGTGACGCTGTTCAACCTGGCCACCACGGCAACGGTGGTGCTGGGTGTGTTCTCCCTGTACGCCGCTCTCCTCCTGATCGCACTGCTGGCGGCCCCAGTGTTCGTGCCTTCACACCTTCTCGAAGCGGGCATCGGGCACGCCGTCAGCATTGGCGACTACACGAAGCTGGCATGGCTCACCTGCTCCCTCGCAACACTGGGCGGGGCCCTCGGGGCCGGGTTGGAGAGCGACGAATCGGTTCGGGCCGCCGCGTACACGTACCGCCAGGAACGGGTTCGGACCGTGCAGAAGGGGTGAACGGCCCTGGTCATCGTCGTCCGGCGGTCTCGAGGAAGTCGTGCACCTGTCTTACGGCAATCGCGCCCTCACCAACGGCCGAGGCCACACGCTTCACGGAACCGCTTCGCACGTCACCAACAGCGAAGACGCCGGGGCGGCCCGTCTCGTACATCCCGGCGGCGGCCTCCGTCGCCTGGCCCGTGCGCACGAAGCCCTTGTCGTCGAGGGGAACCTGCCCCTGGAGCCATGCGGTGCGCGGTGTCGACCCGATGAGGACGAAGAGCGCCGTGCTCTCCAGAGCTCGCTCTTCGCCGCTCCCCCGGTCGTGGACCGCGACCGCCGCGAGCTTGTCCGACCCGACCAGCCCGGTTACCTCGCTGTTGCGCCGGAGATGCACTCGAGGTGTCCGCAACACCCGGTCTGCCAGATACCGGGACATGTCCCGGTACAGGTCGTCGTGGAGGATGACGAGGTTCACCGCTGACGCCTGCCTGGCCAGGAACACCGCTGCCTGGCCAGCGGAGTTGCCTCCACCGACGACCGTGACCGGGTCACCCCCGCAGAGCCGCGCCTCGTTCTCGGTCGCTGCGTAGTAGACACTGGCAGGCTCGAGGCGGTCGAGTCCTGGCACGTCCAGTCGCCGGTAGCGGACACCCATGGCCAGGATCACCGCGTGGGCGGTGATCTCCTCGCCGTCATCGATTCCCACCACGTGGTACCCGTCGTTGAGGACAAGCGACCGTGCCTCCCCCGGCACCGAGAAACTGGCGCCGAACTTGCGGGCCTGGGCCACGGCACGGTCGGCGAGCTCCGCACCGGAGATGCCCGCCGGGAAGCCGAGGTAGTTCTCGATCTGTGTCGTGGTGGCGGCCTGCCCCCCTGTCGCGACTGCGTCCAGCACTACGGTCGAGAGCCCTTCCGAGGCTCCGTAGACGGCCGCGGCAAGTCCGGCTGGACCGGCGCCTATCACGGCTAGGTCGTGAGCCCCTCGTTCGGGCACGGCGCGCAGGCCGATCACCTTCGCCAGCTCGGCGTTCGAGGGGTTGCGCAGGACGTTGCCGCCCTTCCAGATCACGACCGGAGTCTGCTCGGGCCGGATGCCGAGCCGTCGCAGGATGCCTTCGGCTCCGCTGTCCTCCTCCAGGTCGATCCAGCGGTGAGGGATCCGGTTCCTGCTCACGAAGTCGCGCAACCTCCTGCTGTCGGCGGAGAACCGCGAGCCGATGATGCGCAGCCCTGCGCCCACTTCCGCCTCGAGGGACCGGCGGAGCATGAACGCCCGCAGGATCAGATCTCCCAGGTGCGGGTCCTCCGCGACTGCCTCCTTGAGCCGGTCCACGGGAACCTCGAGGACCTCGACGTCCTCCTGCGCGACGGCGGTGAGGAAGACCGGCTGGCCGGTCAACAACGACACGTCGCCGAGGAAACGTCCCGACCCGTGGACCGCGATCAGCGTTGGCTCACCGTCGGTCTCTTGCACGACCGCCACCGTCCCGGCCAGCACCACGAAGAAGGCGCAGTCACGATCCCCCTCGCAGTACAGCATCATGTCCTTCGGCACGGACCTCCGTTCGCCGAACCGGGAAAGCCGAAGGATCTGGTCGTCGGTGAGCCTCGGGTTCTCGCCCCTCAGGTCGGGCGTCTCCGGATGCGCAGGCACCGCGGGCTCAGACGAACTGCTCGTGGGCATAGCACCACCTCCAGTCCTCTCCCGGCTCCATCGACCGCACCACCACGTGTCCGGTCGAGCCAGCATGTGCGCGCGCGTGCTTCATCGGGGACGAGTCACAACAAGCGACCTCACCGCACGTGAGGCACAGCCGCAGGTGCACCCACGGGGTTCCGAGCCGGAGGCACTCCTCACAGCCTCTGAGCGTGTGTGGCTGCACCGGCCTCACGAGCGCGAGATGGGGATCGGGAGTGACCGGACCCGGAAAGGTCGTCATGACGCCAGCCCCTCGAGCTTGTCCGTCAGCCAGGACCGCAGCGCAGGGGCCGGGGCGGCGCCGATCTGCTTGTCCACCACCTCGCCGTGATGCATGAGCACCAGCGTCGGGATCGCCTGGACCTCGAAGCGGCGGCTCACCTCCGGCGCCTCGTCCGCATTGACCTTGACCAGCTTCAGCTTCCCCGAGAGCTCCGTTGCCAGCTGCTCCAGCGCCGGGCTGACCATGCGACAGGGCCCGCACCACGGCGCCCACACGTCGACGAGCACCGGGATGGTCGACTCGTCCGCGACGTCGGTGAAGTCCGCGTCGGACGTGTCCACCACCCACGGAAGCGGGTTCTTGCAGTTTCCACAGCGGGGCGCCCCGTCGGCGGCGGCGGGCACCCGGTTCTTCGTGCTGCAGCTCGGGCACACCACGACCTTGGTCGGGCCCTTCACTGTCGTACTCATGCCACTGCCTTCTTCTGGTGGTCGGGTTGCTTGGGGCCGACGGTGAGCGCCCCGTCGGCGACGTCGATCACGATGGTCGAGTCCTCGGGCAGGTCACCCCGCAGGAGCGCGCGGGCCACGCGGGTCTCCACCTCACGAGAGATGAACCGCCGCAGGGGACGAGCGCCGTACGCAGGGTCGAAGCCCGCTTCCGCCACGAACCGCCGGGCCTGCTCCGTGGCCTCGAGCGCGATCCGTTGCTCCGCAAGCCGCTCCCGCAGCTCGTCGAGCTGCAGCTCGACGATCCGGCCGATCTCCTGGTGCCAGTCAGCGGCTTGAACAGCACGATGTCGTCCACCCGGTTGAGGAACTCCGGCGGGGCGAGAGGAGTGCGAATCGCAGGTCGCGTCATCCGACGTCGGCCATGCCGATGTCGCGGCACCATCACCGCTTTTTTTCGTCGAGCAGGTGCTGGGAGCCGAGGTTAGACGTCATGATCAGGACGGTGTTGCGGAAGTCGACCGTCCGGCCCTGAGAGTCGGTTAAGCGCCCGTCGTCGAGGATCTGGAGCAGGATTGAACACCTCGGGGTGAGCCTTCTCGATCTCGTCGAACAGGATCACCGGTAAGGCTGCGCCGCACCGCCTCGGTGAGCTGGCCGCCCTCCTCGTAGCCGACGTAGCCGGGGGGGCACCGACAGGCGGCAGACGGTGTGCCGCTCCATGTACTCGCTCATGTCGATGCAGACCATGTTGTCCTGGGAGTCGAACAGGGACTCGGCGAGGGCGCGGGCGAGCTCGGTTTTGCCCACGCCGGTCGGGCCCGAGGAAGATGAACGACCCGATCGGCGTTTGGGGTCTTTGATGCCCGCGCCCGGACGGTCGCGGCATCTGCGACGAGGTCGACCGCCTGCTCCTGGCCGATCACGCGCTGGTGGAGGACCTCGGCGAGGCGGAGGAGCTTTTCGCGCTCGCCCTCCACGAGGCGCATACCGGGTGCCGGTCCATCGCACGACGGTCTAGGCGATCTGGTCGTCGGTGACCTCCTCGCCACGGAGGCGTCCTTTTTGCCTTCTCGGCCCTCGGAGGCCGCGGCCTCCTCGTGCGCCTCGAGCTCGGCCCTGGAGCTGGGGCAGAAGCGCCCTGACTTCAGCTCGGCGGCCTTGTCGAGGTTGTACGCCCCACTCGGCCAGCTCGATCTGGTGATCGGAGGTGTCCTCGATCTCGAGAGCGGATCCCTTTCAACGTCACCCAGCGTCCTTTTGCTCGGCCTCCCCACTGCGCCCGCATCGTCTTCTGCTTCTCTCCTGGAGGTCGGCCAGCTTGCCTTGCGGAGGGGCGCCCTACACGGCGCTCCTTCGAAGGCCTTGTCCTTCTCCTTCTTTTTTAGGGCGGCCTCCTCGATCTCGAGGCTGCGTGAGCGCAGCCATTGACCTCGTCGAGCTCGGCGGGCATCGAGTCGATCTCGGTCGGAGTCGTCGGGCACGCCTCGTCCACGAGGTCGATGGCCTTGTCGGGGAGGAAGCGGTCTGAGATTGAGCGGTTGGGTGAGAGGTCGCCCGCCGAGACGAGGGCGTTGTCCTGGATGGTCACGCCGTGGTGGACCTCGAAGCAATCGCGCAGGCCGCGCAGGATGCGGATGGTGTCCTCGAGCAGAAAGCGGCAGCTTATCGACGAGGCGGGCTGGAAGCGTCGTTTGAGCGCAGCGTCCTTCTTGTCGATGTGCTTTCTGTACTCGTCGAGCGTGGTGGCGCCGATTGGGCGCAGCTCCACGCGCGCCGGCGTGGGCTTGAGCGCTGTTGCCGGCGTCCATCGAGCGCTCGGCCTTGCCGGCGCCGACGATGGTGTGCATGTCGTCGATGAACAGGAGGATGCGTCCCTCGCTCTTCTTCACCTCGTTGAGGACGGCCTTGAGGCGTTCCTCGAACTCGCCGCGAGATTTGGCGATGGGGACCAGCGGAGCCCATGTCGAGGGCGAAGATGGTTTTCTCCCTTGGAGCCCCTCGGGGACGTCGCCGAGGGGCGCATAATGCGCTGAGAGAGGCGCCCGACGATGGCGGTTTTGCCGACGCCCGGGCTCTCCGATGAGGACGGGGTTGTTTTTGGTTGTACGGCTGAGGATGCGGATGGTGCGCCGGATCTCGGCGTCGCGTCCGATGACGGGGTCGAGCTGCCCGGCGTGGGCCTCCTTGACGAGGTCGCGCCCGTACTTCTCGAGGGCCTGGTCGGTGGCCTCGGGGTGGGCGGACTCGACGCGCTGGTGCCCCGCGCACCGCTGGTGAGAGCGAGCGAGGAACATATCACGTTTCACACCGTGTGGACGCGAGCAGCCGCCCCGCCTCAGTCTTGCCCTCGTCGATCAGCGCCAGCACGAGGTGCTCGACGGAGACGTCTCGTCCTTGAGCCCGCTCTTGGCGTCGGCCTCGAGACGCGGACCAGCAACTCGTTGAAACGCTGCGTGACGTAGACCTTCCCGCCCTCCACCCCTGGAGCCGACGACGCGCGGGCGCTTCTCGAGCTCGGCCTCCAGGTCTTCCCGCAGCCGGTCCACGTCGGCGCCCGCCCGAGCCAGCAGCGGCGGAACCAACCCTTCGCTCTGCTCCAGCACCGCCAGCAGCAGGTGCTCGCCGTCCACCTCTTGGTGCCCGAACCGGAGCGCCTTGGTCTGGGCGTCGTGGAGTGCTTCCTGCGACTTCTGCGTGAGTCGGTTCAGGTCCATCGAACTCCCCTCTCTGGGTGTCGAGCGTCGTTGTGATCTCTCGAGGTCGGAGATCCGGTTGAGCAGGTCCATCACCAGGCCGAGCGACGAATAGGTGAGGTTCAGCCGCAGGTGCAGCCGCTGGATGTCGGCCATGGCCCGAACCTGCGACGGGTCGAACCAGAGGTTGCCCTCGGCGTCCCGCGTGAGGTCGAGGAGCCCGAGTGCGACCAGCCGGCGGACCAGCTCGGGGTGCACCCCGGTGATCCGGGCGTAGCTGTCCAGGCTCAGTCGGTAGGGGCGAGCGAGAGGCCATCTCGTCCCGGTCGGCGTCCCGGTGGTCGTGTCAGTCATCGTGATCTCCTCGGGTCGAAGTTCGAGACCTTGTCGAGCTGCTCGAACAGCTCCCGTTCCTCCACCGACGGTGACTGGGGCACCTTGATCTGCGCCTCGGCGTACAGGTCACCCGGCTTGCCCCGCCGGTTCGGCAGACCGCGGCCCGCCAGCCGCAGCCGGCGGTGGCTGGAGGTGCCGGCCGGGACGTTGACGGTGGCGGGGCCGCCGGGGGTGTCGATGTCCACCGACGAACCCAGTGCGGCCTCCCAGGGGGCCAAGGGCAGCAGCATGTGCAGGTCTCGGCCCTCGAGCCGGTAGCGCGGGTGGGGTGCGATGCGGACGACGAGGTACAGGTCGCCCGCCTCGCCTCCGCCGGATCCCTGACCGCCCTGGCCGCGCAGCCGGATCCGCTGGCCGTCCACGACGCCTGCGGGGATGTTCACATCGATGGTGCGCTCACCGTCGGGACCGCTGAGCGTCAGGGTGCGCTGGCTCCCGTGGTACGCCTCCTCGACGGTCACCTCCACCTCGGTCTCGTGGTCGGAGCCGGAGACCGGTCCCCATCCCCCTCGGCCGCGGCGGCGGCCACCGAAGATACCGCCGAGCAGGTCCTCCAGGTCCACGTCGTCGCCGGAGCCGGAGTACCGGAAGCCGGCCGAGGGACCGCCCCCGCCCCAGCCGCTCGACCGCTCGCCGCCGGCACCGGCCGCCCCCGCATAGGCGCGCGACCGGCGGTAGGCATCCGGGTCCACGTCAGCACCGACGCGCCGGAAGTCCTCGCCGAATGCGTCGTACCGTTTGCGCTGATCGGGGTCGGAGAGCACGTCGTACGCCTCGGAGAGCTCCTTGAACTTCTCCTCCGCGCCGGGATCCTTGTTGACGTCGGGGTGGAGCGTGCGGGCCAGCTTGCGGTAGGCCCGCTGGATCTCGGACTGGTCGGCGCCGCGCGAGAGCCCGAGGACCTCGTAGAAGTCCCGAGCCATTGACTCGCCCCTGGTCGCCACTACGACCGACGCCGGCCGGAGGATCTCGCCGTCGGGCCCGTAACCGGGCCGGAGGACATGCGCGACCGTGCCGGGAACGAGGCCCTCATCCGCGATGGTGCTGACGGCTTCGTGGTGGGCGGGGTCGAAGGGCTTGCCGGTCTCGTCGTCGCGCCGGGGGTAGCCCAGGTCGGCGAGGACCGCGAGTGCCTGCTGGTGCACGGCACGCACGCCCTCGAGGACCTGGTCCGGATTCGAGGACGCGTGCTCGAGGGCGCGCTCGAGGTTGTCGAGGACCGGCAACCAGCGGGCGGCCACCGTGGACCGCTCCTGCTCGCGGGCGCGGACCACATCGGTGGCGCACCGCTTGCGAAGGTTGTCGAGCTCTGCGGCGGTGCGGCGCCACGAGTCCTCGAGCTCGGCCATCTGCCTCTCGGTCTCGGCGGCGCTGTCGACGACACCCTCCTCGGCGGGCTGCCGGTCCGGGGGTTTCCTGTTCGGACATGATGACGCTCAGTGCGTCGTGAACTCGGCGTCGATCACGTCGTCGGAGTCGTCGCTGGGTCCAGTCTGGCCGGAGCCGGCCGACTCACCGGAGAAGCCGGCACCGGCCTGGCTCTGGGCGGACGTGCTCAGGGCCTGGGCCATCTGGTGCAGCTCGCCCGTGAGGGACCGCAGGCGGTCGATCGGTGCCTGCTCGTCGAGGGCGGTGCGCGCGTCGTTGATGAGCATCTCCGCCCGGGCACGGTCGTGCTCGGGGACCGCTCCCCCTGCCTGCTCGAGCAGCTGCTCGACGCGGTAGGCGAGCGAGTCGACCTCGTTGCGCGCGTCGATCTCCTCGCCGGCGCCGGTGGTCCTCGTCGGCGTGGCTCTCGGCCTCCTGGATCATCCGGTCGACGTCGACCGGGGTCGAGGTTCGCGCTCTCCCTCGTGGTCACCCGCTGCTCGGCGCCGGTGTCCTTGTCACGGGCCGAGACGTTCGGATTCCGTTGGCATCGATGTCGAACGTCACTTCGATCTGCGGCGCGCCGCGCGGCGCGGGGCGGATGCCCTCGAGGCGGAAGCGGGCAAGCTGACGGTTGTCGGCGGCGAGCTCGCGCTCCCCCTGGAGCACGACGATGTCGACTGCCGTCTGGTTGTCCTCGGCTGTCGAGAAACGTCTCCGACCGCCGGGCCGGAATCGTCGTGTTGCGTTCGATGACCTTCGTCATCACCCCGCCCATGGTCTCCAGAGCCCAGCGACAGCGGAGTGACGTCCAGCAGCACGACGTCCTGGACGTCGCCCTTGATGACGCCGCCTGCAGGGCCGCGCCGAGCGCGACGACCTCGTCGGGGTTGACGGTCATGTTGGGGTCCTTGCCACCGGTGAGCCGGCGGACGAGGTTCTGAACCGCGGGATGCGCGTGGAACCGCCGACGAGGATGACCTCGTCGATGTCGTCCGCGGTGAGCTCGCGTCACCCAGGGCCTGCTCGACCGGACCCAGGCAGCGCTCGACGAGGTCCTCGGTGAGCTGCTCGAACTTGGAGCGGATGAGCTTCACGTTGAGGTGCTTGGGGCCGGAGGCGTCCGCGGTGATGAACGGAAGGTTCATCTCGGCCTGGGTGACGGACGAAGCTCGACCTTGGCGCGCTCGGCCGCCTCGAACAGGCGTTGCAGCGCCTGGGGGTCCTGGCGCAGGTCGATGCCGTGTCCCGCTTGAACTCTCCGCGAGGGGTCGACCACGCGCTTGTCGAAGTCGTCCCCACCGAGGTGGGCGTCGCCGCCGTGGAACGCACCTCGACGACGCCCTCACCGACGTCCAAGAGCGACGTCGAACGTCCCGCCGCCGAGGTCGAACACCAGGACGGTCTCCTTCCCTAGCTTGTCCATCCCGTACGCGAGCGCCGCAGCAGTGGGCTCGTTGATGATCCGGAGGACCTCAAGCCCGGCGATCTTGCCCGCATCCTTGGTGGCCTGCCGCTGGGCGTCATTGAAGTGCGCGGGCACGGTGATCACCGCTTCGGTCACCCGCTCACCGAGGTCCTTGCCGGCTCCTCCGCGAGCTTTCGCAGGACGGCGCGAGATCTCCTCGGGCGCGTACAGCTTGCCGTGGATCTAGAAGCGGACCGCGTCGTTGGGCCCGGCCACGACCTTGTAGGAAACGTGTCGATCTTGCTCTGCACCTCGTCCCGCTTGCGGCCGATGAAGCGCTTGGCCGAGTAGATCGTGCCCTTGGGGTTCAAGATCGCCTGCCGCCTGGCCACCTGGCCCACGAGGCGCTCACCGTTCTCGAGTGAACGCGACGACGGAGGGCGTGGTCCGCGCGCCTTCCGCATTAGGGATGACCTGGGGCTGGCCACCCTCCATCGACGCAACCACAGAGTTGGTCGTACCCAGATCGATACCTACAGCCCTAGCCATGATCGGCTCCCCTCACGTCGATGCCAGACCGCCATGCTGCCGCCGGCAATTCGGATCCGGCATCCCGTGAACCAGTTACGTGAGCGGGCTGGTTGCGCTCGGCCGCGCCGTCGGTCAATCCTCGTCAACGTGCTGGAGAGCGAGCACCGTGAGCTCGACGCGGGTGTGGATGCCCAGCTTGTTGAAGATGTGCTTCAGGTGGGCGTCGACCGTGTGGCGCGAGACCACCAGCAGCAGAGCCACCTCCCGGTTCGTGAGTCCGGCCACCACGTGATCCACGATTCGTAGCTCAGAGTCGGTCAGGGAGAACCACGGGTCGTCTGCGGTCGTCTGGTGCCTCTGTCGTCTCTTGGCGCCTGCTGGGCTGCCCTGTGCCTCATCGGTCAGGATGGGCGCGCCCTGACCCCCGCCTGCTCGGTAATGGGGATTCAGCAGCATGGAGCCGTTGACGAACACCGTTTGGTGCATGGTCAGCACTGCCGCCAGCATGTCCACGGTGAAGGAGTGCAGGTCGTACACGCACAGGACCACTGCAGGCACCTGGCTCACCACATGTTCCACAGCGGACTCGTAGAGCAACAAGTCGTTCAACGCTCGGCCACGCCCCACGAGCCAATCCATCTCCACCATCACGCGCAGGTGCGGGAACCGATCATCAGCTGAACGAACCGCCCGATCGAGCACGAACTCCGTCAGGCGGTCCGCCGAGAACCGGCCGGCGCGGAGGCAGAGCCTCCGAGCGGAATGGAATTCGGGGAAGGGACAGTCCTGAGTCCAGCTTCTCGTCCCGGGGCCGAGCACCCGCGCACGCCCTGGGTCGTCCACCAGGTACAAGCACTCGTCCCCCGCCGCAGCCCCTCATGACGGAAGTACACACTGAGCTTGTCGCGCTCAGCCGGTCCCGAACTCAGCGCGCACAGATGGGACCCGGCGGGCATGTTGACCTCCTCGGAGCACCGCGTTCACGTACTGCCACAGGCCGTGCTCCAAGTCGACGCCACGTCGCCGCGGTGCTGCCGGCCTGCCCCCCCGGCGTCCCCTGTACCCAGACAACGGCGCGTTGGTGCAGGGTCGCTGCCAACACCCGGGGAGAGCCCCGCCCACCGCTGGCTGATCCCACCACCGCGGGATGACAGGGCCGCTTCCGGTGAGCAGGTTCGTTGACTACGGCGCAGTGAAGCACCCCGGTGGCTCTCGAGCAGCGGCGACGATCACCCGCCACGGTCACCGCTGCAGATGCCGCGCCTGGGGGCGTTTGCGTGCAACCTCGCCCGCGACCGCCGCAGGTCGACATCCCGGAGGAGGAGACCAGCATGACCCTGATGCGCTTCGACCCGTTCCGCGAGCTGGACCGCTGGACCGAGCAGGCCATGGCCGGCACCCGCAACTTGCGCACCACTGCCCACGGAAGCACTACGACGCGGCGACCGGTTCCTGGTCGCACTCGACCTGCCCGGCGTGGCCCAGGACGACATCGACGTCACGGTGGAACGCAACATCGTCACCGTCCGCGCCAGCCGCGCCCCGCTCGCCCAGGAGGGCGACGAGGTCATCGTCGACGAGAGGCCACACGGCGAGTTCAGCCGACAGCTGTTCCTGGGCGAGAACCTCGACGCCGGCAAGCTCACCGCCGACCTCACCGACGGAGTGCTCAACCTCGAGATCCCCGTCTCCGAGGCCAGCAAACCACGCAGGATCTCCCTCAGCGACCGCGCAACAACCACACAGGGACAGTGAGACCTCGTCGGCAGCGAGGCCGAGGCCAGGCGGCGGCCGGCCCTCTGGCCCGACCCAGACCACGACCGGGTTCGCGCCGTTGACGGCTGCTCCCCGAAGTGGCCGCCGAAGCCGAGCGCCAGCAGCATCCGGGTCATCTGTCCATCACCTCCGAGGAGAGGACTGCCTGGTCGAGGGGCCGCGAGCGGCCGGCGAGTCCCTTCAGGGGGCGCAGCGCGGTGTGGGGAGCGGCGGCTCTCCAATGTTCGCGCCATTGTTCGCGCTGCCGCGCGCGCACCTCGAGGTCTAGCTCTCGTAGGACCCGATCGACATCCGCCAGCAGGCTCCCGCTCAGCATCCAGTGATCGCGGCTCCTCCCGGCGTCAACGATCAGCAGCTCAGTCAGCTGGGCACGTGTGGCCCGCAGAGCGTCCAAGGCCTCGGCGAGCGCCAGCCTCACTGGCCTCCCCGCCCGCGTCGGCGTCCGCCCGCACCAAGGCGCCGTACGCTCGAAGCCCATCTGCCAGGTCCTCGAGCAGCACTCCCATCGCACCAAACAGCTCGCCACTGTGCTCGATGCTCTCGTGTTCCTCGAGGAGCCCGTCCGCGACAGCCCGGAACAGGCCTCTCAGGGCCGCGATGCTCCGCTCGAGTGCGTCGAGGCCACTTCGCAGGAGAGGTTCCGTGTCCATCTCACGGATCGCCCGCGGGTTGAGGCGACGACTGTCCCTGAGGTCGAGCACGGCCCGGTCCGCGGCCTCGACGTAGCGCGCCAGATCCCGCGTCTCCTGCAACCATCGCAATGCCTCCTCACGTGGTGGCCGACTGGAAACGAGATGCGCTGCCCTCATCAGCAGGTCCGCGGTTCTCACCGCTACTTCTTCGACCGCCTCGCCGGCGCTGCGACTTGGAAGGGCCGGAGGGATGACCACGTTCACCAGGATGCCGACGCCGGCGCCGACCAACGTCTCGGCGACACGCGCTGTCGCGGCAGCCGGTATGCCCAGAATGAGCATGGCGCTGATCGGCACCTCGAGCAGCTGTTCACGTAGCCGCAACAGCTGGCCGATGGCCAGCGCGGCCGCGATGACCGCCCCGATACTCCACCACGTGAGTCCCACCACATCCGACACGAACACGGCGACCAGCACACCTGAGACCACGCTGACCACGCGCAGGGCACCCATCCGGAGCGTGGAGAACAAGGTCGCTTGCACGACCAGGAGCGCGGTCAACGGTCCCGTTAGCGGGCGCGCCCCGGGGAACAGCGCACGACTGATGAGATAGGCGACGACGGCAGCTCCCGTCAGCCGAAGGGCGCGGACCATGACGACAAAGCCGTCCCGCCGCCACCACGACCGAAAGGCAGCCCACCTTCGGCGGGCATCTCCGCACAATCGGTGCACAAGCACCAAGCTCGAAGCAATCAACGCTCTCCCGTCAGCACCCTCAGCGTCCCTTGCCACTGAACCTGCCTGTCCCCGCGATCGGCTGTCATCCCGCGTTCGCGGGTCGCGGGGCGCCCAGCGCGGGTGGCATCTCGGCCACGTGCAAGGGCCGGGCACCACGAGCACAACCCTGCCGTCGCCGTTGGCCAACAACCCCAGTTCGCGGGATGCCTGCGGATCCGCGTAGTTCGAGCATGGCGGTCTGAGGCCACCAGCGGGTGGACAAGCAGGGGGCGCCGTGCCCGACGTAGGCCCGGCAAAGGACCGGAGGGGCCGAAAATTGACCGCATCTTCGTCAATGGAACGAGGGAGGGCGTCCACCCCCGTCACCCTGCCCTCAGGCGCCCCTTCAGGGGTTCCGTTCTCCGTCCGAGGCGTGACCGACCCTGCTCAAGCAGAGGCAGTGGTCGGTGACTTCTACCTCCCGAACCGCCTGGACGTCTCTGCTCGCGAGAGCCGGCTGGACATGTCGCTGACTGCGCTCAGACTCGGCCGGCTGACCGTGGCGACTGGGCTACGGACAAGAGGTCCGGGTGGTGACCGATGAGGCCAGGAACTTTCACGTGGACGTCCCCATTGTCGGGCACGCAGAGATGAGCGCGGGCAAAGCCGACCTCGTTGCCAGCCAGTGGGAAGACGCCGCGGTCTTTCCCCCTGGCCACCCTGCGCGGATGCGGTGGAGCGCCAACTGTCTACAACTGCCTCATGATTCCACCGGGAATCCTGGAGGCCCAGCTCGAGGAGCTCCTCGGCCGTTCGGTGGTGCGTCCGCTTCGGTTCGACTTCTCCATGAATCTGCGAGGGCCGATCGGACGCTCCTGGACGGACACCCTGAGGTTGCTGGCACGCGAACTGGACGAGGGGCCAGGACTTCTCCTCCACCCGTACGCCGCCTCCCACGTGCAGAGCCTGTTGCTCGACGGCTTGCTGCTCGGCCAGCCGAACAACTACAGCGCGGATGTCGAGGGCCGACCACGGCCCGGGGCCGCTGCAACCATCACCCGGATCGTTGACCTCATCAATGAACGCGCGGACGAACCATGGTCAAGCACGTCGCTCGCCCGGGAGGCGCATTTCAGCGTTCGGGCCCTCCAGGAAGGGTTCAAGCGAGACGTCGGCCAGCCGCCCATGCGCTACCTGAGGGACGTGCGACTGCGCCGGGTCCACGCCGTTCTCCGGGACGCACGTCCGGGGAGCACCACCGTCGAGGCAGTGGCCTCACGATGGGGCTTTGTGCACATGAGTCGTTTCGAGCCGCCTACCGGGCGGCGTTCGGTGAACCACCGTCGTCGACACTTGCTCGGTAGATGCGCCGAGAGCCTCTGGGGCCACCTTCGGACCGGGGAACATTCACCCGGAGATCTTTGCCCATCCTCGGTGGCCACATCCGGACATCCGTCCGCGTTTCCCGAGACCGCCGGAGGGGGCTACTGCACCAGACAGACTCACTCACCCGCGGGCGGAAGATCAGTCGCTGTTGGGATCTGTGTCCACATGTGTTGCCGCGCAGTCCGGGTCGGCCAGCCGAACGGTTCCGCGCCACATGTTGTCATCGACGCGCTTCGCGACGTAGATGCAGATGCACTCGGTGTCGAGCATGATGAGTCGCCTTCGTCGTGGCTCGGAGCGACGTCGGGAGGTCGCGGCAAGCCAATGGCCATCGGTCAAGAACCGAAGCGACCATACCCAGCCCGGCCGTGTTCAAACCGGGCGGGAAAGTCGGGGCCGACCGCACGAGAAGCCCTCGACCTGAGCCTCCGTGACGCCGTCAACGAGCCAGCCGGACGCAACTACCCCGGGTCGCGGGATGCCCCGGACCTGAAGGTCCCGAACACTGCGGTAGGAGACAACAGGTGGGCCGTCGCCGGGCGACAGCAAGGCTCACGGTCTTCGTCGACAAGTCGCAGGATCGTCGCCGAACCTCGGCCTCGTCCGGGCATCAGCCCTGGGATGAGCGAGAGGACCTGATGGACTCGTTGCGAGACCGTCGACGTCGCCCAGGGCGATCCGACGGACCAGATCGAGCAGATCCTCGGCGTGCCGGAAGTGGACTGCGCGGTCGATGCGGTCGGGTTCGAGGCTCGCGGCCACGGCGCAGAGGCGCAGCAGGAGCGCCCGGCGACCGTGCTGAACACGATCATGGACGTGACGCGCGCCGGAGGCGCGGTGGGTGTCCCGGGTCTCTACGTCACCGGGGACCCCGGCGCCTCCGACGATGCTGCCAAGGTCGGATCACTCTCCATCCGCTTGGGGCTCGGCTGGGCCAAGTCGCTGTCGTTCGCGACGGGTCAGTGCCCGGTCATGCGCTACCACCGACAGTTGATCCTGCACGATCGCGTCCACATCGCCAGCAACGTCAATGCGACCGTCATCCCCCTCGACCAAGCACCCGATGGGTGCCGCGACTCCGACCGCGGTGCTGCGCGCAAGTACGTCCTGGACCCGCACGGAACCCTGCAGGAGCTACGCAACAGGTGAGCCCTGACCGGGCGCGCGCGGGCGTGCGAGCGAGCGCTGACGTCGTCTGCGCGTCGGGGAGATGGCTGCACCCGCGGGAGTACGCTCGGTCCACTCCCCGGGCAAGGCTGCTTGCGGAGAGTCACATGCCGAGCGACGACCAGTTGGACCTCGAGTTCGCCCATACGACGTATGACGACTCCTGTCGGGATGTCTGCTCCCCGCACTACCTGTGCCGTCGGCCTGCGGGCCACGAGGGAGTGCACGCCGCAGGGGTCGGGGTGGATCGACTGGGCTGGGACAGCCAGTCCAACCCGTCGGCGCGCGGGCCGCGTTAGCGCAAGCGGCTCACTCCGCCTTCCACAAGGACCGGCCATGCTGGCGGGTCGGCGTCATGTCGCCGCCCTCGGCCCGCCGAGGCCCCGCGACGGATCCGAGGCCGTGACATTCTCCGCGCACCTCAGGGCCTCCTCGACCCAGTCGCGGATCTCGTGGGCCTGCGCTGCGCCGCTCTTGCGCGCGAGCGTTCGCCCCCGGTGCATCACCAGCAGCGTCGGCAGGCCCTGGACCTCGAAGCGCTGGACCAGCTGCGGTGTGTCCTCGACGTTGACCCTGACCAGCTTCGCCCTGCCTGCGAGCGCCGTCGCCAGCTGCTCGAAGACTGAGCCCAGCTTCCGAGAGGGCGCACACCAAGGGCCCCACACATCAACGACGACCGGTACCGGCGCGGAGTCGGCGACGTAGACGAAGTCATCGTCCGACGCGTCCACCAGCCAGGGCAACGAGCGGTGACAGTGGCGACAGCGAGGCGTGTGCGACTCCCGCGAACGCACTCGGCTCCTCTCCCCGCAGTCTTCGCAGGTGAGCACGCTCGGCGGCATCGGCCCTCCTCAGCCCCAGACTGTTTGCGGCTGACGGGCCGCGGAGTCCAACTGTGCGGACACGTCCGAATCGTGGGAGCCCAGCGCCCACCTGTGCTTCACCAGTCCCGCCGTCATGCCGAGGAGGAGGTTCTCGCTGATCGGGTCCCGCTCCCTCAGGGGCGCGATCCGCCGCGGGCACCTCTCGATCATCTCGTTCAGGCGCACCACGATCAGAGCCACAGCATCTGCGTCATCGACGAAGCCGCCGGGGAAGCTCGGGAACCGGGCCTGCTCGGCAACAGTCCCGACGCGGCCGTCAGGCGCGACTCCCATCACAGCAAGCCGTGCGCCCATCGCGTCGGCCCACCCCAAGGCATCGGCGGCCAGGTCATCCAGCTCTGCGGACAGCGGGTCGAACAGGGGCCGGCCGAGGACCCAGCTCGCCTGCTTCGAGGTCAGGAACAGGTCGATCACCTCGACGAGCAGGGATTGCAGGTCGTCAGCGACGACGTGGAGGTCCACAGCTTCCTCCTCCCCAGGGTCACAAGGCACAACGGCTCGGCGAACCTCCAGCGTCTCCAGAGCCGTTGGCTCTCGCATCACACGTTCAAGGGATGCGACCCCAGCCTGGGAGCAGGAGTCGTTCCCTACGGAGGAGGCCGACGCCTGTGGAGGCCACATCGATGGGTGAGAAGTCCTCTACGGGCGGCCGTCCCACCGACCTGTTGCGCGTGACTTGTCCGATCGGGGCGGCCACCGCTGTCTGTGCGCCGGCCTTGGCGACTGCGTGCGGCTTCGACTTCGTCGGTGACTGGTGACGCCGATCAGTCGGGAGACACCCGCGGCTGGCCCGTGCCACATATCCGAGCGACTCCCGGAGGATGGCGACGGTCGGCATGGTGACCACGAGCCTGCGGTTCGCGAACTCCATGATCCCTGGGGGAGAGCTCGCGGCTGTAACCGGATTCCTTGACGCCGCCGAGGGGCAGGTCCGTTTCCGAGGAGGTCAGGTGGTTGATCCAGACCATGCCGGTCTCGAGCTGGTCAGCGACCCCGCAAGCGCGCTCGAGGTCCCTGCCGAACACCGCCGAGCCGAGACCGAACCGCGACGCGTTGGCGAGCGCCACCGCCAGGGCGTCGTCGTCGACGCGCTAGGTCGACCTCGGTACGGCTGTGCGAGATCAGCTTGCCCATCCCGAGGGTGATCAGGTGCGCGAGTTCCTCGCTGCGCTCGCGCATCAGCCGGGCGGCGTCGGACACCCTCGCCGCACGCTCCTCCAGTGGGCTTGGCGCGCCATCCCGCGAACGCCTGGTCCGCGGCCTCGACAGGTTGATCGATCGCCGCCTCTTCCATGGCCGGGAACTCGCGAACCAGTTCGTCGGTGTAGGGGTTCACCATCGCGAGGGAGCTGTGCCCGGCAGTGGTGGACTGCGACATGTGCGGCCTCCGAATGTTCCGCGACGTCGCCATGTGGCGGCTGTGTGGCTCCGAACAAGACAGGCTTCACAGGCTCCCTCTGGAGAGCGACGAGCTCAGGGAGCATCTCGCGCAACCCGATCCGGGAGGAAGACCGTCCCCTGCGGGGCGCCGCCCGGGGACGTTGCCCATCCTCGGCCGCGAGCCTGACAGCCGGCATCCCGCGAATCCGCGATGACGGCGGCGAGTGCACCGCATCCGCGACTCGGCGGGCGGCCGGCGACCTCCTTGTACGCGGCGAGGTGTCGGCCCGCGCCGGGCTTGGCCGAACATCGTGGACACGCGTTTACGGGATGCGGCTGGGCCGTGTCCACGGCCAGCCTTGAGAGTGGTCGAGGACGACCCAGCCAAGCCGAGGAGCTTCGGTGGCACACGGTCCCACCCGTATCGGCGACGGCACTTCGCCTCGTGCCACGAGGGGGCAAGACCCGTCGTAGACACGGCGCGAGGCCATGGGCCGTTCGCGTGCAACCTCGCCCTGCGACCGCCGCAGGTCGACATCCCGGAGGAGGAGACCAGCATGACCCTGATGCGCTTCGACCCGTTCCGCGAGCTGGACCGCTGGACCGAGCAGGCCATGGCCGGCACCCGCAACTTGCGCACCATGCCCATGGAAGCACTACGACGCGGCGACCGGTTCCTGGTCGCACTCGACCTGCCCGGCGTGGCCCAGGACGACATCGACGTCACGGTGGAACGCAACATCGTCACCGTCCGCGCCAGCCGCGCCCCGCTCGCCCAGGAGGGCGACGAGGTCATCGTCGACGAGAGGCCACACGGCGAGTTCAGCCGACAGCTGTTCCTGGGCGAGAACCTCGACGCCGGCAAGCTCACCGCCGACCTCACCGACGGAGTGCTCAACCTCGAGATCCCCGTCTCCGAGGCCAGCAAACCACGCAGGATCTCCCTCAGCGACCGCGCAACGGAGTCAGCGGCGCAGTGAACAAGCACCGCCACGAGTGATCACGTCGGGGCGGCCCGATGCTCAGCCCCAGGTCGCCCCGGGCGATGCCCGTCTCGCCGAGACCGGATTGCGGTTCGAGGGCGAAGTACGTGCACCCAGTGGAAGGAACGAGATGCCTGAGTACAAGGTGGGCTACTTTGTCGGCAGTCTGTCATCGGCGTCGATCAACCGCGTGCTCTCGCGTGCGCTCATCCGGTTGGCTCCCGAGGACCTGGAGTTCACTGAGATCGCGATCGACAAGCTGCCGCTCTACAGTCCTGACTTCGACGACCACTACCCTCCGGAGGCGACCGCGCTCAAGGAGGCGTTGGCACACTCGGACGCTGTCTTGTTCGTGACCCCGGAGTACAACCGCTCCATCCCGGGCGCTCTGAAGAACGCCATCGACTGGGCGTCCCGGCCGTGGGGCCAGAACTCCTTCCACCACATCCCCGCCGGTGTCATCGGGGCATCAATTGGTCCGATCGGCACCGCGGTGGCCCAACAGAGCCTTCGCGCGGTGCTGAGCTTCTGCAACGCCCGGCAAATGACCTCACCGGAGGCCTACATCCACTTCTCCCGTGCGGTGTTCGCCGACAACGGCGAGGTGACCAACGACGAGACCGCGACATTCCTGCGTAACTACATGGTCGAGTTCCGAGACTATGTGGAGCGGGTCTTGACCGTTCTCCCCCGCCCGCGCGACCGTGAGCTTCTGGGGTGAGCATGGCGGGAGTCGCCGTCGTCGGAGGCCACGGGAAGGTGGCCCGGCTTCTCCACCCGTTACTCGTTCGAGCGGGCCACGCGCCGGTCGCCCTCGTCCGCAACGAGGCCCCCCGCCCCGATCTCGAGGCGCTGGGCGCCGAGGTCCGCGTGCTCAACATCGAGCAGGAGACGTCGGACGAGTTCGCGCGGGCCTTCGCTGGGTGCCGGGCGGTTGTGTTCTCCGCGGGTGCGGGCGCGGACGGCAGAGTCGAGCGCAAGCGCACTGTCGACCTCGAGGGCTCGCTGAAGTCGATCGAGGCATGCAAGGCCGCCGGCATCAGGCGGTTCGTCCAGATCTCGGCAATGGCCGTCGATGACCCGATTCCCGAGGACGCATCCGCGGTATGGCGGGCCTACATCGAGGCCAAGCGCGCGGCAGATCAGGCGTTGCGAGGTAGTCAGCTGGACTGGACGATTCTGCGACCCGGGTGGTTGACCGACGACCCGGGTACGCGCCGCGTCCTCATCGGGCGCGACGTCCCCGAGGGCGATGTTCCGCGAGCGGACGTCGCAGCTGTCATCGCCGCTGTCCTGGAGAATGACGGAACCATCGGACGGCAGTGGGAGCTGATCCGCGACGGACTGCTCGTCATCGAGGCGATCGCGGTGGCCGAGCTCGCGGAGCTGGCCGGCGACCCTCTGTGGGCAAGCACTGGGTAGTCAGCTCTCACCCGCCGGACGTGCGGGGCAGCTGCGCGTGGAAGGGCGCGGTCCCCGGCAAGGCGTGCCCACAACTACGTGAATCAGGGATGCCTCGCGGTCACCGGCAGATCAGGCTGAGCGAATGGGGCCGACAGCACCACGCATCGTGATCGTTGGCGGGGGGCGTCGGCCTGTTCAGCGCGCGTCGCCTCGAGCACCGGCTCCGGCAGGAGGCCGACCTCGTGTTCGTGACCCCGCGCAACCACATGACGTACCAGCCGTTCCTCCCCGAGGCTGCGGTTGGGAGCCTGGAACCGCGTCATGTCGTCCCCTTGCCTCCGAAGGTACCGAGTTCACCGCAGCCGCGCTCGTCTGGACGGCGGGTGTGCAGCCGCACCCCCGTGCTGCGTCCCTTCTCACGAACCCGGGAGCCACGACAGCACCGACGGCGCATCATGCGGCCCGTCAGACGAGGCACCTCGCCGGCAACCTGGTCGCCGTGCTGCACGGCGAGCTCCCACGACCGTACGCCCATCGCTACGTCGGCTCCGTCGCGAGCCTTGGGCTGCGCAAGGGGGTCGCCGAGCTGGGCGGTGCGACTGCCTGGGCGCTGCACCACACCTACCACCTGGCACAGATGCCGCCAGCGGACCGCAAGGTGCGAATCCGGGTTGGACTGGGCACTTGCCTCGCTCTTCCAGCGGGGACCGGTGTCGTTCGGGGCCGACCCCGAAGCCACCCATTCCCCTGAGGGGCAGGCAAGTGGGTCTTGACCAGCCGCGGCCGTCATCAACCGAGGTTTGACCACTTTTCGTCACCGTCCAGAAGGCGCACCCGCGGAGAGGGCTTGGCGGAGAGGAGAACCGAGATGGGCCGGTGGCACGAGAGATCAGCAAGCGAGGCGTGAGCCCCATGGCCAGTTCTCCGATCTGGAGTGTCCAACGGACCGCACGGCACGCGCCGGAGTCCCCGCGCGATCTCAGCTCCTCGAGGCGTTCGTGGGCGAGCTCCAGCACCCGCGACATGGATGGGGCCGTGGGCTATCGACGCATCTGCCGGCTCTGCGCGGGAGCTCTGCTGTGGGTGGCCGTCGCCGGCTGCGGATCCGCCGGCGGCTACCCCGCTGTGAGCACCTATGCCCCTCAGGGTGGCGTGCAGGCCTACAGCCCGACCGTCACCCTCAATGACGTGTGGCTCGACGCCCCTGAGGGCGTCCCGCGTGGCGGCGCGGCCGACCTTCGACTCTACGCGGTCAACGACTTCGGCAGGCGTGACGCCCTGACCGGGGTCACCTCCCCGCTCGTGCAAGACGACCGGCTTCGCCTCGACGGTCGCCCCGTAGCGCAGATACCACTACCGCGTGGCGAAGCGGTCAACTTCGAGTGGAGCAACAGGTCGGGCGTCCGACTGACCGGCTTTCGGCGACCGCTCCCCGTCGCAAGCTGGATGCCCATCTCGCTCCACTTCGCGCACTCGAAGACAATCACGCTGCAGGTGGTCGCCGGGCCGCTCGGGCCTGGCCCCGGCATGAGCACATCCACGAGCACCACGGCGGGAGAGCTGAGGTGACGGATCCGGGACCCCGCAGCAGCAACCTCAGCTGTCAGGGCCCGCAGACATGACATCGACGTCTGCCAACTACAGGGCGGCTGGCAGACGTCGAACTCACGAACTGGATTCCCGGAACTTCACCAAGCCCATTGGTCGGTTGGTTTGTCGTGCTTGCCGGGATTCGAACCCCGCGTCCTCGCCCGCGGGGACACAAATGGCTCCGTAGTTCGCCAATTGCTCGCACGTGCTGCTTGCGGCGAAGGAGAGGCGACAGCCCCGGCCCGCATCTCTGCAGGTCAGGGGCTGCTCGACGGAGCCGCCTGTCGGAATCGAACCGACGACCTATTCATTACGAGTGAATCGCTCTACCGACTGAGCTAAGGCGGCGTGCTGCCCGGGCGCTGGTCCGAGGACCGGCTCCGGGCAACCCGGGGAAGTATACGGACGTCTCCGCCCGGTCGCGAAACCGGCGTCCGGCACCCTGGTCCCGGGTGGGCAGCGGTCAGGCCGCCAGGCTCTGCTTCGTCGCGCGGGCCGCCTTGCGGCCGGTCACCATGCTCTGCTCGGCCCCGCACCAGCAGGTGAACGCGACCACGATGCCGCGCTCGGTGTTGGTCATCGCCGTGATCTGGCTGGGGAAGATCAGCTGGCGCTTCTCGCAGGCGGTGCAGTGGTGGTCGAACATGGGTGACCCTCCCTCGTCTCGTCGGTGGGCAGACTGCCTCCCCACCATGGTCCGCGAGAGCGAGACATAGGGGTAGCCTGTCCTTCCGATAGATCCCCAAGGATTGGTCGATGCTTTCCCTTCATCAGCTGCGCTGCTTCCTCACCATCTACGAGCACGGCTCGATCACGGCGGCGGCCGAGGAGCTCGGCTACGCCCAGCCGTCGGTCTCCGAGCAGATCCGGGCCCTGGAGCGGTCCCTCGGCGCGCAGCTGTTCCGCCGGGTCGGCCGCGGCGTCGTGCCGACCACGGTGGCCGACGAGCTGCGCCCGCACGCCGAGCGGACGCTCGCGGCGGCCGAGGACGCCCGCCGGGTCGCGCGCGCGGCGGTGGCGCTGGAGACCGGGACGATCCGCTTCGGGATGTTCGGCACCGCCCGGTTGTACGCCGGGGCGGGGCTGGTCGCCGACGTGCTGGCCCGGCACCCCGGCGTACGCGTGGAGCTGGTCGGGCAGAACTCCTCCGACGTCCAGGACGACCTGCGCCGGGGCCGGCTCGAGGCGGCCATGATCGCGGTGCCGGCCGTGACCAGCGAGGGCATGCACGTCACGCCGATCGCCCGCGACGAGCTGGTCTACATCAGCGCGGACCCCGAACGGATCACCACGCCGCTCACCGCGTCGCGGCTCGCGAGGGCGTCGCTGGTGATGTCGGAGACCACCTGGCGGGCCGACGACTCCACCCGGATCGTGCTGCGCCGGATGCTGCACGAGACCGGCCACAACCCGCAGACACGGATCGAGGTCGAGGACGTGGAGACCGCCGTGGAGCTGGTGGGCATGGGGCTCGCGGACTCCGTCGTGCCCAAGGGGGCGGCTCTGCAGCTGCTCCCCCGGCTGGCCCCGCAGGCGGGCTGGGTGTCGCTGCGGCCGCGCCAGTTCGACACGTTCGCGATCGTGCACCGCACCGGCGCCACGCTCTCGCCGGCGGCACAGCTGATGATCGAGCTGGCCACCGCCCGGATCCGGGCGATCGCCGAGCCGGTGCACCCGCGCTGAGCGACCTCAGCAGGCCAGGCCGTCGCGCGGGACGGTGCCGTCGACGAGGTAGGCGTGGACGGCGTCGTCGACGCAGCCGTTGCCGGCGTTGTAGCCGGTGTGCCCGTCGCCGTCGCGGGTGACCAGCACGCCGGAGTCCAGCTGGGCGGCCAGGTCCTTGGCCCACGACAGCGGCGTGGCCGGGTCGCGGGTGGTGCCGATCACCACGATCGGCGGGGCGCCCGCGCCGTCGATCGTCAGCGGCTTCTCGGCGGACCGGGCCTGCTGGCCGCGGCAGGCGGTCAGGCTCCAGGCGAAGTCGTCGCCGAAGGTCGGCGAGGCCTTCTCGAAGGCCGGCTCCTCCTCGGGGACCTTCGAGGCCGGGATCGACCACGGGTCGTCGAGGCAGTTGATGGCGTAGTTGGCCTCGGTGCTGTTGTCGGTGTAGCCCGAGGCACCGCGGGAGGTGTAGAGGTCCGAGAGCTGCAGGAGCGTGGACCCGTCACCGGTGAAGCCCTGCTTGAGCGCGGCGGAGAGGACGTACCAGTAGTCGCGGTTGTAGAGCGGCGCCACGATGCCGTAGACGGCGTTGCCCACCGTCAGCGGCCGGCCGAGGCCGGTCGGCAGCGGCTTCGCGTCCACCTGCGCGAGGAAGTCCTGGATCCGCTGCACGCCCTCGTCGACGCTGCCGCCGAGGAAGCAGCTGTCGGTCTCGTCGACGCAGTTCCGGACGTAGGCGCGCAGCGCGGTCTCGAAGCCCTTCGCCTGCTGCAGCGACAGCTGACGGCTGCTGATCGACAGGTCCACGGCCCCGTCGAGCACCATCCGCCCCACCTGGTGAGGGAACAGCTCGGCGTAGGTCGCGCCCAGCTTGGTGCCGTAGGAGGCCCCGAAGTAGGTCAGCGTCGACTCCCCCAGCGCGGCCCGCAGCACGTCCATGTCGCGGGCCGCCTCGGCGGTGGAGACGTGGGCGGCGAGGGCACCGGAGCGCTGGACGCAGCCGCTGCCCATCTTCTGCTCCCAGCCGAGGTACGCCGCCCGCTCGGCCGGCGTGTCCGGGGTCGGGTCGGCGGCGATGTAGCCGTCGAGCTCCTGGTCGCTGAGGCAGTCGACCGGGTCGCTGGCACCGGTGCCGCGCGGGTCGAAGCCGACCACGTCGAAGCTGCGCAGCAGCGGAGGCAGGAACACCTGGGCGGCCTGCGCGGCGTAGTCGGTGCCGGGCGCGCCGGGGCCGCCGGGGTTGACCACGAGCGAGCCGATCCGGTGCGCGGGGTCGGCGGCGGGCACCTTCAGCAGCGCCAGCCGGATCGTGGCGCCGCCGGGGTGGCGGTAGTCGAGCGGGACGGTCAGCTGCGCGCACTGGAACTGCTTGCGGCAGGTCGCCCAGTCCAGCCGTTGCCGGTAGAAGCGGGCCAGCCCGGGCGCGGGCGGACGGGTGGCCCCGGGCTCCGGCGTCGCGCTCGGCGCCGAGACCGGGTCTGAGGGCCGGCCGTCGCCGCGGCCCGCGTCGTAGGCGACCACTGCGGCGCTGACGACCCCGCCCACCAGGAGCAGCGCGACCAGCGCCCCGAGCAGGCGCCTCACCGCACGCTGCTGTCCGGTGCGCGCAAGGCCACCATCATGGACTCCAGCGCCAGCGCGACCGGGACGTTGAACTCCAGCATCTGCTCGCGGGCCTCGAAGATCCAGCTGATCCGCTGCAGGTTCAGCTCCGGCGTGGCACCGCGGACGAGGCGCTCGACGTCGCCGCGGATCTCCTCGTTGACCAGCCGGCCCGGAGCACCGGAGGCCAGCGCGATCGCGTCGCGGTAGACCGAGACCAGGTCCATCAGGGCGCGGTCGACGACGTCGAGGTGCCGCCGCTTCGCCCGCGTCTTCTGGTCCTTCTCCATCTCGCGCAGCGCCGGCGTGTACTCCCGGGGGCGGCGGCCCCGCTCGACCACGCCGTACGACGCGTCGAGCTCGGACTTCTCCCGGGCGTCGAGCTCGCTGGTGATCAGGTCGGCCTCCTCCTTGGTGACCTCGGCCAGGTTGGCGGCCGCGGTCATGCAGGCGCCGAGCGAGGTCAGGCGGGCCGGCAGCGACACCACCTCGTGCCGCCGGTTGCGGGTGGCCTCGTCGCGGGCGAGGGCCCGGGCCCGGCCGATGTGGCCCTGGCTGGCGCGTGCGGAGTACGACGCGAGCGCGTCGGGCACCCCGTCGACCCGGGTGAGGAACGCGGCGACGTCGTCGGCGGTCGGCGTGGTCAGCGTGACCAGCCGGCACCGGGAGCGGATCGTGGGCAGCACGTCGTCGACGGTGGGGGCGCACAGCATCCACACGGTGCGGTCGGCCGGCTCCTCGATGGCCTTGAGCAGCGCGTTGCAGGCCTGTTCGGTCAGCCGGTCGGCGTCCTCGACCACGAGGATCTGCCAGCGGCGACCCACCGGGGCCAGGGCCGAGCGGCGGACCAGCTCGCGGATCTCCTTCACGCCCAGCGACAGCTTCTCGGTGCGCACCACCTGCACGTCGGCGTGCGAGCCGGTCATCACGGTGTGGCACTCGTGGCACTGCCCGCAGCCGGCCCGCTCGCTGCCGGTGTGGTCGCACTGCAGCGCGGCCGCGAACGCCACCGCGGCGTTGGAGCGGCCCGAGCCGGGCGGCCCGGTGAACAGCCAGGAGTGGCTCATCCCGTGCCCGGCGGCGGCGGTGCGCAGCGCCTCGATCGCCTTGGCCTGGCCGACCAGCCCGTCCCAGACGGTGCCGGTGGAGGCGGTCACCGGCATCACGGCGCCACCGTCGCCGTCCGGATGGCCTGGGTGAGCAGCGGCTCGAGCCGCTCGCGGACCGCGTCGGCGATCTCCTCGACCGGCCGCCGCGCGTCCAGGACCAGGTAGTGGTCGGGATCGGCGGCCGCCATCCCCAGGAACGCCTCGCGCACCCGCTCGTGGAACTCCACCGACTCCCCCTCGATCCGGTCGCGCTCCTCGAAGCGACCCAGCCCGTGTGCGGGCTCCAGGTCGAGCACGACGGTCAGGTGCGGGCGCAGGTCGTGGGTCGCCCACCGGGCCACCCGCTCGACCTCCTCGACCGGCAGCGTCCGGCCGGCGCCCTGGTAGGCCAGCGTCGAGTCGACGTACCGGTCGGTGACGACGACCTCGCCGCGGTCGAGCGCCGGCTGCACCACGGTGTCGACGTGCTCGGCCTTGTCGGCGGCGTAGAGCAGCACCTCGGTGCGGTCGGACAGGTCGCCGGTCTCGGGGCTGAGCACGATCCGGCGCAGGTCCTGCCCCACGGGGGTGTCCCCCGGCTCGAAGGTGAGGCGTACGGCGTAGCCCGCGGCCACCAGGTGGTCGCGCAGCAGCCGGGACTGCGTCGACTTGCCGGACCCCTCGCCGCCCTCGAAGCAGACGAAGACGCCGGTGGGTGCGTGGACGCCGGTGCTCACGCCGTACACCCTAGGCGGCGGGGCCGACGGCGCGGCTCCCGCGGTCCACAGCAGCCTCTGCTGCCCCGCCGACCCGAGGGTGTGGGCGGGGCCGGGCCGGCGGTGCGTCAGCCACCGGTGGCACCGCGGCTTCGGTGGCCAGCTCACCGCCGCCCGTCGCCCAGCGCCGGCCCCGGCCGCTCAGGACTTCTTCGCCGCGGCCTTCTTCGTCGTCTTCTTGGCGGCGGACTTCTTCGTCGTCTTCTTCGCCGCGGCCTTCTTGGTGGTCTTCTTCGCGCCCTTCTTCGCCGACTTCTTGGCCGGCCCCTTGGCCCGGCGCTCGGCGAGCAGCTCGGCGGCGCGCTCGATCGTGACCGACTCGACCGAGTCCTCCTTGCGGAGGGTGGCGTTGTACTCACCGTCGGTGACGTACTCGCCGAACCGGCCCGCCTTCACGACCACCGGCTGCCCGGAGACCGGGTCGTTGCCGAGCTCCTTCAGCGGCGCCGCGGCGGCCGCGCGACCGCGCTGCTTGGGCTGGGCGTAGATCTTCAGCGCCTCGTCGAGGGTGATCGTGAGCAGCTGGTCCTCGGCGGTCAGCGACCGGGAGTCGCTGCCCTTCTTCAGGTACGGCCCGTAGCGGCCGTTCTGCGCGGTGATCTCCTCGCCGTCCTCGGCCACGCCGACCACCCGCGGCAGCGAGAGCAGCTTGACCGCGTCGTCGAGCGTGACGGTGTCCAGCGACATCGACTTGAACAGCGACCCGGTGCGCGGCTTGGCGTTCTTGGGGGCGTCCTCGGGCAGCAGCTCGGTGACGTAGGGCCCGAACCGGCCGTTCTTCGCCACGACCTCCAGGCCGGTCTCGGGGTGGCTGCCGAGCTGGATCTCCTCGCCCGCCGGGTTGGCCAGCAGCTCCTTGGCCTTGGCGACGGTCAGCTCGTCGGGGGGCAGGTCGTCGGGCACGTTCGCGCGTCGGGCGAACGGCGTGCCGTCGTCGTCGGGGCCCTCGAGGTACGGCCCGTAGCGGCCCACCCGCAGGTTGATGCCGGACTCGGCGTCCCCGACCGGGAAGGTGGCCAGCTCGCGGGCGTCGATCTCGCCGAGCTCGTCGACGAGCTTCTTGAGCCCCTCGACGTCGCCGCCCCCGAAGTAGAACTCGGCCAGCTCGGTGTTGCGCTCCTTGCGGCCGGCCGCGATCTCGTCGAGCACGTCCTCCATCTGCGCGGTGAACTCGTAGGAGATCTGCCGGGGGAAGTGCTCCTCCAGCAGCCGGATCACCGAGAACGCCAGCCACGCCGGCACCAGCGCGGTGCCCTTCTTGTAGACGTAGCCGCGGTTGAGGATCGTGCCGATGATCGAGGCGTACGTCGAGGGCCGGCCGATCTCCCGCTCCTCGAGCTCCTTGATCAGCGTGGCCTCGGTGTAGCGGGCCGGCGGCTTGGTCTCGTGGCCCGAGGCGGTCACCGAGGCGGCCGAGACCGCGTCGCCCTGCTCCAGCGCCGGGAGTCGGGTCTCCGCGTCGTCCTTGGCGGCCGACGCGTCGTCGGTGCCCTCGACGTAGGCCTTGAGGAAGCCGTGGAAGGTGATCACGCGGCCGCTCGCGGAGAAGACCACGTCCTCGCCGGTCGAGGAGCCGCCGCCGAGCCGGATCGTCACCGACTGGCCGACCGCGTCCTTCATCTGCGAGGCGACGGTGCGCATCCAGATCAGCTCGTAGAGCCGGAACTGCTCACCGGTCAGGCCGGTCTGCGCCGGGGTGCGGAAGCTGTCGCCGGCGGGGCGGATCGCCTCGTGCGCCTCCTGGGCGTTCTTGACCTTCGAGGCGTAGACGCGCGGGGCGTCGGGCACGTACTCCGCGCCGTACAGCTCGCGCACCTGCGCCCGGGCCGCACCGACCGCGGCGTCCGAGAGCGTCGTGGAGTCGGTTCGCATGTAGGTGATGAAGCCGTTCTCGTACAACCGCTGCGCCACCGACATCGTCACCGAGGCGCTCATGCCGAGCTTGCGGCTGGCCTCCTGCTGCAGCGTGGTGGTGCGGAACGGTGCGTACGGCGAGCGCCGGTAGGGCTTGGACTCCACCGAGCGGACGTCGTACGTCGCGTCCTCGAGCCCCGCGGCGAGCCCCTCGGCGCGGCTGCGGTCGAGGTGGACGACCTTGCCCGCGGCGGAGGGCTTCAGCAGCCCGTCGGGGCCGAAGTCCGAGCCCCGGGCGACCCGGGCCCCGTCGACGCTGTGGATCCGGGCCGGGAACATCCGCTGCTCGTGCCTGCTGCCGGCGTCGAAGGTGCCCTCGAGGTCCCAGTACGACGCGACGCGGAAGCGCATCCGCTCCCGCTCGCGGTCGACGACCAGCCGGGTCGCGACCGACTGCACGCGCCCGGCGGACAGCCCGGACATGACCTTCTTCCACAGCACCGGGCTGACCTCGTAGCCGTAGAGCCGGTCGAGGATCCGGCGCGCCTCCTGCGCCTCGACGAGGTCCATGTCGAGCTCGCGGGGGTTCTCCGCCGCGGCCTGGATCGCCGGCTTGGTGATCTCGTGGAAGACCATCCGCTTGACCGGGATGCCCTTGGGCTTGAGCTCGTCGAGCAGGTGCCAGGCGATCGCCTCGCCCTCGCGGTCCTCATCGGTGGCGAGGTAGAGCTCGTCGGCGTCCTTGAGCAGGGTCTTCAGCTTGGAGATGTGCGACTTCTTGTCGCGGGGGACCACGTAGTAGGGCTCGAAGCCGTTGTCCACGTCGACCGCGAGCCGCCCCCAGGGCTTGTCCTTGATCCGGGCCGGGGTGTCCGCCGCGCTCTGTGGGAGGTCGCGGATGTGGCCGATGGAGGACTCGACGACGTACCCCTGACCGAGGTACCCGCCGATCGTGCGGGCCTTCGCCGGGGACTCGACGATCACCAACTTGTGTGCCACGTGTGCTTCCTTCTCCTGCTCGCTGCTGCGCTGCGGACCCGGTCGTCCGGGCCCACGGCCGATCACGGTAGCGCGTCCCGCCCCGGACTCATTCCCGACGCCGCACGCCAGACGGTCTCCCGGACCGTCTCCCGGGCGGCCACCCGGGCGGCCGGAGCCCGCTGCCGGGGGCTGTGGATGACGCCGGCGCGGGGCCGGCGAGTCGTGCCAGCGTAGGGGCTGCACCCAGACCGGACGCACGCGGAGGACGAGACATGCACGACGACGACTACCCCTGGTGGCGCCACGAGCCGGCGTACGACCACCTCGCCGACGCGGCCGATCCGCCCGAGCTCGACCGGCTCACCCACCTGGTGCTGGTGGACGGCCGGCTGGTGGGGTCCTGGTCCGAGCCGGTCACCGGGACCCGGTGGCAGAAGTTCGCCGACCGCTTCGACGTCGAGCGCCGGCCGGTGCCGCCGCCCGAGCCGCCCACGCCGCCGTGGCAGCGGGCGCTGGACTGGCTCGACGAGGTCTGCGGCGGCCAGGACGCCGTGGACGCACTCGACGGGGAGCCCCTCCCCGACGAGGACTGCGAGCTGCCCACCCAGGTCGAGGCCGGTGCACGCGGCCGGCTCGAGGCCGCCGCCGACCTGCTCGGCGCCGTGGCCGACCAGTGGTTCGACGAGGAGATGGCCGTCGCCCTGCGCCGGGCGCTGCTGCAGGTGTGGGAGGAGGACCCCGACGCAGTGCTCCGTGCGCGCTCCGCCGCCCACCTCGCCGGCGGGATCTGCTGGGCGGTGGGCAAGGCCAACGGCTGCTTCCGCCCGCAGGGCGACCTCACCATGGCGCGGGTCCAGGAGGCCCTCGCGCTCGGCTCGCCCATCTCGGCGTACGGCGCCACCGTGCGCCGGGCCCTGGTCGGCTTCCGGGCCCTCGAGCACCACCGCTGGTGGCGCCCCGACGGCGTGCCCGACCTGGTGCCGCTCGGCCGGGCCGACCTGCTCTGCGCGCCGACCCGCCGCCGGCTGGTGCGGGTCCGCGACCGGGCGCGGGCCGCCCGGGCGGAGGCGGCCTAGGCCGGGCTCAGCCCTCCAGGAAGCCCTCGCGCACCAGCTCGCCGACCGTGGGCAGGTAGGCCTCGCGGGTCGCCGCGGGGTCCCGGTCGAGGAGCTGGGCGACCGCCTCGAGGATCTGGCCGACGGTCAGCTCCCCGTCGCAGGCGCCGACCAGCGCGGCCTCCACGGTGTCGACCCGGCGGGCCCGGCGCAGCCCGCGCTGCTGGCGCAGCACGACGGCCTCCGGGTCCTCGGCCCCGGGAGCCCCGAGGGTCTCCTGCTGCACGTCGGGGCGGACCACGAGCCGCGACCCGGCGTGCACCCGCACGTCCGAGGAGGCGGCCCACGACCGCAGCGCCGGCGCGATCGGCTGCTCGACGTCGTAGGGCCACTCCAGCAGCTCGCGCACCGGCGCGCCGGCGGCCGCCGAGCCACGCCGGCGCAGGTTGATCCAGCCGAAGCCGATGCCCTCGACGCCCTGCTCCTCGAACCACGACAGCCAGGTGTCGTAGCGGGCCAGGTAGTCGGCGGCCCCGTGCAGGCCCGCGTCCTTGAGCCACAGCTCGACGTACGCCGCCGGGTCCAGGACCTCGCGCTGCACCACCCAGGCGTCGGCGTCCGCACCCACCCACGAGGCCAGCCGGTCGTCCCACGGCCGGTCGCGGGCGATCACCCAGTTCGCGAGCACCTGCGCCCAGCCACCCTCGACCAGGTGCCGCGGGGCGGTGCGCACGATGTCCTCGACCACCCGGTCGCCGGGGAGGCCGGAGTCGCGGTAGACCAGCCGTTCGCCGGTGGCCGGAGAGATCACGAACGGCGGGTTCGTGGCGATCAGGTCGTACTCCTCGCCGCGCACCGGCTCGAAGAACGAGCCGTCGCGCACCTCCACCCGGTCCGCGACCTCGTTGAGCGCCGCGTTGAAGCGGGCGGTCCACAGGGCCCGCGGGTTCACGTCGGTGGCGACGACCCGCCGGCTGTGCCCCGCCAGGTGCAGCGCCTGGACGCCGCAGCCGGTGCCGAGGTCGAGCGCGCGCCCGACCGGCTCCCGCAGCGTGAGCTGGGCCAGCGAGGTCGACGCCGAGCTGATGCCGAGCACGTGGTCGGCCCCGACCCGCACCGGCTGCCCGTCCAGGCCCGGCGTCAGGTCGCTGACCACCCACAGGTCTCTGTCGCCACCGGCCTCCCCCGAGGCGTAGGGCCGCACGTCCATCCGGGCGGCGACCTCGCCGACGGTCCGCTCGAGCAGGCCCTCCACCGCCAGCCGGTCGACGAGCCCGGGCAGCGCCGCCTCGGCGGCCGCGACCGGCACCGGCGCCTGCAGCAGGAAGAGCCGCACCAGCGTCTCGAGCGGGGACCCGCCGGTGGTCGCGCGCAGGCCGGCGGTCGTCTCGTTGCGGGCCAGGGCGTCGTGGGCCAGCGGCCCGAGGGCCTCCGCCACCGCGTCGTAGGTGAACCCCGCCGCGGCGAGGGCGACCCGCAGCCGCTGGGGAAGGTCGCTGTCGGTCATTCCGCCGACCCTAGAGGAGGACGGTGCTTCAATCAGCCATGGCCTCACCCGTCACCGCGCGCACCCCTGCCCGCACCCGTGTCCGCACCCCTGGGCGCCCCGGCGCCGACGCGCCGGCCGCCGTCGCCAGGGCGCTCCGCGTCGTCCTCGCCGGCCTCTTCGGCGTGGTCGGCGTGGTCGGCGTGGTCGTGGTGCTCGCGACGGGCGCCCTCCCGGCGGCCGCGGGGCCCGCGGAGCCCCACGCGTCCGCCCGGCCGGCGAACCCGGTCCGGGCCCGGGTCGTCTTCGTCAAGGACGCCCACCACCCGTTCCGGAGCCGGGTGCAGTGGCGGGCGTGGCGGCAAGGTCCGGGCGGGCGCTGGCGACTGGTCGACCACGCCGGATGGCGGGCCGGCTCGGGCTTCGGCGGGCCGGCGACGACGAACGAGTGCGTGCACGACCGGGGCTGGCTGCCCGACGGGCACTACTCCTTCGTCCAGTACGACGACTACCGGGGCAACCTGATCAAGGGGCGGGTGTTCTTCCTGGGCAACAAGGCCTGCCGCAACGGCACCGTGCGCACCGACCTGTTCATCCACACCGAGACCGGCGCCCACAACCGGCCCTGCGCCGACCGGCCGGGCGACCAGGTCTGCCGGTGGGAGTACCCCCGCATCAACGACTACCGCTCGCACGGCTGCGTGAAGATGGCGCCGCCCGACCTGCTCGCGCTGACCCGGCACTACCACCGCTGGTTCCGTCCGGGCGTCCGCTACCCGACGGCGCGGGTGCAGGTGGTCGTGCGCGGCTGACCCCGGGCATGCCGACGGCCCGCCCGAGTGAGTCCTCGGACGGGCCGTCGTGGTGGAGCCGTGAGCCCGGGGCGCGAGCCCCGCTCAGTGAGTCGGCGGCTCGAACCGCTGGGTGGGCGCCGGATCGGTGCTCGGCGGGCCCGCGGCCGGCGGCTGGGCCGGCGGCGGCGTGTCGGGCACGTACGCCCTCGGCCGGGTGGTGCCCGCCTCGTGGGCGGCCGTCCCGGTCACGGGCGGCGGCGGTGGGGCACCATCGTCGTCGGCCCCGCCGATGGCGACCTCGCGCTGCTTGGACACGTAGACCGCGACCGCGATGATCGCGACCGCGACGATCGCGATCAGGATCCGCAGCGTGTCGTGCTGGTTCTTGCCGATGCCCATCGAGACCACGGCGCTGGCGATCAGCAACGAGACCAGGTTCATCACCTTGATCAGCGGGTTGATCGCCGGGCCGGCGGTGTCCTTGAACGGGTCGCCGACGGTGTCGCCGATGACCGTGGCCGCGTGCGCCTCGGAGCCCTTGCCGCCGTGGTGCCCGTCCTCGACCAGCTTCTTGGCGTTGTCCCAGGCGCCACCGGAGTTGGCGAGGAACACCGCCATCAGCGTGCCGGCCCCGATCGCACCGGCCAGGAAGCCGGCCAGGGCGGTCACGCCGAGGCCGAAGCCGACGGCCACCGGCGCGAGCACGGCGAGCACGCCGGGGGTGATCAGCTCGCGGAGCGAGTCGCGGGTGACGATGTCGACCACCCGCCCGTACTCCGGGCGACCGACGCCCTCCATGATCCCGGGGATCTCGCGGAACTGGCGACGCACCTCGAAGACCACCGCGCCGGCCGCGCGGCCGACCGCGTTGATCGCCAGCCCGGAGAACATGAAGACCACGGCCGCCCCCAGCAGGACGCCGACCAGCACCGCCGGGTTGAACACGAAGAAGTCCGAGACGCTGAACTCGGCGTTCGTGGGCTGGGCCTTGGCGAGGGCGTCGAACGCCGACGTGGAGTAGGACCCGAAGAGCGCGGTCGCCGCGAGCACGGCGGTCGCGATCGCGATGCCCTTGGTGATGGCCTTCGTGGTGTTGCCGACCGCGTCGAGCTCGGTCAGGATCTGCGCCCCCGCCGGGCTGACGTCGCCGGACATCTCGGCGATGCCCTGCGCGTTGTCGGAGACAGGGCCGAAGGTGTCCATCGCGACGATCACACCGACAGTGGTCAGCAATCCGCAGCCGGCGAGCGCGACCGCGAACAGCGAGACGGTCAGCGAGACGCCGCCCAGCAGGTACGCGCCGAAGACGGCGGCGCCGATGACCAGGGTCGTGTAGACCGCGGACTCGAAGCCCACCGAGAGGCCGGACAGGATCACGGTCGCGGCCCCGGTGAGCGAGGTCTTGCCGACATCCTTGACCGGGCGGTGCTCGGTGCCGGTGAAGTAGCCGGTCAGCGCGAGGATGCCGGAGGCCATCACGATGCCGATCACGACGGCGGACGAGGCGATCAGCGCCGGGTTGCCGTCCGGTTGCCCACCGAAGAGCTGGTCCAGGGTGTTGCGGCCGACCCCCGAGAAGTCGGCGAACGAGGTGGGCAGGTAGATGAACGAGAGCAGCACGCTCGCGACCGCGGCGACGCCGGCCGAGATGTAGAACGCACGATTGATCGTGGTCAGGCCGTTCTCGCCCGCTCGGGGCTTGGTGACGTAGACGCCCAGCACGGCGGTCAACGCGCCGATGGCCGGGATCAGCAGCGGGTAGACCAGGCCCTTGTCGCCGAAGGCCTGCGAGCCGAGGATCAGCGCCGCGACCAGCGTCACGGCGTAGGACTCGAAGAGGTCCGCCGCCATGCCGGCGCAGTCGCCGACGTTGTCACCCACGTTGTCGGCGATCGTGGCCGCGTTGCGGGGGTCGTCCTCGGGGATGTTCTGCTCCACCTTGCCGACCAGGTCGGCGCCGACGTCGGCGGCCTTGGTGAAGATGCCGCCGCCGACTCGCATGAACATGGCGAGGAGAGCCGCGCCGAAGCCGAAGCCCTCGAGCACCTTCGGCGCCTTGTCCTGGAAGAGGAGCACCACGATGCTGGCCCCGAGCAGGCCCAGGCCGACGGTCAGCATGCCGACCATCGCACCGGTCCGGAAGCCGATGTTCATGGCCGGGTCGCGGCCGGTCTCGTTGGCCGCAGCGGCGACGCGCAGGTTGGCGCGGACGGCCAGCGACATGCCGAGGTACCCGACGGTGCCGGAGAAGCCGGCACCGATCAGGAAGAACACGGATCGGAAGATCCGGACCGTGGTGTCGTCGGCGGGCAGCGCGAGCAGCGCGAAGAACGCCACGGCCGCGAAGATCGCGAGCGTCCGGAACTGCCGGGTCAGGTAGGCGTTGGCGCCCTCCTGCACCGCCTGGGCGATGTTCTTCATGTTGTCGGTGCCCTCACCGGCAGCAAGGACCTCCTGGCGGAACATCGCCGCCATCGCGAGCGCGCCGAGCGCGATCAGTGCGACGACGATGACCAGCACGAGGTTGCCACCGGAGACGTCCACGACGAAGGGGGTGATCCCCGTCATGCGTTCCTCCTGCGAGCTCAGGGAGTGATACAGGTCACGAACTTGCGGGGAGTCTACGCACGGATCGCCGTCGGACAGCACGAAGATGTGACAGGGACCACACGGCGCGTCGCCGGAGCGCCCTCACCGGGTCGTGCGGGGGCCGAAAATGCGCGAACCCGCCGCGCGGGGCGGCGGGTTCGTCGGGTCGCCGGGGGTCCGGCGTACGTCGGGGGCTCGGTCAGCTGCCGGCCAGCGCGGCGTCGGCCGACTCGTGGATCACGAAGACCTTGGCCAGGCCGGTGATCCGGAAGATCTTGAGCAGCCGGTCCTGGTTGCACACCAGCTGCAGCGAGCCGTCGTGGGCGCGGACCTTCTTCAGGCCGCCCACGAGCACGCCGAGCCCGGTCGAGTCGAGGAACTCGACCTCCTCCATGTCGATGACCAGGTCATAGACGCCGGCGGCGACGAGCTCGGTGATCTTGTCCCGGAGCTTGGGCGCCGTGTAGACGTCGATCTCGCCCCCGACGGCAACGATGGTCTTCCCATCGACCTCGCGCGTCGCAAGAGTCAGGTCCACGTCTTCTCCCATACAGCACTGGTAGTCGGCGCCGAGCCTAGCGGGCGGGCAAGCACGCAGGTCGACCGACCTCAATGAAACCACGCGGAGTGCCGGAGCGCACAAGATGCCGGGACCTTTGTCGACGCGAGCCGCCCGATGTCGGTGCCATTTGCGACACTGACGAGGTGGAAGCCGGGGCGCAGGGGACGGTGCAGACCAGCCCTCGCAGCATGGGCGAGCTGGTCGGCCGGCTGGCCGCGGTGCCCGGCCGCGAGGGCCGGCTCACCCACCTCGAGCTGCTGCCCCGGCGCGAGCCCCGGCACCAGGCGTGGCCGGCCTGGGCCGCGCCGGACGTGGTCGCGGCGTTCGAGCGGCGTGGCGTCCGCGAACCCTGGCACCACCAGGTGCTGGCGGCCGAGGCGGCCCACGCCGGCCAGCACGTCGTCCTGGCCACCGGGACCGCCTCCGGCAAGTCGCTGGCCTACCAGCTTCCGGCGCTGACCGCGCTCCGGCAGGCGCGGGGCGACCGGGGCCGGCGCGGCGCGACCGTGCTCTACCTGGCCCCGACCAAGGCGCTGGCCCAGGACCAGCTCGCCGGGCTGCAGGCCCTCGACCTCGACGTCCGGGTCACCACCCACGACGGCGACAGCCCCCGCGACCAGCGGGACTGGGCCCGCGACCACGCCGAGTACGTCCTCTCCAACCCCGACATGCTGCACCGCTCGCTGCTGCCCGGCCACGCGCGCTGGGCCCGGTTCCTGGGGTCGCTGAGCTACGTCGTGGTCGACGAGTGCCACCACTACCGTGGCGTGTTCGGGGCCCACGTGGCCCACGTGCTGCGCCGGCTGCGGCGGATCTGTGCGGCGTACGGCGCGCACCCGACCTTCGTGCTCGCCTCCGCCACGGTCGCCGAGCCCGAGGTGGCCGCCCGGCGGCTGATCGGCGACGAGGTGCTGGCGGTGACCGCCGACGGCTCGCCCCGCGGCGAGGTGGCGCTGGCGATGTGGGAGCCCCCGCTCGGCCCCGGTCACGGCGAGAACGGCGCCCCGGTGCGTCGGGCCGCCTCCTCCGAGACCGCGGACCTGCTCGCCGACCTGGTCGTCGAGGGGGTGCGCACGCTGGCGTTCGTCCGCTCCCGGCGAGGCGCCGAGCAGGTCGCGATGACCACCGCCGCCCTGCTCGCCGAGGTCGACCCCACGCTGCCGGCCCAGGTCGCGTCCTACCGCGGCGGCTACCTGCCCGAGGAGCGCCGCGCGATCGAGCAGTCGCTCCGCTCGGGGGAGCTCAGCGGCCTCGCCGCCACCAACGCGCTCGAGCTCGGCATCGACATCAGCGGCCTCGACGCGGTGCTGATGGCCGGCTTCCCCGGCACCCGGGCAGCCCTGTGGCAGCAGCTGGGCCGGGCGGGTCGAGGTGCCGGCGACGCGCTCGGCGTGCTGGTGGCCCGGGACGACCCGCTGGACACCTATCTGGTCACCCACCCCGAGGCGATCGTCGACCAGCCGGTCGAGGCGACGGTCTTCGACCCCTCGAACCCCTACGTCCTCGGCCCGCACCTGTGCGCGGCGGCGCAGGAACGCCCGCTCACCGAGGCCGACCTCGCGCTGTTCGGCCCCACCGCCCGCGAGGTCGTCGACGCGCTCACCGAGGGCGGGCTGCTGCGGCGGCGGCCTCGGGGATGGTTCTGGACCGACCGGCGGCGCGCCGCCGACCTGGCCGACATCCGGTCCACCGGCGGGTCCCCGGTGCAGCTGGTCGAGGCCGGCACCGGCCGGGTCGTCGGCACCGTCGACGGCGGCAGCGCCCACGGCACGGCCCACGAGGGCGCGGTCTACGTGCACCGCGGCGAGACCTGGCTGGTGACCGCGCTCGACCTCGACGAGCACGTCGCCGTGATCGAGCGGGCGGATCCTGACTACTCCACCTCGGCCCGCGAGGTCACCGACATCTCGATCGTGCAGGAGCGGGAGCACCGCGACTGGGCGGGCTGCCGGCTCGCCTTCGGCGAGGTCGACGTGACCCACCAGGTGGTCTCCTTCCTCAAGCGCCGCCAGCCCGGCGGCGACGTCCTCGGCGAGGAGCCGCTGGACCTGCCGCCGCGGTCGCTGCGCACCAGCGCGGTGTGGTGGACGGTGGGCGAGGACGTGCTCGCCGAGGCCGGCCTGGCCGAGCGCGACCTCCCCGGCGCCGCGCACGCCGCCGAGCACTGCTCGATCGGGCTTCTCCCGCTCTTCGCGACCTGCGACCGCTGGGACATCGGCGGCGTCTCCACCGCTGTGCATCCCGACACCGGCCGGCTCACGGTCTTCGTCTACGACGGGCACCCGGGGGGCGCGGGGTTCGCCGAGCGCGGCTTCCACGCCGCCCGGGCCTGGCTGGCGGCCACCCGCGACACGATCCGGGCCTGCGCGTGCCTGGAGGGGTGCCCCTCGTGCATCCAGTCGCCCAAGTGCGGCAACCAGAACAATCCGCTCGACAAGGACGGCGCCGTCCGGCTGCTCGACGTCCTGCTCGAAGACGGTTGACACCGGGCCCGGCCGGACGCCCGGGCAGGCCCAGCTGAACGCACCAGCACACCCAGCTCAACGCACCGGCAGGGCCGGCTCAACCGGCGGGGCCGGCGCGGGCCTCGGCGGCGAGGTCGGCGTCCTGGCCGAGCCAGTGCGGGCCGGCGACCGCGACCCGCACCAGGGCGGTGCGGCCGTCCAGCCGACAGCTGACCAGCCGGGCGCCGTTGGCCGCGGCCACCTCGGCAGCCGTGGCGCACGGGGGCCCGCCGCGACCGACCGCGGACGCCGCGGCGAGCGCGGCCAGGTCGGCCGCCGCCTGGGCGGACCGGTGCGCCCGCACCATCGCCGCGGCCACCCCGAGCGCCGACCCCAGCAGGAGCAGCAGCCCGAGGCAGGCGACGACGAGGAGGCTGGCCGAGCCCCGGTCGCCCCCCGGCCCGGAGGGGGACTCCGGGCGCCTCACGACGCCGGCTCGGTCGCCGCGACCGCCTGGGCGCGGACCGTCGCGCCGGGCAGGAAGCCGAACAGCCCGCCCGGCCCCGCGACGGTGCCGACCGCCGACGCGGTGACCCGGCCGGCGGCGGCGCGCACGGTGATCCGGCTCCCCGGTGGCGCCACCTCGAGGCCGCGGTCGACGGCGGCGGCCGGGGCCTCCCCGCGGGCCGCCGCCCGGGCCGTCTCCCGGGCGGCGTCGACGACCCGGACCTGGGCCGAGGCCACCGAGAGCAGCCAGACCAGCCCGACCGTCGCCGCGAGCAGCAGCGGCAGCGCCAGCGCCAGCTCGGCGGTCGCGGCGCCCACCTGGTCGCGAGGTCGACCCGGTCCGGGGCTCACCCGATGCCCAGCAGCCCGAGCACGTGGTCGAACAGCGTGCGCAGCAGCTGCTCGCCGAAGCTGCCGGTCAGCAGCTTGTAGAGCAGGCCCGCCAGCCCGGCACCGGCCGCGGTGCCGACGGCGTACTCCGCCGTGGTGATGCCCCGGTCCTCCCGCGCCCGGAGCCGCACCCGCAGACGGACACGGCCCCGCGGGCCGGAGGGGGCGAGGCGGACGAGGCGGGCGAGGTGGGCGAGGTGCGTTCGGGTCATGTGTTCTCCTCTGCTCGGGCGGTCGCCGGTGCGACCGCTCGGGCCCGACTCTCGCCGCTCGCCGGGCCGGGCGCCGGGGCCCGGAGGCCCGGCTGTGGAGGACGGTGCGGGAACCGCGACGGTGGAGGGTTGGCGGGCCGGTCACAGGCGCAGCGAGGCCAGCAGGCCGGCGACCAGGGGGACGATGCCGACCAGCACGAAGGCCGGGAGCAGGCACACGCCCAGCGGGATCGCCGCCTTGACGCCGACCGCCCGGGCGCGCTCCTCGGTCTCGGCCCGGGCCCGGCCGGCCAGGTCGGCGGCCAGCCGCTCGACCGTGGGCACGACCGCCGCGCCGCTGGCCTGGGAGCGGGCCAGGGCCCGGCCGAGCCGCCCGAGGTCGGGGTCCTCGCCCAGCCGCTCCCAGACCTGCACCGGGTCCGCGCCGACCTCCAGCCGGGCCACCACGCCGGCCAGCCGGTCCGCCGCGGGCCCGGGCAGCGCCGCGCAGGCGACCGCGGTCGCCTCGGCGGGCGCGGCCCCCGAGCGCAGCGCCGCCGCCAGCAGGGTCACCAGGTGCGGCAGGTCGCGGCGCACCAGGGCCCGGGCACGGCGCTGCGCCGGGGTCTCCGCCCGCTCGACCAGCACGCCCACGACGACGGCCACCACCAGGCCGGCCACCAGCCCGGGTCCCCCGCCCACCACGACCGCCGCGCCGAGGCCGCCCAGCACGCACCACACGGCTCGGAACCGACGCATCCAGCCGTCGTCGTGGCGCCCCGGGGGCTGCGGCTCGCGGGTCGGCGGCCAGCGGCCGGGCGGAGCGAGGCAGAGGGCCGCGGCCGCGGCCGCGCACGCGGTCGGGAGCCAGGCGGTCACGACCGGTCCACGTCCCGGGCGATCGCCTCGATCCAGGCCAGGCCGGCCAGCCCCAGCGCCAGCCCGCCGGCGAGGCAGCCGAGCCCCAGCGGGGTGCCGAGCAGGAAGCCCCACGGGTCGCCGCCGGCCCCCGAGCCCATCGCCAGGGCCAGCAGCGGCAGGCCGCCCACCAGGCGGGCGGTGGCCCGGGCCGAGGCCAGCTCGCCCTCGACCACCCGGCGGCTGGCCGCGGCGGCGCGGAGGTCGGCGGCCACCCCGTCCACCGTGTCCGCGAGCCCCTGTCCGGTCCGGTGGGCGACCTGCCAGGCGGCGCCGACCAGGCGCAGGTCGGCGGCTCCGGGCAGCTGGGCCACCTGCCGGAACGCCGCGGGCACGTCGGCGCCCATCCGGAACGCCTCGGCGACCGCCGCCAGCGGCGGCCACTCCCGAGCCGCACGGTCCAGGCAGCGCCCGGGCGGGAGGCCCGCGCCCAGCTCGGCGGCGATCAGCTCGCACGACTCGAGCACCAGCCCGGAGACGCGGGCGGCCGCACGTCGTCGCGCCCGCTGCCGCAGCAGCGCCCCGGCGCCCGCCGCGGCCCCGCCGGCCACCGCCGCCAGCCCCGCCACGCCCGGTCGGGACACGGCCAGGAGCGTGAGGAGCCCGGCCGCGACGACGGCCGGCGCCGCCGAGGAGGAGTTGCCCGGGCCCGGGGCAGCGGGTCCGCCGGCCGCGTGCGGCCGGGCGGGCAGGAGCAGCCAGGCGGCGGCCGCGGCCAGCGCGGCCGGCAGCAGGGTCACCGGTCGAGCCGGTCGAGGCGGTCGGTGAGGGCCGCGGCCGCGGGTCCGGGCGCGGCGCGGCCGCGGGCGTCGAACGCGACCGCGACGCACATCCGCACCAGCCCGTCGCGCCCCCGCTCCGGCACCGCCACCTCCGCGAGCCGGCGGGTGCCGTCGCGGGCGCGGGCCAGGTGCAGCACCGCGTCGACGGCCGAGGCGAGCTGGCTGTGGGCGGCGTCCCGCCCGAGCCCTGCCGCGAGGGCCAGCGCCTCCACCCGCGCGGGCACGTCGACCGCCGAGTTGGCGTGCAGGGTGCCGCAGCCGCCCTCGTGCCCGGTGTTCATGGCGGCCAGCAGCTCGACGACCTCGCCGCCGCGCACCTCGCCGACGACCAGCCGGTCCGGTCGCATCCGCAGCGCCTGGCGCACCAGCGTGCGCAGGTCGATGCCGCCCGCACCCTCGACGTTGTCCGGCCGGCCCTCCAGCGCCACCGTGTGCGGGTGCCGGGGCCGGAGCTCGCCGGAGTCCTCGACGAGCACGAGCCGCTCGTCGGGGTCCACCAGCGACAGCAGCGCGGCCAGCAGCGTGGTCTTGCCGGTGCCCGTCCCGCCGCTCACCAGGAACGCCAGCCGGGCGGCGACCACCGCCTCGAGCAGCCGCACCCCCTCGGCCGTGAGCGCCCCGGCCTCCTGCAGCTGCGCCAGCGTGAAGCCGCGGGCCCGCGGCACCCGCAGCGACAGCAGCGTGCCGGGGCGGGCGACCGGGGCGAGCACGGCGTGGAAGCGGGTGCCGTCGGGGAGCCGGAGGTCGACGTACGGCGTGGCGTCGTCGAGCCGGCGTCCACCGGCGGCGGCCAGCCGCTGGGCGAGCCGGCGCACCGCGGCCTCGTCGGGGAACCGGACGTCGGTGTGCTCCAGCCCCGCGCCGCGGTCGAGGTAGACCGCTCCCGGACCGTTGACCACCACGTCGGTGACCCCCGGGGTCCGCAGCAGCGGCTCGAGGGGGCCGGCGCCGACCACGTCCCGGCGCAGCGCCTCGTGGACCGCCAGCACGGTGGCGTCACCGACCGGCCGGCCGCTCTCGCGCAGCGCCTGCGCCACCCGGTGCGGCGTGAGCTCCCCCGGGTCGCGGGCCAGCCGCTCCCGGACCGTCTCGAGGTCGGCGAGCCCGGCGGGCCCGTCCGCGGAGGTCACGCCGCGGCCCGCTGGCCGGCGACGGACCCGAGCACCTCGGCCGCGGTCCGCCCCAGCGGGCCGCGCCAGGAGCGCACCGGCCCCAGCCCGAGGTCGATGGTCTCGGCCAGCCCACGCTGGTCGCCCATCCGCGCCAGCACCGGCGTGCCGGTCACCCGGGCGACCTCGGCCGGGTCGATGCCGCTGCCCCGGAGCACCAGGTCGACGTGCGTGGCGTCGGCGAACCGCGCGCACAGGCGGGCCGCGGACGCGACGCCGGCGACCGTGGGCACCACCAGCACCAGCAGCCGCTCGCAGCGGGCGACCACCTCGTCGACCAGCACGTCGGCGGTGCGCGGCAGGTCCACCACCACGGTGTCGTGGCCGCGCCGGGCGGCCGAGAGCGCCTCGCGGACCGCGCGGGCGTCCAGGGCCGCGGTGGCCCCGGCGTACCACGTCAGCGCGCCGACCCCGTCGCGCCGGGGCACCGCGTCGCGCAGCGACCGGGCGCTGAGCCGCCCGGACGTCTGGGTGAGCGCGTCCCAGCGGATCCCCTCGCGGCCCTCCAGGCCCAGCACCCGGTCGACCCCGGGCCCCAGCGGGTCGGCGTCCACGACGAGCGCGGGCCCGATGCGCGCGGCCACCTGGCCCAGCGCGCACGCGAACGTGGTGGCACCCGCGCCGCCGGCGCCGCCGACGACCCCGAGCAGCAGCCCGCGCGCCGCCTCCGGGTCACCGAGGTCGGTCAGCCGCTCCACCAGCCAGGCCGCGGCGTCCGGCAGCGCCGTCACGCTCTCGGCGCCCACCTCGACCGCGAGGCGGAACAGGTCGGGGGCCACCGGCGCCCAGCCGGCGACGTGGACGCCCGCCCGGCGCGGCGGCGAGACCGCGGCCAGCTGCGCGGCCAGGTCGGCCCCCGCCACCACGAGCGGCGCGGCGGCCCAGCCGCGGAGCGCACCGGCCGCGTCGTCGGCGAGGTCCGGGGTCACCCCGGCCGCGGCCGCCAGGCGCAGCAGCTCGTCGAGCAGCGCGGGGTCGCGGGTGACGAACAGCGGAGAGGTCATGGTAGGCAGGCTGCCCGGGCCGCGCCGGGTGCCGCCACCGCGCGGGGCGCCGGCTGTGGACAACGCCGCGGGAGGGCGTGCTGTGGACGCCGGGTGGGCCGCCCGGGTGCCCGAACGGGTGCCCGACCCGGCGCCTCCTACGATGAGGCCATGGCGCCCCGCCCGACCGCGGCCTTCTTCGACCTCGACAAGACGATCATCGCCAAGTCGAGCACGCTCGCGTTCAGCAGGCCCTTCCAGGCCGGCGGGCTGATCTCGCGGCGCGCGGTGCTGCGCTCGGCGTACGCCCAGTTCGTCTACCTCGTCGGCGGCGCCGACCACGACCAGATGGAGAAGATGCGGCAGTTCATGTCGCAGCTGTGCGCCGGCTGGGACGTCGCCACGGTCCGCGAGATCGTCGCCGAGACGCTGCACCACGTCGTCGACCCGCTGGTCTACGACGAGGCCGTGTCGCTGATCGAGGAGCACCACCTCGCCGGCCGCGACGTCGTGATCGTCTCCACCTCCGGCACCGAGGTGGTCGCCCCGATCGGCGAGATGCTCGGCGCCGACCGCGTGGTCGCGACCCGGATGGAGATCGCCGACGGCTGCTACACCGGCGAGATCGAGTACTACGCCTACGCCGAGGAGAAGGCGCGCGCGATCCGGGAGCTCGCCGACCTCGAGGGCTACGACCTCGAGCACAGCTACGCCTACAGCGACTCGGTGACCGACGTGCACATGCTGGAGGCGGTCGGCCACCCGCACGCGGTCAACCCAGACCGCGAGCTGCGCCGGATCGCCACCACCAACGGCTGGCCGGTGCTGGTGTTCACCAAGCCGGTGGCGCTGCAGGGCCGGGTGCCGCTCCCGCCCGCGAAGCCGACCCTGGCCGCGCTGGCCGTCGGCGGGGTGGTCGCGGTCGGCAGCATGGTGTGGGCCAGCGCCCGCCGCCGCCGCCTCGGCGCCTGACCGGGTCGTCCGCATCAGCGGCACCTCTGGCACCCGCTCGTGCGGACGACTCGGTGACGCTTGACCAGACCCCATCACCGGGCGCAAATGTCAAGCCTTGAACCCTCCCGCCGAGCGGCGTAGAAACGGGGTCAGAAGTCAAGAGAGCAGCACGTGAGCCGAGGTACCCACGCGGCGATCCACCCTTCCGACAGGGCGCTGGCCAGACCGGGGAAGTCCCGGGGCAGCAGTTGTTGATGCACGCCTGGTAGCCATCGGAGTCACGTGTCAGCGGCGGCATCCGGATCTCGCGAGAACCGGGTGCCGCTCGCATGTCCAGACCCCGACGTGCCCGGGCCGGTGCCCCTACTCGGCCGCCCGGCGCAGCGGGCTCGCCTCGGCCCCGGCGGCGTACGCCTCGGGCGCGTAGAGCAGCCACGCGTGCACGCCCGCGGTGCCGCCCTCGGCGTACCCCCGCAGGTTCGACTCGTACGCCGGGCGCAGCGCCAGGTGCCCCGCCTCGGGCACCACCAGCGACTTCTCGTCGACGCCGCGGGCCACCAGCACCAGCCGCTCGGCGGCCCGCGCGACGAGGCCGTTGTGGGAGGGGAACGGCGCGGCCGAGGCGAGGTCGGCGTGCACGACCGCGGCGACCAGAAGCGCCGGCGCCGCGGTGTCGGCGGTCAGCAGCCCGGCCAGCGTGCGCAGCCGGCCGGCGGCCCCCGCGTCACGCGGCCGGCCCAGCCGCTCCTCGGGCAGCGAGGCCGCCGCGGCCAGCGCGTGCAGCCGGGCCAGCGCCTGCAGCGGCGAGCGGGCCAGCAGCGGGGCCAGGCCGAGCAGCTCGGTGGAGAGCCGGACCGCATCGCGGGCGACCTCGTCGGCCGCCCCGTCGCGCACCTGGGCGAGCGTGCTCGCCGACCCCTCGAGCGCCGCGCTGGCGTGCGCGCCGCGCAGCAGCGACTCGGCGGTGGTCTCCGGCGAGGTGCGGCGCAGCCCCCGGTCCCGGAGCATCACGTCGATGCCGTCACGGGCGGCGGCGTACGCCGACGGGACGCCCTCCAGATCGGTCAGCCACGCCAGCGGGTCGGTGGTCATGCGCTGCAATCTAGAGGCCCGCACCGGCTACCGGGACGGCCGCACCCCAGCCGGTACGGTGACTGGTGATGAACGACGCGCCGCAGCAGTCCCCGACCGGCGGGCCGACCGACCCGGCCCGCTCCTTCGGCACGGTCGTCGAGGCCTACGACCGGGGGCGCCCGTCCTACCCCCGCGAGGCCGCCGCCTGGCTGGTCGGCGCGGATCCAGTCACCGTGCTGGAGCTCGGTGCCGGCACCGGCAAGCTGACCGCCCAGCTGGTCGCGCTCGGGCACGACGTGCACGCGACCGACCCCGACGAGGCGATGCTCGAGGTGCTGCGCCGCGACCTGCCCGACGTGCGCACGTCGGTGGCCGCCGCCGAGGACCTCCCGGTGCCGAACGCGTCGGTCGACGTCGTGGTCTGCGCGCAGGCGTTCCACTGGTTCGACCTGGACCGGGCCCTGCCGGAGATCGCCCGGGTGCTGAGGCCCGGCGGTCGGCTGGCGCTGGTGTGGAACCAGCGCGACGAGCGGATCCCGTGGGTCCGTCGCCTCGGCGGGCTGATCGGCACCCAGGACCAGCTCCGCGAGCCGGCCGAGCCGCTGGTGCGCTCGGCGCTGTTCGGGTTCGTCGAGGACACGGCGTACCGCTTCTGGCAGACCGTGGACCGCGAGTCGATCCAGCACCTGGTGCTCTCCCGGTCCAACGTCGCCGTGCTCGACGACGAGGCGCGGGCGGCCAAGCTCGCCGAGGTGGTCGCGTTCTACGACGAGTACGGCCGCGGGATGGACGGCATGCAGCTGCCCTACGAGGCCCGCTGCTTCCGCAGCACGAGGCTCGACCAGCGACCCGTCGCCGCCCCCGAGGAGCCGGAGCAGCCGGCCGAGCCGGACCGGGGTCCCGACCCCGACCCGGGGACCGCCCCGGTCGCCGGGCCGGGCCCGGAGCGGCCGGAGGCCGGCGAGGAGTCGGTCTCCGACGGCACCGACACCGACATGCTGCTGATCGACTTCCGCTAGGCCGAGGGCCCGAACAGCAGCCCGGTCGCCAGCCCCGTGACCGCTGCGAGGTCGGCGGCGGCCACCTGCCCGGTCATCACCACCCGGTGCAGCAGCGTGCCCACGACCACGTCGAAGACCAGGTCGACCTGCGGCTCCGGCAGCTCCCAGCGGCTCGACAGCCGCCGGGTGAACGGCGCCCGGATCTGCTCCCTCAGGCCCGTCCGTACGTCGGGGTCCCTGGCCGCCTCGCCGGTCAGGCCGACCAGCAGCAGCCGCACGGACGGCTCGCTGACCCGGCCGGCCAGCCAGCCGATCGTGGCCTCGAGGCCGGCACGGCCGGGCTGCTCACCCACCGGCGGCTCGCCGAGCCGCGCGGCCAGCGCCGCGACGGCCAGCTCGCCCTTGGAGTCCCAGCGGCGGTAGAGCGTCGTCTTCGCCAGGCCGGTGCGCCGTGCGATCTCGTCGAGGGTGGTGCCGGCGTAGCCCCGCTCCGCGATCAGCTCGACGGCGGCGGCCAGCGCCCGGGCCTCGACGTCGGCCCGGCGCGGCCGTCCCCGCCGCGGCCCGGTCGGCTCCCGCGCGTCCCCGGTGTCTGCCATCTCACGCCCTCCTCGCGTTGTCCTCACCCTGCCCCGGCTCCTACGCTGGCATTAACGATACTTGCAGTAGCGAAAGGATGTCGACCATGCCCGGCACACACCGAGGAACCCTGCTGGCCGAGCTCAAGGACGCGGTGGCCCCGCGGACGGTCCTGCTGGTGCTCGGGGTCCTCCTGGTCCAGCTCGCGTTCGTGGCGTCCTACGTGGGCGCCTTCCACGACCCGGCGCCACACGACGTCCGGGTCGGCGTGGTCGCCCCGACCGGGCAGGCCGCCGACCGGGTCGCGAGCCGGCTCGGGGCGCTCGAGGGCCACCCCGTCGCCCCCGAGGTGGTCGCCGGCCGGGCCGCGGCGGTCGACCGGGTCACGACCGGCGACCTCGCGGGCGCGATCGTGGTCGACCCGAGGTCCACGACCGACGAGCTCCTCGTCGCCACCGGCGGCGGAGCCTCGCTGGCCACCTCGCTGGAGCAGGTCGCGGACCGGGCCGAGTCCCAGCAGGGACGCACCGTCACGACCACCGACCTGGTGCCGCTCCAGGCCGGCGACGCCCGCGGCCTCTCGGGCTTCTACCTCACCATCGGCTGGCTGGTCGGCGGCTACCTCGTCGCCTCCCTGCTCGGCGTGGCGAGGGGCGCCCGGCCGGCGAATCCCCGGCGCGCGGCGATCCGGCTGCTCGCCGCCGTGCCGTACGCGCTCGTCTCCGGCCTCGGCGGCGCCCTGATCGTCGACCAGGCGCTCGGCGCGCTCACCGGGCACTTCTGGGCGCTGTGGGGGCTCGGCACCCTGCTGGTGCTCTCCTCGGCGACGGTCACGATGGCGCTGCAGGTCCTCTTCGGGACCCTCGGGATCGGCCTGACCGTGCTGCTGTTCGTGGTGCTGGGCAACCCCTCGGCCGGTGGCGCCTACCAGGCCCAGCTGCTCCCGGCGTTCTGGCGCGGCATCTCCCCCCTGCTCCCCAACGGGGCGGGCACCTCGGCGGTGCGCGAGATCGTCTACCTCGACGGCGTCGACGTGTCCGGCCGGGTGCTGCTGATCGCCGCGTACGCCGCGCTCGGCGCCGTCGTCACGATGGTCGCCGCGCTCCGGGCCGCCGGCTCCGGTCGCCCGACCGGCACACCCGCCCGCTGAGCCCCCGCGGGCTGGCGGCTACAGCCGGGCGCGCACCCCCGGCTGGCCCTCCGGGACGACCGGCGCGGGGCGCCCGAGCGGCAGCACCGCGTGCCCGTGGGAGGCCTCCAGCTCGAAGGCGAGCCCGGCGTACCACGCCAGCGCACCGAGCAGCAGGCCCACGAGCCCGGCGGTCGTCTGCCACCCGGCGCCGGCCCCCAGCTGGTAGGCGCCCAGCAGGAAGCACCGGGTGGCCGTGGTGGCGAAGACCGCCAGCGCGACGGGCTTCCCGGTCGCGTTCGCGGCCGGCACCAGCAGCGCCAGCCCCAGGCAGACGAGCAGCAGGCCGAAGGCGGCCGTGGTCGAGCCCGGCGGGGTCGCCAGCGTGACCACGCCCGTGAGCGTCCACAGGCCGCACTGCAGCGACAGTCCGGTGGCCGCGATCGGGTCCCGCCCCCAGAAGCCCATCACCGCGGCCAGCAGCTGCAGCGGCGCGGCCAGGCCGAGTGCGACGTACGCCGCGATCCGGGACTCCCCGGTCGTGACCCAGCCCAGCTGCACACCGGCGTAGGTCGTGCTCACCACCGCCAGGGCCAGGAAGCCCACCGGCAGCGGGTTCGCCAGCGGCCGGAGCGCCACCCGCTCCGGGATCGGTCCGTCCGGACCGGCCATGCCCACCACCTCCTGCGTGACTGACGGGTCCGTACCCATTCGGGCCGGGGGGCCAAACGGCATCCGGGCGGCGGAAGGCGTCCTAGGCTGGCGGCATGGCACGCTGGCGGTGGCTGCGGCCCGGCCACCTCGGCACCGAGGCGGACCGGGAGACCTTCCGCATCCTGCACACCGCCTCGCTGACCACCACCGCCCTGCGCGGCGGTCTGAACGAGCGCTCGGCCGAGCAGTCGGTGCGCCACCTGCGCTCGCTGCTGGGCACCACCGCGGCGGCGCTCACCGACACCGAGGTGCTGCTGGCCTGGGACGGCGGGGGCTCCGGGCACAGCCGCCATGCCGGCGAGCTCGCGCGGCACGGCGTGGCCGCCGGATCCACGGCCGTCCACCCGCACCGGGCGTTCGCCTGCGACGACCCGGCCTGCGGCACCAGGCACGCCGTGGTCGCGCCGCTGACCGTGGAGGAGCGGGTCGTCGGCACCCTGCAGGTCTACAGCTCCAACGCCTCGGCGGGCCTGGTGCAGGCCACCACCGAGCTCGCCGGCTGGGTCTCGGGGCAGCTGGAGCTCGGGGAGCTCGAGGCCTCCCGCACCCGCCTCGCGGAGGCCGAGCTGCGGGCCCTGCGCGCCCAGATCTCCCCGCACTTCATCTACAACAGCCTGACCGCGATCGCCTCGTTCGTGCGCACCGACCCGGTGCGCGCCCGTGAGCTGCTGCTCGACTTCGCCGACTTCGCCCGCTACTCCTTCCAGCGGCTCGGGGAGTACACCACGCTGGAGGAGGAGCTCCGCTCGATCGAGCGCTACCTGGTCCTGGAGCAGGCGCGGTTCGGGGACCGGCTCGGCGTGACGCTGCGGATCGCGCCCGAGGTGCTGCCGGTCAGCGTGCCGGTGCTCTCGCTCCAGCCGCTCGTGGAGAACGCCGTACGCCACGGGCTGGCCGGCAAGGCCGAGGGCGGCAGCATCACGATCCTCGCCGAGGACGCCGACCGCGAGGCGGTGATCTCGATCGAGGACGACGGGGTGGGCGAGTCGCCGGACCGGGTCCGCCGGGCCCTCGCCGGTGACGCGTCCCTGGACTCGGTCGGGCTCGGCAACGTGGACGAGCGGCTGCGTTCGGCGTTCGGGGACGACTACGGCCTGGTCGTGGAGACCGCGCCCGGCGCCGGCACCAAGGTGACGGTGCGGGTGCCGAAGTACGCCCCGGGGGTGCACCCGTGAGCGCAGACCTGCTGCGGGTGCTCGTGGTCGACGACGAGCAGCCCGCCCTCGACGAGCTGGCGTTCCTGCTCGGCCGCGACGACCGCGTCGGCGAGGTGCGCACCTGCCTGTCGGCCACCGAGGCGCTGCGGGTGCTGCAGGACGACCCGGTCGACGCGCTGATCCTCGACGTGCAGATGCCGGGACTGACCGGGCTGGAGCTGGCCGCGGTGCTGTCGCGGTTCAAGCAGCCGCCGCCGGTCGTGTTCGTCACCGCCCACACCGAGCACGCGGTGGAGGCCTTCGACCTGAACGCGGTCGACTACCTGCTCAAGCCGGTCCGCGAGGAGCGGCTGCGGGAGGCGGTGCGCCGGATCCGCGACACCGGGCCCGCGGCCCCGCCCGAGGACAAGATCGCGGTCGAGCTGGGCGGGGTCACCCGGTTCGTCGCCCGCTCCGAGGTGCTCTACGTCGAGGCGCAGGGCGACTACGCCCGGCTGCACACCTCGGGCGCCAGCCACCTGGTGCGGATGCCGCTGACCGTGCTGGAGGAGCGCTGGCGAGACGCCGGTTTCCTGCGCATCCACCGGTCGCTGCTGGTCGCGCTGGACCACGTCGACGAGGTCCGCTCCGAGGACGGCCGCTGCTCGGTGCTGGTCTCCGGCGCCGAGCTGCAGGTCAGCCGCCGCCTCACGCACACGCTGCGCGAGCAGCTCCGCCGCAGCCGGCAGGGCGAGTCGTGAGCACCGAGGCGCCGCCGCCCCGGCGGGTCCGGGTGACGAGCCCGAAGGCGGCCCAGCGGCGGCGCACCTCCGTGGCCTCGGAGATCGACGCCCAGACCGAGCTCGGCGAGGTCTACATGCGCTCGCTGATGCGCAGCCAGCTGCGGCTGGCGGTGGGGGTGCTCGCGCTGCTCGCGCTCACCCTGGGGCTGCTGCCGCTGCTGTTCGCGACCGTGCCGTGGCTGCAGGGCGCGCGGGTCCTCGGCGTCCCGCTGGCCTGGCTGGCGCTGGGGCTGGGCGCCTACCCGCTGCTGCTGGGGCTCGCGGTGTTCTACGTGCGCCGGGCCGAGCGCAACGAGCGCGCGTTCCACGACCTGGTGGGCCCCCGATGAGCACCGCCACCGCGGTGGTCGCGGTCCTGGCCGTCTCGCTGCTCACGCTGGGGGTCGGCGCGTTCGGGCTGCGGCTCTCCCGCACCACCAGCGACTTCTACGTCGCCTCGCGGGCGGTCGGCCCGGCCCTGAACGCCTCCGCGATCAGCGGGGAGTACCTCTCGGCCGCGTCCTTCCTCGGCGTCGCCGGGCTGGTGCTCAGCCGCGGCGTGGACATGCTGTGGTACCCGGTCGGCTGGACCGCCGGCTACCTGGTGCTGCTGCTGTTCGTCGCCGCGCCGCTGCGCCGCTCCCGCGCCTACACGATCCCGGACTTCGCCGAGCTGCGCGTGGAGTCCCACCACGCCCGCAGCGTTGCCAGCGGGCTGGTGGTCCTGATCGGCGTGCTCTACCTGGTGCCGCAGTTCCAGGGCGCCGGGCTCACGCTGCGCACGCTCACCGGGGCACCGGCCTGGGTCGGCGCCGCCGTGGTCGCGCTGGTGGTGCTGGTCAACGTGGTCTCCGGCGGGATGCGCAGCATCACGCTGGTGCAGGCGGTGCAGTACTGGCTGAAGCTCTGCGCGCTGCTGCTTCCGCTGGCCTTCCTGCTGGTGCGCACCCACGGCCACGCGCCCGCCGGGCGGTCCCGCCTCGACGCGACGGACTGGCTCGAGCCGATGCAGGGCCCCTACAGCCTCTACCTCACCTACTCCCTGATCCTCGCGACCTTCCTCGGCACCATGGGGCTGCCGCACGTCGCGGTGCGCTTCTACACCAACCGCGACGGCCGCGCGGCCCGGCGTACGACCGTCACCGTGCTGGGCCTGCTCGGCGCGTTCTACCTGCTGCCGCCGATGTACGGCGTCCTCGGGCGGCTCTACGTGCCGCGGCTGATCGGCTCGAACCGCGCCGACTCGGTGGTGCTCGCGCTGCCGGGCAGCGCGCTCGGGGGGCTGACCGGCGACCTGCTCACCGCGGCGCTCGGCGCGGGCGCGTTCGCGGCGTTCCTGTCGACCTCCTCGGGCCTGGTCGTCTCGATCGCCGGCGTGGTCGGGCAGGACGTGCTGGGCCGCTGGTTCGAGCCGGTCCGGGCGTTCCGGCTGGCCGGCGTGCTCGGCGCCCTGGCCACCCTCGCCGTGACGCTGCTCTCCTCCGGCCTCGCGGTCGCCCACGCGGTCGAGCTCGCGTTCGCGGTGGCCGCCTCGACGTTCTGCCCGCTGCTGCTGCTCGGCATCTGGTGGCGGGGGCTGACCGCACCGGGCGCCGTCGCCGGCATGCTCCTCGGCGGCCTGCTCTCCGCCGGCGCGGTCGGGGTGACGATGCTCGGCGTGGCACCGGCCGGCTGGTGGGGGGCGCTGCTCGCGCAGCCCGCCATGTGCACGGTGCCGGCGGCGTTCGCGACGATGGTGGTGGTCTCGCTGGCCACCGCCGACCGGCTGCCGCCGCACCTCGGCCCGACCATGGTCCGGCTGCACGCGCCCGAGGCGCTCGAGCTGGACCGCGGCTCCTACCGGGCGAAGGGCGCCCGGGGCTGAACCCACCGCTCGTCGCAGCGGATCGACCGCTCGTCGCGATGTGACGGCGCACACAGCGCACCCTTCCGGCCGCTGATCGCAACAGTGACAGTGTCCCCTGTCACATCCCTGTCACAGGTTCCTAGCCTCGGCCCCGCAACCGACCCGAGGAGTCCTGATGTCCACGACTGACCACGCCCAGACCCCCGTGCCCGCACAGACCCTGCCCGGCGCACACATCGCCGACCCCGCTCCCCTGGGCCTGGCGGCGTTCGCGCTGACCACCTTCATCCTCAGCTTCGTCAACGCCGACCTCGTGAAGGCCGAGCCGGTCGTGTTCGGGCTGGCCCTCGCCTACGGCGGTCTCGCCCAGCTGCTGGCCGGCATGTGGGAGTTCGCCAAGGGCAACACCTTCGGCGCCACGGCGTTCTCGTCGTACGGCGCCTTCTGGATCTCGTTCTGGTACCTCACCGGGCACACCGACCTCAGCGGGATCTCCGAGGGCGACGTCTCGAACACGATCGGGCTCTACCTGCTCGCCTGGGGCATCTTCACCGCCTACATGTCAGTCGCCGCGACCCGGGTCAGCGGCGCCGTGCTGGTGGTGTTCGTGCTGCTGACGCTCACGTTCCTGCTGCTGGCCTGGGGCGAGTTCGCCACGTCCAGCGGCATCACCAAGACCGGCGGCTGGTTCGGCATCGCCACCGCCCTCGCCGCGTGGTACGCCTCGTTCGCCGGCGTCACGACCTTCACCTTCAAGCGCCCGCTCGTCCCCACGGGTCCCCGGTGACGGGGTCGTGGCCGTTGTCACATCGGCCTAGTCTGACCCTGAAGACGTCCGCGACCGAGGAGAGCCAGCTGTGAGCAACGAGACCCTGTCGAACCTGTCGCGCGAGGAGCGCCGCTTCGCCCCGCCGGAGGAGATCGCGGCGAGCGCGAACGTGAAGGAGGAGGCCTACCGGAGGGCCGCCGAGGACCGGGAGGGCTTCTGGGCCGAGCAGGCCGAGCGGCTCTCCTGGGACCAGAAGTGGGACCGGGTCCTGGACTGGGACGACGCCCCCTTCGCCAAGTGGTTCGTCGGCGGCAAGATCAACGCGGCCTACAACTGCGTCGACCGCCACGTCGAGGCCGGCAACGGCGACCGGGTGGCGATGCACTGGGTCGGCGAGCCGGTCGACGACAAGCGCACCATCACCTACGCCGAGCTCAAGGACGAGGTCTGTCGCGCCGCGAACGCCCTCACCGAGCTCGGGGTGCGCACCGGCGACCGCGTCACGATCTACATGCCGATGATCCCGGAGACGATGATCGCGATGCTGGCCTGCGCCCGCATCGGGGCCCCGCACAGCGTGGTGTTCGGCGGGTTCTCCGCCGACGCGCTGGCGACCCGGATCGTCGACTGCGAGTCGCGGGTGGTGATCACCTCCGACGGCGGCTACCGACGCGGCAGCGCGGCGGCGCTCAAGCCGGCCGTCGACGAGGCCCGGGAGCGCACCAAGGAGCAGGGGGTGGAGGTCGACAAGGTCCTCGTGGTCCGGCGTACCGGCCAGGACGTCGCCTGGGACGACTCGGTCGACGTCTGGTGGCACGACGCGGTCGGCCAGGCCTCTCCCGAGCACGAGTGCGAGTTCTTCGACGCCGAGCACCCGCTCTACGTCATGTACACCTCGGGCACCACCGGCAAGCCGAAGGGCATCCTGCACACCACCGGGGGCTACCTGACCGGGACGTCCTACACGCACTGGGCGGTCTTCGACGTCAAGCCCGAGACCGACGTGTGCTGGACCGCCGCCGACGTCGGCTGGGTGACCGGGCACAGCTACATCGTCTACGGCCCGATGGCCAACGGCGTCACCCAGATCGTCTACGAGGGCACCCCCGACAGCCCGGAGCGCGGCCGCTGGTGGCGGATCATCGAGGAGTACGGCGTCACGATCCTCTACTGTGCGCCGACGGCGATCCGCGCGTTCATGAAGCAGGGCCGCGAGATCCCCGACCGCTCCGACATGTCGAGCCTGCGGATCCTCGGGTCGGTGGGCGAGCCGATCAACCCCGAGGCCTACGTCTGGTACCGCAACGTCATCGGCGGCGACCGCACCCCGGTCGTCGACACCTGGTGGCAGACCGAGACCGGGGCGATCATGATCAGCCCGCTGCCCGGGGTCACCCACGGCAAGCCCGGCTCGGCGATGACGCAGCTGCCCGGCGTGACCGCCGAGGTCGTCGACGACGAGGGCACGCCGGTGCCGAACGGGTCCGGCGGGTACCTCGTGCTGACCAGCCCGTGGCCGTCGATGCTGCGCACTATCTGGGGCGACCCGGACCGCTTCAAGGAGACCTACTGGAGGCGGTTCGAGAAGCAGGGCTACTACTTCGCCGGCGACGGGGCGAAGAAGGACGAGGACGGCGACATCTGGCTGCTCGGCCGCGTCGACGACGTCATGAACGTCTCGGGGCACCGGCTCTCGACCACCGAGATCGAGTCCGCCCTGGTCTCGCACCCCAAGGTCGCCGAGGCGGCCGTCGTGGGCGCCAACGACGAGGACACCGGCCAGGCGGTCTGCGCGTTCGTCATCCTGCGCGAGGAGGCCGGCGACGGCGGCGAGGACATCGTGGCCGAGCTCCGCCGGCACGTCCGCAAGGAGATCGGCCCGATCGCCACGCCACGCCAGATCATGGTCGTCGCCGAGCTGCCCAAGACCCGCTCGGGCAAGATCATGCGCCGGCTGCTGCGCGACGTCGCCGAGAACCGCGAGGTCGGCGACGTCACCACGCTCGCCGACTCCTCGGTGATGGACCTGATCTCCGCGGGCCTCGCCTCGGGCAAGGCCGAGGACTGACCCACCCGCCGAGTCGGCGCTCGTTGACGCGGGCACCCGCCGAGTCGGCGCTCGTTGACACGCAGATCCGCCAACGGGCGCCGACTCGGCGTACCCGGGTGTCAACGTGCGCCGACTCGGCATGCTGCTCGGCGGGCCGGGCTTGGGTAGGGTGGGGAGTGGAGCGCCGGGAAGTCTGGTCGGCAACAACGACGTCGACCCCGAGGACCGCCGTGAGCCCCCGCCCCCGCCCCCCGCACCGTGACCACCCGCCCGGCCGCGAGCCCCGACACCCGTCCCGCCGGCCGCGGCTCTTCGCCCGTGGCTCGTTCCTGGAGAGCTCCCGCGTCGCCGAGGTGCTGCGCGCGGAGACCACCGGCGGCCTGCTGCTGCTCGGCGGCACGCTGATCGCGCTGGTGTGGGCCAACAGCCCCTGGTCGGGGTCCTACGACGCGCTCCGCGACCACAGCATCGGCCCCGCCGCGCTGCACCTGCACCTCAGCCTCGGCGCCTGGGCCGCCGACGGGCTGCTCGCGATCTTCTTCTTCGTGGCCGGGCTCGAGCTCAAGCGCGAGTTCGTCGCCGGCGACCTGCGCGACCCCCGCCGCGCCGCGCTGCCGGTGGTGGCCGCCGCGGGCGGCATGGCGGTGCCCGCGCTGGTCTTCGCCGCGGTCAACCTCGGCGGCGCGGGCGACCTGGCCGGCTGGGCGATCCCGACGGCCACCGACATCGCGTTCGCCGTCGCCGTGCTGGCCGTGATCAGCACCCACCTGCCCGCCGGGCTGCGCACCTTCCTGCTCACGCTGGCCGTGGTCGACGACCTGTTCGCGATCACGATCATCGCGGTCTTCTACACCGACCACCTCCGGCTCGGCTGGCTGGCGCTCGCGCTGGTGCCGCTCGCGCTCTTCGGCGCCCTGGTCCAGCGCCGGGTGCGCAGCGGCTGGCTGCTCGTGCCCCTCGCGCTGGCCACGTGGGCGCTGGTGCACGCCTCCGGGGTGCACGCGACCGTGGCCGGCGTGCTGCTCGCCTTCACCGTGCCCGTACGGCGCCGCGACGGGGCCGCGGGCGGCGGGCTGGCCGAGCACCTCGAGCACCTGGTCCGCCCGGTCTCGGCCGGCGTCGCCGTGCCGGTCTTCGCGTTCTTCGCGGCGGGGGTGACGATCGGCGGGCTCACCGGGTTGGCGGACGCCCTGCGGGACCCGGTCGCCCTCGGGGTGGTCGCGGGGCTGCTGGTGGGCAAGACGGTCGGCATCACCGGCTCCACCTGGCTGCTGGCGAGGTTCACGCGGGCCGACCTCGACGACGAGCTGTCCTGGCTCGACGTGCTCGGCGTGGCGATGCTCGGCGGGATCGGGTTCACGGTCTCGCTGCTCATCGGCGAGCTGGCGTTCGGCCCCGGCACCACCCAGGCGGAGCACGTCAAGGTCGGCGTACTCGTGGGCTCGGTGCTCGCCGCGACCCTCGCCGCGGTGCTGCTGCGGGCACGCAACCGGGTCTACCGGCGCCTGTGCGAGCTCGAGACGCGCGACTCGAACGCCGACGGCGTCCCGGACGTCTTCGAGGAGGGCCAGGAGGGCCCCAGCGCCGCCTGAGCGCACGCACGCCTACCCTCTGTAGGCTCAGCAGCGCCAACAGCATCCAGCGCCCGAACCGCAGGGGGATCAACCGCATGGCAACCGAGCCGGTCAAGACCGTGTCCGCCCCGGAGGAGGAGCCGACCATCGGCCGCCTCGTCACCGACGCGAGCCGGGACATCTCGTCGCTGATCTCCAAGGAGATCGCGCTCGCGAAGTCCGAGCTCAAGGTCAGCATGAAGGCCGGGGGCACCGGTATCGGCCTGTTCGCGGCGGCCGGCTTCCTGCTGGTCCTCGCGGTGATCATGCTGTCGGTGGCCATCGCCTACTTCATCCACTGGAACGGCGACGGCCTCGCCCTGCAGTGGGCGTTCCTGATCGTCTTCGGCTTCTACGGCCTGGTCGCCGCGCTGCTGGTGTTCGTCGGCGTCCGCAAGGTCAAGCAGGTCCGCGCTCCGGAGAAGGCGATCAACCAGGGCAAGGAGATCCCCAAGGCGCTGCGCGGCCAGTCCTAGGGGAGACGCGCCAGCGGATCCGCTGATGGCGGTGGAGCGATCCACGCGGCTGAGGAACGACGCCGCGACCGGCGTGCCGAGACCTCGATGGCGTCACAGGAGTGGGTCGCCGCCGTCGTGGCGCGTCCAGCAGCGCCGGCTCGGCGTGGGCCCGGGTGACCAACGGCGCCGGCTCGGCCGCTAGCTGGCGCAGTCGCCGGTGGAGACCGTGCCGTTGCTGGAGCGGCCGAGGTCGGCGCTGTGCACGACCTGCTCCCCGGTGAGCGCGTAGCCGGTGTCCTGGTCGGTGACCGACGCCGCGAACACGACCCCCACCACGTCGCCGGCGGCGTCGACGATCGGGCCGCCGGAGTTGCCCGGCCGGACCAGCCCGCGCAGCGAGAAGACCTGCCGGACCACGGCACCGTCGCCGTAGATGTTGGGCGACCGCAGCCGCTGCTCGGCCCGGATCCGGGCCGGCTCCACGTCGTACGGGCCGTCCTCGGGATAGCCCAGGATCGCCACGCCCTGCTGGGCCTTGCCGCTGCCGTCGAACCCCAGCGCCGGCGCCGAGCCGGTGTCGGCGGCGAGCACCGCCACGTCGATGTCGGGGTTGTAGTAGACGACCTCGGCGGGCACGGCGGCGTTGCCGATGATGACCTCCGGATGCTCCACGCCGGCCACGACGTGGGCGTTGGTCATCACCCGGTCGGCGGCGTAGACGAAGCCCGAGCCCTCCACGCCACGGCCGCACCCGTTGGTGCCGCGCACCTTCAGCACGCTGCGGGCCGCCGCGGTGACGTCCGGGTCCTTGAGCAGCCGCTTCGGGCCGGGGCCGACGTCGACGATCCGCTCCGGCGCGAACGGCTCGAGGTAGCGCGGGAAGAAGCTGGTGCCGACGACGTTGTTGAACGCCTGCAGCACCCCGTCGGCCGAGGTCGGCAGGGCCCGGTCGACCTCGCCGAGCACCGCGGAGCCGCGCACCATCGGGGTGATGCCGCCGATCCGGGTGCCGGAGACGGCGACGCCGAGCGCCCACGCGACCAGCAGCACGGCCGCGGCGCTGAGCGCAGCGCCGCCCACGGCGTCGATCGCCCGGATCGGCTGCCACGTGATGCGGTCCCGGATCCGGGCGCCCACGAACTGCAGCAGCGCCTGGCCCAGGGACGCGGACAGGATCACGATGAAGAGCGCACCGAGCGAGACCAGCAGCGAGGGGTTGGCGTCCCCGAGCGCGGTCGGGGCCAGCCACACGCCGAACAGGCCGCCGAGCAGCAGCCCCCCGGTCGCGAACGCGCCGGTGATGAAGCCCTGCCAGTAGCCCGAGAGCGCGTACGCGACGACGAGGACCACCAGCAGCCAGTCCAGCGGGTTCACCGGCGTTCCTCGAATCGCGTGTTGGGGCGGGCGTCGCGCAGCGCGCGTCGGGCCTCACCCTGCAGCATGTGGTCCGGCAGGTCACGCATCGGCGCGTCGGTGAGGTCCTCGGTCCACCCGAGGAACTCGAAGAGCCGGGCGATGATCCCGGCGGTGAACCCCCACAGGATGACGTCCTTGTCGTCGCCGATGAGGAAGCCCGGGCCGAGCCAGCCGGAGGGATGGCGTACGACGATCCGGTGCTGCGGGTCGACCAGCTCGCGCAGCGGGACGCGGTAGACCTCGTGCACCTCGTCGGGGTCCACGACCGCGACCTCGGTGGGCTCGTGCCACCACCCCAGCACGGGGGTGACCGCGAAGTTGCTCGGTGGCAGCCACAGCTCGGGCAGCTCGGCGAAGACCGTGACCCCCGACGGGTCGACCCCGGTCTCCTCCTCGGCCTCGCGCAGCGCGGCCTCGACGGCGGTCTCCCCGGGGTCGATCGAGCCGCCCGGGAACGAGACCTGGCCGGGGTGGGAGCGCATGTGGTGGGCCCGCTCGGTGAGCAGCAGGTCGGGGCCCTCGGGGCCGTCGCCGAAGAGCATCAGCACCGCCCCCAGCCGGGCCTCGGCGTCCTCCGGCGGCATGAACCGGGTCAGGTCGTGGACGGTGATGGACCGCGCCCCCTCGGCGACCGGGCGCAGCCACTCGGGGAGCTCCTCGGGGCCGGTCACAGGTCCAGCCCCAGGTGCTGGTCGACGAGCTGCTTGAGCTGCGCGACCGAGTCCACCCCGCCGGCGGCCAGCTCGACGTGCCCGGACTCGTCGACGAACGCGAAGAGCGGCAGGCCCATCCGCACGGGGAACGGACCGTTGCCCTGCAGCGCGCCGTCGGTGTCGGCGACCAGCGGGTAGGTCACCCCGGACTTGCGCGCGAGGGCGAGGGCGCTGACGGTCTGGGCGTCCTCGTAGTCGACGCCGAGCACGCCGACGCGGTCGCCGTACCTCTCGTGGAACTGCTGCAGCACCGGCATCTCCTCGCGGCACGGGCCGCAGTAGGAGCCCCACAGGTTGACCACCAGCGGGCCGCGCAGCCCCGCGAGGTCGACGGCCTTGCCACCCCCGAGGCAGGGCAGGGTGACGTCGGGGAGCCCGCCGTCGACCGGGGCACCGGCTCCGGGACGGCACGGCTCGATGCCCGCCTGCTGCTTGAGCTGGCGCAGCTGCGGGGTGTCGACGTCGATGCCGGACGACGCGGTGGTGCGCGGCGCCGGCGTGGAGCCGCAGCCGGACAGCACCAGCACCGCCGCGGCGACGGCGGCCAGCAGGCCCTTCCTCATGCGCGCGTCCTCATCCCGGGGCTCCTCACGCGCGACCTTCGGTCTTCACCAGCTTCGCCGCGGCGACGGGGTCGGTGGGGCCCTCGCCGTACGCCGGGCACCAGCGCGCGACGGGGCAGGCGCCGCAGGCGGGGTTGCGGGAGTGGCAGACCCGGCGGCCGTGCCAGATCAGGTGGTGGCTCAGCATCGTCCAGTCCCGCTTGGGGAACAGCGCGCCGATCGCGTGCTCGACCTTGACCGGGTCGGTCTCGTCGGTCCACCCGAAGCGGCGGGCCAGCCGGCCGAAGTGGGTGTCGACGGTGATGCCGGGGACGTCGAAGGCGTTGCCCAGGACGACGTTCGCGGTCTTGCGGCCGACCCCGGGCAGCGTGACGAGGTCGGCGAGCCGCGGCGGCACCTCCCCGTCGTACTTCTCGACGAGCGCCTGGCTCAGCCGCAGCAGCGACTCGGTCTTGGCGCGGAAGAAGCCGAGCGGGCCGACGATCTGCTCCAGCTTGTCCCGCTCGGCCGCCGCCATCGCCCGGGCGTCGGGGTAGGCCGCGAAGAGGGTCGGCCGGACCGCGTTGACCCGCTTGTCCGTGGTCTGCGCGCTGAGCACGGTGACCACGAGCAGCTCGAAGGGGTTGTCGAAGTCCAGCTCGCACTTCGCGTCCGGGTAGGTCTCGGCCAGCACCCTGTTGATCTTCCGGGCACGCCGGACCAGGCCGGTGGGGGTCTCCGCATCGAGCACGGAGCCCAGCGTACGGCGCGGCTCCGACGGCTCCGACGGGGCGCCGCGCACGACCGCGGAGGTCCGGTGGTTTCTGTGACCAACTCCACTGGGTAGGATCGCCGCGGCCGTCCGTGTGGGGCGGGTGATGTCACCAGGAGGACTCGTGGACAACGACGTACTGCGTCAGGCACCGCTGTTCAGCGCGCTGGACGACGAGGCCGCGACGGCGCTGCGCGCCTCGATGGCCGAGACGAAGCTTCGGCGCAGCGACGTGCTGTTCCACGAGGGCGACTCCGGCGACCGGCTCTACATCGTGCTCGACGGCAAGGTGAAGCTCGGCCGCACCTCCTCCGACGGCCGCGAGAACCTGCTCGCGATCCTCGGCCCCGGCCAGATGTTCGGCGAGCTCTCGCTCTTCGACCCCGGGCCGCGCTCGGCCACCGTCACCGCGGTCACCGACGCGACGTTCGCCTCGCTCTCCCACGAGGACCTGCTGCGCTGGCTCGAGGGCCGCCCGGTCGTGGCCCGCGGCCTGCTCGCCCAGCTGGCCGGCCGGCTGCGCAAGGCCAACGACGTGGTCGCCGACCTGGTCTTCTCCGACGTCCCCGGCCGCGTCGCCAAGGCGCTGCTGGACCTCGCCGACCGGTTCGGCCGCACCGCCGACGACGGCGTGCACGTCCACCACGACCTCACCCAGGAGGAGCTCGCCCAGCTGGTCGGCGCCTCCCGCGAGACCGTCAACAAGGCGCTCGCCGACTTCGCCTCGCGCGGCTGGCTGCGCCTCGAGCCCCGCTCGGTCGTGATCATGGACGTCGAGCGGCTCTCCCGCCGCGCCCGCTGACCCACCCGGCTGCCCTCCCCCACACGTTGAGTTGGCCCTCCCCGGGCGTTGAGCTGGGCCTGCCCGGGCGTTGAGTTGGCCCTGCCCGGGCGTTGAGTGGCCCTGCCCGGGCGTTGAGTTGGCCCTGCCCGGGCGTTGAGTTGGGCTTTTTCGAGACGGGTGACCCCCGAACCCGGTCCGGCACGCGTCGTACGGGTTGAAAGGGGGCTCGGGACTGCCATGACGAACGACGAGGACGACTTCCACGCCTTCGTGGTGGCGCGCACCGCTGCCCTGTCGCGCACGGCGTACCTCCTGACCGGGGACGCCCACCTCGCGGAGGACCTGGTGCAGACGGCTCTGTTCAAGGCGGCGCGCCACTGGCGACGCATCCAGGGCTCGCCGGAGGCCTACGTGCGGCGCATCCTCTACACCCAGAACGTCTCGTGGTGGCGCTCGCGGCGACACGTGCAGGAGCAGTTCCTCGGGGCGTACGACGCTCCCGCGGCTGCCGCCGACAGCGACCTGCGGCTCACCCTGGAGCAGGCGCTGGCGAGGCTGACCGTCCGGCAGCGGACCGTGCTGGTGCTGCGCTACTTCGAGGACCTCACCGAGGTGCAGGCCGCCCACGTGCTCGGCATCGGGGCCGGCACGGTCAAGTCCATCACCCGCCAGGCGCTGGCCCGGCTGCGGACGCTGGCGCCCGAGCTCGCCGAGCTCGTCGAGGACCCCGCATGACCGGCCGGCTCCGCGAGGAGCTCGCCCGGCTCGGCGACCACGCCCCTGTCGCCGCGATCGATCCGGACACCTGGGCGCGCGCTCGTCGTGCCCGGCTCCGCGACCGGAGCCTGCTCGTCGCGGCCGCCGTGGCCGTGATCGCCCTGCTCGGAGGCGTCGCCCTGCTCCCGGGCCCGGACCACCCCGCACCAGCACCGCTCGCGAACTCCGGAGCGGCTCCGGGGGTGCCCGGCCAGATCTGGGGCGTGCCCGCGCGCCTGACCATGAAGGCGTCCGACGGCTCGTGGTCCAGCGACCTCGTCGAGACCGACCTGGTGGTCGGCCGCGGCGCCGCCGCCTACGTCACCGAGGCTGGCCTGCCCGTGGTGATCTCGGCGGCCGACGGCGCCTACCACCTGCTCGACCTGCCCGGGTTCCTCGGCAACAGCGACCTGAGCCGCGGCCGGCAGGTCGGCTACGCCCTGTCGCCCGACGGACGCCGGCTGGCCTACGCCTGGGCCGGTCCCGCCCCGGCCTCGGACGCCACGCCGATGCCGAGCGGTGTCCGGGTGCTCGATCTCGCGAACGGCGACGTGCGGACGGTCCGGCTCTCCCAGGGTCGGGGCGTGATGGTCGACCACCTGACCTGGTCGCCCGACAGCAGGTGGCTGGCCTGGCAGGGCCGCGTGGCGACGTACTGGACGGCCAGCTCCTCGGCCTACCGCCACCTCGCGATCGGACGGATCGCGCCCGGCGCCGAGACCTCCCAGGAGGTCCCCGCCACCGACGGGTCGGTGGTGGCCACCGTCGACGACGACGGCGCCGTCAGCCTGCTCACCACCGGGCGGGTCACCACGTGGGACGGCCGGCCGCTCAGCAGCGTCCGGCTCCGGGGCGCCCGGCCGGTGACGGCGGCCGCCCGACAGCCCTCGGGCAACCTCGCCATCGTGGGCAGCAGCTCCCGCTTCGACGCGATCACGTCCGTCGACGTGAGGACCGGCGCGGTCGTGGCGCACCGGTTCCTCGGCGGCCTCTACCCCGGCGGGGCCGACAGCGTGCCGCTGGGCTGGGTCGACGACGGGCTGCTGGTGGCCCTGGTGACGCCACGGGAGAGCGCCGACGGCGCCGCCGCCGAACGGCAGGTCGTCGTGACGACCCCCCAGCGCGGGCCAGGTTCGACGTACCGCATCGTGGGGCACGTCGACGCCGAGGTCCCCGAGTCCTTGAGCGTGGCGGTCGACCTGATGACGCTCGCACGGCCCACCGTGGAGCGTCCCGAGCCGGACTGGCCCTGGTCGGACGAGCGCAGGGCCGTGGTCATCGGGGCCTCCGCCCTCGGCCTGCTCCTGCTCGCCGGCGGGCTGGTCGTGCTCCGCCGCCGCAACGGTTGAGTTGGCCCTCCCCGGGCGTTGAGTTGGCCTTTTCCGTGCATCGAATGGGGTCGTACAGGGTCTTGGTGGTCGCAGGCGAGGTCAGCGCAGTCCCAACGCGTTGCGGATCTCGCCGATCCAGCGGTCGATCGCTTCGGGGGTGAAGTCGTCCTTGGTGAGGACGATCACCGTCCAGCCATGAGCGCGCAGCCACTCGAGCCGAATCCGGTCAGCCTCGCGGTCGGCCGGAGACGAGTGGAACTCTTCACCGTTGTACTCGATGGCGACCTTGGCGTGGGGGTAGGCGAGATCGAGCCGGTACGTCGAAACCCCGTCCACTGCCACCCAGTGCTGGAGGACCGGCGGGGGCAGGCCGTGGTCGTGCATCACGACCCGCACCCACGACTCCGCCTGGGACTCGGCGGCCGGGTTCATGATCGGAGCGCTCTCCCTGGCCCGCCGGACGCCTCGGCGTCGCCGGTAACGGCGCTCGAGGAGGTCGACGAGGTCTGCCGTGGTGAAGCCGTGCCGACGCATCAGCGCATCGCCGGCTGCCACGGCCTGCCGCCGCGGCAGCTTGCATGCCAGGTCAGCCGCCGTGCGGAGCGGCGTCGTGACGCGCACTCCACCGACCTCCGTCCAGTCCACAGGGAGCAGGTCCCTGGTGCCACCGGCACACTCGGGACGGTCGGTCGGGTCCTTGCCCCGGAGGACGTAGGACTCCAGCGGCGGCACCAGGTCGAGCTCTCGGTAGTCGAAGACCTCGCAGCCGTGGATCCAGGCTGCGGTGCGGTCACAGAGGACGGAATGTGGAGAGACGACCAACCGGGCCGCGCGAGCACGCAGCAGAACCGTGTCGGGCAGCGCGCCGAGGACGTAGACGCCCCTCAGGACGCGACGCACCTCGCCGGTCGCCAGCGACTGGCGCAGGACGTGGTCGGGCACACCCGCGGCCACCGACTGGGCCGTGGTGAATGGCTGGTCCGGGAAGGCGTCTCTCACCTGCATGACGACACCGTCGTACGCATGCCTCCGGATCGCTGGAGGGTCGGGCACGAGCTGTGGACTGCCGTGCGGGAACGCCGCCTGTGGACGGTTCCCGGGCCCCCCGGCAGGCCCAACTCAACGCCCCGGCAGGCCCAACTCAACGCCCCGGCAGGCCCAACTCAACGCCCCGGCAGGCCCAACTCAACGAGTGGCGAGGTAGGCGAGCTGGGCGCGGACGGAGAGCTCGGCGGCGCCCCAGAGGACCGGGTCGACGTCGGCGTAGACGTGCTCGACCACGGCGCGGGGGGTCAGCGAGGCGCCGCTCCCGGCGTCCAGGTCGAGGTGCGGCAGCGCCCGGGCGAGCGTGGGCTCCCCCGACAGCGCGAGGACCGCGGCCTCGACCTGGGCGAGCCGCTCGCGGCGGTGGGCGAGGTAGAAGTCCAGGGCGCCGAGGGCGTCCTCGATGACCGGGCCGTGGCCGGGCCAGATCGTGGCGACCTCGTGGGCGGAGGCCAGCGCGTGCAGCCGGTCCAGCGAGCCCAGGTAGGCACCCAGCTGGCCGTCGGGGTGCGCGACCACGGTGGTGCCGCGGCCGAGCACGGTGTCGCCGGTGAGCACCGCCCCCTCGGCCGGCACCAGGAAGGACAGCGAGTCCGCGGTGTGCCCGGGCGTCGCGACCACCCGGACCTCCAGCCCGTCGACCTCGACCACGTCGCCGTCGCCGAGCCCCTCTGCGCCCAGGCGGTACGCCGGGTCGAGCGCCCGGACCCCGCAGCCCACCCGCTCGGCGAACTCGCGGGCGGCCTCGGAGTGGTCGGCGTGGTGGTGGGTCAGCAGCACGACCCCGACCTCGCCGGCGGTCGCGGCGACCTCGTCGAGGTGGGACAGGATCGACGGCCCGGGGTCGACGACGACCGACCGCCGGGCGCCCGGCTCGCGCAGCACCCAGGTGTTGGTGCCGTCCAGCGTCATCATGTTCGCGTTCGGCGCGAGCACGCAGCGCCCGCGCTCGCCGAACCTTCCGCCGGTCCAGCTCATCGGGCCAGCCGCTCCTCGACGAGGGGCCGCAGCCGATCGGGCATCGTCAGCGTGGCCGCCTCGCCCTCGCCGGCCACCTCGGGCGTGAACATGTCCACCCGGCGCCGCTCGGCGGCCGCCAGCACCGCCCCGGGGTCGGCGAACGGCGCCACCTCCAGGCAGGTGAGGTACGTCGGGGGCATCATGCCGATCTGGGCCTGGTCGACCGCGTCGAGCGCCCCGGCGACGGTCATCCAGTGCACCGAGGACGACTCGGTGGACACGTCCCGGGTCCGCTGGCCGTCGGGAAGCTCGGCCACGAAGAACCAGGTCCGGTAGCGCCGCGGCTCGAAGACCGGTGTCAGCCAGCCCGACCACACGCCGAGCAGGTCGGTGCGCAGCACCAGGCCGCGCCGGGCGAGGAACTCGGAGAAAGCGAGCTCCCGGCCCTCCAGCGCGACCCGGTCGGCCTCCCAGTCCTCCCCGGTCGTGTCCGCGACCACGGAGTCGGGCGAGGTGCCGGCCAGCAGCACGCCGGACTCCTCGAAGGTCTCCCGCACCGCCGCGCACACCAGCGCCCGGGCCAGGTCCTCGTCGGTGCCGAGCCGCTCCGCCCAGGCCGCCGGGCTGGGGCCGTGCCAGGCGATCGCGGCGTCGTGGTCGCGCGGGTCCACGCCCCCGCCGGGGAAGACGCACATCCCGCCCGCGAAGGCCATCGAGGTCTGCCTGCGCAGCAGGTAGACCGACAGGCCCGCGCTCGCGCGCCGCAGGAGCACGACGGTGGCCGCGTTGCGCGGCTCGGCCGGCGTGCGGGTGCCGGCGGCGTACTCCCGCGCCTGCTCGACGAGCTGCGGCGGCAGCGGGATGCGGCGCACTAGTCGCCGACCTCCACCGTGATCTCCACCTCGACGGGCGCGTCCAGCGGCAGCACCGGCACGCCGACCGCCGAGCGGGCGTGCACGCCCGCGTCGCCGAAGACCTTGCCGAAGAGCTCGGAGGCGCCGTTCGCGACCTGCGGCTGGCCGGTGAAGTCCGGCGTGGAGGCGACGAAGGCGACGACCTTGACCACGCGCCTGATGCGGGACAGGTCGCCGATCTCGGCCTTCACCGCGGCGATCGCGTTGAGCGCGCACTGCTGGGCGCACTCGGCGGCCTCCTCGGGGCTGACCTCGCCGCCGACCTTGCCGGTGAGCATCAGCTCGCCCGAGCGCATCGGGAGCTGGCCCGAGGTGAAGACGTAGCTGCCCGTGCGCACGGCCGGGACGTAGGACGCCACCGGCTTGGCCACCTCGGGCACCGACAGCCCGAGCTCGGCGAGGCGCTCCTCGGGGGTGCTCATGCCTGCACCGGCCGCTTGAAGTAGCCGACGAGGTTCTCGGGGTTCATGCCGGGCACGACCTGGACGAGCTCCCACCCGTCCTGCCCGAAGTTGTCGAGGATCTGCTTGGCGGCGTGCACCAGGATCGGCGCGGTCAGGTACTCCCACTTGGTCATGCGGGCACCCTACTCACCGCCGGTGGAGCGGCGTCACTCCTCCTCGTCGGGGACCACGTGCACCGCGGCCTCCTCGGCGCTGGCACCGGCACCGTCGATGCCGGCGTCCTCGGCGACCAGGTCGGTGTCGTCGTCCGAGCCGCTGCCGGCGTACGGCGAGAACAGCCGGCCGGCCCGCGCGTCACCGACCTCGCGGCTGGGGAACTCCTCGTCGGCCCCGGCGCCACGCTCGGCCTCCGCGTAGGGGTCGGCCTCGGGCACCTCCTCGCGCAGCCGCATGTCGAGGGTCTCGCCCATCAGCTCCTCGAGCGGCGTGTTGCCGAAGCCCTCGGCCACCGACCACTTCTCCGGCGGCGAGTAGCCCTCGTCGAGCGGCTCGTCCAGGCCGCGGCCGTCGGCCTGGCTGTCGCCGGTGTCCTGGGGCTGGTTCTCGTCGTCGACGCTGTAGCCGTGGTAGCTCTCGCGGTCGCCGTCGTCGGCTCCGGGATCGTCCTGGGTCACCTGTCCTCCCGCACTGGTCGTGCCTCCAGCATCCGTCAGCACCGCACCCACCGCAACGGGCCGTCGGTCCGGTACGACGGGGTCCGTCGGCGCCCCCGCTTGCGGGTCACGCATCGAAGGCGCAGAACTCGTTGCCCTCCGGGTCGGCCAGCACCGTCCACCGGACGTCCCCGTCAGGACGGCGCAGCACCGTGGCGCCCCGGGCGACCAGGGCCGCGACGTCGGGGGTCGTGACGTCGACGTGGATCCGGTTCTTGACCGTCTTGGGCTCGGGCACCCGACCGAACACCAGGCACTCGAACGGGGCGCCGGGGATCTCGTCGACGCTCCACTCCTCGTCAGCCTCGAAGACCGGCGAGGCACCGAGGACCTGGGCCCACCACCGGGCGGTCCGCTCCGGGTCCACGCTGTCCAGGACGATCTCGTACAGCCGGTCCCGGGGCACCGTCGCGCGCTCGAAGACGCACAGCTCCCCGCCCTCGGGGTCGCGCACGACCTGCCAGCGGAACGACTCGAGGTCCAGCGGTGTCGCGCCGGCGGCCAGCACGGCCTCGACGCTGCTGGCGTGCACGTCGAGGTGGACGCGCTGCTTGACGGTCACCGGCTCGGGCACCGGGTTGATCCACACCGTCTGCCGCGGCGTCGCACCGAGCAGCGCGACCACACCGTCCTCGCGCGGCGGCGACACGCGCAGGCCGAGCACCTCGCCCCAGAACCGCGCGAGGACCTGTGCGTCGACGGCGTCGACGCACAGGTCCCGGTAGGCGGCGAGCGGCGCGAGGTCGTGCACCGGCGTCAGACCAGCTCGGGCTCGGTCTTCTCGCGCACCTCGTCCTCGGTCACGCCCGGCGCCAGCTCGACCAGCTTCAGCCCGTCGGGGGTCACGTCGATGACGCACAGGTCGGTGATGATCCGCTGGACCACGCCCCGTCCGGTGTAGGGCAGCGAGCACTCGTCGACGATCTTGTAGGAGCCGTCCTTGGCGACGTGCTCCATCAGCACGATCACCCGCTTGGCGCCGTGGACCAGGTCCATCGCGCCGCCCATGCCCTTGACCATCTTGCCGGGAATCATCCAGTTGGCGATGTCGCCGCCCTTGCTGACCTGCATGGCACCCAGGATCGCGGCGTCGATCTTGCCGCCGCGGATCATCCCGAACGAGGTCGCGGAGTCGAAGAACGACGCCCCGCGGCGCAGCGTGACGGTCTCCTTGCCGGCGTTGATCAGGTCGGCGTCCTCCTCGCCGTCGACGGGGTAGGCGCCCACGCCGAGGATGCCGTTCTCCGACTGCAGCACCAGCTCCACGTCGTCGCCGACGTAGTTGGGCACCAGGGTCGGCAGCCCGATGCCGAGGTTGACGTAGGAGCCGTCGTGCAGCTCCGAGGCGGCCCGGGCCGCCATCTGCTCACGGGTCCACCCGGTCTGCCCGGTCTGCTGGGTCCGGTCCGCCATGTCAGTTGCCCTCCTTCGGACGCACGGTGCGCTTCTCGATCCGCTTGTCCGCGGCCTGCTCCGGCGTCAGCGCCACCACGCGCTGCACGAAGACGCCGGGGGTGTGGATCTCGTTGGGGTCCAGCTCGCCCGGCTCGACGAGCTCCTCGACCTCCGCGACCGTGACCCGACCGCACATCGCGGCCAGCGGGTTGAAGTTGCGCGCGGAGTCGCGGAAGACCAGGTTGCCGTGCCGGTCGCCCTTCCAGGCGCGCACCAGGCCGAAGTCGGCGACGATCGCGTGCTCGAGCACGAACTCCTTGTCCCCCTCGGCCGTGGTGAAGGTCTTGGTCTCCTTCGCCGGCGAGGAGACCACCACGTTGCCCTCGGTGTCGTACTTCCACGGCAGCCCGCCGTCCGCGACCTGGGTGCCCACGCCGGTGGCGGTGTAGAAGGCCGGGATGCCCGAGCCGCCCGCCCGCATCCGCTCCGCCAGCGTGCCCTGCGGCGTCAGCTCGACCTCGAGCTCACCGTGCAGGTACTGCCGGGCGAACTCCTTGTTCTCCCCGACGTAGGAGGAGACCATCCGCCTCAGCCGCTTGGCCATCAGCAGCCGGCCCAGGCCCCAGTCGTCGACACCGCAGTTGTTCGACACCGCCTCGAGCCCGTCGACCCCCGAGTCCAGGACCGCCTCGATCAGCACCGACGGGATCCCGCACAGCCCGAAGCCACCCACCGCGAGCGTCGCACCGCTCGGGATGTCGGCGACGGCCTCGGCGGCGCTCGCCACGACCTTGTCCACGCCCTCGTCCTCCCTCAGCCCTCGCGGGCTCGTTGCTGCGGGCCGTCCAGGCCCCGACGTCAGGCGATCCTAGTCATGACCCGCGTCACGTCCCGCGGGGTGCCGGGCCGCTGCCGGCGGCGGCAGGCGCGGGCCGTGGGCGGGCCGACCGCCCGCGCGCCTAGGTGCGACGCCCTACGCTGCACGTGTGTCCGACCAGCAGAAGCACGACTGGCCGCGGGTGCGCCTGCACGTGGTGACCGGCAAGGGCGGCACCGGCAAGTCCACGGTCGCCGCCGCGCTGGCGCTGGCGCTCGCCTCGCACGGCCGCAACGTGCTGCTGTGCGAGGTCGAGGGGCGCCAGGGCATCGCGCGGATGTTCGACGTGGACCCGCTGCCCTACGAGGAGCGCCGGATCGCCACCGGCCTGCGCGACCCGGAGGGGGCCACCGGGGTCGTGCACGCGCTGCACATCGACCCGGAGTCCGCGCTGCTGGAGTACCTGTCCATGTACTACAAGCTCGGCCGCGCCGGCCGGGCGCTGGACCGGTTCGGGGTGGTCGAGTTCGCCACCACCATCGCCCCCGGCGTGCGCGACGTGCTGCTGACCGGCAAGGTCTTCGAGGCGGTGCAGCGCAACAGCCGCAACAAGAAGGCGACCACCTACGACGCGGTCGTGCTCGACGCCCCGCCCACGGGGCGGATCGCGCAGTTCCTGGGCGTCAACTCCGAGCTCGCCGGGCTGGCCCGGATGGGCCCGATCAAGAACCAGGCCGACACGGTGATGACGCTGTTCCGCTCGCCGCGCACCGCGGTCCACCTGGTGACGGTCCTGGAGGAGATGCCCGTGCAGGAGACCGTCGACGGCATCGGGGAGCTGCGGGCCGCGCAGCTGCCGGTCGGCGGCGTGGTGGTGAACCTGGTGCGGCCCCGCGACCTCGACGCCGCGGCGCTGGACGAGGCCCGGGCCGGCGGGCTGGACCGCGGTGGCATCCAGGCGGAGCTGAAGGAGGCCGGTGTCGAGGACGGCCCCGACCTGGTCGACGGGCTGGTGGCCGAGGCCGCCGACCATGCCGAGCGTCGGGCGCTGGAGGACGCGCAGCGGGAGATCGTCGACGGCCTGGACGTCCCGACCTACGAGCTGCCCCGCCTGGCCGGCGGCGTCGACCTCGGCGGTCTCTACGAGCTCGCGCAGGCGCTGCGCGACCAGGGGATGGCATGACCGCGCAGCGCAGCAGCTCCCGCACCCGGACCCGGGTCGGTCCGCAGGCCGCCCGGGCGTCCTCCCTCGACGTCGACGCCCTGCTCGACGACCCGGGCACCGGCATCATCGTGTGCTGCGGCTCCGGCGGCGTCGGCAAGACCACCACCTCCGCGGCGCTCGCGCTGCGCGCCGCCGAGCGGGGCCGCCGGGTGGTGGTGCTGACCATCGACCCGGCCCGCCGCCTGGCCCAGTCGATGGGCATCGAGGTGCTCGACAACGTCCCCCGCCCGGTCGTCGGGGTCGACCCCGCGGCGGGTGGCGCGCTCGACGCGATGATGCTCGACATGAAGCGCACCTTCGACGAGGTGGTCGAGAGCCAGGCCAGCCCCGAGAAGGCGCGGCAGATCCTCGAGAACCCCTTCTACGTCGCGCTCTCCAGCTCGTTCGCGGGCACCCAGGAGTACATGGCCATGGAGAAGCTGGGGCAGATCCACCAGCAGGCCCGGGCCGAGGACAGCTACGACCTGATCGTGGTCGACACCCCGCCGTCCCGCTCGGCGCTGGACTTCCTCGACGCCCCGGAGCGCCTCTCGAGCTTCCTCGACGGCCGGTTCATCCGGCTGCTGATGGCCCCGGCGCGGGGACCGGCCCGGATGATGTCGGCCGGGCTCGGCCTGGTCACCAACGCGTTGACCAAGATCCTCGGCGCGCAGGTGCTGCGCGACATGCAGACCTTCGTCGCCGCCTTCGACACCCTCTTCGGCGGCTTCCGGCAGCGCGCCCAGAAGACCTTCGAGCTGCTGCAGGCCGACGAGACGGCGTTCCTGGTGGTCGCCGCGCCCGAGCCGGACGCGATGCGCGAGGCGGCGTACTTCGTCGAGCGGCTCACCGAGGACGGGATGCCGCTGGCCGGGCTGGTCGTGAACCGGGCCAGCCCGGTGCCGCCCGGGTCGCTGGACCCCGACGAGGCGATGGCCGCGGCCGCCCGCCTGCGCCGGCGCGATCCGTCCTCGCGCACCGCGGGACTGCTGCGTCTGCACGCGGACCGCGCCCGGATGGTCGAGCGCGAGGCCCGGCTGTGCGAGCGGTTCTCCGCAGCGCACCCGGAGGTGCCCCGGGCGGTGGTCCCGGCGCTCGCCGGCGACGTGCACGACCTCGAAGGCCTGCGCCGGATCGGGACGCTGCTCGCCGACGGCTGACGCCGTCGGCGGTCCGCCCCGGCCCGGCTCAGGCCAGCGTGACCGCCTGCGCCGGGGTGGTGCCGGCGCCCTGCTCCCGGGCCGCCTCGAGCACCGCGCGCCACGAGGCGTTCGGCTTGCGGCGCAGCAGCGCGCGCCGCTCCCGCTCGGTCATGCCGCCCCAGACACCCCACTCGATCTGGTTGTCGAGCGCCTCGGCGAGGCACTCGGTGCGGACCGGACACCCGGCGCACAGCTGCTTGGCCTTGTTCTGCTCAGCCCCTCGCACGAAGAGCTGGTCCGGCTGGGCCTGACGGCAGGCGGCCTTGGTAGTCCAATCCTCAACCCACATGATGATGTCCCCACATCGTCTCCGAGATAGGCGGCGTCCCCATGACGCCTACCCGGGAAAGTCCCCTCAGGGTAAAGAAGTTAGGGATAGGTCCCCCCGATGCGGCAGACACCTTTTACCCAATTGTCCTAGTCCGAACTGACTAGTCACTTCGGGCCATGAATGCGTTGGGGGTGTCGCCCTCCCGTACATTGGACCCATGTCGAGCCCCCGGTCCACCCCTCCAGGTGAGCGTCTCACGGCCGGCCGCGTCGCCTCCCACCTCGGTGTCATGCTGGCGGTCGCCGCCGTGCTGGGCGTCGTGGTGGCCGGCCTGGCCATCCCGTTCGCCGGCGTCGTGGGCCTCGGTGCCCGCGACGTCGCCCGCACCATGGACAACCTGCCCGAGGACCTGAAGACCGAGGCGCTGCCCCAGAAGACCAAGATCGTCGACAGCAAGGGCAACATCATCGCCACGCTGTACGACGAGAACCGGGTGAGCGTCCCGCTGAGCCAGATCTCCCGCACGATGACCCAGTCCATCGTCGCGATCGAGGACTACCGCTTCTACCAGCACGGGGCGCTCGACCTGAAGGGCACGCTGCGCGCCCTGGTGACCAACCAGGCCAACAACGGCGTCGTCCAGGGCGGCTCCTCGATCACCCAGCAGATGGTCAAGCTGACCCTGCTGAACCAGGCGCACACCAAGGCGGAGCAGAAGGCGGCCACCGCCGACACCTACGCCCGCAAGCTGCGCGAGCTGCGCTACGCCATCGCCTTCGAGCAGAACTACTCCAAGGACTGGATCCTCGAGCGCTACCTCAACATCGCCTACTTCGGCGACGGTGCCTACGGCATCCAGTCGGCGGCCCGGCACTACTTCGACGTCAACGCCAAGGACCTCAACCTGCGCCAGTCGGCGCTGCTCGCGGGCCTGGTGAAGAACCCCACGGGCTACGACCCCACCAACTACCCCGACCGGGCCGTCGAGCGACGCAACGTCGTGCTGGACCGGATGGCCGAGCTCAACGTCATCACCCAGGCCAAGGCCGAGAAGATCAAGAAGATGTCGCTGGGCCTGCACACGACGCCGTCGCGCAACGGCTGCGTCTACTCCCGGGCGCCGTTCTTCTGCAGCTACACCCTCTCCTACCTGATGCGCGACAAGGCGCTGGGCAAGACCGCCGAGGCGCGCAAGAAGCTGCTCTACTCCGGCGGCCTGACCATCCGCACCACCGTCGACCTGCGCGACCAGGCGGCGGCCGACAAGTCGGTGCAGGCCCACGTCGGCCCGACCGACCAGGCGATCGGCGCGCTGGCCATGGTCGAGCCGCGCACCGGCGACGTGAAGGCGATCGCCCAGTCGCGGCCGATGGGCAGCGACAAGTCGCGTGGGGAGACCTACCTCAACTACGTGGTCCCGCAGAAGTACGGCCACTCCGCGGGCTTCCAGGCGGGTTCGACGTTCAAGGCGTTCGTGCTCGCCGCGGCGATCAAGCAGCACATCCCGTTGAGCACCCAGATCCACTCGCCCCCGACGATCACGCTCCCGATGAACTCGTTCCGCGACTGCGGCGGGAAGAACTACCCCAGCACCGGCGTGTGGCCGGTGCACAACTCCACCGACAGCGGCACCTTCAACGCCTACCAGGGCACCCAGCTCTCGGTGAACACGTTCTTCGCCCAGCTGGAGCAGAAGACCGGCCTGTGCATGCCCTACCACCTGGCCAAGGAGATGGGCATCGAGCTGACCGACCCGTCCCACGAGCGGGTCCCGTCGTTCACGCTGGGCGTGCCCAGCACCAGCCCGCTGGAGATGGCCGAGGCCTACGCCACCTTCGCCGGCCGGGGCCTGCACTGCGACTCCCGCCCGGTCACCGCCATCGAGGACGCCGCCGGCAACACCCTCAAGCGCTACCCCTCGAAGTGCCAGCAGGTCATCCCGGCCTCGGCGGCCGACGCGGTCAACGACGTGCTGCGCGGGGTCCAGGAGCCCGGCGGCTTCGGCTACGAGGCCGGCATCGGGCTGAACCAGCCCTCGGCCGGCAAGACCGGCACGATCAACGACAACATGGCCGTGTGGTTCAACGGCTACACGCCGAACCTGTCCACCGCCTCGATGATCGCCGGAGCGAACAGCGTCGGCCACTGGATCTCGCTCAACGGCCAGACCCTCAAGGGCGGGTACGTCGCCACGGCGCACGGCTCGACGACCGCGGGCCCGATGTGGGGCGACGCGATGAAGGTGATCCAGCAGTGGCTGCCGGACACCGACTTCGTCAAGCCCTCGGCCAAGGACGTGGCGGGCGTGCAGACCTCCGTGCCGAGCACCGCGGGCATGAGCCTCACCCAGGCGCAGCAGGTGCTCAAGGACGCCGGCTTCCAGACCCTGATGGGCGGCTACCGCGACTCCACGCAGCCGCTGGACACCGTGGCCTACACCACACCCGGGGCCGGCAGCATGTACGGCAGCGGCAGCACCGTCACGATCTACCAGTCCACCGGCCACGCGCCGGTGGCGCCCCACCCCAGTGGCGGCGGCCACGGCGGCCACGGCGGTGGCGGGGGCAACGGCGGTGGCGGGGGCAACGGCGGCCCGGGTCACGGCAACGGCGGGGGCCACGGGGGCCACTGACCCCCGGGGGTGGGGGCGCCCGTCAGGCCAGCTGGCGGCGCACCTCGGCCGCGACCGCGCCCCCGTCGGCCCGGCCGCGCACCTGCGGCTGGACCAGGCCCATCACCCGGCCCATCGCCTTCATCCCCTCGCCGGCCGCGCCAGCCTGGTCGATGGCGGCGGACACGAGGCCGGCGATCTCCTCGTCGGTGAGCTGCTCGGGCAGGTAGTCGGCGATCACCGCGGCCTCCGCGGTCTCCTTGGCGGCCATCTCGGCGCGGCCGCCGTCCTCGAAGGCCGCGGCCGCCTCGCGCCGCTTCTTGGCCTCCGAGGACAGCACCCCGATGATCTCGTCGTCGCTGAGCTCGCGCTGCGCCTTGCCGGACACCTCGGCGTTGGTGATCGCGGTGAGCACCATCCGCAGCGTGGAGGAGCGCACCTCGTCCCGCGCCTTCATCGCGCTGGTGAGGTCGGTGCGGAGGCGGTCCTTGAGGGAGCTCATGTCCGCCATTGTGGCAGCCTTGCCGCATGGCTCCCCTCCCCCAGGTCCGGCGTCCGCTCCGCACCGCCGCCGGCGTCCTGGCCACGGCGGGCACGGCGCTCACGGCGTACGCCGCCTGGGAGGCCCGGCAGTACACCCTGCGCCGCGTGACCGTGCCCGTGCTGCCGCCGGGCCGGCGCGCGCTGCGGGTCCTGCACCTCAGCGACGTGCACATGACCCCCGGCCAGCACCGCAAGCAGGAGTGGCTGCGCAGCCTGGCCGGCCTGCGCCCCGACCTGGTGATCGACACCGGCGACAACCTGGCGCACCGCGACTCGGTCCCGGTCGTCCGCGACGGCCTGGGGGCGTTGCTGGAGGCGCCCGGCGTCTTCGTCTTCGGGTCCAACGACTACTACTCGCCGACCCTGCGCAGCCCGCTGCGCTACCTGTTGCCCGACGACGGGAAGCGCAACACGAACGTGCCCCAGCTCCCGTGGCGCGACCTCGGCCGGGTCTTCACCGGGGCCGGCTGGGTGGATCTCACCAACACCCGCCGGACGCTGGAGGTGGACGGGCTGCGGATCGCGTTCGCCGGCGTCGACGACCCGCACCTGGGCTACGACCGGCTCGAGGAGGTCGCCGGGCCGGCGGACCAGGAGGCCGACCTGCGGCTCGCGGTCGCGCACGCGCCGTACCTGCGAGTCCTCGACCGGTTCGCCGAGGACGGGTACGACGCCATCATCGCCGGGCACACCCACGGCGGCCAGGTCTGCCTCCCGGGCATCGGCGCGCTCACCACCAACTGCGACCTCGAGCCGGCCCGCGTCAAGGGCCTGCACCGGCACCCGGCGGGCTCGGCACCCGGCGACCCGGCGTCCTCGTGGCTGCACGTCTCCGCAGGTCTCGGGACCAGTCCCTACACGCGGATCCGGGTGGCCTGCCGGCCCGAGGCGACGCTGCTGACACTGGTGCCACGGGGCTGATCCGCACCCGTCCACGGGTGCGCGTCCACCGTGCGGGGCCGATTACGAGCCCTCCGGGGTGCTCGGGTATGCTCGCCGTGCTTGCGGGGCCGAAGCGTGTGGTCGGACCCGCAATCGGGCTGTGGCGCAGCTTGGTAGCGCGCCTCGTTCGGGACGAGGAGGCCGCAGGTTCAAATCCTGTCAGCCCGACCAGCGGAACGCAGGAACCCCGATCCCCCAGGGATCGGGGTTCTTTCGTCCCCGGTCGCCATCAGCATGTCCACGGGCCCGTCCCTCCCCCTCGCCGGCCCTCCACGGGCACCCGCACGGGCTGGGGACGAGCCCCGGCGACGGGCCGGCGGTTCTGGCACACTGCCCGCATGGCCGATGAGGATCGCGGGAGCGAAGGCCCCTCGCTGGAGCTGCCGAAGTGGGGCCTCCCCCGACGGCGAGGGCGCCGCAAGGACGACCAGCCGCCCCAGGCCCAGTCACCGCACGCACAGTCACCGCAGGCCCGGTCAGCGCAGCCCGAGGAGCAGCGTCCCCTCTTCGCCGACGAGGCGCCCACGACGCCCCTGACGCCACCGCCCGCGCCCGCACCGGACCGCCCGACGCCCGCGGGGTCCGTGCGGCCGCCCGAACCGCGCTCGCCGTCCGACGCGGTGCCGGCGTCCGCCCCGGGGCGAGCCACGCCCCCCGCCGCCACCCGGCTCGTACCCACCCCCGAGGAGTCAGCACGGGAGGAGCCAGCGCTGGCCCCACGCCGGAAGGCCCGGCCCCGGCTGGGCGGCATGCCGGCCGCGGTCCTCACCGGCGTGGTGATCGGGCTCGCGACCGTCGGGCTCACCTGGGCCTCGCAGCGCGGTTGCCACGCCGTGCGCGGCACCTCCGCCTGTGGCGGCGGCCCGGGCTTCCTGCTGCTGCTCGCGATCACGGTCGCGATGGTCTTCCTCGGTGCCGCGCTGCTCCGGCTGCTCTCGGTCCCCGACCCGGGGAGCACCAGCTTCCTCGCGGTCGGGCTGCTGGCGGTGGTCGTGCTGCTGTTCTTCGTCGGTGTGATCTTCTCCTGGTGGATGGCGATCGTCGTGCCGCTGTGCGCGGCGGCGACCTACGCGCTGTCCCACTGGGTCACCGCGACCTTCGCCGAGCCCGGCCGCTGACTCCCACCACTGAGCCCGGCCGCTGAGCGCCGCCTCGCTGACGTCCTGAGCTGCCTCCCTGACCGGGTCGGGGGCCGCCGTCAGCGGGCGGCGAGCAGCTCGGCGATCTGCACGGTGTTGAGCGCCGCGCCCTTGCGCAGGTTGTCGTTCGAGATGAACAGCGCCAGGCCGCGGTCGTCGTCGACGCCCGGGTCCCTGCGGATCCGGCCGACGTACGACGGGTCCCTGCCGGCCGCCTGCAGCGGCGTGGGGATGTCGGAGAGCTCCACGCCCGGGGCGCCGGACAGCAGCTCGCGGGCCCGCCCGGGGGTCATCGGCCTCTCGAACTCGGCGTTGATCGCCAACGAGTGGCCGGTGAAGACCGGGACCCGCACGCAGATGCCGGAGACCCGCAGGTCCGGGAGGCCGAGGATCTTGCGCGACTCGTTGCGCAGCTTCTGCTCCTCGTCGGTCTCCTCCAGGCCGTCGTCGACGATCGAGCCGGCCAGCGGCAGCACGTTGTAGGCGATGGTGCGGGCGTACTTCGCCGGGTCGGGGAACGCGACCGCCTCCCCGTCGTAGGCGAGCTCCCGGGCCTTGTCCCCCGCGGCGGCGACCTGGCCGGCGAGCTCGTCGACGCCGGCGACGCCGCTGCCCGAGACCGCCTGGTAGGTCGAGGCGATCAGCCGGACCAGGCCGGCCTCGTCGTGCAGCGGCTTGAGCACGGGCATCGCGGCCATGGTGGTGCAGTTCGGGTTCGCGATGATGCCCTTGCGGGCCTCCGCGATCGCCTGCGGGTTGACCTCGGAGACCACCAGCGGGACGTCGGGGTCCATCCGGAAGGCCGAGGAGTTGTCCACGACCGTGACCCCGGCCGCCGCGAACTTCGGCGCCAGGGCGCGCGAGGTGCCGGCGCCGGCCGAGAACAGCGCGATGTCGAGGCCGCTGGGGTCGGCCGTGGCGGCGTCCTCGACGACGACCTCGCCACCGGCGAACGGCAGCACGGTCCCGGCGGAGCGGGCCGAGGCGAAGAAGCGGACCTCGGCGGCCGGGAACCGGCGCTCCTCCAGGATCTGGCGCATGGCGACGCCGACCTGGCCGGTCGCGCCCACGATGCCGATCCGCACGGCGTTCATCGGCCGGTCCCGCCGTAGACGACGGCTTCGACCTCGTCGGCGTCGAGGTCGAAGGTCGAGTGCGTGGCGCGCACCGCCTCGTCGACCTGGGCCTCGTCGACGATCACCGAGATCCGGATCTCGGAGGTCGAGATCATCTCGATGTTGACCCCGGCCGAGGCCAGCGCGGCGAAGAACTTCGCGGTGATGCCGGGGTGGGAGCGCATCCCGGCGCCGATCAGCGAGACCTTGCCGATCTGGTCGTCGTAGAGCAGCTTGTCGTAGCCGACCTCCTGCTGGATGCGCGCCAGCGAGCCCATGGCGGCCTGGCCGTCCTCGCGCGGCAGCGTGAAGGAGATGTCGGTCAGGCCGGTGGCCGCGGCGGAGACGTTCTGCACGACCATGTCGATGTTGACCTCGGCCGCCGAGAGCGCGTCGAAGATCCGGGCGGCCTCACCGACCTTGTCGGGGACCCCGACGACGGTGATCTTGGCCTCGCTGGTGTCGTGGGCGACACCGGCGATGATCGCCTGCTCCATGGGCTCTTCTCCCTCCGGGGGCTCGGGGATGATCCACGTCCCCTGCTTCTGGCTGAACGAGGACCGGACGTGGATCGGCATGCCGTAGCGCCGGGCGTACTCCACGCAGCGCAGGTGCAGGATCTTGGCGCCCGACGCCGCCATCTCCAGCATCTCCTCGGTGGACACCCGGTCGAGCTTGCGGGCCGCGGGCACGATCCGGGGGTCCGCGGTGAAGACGCCGTCGACGTCGCTGTAGATCTCGCAGACGTCGGCGCCCAGCGCGGCCGCCAGCGCGACCGCGGTCGTGTCCGAGGCGCCGCGGCCCAGGGTGGTGATGTCCTTGGTGTCCTGCGAGACGCCCTGGAAGCCGGCGACGATCGCGATGGCGCCGTCCCTGATGGCGTTCTCGATGCGGCTCGGGGTGATGTCGATGATCTTGGCCTTGCCGTGCGCGGAGTCCGTGATCACGCCGGCCTGGGACCCCGTGAAGGACTGCGCCTTGTGACCGAGCTGCGCGATGGCCATCGCGACCAGCGCCATCGAGATGCGCTCGCCCGCGGTCAGCAGCATGTCCAGCTCCCGCGGCGGCGGCAGTGGCGAGACCTGCTCGGCCAGGTCACGCAGGTCGTCGGTGGTGTCGCCCATGGCCGAGACCACGACCACCACGTCGTGGCCGGCCTTGCGGGTGGCGACGATCCGCTGGGCGACTCGCTTGATCCCGGTCGCGTCCGCGACCGAGGAGCCGCCGTACTTCTGCACGACAATGCCCACTGGTCAGTCCTCGAGGGTCGTTCGGCGTTCACGGCCGCCTGCCCGGCCTGCTGCCGGACCACGCCGCGCTGCGCCGCGACCGGTGGCCGAGTCTACCGGGACGACCGCGGGCTGGGACGCACGTCTCAGGGCCGGTCGGTCGAGCTCCCCTCGAGCAGCTGGTCCGCGGCGGCCACCTGCTCGTCCTCGCCCTCGATCTCCGCGTCCAGCCGGTCGTGGGAGACCACCGACAGCAGCGCGTTGAGCGCGGCTCCCGCCAGGTTGCCCCAAGAGGAGACGTAGGAGAACTGCCACCACCACAGCGCCTCGCGCACGTTGCCGCGGCGGTAGTGGCGCAGGCCGTTCTCGAGGTCGCCGGCGACGCTGGTCAGGTCGTCGGAGAGCGTGCTCTCCACGACCTCGGGCACGTAGGGGTCGAAGACGAAGCTGTAGGTGTCGACCCCGTCCAGGATCGCGGCCAGCCGCAGCCGCAGCCGGTCGAGGTCGGCCTCGGGGCCGACGTCGGGCTGGTACTCCGCGGGCGGCACGAAGTCCTGCTGGGCGCCGAGCCGCGCGCCGGCGAGCAGCACCTGGCTGATCTCGAGCAGCAGCAGCGACACCGCGCTGCCGACCTCCGCCTCACGGGCCACCGCGCGCAGCGCGAGCAGGAAGCTCTCGACCTGGTCGGCGATCTGCTGGGCGAAGTCCTCGGTCTGGCCGTCGAGGCCCTGGGCCCGGACCGCCCCGGCCTCCGCACCCGGCTCGGTGACAGCCGGCTCCGTGACAGCCGGCTCCGTGACAGCTGGCTCCCTCATCCCGCGCTCCCTCATTCCGCGTTCGGTCATTCCGCGTTCCGCCTTCCCGCGAACGCCCTCCCCAGGGTGACCTCGTCGGCGTACTCGAGGTCACCGCCTACCGGCAGTCCACTCGCCAGACGCGACACGCGCAACCCCAGCGGCTTGAGCATCCGGGTGAGGTACGTCGCGGTCGCCTCGCCCTCGAGGTTCGGGTCGGTCGCGAGGATGGTCTCGGTGATGGTGCCGTCGGCCAGCCGGGTCATCAGCTCCCGGATGCGGAGCTGGTCGGGGCCGATCCCGTCGATCGGCGAGATCGCCCCACCGAGGACGTGGTAGCGGCCGCGGTACTCGCGGGTGCGCTCGATCGCGACGACGTCCTTGTACTCCTCCACGACGCACAGCACCGAGGGGTCGCGTCGCGGGTCCCGGCAGATCCGGCACTGCTCCTCCTCGGAGACGTTGAAGCAGATGCTGCAGAACTTCACCCGCGCCTTGACCTCGATCAGCACGTCGGCGAGCCGGCGCACGTCGGTGGGGTCGGCCTGGAGCAGGTGGAACGCGATGCGCTGCGCGCTCTTGGGACCCACGCCGGGCAACCGGCCGAGCTCGTCGATGAGGTCCTGGACGACGCCTTCGTACACGGAGCTGTGTCCTCGCTGTCCCTAGAAGCCGAGCTGGCCGCCGCCGGGCCCCCCGGCAGGCCGCCGCCGGGCCCCCCGGGCAGGCCGCCACCGCCGGCCAGCGGCCCGAGGGTCTCGCTGGCGAGCGCGTCGGCCTGCGTCTTGGCGTCGCGGTAGGCGGCCACGATCATGTCGCCGAGGTCGGCGAGGTCGTCGGGGTCGCTGGCGTCGAAGCCGCCGGCGCTGATCCGGACACCGACCAGCTCGCCGACCCCGTTGACCTCCACGGTGACGGCGCCGCCAGAGACGGTGCCCTCCACGGTGGTCTCGGACAGGCGCGCCTGGGCGCTCTGCAGCTGCTCCTGCATCTGCTGGGCCTGCTGGAGCAGGGCGTTCATGTCGAAGCCGCCGCCGCCCAGGGCGTCGAAGGGGTTCTCGGTCATGGTGGGGATCACCTCTCGGTCGGGCCGTCGGACGGCTCAGGGGTCATGGGTGGCGGATCTCGTCGATCACCTGGGCGCCGAGCTCGCGGCGCAGCAGCTCGGCGGAGTCGAGGCCCTGGTGCTCGGCGTCGAGGTCGTCGGGGCGTGCCTCGGCGTCGGCGGCGGCCAGGTCCTCCGCGCGGGTGTCGGCCGCGGCGCCACCGCTCTGGCGGGTCTGCTGGATCGCCCCGCGCGCGGCGGCGACGGCGCCGGGGTCGCTGCGCCGCTGGGGTGCGGACTCGGCCGTGCCACCGGGCCCAGTCGGGTCGGCGGAGGTCGGGCCGGCGGGGGCCGCGTCAGCCGGCGGGCCGCCGGGCGGCGGGCCCTCGGGCGGCGGGCCCTCGGGCGGCGGGTCGCTCGCCCAGCTCGGGGGGCCGGGCTGGTCGGTCGGAGCGGCAGCGGGCGGCTCGGGGGCGCGCGCCGCGGGTGGCTCCGGTGCGGGCGGGGCGTCAGGCGGCGCGGCCGGGGCCGCCTCGGGCTGGACGGCCGGGCGGGTGACCACGTCGCCGACCTGGGCGCCCGGGTCGACGATCGTCTCGATCCGCCAGTCGGCGCCGACCACGTCGATGGCCGCCTGGCGGACGATCTCGGCGCTGCCACCGTTGTCGAAGGAGTCCCGGGCGCCGGCGTTGCTGAAGCCCAGGGTGAGTGTGCGGTCGTCGACGGCGACCACCTGCGCGTTCTGGGTCAGGTGGATCCAGGTGACCCGGCGCCGCATCTTGGTGGCCTCGACGATGTCGGGCCACAGCCGGCGCACCTCGACCAGGCTCAGGCCGCCGGCGGCGGCCGGCTCCGCCGCAGCGGCCGGCTCGGGAGCCGCCGGTGCCGGGGGTGGGGGTGGGGGAGCGGCCGGTGCCGGAGCAGCGGGCTCGGGGGTGGGCGCCGACACCGGGGCCGGGGCGTGAGTCGGCGGCGCCGGCTCGGACGGCGCGGGCGCCGCGGGTGCCGGCGGCTGCTCTGACTGCGACGGCTGCTGTGCCGCCGGGGCGGGGGTGGGCCGGGCGGGCGTCGGGGGCGACTGAGGCGTGGGGGCGACCACGTCGCTGCGCACCGACACCGAGGCCGGGCGGTCCTGGGCCGGGGGCAGCGGCGGCGCCGCCGGTGCGGCCTGCGCGGAGGGGGTGCCGGTGATCGAGACCCGCTTCTCCAGCCGTTCGAGCCGCGCGAACAGGCCGTCGGTGCCGTGGTCGGCGCCCGGCAGCAGCACCCGCGCGCAGATCAGCTCGAGCAGCAGCCGCGGCGCTGTCGCCCCGCGCATCTCGGTGAGCCCGGTGGCGACCAGGTCGGCGGCCCGGCTGAGCTCGGCCGACCCGAAGCGGGCCGCCTGGGCGACCAGCCGCTCCCCCTGGTCCTCGGACACGTCGATCAGCCCGGTCGCGGGCGCGTCGGGCACCGCGGCGACGATCACGAGGTCGCGGAGCCTCCGCAGCAGGTCCTCGGTGAAGCGGCGCGGGTCCTGGCCGGTCTCGACCACCTTGTCGACGACCCGGAACACGGCGGCACCGTCGCCGGCGGCGAACGCGTCGACGACCTCGTCGAGCAGGGTGTCGGGGGTGTAGCCGAGCAGCCCGGTGGCCAGCGCGTGGGTCACGCCGTCCGGCCCGGCCCCACCGAGCAGCTGGTCGAGCACCGACAGCGTGTCGCGGGCGGACCCGCCGCCGGCGCGCACCACCAGCGGCAGCGCCGCGGGCTCGATCGCCACGCCCTCCTTCTGGCACAGCTCGCCGAGGTACGACGTGAGCAGCCGCGGCGGGATCAGCCGGAACGGGTAGTGGTGGGTGCGCGATCGGATCGTCGGCAGCACCTTGTCGGGCTCGGTCGTCGCGAAGATGAACCGCAGGTGGGGCGGCGGCTCCTCGACCAGCTTCAGCAGGGCGTTGAAGCCCTGCGTGGTGACCATGTGGGCCTCGTCGATGATGTAGACCTTGTAGCGGCTCTTCACCGGCGCGAAGAACGCCTTCTCCCGCAGGTCCCGGGCGTCGTCGACGCCACCGTGCGAGGCCGCGTCGATCTCGATCACGTCGATCGACCCCGGCCCGCCGCGGGCGAGGTCGCGGCAGCTGTCGCACTCCCCGCACGGATCGGCGACCGGCGCCTGCACGCAGTTCAGCGCCCGGGCCAGGATGCGAGCCGAGGTGGTCTTGCCGCAGCCGCGCGGCCCGGAGAACAGGTAGGCGTGGTTCACCCGGTTGTTGGCCAGCGCGGCCCGCAACGGTTCGGTGACGTGGTCCTGCCCGATGACCTCCCGGAAGGTCTCGGGCCGATACCGGCGGTACAACGCGAGGGGTGACTCCACGCATGAACCCTAACCACCACCACCGACAGCCGGTAGGCGGGCGGCGGGGCCGCTGTGCACCGCTGCCGGAGGGATCTCGGGACGAGTCCCGGGCGGCCGGGTCCGGGGCATGAAAAGGCCCCCCGCGCACCCGACAGAGCTCGCCTACCCTTGCTGCCTTCCGGCCCTGGGGGAGTTCGGCAAGATGCCGCCACGCGGGGGGTTGGCCAGAAGTGTAGGGGAGGCCCCTCGACGCGACCAAGACGGCCGGCCACCGGCCTCGCCACCGGGGGATTTCGCCCCCGGCGAGGGCGACCGGTACTCTCCTCCGCGGAGGATTCGCCTAGTGGCCTATGGCGCTCGCTTGGAAAGCGGGTTGGGTTAACAGCCCTCAGGGGTTCGAATCCCCTATCCTCCGCCACTGACGACGGCGCCGCACTCCCAGAGTGCGGCGCCGTCGTGTTCTCCACCCTTCGCCGGCGCGCTGACCCGGGCCACCTTCGGCTTCGGCGAGGCGGTGGTGAGCATGCCGATGCTGGCCCCGCTGCCGGTGAGCCTGCACACGTCCGCCTCGCTGATCGGGCTGGCCGGCCTGACGGTGGCGCTGCTCAGCCTGGCCGGCCGATCCGGCGAGGTCGACCGCCACGCGTTCCTCCGGCTCTGCGCCGGAACCGTCCTGGGGCTCCCGTGGGGCATCGCGCTGCTGCTGCTCGTGCCCCGGCCGGTGACCAGCACGATCGTGGGCTGCGCCCTCGTCCTCTGCGCCGCCTGGTCGTTGCGCCCCTCGATGGTGGCCACGGGGCGAGCCGTCGCACCCGGGTGGGCCGCCTGTCCCACCGGCCTGCTCGCGGGGGCGCTCGGCAGCGCGTACAACTTCAACGGCGTGCCGGTCGTGGTCTTCGGCACCCTGCGCCGGTGGCCGCCGGCCCGGTTCCGGGGCACCCTGCAGGCCCACTTCCTCTTCTCCGGCGTGCTCGTCGTGGGCGGCCAGGCGCTGGGCGGCGCCTGGACCCCCGACCTGCCGCTCCTCTTCGCGCTGTCCCTGCCCGGCCTGGCCCTGGCCACCTGGGTGGGCCACCGGCTGCACGCCCGGATCCCCGCCCACCGGTTCGAGCGGTACGTCTTCGCGCTCGTGCTGGTCCTCGGGCTGGTCCTGGCCCTGCCCGGCGCCGCGTCGCTGGCCACCGCCTGAGCCCGGATCCCCGCGGGGCGGTCCTCAGCTCGGCGGCCTCTGGCAGGATCCGGCCATGGCGTCCTCCACCGCCGGTGCCGCGCTCGGCACGATCGAGAGCCTGCGCCGCTACCCCGTGAAGTCCCTGGCCGGCGAGCTGCTCACCGAGGTGGAGGTCGACGAGCGCGGGCTCGTCGGCGACCGGCTGTGGGCGGTGCGCGATGCCGACGGCAAGCTCGGCAGCGGCAAGTCCAGCCAGCGGTTCCGCCGGATGGACGGCCTGCTCCGGCTGCGGGCGACCTACGACGGGGACGTGCCGGTGGTGCGCTTCCCCGACGGCCGCGACGTCCGGGGCGACGACGAGGCGGTCCACGACGCGCTCTCGTCGTACGTCGGCCGGCCGGTGACCCTCGCCCGCGAGTCCGACGTGCCGCACCACGACGACGGGCCGCTGCACCTGGTCACGACCGCGAGCCTGCGCTGGGCCGAGGGGGTGCTGGGCGGCCCGCTCGACCCGCGCCGCCTGCGCCCCAACCTGGTGCTCGGGACCGACGGCGACCAGCCGTGGGAGGAGCAGTGGCTCGGGCGGCGGATCGCCGTGGGCGACGAGCTGGTGCTCGAGGTGGTCCAGCCCATGCCCCGCTGCGTGATGGTGGACATGGACCAGGCCGGGCTGGAGGTCAGCGGCGGGCTGCTCAAGCTGCTCACCGAGCGCAACGACGGCTGCCTGGGCGTGCTCGCCGGCATCGTGCGGCCGGGCCGGGTCCGCACCGGGGACGAGGCCCGCCCGCTCGGGTGAGCGTCGCCGGGACTACCGGTCCGCCCGGTCCCGGCGCCCGGCCAGCACCGGGCGGGCCAGCAGGGCCAGCAGCAGCGCCCCGCCGCCGAGCAGCCCCCACCACACGGCGTGGTCGCGGGTGGCCGCCAGCACGTCGGCCTGCGGCTCGGGCGGCATCGCGCGGCCGGTCCCGCCGTCGTCGGGTCGCGTGCCCCTGATCCGGCCGTCGCGGTCGGCGTGCAGCGGCCTGGTGAGCGCCTCGACCGGTTGCACGACCCCGGCGCCCTCGAGCGGCGTGGGGTCCTGGGGCGAGCCGGTGGCGGTGCCGACCAGCCGGGCCACGGCCTGGGCCGGCGAGTCGTGGGGGTAGCGCGAGCGGAGCAGGGCCAGCACCCCGCTCACCTCGGCCGCGGCCCACGAGGTGGCGACCTCCTGCAGCACGCAGGTGCTGCCGTTGACCGCGACGCTGACGGCGTCGTACGTCGGGGCCGCGACGTCGGTCCGCGAGTTCTCCAGCACGTAGTCGTGCAGGTCCACCTGCCCGCGGACCCCGCCGGCGGTGGCGTTGACCGCGACCACGTTCGGGTAGCCGGCGGGGTAGACCAGCCCGGCGGCGTCCTCGCCGGGGTGGAACGTGCCGAGCGCGGCGGCGTTGAGCTGGCCCTGCTGCGGCCGGTTGCCCGAGGAGGCGACGACCACGACGCCGGCGTCCCAGGCGTCGCGGACCGCCCGGGCCAGCTGCGGGCTCTTCTTCACCGCGAGCGAGACGTTGGCGACCTCGATGTGCTTCGCGGCCGCGTGGTGGGCGACCCACTCCAGGCCCGCGGCCAGGGACAGCGTGTCGGGGTGGGCCCCCTCGGTGGCGCCGCTGTCGTCGGAGGTGTCGTAGACCCGAACGTCCACGATGCCGGCGCCCGGCGCCACCCCGGTGACACCCCCCGGGTCGCGCGCCCGGCCGGCGATCAGCCCGGCGACGGCCGTTCCGTGGTAGGAGGACAAGGCCTTCGCCGAGCTGTCGGGGTGTCGCGCGACCACCGGGACCAGGTCGGTGTCGGCCACCCCGGAGTCGAGCACCGCGACCGCGACGCCCGCGCCCGGCGCCCGGCCCGTGGCGTCGAGGAGATGCTGCGCCGCGGGCACGTCCAGCAGCTGCAGCGGCTTGCTCGCCCTGCCGGTCTGCACGACCGGACGGGAGTCGGTGTCGATGCTGTTGCAGAGCACCGACGACGGCTCGGCCCCGGCCGCCCCGGCGGGCACGAGCGCGGCGGACGCCAGCGCGGCCGACGCCAGCGCGGCCCACGCGAGCCGCCGCGGGCCGCCTCGACCGACACCGGTCGTGCCGGCGTCGCTCAGTCGCACGCGGAGTTCCCTTCGTGCCCGGGCGGGCAGAGCGCGGCGGCGACGGACAGCGGGGTGCCGGTCTTGAGCAGCTCGACCCACGAGTCGGGGACGACGGCCGGGTCGTGGCCGGCGTACCCCAGCCGGGCGGCGGCCTCGGAGCCCTCGAGCGGGTAGCCGTACCCCTTGGCGTCGACGACGAACGGCGAGCCGTCGGTGCCGTTCCAGTCGCCGGAGAGCACGTAGGCGCCGCGGCCGGACGCCACCGTGACGGCCCGGCCGGCCGGGCCGGCCGAGTCGGGCGATGCGGCGCCGGTGGGGTCGGTGGCCAGGGTGACGCGGGGGGCGGCGTCGGGCGAGGACTGCAGCACCGCGCACTCGTCGCCGACCTCCGGGGCCAGGGTGTCGACCGGCCAGTGCGTCGCGTCCCCGATCGGGCGCTCGTGGCGCAGCCGCGGGAGCTGGTCGCGTCGCCAGTCGACCGGGCCGCCGCCGGGCCGCCCGCTGCCCGACGCGTCCTGCAGGAGGCCGCCCGGGGTGGCGCTGTGCCGGTAGACGGAGAGCGCGAAGTCGTCGAGCACGCGCATCCGCGTGCCGGTCAGGAGCAGCGACTCGTCACCCACGGTGACCACGTCGCCCACCTGGGCCTGCGACGGCAGGGCGAGCGTCGGGTCGTCGCGGTGCGGGACGGGCCGGCCGAAGTCGTGGAGGCCGAAGGACCTCCAGTCCAGGTCGGCGCCGGCGGGGAAGAGGGCCAACCACTCCTCGGGGACCTGGGCGGCGGAGCTGAGCGGGCCCAGGCCGAGCTCGTCGAGCATGTTGTCGGGGTCGCCGGAGTCCCGGCCCGTGGGCAGGGCGTAGCGGTAGGCGCCGGGCTCGCCGTCCTTGCCGGTGCCCTGGGCGACCACGTAGGAGACGCCCTTGCTCCGGACCACGAAGCCGGCGTCCGGCACCGGTCGCACGGCGTGCTCCCCGGGCACCGCGACGCTGAGACCACCGCGGTCGCGGGTGCAGGCGGTCCAGCCCGAGTCCACGAGCAGCGAGGAGGTGGGCAGCGTCGCGGGAGCCCCCAGGATGCCGATGTCGTCGCCGATCGTCTGGTCGTCGATGGTGGCCTGGGAGACGATCGTGGGCGTCGCGCCGTCCGGCAGGATCAGCCGCGCCGAGGTGATGTTGATGACCGGGCGCAGGACCGGGCGGGCGCTCTCCTTGAGGATGACGTAGGCGGCGCCGGTCTCCTTGGAGACGACCAGCCCCGGTTTCTGCCAGTCGTCGGGGTCGCGCGGCGCGAACACCCCGGCGATCGCGGCACCGGCGACCAGCAGCACGGCCAGGGCGAGGCCGCCGACGAGGGTCCGGCCGGGCCGGGCGGGCTCCACCTCGCGGCCGCCGGGAGCGCCGGAGACGAAGGCGGTGACCAGGCGCCGTCGGTTGAACTGGTAGGCCTCGACGAGGTCGCGCTTGGTCGCCACGCCGGGTCAGCCCCGGATCGCCGAGAAGACGCCGACGGCGACCACCAGCAGCGGCAGCAGCCCGACCAGCGCGACGGTCTCGGCGAGGTCGCCGTAGCGGCCCCGGCGCACCGAGGGCGTCGACGGCACCAGGGTCGCCGCCATCAGCACGGCACCGGCGGCGGCCAGCACGACCGCGGCCGCCGGCCGCCAGTCCGGGTGCAGCCACAGCATCGAGACCGCCACCGACGCGAGCCCCAGGACCCCCGACACCAGGCCGACGAGGACCTCCGAGCCGGTGCGGTACTGCCGGGTGCGCAGCATGACCACCAGGCTGGAGAGCACCGCCAGCAGGGTCCCGGCCAGGCCGAGCGAGACCGCGAGCGGCGCGACCAGGACCAGCAGCAGCCCGACGGTCGCGGAGACCGCCACCAGGATCTCGTGCGCCACCCGGGCGTCCGCGCCCACCCGGGCGGGGTCGATCTCGGCGGGGTCGGCGGTGAGGTCGGCGGTGGCGTAGAACTGGTCCACGGTGGTGCCGGTGGCGCCCAGCGCCAGCCACGGCAGCACGCTGCCGGCCAGCACCACCAGCACCAGCGCGGCGGTCAGCACCACCGCGGGGTCGAAGGTCGCGACCCGCATGACCAGGCCGGTCGCGAGGAAGACCGCGCCCACCACCACCGGCGGGATCACGAGCGTGCGGCCCTCGGCGAGGCCGACCAGCGAGACCAGGCCCGCGACCAGCGCACCGGTCCCGGCGAGGGCCACCGGCAGCGCGAAGAACCGGTCGTCGGTGACCAGCATCAGCCCGGCGACCGCGGCGTACGCCGACCCCATCCAGGCCAGCGCGACGGCGGCCTCCGGCTCGTGCTGGGCGCGGGAGAGCACGATCCCGCCGACCACGAGCGCGGCGGCGACGACGGCCGCGGCGACCCCGGCGAGCAGCGAGCCGCGCTGGATCAGCAGCGCGACCGCCCCGAGCCCGAGCATCAGCGCCGCGGCCCCCAGGGCGGTACGCCGGCCGGTGGCCGGCTGCCAGGGCGCGAGGTCGCGCTCGACCACGTCGGTCATCGCCTCGACGACGTCGTCGTAGACCCGGGGCATGGGTTCGTCGATGCCGGCGGTGACCGTGAGCAGGCCGCCGTCCTCGACACCCTGGATCACCAGGCCGGCGTCGCCGCCGAGCAGGCGTCCCTCGGCGGTCACGAGGCGGTAGCCGCCGTAGACCGTGGTCGGGTCCAGCAGGCCGACGCTGCGGGCCAGCTCGGGGACCAGCTCGGCCACCGGCACCGCGCCCGGGAGCACCAGGTCGACGCGGCGGGTGCCCGACGCGACGGTGACGCGGACCAGGCCGGACGTGCTGACGGGCGCCTGGCTCATCGTGTCTCCCCCAAGGTCCCCAAGACGTACCCCTGCTGTCGTGCGGCCCCGCCGTCCCGCGGCCAGCGGGGTGCGGCCGGGGCTCCGGCCGGGCCGGGCAGCCGAGATGCTACCGCGGGCTCAGTCGAGGACCCCGGGGGCGGCGCCCTCGTCGTCGACCCAGTCCTGCTCCTCCAGGAAGAAGTCGGTGTCCGAGGTGCGGGGGTCCTTCCTGCTCCGGCGGCCGCCCTGGGCGCCGGTGGCGCCGCGGCTGCCCGCCCCGCGGGCGCCTGCCGCGCCGCGCGCGCCGCCGCCACCCCGGGAGCTGCTGCCCCGGGAGCCGCTGCCCCGGGAGCCGCTGCTGCCGATCCCGCTGCCGCGGGTGCCGGGGGTCGAGGCACCGCGCGCCCCGGCCGACGTCGCGCCGCGCCCGGTGGTGCCGACCGTCTCCTCCGGGACGGCTCCGCCCCGGCCGAGGGTCCCGGAGACGGCGCTGCGGCCCGTGGAGCCGATCGGGCGCACCCCCGAGGAGGCGCCGGAGCCGGCGAGGCCGCCCGCGCCGCCGGTGGGCACGGCCGCCGGGCCGCGCACGGCACCGGAGATGCCGGTCAGGCCACCGAGCGCACCGCCGCCGACCGCGCCGGCGAGCCCGCCCGCGGTCGAGCCGCCCAGGCCGCCGCCGGCGGGGGTGCCCGCCGAGCCGCCTCCGACCGGGACACCGGCCCCGGGGCCGAGCGGGCTGACCGGCGTACCGCCCTGGGCGTCGCCGGTCGCGCCGGCCGGGACGTAGCCGTTGTCGGCGCCGGGCCCGGACCCGTGCGGCTGGTGCGGCGTGCCTGAGGTGCCCGCCGTGCCCGCCGTGCCCGAGGTGCCGGTCGCGGGCGGGGCGTGGGTGGTGGTCGTCGAGTGCGGGTGGCCGCCGGTGCCCGGCGTGTAGCCGCCGGTGCTGCTGCTGCGCGTCGGTGTGCTGCCGCCGCCACCGCTGCGCCCGCCGCCGTCGGCGGGCACGGCCGCGACGGGGTCCGGCTTGCCGTGGACCTCCTGCATGGTCTTGGTGGAGCTCGCGTAGACGACGTCCATCCGCTTCACCGCGGCCGCGGCCTTCGCCTCGCGGTCGGCGTACTGGGTGTCGTAGTCGGCCTTGGCGGAGTCGTAGCGGTGCTGCTTGGCCACGTCGTCGGGGTGGTTGGAGCCCGGCGCGATGTCGGGCTTGCTGGGCTCCTGCAGCGGCGCGTCGGCGTAGGACCGCATCAGGTCGTGGGCGGCCTGCAGCGCGGTCTTGGCCGAGGCGAGGGCCGTGGCCGCCGCGCTCATCTGGTCGGCGCGGTCCAGCACCCGGCCGGAGACCGTCGTGAACGCCTCCGCCGCCCGACGGCCGGTCTCGCCGATCTGGTCCGAGATGTTGGGTGCGGCCTGCTGCAGCGCACTGGAGACCTCGCGCAGCAGGATCGAGCACTGCGCCCACTCCTCGTGGGCGTGGGCGACCAGGTGCGGCTGGGCGCCGGCGACGGCGGTCCGCAGCCGGGCGACGTTGGGCCCCTCGGTCACGACGCACCCCCCTGCCCGTGGAGGACCTCGTTGCGGGCCTCGTGGTTGCGGGTGCTCGCGGAGTCCCGGCCGGCGAGGCCGGTCAGGATGTCGGAGGCACGCTTGCGCTCCAGGTCGGCCGCGGTGCCCTCGTCGGCGTCATGGATCAGGCTCTCGGCCCGGTCCAGACCGGCGCGGAACGCCTGGAGGTCGTCGAGCACGCCCTGCAGGGTCGCCTTGATGACCTCGTGGGCCTCCAGGTGGTTGGTGCCCAACGCCGCCGCGGCCGCGTTGCCACCGAAGACGCCCGGCGGCACGTGCAGGTTCTTGAAGTTGTTGTGGTGGACGTTGACCGCGTTGTGGTCGAGCGTCTTCCTGACGTGGTCGATGGCCGCCTGGTCGATCAGCAGCTCGACCTGGTCCACCAGCTGGGCCACCCCCAGGAAGGGGTCGAAAGAGGCCATGACGGGTACCTACCCCCGGGAAGTCACGTGACGAGGAACGTCGACGGGGCCGGGCCGCGCCCGGCCCCGTCGGAGGGGTCTCAGATGTCGAAGGACGCGGCGCCGCGCTGGTCGGCGGCCTTGTACTCGGCGTTCGACTGCATGACCGTCTTGCTGGTCTCGTCCAGCAGGCCCTTCATCTCCTGGATGGCGTTGTCCCACTTGGCCTTGGCGGCCTGGTAGGACTGCTGGGCGCTACCGCTCCAGTCGCTGCGCAGCGGCGCCAGCTCGTTCTCGAGCCGGTTGAGCCGGTCGTCGATGTCCTTGACCGTGCGGTACATGTCCTCGGCCGCGGTGTCGAGGCCGGCGTGGTTGACGCGAAGTCCGTCGAGGTTCATGTTCATGGTGATCTCCTGAGGTCCGGGTCGGGTCAGCCGCCGAGGCGACCGGCGGTGCGGCTGTAGTTGGCCGACTGGGCCTCATCGGTGTTCATGTTGTCCCGCTCGGTGGACTGCAGGGACGACTCGAACTCGTTGAGGGCGTTGAGGATCACGCCCTGCTTCTCGGTCCACGCCTGGTGGAGCGCGAAGAAGGCGGTGCCTCCGGCACCGGCCCACTTGCCTCGCAGGCCGGCGATCTGGCCGTCGAGACGACGGCTCATGCCGTCGAAGTCCTGCTTGGCGTCCGCCACCATTCCTGCGGCGCGGGAGAGGGTCTTCTCGCCCTGTCCCATCTCGGCTGCACTGTTTGACATGCCTGTTCCTTCCCCCGCGGCAACACAGCCGCTCGAGATCCACGTTGCTCGATCCGTCGGTCCGGGCCCGGTCCCGCGCCTGGACAACGAGGCGTTTACCCCCGGCATCATGCCCTAAACGTCGAGGTGTATCGAGTCCCAGATACTGCGGAAAACTCCGCACGCGACCAGCAGGGTCGCCACCGCGGCCGCGCCGCACAGCGCCTCGGCCACCTCGGCGCGCCGGGCCCACCAGGCCGAGCGCCAGCCGCGACCGGTCGCCACGGCCACGAGGACCAGGACGACGGCGAGCACCACCGCGAGCACCAGCACGACGTCCGCCGTACGCCCGGAGGCGTGCGGCGCGAGCGCGGCCACGAGCGCGGCGAGGCAGGCCAGGCCCGCGAGCCGGAGCAGTCGACGGGCCCCCACGTGCCGGTAGCTGCGGGCGGCCAGCAGCAGGCCGCCCCCGCACAGCAGCACCAGCAGCCGGGCCCCGAGCCGGTCGATCGGCAGCGTCGCGGAGGCCAGCAGCAGCGGGGCGCTCAGCGCCGTGACCGCGAGCACGGCCACCGCGTAGGCCGTCATCAGCCGGGCGCCGCGCGCGGCGACGGCGGCGACGGCGGCGGGCGGCACCAGCGTGCGGCCCCGTCGGCCGAAGGGACGCTCCCGCGCGGACCAGGCGGTGACCGCCAGCCGCTCCAGGTCGAGCAGCAGCTGGTCGGGCACGTCGACCGCGTAGCCGGGCAGCAGCCGCGCCGCCAGCATCGCCGCCAGCAGCAGCACCGCCCAGGACACTTGCGCCGCGAGCCCCAGCAGCGCCGCCGCGGTCGTCCACACGAAGATCGCCGACCCCGCCGCGATCCACACCCGCAGCGGCTCCTCGCAGCGACGGTCGAGCGCCCGGCCCACGGCCGCGACCACGGCCGCGGCCAGCGCGGAGACGCCCACGATCGTGGGCAGGCGCGCGGGGTGCGGGTCCCACGCGACGGCGAGCGCCGCCGCCGCGCCGAAGGCCGGCGCCGCGACGACCCGCCGACCGGCCAGCCTCCCGACCGGGGCCACGCCCACCAGCGCCGCCAGCGCGAGCAGGGCGACCGCGGCCCGGCGCGGACCGGCCGGCGCCTGCGCGGCGCACCAGCCCGCCAGCAGCGCCGCCGCGGCCGCGAGGCAGACCACGAGCCCCGCCGCCGGGACGGGTGGTCGCCGGGCGGGAGCGGCGGGGAACGGCGGTCGCGCTTCCGAGGCGGGGACCGCGGCCGGCCCCAGCGGCCCGGGCGACCCGGAGGGTCCGGGCGGCTCCGCGGCGACCAGGAGGTCGCCGCTGCGCACGCCCACCTCGGCGAGGGACCGGTCCGCGAGCAGGGGGTCGCCGAGCCGGGTGAACAGCCCCGGCCGCGCCGGGAGCCCGGCCTGCCGGGCGTACTCGCCGGCGACGTCCGCCGTCGAGGCGCCGAGCGGGACGATCAGGTCGACCACGCCGGCCGACCCGTGCACGGTCAGCGCGAGGCCACCGGAACCTGCCCCCACGCCGCCTCCCCGTCTCCGGCCCGTCCGCGCCACGTGCGCGCGGCGCGCCACGTGTGCGACCGGGCGCCCGTCGCCCGCCCGTGCAGGGTAGTCGCTCCGCGGGTGCTCGCCCACCGGGCGGCCGCCGCTACGATCGAGCGGCCGCCGACGACAGGAGCACCGGTGACCACCACCTCTCGGGACCGCACCGCACGCGCGGGGCTGGCCACCCTGACCACGTTGGCCGCCACGGTCGTGGCCGCCACGGTCGGGCTCGCCGGCTGCGCCGCCGACGACGGCGCGGCCGACCCCGCGCCCTCCGGGTCGTCCTCGGCCTCCGGCTCGCCCAGCGCCTCCACCAGCGCCTCCACCAGCGCCACCGCCAGTGCCTCCGCCAGCGCCATCACCGGGGTCCCCCCGGCGACCGGCAAGCCCATCGAGACCAGCTACTTCACCGTGCGCGCCCCCGAGCACTTCGGCGTCGACGTCATGGGCAAGGACTTCTCCATCGCGGTGAACGGCCCGGGCGCCGACATCGGGATCGGGATCGTGGACCTCAACGGGCACGAGTACGACCTGCGCCAGCTCGCGCGCTACCAGCGCAGCTCCGCCTACGGACTCGAGCACGCGCCGCTGGGCCGGACCACGACCATGGGCGGCGAGCCGGCGTACTTCCTGCTCGCCAGCAAGCCCGGCCTCGTGGTCAGCGAGGCGGGCCTGACCCACGCCGGCCACATCGTCCACCTGACGGTGACCTCCTACGGCACGAAGGCCGAGAACCTCAGGATCCTCCGCTCGATGCTGGCCACCTGGCAGTGGAAGTAGCCGCCGCCGGCCACCGCGGGGCCTGTGGAGCGAGGCCGTCCCCGCACCGCCCCGGGCCCCTATGATCGGGCGACCGGGGTGACACGCAGGATCGACAGGGGGACCTGGTGAGTACGACGCTTCGCGGGACCCGGCTCGAGGCCCCGGAGATGCCGAGCGGCCAGCTCGTCCTCCAGCCACCCCCGGAGATCGAGGCCAACGAGGGCGCCAGCGGCGTGCTGATGAACGCCATCCCGATGCTCGGCAGCCTCGGCTCGATCGTGCTGGTCGCCACCATGGGCAAGGACACCGGCGGCCGCAGCTACATCGCCGCCGGCATGTTCCTCTTCGCCACCCTCGGCTTCATCGTGGTCCAGCTCGACCGACAGCGGAAGCAGCGCGCCCAGCAGGTGACCGGCTCCCGCACCGAGTACCTCCGCTACCTCGCCAACGTCCGCTCCATGGCCCGGGACGCCGCCGACCAGCAGCGCCGGGCGCTGAGCTGGCACCACCCCGAGCCGGCCGCGCTGCCGGCGCTGGTCGAGGAGCGCTCCCGGGTGTGGGAGCACGGCACCAGCGACCCCGACTTCCTGCACGTCCGGTACGGCGTGTGCGCCCAGCCGCTGTCCCTGGACCTGGTGCCACCGGAGTCCGCCCCGATCGACCAGGTCGACCCGGTGGCCGCTTCCGCGCTGCACCGGCTGCTCGTGGTGCACCGGCTCCAGCCGGACCTGCCGGCGTCGATGGACCTGCGCGCCTTCGACCGGGTCGAGGTCTGCGGCGCCGAGGAGCCGGCCCGGGCGCTGGCCCGGTCGATGATCTGCTCGGCGGCGACCTTCCACTCCCCCGAGCACCTCGTGGTCGCGGTGCTGTGCACCGAGGAGACGCTGGCCCACTGGGACTGGGTGAAGTGGCTGCCGCACAACCAGAGCCCCCGGCAGTCCGACGCGGTCGGGCCGATGCGGCTGGTGTCGACCTCGCTCGCCGACCTGGCCGCCCTGCTGCCCGCCGACCTCGCCGACCGGCCCCGGTTCGGCGCCGACGAGCGCCCGGCCACCCCGCACATCCTGCTCGTCACCGACGGCGCGGTGCTGCCGCCCGGCAACCACGTCGTTCCCCCGGACGGCCTGCACGGCGTCACGGTCCTGGACCTGCCCGCGCGCTGGGACGAGCTCGACGACCCCAGCCGGCTGCGGCTCGAGCTCGTCGGCGAGCCGAGCGCCGACGGCCGGCACCCGGTCCGCGCGCTGCGGCTGCGCGAGGAGGAGATCGCCGCCCGGGTCGACCAGTGCGACCTGGCCACGGCCGAGGCCTGCGCCCGCCGGCTCACCCCGCTGCACACCGTGGCCGCCGGACCCTCGCCGGACACCTCCGGCGAGATCACCGGCCCGACCGACTTCCTGGAGCTGCTCGCCCTGGGCGACGTCCGCACCTTCGACCCCACCGCGGCCTGGCGGCCCCGGCCGGCCCGCGACCGCCTGCGCGTCCCGATCGGGCTCGGCGAGGGTGGCGCGGTGGTCCACCTCGACATCAAGGAGTCCGCCCAGCAGGGCATGGGCCCGCACGGCCTGGTGATCGGCGCGACCGGCTCGGGCAAGTCGGAGTTCCTGCGCACGCTGGTGCTCGGGCTCGCGCTGACCCACTCCCCCGAGCAGCTGAACATGGTGCTGGTCGACTTCAAGGGCGGCGCGACCTTCGCCGGGATGTCGCAGATGCCGCACGTCTCGGCGGTGATCACCAACCTGGCCCAGGAGCTGACCCTCGTCGACCGCATGCAGGACGCGTTGTCCGGCGAGATGGTCCGCCGCCAGGAGCTGCTCCGCGAGGCCGGCAACTTCGCCTCGGTCCGCGACTACGAGAAGGCCCGCGCCGCCGGGGAGGACCTCGCCCCGCTGCCGTCGCTGTTCATCGTGGTCGACGAGTTCTCCGAGATGCTTTCGGCCAAGCCGGAGTTCATCGACCTGTTCGTCGCCATCGGGCGGCTGGGCCGGTCCCTGGGCCTGCACCTGCTGCTCGCCAGCCAGCGGCTGGAGGAGGGGCGGCTCCGCGGCCTCGAGTCGCACCTGTCCTACCGGATCGGGCTGCGCACGTTCAGCGCCGCGGAGTCGCGGTCGGTGCTCGGCGTCCCCGACGCCTACGAGCTGCCCGCGGTCCCCGGCCTGGGCTACCTCAAGCCCGACCCGTCGACCCTGCAGCGGTTCAAGGCGGGCTACGTCTCCGGGCCGCCGACCAGCCGGGCCCGGGTGCGCCGCGACGAGGGCGGCCACGTGCGGGGCATCCTGCCGTTCACCATCTCCGAGGTGCAGACCCTGGAGGTGACCGAGACCGAGCCGGAGCCGGAGCCGGTGCGCGAGCAGGGCGAGCAGGACTCGGTGCTCGACATCGCGGTCTCCCACATGGTCGGCCACGGCCCCGAGGCCCACCAGGTCTGGCTGGCCCCGCTGGACGTCCCCGACACCCTCGACGAGCTGATGGGCGACCTCACCGAGGACGCCCGGCTGGGCCTGGTCTCGCCCCAGTGGCGCCGGCTCGGCGGACTCGTCGTACCGCTGGGCACCGTGGACCGGCCGCGCGAGCAGCGCCGCGACACCCTCACGGTCAACCTGGCCGGCGCCAGCGGGCACGTCGCGGTGGTCGGCGGCCCCCGCAGCGGCAAGAGCACGCTGCTGCGCACCGTGGTCACCAGCATGTCGCTGACCACGACGCCGCTGGAGAGCCAGTTCTTCGTCCTCGACTTCGGCGGCGGCACGTTCGCGCCGCTGGCCGGGCTGCCGCACGTCGCCGGCGTCGGCAGCCGCGCCGAGCCCGACGTGGTGCGTCGCATCGTCGCCGAGGTCGCCGGCGTCGTCGACCGCCGCGAGGCCTACTTCCGCGCCCAGGGCATCGACTCGATCGAGACCTACCGCTCGCGCCGGGCGGCCGGGCGCGTCGACGACGGCTACGGCGACGTGTTCCTGGTCGTCGACGGCTGGAGCACGCTGCGCGCCGACTTCGACGACCTCGAGGTCGAGCTGCAGCAGCTGGCCACCCGCGGCCTGACCTTCGGCCTGCACGTGGTGGCGGCCTCCCCCCGCTGGGCGGACTTCCGCGCCGCGATGCGCGACCTGTTCGGCACCCGCCTGGAGCTGCGGCTCGGCGACCCGATGGACTCCGAGATCGACCGCAAGATCGCGGCGCTGGTGCCGGCCGGCCGGCCAGGGCGCGGCCTGGTGCCGGGCAAGCTGCACTTCCTCGGCGCCCTGCCGCGCATCGACGGCACCGCCGACGCCGACTCGCTCGGCGACGGCGTGGAGGACCTCGTCAAGCGGGTCGGGGCCGCGTGGACCGGGCCGACCGGGCCCAAGCTGCGGCTGCTGCCGGAGCGGATCGACCTCGACGAGGTGCGCCGGCAGGCCGGACCGGCCGACGGCGAGACCCGCCTGCTGCTCGGCATCAACGAGAAGGAGCTCGCGCCGGTCGCGCTCGACGTCGACAGCGAGCCGCACCTGCTGGTCTTCGGCGACGGCCAGTCCGGCAAGAGCGCCGTGCTGCGGGCCTACGTCCGCGAGATCATGCGCACCCGCACCCCCAAGCAGGCGCAGATCGTGCTCGTGGACTACCGGCGCTCGCTGCTCGGCGAGGTGCCCGAGGAGTACCTCCTCAACTACCTCACCTCCGCCACCCAGGCGCAGCCGGCGCTGCAGGACATCGCCAGCTACCTGCAGAACCGGATTCCCGGCCCGGACGTGACGCCCGAACAGCTGCGCAACCGGTCCTGGTGGCAGGGCGCCGAGGTCTTCGTGGTCGTCGACGACTACGACCTGGTCGCCACCCAGCAGGCCTCGCCGGTCCAGTCGCTGCAGCCGCTGATGGCCCAGGCGCGCGACGTCGGCCTGCACGTCGTGGTGGCACGGCGCTCCGGTGGCGCCTCGCGGGCGCTGTACGAGCCGGTCGTGCAGTCGATGCGCGACCTGGCCATGCCCGGGCTGCTGCTCTCGGGCAGCCCGGACGAGGGCCCGCTGATCGGCAACCTCAAGCCGCTGCCCGCGCCCCCCGGCCGCGGCCGGCTGGTCTCCCGGGACCGCGGGGTCGAGGTCGTCCAGACGGCGTGGACCGACCCCTCGCTCTGACCGCTGCTCCGGCATGACGCAGGTCACAGGGACGGTCACAGGGCCGTAACCCAGCGTCAACCTCGGGGCGACGTACGCCGGACACGCTGGTCCCCTCGGCACCACCGAGCACATCCAGGAGGGGACATGGACATCACCAGCACGCCGATCGAGGAGCGGGTCCGGCTGCAGCGCGCCACGCTGCGCACCCGGCACACCCACGCGCTGACCACGCTGATGGACGAGCGCGCCGACCTGCGCGGCGTGCACGCGCTGGCGGACTTCGTCGACGACGCCGTGCGCTGGTCGGTCTGACGGCGGGCTGACCGGCGGGCGACTCGCCGGGGTCCGGGCGGCCCGGCGCCGCGTCCGGCGCCGGGCCGCCCGGACCTCGTTATAGTCACGGCGTGATCTTCAAGCGGGTCGGCGAGGGACGCCCCTATCCCGACCACGGGCTGACCTCGCGGGGGTGGGCCGACGTGCCGCCCCGCCAGGTCCGGCTCGACGAGCTGGTCACCACCAAGGACACCCTCCAGCTGGCGGCGCTGCTGGACGAGGACTCCACCTTCTACGGCGACCTGTTCGCGCACGTGGTGGAGTGGCACGGCGAGTACTACCTCGAGGACGGCCTGCACCGCGCGCTGCGCGCCGCCCTGCAGCAGCGCAACGTCCTGCACGCCCGCGTCCACGTGATGGAGGACTGATGGGCGCCGGAGCCCGGTCGGCCGCCACCATGGGCGTGCTCTGCCTGCTGCTGCTGGCCGGGGCGGTCTGGGGGTACACCGCGCTCACCGCGCCGTTCCCCGGGAAGGCCGAGGCGCCGATCTGCGAGAACACGTCGGTGAAGAAGGGCGCGAAGGTGTTCCCCACCCAGGTGGTGGTCAGCGTCTACAACGCCGGGGAGCGCGCCGGCCTCGCCGGGCGGACGATGACCCTGCTGACCCGCCGCGGGTTCAGGGAGGGCGAGAGCGGCAACGCCCCCGGGAAGGGCAAGAAGGTGCCGGTGGTGCAGATCTGGACCACCCAGCCCCACAACCCCGCCGTCCAGCTGGTGGCGCGCCAGCTCGGACCGCACCACTCGGTGGTCAAGCGCAAGCCGCTGGGCGCCGGCGTCACCGTGGTGGTCGGCGACGGTTTCCACCGGCTCGGCCACAAGACGAAGTTCGTCCGCGCCCGCAGCGCCGCCGAGATCTGCTCGCCGCCCGTCGACTGACCCGCCCCCTCAGGAGAGCCACTGGGCGAGCCGGCCGCGCTCGCTGACCTCGCGCAGCCGCGCCTCGGTCCGCTCCCGCACCCTGCGCGGGGTGACCACCAGCAGGTCGTCGCCGTGGCGCAGCACCGTGCGCAGCTCCGGCACCAGCGTCTCCCCCTCGCGGATCACCATGCTCACCGAGGCGCCGTGCGGCAGGCGCAGCTCCCCCACCTCGACGCCGTGCATCCGCGAGGACGGGGTGATCGAGACCTGCAGCAGGTCGGCGGCGATCCGCTCCAGCGGCGCCGCCTCGACCTCCAGCCCGCGCGGGTCGGACCGCCGGGCCACGCCCAGCACCCGGGCCACCGCCGGCAGCGTCGGCCCGGTGAGCAGCGTGTAGATGACCACCATCACGAACACCAGGTCGAAGAGCCGGCGCGAGCCGGTGACGCCCTCGGCGAGCGGGATCGTGGTGAGCACGATCGGGACCGCGCCGCGCAGCCCCGCCCAGGACAGGAACGACAGCTCCCGCCACGGCATCGGCTGCACCACCGAGCTGGCCAGCACCGACAGCGGCCGGGCCACGAACGTCAGCACCAGCCCGGCCAGCACCGCGAGCCCGATGGTCCTCAGGTCGATGCGCCCCGGGGAGAGCAGCAGGCCGAGCATCACGAACAGCCCGATCTGGGCCAGCCACGCCACGCCCTCGGCGAAGGACCGGGTGGCCGCGCGGTGGGGCAGCTCGGAGTTGCCGAGCACCAGGGCCGCGACGTACACCGCCGCGAACCCGGAGGCGTGCAGGTAGGCGGACGCGCCGTACGCCAGGAACGTCAGGGTCACGACCGAGAGCGGGTAGAGCCCGGACGACGGCAGCGCCGCGCGACGCAGCGCCCAGGCGCCGCCCAGGCCGACCAGCAGCCCGACCAGGAGGCCCGCGAGCAGCTCGTAGACGATGATGCCGGCCATGGCGGGGACGCCGTGCTCGGCGATCCCGCCCGTGGACACCAGCGTCACCAGCACCACGGTCGGGGCGTCGTTGAGGCCGGACTCCGCCTCCAGGGCGCCGGTCAGCCGCCGGGGCAGCGGGACCACGCGGAGCACCGAGAACACCGCGGCCGCGTCGGTGGGCGAGGTGACCGCGCCGAGCAGCACCGCCAGCTCCCACGGCAGGCCGAGCAGGAAGTGCCCGGCGAGCGCGACCACCGCCACGGACACCCCCACCCCCACCGTGGCCAGGGACAGGCCGAGCCTCATCGACGGCCGGGCCTCGGCCCACCGGGTCGACAGGCCGCCCTCGGCGAGGATCACCACCAGCGCCGCGAAGCCCAGCGAGTGCGCCGCCTCGGCGTTCTCGAACTGGATCCCGAAGCCCGCCTCGCCGAGCGCCACGCCCATGAGCAGGTAGATCAGCAGGCTGGGCAGCCCGGCGCGCGTGGAGACGCGGACCGCGAGGATCGCCAGCAGCGTGACCGCGGATCCCACCAGCACGAACGTGTCGAGCTGGTGGACGTCGAACCTCACAGGTCACCTCGTGCCTCAGCAGGGGCGGCGGGTGCGCAGTCTATCGGGGCGGTGGACCGGGCCCGCCGTCTTCGCCCGCCGCCGTCACCGGTCGGTGGGCTGGCCGGCGCCGCGGTCACCGGCGAGCTGATGCTGGAGCACCTGGCCCGGCAGGGCCTGACCGGCCGGCTCGAGATGGTCCTGGTGGACCGCGGCCTCACTGCGACCGCTACCCGCACTCCCGGACGGGGCCGTGACCTTGAGCTGCTGCGCCGATTCGTGGGGCGACCAGCAGCCGGTGTTCCGACCGATCCGGCACGCCTGGCGCGTCGAGGTCCCCCACGGCCCCGTCGCGCGCTTCCAGCCGTCGCAGGGGCCCCTCGGGTTCCCCCACGACGCGGCAGGTCCGCGCTTCCGACGGCATACGCCGGCTACTGGTCGCGACGGGGTCGGGACCAGTAGCGAGCAGACCGAACGGGGCGCGTGGCGCCGAACTCGCTCGCGCGTGGGTGTCGTACAGGCCCACTGTTGTTCGTAGCGTAGGCAGTGGCGGACATCCGGTCTGCCCGACGAAGGGGAGCCGGGATGCCTCAGTACCTCATCTACTTCAACCAGCAGTGGGTCGGCGACCACGACGAGGCGTGGTTCGAGGGCCGCGTCGAACCCTCCCGGGCCGTCGTCCGGGAGATGCAGGACCAAGGCGTCCTGGTCTACGCCGGCGGACTGGTCGAGGAGCTCGAGGAGGCGGCAAGCGCGGACGCCACGAGTGGCGAGCTGGTCGTCACCGACGGGCCCTTCGCGGAGACCAAGGAGTGGCTCGGTGGGCTGACCATCGTGGACGTGCCCGACGACGAGTCCGCCCGCATGTGGGCGGGGAGGGTGGCCGAGGGGTGCGGTTGGCCTCAGGAGGTGCGCCGCTTCAAGGCCGGCTCGTTGCAGGCGCTCGTGCTCGGGGGGTGAGGCACCGGGCCGACGCCGGGCGGCAGCGCCACGCGACGCACTGACATCGGCAGTTGGGTCCAGATCAGAGTCGGCCCGGGGCATCCTCGAGGCGGCAAACGACACGGACCTCGGGTCGCGGCCCTGGTCGCCATTGCCAAGCGCTGCGGCGAGGCTGCGAGCGCGGACTACGTACGAGCCGCCCGAAGTCTCAGCCGGAACTTGAGCGAGTACGGCGTTCTCACTCTCGCCGCCTTCGGGGACGACCGGGCTTGGACGACATGCTCGATCGACCGGGGGGTCGCGGAAGCGCCAGCAGGTGTCAGACCCTCCGGTCGGCGCAGTGCTCGTCACCTACCTGGTCCGACACGCAACATCGCGCGGGCAGCGCGAAGCGTTGGTGCGCAGCCTGCGGTCAGTGTGGGGAAGGCGGCGCATCAACGTGGTGACCTCGGCGCCTACCGCCACCCTGATCTCCGGACCTCCCGGGCTCGCCACTGCCGCACGAGCTCAATGTAACCTTGCGGCTACGTAACCGTATGGTTACAGTAACGGACATGGACGCCGTGTTGCACGCGCTGGCAGACGAGAGCCGGCGCACGGTTCTCGAGATCCTCCGCGACCACCCGGCGAGCGCAGGAGAACTGGCCGAGGCCCTCCCGATCGCTCGCCCGGGCGTGTCCCGGCATCTCCGCGTGCTGCGGGAGGCCGGGCTGGTCGACGTACGCCAGGACGCGCAGCGCCGGATCTACACACTCCGCCCGGAAGCGCTCGTCGAGGTCGACGAGTGGCTGGGAGCGTACCGCCGGCTCTGGGAGAACCGGCTCGATGCCCTCCATACCGAGATCGCACGAGGAAAGAAGGCACGAGGATGACCACGATCGCGACGATGCGAGCACTCGACGAGACCCGCGGAGCAGTCCGGGTCGAGGACCTCTACGACACCGGTATCGACGACCTCTGGCAGGCGTGCACGACGCCCGATCGGCTGGCCCGCTGGATCGCCCGGGTGGAAGGCGACCTGCGGGTCGGCGGCACGGTCCAGGCCGTCTTCACGAGCAGCTGGACCGGCCCGGCGCGCGTCGAGGTCTGCGATGCGCCCCACCACCTGCTGGTGACGACGGAGCCGGGCACGGAGGACGAGGGGCAGATCGAGGCGTGGCTGACCGAGGAGGGCGCCAAGACCCGACTGGTGGTCGAGGAGCGCGGCCTGCCGATCAGGCATCTCCCGTTCCACGCCTCTGGTTGGCGGGTCCACCTCGAGGATCTCGGTCGGTCGCTGGAGGTCGACGGCCCGGTCCATCCGGAGGGCTGGAGCTCCGACGCCGGGGCGCCCGGCTGGAAGGAACGCTGGGAAGAGCTCACGCCCAGGTACCAGCAGATGGAGCTCGGTTGAGGTCGGACCTGATCAGCCTCGGCGGGACGACGGTCAAGTGCGCCCGACGCGATCGCGCTCGAGCGGTTCCACGCCGAGACATCGGCGGCGTCGCGGAGGGCGATAAGTACTCGGCGCTCGTGGCGGAGCCCCATGCCGACGACTGCCTCGTGGACGCCGAACCGGCCGGGCATCCGTTCTGCCTGTCCATGTGGGGGCCCCGAAAGTCGGCGACACGCCAGCAGCTCGTGCCCGCAGCGCGACCTGCCAAGCCCTCGTATCGCGATGCTCGGCGACATCTCAGCGTCGCGCGGACATGATCGAACGACCCGATCCGTGCGGTCATGGACGTCCGTGAACATCTGCGTCCGACCTGGATCCCCGTGGGACACCCCCGGTTAGAGTCGACGGGGTGACCGACCGCCTCACCGCCGCGGCCCGCGCGAACGTGCCGCCGTTCCACGTCATGGACCTCCTCGCGGCGGCCGCGGAGCGACAACGCGCCCACGGCGACGCGCTGAACCTGCTCGCCGGACAGCCCGGCACCGGGGCGCCCCGGCCGGTGCGCGAGGAGGCGGTGCGGCTGCTGCAGTCGGGCCGAGCGCTCGGCTACACCCCGGCCACCGGCATCCTCGAGCTGCGCGAGGCGATCGCCGCCCACCACAAGCGGGTGCACGGCATCGACGTGGACCCCGACCAGGTGGTGGTGACCACCGGCTCCAGCGGCGGCTTCCTGCTGGCCTTCCTCGCCGCGTTCGAGCACGGTGACACCGTCGCGATGGCCCGGCCCGGCTACCCGTGCTACCGCAACGTGCTCGCCGCCCTGGGCTGCGAGGTGGTCGAGATCCCGACCGGCCCCGCCACCCGATTCCAGCCGACGGTCGAGCAGCTCGCGACGCTGCACGAGGAGCGGGCCCGGGCGGGCCGGCCGCTGCGTGGGCTGGTGGTCGCGAGCCCGGCCAACCCGACCGGCACGATGCTGCTGCCCGAGGAGCTCGCGGCGCTCGCCTCGTGGTGCGAGGACCACGGGGTCCAGCTGATCTCCGACGAGATCTACCACGGCATCGAGTACGCACCCCTCGACGGCCGGGCCCCGCTCGCCCGGAGCGCCTGGGAGACGAGCCGCTCGGCGGTGGTGTTCAGCTCGTTCTCCAAGTACTTCTCGATGACCGGCTGGCGGATCGGCTGGATGCTCGCGCCGGACCACCTGCGCCGGGCGGTCGACGTGCTCACGGGCAACTTCACGATCTGCCCGCCGGTGCTCGCCCAGCACGCCTGCCTGGCGGCCTTCGACGAGGAGTCCTACGCCGAGCTCGACGGTCACGTGCGCCGGTACGCCGGGAACCGCGCACTGCTCCTCGACGGGCTGCCCCAGCTGGGCATCACCCGCCTCGCCCCCGCCGACGGTGCGTTCTACGTCTACGCCGACGTCGGGCACCTCACCGACGACACGATGGCATTCGCGCACGAGCTGCTCCGCCGCACCGGCGTGGCGCTCGCGCCCGGCATCGACTTCGACACCGTCGACGGCGGCCGCTACCTCCGGTTCAGCTTCGCCGGCCCGGGCGAGGAGATCGAGCGGGCGCTCGATCGGCTCGCCGCTGCCCTCTGACCGGCCAGCAGGCACGTCGAGTCGGCGCTGCTTGACGCCCCTGGACGTCAACAAGCGCCGACTCGGCGTACCCCCGCGTCAACGAGCGCCGACTCGGTGGGTCAGAGGACGTCGTGCACGACCTCGGCGAGCTGGGTCAGGTTGCGGCACTCGACCATCGGCACGACCTCGGCGTACTGCCGCGCGGCGGAGTCGCCGGTCCCCCAGTGCCGCGGGTGCTCGGGGTTGAGCCACCAGGCGTGCCGGGCGGTCCCCGCGAGCTCGCGCAGCACCGGCACCGCGAGGTCGCTGTAGTTGGAGCGGCCGTCACCGAGCACGAGCAGCGAGGACTTCGGGCCGAGCGCGTCGGGGAACCGCTCGGCGAACCCGGTGAACGCCCGCCCGTAGTCGGTGCGCCCGAACCGGGCGGCGTGGGCGGTGCTGGCCGCGAGGTCGGCCATCACGTCGGCGACGTCGGCGCCCGGGCGCAGCCGGTCGGTCACCTCGTGCACGTCGTCGACGAACGTGAACGCCCGCAGGTTCTGCATCTGCTCGCGCAGCGCGTAGACGAGCAGCAGCGCGAACTGGGCGAAGTTGGCGACCGAGCCGCTGACGTCGCACAGCACCACCAGCTCGGTGCGGTGCGGGCGGCGAGGCCGGTGGTGGGTCACCAGCGGGACCCCGCCGGTGGAGACCGAGGCGCGCACGGTGCGGCGCAGGTCGAGGGGGCCGCGGCGCAGCGCGTGGCGCTCGCGGGTGAGCCGGGTGGCGAGCCGCCGCGCCAGCGGGTAGATCTCGCGGCGCATCGCCTCGAGGTCGGTGCGCCGCGCGGCCAGGAAGTCCAGCCGGTCGACGGTCGGCCGGACCGCGACCCGGGCGACGTGGTCGGGCCCCTTCTCCTCGGCGATCCGGCGCCGGGCGTCGTCCTCGACCAGCCGGGCGTACGACGCCAGCCGGCGGCCGGCCAGGCCCGCCGCCTCCTCCTCGCTGCGCCCACGCTCCTCCCCCGGGGCCGGTCTCCGGGCCAGGAGCGCGGCGACCAGCTGGTCGGCGAGCTCGTCGGGGGCGACCCGGCGGGTGGCCTGGTAGGCCGACCACGAGGACAGCCCCGGCCCCCGGCCCGGCATCGCCCCGAACCGGCCGACCATCTCGGTCGCCAGCCGCTCGAGGTCCCGCTGCTCGCCCTCACCCAGCGCGGCGAGCAGCTCGCCCCGGAAGGCCGCCAGGTCCGCCGCCCCGTCGCGGACCGCACTCCGGCCGGTGTCCGCGCCGGCCCCGCCGCCGGCCTCGCTGTCTGCCCCGGCGTCGGCACCGGCGGTGGCCCCGGCGGCGGAGGCCCCGACCCCCTCCCCGACCAGCCGGGGGAAGTAGACGTCGAAGAGCGCGTCGAAGGTGGGCCGCTGCGCCTGCCGCTTGACCAGCGTGGCGGCGTAGGCGTCGCGGAGCGTGACCCGGTCGTCCCACGGCAGCGCCCGCAGGGCGGCCACCGCGTCCAGCCCCTCGGCCAGCGAGACCGACAGCCCGGCCTCGCGCAGCGCCCGCAGGAACGTGACGTGCCGGTCGACCAGCCCGGACCGGTCGGTCATCGCAGCCGCAGCTCCCGGACCGCGCGGTCCTGGTCCGAGGCGTGCTTGAGCACCACCCCGAGGGTGTCGGCGACCGCCTTCTCGTCCAGGTCGCCGATCTCCAGCGCGACCAGCGTGCGCGCCCAGTCGACCGACTCGGCGATCGAGGGCTCCTTCTTCAGCTCCAGCTCGCGCAGCCGCCCCACGGTGGCCACGACCTGCTCGGCGACCCGCTGCTCGAGCTCGGGCACCTGGCCGGTGACGATCTCGCGCTCCCGCTCGGCGTCGGGGTAGCCCAGGTGAAGGTAGAGGCAGCGGCGCTTGACCGCCTCGGACAGCTCGCGGGTCGCGTTGGAGGTCAGCACCACGAAGGGACGGCGTACAGCGGTGACCGTGCCGAGCTCGGGGATCGTCACCTGGAAGTCGGCGAGCACCTCCAGCAGCAGGCCCTCGACCTCCACGTCGGTCTTGTCGACCTCGTCGACGAGCAGCACCGTCGGCTCCTCCCGCCGGATCGCGGTCAGCAGCGGTCGGGTGAGCAGGAACTCCTCGGAGAAGATGTCGTCGTGCGCCTCCGCCCAGGTCTGCTCGCCGGCGGCCTGGATGCGCAGCAGCTGCTTCTTGTAGTTCCACTCGTAGAGCGCCCGCGCCTCGTCGAGCCCCTCGTAGCACTGCAGCCGGACCAGCCCCGCGCCGGTGGCCCGGGCCACCGCCTTGGCCAGCTCGGTCTTGCCGACCCCGGCCGGTCCCTCCACCAGCAGCGGCTTGCCGAGCGCGCCCGCGAGGAACGAGGTGGTGGCGGTGGCGCCGTCGGCGAGGTAGCCGGCGGCGGCCAGACGCTCCGAGGCGTCGGCCGGCGAGGAGAACCAGGGAGCGGGCACGCCGCGAGCCTATGCCCGTTCCCGGGCCGACCATGCGTGCGTACGGCGTGACCTTCGTCCGCCGTGACCTCGCCCGCGGGTCCTCGTTGACCCCACGTGACCCCGCCGACCCACCCAGGACCGCGCACGCTGAGGAAGCTGCTCGTGCACGCAGCCGGCGTGACGCTGGTCGCTGGTGGTGTCACTGCCGCCCTGCTGCCGGACGGGCTGGACCTGGCCCGGACCGGCGACCCGACGACGCCGGCGGTGCGCGCCCAGCTGCAGGCCCCCACGGACGCCCGGGTGCAGCGGCTGATGCAGCGCTACCACTGCAGCACCGAGGGGTTCGGCGACCGGCAGATCCCCCGGTCCTCGATCATCCGCCGGCCGGACGGCACGGTCGCGGTCGTCAGCTTCGACCGGGGCTGGAAGGTCTTCCAGCACCGCGGCGCCGGCTCGCTGGTCGCGGTCTGCCTGCGCCCGCGCCGCTGAGGATCGTCCGCTCCACCAGCCCGGGGAAGGACGCCCGCGTCAGCCGTCGAAGCTGCCGTGCCGGCCCGCACCGGAGGTGAACCGGGCGGCGCCGTCGAGGGCACCGGAGCCGAGCGCGACCCGGCCGTGCCGCAGCTCGACCTGCAGCGCCTCGGGCTCGGGCAGCCCCTCCTGCTCCAGCAGCGAGAGCCGGTCCTGGCGCAGGCACTCCTGTGGGAACGCGGCCAGCGACCTGGCCAGCGCCTCGGCCTCGGCGCGGGCGGTGCCGGGCGCGACCACCCGGTTGACCAGGCCGATCCGCTCCGCCTCCTCGGCCGCCACCGGCCGCCCGGTGAGCACCAGGTCCAGGGCGCGGCCGGCGCCGATCAGTCGCGGCAGCCGGACCGTGCCGCCGTCGATCAGCGGCACGCCCCAACGCCGGCAGAACACCCCGAGCACGGCGTCCGCCGCCGCGACCCGCAGGTCGCACCACAGCGCCAGCTCCAGCCCGCCCGCGACCGCATGGCCCTCGATCGCCGCGACCACCGGCTTGCCCAGCCGCAGCCGGGTCGGCCCCATCGGGCCGTCGCCGGTCTCCTCGACCCGGTTGCCGGTGGGGGTCCCGACGGCCTTGAGGTCCGCGCCGGCACAGAACGTCCCGCCGGCGCCGTAGAGCACCGCGACCGCGGCCTCCTCGTCGGCGTCGAACGCCCGGAACGCCGCGGCCAGCTCCGCGGCGGTGGCGCCGTCCACCGCGTTGCGCGACGCCGGCCGGTCGAGCACGACGGTGGTGACGGGGCCGGATCGTTCGACGCGCACGGACATGGCCCCAGCGTAGTGAGGCGCTGCGGGCCGGGCTCCGGCGCCGACCGGGCGCGAGTGACGGCGAGGGGAGCCTCATCCCGTCTGACACGGGAGGTGTCGGCCGGCGCCCCGTCTCCGGGGAACAGTCCCGCTACCCGTTTCTGGCTCTCCCCGCCGCACCTTCAGTGCACCGCGGCGAGCCACCGCAGGACAGGGGCCGAAGGTCACCACCCTCGACCGGTCGTCACTGCCGGGCACCCGGCGGGGCCAGCCGTGCGGTGGATCACAGCGGGGCGCCTCAACCCCGGGCGTGCGGCTGCCGATCAACCGGCGGAAAGCACCTTGCGCCCCGGCAGTCGGCCGGAGGCCCTCCCGGACCGCGCCGAGGCTCGTCACGTCGCCGGGTGGACACGAACCGAACCGTGTGGTGACGAGCACGGCTGACCCAGCTGTACGCCGCCGGCTCCCACCGGGGGAGGCGTCGGCTCGGGGTGAAGGCAGGCCTCCTGCCCGGGCACGGCCGCCCGAACCCGACAGGTCATCAGCCGCAGGCGTGCGCCGGAGATTCCCATGTCCCGCACCATCGCGCGGTCCCTCGCGACCGTGACCGCCTCCCTGCTCCTGCTCGTCGGCGGCCTGGTCCTGCACGGCGCGACGGGCGCAGCCGCGGCCGGCGCGCGGCACGGCGCGCACTGCCACACGGCGCACCACCAGTACCCCCACATGCACCATGGCAAGCATCGCCACGACAAGCACCACGGCAAGCACCACCAGCACCGCGGCCACACGCACCACCACACGAAGCACCACCACGCCGGGCGTCATCACCACCGGGCCGGGCACCACCACGGCAGGCACCACCACGGCAGGCACCACCACGGCAGGCACCACCACGCGAAGTGCCACCACAACAGGCACCACCACAAGCGCCACCACGGCTCGGCCCTGCGGGCCGCCCGCGTGCTCCACGTCGCCGCCTCGCGCCGCGGCGCGCCGTACCGCTGGGGAGCCACCGGACCGCGGACGTTCGACTGCTCGGGCTTCACCTCGTGGGTCTACCGGAAGGTCGGCGTCCACCTGCCGCGCACCGCCGCGCAGCAGGCCCGGGCCACCCGGCACGTCAGCCACCGCGCCGCCCGGCCGGGCGACCTGGTCTTCTTCGCCTCGCACCGCCGCGTCCACCACGTCGGCATCTTTGCGGGCCACCACAGCATCTGGCACGCGCCCCACACCGGCACGGTGGTCCACCGCGAGCACCTCTGGACGCGCCGCTACTCCGTGGGCCGGGTCCGCTGACGCGGCGCCCGCGGCGCCCGTCCCCGGCCGCCGCAGCGTGGCGAAGCGCACCCGGGCGGCGGGACCTATGCCCCTGAGCCGCCTCGGTCGCCGCCCCTAGCGTCGCTCTCAGGCGGGGCGAGGTGTCGGGCACGCACGCCGCGGCCGGGCTGATCCGACCCCGGAGATGCCCAGGGACGAGCCGAAGGAGATGGACCATGTACGCCAAGCAGGGTGACCGGCTGGTGATCCGCAGCGCCCACGTCGACGAGGCCGTCCGCGACGGCGAGATCCTGGAGGTGCACGGCGAGAACGGCGGCCCGCCGTACCTGGTGCGGTGGTCCGACAACGGCCACGAGTCGCTGGCCTTCCCCGGCCCGGACGCCTATGTCCAGCACTTCGAGCACGAGGACTCCGAGGCCTGAGCCCTCCGCGCCGGCCGGCCTGACCGGCGCGGAGGCCGCCGCCCGGCTCGCGGAGGCCGGGCCCAACGCGCTGCCCCGGCCGCGCCCGGTCTCCACCACCCAGCGGGTGCTGGCGCAGCTGCGGGACCCGATGATCCTGCTGCTGGTCGCCGCCGGCGTGGTCACCGTGGTGGTCAGCGACGTGAGCGACGCGCTGGTGATCGCGCTGGTGGTCGTCGTCAACACCGCGGTCGGGGTGACCCAGGACGCGCGCGCCGACCAGGCGATCGCCGAGCTCGACGAGCTGACCGCCCCGGCGGCGGAGGTGGTGCGGGACGGCCGGCGCCAGGAGGTGCCCGCGGCCGATGTGGTCCCCGGCGACCTGGTGCGCCTGGAGGCCGGCGCGATCGTGCCTGCGGACCTGCGGCTGCTCGAGGCGGTGACGCTCAGCGTCGACGAGGCCGCGATGACCGGGGAGTCGCAGCCGGTGGACCGCTCGGTGGGCGAGGAGCTGCTGGCCGGCACGGTCACCACGCGCGGCCGGGCGCTCGGCGAGGTGGTGCGCACCGGCGCGGACAGCGGCCTGGGCCGGATCGCCGGCTTGATCGGCACCGCCCGGGTCCGCGAGACCCCGCTGCAGCAGCGGCTGCGTCGGCTCTCCCGCGACCTGGTGCTGCTGGTGCTGGCGATCGGCGTCCTCGTGGTCGCGCTGGGGCTGCTGCGCGGCGAGCCGCTGGTGCAGACCTCGATCCTCGCGGTCAGCCTCGCGGTGGCGGCGGTGCCGGAGTCGCTCCCGGCGGTGGTGACCATCTCGCTGGCGCTCGGCGCGCACCGGATGGCCCAGCGGCACGCGCTGGTCCGTCGGCTGCCGGCAGTGGAGACGCTGGGGTCGGTGACCGTGCTGGCCTCGGACAAGACCGGCACACTGACCCAGGGCCGGATGGTGGCGGGGGCGCTGTGGCTGCCGCCCGCGCACGCCTACGACGTGTCCGGCACCGGCTACGCCCCCGAGGGCGCGCTGTCGCCGGTCGGACCGGACGCCCCGGCCGGCTCGGTCGAGCGGCTGCTGCGCGACGTGACGCTGTGCAACGACGCGCGGCTGGTCGAGCCCGCCTCGGCGCAGGAGCCGTGGGGCGCGGCCGGCGACACGCTCGAGGCCGCGCTGCTCGCGCTGGCCGGCAAGGGCGGGGTCGAGGTCGTGGACGCCCACCGCACCTGGCCGCGGGAGCACGAGGTGCCCTTCGAGGCCGAGCGCGGCTGGATGTCCACCACGCACCGGCACCGTTCGGGGAGCGCCGGCCTGCACGTGGTCAAGGGGGCCCCGGAGGCGGTCGTCGACCTGGTGGCGCCGCCGGCCGGGTTGGCCCGGCTGTTCGCGACCGAGACCGCCCGGCTGGCCGACCAGGGCTACCGGGTGATCGCGGTCGCCGACGCCCCGTCGTACGACGGGGGCCGGGTGGAGCCGGGCACGCTGGAGCTGGTCGGCCTGGTCGGGATCACCGACCCGCCCCGCGAGGCGTCGTCCGGCGTGGTGGCCGACTGCCACGACGCGGGCATCCACATCGTCCTGGTGACCGGGGACCACCCGGGGACCGCGACCGCGGTCGCGCGGGTCCTCGGCATCGCCGACGACTCCACCACCACGATCACCGGCCCGGACGTCGAGGACGGCCTGGACCCCCACGAGCTGGAGAACACCCGGGTCTACGCACGGATCCGGCCCGAGCAGAAGGTGGCGATCGTCCGGGCGCTGCAGGAGCGCGGCGAGGTGGTCGCGATGACCGGGGACGGCGTCAACGACGCGCCCGCGCTGCGCACCGCCGACATCGGCGTGGCGATGGGCCGGGGCGGCACCGAGGTGGCCCGGCAGGCGGCCGACCTGGTGCTCGCCGACGACGACCTGCGCACGGTCGTGGTGGCGGTCGAGGAGGGGCGCCGGATCTATGCCAACATCCGCACGTTCCTGCGCTACGCGGTCTCCGGCGGCCTGGCCGAGGTGATCGTGGTCGTGCTCGGCCCGCTCGCCGGGCTGGCGCTGCCGCTGCTGCCGGCGCAGATCCTGTGGATCAACCTGCTCACCCACGGGCTGCCCGGCGTCGCGTTCGGCACCGAGCCGGTCCGGGCGGCGAGCATGCACGAACCGCCCCGCTCCCCGCGCGAGTCGGTGCTGGGCGGCGGGCTGGCCGGCGAGATCGGCTGGCTCGGCGCGCTGATCGGCGCGGTCAGCCTCGGCACCGGCCTGTGGGCGCACGCGGTCGGCTGGCACGTCCAGTCCACGGTCTTCCTCACCCTCGGGGTGGCCCAGCTGGGGGTGGCGCTGGCGCTGCGCGCCCCCGGGCGCACGCCGCTGCTGCGCCCGCTCGACTACGCCGTGCTGGGGGCGCTGCTGCTCCAGCTGGCCGGGGTCTACCTGCCGGTGCTGCGCAGCCTGCTCGGCACCGAGGTGCTCGGACCCGCCGCCGCGGCGGCCGCCCTGGGGCTCGGCATCGCGCCCGGCCTCGCGGTGCTCCTCCGGGAGCGGCTGCGGCGCTGAGCGGGCGGCAAACCGGGCCACCCCGGGCGTCCACCGGCCCGGACCGCGTACCGTGTGCCCGCAGACGTGACCTTCGGGGCGCCGGGACCGGCGCCCCGACCTGACACAGCAAAGGGAGTACCCATGAAGAAGGACGAGTTCGTCCAGGCCATCGCCGAGTCCGCCGACCTGAGCAAGGCGGACGCCGACCGCGCCCTCAAGGCCGTCGTCGACACCATCACCGCGGGCGTCGCCGCCGGCGACAAGATCCAGATCCCCGGCCTGGGCACCTTCGAGCCCCGTGAGCGCAGCGCCCGCGAGGGTCGCAACCCGCAGACCGGTCAGACCATCCAGATCGCCGCGACCACGACCCCCGGCTTCAAGGCCGCGACCGCGTTCAAGCAGGCCGTCGCCGGCTCCTGACCCGGCACCCGGAGCATTCCGGGACGCGACCCGGTGGCTGCGACGTGCCCTGCACGTCGCGGGCACCGGGTCGTTCCGCGTCCGGAGGTCGGGGAGGCCGTGGCCCGGCTGTTCTCCGACGGCGCCCGTTGCGTCAACGGAGAGCCGATCAGGGTCGACGGCGGGGTCACCTACACCTGAACGCGGGGCCGGTCGCCTCCTCAGCGGTAGAGGTGCACCCGCTCGTGCGTCATCGAGCCGATGTCCTCGGCCGCGGCCTCGAGCAGCTTGTGCGCGAGGTCGGACAGCGCGCGGGCGGTGGCCAGCTCGTCGCCGATCTCGGGCACGTCGGCGTCGGTCGGGTTGCGGCGGGCGGTGCCCTCGCCGGACAGCTGGCGCCCGGACTTCGCCGTGGTCAGCCGGGCCTCGGCGTGGGTGTGGTCCTCGTGCTCGCCGATGAAGATCTCGACCGACCAGGTGGTGGTGTGCATGGGGTCTCCCGGGGTGCGTGGATGGTGACTCCATTCGAGCGACCCGCCGGCGCCCCGGGCAGGGACGAAGGTCACCCGGCGAACGGTCCCCCGTTGCCGAAGGCGATCCCCGCGAACCGCTCGCCGATGCGCCGGTGGGTCGCCGCGTCCGGGTGCACCTCGTCGGGCAGCGGGAGCTCGGCGTAGTCGCCCGCGCCGTAGAGCTCGAGGCCGTCGAGGTGGTGCAGGTGCGGGTCGTTGGCGGCACGCTGTCGTACGACGCGGGCCAGCTCCTCGCGGACGACCTGCAGCGTCAGCCGACCGGCGGGCACCTCCGCGGGGTCGCCGGTCGCCCGGAACCGGAGCTCGCCCGCGGCCAGGGCCTCGGGGTCGATCGCCAGCGGGCCGGGAGTGTCCTCCTGGACCCGGCAGTAGACCGCGGAGACGACCAGCAGCGGCGTGGTGGGGTGCCCCTCGCGGATCGTGTCGAGGAAGCCGTGCACGGCTGGCGCGAAGGCGCGCAGCCGCATCAGGTCGGCGTTGACCACGTTGATGCCGATCTTGACGCTGATCAGGTCGGCGGCGGTGTCGCGCATGACCCGGGCCGTGAACGGGTCGAGCAGCGCGCCGCCGCCGAGGCCGAGGTTGAGCAGCTCCACCCCGGCGTACGACGCGGCCAGCGCCGGCCAGGTGGTGCTCGGGCTGGCGGCGTCGGAGCCGTGGCTGATCGAGCTGCCGTGGTGCAGCCAGGTCCGGCGCCCGGGGTCGGGCGCGGGCTCGACCGCGGCGTCGGTGCGCAGCGCGACCAGCTGGGTGGTCTCGTGGTGCGGCAGCCAGATCTCGACGTCCTTGGCCTCCCCCGGAAGCCCGGCGAAGCGGACGGTGGCGACGGGGCCGGGCCGGTGCTCGGCGGCCCCGGTGGCCATGTCGATCGTCAGGGTGTCACCGCCCTCGGCCGTGGCCCGGTCGGTGAGGCGGCCGTCGACCAGCAGGTCGTAGACGCCGTCGGGCCGCGGCGGCCCGCCGGCGTACACCCGCTTGAGCGGCCGCGTGTCGAGCTCGACGACGGTGGCCCGGGTGCGCAGCACCAGCCGCACCCCCGAGGGCTGGGACTCGGCCATCGCCAGCTGCGGGTCGGTGCACTGGGCGCGGGCCCAGGCCGGGAGGCGGTGCGGCAGCAGGCCGCGGCCGGTGTCCTCCAGCTCGGCGGCGCCGCGGAGCAGGTCGGGGGTGAGCGGGGTGGTGATCATGCGGGTCGTTCTCCTGCGCTGCTCGTGGTGGCGCCGGTCGGGGCGTCCGTGGTGGCGTTCGGGTCGGCGGGCCAGTGGCGGAGCAGTGTGTCGAGCGCGTCCATGATCCGCTCCCAGGACGCCTGGCTGTCGGGGGTGCTGTGGTCGAAGCCGCCGGCCGCCTCGAGCGCGACGTAGCCGTTGAACACGCTGCCCAGCAGCCGCACGGCGTGGGTCTGGTCGGGCTCGGTGAGGTCGTAGGCGCGCAGGATCGCCCGCGTCATCTCGGCGTGCCGGACGCCCGCGCTGGCGGCGGCCGTCTCCGGATCGAGCCGGAACCGCGCGGCGGCGTACCGCCCCGGGTGCTCGCGCGCGTAGTCGCGGTAGACGTCCCCGAGCGCGACCAGGGCGTCCCGGCCGGCCCGGCCGGCCAGCGCGACGGCGGCCCGGTCGGCGAGCTCGGCCAGCGCGAGCAGCGCGATCCGGGTCCGGAGGTCGTGGGAGCTGGCGAGGTGCCAGTAGAGGCTCGCGGGCTTCACCTCCACCCGGCGGGCCAGCGCCGCGACGGTCACCTCGTCGAACCCGACCTCGTCGGCCAGCTCCGCCCCGGCCCGGACGAGCCGCTCGACGGTCAGTCCGCTACGGGCCACCTGCTCCCCATCCCCCACGAAGTGTTGACGTTTCCCTAATGTCTGTAGGGAGACTAGCAGATGTCTCGCAGCCGCCGAGCCCGGGCAGCGGTGACCTGTCCACCGAACCAGCCGCGCAGGCGGTGACCGTTCGCCGCCAACCACCAACCGCCACCGCCGACCGCGGGCCGGCCTCCCGGGGCCGACCTAGGCTGGGGTCATGATCGGATTCCTCGTCGCCGGCCTGGTCATCGGCGCGCTCGCCCGGCTCATCAAGCCGGGCAAGCAGAACCTCAGCATCCTCGCCACCCTCGGCCTCGGCCTGGTGGGCTCGCTCATCGGAGGCACGATTGCCTGGCTGCTCGGCACCGGCAGCATCTGGGAGCTGAACATCCTGGGCTTCGTGCTGGCCGTGGTCGCGGCGGTGCTGCTGATCGGCGTCGCCGAGGGCATGAGCGGGCGCAACCGCACCCACGCCTGAGCCGGCAGCGTTCAGGACACGCGCTCGGGCACCCGCGCCCGGAGGCGTCGTACGGCGCCCGGCGCCACGCTGAGCACCAGCGCGCCGGCCACCGCGACCACGAGGGCGGTGGTGGTGTCGGGCAGGAGCGTGGAGCCGACCAGCCCGATGGCGGCGTACACGCAGGCCCACAGCCCGGCGGCCGCCAGCCCGGCGAAGGCAAACCGCGTCCACCGGTAGCCGGTCAGCGCCGCCACCAGCAGCACCGGCACCCGTCCACCGGGGACCAGCCGCGAGACCAGCAGCATGCGCAGCTCGTGGCGCTCGATGCCCTCGCGCAGCCGGCCGAGCCGGGTCCCGGGGTCGTCGGGGTCCAGCCAGCCGACGCGCACGGCGAGGGGCTGGCCGGCGCCGCGCAGGGCGCCGTAGGTCACCAGGTCGCCGGCGTAGGCGCCGGTGCCGCCCACGAGGACCACGACCAGCACCGACCACCAGTGCTGGTGGCCGGCGAGCACCGCGGCCGCGCTGACCGCGGCGCCGGTCGGGACCACGGGCACGACGGCCCCGAACGCCACCACGCCCCACAGCCCGAGCAGCGAGGTCAGCCCGACCGGGTCGAAGTCGTTCACAGCGCGACCCGCTCCCCGTGGTCGACGACGACCGATCGCACGCGCCCGGACCGCGCCAGCGCGGCGGCGAACCGCTCGCCGGGCGTGTGGAACAGGTGGTGGTGCCGGCGCCGGTCCAGCCGCCGCAGCCCGAGCGGCCAGAAGGTGCCCCAGTGCACGGGCGTGGCCCAGGCCGCGCCGACCCGGCCCACCGCCTCGGCCGCCTGCCGCGGGTCCATGTGCTCCGGGCCCAGCGTCGGCCCCCAGCCCCCGACCGGCACCAGCGCCAGGTCGACCGGCTGCACCTCACGCATGTCCTCGCGCAGCCCGGTGTCGCCCGGGAACCAGAACGACCGGTCCCCGACCGCCGCCCGGTAGCCCACGGCCGGCCCGTCGTGCCGGGAGAGCGGGTGCCGCCGCCCGTCGTGGGTCGCGGCGAGCACCTCGACCCGCGCCTGGACCCCGCCCACCGTGAGCGACAGCACCGAGCCGGGCTCGACGGCCTCGACACGCGGGAAGCCGAGCGAGGAGACCAACCGCGCCGCCCCGGGCGGCGCGACCACGGGGGTGGCGCGGTCGAACCGTCGCAGCGAGGGCAGGTGGCAGTGGTCGGCGTGCAGGTGCGAGATCAGCACCAGGTCGGCGTCGGCGGCGCTCGGGTGCGGGGCGGGGGCGTACCTGCGCAGGTGCGCCAGCCGGTCGGTCAGCACCGGGTCCAGCGCCACGCGGAGCCCGCCGATCTCGACGGTCGCCGACGCGTGGCCCCACCAGGTGAACGCGAGGGGGCCGGCCGAGCCGTCCGGGCCGCTCATCCGGGGCCTCCCACGCCGGCCGGCTCGCCGGCACCGGGGGCGGGTACGGCGGGCCGGCGCAGCCCCAGCCGCTCGAGCCGGCCCACCATCGCCTCGTGCACCTCGGGGCCGGTCAGCACGCCGCGGCCCAGGCCCCAGCCCCGGGGACTGACCAGGAACGCCTCGGTCTGCCAGCCGCCGAGCCCGCCGTGGGAGCCGACCAGCTCCTCGAAGGCGACGACCTCACCGAGCGCGTCGTCGTAGGCCGCGAGCACGACGAGGTCGCCGACGTGCTGCCGCGCGTCGAGCGCGAGCAGGTCGGCGGCCGCGCGGGGGCCGTACGGCGCGAGCGGGTCCTCGCCGTCGCGCGCGACGACGGTCGGCTGCTCCCGGCCCGGCTCCAGCACCACGCAGCCGGCCGGCCCGTCGACGACGAGGCGGCCGTCGGCGCGCCGAGTCAGCACGGCACCGACCCCGGCCTGCGAGGCCAGGCCGCGCACCAGCGCCGGGTGCACCCGGTCGAGCTGCTCGCGGGTCAGCCGGCCCGGCAGGTCGGTGCGGTAGACGTGCGCGAGGCTGCCCGAGGCGGCGACCAGCAGCGGGCTCTCCGGCGGGGCCGGCTCGGCCCGGGTGCCACGCCCGGCCACCGACCGGGCGGCGCGGGTGACCACCCGTCCGGAGCCGCGGGCGCCGGCCAGCAGCAGGTTGGCCGCGATCCAGCTCTCGTCCGGCGAGTCGCGCCCGTCGGCCGCGGGCGGTGCGTCGACGCACGGGCCGGCGAGGTCGTGGACCACCGCCTCCAGGGTGCGCCCGGTGCGCTGCAGGAACGTCGCGCCCTGGGTCTGGCCGTGGTCGGAGACCACGGCGATCTCGTAGCGCCGCCCCACCTCGCCGGCGACCTGGTCGAGGAACTGCAGCACCCGGTCGAGGTTCTCCAGCGTGCGCATCGACTCCGGCCGAGTCGGGCCGGCGTGGTGGGCGACCTCGTCGTAGTCGACGAAGTCCACGAACACCACCGGCGCGCCGAGCGTCATCTGCTCGGCGACCATCGAGACGTTCAGGTCGCGCAGGATCACCGTGGTCAGCCCGCGCAGCACGACGAACGAGCCGCCGCGGCGCACCCGCGGCACCACGTCGCGGCGTCGCTGGCGGCGCCCCTGGTGCCACTCGGTGAGCACCTGACCGAGGAAGAGCAGCACCGAGCGGAGGAGGCCGAAGCGCAGCGACGCGAACGACGCCGAGCCGCGGTCCGAGCCCGGCAGCCGGGCGTCGCTGAGCGTGAGCAGGCGGGCCGGGGCGTCGCCGGAGAAGAGGTTGGAGATGCTGGCGCCGCCATGCGCGAGCAGCCCGCTGCCGTCGGAGAACGCCGCCTCGACCTCGGCCGCGTCGGCGGGCTTGCTCAACGTCATCAGCCGGCCGCGGCCCTTGTCGTACCAGCGGAAGCCCGGCACCGCCTCGACGTCGCCGTGCAGCAGCACCGCCTGGCCGGCGGGGGTGGTGGCGGGCAGGCCGGTGTGCCAGCACCGCAGCTCGTGGCTGCCGGAGCGGACCCAGCGGCTGATCGTGGGCATCGCCCCGGAGGTGATCGCCTGGCGCAGCACCGGCTCGCTGACGCCGTCGAGCTGCACCACCAGCAGTCCCGGCCCGAGGGCGCCGGCCGCCGGGGTGTGCCGCACCGCGCGGCCGAGGAGCTGGCCGAGGAAGACGTCGTCACTGCTGGTGTCGAGCAGCCAGTTCACGGCCGCCGCGGTCACCGCCGCGGCCCAGGAGGCCAGCACCACCTCGCCGAACCCGAACGGCCGCACGGTCGGCACCAGCGAGAGCGCCAGCCACAGCACCAGCGCCTGGGTCAGCAGTCCGGCGAGCAGCAGGCCCACGACGCCGGTGACCACCGTCAACCGGGTGATCAGCGGCCGCACCAGCGCGCCGATCGCCAGCGCGATGACCGCCAGCGAGGCGACCGAGGTGGCGCCGCCGGCGGTGACCTGGGTGCCGGGCAGCAGCCACAGGGTGACGGTCAGCGCGAGGAAGCTGGTGACGAACGCCCGCAGCACGCCGCCCGCCCAGGACCACGACGGCCGCCACGCCAGCAGCTGGCGGGCGCCGAGCCTGGCCCGACGTACGGTCGAGCTGCGGTAGCTGCGCTCGACCGGTGGGGACACGTCCCGAGCGTAGTCGGCGCTGCGGCCCGCGCCGGGGTCGCGTCGCACCGGCCACGAGCACCCTCAGGCGTGCAGGGCGCGGCCGAGGAAGCCGACCTCCTGCGGGGCCATCCGCCGCCAGTAGCCGATGTCGTGGTCGCCAGGCTCGAAGCCGCCCGCCGGTCGCTCGGCGAAGCCCTCGACGTAGTCCCGGGTGGAGGCGTAGAACGGGTCCTCCTCGCCGCAGTCGACCCGCAGCGCGATGCCGTCGAGGTCGGAGCGACGGGTCATCACCTCGACCGCCGCGAAGTCCCGGGCGTCGTCGTAGGCGCCCGGCGCGGTGTCGGCGTACTCGTGCCACAGCGCCGGGCTCATCACCGCGACCCCCGCCACCCGCTCGGCGCCGAGCGTGCCCGCGAGGTGCAGCGACCCGAAGCCGCCCATCGACCAGCCGAGGAACGCGAGGCGCCGGGTGTCGAGGCCGTGCCGGCCCAGGAGCGGCAGGAACTCCTCCAGCACCATCCCCTGGGGGTCGTCGCCGTTCGCGCGCGGGTGCCAGTAGGCCTCGCCGCCGTCCACGCTGGCCAGGGCGAACGGCGGGGTCCCGGCCGCCACCGCGGCCGCGAGGAAGCTGCCCAGGGCGAGGTAGTCCGGCGCGAAGGCCGAGCGGTGGTCGCCCCCGCGGCCGTGCAGGACCACGGCCACGGGCAGGTCCTTCCCGGGGTCCGGCGGCAGCCCGATGCTCCACCCGACCCGCTGGCCCAGCCGGGCCGGCGAGACGAAGGACCCGCTCGTGAGGGGTCCCGGCCGGACGTCCGGGACGGCGCCGTCGGGACCGTCGAGGCCGAGCGCGCGGTGCAGCCACCGACGACCCGGGAGGACGTCCTCCTCGACGCCGAGGGCCCCGGCGACCACCGCGCCGGCGACGACGCCGCCCACCAGCAGCCCGCGCCGGGAGAGGCCCGGTGGGGGTCGCGCTCCGCTCACCCGGCCATCATCCCCGGTCAGCCGCGGATCGGCCGGGAAATGCACGAGGGCCGGATCCCTGCGGGGATCCGGCCCTCGTGACTGGCTGGCGGTGGCGGTGGGATTTGAACCCACGGTGGGTTTGACCCCACACATCATTTCGAGTGATGCACCTTCGGCCGCTCGGACACGCCACCGCGGGAGAATGTACCGGAGGCCCCGCCCCTCGAGAAATCCGCCCTCGGGTCCGGCGACCGGCGCCCGGGCCACCTCAGTAGGCGCGCACCCAGGGGATCGTCAGCTCCGAGGGATACTTCTTCGAGACTTGGAGCGTCATCACCGTCAGCGACCCGGGCGCCTCGTTCGCGCTCGGCGCGAGGTGCGGCACGTCGAAGGCCTGGACCGCGATCCGGAGCCGGTGGCCCGGCTCGATGGCGGCCGTGGTCGGGAAGACCTCGACGTCGACCGGCGCGACCTCGCCGTTCGTCAGCGGCTCCTGCGAGGCGCGGGTGAACGGGTGGAACGGCTGGAGCACCTTGCCGTCGAGGTAGCGGGTGCGCGAGCGGTCGAGCGCCCGCTGCGAGAGCACCTGCCAGCCCCCGGTCAGCCGGCTGACGGTGCCGTCGGGGGCCACGTCCTCGACCGCCACCGACAGCATCCCGTCGCCGCCGACGCTCGAGGTGAACAGGTGCGCGTCGATCGGGCCGGCGAGGTGCACGGCGTGCCGGACCGGCCGGGTCTCGAACACCACGCCGGAGGAGTCGTTGGGCGCGTTGTCGGTGAAGCAGGGGTCGTCGGCCCAGACCGCCGTGGGCAGGCCGGCGGTCCACTGGTCGGTCGAGCGGGTGCACAGCCCCGAGACGGGCACCGGGTAGACGTCGGCGGTGCCGGACTTCGGCGTACCCCGGGTCAGCGCGCCGTGCGCCCCGCCGGTGGTGGCGCTCCCCGAGAGCCGGTAGCTGCGGGCCCGGGCGCCGGCCGGCACCCACCGGTCGGTGGTGCGCCACCGGTCGCTGCCGAGCTCGTAGCGGGTGACGGGCGCGATGTCGCGGCCCAGCCCCGGGTCGCGGCGGCCGCGCAGCCAGTGGTCGAACCAGCGCAGCTGCAGCTCGGGGAGGCTGCCGTAGCCGGCGTCGGCGACACCCTCGCCCGAGGAGCCCTGCAGGTGGTTCCACGGCCCGACGACGAGGTGGGTCGGCACGCCGTTGCGCTGCAGGTGCTCGAACAGCATCGGCGTGCCGCGCTGGAACAGGTCGTGCTCACCGCCGACCAGGAAGGTCGGCACGTCGACCTTGTCGATCACCCGCAGCGGAGACCGCTCGCGGTAGAACGGCCCGTCGTACGCCGCGTCGCCGCCGAGCGCCGCCTCGAGCAGCAGCGGCGCCGTGAACGTGCCCGCGCCGGAGAGGTGGTCGAGCAGCGCGGACATGCCGGACTGCGGGTCGCTGCCGAGGGTGGCCGGCGGGACCACGCCGGTCGCGGTGACCAGCCCCAACCACAGCGGGATGAAGCCGACGTCGACCTGGCCGCCGGAGGCGACCACGTCGCGGTAGACGTCACCGGCGGGCACCTGCGGGAAGATCGCGTCCAGCCCCTTGGGGTGCTGGGCGGCGGTGAAGACCTGGTTGATCCCCATGTACGACGGGCCGCTCATGCCGACGTGCCCGTTGCTCCACGGGCGCCGGCGGGAGTGCGCCCACTCGACGATCTCCTTGCCGTCCCGGTTCTCCCGCGGCCCGAACGCGTCCCACGTGCCCTCCGAGCTGCCGGTGCCGCGGGCGTCGACGACCAGCTGGGCGTAGCCGCGCCGCACCAGGTAGCCCGGGTCGGCGCCGGCGAGGCCGGAGGAGCCTTGCGCGGACTTGTTGTAGGCGGTGATCGTGACGATCACCGGCAGCCGCTTGTCGACGGCCGTGCCGTCCGCGCGCGCCGGCAGGGTCAGGTCGCCGCGCAGCACGGTGCCGTCGGACATCGGGATCGCGAGGTCCTTCTCGGTCACGGTCCCCGGCCAACGGGCGGGCCGCGGCTGCCAGCCGCTGGGCAGGTCGAGCCGCTGGCTCGCGCCCGGAGCCGGCTGGCCGGTCGGGCCCAGGTCGGCGTACGACGTGGTCGCGGTGGCGAGGCCGCCGGCGAGCAGCGTGGTGGTCGCGGCCAGCGCCGCGGCGGCGCGGGCGGTGGCGGTGGGGCGAGCGGTGGGGCGGGTGCGGGTCATCGGGCCTCCCTGGTCTCGGAGGCCCAACGCCTCCGGGGTGGCCGAGGTCACGAGACGTGACCGGCCTCACGGCGGTCCGAGACGCCCGGACAGGCCCGACTCAACGCCCGGGCAGGCCCAACTCAACGCCCGGGCAGGCCCAACTCAACACCCGGGCGGGCCCAACTCAACACCCGGGCAGGCCCAACTCAACACCCGGGCAGGCCCAGCTCAACGTGGGCCGAGCTCGAGGAGGTCCTGGAGCCGCGCGAGGTGGGGGGCGAGGTCCCAGCCCTGGGCGGCGACCCAGTCGTCGTCCCAGTACGTCGAGGCGTAGCGGTCGCCGCCGTCGCAGATCAGCGTGACGATCGAGCCGGTCCGCCCCGCGTCCCGCATCCGGACGGCGAGGTCGAGCGCGCCGACCAGGTTGGTGCCGGTCGAGGCACCGGCGCGGCGCCCGACGACCCGCTCGACCACCCGGGTCGCGGCGACCGAGGCGGCGTCGGGGACCTCGATGACCTCGTCGATCACGCCCGGCACGAACGACGGCTCCACCCGCGGCCGGCCGATCCCCTCGATCCGCGACCCGGGGCCGGTGACGTCACAGCTGCGGGTGCGCCAGGCCTCGGCGAAGACCGAGCCCTCCGGGTCGACCACGGCCAGGCGGGTGCCGGTGCGGCGGTAGCGGCAGTAACGGCCGATCGTCGCACTGGTGCCGCCGGTGCCGGCGCCGACGACGATCCAGGCCGGCTCGGGGTGCCGCTCCATCGCCATCTGCTCGAAGATCGAGCAGGCGATGTTGTTGTTGCCGCGCCAGTCGGTGACCACCGAGGCGCGCCCGAACTGGTCGAGGTAGTGGTGGCCGGGCTGCCGGCCGAGCCGCTCGGCCTCGGCGTACATGTCCTCGGCCCGCTCCACCAGGTGGCAGCGGCCGCCGGCCCGCTCGATCAGGTCGAGCTTGGCCCGGGTGGTGGCCGCCGGCACGACCGCGACGAACTCCAGGCCGAGCATGCCGGCGAAGTACGCCTCGGAGATCGCCGTCGACCCGCTGGTGGCGTCGACCAGCGTCGAGCCCTCGGTGATGTCGCCGTTGGCGAGCCCGAAGAGGAACAGCGAGCGCGCGAGCCGGTGCTTGAGCGAGCCGGTGGGGTGGACCGACTCGTCCTTGAGGTAGAGGTCCACGCCCCACGAGCGCGGCAGCGGGAAGACGTGCAGGTGCGTGTCGGCGCTGCGGTTGCCGTCGGCCTCGATCCGACGGATCGCCTCGGTCACCCAGGCGCGGGCGCGGTCGGCCCCGGAGGGCTGCGTCTCGACGGGCATGCTGCGGAGCCTGCCAGAGATACTGCCCCTCGTGACCACCGACACCCCCGCCCGCACCCCTGCGGAGGCCCGGGCGCGCCTCGGCCTCGCCCAGGTGTGCGCGGCCGGCCTGATCTGGGGAACCATCGGCGTGTTCGTCCAGCTCGTGCACCGCAGCTCGCCGCTCTCGGCGCTCACGATCGGCGCGTGGCGCGCGGTGGTGGCCGGGGCCGTCGTCGTGGTGACCGCCCTCGTCGCCCGCCGGCTCCCGGCCGTGCTCGCGCTGGTGCGCGGCCACGCGGTGGGCGTGGTCGCCGCCGGCCTGCTGACCGCGTCGTTCCAGCTGTGCTACTTCGTCGCGGTCGTGGCCGTCGGCGTGAGCGTCGCGACCGTGGTCGCGCTCGGGCTGGCCCCGGTGCTCCTCGTGGTCGTCGACAGCGTGCGCCGCCGCCGGCCCGTGACCCTGGTGCAGCTGCCGGTCCTCGCGGCCGTGGCCGGCCTGGCGCTCGTCTGCGGGGGCTCCGGCTCGGGCACCACCGGCCCGCACCCGCTGGTCGGCGTGCTCTTCGCGGTCGTCTCCGGCATGTCGTACGCCGGCGCCACGGCGCTGGGCGAGCCGCTCAGCAGGCGCACCGACCCGCTCAGCCTGGCGGCGGCCGTCATGGTGGTCGCCAGCGTGGCGATGGGTGCGACCGGCCTGGCGGTGGGCGCGGTCCGCGGTCAGCCGCTGACCACCGCCGACCCGGTCGCCGTGGGTGGCCTGGTCTACCTCGGCGCCGTCACGATGGCGCTGGCCTACGGGCTGCTCTACGCCGGGCTGCGCACGACGCCGAGCGGGGCGGCCCTGGTCGCCACGCTGCTCGAGCCGGTCGCCGCGGTCGCGCTGTCGGCGGTGTTCCTCGGTGAGCGGCTGGGCCCGGCCGGGCTGGCCGGCTCCCTGCTGATCCTGGGTGCGATCGCGTCGCTGGGGCGGCGCTCCCGGCCGCCGCAGCCCGAGCCGCACTGACACCTTCCCAGGACCGGGCCCGTCCCCCGGGGCACGGGGTGAGCCAGACGCGGACGGTCTCGGTGTCGGACCGATCCGGCTGTTACTGGGTGTGTGCCCATTGAGGGTGCAGCGCCCGCGATCACTGTGCCGATGTCGCACCTGGAGTGAGCCGCCAGCAGCGAGCCCCGACGGGGCCGATCGGCCGCACTCGCCAGCAGCGCGGAACGCGGCAGGCGACCTCGTCGGTCGTGCCTGGTGGGTCGGCACCGTGAGGAATCCTGTGGTGAGCCAAGGGTCCGGGGTGGTCTGCTGGGGATGTTGTCGAGTCGTCGAAGGAGGTCGGCGTGGCTGGTGATGGGGCCCTGTCGGGCGTATGCGAGTGGGTGATTCCGGACGGGATGCTGACGCCGGCCGACTCAGTCGCTGCCGTCGGTGACGCTATGAGTCTCCTCAACCCGACGCGCGTGTTCCCGACTGGGCGTGCGGCACCGGGCAGCTCGCTGTCGGCATGCTGGCCCTTCCGCCACCAGGAGCTCGTGTCGCAGCTGCAGCGCGTGGGACTGGGGGTCGAGACCACCACCTCTGACCCGGGCGCCGACGGGTACCTGGTCGTCGCCGTCACGGAGGATGCCCAAGGAGGATGCGCCACATGAGCGGGCAGTTCTACTCGGATGCGAGGTTGTACGACCGGTTGTTCCCCGGAGGCGAACAAGCCGTCGACTTCTACAGGGCCGAAGCCGATCGGCAAGGCGGAAGTGTCTTGGAACTCGGGAGCGGCACCGGACACAAGCTGATCCCGATCGCGTCCGACGGGCATCCGTGCCTGGGCCTGGAGCTGTCTCCGGACATGCTTGCCGAGGCTCAGCACAAGGCGGACGAGCGCGGCGTGCAGGTGGAGTGGGTCCACGGCGACATGCGCGAGTTCGACCTGGGCCGAACATTCGACCTCGTGTTCATCGCCGCCAACTCATTGCTCCATCTGCATGAGGCTGCTGACTTGGTGGACTGCTTCCGGTCGGTGCGCAGGCACCTGGCGCCCGGAGCGCGACTCATCTTCGACGTGTTCAACCCGAGCGTGCGCATGCTTGCCCGGGCCGACGGCCGTCGACACAGGCGGGACGCGCTGTCGTTCGTGGATCCCGAACGCGGCGTAGTGCATGTCGATGTCGCGGAGACCTACGACGCGGCCGCGCAGGTGACTCGCGGGAGGTGGTACTTCTCGACAGATTCCGAGGCCGACTTCGTTGTCGCGCCGCTTGAGATCAGGAGCCTCTTCCCTCAGGAGCTGCCACTGCTGCTCTCGCTCGGCGGTCTCCGGGTTGTCGAACGCTTCGGGGACTGGTCCCGTACGCCTCTCACCGCAGATGCGGCGCTCCAACTCTACGTCTGCGAACAGGACTGAACCGAGAGCCGGCAGGACCGTCGGTCCAGGTCATCCGCCAACGACTGCGGCAGGTAGCGCCAGTGGCAGCCGGTCTGCGCGATGTACAGCATCGCGTCCATCACGGTCCGCAGGTCATCAGCGCGCTTCCGGCCGCGCTTGCCGGGCACGTTGAGGACCGGCTCCAGCAGGTCCCACTGGTCCCGGTCAGGTCACTTGGGTACGACATGCCCAGCACGGTGACCACGCGCTCGATCCGCGCCATGGGGACGAACCCAGTCAGTGCTCCGCCGCTCGACCGACCCCCTCGCCCACCGGCAGGGTGGCAGCGACCACGAGCGTTGCGGCACCGAACCAGAACGGCGCCTGCAGTCCAACGATCCCGGCGATCAGTCCACCCGCGGCAGACCCGACGACAAGACCCAGCAGGTTGAAGGTCCGCATCGCTCCGCCGACACGGCCGAGCAGTTCGTTGGGGATGATCCGCTGGCGCCAGGAAGCAAAACAGATCGTCCACACGGCAGAGTGCAGGAAGTACACCGAGAGCATCGCCGTCACCATGACCGGGGACGTGCTGATCCCCAGCACCGCAAAGGATGCCGCGCCGAGAACCAGCATCACTCGCATGGCGACGGCGCTGCCCAGGGCGGCGTCCAGACGGTCGGCCATCAGGCTGCCGAGCAAGCTGCCCAACGCCGAGATGGTGAGAGCGATCCCGTACTCGGTCGGGGTGAGGCCGACCGTCTCCGTGGCGAAGAGCACGAGGACCGAGAACGGCGCCATGTAGGCAAGTGACGAGAGGAATCCGCTGGTGGCGAGCGAAAGCAAGGTTCGGTGGCCGAGGAGGTAGCGCAATCCTTCGTTGAGCTCGTGCCGGAGCGTGGTGGGCGAATGTGCCTGCTCGCGATCAGGTCGAAAACGCCCTCGAAGCGACCAGAACAACAGCGCCGCGACGAGGAAGGTGGTGGCATCCGCGGCGATCGGCAGAGCTGCCGCAACGCCGAAGAGCAGTCCACCGAGCGGCGGTCCCGCGATCTCGTCGAAGATCGTCTGCGCAGTCGCGAGGCGACCGTTCGCCCTGGCCAGGTGCTCCGGCCCCACGATCGACGGCAACACCGTGAAGGCGGAGGTGTCTGCCATCGTCTCCAACAACCCGAGCGCCACGAAGACCGTGTAGAGCATCCAGATCGACGACGCATCCGCAACGACACTTGCCACCAGGGCGAACAGCATCAACCCCCGCGCCGCGTTGACGACGACCATCAGGCGACGTCGATCCACACGGTCGGCAACCACGCCGCTGAACGTCGACATCACCAGGCGGGGGACTGAGTAGGCGAAGGACAGTCCGGCGATCAACGCAGGGCTGGACGTGAGCGTGGCCGCGAGTAGGGGGACGGCCACGAAGCTGATTCCGTCGCCTAGGTTCGAGACCGCACTGCCCGCGAGGAGCTTCCGGTACTCGACACCTCGAACGCTCAGCACGTCTGTCGACACCGACACTGGCAGTTCAACCTCCCCCGGGGGCAGCGGACGCGGGACCGTAACAAGAAGTCACCGTGAGGTGCCTCCCGAATTCCGGGCGTGCCTCGTCGCCGCGCGCCTGTTCCCGATCAGTTGCCGAGCCGAACCTCCGGGGGTCCGTGCTGGCACACGTGGATCCCGGGACCGCAGGCCGGCGCCCCCGTCCTCAGCCCGCGATGATCACGTGCAGGTTCCGCGGCCCGTGCACGCCCTCGACCCGGTCCAGCTCGATGTCGCTGGTGGCCGAGGGCCCGCTGATCCAGGTCAGCGCCCGCCCCTGCCCGACGGCCGGGCCGAGCACCGCGACCGCGTCGGGCACGTCGAGCACGACCTGGTCGGCCCGCACCACGCACACGTGCCGGTCCGGGACGAGGCTGAGCGCGCGACGACCCTGGCCGGTGCCGTGGTCGAGGACGATGGTGCCGGTCTCGGCGATCCCGACCCGCGCCTCGGTCACCACCGCGTCCACCCGGTCGAGCTCGGCGGCGGTCATCTGGTGGTCGACCGCGGCGCCCGCGACGTCGAACCCGAGGCCCGGCGGCACGACCACGCTGGCACCGGTCGGCAGCGCGGCCGCGACGGTCGCCTCGAGGTCGGCGAGCGTGCACCGCTCGACCACCGCGCGGTAGTCGGCGACCCGCTCGGCGAAGTGGTCGACCAGGGCGTCGCCCTCGAGCGGGGTGCGCCGCGGCGGCTCGGGCAGCCCGCCGTGGGCCACACCCGCGACGTCCGAGAGGGCCGAGCGCACCCGGCGCAGCACCTCCTCGCGCGCACCCTCGCCTGCCCTGGTCACCGCTGCTCCCCTCGTCCGTCGTCCGTTCCCCCACGCGTGCGGAGCCACCAGGCCCGGAACGACTCCCGCGGCGGCGCGGGCAGGTCCCGCGCACCGGTCCACGCCGAGGCACCCGGCCCGGGGATCCGGCCGGCCGCGCGCCGGCCGCCGGGCATCGTCTGCCGCCCCAGCCGCCCGAGCACCCGGCCGGCCAGTCCCGAGGCACGCTCGACCCAGGCGAGCCGTCGGGCGTCGGAGAAGGCGTACGCCGTGGCCTTCATCGCGACCGCCTCCGGTTTGGGCACGCGGTCGCCGCGGTGCGCGTCGACCACCTCGGTGCGCAGGTGCACCAGCACCTCGGGGATGTCGATGCGCACCGGGCAGGCCTCGAAGCAGGCGCCGCACAGCGAGGAGGCGTACGGCAGCGAGTCGATCTGCTCGTCGTGGCCGACCCCGCGCAGCAGCGGGTTGAGGATCGCGCCGATCGGTCCGGGGTAGACCGAGCCGTAGGCGTGGCCGCCGACCCGCTCGTAGACCGGGCAGACGTTGAGGCACGCGGAGCAGCGGATGCAGCGCAGCGCCTGCCGGCCGACCTGGTCGGCCAAGGCCCGGGTCCGCCCGTTGTCGAGCAGCACGACGTGGACCTCCTGCGGGCCGTCGCCGGGCGTGACCCCGGTCCACATCGAGGTGTAGGGGTTCATCCGCTCGCCGGTGGACGAGCGCGGCAGCAGCCGCAGCAGCGGGTCGAGGCCCTCCCAGGTCGGCACGACCTTCTCGATGCCGACCACGCTGACCAGCACCTCCGGCAGGGTCAGGCACATCCGGCCGTTGCCCTCGGACTCCACGACGACCAGCGTGCCGGTCTCGGCGACGGCGAAGTTCGCGCCGGAGATCCCGACCTTCGCGCGCAGGAACTTCTCCCGCAGGTGCTGCCGCGCGGCGGCCGCGAGGACGGCTGGCTCGTCGGTCAGGTCGTCGGGGGCGGCCCGTCCGACCGCGGCCATCTTCTCCCGGAAGATCTCGCGGATCTCGGCCCGGTTGCGGTGGATCGCGGGCACCAGGATGTGGCTGGGCAGGTCGTCGCCCAGCTGCACGATCAGCTCGGCCAGGTCGGTCTCCCAGGCCGCGATGCCCTCCTCGGCGAGCGCCTCGTTGAGCCCGATCTCCTGGGTGGCCATCGACTTGACCTTCACGACCTCGTCCACGCCGTGGTCGCGGGCGACGTCGGCGACGATCCGGCAGGCCTCGGCGGCGTCACGCGCCCAGTGCACGACCGCACCGTTGGCGGTCAGCGCCGCCTCCAGGTCCAGCAGGTGCCGGTCCAGCCCGCGCAGCGCGGACTCCTTGACCGCCGCTCCCGCCAGCCGCAGCTCCTCCCACCCCGACCCCGAGCCGTCGCCGGCGGCGTCCATGGACGCGTCGACCTCGTCGACCAGGCGCAGCCGCTTGTTGCGGATCGTGGTGGTGGCGTGGGCGAGGTTGTGCCGCAGCTGGGTGTCGGCCAGCGCGGCGCGGGCCGCGGTCGGGAAGGCCGGCATGCCGACGAACGTGGCGCTCATCGACCGACCACCCCGGGCAGGTCGGCCACCCCGGCGGGCTCGTCCTCGGTCGCGGCCAGGATCTCGGCCAGGTGCATGACCCGCACCCCGGACTGCTGCCGCGAGAGCATCCCGCCGATGTGCATCAGGCAGGAGTTGTCACCGGCAACCAGCACCTCCGCCCCGGTCTCGCGGACGTGCCGCGCCTTGTCGGCGCCCATCGCCACCGAGGTGTCGGCGTTCTTCACGGCGAAGGTGCCGCCGAAGCCGCAGCACTCCTCGGCGGCGGGCAGGTCGGTCAGCCGGATCCCGCGCACCTCCTCGAGCAGTCGGCGGGGCCGGTCCCCCACGCCCAGCAGCCGCAGCGAGTGGCAGGTCGGGTGGTAGGTCACGCGGTGCGGGAAGTAGGCTCCCACGTCGGTCACCCCGAGCACGTCGACGAGGAACTCCGAGAGCTCGTGCACCCTCGGCGCGGTCTGCGCGACCGCCCGCTCCAGGCCCGGATCACCCGAGCGGCGGGCGACGAGCGAGTGCTGGTGCCGGACCGAGCCGGCGCATGATCCCGAGGGCGCCACGACCGCGTCGTACCCCGCGAACGCGTCGACGAACGTCCGCACCACCGGCACCGCCTCGTCGAGGTAGCCGGTGTTCACCATCGGCTGGGCGCAGCAGGTCTGGGCCGCCGGGAAGTCGACGTCGACGCCGAGCCGTCTCAGCAGCCGCACCACCGCTTTCCCGGTGTCGGGGAACATCGCGTCGTTGACGCAGGTCACCATGAGCGCGACACGCATGCGGCCCATCATCACCTCTCCGTGGCAGGAAGGCGATGGTCTGGCCTAGTCTCTCGGCACCAGACCAGGCCCGAACGGAGCCCGCCGATGAGCCGCCACCTCCAGGTCACCTTCGACGCCCGGGACCCCCACGCGCTCTCGACGTTCTGGCGCGACGTGCTGGGCTACGTCCACCCGGCGCCGCCCGGGGTCGACCTCCCGGCGGGCGCCGACCCGCTGGCCGCCTGGGACGACTTCCTCGCGCGGGTCGGCGTGCCGGAGGAGCAGCGCAACGCGAGCTCGGCCGTCGAGGACCCCGACGGGCGCGGGCCGCGGCTCTTCTTCCAGCAGGTCCCCGAGGAGAAGGTCGCCAAGAACCGCGTCCATCTTGACGTGCGGGCGGCGCCCGGGCTCGAGGGCGAGGAACGCATGGCGGCGCTGGAGGCCGAGGGCGACCGGCTCGTGGCGCTGGGGGCCACGCGGCTGCGTCGCCACGAGCCCGAGCCCCCGCTGAGCGCCGGCTTCCTCGTGATGGCCGACCCCGAGGGCAACGAGTTCTGCCTGGACTGACGCATCCCGGCTGACGCCCCCCATGCCGGCGCCGTGCCGGCGCCGCCGGGAGGCGGCGGTGACGTGCGACGCCGCCCCCGGGTCTCCTCGGGGGCGACTCCGCACTCCAGGTCCCTAGGCGGCGTCCAGCTCCGGCTCCGCCGACGGCTTGGGCACGACGGCCTCGGCGTCCAGCTCCGTCCGGCGGATCAGCGTCAGCGCGGCCACCAGGCCGACGGCGGCGAAGATGGCACCGGCCAGGAACGCCGAGGAGAAGCCGTCGACCAGGGCCGTCGGCAGCGCCGAACCGTTGCGCGCCGCGTCCTCGGTCCGCGAGGTGGCGATCGTGGAGAGTGCCGCGATGCCCAGGGCACCGCCGATCTGCTGGGAGGTGTTGATCAGGCCCGAGGCCAGCCCCGCCTCGGCGGAGCGCACCCCGGCGAGCGCCGCGATCGAGATCGGCACGAACGAGAAGCCGATCCCCACCCCGATCACCAGGAAGCCGGGCAGCAGGTCGCGGAGGTAGCTGCCGCCGACCGAGACCTGCGTGAAGTAGAGGAGTCCGGCGGTCAGCGTGGCCATGCCGACCACCAGCACCGGCTTCACGCCCACCAGGGTCACCAGCCGGCCCGCGACCGCGGACCAGACGATCGCCGTCCCCGCGACCGCCAGGTAGGCGACCCCGGTCCTCATCGCCGAGTAGCCCAGCACCTGCTGCATGTAGAGGGTCAGCATCAGGAACATCGAGAACATCGCGGTGCCCATGATGAAGCCGGCGACGTTGGCGCCGCTCACCGTGCGGGTGCGAAGGATGCCGAAGCGCATCAGCGGGGCGGGGTGGCGCAGCTCCCAGACCACGAACGAGGCCAGGAGGGCCACGGCGGCTGCGAAGACCCCCAGCGTCCGCCCCGCCAGCCAGCCGTCCTGGCCGGCGAGCGTGATCGCGTAGACCACCGAGGAGAGTCCGGTCGTGACCAGCACGGCGCCCGGCAGGTCGAACCTCGTGACGCCGGCCTCGCGGCTCTCCCCCAGCAGCAGCGGCGCCAGCACGAAGCCTGCGACGCCGACCGGCACGTTGACGAAGAAGATCCACTCCCAGCTCAGGGCGTCGGTGAGGACGCCCCCGAGGAGCACCCCGGCGACGGCGCCGAAGCCCCCGACGGCACCCCACGCCCCGAGCGCGATGTTGCGCTCCCGCCCCTCGCTGAACGTCGTCGAGAGGATCGACAGCGCCGCGGGGGTGATGGCCGCCGCCCCGAGCCCCTGGAGGGCGCGGGCGCCGAGCAGCGAGGGCTCGGACCAGGCGAGGCCCGCCAGCAGCGAGCCGGAGGTGAACACCACGATGCCGAGCAGGAAGATCCGCCGGCGGCCCAGCATGTCCGCGGCGCGGCCGCCGAGGAGGAGGAAGCCGCCGAACACCAGGGCGTAGGCGCTGATCACCCACTGGAGGTCGCCCTCGGAGAAACCGAGGTCCTGCTTGATGGACGGCAGCGCGACGTTCACGATCGCGATGTCGAGCACGACCATGAACTGCACGACGCACAGGAGCGCGAGGGCCCACCACTTGCGGTGGTCGGTTCGGACCGACCCGATTGCTTGCATTTCTGAAGTCATGACCACGACGCTAGGCACTCGTACTTTTTATTTGCAAGCATTATCTGCAGATTAGTCACCACGTGCTATCTTTTGGGTATGCCCAAGCGCTACGACCAGTACTGCCCGATGGCCCACGCGCTCGACCTCGTGGGCGACCGCTGGACGCTGCTGGTGATACGCGAGCTGATGCACGGCCCGCAGCGCTACACCGACCTGGTCGACCGGTTGCCCGGGATCGGCACGAACATCCTCGCCGCGCGCCTGAAGGACCTCGAGGGGCACGGCATCGTCGCCCGCCGCACCCTGCCGCCGCCCGCCGCCTCGAAGGTCTACGAGCTGACCGAGTACGGACGCCAGCTGCAGCCGGCGATGCGCGAGCTGGCGGTCTGGGGCGCCCGCTCGCTGGGTCCGCCCGTGGACCAGGAGCAGCTCTTCGAGGGCTGGCTGGCCAACGCGCTCGACATCGTCGTGGCCCCGCTCGCGCCGGCCGGTCGCTTCGAGTTCCGCGCCGGCGCGGAGATCGCCTCGCTGGTGGACCGGCGGGTGCTGCGCGAGCCCATCGACCACCCGGACGTGGTGGTGGCGGGCGACCCCGAGGGCATCTACGCGCTGTTCATGGACCGGTGCTTCGACGCGGTCACGGTCGAGGGCGACCGGACGCTGCTGGACCAGCTCCTCGAGGTGGCCCCGGACGGGTCGCCTGCACGAAGCTGACCCGACCGAAGCGGTGGTCGACGTGGTCGACCTCCCGGACGTCCTCGAACCCCGCGCCGGCGAAGAGCTCCAGGAGGCCCCCCTCCTGGTTGCGGGCCACCGCGGGGCTGGCTTCGACCCGCGAGCGCAGCCGGCGCGGCAGGTGTCGCAGGGCGTGGGCAGTGCCGTGGCCGGACCCGTGCTGGCCGGACCCGTGCTGATGGGTGGCGGCCGCGTCCAGCGCGGGTCCGCCGAAGTCGACGACCGTGACCCGCCCCCCGGGACGGAGCGCCCGGAGGGCGTCGCGCGCGAAGCCGGTCCGCCCGGCGTCGTCCACGTGGTGAAGGGCCAGCGACGAGATCACGTGGTCCAGCGAGGCATCCCCGGCGGGGAGCCGGTCGGCGTACCCCTGCACCAGGGTGAGCGGCACGCGGCGGCGGCGCGCCTTGCGCGCGGCCCGGCGCAACGCGGCCCCGTCGGGGTCCAGCCCCGTGACCCGGGCGTCGGGCCGGGCGGCGAGCAGGACGAAGGACAGGTTGCCGGTGCCGCAGCCGACGTCGACCACCGCGTCGCCCGCGGCGACCTCGGCGAGGCCGACCGCCCGCTGCTGGAGGGCACGGACGCCGACCACCCGACTGACGGCGTCGTAGAGCGGGAGGAGCCACGTCTTGCCCATGCCCGGCAGGAACGGACGGTCCCGCTCCTCCGGGCTGCGCCGGTCGACGATCCGTACGTCGTTCGCTGGTGTCATCGCTGCTCCCCGGCTCTCGGTGGCCGACCGTCCCCGCCGGCCCGTGGTAGACCTGACCTCGTCACCACTCAGTCTTGGACATCCTGCGGTTCCGGCGCAGGACGAAGGTCGGCAGCCATGGCACGTTCTTCGGTCAACGCCTCCCCCGCCGCCACCTCCGGCCTGCGCACGGTGCGACCCGACGGGACCCCGGTCTACCGCTACCGGTTGCGCCCGGGCGTGCCGGCGGTGTCGGTGCTCCACGTGGACACCCGGACCGACCACGCAGACCTGCCGCCGGACCACCGGCACGCCCACGACTTCCTCGTGCTCGTCTACGTCGAGGAGGGCGGCGGCTCGTTCGCGGTCGACGGCACCGAGCGTCCGCTGCGCGCGGGCGAGGTGCACGCGGTGCTGCCCGGGCAGGTCATCGGCGTGGGAGCCGTGTCGGAGCTCGTGCACGCCCGCGCCTGGTCGGTCGCGTTCACGCCGGACGCCGTCCTCGCCCTGGCCTCGGTCTCGCCGCTGACCTGGGGCCACCATCCGCTGTTGGCACTGTTCGCCCCCGGCGCCGGCTCCGCCGTGGTCCCCGAGCCCGACCGGGCGGCGTGGTCGTGGCGGCTCGCGGCGCTGGCCGAGGAGCTCGACGACCCCGGCCGGCTGGGCGCCGGCGAGGCGGTCACCGGGCTGCTCACCCAGCTGCTGGTTGCCGCGGCGCGGCTCGCGCCCTCGGCGCCGGCTGCCCCGGACCCGCTCGTGGCGCGGGTCTTCGACGAGATCGAGGCGAGGTTCCGCGACCCGGTCTCGGCCGGCGACGTCGCCCGGGCGCTCGGGTACACCCCGGGCCACCTGACGACGCTGGTCCGCAGGCGCACCGGCCGTCCCCTGCTGGAGTGGATCACCGAGCGGCGGATGACCGAGGTCCGCCGGCTGCTGCGCGAGACCGACCTGCCGCTCGGCGTGGTGGCCGCGCGCACCGGCCTCCGCGACGCGACGTACCTCGTCCGGCGGTTCCGCAGCCGCTACGGCACCACCCCGGAGCGCTGGCGGCGGAGCCAACGGTGAGCGACGGACCGGAGAGGACCGCGGACGGGCGGTACGTCGTGGTCGACGGCCGACGCTGGCGGGCCACCGACCCGGCGATCCCGCAGGACCGGCGCGAGGAGCTCACCCGGGCGCTGATGGCCTGGCGGCGCGAGGTGCGGCGCACCCGGGGCACCGACGAGGAGCGCACCGCCCGCGCCGGTGTGCACGCCGCGAAGGTCGCGCTCGGCGAGCGCGGCACCGCCTGGTGGGAGCAGTCCGACCGGCAGCGTCGAGCCCGCTGGAGTGCGGAGGTGCCGGTCCCGGGCGCGGACTGCTGAGCCGCCGCCTCCGCCGGGGCTCAGCCCCGGCCCAGCGCGTCGATCGCGGCCATGTCCTCGTCGCTCAGGGAGAAGCCGCCGACGTCGGCGTTCGACCGGATGCGCTCGGGGTGGACCGACTTCGGGATCACGACGACGCGGTGCTGGAGGTGCCAGCGGATGATCACCTGGGCGGGCGTCCGGCCGGACCGCTCGGCGATCTCGCCGATGGTCGGGTGGTCGAGGGTGCCGCCGCGCAGGGCGCTGTAGCCCTCCAGCACGACGTCGCGCGCACGGTGCTCGGCCAGCGTGCCGGCGTCGAACAGCAGCGGGCTCCACTCGATCTGGTTCACTGCCGGACGCACGTCGGTGGCCTTGGTGACCTCGTCGAGGAGCGAGGGGTCGAAGTTGCTCACCCCGATCTCCCTGGCCAGGCCGGCCTCACGGGCCTCGACGAACGCGCGCCACATGTCGGCGTTGCCCGACCCGCCGGCCGGCCAGTGGATGAGCCACAGGTCGACGTGGTCGGTCCGCAGGAGGTCGAGGCTCTCGCGGAGGGTCTCCAGCTCGCTCCCGGCACGGTCGGGCGGGCACTTGGTCGTGACGAAGACGTCCTCGCGGGCCACGCCGCTCCCGGCCAGGGCGCGACCGACCTCACCCTCGTTGCCGTAGACCGTGGCGGTGTCGAGGTGCCGGTAGCCCTCCTCGAGCGCGGCCGACGTCGCGCGCGCGGCGTCCTCGCCCCTGATCTGCCACGTCCCGAAGCCGAGGAGCGGCATGCGCGTGCCGCGGGCGAGGCTGACGGAGTCGTCGGGGACCTGGGGCTCGGTGGTCGTCATGTCGCGATGCCAGACAGCCCGGCCCAAGCGCCCTGGGCGGCAGAGGCCCCTACCCCTCGGCGTGGTCGATGACGCAGAACTCGTTGCCGTCCGGGTCGCGCAGCACGACCAGGTCGGCACGGACGCCGTCGACCGGAGGGGGCCGGTCGAGCACCTCGGTGGCGCCGAGGTCCACGAGGCGGGTCACCTGACCGGCCGGGTCGCAGGTGTGCAGGTCGAGGCGCAGCCGGACCGGCTCGCTCGCCGGTGCTCCTCGCGTCTGCAGCGAGAGCGGAGGCCCCTCACCGGCCGGGTCCACCAGCACCGTGCAGTCCGGGTCGGGGTCGGGGTCGGGATCGAGGTCGCGGGGGAGATAGGCGAGGGCCGCGCTCCAGAAGGCCACCGCCCGCGCCATGTCCCCGACCCCGACCTCGACCGGGGCCAGGCGGAGGTCCCCGACGCCACCCGCCGGCTGCTCCGCGTCCACCTCGTCGACCAGCGCCAGCGCCACGTCCACGGCCCGCCGCAGGTCCCCGCGGTGGCCGGGGGTGAACAGGTAGCGGTGGTCGACGAAGCAGTGCCAGCCGGAGGCGATCTCACCGGCCCAGCCGGCGCCGTGCCACTGCAGCACCGCGCGCACCACCTCGGTGGGCTCCAGCTCGGTGGCGGCCACGCCGGTGGCGGGGTCGACCTTGATCAGCGACCGGCCGCCGTCCTCCTCGACGTAGGCGGCCACCAGGGTTCGCGCCGCGAGGTCGCGCAGCAGGTTTCGTGCGATCTCGGGATCCATGAGGTCCTCTCCTCCGGTGAGAGAGGTCGGTGCCCATGCAAGGCGAACACATGCGGGGGTCCCACGCTCCGGACGGGCGCAGGGGGTGGGCCGCCCTAGACTGGTGGGAACCCCGAAACAGGAGCACCACCATGTCCTCGAGCACCAAGACAGACCTGCCCGACCACATCGACGCCGCCGTGCTGAAGATCGCCGGCGTGGTGGTGCTCGGCGCCATCATGTCCATCCTGGACATCACGGTCGTCAACGTCGCGCTGCCGACGTTCCAGACGGTGTTCGGCTCCGCCGGCAACCCGATCGCCTACTCGACGGTCGCGTGGTCCGTGACGGCCTACACCCTCGCGCTGGCCACGGTGATCCCGATGACCGGCTGGGCGGCCGACCGGTTCGGCACCAAGCGGCTCTACATGACCGCGATCGCGCTGTTCGTCAGCGGCTCGGTCCTGTGCGCGGCCTCGTGGAGCATCGGCGCGCTGATCGGCTTCCGGGTGCTGCAGGGGCTCGGCGGCGGCATGCTGATGCCGCTCGGCATGACGATCATGACCCGGGCGGCCGGCCCGCACCGGATGGGGCGGCTGATGGCCATCCTCGGGGTCCCGATGCTGCTCGGCCCGATCCTCGGCCCGATCCTCGGGGGCTGGCTGATCCAGGTCGCGAGCTGGCACTGGATCTTCCTCATCAACGCGCCGATCGGGCTGGTCGCGCTCGTCTACGCCTGGCGGGTGCTGCCCAAGGACACCCCCGAGCCGTCGGAGTCCTTCGACTTCCTCGGCATGGCGCTGATGTCGCCGGGGCTGGCGCTGTTCCTGTTCGGCGTCTCCTCGATCCCCTCGGAGGGGACGGCCGCCGCGCCGCGGGTCTGGGTGTCGATGCTGATCGGCGTCGTGCTGATGGTGCTCTTCGTCTTCCACTCCTTCCGCCCCGAGCACCCGCTGCTGGACCTACGGCTGTTCCGGAACCGCAACCTGACGGTCTCGATCATCACGATGTTCCTGTTCGCCGCCGCCTTCTTCGGCGGCCTGCTGCTCGTGCCGACCTACTTCCAGGAGGTCCGCGGGGAGTCGACGCTGCAGGCCGGGCTGCTGGTGGCGCCGCAAGGCATCGGCGCGATGATCACGATGCCGATCGCCGGCTCCCAGGTGGACAAGCACCCGATCGGGCGGATCGTGCCGTTCGGCCTGGTCTTCATCCTGATCGGCATGTTCGGGCTGACCCAGCTCACCGCGACCACGCCGTACCCGCTCATCATCGCCGAGCTGTTCGTGATGGGCCTCGGCATGGGCGCCACGATGATGCCGCTGTTCACCTCCGCGCTGAAGACGCTGCGGGCGCACGAGGTCGCGCGCGGCTCGACGCTGCTGAACATCACCCAGCAGATCGCCAGCTCGGTCGGGGTCGCGACCATGTCGGTGCTGCTCACCAACCACCTGCAGGCCTCCAAGCTCGCCGGGCCGGCGATGGCGTCGCTGCACGACCCCGCCCTCGCCGCGAAGCTCCCCGCGGCCGCGGTCATGAAGGGGCTGGAGGACGCCGCCCAGGCGTTCGCCGACACCTACTGGGTGGCGTGGGCGCTGGTCCTGTTGACGGTGGTGCCGGCGATGTTCCTCCCGCGCAAGCACGAGGCGGCGCACCTGCTCGACGACGAGGGCGTCCCGCCGGTCTCGGTGCACTAGGTCGCCGTCCCCGCGCGCGGCGGGTCAGCGCGGCGGTCGGGAGTTGAGCCGGGCGGCCTGGCGGGTCAGGTGGTCGCGCTCGGCCAGGTTGGCCGCCTTCCGGGCCGCCTCGGCGTAGAGCCGCGCGGCCCTGGCCGGGTCGCCGTCGCGCTCGTGCAGGTACGCCGCCACCGCGGCGTACCGCGGCAGCGACTCGTCCAGCGCGGCGAGCGCCGCCAGTCCCGCCCGCGGTCCGTCGGCCTCGCCCACCGCCACCGCCCGGTTGAGCCGGACCACGGGGCTGTCGGTCAGGCGCGCCAGCTCGTCGTACCACTCGACGATCTGCACCCAGTCGGTCTCCTCGGCGGTGCGCGCGTCGGCGTGCAGCGCCGCGATGGCGGCCTGGGCCTGGAACTCGCCCAGCCGGTCGCGGGCGAGCGCCGCCTGCAGGAGCTCGACGCCCTCGGCGATCGCCCGGGTGTCCCACCGGCCGCGGTCCTGCTCGGCCAGCGGCACCAGGCTGCCGTCGGCCGTGGTCCGGGCGGCGCGGCGGGCGTGGTGCAGCAGCATCAGGGCCAGCAGCCCCACCGCCTCGCCCCAGAGGTCCTGGCCGGCGTCGACGACGGCCGCGAGCTGCCGGGTGAGCCGGATGGCCTCGGCGGCGAGGTCGACGTCGCCGGAGTAGCCCTCGTTGAAGACCAGGTAGAGGACCCGCAGCACGGTGGCCACGTCGCCGGGCTGGTCGAAACGCACGCCGGCGACGGTGCGCTTGGCCCGGCTGATCCGTTGCGCCATCGTCGCCTCGGGCACCAGGTAGGCCCGGGCGATCTGGCGGGTGGTCAGGCCGCCGACGGCACGCAGCGTGAGCGCGACCGCGGACGCGGGGGTCAGCGACGGGTGGGCGCAGAGGAAGTACAGCTGCAGCGTGTCGTCGGCGGCCGGCGCGGGCCCGGGCGCCGGCTCCTCGACGACGAGGTCCTCGCGCCGGCGACGCGCGGTGTCCGTGCGGGTCGCGTCGAGGAACCGGCGCCAGGCCACCGTGACCAGCCAGGCCTTCGGGTCGCGCGGCGGGTCGGCCGGCCAGGTGCGGACCGCCTCGACCAGCGCCTCCTGCACGGCGTCCTCGGCCGCCGCGAAGTCGGCGCCGCGGCGGACGAGGACCCCCAGCACGCTCGGTGCGAGGCTGCGGAGCAGGAGCTCGTTCACCCGAGCGGTGACTCCGTCGTGCTGGGCGGCACGGCCAGGAACGGCCGCACCTCGAGCCACTCCTGGATCGGTTTCCCGCCCGCCCCGGGGGCGGCCGACAGCTCCCCGGCGAGCTCGATGGCGCGCTCCTGGCTGTCGACGTCGATCACCATCCAGCCGGCGATGAGGTCCTTGGTCTCGGCGAACGGGCCGTCGGTGACCGGCGGGCGGCCCTCCCCGTCGTACCGGACGAACATCCCCTCGGGGGCGACCGCCTGGCCGTCGACGAACTCGCCGCTGCCCTCGAGCCGGGCCGCGAAGTCGTGCATGTACTGCATGTGGGCCGAGACCTCCTCGGGCGTCCACCGGTCCATCGGCACGTTGTTCACCGGCGCCGGGGCGCCGCGGTAGTGCTTGAGCAGCAGGTACTTGGCCATGGTGCTTCTCCTCGGTGCGGGTGCGACCCATTGTGGTCGCGTGCACCCCGGGGACGGAGCAGGTCACGGATTCTCGACACGTCGTCTCGCGGCGTCCCGCACCGGATCCCGGACTCCCGTTGCTCGATGCCAGGTGCCGGGGTCAGGGCCGCCGGCCCCAGGCCGCCGCGAGGAGCGGCGGGACCACCACGGACCCCGAGGACCGCAGGGAGCTCGCGATCCGCGAGGGCAGCGTGTCCGGATCCACCTCGGCCTGCGTCGCCAGGCCCTTCGCGACCATCACCGGGGCCAGCGACCGCACCACACCGCTGAGCAGCGCGGGGCCGACCGGGTCGTCCCCGGCGAGGTACTGCGCGAGCGCCAGGCCCGCGACGTCCTCGGCCCCGGCCGCCGCGAGGATACCCTGCAGCCGCGCGCCGATGGTGGGGTCGGCGCCGACGGCGCGGAACGCGGCCAGGACGAGCGCGGCCATCCGGTCGGTGACGGGGTCGCTGGGCTCCGCGCGCATGCCGCCGATGTCGAAGTCGAGCATGACCACCCGGCCGTGCGGACGGACCCCCTCGAGGTGGTGGCGCAGCACGCCGACCGGGTCCGGCAGGTGGAAGAGGATCAGCCGGCCCACCACGGCGTCGAACGGCTCGTCGGCGCGCCACTGGGTCACGTCGCCCTCGACGAAGCTCACCTGGGGCAGATGGCCGGCCCGGGCCCGGGCCACCTCGAGCATCCGCGGGTCGAGGTCGAGGCCGACCACGTCGCCCTCCGCGCCGACGATCTCCGCGACCGCGACCGCCACGTGCCCCAGCCCGGTCCCGAGGTCGAGCACCCGCATGCCGGGAGAGAGCCCCGCGGCCTCCAGCAGCATCCGGGTGGGCTCGCGGAGGAACTCGGCCTGCACTTCCAGCCGGACGATCTCGGCCTCGTCCGAGCCGAGGGAGTACCTCGCCATGGGCCCGATCCTCTCGCCGTTCCTCGCGCAGCGGGGCTGTCCGTCTCCGCGATACCCCGGATGAGGGGCACGGGAAGGACCGGTGGCGGGCGCGGTGCACCGGTCGTGCCGGAGGGTCCTTGAGAGAATCCCGGGAGACGGTGTCGGATCGGCGTGGAGCAGCTCGTAGCAGGGGTGAGCGGCCGCCCATCAGGGGCGCCCCGAGCGCAGGAGATGATCTGGATGCAGTACCTGGTTTCCGTGATCGACGACGGCACCGGCCGGGCCACCCCGACCGAGGAGGCCGACATCGACGCGTTCAACGACCGGCTCCGGGCCGAGGGCCACTGGGTCTTCGCCGGCGGCCTCGGATCGCCCGAACCGGCCACCGTGGTGGACAACCGTGGCGACCAGCCGATCTTCACCGACGGCCCGTTCGTGGAGGCGAAGGAGCACCTCGCCGGCTTCTGGGTCATCGAGGCCGCCGACCTCGACGTGGCGCTGAGGCTCGCCGCCGAGGGGTCGAAGGCCTGCAACCGGAAGATCGAGGTGCGGCCGTTCCTGTGAACGGGGTCGAGGCCCGGGAGGCGATCATCCGGGCCCACCACGAGGAGTGGGCGCGGGTGGTCGCCGCGCTGACCAGGCGGTTCGGTGACCTCGACGTCGCCGAGGAGGCCGCGGCCGAGGCGTTCGCCATCGCGGTCGAGCGGTGGCCGACCGACGGCGTACCTCCCAACCCCGGCGCCTGGCTGACCACCACCGCCAACCGCAAGGCCATCGACCGGATCCGGCGCGAGAGCAAGCGCGGGGACAAGCAGAGGGAGGCCCAGATGTCCTACGACGACGAGCCTGCCGCGCCGACGGGGCGGCCGTGGGACGCCCTCGAGGACGACCGGCTCAGGCTGATCTTCACCTGCTGTCACCCGGCGCTCGCGATGGAGGCCCGGGTGGCACTGACGCTGCGCATGGTGGGCGGCCTGACCGTGCCCGAGATCGCCCGAGCCTTCCTGGTGCAGGAGAGCACCATGAGCCAGCGGATCACCCGCGCGAAGGCCAAGATCCGCGCGACCCGGCTCCCCTACCGGGTGCCCGGCGCCGAGGACCTTCCGACCCGTGTCACCGGCGTGCTCGCCGTCCTCTTCCTCGTCTTCAACGAGGGCTACCTGGCCAGCGGCCCCGCCACCGACCCGGTGCGCCAGGACCTGACCGCCGAGGCGATCCGGCTCACCCGCATGCTCCGGGCCCTCCTGCCCGAGGACGGCGAGGTGGCCGGGCTGCTGGCGCTGATGCTCCTCACCGAGGCCCGGCGCACCGCCCGGGTCTCGGCGAGCGGCGAGCTGGTCACCCTGGACGAGCAGGACCGCGGCACCTGGGACGCGGCCCTGGTCGCCGAGGGCCACCGGCTGGTGCGCGAACGCCTGGCCACCGGGGCTGCTCCGGGCCGCTACCAGGTCCTCGCCGCGATCAACGCCGTGCACACCTCCGCCCGCGACGCCCGGCACACCGACTGGTCGCAGGTCGTCGCCCTCTACGACCAGCTCGTCCGGCTCGACCCCTCCCCGGTCGTCGCCCTCAACCGGGCCGTCGCGGTCGGCGAGCTCGACGGCCCGGCGGTGGCGCTGGCGGCCGTCGACCGGCTCCGGGACCGGCTGGCCGGCTACCACGCCTTCCACGCGACCCGGGCCGACCTGATGCGGCGGTTGGGCCGTCCGCAGGAGGCGCGCGCGGCCTACGACGAGGCCATCACGCTGGCGGGGAACACCGCCGAGACCGCCTACCTGACCCGCCGGCGCGACCAGCTGGAGTGACGGGCCCGTCCCGACCACCTCCTGCATGTACCCTGACGGGTACGTATCCGCTTCGCTACATTCGTGGCGACGGAGGCAGTACTGCGGGCGCTGCGGGACGAGAGCCGGCGCACGGTGCTGGAGGCCCTGGCCCACGAGGAAGACGCGAATGAAGGAGCACCGGATGACCGGCAACGCACCCGGCGGCAGCCGCCTCCTGGGCAGCCTGGGGTCGGCCGACGGCAAGGGCGTCGTACGCCTGCGGGCCCGCTACGCCACCGACGTCGACGACCTGTGGTCGGCCCTCACCGAGCCCCGGCGGCTCGCCCGGTGGCTCGGTGAGGTGGAGGGCGACCTGCGGCTCGGCGGCGAGTTCCGCGCGCACTTCCTCGCCACCGGCTGGGAGGGCACGGGTCGGGTGGAGGCGTGCGAGGCCCCGCACCGGCTGCTGGTGCTGACCAGGGACCCGGACGAGCCGGACGACCACGCCATCGAGGCCACCCTGACCGCCGAGGGCGACCACACCGTGCTGGTGATCGAGGAGCGCGGCATGCCGCTCGACCAGCGCGCCGCCTACGGGGCGGGGATGCAGGTCCACGTCGAGGACCTCGCCGACCACGTCGCCGGCCGCGAGCGCCGCGAGATGGGGACGCGGTGGCAGGAGCACCTGCCCGCCTACCAGGCCCTGGCGGCCGACGACGGCCGAGCCGGGCGTGGTGCCGGGCACGGCACGTGACCGACGTGTCGGAGCCCAGCCGCGCTACGGGGTCGCAGGGCTCTGGCAGGGCGGGACAGGATCGGTCCAGACATCCATCGGGACGGCGCCGACCGCGCGGCCGTCCTCGTCGAGCAGCCGGCCCATCCGCTTGACGGTGCGCAGCGTCACCAGCCGGTCCGCCACCGTCACCTGGGGGACCGACTTGCCGAGCGTGGTCTCGAAGTGATGGATCGCCTCGAGGTTGTGCAGCCAGGCGGAGACCACGATCGCCGGGGTGCCGGCGAGCGTGGCGCACAGCCGGACGTGCCGCATCCGCGCGATGGCGGAGGCCGTCTCCGCCAGCCGCGCCGAGGGCGCCTCGACGGAGAGGACCACCGCCACGCCCCAACCGGACAGGTGCGCGGCGACCTCGGCGCGCAGCACCACGGTCCCGGACGCCAGCAGGCTGCTCACCCGCCGGCGGGCGGTCGCCTCGCTGACGCCGGCCACCTCGGCCAGCGTGGCGTACGACGAGCGGCCGTCCAGACCGAGCTGCACCAAGATCCGGTTGTCCTCACGGTGCCAGGCGGCCCCGCCTCCGGACCCGGCGGAGGCCGGGCACGGCTGCGACGGCAGCCGCGAGGCCGCCTCGTGCGGCAGGCTGCCCAGGCGCCAGCGGGACCCGTCGCGGTAGAGGTGCGTGCAGATCCGCGTCTGGGTGTCGGTCACCCCGGGGACCAGGTCGATGCGCTCGAGGAGGTAGCGCGACAGCGCGCGCAGGTCCGCCGCGGCGACGGTGACGAAGAGGTCGAACGCCCCTGCGGTGAGCTCGACACTGAGGGCGTGCGCGTCCCCGGCGAGGGTGCGCGCCACCTCCAGGTTGCGGCCGGGGCTGCACCTGATCCCGACGTACGCCACGCACCGGGCGTTCCAGACCGAGACGCCGGGGGTCCCGGTGACCCATGCCGCGCCGCTGTCGACCAGTCGCTTCCACCGGCGCGCCGCGGTCGCCGGGGTGGTCCCGATGGCTCGCGCCACCGCGGGCCACGGTGCGCGCGGCGAGACCTGGAGCGCCTCGACGAGTGCCAGGTCGCCCTCGTTCAGCCTGGCGGATTCGGTCATCCCGCGCAGGTTAACTGACGGAAAGCGTCCACTTCGGGTGGTGTGTGCCCGTTCCTGTTTGCGTGGGGTGCCCCATCCCCGAACGGCGAGGAGTTCCCATGGCGCTCCATGACAGGCTTCGCGACGACGCGCAGGCCTTGTACGACGACCTCGTGGCCCTCCGCCACGACCTGCACCGCCATCCCGAGGTCGGGCTCGACCTGCCGCAGACGCAGAACCGGGTGCTCGAGGCCCTCGACGGCCTGCCTCTGGAGATCTCGACCGGCGAGTCCCTGTCCTCGGTGACCGCGGTGCTGCGCGGAGGCTCACCGGGGCCGGCGGTGCTGCTGCGCGGCGACATGGACGCGCTGCCGGTGCAGGAGCAGACGGGTCTGGAGTTCAGCAGCCGCAACGACGGCGCCATGCACGCCTGCGGCCACGACCTGCACACCGCGATGCTGGTCGGCGCCGCGCGTGTCCTGAGCGCGCACCGCGACGACCTGCCCGGTGACGTGGTGTTCATGTTCCAGCCGGGAGAGGAGGGCTGGGACGGCGCCGGCGCGATGCTCGAGGAGGGCGTCCTCGACGCAGCCGGCAGCCGGGTGTCCTCCGCCTACGGCATGCACGTGTTCTCCTCGCAGTTCCCCCGGGGCACGTTCACCACCCGGCCGGGCACGCTGATGGCGGCCAGCGACGCGCTCTACGTGACCGTGCGCGGCAGCGGCGGGCACGGCTCGGCCCCGCACCTCGCGCAGGACCCGATCGTGGTGGCCGCCGAGATCGTCACGGCGCTGCAGACGCTGGTCACCCGGCGCTTCGACGTCTTCGACCCGGTGGTGGTGACCGTCGGGTCGTTCCACGGCGGAACCCGTCGCAACATCATCCCCGACAGCGCACGGTTCGACGCGACGGTGCGGTCGTTCTCCCCGGCCGCGCGGGAGCGGATCAGGACCGAGGCGCCCGCGCTGTGCCGGCAGCTGGCCGCCGCGCACGGCCTCGAGGCCGAGGTCGAGTTCGTCGACGAGTACCCGATGACGGTCAACCACGGCGACCACGCGTCGTTCGTCGCCGACGTGGTCTCCGAGGTCTTCGGCGACGAGCGCTACCAGCCGATGCGCGACCCGAACGCGGGAGCCGAGGACTTCTCGCGGGTGCTCGAGGCGGTGCCCGGCTGCTACCTGATGCTCGGCGCGCACCCGGGCGACTCGGCCGACACGCCCAACAACCACAGCCCGCAGGCCGTCTTCGTCGACGACGTCATGAGCGACGGGGTGCTCCTCCACACCGAGCTGGCCCTCCGGGCGCTCGCGCGCGACAAGGCTGCCGCGCCCGACCAGCTCGCCTCCACCGCAAGCAGAGGAGCCTGAGATGAAGCTGTTGCGACTCATCGTCCTGGTGCCCGTGGTCGCCCTGGTCGCGACCGTGTGGCTGCCGTTCGTGAACACCGCCACGCTGTGGTTCGGCCTGCCGTCGGTGATGGTGTGGACCGGCGTCTGGGTCCTGGCGATCACGCCGTCGCTGGCGCTGCTGGAGTTCAGCCGCAGCCAGCGGGAGGCAGACGCCACCTACACGGCCGAGGAGGGGGCACGATGAGCTCGACACTCCTCGTCACCCTCGTCGGCATCCTGGTCATCGCGGCGGTCGGCTTCCTCGGCCGGCGCCAGGCCACCGGGGACCTCTCGGAGTGGACCGTCGGCGGCCGCGAGTTCGGGGCCCTGACCATGTGGTTCCTCCAGGCCGGCGAGGTGTTCACCACCTTCACGTTCCTGGGCATGGCCGGTCTCGCCTTCACCGGCGGCGTCGCCGCGCTCTACGCCCTGCCCTACATCCCGCTCGCCTACGTCGGGCTGTACTTCCTCGGCCCGGTCATCTGGCGGCGCGCCCACCAGCGCGGCCACCTGACCCAGGCGGACTTCCTCGCCGACTTCTACGGGTCCAAGCTGCTCGGCTTCGTCACGGCGGTCTTCGGGGTGGTGTTCCTGCTGCCCTACCTGCAGCTGCAGATCACCGGACTGGGTCTGGCGGTGCAGCTGGCCACCGGCGACCAGACCTCCAGCGACGTGAGCATCGTGATCGCCTTCGTGCTGGTCGTGGCCTTCGTGCTCTGGGCCGGGATCAAGGGCGTCGCGAGCACGTCGTACCTCAAGGACGCGCTGATGCTCGTCGTCCTGCTGGTGCTGGTCGTCGCGATCCCCGCCCACTTCGCCGGCGGCATCGGCGCCACCTTCCAGAAGGTGATGGACCAGCACCCCGACATGCTGCACGTGCACGGCGGACCGTTCGACACCGCGTGGTTCTTCTCCAGCATGATCGCCTCCACGCTCGGGGTGCTGTTCATGACGCTGCCGCACCAGTGGCCGGCGCTGCTGTCGGGAGAGTCGCCGCGCGCGGTGCGCCGCAACTACGTGTTCCTGCCGGTCTACTCGGTGGCGCTCGCGCTGCCGATGATCATCGGCTTCACCGCGATCCTGGTGCTCGGGCCGGGCAGCAACAGCAACGGCGCACTGCTCTCGCTGTCGCAGCAGGCCTTCCCCGGCTGGTTCGTCGGCCTGGTGGTCGTGGCCACCGCGTCCGCGGCGATGGTGCCGGCGGCCGGGCTCATCGTGGGCATGTCCTCGCTGGTCGCGCGCAACATCGTGGGGCGCTCCGGCGAGCGGCGTCAGTACTTCGTCAACCAGGTGTCCGTGGTCGCGGTCACCGGTCTGGCACTGGTGCTGGCGCTCGCGCGGCCGGACCTGCTCGCGAACCTGCTGCTGCTGACCTACTCCGGCCTCGACCAGCTGATCCCGGCCATCGGCCTGGCGCTGCTCGCCCGCCGCCTGGTCGGCGTGTGGCCGGTCCTGGCCGGCCTGCTGGTGGGCGAGGCCGTGGTCATCTGGCTGACCTTCGGCGACGTCTACTCCGGCCACGTCAACGTGGGCCTGATCTCGCTGGTGCCCAACCTCGTCGTGGTGGCCGCCGGCGCGCTGGTCGAGCGATCCATGCGCAGTGGACCCGGTCGGCCCGTGCCGGCCCGCGAGGAGGCGCAGGTCCTGTCGTGAGAGAACGCATCCTGCTCCACGGCGGCCGCGTCTTCGACGGCACCGGCGCACCCCCGGAGCCGGCCGACGTCGTGGTCGAGGGCGGCCGGATCCACGACGTGGGCCCGGGCCTGGACGGGGACGTGGCCGTCGACGTGTCGGGAGCCACGGTGCTGCCCGGGTTCTTCGACTGCCACGTGCACGTCACCGCCTCCGGCGTCGACGTGATGCGGCGGCTGACCGAGCCGTTCTCCTACCAGTTCTACGCGGCCGCCCGGAACCTCCGGGCGACCCTCGCCGCCGGTGTCACCACCGTGCGTGACGCCGGCGGCGCGGACCTGGGCATCCAGAAGGCCGTCGCCGACGGCCTGATCCCCGGGCCGCGGCTGCTGCTCGCGATCAACATCATCGGTCAGAGCGGCGGGCACACCGACGGCTGGTTCCCTTCCGGGTACGAGGTACCCCTGAGCCTGCCGCACCCCGGGCGCCCCGCCGCGGTCGCCGACGGCGCGGACGAGCTGCGCAAGGTGGTGCGCAACCTGCTCAAGGCCGGGGCCGACGTGGTCAAGATCTGCACCACCGGCGGCGTGCTGTCGCCACGCGACGACCCGCGGCACACCCAGTTCAGCCCCGCCGAGATCGAGGTCGTGGTCGCCGAGGCGGCCGCCGCCGGACGCGAGGTGATGGCGCACGCGCAGGGCTCGGCCGGCATCAAGAACGCGGTCCGTGCCGGCGTACGCTCGATCGAGCACGGGATCTACCTCGACGAGGAGGCGATCGACCTGATGCTGGTCCACCAGACCTGGCTGGTGCCCACGCTGGTCGCCCCGCGCTCGGTCGTCGCCGCGGCGGCGGCCGGTGCGCAGCTGCCCGAGGCGGTCGTGCGCAAGGCCGAGGAGGTCGCGGAGGCGCACCTCGAGTCGGTCAAGCGCGCGGTGTCGGCGGGCGTCCCGATCGCCATGGGCACCGACAGCGGTGTGGGCCCGCACGGCAGCAACCTCGACGAGCTGCCGCTGCTGGAGGAGTGCGGCCTGAGCCCGGTCGACGTGCTGGCCTCCGCGACCAGCCGCGCGGCCCGCTTGTGCGGGCTCCAGGACCGGACCGGCCGGGTGACCCCCGGCCTGGTCGCCGACCTGGTCGTCGTCGACGGCGACGTCCGCGACCTCGGCGGCCTGCGGGAGCGGATCCGGTCGGTGTGGCAGGACGGACGGCAGGTGGTCACCAGGTGAGCGACCTCGAGAGCGGTGCCACCACGGTGTTCCGGGCGCACCGCTTCGTGACGCTCGACGGGCCCGACGTCGAGACGCTGGTCGTCGCCGACGGCCGGGTCCTCGCGCGGGGCTCGCAGGAAGGGGCGCGCCGGCACCACCCGGAGGCCCAGGTGGTCGAGCTCGAGGGCACCGTCGTGCCCGGCCTGAACGACGCCCACTGCCACCTCGCGATGGCCAGCGAGGACCTGCTGCACCTGGACCTCTCCGCCGACGCCGTCGGCTCGCACGCCGAGCTGCTCGCGCTGCTGCGCCGCGAGGCCGAGCGCACGCCCGAGGGCGGCTGGGTCCGGGGCAGCCGCTACGACGACGTGAAGACCGGTCACGGCGAGCGGCTGACCCGCTGGCAGCTCGACGAGGCGACCGGGCCGGTGCCGACGCTGGTCACCCACGTCGCCTGCCACTGGGGCGTGGCCAACTCCGCGGCGCTGGCGCTCGCCGGGATCGACGAGCGCACCGAGCCGCCGCCGGGCGGCGACCTCGGCCGCGACGCGTCCGGTCGACCCAACGGCGTCCTCCTCGAGCAGGCGTTCTTCGACTTCGCCAACCCGGCCGTCAGCCGCACCGGTACGACGGTCGCGCCGGCCGGCTCCCGCGAGGACCGGCTCGGCGGGCTGCGCCGCGCGGTCGAGCGCTGGCACGCGGCCGGCCTGACCTCGGTCTGCGACGCGATGGTGGGGCCCGACGACCTCGCGCTGTTCTCCGAGGCCTCGGCGCGAGGGCTGCTGACCCTGCGCACGGGGATGCTGGTGGCGGCGCCGCACTACGACCTGGTGCACCGGCTCGGGCTGCGGTCCGGGCTCGGCGACGAGCACCTGCGGTTCGTCGGCGTCAAGGCGTTCGTCGACGGCGCCGTGGGCGGCCGCACCTGCCTGACGGCCGAGCCGCACGCCGACGGGAGTCACGGGATCCAGTCCACGTCGACGGAGGAGCTGCGTGACATCGTGCGCACGGTCCACGCCGACGGGAACCGGGTCGCCGTGCACGCCAACGGTGACGAGGCGATCCGGCTGCTGCTCGGGCTGCTCGAGGAGGCCACGGACGCCGATCCGCGGCCCGGCCTGCGCCACCGCGTCGAGCACTGCAGCCTGGTAGACGACGACATCCTCCGCCGGCTCGCCGCACTCGAGCTGATCGCGGTGCCGTTCGGCAGCTACGCCTGGTTCCACGGCGGAGCGCTCCTCGACTGGTACGGCGAGGAGCGGGTCGGCCGGATGTTCGCGCACCGCGACCTGCTCGACGCCGGCATCACGGTGGCCGGGTCCTCGGACTACCCGTGCGGGCCGGTCGAGCCGCTGCAGGCGCTGCAGAGCCTCGTGACCCGCACCGGCTTTGACGGCGCCGCGGTCGGCACCCGGCAGCGCATCGACGTCGACGAGGCGCTGCGCCTCTACACGACGGGCTCCGCCGTCGCCACCGGAGAGGCTCACCTCAAGGGCACGCTGGCCCCCGGGATGCTGGCCGACTTCGTGGTGCTGGGGCAGGATCCCCGCGGGGTCGACCCGATGACGCTGGGCTCGGTGCCGGTGCGCTCCACCTGGGTGGGCGGCCGGCAGGTGTGGCCGACAACCTAGTGCCCACGGCAGATCCCAGCTTCGGACGACTCGGCCGACGGATCGGGGATCCACGACCCTAGGTGTCGTAGTCCAGCCCGTCCCAAGGGGCGTAGTACGCGATGAAGTCGCCCGGCTCGATGTTGAGGTAGTACGAGCCGTCGTCGTACCGGCCGAGCCTCCAGCCGAAGGTCACGCCGTGGACCTTCTCGGTGAACGGCTCGACCTCGATGGGCTCGAGGACGTAGTCGCCCAGCTCGGCCAGCCGGCGGGCGACGAGCTTCTCCGCCCCGGCCGGGGCGGCCTGGCCGGGCGGCAGGCCGTCGGGGCGCCGGACCCGGTCGACCCGGATCTCGTCGAAGGTGCCGTCGGCGTGCCACAGGAAGAGGCCGACGTACGCCGCTCCTGTCCCGGGGCTGAACAGCTCCTCGCTCAGGAAGAACCTGCGGCCGTCGCCGGCGGTGCCGGCGTAGGGCACGTGGTAGTCGTCGGGGACGATCCTGAAGCGCGTCGGGGCGGCCTCTCCTCCCCCGGCCTCCTGAGCCGCCGATCCCCCGGCGTGGCCCGGCGGCGGTGCCCCCGCGGTCCCCGACGGCGACGCACAGCCCGCGAGGACCGCGGCCACGGCGACCAGCGCCAGCACCCCCGTCGACCGACTCACGGCGCCCAATCTACGTGCCGGGTGCCGCGGCCGGGGTCAGAACTCGTCCCGCGTGCGCAGCGGCCGCGGCCGGCCGTCCGGGTCGTGCAGGGCGAGGTACGGCGGCAGCGCCAGCGCCCGGGCGTGGGGCCGGAGCCGGGGAACCTGCAGCGAGCGGAGTCGACCCGGGGGCCGTGGCCCCCGGCGCCCGCCCTCGTGCCACGCGTCGAGGGCGCACGCCGTCTCGGCATACCTCTGGAACATGCCGACGGGATCGACGCAGTCGGCCATCACCCGCAGCAGCGAGGCGTCCTCGTCCCGGTCGACCCGGGGGTCGACCGGGCGGTCGAGGTGCTCCGCGGCCAGCGAGAGCCGCAGCCGCAGCGCGAAGGCGCCGTGCACGCCGCCCTGCTCGTCGCGGTGGGTGGCGCGGTCGACGACCGTCGCGGACAGCTCCGAGTCGTGGGTCCACGACCGGCGGTTGAAGTTGTCGGAGCCGACGGACACCCACAGGTCGTCGACGACGCAGACCTTGGCGTGCACGTAGACCGGCGTGCCGGCATGGTTCTCGAGGCCGTAGAACGCCACGCGTTCCGGGGCGGCCTTCGTCATCTGGGCCATCGCCCGGCGACGGCCGAGCAGCTGCGGTGGCCGGGACAGCCCGCCCAGGTCCGGGTGCAGCGGCACGACGGCGATCACGTGCAGGCCGGGGTCGCGACGCAGCGCCTCGGTGAACACGTCCCCGACGTGGTCGCCCCACAGGTACTGGTCCTCGACGTACACGAGCCGCCGTGCCTGCCCGAGCGCCTTGGCGTAGCCGCGGGCCACGCTGCGCTCCCCGCCGCGGGCGAACGGGTAGTCCCGGCCGCCCCGGAGGTCGGGGTAGGTGCGCAGCAGCTGGACGACGTGCGTGCCGCCCTCGACCGGGCACGGCGGCGGCGCCTGTGCCGGCAGCGGGTCGGGCGAGGTGTCCAGGTCCCGGACCCGGTCCACGAGCACGCGGAACGGGTTGCGGCTCAGCGGCGTGGGGTCCTCCCACCGCTCCCGGAAGACGGTCTCGACGTCGAAGACGGCGGGCCCCTGGATCGCGGCCATCACGTCGTGCCACGGCGGGGTGGGGCCGTACTCCCTGGCCAGCTTCATGGCCTGCGGGTCGCCATGGTGGTCGGCGTCGTCACGGCGCGAGTGGCACAGGTCGATGCCACCGACGAAGGCGATGTCCCGGGCCGGTTCGCCCCGGTGCCGGATCACCACGAACTTCTGGTGGTGCGAGCCTCCCGTCCGCACCCGCATGTCCAGCAGCGCCTCCGCCCCCCGCTCCTGCAGCATCTGCCCGAGGCGCCGGTTCTGCCGGGCGGTGAACCCCAGCTTCTCCCAGTGCGAGCGCCACACCAGCCCGCGGACGTCGACGCCGCGCTCGTCCGCGCGGGCCAGCACCTCCGCCACCTCGCTGCCCGGCTCCCCGGTCAGCCGCTCGTCCGCGTTGCCCTGCCAGTCGGTGAAGAGCACCAGGTCACCGGCGCGGGTGGCCTCGAGCCGCTCGTAGAGCTCGGCGAAGTACGTCGCCCCGTGCACGAGCGCCCGGACCAGGTTGCCCTCCGACCACGCCTGGTCCCCCGGGTGCGGGTCGTCGAGGCGGGTGGTGCCGTTGCCCCGCTCCCCCTTCGTCAGCAGCCAGCCGGTCGGGTTCGGCGCGTCGTCTGCTGAGCTCACCGGCCCAGCATGCCCGGTGGCCCGACGGACCACGCCCCCGGGGCGACACCCGGGCTGGTCAGTCTCCGGGGCCGCCGTAGGCGGGGTGCCGGCTCGCCACCTTGCGCGCCTCCACGAGGTGGCCGCCCAGGTAGGAGCCGACTCCGGAGACGGCCGCTCCGGCCATGGCCAGCCGGACGCCGGTGCCGTGCCGACCCCGTCGCCGGGCCCACCACGAGGCGGCGTAGGCGCTGATCGCGGCGCCGTTCACCAGGGCGTGCACGAGGCCCACCCGCTTGTCGCGAGAGCCGGCCGCCGACCACTCGGCCCATCCGGTCCAGGCCGTCGGCCCGGCGGCGACGAGCCCGACGCCGATGAGCTGCTGGGCCGCGGCGGACGAGTCGCGTCCACCCAGGACGTCCAGCAGGCCTGCGGAGGTCCAGGTGCCGAGGACGACGTCGGTGAGCAGCGGGTGCACCGCGTGGCCGAGCCACTCACCCCGCAGCGCCGACCCTCGCCGGCCGATCCCGAACAGGGCCTGGACGAACGGCTCCACCGCGCGCACCGGTCGGTCGAGCGCCGTGGCCTCCTCGAGCCGCAGGGTCCAGCGCACGATGCTCGGAGGTCGTTCGATGTGGCTCATCTGCTTCCCCTCGGGAGCCGGGTGCGTCGCGCAGCACTCCGGGAGCGCCGTCGGCACCAGCGTCGCCCGGCGCCCCCGTGCGGTCAATGGTCCGCTCAGCCTGGACCCGCCGATCGCCCCGGCGCAGCAGGCGGGAATCGGTGGATCCAGGCTCAGCCTGGCAGCCGCTCGCCGCGTCGTTCGACCAGCACCGCGGGGGCGGTGAGCCGCCACGCCTCGAAGGTGAGCTCGGCGAGCTCGTCCCGCTCGACGCCGGCCAGCCGGACCACCACCCAGCCGAAGTCCCGCGTCGTGAACTGCACCTCGAACGTCTCCGGGCGCTCGGCCACCAGGGCGAGCTGCTCGGCGAGGGTCTGCTTGAGGCCGACGGTCCGGGTGGGCTCCCAGAGGTAGCCGAAGGTGTGGCTGCCGACCGCGACCCGCCAGTACCGGCCGTTGTCGGCGCGGGTGACCTCCGGCAGCTGGTCGGCCAGGTCGAAGAAGTCCGCGATGCTGCACCCGCTCACCGACTCATCCTGACAGCACCCGCCGACGTAGGCTCCACACGCCGAGACGAACAGGAGCGTGCGACATGGTGGCCAGCCGGACCGCTCGCGAGAGGAAGGCCGCCGCGGAGGCCGGCCCCCTGGCGAGGGTGAAGATCGATCTCGGCGCGGACAGGCAGTTCGTCTACAAGATCAGCTGCACCGCCTGCGTGCTCAAGGGCGACCGCCACTGGTCGGCCTACCGCCCCGGCGGTGACAACGGCTTCATGGCCGCGATGGACCGGTGGATCTTCCACCTGCACGAGCAGCACCCCGGGGCCGAGGCGCCGTGCCTGGCCTTCCTGCCGGCGGCGCAGCAGCGGCTCCACGAACGCCGCGAGCAGCGCGGAGCCGACCCGGCCGGCGCCCCCTCCTCCGACGTCGACGCCTGAGGATCCCCGAGATCGTTCGGTCCGGTGGGTGGCGCCCGCGTCGGACGTGGTCGACCCTGCGCGGCCTGGAAGTCGCGGATCCACCGACCGATCGCCCAGCGGGCCTCCGGGGTGCGGAACCACGCCGGCAGCGGCTCGGACCGGGTCAGCAGGTCGTGCACCGTCGGCGTCCACGGGCCGACCGGGCGACGCACGGTGTCGCCCATCCGGACCACCAGGGTGGTGTTGCCGCCGCTCAGCCGTTCCTCCTCAGCCGTTCCTCCTCAGGCACGACCGCAGCATGGCACGGCCGCGTCGTTCGACGAGCCTGTGGCGGTGACGTGCCCGGCGCGTCGCAGCCACCGGCTCGTGAGAGCCCGCCGGGCCGCACCCGTGCGGCCCGGGGGTGCGTCACCAGCCGAGCTCCCGCAGCCGGGCGTCGCCGATGCCGAAGTGGTGCCCGACCTCGTGGACCACGGTCCGACGGACCTGCTCCACGACCTCGTCGTCGCTGTCACAGATCGCGCAGATGGCCCGGCGGTAGATCGTGATCCGGTCGGGGAGGACGCCGGCGTACGTCGAGGTGCGACGGGTCAGCGGAACGCCGCTGTAGAGACCCAGCAGGCCGGCCGGCCCCCGGTCGTGCTCCACGGTGACGGCCACGTTGTCCATGAGCTGCCCCAGCTCCGCGGGCAGCCCGTCGAGCGCCTCGGTGACCATCGCCTCGAACCGCTCGGGATCGACCTCGACCATGGGTCCATTGTCCGTCAGCGCCGTTCCCAGACCTCCGACCCTGGCGAGACCCGGCCTTCCCGGGGTCACGCTCGGACCGGCGGGAGGGGTGCCTGACCTCCGCCCGCGATCGCGCGCCGGGCCCGGTCGGCCCAGGTCAGAACACCACGAACAGGGCGGCCGCGGTCACGACCGTGCCGACGAGCATCCCCACACCGAACCGGTGCCACTCCGGCACCGCCCACACCATGCAGGCGACCAGGCCGGCGGTGATGCCCGCGACCGCGACGCCGAGCAGCAGGTCGTTGACCCAGGCGGCGAACACCAGGGCGCCTGCCACGACGCCCGCCAGCACGCCGGAGACCGGGCCCGTGGGCCGGCTGCCCACCAGCCGAGGCGTTGTCGTCACGCCTCGATCATGCCCCGCCGGCCAACCGGTTCGCCGATGACTTTCGGCGCGCCGCGTCGTCTACGTTGACGAGTCGTCAGCCCGTCCCGAGGAGGGCACCGTGGCCAGGATCGTGTCGAGCTTCTTCATCTCGATGGACGGCGTCGTGGAGCGGCCGGACCAGTGGCACTTCCCGTACTTCGACGACGAGATGGGCCGCATCGTCGGCTCGGGCATGGAGACCCAGCAGACGTTCCTCCTGGGGCACCGGTTGTACGACGAGTGGTCGGCCTACTGGCCGGGCCAGGGCGACGACGTGCCCTTCGCCTCGCACATCAACCGGATGCCGAAGTACGTGCTCGCCCACGAGGAATTCGCGCCCACCTGGCAGCACACGACCGTGCTCTCCGGCCCCGACGACGCCACGGTCGCCGGGCAGGTGCGGGCGCTCAAGGAGGGCACGACCGGTGACATCGGGATGTCCGGGTGCGCCACCACGGTCCGCTGGCTGATCGCCCAGGGCCTGCTCGACGAGCTGGCGCTCCTCGTGCACCCGGTCGCCGTCGGCACCGGCCAGCGGCTCTTCGAGAACACCGGGACCGTGCCGCTCGAGCTCCTGGAGAGCCGCGCGCTGGCGTCCGGCGTGCTGCTGGTCCGCTACGCCCCCGCGGTCGCCTGAGCGGCCTCCGCCCGGCCGAACCCTCATGTCCCGGTCGCCACCGACCGATAGATCCCCCGACAGCTGTTGTCGATCGTCGTCGTGGGAGCTCGGTATGTCGAAGCCTGTTCGGGTGCGGGCTGTCCTGGTCGTGGCGCTCGCCGCCCTGGTCCCGGGTCTCGCGCCCGCCGTCGCGCCCGGCGCCCTGCCCTTCTCGGCCGCCGCCGCGTCCGCCGCGACCACCACCGGCTCGTTGTCGGTGACCCCGAGCCGCTACATCGCCGGGCAGGCGGTCCGGTTCCGCGGCCACCTCGGCAACAAGGCTCGCGCCGTGCACCTGCAGTCGAACATGAACCGTCCCGGGGACGGCTGGCGCGACGTGCCCGACTCGGCGTTCCGCACCGACGGCAACGGCGACTTCGACTTCTCGTTCCGCGCGCCGGCGATGTTCAACCTCAGCTACCGCGTGGTCGCGGGTCGGACGGCCACCCCGTCGTACCTGTTCACCGCCAGCCCGCAGGAGCTGACCCTCGCCCCGGCCGGCGGGGACCCCGAGTACCCCTTCTACCCCGTGGCCGCCGGCACCGAGTTCACGGCCGTGGTCGACACCAGCCCGACGGTGCGGGGCACCTTCGGCACCCCGCCCCCGGTGCCCGGCCGGACCGTGTCGCTGCAGGAGCGGGTCGCCCCGGACCGCTGGCAGACCATCGGGACCGGCACCACCGACGCCGACGGCCGGGCCCGCTTCACCGTGACCGCGCCCGACTCGGGCACCGAGGTGCTCCGCGCCCGGCAGGAGCGCTGGACCGAGGGCGGCAGCGAGATCGGCTGGTTCGCCTCGTTCCCCGCCTACTTCACCGTCTCCGGCGACGGCACCGTCGACGAGCCGAGCACCCACGCGACGGTCCGCGACCGGAGCCCCCAGTCGCCGTACCGTCCGACGGCCTCCCAGCACTACAGGTGGGGACGGGTCCGCTACGACTTCGCCTGGGAGAGCGGCCAGGACCTGGACTCGCCGCCGTCGAAGGGCACCGCCCGGGGCGGCCGGTGGCACGACACCTCAGACGGCACCGGGCGGGCCACCCCGTTCAACGGGGGCCTGGTGCTGCAGAGCAAGCTCAGGCACGTCGGTCCCGGCGACCGCGGCACCACCACCGCGACCATGCACGGCGCCGCGCAGCGGTACGGCCGGTGGGAGTTCCGTCTCCAGGGCCGCACCTGGGAGACCGGCGCCACGCCGTACCGGTTCCGTCTCGAGCTGGTCCCCACCGGCGCGGACGTCACCGACTGCTCCCCGCAGAGCATCGTGCTCGCCGACGTCACCATGGGGTCACCCGGCCTCGCGTTCGGGGTGCGCTCCCAGAGCGCCGGCACGGTGTGGCGGCGGCGGCTGGCCCACGTGCGCCTGGCCGACCAGCCGTTCAACGTCGCCGTCGAGGTCGCCAAGGGCCACCTCACCTGGTTCCGCGACGGCAAGCCGATCGGGACCGTGAAGGACCCGCGCGCGCAGCTCGGGGTCAAGCTGGTGCCGCGGCTCAGCCTGGTCGGCGAGCCGGGCGTCGAGATGAACGGCGCCCAGGTCAACTCCGACTGGCAGCGGTCGTGGACGCTGCACGGCGGCAGGCAGGTCACCCGCCGGGCCACCCTGCCCTCGGCCCCGTACTCCAGCTGCTAGGTCAGGCAGCCGCCTCGACCGGGTCGGCCGCGCCCGCGGCACGCAGCAGCTCGGCCACCCGGCTGCCCGTGGTCCTCCAGGAGGTCCGGGCCAGCCAGCCGTTGGGCACGGAGAGGCGGAGCACCTTGTGCCAGGCGCTCGCGACCTGCTGCGGCAGCGGGGCGCTGTGGTAGCGCAGCCCGAACCGGTCGAAGAGCTCGCGCACCCGGGGGGCGATCTGGCGGTACCGGTTGGACGGCAGGTCCGGGAACAGGTGGTGCTCGATCTGGTGGGAGAGGTTGCCGCTGAGCAGGTGGACCAGCGGCGGTCCCGAGATGTTGGCCGACCCGAGCATCTGGCGCAGGTACCACTCGCCGCGGCTCTCCCGCGGGTCGAGCTCGTCGTGCTCGAAGGTCTCCACGCCCTCGGGGAAGTGACCGCACATGATCACCGAGTGGCTCCACAGGTTGCGGACCAGGTTCGCGGTGAGGTTCGCGGTGAGCGTGGACCGGAAGCCGGGCCCCGACAGCGCTGGATGGACCACGTAGTCCTTCATCGCCTGCCGGCGCACCTTGCGCAGGGTCTTGCCCAGGCGGCTCCTGAGCTCGGGGGTGATCCCGCGCCGCTGCCGCAGCGTCTCGCCGAGGTCGAGGTCGTACATCGCGATGCCGTACTCGAAGATGCAGGCGTTGATCAGGTTCCACAGCGGCTGCGCCAGGTGCCGGCGCTGCCAGGGCTGGTCCTCGTCGACCCGCAGGATGCCGTAGCCGAGGTCGTTGTCCTTGCCGAGGATGTTGGTGTAGCGGTGGTGCGTCTCGTTGTGGGTGCGCTTCCACTCCGAGGCGGGCGTGGCGTGGTCCCACTCCCAGGTCGTGGAGTGGATCTTCGGATCGCGCATCCAGTCCCACTGGCCGTGCAGGACGTTGTGGCCGATCTCCATGTTGTCCAGGATCTTGGCCAGCGCCAGCCCGACGGTGCCCAGGACCCAGGCCGGCCGGTAGCGGGAGAACAGGAGGACCGCCCTGCTGCCCAGCTCCAGCTTGCGCTGGGCACCGATGACCCGCCGGATGTACCTGGCGTCGCCGGCGCCCCGGTCGTCGATGACGTCCTGCCTGATCCTGTCGAGCTCGACGGACAGCTGCTCGATGTCCTCGGCCGACAGGTGGGCGACCGGGTTGACCCGCTTTCTCTCCACTGCCGTCATCCGACCTTCGTACCCGTACCCGGGCCCCTCACGCACATCCTCGACGCGCGAGGATGAGGCCGTGGAGATCAAGGACGCCCTGCTGCGCGCCCAGGAGGCCGCCGCCCCCGAGGTGGGCCGCGGCCGGCTCGCCGAGTACATCCCCAGCCTGGCGGCGGTGGACCCGCGGCAGTTCGGGATGGCGGTCGCCTCCTGCGACGGCGAGGTGCACGTCGTCGGCGATGCCGAGGTGCCCTTCTCGGTGCAGAGCATCAGCAAGGTCTTCACGCTCGCGCTGGTCATCGCCGCCGAGGGGGAGCGCATCTGGGAACGGGTCTCGCGCGAGCCGTCGGGCAGCCCGTTCAACTCGCTGCTCCAGCTCGACCAGGAGGCCGGGCGGCCCCGCAACCCGTTCATCAACGCCGGCGCCCTCGTCGTCACCGACCGCCTCCACGCGCTGACCGGCGACGCCAGCGGCACCCTGGTCGACCTGATGCGCAAGGAGAGCGGCCGCCCCGACGTGGCCAGCGACCCGGAGGTGGCGCGCTCCGAGCTCGAGGCCGGGCACCGCACCTCGGCGCTCGCCCACCTGCTGGCCAGCTACGGCAACCTCGAGTGTGCCGTCGACCAGGTCATCGAGCAGTACGTCGCGCAGTGCGCCCTGTCGATGACCTGCCGCGAGCTCGCACTCGCCGGCCTCTTCCTGGCCCGCGACGGCGTGCTCTCCGACGGGACCCGGCTGCTCAGCGAGCGGCAGGCGAAGCGGATCAACGCCGTGATGCTCACCTGCGGCACCTACGACTCCGCCGGCGACTTCGCCTACCGGGTCGGGCTGCCGGCCAAGAGCGGTGTCGGTGGCGGCATCCTCGCCGTCATCCCCGACCGGGGGGTCGCCTGCGTCTGGAGCCCGACGCTGGGCCCCTCCGGCAGCTCGGCGGCCGGACTGGCCGCGCTGGACGCGTTCACGACGTACTCCGACTGGACGGTCTTCTGAACCTCGCTCCCGACCCGGTCTGCCGAGGACGGCCGGGTCAGGAGACCGGCCACGACACTAGGCGGGCGGCGCCACCGCCGGGATCGCACCGAGCTGCTGCATCAAGCCCAACCCGTCCATGATGCCCCAGTGCTCGCAGGCGTGACCGTCGTCGTCGAACCGGATGATGTCGAACACCTGGATCGTGGCCTGCTTGCCGCTGGCCGGCACCCCCATGAAGGCCTCGCCCGTGTGCGTGCCGGTCGACCGGATGCGGCCGACGACCTTGTCCCCGCTCGGGAGGACCTCCTCCACGTCCATGCGCAGGTCCGGGAAGGCGGCCCGGTACATCCGGAAGAGCTGCTTGACGCCCTCCTTGGTCGGCTCCAGCCCGGGAGTCTCCTCGTGCTCGACGAAGTCGGGCGCCAGCAGGTCGCCGAACCCGTCGATGTCGCCGACGCTGAGCAGCTCGTACATGCGCCGCATCGTCGCCACGTCGTCCCGGGACCCTCCTCGCGTCCCGCTCGGCCCGTGGGCCTCGGTCATCATCACCAGGGTCTCGGGCAGCACCCCGTCGTACGCCATCGCCTCGGCCGCGCCCTCGGACTGCATCGCGGCCTGGAAGACGTCCAGGTCGGCCACGTCCATGAGCACCGCAACGTGCTCCGGGTTCTCGGGGTCGACGAACGTGCGGATGTTGGTGACGCCGAGTGGCCCGAAGAACTCCTCGCGCTTCGGCGACGCCAGCCAGTGGTCCTGGTCCCTCACGTCGTGGTGGCCCATCAAGGTCGGCATGACTCCTCCTCGGCGTCCAGGGCCGACCGGGCGTCAGGCCCTGTCGATCGACGCTAGTCCCCGACCCTCCCCCTGCACATCGCCCAAACCTCCCATGCCATGGGTGGGCACCGGCCGCGTCGTCGTCCACGGGGGCCGGACGACCTGCACGGCGGAGGCGATGCCACGCAGCGCCCGTCCACCGCTCGGCGATCTCGGCGGCCGCAAGCGCCTTCGTGGACTTCGCCGGGGGGAGTCGGGCGCCGCTCCCGGTCAGCGACGCACTGTTGCTCGTCGCACTCGGATGGCTGGCCGCCACGCTGGCCCGCCGACAAGCCCGATCGGACCACCGCCCACGGGGGTTGCTGACAGCCCGACCAGCACGCCGCGGAAGACCTTCGGATGCTGCAGGTCCCCCTGGCGGCTCGCTCACCTGTTGACACTTCGGCTGGGGCGTCGAGGGCGCGGTGTCAAGCGTGCTTGACATCCCCGGTGGTGTCAAGCACGCTTGTCATGTGGCACGAACTCCCTCCGACCCGATTCATCGCCCTGGCCAGAACCGGCGGTCCCGTCTGCTGTGGTTCGTTCTGCTGGCACTGGCCGGGGCCGCCGTGGTGATCAACGACATCTTCGATTTCCTTCAGCTGGGTGTTCTGATCCCCATCTTCGTCGCGGTCTCGATCGCGATGTTCAGCGGAGAGCGGCCCGGCGCGTGCGGGCGCCGGCATGCGAAATGAAGTTCGCGCGATGAGGGCGGCGCGCGGGATCTCACAGGCCGACCTGGGCCACGCGCTGGGCGTCTCGCGCCAGACGATCAACTCGATCGAGGCGGGACGGTACCTGCCGTCGCTTCCACTGGCCCTGGCCATGGGCCGCTTCTTCGGCGCGGCCGTGGAGGAGATCTTCCATGAGGACGCCTAGCGCGACCGAGCTCACCGTGCCGGCGATCGCCGTCGGCATCGGAATCGTGTACCTGGTGGCCGGCCTGACCGGCGGACAGACCTGGTTCGGGGTCGCTGGGCTCGTGGTCATGGTGGTGTTCGCCGGGGTGCTGTGGCGGGTGCGCCGCCGCAGCGAGACGGTCAAGGGCCTGCTGGACCGGCGGGACGAGCGCATCAACACCATCGATCTGAAGGCCACGGCGTACGCCGGCGGCGCTGTGTTGGCGGCGCTGCTCGTCGCATTCGCGATCTCCATTGCGCGTGGCGGCAGCGGTGACCCCTACGTCTGGCTGCTCGGGCTCGGCGGCCTCGCCTACATGGTCGCCGTCGTGGTCTTGCGCCTGCGCGGCTAACGGCAGGCAGCCCCCGCCCGCGCAGACGCTCTACCCTCTCCAGGATCGGCCACCCGGCACGCCTCGGTGTCACATCGGACCGTCCGGCGGCCTTTGCGGCGGAAAGCCCGTGCCCACGGACGTGTCCACGGGCACCGCACCGTGGCGAGGTCCGGTTGTCGGTGGCGAGGGACGGCTACGGCGACGTGCCCGGCGACCTGCTCCGCGTGGGTCGCCAACCACGCCAAGCAGGCCCGCGGCTGGCGAGCCCGGCCACGACCCGGACCCCGCCACACCTTCGAGACCACCACACCGACCGGGCACCGCTACCGATCCACCGCACCAGCAGCGCGAGGCCGGCCGGCCCACCCCACTGCCGAGCTGCACCTGGTCTACGGCGGGCCCGAGCTCGCCCTCGACCTCCAGGCATCCTGACGACGAGGCTCCCGAGGCTTGTCGTCTGCCCCCGTCAAAGCGTCAGCTTCAGGCCCTCGTGACTCGCGTCGTACCCCAACCGGGCATAGAAGCGGTGCGCGTCGCCGCGGGACTTGTCGGTGGTGAGCTGAGCCAGCGCAGCGCCGTGCCGGCGACCGTAGTCGTGGGCCCACGCGAACATTCCCGCGCCCAGCCCTCGGCCGCGCACCGACCCGGCCACCCGGACTCCCTCGATCTGCAAACGCGTCGCGCCGCCTCGCGACAGCCCGGGGATGAGCGTGAGCTGCATCGTCCCGACAACCACCCCGTCCTCGTCCCGCACCACGGCCAGGAACTGGCGCGGGTCCCGATCGATCGCCTCGAAGGCGTGCTCGTAGCCCGACGTCCCCGAGGCGTCCGCGGCCGAAGACTCCCGTCGCGCACCGAGCGGGTCATCGCGCAGCAGAGCCACCAGCGCCGGCAGGTCCGCCGCCCGCGCCCGCTCCACGACGTACCGCCCCTGCCCACACTCGATCATCGCCGTCACAAGCCGTGACGCTACGACATCACTCGTCGCCGCGACCCTCGGCGTGCCCCTCCTCGAGGTCCTCGTCGACCTGCGGCATCAGCTGGGTCTCCGCGTCCGGCTCCGCCTCGGCGAAGGGTGCCGGTTGCCGACGACGGGCGGCATGCGGTCGCAGGGGAGCCGGGCGGGTGCGGGCCGGCCGGCGCAGCTGCAGCTGGCGGCGGACCCGTTGCTCGAGGTCCAGCTCGCGCTGCACCCGCTTGACCGTCGACAGCACCGTGGCGTGCAGCTCGCGCAGCTCGGCGTCGGTCTCGGTCATCGCGAGCTCCTCGAGCCGGCCGCGCGCCTCGGGCAGCCCGTTCATCGCCTCGCGCAGCGCCTGGAAGTCCGCGGAGCCCATCTGCCGCGCGGGCGAGGCCTCCAGCCGCACCAGCTCCCCGAACGCGTCGACCGCGGCAGCGAGCTCGCGGAAGGTCTGCACCAGGCCGAGCAGCACGTCCTCCGCTGGGTCCTCCGACAGCCAGGCAGCGTTGCCCGAGGTGGCGTCGGCGAGCGACCGGTAGAGGGAGCGGACCGTGACCGCCGTGTGCTCCAGCGCCTCCAGCCCGTGCCGCAGCCCGGGTCCGAGGTCGGCCGTGCCGACGGCGCGCACGTTGAGCCGGCGGCCCTGCTCGGCGTGCAGCAGCGTCGCGCCCACCCGCGGCACGTCGTGGTGGGTGATCCGGCGGGCGTCGCCCAGCCAGGCCGCCGCCGCGGGAGCCACCGCCTGGTGCTCGGTCGCCAGCTCCTCCAGCGCGTCCGCCGACCTGCTCAGCAGGTCGCCCACCGAGTCGGCGAGCCCCTCGATCGCCCGTCCGGCGTCGGCGGTGGGGATCCGCGGCGGGAAGAGCAGGTTCGCCGCGATCCCGACCGCGGCACCCACCAGCGTCTCCGCGAGCCGTTGCCACGCCGCGGACTCTGCGCTCAGCGCCCCCACCCCCAGCACGAGCATCCCGCTGATCGCGACCTCGATCAGGTTCGAGCGCAGCCGCAGCACTTGGCCGAGCGTGATCGAGACGAAGATCAGGACGCCGAGGCTCCACCACTCCAGCGGTACGACGGAGGCGAACGCCACCGCCAGCGACACCCCCGTCACCACCGCGATCACCCGGTCCAGCCCGCTGGCCAGGAGCGAGACCGGGGTGACCTGGACGACCAGCATCGCAGTCAGCGGTGCCAGCAGCGGCTGCGTGCCCGGGAAGAACAGCGTGCCGACGACGTAGCTGGCCGTGGCCGCGATCGTGATCCGCAGCGACCAGAGCAGCGCACCGCGCCACTCGCCCCGCAACCGCCTCAGCTCGCGGGAGAACCGTCCTCGCCACCTCTCGCGCACGTTCCATCATGACGCACCCGTGCGGACCGTGGCCCTCGGACGAGGCCGACGGGCGGTTCGTGGGCTACCTGACGGGGCCCGAGGGCGCGGGCTCCGGGACTTGCGGTGCCGGCGCGGGCCGGAGCCGAGCCGAGGCGACGTAGGCCGTGACCACGCCGACGATGGTCAACGGCATCAGCTCGACCGCGTCACTGGCCAGCAGGAGCGACGGGAGCAGCACCGAGACGAGTGGCAGCCCGAGCATCGCCACCGTCATCGCCCCGATCCCGATCGCGGCCCCGGCCAGCACCGGGAGTCCGGGCAGGTGGGAGAGCAGCAGCCCCAGCGCGGCGCCGATGAACATGCCCGGGAAGACCGGGCCGCCCCGGAAGCCGCTCATCGACAGGCTGTAGGCCAGGCCCTTGGCCACGATGAGCAGCAGCAATGCACCCGCCGACCACGAGGACGCGCCGTTGATGAGGTGCGGGAGGGCGTCCTGGCCGGAGAAGAGCACGTAGCCGGACCCCTTGTCCGACACCAGCTCGAACGCGATGGCGGCCAGCGCGATCACCGCCCCGAGGACCGGGGTGAGCAGCATCCGGTGGGCGGCCACCGTCGGTTGGAGTGCTACGGCGGCACGCGAGATCAACGTGCCCAGGACGGCGGCGACGAGCCCGATCCCGATCGCCCACGCGAACTCGGCCACCGTGGGAGCACCCACAGGGGGAAGGCCCGGCACGGCGAGCGCGAAGGTGCCCAACCCGGTCCAGCCGTCGAGCCCCACGAAGATCAGCGCACCGATGCCCGCCGCCAGCAGGCCCGGCACGAGCATCACGCCCAGCAGCGCACCGAGGCCGGAAGCCTCCATCAGCAGGAAGGCCCCGGTGAGCGGTGACCCGAGCAGGGTGGCGATCGCCGCGAAGCTCCCGGCGGCGGCGATCACGAGGGACGCCTGGGCAGGCGCGTCGTGCCGCGCCAGGTGCACGGCCAGCACGCCGAGCCCGCTGCCGATGGCGATGAGCGGAGCCTCCGGCCCGAGCACCGCCCCCAGGCACAGCGTCGCCAGCGAGGCGACGAAGACCCCGGGCAGGTCGCGGGGATCGACGGCCCCACCGGTCTTCAGGCCGCCCGCCGGCTCGTGGCCGCCGGTGCCCCGCAGGTGGGTGAGGCTGAGGGCGACGACCAGCCCGCTCGTCACCAGGGGCAGCAGCGGCCACCAGGTGGGCGCGGAGCCGAAGCCGAGGCCCTCGGGCAGCGTGTGGAACACCCAGTGCTGGGACTTGGAGACGAAGGCCAGGAAGAAGTAGGCGATCGTGGCCACCGGCACACCGACGAGGGCGCCGAGGACGACCAGCCCGACGTAGCCGGGGTCGCGCAGGATCACCGCGGGGTCCGCTGCCGGCGCGCCCTGACCGGCCGTGACATCGTCGTCCATGGTTCGGCTCCTGAGCCTGGTCCGGGCCGGTACGGCTCTCAGCCTGCCAGCGCCGTCCGGGCCCCGGCATCACCCGCCTCGGGTGAGGGACCGGCTCCCCGCGGGCGGGCGGGGTCGGCCCCGCGGTGCTCGCCGATCCCGGAGGAGTGCCCGTATCCGCCGAGCGACCGCTTGCCCGGCGCCGACCCGCCTCGTCCGTCACGGAGGACGCAGAGGCCGACCCGGTCGGGGAGGATCGGAGCGGTAACCGACCGCGGGAGGCCTCGATGTTCTACCTCTTCATCTTCGCGGGCCTGGCGGTCCTCTGCGTGGTCGCCGTGCTCCTGCGCAACGCCCGCCGCTGAACCCCGACGCTGAGTGACGCCTCACGGGACGCCCGCCGCGCTGGGCCGCGCTAGACCTCCGCGGTGCCCGCGCGGTGGCCCCGGAAGAACTCGTCGAGCAGGGCGGTGGACTCCTCGGCGAGCACGCCGGAGACCACCTCGGGCCGGTGGTTGAGCCGCCGGTCCCGCACCACGTCCCACAGGCTGCCGACGGCGCCGGCCTTCGGGTCCCAGGCGCCGAGGACGATCCGGTCGACCCGGCTGAGCACGGCCGCGCCGGCGCACATCGTGCACGGCTCCAGGGTCACCACCAGCGTGCAGCCCTCCAGCCGCCACTCCCCCCGCGCCTGAGCTGCCTCGCGCAGCGCGACCACCTCGGCGTGGCCGGTCGGGTCGGACTCGGCCTCCCGGACGTTGCGGCCGCGGCCGACCACCAGGCCGGAGGGGTCCACGACCACGGCCCCGATCGGGACGTCACCGGTCGCCAGCGCCGCGCGGGCCTCGTCGAGGGCGGCGTGCATCGGCTCCTGCCAGGCGTCGGCCCGGCCGTCGTACGGCAGCGGCATGCGCCCTCAGGCGTTGGTGAGGCCGACGGCCTCGTCGAAGAGCGGGCCGAAGCCGAGCCGACGGGCCACCTCGGAGAGCATCTCGTCGGGGTAGAGGTCGACGTCGTCGATGAGCACGGCCATGTCCATCGCGTGCATGCCGAGGTCGCCGACCAGGTCGAGGTCGCCGGCGGGCACCTGCTCGTCCTCGTCCTCGACGTCGGGCAGGTGGAGGAAGTCCACGACCGAGCTCGCGAGCTCCCACTCGTCGGCCGCGGTCACGTCGGAGAGCAGCACCCGGGTGGTGGGGCCGGCGACCCGGACGATCACGAAGAAGTCCTCGTCGACCGCGATCATGCCGATCGCGCCGCCGTCACCGGGCAGCCGGCGCAGCGCGTGGGCGAGCGTGCCGACGTCCTCGAAGACGTCCGGCGCGAGCTCCTGCACCTGCCAGTCGCCCTCCTCACGGTAGGCGGCCAGGGCGAAGTCGACTGCGTCGATCTGGTCGGCCATCTGGACTCCTCCTGATCCCACCTGCGAAGCACGCCACGAAGCACCCTCAGCCTGACAGACGCCGCCGGGCCGGCCAACCCCCTTTCGGCCCATTCCCGGCGTGTCCCGTTGCGCCCTTCTCCACTAGGGTTCTGGGCCATGCGCACCCACGTCGTCGACCACCCACTCGTCGCCCACAAGCTCACCGTCCTGCGCGACGAGACGACCGACTCGCCGACCTTCCGCCGGCTGGCCGACGAGCTGGTGACCCTGCTGGCCTACGAGGCCACCCGCGACGTGCGCGTCGAGGACGTCGAGATCACCACCCCGGTCTCCCCCACCACCGGCGTCCGGCTGGCCACCCCCAAGCCGATGGTGGTGCCGATCCTGCGCGCCGGCCTGGGCATGCTCGACGGGATGATGCGGCTGCTGCCCACCGCGGAGGTCGGCTTCCTGGGGATGGTGCGCAACGAGGAGACGCTCGAGGCCTCGACGTACGCCGAGCGGCTGCCCGAGGACCTCTCCGGGCGCCAGTGCTACGTGCTCGACCCGATGCTGGCCACCGGCGGCACCCTGGCCGCGGCCATCCGGTTCCTCACCGACCGCGGCGCCGACCACATCACCGCGATCTGCCTCCTCGCCGCCCCCGAGGGCTGCCGCCGCCTCGAGGGCGACCTCGCCGGCCTCGACGTGCCGGTCACGGTCGTGACCGCGGCGCTCGACGAGCGGCTCAACGAGAAGGGCTACATCGTCCCGGGCCTGGGCGACGCCGGCGACCGGCTGTACGGCGTGGCCGGCTGAGGGCGGCCGGCTGAGGGGCGCCCGGCTGCCGGCCGCGGCCTACGTCGGGAAGATCCGCACCGTCCCGGTGGCGATCAGGATCAGCAGCACGACCACGACCAGCCCCAGGGCGGCGTAGCTCCACTCCTTGCTGATCCGGCTCTCGTCCGACTCGGGCTCGTCATAGCGGTGCCCGTCGGGGCGCGCGAAGCGCTCCTCGTCCTGCTCACTCATGCCCCTCCAACGAACCGGAGGCGTTCAGGTCACTCGCGGCCTCGGCGACCGCCGGCCGGCCCGGTCGACCGATGGCGTCGCGCAGCCGCACCGCGATGTAGGCGGCGCCCAGGCCGATCACGACCGCGATCAGGACGAAGATCTGCCGGTAGCTCAGCAGGCTGACCAGCAGGGATCCCACGGCCAGCGAGACCGCCTGCGGGGTGGCCATCAGGACCTCGACCGCGCCGCTGATCCGGCCGATCAGCTCGCGCGGGCTGCGCCGCTGCATCAGCGTCATGAACGAGACGAAGGTGACCGGGATGCCGAACCCCATCACCACCAGGCAGCCCAGGACCGCGCCGATGCTCGGGGCGAGCGCGGCGCCCAGGGTGGCGGTGGCCAGCAGGCCCAGCCCCACCACCAGCGCGCCGACCTCGCTCACCGCGCGCACCACGCGGCTGCTGAGCAGGCCACCGGCCACGGCGCCGACACCCTGCACGGTCACCAGGAACCCGGCGTACGTCGCGGGCCGGTCGAAGGCGTCGAGCAGCGCGTAGATGGAGGCCTCGAAGAACCCGATCACCAGGATCATCGCACCGAAGCCGACCAGCACGTGCTTGAGCACCCGGTCGGTGCCGAGGAACCGCAGGCCGGCGGTCAGCTGCGCGCCGAAGGGCGTCTCGTCGCGCACGAGCGGCTGCTCCTCCACCCGGATGGCGGCGATCAGGCCGGCGGCGACCAGGAAGCTGGCTGCGTCGGCCACGGCCACGGCCCAGCCGCCGACCGCCGCGAACAGACCCGCGCCGACGAGCGGGCCGAAGAGCCGGTAGCCCTCCTTGGTGGTCTGCAGCGCCGCGTTCGCCTCGACCAGCAGGTGGTCGGGCATCAGGTCCTTCAGCATCCCGTTGAGGGCTGCCGGCAGCACCACGAAGCTGATGCCATAGGCGAAGGCAACGAGCCACACCAGCCACAGGTCTCCGGCGTCTCGCACCAGCACCAGCGGCAGCACCGCCGCGGCAGAGGCGACGCTACCCCAGACCAGCACCGCGCGGCGGGGCAGCCGGTCGACCCAGACGCCGAGCACGGGCGCCCCCAACGCCGGGACCACCATGAAGAAGAAGGTCAGGCCGGCCAGCGCGTTGGAGCCGGTGAGCGTCTTCACCCACATGCTCAGCACCAGCAGCATGATCGAGTCGCCGAGCATCGACGTCGACAGGCCGGCGTACAGCAGCGCGAAGCCCGGCCGGGCGAAGGCGGCCCTCACGGCGTGGGCTCCTGGCCCGGGATGTAGGTGGGCACGCCCCACGCCACCAGCTCGCACAGGCGGGAGCCGGGCGGACGGGCGGCGGCGTCCTCGAACCGGTCGAGGAACCGGAGGACGACCTCGGCGATCTCGGCGTTGAGCTCGCCCAGCTCCGCGGCGGTCACCCACACCATGTTCTGCACGCTCCGGGAGGCCTCGCGCCACTCGCGCGGCTCCTCGGCCGCACGCTCGTCGGCCTCGCGGAGGCGCGCCAGCGAGCGGTTCAGCACCATCTCCGAGAGGGCCAGCGCAGCGCGCCGGCCCTCGGGGGTCTCGTCGGCGTCCTTCCACGAGAACCCGATCTGCACCATCTGCCACGGGCGACGACGGCCGCCGGTGGACGGCGCCTCCTCGACGAAGCCGTGCTCGGCGAGCTTGCGCAGGTGCCAGGAGCAGTTGGCGGGCGACTCGTCCAGCCGCTCGGCCAGCTCGGTCGCGGTCAGCGGACCGTCGAGGCTGAGCTGCTCGACGATGGCGATGCGCACCGGGTGGGCGAGCGCGCTGAGCTCGCGGGGGTCAGAGAGGCGTCGACCAGTCACCCATCGAAAGTATCCTTTCGAAAGACTCCTTGCAATAGGTTCGGCCTCGGTCAGAGCGCCTTGACGGCGTTGAGCAGCTTGCCCAGCGACTCCTTGGCGTCCCCGAAGAGCAGCGTGGTCTTGGGGTCGAAGAGCAGCTCGTTCTCGATGCCGGCGAAGCCGGGGCGCATCGACCGCTTCATGAACACGATCTGCTGCGCCTCGTCGGCGTTGAGGATCGGCATGCCGTAGATCGGGGCGCCGGGGGTGCTCTTGGCCGCGGGGTTGACCACGTCGTTGGCGCCGACCACCAGCACCACGTCGGTGTGCTTGAACTCGCCGTTGATCTCGTCCATCTCGACCAGCTGCTCGTAGGGCACCTGGGCCTCGGCGAGCAGCACGTTCATGTGCCCGGGCATCCGGCCGGCCACCGGGTGGATCGCGTAGTCGACCCGGGTGCCGCGTTCGCCGAGCACGTCGACCAGCTCGCGGAGCGTGTGCTGGGCCTGGGCCACGGCCAGGCCGTAGCCCGGCACGATGATCACGCGGTCGGCGTAGCCGAGCAGGATCGCGACGTCCTCCGGGCCGGCACTCTTCACCGGCCGGTCCGAGGCCACGCCGGCGCCGAGGGTGGAGCCGCCCCTGAGCGCGCCGAAGAGGATGTTCGCCACCGACCGGCCCATCGCCCTGGCCATCAGCAGGGTCAGGAAGGTACCGGAGGCGCCGACGAGCGTGCCGGCCACCAGCAGCAACGTGTTCTGCAGGACGTAGCCGCCGGCGGCCACGGTCAGGCCGGTGAAGGCGTTGAGCAGCGAGATCACGATCGGCACGTCGGCGCCGCCGACCGGCAGCACCAGCAGCACGCCGACGAGCAGGCCGACCAGACCCAGCAGCACGCCGAGCCAGACGTGCGGCTCGATGACCACCCGGATCGAGAGCACCAGCGCGGCGCCGACGGCGATCGGGAAGACGTAGCGCAGCCCGGGGAACAGCACCGGGCGGGAGGTCATCAGCTCCTGCAGCTTGGCGAAGGTGACCACCGAGCCGGCGAACGAGATCGCGCCGACCGCGATCGTGAACGCGGTGGCCGCGAGCGTGAACCAGCCGACACCGGACTCCGGCACCAGCGCCTCCAGCTCCAGCAGCGCCACCAGCGCGGCGGCCCCGCCGCCGACGCCGTTGAACAGCGCCACCATCTGCGGCATCTGGGTCATCTGCACCCGGCGGGCGCCGACGACGCCGCCGACCGTGCCGACCGCGATCGCCCCGACCATCAGCGGCACGTGGTCGAGGTCGAGGTAGAGGAACGGTACGACGACCGCGACGACCGCCGCCGCGGCACCGATCAGGTTGCCGGTGCGGGCCGTCCGCGGCCCCGAGAGGCCCTTGAGCGCGAGGATGAAGCAGACCGCGCAGGCGAGGTAGACGACTTGGACCCAGGTCGGCATCAGGCGGCCTTCCCGTCGGCGGCGGCCGCCTTCTTCGCCGGCTTCTTCCGCGTGAACATCTGCAGCATCCGGTCGGTGACCACGAAGCCGCCGACCATGTTCACCGCGGCCAGCACGATCGCGACCAGCCCGACCACGAGCGCCACGGTGCTGTCGGTGCTGCCGGTGACCAGCACCGCGCCGAGCAGGATGATGCCGTGGATCGCGTTGGCCCCCGACATCAGCGGCGTGTGCAGGGTCGAGGAGACCTTGGAGATCACCTCGATGCCGACGAAGACCGACAGCACGAAGATCGTCAGCCAGACGACGGGCTCGCTCATGCGCTCTCCCCTTCCAGGGCCAGACGGGTGGGCTCGTGGCGGATCGCGCCGCCGTGGGTGACGCAGGCGCCGGCGACGATCTCGTCGTCGAAGTCCGGGGTGAAGCGGACCTCACCGTCCTCCTCGCGGGTCATCAGCGAGACCAGGTTGACGACGTTCTGGGCGTAGAGGCGGGAGGCGGGGCCGGGCATCTGGCTGGGCACGTTGCGCCCGCCCCACACCTGTGCCTCGCCGATCCGCACCACCTCGCCCGGCTCGGAGCCCTCGACGTTGCCGCCGGACTCGGCGGCGAGGTCGACGACCACCGCACCGGGCCGCATCTCCTCGACCATCTGGCGGGTGACCAGCATCGGCGCCTGCCGGCCGGGCACCGCCGCGGTGGTGATCAGCGCGTCGGCGGCGGCGATGTACGGCGTGAGCAGCTCGCGCTGCCGGGCGGCCCGGTCCTCGGTCATCTCCCGGGCGTAGCCGCCGGCCCCCTCGAGGGTCTCGAGCTCGAGGTCGATCGACTGGGCGCCCACCGAGCGGATCTCCTCCGCCGCGGCCGCGCGCACGTCGTAGGCCCTGACGACGGCGCCCAGCCGCCTGGCGGTCGCGATGGCCTGCAGGCCGGCCACGCCGGCGCCGAGCACGACCACCTCCGCGGGAGGCACGGTGCCGGCGGCGGTCATGTTGAGCGGGAAGAAGCGGCGCAGCATCCCGGCCGCGACGATCGCGCAGCGGTAGCCGGCGACCAGCGCCTGCGAGCTCAGTGCGTCCATCGACTGGGCGCGGGAGATGCGCGGCACCAGCTCCATGGCGAACGAGGTCACCCCGCAGTCGCGCAGGTCGCGCACGGCGTCGGGCTCCTGGCCGGTCGGCAGGAACGAGACCGTCGCGGTGCCCGACCTCAGCCTCCTGATGGACGCGGTCGGCAGCGGCTGCACCGACACCACCACGTCCGCGACGGCGAGCGCGTCGGCGTCCACGCTGGCCCCGGCCTCGGCGTACTCCCGGTCGGCGATGAGTGCGTGGTGCCCGGCCTCGGGCTCCACCAGCACGTCGTACCCGAGGCCGGTCAGCTTCCCGACCAGCTCCGGCACCATCGCCACCCGGGCCTCGCCCTCACGGGTCTCCCTGGCAACTGCGATCCTCACCCGCCGCAACCTAGGGCAGATCCGCGGCCCCGAACAGGGGTCTCAGCGCTGCTGGACGTGAGGGTCCCCACGTCGGCGTCCCAGCTCGAACTCCTCGACCACCTCGTGGCGGGGCCGTCCACGGGGGCCCTCACCGAGGTGGGAGGCCACCAGGGTGAGCCGGTCCACGGTCCACGCGGGGCCGGTGTAGGCGTCGAGCAGGCGCACCCAGGCCGAGGTCTCGGCGGGCCGGCCGAGCCGGGCGATCGTGACGTGCGGCGTGAACCGCTTGCCGTCGACCGCGATGCCCGTGCGCGACGCCGCCGAGCGGGCACCGGTGACCATCCGGCCCACCTCGGTGCGTCCGGCCTCGTCGAGCTCCAGGCCCGCCCAGACCACCCGGGCCCGGCCGGCGTGGGGGAACGCGCCGCCGCCGGCGATCCTCGTCTCGACCGGCGTACGCCGGGCCGCCGCCCGCTCCAGCCGCTCGCCGAGCTCGTCGAGCCGGCGCTCCTCGACGTCGGCGAGGAACGCCAGCGTCACGTGCAGCTGGTCGGACGCCGCCCACCGGAAGTCCGCGGCCGCCCGCCGCGGCTCGAGGAACCCCTCGAGGTGCTCGAGCACGTCGGGAGGCGGCACCAGCGCCACGAACATCCGCACGGGTCCGACGCTAGCCCCACATGTTGAGTTGGGCCTCCCCGGTGCGTTGAGTTGGGCCTCTCCGCTCGGAAGGGCCCAACTCACGGCACGGGGAGGCCCAACTCAACGTGGGCAGATCAGCCCTTCGTGCCGCCCGCGGTGAGGCCGGCGACCAGGTGCTTCTGGGCGACGAAGAAGACCAGGCCGGCGGGGATCGTGATCAGCACGGCGCCGGCCGTGAGCAGCTCCCAGCGCGGCTGGAACTGCGGCACGAACTGCTGCAGGCCGGCACCGAGGGTGTAGTGGTCGTCGGTCTGCATGAACGCGATCGCGTAGGCGACCTCGCCCCAGGCCGTGAGGAAGGTGTAGAAGGCGGTCACCGCCAGGCCCGGGCGGGCCAGCGGCAGCACCACCCGCCAGAACGTCCCGAACGGGCCGAGGCCGTCGAGCGAGGCCGCCTCGTCGAGCTCCCGCGGGATCGTGTCGAAGTAGCCGCGCAGCATCCACGCGCAGAACGGCACCGCCACCGTGCAGTAGGCGATGACCAGCGAGGCCTTGGTGTCGATCAGCCCCAGCTTGGCCATGATCGTGTAGATCGGCACGATCAGGATCGCCACGGGGAACATCTGGGTCAGCAGGAAGACCCACATCAGGCCCGCGCTTGCCGGGGAAGTTGAACCGGCTCATCGCGTAGCCCGCCAGCGCCGACATCGAGATGCCGATCACCATCGTGAACGCCGCGACGATGACGGAGTTGAGGAACCACGACGGGAAGTTCGTGTGGAACAGCACCCGGCGGTAGTTGTCCAGCGAGGGGTCGGCGATCAGCCGGATCTGCGAGCTGCGGATCTCCGAGGCGGGCTTGAACGAGCTGAGCACCACCCAGGCGACCGGGAACAGCGCGATGAACGTCGCCACGGCCAGCGTGCCGTGCAGGGCCAGGCTCGCCGCCGTCGAGCGCTCCGAGCGCCGGCGTACGCGCTTGTCCCGGTCCCTGCCCCGGTCCCTGGCCCGGCCCGCGCCGGGGCGTGGCCTCCGGCGGCGCCTCGACGGCGGCGGGCGGCATCGAGCTCATCAGAACACCTCTCCCTGCTTGGCGAGCATCCTGCGGTAGATGCCGGCGTAGACGGCCAGCATCGAGAGGATCAGGACGCCGTAGGTCGCGGCCAGCGAGTAGTTCCGCACGCCCTCGAAGGCGGCGCGGAAGGCCCCGGTCACCAGGATCTCGGTCTGCCCGGCGGGCTGGCCGCGGGTGACGAAGTAGATGATCGGGAACATGTTGAAGGTCCAGATCGTGCCCAGCAGGATCACGGTCGAGCTGACCGGGCGCAGCCCCGGCATCGTGATGTTCACGAACCGCTGCCACGGGCTGGCGCCGTCGATCTCGGCCGCCTCGTAGAGCTCGCCGGGGATCGACTGGAGGCCGCCCAGCAGCGCGACCATCATGAACGGCACGCCCAGCCAGACGTTGGTGGTGATCGCCGTGAACAGCGCGGTCCAGCGGTTCGCGTACCACTCCACCGGGTCGACGCCCAGGTGCGGCAGCACGGCGTTGATCAGGCCGAACTGCTGGTCGAAGAGGAAGCGCCAGGCGAAGGCGGCCACGAAGGCCGGGACCGCCCAGGGCACGATCAGCGCCACCCGGTAGAACGCCCGGCCGCGCATGTTCCGGTTCAGCATCACCGCGAGCCCCAGGCCGATCGCGAAGTGCAGCACCACGCAGCTGACCGTCCACACCAGGGTGTTGCTGAACTGCAGCCAGAACTGGCCGCGGTGGCCGCTGAGCACGTCGACGTAGTTGTCGAGGCCGACGAACTTCGCGGCGTGCGGGTTCGGCGTGCAGGTCTCGGCGCCGCCGAGGACCTTGGTGCAGATCTCGCTGCGCTGGTTGGACTCGTTGAGGTTCGTGAACGACTGGTAGACGCCCTGCACCAGCGGGAAGAGCACGAGCAGCCCGAGGACGGCGACGGTCGGCAGCACCATCGCCCACGCGTACCAGTGCCGGTCGAAGCTGCGCGCAGGCGGCCCCGCTCACGTCGCGTACGACGAGTCTCGGGCTCGGGGGGCGCGGTGGGTTCGGGCGTGACGTCGGTGGCGGACATCGGGCCTCCAGGGAACTGCCGGGTCAGACAAGGGGCGTCGTCCGCGGGGCCCGGCACACCGGGCCCCGCGGACGACCAGGGGGTCACTGCATCGAGTAGTCGGTGACCACGTCGGACTTGAACGAGGCGGCGGCCTCGTCGAGGGCCTTCTTCGGGTCCTCGCCCTGCACCATGACCTTGGTGCCCATCACGTCGAGCGGCGCGAAGAACAGGCCACCCTCGGGGATCCACGGGCGCGGGTGCGCGACCTTCATCGCGTCCTGCCACATCGTAGACCTTCTCGTTGGTCACCTTGGCGTAGGCCGACTGGACCGTCGGCAGGGTGCCGAGCTTGTCCGCGGTGAACGCCTCGGAGTCAGCCGAGCTCATGAACTTCACGCACGCGATCGCGGCCTGTGCCTTCTCTCGTCCATGCCGGAGTAGATGACGTAGTTGTGGCCACCCACCGGGGCACCCTGGCCCGCGGAGCCGGCCGGCACCGGGGCGACGCCGAGGTTGTCCAGACGCCGAAGCCCTTGGCGTCCTCGACCGCGGAGACCGTCCCACGGACCGTTGATCATCATCGCGACCTTGCCGTCCTGGAAGAGGGTCTTGCAGCGTCGCGTCCGCGTCGTTGGCGACCGGCTTGACCGACGCCCCGCTCTTCACCAGGTCCTGGGCGGTCTGCATGCCCTTGATGTTCGCGTCGCTGTTCACGACGATCTTCTTGGCGTCGGTGTCGACCATCGCCGTCCTCGCCGTAGATGAACGGCAGCAGGTAGTAGCCGCCGCTGTCGAGCGCGATCGCGTCGCGCCGGTCTTCTTCTTGATGATCGGCGCCTCCTGCTTCAGCTCGTCCCAGGTGGTGGGCGACGTCGACGCCGGCCTCGTCGAGCAGCTTCTTGTTGTACATCAGGCCCAGGGTGTCGGTGACCTGCGGGACGCCGTACGTCTTGCCGTCGTAGACGTTGCTGGACAGCGCGTCGAGAGGTAGTCGTTGCCCTCCAGCAGCGGGTGCCGTCGAGCGCGTAGAGGTAGCCGAGCGAGGCGAACTCCGAGGTCCAGCGACCTCCGAGCGCAGGATGTCAGGAGCACCGGAGCCGGACTCGGCGGCGGTCTTGAACTTGTTCTGCGCCTCGCCGAACGGGACCATCTGGTAGTCTATCTTCACGTTCGGGTACTGCTCGTTGAACTTCTTGATCAGCTCGTCGTAACCGGGCCCTCGGTGCTCGGGTCCGAGGTGTCCCACCAGGCAGGTCGGCCTTCAGGCTGGCGGGGTCGACGCTGCTGCTCGCGTCCGAGGGCGTGCCCGCCGACGACTTCTGGTCCGAGCCGTTCCCGCCGCAGGCGGTGAGAACGAGGGCGAGCGCGGCGGTTCCGGCCAGCGCAGGCAAGGTGCGGCGCATGAAGGTGCTCCCTTGGGTTGTGATGAAGGTCGCCGACGCTAGCAAGAATCTGCAAGAATGGAAGTCCTTGCAGAATCCGTGTCGATCGCGTTTCAGGGCAGGTGGCAACCCTGGCCGAGATCGCCGTCGAGGCCGGTGTGAGCGAAGCGACCGTCAGTCGCGTCCTCAACGGCAAGCCCGGCGTCTCAGCGAGGCGGCCCGGCAGTCGGTGCTGGTGGCCCTCGACCTGCTCGGCTACGAGCGCCCGACCCGTCTGCGCCGTCGCAGCTCCGGGCCTGGTCGGGCTGGTGGTGCCCGTAGCTGGAGAACCCGATCTTCCCGGCGTTCGCCGCAGGTCATCGACGACGCCCTCTCCTCAGCGCCGCTACACGCCGGTGCTGTGCACCCAGTCGCCCGGCGGCATCTCCGAGGACGAGTACGTCGAGTCGCTGCTCGACCACGGCGTCGCCGGCATCATCTTCGTCTCCGGTCTGTCACGCGGACCGGGCGACGCCGACCACGAGCGCTACCGCGCACTGATCGCCCGTGGGCTGCCGGTGGTGTTCGTCAACGGCCACGCCGAGGAGCTCGACGCACCGTTCCTCTCCACCGACGAGCACGAGGCGATGACGCTCGCGGTCTCGCACCTCGTCGGCTCGGGCACACCCGGATCGGGCTGGCCATCGGACCTCGCCGCTACGTCCCGGCGCTGCGCAAGCGGGAGGGCTTCGTCGGCCGCGCTGGTGCGCAGCTCTGTGCCTCACGCCGAGGACGCCGAGCGCTGGATCGAGGAGGCGCTCTACACCCTCGAGGGCGGTCGGCCGCCGCCACCCGCAAGCTGCTCGAGCGCGGTCGCCACCGCCGTCATCTGCGGTTCCGACCCGATGGCGCTCGGCGCCATACGCGCCGTGCGCGAGACCTGCCAGGCAAGGCCCCGGACGTCTCCGTCGTCGGCTTCGACGACTCCCCGCTCATCTCCGTTCTTCGACCCGCCTCTGACCACCGTGCGCCAGCCGGTCCTCTATCTCTTCCATTCTTCTCTCTCCTCTCTCTCCTACTCTATCTATTTCCATCCCTTCCCCTCCCTCTCTTTCCTCTTCCTTCCCTATCTCTTCTTCCTCTCCACCACCTTCCTCTCCCCCACCCTTTTCGTTCTCCCTCCCCTTTTGTTCAGTTCTTCCTCCCCGCTTACTTTTCCTCCCCTCACCCTTTCCCACTCCTCACCCCTCCCCCTCAACCACCCCCAACTCTACGCACTGTCTGGCCCAACTCACCGCACGGCCAGGCCCAACTCAACCGATCTGGGTGCCGATGGCCGCGCCGATGAGATAGGTGACCACCATCGCGAACAGGCCGCCGCCGACGTTGCGCAGGACCGCCGCCCGGGCCGAGCCGTAGCCGAACTTCGCGCTCATCCACCCGGTGAGGGCGAGGGCCGCGACCACCGCGACCACGGTGACCGGGACCCGCGCACCGGTGGCGACCAGCACGATCGTGAGCAGCGGCAGCAGCGCGCCGACCGTGAACGAGACCATCGACGCCCACGCGGCGTGCCAGGGGTTGGTGAGGTCGTCGGGGTCGATGTTGAGCTCGGCCTCGGCGTGCGCCCCCAGCGCGTCGTGGTCGGTGAGCTGGCGGGCGACCTCCATCGCCAGGTCCTCGCTGAGCCCCTTGCCGACGTAGATGCCGGCGAGCTCGGCGAGCTCCTCCTCCGGCTCCTCCTCGAGCTCGCGGCGCTCCTTCTCCAGCAGCGCGTGCTCGGAGTCGCGCTGGGTGCTGACCGAGACGTACTCACCCGCACCCATGCTCAGCGCGCCCGCGGCGAGCCCCGCGACACCGGCGACGAGGATCGAGGTCCGGTCGCTGGTCGCCCCCGCCACGCCGACCACGATGCCCGCGGTCGACACGATCCCGTCGTTGGCGCCCAGGACGCCGGCCCGCAGCCAGTTCAGGCGGTTGCCGATGCCACCCTCGTGGGGCTCGTCCTCGTGGGGGCCGGCCTGCACGTCCACGGGGCCGGGGTCAGAGCTCATGGGGCGATCCTTGTCGGCGCAGGAAGCCCTCGCAAGGAAGGCAAGCCTGTGCTCATCACAGACCGAGGTCCCGACCGATGAGCTCCTTCATGATCTCGTTGGAGCCGGCCCAGATCTTCGAGACCCGCGCGTCGCGCCAGGCGCGCGCCACGCGGTACTCGTTCATGAAGCCGTAGCCGCCGTGCAGCTGCACGCAGTGGTCGAGCACCTCGTTCTGCACCTGCGAGGTCCACCACTTGGCCTTGGCGGCGTCGATCGGGGTCAGCCCACCGGCCGCGTGCGCGACCACGCACTCGTCGACGTAGGACTGGGTGACGTCGACCTGCGTGACCAGCTCGGCGAGCAGGAACTTGTTGTGCTGGAACGAGCCGACGGAAGCGCCGAACGCCTTGCGCTCCTTCACGTACTCCACCGTTTCGAGCAGGATCTGCTTCGCGTGGGCGAGGTTGGAGATCGCGCAGCCCAGACGCTCCTGCGGGAGGTTCTGCATCATGTGGATGAAGCCGCTGTCGAGCTCGCCGACGATGTCGTCGTCGCTGACGTGGAGGTTCTCGAAGAAGAGCTCGGCAGTGTCCGACTCGTCCTGGCCGACCTTGTCGAGCTTGCGGCCGCGGGAGAAGCCCTCGGCCCTGGTCTGGACGCCGAAGAGCGTGATGCCGCGCGCCTTCTTCTCCGGGGAGGTGCGCGCCGCGACCACGACCAGGTCGGCGGAGTAGCCGTTGGTGATGAAGGTCTTGGAGCCGTTGAGCACCCAGCCGTTGCCGTCGCGGACCGCCGTGGTCCTCAGCGCCGCGAGGTCGGAGCCCCCGGACGGCTCGGTCATCCCGATCGCGGCCAGGATCTCCCCGCTCGCGACGCCGGGCAGCCAGCGCTCGCGCTGCTCCGGCGTGGTCAGCTCCACGAGGTACGGCGCCACGACGTCGGCGTGGATGCCCACGCACGAGCCGAGGGCGGCGTTGACCTTGTTCAGCTCCTCGAGCAGCACCGCGTTGAAGCGGTAGTCCCCGGCCGCGACCCCGCCGTACTCCTCGGGGATCTCCAGGCCGAGGAACCCCTGCTTGCCCGCCTCGAGCCAGAACTCGCGCGGCAGCGCCTTGTCCCGGGCGTGCTGCTCGGCGTGCGGGATCACCGACCGCTCGAGGAACTCGCGGACGGACCCGCGGAAGGCTTCGTGGTCCTCGTCGTAGATGGAGCGCTTCATGCCGCGGATCCTACTTGATAAAGTAGGAACGCTTGCGACCTCACCCCGGGGTCGGTCACCCGCCAGGAAGAGCGGGGTGCCGTGCTCGACGTCGTGGATCACGAACAGGAAGGGCCGGTCCACGTCGACGTGCAGGTCGGGGAGCACCGCGGAGGTCGCGCGCAGCTCCACCGCGTCGCGCCGCAGCCTCGTGCCGTGCTCGTCCACGGCGACGTAGGTCTGGTGCCAGACCGCGCCCACGTGCAGCCGCTCGTCGCGCGTCATCCCCGAGAGTCCGCCCGCCTCGGGTCGAACGCGCCGGGCATCCCCAGACCCGCCAGCACCTCGGCAGCGGGTGGTCGAGCGGAACCTCCAGCGCGGCAGGGTCAGCTGCCCGGCCGGTGCTCGGGTGGGCGAGGACCCGCGGCAGGCCGCCGCCCCGCACGAGGGCGGTGAGGTCCTCCATCCGGCCGCGGTCGGGCAGCACGACGGTCATCGCCAGCCCGCCACCCGCATAGAGCAGGCGCAGCGCCTGCCAGCCATCGCCCGACCCCCACGCGGTCGCCGACGAGCCAGCGACATCATCGGCACCCCGACGGTCGTGCCGTCGTCGAGCTCCCAGGCCCGGTCCCCGGTCTGTGCCTCCTCGAACGGCTCGGCCCAGGGCGCCTCGAGGTAGAGGGCGTCGACCAGCACGAGCCGGGTGAGCGCGTCGAGGCCGCCGACCGGCACGATCTCGGGGACCCGACCGTGGGTCTGCTCGGAGGTCCACCGGTTGACCAGGCGCCGGGCCGTCGCGCGTCGTGCTCGAGTCGACCAGGCGCATGCCGGCGCCGTACCAGCGCGCCAGCGCTCGAGGAAGTCCGGCTCCCAGCGGTGCCGACCTGGCCGAAGAGCGCGCTCGCCGCCGACAGCTCGATGCGGCCGGCCGCTCCGCGCCCGTGTCGACCGGGCCGGCCAGCCCCTCGACGTGCTGGGTGAGCGCAGCCAGCCCTCGTCGAGCCCGGCGAGTGGTCGACGGCGAGCACGTCGAGCATCTCGGCGCGGTCCGGCCACGGGCACCGTGGCGGTCATGGCCAGCGCCACCGCCACCGAGTAGGGCTGACCGCGACGTTCGCGGGCCCGCGGCGAGGCGTCGTACAGGCCGGCGCCCACGGCGTGGACCGACGCGCCGCCGCCGCGGCCCGCGCGGGTCACCCGCGACCGCCCCACGTCGGCGGCGGCGAGCTCGATGTGGGCAGGACCGGCCACCGGCGGCACCGAGGCTGCCGTGGTCGCAGCCGGCGAGCGGACGAGCGCCCAGCAGCGCGGCCAGGCGGAGGGTGTCGCGGCGGGTCAGTCCACGCCGATGAGACGTCGCGCGCCGCGGACCGTTCCCGGCGGGGCTGGTCAGTCGGCGGCGGGCTCCTCGACGCGCGCCGGCATCAGCGCCGCCGCCGCCACCATCGCCACGGCCACGACCATCGAGGCGATGAACACGGTGTGCACGGCCGGCTCCAGCACCGGCGGCGGCAGGTGCTGCAGGTCCGGCGTGGCGCCGTCGAGGCGACGGGCGACCACGCCGTTGGCGATCGCCCCGAACACCGCGACCCCGACCGCACTGCCCACCGAGCGGGCGAACATCGAGGTGCCGGTGACCACGCCGCGCGAGCGCCAGGTCACCGAGGACTGGGCGGCCACCACCGACGGGCTGACCACGAAGCCGAGCCCCACGCCGATCAGGAAGCAGGCCAGGGCCAGGTGCACCACGGTGCTCGAGCCGTCGACGGTGAGCAGCACCACCGAGCCGACGACCGCGAACACCGAGCCCATCAGCATGGTGGTCCGGAATCCGACGCTGAGGTAGAAACGGCCGGCCACCGACGCCGCGACCGGCCAGCCGATCGTCATCGCCGCGAGCGCGAACCCGGCCACCACCGCACCGGTGCCGAGCACGCCCTGCGCGAAGAGCGGGACGTACGACGAGAGCCCGAGCGTCAGCGCGCCGGCGACCAGCGCCGCGGCGTTGGTGGCGTTGAGGACCCGCCGCCGCAGCACCCACATCGGCAGCACCGGCTCGGCCGCCCGCAGCTCCACCGCGACGAACGCCGCGAGCAGCGCGGCCGCGGCGACGAACAGCGACACGCTGGTCGCCGAGCCCCAGCCCCAGCGGACGCCGCCCTCGAGCAGCCCCAGCAGCAGCAGCGTCCCGCCCAGCGCGAGCAGCGTCGCGCCGGCGTAGTCGATGCGGTGCCGCTTGCGCTCGAGCCGCTCGTGGAAGTGCCGGCCCAGCATCCACACGGCGGCGGCCCCGACCGGCAGGTTCACGAAGAAGATCCACCGCCACGACAGGTAGTCGGCGAAGAAGCCGCCCAGCGTCGGCCCGATCAGGGACGCGGCCGCCCAGACGCTGGCGATGTAGCCCTGCACCTTCGCGCGCTCGGCGGTGGAGTAGATGTCGCCGATGATCGTCATCCCGACCGGCTGCACCGCGCCGGCCCCGAGGCCCTGGAGCACCCGGAAGAGGATCAGCGAGGCCATGCTCCAGGCCGCCCCACACAGCAGCGAGCCCACGACGAAGAGCCCGATCCCGACGAGCATGATCGGCTTGCGGCCCACCAGGTCCGAGAGCTTGCCGTAGAGCGGCACGGAGACCGCCTGGGCAAGCAGGTAGACCGAGAACAGCCACGGGAACTGGGTGAAGCCGCCGAGGTCGGAGACGACCGCCGGCACCGCGGTGGCCAGGATCGTGGCGTCGATCGCGACCAGCCCGGTGCTGAGCATGACCGCCAGCAGGACGGGGCCGCGCTCGCTGCGCAGGCCGACCGAGGCGCGGGAGACGCCGGGGGCGGGTGGGGAGACGGTCACGAGGAACGAACCGCGAGGCGCGGGCGATTCATTCCCGCCGGACTGGTTCAGAGGCGGCCCGGGGCGGGTACAAGGAGACGGATCGCGTGGGTCGGACCCGCGCGGTCGTGTGCTTTGATCGTTCCAAGTGGGACCCAGCAGGGCCCCACCCCCTCTGTGAAAGTGACTCCGATGGAGATCTGGCCCGGCGCCGCCTACCCGCTCGGCGCGACCTTCGACGGCAGCGGCACCAACTTCGCGGTCTTCAGCGAGGTCGCCGACCGCGTCGAGCTCTGCCTGTTCGACGACGACGGCGCCGGCGGCTGGGAGGAGACCCGGCTCGAGCTCACCGAGGTCGACGCCTTCGTCTGGCACTGCTACCTGCCCAGCGTCCAGCCCGGCCAGCGCTACGGCTACCGCGTGCACGGCGCGTGGGACCCGGCCCAGGGGCTGCGCTGCAACCCCAACAAGCTGCTGCTCGACCCCTACGCCAAGGCGACCGCCGGTGAGATCGACTGGGACCAGTCGCTGTTCGGCTACGACTTCGGCGACGAGGACTCGCGCAACGACGACGACTCCGCGGGCCACATGACCCACGGCGTGGTGATCAACCCGTTCTTCGACTGGGAGGGCGACCGCCGACCTCACGTCCCCTACAACGAGACGGTCATCTACGAGGCGCACGTCAAGGGCCTGACCCAGCTGCACCCCGAGATCCCCGAGGAGCAGCGCGGCACCTACGCGGCGCTGGCCCACCCGGCGGTCATCGACCACCTGACCAAGCTCGGCGTGACCGCGATCGAGCTGATGCCGGTCCACCAGTTCGTCCAGGACAGCACCCTGCTGGACAAGGGGCTGCGCAACTACTGGGGCTACAACACCATCGGCTTCTTCGCCCCGCACGCGGAGTACGCCGCGGCCTCCCGCGAGGCCGGCCGTGACGGCCAGCAGGTGCAGGAGTTCAAGTCGATGGTGAAGTCGATGCACGCCGCCGGCATCGAGGTGATCCTCGACGTGGTCTACAACCACACCGCGGAGGGCAACCACCTCGGCCCCACCCTGAGCTTCAAGGGCCTCGACAACCCGGCGTACTACCGCCTCGTCGAGGACGACAAGCGCTACTACATGGACTACACCGGCACCGGCAACAGCCTCAACGTGCGGCACCCGCACTCGCTGCAGCTGATCATGGACTCGCTGCGCTACTGGGTGACCGAGATGCACGTCGACGGCTTCCGCTTCGACCTGGCCGCGACGCTGGCCCGCGAGTTCTACGACGTCGACCGGCTGGCGACGTTCTTCGAGCTCGTGCAGCAGGACCCGGTGGTCAGCCAGGTGAAGCTGATCGCCGAGCCGTGGGACATCGGCCCCGGCGGCTACCAGGTCGGCAACTTCCCGCCGCAGTGGACCGAGTGGAACGGCGCCTACCGCGACACGGTCCGCGACTTCTGGCGCGGCGAGCCGGCGCTGGGCGAGTTCGCCTCCCGGATCGCGGGCTCCTCGGACCTCTACGAGCACTCCGGCCGCCGCCCGGTGGCGAGCATCAACTTCGTCACCGCCCACGACGGGTTCACGCTGCGCGACCTGGTCTCCTACAACGAGAAGCACAACGACGCCAACGGCGAGGACAACAACGACGGCGAGAGCCACAACCGGTCGTGGAACCACGGCGCCGAGGGCCCCACCGACGACCCGGAGATCCGCGCCGCGCGCGCCCGTGAGCAGCGCAACTTCCTCGCCACGCTGCTGCTGAGCCAGGGCGTGCCGATGATCCTGCACGGCGACGAGCTCGGCCGCACCCAGGACGGCAACAACAACACCTACGCGCAGGACTCCGAGATCAGCTGGGTGCACTGGGACCGCGCGGACACCCCGCTGGTCGAGTTCACCGCGGCGGTCTCCCGGCTGCGCAAGGAGCACCCGACCTTCCGCCGCAAGCGGTTCTTCACCGGGACCACGGTGCGCACCGGCGAGCCCGGCCAGGAGCGGCTCAACGACATCGTCTGGCTGCACCTCGACGGCCGGCCGATGGAGGACGGCGACTGGCACGGCGAGGAGCAGGCGATCGGCATGTACCTCAACGGCGACGGCATCGCCGGCCGCGACGAGCGCGGGCAGCCCATCACCGACGACCACTTCCTGCTCTACTTCAACGCCGACGGCCCGGCCGAGGTGACCCTGCCGTCGGACGAGTACGCCGCGGCGTGGGACGTCGTCATCGACACCGGCGGCTCCGTCGACGACTCCGGCCCGCTCAAGGCCGGCGGGACGATGCCCCTGGAGACCCACAGCCTCGTGGTGCTCCAGCAGCACACCCAGCCCGAGGCCGAGCCGGACCACTCCGTGGCCGCCTCCGTGGCCGCCCAGGCGGGTCAGGACTGATCGGCTCCATGCGCGCTCCGACCAGCACCTACCGGCTCCAGGTCACCGCCGACGACGACCTGCACGAGGCGGCCCGGCGGCTGCCGTACCTGCACGCGCTGGGCGTCGACTGGGTCTACCTGTCGCCGATCCTGGCCGCCGAGCCCGGCAGCGACCACGGCTACGACGTGGTCGCGCACGACCGGCTCGACGCCTCCCGGGGTGGCGCCGAGGGGCTCGCCGCGGTCTCGGCCGAGGCGCGGCGGCTCGGCATGGGGGTGCTCGTCGACATCGTCCCCAACCACGTCGGGGTCGCGACGCCGGTCGAGTGCGGCTGGTGGTGGGACCTGCTGCGGCACGGCCGCGGCTCGGCGTACGCCCCCGCCTTCGACGTCGACTGGGAGGCCGGCGGCGGCCGGATCCGGATCCCGGTCGTGGGCGACGACGACCTGCTGCCCGACGGCGGGATCGCCCACCTGACGGTGGAGGACGACGAGCTGCGCTACCACGACAACCGCTACCCGCTCGCGGACGGGACGGTCCCGACGGGCTCGACCACCGCACCCGACCCCGACGAGGTGCACGCCCGCCAGCACTACGAGCTGGTGTCCTGGCGGCGCGCCGACGCCGAGCTGAACTACCGGCGCTTCTTCGCGGTCAACACCCTCGCCGGCGTGCGCGTGGAGGACCCGGAGGTCTTCGACGCCTCGCACGTCGAGATCCGGCGCTGGTTCGACGAGGGCCTGGTCGACGGGCTGCGGGTCGACCACCCCGACGGGCTGCGCGACCCGAAGGGCTACCTCGACGACCTCGCCGCGCTCACCGGCGGCGCCTACGTGCTGGTGGAGAAGATCCTCGAGCCCGGCGAGCGGCTCCCCCGGTCCTGGGCGACGGCCGGCACCACCGGCTACGACGCGCTGGCCCACGTGGACCGGGTCCTCACCGACCCCGCGGCGCAGCCGGCGCTCGACGTGCTCGAGGCCCGGCTGCGCGGCGCGCCGGTCGACTGGGCCGCGATGGTCCACGACCGCAAGCGCGAGGTCGCCGACGGGATCCTCCAGTCCGAGGTGCGGCGGATCGTGCGCGAGGTCCTGCCGCTGCTCGCCTCCGGGTCGAGACCCGAGGCCGATCTCCGCGACGCGGTCGCCGAGCTGCTGGCCTGCTTCCCGGTCTACCGCTCCTACCTGCCGGAGGGGCGCGAGCACCTCGAGCAGGCCTTCGCCGGCGCGCGGGAGCGGCGTCCGGACCTGGCCGCGGCGTACGACCTCCTCGAGCCCGTGCTCGGCACGGTGCTCGACGACCCCGACGACGCCGCCGCGGACCCCGCGAAGCGGTTCCAGCAGACCAGCGGGATGGTGATGGCCAAGGGCGTGGAGGACTGCGCCTTCTACCGGTGGTCACGGCTGACCTCGCTCAACGAGGTCGGCGGCGACCCGGACGTCTTCGCGCTGGCGCCGGCCGGCTTCCACGAGCTGATGGCCGAGCGGCAGCGGGACTGGCCGCACGCGATGACCACGCTCTCGACCCACGACACCAAGCGCGGCGAGGACGTGCGGGCCCGTCTCACCGCGCTGGCCGAGGCGCCCGGGGAGTGGGAGACCGCCCTCGACCGGCTGCTCGACCTGGCTCCCGTTCCCGACCCGGGCTTCGCCAGCCTGCTGTGGCAGGCCGCGCTCGGCGCCTGGCCGCTGTCGCGGGAGCGGCTGCACGGCTACGCCGAGAAGGCGATGCGCGAGGCCGGCGACCGCACCACCTGGACCGCGCCGGACGAGGCCTACGAGAAGGCGGTGCACGCCGCCGTCGACGCGGCCTACGACGACCCGGAGGTCACCGGGGTGCTCGACGCGCTGGTGGCCGACCTGGCCGGCGCCGGGTGGAGCAACGCGCTGGCCGCCAAGCTGCTGTCGATCACGGTGCCCGGCGTGCCGGACGTCTACCAGGGCAGCGAGCTGTGGGAGCAGAGCCTGGTCGACCCCGACAACCGTCGCCCGGTCGACTTCGAGCAGCGCGCCCGCCTGCTCGACGAGGTCCGCGCCGGCGCCCGGCCGCGGCTGACCGCCGCGGTCGACGACCCGGGCACCGCCAAGCTGCGGGTCGTGCACACCGCGCTCACGCTCCGGCGCGACCGGCCCGACCTGTTCACGACGTACGCCGGCCTGGCCGCCGTCGGCCCGGCCGCCGACCACGCCCTCGCCTTCGACCGTGGCGGCGCCGTCACCGTGGTGACCCGGCTGCCCCGGGGCCTGGCCGCGCGGGGCGGGTGGGCCGACACGGTGCTGCCGCTGCCGCCCGGCCGCTGGACGTCCACCCTCGGGGAGGTCCGTGGGCTCGAGGGCGAGGTGCGCCTCGCCGAGCTGCTGGCCGACCTGCCCGTGGCGCTGCTGACCAAGGAGGACCGATGACCACCCGTGCGACCTGCCGCGGCCGCTTCGACGTCTGGGCGCCGCTGCCGCAGCGGGTCCGGCTGGCGCTCGGCGACCCGGCCGAGGTCGTCGAGATGGTCCGCGGCGCGGACGGGTGGTGGACGCCCTCCGAGCCGGTGCCGGACGTGTGGGACCAGGACATCGACTACGGCTACCTGCTCGACGACGACACCACGCCGCTGCCCGACCCGCGCTCGCGACGCCAGCCCGACGGCGTGCACGGCCGGTCGCGGACGTTCCGGCCCGACGCGTTCTCGTGGACCGACCGCGACTGGACCGGCCGGCAGCTGCCCGGCTCGGTGATCTACGAGCTGCACCTCGGCACCTTCACCCCCGAGGGCACCCTCGACGCCGCGCTCGGGCGGCTCGACCACCTGGTCTCGATCGGCGTCGACTTCGTCGAGCTGATGCCGGTCAACGCCTTCAACGGCACCCACAACTGGGGCTACGACGGGGTCCTGTGGTGCGCCGTGCACGAGCCGTACGGCGGCCCCGAGGCCTACCAGCGGTTCGTCGACGGCTGCCACGCCGCCGGGCTCGGCGTCATCCAGGACGTCGTCTACAACCACCTCGGACCGTCGGGCAACTACCTGCCCCGCTTCGGGCCGTACCTGTCCACCGAGGGCGCCAACACCTGGGGCGACCACCTCAACCTCGACGGCCCGGGCTCGGCGGAGGTGCGGCGCTACATCCTCGACAACGTGCGGATGTGGCTGGCGCGACTACCACGTCGACGCGCTGCGGCTCGACGCCGTGCACGCGCTGTCGGACTCCTCGCCGACCCACCTGCTGGAGGAGATGGCGGTCGAGGTGGCCGCGCTCTCGGCCCACCAGCGGCGGCCGCTGACGCTGATCGCCGAGTCCGACCTCAACGACCCGCGGCTGGTCACCCCGCGGGAGGCCGGCGGCTACGGGCTCGACGCGCAGTGGAGCGACGACTTCCACCACGCGGTGCACGTGGCGCTGACCGGCGAGACGTCCGGCTACTACGCGGACTTCGAGCCGCTGTCGGCGCTGGCCAAGGTGTGCGAGCGGGGGTTCTTCCACGACGGGACGTACTCCTCCTTCCGCGGCCGCGACCACGGCGTCCCGATCGCCACCGAGGTGATGCCCACCTGGCGGCTGGTGGTGTGCAGCCAGAACCACGACCAGGTCGGCAACCGGGCGCGCGGCGACCGGCTCACCGAGGTGCTCGACGACCACCAGCTCGGCTGCGCGGCGATGCTGACGCTGGCCGGGCCGTTCACGCCGATGCTGTTCATGGGCGAGGAGTGGGCGGCGTCGACGCCGTTCCAGTTCTTCACCTCCCACCCCGAGCCCGAGCTGGGCCGGGCGACCGCGGAGGGGCGGATCAAGGAGTTCGAGCGGATGGGCTGGGACCCCGCGGTGGTGCCCGACCCGCAGGACCCCGCGACTTATCTGCGCTCGAAGCTGGACTGGGACGAGGTCGGGCAGGGCCGGCACGCGCGGCTGCTCGAGGCCTACCGCCGCCTCGCCCACCTGCGGCGCACCCGCCCCGAGCTCACCGACCCCGCCTTCGGCGCGGTCTCGTGCGAGGTCGACGAGGCCGCGCGCCTCTTCGTGATGCGGCGCGGCGGGCTGACCATGGCGGTCAACTTCGGCGACGCCCCCGCGACGCTCCCCGTCGACACCGGCTCGGGGCTGCTGTTCACCACCGGCGAGGGCGTCGACCTCGAGGACGGCCTGCTCTCGCTGCCGCGCGCACGGTGGTGCGCTGGCCGCGCCGCTCTGACCGGGGTTGCCTGTTCGCCCGGATCGCGGCTGTCCGGGTGGACGGCCCCGGGGACTCGGGAGCCGCAGGGTCACCTTCCTCGAGTGCGGCCCGGGGATCCCTTCCTGGTCCGGGGCGATTCGTGAGGGAGGTCCTTGGTGAAGGCGAGGGACGCCAGGGCCAGCAGTGCGGTGGCCAGCAAGCCGGCCTTGAGCGACTTGATCTGGGCAGCCTCGTAGTCGTCGACCAGGGCCGTGCGTGCTCGCCTGGTCCAGCCCCGCCTTCCGGGCAGCTGCGGTGACCTCCGCGCTCGAGACGAAGTCGACCCCGGGCTCGACCGCGACGGTGACCTGGGAGGCGACCTCGGAGCTGATCCGCGCGTCGCCCTCGATCTGCGACACGAAGACGCTGGTGAGGCCCGTCAGGACGATCGCCCCGATCAGCGCGACCCCGAGCGAGGAGCCCAGCTGTTGTCCGGTGTACTGCAGGCCGCCGGCTTCACCACGACCTGACGCGTCGACCGACGACTGCACCACGTTGCCCAGCTGGGAGACCATGAGTCCCATCCCGACGCCGAGCAGGGCCATCGACGTGGCGAACCGGGCATCGGTCATCGTGGGCTGCACGGTCGCCATGAGTATGAGCACGGCGAGCGCAGTGGTCGTGACCCCGAACCGGACGATCGCACGCACCGGGTACCTGGCCGACAGCCGGGCGCCCGCGGCGGAGGCGAGGAACATCAGGATCGACACCGGCAACATCTTGATGCCGGTGTCGAGAGCGTCGAGGCCGAGCACCAGCTGCAGGTACAGCGGGACGACGAAGAAGACGCCCATCATGATCAGGTTCTGGCTGAACAGGCCCACGAGTCCCGAGCGAAGCGGTGGCACCTTGACGAGGTCGAGGTGGACGAGCGGGTCGAGCGCTGTTGCCTCGCGGTGACGGCTCCAGGCGACGAAGCCCCAGATCAGCCCGGCACCCGCCGCTATCACGAACATCGTCGCCGAGAAGCCGAAGGGCTCGACGGGTGAGTCCTTGGGCTGGACCCACCCCCAGGTGGTGGACTGCAGCACCCCCAGCACGATCGCACCCAGTCCCGTGGCGGACAGCACGCTGCCCACGTAGTCCAGTCGGGGCATGGTGCCGGTGTTCGGGGCATCGGCGACCAGCCGGCTCATCGCGAGGATCGCCAGGACGAGGACGACCTCGCCCACGAACACGATGCGCCAGCTGAGCTCGGTGGTGGCCCAGCCGCCCAGGATCGGGCCGATCGCGATACCAGCACCGGCAACACCCCCGAGAACGGCGTAGGCGACCTTGCGCTCACCTCCCCGGTAGTTGCCCGCGATCAGGGCCGCCATCGCGGGTAGGACCATCGCCGCCCCCAGCCCCTCGAGGATCGACCAGCCCAGGGCCAGCACGATGACCGTCTGGGACGCGGCGGTCATGGCCGAGCCGCAGGCGTAGATGACCAGCCCGATGATGAAGGCCCGGCGTCGGCCGATGATGTCGCCGATCTTGGCCCCGGTGAGCATGAACATCGCCATCACCAGGCAGTAGAGCGTGATGACCGCCTGGATCGTGGTGACCGTGGTGTCGAAGTCCTTGACCAGCGTGCCGATCGAGACGTTCATGACCGACTGGTCGAGAACCATCACGAACTGCGCGGTCGCCAACGCCACCAGCGGCCACCATCGTTTCATCGGCCTGGCCCTTCTGATGCTTCTGAGGTCGGCGAGCCACCTGGGGTGGCGGGGCGCCGAGTTGGTGCGCACGGTGCGGCTGCCGCAGTCCGGAGTGCGGGGGCGGGGCCAGGCAGAGCGACGACGGCGTTGCGCTCACGACGACAGGGTCGCGGCTCATCCACCTCCGTGGCATCACCCGTGCCGGATGAGCGCTCGTCGCCACTGAGGGGCTCGCGGGCTGGAACGCTGGCGGCCGCACCTCGGGACCTGTCGGCGGGTGGGTACGGATGAGGGTCCCGGTTGATGTGGGACGGGGTGGTCCGCATCCCGGCGTCCCCGGAGCGGCGTTGTGCGACACGGCGTGCCACGACGAGGGTCCTCGTGGTCACGGGATGCGGAACACCCTCGTGTCGGCGACGAGCCGACCGCGCCCCGGAACCTCCGACCTCCCCCACGCGCATCCGCGGGAACCGCGCCATCAGCGGCGGATACGGTCGTTGACCTTCAGCGCTTTCAATCCGCTCCGGTGACGCCCTGGGAGGGCATTATTTGATCTTGCGCGCTCCCGCGGTGGCAGGCGCCGCCCGGCAGGGGGCTGCGGGCGCCGAGATTGCAGGGGGGACCACATGTTGTCGTTGCTCGCTATCGGCGTGTTCTTCGTCATCGGCGGGCTGTTGCTGCGCCCGCGCGCCCGTGTCGGGCGAGCCTGCGCGTTCGGGGCGAGGTTGTGAAGTCGTGGCATGGTTCCGCCTACGGCAAGCCGGCATGGCTGTACACCGTGGAGTTCCACGACGCGGCCGGCAACCCCTGGCCGATTTCAGCCGAATACGGTTGACCGTCGCCGACGCGTCAAAGGCAGCCAGGTTCGAGGTTGCATACCTGTCGTCGGATCCGCAGGCGACCGCACGCAAGATGCGACGGTGTAGACGGATACGTCCATTGGGTCGTGGTGGGCGTTGGCGCCGCCGTCGTGATTGGTTCACTCCTCGGGTTTGTGACCTAGGCGCCGTCCGCGAGCTGGGACGGGCCGGCGCACGCATTTCCCAGACGGCCCTCGAGAGCGGATCAGAGATGGATCGGACGGGGACATCTCGAGGCCTCCAGCTCCGTCGACAGGCAGCCACAACGGGCGGTCGAAAGTCCTGAGAGTTCACCGGCATGCACATCAGCAGATGAGTGCGCTTCCGTCCGAGGGCAGCACCCAGTGAGCGGCGCGGCCGGGCCGGTCAGAGCTCGAGCACCAGCCGCGGGCAGCCCGCCCGCGCCCGCGAGACGCAGACGAACATGACGTCGTTGGCCGCCCGCTCCTCGGGCGTGAGCAGCGAGTCGCGGTGGTCCACCTCGCCGCCCAGCACGCCGGTCTCACACGTGCCGCAGGTGCCCTCGGTGCACGAGGACAGGATCTCGACCCCGGCGTCCTCGAGCGTCCGCAGCACCGAGGTGTCGGCCGGCACCGTGAGCACCCGACCGGAGTCGGCCAGCTCGACCTCGAACGGCTTGTCGCCGGAGGAGTCGGCCTGCTCGCGCGGGCTGAACCGCTCCAGGTGCAGCGTCCCTGGCCCCCGGTCGGCGCACCGCTCCTCGACCGCGCGCAGCAACGGCTCCGGGCCGCAGCAGTAGACGAGCTCGTCGTCGGCCGGTGCCGCCAGGACCTCGCCGAGCGGCAGGGGGCCGACCTCGTCCTGCGGGTGCAGCCCGACGCGGTCGCCGTACGCCGCGGACAGCTCGTCGGCGAAGCACATCGAGCGCCGGCTGCGGCCGCCGTACTCCAGCCGCCAGTCGGCCCCCGCCGCGTCGGCGGCGGCGAGCATCGGCAGCAGCGGCGTGATCCCGATGCCGCCGGCGACGAAGACGTAGCGCGGCGCGGGGACGAGCGGGAAGTGGTTGCGGGGGCCACGGACCGCCACCAGGTCGCCGACGGCGAGCTTGTCGTGGACCCAGCTGGACCCGCCCCGGCCCTGGGGCTCGCGGAGCACCGCGACCCGCCAGCGGTCCCGGTCCGACGGCGAGCCGCACAGCGAGTACTGCCGCACCAGGCCCTCGTCGAGCTCGAGGTCCACGTGCGCGCCGGGCGTCCAGGGCGGCAGCTCGCCGCCGTCCGGGCGACGCAGCTCGAGCACGCGCACGCCGTCGACGGGTTCGTCGAGCGCCTCGACCCGCAGGGTCAGCTCTTGCTCCTGGTCGGTGCTGCGGCTCATCGCGACACCAGCTCCCTCTCCTCGCCCGCCGGGGCGGGGTCGCCGGACCGGTCACCGTCGGCGGCGTCGTCGTGCCGGTCGGGGTGCGCGAGCAGCCACTCCCACAGCTCGATCGGGTCCTCGCTCTCGTGCGGCGCACCACACCAGCAGTAGCCGACCAGCACGTCGGTGTTGAGCTTCCACACCACCCGGTAGACGGTGCGCCCGGTGAGCATCCGCTCCGGACCGGGCAGGTCGGCGCGCACCGGTGCCTGGCCGCCGGTCCCCCCGCCGGTCACCGGGCAGTCACGGGAGCCTGCTGCCCCTCACCGTCCTTCACCATCGCCGCCAGCAGGCGACGCGCGGCCAGCCCGCCGGTGTCGATGTTGATGCTCAGCTCCTGGTAGTTCTCCTTCTCCCCCTCGACCACCTGCTCGAGCACGTCGAGCGCCACGACGTCCTGCAGCACGACGGTCCGGTTGTTCTCGGCCAGGAAGTCCGTCACCTCCTGGTCGTCGAGGGCGAAGTCGCGCGCGACCATCCAGAAGTCGTGCGTCGAGTGCTCGGTCTCCGGGGTGATCGCGTAGACGACCTCGACGTGGAAGGCCTGGTCGTCCGGCCCGTCCTCGGGCGGCTCCACGCCGACCGGCGCGATCCGGCTGTGCAGCAGGTAGAGGCACGGCGGGTGGTACTCGATGTCCTGCCAGCGGGTGATCCGGCCCTCGATGCCGGTCGACCTCGCATAGAACGGCGGGCACGCGGCGTCGGCCATGTGCCGGCTGACGTAGACGACCCGGGCATCCTCGTCGACCTCGGTGGTGATCGGGGTCTCGGCCACCTCGGGGGTGCCGATGTAGCCGCCGTGCAGGTAGGTCTCGTGGGAGAGGTCCATCAGGTTGTCCACGAGCAGGCCGTAGCGCGCCTGCAGCGGCTCCATCCCGCGGACCGTCGTGTAGTCCGGCGAGTCCAGCCAGGGGGCGCGCGGGAGCAGCGCGTCGTCGGCCCGGTCCTTGTCGCCGATCCACACCCACACCAGGCTGTCGACCTCGCGCACCTCGAATGCGGGCACCCGCGCGGTGCGCGGGATCCGCTTCTGGCCGGGCGCGGCCACGCAGCCGCCGGTGCGGTCGTAGGTGAACCCGTGGTAGCCGCAGATGACCTGGTCGTCCTTGAGGTGGCTCAGCGACAGCGGGTAGCGGCGGTGCACGCAGCGGTCGGCCAGCGCGACGGCCTCGCCGTCGGAGGTCCGGTAGAAGGCCATCGGCTCGCCGCAGATCGTCCGCCCGAGGAGTCCGTCGTCGGAGATCTCGCGCGAGTACGCCGCGACGTACCACTGGTTGAGGGGCCAGCTCGGCATGGCTGCTCCTGGAGGGTCGGGGTCAGGACTCCTCGAACCGTGACGGACGCCACCCCGGTCGTGGCACTGTTGTTTCCGATGAACGGAAGGAATTCGCGGACGCCGGGTCGGCGGTCGAGGTGCGAGGAGCGCCGGCGACGAGCCCCGGTCTCGAGGCCCGCTGCGCTCGCACCTCGACCAGCGGCTGGCCCCCGGGCAGCCGGAGGACGGAGACCCGATGCCGGCCGGTGACCCGCGCTCCCTGAGCCTGAAGACGCTCGAGGTGCTCGCGGCGTTCTCGACCACCCGCACCAGGCTCACGCTCTCCGAGCTGAGCCGGGCCAGCGGGCTCTCGCTGACCACCACCCACCGGATCGTCAGCGACCTGGTCGGCTGGGGCGCGCTGGAGCGCAGCGGGCGCGGCGGCTACCAGGTCGGTCTGCGGCTGTGGGAGATCGCCTCGCTCGCCCCGCGCGGCCTGCCGCTGCGCGAGCTGGCGCTACCGGCGATGGAGGACCTCTACGAAGCGACCCACGAGAACGTCCAGCTCGCGGTGCGCGAGGGCCTCGAGGTCGTCTACGTCGAACGGCTGACCGGCCGCGGCGCGGTCAGGGTGCTCACCCGGGTCGGCGGCCGGTTCGCGCTGCACTCCACCGGGGTCGGCCTGGTGCTGCTCGCGCACGCCCCGGACGGGGTGCAGGAGGAGGTGCTGGCCGGGCCGCTGCGCCGGTGGACCGACCGGACGATCACCGACCCGGCCCGCCTGCGCTCCACGCTCGCCGAGATCCGCCAGACCGGCATCGCGGTCAGCGACCGGCAGGTCACCGACGACGCGGTCTCGGTCGCCTGCCCCGTCCGCGACCGCAGCGACGCGGTGGTCGCCGCGCTCTCGGTGGTGATGCACGCCGACGGCACCTCGGCCCGGGCCGCCACCCCCGCCGTACGGGCCGCGAGCCGGAGCATCTCCCGCGCCCTCGGGCACGCCGGCGCCCAGCGCCGTCCGCCCGGCCTGCCCCTGTAGTCCGTGACGTTCGGGCCCCTCCGCGGGAGGGGCCGGAACGTCACGGACTACCTCACCGACCGCCCGCCGCCAGCATCTCCTCCACCCACACCGGCACCAGCTCGCCGGCCAGGCCCTGGCGGGCCTCGTGGAAGAGCAGGCTGACCTCGCTGGGCTGGAGGTTCAGCTCCAGGGTGCTGGCGCCGTGGCCGATCGCGTACTGCACGAACCCGGCCGCGGGGTAGACCGCGCCGGAGGTGCCGATCGAGACGAACAGGTCGGCCCGCTCGAGCGCCTGCTGGATCCGGTCCATCTGGTAGGGGATCTCACCGAACCAGACGACGTCGGGGCGCAGCGCGCTCACCCCGCAGGACGGGCAGGCGGGGAACTCGCCGAGGTCCTCGGCCCACCGCGACCGGCCCTCGCACGCGCGGCACAGGGCGGAGAGCAGTTCCCCGTGCATGTGCAGCACCCGGGTCGAGCCGGCCCGCTCGTGCAGGTCGTCGATGTTCTGGGTGACGACGAGCAGGTCGTCGCCGAGGTGCTCCTCGAGGCGCGCCAGCGCCCGGTGGGCGGGGTTCGGCTCGACGCCGGCGAGCGCGGCCCGGCGGGCGTCGTAGAAGCGGTGCACGACGGCCGGCTGGGTGGCGTACGCCTCCGGGGTCGCCACCTCCTCGACCCGGTGGCCCTCCCAGAGCCCGTCGGCATCGCGGAAGGTCGGCACCCCGCTCTCGGCCGAGATGCCGGCGCCGGTCAGGACCACGATCTTCATCGCGACGAGCGTACGACGACGGCCCACCGGGACGATCTCCCGGTGGGCCGCCGCCCAGAGGCTCAGCCGCTCACTCGGTCTCCGAGCCCGGCAGCGCCGCGCCCGGCACCTGGCCGGGGAGGTAGATCTTCGGGTCCCCCGGGTAGGGCAGCATCCAGTGGTGCGTCTCGTACCACGTGTAGCGGTTCATCTGCTCGGGGTTGGCGAAGTCCGGCCGGGCGTGCCTGCCGGTCAGGTGCTGCCTGCTCGCCCACTTCTGCCAGGCCACCGCCTGGGAGACGTGCCGCGGCGGGGTGGGTTCTGCCTTGGCCGCCTGCCGGCCGCTCGGCGAGTCGAGACCGCACGACGGCGCGGTCGCGATGTTCTCGGTGAGCGGGATGCGGTTCGGCTTCGCGTCGTACGGCGTGGTGTCCGGCTTCTTCTGGAACGCGTCGAACATCGGCGTGGCCGCGGCGACCTTCTGGTTCAGCGGCTCGGCGCCGAGGATCTGCTCCATCGTCCGCACCATCGAGAGCTGCGAGTAGTAGGTCGAGACGGTCTTGCCGTGCGCGGCCCACGGGCTGATCACCTGGATCGGGGCGCGGTGGCCGTCGACGTGGTCGGCGCCGTTCTGGCTGTCGTCCTCGAGCACGAAGATCGCGGAGTCCTTCCAGTACTTGCTGTGCGAGATCGTCTGCACGATCTTGCCGACCGCGAGGTCACCACCGGCCACCTCGGCACGCGGGGTCACCGGGCCACCGGTGTGGTCGTCGGAGAGCCACACCATGTTGAAGTCCGCGGGCCCGTTCCTCTCGAAGTCCTGCTTCCAGATCTGGTAGCGGTACAGGTCGGGGATCGAGAGGTCGAACGGCGGGGAGGTCGGGTTGGTGATCGCGTTCAGGGACGGGATCACCGAGCCGTAGTCGCCCTTCAGCTCCGGGGAGGTCAGCTCGGCGGGGTCGCCGCCGTTCTCGACGTCCTGGCTGGCGCAGTAGTACTGCTGCCACGTGCCGGACGCCCTGCCCTCGTTGTAGAGGAACTCGCCGTAGTTCTTCGCGCTCTTGCCGGCGTCCTGGACGGCGCTCCAGAGGAAGCCCGAACGCTGGTGGCCGAGCACGTCCTCCTCGGTGTCGTAGGAGCGGACGTACTCCCCCGCGCTCGACTCGGTGTACTCCGGGTCGTCGCCCTGCATGATCCAGTTGTGGCCCTCGGCGGAGTTGGTGCCGATGTCGTAGGTGTTGTCGTAGACCCCGAACTGGCGCGTCAGCGCGTGGATGTTCGGCGTGACCTGCTCCCCGAACTGGGCCAGCGAGGCGTCGCCGTTGCCCTCGGGCATGTCCCCCTGGACCTGGTCGTAGGTCCGGTTCTCCTTGACCAGCATGAAGACGTGCTTGATGGTCGACGGATCCCCGAGACGCTCCGGGACCGGCACCGCCCTGGCGTGGTGACCGTGACCGTGGCCGCGCCCGCCCTCGTGCCGGTGACTGTCGACCGGCTCCGAGTGGTCCCAGCCGTTCTGCCGGAAGACCGTGCGGGTCCAGGTGTCCCTGATCTCGCTGTCGCTCGGCAGGGTGAACCGGGTGAGCGAGGCGGTCGTCCCGTGGGTGCCGTGCCCGGTCGCCGGCTCGGTGCCGTAGCCCTTGTCGAACGTGAGGAGCGGGCCGCGGGCGTCGATGCCGCGGCGGTTCGCCACGACCAGCTGGTCACCGACCCCGAAGACGTCCTCGGGGTAGTAGTCGGTCGGGACCAGCCCGACGTAGCTGACCGGGTCGAGCGCGTTCTCGCCGAGCTCGTAGACCGCGATCGCGTTGGCGCGACCGAGGCTGACGAGCAGGCGGCCGTCGTGGACGGTGACGGCGTCGGGCTCGTAGCCGACCTTCGAGCCCTGCCACGGCTGGGTGGCGATCGTCTGGACGACCTGGTCGCTCGTCGTGTCGACCACCGAGACCGTGTCGTCGTTGGTGTTGGCGACGTAGAGCACGCCGCCCTTCTCGTACATCGACGTGGGGTGCAGGCCGACCTTGACCTGCCCGACGGGCGCGCCGGGGTTGGAGGTGTCGATCGTGCTGAGCATGCCGGTCGTCGAGGTGCCGAGCTTCGGGTCGGCGGGGACCTCGGTGCCGTAGGACCCCTGCGTCGGCTCGCCCGGGCGGGCCTGGCGGCCCCCCTCGTCGCTGACGTAGAGCTTGGTGCCGACGAGCTTCAGCTGGCGTGGAGCGATGCCGACGTCCCAGGTCCGCTCGATCGTGCCGGCGGCCGGGTCGATCGCGACGACGGTGTTCTGGCCGTTGGCCGCGGCGTACAGGGTCGACCCGTCGGACGAGTACGCCAGGCCGGCGGTCAGCGCCCGCTTGCCGTCCACGGTCGGGATCGAGACCCTGGTGCCGGCGCCGAGGGTCCCGTCGTCGTTGACCGGGAACCGGGTCAGGCCGGTCGAGTTGGGCATCCAGAGGACCTTGCCGTCCGGGGAGTAGAGGGGCCCCTCCTGGCCAACGGTGTTGTCGGAGAGCCGCGCGTCGACCCCGGAGGCGGTGCCGCCGCGCCAGACGAGCTTGTTCTTCGACAGGTCGAAGACCTGCAGCGACACCGAGCGGTCGGTGGACGTGGCCGCCAGGAAGCGGCCGTCGGGGCTGACGGTGGACCCCATGAACTTGCCGTACGGCGTCATCAGTCGCTCGCCCAGGGGCTTCAGCACCTGGTCGGACGAGATCTGCAGGCCGTCGGCGTGCTGGCTGCCGACCTGGCGGTCACCGAAGCCGACCGTGGTGGCGTAGGCGAGCCCACCGCCGGCGAGGGCGAAGGCGGTGGTGCCGGCCGCGAGGATGCGGACGCGGCGGGTGGTGCGTCGACCGAAGAGCCCGAGACGGACCTCCGAGACGCGCCGGCGTTGGCGCGTGACGTGCATTGATCATCCCTTCGAGGAGCTGGTGAGCAGGTCGAGGTTGCCGTCGACCTGCCAGAGGGGGTTGGGGGCGTCACCCGTGGGGGTGTGCACCCGGAAGGAGCCGTTCACCTCCTTGGGTCCATCGCCGTCGGCGACGTACCGCCCGTCTGCGGTGACGTCGAGCTGGTAGATCGCGGTGCCGGTCGCGGTCGCGCCCGGCAGGGTCCACGTGACGACGCAGCGCCAGTCGTTGCCCGGTCCGGCGTCGTCGACCGCGTCCCCGCCCTTGTCGCACCGGGTGGTCGCGTGCAGCTGCGCCTCACTCACCGTCGGGCGGTGGAGCTCCTCGGTCTGCAGCACGTAGAGGTGCGAGAACGACGTCGTCAGCGCCGCCTCCAGCTTGGGTCGGGTTATCCCGGCGCCGCCCGCGGGCGTCGTCGCGGCCAGCACGCCGGTCGTGAGGCCCACCAGCGCGGCGAGCGGCAGCACGCCGGCGGTGAGGGCGCGCCGGCCGGACCCGTCGTACGTCGTGTCGGTGAAGTCGCGGCGCAGGAAGAGCCGGTAGGCCAGCGCGGTGGCCAGGAGCGCCCAGGCGGCGCTGACCGCGAGCCCGGCCAGCAGCGGCCCGAGCTGCGGCGGCGTGGTGGCCAGGCCGCGCCAGGCGACGAAGGCGTTGCTGGGCAGGGCCAGCCGCAGCGCCACGGGGAGCGGCAGCAGCTGGGCCAGCTGGAGCACGAACGCCAGCACCGCCGGCGCGAGCAGCCCCATGGGCGAACGACCCAGCGCCACCGAGCCGAGCAGGCCGACCCCCGCCAAGGCGAGCGTGGGCGCCAGCACGCTCAGCCAGGCGAGCAGCACCGTGTGTGCCGCCTCGCCCGCGCCGAGCAGGTGGCCGTCCAGGCCGACCAGTGGCCGGTCGCCGACGGAGGCGAGCCCGCCCACGGTGGCCGCCACCGCAAGGCCGACCACCGACAGCACCACCACGGTGAGGCTGGCGAGCGCCTTGGCCACGAAGATCCGCCGCGGCGAGCGCACGGCGACGAGCAGCTGGCGCCAGGTGCCGAGCCGGTCCTCGGCGGCGAAGACGTCACCGGCCACCAGCGCCGTCAGCAGGGGCAGCACCCAGGTGCCGGCGAAGCCGAGCACGACGAGGGCGCCGGCCCAGCCACTGGTGTGCATCCAGCGCCCGAAGAGGGTGTCGGTGGGGAGGGAGTCCTGGCGACCCACGACGGCGACGAAGGCCGCCGGTGCGGTCCAGCAGGCCGCGACCAGCAGCCGGATCCGCCACTGGGCGAGCAGCTTGACCAGCTCGAACCGGTAGCCGCGGGCCAGCGGCGAGGGCCGCGACGCCCCGACCTCGTGGCGGCGTACGTCGAGGGCCGTGCTCACCGGCCCTCCCCCGTCAGCGCGAGGAACGCCGACTCCAGCGGCGAGATCCGGGGGGCCAGCTCGCGCACGGCCACCCCGGCCCGGACCAGCCGGACGACGAGCTCCTCGACGCAGGGCGCCCTGGCCCGGACCACGAGTGCCGCGGAGCCGGCCTGGTGCCCGGCCTCCGACGCGGTCAGCACGCGCAGCCCGGCCAACCCAGCGGCCACTTCCCGGGCGGCGGCCGGGTCGGAGACGACGAGCCGGTGGTCGAGGTCCCCACACTCGGCGGCGAGCTTCTCGACCGGGCCGGAGAAGACGACGCGGCCACCGGCCAGCAGCGTGACCTCCGGGCACAGCGCGGCCAGGTCGTCCATCCGGTGGCTGGAGAGGATCACGGTGGCGCCGCCGGCGGCAAGGCCGTCGAGGACGTCGTGGACCCGGTGCTTGCCGGCCGGGTCGAGGCCGTTGGCGGGCTCGTCGAGCACCAGCAGCCGCGGCCGGGTCAGCAGCGCGGCCGCCAGGCCGAGCCGCTGGCGCATGCCGAGGGAGAAGCCGCCGACCCGGTCGGCGGCCACGCCGGTGAGGCCGACCTGCTCGAGCGCGTCGTCGACGACGGCGGCCCGGGTGGCGCGAGCGCCGGGGCCGCCGCGCAGCGAGGCGAGCGCCGTCAGGTTCTGCCGTGCGGTCAGCGTGGGGTAGAGGCCCGGCCCGTCCACGAACCCGGCGACCCGGTCGGCGACGGCGAGGCTGCGCCCGACCGGCGTACCGAGGATCTCCAGGCGGCCGCGGTCAGCGGACGCCAGGCCGAGGAGCAGGCCGAGGAGCGTGGTCTTGCCGGCCCCGTTGGGACCGACGAGCCCGTGGACCTGTCCGGCGGGCACGTCCAGGTCCACCCCGTCCAGGGCGACCACGTCGCCGAAGCACTTGGTGAGCCCGCGCGCCCGCACGGCGTTGCTGACCTGCATGGCCGTTCCTCCCGAGATCGCCTGCGGGAGGAACGTTGGCGGTGCCGACTGACCCCGACGGGGCCGTCAGTCGAACGGCGGGCGAACCTCAGCCGTCCAACGGTGCGTGCGCGGCGACGACGTAACCGGTCGCCTCGTCGAAGGGGGCCCGGTCCCAGCCGGACCAGCGCGCCACCGGCTCCATCCCGGCCGCACCCATCGCCGCGTCGAGGTCCGCCAGCGGGGTGACCGGGCAGCCGGCCGGCAGGTGGGCGGCGTCCAGGCCGAAGCCGCAGACCACGCGGCCGCCCGGCACCACGTGGGCGGCCAGCCGCTCCGCCACCGCCGGCAGGGTGCCGGGCTCGAGCAGCGGCACGATGTTGCCGGCCAGCAGCACCACGTCGAAGCGCCGTCCGAGGTCGAACCCCGCGAGGTCGGCCCGGCGCCAGTCCAGGTCCGGTGCCTCGTCCCGGGCGACCTCCAGCATCGCCGCGTCGACGTCGAGGCCGACCACGTCGTACCCGAGCTCGGCCAGCCGCGCGGTGATCCGGCCGGTGCCGCAGCCGGCGTCCAGCACCGAGGCCGGCGGTTCGAGCATCCCCGCCAGGAACGTCGCCTCGCCGTGCACGTCCTCGCCGCGGCCGGCCATCGCGCGGAACCGCTCGGCGTAGGTCCGGGCATAGTCCGGGCCGGCGGTGCGCCGGGCGATCCGCTGCCAGCGGGTGCCCTCGCCGGGGCCGGTCACGGGGCGACCTCGTCGGCGGCGACCACCGCCGGCGCGGGGTGCCGGGGCATCAGTAGTACCAGGGGAACGGCGACCAGTCGGGCTCCCGCTTCTCCAGGAACTGGTCGCGCCCCTCGACCGCCTCGTCGGTCATGTAGGCCAGCCGCGTGGTCTCGCCGGCGAAGAGCTGCTGCCCGACCAGCCCGTCGTCGATGAGGTTGAAGGAGTACTTCAGCATCCGCTGCGCGGTCGGCGACTTGCCGTTGATCCTCCGGCCCCACTCCAGCGCCTCGCGCTCGAGGTCGGCGTGCGGGACGACCTTGTTGACCATGCCCATCCGGTGGGCGTCCTCGGCGGAGTACTCCTCGCCGAGGAAGAAGATCTCGCGGGCGAACTTCTGCCCGACCTGGCGGGCGAGGTACGCCGAGCCGAAGCCGCCGTCGAAGGAGCCGACGTCGGCGTCGGTCTGCTTGAAGCGGGCGTGCTCGCGGCTGGCCAGCGTCAGGTCGCTGACCACGTGCAGGCTGTGCCCGCCGCCGGCCGCCCAGCCGTTGACCAGGCAGACGACCACCTTCGGCATGAACCGGATCAACCGCTGGCACTCCAGGATGTGCAGCCGGCCGAGCCGGGCCTGGTCGGCCGGGGTGCGGGCGTCGGTCACGCCGCCCTCGGTGCCGGCTTCGTACTGGTAGCCCGAGCGGCCGCGGATCCGCTGGTCGCCGCCGGAGCAGAACGCCCACTTGCCGTGGGAGCTGCCGGGTCCGTTGCCGGTGAGCAGCACGCAGCCGACGTCGGCGGATGTCCGGGCGTGCTCGAGCACCCGCAGCAGCTCGTCGACGGTGTGCGGGCGGAACGCGTTGAGCACGTCGGGCCGGTCGAAGGCGATCCGGACGGTGCCGTGCGCCCTGGCCCGGTGGTAGGTCAGGTCGGTCAGGTCCTCGAAGCCGGGGACGGTGTCCCAGGCGTCGGTGTCGAAGATCTCCGACACCCCGTCGATCGCGCTCATGCGGGGTCCCCGCGGAAGCGCGAGCGCAGCGAGCGGTTTCGTGGGGTGTTCATGGGCCGACCCTACTCAGCCGCCGGCGCCCGGCCCGGGCGCCGGAATGCGCCTGGACGGGCGGGTGTTGTGGATCACATGACGCTCACCGGAGAGTACGTGCCGAGCCCGCAGCAGTGGGTCCGCGACCAGGTCGAGGAGTTCGAGGCCTCCGACGGCCGGCGGGCCAACATCCTGCGCGGCAACCCGGACTGGCCGATCGTCGTGATCACCTCCCGCGGCGCGAGGTCCGGCAAGCTGCGCAAGAACCCGGTGATGCGGGTGGAGAAGGACGGCGTCTACGCCGCGGTCGCCTCCAAGGGCGGCGCACCCGAGCACCCGACCTGGTACCACAACTTCCTGGCCCACCCCGAGGTCGACCTCCAGGACGGGCCCGAGAAGCACACCTACTCGGTGCGCGTCGCGCAGGGCGAGGAGCGCGCGGAGTGGTGGGCGCGCGCGGTCGCCCAGTTCGCGCCGTACGCGGAGTACCAGCGCAAGACCGACCGGGAGATCCCGCTCTTCCTGCTCGAGCGCGTCGACTGACCCGCCACGCAGCCCGGCCGGCGGTGCGTCAGCCACCGTTCCCGCGCCGCAGTCGGTGGACAGCTCACCGCCCACCACGACGCCCCACCCCCGGCGGTGCGTCAGCCACCTTTCCCGCACCGTCATCGGTGGACAGCCCACCGCCGGAGAGGATCGGTACGGCGTCAGCCGGCCCGGGCGATCGACATCGCCAGCGCGACCAGGTGGCCGAGCCGGGCCAGCTCGGAGTCCAGGAAGTCCGGCCCGCCGCGACGGCCGATCAGCACGATCTCGTGCTTGTTCAGTCGGGCACCGACGTGCACGTTGTCGTCGTCGGTGGGGACCCGGGTGGCCTTGCCGATCGAGGTGAAGGCCAGGTCGGGCGGCGCCCCGTTGGTGGCGTGCACGAGGCCGTCCTTGTCGTGGACCCGCGCGGCCCACTCGGCGCGGAACGTGACCGGGAGCAGGTCGATCAGCTTGTCCAGGGCGCCGGCCGGGTCGGCGGTCAGCTCCTCGACGGCCTCGAGGTCGAGGACCAGGTTGCCGCCGGCGGCGTAGCGGCTGACCCAGACCACCCGGACACCGTCCAGCGCGGTGCACGCCGAGACGATCGAGTCGGGCATCGTGCCGGGCGCCACCTCGAGCAGCACGTCGTCGACCGCGACGGCGTCGTCGTGGCGCTTCTCGACGATCTCGATGGCCTCGATGTCGCCGCCCGCCTCACCGATGGCGCTCGCCACGCGACCCAGCGAACCGGGCACGTCGGGCAGCTCCACGCGCAGCAGGAAGGGCATCTCAACTCCACTCTTCGGGTGGTCCGACCCTAGCGGTGTCGTGTTGCGTCCGGGTGTCTTCGACCGGGTGCTGAGAGCCGGCCGGGGTGCGGCCGTGGTGTGCGGCCGGGGGCGCCGCCCGGGCGCCGGGCGACTCAACGCCAGAGGGCGGTCAGCCGCTGGCGCAGGCCGGTGGCGCGCTGGGCCTGGGCGGCGACGGCGGCGCGGACCGCCTCCTCGGTGCCCACCACCCGCAGCCGGGACCGGGCCCGCGTGACCGCGGTGTAGAACAGCTCGCGGGTCAGCAGCCGCGAGTCGGCCTCCGGCAGCAGCACCGTCACCTCCTCGGCCTGGCTGCCCTGGCTCTTGTGGATGGTCATCGCGTGCATGGTGTCGACCGCGTCGAGCCGGCCGGGAGCGAGGTCGAGCAGCCCGCCGGAGCCGGCGATCACCGCCCGCAGCCGCCCGTCCGGGCGCCGCACGGTCACCCCGGTCTCCCCGTTGTAGACGTTGACGGCGTAGTCGTTGGCGGTCACGAGCAGCGGCCGCCCGGCGTACCACTCGGTGTGGATCTCCTGCCCGGTCTCCTCGCCGAGCCACTGCTCGACGAGCCGGTTCCAGTGCCGGACGCCGTGCAGGCCCTCGCGGTGGGCGCACAGCAGCCGGTGCTCGTCGAGGATCGTCGTGGCGCGGTCGGCGTCCCCGTCCTCGGCCGCCTCGCGCACGCGCAGCGCGTGGCGGACCAGGCCCTCGCGCAGCACCGGCGCGGCGTCCTCGGTCTCCACGAACTCCACCTCGGGCGACTCCTTGCGCAGGGCCGCGAGCACCCCGTCGGCGTCGCCGACCCGCAGCGCCTCGGCGAGCGCCTTGATGTCCTCGGTCGAGCGGTAGTTCCGGGTCAGGGACACGACCGGGGAGTCCGGCACGCCCTCGTAGCCCGCGACCAGGTCGGAGAGCACCGCGCCGGCGCCGACCGAGGTCAGCTGGCGGGGGTCGCCCACCAGCACCAGCCGGGCCTGGGGGCGGACCGCCTCGAGCAGCCGCGCCATCATCGTGAGCTCGACCATCGAGGACTCGTCGACCACGACGAGGTCGTACTTGAGCCGGTTGCCGCGGTCGTGGCGGAACCGGGTGGTGTTGTCGGGCAGCCAGCCGAGCAGCCGGTGCAGCGTCATCGCCTCGACCCGGCCGACCCGGTCACGGTCCCGCTCGGGCAGGCCGGCGAGCTCGCCGAGCACCGCCTCCTGCAGCCGGGCCGCGGCCTTGCCGGTCGGCGCGCTGAGCGCGATCGAGGGTCGTCGGCCACCGGCGGCCTGGTCGGCGACCAGCGCCAGCATCCGGGCCACGGTCGTGGTCTTGCCGGTGCCGGGGCCGCCGGTGAGCACCGTGGTCCACTGGCGCACGGCGCGGACCGCCGCCTCCTCCTGCTCGCGGCTGAGGTGCCCCCCGCGGACCCGCTCCACCGCGGCGGCGAGCGCGGCCTCGTCGACCCCCGGGGGTGGCTGCGCGGCGCGCTCGCGCAGGTCGGCGACGACCTGCTCCTCGAGCCGGTGGTAGCGGTCGAGGTAGAGCAGCCCGTGCTCGAGCCGGACCACGCCGGCCTGGAGCAGCGGCGACCCGGCGACCGCCGTGCGCCAGCCGGCGGCCTCCGGCCACCCGAGACCGGGGGCGACCTGGGGCACCGTCTCGAGGTCCACGCACACCGACCCGTGCCGCACGGCGCGCACCGCGAGCCCGACCGCGGCCAGCACGCGTTCGTCGGCCTCGCCGCCGAGCTCGCCCAGCCGGCGGGCCACGTGCACGTCGGGCGCCTCCAGCACCCCCTCCCGGTTCAGGTCGCCGAGCAGCCCGTCGGCGCCGAGCACCAGGCGGGCGTCGTGCTCGCCGACCGGCTCGAACAGCTCTGTCATCGCGCCACCTCCGCGGCCCGGGCGGCCCCGTCGAGCAGGTCGGAGAGCTCCTCGACCAGCGCGACCGGCGGCCGCCAGCCGAACACGCCGCACGGGTGGCCGTCGAGGACCGGGGTCTCCGGGCCGCACATGCCGCGCAGGTAGAGGTAGAGCACGCCGCCGAGGTGCTGGTCAGGGTCGTAGGCCGGTTGCCGCCAGCGCAGGAACCGGTGCAGGACCACGGCGTACAGCAGCGCCTGCAGCGGGTAGTCGGAGTGGCCCATCGCCGCCGCCAGCGCCTCGGGCCGGTAGTCGTGGGCGGTGAGGGGTCGGTCGGCCGCACCGAGCCAGTTGGTCTTGTAGTCGACGACGAGGTAGCGCGGCCCCGCGTCGCCGGGCAGGCGCAGCACGACGTCGACCGAGCCGGTGAGGTAGCCGCGCAGGCTCTGCCCGCCCAGCGCCGGCGCGTCGAGCGCGTCGGCGAACGACCGCACCGGGTCGCCCGCCGGCAGGTGGCGGCGCAGCAGCGGCGCGAGGTCCCCGAGGCGTACGTCGGGGGCCGCAGCACCCCGCTCCGCCGGGTCCCGGTCGGCCAGGTCGCCCCCGGCGAGCGGCAGCTCGAACTCCATCTCGCGCAGCCGGTCGCCCAGCGCGACCTGCCGCAGGGTGGTGCCGTCGGCGAGCGGGCCCAGCGGCGAGTCGCAGACGGCGACAAGGGCGTCGGCCAGCTCCTCGCGGTCCAGGGCCACGGGCCAGCGCACCAGCTGCTCGTCGACGTGCGCGAGCAGCTCCTCGCGCAGGTCGGCCGCGCCGGGGTCGGCGTGCTCGAGGACCGCGTGCACCAGGGAGCCGAAGGTCGCGCCCACCGGCAGCCCGGCCATCGGGGACGACCGGTCGCCGCTGTGCCGGTCACCGGCGCCGGCGGCCGCCCCGGCCGCCCCGGTCGACGCGGCGGCGGTGCTCGCGGCACCGACCTCCTCGTCGTCCTTGGCCTCCACCTCGGGCTCGCTGGCGACCCCGCCCAGCGGCGGCGGGGCGGCGCTCTCGACCGCGGTCAGGGCGGAGTACGACGTCCGCCGCCAGGCGACGTCGACGGTGCGACCGAAGCGGCGCACGGACAGCTCCGGCGGCGCCGGGCGCGGCGGCTCCGCGCCCGGGTCGGCGGGGACGGACGGCTCCGGCACCGGCCCCCCGGCCCGGCACCAGCGGTCGAGGAAGTCGGCGACGTCCTCGTCGCTGCGGTTGTCGAACTCCTCGGGCACCGCGCCCAGGCCCGGCCGCCGGCCGAGCAGGATCCGCTGCAGCGGCGAGGCCGGGGTGTTGCGGGTCGGGGCCCACCAGGCGACGACCTGCGACTGGGCCCGGGTCAGCGCGACGTAGAGCATCCGCAGCCACTCCCCGCCCTCCTCGGCCCGCCAGCGCCGGACGTGGTCGTCCCAGCCCGCACCGCCGCGGCCGACGTCGACGCAGCGCCGCCCCTCGGCGTCGTGGAAGAGCGGCATCGAGGGCTTGGGCACGTTGCGGTCGGCGAGCGCGGGCAGGTAGACGATCGGGTACTGCAGGCCCTTGCTGGCGTGGATGGTCACCAGCTGGACCGCGGCGGCGTCGGAGTCCAGCCGCCGGGTGCGCTCGGTGCCGCGGCCGGCCCGGCCCTCGGCGACCTGGCCGCGCAGCCAGGTCAGCAGCGCGGGCAGCCCGAACCGCTCGGTCAGCGCGGTCTCGTGCAGCACCTCGCCGAGGTGGCGCAGGTCGGTCAACCGCCGCTCGCCGCCGGCCTCGGCGAGCACCCGGGCCGGGAGGCCGGCCGCGGTGGCGGCCTCGAGCACGGCGGCGACCCCGCGCAGCGCGAACACCTCCGCCCAGGAGCGCAGGCGGTCGGAGACGTCCTCGGTGAGCTGGTCGCCGAGCTCGTCGAGCTCGCGAGCGGTGTGCCCCAGGAAGCAGGTCAGCGCCGCGGCCCGCACCCGGGCGCTGCGGTGCGGCTGCTCCAGCGCCTCGAGCAGCTCGAGCCACTCGACCGCCGCCGGCGTCGCGAACACGCTGCCGCCGCCGGCGATCACCGCGGGCACCCCCGCCTCCAGCAGCGCCTCGCGGGTGGTGGCCAGGTCGGCGTGCCGGTAGGCGATCACCGCGACGTCGCGCGGCTCCAGCGGCCGGCCGTCGAAGGTGGCCCCGGAGGCGAGCAGCGCACGGACGTCGAGGGCCAGGTCACGGGCCACGTGGGGGCGCACGTCGCCGACGGTGAGCGGGCGGGTGCCGCGCCTGCCGAACTGGGCCCGGGTCACCACCCGCAGCCGGAACGGCGCCGCCGACGGCGCCCCGGCCAGCCGGCTCCCGGCATGGCAGGCGCTGACGTCGTGGACGACGATCCGCTCGTCGCCGAGCTCGGCGCGGCCGAGCACCGTCTGCAGGCACTCGACCAGCGGGGCGTCGCTGCGCCGGTTGACGCCGAGGGTGCGGCGGGTGCCGGCGGTCGCGGCTGCCTGGAGGTAGGTCGTCACGTCGCCGCCGCGGAAGGCGTAGATCGCCTGCTTCGGGTCGCCGATCAGCACCATCGTCGCGTGGCCGCTGAAGGCCCGGTCGAGCACCGTCCACTGCACCGGGTCGGTGTCCTGGAACTCGTCGACCAGCACGATCCGCCAGCGCTGCCGCATCCGCGCCCGGGCAGGCGCGTCGTCGGCCTCCAGCGCGTCGGCGAGCTGGCTGAGCAGGTCGTCGTACGACAGGATCCCGAGCCGCCGCTTGCGGCGGTCCATCTCGGTGCGCACCGCGTCGGCGAACGCCACCCGCCGACCCGGCAGCGTCCCGGCGTCCTCGCCGGCCGGCTCCAGCCGCGCCTGCGGGTCGCCGACCGCGCGCCGGGCGATCGCCAGCGCCTCGGTGTGGGTGAACGGGGGCGCGTCCTCGACCCGGGCGAACGCCCGCAGGTAGAGGTCGTCGACCACCTCGCCGAGCAGCTCGTCGAGGTCCTCGACCAGCCGGGCCGAGGAGTCGGTGTCGCCGGCGACACCCAGCGAGTCCAGCACCATGCTGCAGAACTGGTGGGTGGTCGCGATCGTCGCCGCGTCGAAGCCCGCGAGCGCCTCGGCCACCCGGCGGTGCCGCCGCCGGCGCTCGGCGTCGTCGCAGTCGAGCAGCAGCGCGACCAGGTCCGAGCGCGGCTGCGGCGCCGCCCCGGGGGCACGCTCCTCGGCCAGCGCCTGCTCGGCCTCCACCAGCTGGGCGCGGACCCGCTCGCGCAGCTCCTGGCTGGCGGCGCGGCCGAACGTCACGACCAGCATCTGCTCCAGCCGGGCGTGGCCCTCGGCGACGTAGCGGGCGACCAGCGCCCCGATGGTCCAGGTCTTGCCGGTGCCGGCGCTGGCCTCGAGCAGCGTGGTCCCGGTCGGCAGCGGGCCGCAGATGTCGAAGTGGTCGGTCGCGCTGTGCACGACGCCGGACAGCTCGCTCGCGCTCACAGCGGCCCCACCCTCTCGCCGCCGGTCACCAGCGGCTCCCAGATCTGCCAGGCGTGGGTCGCCAGCCCGTCGTCGAGCAGCCGGGACAGCGGCGCGCGCTCCCCGTAGACCCGCACGTGCCACGGATCGGCGTCCTCGCCCTCGATGCCCCAGCTGTTGTTGGGGTCGGTGACCCACTCCCGGGCCGCGGCGTGCGCGGGCGACCGGTCGTCGCCGCGCAGCTCGCGGGCGTGCGCCTCGGCCCACGCGTGCGCGGTCGCCAGCGGCGCGGCCAGTGGACGGCACAGGCCGAGGTCGCGCAGCTCGACCAGTCCGCGCAGCCGGTCGACGGCGGTGTGGTCGAGCGGTCCGGCGGTGGCGCGCTGGGCGCCGGCCGAGCCCTTGCCGACGGTGTGCCCGGTCCAGTTCTGGTCGGGCAGGGCCGCGCTCAACGCCAGCAGGTCGACCCAGGTCGAGAGCCGCTGCTTGGCCCGGAGCCGGGAGTAGCCGACGCGGACGAGCCGGTTGCCGTACACGTCGGAGACCGTGCCGACCAGCCGCCGCCCGTCGCCGAGGTCGACCGCGAGGTCGTGCGCGCGGGCCTCGCCGGCGCGCAGCTCGGTGGTGCCGCGGTAGAGGTCCTGCACCTCGGCGGTGATCCGCTGGAGCGTCAGCTCCCCCAGCCGGAACGGCGGCAGGCTGCCGGCCAGCTGCTCGGCGAGCATCACGTCGTAGGGGTTCTCCCCGGCGATGACCGCGGTGACCAGCCGGTCGCCGATCGCCCAGCGGCCCAGCCCGTCGAGGTCGACCGGGATCGCGTCGGCGACCTCCTCGGCCTCCAGCGGCGCGGAGACGTCGAGCCGGCTGCGCAGGAAGGTCCGCACCGGGTGGACGAGGAACGCCTTGAGGTCGGCCAGCGACACGTCCTCACGCGGGCGGTCGACCAGCGGGCCGGGCAGGAACGCCGGCGCCGGGTGGCGCTCGCCGGCCGCCGCCCGCGCCCCCGCGAGCGCGGCGGTGTCGAAGCTGAACGGCCTCGCCCCCACCAGGCCGCCGGGGGTGAGGTTGCGGGGGTCGTAGGGCTGCAGCGGGTGGCGCACCAGCACCGCGTCGCGCACCGGCGCGGCGGTGGTCCGGTCGAGGGCGTCGAGCAGCTCGCCGAGGGGTACGGCGGGGGGCCGGCCGGCGCCCGAGTGCTCGTTGGCGCCGGTGTAGGTGACCACGAGGGTCTCGGTGGCGGCGAGCACCGCGTCGAGCAGCAGCTGGCGGTCCTCGCTGCGGACATCGCGCTCGCCGGTCAGCGGCCGCCGGGCCAGCACGTCGTCGCCGTCGACGGTGCTGCTGCGCGGGAAGAGGCCGTCGTCGAGCCCGACCAGGCAGACCACCCGGTGGGGCACCGAGCGCATCGGCACCATCGTGCAGACGGTGAGGGTGCCGGTGCGGAAGTTGGCCCGGGTCGGTCGGCCGCGCAGCCGGGAGGCGAGCAGCGCCCGGACGTCGGCCAGCCGGAGGTCGACGCCGGCGCCGTCGGAGGCGGCGTCGGTGGCCCGGGCGAGCTCGCGCTCGAGCTGCGGGACCTGCCAGGCGTCGTCGGGCGGCACGTCGGTGAGCCCCCGCACCCCCTCGTGGAGCCCTGCCATCCACTCCTCGACCCGGGTGGCGCCGGCCAACGCGGTCAGGGTGGTCTCGAGGCGGTTGAGCAGCTCGGCGAACCGGCCGACCAGGTCGAGGTCGCCGCTGCCGACGTCGTCCAGCGGCAGCCCGCGCCCGAGGTGGCGGTGCCCGTCGCCGCTCATCGCGACACCGAGCAGGATCCGGTCGAGGCCGGAGCGCCAGGTGTTGTGGGCGAAGCCGCTCATCGTGAAGCCGCCGCGCTGCTCGGCGTCCAGGCCCCAGCGGATGCCGGCCTCGCTCACCCAGCGGGTGATCCGGGCGAGGTCGTCGTCGGTCAGCCGGAACCGGCGGCGCACGGCCTCGGTGCCGGCGAGGTCGAGCACCTCGGTCGCGGTGACCCGGCCGCCGGCGAGCTCCACCAGGGCGCCGGCGACCGCGAGCAGCGGGTTGGTGCTGGTCAGCGCCCGGTCGGCGAGCCGGACCCGGAGCCGGTGCGCCGGGTGGCCCTGGTCGCCCTCGACGACCTCACCGAGGCCGAAACCGGCGGAGATCAGCGGGGCGTAGGTCTCGATGTCGGGACACATCACGAGGATGTCGCGCGGCTCCAGCGTCGGGTCGTCGTCGAGCAGGCCGACGAGCACCTCGCGCAGCACGTCGACCTGGCGGGCCGGGCCGTGGCAGGCGTGCACCTGCACCGACCGGTCGGTCGGGTCGTGCCGGCGCTCGCCGCGCTCGCCGGCGTCGGGGGCGCGGTTGGCCCGCAGGTCCTGCTGCAGCCGGCCGAGCAGCGTCGGCGGGCCCCCGGTGCCCGTGGTGGCCGCGGTCCCCCCGACCACCGGGGCCGCCGGGACGGCGTGCAGGGTGCGGCGCAGCTCGCGGGTGTCGCGCCCGAGGGAGGCCAGCAGCGGGTGGTGCACCCGGTCCACGGAGTCGTCCTCCAGCCGGGGCACGGGGCCGCCCAGGCCGGCCAGCTCGTCCCAGAGCGCGGGGGACGGCTGGGGCAGCCACAGGTGCACGTCGCGGTGCTCCCCGAGCGCCCGGAGCAGCTCGACCTCGGTCACCGGCAGCCGGGTGTGCCCGAAGAGCGACAGCCGGCCGGGCAGCTCCAGCCCGTCACCGCCGGCGCGGAGCAGCGCCAGGGTCTCGGCGTGGCGCAGGTCCGGCGCGGGCTGCTCGACGTGGGCGAGCAGCCGGCGCCAGAGCTCGGGCTGCCAGCGCAGGTCGGCGTCGAGGTCCGCCCCGGCACCGTCGGTGTCGCGTCCCTCGCGCCAGTCGGTGACCAGCGTCGGCCGCTGGACGGCGTACGACGCGAACAGCCCGGCGAGGCGGCGGGCGACCGACCAGCGGCGGTTGCGCCGCAGCAGGCCCTCCTCGCCCGCCAGCCCGTGCCCGAGGTGCGCGGCGAGCGTGGCGGCCCACGGCTCGTCGAGGCTCGCGTCGAGGACCTCCAGCAGCGGCCAGACCAGCCGGTCGGGGTCCCACACGTCGTCGCGCTCGCGGTCGAGCAGCATCGAGACCAGCGACCGCGGGTTGAGGAACCGCACCCCCGCGCACACGCCGTCGCCCCCGCGCGGGCCGGTGCCGAGACGGTGCGAGAGCCGCTGGGTCAGCCAGCGCTCCACGCCCCGGGCCGGGACCACCACGACCTCCTCCGCGAACGGGTCCGCCAGCGGCCGCGCGAGCAGCTCGCCGAGGGCGTCGGCGAGCTGGTCGGTGCGCGGGGCGCGGTGGAGGTGGAGCGTCACGCAGGGCACCTTATGCGGGGGCGCCGACGGCGGCTGGGACGGTGGCGAGGACACCGGTCCCGCTGGCCTACCGTTCGGGCGTGCACCCCTCCGATGTCCTGCTCCTGGTGCTCGCCGGGGTGGGCGCCGGACTGACCGGCTCGGTCGCCGGGCTGGCCTCCCTCGTCAGCTATCCGGCGCTGCTGCTCGCCGGGCTCTCGCCGCTGGCCGCCAACGTCACCAACACCACGGCGATGTTCGCGACCACCGTCGGCGCGGCGGCCGGCTCGCAGCCCGAGCTGCGCGGCCAGGGTCGCCGGCTGCTGGTGCTGGCCGGGCAGGCCGTGCTCGGCGGGGCGCTCGGAGCCGCCCTCCTGCTCACCACGCCCGCCGGCGCGTTCGAGGCGGTCGTCCCCTGGCTCGTGGCCTTCGGCGCCGTCGCGCTGCTGCTGCGCGACCGGCTCGCGGACTGGTCGCAGCGTCTGAGGGTCGGACGGCCGGGCAGCGCGGAAGGGTTGTGGGGCGCCGGGGTCGTGCTGGTGGCGGTCTACGGCGGCTACTTCGGCGCCGGGGCCGGCATCCTCATGCTCTCGCTGCTCTCCCTGCGCGCTGCCGAGCCGCTGCGGGTGACCAACGCGGTGAAGAACGTCGCCACCGGGCTGGCCAACCTGGTGGCGACCGCGGCGTACCTGGTCCTCGCGCCCGTCCACCTCGGCGCCGCCGCCGCCCTCGGCGCAGGCGCGCTCGTGGGCAGCTGGCTCGGCCCCAAGCTGGTCCGGGTCCTGCCGGAGACCCCGCTGCGGCTGGCGATCGGCGTCGCCGGCCTCGGCCTCGCCGGGTGGCTGCTGCTCTCCTGAGCAGCGCCCGGCAGGGGCGGCTGGAACGCCCCCTGCTACCGCGTCCGCGCGGCGGCCGCGGGGGTGCGCCGCTCCCAGTCCGGGCGGATGATGCCCATCAGGATCTCGTCGTGCCACTGGCCGTCGGCGAAGGTGACCTGGCGACGAACACCCTCCTCGACGAAACCTGCCTTGCGGTAGCACTTGCGTGCGCGGTCGTTGAAGGCCTGGACCCGCAGCTCGATGCGGCGCAGGGGAAGGGTCGAGAACCCGTAGTCGACCATCAGGCGGGTCGCCTCGGTCCCGTAGCCCCTGCCGGTCATGTCGGGGCGCAGCTGGATGGCGAACGTCGCGGCCGGCATCCCGAACGTGGCGCCGTACAGCACCGCGGCGCCGAGAAGGTCGTCCTGCTCGATCCGCTCGATGCCCAGACCGACCGCACTGGCCGAGGTGTTGGCATACCAGTCCCGGAAGGTCTCGATGTGGCCGCCCGCGGGACGCGGCAGCAGTGCTCCGGTCTGCAACGGCAGCAGCTCCGGCTCGTTCCACCACTGCTCCAGCCGGTCCAGCTCAGCCGCACGGACTGGTCGCAGCCGCAGCCGGCCGCTGGTGAGCGCCCGGCCGACGTAGCCCTTCACTTCCTCGACGTGTGAGATCATCGGGCGATCCTGCAGACCGAGCGGCGCGGTGGGCAAGGCGAATTACGACCACCAGCCGTGGCTGACCTCGACGTCCAGCGGGGCCAGCCTCAGCCGCCGCCCAGGACCCGGCGTGCCTAGGCGGCGGGGCCGGTGGGCACCTGGGCGTCGCGCGCTGCCGCTGCTGCGGCGCTGCACCGGGGCAGGACGCCTGCAGCGGCCGTCACCGCACCGCGCAGGTCCGCCGCCTCGAGCCCGGCAGCGGCCCCTCGATACCGGCGGGGAGGTCGTCCGGGCTGTCGTCTGCTGCGGCATCCCACCCTGGGGGTGCCCGCCGAGGCCTGCGTAGAGTGATCGGCGGTGTGCCGGGAAGTCTGGTCGGCAGTCTCGTCCTCGATCCCGAGAAAGGCCATCATGGCGTCGCAGCCCACCCAGCCTCCGGCCGCGGCCGGAGGCCCCTCCGGCCGATCCCCGAGTCGGGGCGGCGGCTTCCTCCACCGGCGCTCGGTGCTGCTGCTGGCCTTCGCCTTCGCGGTGATGGCCGATCCGGTGTCCTCGGTGGCCTACGCGGTCGAGGCGGCGCTCCGGGCCCTGGACGGTGACCTGGCCCTGCTGGTGCCGACGATGGCCCTGGTGGTGGCGATCATCGCCCTGGTCATCGTGAACTACCAGCAGCTCATCGCCCGCTACCCCAAGGGCGGTGGCGCCGCTGCAGCCACCGGCGAGGCCTTCGGGGAGGCGTGGGCGTTCATCCCGATCGGTGCGTTGATCGTCGACTTCGTCCTCACCATCGCCATCAGTGTCTCCGCCGGCGCGTCCGCCGTGATCGCCTACTTCCCCACCATGGCGCCGTGGCGGCTGCCGCTGGCGCTCGTGCTCGTGGTGGCCGTCGGCGGCATCACCTGGTTCGGGCACCTGGGCAGGCTCTTCTTCGCCGTCCTCACGCTCGCGTTCATCGCCGTCGCCGCCACCGTGCTCGGCTTCGGACTGGGTGCGACGCCACACCCGACGGGGACGATCACGCACACCTCGGGCCACAGCGCCGCGATCGCCGTCGCGCTGGCGTTCCCGGTCGCGATGGCCCTGGCCACCGGCGTCGAGGCGCCGTCGTCCGCCATCGCCCAGCTGGGGCAGCTCGACGACGCCGGCCGCCGCACCTTCGGCAAGGTCACCTTGTGGCTGACCCTCGGGATCGTCGGCACCATCACCCTGGGCCTGGCGGTCGAGGCCCACCACCTGCGGATCGGCGTGCCACCGGCCGACACCACCCAGATCGCCGAGCTGGCCCGGGTGGCGGCACCGGCTCCGGTGTTCGCCGTCTTCCAGCTGATGACCGCCCTGCTGCTGCTCTCCGCGGCGTCGTCGTCGTTCCAGGCCGGCCCCGGGCTGCTCAAGGCCCTGGCCCGCCGCGCCGTCCCGGCCACACCCTCGGCCCCGCACGGGTCGACGGAGGAGTCGGTCGGCATCCTCACGCCCGGCCTGGGCCGCACGAACCGTCACCACACGCCGTACTGGGGGGTGCTGCTGTTCACCGTCATCTCCGCCCTCGTGGTCAGCGCCGCCGGCGGACGCGACCAGGAGCTCGTGCTCTTCTACGCGGTGTCGGTGTTCCTGAGCTTCCTGGCCGGCCTGGCCGCGATGAGCCGGTTCGCCCGGGCCGACGGCCGCCGCGGATCGTGGCTGCTGAACCTGTTCGGCGCGGTCGTGGTGGCGTTCACCCTGGTGGTGAACCTGGCTCGCGGACTGCCCCTGGTCAGCCTTGCGGCAGCCCTGCTGGTGGCGGTGGTCCTGCACCGCACGTGGGTGCGCGCAGGTCGCCCCCGCGGGATCGGCAACGTGGCCGCCGAGGCGGAGGCAGGCGACGGCGAGGACGTCGACCAGCAGGACGCGCGCGGCCGCGGGGACCAGCAGCACCACTGACTGACCCGCATGCCATGCCGGCCGCCTCCGGCATGATCGCGACCATGAGGTTCTGCCTTCTGCCCAGCCCGCTGGCCACGCCAGCGGTGGCCGGTCCCCTCGCGGCCGCGCTGGCAGACCGCGGGCAGCAGGCCCTCGTCGCCGCCGGCGGCGGGTCCGACACGACCGAGTTGCTGGCGGGGTTCGTCGCCGCCGCCCGGGGCGCCGACGTGGTCCTGCCCCACTCCAACGCCGGCAGGTTCGCCCCGGCGGTGGCCGACGCGGTCGGCGCGAAGCTCGTCGGCCTCGACTCCCTCCTGCCGGGTCACGAGCCCGACCCCGGGTGGAAGGAGTTCCTGCGAGCACGGGAGCTGGACGACGGTCTCCTCGCTCCGTGGTCGACGTGGTGGCCTCGAGAGGAGATCGAGGCCATGGTCGGAGAGCACTGGGACCTGCTCGTCGCCGACGAGCCGCGGGTGCCGTTGCGGCTGCTGACCGAGCAGCCGCCGGCTCCGGAGGGCTGGCTCGCGCGTCGTTCGGGCTATGTGGCCTTCGGCGACGGCTACGCCGAGCAGGCCGCACTGGCCGAGGCCCATGGCTGGGAGGTGCGACGACTCGACGGTGAGCACCTGCACCTGCTCACCGCCCCCGACCAGGTCGCCGAGACCGTGCTCGAGGTGGTGGCCCGGCTGGACCCGCGGTGATGACCGGGGACGGCGAGTCCGCGCGGCGGCGCCGAAACCGTCTGCGCCGTGCGGCCACGCGTGCCGCGGGAGGTCATCGCTCCAGGCGTCGCCTCAGCTTCTGGGGGGCGCAACACCGGTAGCTCTCGGTCACCAGCTCGGCCACCTCCTCCCAGTCGGTGTCGTCGTCGAGCACCATCCCGACGACGGTGGGCGACCAGGGCGGCCGGTAGAACGGCGGCCCGGCGTGGGACAGGGCCAGCAGCTCGTCGCCGGATGACCGGAAGGTCAGCACCGTGGTCGGCTCGGTCACCCCGGTCATGTCGCGGTACGCCGCTGCGTAACCCTCCTGGGCGACCAGGACATGGGCGAAGGTCCTGCGCCGGACCCGCCACCGCACGCCGGTCCAGGCGTCCTCCTCGTGGGCCTCGGGCAGCGCCAGCGCGGTCGACGCCACCCGGGCGACCACGGCGCCGGACGGCTCGATGCGCGGGGGCCTGGGCACGGCCCCAGTCTGGCAACGGGTGCCGACAGCAGCCGCTACCTGACCCTGATGCGGACGGTCGGGGACGCTGCGGCGTAGTGACCGGCGGTGGCGGCGAGCACCACCCGGGTGCGCAGGACTCCGCGGGCGCGTGGCTCCAGCACGAACGAGAACCGGCCGGCCTGGGGCCTCGCGCAGCCCTCGGCGCGCCAGCGGCTGCCGACGCGCTGCTCGCGGCACACCCGGGTCCCGGCGTCGGTGCCGGCGCCGGTGTGGGTGAGCCTGCCGTGGAGGGTGACCCGGTCCCCGGCACGCACGTGGCCGGCGTCGGCAGCAAGCGTCAGCGCCGGCATCGCCGGGACGTCGACGGTGACCGCGGCCGGGGCACCGTCGCCGGCCGCATTGTGCGCGGCCACGCTGATCTTGTGCCGGCCCGGCTTCAGCGCGGCGGTCGTGTACGTCGTCGCAGTCGGTCCGAGGGCGATGGCCGCGTGCCCGTCGATGCGCAGCCGGTACCCGTCGAGGGCACCACCGGGACCGGTCGGGGCGCGCCAGGTGAGGGTGACGCTGCCCGGGTGCCCGGACGAGCTCGTGGTCGAGCGCACGGTCGCGTGCAGCCCGGTCGGCGGCGTCGCGGGGAGGACGACGTCCACGCTGCGCGCGACGGGGTGGCTGCTGCCGGCGGCGTTGTAGGCGGCGACCTCCAGCACGTGGGGGCCGGCGCTGAGGCCCGCGGCGGTGTAGGTCGTCAACGAGGAGGGGACCTGGACAGCGTTGCCACCGTCCACCCAGACCAGGTAGCCGGACAGCTCGCCGCCGACGTCGGCCGGTGGACGCCAGGTCAGGGTTGCCGACCCGTGGTTGGTGGTGACGCGCACGCTGGTCGGTTGGCCGGGGGTGGCCACGACCACGACGGTGGTGGCCACCGCGGGCGAGGTGCCCGCGCTGTTGTAGGCCGCGACCGTGGCCCGGTGCTCGCCGGGCGAGAGCCCGTCGAAGGTGCGGGTGGTGCTGGTGGCGGGCACCTTCACCGCAGGTGCGTCGTCGATGCGGACCAGGTAGCCCGTCAGCTCGCCGCCCGGGTCGGCCGGCGGGTCCCACGCGACGGTCAGGGACCCCGCGACGAGCGCGGTCCGCAGACCCATCGGCGCGGTCGGCTTGACGATGACGTTGGCCGCGGCCGAGGCGGCGGGGCTGTCCCCGACGCGGTTGTAGGCGGAGACCGTCACGGTGTGCGGCCCGGCCGCCAGCCCGGTGGCGGCGTACTGCGTGGTGCCGGCCGGCACCGTGACGGGGGCACCGTCGTCGATGCGGACGTGGTAGCCGAGCAGCTCACCATTCGTCGAGGCCGGCGGGTCCCACCGGCTGGTCACGGTCGTGCCGTGGACGCTCAGGGCCAGGTGGGAGGGCGCTCCCGGCTTGGTGACGACGGTGGCGGACCGGGTGATCGCGCGGCTCTCGCCGACGCGGTTGTAGGCGAGGACCTGCAGGGTGTGGGGTCCGGTGGCCAGCCCCTTGGCGGTCCAGCTGGTCGCGGTCGCGGGCAGCGTGACGGGTGCCCGGTCGTCGAGGCGGACCCGGTAGCCGGTCAGCTCGCCGGCGTCGCCGGCCGGCGGCGCCCAGGCGGCGGTGAGCCGCAGTCCGGCGGTGGCGACCTGCAGGTCGGTCGGCGGCCCGGGTCGGACGACGACGCTGACCGTGGTCTGCGCCGGTGCGCTCAGGCCGGCGGTGTTGTGGGCGGCGACGGCGATGGTGTGGGTGCCGGGCGTGAGCCGCGTCGACCACCCACCGGTGTCTCCGTCGGCGGTGACGGTGGCGGCCCGGCGCCCGTCGACGCTGACGCGGTAGGTGTCGGGTCGACCGCCGGCCGACGCAGCCCGCCACGTCACCTTCACCTTGCGCGAGCCGGCGGTCGCGGGCCGTGCGGTCAGTCGGGTAGGAGCCGCGGGCGCGGTCACGGCGTTGGCCAGCCGGAGCAGCTGCGCGCGGGTGCCCGCGAAGACGTTGCTGTCGACGGCGGTGGCGATGCCGGGGACGGACGCGTGATCGGTGTGTTGCCAGAACAGGTAGCGGTCCCAGCCGCCGACGAGCTGGGCGGGGCCGGTGTAGGTGGCGATCCACAGCGGGTAGCTGGTGAAGGCGTGGGTGTCCGCCATCGCGGTGCGCCAGAACGAGGGGTAGGTGTAGACGATCGGCTTGCGGCCGGTGAGCCGCTGCACCTCACGGAGATAGGCGTGGGTCCACCTGATCAGGGCGGCCGGGCGCAGTCCCCCGGTCGTCTCGAGGTCGAGGACGGCGGGCAGCTCGCCCGTGCCGGTCAGCGACCCGGCCGTACGCACGAAGTAGCGCGCCTGGACACGGGCGTTGGCGCCGCCGCCGCGGGGGCGGGCGAAGTGGTAGGCGCCGCGGACGATGTCGTGCGAGGCCAGGGAGGCGTAGTCGCGGGCGAAGTAGGGGTTGGTGTAGCTGCGCCCCTCGGTCGCCTTGACGAACGCGAAGTCGGTGCCCCCGGTCTTGGCCCGTCCCCAGTCGATGCCGTGCCCGTGCGGGTGCTGGTGGCTGGAGACGTCGGGGCCGTGCAGGGCGCCGGCTCGGGCCTCCGCCGCCGGTGGGAAGCCGAGGGTCAGCAACGAAGCGAGCATGGCGGTGACCAGGGCGGTCAGACGCGTGGCCCGGCGGGCGGCGGGCAGGCGGCGAGCGGGCGGCATCGGGGTTCAATCTCGGGAGACAGGTGGAAGTCGGCTGGGCGGGCGAAGTTGCGCAGTCGCTGGGCGCACGCTGCGAACCGTCGGACCGGACGAGGGCCCGAAGGCCCAGGTCGGGAGCAGTCCCCTGTCTAGATCGGTCGAGCCGATGGCCGGCTTGAGGCCGCACCTGGTTCAACCCGTCCCACTTGCGGCGGAGAGGGCACGGCACTGATCACGGCAACCTCCGGGGGCCTGGCGAGACTCCGGAGGCCTCTTCCACCGGCGTGAGCCGGCCCCGGCGCCGGGCCAGGGCTGGGCCTGCCCGTGATGACGACGTCCCGGGAGTGGGAATACTCCCCTCCAACGAGAAGGGACCCTGCCGGCTCCGGTGGGCGGGGCCGCACCCGTCCACAGACGGGTCCGGCGCCCGGCCGCGGTCAGTCCTCGGCGCGCCGCAGCGGCACGTCCAGCCGGGCGGCGAGCTCGTCGTACGACGTGCCGAACGTCTCCAGCACCTCCACGCCCCGCTCGGCGGCCTCGGGCCCGACCCGGAAGGTGGCGAGGTCGGTGTAGACCCGGTCCACGCAGCCGACCCCGGTGAGCGGGTAGGTGCACGCCGGCACCAGCTTGGGCGCGCCGTCCTTGGCGAAGAGCGTCATCATCACGAAGCACCTGCTTGGCGCCGATGGCGAGGTCCATCGCGCCGCCGACGGCGGGGATGGCGTCCGGGCGCGCCGGTGTGCCAGTTGGCCAGGTCGCCGCCGGCGGAGACCTGGAAGGCGCCGAGCACGCACACGTCGAGGTGGCCGCCGCGCATCATCGCGAAGGAGTCGGCGTGGTGGAAGTACGACGCGCCCGGCAGCTCGGTGACCGGGACCTTGCCGGCGTTGGTGAGGTCGGGGTCGATCTCGTCGCCGACGCGCGGCGCGGGCCCATGCCGAGCATGCCGTTCTCGGTGTGCAGCACGACGCCCGGAGCTCGGCGGGGAGGTAGTCGGCCACCTTGGTGGGCTGGCCGATCCCGAGGTTCACGAACGAGCCGCGCGGGATGTCGCGGGCGACCACCGCGGCCATCTCGTCCCGGCTCAGCGGGCCCCGGTCGGTGTGCTCGATGTGCACGGTGTGCTGGGGGGCGCTCATACGGCCACCACCTTGTCGACGAAGATGCCGGGGGTCACGACCGCCTCCGGGTCCAGCTCGCCGGTCTCGACGACCTCGCTCACCTGCACGACCGTGCGTGGCCGCGGCGGTCGCCATCACCGGCCCGAAGTTGCGGGCGGTCTTGCGGTAGACGAGGTTGCCCATCCGGTCGGCGCGGTGGGCGCCGACCAGCGCGACGTCGCCGCGGATCGGGTGCTCGAGCACGTAGGTCCGCCCGTCGATCTCGCGGGTCTCCTTGCCCTCGGCCAGCGGCGTGCCGACGCCGGTCGGGCCGTAGAAGGCGCCGATGCCGGCGCCGGCCGCGCGCATCCGCTCGGCGAGGTTGCCCTGCGGGCACCAGTCGAGCTCGATCCTCCCGGCGCGGTAGAGGTCGTCGAAGACCCAGGAGTCGGACTGCCGCGGGAACGAGCAGACCATCTTGCGCACCCGGCCGGCGGCGAGCAGCGCGGCCAGGCCGGTGTCGCCGTTGCCGGCGTTGTTGGACGACCACGGTCAGGTCGGTGGCGCCCTGCCGGATCAGCGCGTCGATCAGGTCGCACCGGCATCCCGGCCATCCCGAAGCCGCCGATCAGCACGGTGGCGCCGTCGCGCGATTCCGGCGACCGCCTCGTCGGTCGTCTCGCAGATCGTGGTCACCGCACGCCCTCCGAGACGTTCTCGAGCACGACGGCCAGCGCCTGGCCGACGCCGATGCAGATCGCGGCGACGCCCCACCGGTCGCCGGACTCCTGCAGGCGGCGCGCGAGCGTGCCGAGGATCCGGCCGCCGGAGGCGCCGAGCGGGTGGCCGATCGCGATCGCGCCGCCCTTGGTGTTGACGATCTCCGGGTCGATCTCCCAGGCGTCGACGCAGGCCAGCGACTGCACCGCGAACGCCTCGTTGAGCTCGATCGCCGCCGACGTCGGACCAGCCGATCCCGGCCCGCTGGAGCGCCTTCTCGGCCGCCTCGACCGGCGCGAAGCCGAACGCCTGCGGCTCCAGCGCGTGCGACACCCCGCCCGGCGATGCGGGCGATCGGGTCGCGGCCGATCGTCGACGCGGCCGCCTCGGAGCCGAGCACCAGCGCCGAGGCGCCGTCGTTCAGCGGCGAGGCGTTGCCGGCGGTGATGGTGCCGTCGGGGCGGAACGACGGCTTGAGGCCGGCCAGCTTCTCCGCGCTGCTGCCGGGGCGGATGCCCTCGTCGCGGTCCAGCGCGCTCTGCCCGTCCTTGCCCGGGACGCGGACGACGAGGTCGTCGTAGAAGCCGGCGTTCCACGCCTCGTCGGCGAGGTTGTGGCTGCGGGCGGCGAACTCGTCCTGCCGCTCGCGGGAGATCCCGAACCGCTCCTGGAGCTGCTCGTTGGCCTCGCCCAGCGAGACCGTCCACTCCTGCGGCATCCGCTCGTTGACCAGCCGCCAGCCCAGCGTGGTGGAGACCGCGGTGACGTTGCCGGCCGGGAAGGCGCGCGACGGCTTCGGCAGCACCCAGGGCGCCCGGGTCATCGACTCGACGCCGCCGGCCAGGACGACCTCGGCGTCGCCGGTCTCGATGGTCCGCGAGCCGATCATCGCGGCGTCGAGGGAGGAGCCGCACAGCCGGTTGACGGTGGTCGCGGGCACGCTGGTGGGCAGGCCGGCGAGCAGCACCGCCATCCGGCCGACGTTGCGGTTGTCCTCGCCGGCGCCGTTGGCGTTGCCCCAGACCACGTCGCCGATCTGCTCGGGGTCGAGGTCGGGCGTCTTGTCCAGCACCCCGGTCAGGGCCACGGCGGCCAGGTCGTCGGGGCGCACCTCGGCGAGCGCGCCGTTGAACCGGCCGAAGGGGGTGCGGACGGCGGCGTACACGAAGGACGAGCTCACCGGGCCTCCTTTGTTCGAGATGCGAACGCCTGTGCGCTCTACGAACTCACTCTACCGCGCCGCCCTAGGCTGTGGGAAGACCGACCGAGCGAGGGAGCACCGCGATGGCCAGTGGCACCAGCCGGCAGACGCGAGACCTGGACGCGATCGAGGCCGAGCGGTCGCGGATCCGCGCCGCCCACCTGCGCCCGACCGACGCCCGCCCCGCGTCGACCGCGCGGGGGCTGCACCACACCGCGCTGATCAGCAGCGACGTCGAGCGGACCGTGCGGTTCTACCAGGACGTGCTGGGCTTCCCGCTGACCGAGCTGATCGAGAACCGCGACTACGCCGGCTCCTCGCACTTCTTCTTCGACATCGGCAACGGCAACCTGCTGGCGTTCTTCGACTTCCCGGGGCTCGACGTCGGCCCGTACGCCGAGGTGCTCGGCGGCCTGCACCACCTGGCGATCTCGGTCTCGCCGGAGCAGTGGGACTCGCTCGTGGCGCGGCTGGCGGACGCCGGGGTCGAGCACGAGGTGCACAGCGGCGTCTCGGTCTACTTCCGCGACCCCGACGGCGCCCGGATCGAGCTGATCGCCGACCCGCTCGGGGAGATGTACGGCACCAGGGTGCTCTGAGCCGGTGCCGGTAGGACCGGCCAGCCCCCGGGGTCGTCCGAGGAGCCCGGACCGACCCGATCCGACCCGCGCCGACTCATGTAACGCGCAGTTAGGGGTTCCACCGCGCCCGTCGAACGGGCAGCCAGAACCCCTAACTGCGCGTTACATGTGGAGGGCCGCTGCTCAGGCCCGGACGCCGGCGTCGGCCAGGTCGGCGCTGATGGCGGCGGCGGTGGCGACCACGGCGTCGACGTACTCCCGGGGGAGCTCGGGCAGCGCGTGGGTGGAGGTGGAGACGTTGACCGCACCGACGACCTCACCGTCGCGGTCCCGCAGCGGCGCGGCGACCGAGCGCAGCCCGGCCTCGAGCTCCTGGTCGACCAGCGCCCAGCCCTGGCCGCGCACCCGGTCCAGCTCGACCCGCAGCGCACCCTCCTCGACCACCGTCCGGCCGGTCAGCGCGGCGAGGTCGGTGCGGGCGAGGTGCGCGTCGAGCTCGGCGGTCGGCAGGCCGGCGAGCAGCACCCGACCCATCGAGGTGGCGTACGCCGGGAACCGGGTGCCGACGGTGATCCCGACCGTCATGATCCGCCGGGTCGCGACCCGCGCGACGTAGACGATCTCGTGGCCGTCGAGCACCGCCGCCGAGGTGGACTCCCCGAGCCGGGCCGAGAGCTGCTCGAGGTGCGGCTGGGCGATCTGCGGCAGGCCGAGGCCGGAGAGGTACGCCGTGCCGAGCCGCAGCACCTGCGGGGTCAGCGCGAACCACTTGCCGTCGAAGCGGACGTAGCCCAGCTCCACCAGCGTGTGCAGGAACCGCCGGGCCGTGGCCCGGGTCAGCCCGGTCCGCCCGGCGATGTCCGAGAGCGTCATCGACGGGTGGTCGGCGTCGAAGGCGGTGATCACGCTCAGCCCGCGGGCCAGCGACTGCACGAACTGGTCCCCCGGGGCTCGACCGGCCGCCTCGGCGCCGGCCACCTCGGCGCCCCCCGCGTCGAGGGCGCCGTCCGGTCCGGTCATGGGCGTGAGCATAGGGCCGCAGGCCGCCGACGACCCGGAGCGCCCGGGGCGCTCAGGCCTCGCCCGGCTCGGCGAGCACCTGCTGGGCGATCCGGAAGGCGGTGTTGGCGTCGGGCACGCCGCAGTAGATCGCGCTCTGCAGCAGCACCTCCTTGATCTCCTCCGCGCTCAGCCCGTTGCGCCGCGCGGCCCGCACGTGCATCGCCAGCTCCTCGTGGTGGCCGCGGGCGACCAGCGCGGTCAGCGTGATCATCGAGCGCGACCGGCGGTCGAGGCCGGGGCGGGTCCAGATCGAGCCCCAGGCGTACTGCGTGATCAGCTCCTGGAAGTCCCGGGTCAGGTCGGTCGTGCCGGCCACCGCCCGGTCCACGTGCTCGTCGCCGAGCACCTCCCGGCGCACCGCCATGCCGTCGGCGTGCACCTCCGCGCGGGTCCGCCCGGGCGCCCAGGACGCGGGCGCCGGGGCGGCGGGGGCCTCGCCCAGGCAGTGCTGCCGGATCAGCGCCGCGACCAGCGCGGGCTCCTCGGCGGGGACCAGGTGCGCGGCGTCGGGCAGCACCTCGAGCCGGCCGTCCTTGACGCCGTCCGCGATCTCGCGCAGGTGCTCGGGCGTGGTCACCGCGTCGTGGGCGCCGGCGACCGCGAGCACCGGTGCGGTGATCTCGCCGAGCCGGTCGCGCACGTCGAAGTCCGCGAGCGCGCCGCAGACCGCGACGTACCCCTCGTCGGCCGCCTCCGACAGCGCGTGCAGCAGCGCCGAGCCCCGGTCGGGCTCGCGCTCCAGGAAGCCGGGCCCGAACCAGCGCTCCGCCGACCCGGCGACCATCGCGGGGGTGCCCGAGGCCCGCACCTGCGCCATCCGGTCGGTCCAGGACTCCGGGGTGCCGATCCGGGCGCCGGTGCACATCAGCACCGCGGACAGGATCCGCGACGGCGCGTCCAGCAGCAGCTGCAGCCCGACCGCGCCACCGACCGAGTCGCCGGCGTAGTGGAACGGGCGGCCCTCGGCGAGCTGCTCGACGACCCGGAGCACCCCGGCGGCCAGCTCGGCCGTCGTGAACGGCTCCTCCGGCGTCGAGCGGTTGTGCCCGTGCCCGGGCAGGTCCCAGGCCACGACGTCGAACACGTCGGACAGCCCGGCCGCGGCGCAGTCGGTCCACAGGGTGGCGGCCGAGGTGCCGAGCGAGGGTCCGAGCACCAGCAGCGGCAGGTCGGCACGGTTGCGGGCGCCGGTCAGGCGGACGGCGGTGACGGCCGGGATCATCGGTTCTCCTCCAGGGGGTGGCCCGGGTGGTGGTCCGGGTGCTGGTCCAGGTGGTGGCGGGCGCGGGCGACGGCGGCGCCGACGAGCCGGCTGCTGACCCCGAGGTAGTGCGCCGACGGCGCCCGGCCGGCGAGGTCGGCCATGGTGCGCTGCTCGGCGCGCAGGTCCTCGGCGGCGTCGTCGTGGTGGGCGCGCATCCGGTCGGCGTGCACCCGCAGCCCGACGAGCAGGTCGGTGGCCTGCGCCGCCGCCACGACGGTACGCCGGGCCAGGTCGCGCAGCGTGGCCCACTCCGCGTGCCAGCCGCCGTCGGCCCGCTCGTCGACGGCCTCCGCGGCGGCCAGGTGCAGGGTCGCCCCCAGCTGCGGGGTGGTCAGCGCGGCCCGGCGCACCAGCGTGGAGAGCACCGGGTTGGCCTTGTGCGGCATCGTCGAGGAGCCGCCGCCGGTCCCCTCGGAGAGCTCGCCGAGCTCGGGCCGGGAGAGCGTGAGCACGTCGTTGGCGATCCGGCCCCACGCGTCGGTGCAGCCGACCAGCGCGTCGCCGAGCCGGGTGACGGCGGTCCGGGTGGTGTGCCACGGGTCCGCGGGCGCCAGCTGCAGCCGGGTGGCCACGTCGACCGCCAGCGCCGACGCGACCCCCTCGGGGTCGGGGAGGCCGCCGGCGAGCTCCACCCAGGCGGCCCGGGTGCCCGCGGCGCCGCCCAGCTGGGCGGGCCAGCGGAGCGCGACCACGGCGCCGTAGGCGTCGAGGACCCCCGAGAGCCAGCCGGCGGCCTTCAGCCCGAACGTGAACGGGACCGCGTGCTGGGTCAGCGTCCGCCCGGCCATCACCGTCCCGGCGTGCTCGTCGGCGAGCTCGGCGAGCCGGGCCACCTGCGCGGTGAGCTGCCGGCGCACCTCGGCGACCGTGTCGCGGGCGCAGAGCAGCAGCGCGGTGTCCAGCACGTCCTGGCTGGTCAGCCCGCGGTGCAGCCAGCGGGCCGCGTCGGCGTCGCGGGCGCCCGCCCGCGCCCCCAGTCGGTCGCGGAGCAGCGCGACCAGGCCGATGACCGGGTTCCCGCCGGCCTCGGCGCCCGCGGCCACCGCCGCGAGGTCGGCGGGCCCGACGAGCCCGTCCAGGCCGGGGGCGGCTGCCGCCGGCGCCACGCCCGCCTCGACGAGCGCGGCGAGCCATGCCGCCTCGACGCGCACCATCGCGGCCAGCAGCGCCGGCGAGCCCATCAGGCCGCCGGCCCGCTCGTCACCCGGCCAGAAGAGATCCGGCCGCACCAGTTCCGGGTCGTAGAGGTCCGCCACGGGGTCAGTGTCGCGGATAGGTGAGGAAGACCGTCTCGTCCTCGCCCTGCAGCCGGACGTCGAACGCGTAGCCGTGCTCGTCCGGGCGCGCGACCAGGGTGCCGCGCCGCGCCTCCTCCACCGAGGACAGCAGCGGGTCGGCGTCCAGCGCGGCGGGCTCGTCGGGCAGGTAGGCCCGGGTGAGGAGCCGGTTCAGCAGCCCGCGGGCGAACACCGTGATCGCGAAGTACGCCGCGGCCGCGTCCGGGGTCGGGCCCGGGCGCAGCGTGGTGAACGAGAACCGGCCGGCGTTGTCGGTCGCGCAGCGGCCCCACCCGGTGAACGTGTAGCCGTCGCGGTGCAGCGAGCCGGCCGCGCGGGGCACCCGCCCGGCCGGGTCGGCCTGCCAGAGCTCGAGCAGCGCGTCCGGCACGGGGTCGCCGGCGCCGTCGAGCACCCGGCCGTGCAGCCGGACCGCGTCGGGGTGGGAGGCGGGCACCAGCAGGTGGTCACCGTCGTAGGGCAGGGCGAAGCCGTAGAACGGCCCGACCGTCTGGCCGGGGGTGGCCACCATGCTCACTGCGGAGTCTCCTTCGGCGCTCATGCCTCGACCTCCTCCTCCGTCGGGGTGCGGTGGCTGCCGGTGAGGACGATGTCCCAGCGGTAGCCGGTGCACCACTCGTGCTGCGTCACGTCGTGGTCGTAGGTCGCCACCAGCCGCTCGCGCGCGGCGGGGTCGACGACCGCCTGGTAGATGGGGTCGAGCGCGAACAGCGGGTCGCCCGGGAAGTACATCTGGGTCACCATCCGCTGGGTGAACTCCCGGCCGAACAGCGAGAAGTGGATGTGCGCCGGCCGCCACGCGTTGCGGTGGTTCTTCCACGGGTAGGGCCCGGGCTTGATCGTCGTGAACCGGTAAGCGCCGTCGCCGTCGGTCAGGCAGCGGCCCACGCCGGTGAAGTTCGGGTCGATCGCGGCGGGGTGCTGGTCGCGCTTGTGGATGTAGCGGCCGCCGGCGTTGGCCTGCCAGATCTCGACGAGCTGGTGGCGCACCGGCCGGCCCTCGCCGTCGAGCACCCGGCCGGTCACGACCATCCGCTCGCCGACGGGCTCGCCGCGGCGCTGGATGGTGAGGTCGGCCTCGAGCGGGTCGACGTCGGCCTGCCCGAAGACCGGCGCCCACAGCTCGATGCCTTCAGGGTCGGCGTGGTGCGGGTCCTTGGTGGGGTGGCGCAGCACGCTGGAGCGATACGGCGGGTAGTCGAGCCGCGGCTGGGTCTCGACGCCGGCCGGCCCGCGGCCGGACTCGTACGCCTTGGCGATCTGCTGGATCTCCTCGGTGACCTCGGCCTGGGTCGTGGCGGCCGCGTCGGAGGAGGCACGGGTGTCGGTCACGTCACCGACCGTACGGGCCGAACCGGCCGGCAGCCGAGGGCCGATTTCCGTCCAGTGGAAGACTGTCCGGGTGGCCGGCAACAGCAGCAGCCCCGGCGCCAGCGTGACCTCGCGGGCGCTGGCGCTGCTCAGCGCCTTCGACGAGCGGCACCGCCGGCTCAGCCTCAGCCAGCTGGCCGACCGCGCGGGCCTGCCGGTCGCGACCGCGCACCGGCTGGTCGCCGAGCTGGTCGCCTGGGGGGCGCTGGCGCGCACCACCTCCGGGGAGTACGTCGTGGGCCGGCGGCTGTGGGACCTCGGGCTGCTCGCGCCGGTGCAGACCGGGCTCCGGCAGGCGGCCTCACCGTTCCTCCACGACCTGTACGGCGCCACGCTGGCCACCGTGCACCTGGCCGTCCGCGACCGGCTCGAGGTGCTCTACCTGGACCGGCTGGCCGGCCACGCGTCGGTGCCGGTGGTGAGCCGGATCGGGTCGCGGCTGCCGCTGCACGCGACCGGGGTCGGCAAGGTGCTGCTGGCGCACGCGCCGGCGGAGGTGCAGGAGCAGGCGCTGGCCCGACTGACCCGGGTCACGCCGTACACCGTGACCCAGCCGGGGATGCTGCGCCGCCAACTGGCCCGGGTGCTGCGCGAGGGCTACGCGACCACGGTGGAGGAGATGAGCCTGGGCGCCTGCTCGGTGGCGGTGCCGATCCGGCACGGCGAGGAGGTGGTCGCCGCGCTCGGCATCGTCGTCCCCGGCCTGAAGAAGGACCGGCCCCGACTGGTCGCCGCGCTGCAGGTGGCCGCCCAGGGCGTCGGCCGCAGCCTGGGCTGACGGGCTGCGGCCGACGCCGGGCCGGTCACCCCGTCAGCGGGGGACCCGGCCCGCGAACCAGTGGCTGGTCCAGATCTTCTCGCGGCGCACCCGGGCCCCGGAGTGCGGCGCGTGCAGCACGTACTTGTGGCCGTGGCGGCGGCCCGCGAAGACCCCGACGTGGTAGACGCCGTGGCCGTTCCTGAAGAAGACCAGGTCGCCGCGGCGGGCCTTGCGCTTCTTGACGTGGTGGGCCCACCTGGCCTGCGCCGAGGACGTCCGCGGGATGTGCTTGAAGCCCGCCTTCCGGAAGCTGAAGTAGGTCAGTCCCGAGCAGTCGAAGCGGCCCGGTCCGGCGGCGCCGTACTTGTAGGGGTCGCCCTTCTGGTGGACCGCGACCCGGGTGGCGTGGCCGACCCGGTGCGCGACCGCGCGGTGGTGGCTGGTGGCAGCGTGCGCGTCGGTGGCCATCGGAGCCGTGGCGAGCACCCCCACGGCGAGGGCGCCGCTGGTCAGGGCGCGGGCTCCCCAGCGCGCGGTGGCGCGCAGCAGCGTCGGCATGGAGTTGGACATCCGGTTCTCCCTTCCCACGCCTGTGAGGTGAGCTGTCGGGTTCGGGCGAGGAAGGTGCCCGGCCACGGGTCGGTGGCTTCACCCCGAGCGGTCGGGGGACCGCGTGGAACGGTGGTTCCCCCACTCCTGCCCGCGTGTGGACGGCGATCAGGGGCCGTCGTTCGGACCGGCGCCACGGGCGGGCAGGACTCGGCGTGCCCGGGGCCGGCTGTTCACTTGCAAACCCGACGACGATAGGCAGCCGGTCGCGGCGATCTCCAAATGCGCGGCCCCTCCCAGCGCCGTGACGGTGGACACGTTCCGCCTCCGCGGAGCCTCGCCCGAGCCTTGTCCGGAGGCCCGGCTCGGCCCGGATCCCCGCTCAGCCGCCCGGCGATCGCGGCGTCGGTCACGCCACCCGCACCAGCGAGCGCACCACCGGGGCTCGGAACCCGGCGTCGTGATGTCCTGACGTTCCGTCCAGTGGAAAGAGCGGGTGGGCGCGCCCAAGGGTGAGCCGGTTCACTTCCCCCATGACCTCTTCCCCTGTCCTCGAGGAGCGCACCCGGGTCGCGATCATCGGCGCCGGCCCGTCCGGCATGCTGCTCGCCCACCTGCTGGCCCAGCGCGGCGTGGAGTCGGTCGTGCTCGAGTCCCGCTCGGAGGAGTACGTCGCCGGCCGGATCCGCGCCGGCATCCTGGAGCAGTCCACGGTCGACCTGCTCCGGGAGGCCGGGCTGACCGACCGGCTGGACCGGGAGGGCCAGGAGCACCGCGGCATCTACCTGCAGTGGCCCGAGGAGCGGCACCACCTCGACTTCGTCGACCTGACCGGCCGCACCGTCCACGTCTACGGGCAGACCGAGGTGCAGAAGGACCTGGTCGCGGCCCGGACCGCTGCCGGCCAGCGGGTCCACTACGAGATCGGGGACACCGCGCTGCACGACCTCGAGAGCGACCACCCGTCGGTGACGTTCACCGACCCCGACGGCCGGCCGCGGCGGGTCGCGGCGGAGGTGGTCGTCGGCTGCGACGGGTCGTTCGGGCCCAGCCGCGCGGCGGTGCCGGACGCCGCCCGGCGTACCTGGGAGAAGACCTACCCGTACTCCTGGCTCGGCATCCTCGCCGACGTCGCCCCCTCCACCGACGAGCTGATCTACGCCTGGCACCCCGACGGCTTCGCGATGCACTCGATGCGGTCCGCGACGGTCTCCCGGCTCTACCTGCAGGTCCCGAACGGCACCGATGTCGCCGACTGGTCCGACGACCGGATCTGGGCGGCGCTGGCGACCCGGCTCGGCCACGGCCAGGACGGCTGGCAGCTGACGCCGGGACCGGTGACCGAGAAGAGCGTGCTGCCGATGCGCTCGTTCGTGCAGACCCCGATGCGGCACGGCCGGCTGTTCCTGGCCGGCGACGCCGCCCACATCGTGCCGCCCACCGGCGCCAAGGGGCTCAACCTCGCGGTCGCCGACGTCGGCCTGCTCGCGCCCGCGCTGGCCGCCTGGCTGGTCGACGGCGACACCCGGCTCGCCGAGTCCTATGCCGAGGCCGCGCTGCGCCGGGTCTGGCGGTGCACCCACTTCTCATGGTGGATGACCTCGATGCTGCACACCAGCGGCGACCCGTTCGACGCCCAGCTGCAGCTCTCCCAGCTGCGCTGGGTCGCCTCCAGCGAGGCCGGCGCCACCGGCCTGGCCGAGAACTACGCCGGGCTGCCGATCGGCTTCTGACCCACCGACCCGCCGCTTGTAACGCGGGGTTAGGGGCTCCAGCAGCCCGTTCCAACCGCGCGGCAGCGCCCCTAACCGCGCGTTACAACTTCTCCGTGCCCCCGCCCGGCTCAGGCGTCCGCCCGGTCGGCGGGCACGGCCTCGCCGCGGACGCGGAACCGGCGGTAGCTGTAGACGATCATCCCGAGCGCGAACAGGCCCGAGGCGATCTCGGTGACGCCGGTGGGCCAGCCGCCGGCCAGCCACCACCGGTCGTCGACCGGCCACCACGACGGCGAGGCGGGACGCACCGTCCAGAGCACGCCGGCAGCGACGAGCACCAGCGCGAGGGCGGTGGAGAGCACGATCCGCGGCCAGGTCTCGACGCTCTCGGCGGCGCCCCGCAGCGCCTTCTCCTTGACCGGCTCGAGGTGCCGCTCGGCCCAGTCGTACTGCTGGGAGAGCAGCAACAGCCCGGCGAAGATGCCCAGCAGGCCGGGGCCCGGCAGGACCAGGCCGGCGACGCCCGCGACGACGAGGACCCAGCCCAGCGTCTCCAGGGCGACCCGGCGGGCGGCTTGCTTCATGGCCCCAGCGTGTCAGACCCGTCCACGTCGCGCCCGTGCTCGCGCGAAGTCGCCCCGACAGGAAGGGGCCGGCTCGACGGCTTCCGCTGACGGGGGCTCGCGGAACTCGCCGGACCGGGCGTCCGTGGGTTGGCCGGCACCGGGGAACCGGCCACACCCCCATTTCTCCGGGCCCCCGGGAGCCGGGACCTGGGCCCGGGGGCGGGGTCGTGGCCTGGTGGATGCGCACCAGGACCTCTGGTGCGCTGTGACATCCTTCCGCCATGACCCAGCCGGCGAACGAGACGGGCGGCGCCCGGCGCGGGCGGCCGGGTCACGACCAGGAGACCGTGCTGCGGCGGGCGGTCGAGCTGTTCAACCGGCGCGGGTACGACGGGACCAGCATGGGCGACCTGGCCCGCGAGCTGGGGTTCACCAAGTCCGCGATCTACCACCACGTGCCGAGCAAGTCCCACCTGCTGGAGCAGGCGCTCGACGAGGCGCTCCACGGGCTCGAGGCGGTGATCGCCGCGGCCGAGGAGAACAGGTCGGCGGGCGCCTACGAGCGGCTGCGGCAGGTGGTCCACCAGAGCGTCGAGGTGCTCGTCGCCCACCAGCCCGCCGTCACCCTGCTGCTGCGGGTGCGCGGCAACAGCGAGGTCGAGCTGACGGCGCTGCGCCGACGCCGCGAGATCGACGCCCGGCTGGCGGCGCTGGTGCGCGCCGCCGTCACCGAGGGGTCGCTGCGCGACGACGTCGCCCCCGACCTGGTCAGCCGGCTGCTGTTCGGCATGGTGAACTCGCTGGTCGAGTGGTACCGCCCCGGCGGCCCCGTGGACGCCGACCAGATCTCCAGCGCGATCACCACCATCGCCTTCGACGGCCTCAACGCGGGGTAGGGCGGCGCAGGATTCACCCCGGCCGGCCGGTGAATCCTGCACCTGTCGGCCCAGGCCTCGGCCGACAGGTGCGGGTTTGCCCTGACAGGTACGCCGCGACGCGGCACTCAGCCCTCGATCGGCCGCCCCAGCGACCGGCTCCGGCCGCGGAACTCCGCGATCACGGTGCCGTCGCCGGACCCACCGCCCCGGACGACGGTGACGTCGTACAGCCCGGACCGGCCGCGCAGCGCCCGCTCCTCGGCGGTCGCGACCAGCACGTCGCCGAGCCGGCCGGACTCCAGGAACGACACGTCGAAGCCGGAGGCGACCGTGACCTGGCCGCGGGAGTTGCAGGCGACCGCGAAGGCCGAGTCGGCCAGCGAGGCGATCAGCCCGCCGTGGCAGACCTCCCAGCCGTTGACCATGTCCGGCCGCACGACCATCGACACGACCGCCCGCCCCGGCCCGACCGCGTCCAGCGACATCCCCAGCGCCCGGGAGGCGGCGTCCCCCGACCACATCACCTTCGCGCTGCGCTCGGCCAGCCCCTGGGCCTGCTGCGCCTCCGCCGAGGGCGTCACCACGAGTAGAACCCCTCGCCGCTCTTGCGGCCGAGCTTGCCGGCCGCCACGAGGTCGCGGAGCAGCTGCGGGGGCTCGAAGCGCGGCCCGAGCTCGCGGGCGAGGTGCTCGGCGATCGCGAGGCGTACGTCGAGCCCGACCAGATCGGTGGTCCGCAGCGGACCGACCGGGTGCCGGTAGCCGAGCGTCATCGCGGTGTCGATGTCCTCGGCGGACGCGACGCCCTCCTCGAGCATCCGCATCGCCTCCAGCGCGATCGCGACGCCGAGCCGGCTGCTGGCGAAGCCGGGCGAGTCGGTCACGGTGATCGCGGTCTTCGCGAGCGCGGCGACCCAGCCCTGGGCGGCGGTGACCAGCGCGGCGTCGGTCTTCGGGCCGACCACGATCTCGACCAGGTCGCTGGCCGGGACCGGGTTGAAGAAGTGCAGGCCCAGGAACCGGTCGGGGGCCGAGAGCCCGGCGGCGAGCGCGCCGATGGACAGCGAGCTGGTGTTGCTGGCCAGCACCGCCTCCGGCGCCGCGGCCTCGACCGCGGCCAGGACCCGCTGCTTCAGCGCGGTGTCCTCCGGGACCGCCTCCACCACCAGGCCGGCGTCGGCCAGCTCGGTCGGCGACGTGGTCACGCTGAACCGCTGCAGGTGCTCCCCGAGCGGGCCCGAGAGCTTCCCGCGCTCCTCGGCGCGCTGCAGGCTGGTGGTGACCCGGTCGCGGGCGGCCTCGGCCGCGGCGTCGTCGTTCTCCACGACGACGACGGTCGACCCGGAGGCGAGGAACGCGTGCGCGATCCCGGCCCCCATCCGGCCCCCGCCGTACACCCCGACCACCTCGGGCAGGCTGCTCATGACTCCTCCTCCTTCGGCTCGGCCTTGCGGCTCCTGCGTTCCAGGAACGCCGTCATCCGCTGCTGCTTGTCCTCGGTCTCGAACAGCACCGCCTGCGCGACGTCGTCGATCAGCGGGTGCGCCTCGCGGGGCGCGTGGAAGACCGACTTCGTCAGGCGTACGGCGAGCGGCGCCTGGCCGGCGATCCGGTCCGCGAGCCGGTGGCCGGCGGCCATCAGCTCGGCGGGCTCGACGACCTCGGTGAGCAGGTGCACGGCGAGCGCCTCCTCGGCGGACAGGATCCGCCCGGCGAGCAGCACCTCCTTGGCGACCGGCTCCCCGACCAGCTCGGCCAGCCGCCAGGACGCCCCGGCGGCGGCCAGGATCCCCAGCCCGGGCTCGGGGTTGCCGATCTTCACCGCGGGCGTGCCGATCCGGAAGTCGCAGGCGTACGCCAGCTCGGCACCGCCGCCCAGCGCGTAGCCGTCGAGCAGCCCGATCACCGGCATCGGCAGCCGCCGGACCCGGTCGAAGATCGAGGAGTTGATGCCGCGCAGCGCGTCCTCGCGCCGGCGCTCGCGCAGCTGGGCGATGTCGGCGCCGGCCGCGAACGTGCCGCCCTCGCCGACCAGCAGCGCCACCCGGGGCCGCTCCTCGAGCAGCGCGCAGGCGGCGTGCAGCGCGGCGACCGTGTCGGCGTCGATCGCGTTGCGGACCTCGGGCCGGTTCAGCCGCAGGACGACCCGGTCCTCGGCCTCCTCGACGAGCACGGACACACCGGGGTGGGACATGGGCCTCCTCAGGCGGGACGGACGGGTCGGGTCGGGGCGGGTCAGGCGTCGAAGTCGACGGTGACGCAGTCGCCGACCGGGTAGCTCTGGCAGGTCAGCACGAACCCGGCGTCGACCTCGGCCGGCTCGAGGGCGTAGTTGCGGCGCATGTCGACCTCGCCCTCGCGCACCAGCGCGCGGCAGGTGCCGCAGACGCCGCCCTTGCAGGCGAACGGCAGGTCGGAGCGGGCCGCCTGGGCGGAGTCCAGGATCGTCTGGTCGCGCGGCATCGGCGCGGTGGCCGAGAGGCCGTCGAGCACGACGGTCACGTCGCTGGTCTCGCCGGTGACCACGGGGCCGGCGCGGTGCAGCTCCGGCGGCGGCTCGTCGACGTAGAAGAGCTCGAAGTGCACCCGCTCCGGGGGGACGCCGAGCTCGGCGAGCACCTCGCGGGCGTCGTTGATCATCGCGAACGGGCCGCACAGCCAGACGTGGTCCATCGACCCGACCGGCACCAGCGCGCCGAGCAGCCGGCGCAGCCGGTCGGCGTCGAGCCGCCCGGAGAACAGCTCGACGTCGCGCGGCTCGCGGGAGAGCACGTGCACCACCGAGAAGCGGGCGCCGTGGCGGTTCTTCAGGTCGCCGAGCTCCTCGGCGAACATCACCGAGCCGCTGGTGCGGTTGCCGTAGAGCAGCGTCACCTCGGCCTCGGGGTGGGCCAGCACGGTGCCGGCGATCGACAGCATCGGGGTGATGCCGGAGCCGGCGGCGATGCACAGGTGCCGCCCGCCGGTCGACGGGTCGGCGCGGAAGCTGCCGCTGGGGGTCTGCACCTCGATCTCGGTCCCGGGCATCACCTCGTGCACCAGCCACCGCGAGAACAGCCCGTCGGGAATCTCGCGCACGCCGATCCGCGGGCTTGACCCGGCCGGCGCGCAGATCGAGTAGGAGCGCCGGTGCTCCACGCCGTCGATCACCCGGCGCAGGGTGAGCGACTGGCCGGCGGCGAAGTCGAAGGCCTCGGCGAGGTGGTCGGGGACGTCGAAGGTCACCGCGACGGCGTCCTCGGTGAGCCGCTCGACGCCGGCGACCGTGAGGGGGTGGAACGGCGCGGTGCGGCTGTTGACCTTCTCGGGAGCGACGGTCGTCATGACGGCTCAGATCTCCTTGACGTGCTCGAACGGCTCGAGGCAGCCGGTGCAGCGGTAGAGCGCCTTGCAGGACGTCGGCCCGAACTCGCTGGTGAGCTCGACCTCGGACGAGCCGCAGCGCGGGCAGGACACGGCGCGACGGGTGGGCAGCAGGTCCAGCGCGATCGGTCCGGCGGTACGCCGCGCCGGGCCGGGCGCCGAGATCCCGGCATCGGCCAGGGCCCGCCGGCCCCGCTCGGTGATCCAGTCGCTGGACCACGCCGGGGAGAGCTCGACCCGGACCCGCACGTCGGTGAAGCCGGCGTCGGTGAGCCGGTGCACGAGGTCGTCGCGCATCGTGGCCATGGCCGGGCAGCCGGAGTAGGTGGGGGTGATCGCGGCGACCACCGAGCCCTCGCCGGTGACCTCGACCGAGCGCAGCACCCCGAGGTCCTCCAGGGTCAGCATCGGCATCTCGGGGTCGGTGACCGTGCGGGCCACGGCGTACGCCCGCCTCTGCTGCGCCTCCCGGTCGAGCACGGCGGTGCCCACGGGGATCACCACTGCCCCGTCGGGTGGGCGCGGGCGACCACCTGCATCTCGGCGAGCATCAGGCTCAGCGCCTCGGTGTGCAGGCCGTCGCGGCCGGTGCGGCCGGAGACGCCGGCCAGCGCGCCCCGCTGCGGGCGCTCCACGCCGCTCATCGCGAAGACCTGCTCGAGCACCACGTCGACCTCGGCGGCCAGCTCGGCCGGGTCGACACCGACCCCGGCCGCGGCCATCGCCCGCTCGACGGGGTGGCCGGCGAGCAGCTCGGGGTGGAACGGCCACAGCTCGTCCAGCGCGGCCAGCAGCCGGCGCCGGGACTCCCCGGTGCCCTGGGCCAGGGTGAGGAACCAGCGGCCGGCGTAGTCGCGGTGGTAGGTCAGCTCCTTGACGCCCTTGGCGGCCACGGCCGCCAGCACGGTGTCGCGGCTGCTGGTGAGCCGCTCGAGGATCGCGAGCCGGGTGGTCGCCTGCAGCAGCAGCCGCACGATCGTGTGCGCGAAGTCGCCGTTCGGCAGCTCGGCGAGCCGCACGTTGCGGAAGTCTCCGGGCTCGCGGAAGAACGCCAGCGCGTCCTCGTCCGGCACCGGCGAGCCCTCGGGCAGCTTCGGCACGACGTCCGCGTCGGCGGCCGCGGCCCGGGCGAGCAGCAGCCGGGCCTGGCCGAGCAGGTCCAGCGCGATGTTGGCCAGCGCGATGTCCTCCTCGAGGTCGGGCGCGTTGCTGCACCACTCCGAGAGCCGGTGGGAGGCGACCAGCGCGTCGTCGGCCAGCATCAGGCAGTACGTCGCCAGACCGGAGGCGTCGACGCCCTCGGGGATCGTGGTGTCGACACCGGCCAGCGGGTCCTCGAAGTCGGTGCCGAACGCCCACTGGGAGGAGTCGGTGCCGAGCAGGCCGTCGAAGATGCTGCCGTGCTCGTCGTTCGGGTCCGGCGCCGAGTGGGAGGGCTGGTGGGAGATGTCGCTCATCTGGGTTCCTGGGATCCGGGGTGCACAACGGGGGTCTGGGGGCGGAGCCCCGGTGGGGGTCCGTCGAGGACGGCGCCCCCGCGGGCTCACATGTGCGGGACGTTGTCGGGGATCGAGTAGAACGTCGGGTGCCGGTAGACCTTGTCGCCGCTGGGCGCGAACATCGGGTCCTTCTCGTCCGGGCTGGAGGCGGTGATCGCCTCGGAGCGCACCACCCAGATGCTCACGCCCTCGTTGCGCCGGGTGTAGACGTCGCGGGCGTGCCGGACGGCCATCTCGTCGTCGGGGGCGTGCAGCGACCCGACGTGGACGTGGTTGAGGCCGCGCTTGCCGCGCACGAACACCTCGTAGAGCGGCCACTCGGGACTGGGGGTGGTGGTCATCGGACGGTCTCCTGCTCGGTGCGGGCCTGCTGGGTCCTGGCGGCGAACGCGCTCGCCGCCTCCCGCACCCAGGCGCCGTCCTCGTGGGCGCGCCGGCGGTGGGCGAGGCGCTGGGCGTTGCACGGGCCGTTGCCCTTCACGACCGCCATGAACTCCTCCCAGTCGGGCTGGCCGAAGTCGTGGTGGCCGCGCTCCTCGTTCCACCGCAGCTCCGGGTCGGGGAGGGTGACGCCGAGCGCCTCGGCCTGCGGGACGGTCATGTCGACGAACCTCTGGCGCAGGTCGTCGTTGGTGTTGCGCTTGATGCCCCACGCCATCGACTGGGCGGTGTTGGGCGACTCGGCGTCGGGCGGCCCGAACATCATCAGCGCCGGCCACCAGAACCGGTCCACCGACTCCTGGACCATGGCGCGCTGCGCGTCGGTGCCGCGCATCATCGTCATCAGCAGCTCGTAGCCCTGCCTCTGGTGGAAGGACTCCTCCTTGCAGATGCGGATCATCGCCCGCCCGTAGGGGCCGAAGGAGGTGCGGCACAGCGGCACCTGGTTGCAGATCGCGGCGCCGTCGACCAGCCAGCCGATGGTGCCGACGTCGGCGTACGACAGGGTCGGGTAGTTGAAGATCGAGGAGTACTTCTGCCGGCCCTCGATGAGCATCTCGGTCAGCTCGGCCCGAGAGGCCCCCAGGGTCTCGCACGCGGAGTAGAGGTAGAGCCCGTGCCCGGCCTCGTCCTGCACCTTGGCCAGCAGGATCGCCTTGCGGCGCAGCGAGGGGGCCCGGGTGATCCAGTTGCCCTCGGGCTGCATGCCGATGATCTCGGAGTGGGCGTGCTGGGCGACCTGCCGCACCAGCGTCTTGCGGTAGCCCTCGGGCATCCAGTCGCGCGGCTCGATCCGGTCGTTCTTCTCGATCGTCGCGTCGAAGCCGGCCTGCAGCTGGTCCTCGTCGGGTGCGTCGAGGGGTGCGCTGGGGGTGGTCGTCATGGCGTCTCCGGGGCAGGCGGAACGTATTTACTGACCGAACGGTCTGTAATACTGTGGCACGGCCGACCGCCACCACGCAAGGGAGACTGCTCGCATGAGTGCACTGCTGGAGAGCTACGCCGCCGGACGGTGGTTCCGGGCCGACGACGAGGGCACGCCGCTGCGCGACGCGGCGACCGGCGAGGAGGTCGCCCGGATCTCCAGCAAGGGGCTCGACCTCGGCGAGATGACGTCGTACGCCCGCCGGGTCGGCGGTCCCGCGATCCGCGAGCTGACCTTCCACCAGCGGGCGATGCTGCTCAAGGAGCTCGGCCTGCACCTGATGGCGGACAAGGACGAGCTCTACGCGCTCTCCTACCGCACCGGCGCCACCAAGCGGGACTCCTTCGTCGACATCGACGGGGGCCTCGGCACGATGCTGTCCTACTCCAGCAAGGGGCGTCGCGAGCTGCCCAACGACACGGTCGTCACCGACGGATCCATCGAGCCGCTGGGCAAGGGCGGCACGTTCGTCGGCCAGCACGTCTACACCTCGCGGCCGGGGGTCGCGGTCCAGATCAACGCCTTCAACTTCCCGGTGTGGGGGATGCTGGAGAAGCTCGCGCCGGCCTTCCTGGCCGGCCTGCCGAGCATCGTGAAGCCGGCCAGCCAGACGGCGTACCTCACCGAGCTCGTGGTCCGCCGGATCATCGAGTCCGGCATCCTCCCCGAGGGGTCGCTGCAGCTGCTCGCCGGCAGCGCGGGCACCCTGCTCGACGAGCTGACCGTGCAGGACTCGGTGGCGTTCACCGGCTCCGCGCACACTGCCGGGATGCTGCGCAACCACACCAACGTGCTGCACGGGGGCGTCCAGCTCGGCGTCGAGGCCGACTCGCTGAACTGCTCGGTCCTGGGCCCGGACGTGGCCGCCGGCGACCCGGAGTTCGACCTGTTCGTGAAGGGCGTCGTCACCGAGATGACGGTGAAGGCCGGCCAGAAGTGCACCGCGATCCGCCGGGTGATCGTGCCCGAGGCGATGGCCGACGACGTCGTCGAGGCGATCTCCGCGCGCCTGGCGTCGACCACGGTCGGGAACCCGGCCGACGAGTCGGTGCGGATGGGCGCGCTGGCCAGCCTCGAGCAGCGTGAGGAGGTGCGCAAGGCGATCCAGGCGCTGCGCAGCTCCGCCGAGATCGTCCACGGCGACCCCGACCACGTCGAGGTGGTCGACGCCGACGCCGAGCGCGGGGCGTTCCTCTCCCCCGTGCTGCTGCGGGCGTCGCGGGGGGCGGTGGAGCCGCACGACGTCGAGGCGTTCGGCCCGGTCAGCACCGTGCTCTCCTACTCCTCCGTGGACGAGGCGGTCGAGCTGGCCGCGCGCGGCAAGGGGTCGCTGGTCGGCTCGGTCGTCACCCACGACCCCGACGTGGCCCGCACCGTCGTGCTCGGCGCCGCGCCGTGGCACGGCCGGATCCTGGTGCTGGACCGCGACGACGCCAAGGAGTCCACCGGCCACGGCTCGCCGCTGCCGGTGCTCGTGCACGGCGGCCCCGGCCGCGCCGGTGGCGGCGAGGAGCTCGGCGGCATCCGCGGGGTGCTGCACCACATGCAGCGCACCGCGATCCAGGGCTCCCCCGACATGCTCACCGCGATCACCGGCCGCTGGACCACCGGGTCGCAGCGCCGGGTCGAGGACGTCCACCCGTTCCGCAAGAGCCTGGCCGAGCTGCGCGTCGGCGACACGATCGCCTCCGCGCCCCGCACCGTGACGCGGGCCGACATCGACCACTTCGCGGAGTTCACCGGGGACACCTTCTACGCCCACACCGACGAGCAGGCCGCGGAGAAGAACCCGCTCTTCGGCGGGATCGTCGCCCACGGCTACCTCGTGGTCTCGCTCGCCGCCGGCCTGTTCGTCGACCCCGACCCGGGCCCGGTGCTGGCGAACTTCGGCGTCGACAACCTGCGGTTCCTCACCCCGGTGAAGGCCGACGACACGATCTCGGTGACGCTGACGGTCAAGCAGATCACCCCGCGCACCAACGCCGACTACGGCGAGGTGCGCTGGGACGCGGTGGTCACCAACGTCGACGGCGAGGTGGCCGCGACCTACGACGTGCTCACCCTGGTCGCCAAGACCTGGCCGCAGGAGGGCTGATCCCCGTGCACCGCCTGACCATCTCCTACTCCGAGCCGGCCGACACCGCCGCCTTCGACGCCGACTACCGGGAGGGGCACGTGCCGGTCGCGACGACGCTGCCCGGCGTGCGGCGGTTCCTGCTCAGCAAGCCCCGGGCGCTCGGGCCGGGCGAGGCGCCGTACCTCGTGGCCGAGCTGTGGTTCGACGACGCCGACGAGCTCAGGGCAGCGCTGCGCTCGCCGGAGGGCGCCGAGACCGCCGCGCACGCCCGGGCGATCGTGGCGAAGCACGGCATCGCCAGCATGACCATGGCCGCCGGCGACGTCGAGGAGTCCCTGGTCTGAGGCCCGTCCCCGTGGTCCCCGGACCTCGATTCGCCTGACGTCGGGGGGCGGACCGGCGGATACTCGCGGCGTGCGCACCCGCCTGCTCGCCGGCCTGGCCGTCGCGGTCGTCCTCGCGATCGTCTCCGGAAGCGCGTACGCCGTGGTCCGGCACCGGCAGGCGGTGCCGACGGTGACCTGCCGCGACCTGCTCGAGCCGGCGCAGGTCCACGCGCTCGCCCCCACGGTCGCGCGCGACCTCGGCGACCCGGCGTTCGGAGTCGACGTCGAGGCGTTGGCGCTCCCGGCCGCGGGGACCGTGGACGACGCCCGCCACGCGCTGCAGGCGGAGCACGCCGCCCACGAGCTGGGACCGGGCCCCGAGGACGCCCTCGCCTGCGCCACCGGCTCGCCAGGCCAGCTGCTGCTCGTGCGCCGGGCGGACGTCCCCCTCGAGCACTGCTACGGCTCGGCGGCGATGTGCGCCGGGCAGCCCACCGAGCGCCGCACGTGCGTCGACGTCTACAGCGTGTCCGGCGCGCTCGGTCGCCACCACGACCTCGGCTGCCCCGACGTCGGCTGACGCACGCCCGCGCCGCGCCTCAGCCGGCCGGAGCCGTGAAGTCCACGTCGGCGGTCTCGACGGTGCCGGCGGTCCGACCCGGCGCGGCGTGGTAGGTCCAGTAGAGGTTGGTGTGCGCGATGACCTGCTCCGGAGGCGGCGCGCCGTGTTCCGTGAGGTCCTCGGTGGTGTGCGCGTCGGCGACCAGCGTGGCGTCGTAGCCGCGCACGATCGCGCCGTGCAGCGTCGAGCGGATGCACTCGTCGGTCTGGGCGCCGGCCACCACGAGCCGACCGATCGCGCGCTCGGCGAGCACCGCCTCCAGGTCGGTCTCCTCGAAGGAGTCGGCATACCTCTTGTGCACCAGCGGCTCCCCGTCACCGCGGACGAGCGGAGCGACGTACTGCCAGGCTGCGCTGTCGCGCGGCATGTCGTCGCTGTGGTGGGCCACCCAGACGACGTCGACGCCGGCCGCGCGGGCCTTGTCGACCAGGGTCGCGACATTGGCGACGACCCGGTCGCGGTCGTGGGCCCCGCCGACGACGCCCTGCTGGACGTCGATGACGAGCAGGGCGGTGTGCGGGCGGTTGTCTAGCGTGGTCATGGCGCCTCCCCGGCGTGTGCTCCTCCGAGGCTAGGACCACCCGCCGACAGTGCGCGGCCCGCTACCGCTTCGGACGCTCGTCGACGATCCGGCGCATCTTGCCGACCGACCGCTCGATGGCGTCCGGGGGTACGACGTCGACCGCGACCGAGACCCCGATCGTGCTCTTGACCATGTGCCGCAGCTCCTGCCCGGCCGTCCGTCCCGCAGACTCGCCGACGCCCTCGCGGGTCTCGACGCGCACGGTCATCTCGTCGAGCGTGCCCGAGCGGGAGAGCACGCACTGGAAGTGCGGCGAGAGGTCCTCGATCTGGAGCAGCAGCTCCTCGATCTGGGTCGGGAAGAGGTTCACCCCGCGCAGGATGATCATGTCGTCGGTGCGGCCGGTGATCTTCTCCATCCGGCGCATCGTCCGCGCGGTGCCGGGCAGCAGCCGGGTCAGGTCGCGGGTGCGGTAGCGGATCACCGGCATCGCCTGCTTGGTCAGCGAGGTGAAGACCAGCTCGCCCTCCTCGCCGTCGGGCAGCACCTCGCCGGTCACCGGGTCGATGACCTCGGGGTAGAAGTGGTCCTCCCAGATGTGCAGCCCGTCCTTGGTCTCCACGCACTCCTGCGCCACGCCGGGGCCCATCACCTCCGAGAGCCCGTAGATGTCGACCGCGTCGATGCCGAGCACCTGCTCCATCTCGCGGCGCATCTCGTTGGTCCACGGCTCGGCACCGAAGATGCCGATCTCCAGCGACGTCTCCCGGGGGTCGATCCCCTGGCGGCGCATCTCGTCGACGACCGCGAGCATGTACGACGGGGTCACCATGATGATCCGCGGCCCGAAGTCCGCGATCAGCCGGACCTGGCGCTCGGTCATCCCGCCGGAGACCGGCACCACCGTGCAGCCGAGCTTCTCGGCGCCGTAGTGGGCGCCGAGCCCGCCGGTGAACAGCCCGTAGCCGTAGGCGTTGTGCAGGATGTCGCCGGGGCGGCCGCCGGCGGCGCGGATCGAGCGGGCCATCACGGTCGCCCAGGTGTCGATGTCCTCGGCGGTGTAGCCGACCACGGTCGGCTGCCCCGTCGTACCCGACGAGGCGTGCACCCGCGCGACCTGCTCGCGCGGCACCGCGAACATGCCGTAGGGGTAGTTCGCCCGCAGGTCCGCCTTGGCGGTGAACGGCAGCTTCGCCAGGTCGCTCAGCTCGCGGACGTCCTCGGGGTGCACGCCCGCCGCGTCGAAGGCCTCGCGGTAGTGCGGGACGTGGTCGTAGGCGTGCCGCACCGTCCGGCGCAGCCGCTCGAGCTGCAGCCCGCGCAGCTCGTCCACCGACGCCGTCTCGATCGGCTCCAGCTCACCCATGCTCGACACGTTCACGGTCATGGACACCCTCACTTCGACCCTTTACTGACCTATCGGTCAGTAAAGCAGACGTGTGACGGGCAGCACCAGACCGGGTGTTGAGTTGGGCCTCCCCGTGCCTTGAGTTGGGCCTTGCCGCGCGGCAAGGCCCAACTCGGGGCCCGGGGAGGCCCAACTCGACGTCAAAGGCGGGCGATCGCCGAGGCGGGGTTCTCGACCGCGTCGGCCACGCTGCGCATGAAGCCGGCCGCCGTGCCGCCGTCGCAGACCCGGTGGTCGAAGACGAACGACATCTGGGTGATCTTGCGGACGCACAGCTCGCCGTCGACCACCCACGGCCGGTCGATGATCCGGCCGAAGCCGAGGATCGCGACCTGCGGGTGGTTGATGATCGCGGCGCTGCCGTCGACGTTGAAGCCGCCGTAGTTGTTCAGCGTGAACGTCCCCGCGGCGAGCTCCTCCGCGGTCGCCCGGCCGGCCCGCGCCCGGGCGGTCAGGTCGCGGATCGCGGTGTCCAGGCCGGCAGTGGTCATCCGGTCCGCGCCGAGCACGGCGGGCACGACGAGGCCCCGGTCGCCCTGCACGGCCAGGCCCAGGTTGACCGTGTCGTAGGTGACGATCTCGTCGCGCTCGGTGTCCAGCCGGGCGTTGAGCACCGGGTGCTCCTTGAGCGCCGCGACCACGAACCGGGCGAGGTAGGCCAGGATCCCCGGCCCGGCGTCGGTGGCGGTCCGGGCGCTCTCGCGCAGGTCCCACAGCGCGGTGGCGTCGACGTCGACCCACACGGTCGCCTCGGGGATCTCGGCCCGGCTGCGCGACAGCGCCGCCGCGACGGTCTTGCGGAAGCCGTTGAGGGGGATCCGCTGCTCGCCGGCCCCGGCGGGTGCCGCCGGCAGCGGCGCGGCGGCCGGAGCGGCGGCCGGGGCCGGAGCGGTCGCGGGGGCCGTCGTACGCCGGATCGCGGACTCCACGTCGGCGCGCACCACCAGCCCGCCGAGCCCGGTGCCCTCGACTGCGTGCAGGTCGACGCCGTGGTCGTGGGCCAGCTTGCGCACCAGCGGCGAGATCACCCGCGGCACCCGGGAGCCGGTGGAGGCGGTCGAGACCGACCGGGCCGCGGTCGCGGACAGCGCCGGGGCGGCCTGCCGCGGTCGGCGACGACGGCCGGACCCGGCGGTCCCACTGGTGCCGTAGCCGATCAGCACGTTGCCCGAGCCCGCCTTCTCCTCCTCGCGGTAGGCCTCGGCCTCCGGCGAGGTCGGCGCGTCGACGACCGGGGAGGGTGCGGCGACCCCGGCGGCGCCACGCGGGGCGGCCGCACCGGCGGCGACCGTGATCAGCGGCCTGCCCACGTCGACGGTCTGGCCCTCGGCGGCGTGCAGGGTCTCGACGGTGCCGGCGTAGGGCGAGGGCACCTCGACGAGCGACTTGGCGGTCTCGACCTCGACCACCGCCTGGTCGACCGCCACGGTCTCACCCTCGGCGACCAGCCAGCGCACGATCTCGGCCTCGGTCAGCCCCTCGCCGAGGTCCGGCAGCAGGAACGTCTGCGCCATCAGGACCACTCCCACTGCAGGTCGTCGACGGCGTCGAGGACCCGGTCGACGCCGGGGAGCTGGAAGTGCTCGAGCTTCGGGGGCGGGAACGGGATGTCGAAGCCGGCGACCCGGCGGATCGGGGCGGCCAGCGAGTGGAAGCACCGCTCGGTGACCCGGGCCACGATCTCGGAGGAGACCGAGGCGAAGCCGGTCGCCTCGGCGACCACGACCGCCCGCCCGGTGGAGCGGACCGCGGCGCAGACGGTCTCGTCGTCGAACGGCACGATCGAGCGCAGGTCGACCACCTGCAGCGAGCGCCCCTCGGTGGCCGCGGCCTCCGCGGCCTCGAGCGCGACCGGCACCGACGGCCCGTAGGCGATCAGCGTCGCGTCGGTGCCCTCCCGCACGACGGCGGCCCGGCCGATCGGCGCCACCGGCGCGGACAGGTCGACCTCCTCCTTGGCCCAGTAGAGCTTCTTGGGCTCCAGGAACACCACCGGGTCGTCGGAGGCGATCGCCGCGCGCAGCAGCCCGTAGGCGTCGGCGGGGTTCGCCGGCGCCACGACGTGCAGGCCGGGGGTGTGGGCGTAGTAGGACTCCGAGGAGTCGCAGTGGTGCTCCACGCCGCCGATGCCGCCGGCGTAGGGCACCCGGATCACCATCGGCACCGACACCGCACCGCGGGTGCGGTTGCGCATCTTGGCCACGTGGCTGACGATCTGCTCGAACGCCGGGTAGGCGAACGCGTCGAACTGCATCTCGACCACCGGCCGCATGCCGTTCATGGCCAGTCCGACGGCGAACCCGACGATCCCGGCCTCGGCCAGCGGGGTGTCGAAGCAGCGGTCCTCGCCGAACTCGGCGGTCAGCCCGTCGGTGATGCGGAAGACGCCGCCGAGCGGGCCGACGTCCTCCCCGAACATCAGCACCGAGGGGTCCTCGGCCATCGTGTCGCGCAGCGCACGGTTCAGCGCCTGCGCCATCGTGAGCTTCTCGTGCCTCATCGAGTCTCCCCCTCGCGGTTCAGCTCGTCGCGGACGATCGCGGCCTGCTCGGCCAGCTGCGGCGTCGGCTCGGCGTAGACGTGCCGGAACAGGTCGTCCGGATCGGGTTCGACGTCGCGGTTCAGCCCCTCGCGGGTGTGCGCGGCGAGCCGCTCGGCCTCCTCGGCGTACGCCGCGGCGGCGTCGTCGTCGAGCAGCCCCCGCTGGCGCAGGTGCGCCTCCAAACGGGTGATCGGGTCGCGCTCCACCCAGGCCCGGACCTCGTCGTCCTGGCGGTAGCGGGTCGCGTCGTCGGCGTTGGTGTGGGCCTGCATCCGGTAGGTGTGCGCCTCCACGAGCTGCGGCCCCTCCCCGGCGCGGGCCCGGGCGACCGCGTCGCCGAGGACCGCCAGCAGCGCGGCGGCGTCGTTGCCGTCCACCCGCTCGGCGCGGACGCCGTACCCCACGCCCTTGTGCGCCAGCGACGGCGCCACCGACTGGCGCGCGAGCGGCACCGAGATGGCGTACTCGTTGTTCTGCACGAAGAAGACGACCGGCGCGTCGAAGACGGCCGCGAAGTTCATCGCCTCGTGGAAGTCGCCCTCGCTGGTGGCGCCGTCGCCGCACATCGCGAGCACCACGGCGTCCTCGCCCTTGAGCCGGGCGGCGTGCGCGACGCCCACGGCGTGCAGCAGCTGCGTGGCGAGCGGCGTGGCCTGCGGCGCGACCTGGCGCTCGTGGGGGTCGTAGCCCGAGTGCCAGTCGCCCTTGAGCAGCACCAGCACCTCGACCGGGTCGACGCCGCGGGCCACCGCGGCCACGGTGTCGCGGTAGGTCGGGAACAGCCAGTCGCCCTCGGCGAGCACCTGGGCGGCCACCACCTGGCAGGCCTCCTGCCCGTGGGAGGAGGGGTAGACCGCGAGCCGGCCCTGGCGGACCAGCGCGTAGGCCTGGTCGTTGAGCCGGCGGCCGGCGACCAGCGCGGCGTAGGCCCGCACCAGCGCGGCGTCGTCCGGCATCCGGTACGCCGGGCCGTCGACCCGCTGCCCCTGCGGGTCGATGAGCATCACCGGTTCGGCCGACGGCAGCAGGAGATCCGGGTCACGTGTCATGGCTCGATGGTCGTCCAGCGGCCATTCGCGCGCCACTTCGGCGGCAGATCCGAGAAGATGGAGGCCGATCAGCCGTCCTTGGTGGCCGATCGTCCAGCACCAGTCGCCCCAGACCCCCGGAGATGAGACACGTGGCCAGCCCCCTCGACGCCACCGACCACCGCATCCTCGACGAGCTCCAGCGCGACGGCCGGATGTCCATGCGCACGCTGGCGGAGCGGCTGCACATCTCCCGCGCGAACGCCTACGCCCGGGTCGACCGGCTGCGACAGTCCGGCGTGATCAAGGGCTTCCGGGCCGACATCGACCCGGCGGCCACCGGGCTCGGCACCTCGGCGTACGTCACGCTCAACGTGCAGCAGGCCGACTGGCGCCAGGTCCGCGAGGCGCTGCGCGCGCTGCCCGGCATCGCCCACATCGGCCTGGTGGGCGGCGAGTTCGACGTGATCCTGCTGGTCCGCGCCCGCGACAACGCCGACCTGCGCCGGCTGGTGCTCGACGAGATCCAGGGCATGCCCGGCGTGGTCAACACCCGCACGCTGCTGGTCTTCGAGGAGCCGGAGCCGCTGGGCCGCTCCTTCGGCGAGGACTGACCCGGTCGTCCGCATGAGCGGCACCTGGAGCCTCCGCTCAGGCGGACGACCCGGCCTGCTTGAGCTTCTCGTGGTTGCGGATGACCTCGCTGATGATGAGGTTCAAGACGGTCTCGGCAAAGGTCGGGTCGAGGCCGGAGTCGTGGGCCAGGGTGCGCAGCCGCTCGATCTGGAAGGCCTCGCGGGCCGGGTCCGCGGGCGGCATCCCGGAGCGGGCCTTGAGCCGGCCGACCTCCTGGGTGCACTTGAACCGCTCGGCGAGCAGGTGCACCAGGGCGGCGTCCAGGTTGTCGATGCTGGAGCGCAGCCGGCCCAGCTCTGCCGTCGCCTCCTCGGTCGTCTGCTGGTCGCTCACCCGCCGATCCAAGCACGGATCCGTCGCGCAATCAGGGCGGTTCCGCCCCGCGGACCGGGGCGGAGGTCCCTGTTGGGGGCCACGCAGAGACGCCAGACTGGAGGATGCTGACTCCTCGTTCGCCCCTGGGAGGGTCGCCATGACCGACGACCGCGACGTCGTCGACCCCCGCCGACCCGCACCCGGTCGCCGACTGGACCTGCTCGTGGCGGCGGCGACCACGCTGCTCGCCGCCACCGTCTACCTGGTGACGCTGATGCTCGGGGCCACGCCCCCGCGCGTCGCGTCGGTGACCATGTTCACCGCGGCCCCGGCCTTCGCGCTGGTCGCCCTGGTGGCCCTCGAGCTCCGGCTGCGCGCCGCACCGGACCCGCGGCTCGGCTGGTTCGCCGCCGGCCTGACCGCGGGGGTCGTGGCGATGGCGCTCCAGCTCGTCTCCTACCCGCTGGTCGACCCGGGCGGCGGTCCGTTCCGGACCGGCGACCAGAGCAACACCGCGCTCTACCTGCTCTTCCACCTGTACGTCGGCGCCGGCGCGATCCTGGCCGCGCTCGGAGCCCCCGTCCGGTGGCGGTGGCTGCTCAGCGGCTCGGGCGCGCTGCTGGCGGTGCTGCTGGCGCTCGACGTGATCCCGCTGCCGCAGCTGCTGAGCCCCGACCGGAGCTACACCACCACGCTGCTCGTCGCCGAGTGGGGAGTCGCGGCCTGGGTCGCCGTGGCCACCGCCGCCTGGATCCTGGCCGGGGGCGGCCGGTCCGCCCCGGCGCTCCGCGGCTGGATCGGCGTGGCGCTGCTGCTCTCGGTCTACGACCTGGTGCTCAACGCGCTCGCCAGCGAGCGGTACGCGCCGGTCTGGTGGGGCAGCCTGTCGCTGCGCATGCTCACCTACGCCGTCCTCGCCCTCTCCGTCGTCGCGACCCTCGTGCTGCAGCTGCGCGACCTCGACCGCTACAGCGAGACCGAGCTCGACCGGCGGGAGGGACAGCTCCGCCAGGCACTGCAGTCGGCGAGCGCCCTGATGGCCTCGGCCGAGCTGTTCTCGCGGGCCACGACCCCGGACGAGGTGGCCGCCACGCTGTGCGAGCAGACCACGATGCTCAGCGGCCTGCCTCGCAGCGAGCTGCTGGTGTGGCACGACCTCAACGAGCCCACCGTGCTGGCCCGGACGGGCGCGACGGCCGCGGCCGACGGCCAGGGCCGGTGGCCCCGGGAGGCCGGCCTGTCGATGTCGCGGCTCTACGCCACCGGGGAGGGGGTCTTCCTGGAGACACCGGACGAGGTGCAGCGCTGGCTGGCCGGGCGGGCCGGACCGGACGCCGCGCCGGCAGCGCTGGTGCTGGTCCCCCTGGTCTCGCCACAGGCACCCCCGGCGCTGCTGGTCGCCTGGAGCGAGCGGCCGCACGCGCTGGCGCCGGCCCGGCGCCGGGTGGTCGCGAACCTGGCGAACCAGGCCGGCCAGGCCTGGGGACGCGCCTCGGCGTACGAGGCCCAGGCGCACGCCGCCGCCACCCTCCAGGCCTCCCTGCTGCCCACCGGCCTCACCCCGCCGCCGGGGCTGAGCCTCGCCGCCCGCTACGTGCCCGGCGAGAGCGGGCTGCGGGTGGGCGGCGACTGGTTCGACTGCCTGCGCCTCTCGGACGGGAAGGTCGCGCTCGTCGTCGGCGACGTGATGGGCAAGGGCCTGCACGCGGCCGCGGTGATGGGGCAGGTGCGCACCACCGCGCGCACCCTCGCCCGGCTCGACCCCGCGCCGGACCGGGTGCTCGCCGGGCTCGACGAGCTCACCCACGAGCTGGACATCGACGAGATCGCGACCGTCACCTACGCCCTGCTCGACCTCGACTCCGGCCTGCTGAGCATCGGCCGGGCCGGGCACGTGCCCCCGCTGCTGGTGCCCCGGCAGGGGCGGGCGCGGTACGTCGTGCCCGGCGGCTCACCGCCCCTCGGCGCACCGAGCGTGGACCGGGTCCACGCCGACCTCCAGCTGCGCCCCGGCGACGTGCTGGTGCTCTACACCGACGGACTGGTCGAGGACCGGGTCAGCGGCCTGGACTTCGGCATGCACGAGCTGCAGGGCACGGCCGAGTCGCTGCGGGACCGGTTCCAGCTCGACCTCGAGGGCTGCGCCGACCGGCTGCTGGCGTGGTCGGGCTCCGACCACCGCGACGACGACGTGGCGCTGATGGTGGTCCGCCTCGACGGACCGCTCGCCGCCCCACCCCCGCCGCCGCGCGACCCGGAGGTGGGCACGCAGGCGCTGCCCCTGTAGGGACGCCCGGGTCAGAGGTGGTCGGGGACGATGAGCGCGTCCGGGTCGCTGCGCGGCGGCACGTGGGCGAGCGCGGCCTGCACCAGCGCGACCCGCGCCTTGACCACGACCTTGCGCTTCACGCGGCCGACGTCCTCGCCGACCAGCCCCTCGACGGCCTCGGTCACCTGCTCGTCGGTGAACGTGGGCCGGGTGCCCGACTCCACCTCCACGTCGGGCAGGGCCACGAGCACCGGCAGCACCTCGCCGCTGAGGCCGTCGAGGATCAGGTAGCGCTGGTAGCGGTCCAGCTCGTCCCAGACCGTGTCGACGTCCTGCTTGCCCCGGCGTACGTCCTTGTCCTGGGCGGCCAGGACGGTCTTGGCGGCGCCGGTGAGGGCGGCGGTCAGCTCGTGCTCGGTGAAGCGCATGGCTCCAGCATGCCGCGTCCCCGGCCGCGGCGGCACGGCCGGGGACGCGGTCGGTTCACGCCTCCAGCGATGCGAGCTCCTCCGCGGTCAGCTCCAGGTCGGCCGCGGCGGCCGAGTCGCGGATCGACTCCGGGCGCTTGGCGCCCGGGATCGGGATGACCACCGGCGACTGGGCGAGCTCCCAGGCGAGTGCCACCTGCTGCGCGCTCACGCCGCGCGCCTCGGCGACCCGGGCGAAGGCCGGGTGCTTCTCGTGCAGGCTCTTGGCGTCGTTGAGGCCGCCCAGCGGGCTCCACGGCAGGAACGCGAGGCCGAGCTCCTCGCACACGTCGATCTCCGCCCGGCTGCTGCGGAACGCCGGCGAGAACTGGTTCTGCACGCTGACCAGGGCGTCGCCGAGCTCCTTGTGGGCCAGCCGGATCTGGTCGGGATCGGCGTTCGACAGCCCGATCATCCGCACCTTGCCGGACTCGTGGATCTCCTTCAAAGTGCCCACCACGTCGGCGTAGTCGACCTTGGGGTCCGGCCGGTGGTGCTGCCACAGCGCGATCTGCTCGACACCGAGCCGCTGCAGGCTGGCGTCGACGGCGGCGTGCAGGTGCTCGGGGGAGCTGTCGAGGTCCCACCCGGCGTCGTCGGTCCGCACGTGACCGCCCTTGGTGGCCAGCAGCACCCGGTCGCGCACCCCCAGCTCGTCGAGCAGCCCGGCGACGAGCCGCTCGTTGGCGCCCATCGCCCCGGCCCCCAGGTCCCCGGCCGGACCGTAGGCGTCGGCGGTGTCGAGAAGCGTGACGCCCGCGTCCAGCGCGGCCCGGATCGTGTCGGCCAGCTGCTCCCGCGGCTGGGTGCCGGACTGGTCGAAGGTCATCAGGCCCAGGCCGATCGCGCCGACCTCCACGCGCCCCAGGGTGTCGTTGCCGATTGCTCGTGAGTGCATGACAGGAGGAGTACCCGGTCCCCGCGGGGGTGCAAACGCCCGGCCGCGGCGAGTCGGGGCGGGCCGCGTCCTCGCCGGCGAGGGTGCGTTGGAGGCGGGCCGGCCGGGTACGAGATCTGCACCAGCACACCGAGGAGGAGCAGCGTGGCCGAGGCGACGACGGAGCAGGCCGACCGGAAGGCCCGCCGGTCAGACACCGTGTCGTGGGCGGTCCGCACCGGGCTCGTCTGCTACGGACTGGTCCACCTGGTGGTGGCGTACGTCGCCATCCGGCTGGTCCTGGGGTCGAACGCGGGCACGGCCACGGGCAAGGGCGCGCTGGCCCAGCTGGCCCGCGACACCGCCGGTCGGGTGACGCTGGGCCTGCTCGCCGTCGGGTTCGCGGTGCTCGTGGTGTGGCAGCTCGCGGTGGCCGCGATCGGCTACCGCGACCACGACGGGCTGCGCCGGCAGCTGCTGCGGTTCGGCGCGCTGTGCCGGACGGTCGCCTACGGCTACTTCTCCTCGGTCACCGCCGCGCTGGCGATCCAGGGCCGCCACGCCGGCAGCAGCCCGGACTCGACGACCACCAAGGTGATGTCCCTGCCCGCCGGTCCGTGGCTGGTGGCCCTGGTGGGGGTCGCCGTCGCCGGGGTGGGCATCGGGCTGATCGTCTTCGGCTGGCAGAAGCGTTTCCTGGAGCAGCTGGACGAGCGCGCCCGTCGGGACGGGGGCCGCCGCGTCCCGGTCGTGACCCTGGGCCGGGTCGGCTACGTCGCCAAGGGGCTGGCCTTCATCGTGGTCGGCGTCCTGCTGGACTGGGCGGCCTGGACCCACGACCCGCAGAAGTCCGGCGGCCTCGACCAGGCGCTGATGCGCCTGCTGGGCGGCACGCTCGGCCGGATCGCGGTCGTGGTCATCGGCGTGGGCGTCGGCTGCTTCGGGCTGTTCATGCTCGCCCGCGCCCGGCACCTCGAGCGGGACGCGCTCACGGGAGAGTGAGCCCGTCGTGACACCGGGGGCGCCGAGGTCGCCGGGTGTGCGGCGTCAGTCCAGCAGGAACCAGCCCCGGACCTGGGCCTCGTGGTCGACGAACCGGTCCCCGGACACGTCGACGACCACCTTCTCGATCCGGCCGCCGGTGAACCGGAACGGCGCGGTGTAGTCCGGGGTGACCGGTGAGGCGTCGTCGCGGCCGACGCAGATGCCGTCCCCCACCGCGCAGAACAGCCCGGGCTGCGTGACGATGTCGCCGCTGCCGACCGGCTCGTCGTCGATGAACAGGGTGAGGGTGCCGGCGGCGCCGGGCATGGCGGGGTCGTCGCTGCGGCCCTTGGCGCTGAAGTCGGCGGTGAACAGGTGCTTGCCGGTCGGGATGTCCCGGTCGGCGTCGACGACCTGCAGGTGGGTCCCGACCCAGTTGAAGACGTAGTGCAGCCGCCGGTCCTTGACGTAGAGGCTGTGTCCCCCGGCCACCCCGCCGTGGGCGTAGAGGACGCCCTCGGCGTCGGCGTGGTCCACCTCGACCCCGGCCGCGAGCGTGTAGGAGCGGCCGCTGATCAGCACGCCTGACTGCTCGGGGACCGAGGCGCAGTCGGGGTAGTAGACGTAGCGGTCCCGGGGCGGCGTGCCGTGCGGTCGCTCGGCCAGGGTCTGCTCCAGCGCGGTCCGGTCGTCGAGCGGCAGCCCGGCATGGATGCCGGCGTTGTAGAACCACAGGCTCTTCAACGTCTCCAGTCGCACCGGCTCCTGCGCGGCCAGGTCGTGCGCCTGGGCGCGGTCCCTGGTCAGGTCGTAGAGCTCCCAGACGTCGGTGTCGAACTTCCCCCACCCGCTCAGCGGCGGGTGCACGGTGCACGCGAGCCAGCCGTCGTGGTAGATCGCGCGCTGCCCGAGCATCGTGTAGAACTGCGTCGCCTTGCCCGGGACGGTGGCGTCGGTGAGCGAGGCTGCGAAGCTCTCCCCCTCGATCGGGTTCTGGGGGAAGCCCTTGAGCACGGCGGGCGGGTCCACGCCGAGGAGCTCGTAGATCGTGGGGACGACGTCCACGGCGTGGACGTACTGGTGCCGCACCTCCGCCTGGGCCGGGATCCTCGCCGGCCAGGAGACCAGGCACATGTCCGCGACGCCGCCCTCGTAGCCCGCCCAGCGCTTCCAGTAGGGGAACGGGGTGTCGAACGCCCAGGCCCAGCCGGTGTTGTAGTGGTTGTACGACGTGGGGCCGCCGAGCTCGTCGAGGTGCTGGAGGGACAGCTCGGTGGGCGTGTCGAGGCCGTTGAAGAAGCGCCACTCGTTGAACGTGCCGTTGGGCCCGCCCTCGCCGCTGGCCCCGTTGTCGGAGACCACGATGACCAGCGTGTTGGCGAGCTCGCCGGACTGCTCCAGGAAGGTCAGGACCCGGCCCACCTGCTCGTCGGTGTAGGAGACGTAGCCGGCGAACACCTCGGCCATCCGGGCGAAGAGCCGCTGCTCGTCCGGGCTCAGGGAGTCCCACGGGCGGACGGTGTCGAGCATCGGCCACGGCTGTCCGTCGGGTCCGGTGACCGCCGGTTCCCCGTGCGGGTTGATGCCGGACAGGTCGGCGTCCTCCGGCATCAGGCCGAGCTCCTTCTGGCGCTGCAGGATCTCCGGCCGGATGGCCTCGTACCCCTGGTCGAAGCGGCCCCGGTAGCGGTCCGCCCACTCCCGGAAGACGTGGTGCGGCGCGTGAGCGGCGTCGAGCGAGAAGTACATGAAGAACGGCTTGTCGGGCTCGACGACCTTGGCGTCGCTGATGAACTCGATCGCGCGGTCGGAGAGGTCCTTCGCGATGTGGTATCCCTCCTCCGGCGTGGCCGGCGGCTCGGTCCGGTGGTTGTCGTGGACCAGGTCCGGGTACCAGCAGCTGGACTCGCCACCGAGGAACCCGTAGAAGCGCTCGAACCCGCGGCCCAGCGGCCAGCGTCCCTTGAACGCGGCCATGCTGGTCTCCTCACCGGGGGTGAGGTGCCACTTGCCGATGCAGTAGGTGTTGTAGCCGCGCTCGGCCAGCACCTCGGAGACGAACCCGTTCTCGAACGGGATCCGGGTCGAGATGCCCGGGAACCCCGAGCTGAACTCGGCGATCGTGGCCATCCCGTTGGAGGTGGCGTTGCGCCCGGTCAGCAGCGAGGCCCGGGTCGGCGAGCACAGGGCCGTGGTGTGGAAGTTGGAGTACCGCACGCCCGCGTCCGCGATCCGGCGCATCGCGGGCGTCTCCACCGGCCCCCCGAACACGTCCATGGTGCCGTAGCCCACGTCGTCCCAGGCGATGACCAGCACGTTGGGCGCCCCCTCGGAGGCCTTCGGCGCGACGAACGGCGCCCAGTCCGGCACCGAGTCCCGGATGTCGAGGGAGATCTTGCCGGCGAAGGGCTTGGCCATGGGTTCCTCCGTTGCGCGTGGTTGCGTCGGGTACGACGCCGGGCGCCACGGCGCACCGCTCCAGACTGGCCATCGCGCGGCGGGCATCGCATCGTCCCGACCGGACGAGATCCGGGGCAGCGCCGGACCTCCCGGTGACCAATCCGGTGCGTCGCCCCGCGACGTATCCCCGAGGTCAAGGTTCCGGTCCGGGCTGCGGCCCGCGGGGGACACCAGGATCAACTGATTCGAGGGAATCCATGAACAAGGCACTGCGCGTACTCGTCCCGATGGTCGCGGCGGCGACGCCGCTGGCGCTGGCCACTCCGGCCCACGCCGAGACCACGTCGTACCAGGCCACGCTGAACCCGCTGAACAACTCGACCGGGTCCGGCATGGCCACGATCAAGCTCGACGGCGACCGCGCCACCGTCGACCTGAGCTGGACCGGGCTCGCCGCCACGTTCAACGGCGGCGCCTACCCGCACGTGGAGCACATCCACATCGGCGGCCAGGGCAGCTGCCCCACCCCGTCGGCGGACAAGAACGGTGACGGGGTCATCAGCACCACCGAGGGCGTGCCGGCCTACGGGGCCGTCGGCACCACCCTGTCGGTCAAGGGCGACACCTCCGCCGCGGCGGCCACCGACATCAAGATCGCTCCCAGCGGGCCGTCCACCGACTACCACCGCACCTTCACCCTCGACGCGAAGACGCTGAGCTCCCTGAAGCAGGGCACCGGGGTCGTGGTGGTCCACGGGCTCGACCCCGCGACGCTGTCGAAGAAGGCCCAGAACGAGAAGAGCGACCTGGTCAAGAGCCTCCCGCTGGCGGCCACCTCCCCGGCCCTGTGCGGCTCGCTGAGCGCGATGCCGGCCGGCGGTGTCGCCACCGGTGACGGGAGCACCTCGGGCATCGAGGACGCCGGGCTCCTGGGCCTGGGCGGTGGGCTGGTCGCCGCCGGGGCCGGTCTGACCCTGTACGCCGTGCGCCGCCGCCAGGGCATCGACGCCTGAGCGCGCACGTCGATGGTGAACGGCGAGCCGCGTCGCTCCCGGTTCGGTCGCCGGGGCCAGCTGCTGCTGGCCCTGGCGGCCGTGCTGGCCGGCGCCGGGCTGATCGGACTCGGGGTCCGGGCGCAGGTCTCCGCGCCGGCACCGCAGTCGGCCGGCCGGGTGCACCACGGGAGCCGCCCGGCCCCCGAGCGTCCCGGGCCCGCCCACGGGGTGCGGGAGGACAGCGAGCAGCCGCCGCTGGGGCCCTCACCTCCGGTGCACGTGGCCATCCCGGCCATCGGGGTCGACTCCCCGGTCAATCCGCTGGGGCTGAACGACGACGGCACGCTCGCGGTCCCGCAACCGGGGCCGCACCTGGACCAGGCGGCCTGGTTCGAGAACTCGCCCAGTCCCGGGCAGCCGGGCCCGGCCGTCATCGAGGGCCACGTCGACAGCCCGGAGGGGCCCTCGGTGTTCTTCCACCTCGGGTCGATCCGGCCCGGCGACCGGATCCGGGTACGGCGGGCGGACGGCGTCCTGACCGTGTTCCGCGTCAACGCGGTGCGTGACTTCCCCAAGTCCGGCTTTCCCACGCGATTGGTCTACGGCGGCGACCTGTCCAGCCCTACGCTGCGGCTCATCACCTGCAGCGACTTCAACCCGGACACGCACCACCATGAGGGCAACGAGGTCGTCTTCGCCCACCTGGTGCGCACCTCCCGCCACGGCTCCACGAAGGACGCGTCATGACCACACTCCGCTCACCCTGGCGCTGGCTCGCCGCCGCGCTGCTGGTGACGACCGCGGCCGTCCACATCCCGCTGGTCGGTGAGCACCTCGAGGAGGCGCCCTACATCGGGGTGCTGTTCATCGTGCTCTCCGCGACCTGCATCCTGCTGGCCGCCGCCGTGCTCGCGTTCGACAGCGTGGCGGTCTGGGCCGCGGCCGGCGTCGTGAGCGTCCTGGCGCTGGTCGGGTTCCTGCTCTCGCGCACGGTCGGCCTGCCCGAGATCGGCGACGACATCGGGAACTGGACCGAGCCGCTCGGCTACCCCGCGCTCGCCGCGGAGGCCCTCACCGTGCTCCTCGCCTCGGCTGTGCTCTCGACGAGCCGGTCAGGTGCGCATCGGCGCTAGGGCCACCGCGCGGCAGTTCCCGGAGTCCTGAAGTCTCAACCTGACCTCACTCACTGCGAGGAGGGTCGGTTGTCGCCGCATTCCACCGGTGGTCGGCGCAGCTGAACACTTGCTGGGAGCCAGCCGCTCTGCGCTCCGACAGGTGGCGGAACCACTCACCACGAAGTCCGCGGGGAGTGCGGCGGATGACGGTGCCGACCTCGATGTGTGACTGCTCCGTTGCTGCGACGTCCGCCATGACGTTGGATGACCGCATGGCGATCACCCTCACCGCGCTCCGCTGGCTCGCGCTCGACCCCGGAGCGCAAGCCCGGTTCTGGGCGGGGGTGCTCGACCTTCCGGCAGAGGGAGAGACGGTCGCCGCACCCGGATTCTCTCTCCAGTTCGTGGGCACCGACCGGCCCAAGACGGTGCAGGGGCGGATCCATCTCGACCTCACCAGCGACTCCCCCGAAGATCAGCGGGCCCACGTCGCCACCGTTCTTCGGCTCGGCGGCCGGCACGTCGACATCGGCCAGGACCCCTCCGAGCCCCACGACGTACTCGCCGATCCGGAAGGCAACGAGCTGTGCGTCATACCGGCTGGCAATCAGTTCCTCGCCGACACCGGCCGCATCGGGGCGGTCAACTGCGACGGAACCCATGCCTTGGGAGTCTTCTGGAGCCGGGTGCTGGACTGGCCCCTGGTGTGGGACGAGGGCGAAGAGACCGCCATCCAGTCGCCCGACGGCGGATCGAAGCTCACGTGGAGCGGGCCGCCGCTGATGACGCGTGACACCCCTGAACGGGCCAGCTTCCATCTCGCCGCCCAGGGGCCAGAGGATTTCGCGCGACTCGTTGAGCTCGGCGCGACCGCGCTCGGCGAAGGGCGGTTCCTCGACCCCGACGGCAACGAGTTCATCGTGACATCCGTCTAGGTCGCCGCTCGAGCCAGAGGTCCCAGTCGGAGGCTGGACTTCACCGGAACCGCTCGTCGAGTGCACTGGGTGGCAGGTTGTGGGACGGGGTGTCGCGCATCCCGGGAGCTCGGTGGCTGGGTTGTGGGACAGGGTGTGCCACAACGTCGACGCATCCGATGCGGGAGGCGGGACACGGTGTTCCACATCGTCGCGCGCCGGGCGCCGGCCGCGGATCATGACGACCGATCGGACATGGCCCGGATGCCTCCGACGCGGCCGCCGCACATCGCCCCGAAACGACGAAACCGCAGGTCAGCGGGGGATCCGCCTGCGGTTTCGTCTCGCGCGCCTGTAGGGATTCGAACCCCAAACCTTCTGATCCGTAGCCTCGGCGCCCTCGTGCAGCCGGGTGCGAGACCGTCGGATCAGGCGTGCTCAGCACCCTTTCGGCAATCGCCCGGTGCACCTCGGTGCAGCCACGTTGCAGTCAGCGTCGCCGTCAACGGGGTTCACCGCGATCAGGGGAACCTGCAGAGCTCTGCACCATGCTGCCTTCGCAAGACAACGTCAATCTGGCGTGCCCAGCACCCGTTCGGCAATTGCGGGGCGCAGGCCGGCGCAACCCCCGCTGCCGCCACGAGGCGGGTCCAAGCGGCAGAAATCTTCCTGCTTGTGGACCGGCCTCTTGCCGTTTCCCTGCCGGTCATGTCCAGTAGGTACGCACATCAAGTCCGCGCTCGCTCGGGGGAGGCGGCTGATACTGCTGCCTGCCATGGCGAGCCTTCTCGGGAGGGTTTGAAATGAGCAGTTTCGTCACAGACATCGTCGTCATGGCACCCCAGTTCAACTCCAACGGCATCGTGGCCTGGGGCGTCAAGAACATCATTCCGATCGTGCTGCTCGTGATCGGCATCGGCATCATCGCCAGCGCTCGGAAGGGCCAGATGAGCCAGAACGCCATGACGATCACGAACATCATGCTCGGCTGCGTCGTCATCGCCGGAGCTGCGTTGTTCTACAGCTTCGCCGACAACATCGCGAGCTTCGTCTTCACAGGGTGATCGCCGGTGTTGATCCGGCCCGATGACGAGGTCTACCGGGTCGACGCGGTGTGGCTGGGACCCCGAGGGTTCACGCTGCCCTGGTCGGCCAGGTACTCCGCGTACGGCATCTGGCTCGTCGTCTTCGTGTCCGTGCTGCTCGTCGAGGCGGCACTCCCGATGCGAGTCAGCGTTCCACCCGTGTGGGAGCTCGTGCTGAGCATCCTCACGACCTACGCCTTGACCGGCGTCATCGATCACGACCGTCCACTGGTCAGCGTCTGGGAGCTGCTGCGCAACGAGGTCTCCGCACCCCGTGCGCGAGGTCCGCAGCGTCCCGTCCGCCTGACCGCCTCCGCAGTCCGGGTGAGGGAGATCCATGTTCAAGAGGAAGCCAAGTGACCGGGCTGTCGATGCCCGCCTGACGATCCGCAACATCGAGGACAACCTGTGCTTCAGCCGGCATGAGGTCTGGGCCTGGTACGTCCTGCCGACCCAGCCTTGGGCCTTCCGGTCCGACTCGCAGCGCGAGCAGTTGATGTTCGGGTTCGGCGATGCGCTGGCGTGGCTCGCCGGCCACCGGATCCACCTGCGGGTGACGACCCGCCCCTATCCGACCGCGGAGTGGGCGCGGGGCCTCCACCACCTCACGCCCGACCCGCTGGAGACGGACGGCGTCGAGCCCTGGACCGAGCACATGGTCACCATGCAGAAGCACCTGCGGAACCAGACCATGGCCGAGAAGGAGGTCTTCCTCGGCGTGCGCGTGTCCTAGCCGGGGGGCGTCACATCGGGCGATCGGCGCGCTCTGGCGACACCCGGGCAACATCGAGCACGCCCGCCTCCTCCCCCAGGTCGAGCGCATTACCGAGACCGTGGCCCTACCAGGCCTCGAAGGTCGCCCTGCGAGTGCCAAGGAGATGGAGTGGCTGTTGCGGCGCTCGATGGGTCTCGGGCTGCCGGCTCCCGCGGATCTCTCGCCCCTCTCCAGTGGCGAGTGGACCAGCGACGACCTGCACAGCTTCGCCGACCAGGTCGAGTACGAGGCCGAGCCACTTGGTCGCACGGTCAGACTGACCAGCCGGAGCACCGCCGATCCCGTGGAGCGCCATGTCGCGGTGATGTCGGTCGGCCGGCTGGAGGAGATCGAGGCCCCCGATCCCGGGCACGAGCCGTGGCTGTCGCACACTGACCGGCTGCCCTTTCCCGTGGAGTGGTCCTGCCAGTTCGACGTGCTGACCGGTGTGGACGCCCGGCAGGGCCATCCAGCGCAAGCTGCTGGTGGTGCGCGACATGCAGCGACACTTCGCCGAGCACGACCTCGACGAGCCCCTGGCCCTGGACCGTCAGGCACGCCAGGCCCGAGAGGTCGAGGACCAGATGACTCGCGGTGTGGATGTCGCGGCGGCCCGTGTGCACGGCTGGTTCCGGGTGGCGGTCGCGGCCAGGACGCAGGAGGAGTGCCTCGAGCGGGTCCGGAAGGTGACCACGTCCTACCGGTCCCGCCGGGTCTCGATCGAGCACCCCCGCGGGCAGTTCGGGCTGCTGCGGGAGTTCATCCCCGGCGAGCCGGTCTCCACCTCTGCCTACCGGCGCCGATTGCCCGCGCTCTACGTGGCCGCCGGCGTGCCCATGGCCTCCAGCCGCCTGGGTGACCGGCGCGGGCCGTACGTCGGCTACACCGCCGGCTCCTCACGCCGCGCGGTCATGTTCGACACCCACTACGCCACCGAGGTGCGGGAGACATCGGGTCTCGTTCCGGTGGTCGGAGGTCTGGGTGCCGGAAAGAGCGTGCTGCTGGGGCAGATCGCCTACGAGGCAGTACGTCGCGGCATTCCGTCGGTGATCCTCGACCCCTCCGGGCCGCTGGCTCGGCTCACTGAGATGCCGGAGCTGGCTGAGCACGGCGAGCACCTGGACCTGACGACGGCGGCCAGCGGCACGCTCAACCCCTTCGAGGTGGTCGCGCCGCCGCTGAGGTCTGCGTACTCCAGCGACGACGCGTTCGCGGAGGCCGAGGTTCTGGCTTCCCAGGATCGCAAGCTGCTGGCGATGGACGTGGCGAAGATGCTGCTGCCGGCGTCCGTCGACTCGCTGCCCGAGACCTCGCTGGTGGTCTCCGACGCAGTGCGGGCCACTCAAGGGCGACGAGATGCCTCGCTCTGGGACGTCGTCCGCAACCTCGAGGCGCTTGACTCACCGCACGGCAAGATCGTGGCGAACTACCTCGGCGACATGGCCGAGCTGCCGCTCGCACGGCTGTTCTTTCCCAGGGCCGAGGCTGGCGCCACCCGTCTCGGCGCCCGGCTCACTGTGCTCACGATGCCGGGCCTCGTCCTGCCACCGCGATCGGTCCCGCGCGACCACTGGTCGACCTCCGAGCAGCTGGCGGTGCCGCTGCTCCACCTCGCGTCCTGGTACGCCACCCGCGCCGTCTACGGCCGCGAGATGCAGAGCCGCAAGCTGGTGGCCCTCGACGAGACCCACTTCCTCGGCGAGTGGTCGGCGGGACGGGCCCTGTTCACCCGGCTCGGACGCGACTCGCGCAAGTGGAACACCTGCGTGCTCGCCGCCTCGCAGAACCCGGCCGACGTGCTGGGCATGGACGTGGCCAACTTCATGTCCGCCGCGTTCGTGGGCCGACTCGAAGACGAGGACGCTGCCCGCGACGGCCTTCGGATGCTGCGCGTCGCCACCGGCGTGGGCTACGAGCGGGCATTGGCCACCCTCTCCGCGGGTCGCGGCCCAACCGCCGCTCCGTGAGTTCGTCATGCGCGACGTCGACGGCCACGTGGACAAGCTCCGCATCGACCTGTCCGCGAACCCGACGCTGCTCGAAGCCCTGAACACCACCGCCGGCCGACACAAGTCGGGGACCCAGAGCGAGGAGCAGGTCGCATGACCCGCCAGGTCGCCCGGGTGGTCGCTGTCCTGGCGCTGCTCCTCGGCTTCGCAGTCATCTGCCCCAACGAGGCCGTCCGCGATCCCCGGCCTCTCCGACTGCAAGGAGGCGCCCACCCCGGAGGCCCCAGGCCAGGGCATCGCGGGCTTCTTCGCCCACGCACCGGACCAGCTGCCGCCCGAAAGCGACCCGTTCGCCGCTCACCCCAGCACGACGATCTACGAGCAGTACGGCTACGCCGGACTTCGCTGGCACACCTACGACCTCGGCTGCGGCCCCGACGCCGCTCGCCACCCCGACGCGGTCATCGGCACGGCCATGAGCAACTGGGTGATCAACTGCCCGATCGCGTTCTCGGCACTGACGTCCTCGTTCACCCGGATCGCGTTCAACCCCACCTTCCTGAACTCTTCGACCCCGCGATCACCACGGTCTCGACCTCGCTGCACAACAGTCTGTTCGCGACCTGGGTCCCGGCGGTGATCGCCCTGCTCGGCGGCTCATCATCTTCAAGGCGCGCAAGGCCTCCCTCGCCACCACGGCGGCCTCGATCGGATGGGCGCTGATGGTCATCCTGGTGGCAACCGCGATCTTCCGCTGGCCGATAGAAGCCGGCCACTTCGCCGACGCACACCGTGACCAGCACGCTCGGCTCGGTGGTCGAGCCGCATCGACGGCAAGCACCCCAGCGTCGACCCGGGCACCGCCGTGGCTCCAACGTGCAGGAGTCGATCTTCTACAAGTCCTGGCTCGCCGGCACCCTGGGCACCACCGACAGCCCGACCGCCAGGAAGTACGGGCCGACCTGTTCAAGGCGCAGGCGCTGACCTGGCACGAGGCGCCGTCGTCCAGTCACAACCCGCGATCGGGCAGCAGATCATCGAGACAAGAAGCAGGACGTGGAAGACACCGCCTCGAAGATCCAGTCCAGACGACCCCGAGGCCTACGAGTACCTGACCGGGAAGCGGTCGGACACCCGGGTCGGCTACGCCGTGCTCGTCCGCGCTCGGCGGCCTGCTCGCCCTGCCGTTCCTGTTCGTGTCCGCCCTGATGCTGCTCGGCTCGTTCCTGATCGTGCGGCTGGCCGTCATGCTGTTCCCGGCGTTCGCGATCCTCGGTGTCTTCCCCGCGGGGCGCGGGCTGGTGATCGGGATCGGCCGCACCGTCGGAGCAGCCCTGGTCAACTCGGTCATCTTCGGGATCGGCGCCGCCGTGACCATCCGGCGCTCGGGATCCTCCTCGACCCGGCTTCCAGCGCCCGGGTGGCTCGCCCTGGTCCTGATGCCGCTGTTCTGCTTCATCATGTGGGTGGCACTCAAACCGTTCCGACGGCTCACCGCGATGGTCTGCCCAACGCCGACCCCTTCGGCGGCATGGCCGGAGCCCTCGGCGCAGCCGCCCGTGCCGGAGGTGGATGGCCAAGCGCCGCGCAGCCGCTGCCGCGACTGAGCCGGGGAGGGGCAGCCGCCGGAGCCGTCGCATCGGCCCACGAGGAGGACGAGAACGAAGCCGCGCCGGATCGGGTCGAGGCTCGCCCGTCGCCGGCGTGGACTCCCCCGCCCGCTCCCGAGCCGTCTGCCGGCGCCGACGTGTCCCCGCAACAGCCCCCTCCGGCCCGGACGGCGCCGAGGCCGATCCACCCGGGACGGACACGGCCGCATCTCCAGCGAGGGTCCCCGTCGGTGCCGGCGGGCCCGCACATGCCGCTCCCGAGCTCAACCGCGGATTCGTGCCGACCCCGTCGGGGACCAGCGTCCCGCTCCCGCCGACCGAGCCGGAGTGGCTCGACGGCGAGGAAGTCTTCACGGTCTACCGCCCCACCGAGAGGACGCCGATCGTGGGCATGAGGCGGCGGGGGTCGGCCTGGTGAGCCGTCGAGGAGGTGTCGGGCTCGCGGTCGTGCTGGTCGCCGGCGGCCTCTGCTCGGGGTTCGTCCTGGTGCTGGGGCTGATGGGGGTCAGGCCGACCTCGGCGGGCTGCTCACCCGGAGCGGGTCCGGTGCACTGCGGGGGCACCGTCGGTGGCCAGCTCGACTCAGCACAGCTCGCCAACGCCGAGGCCGTGATCGCGGAGGGCGACGTCTGGTGTCCCCCGCGCGGATCCTCATCGCGCTCGCCGTGGCCAGCCAGGAGTCGCGCTTCACCAACTACGCCAACGACGGCCGCGGCAGCGACATCTCGTTCCTCCAGACCGGGATCTCAGCGTCCCTGCGACTGCCGCACGAGGCGGTCGGGAGCGACCACGGATCCGTCGGGGTCTTCCAGCAGCAGTGGCCCTGGTGGGGGACCCTGCCCGACCTGATGAACCCGCCACCGCGGCCGGCAAGTTCTACCAGGCACGCCTGCAGGTGCCTGGCTGGGAACGCATGCCGGTCACCGTCGCCGCGCAGCAGGTCCAGACGCTCCGCCTACCCCGACGCCTACGCGGACGACGAGGCAGTCGCGCGCCAACTGCTCGGCGCCGGCCGCGGAGGGGCGACGCCCGTCGACGCGATCTACTACGGCTCCACCGCGACGGCGGCTGCAAGCCGCCGCCGCCATCACGGGAGGGTCACGTTCCCGCTGCCCCGGGGCGCCTACGTCGACCACCGCAACTGGGGAGGCCACGGCTCGCACTGGTGCGGATGCACACCGGCACCGACCTGTCCGTGGCCTGCGGCACCCCGGTCCTGGCCGCCACCTCGGGACCGTGCTCATCCGAACCGACCAGGCGTGGGCCGGCAACTGGCTCGTGCAGGTCAGCACCGGGATCGGACAGCTCACGACCTGGTACGCCCACATGCGCGCCGTCACGGTGACGAACGGCGAGACCGTGGCGGCCGGCCAGCAGATCGGCGAGGTCGGCGACCTGGGCAACGCCACCGGCTGCCACCTGCACTTCGAGGTGCACCCGACCGGCGGTGACTCCACTCGGTCAACCCGACCCTGGCTGCGCGAGAACGTCGGTCACGACCTGGGCGTCCAGCAGCCAACAACCACCAGCAGTCATCGGCCAAGTCCGAGGCGGTCACCTTGATGACCGCGGACCTGCCGTACGCTGTCTCACAGCAGCAAGCTCGGGCGCAGCTGGCCTTCTCTTCGCCATCACACCGAAGTCCCGCTGATTCACGACGTGGCCTCCCGGCCGGTGTCGCGGATGCTGGCTTCGCTGCCGGGGGCCTGGAGCGTGTGGCAGCCTCCCGGAAAACGAGGAGACTGGCGATCATCTGGGACGCGGACGAGTTCACCGAGTCACGCCATGGCGTCGTCCGCGGAGCCAAGCCGAGAGGGAAGTCGAGTGGATGCCCTGGGTACTGCTGGAGTCGGATCAGGGACACTGCCCGTCTCGTCTGCGGAAGGGGCCAACTCTCCCCTTCCCGCGAGGGAGACCCGACGTGTTGCCCAGGTCGTAGGCCAGATGAACGACGCTGGCTACCCGCCGGTCGTGGGTGGCCACTGGTCATCAGGTTCGTCCACCGATGCCTCTCAGGAGCGACGCAAGGTCGGCCTCACGTCGCCGTCTGAAGGTGGCCCTAGCCGGAAGCTGACGTCCCGTGTCGGCGGCTTCGCGTACAACTCGAACTACTTGCAGCTCGGCGAACATGGCTGTCTTAGTGGGGCCGGTGGACTCGGCACAGTGGCTGGGTCACGCTGGCACCTCGATAGGTACGAGGAGGGAATGGGCGATGTCGTCACAGCCCCATGAGAAGCCATTGCCCTTCTTCGGCTCGCCCCCCCGCGCCAGCCGCGACCTGCCTCGTCAGAGCCGACGCTCCAGGGTGCGGGTCGTCCTCTCGACCCCCGAGGGGTTCGTCTACGACATGCGTGCGGTCAGCCGATCCACACCGACCACGAAGGCCACGAGGTCATCGACATCGCGACGGAGGAGGACTACTTCCGCTGGATGTTCACGCAGACTTCACCCCCGCGCCGTTCCTTCCCGGTCCGGCTGGTGTGGGTCGAGTGAGCGGTGGGCGGACGAGACCTGTTTATTGCGAGCAGGCCAGACCGGCAGGAGGTCAAGGCAGGCCGCATCCTGCCGTCAGCGGTCGTGCATCGCCCGTGCCCTCACAGGTCGCACGCGTAGAGCCACTTCCGTCGTCGCGGCCAGCGCGACCACCTGGCCTGTAAACTCGGCGCAACTGCATCGCCACGCGGAGGCCTTCCTGGGGCAACGCGTCGGATGCGAGCGGATGACCAGGCCCAAGAATCCCGTCGTCGTACTTCTTTGGGGCACGGAAGGGCACTCACCTCGTCGCTGATGGTCGACGACGTGCCCTCGGCGGCCTGCCCCCGCACCCCCTCCGAGGACGAGGCGACGTGCAGGGGAGGTGAGCATCAACGCCGCTTCTCGCCCGCTGCTTGCGCCTGGTCGAAAAACCTGGGCTGTGAACTACAATATTGTAGTTAATCTTGGCGTAGAAACACTTACGATCTGCTATGGGGGACGTGGAACTTGGGCATGCCGCCTATCTCCCTCACGATTGCTTCTTGCATACACAGGAGAAGCTCGCCTGCAGGAGGAGAAGCTGCTAGTGATGGCGCAACGCCGACGGGCTCCCGGCTTTGGGAATGGGACGCATTGCACGACCACATCGAGGGTTACAACCGCCTCGGGTACCACGTCGGCGTCTTTCGACGCGCCGTCACCGGAGAACTGATCGGCAAGGCTGTTATGGGGAGGAGGATCGATGTCTGAGCACCAAGGGACGTTCGTTTCCGCCTGTCTGGTCCGGTCCAGACGACGACGACGTCGATCAGTGGGTCGCTGATGGGCACGAGTCTGATTCTCAGGCAAGCCTCGACGAGCACCTGGGCTTCACGGAGAGCGAGGGGCTCTTTTGGGCCGAGAAACCGGAGTCGCTCCGTTTCATCGTGGCAGCTCACCGGTACGCGACCCCTGTCGAAAAATAATCTCCTGGTGAGTCGAGACAACTTCGCCCTGGCCGCTCGGTCCACGGACTCTGCGGAGGCCACGGCCGTGCTCGACTGGCTCCGGCGCACGAACCGCGTCTAGTCACCTTGCCCGTACCCTCCGCGATGTTACGGCTGCGCGCCGCGCCGCTGCCCTGCTGGTCGATCGTCTCGGCCTCGAACCTCCGGTGGACGTTGAAGCCCTCCTCCGTCAGCGGGCTCAAGTAACGCGCGTTGATTGGCCGTTCGAACAGGTCGACGCGATCGTCACCGGCCTCGCCGGTGATCCTCGCCGGGTTGAGGTATTCATTCGCGCGACCTCGAACCTCGCGCGTGAGAGGTTCACGATCGCCCATGAACTTGGGCATCTACTCCTGCCCTGGCACCTGCCACAGCCCAACTGCGAAGTGGGCGAGGGCTCATTCGATCTCCCCACGTTCAGCGTTGAACAGGAGGCCGACGTGTTTGCGTCGTGCCTCCTCGTCCCAGATGCATGGCTGTTTGGATTGGTTGACCAGCACAGACACGACATGTCGCAACTCCTCCGTGCGCTCAACACCGCCGAGGTGACTACGGCGGCCGCGCTCCAAGCCCTTCGGAGGTACTTGCTCGCGGGCTGGGTCTTTGTTGCGTATGGCGAACGTCGGGTCATTTCGACAGCAGGGACCCAGGTCCCCCAAGACTTGGAATCGGGCGGCGCCGCCGAGGTGCTCGCCGCTACCTGCCACAGATCAGGGGAAGCATCGCTCAACGGCTACCCCGTCCGCTGGTTTCAAATGGTGGAGCCGTCACCGATCCCGAGTCGCGAGCCCACGGAGACACGGACCGATCATCAGATCCTGATGGATGCGATCGCGATGGTTGAGCCCGACGGCGCTCGCCGGGCGGCGATCGCCCATTCGGCGAACGGCAAGGTTGGCGGCGGACTCCGAGATGCCGCTGGACGGCCAGCAGAAGAGACGTACCAGGCGATGCGTCACCGGTGCGAGCAGTGGGAGCATTCCAAACTGCTGCAGCAGCCCGACTTCCTGCATTGGCTAGCACAACGTTCTCGGGCTATCGAGCGGGGCGAAACGAAGCGTCGCCGCGGTGCTAGGGGTTAGTTCCGTGTGGCCGAGGACGGCGCGGAGCGCCGCCCGCAGGCCATGCGCCGGCGGAGCCGGCGCCTTGACTCAGTAGAGAACTATTCGGCAGTCTTGCCCGCAAGCAGGCGGCAGGTTTTCAGCCCTCGTCAATATCATGCGCTCGCCCGCTATCAGCATGGATCCCGATTTGGGAGAGCGCGTCGACGATCCGCATCGTCTCCACGCTGACCGTGACGACGCGGGCGAGGCGGTCGAGGATGTACCGCGCGTCGCCGACCTCGCGCGCCCAGTCATTGGGGTCGTTGTAGGAACCACAGGGAGGCTGAACCAGCAGCGGTCACACTCAGGTGACTATGGCGACTGTCGGGCCATGCACTCAGACGTTCACCGCGTTCTTTACTCAGTCCGGACACGCGCCCCGGTACCCCTCACAGTAGGCTGTGAAGAGCCCAGAAACCTCGTGGCGGCTGCGGACCGGCGTGTGGACCACGACTTCGTCAGACGTACCTTAACGCCAGGGTTGCGAACTAAATGTCACCCTGCCGGAGGCTTAACCGGCCTCGGCCTGAAGTCGCACGGAACATCTTGGATGTACGGACGCGCCTCAAGTTGGTACCTGACCTGACATTTGGTCACGTCGCTAGCGTCCTGCTCAAGAACTTTCAGGTAGACCACGCCATAATAAAACGTCTTCGACTTCGGAGGAACTATAGGATTGCTATAACCTTTGTAGTAATCATACCCTTCCGCATTGTCGGCATCGGCAGGAAAACTGCCAAGCAAGAACCCGCCAGTGTCTCGACTCGACAGAAATCTGTACTTGACGACCTTTACACCCCTGGGGACGCCCAAGATCTTAAATGACATCAGCTTAACGGGATGGTCGGACTGGTTCCGAATTTCAGGGAATGCGTAACCGAGCACCTCGCCGGACCTTACAGATCCGGGCGCCAGAACGCCTTCCGCCATGGCACCTTCGAAGACTAGCGCCTTCCCCTCTCGGACCCCCGAATGTGGCTCACCGCATCCAGTCATGAGCAACGCTGTCAAGGTCAAGAGGGCTGCGCACTGCGACCGCGCAAGTGGGCGGGCCATTAGGATCCTCTAGTATGAGTAGAACGTCTTGGGATGGTCCGCAATGGGCTTGTTGGATCCCCAGATATCGTGCGCGGCCTGTTTAGAATTGCCAGCTTGGATCCACTGCGTGTGCGCCTTGTCATACTCAGTTTGCGCCTGGATCGACAATCCGAATACAGAACCAGCTACGCTGTAAACCTGAGACGAGGAGTGCTGCAGACCGAAAGCGCTGCCGCGCGGGACTGTACAGACCGCCTTGCCGGGGGCGAATCGATGAACCTGTCGCCACCATCCTTCGACAGAACGTTCCTTCCGTTGAAGTACAGATCTGCTTCCGTGGCGTTCAACTTGTGATAGCCAAGTGCCTCGACAGCGTAGGAAACCCTCTTTTGATTTCCAGGCTGACACGTTGTCGTGTACTTCACCTTCGCGTACTTGATCGGAAGGCGGAACGTGCGCGCCGCCATCCTCCGCGGGGCTGACACGATGTCGCCGCCCGTGCCCGATCCAAGCGTTGTTCCACCTTGGAGGTGGTAGTCGCTTCCATTCACAGAGAGACCGACCCCGATGCTCGTCGACAAGCTGTCCGAGTAGTCGACCCATCCTTTGGCGTTCCAATAGGCGTGCCATTCGGCGACTGTCGTCTTCGCGACCCTTGTAGAAACTGTCTTATGACTAACAGTGCAGATCTGATCCCTAGGGACGGCGTGACTGTAGTCGATGCCACCCACCATCGCGGGGTTGTAGCTTGAGGGCACCTCGCCCGAGGGACTCTGCCATGTTGGGGCGTTATCGTCCGCGGTTCCACCGAGTCCGTCATCCGTCACATCCTGCTGGGCTGCCCAACTGTCGGCCAAGGCGGCATCGGAGGGCGCTTCTAGGCTGGCAGACGTGCCGGTCTGCATCGTGTCCGGCAACACAGTTGCTGTTTCGGGGGCCTGCTCAGCCCGAACCGCTTCGGATGTGGCCGTGGTGCCATCTCCAGTTGCGACACCCACGGGGAAGAACTGCTGGCCTATCGCAGGCGTCCCTGTCCGGCTCCGTACCCGAGACGGTTGCGACGACGTTCAACACGCCTCCGTTCGCGTCCGCGTACGCCTGCAACGACGGTGGGAGGGGCACCGGCATCGTGTAGGTCCACTTACCTGCATCGTCTGTCACGGCAGTTCCCACTACAGGAACCGGTTCCTCCGAGCCATCCTCAGGAGCGCTCCCGGCAACTCCTAAGTGAACGGTCATATTCGGCACGGGGTCGCCCCCGTAAGTCTTGAAGTAGCCATCGACCGTGGCTGCCCCTTGGTCTTGCGGCGCGGGATCCGAGCTTTCAGTCGGGACATCTGCTGGCATGGGCACGTCTTCGGGAGCTGGTGGCTTCAGGATTTGGCTTGCCATTTCATTGTCATAGATGGCCTGATTCGCGAAGTCGGACGACAACCCCGCGTAGGCCGCAGTCTCGACGAAATCTTGCTGCATGTCAGGTGCAATTATAGGTACCGCTGCGAACCAACCCTGCGCCGAGATGGAAATGGTAACGGGACCGTCGCTGGTGTTCTGAATCGTCACGTCGCCTTCATTGCCAGGACGGATGATTGCCGAAGTCGTCACGGGCTCAAAGTCGCCGTTGTCCCAACCCATCAACGCCGCACTAGGGGCGGGCGCCCCAGTTCGAAAGGCTTTCAGGTGGCCGAATCCGGTTCCACTCCCCGAAGTGGCAGTAAGTGTCATGAAAGCCCCAGAACTTCCATACTTTGGAATTTCGCCCGTCCCGCCGACCGCCACATCACTGGAGGCGCCAGCATTGATAGTTATCGACGAGAAAAGGCCAGACTCAAGCGGGTGGTAACCACCACCTTGATCACTCGATCCGGAGAAATACCCTTCCGCGTCAACCGCAAGGTCCACAGACCCAGCACCTGCATTGAGAATCGTGATTCGTCCATCAGCCGATAGCGGGAGACTCGCCCCACTTGCATTGGGGGCTCCCGCTGAGTAGTTGACCACGGGTCGGGATGGGGTCGAGCCTGCAGGGCCGATCCGAAGGGATCCGTCATCTTGGATTTGGTGCACATAAACGTTCGCGAAGATCGCTGCAGCGTCGGTCGGAACCGTCTTCGGCCCCGTGACCTGCACCGTGATGCTCTGATTCGCGCCGAGACTGTGGACGGGGGCTCCCGTGCCTTGAATTGTGTCGAGGACCCGCATGGGAGTCAGGGGCACATATCCACCGGGGCTAGTTCCCGAGGAAGACGCCGCAGTGAAGTAGCCCTGGACATCAATATTTAGATCTGTATTGTGGCGCTATCGAAGACGTCGATGAGCCCACCAGCACTGGGCGCAACCACGACGGGGTTCGATCGCGGCGCACTGTTCGTGTCCACTCGAACGTTTGACGCAGCTGGGCGTGCGGTCCCCTCGGTGAAAATCTTCACGGCTGTCGGTGAAGACGAACCTGCCGAGGTCGACCTGACATCCACATCCAGGACAACGGCGGCGACGCCCTATGCAGGAACGCCGTGAGCGCCCAAGATGTCGTAGGTGCGCGTCTCGCCGGCCGCGAAGGGCTTCTCGCCGCCGTAACTGGTGCTGTAGACCCTGCTGTAGGGGACCGAAACGAAGTTTCCGCCTTCTCCGACACCATCCGCCTGTGCGTCGACGCCAGTGGCGGCGATGACCGCGGGGATTCGAAGGAGCCCCAGCATCAAGACCGTCAATTGCACGATGCGTTTGCGCACGATTCTTCCTCCGAGTGGGTTGCAGCCATGGCACCTCACGGACACGAAAAATCGCGAAATAGCCCGAGATGAAACCTGCTGGGCCGCAGCGTACGCAACGCCACTGCTCGGATGTGATGGTTCGCCTCACAAAGGTCCAGACATCTAGACCAGTGCTCAGTAGCGCCCGGTTACCGACTCAGCTGGCCGAGCCTGGACTCGTCGGGGTCCACAAACTAGAGTTTGAACGGCCGGACGACGGACGCCCCTGACTCGGAGACTCCGGAGTGGTCTACTAGTAGATCGGGTCAGGTTCCGGGCACGTGTTGAGTGCCGTCGTGAGCTGATGGCCGGCACCAATCCGTAGGGATCCCAGAACTCGCCAGACGGCGACTGTCTCTGCTCAGTAAACGTCTGAAGCGATGGCGTCTGGTCTGGTGTCGGATATCCAGCGTCGACGAGGCATGCCACGGATTTCTCCAAACCCTCGAGACCGTCTCGTAGTCGGCATCGGTCCACTTGCGGTAGCCCAATCCGCTACTGCACTCGGAGTTATCCGCGAGGTACTGGTCCGTTTGATCTGGCGGAAACGGCACCTCGACGCCGCCGGTCGGGTCGACGGTGGCGGTCCATCCATGGTCGCGTAGGCATGCCGCCAAGGCCTGGTCGGCCTCTTGCTGGCTGTTCACGGTGATTGTCGGGCTCGGCTTGGCGACCGGGGCGGCTGACGTTCTCTCTGTGCTCGATCCTGACGAGCATCCGGTCAGCATTGCCGCAGCTGCCAGAGCCGCCAGCGCCGCCCGCGCCGAGAGGGCACGGACGGCGCCGAAGTGGCTGCGGCTGATGGTCACGAGGTGCACGTAACTCCGTTGCCGCTGGACTGGAAGGATCCGTCGGTGGTTGCGGAGCTCGCAGTCACCTGGGTGTATCCAGACGAGTAATACCTGTGCACGATGTTCGCCCCGTTATTGAAGGTCTTGGACATCCCGGTCCCGTAGACCTGCAGGTGCACGGTGTTTCCGTTCGAGTAGGTGAACGTCTGCACGTACGGCAGGCTTGCGGTGCAGTCGCGGGCTCCGAATCCCTTGATGGCTGCATTCGCAGGCAGGGCCTGAAGGGCCAGGAGTGCTGCCGCGACGGACACTAACCCAACCTTCGTCCCGAGCCCCTTGAGGTTCCTCATCTTGTCTCCCTCCGTCGCCACGCGGTCATTCCGCGAAGCGTGCACGGACCCTCCCGCGTTTGTAGTAAGACGTCAACAACTTTGACATTTTCGGCGATTCGCACCTGAAGGGAGGTCGCGACTGGCAGAGTCTGCGCCGTGACGATCTCGGAGAACGCCATTGTTACGAATCGTTCTCGGATCGTTCGGACCGTCGGCGTGCTGGGCACCGTGCTTTGTGCGGGTATCGCGCTCGGATGGTCGGTCCGCGTGGTGTTCGAACCGACGGTGGACCCATTGGCGGCACGCTCGTTCACCTACGCATCTGTGGAGCCCGGGACCGTGGAGTCCTCCATCGAGCTCAACGCAGTTGCGCGCAAGTCTCGCGAGGTCGTCGGGCAGAATCGCGCTTCTGGCGTGGTCACAAGGGTGGCTGTCCGCCCCGGGGCAAAGGTGTCCCAGGGCAGTGTCCTCTACTACGTGAACCTGCGCCCGGTGGTGGTCGCCAAGGGTGCGGTGCCGGCATTCAGAGCCATCTCCAGCGGACTGCGCGGTCCTGACGTGGCCCAGGCGCAGCAGATGTTGGCCGCGACGGGCTTCTACAAGGGCGAGGTCGACGGCTATGCGGACGCCGCTACCGCTGATGCCATCGCGGACTGGCAAGAGTCCCAAGACTTGACGCGGACGGGCCGACTCGAGCTCGGCGACGTGATCTTCGTTCCAGCCCTACCCGTTCACATTTCCCTCGCCGAGCAAGTCATCGCGCGCGGGAAGACCGTTGCTGGCGGCGAGGACGCAGTCCGTGCGTTCAGCAACGCACCGCAGTTCGTCATCCCGGCCACGCAGGCCCAAGCCGAATTGATGCCACCGGGAACTCGCGTCGACGTCACCGCCCCAGACGGGACGGTTTGGCACGCCAAAGCGACTACCAGGTCGGCCTCGAGCGACGGTCAAACCGTCACTGTCACTCTCGAGGGCAAGGATGGGAAACCTGTTTGCCTCAATGCGTGTGATCTGGTCCCCGCCGTCAGCGACGCGCTCCTCCCGTCGAAGGTCATCGTCGTTGCCCCCACCAGAGGGCTGGTCGTCCCGTCCTCTGCGCTCCTGACTCAAGTCGACGGCAGCACCGCAATCGCCGCCGCGGACGGCGCTAGAGTGCGTGTCAGCGTCGGAGCATCGGCGCACGGTCTCACAGTGATTGACGGCGTCGCACAAGGCACACGAGTGAGAGTCCCTGGTTCCGACGGCTAGGAGAACTGAGTGCCGACAGACGTGGCGAGTCCAGCTGCGGGTCTAGCGCTTGAAGCACGTGACCTCTCCTTCGGCTACGTGCGGGGGGCGAATGTGCTCGACCGGTGGTCGGCGACGTTCGAACCAGGCACGATGACGGCGCTGACCGGCCCGTCGGGGCGCGGAAAGTCGACCCTGCTCTATCTTCTGGGCCTGATGCTGAAGCCCTCGTCTGGACATGTCCTTCTCAGTGGACGACCGATGGACGAGCTCAGCGATGCCGAGCGTGCACGCACCCGCGCTCTTCGCTTCGGATTCGTGTTCCAGGACGCCGCCCTCGACCCGACCCGAACTGTCTTGGACAACGTCACTGAAGCAATTCTCTACCAGGGCGGCGACAGGCGGGCCGCGCAGACGAAGGCCCTAGACCTCCTAAGCCGATTCGGCGTGAACGTGCATCCAGGCCGCAGACCTGGGCAGGTGTCTGGCGGTCAGGCTCAGCGGATTGCGCTCTGCCGCGCGCTGCTCACCGATCCCTCTGTGCTACTTGCCGACGAGCCCACCGGCAACTTGGACCCGGACACCAGTGAGCTGGTGGTCCAGGCCCTGGGGGACCATGCGAAGTTGGGGGGCACCGTCATCGTCGTCACGCACACACCAGGCGTGGCCGATGCCTGCGACAGGCGGATCCTGTTGTGACGCCCGGATTCGCCACTGTCCGCGAGTCGGTCGCATCGGCTCGATCCCAACCTGTCGCCTCGGTACTCACCATCGTTCTCGTCGCCGGGATGGTTGTGGCCGTCATGCTGACCTCGGGAAGAACCGTCGGTGCGCAGCGAGATGTCCTCAGCTCAATCGACTCCGCCGGAACACGCACCATCACCATCCGCGCCGACGACAGCGCCGGCGTGACCAGCGATGTGCTCAATCGAATAGACCGCATTGACGGTATCGCCTGGGCTGGCGCCTTCTCCTCTGCGATCGACGCAAGGAACTCGCTTATCGCCGATGGCACGGCCGTCCCCGTCCGCTATGCGTACGGGGATCAGCTTGACCAGATAGGCATTCCGACCGGCGCCGAGGCGCAAGGCAACGGCGCTTACGCCTCGACACAGGCGCTCGATCGGCTCGGTCTCCCGGACATCGCCGGCGGACTAACCCTGATGAGCGGCGAGAGCTACAATGTCGCTGGAAAGCTCTCGCCGCCTTCGTTCCTGCGCGAGTTCGAACCCCTCGTCCTCGTGCCTCGACCTGACGCGACCGGCAACGAACCGGTGAGCCTAGTGCTCGTCATCGCCCGCAGCCCAGAGTTGGTGGCACCCGTCGCACACGGTGTCCTGCCACTGCTCGACGCTTCCGACCCCACCAAGGTCACAGTCGAGACCAGCGAGACGCTGGCTCAACTCCGTTCGCTCATCGAGTCCCAACTCGGGACGTTCTCGAACGGGCTCGTGCTCGCACTCCTCGCCGTGACCGCATTCCTCCTGGCCACCATCTTGTACGGGCTGGTAGTGATGCGCCGCAAAGACTTTGGCCGCCGGCGCGCACTCGGGGCCACCAGAAGTTTCATCATCGCAATCTTGCTGACGCAAACCCTCGTGCTCGCGCTTCTAGGGGTGGTTACCGGCACCACCCTGTCTGCCCTCGTGCTGCGCATCTCCGGTGACCCGATGCCCGGCGTCAACTATCTGCTGGCACTGGCTGTCATCACCCTTGCAACGGCGACGATCTCCGCAGTAGCTCCCGCCGCGACCGCAAGCAGGAGGGAGCCAATCCGCGAACTCCGCGTGCCGTAGTTGGGTCCGGGCCGAGAGGGGGCGAGCGAACGGACGGCTTTCGGGCGAAGAGGCCCCGCGGAAGGTCATATAGGGCCGCTGTTCGTCCGTGGTTCCACTCGGGCATGGGGAGACGTAGGCAACGGAGTGGGCGCCTCGTGGAGGTGAGTACCCGCCGGCGCGAGTCGAACGTCTGTGGTGGCGCCTAGCTAGGGTGGAAGCATGAGGTGGTGGCCAGCCGGCTGTGAACGGCTTGCCCACGAGGCAATCGGGGATCAGACCAGCCGGTGGCGTCACGTACAGGCGGTGGCTGCGGCGGCCCGCCGGTTGCTGCCGGGGCTGGATGGGGACGAGCTCGTCTCGGCCGCGTGGCTGCATGACATCGGCTACAGCGATGAACTGGTCGCCACCGGCATGCATGCGGTCGACGGGGCGACGTACCTCAAAAGGCTAGGAGCACCTCGGAAGTTGGTGAACCTCGTTGCCTTTCACACGGGCGCAGAGTTCGAAGCGGCCGAGCGTGGACTCGTCGACCGTCTTATCGCGTTCGATCCGCCGGCACAGGATGACCTGGACGCCCTAATCCTTGCCGACCTGACCAGCGGTCCAGACGGTCAGCTCATGACGGTCACGGAGCGGATCGAGGACATGCTCGGGCGGTACGAGCCTCAGCACCCGGTGCATCGAGCCGTCACCCGGTCGCAGGGCTACCTCGAGGAGTGCGCCGCTCGGGCCGCGAAGCGCCTCAACTATCCGATGTAGGGCGTGGTTCGCGCTGCGATGCCGTGCTTCAGGCGCATGCGCATCGACGGATGCATCGGAAGGGACGAGGTGTCGCTGGGATCGACCCACTCGACGCGTTTGCTCTCGCTGCTTGTCTGGGCCGCGCCGCGGACCAGTCGGGCCGCGAAGGCGATCGAGAACTGCTGGCGCACCTCGCCGTCCTCGTACGCCATGACGTGGCCCGGGTTCGTGTAGGTCCCCGTGATGCCGGTTACTTCGACGTCGTAACCCGTCTCTTCCTTGACCTCGCGGACTACCGTCTCGGCGATCGACTCGCCAATCTCGTGGCCGCCACCCGGCAGGGCCCAGAGGTCGTTGTCGGTCTTGTGGATCAGCAGCACACGACCCTGGTCGTCCTGAACGATCGCGACGACCGACGGCACCACGCTGTTGGCCTTGGGTGCGTTGGGATCATCGATGTAGTCGACGCGGCGTCCCATGCGCCACAGCCTGTCATGCCGCCGAGTCCGGCTCCAAGGGTGTTGCCGCGTCCCAGACCCGGTCGAACGACTTCAGGTAGTGCTCGAAGAGATGACCGCCGGCGAGCCGGCGCAGGTGGAGGACCGGGTTCTGGGGCGCTGGCGACCCAACGACGTGGGTGTTCACGAGCATCTCGTCATCGAAACGGTAGATCGAGTTGTAGAGCACGCTCTCGTGCTGACGGACCTCAATGCCCGGCACGCCGCCAACAGGCTTCATGTAAGTCAGGCTGAGCCGGATGCGCGCGGCGAGGTTGGCCCCGATCCCCTCCTCGTCGCCTCGCCAGGCCACGGTGTCCGACTCTGGGTCGCCGTAGAGGAGGCGGACCTGGAGGCCGTCCGCCGCGCGTGCGACGAGCTTGGCCGGCAGGTCGGGATGACTGTCGACCAGGAACAGCCCGGCGTAGACGAGAACTTCCACGCGTTCGGAAGCCTTGTCGACCAGGCGGCGCCATAGGTCGGGCGGGACTGCTCCACGGTGTGGGTAGAACCCGAGCAGCTCGGCCTCGCTGGTTGCCCTGGCGCGCTCGTCGTCGAGCAGCTGTGGCCAGAGAAAGGCCTCGTCGCTGTCGAGCACCGTCGCGGTTGTCTGCCGGTGTCGTTGGTGCGGGAGGCGGCCGTTGTCGATCCATCGCTCGACGGTCTTGGGGTCGACCTGGACCCTGGCCGCCAGGTCACAGACCGTGACTCCCGCTTGGTGCATCTGGCTGCGTAGACGCTCGTTTCCCATGGCTTCCCCGAGGACGTTTTGGGACGTTTCGCGATCCACGGTAGACGTCCTCGACCGTCCCCGCTACGTGGTGATGGCGTCCTGTGGAAACCGCTGGAGTGGAGGCGATCGCTGACCCACATCAAAGGAGAACGTCATGGCGATGCCCCGCAAGCTCCCGGTCGAGTTCGGAGTGGCCTTCCCGTTCGGCGCCTACGCCGTCGGTGAGGTGCAGCCGGTCAAGGACTACGACAAGTCCACCCGTGAGCGGCCTATCCAGGCGGTCGATCCCGACACCGGTCTGCTGCTCTGGGCGGTGGACGTGGTCGACGGCGACCCCGAGGCGAAGAAGTCCACCCGCACCATGAGTGTGAAGGTCACCGCGAAGGTGCAGCCGGTGCTTCCCGAGTCGCTGACCGGGCTGCCGTTCACGCCGGTCGAGTTCGAGAAGATGACCGCCACCGCCTACATCGAGGAGAACGGCGACTTCTCGAAGATCGCCTGGTCGCTGCGCGCCTCCGACGTACGGGCTCCGGGTCGTGCCGTGAAGCCGGCTCCCGAGAAGGCGAGCGCCTGATGACCGAGGCAGCCGGCTGGGCGTGGGGAGGCTGGGTGCTTGGCGACCTCGCGAATGCCGTCGACCGCGCGAGCGGAGCGGTCGGGCACGGTGTCAAGGTCCTCGGCGTCCAGGTGACGCCTCCGACCGTTCAGAACGGCATGCCCGAGGTGACCATCGTGGTGGAGGAGAAGGTCACGCTCGCTCGGCTGCACGAGGAGGTGACCGCGGGTCTTCACCCGGTGCGCTTCCTCGAGGACCCGACCGACGAGGGCTGGGTCGCCGAGCTGAACGGTGTCCGACTCGTGGCCTTTCTCGCGGGTGGTGAGCGGTCGTGATCGGCGTTGGAACGGCGGACGAGTGGATCCACTTCCTCGATATGCGTGCTCCCGAGGACGCGGTGAGCGAGCTGCGCCGGATGATCGGACGACTGGACGACTCCAGCGACGAGCTGACCGGAGTGCTCAACTACTTGTCCGGATCGCCCGCCGGCGACGTCGAGGAGGTCCTTCGCGTGTCGCGTACGGCCACTCACGAGGCGATCGGCCTGTTGAACCGGGTCATCACCCGCATCCGGCTGGACGACCCCGACGCGGCCTGAGCGATGCGCAACCCGGATCACGATCTTATGCGCCCCAGGGGCTCCTGGGCCGGCCATGCCTGCCTGCTCGCGGGTGCGGTGTGGCTGGCCTGGCCCTGGAGCGCATGCGCGGCCGCCCTGGCCCTCCTCATCGCCGGCGCCTGCGTCGTCTGGGCGAGGAAGTCGCCGGTCTCGTTCGGTCGGGTGACGGGATGGATCCGGGGGCGCTCCTGGCGCCGGGCCATCCTGCGCGACTGGGCAGAGGTGTGCGGTCGCTGCGGGCTGGGTGACGCGGAGGTGCCGACGGTCCGACGCAGCCAGGTGGCCTTCCCTCATGTGGAAGTGCTGCTCCGTCCGAGGCTGGGACAGACCTGCGCCGACTTCGAGGTCGCGGCGGAGGCTGTCAGGTTGGCCTTCGGCGCCTCTCGCGTTCGCATCGAGCCGTTCGGCGCGCGCGACGTACTGATGACACTCACGATCGGCGATGTGCTGAAGGCGCCGTTCGAGACGAGTCCGGGTGTCGCCGCCAGCGGGGATTCGGTCCCTCTGGGCTGGAGGGAGGACGGGCAGCCGTGGCACCTCGCCCTCGGACCCCACACCCTCGTGGCCGGCTCGTCGGGCTCTGGAAAGGGGTCGGTCTTCTGGTCGCTGGCCTTCGGGCTGGCTCCCTCGGTCCGAGAGGGCCTGGTCCAGCTGCACGGGATCGACCTCAAGGGCGGCATGGAGATCAAGATGGGCGACGCGCTCTTCACGACCATTGCCACCAACCCCGCCGAGGCCGTCGTCGCCCTCGAGTTCCTGGTCGGCTGGATGCGCGAGCGTTCAGAGGCGTACGCCGGCCGAGTCCGGACCCACACCCCGAGCACCGACGAGCCTCTGCACGTCGTGATGATCGACGAGCTCGCGGCCCTGACGGCGTACTGCCCCGAAAGGGAGCTCCAGCGACGGGCCGAGACCGCCATCAACATGCTCTGCTCGCAGGGACGAGCACCTGGCTTCATGGTCTTCGCCTGTCTGCAGGACCCCCGCAAGGAGGTCATCCCCTCCCGCGGACTGTTCACCCAGATGGTCGGCCTCCGGCTCAAGGACCAGTCCGAGACCGCCATGGTGCTCGGCGAGACCGCGGTCGTCAGCGGGGCGCTCTGCCACCGGATCCGCCGCGACGCCCCGGGCACGGGCTACGTGCTCCCGGAGGAAGGCGGCCATCCCATCCGGGTTCGCGCCGGCTACGCCCCCGATCACGCGATTCAGCGAGTGGCCGAGAAGTACGGCACGCCGATGCGGGTCCCGATCGAGGCTCAGGACCTGAAGCTGTCTCCGACCTCGCGCCGCACTCGGTCGACAGGAGGTCCCTCATGAACGTCGAGTGGCAGCTCGAGGCGCTGTGTGCGTTCTTCCCGGACCTGCCGTGGATCACCGAGCCTTCGGAGCGCCCGCAAGCGGCTATGGCCGCCATGACCACGGTCTGCGCCGCCTGCCCGGTGTATGCGGCCTGCGAGTCGTACGCCGTCCGTACCGGCATTGTGAGCGGCTTCTGGGCGGGTGAGGACCGTACGCCTTCGAGCGGGCTGTCGAGCTGCGGAGGTGCCGCATGATCAGCGCCGCCATCCCGACCGAGGCCCTGCAGGAGCTCGCCGAAGCCAACGGCGTCTGCACCCGACCGGTGGTCCACGAGGTGACCGACACCGTGACCGGCCAGGTGCGGATGGTGTCCACCCGTTGCGGAGCCACGTTGGCGTCCAAGTGCGTGCCCTGCGCCCGTCGCAACCGGGTGCTGCGCATGCAGCAGTGCCGCGAGGGCTGGCACCTCGAGGAGGAGCCGGTCGCCCAGGCACCAGATGAACCCCCCGAGACGGCGTCCGAATCGGACGAGGAGGAGCCGGAGAGCCGGCGCGGCCGGTCCACCCGCCGCCGCCAGGACGCGCCTGACCTGCCCCGCCTCCCGGTCGAGCAGCGCACGGTCGGGACTGCCTTCACCACCTCCTCGGGCAAGACCTACCGACCGTCGATGTTCGTGACCTTCACCCTTCCCTCCTACGGCCGGGTTCGTGGGGACGGGACACCGGTCGACCCCACGACCTACGACTACCGTCGGGCCGCCCTGGACGCGCTCCACTTCCCCAAGCTCGTCGACCGGGTGTGGCAGAACCTCCGCCGAGCCACCGGCTACCAGGTGCAGTACTTCGCTGCGGTGGAAGCCCAGCGTCGCCTGGCACCCCATCTGCATGCGGCAGTGCGCGGCGCCATTCCCCGCGAGCTGCTGCGCGCCGTTGCTCGGGCGACCTACCACCAGGTGTGGTGGCCGGCCCACGAGACGCCCGTCTACACGGATCTGCTCCCCGAGTGGGTCGACGACGTGGGCTACGTCGATCCGGAGACCCGCGAGCCGCTGCGGACGTGGGACGCCGCCCTGGACGCCCTGGACGAGGACGAGGCCGCCGAGCCCTCCCACGTCATCCGGCTCGGCCGCCAGCTCGACATCCAGGGCATCATCGCGGCCGAGGGCGACGCCGACCGTCGCGTGGCCTACCTGACCAAGTACCTCGCCAAGAGCTTCGGAGCTTCCTTCGGTGAGCCCCAGGAGCTCTCGCGCCGCCAGCGCGGGCACCTGCGCCGCCTGCACGACGAGGTCCGCTTCTTGCCTTGCTCGCCCCGCTGCTCCAACTGGCTCCGGTTCGGCATCCAGCCGCAGGGGGCGGGACCCGACATGGCCCCGGGCGTCTGCCCGGCCAAGGCGCACGGTCGCGAGCACCTCGGTTGCGGTGGCAGGCGAGTCCTCGTGTCACGTAAGTGGACGGGAAAGACGCTCGACCGGCACCGAGCCGACCGCGCGGAAGTCGTCCGGCAGACCCTCTTGGCGGCCGGGATCGAAGTTCCGGAGACCCAGCGCCTCGCGGCAGACGTGCTCCGCCCCGACGGGCGTCCCAGGTTCGAGTGGCAGTACTTCGACCCGCGCCAGTCCCCGACACCGCTCTACCGACGCGTGCTCACCCATGCGATCGCCGAGCACCTCCGGTGGAAAGCCGAGTACGAAGCCGCCAAGACAAGCAGCAGCCCGGCGAACGGCCCTCCCCGTCCTCCCGACAGCCAGCCCATCTCGTCCGGGCCCGTGCCTGTCAGGGGTGAGCGGAGCGAATCACGAAGTGACACGAAGTGCCCTTGACGGGTGCGCGCCCGAACGAATCATCAACCGTCGGGAGGACGGGACCATGGCACAGGAACAACTCTTCTCCCTTGGCTCGCAGGACGAGCCGGTGGACGGCACAGCGGTCGTCCGACCCAATGTGTGGCTCATGACGTCGGAGGAGGTCCCACCGCTCCTCTTCACGGTTGATGAGGCGGCCCGCTGTCTCAGCATCGGCCGGCACCGTGTCTTCGACCTGATCCGCGAGGGCGGGCTCCGGTCCGTCAAGGTCGGAGCGTCGCGCCGGGTCTCCGCTCGAGCGCTGTGCGACTTCGTCGCCGATCTCGAGGGAGGTGGGCTCCATGACTGGGCCGAAGAAGGCCAACGGTGAGGGCACCGTCTACAAGCGAGCCAACGGTCGCTGGGCGGGCCAGTGCTACGTCACGCAGACCGATGGCCGCCGAGTTCGACGGAACGTCACCGGTACCACCAAGCGTGAGGTCGAGAAGAGGCTCGCGGAGCTGATCGATCGAGAGGCCGCCGGCAGACGAACTGCTCCAGCGGACCTGACCGTCGAGACCTACCTTCGCGAGTGGCTCGGCCAGGTGGTGGTCCACCGGGTGCGACAGAACACGCTGGCGGCTTATCGCTTCCAGGCGGAGCGCTACCTCATTCCCGGCCTGGGGCGGAAGCGGCTCGCATCGCTATCCGCGCGGGATCTCCGCCTGTACTTCGACTCGCTACGCGGCCGGGAGATCGGCACGAGGACGATCGGCTACGTGCACGCGACCCTGCGGGCCGCCCTCGAGGATGCCGTCCGGGAGGAGCTGCTGGACCGCAATGTCGCCAAGCTGGTCAGGGTCCCGCGCCCGGCAAAGGTCGAGCGTGAGCCCCTGACGGTCGACGAGGTGAAGACCTTGCTCCGGCACACCCGGGAGCACCGGCTTCACGCGCTCATCGGCGTCCTGGCGCTTCTCGGGCTCCGCCGGAGCGAAGCCCTGGGCCTGACCTGGGCAGATGTCGACCTGGACGCCGGGTGGCTCCAGGTGCGCCGCGGACTCCAGCGGATCGACGGGCAGCTCGTCTCGATGCCGACGAAAACTCTCCGATCCCGCCGCACGATCCCCCTCCCCGGCATGGTCGTCGACCTTCTCACTCGTCACCGGGACGCGCAGGAGAAGGAGCGAGTGCAGCTGGCGGAGAAGTGGCCCGACCTGGGCTTCGTCTTCACGACGCCGATCGGGACCCCCGTCGATCCGAGGAACTGCACCCGGATCGTCCAGAACGCCTGTCGCGATGCCGGCGTGCGAGTCGTGAGGCTGCATGACCTTCGGCACGGCTGCGTGTCGGTACTTCTGGCGCTCGGCGTGCCCCCGAGGACGGCCATGGAGATCGCCGGCCACTCGACGATCGAGATGACGATGAACGTCTACGGTCACGTCACCCTCGACGAGAAGCGTGAGGCTCTCGACCGCCTCAGCGGCCTGTTCGAGGAGGAGGGCCGGTGACCGCGTTGCAGCCGCGCGTTGCAGCCGTGGCAGTGACCCAGCAACCCACGCGGCGCCTGCGAGAGGTCCAGAAACGACGAAACCGCAGGTCAGCGGGGGATCCGCCTGCGGTTTCGTCTCGCGCGCCTGTAGGGATTCGAACCCCAAACCTTCTGATCCGTAGTCAGATGCTCTATCCGTTGAGCTACAGGCGCCCGCCGCTCTCGCGAACGACTGGACGAGGATAGCGGACGGGCCGGGCGATGCCGAAATCGCCCGTTCCCCTCGACTCCGGCGGCCCGGGAGCCGATCATCGCGGCATGGGCTTCGTCGCGGGTGCACCGGCGGCCCGGCTGCTCGGAGCCGCGCTCGCGGTCGTGGCGCTGCTGCCCGGGCTGGGGTCGTGCACGCAGGACCCGCCCGGCGTGAGCGCCCCGGCCTCCTCGCCTGCGCCGTCCTCGATCCCCGTCACCGCGCCCGAGCCCCGCGCGGACGGCCCGTTCGCGGTGCGGCTGGGGGTGGGGCTGGCGGCGGTGACGGCCGACAGGTGCGACCCGACCGACCCCCGCCGGGTCTGCTCGGTGGACCGGAGCCGCACCTGGGCGCCACTCGGCTCCCCCACGGCGGCCACGGTGACCGGCGTACGCACGCACCTCGCGGACCAGCACACCTCCTGGACGACCCGGATCCGGTTCGCCGACGCCGACCGCCCGGCCCTCCGGCGGGCGGCGAAGCAGGCCAATGGGATGGGAGGCGTGGTGCTGGTGCTCGACGCCGACCGGCGCGTCCTGGCGGCGGTGCCGGGGAGCACCATCCGCAACACGACGGCCGTGCTGACCGGCCTCGACAAGCCCACGGCGTGGGCCCTGGTCGAGGGATTCGCGCCCGGCTGACCCGGTTCCGGGCCCGCCGGATCGGAGCGGGTCCCATCGTTGAACGATCCAATAGGTGGCGCCCAACCGCGGGGGTACCCTCGGCCCATCCCGGGGCTGGAGACACCCGTCCCCGGACCCAAGTCGCCGACAACGACGCCGAGCGATCCACCACGACTCCACGACACACCGTCGATACGCTCGACGGCCGGCTTCGCCTTCCCGCAGCGGAGGCGCACCGCGAATGCGCGAGAGGGACCACCAAGGATGACCGCCGAGACGCAGGCACCGACCACCCACCAGGGCATCCTGGACTTCGTCAACGAAGTCGCAGCGATGACCCAGCCCGACAGCATCCACTGGTGCACGGGCTCCGACGAGGAGTGGACCGAGCTCACCGACGCTCTGGTCGCGACGGGGACGTTCACGCGGCTCAACCCCGCGATCAAGCCCAACTCCTTCTACGCCGCCTCCGACCCCATCGACGTCGCCCGCGTCGAGGACCGGACCTACATCTGCTCGGTCGACAAGCGCGACGCGGGGCCCACCAACAACTGGATGGACCCGGGCGAGATGAAGGCCATCATGCGCAAGCTCTACGAGGGCTGCATGCGGGGTCGCACGATGTACGTGATCCCGTTCGTGATGGGCCACCTCGAGGCCGAGCAGCCGATGTTCGGGGTCGAGATCACCGACTCCGCCTACGTGACCGCCTCGATGCGGGTCATGGCGCGCATGGGCACCCACGTGCTGCGCCGGATGGAGGAGCTCGACGCCGCCGGCCAGGACGTGCGCTGGGTCCCGGCCCTGCACTCCGTCGGCATGCCGCTCGAGCCGGGCCAGGCCGACGTCGCCTGGCCGTGCAACGACACCAAGTACATCGTGCAGTTCCCCGAGGAGCGCGCGATCTGGTCCTACGGCTCCGGCTACGGCGGCAACGCGCTGCTCGGCAAGAAGTGCTACGCGCTGCGCATCGCCAGCGTGATGGCCCGCGACGAGGGCTGGCTCGCCGAGCACATGCTGATCCTCAAGCTCACCAGCCCGCAGGGCGTCACCAAGTACGTCGCCGCGGCGTTCCCGAGCGCCTGCGGCAAGACCAACCTGGCGATGCTCGAGCCCACGATCCCGGGCTGGAAGGTCGAGACCCTGGGCGACGACATCGCCTGGATGCGGGTCGGCGAGGACGGCCGACTGTGGGCGGTCAACCCCGAGTACGGGTTCTTCGGCGTGGCTCCGGGCACCAACGAGCACACCAACCCGAACGCGATGAAGACCATCAACAAGGGCAACTCGGTCTTCACCAACGTCGCGCTCACCGAGGACGGCGACATCTGGTGGGAGGGCCTGGAGAACCCGCCGGCCAGGGCGACCTCCTGGAAGGGCGAGGCCTGGACGCCGGAGAGCGACTTCCTGTCCAGCCACCCCAACAGCCGCTACTGCACGCCCGATCAAGCAGTGCGACATCCTCGCCCCGGAGTACGACGACCCGCGCGGCGTGCCGATCGACGCGATCCTCTTCGGTGGCCGCCGCAAGACGACCGTGCCGCTGGTCTTCGAGGCCCGCGACTGGACCCACGGCACGTTCCTGGGCGCCACGCTCTCCTCGGAGACCACCGCGGCCGCGGTCGGCGCGGTCGGCGTGGTCCGCCGCGACCCGATGGCGATGCTGCCGTTCATCGGCTACAACGCCGGGGACTACTTCAACCACTGGATCACGGTCGGCAAGGAGAACGACGCGGCGAAGCTGCCGAAGATCTTCTACGTCAACTGGTTCCGCCGCGACGACGAGGGCGACTTCCTGTGGCCCGGCTTCGGCGAGAACAGCCGGGTGCTGAAGTGGGTCGTCGAGCGCATCGAAGGCCAGGCCGCGGCGGTCGAGACGCCGATCGGCCACGTGCCGACGCCCGACGCGCTGGACACCTCGGGCCTCGACATGACCGCCGAGCAGCTCGAGGCGGCGCTCGCGGTCGACGTGGAGGAGTGGAAGGCCGAGATCCCGCAGATCCAGGAGTGGTTCGAGAAGTTCGGCGACGACCTGCCGGCCGTGCTCTGGACCGAGCTGGACGGCCTGCGCGCCCGCCTGGGCGGCTGATCGCTGCGAAGATTCACCCTTTCGAGGGCCCCGACCGCGCGCGGTTGGGGCCCTCGTAGCGTCCGGCTGTGGAAGCATGGACCCGACCGGACACAGACGGGGGCGAGCGGAAGGGGGACCGCGTGGACGGCTACAGCCCGGAGGACCGCGCACTCTTCGAGAGCGAGGCCACCGAGCTCTACGAGGAGATCGTCGCCAAGAACGGCATCGCCCCCGACGACCCGAGGATCACCGAGGGCGGCGACCGCGAGCGGTCGTTCGAGCTGCTGCGCCGGCTCAACCTCCTCAGCCACGACCGCGACTCCGGGCTGTGGCAGGCGCTGGACCCGGCCACCGTGCAGTCGCGGGTGGTCTCGCCGCTGAGCCAGCAGGCCGCCGACCTGCTCGCCGAGTCCTCCCACTGGGCGCAGGCCTTCGGCACCCTCGACCACGCCTGGCGGCGCGCGGTGCGCTCCTCCGACAGCGGCCCCGTGACCTATCTGCACGCGGAGGCGATCGACCCGTTCATCGCCGGACTGGTCGCCGAGTGCGAGGAGGAGACGCTCACCGCGCAGCCGCAGAGCGGTCGCGACCTGCACCTGCTGGCGCTCGGGGCGCTCCGCGACACCGACCTGCTCGAGCGGGGCGCGAAGATCCGCACGCTCTACCAGCACAGCGCCCGGCGCAACGCGATCACCCGGCAGTACGTCGCGGCGGTCAGCAAGCGCGGCGCGGAGGTGCGCACCCTCGACGAGTTCTTCAACCGGATGATCGTCATCGACCGCCGGGTCGCCATCATCCCCAGCGGGGACGACCTCAGCGTCGCCATCGCGGTGCGGGAGCCGTCCGTGGTGGCCTACCTCGTCGACGTCTTCGAGCGCTCCTGGGAGCGGGCCCGCCCGTTCGTCAGCCGGGAGAGCACGCTGATGAAGGACATCGCCGCGGAGCAGCGGGCGATGACGCTGCGGATGCTGGTCGAGGGCCACTCCGACCCGGTCTCGGCCAAGCGGCTGGGCGTCAGCCCGCGCACCTACGCCGGCTACATCGCCGACCTCAAGGACGAGTTCGAGGTCGAGACCCGCTTCCAGCTCGGCTACGTCATCGGCCAGCGCGGGATCTCCGGGGCGGAGCCCACCGAGGGCGAGGCCCAGGAGGGCTGAGCGCCCCGCTCGCGGACCGGCGGCGTGCCCCGCCGTACGTCCCGGGCACAAATGTTCGCGAGGGCAGCGACCTGGTGGTCACTGCCCTCGCGTGATGAGACGGGCCGGGGGGTGGCACTGGGACCGAACAAGGTGGGGGGTGAGTTGGGTCCCCGTCTCACGTTCTTGAGTTGGCTGGGCGTCACGCCCTCATCGGTTGACGGAGTAGCCCCAGCTGGTGTCGGCCTGCGCCGGAGCGCTGATCCCGAGAAGCCCGAGGCTGAGGCCAGCGGCCGCCATCGCGATGACTGCCTTGCGTGCAAAGTTCATTGAGTCCCCTCCAGCTTCGAATGTCCCTTGGCCCACTGGCCACGGCACAGAGTCTGTCCAGAAGTGGACCCGAAGGCGAGCAGATCGCTGACTCACCTTTTTGCATTGCATTTTTTTGCAGGAGACGGCGCCGCTGCAGAACCCTGCAGCGCCCGAGAGAGAAAAGGGGTCGGCCCCCGGGGACTGTACCGTCCCCGGGGGCCGACCAAACTGGCGGAGGCGGCGGGATTTGAACCCGCGAGAGGGGTTTGCCCTCAACCCGCTTAGCAGGCGGGCGCCATAGACCGGACTAGGCGACGCCTCCCGACAGCCAGCACAGGCTACAAGGCCCCCGCACCTCGGGACCAATCAGGGGCGCGGGGCGGTCGTCGGCCGCCGGCGCCGAGCCCGCGCGGCGACCATGACGACCCGGGCCGCATCCCAGCCGCCCCAGCCGCCCCAGCGGTCGGCCCGTTCCTGCAGGCGCTCCCGTGCCTACAGCGGACGCCGCCCCTGCCCGCGCTCGGCGTGCTCGCGGACGTCGCGCGCGAAGTCGTCCTTGTCGGCGGCGACGGCGGCCACCGGGATGGTCGTCGTACGCCCGTCGCGCAGGGTGAGCACCAGGCAGTCCAGGCCGCGCGTGGTGGAGGCGGCCACCGCCTCGACGTCGGGCCAGGGCGCGGCCGCCACGCCGGCGCCGCGGATCATCCGGACCCTGTAGCCCTGCTCGTCGAGGTGGACCACCACCGCCCGCCGGGTCAGGACGTAGCCGAGGCCGAAGACCGCGACCAGGCCCAGGACGGCGACCAGCACCACGAGGTCGAGGGAGAGGCCCAGCAGGGCGGCCAGCGCGGTGACTGCGAAGAGCAGGATCGCGAGCACGACCAGCAGGCTGCCCACCAGCCGGGCACCCATCGCGGGCGCGAGCCGATAGTCGGACGCGGCGGGAGCGGACATGCAGAAGATTGAACAAGACACCGGATCCGCGGTCCCCACCGGGTTGTCGCCACCCACGGTGGGGGGCGACACTCGAAGTCCCCCACACCGGTGCTCCCCGGGAGGCGACCGTGTCCGCACCCATCCCGTCGCCGGGCCTCGCCGCGGCCGACTCGGCCGTGGCGGCCGCCGTACGTTCCCTCCACGCCGCCCTCGACGCGCCTCCCGGGGAGGCGGGACAGGTCGAGCGGTGGCGACAACAGGTGCAGCAGCGGCTCGCCGACCTGCGCATGGCCCTGGTCGCCGAGACCGATCCCACCGACGACGCCTGGCTGGCGGCCCGCGGCGGGGTGCTGGCCCGGGAGCGGGACGCCCTCGGCCACCGGACCACGACCCTCGGTGGCGCGGTGCTGGGCAGCCCGGACGTCGGGGCGCTGCTCGCCGACCTGCGCCGCTTCCTCACCGACGTCGCCCACCACGTGCAGCGTCGCCACGACCTGGCCTACGACGCGGTCGAGCTCGAGCTCGGCGGCGAGGACTGACGCACGACCCCGGCGCTCGGGCACGCCGCGGCGGGGTCACGGCGGGGGCACGCCACCACCTAGACTGCTCCGGTGCCCGCCTGCGGGCGGCACGGAGGGGTGCCGGAGTGGCCGATCGGAACCGCCTTGAAAGCGGTCGTAGGGAGACCTACCGCGGGTTCGAATCCCGCCCCCTCTGCCGAGCGACCCGGACGGCGCCGCGACGAACGGCGGAGCGCCGAGCAGCGCCCGAGCACGGGCGGGCGCCCGCCGGGACCAGGTGGGGGTCAGCCGAGCGTGAGCTCGAGCAGCACGTCGCCCTCCTGGACGACGTCGCCGGGGCCGACCTTGACCGCGCGCACGGTCCCGGCCACCTCGGCGATGACGGGGATCTCCATCTTCATCGACTCCAGCAGCACCACGGTGTCGCCGAAGGCGACGGCGTCCCCCGGAGCGACGGCCACGTTCATCACGTTGGCCACCATCTCCGCGACGATCTCGGTCACCTGTTCGCGGGCCATGCAGCGAACCTAGCCGTTACCCACGCGTACCGGGCAACCGGCGGCGGTGGCTCACTGGAGCGCGGCGGTACGCCGGGGCTCGGGCCGGACCGCAGCGGCCTCCTCGGCCCGTCGCCCGCGCCGGCCGCGGGGACCGGTCAGGCGCAGGTCGAGCCGGATCACCACGAAGCCGATCAGCAGGCCGATCACCACGCCGTAGAGGACCGAGAGCCCGCACTCGGTCAGGCTGACCATCGGGTTGAGCAGCGCCTGCGCCACCGGGGCCGTGGCCGCCACACCGAATGCGCAGACCCACCACCCCTGCCGGCGCCGGGCCCGCATGTGGCACCCCCAGGCGATCGCCGGGATGCCCAGCACGCTCTCGATCGGCCGGGGGAACGCCCCGAGGTGCTCGCGGCTCCAGACCACCCCGTCCAGCAGCGCCGCGACCAGGCCGGGGGTGCCGTAGCGGCGCAACAGCTCGGCGTACGCCAGGGTCAGGGCGAGCACGACCGCGCCGACCAGCACCGTGACGACGCCGCGACGGCCCAGGCCGTGCAGGCCGGCGCCGAGACGGTAGACCACCCCGAACGCCCCCAGGAAGGCCAGGCCCAGGGTGGCGTACTCGAACCGGGCCAGCGTGATCACCGGCTCGAACCCCACGGTGGCCAAGGCGCCCACCGCGGCGACCAGCACCGCGAGCACCGCCTCCCGGGCGGCCTGGAGGAGCTTCACCGCCGGCACCGTCGCCATCACCGCGAGCACCGCGGTGACCACGCAGGTCATCACGGCCGCGCCGGTGCGCAGCACCGGGCGGTCGCTGAGCACCACCGCGACGCCGAGGGCGAGGGCGAGGGTGCCGAACACGACCGGCCGGCCGCCGGTGCGGGCCGCCAGGGCCCAGGTGTAGACGCTGACCACCACGACCGCGCCGGCGCCGGGCAGCCAGGCCGGTCCGACCGGCACCAGCGACGCGACCAGCGCGGCCACCGCCGCGAGCACCGCGAGCAGACCGCCGGCCAGCGGCAGCCGGGACGCCGAGACCCCCGCCAGCCTCGCCCCCACCCGCGAGGACCGCGACGGCGGCCGTTCGGCTCGGCGGCGCGGTGGGGTCGGGGGCACGACCCCGAAGGCTACAGTCGCCGGTTCGCGAGCGAGGGGTTGGTGCGGCGGGCCTGGTCGAGCACCTCGCGGTGCAGGGTCGCGGTCACCAGGGCCGGCCCGTCGGCGGCGTCCGCGACCACGTCGCCCAGCGGGTCGACGACCAGCGAGTGCCCGCTGTAGCGCGGTCCGGGCTGGCCGGCCGCGAGCACGTAGACGGTGTTCTCGATCGCCCGCGCACGCACCAGCGTCGTCCAGTGGTCCACCTTCCGGGGCCCGGCCACCCAGGCCGCCGGCACCACCAGCACGTCCGCGCCCCGGTCGACCAGCGCCCGCGCCAGCTCCGGGAAGCGGAGGTCGTAGCAGGTCATCAGGCCGACCGTGAACCCGCCGACCTCCACCGTGACCGGGGCGAGCGCACCCGCGGTGAGCCGGTCGGACTCGCGGTAGCCGAAGGAGTCGTAGAGGTGGATCTTCCGGTACGCCGCCTCCGCGGCCCCCCGGACCAGCAGCGTGTTGAACGGGCGCCCCGGGTCCTCCCCCGGCTCGAACATGCCGGCCACCACGGTCGTGTCGCGCTCCTTGGCCACCCGCGCCAGCTCGGTCGCGAACGGGCCGTGCGCCGGCTCGGCGTACCCGCTGACGTCGGAGCCGGCCTCGCCGAAGTCGCGGGCGAAGGCCTCCGGGAGCACCACGAGGTCCGCGCCCTGCGGGATCAGCTCCTCGAGCCGGGAGCGGTTCACCTCCGGCTCGAGCGCGGAGGCCTCCTGGACCAGGGCGACGTGCAGCTGCGTGTGGTCGGTCACGGTCCCAGCCTGCCACCCGTCCCGTCACTGGGGGAACAGCGCACGCGGTGGGACAGTGACCCCATGGACCCGCTTCTCGGACCGACCGGCTTCGCCGCGGTGGTCCTCGCCGGGGGCACCGCCGCCCGGCTGGACGGCGCCGACAAGTCCTCGATCGAGCACGCCGGCCGGACCCTGCTGGAGTGGTCCCTCGACGCGCTGCTCGACGCCGGCGAGGTCGTGGTCGTCGGCGACCCGCGACCGACCTGCCGTCCGGTGACGTTCACCCGCGAGGACCCGCGGCACGGCGGCCCGGTGGCCGCGCTGCTGACCGGGTACGACGCGTTGGCCCGCCGGCCCCGCACCCTCGGTGTGCTCGCGGTGGACATGCCCCGGGTCACCGCCCACACGTTCCGGCGGCTGCACGAGGCGGCCGAGGGCCGCGACGGCGCGTTCCTGGTCGACCACGACGGTCGCCGCCAGCTCGCCGGCGTGCTGGACGCGGCCCGGCTCGACGTCGTACGCCCGGGGCTGGAGGAGCAGCACGGCATGTCCGTGCGCCGACTGCTCGAGGGGCTCGACCTGGCGCTGGTCGCGCCGGTCGGGGAGGAGTGCCGCGACATCGACACCTGGGCGGACGTCCGCGACCTGCAGGGATCGTGAGGAATCCGAGACGACTCGCCGCCGGGACTTGCGGCCCCGCGCGGTTCCGGCAAACCTGAGGGGCGTGAACCTGCACGACTGGATCGACGAGCTGAGCGACGTCCTCGATCTCGAGGCGGAGATCGACGAGGCGCTGGTCCTCGACCTCGCCCGGACGGTCGCGCACACGGTGGAGCGGCCGGCGGCGCCGGTGACGGCGTACATGCTGGGGCTCGCGGCGGGAGCGGCGGGCGCCGGCCCGGAGCAGACCGAGGCGCTCGCGGCCCGCGCCCAGCGGCTCGCCGAGGGCTGGGACCGGCCCGCCGGGGCCCCGGACCCCGACGACGTCGACGCGGAGATCCCCGACGACAGCCTGGTGGACCACACCGCGGACCGGTTCGAGGACTGACCGGGTCCGCACCGATCCCTGGGCCGGTCCCTGGGCCGATCTCCTAGGGTGGCGGGCATGCGCGCCGTCATCGTCTCGGAGCCCGGAGGCCCCGACGTCCTGTCCGTCGCCGAGCAGCCCGACCCGGAGCCCGGTCCCGGCGAGGTGGTCCTCGAGGTCGCCGCGACCGCGATCAACCGGGCCGACCTGCTCCAGCGCCAGGGGCACTACCCGCCGCCGCCCGGCGCCTCGGGGATCCTCGGGCTGGAGTGCAGCGGCACCGTCGTGGCGGTCGGCCCGGAGGTCACCGACCGGCAGGTCGGCGACGAGGTCTGCGCGCTGCTGGCCGGGGGCGGCTACGCCACCCGGGTCGCCGTACCCGCCGCCCAGGTGATGCCGGTGCCCGCCGGTGTCGACCTCGTCACCGCCGCGGCGCTGCCCGAGGTCGCGTGCACCGTGTGGTCGAACGTCTTCATGATCGCCGCACTCCGACCCGACGAGAACCTCCTCGTGCACGGGGGCGCCGGCGGGATCGGCTCGTTCGCGATCCAGCTCGCCGCCGCCAACGGCTCCCGCGTCCTCACCACCGGCGGGACACCGGAGAAGCTGGAGTTCTGCCGCGAGCTCGGCGCCGACGTCACCATCAACTACCGCGACGAGGACTTCGTCGAGGTCGTCAAGGAACGGACCGACGGGCACGGCGCCGACGTGATCCTCGACAACATGGGCGCGAAGTACCTCGGCCGCAACGTCGAGGCGCTGGCCACCGAGGGCCGCCTGGTGATCATCGGCATGCAGGGCGGCACCAAGGGCGAGCTCGACATCGCCACCCTGCTGCGCAAGCGCGGAGCCGTGGTCGCGACCGCGCTGCGGGCCCGCCCGCCGGCCGACAAGGGTGCGATCTGCGCCTCCGTGGTCGAGCACGTCTGGCCGCTGGTCAGTGACGGCCGGGTCAAGCCGATCGTGCACACCACCATGCCGCTGGACCAGGCCGCCGCCGCGCACGCGCTGATGGAGTCCGGCGACCACAGCGGCAAGATCGTCCTCACCACCTGACCCCCAGGCGCGCGAGAGGGCACTCGGGGCCACTCTCAAGAGCGCGAGAGGGCACTCGGGGCCACTCTCAAGAGCGCGAGAGGGCACTCAGAGGCACTCCGGGTCTCCTCGAACGCGCCCCGATCGCCCTGTCGACGTCCTGAGACTTCCCGCGATCGCCGTCTCGGCGGGCTGGGAGTGCCCATGATCGCCGTCTCGGCGGGTTGGGAGTGCCCGGGAGTGCCCGCTCACCATCGGTCGGGCAGATTGTCGGACCGCCTAGGCTGGAGCGCATGACTGAGAAGCCCGACGAGCAGGAGCAGCAGGTCGTCATCATCGGGCCCGACGGGCAGCCGATGGGGGCGGTGCCCGCGTCGGCCATCGCCCAGGCCACTGGCGCCAACGGCGCGCAGGCCGAGGGCGACGGTGAGGACGAGCGCGCGCTCACCGACCTCGTCGAGCAGCCCGCCAAGGTGATGCGGATCGGCAGCATGATCCGCCAGCTCCTCGAGGAGGTGAAGGCCGCGCCCCTCGACGAGGCCAGCCGCAACCGGCTCAAGGAGATCCACCAGGCCTCGATCAAGGAGCTCGAGGCCGGCCTCGCGCCCGAGCTGGTCGAGGAGCTCGAGCGGCTGACCCTGCCGTTCACCGAGGACAAGACACCTTCCGAGGGCGAGCTCCGGATCGCGCAGGCCCAGCTGGTCGGCTGGCTCGAGGGCCTCTTCCACGGCATCCAGACCGCGATCTACGCCCAGCAGATGGCGGCGCGGGCCCAGTTCGAGCAGATCCGCCGCGCCCTGCCCCAGGGCATGGTGCCGCCCGGCCAGGGCGTCCCCGGCCAGCCCGGACAGCCGGGCGCCCCGGAGGACTCGCCCCGTCCGGGCGAGTCGGGCGGCATGTACCTCTGACCCGCCGCCCGGATGTCCCCGGGCCCGCGGCGGCCGCGAGGGCCGGGTCAGGCCCGGCGGGCCAGCCGCCGCACCACGACCAGCCCGAGCAGGCCGACCAGCACCATCGCCCCGCCCGGGGCCGCGAGCCGGCCGAACGTCGTGGGCTGGGCGTCGGTCAGCCTCGTGAACGACGCCTTCTGCGGCGCGGGCGGCACCGGCAGGTGGCCGTTGCCGAGCAGCTTCTCCACCCGGGCCACCAGCGAGTCGGCCGCCCGGGCGGTGCCGCTGCAGCGGCCGGCCACCAGTGCGGCGTCCTGCTCGCTGGCGAAGAACACGTAGCGCGACCCCTTCGCCAGGCTCGCGAGCGCGGGCGAGCCGTTGGCGGCCCGCGAGCTGACCTCGACCGAGGTGTCGCGCACCCGGCCCTTGTAGACGCGCTCCACGTCGACGTCGTACGTCGTGGTCGTGGCGCCCGACTGCTTCGCCGTGGACGCCCCGGTCACCGTGCCGCTGAACACGTCATCGGCGCGCCGCACCTGGTCGGCCACCTGGGTGCGCGGGCAGGCGGCGGCGTGCGCCGGTGCGGCGGCCTGCACCGGGACCGGTGCGAGCACCACCGTGGACCCCGCGAGGACCAGGGCGGCGAGGGAGCGCCGGGCGGCGGGGAGGCCGGCGGGGCTGACAGGGGCGCGCACCCGCCCATCGAAACAGATCACAGGTCGAACACACCAGCCAGCACCCGGGCCACGCCGTCCTCGTCGTGCCCGGGGGCGACGTGGCCAGCAGCCTCGGTCACCGTGGGGTGCGCGTCGGCCATGGCATAGGACGTGCCGGCCCACCGCAGCATCGGCAGGTCGTTGGGCATGTCCCCGAACGCGAGCACGTCCCCGGCGTCGACGCCCAGGTCGGCGCAGAGCAGCGCGAGCGTGGTCGCCTTGGTCACCTCCGGGCCGCTGATCTCGAGCAGCGAGGTCGTCGAGGACCAGGTGATCACCAGCCGTCCCCGCACCACCTCCTCGGCGAGGTCCCAGAACTCCTCCGGCGCCAGCCGCTCGTGGCGGGCCAGCAGCTTCAGCGCGGGCTCGGTGAACAGCTCGTCGATCTCGCCGCGCCGGGCGCCCTCGGGCAGCGGGTGCCGCTCCAGGAACGCCGGCTCCAGCGCGATCCCGGCCAGCGTCTCGACGGCGTACGACGTCCCCGGGACCGCCGCGCGCAGCAGCCGGCACATCTCCAGCCCGAGCGCCGGCTCGATCGGCCGCTCCAGCCGCGGCCGCGACGAGGCGACGTCCCACACCAGGGCGCCGTTCGAGACGACCGCGAGGCCGTGGTCACCCACGTGCTCGAAGACCTCCTCGGCCCAGCGAAGCGGCCGTCCGGTCACGAACACCACCGGCACACCCAGCCGCTCGACCTCCGCCAGCACCTCGCGGGTGTACGGCGAGACCGTGCCGTCCGACCGGACCAGGGTGCCGTCGAGGTCCGTGGCGACCAGCCGCGGCCGGCTCACGGCAGCGGGCGGGCCATCACCAGCTCGCCGTCCTCGTTGGCCCCGCGCAGCTCGGTGAACCCGCACTTGGCGAGCACCCGGATGCTGGCGGCGTTCTCGGGGCGGACGCTGGCGCGGACCCGAACCCCGCGCCGGTCGGTCTCGGCGAGCAGCCCCTTCAGCGCCTCGGTGGCCACGCCGTGCCCGCGGGCGTCGGCGACCAGGCCGTAGCCGACCTCGGTCTCGGGCACGCCGTCGACGTCGGCCGGCGGGCCGAAGAAGCCGACCGAGCCGCACACCAGGCCGTCGAGGGCGCGGACGACGTGCCGCGGCCCCCACGGGTCCGGCGCGTCCCCGATCATCGAGGCGGCGTCCCGGTCGTCCTCGCGGGGGTACTCGGGGTGCCACCCGGGGCGACGGCGACCGCCGAGCATGTCGTCGCGCTCGTCGCGGGTGATCAGCGGCAGCCGGAGCCGGACCGTGGCCACCTCGGGCGGCAGCGGCTCCGGGGGCAGGGTCCCGGCGGGCAGGCTCACCCGAACCACCGGCCCAGCTCGACGGCCACGCCGTCGTCGTACACGCTCTCGGTGACCGCATGGGCGGCCTGCCGGACCTCGTCGACCGCCTGGCCCATGGCCACGCCGCGGCCGGCCCACTGCAGCATCTCGATGTCGTTGCGGCCGTCGCCGATGGCCAGCGCGTGCCCGGGCGCCACCCCGAGCTCGCCGGCGACCCGGGCCAGGCCGGAGGCCTTCGAGACCCCGACCGGGGCGAGGTCCAGCCAGGCCGTCCACCCGACGACGTAGTTGATGCCGTGCAGGCCGAGCCGCTCGCCCAGCCGCACGAAGTCCTCCGCGGTCGCGTCCGGGTCGCGGATGATCACGCGGCTGACCGGGCCGGAGACGATCTCCTCGATCTCGGTCAGCGTCATCTCGCCGGTCAGCTCGCCGTCGGGGAAGTGCCGGTTCACCCGGTAGCCGACGCCGCGCTCCTCGACCGCGACCAGCGCGTTGGGGTGGTGCTCGAGGATCGCCTCGACGGCCGGGCGGGCGTCGAAGGTCTCCTCGTGCACGACCTCGACGGGCGGGTAGCGGAAGACCACCGCGCCGTTGCTCGAGACCACCCAGAGCCGGTCCCGCTCCTCGCCGTGCAGGTCGAGCAGGTCGGCGACGCTCGTCATGCCGTGGGCCGACCGGCCGCTGGCGAGCACCACGTGGGCGCCGGCGTCGAGGACGCGGTGCACGGCGTCGTACACCGCCGGCGCGATCTCCTCGTGGGTCAGGCCGCCGCCCTCGACCCACTTCAGCAGCGTGCCGTCGATGTCGAGGGCGACCAGCCGCGGCTGCCAACCGGTCACGGGCGAGTCCTGCTCGAGCGCGGAGTCGACCACTACCCGGCCACCGGCGTGAGGAGCTCGCGGCCGCCCAGCCAGGGCTGCAGCGCCTTGGGCACCCGGACCGACCCGTCCGCCTGCTGGTGGGTCTCGAGGATCGCCACGATCGCCCGAGGGATCGCGCACAGCGTCCCGTTGAGCGTGGCGAGGTGCCGGACCTCGGACCCGCCGTCGGTGGGGAACCGGCCGCGGATGTCGAGCCGCCGGGTCTGGAAGTCGGTGCAGTTGGAGGTCGAGGTCAGCTCGCGGTACCTGCCCTGGGTCGGGATCCACGCCTCGCAGTCGAACTTGCGCTGCGCCGACAGGCCGAGGTCGCCGGCCGCGGTGTCGATCACCTGGTAGGCCAGCTCGAGCTTGTCGAGGAAGGCCTTCTCGATCTCCAGCAGCCGCTGGTGCTCGGCGAAGGACTCCTCGGGGGTCGTGTAGACGAACATCTCCACCTTGTCGAACCAGTGCACCCGGATGATCCCCCGGGTGTCCTTGCCGTGCGAGCCTGCCTCCTTCCGGAAGCACGGGCTGAACGCGGCGTAGCGCAGCGGCAACGACGGGCCGTCGAGGATCTCCTCGGAGTGGTAGGCCGCCATCGGCACCTCGGAGGTGCCGACGAGGTACATGTCCTGGCCCTCGATCCGGTAGACGTCGTCGGCGGCCTGGCCGAGGAACCCGGTGCCCTCCATCGCCCGCGGCTTGACCATGGACGGCGCGATCACCTGGGTGAACCCGTGGTCGCGGGCGGTCTCGTTGGCGAGGTTGACCAGCGCGAACTCCAGCTCGGCGCCCACCCCGGTCAGGAAGTAGAAGCGCGAGCCCGACACCTTGGCACCGCGCTCGAGGTCGATGGCGCCCAGCATCCGGCCGAGCTCGACGTGGTCACGGGGCTCGAAGCCCTCGGCCGCGAAGTCGCGGCGCGTGCCGATCGTCTCGAGCACCACGTAGTCGTCCTCGCCGCCGGCGGGCGCCTCGTCCGCGGCCGGGTTGGGGATGCTCATCAGCGCCGCCTGCCACTCCTCCTCGGCGGCGGCCTGCGCGGCCTCGGCGGCCCTGACCTCGGCGGCCAGCGCCTTGGTGCGGGCCAGCAGCTCGGCCTTCTCGTCCCCCTGCGCCTTCGGTATCAGCTTGCCGAGCTGCTTCTGCTCGGCCCGCTTGGCCTCGAACTCGCCGATCGCCGCACGACGGGCGGAGTCCGCGGAGAGCGCCCGGTCCACGACGTCGGCGGACAGGCCGCGCTTGGCCTGGGCGGCACGCACGCGGTCGGGGTCGTCTCGGAGCAGTCGCGGGTCGATCATCTCGGGGTCCCCGCGGAATCGGGAGCGCAGCGAGCGATTCTGTGGGGTGAGGTCATGCGCGCAAGGCTATCCGCCGTACGTGGGCGGCCTCACGCGAGATACGCGTCGCTCCGGGTACGTCCTGCACGCGCGGGCATACTGGTCGCGCCCCAGCCCACCCCGAAGGGAACCGCGTGCTCGACCGTCCTCGACTCATCACCCTGAGCTGGGCCTTCCTCTGCTTCGCGGTCTTCGCGGTCATCGCGTTCCTGGTCACGCACGACTGGGGCCCGCTCACCACGCTCGACAACCGCGGCGACCCCGCGGAGCACTGGGCCACCGCCGACGGCTGGCTGCGGTTCGTGCTGAAGTACGTCGAGCTCGCGTTCGCCACCTGGGGGATGACGGTGCTGACCGTGGCGCTCGCCGGCGGCCTGCTGCTCAAGAAGCACCACCGGGCCGCGGTCTTCGTCGTGGTCGTGATGATCGCGACCTCGCTGATGACCACCCTGCTCAAGCTCACGATCGGACGCGGCCGGCCGCCGTGGCAGGACAAGACCGGCTTCCTGAGCACCCACTCCTTCCCGTCCGGCCACGCCTCCTCGACCGCGGCCTTCGGCCTGCTCTGTGCCGTGCTCGTGGTGATGTTCGTACGCCGGGCCAGCACCCGGCGCACGCTCTACGTGGTGCTGGCGGCGTGGGTGCTGGTCGTCTGCGCCGACCGGGTGCTGCTCGGCCGCCACTACATCTCCGACGTCACCGCCGGGGTGCTGCTGGGCGCCGGCATGGTGCTGCTCGGGCTGAGCATCTACAGCCCGCTGCCGCGCAGCCTGGCCGTCACCACCGAGCCGCTGCCCGAGGTGCTGCCCAGCGCGCGCCGGCTCGCGGTGGTCCTGAACCCGATCAAGGTCGAGGACGCCGGCCAGTTCCGCGCGATCGTGTCGGCGATGGCCCACGAGGCCGGCTGGGCGGAGCCGACCTGGCACCTGACCACCGTGGAGGACCCGGGCCACGGGATGGCCGAGGCCGCCGCGGTCGCGGGGGCCGACCTGGTGATCGTGTGCGGCGGCGACGGCACCGTCCGCGAGGTCTGCGCCGAGCTCGCCGGCACCGGGATCCCGGTCGGGATCGTGCCCGCCGGCACCGGCAACCTGCTGGCCCGCAACCTCGGCATCCCGCTCTACATGCGGGCCGCGATCGACGTCGCCCTGCACGGCCAGGACCGCGCCATCGACATGGTCGAGGTCGGGGGCGACAGCCTCGAGGACACCCACTTCATGGTGATGGCCGGCATGGGCTTCGACGCCGCGATCATGGAGGGCGTCAACGAGGACCTGAAGAAGCGGGTCGGCTGGGTGGCGTACGTGTGGTCGGCGCTGAAGTCGCTGATGTTCCCCGCGGTCCGCATCGAGGTCTCGGTCGACGGCGGCGAGTTCACCCGGCACCGGGCCCGGACCGTGGTCGTCGGCAACGTCGGCTTCCTCCAGGCGGGGCTGCCGCTGCTGCCGGACGCCGCGATCGACGACGGGCTGCTCGACGTCGTGATCCTGCACCCCCGCAACTTCTTCTCCTGGATCCCGCTGGCCTGGCGGGTGCTGCTCAAGCGCAAGCACACCGACGAGCTGGTGAACCGGATGACCGGCTCCAGCGTCGTCGTCCGTGCCGCCGCGGACACCCCGCGCCAGCTCGACGGCGACTCGGTCGGCCCCGGCCACGAGCTGCGGATGGAGTGCATCCAGGGCCGGCTTCTGGTGCGTGTCCCCCGCTGACCCCACCGGGACGTCCGCATGAGCGGGCCTTCTAGCCGCCGCTGATGCGGACGACCCGGTGGGGCGTCAAGAAGCGGGGCGGGGGCGTCAGGGAACCGTCAACAACGGCGGTACGCCCCCACGGGAGGGCTTCGACTATGAGTTGTGGCTGACGTCGTCTTCATCCTCCTCACGCTGGTGTTCTTCGCCCTGTGCGCGCTCCTGGTCGGCGTGCTCGATCGGCGGTTGGGCCGATGAGCCAGCCCCTGCCAGCGCTCGGGCAGATCGCGGCCCTGGTCATCCTGCTCGCGCTCGCGGTCCCGCTGCTGGGCCGCCACCTGGCCCGGACCTACACCGGCGAGCGGCACCTCGCGCTCGAGCGGGCGACCTACCGGCTGCTGCGGGTCGACCCCGACGCCGACCAGCACTGGCGCACCTACTCGCTGTCGGTGCTCGGTTTCTCGCTCGTCAGCGTGCTGCTCCTCTTCGCCTTCGGCCGGCTGCAGCAGCACCTGCCCCTGGACGTCGGCATGGGACCGCTGCCCAGCGACGGCGCCTGGAACACCGCGGTCTCGTTCACCACCAACACCAACTGGCAGTGGTACGCCGGAGAGACCACCGCCGGCCACCTCTACCAGATGGCCGGCCTGGCGGTGCAGAACTTCGCCTCCGCGGCCGTGGGCATGTCGGTCGCCGCCGCGTTCGCGCGGGCGCTCGCCCGGTCACTGAGGGACGGCCGGGTCGGCAACTTCTGGGCCGACCTGGTCCGCACCGTCGTGCGGGTGCTGCTGCCGATCTCGGTGGTCGCCGCGCTCGTCCTGGTCGCCCTCGGCGCCGTGCAGAACCTCCTCGACCCGCAGGTGGTGCACACCCTGGCGGGCGGCACCCAGCACATCACCGGCGGACCGGTGGCGAGCCAGGAGGCGATCAAGGAGCTCGGCACGAACGGCGGCGGCTTCTACAACGCCAACTCCTCGCACCCGTTCGAGAACCCGACCCCGCTGACCGACCTGTTCGAGATCTTCCTGCTGCTGCTGATCCCCTTCTCGATGGCCTGGGCGTTCGGCCTGATCGTCCGAGACCGCCGTCAGGGCGCCGCGATCATGAGCGTGATGGCGCTGCTGCTCGGCGTGTCGATCGCACTGCTCACCTGGGCGGAGATGGCCGGGCCCGGTCTGGCCCCCGCCGCGGCCGGCGGCGCCATGGAGGGCAAGGAGGTCCGGTTCGGCTCGGCGGCCTCGGCGCTGTTCGCCTCCGCGACGACCGGCACCTCGACCGGGGCGGTGAACTCGATGCACGACTCGCTCACCGGCCCCGGCGGCGGCGTGGCCCTGGTGAACATGATGCTGGGCGAGGTCTCCCCCGGCGGCGTCGGCTCGGGCCTCTACGGCATGCTCGTGCTGGCGGTCGTCACGGTCTTCCTGTGCGGCCTGATGGTCGGCCGGACGCCGGAGTACCTCGGCAAGAAGATCGGTCAGCGCGAGATCGTGCTCGTGGCGGCGTACGTCCTCACCATGCCGATCCTCGTGCTCGTGGGCGTCGCGCTCGCGGTGGCCACCGACGCCGGCCTCGCCGGCCTGCTGAACAGCGGGCCGCACGGGCTCTCGGAGATCATGTACGCCGTCACGTCGGCCGGCAACAACAACGGCAGCGCCTTCGCCGGGCTCAGCGTCGGCACGCCGTTCTACAACACGCTGCTCGGCCTGTGCATGCTCGGCGGCCGGTTCCTGCCCATCGTGTTCGTGCTCGCCCTGGCCGGACGGCTCGCCGCCCAGCAGCAGCGCCCGCCGGGTGCCGGGACGCTGCCCACGCACCGGCCGCTCTTCGTCGTCCTCCTCTCCGGCGTCGCCCTGGTCGTGGTCGGCCTGACCTTCGTCCCGGCCCTCGCCCTCGGCCCTCTCGTGGAGTCCCTCGCATGAACATCCACCACCCCGTCCCGGCACGCCGTCCGCTGGTGCAGCAGCTGCGTGAGGCGCTGCCCGGCGCCGTCCGCAAGCTGCACCCCCGCGAGATGGTCCACAGCCCGGTCATGCTCGTGGTGGAGGTCGGCGCGGTGGCCACCACGGTGGCCTCCCTCGTCGACCCGAGCACGCTCTCGGTGTGGGTCAGCGTCTGGCTCTGGCTCACGGTCCTGTTCGCGACGCTCGCCGAGTCCGTGGCCGAGGGCCGGGGCAAGGCGCAGGCGGCCAGCCTGCGCGGCCTCCAGCAGGAGACCATGGCCCGGCGGGTGCGCGGCAGCAGCGACCAGCTGGGCTACACGGGCAACCTCGCGCAGCTGCCCACCGACGAGGTGCCGAGCACCAGGCTCCGCGCCGGTGACGTGGTCATCGCGCGGGCCGGGGAGCGGATCCCCGGCGACGGCGACGTCGTCGAGGGCGTCGCCAGCGTCGACGAGTCCGCGGTCACCGGGGAGTCCGCGCCGGTGATCCGCGAGTCCGGCGGCGACCGCTCCGCGGTGACCGGCGGAACGATGGTGCTCTCGGACTGGATCGTCGTCCGGATCACCTCCGAGCCGGGTCACTCCTTCGTGGACCGAATGATCGCCCTGGTGGAGGGCTCCGAGCGGCAGCGCACCCCGAACGAGGCCGCCCTCAACGTGCTGCTGAGTGCCCTCACCGTGATCTTCGTGTTCGTGGTCGCGACGCTCTACCCGATCGCCGACTACAGCAAGGCGCACCAGGACGTGGTGGTGCTCATCGCGTTGCTGGTCTGCCTGATCCCCACCACGATCGGGGCCCTGCTGTCCGCCATCGGCATCGCCGGCATGGACCGGCTGGTACGCCGCAACGTGCTGGCCATGTCCGGCCGGGCCGTCGAGGCCGCGGGCGACGTGGACGTGCTGCTCCTCGACAAGACCGGCACCATCACCTACGGCAACCGGCAGGCCAGCGAGCTGCTGGCGCTCAGCGACGTGGACGACGAGCGGCTCTGCGAGGCCGCGCTCTGGTCGTCGTTGGCCGACGAGACGCCGGAGGGTCGCAGCATCGTGCACCTCGTCGCGGACGGCCGGTCGACCGAGGTCCCCGACGGTGCCCGGCTCGTGGAGTTCTCCGCCAGCACCCGCATGAGCGGCATCGACCTCCCGCCCGACGGGTCAGGCGACGGCTCCGGCGACCGCCGCGCACACGTGATCCGCAAGGGCGCGGCCTCCGCCGTCGCGACCTGGGTGCACAGCACGGGGGGCCGGCTCTCCGACGAGCTGGACGAGCTGGTCGAGAGAGTGAGCGCGAGCGGCGGGACGCCACTGGTCGTGGCCGAGCAGGTGGGGACCCGGCCGGCCCGACTGCTGGGGGTGATCCACCTCAAGGACATCGTCAAGGACGGGATGCGGGAGCGCTTCGCCGAGATGCGCGCGATGGGCATCCGCACGGTGATGATCACCGGCGACAACGCGACCACCGCACGCGTCATCGCCCAGGAGGCGGGCGTGGACGACTTCCTCGCCGAGGCGACGCCCGAGGACAAGATGGCCCTGATCCGCAAGGAGCAGGAGGGTGGCCGGATGGTCGCGATGTGCGGCGACGGCACCAACGACGCTCCCGCGCTCGCCCAGGCCGACGTGGGTGTCGCCATGAACACCGGGACCATGGCGGCCAAGGAGGCCGGCAACATGGTCGACCTCGACTCCGACCCGACCAAGCTCATCGACATCGTCGAGATCGGCAAGCAGCTGCTCATCACGAGGGGCGCGCTGACGACCTTCTCGGTCGCCAACGACGTCGCGAAGTACTTCGCGATCCTGCCGGCGATGTTCGTGGTCGCGTTCCCCGACCTGGAGACGCTCAACATCATGCGTCTCTCGAGCCCACAGTCGGCGATCGTCTCTGCGGTGGTGTTCAACGCCCTGGTCATCGGTGCGCTGATCCCGCTGTCGCTGCGCGGCGTCAGGTACGCGCCGACCTCGGCGACAGCGCTCCTTCGGCGCAACCTGCTGATCTACGGCCTGGGCGGACTGATCGCCCCGTTCGTGGGCATCAAGCTGCTCGACCTCGTCATCTCGCTCCTCCCTGGCCTGTAGGAAGGCGACACACCATGAAGGAACTCTTCGACCTCTTCCGCCAGAGCCTGGCCGGGCTGCGGACCCTGGTGCTGATGACGGTCGTGCTGGGGCTCGCCTACCCGCTCGCGATCACCGGCGTCGCCCAGGTCGCCTTCCCCTGGCAGGCGGACGGCTCGCTGGTCACGTCGTCCGGCGCCCACACCCGGGACGCCGCGGACGCCGTCGGATCCGCCCGCCTCGGACAGCCGGTCACGGGCGACCGGGCCACCGCCCTGTTCCACCCGCGGCCGTCGGTCGCCGGGAACGGCTACGACCCGCTGGCCACCGGGGGCTCCAACCTCGGCCCGCGGAGCCCCGCCCTCGTGGCTGCGATCAGGAACCGTCGCGCCTCGGTGGCCAGGCTCGAGGGCGTACCCGCCGCCGACGTCCCACCCGACGCGGTGACCGCGTCGGCCTCCGGCCTGGACCCCGACATCTCGGTGGCCTACGCCGAGCTGCAGGTGCCGCGCGTGGCGCGCGCCAACGGACTCTCCGAGGCGGAGGTGCGCCGGCTGGTCGACCGGAACCGCAGCGGCCGGACCCTCGGGGTGCTGGGCGAGCCCCGGGTCAACGTGCTCGAGCTCAACATCGACGTGCTGGCAGCCGCCCGGCGCTCCTGACTGGCAGGATCGGAGCATGGAGGAGTCGCGGCACCGCGGCCGGATGACGGTCTACCTCGGGGCCGCGCCCGGGGTGGGCAAGACCTACGCGATGCTGGACGAGGCGCGCCGGCGGAGCGCGCGCGGCACCGACATCGTGGTCGGCTTCGTGGAGACGCACGGCCGGGCCAGGACCCAGGCCCAGCTCGAGGGCCTGGAGGTGCTGCCCCGCAAGGAGGTGCCCTACCGCGGCACGTCGTTCACCGAGATGGACACCGAGGCCGTGATCGCCCGGCACCCGGCGGTCGTCTGCGTCGACGAGCTGGCCCACACCAACGTGCCGGGCAGCCGCAACGAGAAGCGCGCCCAGGACGTCGAGGAGATCCGGGCCGCCGGCATCGACGTGATCACCACCGTGAACATCCAGCACCTGGAGTCGATCAACGACGAGGTGGAGCGGATCACGGGGGTGCGCCAGCGCGAGACCGTCCCCGACGAGGTGGTCCGCACCGCCGACCAGATCCAGCTCGTCGACATGTCCCCCGAGGCGCTGCGCCGCCGGATGGCGCACGGCAACATCTACCGGGCCGAGCAGATCGACGCCTCGCTGTCGTCGTACTTCCGGGTCGGCAACCTCACGGCGCTGCGCGAGCTCGCGCTGCTGTGGCTGGCCGACCGCGTGGACGACGCCCTCGACGACTACCGCCGGGCGCACCGGATCGAGGCCCCCTGGCCGACCAAGGAGCGCATCGTCGTCGCGGTGACCGGTGGCCCCGAGAGCGAGACGCTGCTGCGGCGCGGCGCCCGCCTGGCCCAACGCGCGGCAGGATCGGAGCTGCTCGCGGTCCACGTCGTGGCCACCGACGGGCTGCGCGGCGCCGACGACGCGCGGATCGAGCGCTACCAGCAGCTCGTCGCGTCGCTCGGCGGGACCTTCCACTCGGTGGTGGGGGAGGACGTCCCCGCGGCGGTCGTGGACTTCGCCACCGGCACCAACGCCACCATGATCATCGTCGGGGTCTCCCGGCACAGCCGGCTGCGACGGCTGTTCACCGGCAGCACCGGCGACCAGATCGCCTCGCTGGCCGGCTCGATCGACGTCCACCTGGTCACCCACGAGGAGGCCTCCGGGCGGCTGCGCCCCGAACGACGCCTCTCCCCGCTGAGCCGACGACGCCAGCTGCTCGGCTGGGCCTGCGCGGTGGTGCTGCCACTGCTGCTGACGCTCGTCCTCGACCGGCTCGAGGACAACCAGCTCCCGCTGGCGGTCCAGCTCTTCCTGGCCGTGGCCGTGCTGGTGGCGCTGGTCGGCGGCATGCTTCCCGCCCTGGTCGCCGCGGTCGGCGGCTTCCTGCTGCTGAACTGGTTCTTCACCCCGCCCGTCGGGCGGTGGACCATCGCCGAGCCCACCAACCTCGTGGCCCTGCTCGTGTACGTCGCCGTCGCGGCCGGCGTGGCCACGGTCGTGGACCGGGCCTCACGCCGCGCCTCGGAGGCGGCCCGGGCCCGGGCCGAGGCGGCAGCGATCGCGTCGTTGTCCCAGTCGGTGCTGACCGGCAAGGACACCGCCGACGCGATCGTGGAGCGCCTGCGTGAGACCTTCGCCCAGGAGTCCGCGACGCTGCTGGCGCGGGACGGTTCGGGGTGGAAGATGCTGGCCACCGCGGGCGACCCCGTCGGCGCCCCCGAGCAGGCCGACACCCAGGTGGTGGTCGACACCGACCACGTCCTCGCCCTGCGGGGCCAGCCGCTGCAGGCCAGCGACCAGCGGGTGCTCGAGGCGTTCGCGGTGCAGGCGGGACTGGTCATGGAGTACCGGCGACTGCGCGAGCGCGAGAGCCGCGCCGCCGACCTGGAGCGGGCGGAGGCGACCAGCACCGCCCTGCTGCGCGGGGTCTCCCACGACCTGCGGACGCCGCTGGCCACGATGCGCACCGCCCTGGACGGGCTCACGTCTCCCGGCGTGGACGACGCCGACCGCACGGTGCTGCTCGAGGCGACCTCGAGCGCGGTCGAGCAGCTGCAGGCCCTGATCGACAACCTGCTCGACCTGTCCCGGCTGCAGACCGGCCTGCTGCACCCGGTGCTGCGACCGGTCAGCCTCGAGGAGGTGCTCCCGCTCGCCGTCGCCGGCCACCCCGCGGGGACGGTCACCCTCGAGCTCGAGGAGTCCGCGCCGCTGGTGCGGACCGACCGGGGGCTGCTCGAGCGGGTCGTCGCCAACCTGGTGTCCAACGCCGTCCGGGTCTCGCGCGGCACCCCGGTGCGGGTGGTGGCGCAGGTGCTGCCGAACGAGGTGGCGGTGCTCGTGGTCGACCGCGGCCCCGGCGTACCGATGGAGCAGCGGGAGCGGATGTTCGACCCCTTCCAGCGCCTCGGCGACCACACCCCCGGCGGCCTCGGCCTCGGGCTCGCCGTCGCCCGCGGGCTCACCGAGGCCATGCGGGGCACGCTCACGGTCGAGGACACGCCCGGCGGCGGCCTGACCATGGTCGTGTCGGTGCCGCGCGAGGGGTCCGAGCCCGCCGAGCCGCTCCTCACGTCGCACGAGGTGACCCGGTGAGCCCGCGGGTCCTCGTGGTTGACGACGAGCCGGCGCTCGCGCGCGCCCTGGCGATCAACCTGCGGGCGCACGGCTGGGAGGTGGTGACCGCCGCCGACGGCCGCGGCGCCCTCACGGCCGCCGCCGAACGCAGTCCGGACGTCGTGGTGCTCGACCTCGGGCTCCCCGACATGGACGGGACCGAGGTGATCTCGGGGCTGCGCGGCTGGACGAGCGTGCCGATCGTCGTCCTCTCCGCCCGGCAGCACGGCGAGGACAAGGTCGAGGCCCTGGACCTCGGCGCCGACGACTACGTGACCAAGCCGTTCGCGATGAACGAGCTGATGGCCCGGCTGCGTGCCGCCGTGCGCCGCGGGCAGGAGGGCTCGGCCAGCAGCACCCCGACCGCGGTCGAGGCGGGCGACCTGGTGGTCGACCTGGCCCGCAAGCGGGTGACCCGGGCGGGGGTCGACGTCCGGCTCACGCCCACGGAGTGGGCGTTCCTGGAGCTGCTGGCGAGGAACCTCGGCCGGCTGGTGCCACGACAGCAGATCCTGCGCGAGGTGTGGGGCCCGGCGTACGAGCACGAGACCCACTACCTGCGGGTGTACGCCGCGCAGCTGCGGCGCAAGCTCGAGGACGACCCCTCCCACCCGCGGCACCTGGTCACCACGAGCGGGGTGGGCTACACGCTCGAGCCCTGACGGGTCGTCCGCATGAGCGGGGGCTCTAGGTGCCGCTGATGCGGACGACCCGTCACTCCTGGGGCTGCGACTCCGGCTGCGGACCGCCCTGGACCACGAAGTCGCGCTGCCGGATCAGTCCGAGGCAGAGCACCGCCGAGGCGAAGGCGATCACCGCCGCGATCAGCCCGATGTGGTTGAGGGCGTCGACGAAGCTCGCCACCGCTGCGTCCGCGATCGTCTGCCGCGCCTGGGGCGGGGCCGCCCGGGTCACGGCGTCGACCTGCCCGCCGGTGACCGCGGCGGCGACCTGGGCGGTGTGGGCGGCGGCCGGGGTGCCGGCCAGCCGCTCGGCGACGCCGCTGGCGACCTGGTGGCTGAAGATCGAGCCGAGCGCGGCGATGCCGGTGGCGATCCCGACCTGCCGGAAGGTGGAGTTGACCCCGGAGGCCATGCCGGAGCGCTCCGGCGTGACCACGCCGACGGCGGTGGAGGCCAGCGGCACGTTGATCAGGCCGATGCCCAGGCCCGCGACCACCAGGCCCGGGATCAGGTGGGTCCACCCGTCGGTCGGGGTGATGCCGATGAGCAGCAGCAGCCCGACGCCGAGCACGGCGAAGCCCGGGGCGATCAGCCACTTCGTCGGGACGTGGCTGGTCAGCCGGCCGGCCGCGGTGGCGGCCACGAACGAGGCGGCGGAGAGGAACAGGAACCGCAGGCCGGACTGGACCGCGGAGTAGCCGAGGACGTCCTGCACGTAGAGCACCAGGTAGGTGAGCAGCGAGAAGATCGAGGCCGAGACCCCCATCGCCGCCACCAGGCCACCGGTGAAGGTCGGCTTGCGGAGCAGCCCGAGGTCGAACATCGGGCCCTTCTGCACCAGCTGGGTGACCAGGAACAGCAGCAGCAGCGCCGCCGAGCCGCCCAGGCTCCAGCGGACCAGGCCGGCGCCCCAGCCGTCCTCCCCGGCCCGGATCAGCCCGAGCACCAGCAGCCCGAGCCCCGCGCTGAAGGTGAGGAAGCCGAGCCAGTCGGGCCGGCCGGCCCGGGGGTCCTTCGACTCGTCCACCTTCAGCAGCGCGACCGTGATCGCGACCACGCAGATCGGCAGGTTGACCCAGAAGATCCAGCGCCACGACAGGCCGCTGGTCAGCACGCCCCCGAGGACCGGGCCGATCGCGACCGCGACGCCGGTCGTGGCACCGAAGGCGCCGAACGCCACCCCGCGCTCGCGCCCGGTGAACGCGTTGGACAGCAGCGCCAGCGCGGTCGCGAACATCGCGGCGCCGCCGATGCCCTGGCCGGCCCGGGCGATCGAGAGGAAGTGGATCGTCGGCGCCAGGCCGCACAGGAACGAGCCGACGGTGAACAGCACCGTCCCGATCACGAACACCCGTCGCCGGCCGAACAGGTCCGCCAGCGACCCGGCGGTCAGCAGCAGCGCGGCCAGGCTCAGCGCGTAGGCGTCGATCACCCACTGCAGGTCCGAGAGCGAGGCGTCGAGCTGCTGCTCGATGTCGGGCAGCGCGACGTTCACGATCGTGATGTCGAGCAGCAGCATGAAGACCCCGGTGCAGACCGCGACCAGCGTCCACCACCTGCGTTCCATGGCCCACCCCTCCCGCTCTCCCGCTCGGGTTCACGGTAGCCAGCCGGCGAAGGGAGGGCCCGTCCGGCGCTGCAGGATTCACCGGCCTGCCGGCGAATCCTGCGCTTGTCGGCCGATGCAACACCCCCCAGGCGCAGGAAGAGTCCCGTCAACCCCCGCTCGGGGACCGCCGTGGGTGCCGCGGTGCCCACCGACCCGCGCCGATGCCGAGGCGCTCGCCACCGGTCCCGGCGGGGCTCAGCAGCGGCCGTAGGCGGGCGGCTCGGCCTGCAGGTCCAGGCACACCTCGCCGAGGTCGTGCGCGTGCAGCGCGGTGCCGTCCAGGGTCCACTCGTGGACCCGGAAGTGGTGCTCCCGGTCGAGGCCGACGCGGGTGAACAGCCTCCCCTCGGGGGTCAGCCAGCTGAGGTAGGCGTGCCTCCCGTCGGAGGTGAAGCCGCCGCCGAGCGGGACGTCGGCCCCCACCGTGGCCCGGACCAGCCCGGTGGCCTGCCGGACGAAGACGGTCCAGGTGTCGGAGTCGCCGCCCTCCTGGCTGACGACGAGACCGGTGCCGGCGGAGCCCTCGAGGCCCTGGGTCAGCAGGCTGGGCGACCAGCCGGCCGGCACGGGCGCCGCCACCGTCGACGACCCGTGGTCGACGACGAGGCGGACGTCGCCGGCGCGGAGCTCGGGCCGGGCGTGGCCGCGCAAGGTCGCGGTCGCGTGGTCCGGCAGCGCCAGCGGCTCGCCGATCCCGACGCTCCCCTCGGCCGCCGGGAACAGCGCCGGGAGGTCCCCGTGGGACCCCACACGGGGCCCGTAGCCCTCCCCCGGGGGGCATCGCTGCGGCACCGTGTCGACCCGACGGTCCCAGCACAGCTCCCCCGCCGGCGCCGGCGCCAGCCGGATCGGGTCCAGCAGCCAGCGCTGCGCGTAGACCGCCGTACGACGGGCTCCGGGCGAGCCGACCGCCCCGGTGAGCAGCCGGTGGTGACCGTCGACCCACAGGGCCTGGGACCGGCTCGCGCCCAGCCAGGCCCGGTCGGCCGTCCGGAACCGTGTGAGCGCGCCGTCCCGGAGGCCGTACGCCCGGGCCGGGCCACTGCCGCCACCGCCGCCCACGACCACCGCGAGGACGTCCTCCCCGAGGTCGGCGAGCCCCAGCAGCCGGGCGCCGGCGCGCTCGTCGATCGACACCGGGCGGTCCGTGCCCGACAGCCGCACGGTGAGCGTGCCGTTGCCGGCCAAGGTCACCGGGTCGGCGACCCCGTCACCGTCCACGTCGCCGCTGCGCCGCTGGTCGCCCCGGCTTCCTTCCGCGGCGTCGGCGGTGTCGGCCGCGGCGGCTGTCACCGGTCCGCCCGACGCGGCCCCCGCCCCGCCGGGCGGCCGGGTCGGGTCGTCACCGCAGGCGGTCGGGAGCGTCAGCAGCGCGGCGGCGAGCGCCGTCACCGCCGCGGCGGTGCTGCGGCCGCGGCGGCTCGGGAGCCGACGCGCGGACCTGGGGGTCAACCGGGAGGTCATGCCGGTGGGACGCCCCCGGCGCGGCCCCGGTTGCCGCCCGGGCCGAGCCGGGGGACGTCCTACGGGCGCGCGCCCTCGATCGCCTCCTGCTCCTCCGGCGAGAGCTGCTGCTCGCAGCTCCACGCCGAGATGCTCTTGGCGTAGGTCCGCGAGTCGCTGCGCCCGTGGATCGAGGTCAGCACCACGCCGTGCCCGCCGTCGTCGAGCAGCGCCAGCGACCAGGAGAGGTGGCCGCCCATGTCGCCGAACGCGTCGTAGCGCACCACCGCCAGGTGGCGCAGCGCGTCGCGGGCCTCGGCCCGCAGCGCCGCCACCTCCTGCCGCAACCCGTAGACGTCCTCCGGCAGCGCGTCCGCCCCGGAGCGGCGCCGGGTCGCGGTGAGCCGGCGCAGCGCCAGCACCGAGAAGACCAGGGCGGCGACGGCGACGAGCAGGGCGACGAGGTCGAGGATCAGCACGGGGCGAAGCCTAGAGAGGAGAGGGCGTCGTACGGCGGTGCCTCGCCCGGGACGGCGGCCACCCTGTGGTCGGGCCCCGGCGCTCACCCGCCGCGCGTGCGAGCATGAGGCCCGTGACCGAGGCCAGCTGGAAGCGGATCGCCTACCAGGGCGAGCCGGGCGCCAACTCCCACCTCGTGTGCCGGGAGCACTATCCGGACCTCGAGGCGGTGCCGTGCGCGTCGTTCGAGGACGTCTTCGCCGCGGTGGAGTCCGGCGAGGCCGACCTGGCGATGATCCCGATCGACAACTCGATCGCCGGCCGGGTCGCCGACATCCACCACTTCCTGCCGGCCTCGCACCTGCACATCATCGCCGAGCACTTCCTGCGCATCCGGTTCAGCCTGCTCGGGGTCCCGGGCACCACGATCGCGGGGATCCGCACCGTGCACAGCCACGTGCACGCGCTCGGCCAGTGCCGCAAGGTCATCCGCGAGCACGGCCTCACCCCGGTCATCGCCGGCGACACCGCCGGCGCCGCCCGCGAGGTCGCCGAGGCGAAGGACCCGACCCAGGCCGCGATCTCCCCGCCGCTGGCGGCGGAGATCTACGGCCTCGCGGTGCTCGCCGAGGACGTCGAGGACGAGGAGCACAACACCACCCGGTTCGTGGTGCTCTCCCGCGACCTGATCGAGGCGCCCGCCGGCAACGGCCCGGTGGTCACCAGCTTCATCTTCAACGTCCGCAACCTGCCGGCGGCGCTCTACAAGGCCCTCGGTGGCTTCGCGACCAACGGCGTGAACATGACCAAGCTCGAGAGCTACATGGTCGACGGCCAGTTCACCGCCACCCAGTTCCTCGCCGAGGTCGACGGGCATCCCGAGGACCTGCCCGTGCAGCGGGCGCTGGAGGAGCTGGCGTTCTTCACCACCGAGGTGAAGATCCTCGGCGTCTACCCCGCCTCGCCGTTCCGCCGGGAGTGACCCGCCGGTGCACCGCCCGGGGCTCAGCCCGTGGGCCCCTGCATCAGGTTGAACATCCCGCCCTGCGGGTCGGCGAGCACCGCCATCCGGCCGACCCCGGGCACGTCGAACGCCGGGGCCACCACCCGGCCGCCCAGCCGCTCCGCGGTCGCGACGGTCTCATCGACGCTCGCCACGTTGAAGTAGACGTTCCAGTGCGGCGGCATCCCCTCGGCCATCGGCGGCATCGCCCCGCCGACCGGACGGTCCTCGACCAGCAGCGTGAGGTACTCGCCGGACTCCATCGGCTGGGTGCGCCAGGTGACGCCCAGGACCTTCTCGTAGAACGCGGTCGCGGTGGGCAGGTCGGGGCTGACCAGCTCGTTCCACACCGGGGTGCCGGGCTCGTTGGCCCGCTCCGTGCCGATGGTGGTGCCCGGCTGCCACAGGTTCACCCGCGCACCGGTGGGGTCCTGGATCGCGACCATCCGGCCGAGGTCCATCACGTCGAACGGACCGGCCTCGACCTTGCCTCCGGCCTCGAGGGCCCGGGCGGCGGCCGCGTCGACGTCGTCGACGGTGAGGTAGACGCCCCAGAACGCCGGGTGGCCGGCGAGCTCGGGCATCTGACCGCTGAGGCCGGCGACGCTGTCGCCCTGCAGGGACGCGGTGAGGTAGAAGCCGCCCCCGTCGTCGAGGGGCACCTCGGCCAGCTCCCAGCCGAACAGGCCGGCGTAGAACTCGCCCGCCGCGCGCTGGTCGGCGGTGACCAGCTCGACGTAGCTGGGCGTGCCCTGCCGGTAGGACTCGATCTTCGGCATCCTGCTCCTCCTTGCGCTCGGTCGACCCTCCGCCAGCCAAGCCCACGGCACCGACAGCCGGTCAGGGCCGTTGGCCCCCGACCTGTTCTCGTCGAGTCGGGGCGGCGGCACCGGCACCGGTAGGTTCCTCTGCGTGGACACGCCCGACCAGACCGACCGCCGGGAGACCGACCCCCGGATCGCCGACCTCGGCTTCGCCCGCGTGGACGTCGACCGGGCGGCCCGCACCGGCGACCCCGAGGTGGTGTACGGCGCCGGCAAGACGCCCGACCAGGTCGTGACCATCCTGCGGACCCTCCACGAGCGGCACCCCGAGCGGGCCGTCCTCGCCACCCGGGTCTCGGAGGAGGCGCTGGTCGCGGTCGCCGGGGCGCTGCCCGGCGCCGAGGTCGACCCGGTCGCCCGCGCGGTGACCCTCGGCCCGCTCCCCACCGCCCGGGGCACCGTGGCCGTGGTCGCCGCCGGCACCTCCGACGCGCCGGTCGCGGCCGAGGCCGCGCTGACCGCCCGGGTGCACGGCGCCGGCGTGGACCGCATCGACGACGTCGGCGTCGCCGGCCTGCACCGGCTGCTCGCGGTGCAGGAGCGGCTCGCCGCCGCCGACTGCCTCGTGGTGGTCGCCGGCATGGAGGGCGCGCTCCCCTCGGTCGTCGGCGGCCTGACCGGCGTGCCGCTGGTGGCCGTCCCGACCTCGGTGGGCTACGGCGCCTCGCTGGGCGGGGTGGCCGCGCTGCTGGCGATGCTGAACTCCTGCGCTCCCGGCATCACGGTGGTCAACATCGACAACGGGTACGGCGCCGGCGTGCACGCGGCCCGGGTGGCCCGCAACGCCGCGCCCCGGACGGACGCCGCCCGGACCGACGGATCCGCATGACCGCCGGCTCCACCACCGGCGCCGCCAACGGCCCGACCACGGTGTGGATCGACGCCGGCTCCGGCGCGAGCGGCGACATGCTGCTCGGCGCGCTCGTCGGCGCCGGAGTCCCGGTCGCGGTCCTGCAGGCCGCCGTCGACGCGATCGCCCCCGAGCCGGTCGCGCTCACCGTGGAGCGGGTCTCCCGCCACGGCTTCGCGGCCACCCGCTGCCACGTCGAGGTCGCCGACTCCGCCACCCACCGCACCTGGCGGGACGTGCGCGCCCTGCTCGGGGACGCCGACCTCGCCGAGCCGGTGCGGGCGCTGGCGCTGGCCACCTTCGAGCGGCTCGCTGCCGCCGAGGGCGCCGTGCACGGCCACGACCCCGACGAGGTGCACTTCCACGAGGTGGGGGCCCTGGACGCGATCGCCGACGTGGTCGGCGCCTGCGCCGGCTTCGTGCACCTCGGGGCCGACCGGGTCGTGGTCTCGCCGGTGGCGGTCGGCTCCGGCACGGTCCGCAGCGCGCACGGCTCCCTGCCGGTGCCGCCGCCCGCGGTCGCGGAGCTGCTGCGCGGCGTCCCGTCGTACGCCGGACCGCCCTCGGCCCCCGCCATGGAGCTGTGCACGCCGACCGGCGCCGCCCTGCTGACCACCGTGGCCGACGACTGGGGCCCCCAGCCGCCGATGGCCACCCGCGGGATCGGCGTCGGCGCCGGCGGACGCGACCCCGAGGGCCACGCCAACGTCGTGCGCCTGCTGGTCGGGGCGACCCCCGGCCCGGCCGCGGTCACCGACCCGCCGCTGCTGGTGGAGACCAACGTCGACGACCTCGACCCGCGGGTCTGGCCCGCGGTGATCGCCGCGCTGCTCGAGGCCGGCGCCTCCGACGCGTGGCTGACGCCGATCCTGATGAAGAAGGGCCGGCCGGCGCACACCCTCAGCGTGCTCGTCGCCGCCGACCGGGCTCCCGCCGTACGCGCCGAGATCTTCCGGCAGACCACCACCATCGGCCTGCGCGAGCAGCCGCTCGGCAAGCACGCGCTGGAGCGTGAGATGGTGGCCGTCGACGTCGGCGGCCACCGGATCGCGGTGAAGCTGGCCCGCCACGAGGGCGTCCTGGTCAACGCCCAGCCGGAGTACGACGACGTCGCCCGCGCCGCCGCGGCGCTGGGCAGGCCGGTGGTCGACGTGCTGGCCGACGCCGCCGCCGCCAGCCGCGCCCTCATCCGCCCACCCCGTCATCAGGAGCCCTGACCCCTCGATGGACCCCGCCGTCATCGCCCTGACCTTCGCCGCCATCTTCGTGGTCGAGCTGCCCGACAAGACCTTCGTCGCCACGCTCGTGCTGGCGACCAAGTACCGCCCGCTGCTGGTCTGGATCGGGGTGGGCCTGGCGTTCCTCGTGCAGACGCTGGTCGCCGTGCTCCTCGGCCACGCGGTCACCTACCTGCCCGAGGACGCCGTCCGCGCGGTCGCCGGGGTGATCTTCCTGGTCGGTGCGGTGCTGCTGTTCCGCGAGGGTCGCAGCCACCACCAGGCCAGCGAGGACGAGGAGGAGTACGCCGCCAAGGCCCGGGCCGCGACCGGCTGGAAGGCCGTGCTGGCCTGCTTCCTGATCCTCTTCGCCGCCGAGTGGGGCGACCTCTCGCAGCTGCTGACGATCTCGCTGGTCGCGAAGTACGACGACCCGGTCAGCGTGTTCGTCGGCGCGCTCGGGGCGCTGCTGATCGTCAGCGGCCTGGCCGCCGTCGCCGGGCGCGCGCTGCTGCGGTTCATCTCCCTGCACGTGCTGCACTACGTCGGCGCCGCGGTCTGCCTGCTGCTGGCCGCGCTCACGGCGTACGAGCTGCTCGCCTGAGCGCCACCCGACCCCCGGGGCAGGGCGGGACGAGGAGCCGGCCCGGAACCGGCCCGGGACTCCTGGCCGGCGAAAGCCGGGGGCCGGCGCTACTAGAGTGGCCCGCATGAATCAGCCCCCGAGCGCCCACGGTGCCGACAGCGAGGTCGGCACCCTCCAGACGGTCATGCTGCACCGACCGGGCAACGAGCTGAAGCGGCTGACCCCGCGCAACAACGACCGGCTGCTCTTCGACGGCATCCCGTGGGTGGCGCGCGCGCAGGACGAGCACGACGCGTTCGCCCAGGCGCTGCGCGACCGCGGCGTCGAGGTCCTCTACCTGACCGAGCTGATCGCCGAGACCCTCGAGAGCGAGGTCGCGCGCAACCACGCGATCACCACCGCGCTGGCCGGGCTGCACCTGGGCGACACGATGCGCGGCTACCTGGCCCGGTTCCTGCGCGACGCCTCCCCCGCGGCGCTGACCGGCTACCTGACCGCGGGCATCCGCAACGACGAGGTGCGCGGCGGCTTCGGGCTGGTCACCTCGCTGCTGGCCAGCGACGACTTCCTCATCGACCCGCTCCCGAACCTGCTGTTCACCCGCGACTCCAGCGTCTGGGTCCGCGACCGGGTGGCGGTCACGTCGCTGGCGATGCCGGCCCGGCGCCGCGAGACCCAGCTGACGGAGCTGATCTACACCGAGCACCCGCGCTTCCGCGGCACCCGCAAGATCCACGGCTGGCACCACGAGCACGTCGAGGGTGGCGACGTGCTGCTGCTCGCGCCCGGCGTGATCGCGGTCGGCGTCGGCGAGCGCACCACCCCGGCCGGCGTCGAGCGGCTGGCCCGCCAGGTCTTCCACGCCGAGCTCGCGCACACGGTCCTCGCCGTACCCATCGCGCAGGAGCGCGCGACCATGCACCTCGACACCGTCTGCACGATGGTCGATGTCGACAAGATCGTGATGTACCCCAACGTCGCCGACTCCCTGCAGGCCCACGCCGTCACCACCCGGGACGGCTCGGCCGCCGAGGGCGACCTGGTGCTCGACGTCGCCCCCGCCGAGCCGTTCCTGGTGGCCGCGGCGAAGGCGATGGAGATCGACACGCTGCACCAGATCGACACCGGCCTCGACCCGGTCACCGCCGAGCGCGAGCAGTGGGACGACGGCAACAACACCCTCGCCCTCGCGCCCCGGGTCGCGGTCGCCTACGAGCGCAACCTGGAGACCAACGCCCGGCTCGAGGAGGCCGGCATCGAGGTGGTCCGGATCGCCGGCTCCGAGCTCGGCTCCGGCCGCGGCGGCCCGCGGTGCATGAGCTGCCCGGTCACCCGGGCGCCGCTGCCGGTCGGCTGAGCACGGCCCGGCCGGTCCCGCGGCAGCGGTGAGTGGTCCACCGTTCCGCTGCCGGATCCGGTGGACCGGCCACCGCCGGCCCGGGGCCTTCCGCCCCGGCGGTGAGTGGTGCACCGTTCCGGGCGCCGGAACGGTGGCGGGCTCACCGCTGCCCCGGGCCAGACGCTGCCCGATCGGTCGCGGATCACACCCGCCCGCGCTGGACACGTCCGGGCGGGTCCGCGAGGATCCCCCCGGGAGGGACCGACCCCGAAAGGCGTGATCATGGCTGTCTCGTTCTTCGACTCGTTCAGCCCGCAGCAGGTCGCCCGCATCTGTGCCGCGGGCACCGCGGTGAAGGTGCCGGCGGGCTGGTCGCCGATCTGGGAGAAGACGCCGGCCGACAAGGCCTACATCCTCCTCGAGGGCACCGTCTCGGTCCGCCGGCACGGCGAGGAGATCGCCCAGCTCGGCCCCGGCGAGATCATCGGCGAGGCCGCGATCGTGAACCACTCGCTGCGCACGGCCTCGATCGTCGCGCTCACGCCGCTGGAGCTGGTGCACTTCACCGACCAGGCCGTACGCCGCCTCTGCGACGAGATGCCGGCGTTCGCCGAGGCGCTGCGCACCGCCGCCGACCAGCGGCTCGAGGCGGGCCGGTGAGTCCGGAGCGGTGAGCCGGGACAACCACGAGGACAACCACGAGGAAGACCTCGGGGCCGGCGCGGAGGACGGCGCGGAGGACGGCGCGGAGGACGGCGCGGAGGACGGCGCCGGGGCCGCCCCGGGGGACGGCGCGGACGGGTCGGTCGAGCTGCCCGACCTCGCCGACGCGCTCGAGGTGGTCGAGGACTTCCTGCTCGGCGAGCAGCCCAGCCTGACCCGGGTCGAGGTCGCGGAGCGGGCCGGCGTCCCGTCCGCCGTGGCCGAGCAGATGTGGCGGCTGATGGGCTTCCCCCACCAGACCGACGACGCGGTGGCGTTCACCCCCGCCGACGTGGAGGCGCTGCGGCTGGCCCACGACCTGATGGAGCTGGGGATCCTCGGCCCCGACTCCCAGGCCGCGCTGGTGCGCACCTGGGGGCGCAGCTTCGCCCGCCTGGCCGAGTGGCAGACCAGCCTGCTCACCGACGTCGCGGTCGAGGGGCCCGACCCGCAGCAGCGGCTCACCGAGCTCGCCGGGTCGGTGCTGCCACGCGTGGAGAAGCTGCAGAGCTACGTGTGGCGCCGCCACCTCGCCAGCGCGACCAGCCGGATGCTGTCGGTCGACTCCACCGGGTCCGCGGTCACCCGGCTGGCGGTCGGCTTCGTCGACATCGTCGGCTACACCTCGCAGAGCAAGAACCTCACCCAGCGCGAGCTGGTCGACTGGCTCGAGCACTTCGAGGACGCGGCGACCGGGCTGGTCGTCGACCACGGCGGGCGGCTGATCAAGACCATCGGCGACGAGGTGCTGTTCGTCGCCGACGACCCGTCCGCGGCCGCCGAGGTGGCGCTGGCGATGGCCGCCCGGGGCGCGGACCCCGAGGACCGGCTCCCGCAGGTGCGCGCCGGGATCGCGTACGGCGAGGTCGTGAGCCGGCTCGGCGACGTCTTCGGGCCGACCGTCAACGTCGCGGCCCGGCTCACCTCGGTCGCCCGGCCCGGCACGGTGCTCGTCGACCGGGGCGCCTACGAGGCGCTCTCGGGCCGACCCGGGGACGACGGGTCGGCCGGGGACGACGGGCCCGCGGCGGCCGACCACGCCGACGGCGAGGGCGCGGACTCGCCGTACGCCTTCCGACGGACGCGACGGACCCCGGTCAAGGGCTACGCCCGGCTCCAGCCCTGGGTGCTGCGCCGCCGCTGAGCCCCGCCCACCAGCAGCCGGCCGGCAGCCGGCCCCGACCGGCAAGCGCGGTCAAGCGGGCCGCCGGCGAGCGTGGCACGCTCGGGGCATGGCCGACGAGCAGGCGACCGTGACCTCGGTCTGCACAGTGCACGCGGTGAAGCCGGGGTTCTTCCACGAGACCGCCATCGACAAGCGGCCCCGGACCGGACCCACCATGGTGGAGACGACGGGGCTCGTCGGCGACGAGCAGCGCGACAGCAGCCACGGCGGCCCCGACGCGGCGGTCTACGTCTACGCCGACGAGGACGCGGCCTGGTTCGCCGACCTGCTCGGCCGGTCACCGGCGCCGGGCCTGTTCGGCGAGAACCTCCGGACGACCGGGCTCGACGTCAGCGGAGCCCGGATCGGTGAGCGGTGGCTGCTCGGCGAGGTGCTCCTCGAGGTCCGCAAGCCGCGCACCCCGTGCCCCAACCTCGCGCGGCACGTCGGCGTGGAGGACTTCCACCGCATCTTCCACCGGTCGGGGCGGGTCGGGGCGATGTGCCGGGTGCTGCGCACCGGCACGGTCGAGGCGGGGCAGCTGGTGCACGTGGAGGCCGTCCCCGACCACGGGATCACGGTCGCGGACCTCTCCGCCGGGCTCACCCCCGCGCAGGCGACGGCACTGCTGGCGGCGGGGATCCCGCTCGCCGCACCGGTCCGGGCCCGTGCCCGGCGGGTCCTGGCCCGCCAGGAGCGGGACGCGTCGCGGCGCCGGACCGGGCTCGCGCCGCGCAGGGGCGCCGGAAATTGAAGCGCCCGGCCGTTGTCGACGGGGGACACAACAACGACCGGGCGAGTGAAAATCTACGGGACGGGGACGGGTCACACAATCCCCGGCGACGATTTTGTGGCGTGATCCACGCCAAATGGGGGATCAGCGGATCGTGACCTGCCGGTTCGCCAGCCCGTTGCGCGCCGCGCGCTGCTCGGAGGTGAGGGCGCTGTCGTCGGCCAGCGCCCCCGCGAGGTCGGCGGCGAACCGCTCCGCGGGGTCCTCGAGGGCCTCGGGTCCGGTCCCGACCGGCAGGTCCCAGACCGGGGCCAGCAGGCCGTGGGCCCGGAACATGCCGACGAACCGCGAGCCGGGGGCGAGGTCGTCCGTGCCGGCCGCGTGCAGGCGGGCCAGCGCGTCGAGCAGCTGGTCCTCCGGCTGCGGCATCACCCAGCGCAGGTGCTCCTTGGCGCCGACGTGGGTCCAGTACGCCGCCTCGACGGTGGTCAGCCGGGCGGTCGGGCTGGCGGCCTCGTTGGCCTGCTCGAGCGCGGCGGCCATGCCGGAGGTGTCCTCGACGTCGGCGATCCAGTAGTCGAAGCCGTCGTGGACGGTGACGTCGAGCTTCTCGTCGGCGATCAGGTCCTGCAGGCGCGGGCCCTCGCCGGGCGCGTCGGTGAGGCCGATGATGCCGGGCTCGTCGGTGGCCAGCGCCCTCTGCAGCACCGCCCCGAGGTCGCGGGCGGGGTCGCCGAAGTTGTGCTGGACCTGCATCCCCAGCCAGATCTGGCCGCTCTCGCGCACCATCGCGGGCGCGGCCATCGGCAGCAGCGAGCACAGCTGCACGCTGCGGCCCTGCGGGTCCGGCTCGGCCAGGGTCAGTGGCGCGGTCGCGGCCGGCACCAGCTCGCGCAGCGCGACCACGTCGCACTCCGAGGGCATCCCCTCGAACGGCCGGCCCACGAAGACCGAGGCCACCCCGCCGGCGGCGCCGTGGCAGGCCTTGTAGCGCTTGCCCGAGCCGCAGGGGCAGGGCTGCCGGGGCCCCACCGCCCCCTCGACGGGCTGGGACTCACGGGCCTTGGTGCGGGAACGCTTCGCCATGGGCGCGAACCTATACGCCGAGCAGCTCCAGCATGTACGCCGGGCGGTCGGTGATGACCGCGCGCACCCCGAGCCGCCGGCACAGCTCGAGCTCGTCGGGGGTGTTCACCGTCCACACGTGCATCTCGTGGCCGGCCCGGATGATCCGCGGGCCCAGCCGGGGATGGTCCTGCAGCTCGCGGACGCCCGGACCGACGATCCAGTCCGGGCCGATCCGGTTCTTCAGCATCGGCCAGTACTGCGCCCGCTCGAGCAGCTGCACCAGCCGCACCCCGGGCGCCAGCCGCTCGATGCGCTGCAGCGCGGTCCACGAGAAGCTCATCACCCGCACCGGGGAGCCCGGCTCGTCCCAGCCGAAGTCCCGCAGCAGGTCGACGACCCGCCGCTCCACGAGCCCGGCGTACCTCGTGGGGTGCTTGGTCTCGATCGCCACCTCGACCGGCCGGTGGTAGTCGGCCACGGTCTCCAGCAGCTTGCGCAGCGTGAGCACCCGGCCGAGGTCGCCGTCGCGCTCCGGCGCCTCGTCGTCGAGGTCGGCCCAGGGGTTCTTCCACGCGGCGAAGTCGAGCTGGTCCATGTCGGCCAGCTCCATCGTCGACACGACGCGCCGGTTGGCGGCGGTCCGTCGGAGGTTGCGGTCGTGGACGCAGACCAGGTGCCCGTCGGCGGTCAGCCGGACGTCGCACTCCAGCGCCTCCGCGCCGTCGTCCAGCGCCGCGAGGTAGGCGCCGAGGGTGTGCTCGGCGTTCTCGTGGCTGGCCCCCCGGTGGGCGACGACCTGCGGCCTCATGGCCGACATTCTCTCCGGTGCCCCGCGCCGCGTGGGGCGGCGGGTGCGCCCAGCCGGCCCGGTCGGGTGCCCCACACCGCGGCCCGGCGCGTTCCCAGACGCACGACCCGCCCGGGCGTGCTCAGCCGTGCGCGAGCAGGTAGCGGCCGAAGTGCGGCACGGTGAACGCGATCCGGCCGCGCTCCCCGGAGTAGATCAGCCCCTTCTTCAGCAGCGCGTCGCGCGCCGGCGAGAGGGACTGGGGCCGCTTGCCGAGCAGGCCGGCGACCTCCGCGGTCGGCACGCTCTGGATGTCGTCGAGCTCCTCGGCCCCGCGGTCGGCGATCGCGACCGCGGCGTCGGCCATCGCGCGGAGGTACTCCCGCTCCCCCGGCGTGGCCCGCTCGTAGCGGCTGCCGAAGAACCCGACCGCGAGCTCCCGCTCCGCCTCCGGCGCGGCCACGGCCACGTCGTCCGCGCCGATCGGGGAGGACGGCGCGAGGTCCCACACGACCTTGCCGTAGGCCTGGATGAAGTACGGGTAGCCGCCGGTCGCGGCGTACATCGCGGCGAGCGCGTCCTCGCTGTACGCCGCCTCCTCGTCCTCGGCCGGCGCGCTCAGCGCCCGGTCCGCGGCGTCGCGGGCCAGCCGGTCGATGCGCTGGTAGCGGAACAGCCGCTCGGAGTAGGACTTGCTCGCCGAGAGCACCGCCGGCAGGTGCGGCAGCCCGGCGCCGACCACGATCACCGGGAGCCCGGACTGGCTGATCTCGTGGCAGGCCGCGCACAGCGCCGAGACGTCGTCGGGCCCGAGGTCCTGCATCTCGTCGATGAAGACCGCGATGCCCTTGCCGACGTCTCCGGCCAGTCCCCCGACCTCGGTGAACAGCTCGACCAGGTCGATCTCGATGTCGCCGGAGTCGGCGCGGCCCTTCACCGCGGGCACGTCGATGCCGGGGCTCCACTGGTCGCGCAGCTTGGCCTGGGCGCCCGCATCGCGCTGGGCGAAGGACTTGATCACCCCGAGCACGTGGTCGACGTCGTCGGCCTGCGGGTGCCCGAGCTCGCGCACCGCCTGGTGCAGCGCGCTGGACAGCGGCCGCCGCAGGCCCTGGTCGGGACGGGCCTCCAGCTTGCCGGTGCCCCACCGGCGGCGCACCGCCGAGGAGCGCAGCGCGTTGAGCAGCACCGTCTTGCCGACCCCGCGCAGCCCGGTCAGCACCAGGCTGCGCTCCGGGCGCCCCCGGGCCACCCGCTCCAGCACGATGTCGAAGGCCGCGAGCTGCTCGTCACGACCGGCGAGCTCGGGCGGGCGCTGGCCGGCGCCGGGCGCGTAGGGGTTCCGGATCGGGTCCACGCGAGGACCGTATCGGCCTCTCTAGCGATCGCCGTAGATTTCGCAAGCGTGGCGTAGAGGTAGGAGCCCGCGGGGTAGTCGGCTCAGGCGCCGCGGCGGGCGCGCACCGGCTGGGTCAGGGCCACGTCGTACGCCCGGTCGAGCCCGCTGCGCAGCATCGCGATCAGCTCCGGCACCTCGTCGACCGCGAGCCGGAACGAGCCGGCGCAGACGTTGTCCCGCCACAGCGACAGCACGACCAGGCCCTCCTCGTGGTGCCACGACACGCGCAGCGCACGGTCGGCTCCGCGGGCGTCGAGGAAGATCGAGCCCGCCTCCGGCAGCGGACGGGTGATGGTCACGGGTCACATCATGCTCCGCGCGGCCGATTGCCACCAGCGGTTCGCCAGGACGGCCCCGGCGGGCGCGCACATGCCTAGACTGGCCGGCGTGCCCGAGCTGCCCGAGGTGGAAGCGCTGGCCCTCGACCTGCGGGGCCGGCTGCGGGACCACGCGATCGCGAAGGTCCACCTCGCCGCGTTCAGCGCGCTGAAGACCTTCGACCCGCCACTCTCGGCGCTCGAGGGCACGCTGGTCGACGACGTGACCCGGCACGGGAAGTTCCTCGACATCAACGCCTCCGGCCTGCACCTGGTGCTGCACCTGGCCCGGGCCGGCTGGGTGCGCTGGCGCGACGAGGTGCCGACGATCCCGCCCAGGCCGAGCAACAAGTCCCCGCTCGCCGCGCGGGTGGTGCTCGAGGACCAGTCCGGGCTGGACATCACCGAGGCCGGGACCCGCAAGAGCCTGGCGATGTACGTCGTGCGTGAGCCCCGGGACGTGCCCGGCATCGCCACGCTGGGGCCGGACCCGCTCACCGACGACTTCACCCTCGAGGCGCTGCGGGAGATCCTGCAGCGCGAGGGCCGCAAGCAGATCAAGGGCGTGCTGCGGCACCAGGGCACCATCGCCGGGATCGGCAACGCCTACTCCGACGAGCTGTTGCACGCCGCCCGGATGTCGCCGTTCAAGCCCGCGAGCAGCCTCGACGAGACCGAGCTCCAGACGTTGTACGACGCGATCCGCGGCGTGCTCGGCGAGGCCGTGGACCGCTCGCGCGGGCTCGCGGCCAGCGAGCTGAAGGGCGAGAAGAAGTCCCACCTCGCGGTGCACGGCCGCACCGGCCAGCCCTGCCCGGTCTGCGGGGACACGGTGCGCGAGGTGTCCTTCGCCGACTCCAGCCTGCAGTACTGCCCCACCTGCCAGACCGGCGGGAAGCCGCTGGCCGACCGCCGCCTGTCACGGCTGCTGAAGTAGGCCCTGGTCAGTGGACCCCCGTCGGGCGCCGGGAACGCGCTCGCGGACTCCGGGCCGGACCCGGGTTGAGACCCCACCCCCGCTGCCCTGATGCTGGAGGCATCCTCGCAGCACCCTCGGACAAGCCAGGAGAGACCATGCACCAGATCCCGACCGTCACCGTCGAGGGCGTCCCGGACCCGTTGCCGGCGGGGCTGGTGGTGCTCGACGTGCGTGAGCCGGTGGAGTGGGAGCACGGCCACATCGAGGGCGCGCTGCACATCCCGCTGATGGAGCTGCCGCAGCGCTTCTCCGAGCTGCCCGACGGCCAGGCGCTCGTGGTCTGCAAGATCGGCGGCCGGTCGGCCCAGGCCGTCGGCTACCTGGTCCAGCAGGGCATCGACGCGGTGAACCTCGACGGCGGGATGATCGACTGGGCCGAGGCCGGCCGGGCGATGGTCAGCGAGACCGGCCGCACCCCTCACGTGGTCTGAGCCCGCCCGGGGCGCACCGACGGGACGCCATGCGGACCGTGGTCCACCGACCACCGTCGCACGGCGTCCCGTTCCGCCCCAGGGGTGGCGTCAGTTGGAGCTGGCGCCGCCCGAGGCGCCGCCCGAGGCACTGCCGCCGGCCGTGCTGCCGCCCGACGGGGCGGAGGGGGCGCAGGTCTGGGAGGCGTAGCCGAGGAACTGCTGCACCTCGGTCTTCTGGGTCGAGCTGAGCTTGACCTGGCCCATCTTCTTCAGGTCCTTCGCGGAGGCCTTGGGGTCGATCTTGTCCAGGACCCCGACGTAGACGTCGAAGCCCTTCTTGGCCGCGGCGGGGGCGTCCGCCGGCGTGCCGGCCTTCTTGAGGGTGTCGACGAAGTTCGCCACGTCCTGCCCGTCCTGGATGCTGGCACCGGAGGACAGCGCGGTGCACAGCTCCGGCGCGGCGCTGCCCGACGCACTGCCGGACGCGCTGCTGGAGGCGCTGCTGGGGTTGTCGGACGCGGATCCCGACGCACTGTCGGCCGAGTCGTTGCCCCCGCAGCCGACGGCGAGCCCGCCGACGGTGAGCAGGGTGGCGGCGATCAGGGCGTGCTTCATGAGGTGGGGTCCCCTCCTGGGAGTCAATGCGTACAAGTCGTCCACGATGACAGGCGAACCTGACCGCAACCTGAGCGGTGCCCACCGGTCGGACGCCGGTGTGACCGGCGTGACGCCGGCGACGGAGGGGGCGGGAGCCCGGCGCCGCACCGCCCCGGACGGAGGATCGGCCGGGTGGTGGTCGAACGTTCGTCCACCACCATGCAGGCACCAGGCGGCCGGATCGGCCCCACGCCCACCCGCGCGTCCACCCGCGCGTCCACCCGCGCGCCCCCCGCGGGCTCAAGCCGGGCTCACCCCTCGGCGGGACCGGTCCTGGCCCCGGCGAGGCCCGCGGGCGCCGGCACCTCCAGCGCCCCGCCCAGCCGGCGCAGGTACGCCGTCCGGCTGATCTCGACCACCCCCAGGCTGGCCAGGTGGGGGGTCTGCCACTGCACGTCGAGCAGCCGGTCGGCGGCGCGCTCGTCGCGGAGCAGCCCGACCAGGCCGACCAGGGCCACCTTGGAGGCGTCCCGCACCCGGTGGAACATCGACTCGCCCGCGAACAGCCCGCCGAGCGCGACGCCGTACAGCCCGCCGGCGAGCCGACCGTCCTGCCACGCCTCGACCGAGTGCGCCCAGCCCAGCTCGTGCAGCCGCCGGTAGGCGCGGCGGATGTCGCCGTCGATCCAGCCCGCCTGCCGCGCGGGGTCGGCACACCCCGCCACCACCTCGTCGAAGGCGGTGTCCACCCGGATCTCGAAGTCGCGCAGCGAGCGCCGCAGCGAGCGGGACACGACCAGGCCGTCCAGCGGAAGCACGCCGCGCCGCACCGGGCAGAACCAGTACGCCGGGTCGCCCGGCGTCCCCGAGGGCATCGGGAACAGCCCGCGCCGGTAGGCCGCGAGCAGCGTGCCCGGCTCGAGGTCGGCCCCGATCGCGACCAGGTCGTCGAGCGGGTCGTAGTCGGTGGGGTCGCCGAAGGACCATGCGGACGCCGGCGGTTCGACGGGGGTGCGCACGCGCCCACGGTAGTGCGCGGCGGCCGTGCGCAGCCGGGGCTCTCCTACGATCGGGCCCATGAGCGTCTCCGGCAACATCGGGAAGCGGCTGGCCCCGCACCTCACCAGGACCGTCCCCGGCCTGACCACGAGCTTCGTCCGGGAGGCGCTGCACCGCGCCATCACCGGCGTCGGTCCGCTGCCGCCCGCGGCCGCGGCCGCCGAGAAGCAGCTCGAGGAGCAGCGCGGCGACCGCCAGCGCGCGGTCCACGAGGTGATCGAGAACCACGTGCGGTACGCCGGGGTCCAGGGCTTCGCGACCAACCTCGGCGGCGTGGTGACCGCCGCGTTCGCGATGCCGGCCAACGTCGCCGGGGTGGCCATGCTGCAGTGCCGGATGATGGCGGGGATCGGCCACCTGCGCGGCTACGACCTCGACGACCCGCGCACCCGCAACGCGCTGCTGGCCTGCCTGCTCGGTGAGGACCAGGTCGACCAGCTGGTGCGCAAGCGCCGGCTGCCGGCGCCGCCGATGGCGATCGCCACCGCCCCCACCTACGACCCCGACCTCGACATGCTGATCTCCGCCGAGGTCGCCGGCGAGCTGATCCGGCGGGTCGCCGGCAAGCGGCTGGCGACCACGGTCGGTCGCCGGGTGCCGGTGGTCGGCGGGGTCGTGGGGGCGGGCGTGGACGGCTACGCGACGTGGCGGATCGGCCGCTACGCCGACCGCGAGCTCCTGCCGCGCGCCACCCGGTAGGCCCGCAGCAGCAGCCGGCCGGCGCGGCCGTTCTCCAGCCGCCCGACGGCCTTCTCCCGGAGCCGGTACGACGGGCGCAGGTAGGCCCGGTCCAGCGCCAGCCGGGTCTCGTGCAGCTCCCCGGCGAGCCGCGCCTCGGTCGCCCGCAGCCGGGCGTTGTCCAGCAGCAGCGCGGTGATCGCGTCCACGGCCGCGCCCGCGACCTGCTTCTCGCGCGGGTGGTCGGGGTCGGCGAACCTGGGCCGCGCCGGCGGTCCCGCCAGGTCGGCGAGGTCGCCGACGACGTCGTACTCCCGATCCTTGATCTCGGTGGCCCACGCGGCGGTCAGCTCCTGCGCCCACGGGTGCACGCCCGGCGGCAGCGCCAGCCGCGGCGAGCCGGTGCGGCGCGACAGCGTCTGGTGGGCGAGCAGCTCGCGGACCAGCGGCCGGTAGTCCGGTGGGTCGAGCTCCTTGATCACGGCGAGGTTGATGCGCCGCAGCAGCGCGGTCTCGGGGACGCCCAGCGAGGGGTTCGCCCGCATCGGCTCGAGGTCGAGGTCGAGGCCGTCGAGGCCGAGCACCCGGCTGAACCGCTGCCACAGCAGCGTCCGCGGACCGCCGGGCGGCGGGACCGTGACCACGTGCAGCCGCTCCGGCGGCAGGTCGTGGCCCCACCGGTCGAGGATGTCCGGCACCTCCTGCACGCCCCAGAACCAGGTGGCGATGGTGCTCTCCCGGCGCGGGTCCCGGATCTGCTGGAGGAACCGGTCGTAGCTCAGCGTGCGGCGGTGCTTGACGTTCTCCTGCCACTCCGCGGGGATCTGGCGGACCAGGTCGCGCACCGAGAGCACCACGTGGATCTCGACGCCGTCGCCGTGCCCCAACGAGGCCAGGGCGCGGCCCACCTGCGCCCGCGAGGCGGTCGCGAGGATCTCGTGGCTGATGATCGCGGTGCCGTGCCACGCGCGGACCCGCTCGGCCAGCGCGTCCCACGCGCCGACCGCCTCCTGCTCCAGGCCACCCCAGGGCAGCCGCATCAGGTCCAGCGCGGCCAGGAAGTGGGCGTCGAACCGGTCCGCGGGGTAGAGGATGTCGTGCGCCTCGAGCACCTCGCGGTTGCGGAAGAGCACGTCCTGGAGGTACGACGTGCCGGTCTTCGGCGTCCCGACGTGCAGCAGCACCCGCTTGCTCACCGAGCCATCACCGAGCCATCACCGGGCGGTCACCTCATCGTCGTCCGAGTCCTCCTCGAGCAGCAGCCGCAGTGCCAGCGACAGCACCCCTGCCTCCGTCGGCCCGGCCGCGCCCGCCTGCTCGCGCGGCAGCAGGGCGTCCGGGTCGCCGTGCACAGCGTAGCCAGCACGGAGCAGGTCGTCGCGCAGGCGTACGGCCCGGTCGTGCACCCACGTGTGGTGGGCCTCCGGCACCCCGACCGCCGGTCCGGGCTCCTCGGCCAGGCGCGGTCGCAGGACCCGGCGCAGCAGCGCCTCGCGCTCGGGGGGCGGCACCAGCAGCCCCAGCCCGGCGGCCACCCGCCGCGCCAGGTCCGCACCGTCGGCGGACATCTCGGCGCGGGCGGCACGCACCCGGCGGGCCCCGACCAGCCGGGGCGCGGCGGCCGGGTCGAGCACCACCGTCACCCGGCGCTCGCCGCCCTGCGCCGCGGCGCTGCGGGCCAGCCGCAGCAGGTCCGCCCGGGGAGGCAGCTCGTCGCGGCGCACCAGGCCCTCCAGCCAGCGCCGCCAGCCGGGGCCGCCCTGCCCGAAGCAGCGGTGGGTCCAGGCGTCGCCGAGCATCCGGCCCAGGTCGGTGCCGAGCACGAGCACGGTCGCGCCGCGACCCCCGGGCGGGCGGCCGTGGCGGACCAGCTCGGTGCGCAGCGGCACGGTCAGGGCCGGGTCGCCCCGCAGCCGGTAGCGGGTGCGCCAGGGGCGCGCCCAGCCCGCGGGCGCGGCCGGGGGCACCTCGCCGGCGGGCCCGCCGGCCCGCGCCACGAGGTCCTCGGCCACCAGGAGGGCGGCGACCCGGAGCAGCTCGTCGGCGGGCAGCTCGGCCGGGTCGACCGGCGGCGGGCCGAAGCGGGGACGCTCGACGGAGCCGACCAGCTCGAGGTCGGGCCGGCCGCGGCCCGGTGCCGAGGCGGCCAGCACCCGCTGGACCAGCCGCGGCGACGGCGCGCCCGCGCCGTTGAGCCGGCGCAGCAGCTCCAGCTGCTGGGCGCCGGGCAGGTAGCGGCCGCCGGCGGGGCCGCTGCCGGTCCACTCCCGCCACGGGGTGGTGCCGCCGTCGGTGAGGTGCGTGGCCCACCCCCAGGCCCGTCGTACGCCGGGGGTGTCCTCGCCGCCGCCGGTCACGGCTGCCGCAGCCGCTGGGCCTGCGCGCGCACCCGACGCACCAGCTGCCGCTCGGGGTCGGGCCGGCTGGCGGCCTCCTGGGTCATCGCGGCGAGCGCGTCGATCGCGGCGCGCAGCTGCTTCTTGGCCGCCACCCGGTCGGGGTTGCGCCAGCGCTCGGTCTCCGCGGGGCGCACCGGACGCAGGTCCTCGGGGTCGCCGACCACGTCGACGCCGCTGGTCCGGATCCAGTCGATCCAGCGCTGGGCCTCACCCTCGGCCCAGTCGAAGCGCTCGGGCGGCAGCCGGACCGGCGGGGAGGAGCGGCGGACCAGCTGGTCCTGGGCGAGCATCTGCCGGATCAGCTCGTCGTACTCCGCCTCGCGGCGGGTGGCGCGCTTGATCCGTCGGTTGAGCTGCCGGACCACCTGGGTCTCGGCGATGCCCAGGGACCGGTTGGCGCGGTCGCTGTCCTGCGGCGCCCAGGCGGGGTCGACGCCGGTGGCGCGGCAGAACCGCTCCCACAGCGAGTCGCCCCCGCTGCCGGGGGCGGGGACGGTGAGCACGTGCACGCGCTCGGGCGGCAGGCTCGGCGCCCCAGGTGCCGAGCACGCCGGGCAGGTCGAAGGCGCGCTGGAACCAGGTGCGGCCGCGCTCGGAGCGGTTGAGGAACCTCCGGTAGGACCACTTGCGGCCCTGCTTGACGCTCTCCTGCCAGGCGGCCGGCAGCTGGCGGGCCAGGTCGCGGGCCGAGTAGAGCACGTGGACCTCGGTGTCGCCGCCCTCGCCCAGGTCGGCCATCGCCCGGGCGACCGCCTCGGGCGGGGCGGGCGCCAGGATCTCGTGGCTGACGATCACGGTGCCCGAGCGACGCCGGATCTTCTTGACCAGCGCCTCCCAGGCGCCCTGCGCGTGGCCGGGGGCGCCGCCCCAGTCCTGGCCGAGCAGGTCGAGCGCGGCCCGGAACTGGGACAGCGCGGGGCTGACCAGCGGCGAGCCGGCGGGCACGTGCACGCCGTGCTCGGCCAGCGACCGCGCGTTCAGGCCGATCCTGTCCTGGAGGTAGGTCGTCCCGGTCTTGGGGGCACCGACGTGCAGGTAGACGACCCGGCTCATGCGCCAGATTGTGCCGCACCGCCCGCGGCGTCCCCCGCACTGGCCGGGGCGAGGGCCCGCACCACCGCCGAGGGGCTGGGCCGCCCGAGGTGCCCGGCCATCCAGACGCTGGCGGCGGCCACCTCCTCGAGGTCGACCCCGGTCTCGATGCCCAGGCCGCGGAGCATCCACACCAGGTCCTCGGTGGCGAGGTTGCCGGTGGCGCTCTTCGCGTACGGGCAGCCGCCGAGGCCGCCGGCGCTGGCGTCGTACGTCGTGATCCCGGACTGCAGGGCCGCATAGGTGTTGGCCAGCGCCTGGCCGTAGGTGTCGTGGAAGTGCATCGCGAGCTGGTCGGTGCCCATGCCGGCCTCCACGAACGCCCGGACGAGCGCGGTGACGTGGCCGGCGGTGCCGACCCCGATCGTGTCGCCGAGGCTGAGCTGGCTGGCACCGAGGTCGAAGAGCCGCTTGCCGACCTCGACCACCTGGGCGACCGGGACCGACCCCTCCCACGGGTCGCCGAAGCACATGCTGACGTAGGCGCGGACGTCGAGGCCGTGCTCACGGGCGCGGCGCACGGTCGGCTCGAACATCGCGAACTGCTCGTCGAGGCTGCGGTTGAGGTTCTCCTGGGCGAAGGTCTCGGTGGCCGAGCCGAAGATCGCGATGTGCTTGCACCCGAGCTCGAGCGCCCGGTCCAGCCCGCGCTCGTTGGGCACCAGCACCGGGCAGTCGCGGCCGGCGGCGCCGAGCCGGTCGACCAGCATCGTCATCAGCTCGGCCGCGTCGGCGAGCTGGGGCACCCACCGCGGGTGCACGAAGCTGGTGGCCTCGACGACCGGCAGGCCGGCGGCCAGCAGCCGGCGCACGAACTCGGCCTTGACCTCGGTCGGGACCAGCGCCTTCTCGTTCTGCAGCCCGTCGCGTGGGCCGACCTCGTAGATCGTGACCCGCTCGGGCATCGACGCGACCGGGGTGACGCCGGCGGGGACGACGGTGGGGGTGCGCATCAGGCCTCCTGGTCGAGGGGGGCGACCAGGAACAGCCGCGCGCCGAGCGCGACCTGGTCGCCGACGCCGGCGCCGACCTCGGTGACGGTGCCGGCGAACGGCGCCTTGAGCGCCAGCTCCATCTTCATCGCCTCCAGCGCGCCGAGGACGTCGCCCTCGGCGACCGCCTGGCCCTCCTCGACGCGCACGTCGAGCACGGTGCCGGGCATCGGCGCCAGGATCGCGCCGTCGCTGACGTCGAGGGCGTGGTCGCCGAAGACGTCGGGGCGCTCGAAGACGTGGCGGTGCCCCTGGTGCACGACCTCGACGCTGTGGGCGCCGACGTTCACGACCGCCCGGTGCCGGGCGCCGTCGATGCCCAGCACCACCGTGTGGTGCTCGGCGGAGAACTGCTGCACGGGGGTCTGCTCGACCAGGCCGCGCGCCCGGTCCACCAGCACCGGCCGGTCGAGCTCGACCACCACCGGGGCCGGCTCGGCGCCCAGCCGCCAGCCGTCGGCGCGGAAGGGGTCCCCGCCGCCGGCGTCCTGGGTCCAGACGAACGCCGCGGTCCACGCCGCGATCACCCGGGCGATCCCCCGCGACGGCTCGGCGATCGTGTGCCGGTCCAGCCACGCGGTGTCGATCGTGGCGTCGCGGAACTCCTCTCCCGCGGCCAGCGCGCGCAGGAACCCGACGTTGGTGGTCAGGCCCAGGATCGCGGTGTCGTCGAGGGCGGCGACCAGCGCCTGGCGGGCCGACTCGCGGTCGGGGCCGCGGGCGATCACCTTGCCGAGCATCGGGTCGTACGCCGTGCTGACGACCTGGCCGCTCTCCAGCGCCGCGTCCACCCGGGCCCCGGCCGGCCAGCGGACCAGCACGGCCGTGCCGGCCTGGGGCAGGAAGCCGTGGAAGGAGTCCTCGGCGTAGACACGGGCCTCGATGGCATGCCCGGACAGGCCGAGGTCGGCCTGGCCGAACGGCAGCGGCTCGCCCGCGGCGACGCGCAGCTGCAGCTGCACCAGGTCGACGTGCTCGCCGGCGCACACCACGACCGACTCGGTGACCGGGTGCTCGACCTGGAGGCGGGTGTTCATCTCCAGGAAGTAGGCCTCGCCGGTGGCCTCGTCGAGCAGGAACTCCACGGTGCCGGCGTTCTCGTAGCCCACCTCGGCGGCCAGCGCGACGGCCGCCCCGGTGACGACCGCCCGGGTCGCCTCGGTGATCGTCGGGGCCGGCGCCTCCTCCAGCACCTTCTGGTGGCGGCGCTGGGTGGAGCAGTCGCGCTCGAAGAGGTGCACGACGTTGCCGTGGCCGTCGGCGAGGACCTGCACCTCGATGTGCCGGCCGCGCTCGACGTACTTCTCCACCAGCAGCGTGTCGTCGCCGAAGGAGCTGGCGGCCTCGCGGCGGGCCGCGGCCACCGCCTCGGCGAGCTCGCCGGGCTCCCGGACCACCCGCATCCCCTTGCCGCCACCGCCGGCGGCGGCCTTGACCAGCACGGGGAACCGCAGGTCCTCGACCGGGTCGTCCAGGGCGTACGACGGCACCACGGGCACGCCGGCCTTGACCGCGATCTCGCGGGCGGCGTCCTTGCGGCCCATCTGCTCCATCACGGTCGAGGAGGGGCCGACGAGCTTGATCCCGGCCTCCTCGACCGCGCGCGCGAACGCGGCCCGCTCGGAGAGGAACCCGTAGCCGGGGTGGATCGCGTCGGCGCCGGCCGCCTTCGCCGCCGCGACGACCGCGTCGATGTCGAGGTAGCTCTCGACCCGGACCACCTCGTCGGCGGCCCGCACGTGCGGCGCGGCCACGTCGAGGTCGGTGTGGATGGCCACGGTGCGGATCCCCATCCGCTGGGCGCTGCGCATCACCCGCAGCGCGATCTCGCCGCGGTTGGCGATCAGGAGGGTCTTCATGTCTCCACCAGTCACATTCTGAAGATGCCGTAGGAGGGCTCGGGCACCGGCGCGTTGGCGGCGGCGGCCAGGCCCATGCCGAGCACCCGTCGGGTGTCGGCGGGGTCGATCACGCCGTCGTCCCACAGCCGGGCCGTGGAGTAGTACGGCGAACCCTGGTGCTCGTACTGGTCCCGGATCGGGGCCTTGAACTCCTCCTCGGCCTCGGCGCTCCACTCCTCGCCGCGCGACTCCAGCCCGTCGCGGCGGACCGTGGCCAGCACGCTGGCGGCCTGCTCGCCGCCCATCACCGAGATCCGGGCGTTGGGCCACATCCACAGGAACCGCGGGTCGTAGGCGCGCCCGCACATGCCGTAGTTGCCGGCGCCGAAGGAGCCGCCGATCACCACGGTGAACTTCGGGACGACCGAGCAGGCCACCGCGGTGACCAGCTTGGCGCCGTCGCGGGCGATGCCGCGGTTCTCGTACTCGCGGCCGACCATGAAGCCGGTGATGTTCTGCAGGAACACCAGCGGCACCCCGCGCTGGTTGCACAGCTCGATGAAGTGGGCGCCCTTGAGCGCCGACTCGCTGAACAGGATGCCGTTGTTGGCGACGATGCCGACCGGGTAGCCGTGGATCCGCGCGAAGCCGCAGACCAGCGTCTCGCCGTAGAGCTTCTTGAACTCGTGGAACCGGCTGGCGTCGACGACCCGGCGGATCACCTCACGCACGTCGTACGGCGTGCGCGTGTCGCTCGGGACCACGTCGTACAGGGTCTCGGGGTCCTCGTGGGGCTCCTCCACCTCGTGCTGCGGGAAGCCGGGCGTGGTGGGCCGCTCGAACGTCGCGACGATGCTGCGCACGATCGCCAGCGCGTGCGCGTCGTCCTCGGCGAGGTGGTCGACGACCCCGGAGGTGCGCGCGTGCACGTCGCCGCCGCCGAGCTCCTCGGCGGTGACCACCTCGCCGGTCGCGGCCTTCACCAGCGGCGGGCCGCCGAGGAAGATCGTGCCCTGCTCCTTGACGATCACGGTCTCGTCCGACATCGCCGGCACGTAGGCGCCGCCGGCGGTGCACGAGCCCATCACGCTGGCGACCTGCGGGATGCCGCGCGCGGAGAGGTTGGCCTGGTTGAAGAAGATCCGCCCGAAGTGCTCGCGGTCGGGGAAGACCTCGTCCTGCATCGGCAGGAACGCGCCGCCGGAGTCGACGAGGTAGAGGCACGGCAGGTTGTTGTCCGCGGCGACGGCCTGCGCGCGCAGGTGCTTCTTGACCGTCATCGGGTAGTAGGTGCCGCCCTTGACCGTCGCGTCGTTGGCGACCACCACGCACTCGCGCCCGCTCACCCGGCCGATCCCGGTGACGATGCCGGCGCTGGGGACGGCCTCCTCGCCCTCCTTGCTGCCGTACATGCCGGTCGCGGCCAGCGGGCTGAGCTCGAGGAACGGGCTGCCGGGGTCGAGGAGCCGGTCGACCCGGTCCCGGACCAGCAGCTTGCCGCGGTCGGTGTGCTTCGTGCGCGCACTCTCGCTGCCGCCGCGTCGGGCGACGGCCAGCCGGTCGCGCAGCTCGTCGACGAGCGCCTTCATCTCATGAGCCACGGACCTAGGTTAGCGATCGTTAACCCCGGCGTAAATGTGGTGACCCCGCCGGCGTCGCGCTGGGAGGCTGGCGGCCATGACCGACGCGCCCACCGCCCCCTCCCCCGACTCCTCCCCCGACTCCTCGCCCGCGCTGCGCTGGCAGTGCGTGTGCGTGGACAGCACCGACCCCGCCGCCAGCGCCACGTTCTGGGAGCAGGCGCTCGGCTGGCGGCGCACCCACGAGGCGGACACCGAGGTCGTCCTCGAGCCGCCGGCCGGCAGCCCCGAGGACGGCGTCGCGCCGGACCTGCTGTTCGTGCGGGTCCCCGAGGACAAGGCGGTCAAGAACCGGCTGCACCTCGACCTGCGCCCGCAGGACCAGGCCGCCGAGGTGGCCCGGCTCGAGGGGCTCGGCGCCCGCCGCATCGACATCGGGCAGCGCGACACCTCCTGGGTGGTGATGGCCGACCCCGACGGCAACGAGTTCTGCGTGCTGCGGGCGCTGCCGACCGGCTGACGGGCCGACCGGCGGTCCGGGGAGACGTGACGTCGCCCGCCACCGCCGGACGGCGGCACGGTCAGCGCTCGTAGACCCGCTCGCCCCCGAACCAGGTGGCGACGATCTCGGCCGACCCGATCTCGTCGGCGGGGGCGTCGAACGGGTCGCGGTCCAGCAGCGTGAGGTCGGCGCGGGCGCCCACCTGGAGCACCCCGGAGTCGCCGCGGTGGTTCACCCAGGCGGTGCCGCTGGTGTACGCCGACAGCGCCTGCTCCAGCGTCAGCGCCTGGTCGGGCACCAGCGGCTCGGGGGCGTCGCCGTCGGAGGAGTACGACGCCCGGTTGACCAGGGCGTGCACGCCGGTGACCGGCTCGGGCGGGTTGACCGGCCAGTCGCTGCCGCCGGCCAGGTGGGCCCCGGTGCCGGCGATCTCGGCGAGCGGGTAGTGCCAGGAGGCCCGCTCCTCGTCGAGGTGGGGCAGCAACAGCTTCACCGCCGGGGTGTCGCGGCTGACCCACATCCCCTGCACGTTGGCGGTGACGCCCAGCGCCTGGAAGCGGGCCCGGTCGCCGGGCCGCACCAGCTGCAGGTGCGCCACCTGATGGCGCAGCCCGGTCATGCCGTTGTCGATCCGGGCCGCCTCGAGCGCGTCCAGCGCGTCGTGCACCGCCCGCTCGCCGATCGCGTGGAAGTGGCACGCGAGCCCGGCAGCGTCGAGGGCCACCACGACCTCGCGCACCTGCTCGTGGTCGAGGAACGCCAGCCCCCGGTCGCCGCACGCACAGTGCAGCTGGCCGAGGTAGGGCTCCTCCACGGTCGCGGTGAAGGTCTCCGCGATCCCGTCCATCATCACCTTGACCGAGTCCGCCTCGAGGCCGGCCTCGGCCAGCCGGGCGCGCTCGGCGAGCAGGTCGTCGACCTGCTCGAGGCCGCGGTGGCGGTCCCACCACTGCGAGCAGCGCACGTGCGCGCGCAGCTCGCCGGACTCCTTGAGGTCCAGGTAGGCCTGGGTCGGGTCGTCGAGCCCGGCGTACCCCCCGATCAGCGCGTCGTGCCAGCCGACGATGCCCCACGAGGCGAGGTACGCCTGCGCCTCGCGCAGCGCGTTGGCGTACTCCTCGCGGGTGGTCTCCACGTGGTCCCAGACCAGCCGCTGGGCGCCCTCGCGCAGCGTGCCGGTGGGGTTGCCCCGCTCGTCGCGCTCGATCCAGCCGTCGCTGGGGTCGGGGGTGTCCGCGGTGACGCCGGCCACCTCGAGCGCCCGGGTGTTCACCCAGGCGTCGTGGTGGTCGGTGCTCGGGAGGAAGGCCGGCCTGTCGGGCACCACCCGGTCCAGCAGCTCGGCCGTCGGCCCCTGCGGGCCGAACGCGTCGACCGACCAGCCGCCGCCGCGGAACCAGGCCGCACCGGCCTGTCGCGGGGCCGACTCGCGCATCGCGTCGAGGTACTCCTCGGCGCCGCTGAGGTTGCTCATCTCGCAGCGCAGCCGCTCCAGGCCGCCGACCATCGGGTGCATGTGGGCGTCCTGGAAGCCGGGGAGCAGCAGACCGCCGCCGCAGTCGACCTCCCGCACGCCGGGACCGACCCGGGCCCGGACGTCGTCGGGGTCGCCGATCGCGACGATCCGTCCGTCCCGCACGGCCAGGGCACCTGCCCCGGCGTACCGGTGTCCGTCGAAGAGCTGGGCGTGGAGGAAGATGTGTGCGTTCACGCAACTGATGTGCCCGGTGACGAGCCGAGTCATGCAGCGGGGACCGTCCGAGGTCGGAGGGAATACCCGCAGGGGTATGTGCGTTGGGGTCAACGACACCCCAGGGGGTATCCTCCCCCGCAAACCGAAGGAAGGGGCAGCCATGGCCGCCAACACCCTCACCGCCGAGAACTTCGAGACCACCGTCGCCGAGAACGACATCGTCCTGGTGGACTTCTGGGCCTCCTGGTGTGGCCCGTGCCGCCAGTTCGCACCCGTCTACGAGGCCGCCTCGAAGCAGCACACCGACGTCTTCTTCGGCTCCGTGGACACCGAGGCCGAGCAGGCGCTCGCCGGTGCCGCCCGGATCACCTCGATCCCGACGCTGATGGCCTTCCGGGAGGGCGTGCTGGTGTTCTCCCAGCCCGGCGCGCTGCCCGCGCCCGCCCTCGAGCAGCTGATCCAGGCCGTCCGCGACCTGGACATGGACGAGGTGCACGCCCAGGTCAAGGCGGCCGAGGCGGCCGAGGCGGAGCAGGCCTGATGGGCTACACGCTCGCCACCACCGTCGCGCGGCCCTTCGACCGCACGCTCGACGACGTCCGCGAGGCGCTGGCCGAGCAGGGCTTCGGCGTCCTCACCGAGATCGACCTGCAGGCCACGCTCAAGGCCAAGCTCGACGTCGACGTGGCCCCCCACGTGATCCTCGGCGCCTGCCGGCCGCAGCTGGCCCACCAGGCGATCGACATCGACCCGGCCGTCGCCACGGTGCTGCCGTGCAACGTCGCGGTCCGCTCGGTCGACGCGACCACCACCACCGTCGAGGCGTTCGACCCCGACGCCATGACGCAGCTCGCCGGGGCGGCGCTCGGCGACGTCGCCGCGGACGCCCGCCGGCGGCTCACCGCCGTCCTGGCCCGCCTGGACGCCGACGCCAACGAGGAGGACTGACGTGGAGCTCGACCCCCAGTCGATGAGTCCGGTGATCAACCGGATCAAGCGGGCCCAGGGCCAGCTCGCCGGCGTGCTGCGGATGCTCGAGGAGGGCCGGGAGTGCGAGGACGTCGTGACCCAGCTCGCCGCGGTCTCCCGTGCGCTGGACCGGGCCGGCTTCGCCATCGTCGCCAGCGGCCTGCAGCAGTGCCTCACCGAGGGCGAGGGCATCGACTCGGTCGACGCCAAGAAGATGGAGAAGCTCTTCCTCTCGCTGGCCTGACCTGATCCGACCGGGTCCCGCAGGTCCGACCGGCGGCGTCCCGAACCGTGGCGAGCCGGCCGCCGGGCCAGTTAACGAGCGCTAACCTAGGCCGGTGAGCGCCGAGCCCGTGACCCGCCGCGAGCAGATCCTGGCCACCGCGGCCGAGCTGTTCGCCGCCCGGGGGTTCCACGGCGTCTCGGTCGCGGACCTCGGCGCCGCCTGCGGCATCTCCGGCCCGGCGCTCTACAAGCACTTCGCGTCCAAGGACGCCGTGCTGGCCGAGATGCTGGTCTCGATCAGCGAGGAGCTGCTCAGCGTGGGCCGCGAGCGGGTCGCGGCGGCGCCCGACCCGGCCGCCGCGCTGGCCGCCCTGGTCGACTGGCACGTCGACTTCGCCCTGCGGCACCGGCCGCTGATCGTGGTCCAGGACCGGGACTGGCAGTCGCTGCCCGCGGAGGCACGCGAGCGGGTGCGGGCGCTGCAGCGGGAGTACGTCGACCTCTGGGCCGCCCAGCTGCGCTCGCTGGATCCCGAGGTGGCGCCGGACCGGGCCCGCGCGATGGCGCACGCGGCGTTCGGGCTGATCAACTCCACCCCCCACAGCGGGCTGCTCCCCGACGCGCCGATGCACGGGCTGCTCTCGCAGATGGCGCTGGGCGCGCTGGCCTGCAGGACCCCCCGGCCAGCCGGGGAATCCCTCGCCTGATGGGCGGGGCAACGGGCCCCAGGTGAGGGAACCCCTGACACCCCCGGGCCGGGCTCGCCCGGACGGCTGACCCGGACGGCTGACCCGGACGGCTGACCCGACCGGCCGGACCTGCGGTCGATGGCGCCGCCGGTCAGAGCAGGTGCTCGACCCGGCCCTGGTCGTCCTCGAGCACCCGCAGCACCGCGGCCGCGCGCAGCGCGGCGTCCAGCGCGACGTCGAGGTCCTCGTCGGCGTCGCCGCCGGACGGCCCGTCCGCGTGCAGCCGGGACAGCAGCCCCTCGCGGGCCAGCCCCCGCAGGTGCAGCAGCACCAGCGGGTCGGCCTCCACCAGCCAGGTGAGCCGGGTCAGCACGGCCAGCGCGTGCCGGCACGGGTCGGCCCAGCCGCGGCAGGTGCACTCGGTGGCCAGCTCACCGCCGTACGGCAGCAGCTCGACCCCGGCCTCCTCGGCGTGCTCGACGAGGTCGTGCGGCAGGTCACCGGCGAGCAGCGCCGCCAGCCGGCCGCTCCCGGCCGCCACCGCCTCGACCAGGCTCTCGCGGCCGGGCTCGTCGAGGGCCGGCAGTGTGCCGCTGACCCGCCAGGCAGCGGAGCCGTCCTCGACCTCGGCGGCGAACGTGCCGGCCCCGGTCGTGACCGCGCCCACCGCCCCCGACCGGGCCAGGGACCGGCCGGCCGCGAGCGCCTGCGGGTCGTAGGCGGCCTCCTCCACCGCGCGGGCCCAGGCGCGGCCCCACCAGGTCGCGGGCCGACCGCCACGCCGCCAGCCGGGCCCCGCCGGGTGCACGACGGCGGTCACGTCGGGCCGTCCTGCACGTCCCGGTCGCCTCGCGGGCCTCGCGGGCCTCGCGGCGCAGCGTGACCAGGTCGCGCAGCTCCTCGTCGCCCAGCTCGGTCAGCGCCGCCTCCCCGCGGGCCAGGACCGCGTCGGCCAGCACCCGCTTGCGGTGCAGCAGCTCCGCGATCCGCTCCTCGATGGTGCCGCGGGTGACCAGCCGGTGCACCTGCACCGGCCGGGTCTGCCCGATCCGGTAGGCCCGGTCGGTGGCCTGCTCCTCCACGGCCGGGTTCCACCAGCGGTCGACGTGCACGACGTGGTCGGCGCGGGTGAGGTTGAGGCCGGTGCCGCCGGCCTTCAGCGAGAGCAGGAAGACCGGCACCCGCTGCTCACCCGTGGCGGACTGGAAGCGGTCGACCATCGCCTCGCGGTCACGCACGGGCGTGCCGCCGTGCAGGAACTGGTGCGGGATCCCGGCCCGCGTCAGGTGAGCCTGGAGCAGCCGGCCCATCGCGACGTACTGGGTGAAGACCAGCACCGCGCCGTCCTCGGCGAGGATCGTGCCGAGCAGCTCGTCGAGCAGGTCCAGCTTCTCCGAGCGGCCCGGGAGCCGCACCGCCTGCTGCTTGAGGAAGTGGGCGGGGTGGTTGCAGATCTGCTTGAGGCCGGTCAGCAGCGCGAGCACCAGGCCGCGCCGGGCCTGGGCGTCGGCGCGCTCGATGCGCGCCATGGTGTCGCGGACGAACGCCTCGTAGAGCACCACCTGCTCCCGCGTGAGTGCCAGCAGGTGGTCGGTCTCGGTCTTGGCCGGCAGCTCCGGCGCGATCCCGGGGTCGGACTTGCGGCGCCGCAGCAGGAACGGGCCGATCAGGTCGGCGAACTGCCGCGCCTTGGTCGGCTCCTGCCCGGACTCGATCGGCGCGGCCCAGACCCGCCGGAAGGCCTGCCGGCTGCCGAGCAGGCCGGGGACCAGCCAGTCCAGGATCGACCAGAGCTCGGTCAGGTCGTTCTCGACCGGCGTGCCGGTGAGCGCCACCCGGGCACGGCCGGGCACCGCACGCAGGGCCCGGGCGGTCGCCGAGCGGGCGTTCTTGACGTGCTGGGCCTCGTCGGCGACGACCAGCCCCCACCCGACCTCCGCGAGCGCCGCGTGGTCGTTGCGCAGGGTGCCGTACGTCGTGAGCACGAACCCCGCCCCCGGCCCGTCCGGCCCGTCCAGCGGCAGGCCGTCCACCACCGCCACCAGGTCGGCCACCGAGCGGCGGCCGCCGTGGAAACGGCGGACCGGGACGCCGGGGGCGAACCGCGCGATCTCGCTCTCCCAGTTGCCGAGCAGGCTGGCCGGACACACCACCAGCGTCGGCCCGGAGGACCCGGGGCGCGCCGCCCGGTGCAGGTGCAACGCGATCAGCGTGACCGTCTTGCCCAGGCCCATGTCGTCGGCCAGGCAGGCGCCCAGGCCGAGGTCGGTGAGCTCCGCCAGCCAGGTGAGGCCCTGGAGCTGGTAGCCGCGCAGCGTGGCCGCGAGCCCCGCCGGCACCGGGACCGTGGCACGGCCGGCCGCGGCGAGCAGCCGCTCGCGCACCTGCAGCAGGCTGGCGCCCACGACCACGGACGTCTCCTCGGCGTCCTCGGCCGCGCCCGGGGCCGCGACCTCCACCACGCCGGTGAGCGCGGCGGCGATCGCCTGCGCGGGCGGCACGGTCCTGATCAGCCGGCGCCGGGCCCGCCGCGCCACCGCCGGGTCGACGACCGTCCAGCCGCCGCGCAGCCGCATCACCGGCGACGCCGAGGCGGCCAGCTGCGCCATCTCCTCCTCGGTCAGCGGCTCGCCGTCGAGGGCGACCTGCCAGCGGAAGGCGAAGAGCTCCTCGGCACCCAGCAGCCCCTTGACCAGCTCGCCCTCGCGGCGCGGCGCCGGGGCTCGGTCCAGCTCCGCCCGGGTGGTCAGGTCGCGACCCAGGGACCGCGGCCACAGCACGTCGACACCCCGCCCGGCCAGCGCCGCGACGCCCTCGTCGAGCAGGCTGACCAGCTCGTCGGTGTCGAGGGTGATCTGGTCGGGGACCCCGTGGTCCAGCGACCGGTCCTGCAGCCGGTCGAGGACCGGCCAGGCGTCCGCGGCCGCGCGCAGCGCGATCGCGGCGTGGGTGCGGGCGCGGTCGCCGAAGCCGTGCACCTCGCCGTCCTCGGTCCACAGCAGCGCGGCGTCGCAGACGTGCAGCGGGTCGTGGACGTCGTGGACCTGCAGCACCAGCCGGACCGCCCCGGCGACCAGCTCCTCCTCGTCGGCCTCCACCCGCAGCGACAGCCCGACCAGCTGGGGCCGGCGGGCGGCGGCGTGCTGGCGCTCGAGGCGCTCGCGCAGCCGCTCGGTGAAGGCCGGCCGGTCCGCGGCGGCGGCCGCCCGGGCAGCCGGCGGTCGGGTGGGCCCGGTGGCGGCCCGCCGACTCGGGGCGCTGCGGGGCATCGCGTCGGCGACGGCGTCCAGCACCCGGCGTACGAGCGTCTCGGCGTCCCCGACATCCACCGCCTCGTGCGCCCGCGCCAGAGCCAGCATCCGCACCCGGTCCTCGTCGGCCTCGTCCAGTCCGGCCAGTCGCCACGCCGCGCCGGCGTCCGCGTCGCCGGGGGCCGGCTCCAGCTTGCCGGCCGCGACCAGCCGCATGCCCAGCAGCACCGCGCCGGAGAGCAGCGCCACGCTGGGGTGCAGGTCGTCGCGCGCATGGGCCCGGGTGAGCACTGGCAGCGCGGCCCGGACCGGGAGCGCCACCTGCCGCTGGGGGCCGGTGAACTCCACGACCCCCGCGCGGGGCGGGTCGCCGGCGCGGAAGGTCGCGGGGCCGGTGACGGGGACGAAGCTCACGGGAGGGACCTCGGGGCCGGGGACGGTGGGCTCCCGACGGTAGCGAGCGGCACCGACGCCGCGGCCGCCGCGGCCGGCGTCGCGGCCGGCATTGCGGTCGCCCGCGGCCGGGGGCGGCGTTGCCGGTGGCTTTGTAGGGTCGGGGCATGAGCATCCTCCACGCCAAGATCGCCCACCTCGACGGCACCCCCGACACCCTCGGCGGACTCGCCGGCGACGGGCCGACGCTGCTGGTCAACGTCGCCAGCAAGTGCGGGCTCACCCCGCAGTACACCGGACTGGAGCGGCTGCACGAGGCGTACGCCGGGCGCGGCCTCACCGTGGTCGGACTCCCCTGCAACCAGTTCGGCGGGCAGGAGCCGGGCTCCGCCGGCGAGATCGCGGAGTTCTGCTCGGCGACCTACGGGGTCACCTTCCCGATGTCGGAGAAGATCGAGGTGAACGGTCCCGGCCGGCACGAGGTCTTCCAGGCGCTGGTGGAGACCCCGGACGAGGAGGGTCGCACCGGCGACGTCGCGTGGAACTTCGAGAAGTTCCTCCTCGCCGGCGACGGGACCGTGGTGGCCCGCTTCTCCCCGCGCGTCGAGCCGGACGACCAGCGGCTGGTCGACGCGGTGGAGCGCCTGCTGTCATGACCCACCGAGGCCCCACCGAGGCCTCACCGAGGCCCGGGCCGCGGGGGTCGGGACCGTGGAGCCTCCGGCGTACGGGGCGCGCCGCAGGCTCCACAATCCTCAGCGCCGGGCTCCCTCCGCACCGTCCGCGGCCCGCGACCAGCGCTGACCGGCTGCCCGGATCCCAGAGGAGAGGGTGAGCCACGTGGTGGCTCGAGGTCTCCTCCACGCGCGTGACCGTGCCGACCCGAGCACCACACAGCGGACACCGCGGCGCGGGTGGTGACCTGCAGCCCCGACGTCGCCTCGACCGAGCTCGGCGGCTGGCTCGACAAGCCCGGCGTCTGGTCGGTGCAGGACCGCCGCGACCGTGAAGGTGCAGGCGTCGTCGCCGAAGCAGCCCGGCGAGATCCTGACCGTCACCATGCCGTTGCGGCCGGAGGAGACCGTCGCGTGCAGGCGCTTGCAGTCCACCGGCGTCGCCACGGTGGTGGTCGGGTCCGTGGCGTCCGGCGCGCTGGTCTCGAGCGTTGCGCCGACCCGGTGGCCGCCGCCCCCACTCGCCGTGCGTGACTGGCGGACGTGAGCCCGCCAGACCCCGGCACGGATCGGGTTGTCCTTCCCATGGGCGTCCCGGGGTCAGGACTGAAGGGCCAGCGCCAACGGAAGCACCTCGGTGGCGCCGGCGCGCCGCACCGCCCGCGCCGCCATCGTGAGGGTCCAGCCGGTGACCACGAGGTCGTCGACCAGCAGCACCGGCCCGGCGGGCACCGTGCCCGCCAGGTCGAAGCGGCGGCCCACCGCCGCCACCCGCTGGGCGGAGTTCATGGCGCCCTGGCCGGGTGAGACGGACTGGTCGACGATGGCGAACCGGCCGGCCACCGGCACCCGCAGGTAGCGGGAGAGGCCGTCGGCGAGGTCGGCGGTCAGCTGCGGACGGGTCGCCGACTCGACCACGACGATCGCCTCCACGCGGGGCTGCCAGTCGCCGAGCACCTCGACGACCGCCCGCACCAGCGGCACCGGCACCGGCCCGTCCTCGGCGTCGGGACGGAACAGCGCGCGCAGCGCCGGCCCGTGGCCGAGATCGGTGAGCCGGGCGACGGCGCGGCCCTCGGACGCCGCCTCGGTGATCTTGCCGCGCAGGTCGACGCCGAGGTTGGCCAGCGCGGTCGGCCACATCTTGCGCGGCTCCACCACCACGCCGGGCCGGGCCAGCCGGGCGCCGGCCTCCTCCACCGCGGCGTCGGACACCTGCACGGACAGCGCGAGCCCCCCGCAGTTGTCGCAGCGCCCGCAGCGCTCCGCGGCCGGGTCGTCGAGCTGGTCGCGCAGGAACTCCATCCGGCAGCGGTCGGTCCCGAGGTAGTCCAGCATCGCCTGCTGCTCCCGGGACCGGGCCTCGGCGACGCGGCGGTACCGCTCCTCGTCGTACACCCACTCCTCGCCGGTTGCCTCCCAGCCGCCCCGGACCCGGCGGACCGCGCCGTCGACGTCGAGCACCTTGAGCATCGTCTCCAGCCGGTTGCGGTTGAGCTCGACCCGCGTCTCGAGCGCGGCGGTGCTCATCGGCCGGCCCTCCTCGGCCAGCACCTGCAGGGTCTGCCGGACCAGCTCCTCGCGGGGGAAGGCGAGCGAGGCGAAGTAGGCCCAGATGTCGCGGTCCTCGGTCGAGGGCAGCAGCACGACGGTCGCCTCGTCGATGCCGCGGCCGGCCCGGCCGACCTGCTGGTAGTAGGCGACCGGGGAGGACGGCGCCCCCATGTTGACCACGAAGCCGAGGGTCGCGTCGAAGCCCATGCCGAGGGCGCTGGTGGCCACCAGTGCCTTGACCCGCCCGGCGGCGAGGTCCTGCTCGAGCGCGTGTCGCTCGGTGGTCTCGGTCTGGCCGGAGTACGCCGCGACCTGGTGCCCGCGCGAGCGCAGGTAGTCGGCGATCTCCTGGGTGGCGGCGACCGTCAGGCAGTAGATGATGCCCGACCCGGGCTGCTCGGCGAGGTGGTCGGCGAGCCAGGCCAGCCGCTGCTCGGCGGTCTTGAGGCGGACCACGCCGAGCCGCAGCGACTCCCGGTCCAGGGAGCCGCGCAGCACCAGGACCTCGTCGTGCTCGGCGTGGCCCTGCGCCACCGCGCGGGAGACACCGAGCTGCTCGGCAACGTCGGCGGTGACCCGGGCGTTGGCGGTCGCGGTGGTGGCCAGCACCGGGATGCCGGCCGGCAGCTCGGCGAGCAGGGTGCGGATCCGGCGGTAGTCGGGCCGGAAGTCGTGGCCCCAGTCGGAGATGCAGTGTGCCTCGTCGACCACCAGCAGGCCGCAGGTGGCCGCGAGCCGGGGCAGCACCTGGTCGCGGAAGCCGGGGTTGTTCAGTCGCTCCGGGCTGACCAGCAGCACGTCGACGTCGCCGGCCCGGATCGCCTCCTGGACCGGCTCCCACTCCTCGGTGTTGGTGGAGTTGATGGTGACCGCGCGGATGCCCGCCCGCTCGGCGGCGGCGATCTGGTTGCGCATCAGGGCCAGCAGCGGCGAGACGATCACGGTCGGGCCCGCTCCCGCCTCCCGGAGCAGCAGCGTGGCGACGAAGTAGACCGCGGACTTGCCCCACCCCGTCTTCTGCACGACCAGCGCCCGGCGGCGGTCGACGGCCAGGGCCTCGATCGCCGTCCACTGGTCCTCGCGCAGCCGGGCCTCGTCGCGCCCCTCCCGGGCGCCGACCAGCGCGCGCAGGTGCGCCTCGGCGCGCTCGCGGGCCTGCTCACGGGTCTGCTCGTGGCTGTGCTCGTGGACCGGGCTGGGCGTCGGGGTCATGGCGCCCTGTCTACCAGCGGGCGGGGACGGCGGCGGATCGCCCTCCACAGGCTCGCCACCGACCCGCCCGGTTCTCGTGGTCCGCCGGCAACCTCCACGTCACCCCCGGCGTCTACCGTCCGAGGGGTCCGGGTGGAACCGCCGGAGGGGGAGACACCATGCTCGGAAGATGGACGCTGGCCGCGCTCGCGGTCCTGACCGTGATCACGCTCGCGGGGGCCGCGATCCAGGCGGCAGCCCAGGCCTGACCGGCCCGGCCCGGGATCGGCTCATCCGGGCCTCGGCTCGGCCAGGCCCGGCCCGACCAGGCGCGGGCTCGGTGGGCTCAGGCCGCGGGGCCGCGCCCGCGCACGTCGGCGACCGACTCCATCGCCTGGCGCAGCTCGGCGAGCCAGTCGCCCTCGTGCTGCCCCACCAGGCGCACGCACCAGGCCAGCGCGTCGGAGCGCGACTTCGCGACGCCGGCGTCGACCAGGGTGTCGAGCACCATCCGCTGCGGCTGGCGCAGCCGGGTCATCACCGGGGCCGCCACGTGGGTCCACAGCTCCTCGTGGTCGCCGACCCGCACGCCCCACGACACCTTGCGCTCGAACCGGTGCTCGGCCTCACGGGCGATCTCCATCCGGCGCTCCCGGGTGTCCTCCCGGAAGGCCCGGGACCGGCCGGCCCGCGCCTCCGCGAGCTCGACCTCGGACGCGTCCCCTGCCGCCGGCACGTCGGCCACGGTGAGGACCACGGTGACCTCCTCGCGGTCCACCGTCACCCGGGGCCGCTCGACCATCCACTCCTCGGGCAGGCGGCCGGTGAACCAGCCGCGGACCCGCTCCAGACTCTCATTCGTAATCATGTAATCAGTATTACTCGGCAAGAAAGGTCGCTCAACCCGGATAGCCCGCTCACGGCTTCACCTAGGTATGTCGCCGCAGGATCACTTCTCACGTCGAACTCGCCCCGGGAAGCGAGGCTTCGCCGACATACCTTGGTGAAGCCACGCAGGCGCAGCCCCGGCACACCGGCTCGCCCACGACGGGGGTGGACGGGCCGGTGGATCGGGGAGGGGGCCGGGTCAAGCCGCCTCGGCCTCGGGTTCGAGGTCGTAGTGCGGGTGGCGGTGCAGCTCCTGGACGTCCCGCCTGGTCGCGGACAGGTAGACCACGAGGGCCGAGATGACCGCGAGGAAGACGAAGCTGGTGGCGGTCGTCCCGATCCCGAGCCCACCGTCGGCCTTCGACTGGGACAGCAGGTCGCCGATGGAGGCGCCCAGCGGCCGGGTCATGATGTAGGCCAGCCAGAAGCCGAGCACCGCGTTGAGGCCGAAGCCGTAGTAGGCCACCGCGACGATCGCGATCACGCCGGCGAACAGCGCCAGCGAGGCGGCGTACCCCAGGCCGAGCTGCTCACCGATCAGGTCCCCGGTCGCGGTGCCGAGCGCGAAGGTGAACAGGATCGTCAGCCAGTAGAACGCCTCCCGGCGGCGGGTGACCACGGAGTGGATCGAGAGCGTGTGCTCCACGGCGTACCAGGCGGCGAAGGTGGCCGCGAGCAGGATGCTGAACACGATCGTGCTGTCGATCAGCGGGACGCCGATGCCGTCGGTGAGGTTGTCGGTGATCAGCGTGCCGACGACGCTGATCAGCACCACGGTGAGCCAGTAGACCGGCGCGAGGTAGCGCCTGAGCGAGAACTGCACCGCGAGCACGGCCACGAAGAGCACGCTCATCACGATCGTGGTGTTGGTCAGGCCGAAGCCCAGGGTCTCGTTGAGGTAGTCCGCGGCGGTCTCGCCGACGGTGGTCGAGAGCACCTTGATGATCCAGAAGATCGCGATGACCTCGGGGACCTTGTTCAGGGTGGTGCCCGGCCGCAGCGTCAGGCGCGGGTCGTCGGTGGTGGTCGTCATGGTCACCACGGTGGTCCGGCACTCCTGCCGATCTCCTGACCGGTCGACGTCGGGCCGGCCGCGTCAACGTGCGGGCGGCAGCTCCACCTCGAAGCAGCCGCCCCGGCCCGGCACCGCACGGACACCGCCACCGACCGACTCGGTGAGCCGGCGTACGACGGCGAGCCCCAGCCCGGCCGCACCGCCGTCCGCTCCCCGGTGGCCGGGCCGGAAGACGGCCTCGACCTGGTCCGCGGTCAGCCCGGCCCCGTCGTCGTGGACACCCACGACCACCCGGTCCCCGCGGCGCGCGGCCGTGAGCTCGACCCTGCTGCGCGCGTGCCGGGCCGCGTTGTCCACCAGCGGCGTGACCGCGGCCCGCAGCAGCGTCGGGGGCGCGCCCACGAGCAGGCCGTCGGGAGCGTGGCGCACCCGCACCTCGACCGGGTACGACGCGTCGCGGGCGACCGCCGCCAGCACCCGCGCCACGTCGCAGGTCGCCTCCCGGTCGTGCCGCGACCGGGCCGCGTCGAGCATCGAGACGACGACCCCCTCCAGCCGCCCGGCCGCCTCGAGGATCGCCCGCAGCGACTCCTCGCCGGCCGGTCCGACGGTCGCGAGCGCCAGCTCGGCCTCGGCCCGGACCACCGACAGCGGCGTGCGCAGCTCGTGGGCCATCTCGTCGGAGAGCCGGCGCTCGGTGTGCAGCGCGTCGGCGATCCGGTCGAGCATGTGGTCCAGGGTCTGCCCCAGCTCGGTGATCTCGTCGACCGGCGGGCCCAGGTCGAAGCGCCGGTCGAGGTCGTGCTCCTCCCAGTCCCGGGCGCTGCGCACCATCGAGTGGACGTGGCCCAGGGTGTGCCGCGCCGCTTCCCACGCCGCGACGCCGGCCGCGACCACGGTCAGCAGGCCGAGCAGCAGCGAGAGCCACAGCCCGCGCCTCTCCACGTGCTCGTACGGCGTGAGGTCGACGCCGGCGACCACCGTGGCGACCCGGCGGCCCTGCTCCACCACCGGCCGGGCCACCAGTCGGACCTGTTCACCGACCGATGCGGTGGCCCCGGCCGACCGACCCTCGAGCCCGGTGACGGTGGCGGCGTACCCGTGCGGCAGCCGACCGTCGACCAGCCGCCCGGCGCCGTCGAAGACCCAGACGTCACGGTCCAGCGTGCGCGAGCCGGACTCGAGCACCCGCACCCCACCATCGGTCGCCCGGACCGTCGCCGCCACCGCCTCCGCCCGGGCACGTGCCACCTCGGTGGCGTCGGTGTCGTTGACCCGGGCGAGGTAGACCTGCAGCAGCACGACGACCGCGGCCGCCACCAGCGCGGTGATGACCGTGGTGACCAGGACCAGGCGGGTCCGCAGCCGTCCGCGGACCAGCGGCCGGCCGATCACCGCCACGCGTAGCCGACCCCGTGCACGGTCGCGATCCGCGGGCCCCCTTCGGGGAGCTCGGCGAGCTTCGCGCGGACCCGCCGCACGTAGGAGTCGAGGGTGTTGTCGGAGACGGTCGCACCGTCCGGCCAGCCGGCCGCCACCAGCGCCCGGCGCCGGACCACCTCCCCCGGTGCGGCCATCAGCCGGGCGAGCACCGCGAACTCCGTCGGCGTCAGCGCCACCGAGGTCCCCTCGTGCACGATCGCATGAGTGGTGGCGTCGAGGGTGGGGCCCCCCGGCACCGGCCGCTGGGCCTGCGACCGGCGCTCGAGCACCCGCAGCCGGGCCATCAGCTCGGCGAGCTCGAAGGGCTTGGCGAGGTAGTCGTCGGCGCCGGCCTCGAACCCGGCGACCTTGTGGTGCACGCCGTTGCGGGCGGTGAGCATCAGCACCGGCGCCGCGACGCCGTTCGCCTTCAGCGCCAGGCAGACGTCGCGGCCGTCGACGTCGGGGAGGCCGAGGTCGAGCACGACCACGTCGGGCGCACGCTCCACGAAGGCCCGCAGCGCCTCGGCGCCGGTGGCCACCGCGACCACGGCGTACCCCTCGGCCTTCAGCGCCCGGGCGAGCACCGACCGCAGCTGCCGGTCGTCCTCGCAGACGCCGATCGTGGTCATCTCACCAGATCCGGACCCGGTCCTCGGGGTCGAGCCACAGGCCGTCGCCCTCGGCGGTGCCGAAGACCTCGTGGAACTCGGCGAGGTTGCGCACGATGTTCGCGCGGAACTCCGCCGGGCTGTGCGGGTCGATGGTGAGGAACTGCAGCGCCTGCTCCTTGCGGCGCTTGGTCCGCCAGCAGAACGCCCAGTTCAGGAACAGCCGCTGCCGCTCCTCCACCGAGGCCTCGCCGCCCTGCGAGAGGAGGTACGCGGTGTGGCCGATGGTCAGCCCGCCCAGGTCGCCGATGTTCTCCCCGACCGTGAGCGCGCCGTTGACGTGCTCGCCGGGCAGGTCCCGCGGCTCGAAGGCGTCGTACTGCTCGATGAGCGTCCTCGACTTCACCTCGAAGGCGGCCTTGTCGTCGGGGGTCCACCAGTCGTTGAGGTTGCCCTGCCCGTCGTACTGCGCGCCCTGGTCGTCGAAGCCGTGGCCGATCTCGTGGCCGATGACCGCGCCGATGCCGCCGTAGTTCTCGGCCGGGTGCGCGTCGGGGCTGAAGAACGGCTTCTGCAGGATGCCGGCCGGGAAGCAGATCTCGTTGGTCCCGGGGTTGTAGTAGGCGTTGACGGTCTGCGGCAGCATGAACCACTCGTCGCGGTCCACGGGGCTGCCGATCTTGCGCAGCTCACGGTCGGTCTCGAAGGCCGACGCGGCCGCGACGTTGCCGAGCAGGTCGTCGGGGCGGACCTGCAGCGCGGAGTAGTCGCGGAACTCCTTCGGGTAGCCGATCTTCGGGTTGAAGGTCTCGAGCTTCGCGTAGGCCCGCTCCTTGGTCTCCTCGGTCATCCAGTCCAGCCGGGAGATCGAGTCGCGGTAGGCGGCGAGCAGGTTCGCGACCAGCTCGTCCATCATCGCCTTCGAGGCCGGCGGGAAGTGCCGCGCGACGTACTCCTTGCCGACCGCCTCGCCGATCGCGCCCTCGACCAGGGCCACGCCGCGCTTCCAGCGGGCCCGCAGCTCGGGGGTGCCGTTGAGGGTGCGGCCGTAGAAGTCGAAGTTGGTCTCGACGAAGTCGTCGGTGAGGTACGGCGCGGCCGAGCGCAGCACGTGGACCAGCATCCAGGCCCGCCACTGCTCGATCGGGACCTCGTCGAGGACCGTGGAGAGGTGCTCGAAGAACGACGGCTGGCGCACGCACGCCTCGGCGAGCGTCTGCTCGTTGCCGCCGAGGTTCGTGACGTAGGCGTCCCAGTCGAAGGACGGGCACAGCTCCCGGACCTGCTCGGCGGTGCGCAGGTTGTAGGTCTTCTGGACGTCGCGGGTCTCGGCGCGCTCCCAGTGCCCGCGGGCCAGCCGGGTGTCGATGTCGAGCACGGTCGCGGCCTTGCCGGCCGGGTCCTCGATCTCGGCGAGGGTCAGCAGCGCGGTGAGGTAGGCGACGTACTTCTCCCGGACCTCGGCGAACTTGTCCTCGCGGTAGTAGGACTCGTCGGGCAGCCCGAGGCCGCCCTGGCCCAGGTTGAACAGGTAGCGCTCGGAGTTCTTCGCGTCGGTGTCGACGTAGGAGCCGAACAGGCCGTGGCCGCCGATCCGCTCGAACTCCCCGAGGAATGCCGCGAGGTCGCGCACGTCGCGCAGCCCGGCGACCGCGTCGATCAGCGGCCGGGCCGGGCGCAGGCCCCGCCGGTTGATCGCCTCGGTGTCCATGAACGAGGCGTAGAGGTCACCGATCTTGCGGGCGTCCTCGGACAGGCCCTCGTCACCGCGGGTGACGGCCGCGCCGAGCTCCTCGATGATCGCGCGGACCTGCTCCTCGGCGGCGTCGGCGAGCTGCACGAACGGGCCCCAGCTCGAGCGGTCCGACGGGATCTCCGTCTCCGCCAGCCAGCGGCCGTTGACGTGGCCGAACAGGTCGTCCTGCGGCCGGATGTCGGGGTTCATGCCCGGGCGGGCGTCATCGAGGATCGTCACGGTGCCGACCCTACCGAGCCGCCCGAGGCGGGGGTACGGGTGCGGGCCCGGCAGCGCGGGATTCACCTGCAGCCGGGCCTCAGCCGCGGACCCGCACCACCGACTTGCCCAGGGTGCGGCGCTGCTCCATGTCGGTGAGCGCGCGGCCGAACTCCTCGAGGTCGTAGGTCGCGCCGACCGCCGGGCGCACCACACCGCTCTCCATCATCGGCACCAGCGCCTGCCACTGCCCGGCCATGTAGCCCGGCCGGACCATCGCGTAGGCGCCCCAGCCGACGCCACGGACGTCGACGTTGTTGAGCAGCAGCCGGTTGACCTTCACCTGCGGGATGCCCTGCCCGGAGGCGAAGCCGACGACCAGCAACCGGCCCTGCGGCGCGAGCACCCGCAGCGAGTCGGTGAACGCGTCGCCGCCGACGACGTCGACCACGACGTCGACGCCGACCCCGGCGGTCAGCGCCATCACCGCGTCCTTGAAGCCGTCGAGCAGTACGACGTCGTCCGCGCCGGCACGCTCGGCGACCGCCGCCTTCTCCTTGGAGCTGACCACGGCGATCGTCCGCGCGCCGTACCCCTTGGCGACCTGGATCGTGGCGGTGCCGACGCCCCCGGCGCCGCCGTGCACCAGCACGGTCTCCCCCGAGCGCAGCTGGCCCCGCTCGGCCAGCGCGAACTGCGCGGTCAGGTAGTTCATCGGCAGCGCGGCGCCCTCCTCGAAGGAGACCCCGTCGGGCAGCGCGAAGGTGGACATCGCCGGGGAGGCGACCCGCTCCGCGGCGCCGCCGTACGCGCCGACGCCGGCGACCCGCTGGCCCTCGACGAACCCGCCGGCCCCGGTCTCCGCCGGGCGCAGCACGGTCCCCGCGAAGTCCACGCCGAGGGTGAACGGCGGCTCCGGCCTGAGCTGGTACTCCCCCTTGCTCAGCAGCAGGTCCGGGAAGGACACCCCCACCCGGTGCACCTCGACCAGCACGTCGTCGGGGCCGGGCGTGGGCTCGTCCACCTCACGGACCTCGACGTCGGTGGGACCGGTGGGGCTGATGACCTGGACTGCGCGCATGTCCCGCACGCTACCGGGGGGTAGGCCGGCGCGACTTTCACCGCACGGCTCAGCGCGGGTTGACCAGCGCGTTCATCTCGAAGTGCATCGGGTCGGTGTAGTGCCAGGTGCCGCCCCAGGTGAAGCCCCACTTCTCGAAGATCGACACCACCGTGCGGTCCATCTCGCCGGGGGTGCCGCGCTGGTTGCCGGGCACGTTGAGGTCCAGCGCGAGCCCGAAGGAGTGGTTCGACAGCGAGGTGGTGCCCGCGATGAAGCGCGGGTAGTAGCAGCCGGCGTACTCGCCCGGGTGGATCTTCGAGGCCAGCCCGCGGTCGACGACCTCCTGCAGCGCCGCCCGCAGCTGCGGGAAGATCAGCCGGTTGCAGGTGACGTTGCCGAGGATCGGGACCGGCGCGGTGGTGATGTGGGCGCGGACCCAGGCGGGGTCGGGCGCGATCCGGCCGCCGCCGAGCACCGTGTAGTTGAACGTCCCGACCGCGTCGGCCACGGTGCCGACCAGGAACGCGGTCTGCTGCACGCTGGTGTCCAGGCCCTTGCGGGCCACGATGTCGGTGAGCTGCACCGAGGCGCCGCCGCCCGCGATCCGCTGGATCGGCTTGCGCATCGACTCCGGCGAGGCCAGCCCGGTGGTCACCAGCAGCGCGTTGTCCTTCTGCATGCCGAGGCTGTCGATCCAGGTGTCGTTCACGACCGCGTCGACCTCGGGGGTCTGCGGCGCCCAGGCGCCCACGTGCACCCGCGGGGCGTCCTCGCCGCTGCCGAGCCGCAGGTAGTCCTGCTTGTCAGTGGGCAGCTTGCCCTGCAGCGCGGGCCGCAGCGCCACCTCGCCACCGGCGACCCGGTCCCAGACCTGGCGGGTCTCGGCGGAGGCGTACGGCGTGAAGTTGCGGTACGTCGCCGGGTCCACCGCGGCCACGGTCAGCGCCTTGTTCTCGATCACGACCTGGCCCATGGCCATCGGCTCGACCCGGGTCACGCCCTTGAGGTGCTTGATCGCCCGGACCATGTCGGGGCGCAGCGTGTGGGTGCTGTAGACGATCAGGTCGGCGATGCCCACCTGCCCGGTGCGCGGCCCGGGCCGGTCCACCGCGTGCTCGGGGTCGGCGACCGGCGGCGCGCTCGAGCCCGCCGTCCCGGCCGGCGAGGGTGGGTCCGACGCACCCTGCGACCCGTGGCCCGACGCACCTCCCGATGCGTGGCCCGACGCGTGGCCCGACGAAACCGCCGGCGTGGTGGCGGGGTCGCCCGGGTCCCGGGCCTCGGTCGTGGCGCAGGCTGCGGCCAGCGACAGCACCGCTGGCAGCAGCAGTGCCGCCGTACGCCCACCCCGCATCGCACTCCCTCCCCGTGCCGTTCAGGGTATGACGCGCCACCCCGGCCGGCTGATGGGGTCACTACCCTGTGAGCCTCCCGTCCACGCCTCGAGGTTGGTCATGGTCCACGTCGCCCCACCCCGGCCGGAGCCCGCACCCGGCCACTACGTCCTCACGCTGGCCTGCCCGGACCGGCCCGGCATCGTGCACGCGGTCTCCGGCTTCCTCGTCAGCCACGGCGGCAACATCGTGGAGAGCCAGCAGTACGGCGACCAGCTCGAGGGCCGGTTCTTCATGCGGATCTCGTTCGTGCTCGCGCCCGGCGCGCCCGACCTGGCCACCCTGCGCGCGGACTTCGCCCGGGTCGCCCGCGAGTTCGACATGGACGTCGAGCTGCGCGACGCCGCGTCGCCGTACCGCACGCTGGTCATGGTCTCCGGCCACCTGCACTGCCTCAACGACCTGCTCTTCCGGGCCAGCACCGGCTCGCTCGGGGTGGAGATCGCCGGCGTGGTCTCCAACCACACCGTGGCGGAGCCGCTGGTGCGGTCGTGGGACGTGCCGTTCCACCACGTGCCGGTCACCGTGGCCACCAAGCCCGAGGCCGAGGCCGAGCTGCTGCGGCTCGTCGACGAGGCCGACGTGCACCTGGTGGTGCTCGCCCGCTACATGCAGGTGCTCTCCGACGACCTGTGCCGGCAGCTGTCCGGCCGGGTGATCAACATCCACCACTCGTTCCTGCCGAGCTTCAAGGGCGCCAAGCCCTACCACCAGGCCTTCGACCGCGGCGTGAAGCTGGTCGGGGCGACCGCGCACTACGTCACCGCGGACCTCGACGAGGGGCCGATCATCGAGCAGGACGTCATCCGGGTCGACCACGGCTACGACCAGGAGTCGCTCGTCGCCGCCGGCCGGGACGTCGAGGCGCAGGTGCTGTCGCGGGCGGTGCGCTGGCACGCCGAGTCGCGGGTGCTGCTCAACGGGCACAAGACGGTCGTGTTCCGCTGACCCCCGGCAGGGTCAGCACCGGCGGTCAGCGCCGGCGCCCGACCACCCGGGTGCGGATGGTGACCCACGAGACCAGGCCGCCGAGCACCAGCAGCACGGCGCAGGCGAGGACCGCCGAGCGGTACGCCGGGTCGAGGGCCAGCGGGTCGGCGTACTCGCTGCCGGAGAGGCCGACCGCGACCGGGAGCGCGGCCACCGCGAGCAGCGACCCGGTGCGGGCGACCGCGTTGTTGACCCCGCTGGCGATGCCGGCGTGCTCCGAGGGCGCCGCGGCCAGCACCGTCGCGGTCAGCGGCGCCACCATCAGCGCCAGCCCGAGCCCGAACACCGTCAGGCCCGGGAGCACGTCGGTCACGTAGCGCACGTCCGGTCCGACCCGGAGCAGCAGCAGCGTCCCGCCGGCCATCACCAGCGGCCCGAGCGTGAGCGGGAGCCGCGGCCCGGTGCGGGTGGCGAGCCGGCCGCCGCGGGCGGCCAGCAGCAGCATGCACAGGGTGATCGGGAGGGTGGACAGCCCGGCCAGCAGCGGGCCGTAGCCGCCGACCACCTGCAGCTGCAGCACCAGGAAGAACAGCAGCGCGCCGAGGGCGGCGTAGGCCAGCAGCGTCAGCCCGTTCGCGGCACTGAAGGTGCGGTCGGCGAAGATGCCGAGCGCCAGCATCGGGTGGTCGCTGGTGCGTTCGCGCCAGCCGAACCCGGCCGCGGCGGCGACCGCCAGCGCGACCGCCCACGGCACGCCCGGGCCGCCCCACTGGACCAGCGCGTAGGTCGCGCCCCCGAGCGCCAGCGTGGCCAGCACGGCGCCGGGCACGTCGAACCGGTCGGGGGCCTCGGGGTCCCGGGTCTCCGGGACGTGCCGCTGCGCCACCGCGACCGTCACCACCGCCACCGGCAGGTTGATCAGGAAGACCCACCGCCACGAGGCGAGCTGGACCAGCCCGCCTCCCACCAGCGGGCCGAGCGCGGCCGCGATGCTGCCGAGCCCCGACCACGAGCCGATCGCCTCGGCCCGGTCGTCGGCGTCGAAGGCGCCCTGGATCATCGCCAGGCTGCCCGGCGTCAGCAGCGCCGCGCCCGCCCCCTGCACGATCCGGGCCGCGACCAGCACCTCCGGCGTCGGCGCCAGGCCGCAGGCCAGGGAGGCCAGGGCGAACCACGTCGTACCGATCACGAAGACGCGGCGCCGGCCGAACCGGTCCCCGAGCGAGCCGCCGAGCAGGATCAGGCTGGCGAGCGCGAGCAGGTAGCCGTTGGTGATCCACTGCAGCTGCGCGAGGCTCGCGTCGAGGTCGCGGCCGACCGTGCGCAGCGCGACGTTGACCACCGTGCCGTCCAGCAGCACCATGCCCGAGCCCAGCACCGCGGCGGCGACGACGTAGCGGCCGGCGGCCGTGCCGGCCCGCACGGGCGGGGGCGGGCTGGCGGGGGTCACGGGCCCAGTGTGCTCCCGATCCTCAGCGCAGCACCCGCGCCGCGATCCAGGCGATGTCGTCGGCGGTGCGTCCGGGCGGCCCGGAGGGCTGCATCACGTGGCTGAGCACCACGCGCACCACCATGTCGATCGCGGCCTCGAGGTTGTCCTCGTCCAGGTCGAGCTCGTAGGGCGCGATCCGCTCCGCGACCACGACCTTGGCCGCGGCGAGCAGCGACTCGGCGTGCGTGGTGAGCAGCGGCAGCAGCTCGGTGTCGGCGCCGTGGGTGGCGGAGACGACGGCGTGCAGCAGCCGGTTGCCCTGGGCGAGCTCGAGCACGCCGCGGGCCGCGGACCGGATCGCCTCGACCAGGTCGTGGGGTCCGTGGTCGGGGTGCGCGTCGAACGCCTCGGTCACCACCCCGAGGAACCGCTCCAGCTCGTGCAGGATCATCGCCTCGGCCAGCCCGGCCTTGGTGCCGACCTCGTTGTAGACGGTCTGCCGACTCACGCCCACCCGGTCGGCGACGGTCCCCATCGTCACCCGCGCCCAGCCGTGCTCCAGGGTCAGCGCCACCCCCGCCTCGACGACCCGGTCGCGCATGGTCGGGGCGGCGGGGTGCGCGGTGCTGGTCACCGCCCCAGTCTAGGAAGGCCGGTACGCCGCCCCCGGCCCCCCGCAACCCCCGCACCCCCGGCCCCCCCGGGTCGTCCGCACCAGCGGCACCTAGGACACCCGCTGATGCGGACGACCCGGTGCGTCAGGCCACCTCGCGCTCCAGCGGCACGAAGTCGACCTTCTCCCGCACCCCGCAGTCCGGGCAGCACCAGGTGTCGGGGATGTCGGCCCAGGCGGTGCCGGCCGCGAAGCCCTCGTGCTCGTCGCCGGCAGCGACGTCGTAGACGTAGTCGCAGCTCGGGCAGCGGGCCGCCAGCACCTCCGGCGCCGTCCCGGGCGTGGCGTCGGCGCGCTCGGACGCGGCCTCCACCGCCCGCGGCGGGTAGGCCGCGAGGATCCGCTCCCGCTTGCGCGGGCTGAGGTTGGCCCGGCTCAGGTCGCCGTCGAAGTGGGCGAGCACCCGCGGGTCCATCACCCGCCGCCACACCGGCGGCAGGATCGCCAGCACGATCATCCCGGCGTACCCGGTCGGCAGCACCGGGCTCTCCTCGAAGTCGCGCAGCGTCTGGTAGCGCCGGGTCGGGTTCGCGTGGTGGTCGCTGTGCCGCTGCAGGTGGTAGAGCAGCACGTTGGTGGCGATGTTGTTGGAGTTCCACGAGTGCGAGGGGTCCACCCGCTCGTAGCGCCGGCGCTCGCCGACGCCGACCTTCTGCCGGAGCATCCCGTAGTGCTCCATGTAGTTGACGACCTCCAGCAGCGAGAAGCCCACCACGGCCTGCACCACGAGGTACGGCAGGATCCCGGCGCCCAGCCACGCCACAAGCGCCCCCCACAGCACCGCCGACATCAGCCAGGCGTTGAGCACGTCGTTGCCGAGGCGGAACGGGTGCTGCTTGCGGCGGGCGTACCGGCGCTTCTCCAGCCGCCAGGCGCTGCGCAGCGAGCCGAGGACCGTGCGCGGCCAGAACCCGTAGAAGCTCTCGCCCACGCGGCTGCTGGCCGGGTCCTCCGGGGTGGCGACGCGGACGTGGTGGCCGCGGTTGTGCTCGATGTAGAAGTGCCCGTAGAAGCTCTGGGCCAGCGCGATCTTGGACAGCCAGCGCTCGTGGCTCTCCTTCTTGTGGCCGAGCTCGTGGGCGGTGTTGATACCGATCCCGCCGATGCAGCCGATCGAGACCGCCAGCCCCACCTTGTCCCACACCGCCAGGTCCCCGGCGCCGGCGTGCCCGCCGGCGATGAGCCACATCGCGCCGACGAACCCGGCGTACTGGATCGGCAGGAAGAGGTAGGTGATCCAGCGGTAGTAGCGGTCCTTCTCCAGCGCCTCGATGACGTCGTCGGGCGGGTTGGAGCGGTCCAGCCCGGCCACCAGGTCGATGGCGGGGACCACGACCAGGATCACGATCGGGCCGATCCAGAACCACACCCCCCAGCCGGTCAGCGCCCACATCCCCCAGCCCACGAAGGCCAGCGAGGGCACCACCAGCCCGATCAGCCAGAGGTAGCGCTTCTTGTCCTTCCACCGCTCGGTCGAGCCAGCGGGGACGGTGCTGTTGATGGCGGGGATCATCGGGTCGCCTTCCTGCCGAGAGGTTTACAGAACCATAGGATCTGTCAACCTCGTTGACAAGAGGTCAGCCGGTGTCAAGTACGTCGGGGACGCCGCTCCACCTCCACGGCTCGCCAGCCGGGTCCCGGGAGGCAGGGTCCTGCCTGGCGCCCGACTCCTGGGGCGGGTGCTGCGTTCAATTGGTGGGAGATCGGCCGATCCGCTGGTCAGCAACCCTCGAAGACCGAGCCATCGAACACCCAGCACGCCCGACCGAGTTGCCTCGGTCCCGGCCCGGGATGGATCTTGGACCCCATGACCTCCAGCGACCTCCCCGTCGGCATCGACTTCGGCGGCACCGGCATCAAGGGCGCCCCCGTGGACCTCGGGGCCGGCGACTTCGCGGCCGAGCGGGTCCGGGTCCGCACCCCGCACCCCTCCACCCCGGACGCGGTCGCCGCGGTGTTCAGCGAGCTGCTCGACCAGTTCCCCGACACCCACGGCCCGGTCGGGGTGACCGTGCCGGGCATCGTGCGGCACGGGGTGGTGCACTCCGCGGCCAACATCGACGACGCCTGGCTCGGCACCGACGCCGACGGGCTCTTCACCGGGGCCACCGGCCGCGACGTCCACGTCGTCAACGACGCGGACGCGGCGGGGCTGGCCGAGGTGCGGTACGGCGCGGCCCGCGGCCGCTCCGGCCTGGTCATCGTCACGACGCTCGGCACCGGCATCGGCTCGGCCCTGGTGCACGACGGGGTGCTGGTGCCGAACTCCGAGCTCGGCCACCTCGAGATCGACGGGGTCGCCGCCGAGAAGCGGGCCGCCAACAGCGTCCGCGAGGCCGAGGACCTGTCCTGGAAGGCCTGGGCGCACCGGCTGAGGGCGTACTACCGGACGCTCGAGCGGCTGTTCTCCCCCGAGCTGTTCGTGGTCGGCGGCGGGGTCAGCAAGAAGGCCGACGAGTTCCTGCCGCTGCTCGACCTCGACACCGAGATCGTGCCGGCGACCCTGCTCAACCGGGCCGGAGTGGTCGGCGCCGCGGTCTACGCCTCCGAGGGCGGCGGCTGAGCCTCCGCCGCCGCGAACGCCTCGATCGCCCCCCGCAGGTAGCGCTCGACCACCGCCCGCTCCGCGGGCGTGAAGGACCGGTCGAGTCGGTCCAGCGCGACGAACATCGGCAGCAGGTGCGCCAGCACCTCCTCCCGCCCCGAGCGGGTGACCTCCACGCTGGTCCGGCGCCGGTCCTGCGGGTGCGGGCGCCGCTCGACGTGCCCCCGCCCGACCAGCCGGTCCACCAGCCCGGTGGCGGCCGCGGTCGTCACGTCGAGCAACCGGGCGAGCTCGCCGGGGCCCGCCGGGGTGCCCATCAGGTGCTCCATCGCGACCAGGTCGGTCTCGGTCAGGCCGGCCCGCCTGGCGATCGTGTGCCGGAGCCGGCCGCCCGCGGCGACCGCCTCGCGCAGCGCGAGCAGGCTGCCGGTCTGCCGCCAGGAGTCGACGTACTCGCTGGCTGGACCGGGGGTCGGCTCACCAGACATTTTGTTTCACCCACTTGATGTCTAATCTACTTAGCAATATACGCCGACCTGCAGGAGGCCCCGTGACCACGACCCGGACGGCACCGGACGACCGAGGCACCCGAGCAGGCCGGTTCGCCGACCTGCTCACCGGACCCCGGACCGCGTGGGCGGTCGCGCTGGTGCCGGTGCTGCTGGCCGTCGCCGTCATGGTCGGGCTCGGCGAGGGTGAGCGTACGACGCGGAGCACCGACAGCCTGCCCGACGGCTACGACAGCACGGCCGGGACCGCCCTGCTCGACCGGCTGCCGCAGGACACCACGACCACCGCGGTCGTGCTGTTCACCGCCGACCGGGGCGAGCTGACCCGCAACCAGCTGGGCCGGCTCCGGGACGCCGCGTCCGAGCTCGGTCAGGGCGCGCCACAGCCGGGCGGTGCTGGCCCGGGCGGCTCGGGCCCGAGCGGCTCGGGCCCGAGCGGCTCGGGGCAGGGTGGTGCGGGCCAGGGTGGGCCGGGGCTGCAGCCCTCGCAGGACGGGACAGCCGCGCTCACGATCGTCGCGCTCCCGTCGGGCTCGGCCACCGATGTGGCCGAGACGGTCGGCGACCTGCGCGCCGAGGCCGACCGGCTCGCCCCGGACGGCGTGACCGCACAGGTGACCGGGCCCGCGGCGGTCCAGGCGGACCTGGCGGCGGTCTTCGACGGCGCCAACACCCGGCTGCTGCTCGTCACCTCGCTGGTGGTCGCGGTGCTCCTCGTGGTGACCTACCGCAGCCCGGTCCTCTGGCTGGTGCCGCTGCTGGTGGTCGGCCTCGCCGACCGGTTCGCGGCGGTGGCCGCCACCCAGGTGATGGCGGTCCTGCACGTCACCTGGGACGCCTCGACGACCGGGATCCTCTCGGTGCTGGTCTTCGGCGCCGGCACCGACTACGCGCTGCTGCTGATCTCGCGCTACCGCGACGAGCTGCGCCGCCAGGAGTCCCGGCACGCCGCGATGGCCACGGCCGTGCGGCGAACCGCCGAGGCGGTGCTGGCCAGCGCGACGACCGTCGTGCTCGGGCTGCTCACGCTGCTGCTCTCGGCCTTCCCGACCACCCGCGGTCTCGGGCTGGCCTGCGCCGTCGGCATCGTCGTCGCCGCGGCGTTCGTGCTGCTGGTGCTGCCGGCCGCGCTCACGCTGTGCGGCCGATGGGTGTTCTGGCCAAAGGTCCCCCACCTGGGCGAGCCGGTGACCAGCGAGTCCGACACCGTGTTCCACCGGGTCGGCGAACGGGTCGCCCGGCGACCCGGCGTCGTGGTGGGCGGCACGCTGGTCCTGCTCGCGCTGCTGGCGGCCGGCCTGGGGTCGATCCGGCTCGGCCTCGACCAGGCCGACCAGTTCCTCGACCGGCCGGAGTCGATCGACGCCTCCCAGCGGCTCGCCCGCTCCTTCCCGGCCGGGCTGGCCGACCCGACCCGGGTGGTCACCACGGCCGACGGCGGGCGGGTCCTCGACACCGTCCGGAGCACCGAGGGCGTGGACTCCGCCCGGGTCTCGGCATCCGGCGCGGGGGTCACCGCGATCGACGCCGCGCTCACGCCGGGCGAGGACACCGCCACCCTGCACCGGCTGCGGGACCGCCTCGCGTCGTACGACGACACCCACGTCACCGGCAGCCGCGCCCAGGCGCTGGACGAACGGCAGGCCTCCGCGGACGACCGGCTTCTGATCCTGCCGCTGATCCTGGTGCTGGTGCTCGGTGGCCTCGTGGTGCTGCTCCGGGCGGTCGTGGCCCCCGTGCTGCTGGTGCTGACCGTGGTCGCGACCTACGTGGCCGCCCTGGGCGCCTCCTGGTGGCTGTTCACCGGCCCGCTCGGCTTCGACGCGCTGGACAGCGGCGTCCCGCTGCTCGCGTTCCTGTTCCTGGTCGCGCTCGGCGTGGACTACAACATCTTCCTGGTCACCCGGGCCCGTGAGGAGGCGGCCGAGGCGGGCTCCCGCGGCGGCATGCTCCGGTCGCTCTCGGCCACCGGCGGCGTGATCACCAGCGCGGGCATCCTGCTGGCCGCGGTGTTCGCGGTGCTGGGCGTGCTGCCGCTGGTGGTGCTGGCCCAGCTGGGCACCGTCATCTGCCTCGGCGTGCTGCTGGACACCCTGGTGGTCCGGACACTGCTGGTGCCCGCGCTGGCGCTGGTGCTCGGCGACCGGTTCTGGTGGCCGCGCCGGCCGGCCGCGCCCCAGCGGTGACCTGTCCACCGTTCCCGGGCCACGGACGGTGGCTCACTCACCGCCCTCCGGGCGGCCTCCGCGCCGGCGGTGACCTGTCCACCGATTCGTGACCAGAAACGGTGGCTGAGCCACCGCCGGCCCCGGCGAGCGAGCGGGAGGGTCAGGACTCGGCGCCGCGGACGGCGGCCGCGACCGCCTTCGGCACGTCGGGGTGGAAGACCGTGGGGATGATGAAGTTCGGGTTCAGCTCGTCGTCCTTGACCACCAGCGCGATCGCCTCGGCGGCCCGGATCAGCATCTCGGTGGTGATCTCGTGGGCCCGGGCGTCGAGCAGGCCGCGGAAGACGCCGGGGAAGGCGAGCACGTTGTTGATCTGGTTCGGGTAGTCCGACCGGCCGCTGGCGACCACCGCGGCGTACTTCTCGGCCTCGGCGGGGTCGACCTCCGGGTCGGGGTTGGCCAGTGCGAAGACCACCGCGTCGTCGGCCATGTCCCGGATCCACTCGGCCTTGAGCACGCCCGGGGCGCTGACGCCGATGAACACGTCCGCACCGGTGAGCACGGTGTGCAGGTCGCCGCGGGCGCGGCGGGGGTTGGTGGCCTCGGCGAGCTCGCGGTGCGCCCCCGAGAGCGTGTCGTCGTCGGCCGACAGCGCGCCGGCCCGGTCGACCACCACGACGTCGGTGACGCCAGCGGCCAGCAGCAGCGTGACGATCGCGGTCCCGGCGGCGCCGCCGCCGGAGACGACGACGCGCACCTGGCCGAGGTCCTTCTTCACCACCCGCAGGGCGTTGGTGAGCGCGGCCAGCACGACGATCGCGGTGCCGTGCTGGTCGTCGTGGAAGACGGGGATGTCGAGGCTGGCGCGGAGCCGGCGCTCGATCTCGAAGCAGCGCGGCGCCGCGATGTCCTCGAGGTTGATGCCGCCGAAGCCGGGGGCGATCATCTCCACGGCCCGGACGATCTCGTCGGTGTCCTGGGAGGCCAGGCAGATCGGCCAGGCGTCGATGCCGGCGAACCGCTTGAACAGGGCCGCCTTGCCCTCCATCACCGGCATCGCCGCGCCGGGCCCGATGTTGCCCAGCCCCAGCACCGCGGAACCGTCGGTGACGACCGCGACCGTGTTGCCCTTGGCGGTCAGCCGCCAGACGTCGTCGGGGTTCTCGGCGAGCGCCTTGCTGACCCGCCCCACGCCGGGGGTGTAGGCCATCGACAGGTCGTCGCGGTTGCGCAGCGGCACCTTGGAGCTGACCTCGATCTTGCCGCCGATGTGCAGCAGGAAGGTCCGGTCGCTGACCTTGTGGACCTCCACGCCCTGCACGGCGTCGACCGCGGTGCGCAGCAGCGCGGCGTGGTCGGCGTCGCTGGCCGAGCAGGTCACGTCGACCACGAGCCGCTCGTGGCTGGACTCCGCGACGTCGAGGGCCATCACGATGCCGCCGGCCTCCGAGATCGCGGTCGCGACCGCGCCGACCACGCCGTGGTCCGGCGCGGTGTAGAGGCGCATGGTGATGGAGTACGACGACGTGGTGGCGGCCATGGTCGAACCTTGCTCCCGGCCCGTGGTTACGGGCAAGTCACCTGCGACCGCAATGACCGAAATCCCGGTCGGGAGTGAGCGTGATCACGTCCGCGCACCCTCCCGCGTCCCTCGGCGGGGCTCAGCCCTCGAGGCCGAGGTGGCGGCAGAGGTTCCTGGAGAACCGGTCGCCCATCTGGCCGATCACCCCGCGCATGGTGGCGTGCACGGCCGGCGCCGAGGCCCGCGGCAGCGGCAGGTCCACGGCGATCTCGAGCCGGGTGGACAGCGTGGTGCCGTCCTCGTGGTCGGCCAGGTCGTACCAGCCGTAGGCTCCGGCGCGCTCCTTCGCCTCCGCCGGCGGGTCGTGGGAGAACTCGATGCGCTCCTTGTCGGTGAACGTCATCTGCTCGGTGAACGCCGGCGTGAGGCCCACCCCGAGCACCTGCAGGCCGCTCATCTGCCAGAACCAGTGCTGGCCGCGCTCGGAGATCCGGGTGACGAACGGCGTGAGCCGCGCGACCACGCCGGGGTCGGTCAGCGCGTCCCAGATCTCGGCCCGGTCCGCGCCGACCACCGCCCGGGCCTCGGTCCGCGCGGAGAAGCGGGTCACGTGGTCACCTCGCCGGCCCGGGCCAGCGCCGCCTCGACGTCGGCCGCGATCGCGTCCGGCTTCGTGGTCGGCCCGTAGCGGCCGACCACCCGGCCGCGGTGGTCGACGAGGAACTTGGTGAAGTTCCACTTGATCCGGCCGCCGAGCAGGCCCTTCTTCTGGGACCGCAGCCACCCGAAGAGCGGGTGCGCGTGCGCCCCGTTGACGTCGACCTTCGCGAACAGCGGGAAGGTCACCCCGAAGTTTCGCTCGCAGAACGAGGCGATCTCGGCCTCGTCGCCGGGCTCCTGGTGGCCGAACTGGTCGCAGGGGAAGCCCAGCACGGTGAACCCGCGGTCGGCGTGGGCGTCGTGCAGCTGCTGCAGCCCCTGGTACTGCGGGGTGAAGCCGCACTGCGAGGCTGTGTTGACGACCAGCACGACCTGGCCGGCGTACTCCGCGAGGTCGACCTCGCGACCGTCGATGCTGCGGGCGCTGAAGTCGGAGAGCGTGGGCATGGGGTCGAGTGTGGCAAAGCCGTGGTGAGGCGTCCGCGTGAGCGTGGTCACCCCCGGCTGGGGACCGAAAATGTTTCAACTGTGCGTCTGCTGAGCACGGTGTTGTTGCAGGGAGCCGGCACGACCGTCCAGCCGGACCGGCTTTCGTCAACACCACAAGGAGCAGCTCGAGATGTCGTTCGTCGCCGTGTTCACCGCAAGTGCCATGGGCTTCACGATCCTCGTACCGATCGCCATGGTGATGGTGCTCCTGGTGCACGGCGCCCCGGCGCGACGCGCGGTCCCCGTGGCGTCCGACCCCACGGAGAGCCGCGCTGCGCGTCAGCGGCGCGGTGGGGCGGACCTCGGGGACGGCGCGCGGGACGGCTCGCCCGCCGTGGTCACCCGGCTGGCTGCCTGACCGGCTTCCGCAGCACCCAGACCAGCAGCACCAGCGACAGCACCTGGCACAGCCCGATCACGACCACCAGGTCGGCGCGGCCGCCCGCGTAGAGGCTGCCGGCGACCAGCCCGCCGAGCAGCGCGGCCCCGCCCTGGAAGGCCGCGAACACGCCGTACGCCGTGGCCAGCCGCCGCGACGGCACCAGGTCGGCCACCAGCGCCTTGACCGTGGAGTCCTGGACCCCGGTCGCCGCCCCCCAGATCAGCACTCCGGCCACGGCGACCAGCAGCCGGTCGGCGAGCGCGAGCAGCGGGACGGCCGCGACGAGGAACGGCAGCACCAGCAGCACCCGGGCACCGACCCGGTCGTAGGTGAAGCCGGTGGCCAGCGCCGCCACCGCCTCGGTGGCCATCGCGGCCGCGTAGACGACCGGCACCAGCGCCGGCCGGACCAGCCCGGCGTCGGCGAGGTGGAAGCCGATCAGGCCGAAGGTCATCAGGCCCAGCGTGCTGGCCGCGCACGAGACCGCGAAGACGTGGAACGCGACCGGCAGCCGGCGGGTCCCCGGCCCCGTCGCGGACCCGGCCGCCGACTCGACTGCGGGTCCGGCGACGGGTCCGGTGGCGGTCGTGGCGGCCGGCGTCCCGGCGGGGAAGACCTCCGGCTCCGGCTCGTCGTAGACGCGCATGTCCGGGATCCGCACCCGGATCACGCCCAGCAGCACCATCGCCACCGCGCCCGGCACTGCCAACACCGCCAGGCCCGGCCACTGCACCCCGGCCAGCGCGATCACGCCCGCGACCAGCAGCGGACCCGCGAACGCGCCGACCTGGTCCAGGGCCTTGTGCACCGCGAAGCCCCTGCCGCGCCCCACGGGTCGGGCGGCGTGGGCCAGAAGCGCGGACTTCGAGGGGCTGCGGATCGCCTTGCCGGTGCGCTCGAGCAGCACCATCGCGGCACCGAAGGCCAGCCCCGCCGCCCCCAGGAACGGCGCGACCGCCATCAGCGGCACGCAGACTGCGGTCAGCCCGTAGCCGACGATGGTCAGCGGCCAGTAGGCGCCGCTGCGGTCGGCGAGCGGCCCGGAGACCAGCCGCAGCACCAGCGCGGCAGCCTCGCCGGCACCGGTGACGACCCCGACGACGAGCGCCGAGGCACCCAGGGTCGCCAGGTAGGGACCGGTGATCGACCGGGCGCCCTCGTAGACCATGTCGGCGGACAGGCTGACGATGCCGAACCACACCACCGTGCGCCACGGCGACCAGGGCGGCGCCGACACGGGGCTGCTCGGGCTGCTGGTCTTCATCGGTCGCTCACGCTCGGGACGCTACCGTCGCAGCGTGGACCAACGGGAGTCGGCGTGAAGGTGCTCGTCGCCGAGGACGAGCCCCGGCTCGCCGCGCTCCTCGAGCAGTCCCTCACCGAGATGGACTGGCACGTCGACGTGGTCGCCGACGGCCGCTCGGCGTACGGCGTCGCGCTCGGCGACCCGTCGTACGACGTGCTGCTGCTGGACTGGATGCTGCCGGGGATGGAGGGCGTGACCGTCTGCCGTCGCCTGCGCGAGGCCGGCGTGCAGACCCCGGTGCTGATTCTCACCGCGCGCACCAGCGTCCCCGACCGGGTCGCCGGGCTCGAGGCGGGCGCCGACGACTACCTGGTCAAGCCCTTCGACCTCGACGAGCTCGTGGCCCGGCTGCGGGCCCTGCACCGGCGCTCGGTCGGCGACGAGGACCAGCCCCTGCGCGCCGGGGACCTGGTCGTCGACCCCGCCGCGCGGCGGTGCCACCGGGGCGAGACCGAGATCGAGCTGTCGGCGCGCGAGTTCGACATCCTGCGGCTGCTGCTGGAGCGCGCCGGCCGGGTGGTGAGCCGCTACGCCATCCTCGACGAGGTGTGGGACGGCGACACCGACCTGCGCAGCAACGTCATCGACGTGCACGTCGCCAGCCTGCGGGCCAAGATCGACCGGCCCTTCGGCGCCGACACGATCACCACCCTGCGCGGCGCCGGCTACCGGATCGACCCGCCGCCGCCGGCGTGACCGCCCCGTGACCCGTCGCTTCCCCCGGCTGCGCCGGCGCCTGACCCGGTTGCCCCTGCGGGTCCGTCTCGTCGCGGGCTTCTCCGCCACGATGTTCCTGGTGTTGACGGCAGCCGGCGGCTTCGTCTACTGGCGGGTGCAGGTGGCACTCGACGGCCAGCTCAACGGCGACCTGACCACCGACGCCCGGCTGGTGAGGCACTACGTCCGCCCCGACGGGCGGGTGAGACCCGGAGTGACCAGCGTCGAGGGCGGGGACCTCTACCAGGTGCTCGACGCCCGGGGCCGGCTCCTGACCGCCAGCCCGGCGATGCCGCAGCACGCCCTGCTCTCGCCGGAGCGCACGGCCGAGGCGCTGCGCCGGCCGTTCTACCGCAACATCGGCGACCTGCTGCCCACGACCAAGGACCCGCTGCGGGTCTACGCGACGCCGCTGCCGGGCGACCAACAGGCGGCAGTCCTCGTCGTGGCCGTGCGCCGCGACCACCGCGACGAGGCGCTGCTCGAGCTGCTCGCCCAGCTCTCGCTCGCGGGGTTGGGCGCCCTGGTCGTCACGGCGGTCGTCGGGGACCTGCTGGCCCGGTTCGCGCTACGGCCGGTCGAGCGCTACCGCACGCGCGCCGCCGACATCGCGGGCGGGGCCACCGGCGTGCGGCTCGACGTGCCGCCGGACCGCGACGACGAGGTGACCCGGCTCGGCGACACCCTGAACGCGATGCTCGAGGCGCTGGAGGACGCCGTGGAGCGGGAGCGCCGGTTCGTCGACGACGCCAGCCACGAGCTGCGCACCCCGCTGACCCTGCTCACGACCCGGCTCCAGCTGGCCCGCCGCCGGCCCCGCACCGTCGCCGAGCACGAGAAGATCCTGGGCGAGATCGAGACCGACGTGGTGCACCTGGTGCAGCTCGCCGAGCACCTGCTGCAGGCCGGCACCAGCGGCCACGTCGACGAGGGTGGCTGCGACCTGGCCGCGGTGGTCCGCGCCGAGGTCGAGCGTCGCAACGCCGTGGCCCGCGCGACCCGGGGTGCGTCCACGGTCCGCACCCGGCTGGCCGAGGCCCCGGTGTCGCTGTCGGAGGCGGCCGCCGGCCAGCTGGTCGCCAACCTGCTGGAGAACGCCGAGCGGTACGGCGCGCCGCCGGTCACCGTGGTCGTGGACCGGGTCGACGACGTGGTGCGGCTGCGGGTCAGCGACGCCGGACCGGGCATGGCCCCGGAGCTGCTGGACACCGCCACCCGCCGGTTCACCCGGGCCGACACCTCCCGCGGCCGCGGGGGGTTCGGCCTCGGCCTGTCCCTGGTCGAGACCCTGGTCAGCCGCGCCCACGGCGAGCTGCGGTTGTGCTGCCGCGGCCACCACGCGAGGTACGGCGTCCGCACCGAGCTGCCGTGCACGCACGGGGACGAGATGACCGTCACCGTCCTGCTGCCGGCCCCCTGACCCGGTCGGTCTCCCGGCCGGTCCCCCGGGCCGCGTGCTCAGCCGACCAGCAGCCCGCGCACCTCGGCCACCTCGCGGTGGCCGACGGGGTTGGCGTGCCCGTCGAGAGTGACCGTCACGAGCCGGTCGCCGAGGTCGAGCAGCAGCTCGTCCCCGTCGATCTCCGCGACCTCGCCGCGGATCAGGTAGACCCCGCCCTCGAGGCGGTCGAGGAGGCCCCCGGGCTCACCGGGCGCGACGTCCTCGACGGCGACCGCGTGCAGCCGCGGCCGCAGCCGGCTGCGGAACCGCCAGAACAGCCAGATCAGCAGCACCAGGAGCAGGTCGAGGGCCAGCGTGATGACCACGCCGCCGTGGGAGCGCACCTGGCCCTGCACCGTGTAGATGGAGGGGTGGCCGGGCAGCACCCGGACCTCGACGAGGTGCCGGGACAGCGCCGCGTCGTACGCCTCGCGGTCGACCTGGGCGAACCAGGTGCCGTGCTGGGGGTCGATCCGCTTCGGGTAGGAGAAGGAGACGTAGTAGTCCGCGTCCGCGCCCGACCCGATCACCCGGCTGTCCGCGAGCGGGGCGGTGAGGTCGGTGCCCCGGCGCCCGAGCTCCCAGCGCTGGAACGTGCTGTGCGCCCACGGCAGGTTGATCATCACGACCAGCAGGGCGACCAGCAGGACCGCCTTCGGTCTCGGGCGACGACTCATGGGCGCCAGTATCGCCCGGGGGTCCCGCCCCGGCAGCGACGGGCCGGGCCACGCTCCGGACCAGGGGAGCGGTGGGCCGGCCCGCCACCGGGCCCGGTCGAGGTCGCAGGGGTCGGCGGTCAGCCCGCCTGGTCGGCCGCCTCGCGCTCGGAGTCGGCGCCCTCGGTGGCCAGCCGGCCGCCCTTGTCCTCCAGGTGTGCCCGCACGAACCAGTGGAACAGCTCCAGCTGCTCGGTCTGGGCGATGAACATGTCCTGGGTGACCAGGTCGAGCCCGTCGAGCTCCTTGATGCCCTCGCGGTAGCTGGTGATCACGCCCCGGTAGACGAGGTCGAGCGCCCCGAGGTGCTCCTGCGTGCCGGCCCGCCCGATGGAGTACTCGTCCCAGCTCCGGGCGTCGACCAGCGCACCCGGGGTGCCCTGAGGTGCGCCGCCCAGGGTGGCGATCCGCTCGGCGAGGTCGTCGGCGAACCCGCGGACCGCCTCGACCTGGGGGTCGATCATCTCGTGCACCGCGATGAAGTGCGGGCCGACGACGTTCCAGTGCACGTGCTTGAGCGTCAGGTGCAGGTCGTTGCAGGCGTGCAGCCGGTCCTGGAGGAGCTCGACGACGCGGGAGGCGTCCGCCTCGGTCAGGCCGGGGGTGGTGAAGTGCAGCTTGGAGTTGGCAGGCATGACCGGTCGGTACCCCACCGCACCCGGGGGCAAACGGTCGGTGGTTGAAAGTCACACCAGTCCGGTGCGGCGTCCGCCCCCGACCCGGCGACAGGGCTACAGGACCGCGCCGCGCGGTGAGACCTCGATGCTTGCCACCCCACGGGCGTACAGGGCGACCAGCCGGTCGCCGTGGCGGCAGCGCAGCACACCGGTGTCTGAGCTGAGGACCTCGATCACCTTGTCGACCATGCGCGCCTCGTCGACCTGGTCGGGGTCGTGGTAGGTCAGGTCCGTGTGCTCGCCGCCCACCAGCCGCACCCGCAACGCGATAGTTGCCATGCCCGCAAAATAGCCCCTTCGGACGCGGGCGGGCTCACAGCCGGCCGCTTCCGTGTCGAGGATCCCGTGACGACCTGCCGACGCGCGGGACACCTCCGCCCACCCGCGCCCGGAATCGCGGCGGCGTAGCCTCGCTGCGTGCACCTGCTCCTGGTCGAGGACGACCCCGTCATCGGTGAGGCGACCAAGCTGCACCTCGAGCGCCACGAGTACGACGTCACGTGGCTCGCGGACGGGCTCGACGCCTGGCACGCGCTCGGTCGGGACGAGCGCGGTCCGTTCGACCTGGTGCTCAGCGACGTGATGCTGCCGGGGATGGACGGAGTCACCCTGTGTCGGCGGATCCGGGAGCGGTCCACCGTCCCGGTCGTGATGATCTCGGCTCGCGACGACGCCGTGGACGTCGTGGGGGGCCTCGAGGCCGGCGCCGACGACTACGTCACCAAGCCTTTCGACGTCCAGGTGCTGCTGGCCCGGCTGCGAAGCGTCCTGCGACGCTCGGAGGGGCTCGAGGCCGAGGCGCACCTCCCCTCGCCCCCCGAGCAGATCGGCGACCTGACGCTCGACCGCGACGCGCTGAAGGTCTCTCGTGCCGGACGGCCGCTCCCACTGACCCCCACCGAGCTGCGGTTGCTGCTGGAGCTGGTCGACGCCCGCGGGTCGGTGCTGTCGGCGCAGAGCCTCCTGTCACGGGTGTGGAACTACGAGGGGTGGGAGGCCGACAACCACCTGGTCACCGTCCACGTCCAGCGGCTGCGGGCCAAGGTCGGCTCCGAGGTGATCGAGACCGTGCGTGGTTTCGGCTACAGGCTGCGGCGCTGAGTGCACGACACCCGGACCCGACGCCTCCGCACCGGGCTGCGGCTGCGGATCGCCGCGACCATCGCAGGCATCGTGCTGGTCGCCGTGGCCGGGCTGGGCGTCGCGGTCCACCTGCTCGTGGTGGCCAATCGAGTCTCCGACGCGCGTGACGCAGCCAGCCAGCGGCTGCTCGCGGCGATGAACATCTACTCCTCGACCGGCCTGCTGGCGTTCGACGCCCGGGTCGACGACCCCTCGCTGCCTCGTGAGCTGCGCGGGACTCTGGTCCACCCCGGCTCGCGGGGCACGCTCGTGCGCGGAGGCTCCGTGCGCGACGTCTGGGCGGCGGGGCGGATCCAGGACACCGTGATCAGCACGCACACGCGGATCAGGGCCGTCGGCACCCCCGTCCGCCAGGTCGACCGGGCGCTGCTGGTCGCGGGACTGGCGACAGTGCTGGTGGCCACCCTGGTCGGGTTGCTCTCGGCTGCTCGGCTGGCCCGGCGGCTGCGGGTCGCCGCCCGGACGGCGCGAGGGCTCGCCGTCGGGGGTGGCCCGCCCGCGTCGATGAAGGACGCCGTGGGTCCGCGCAGCGACGAGGTCGGCGACCTCGCCGACGCCGTCGACGGCCTCACCGAGCGACTGGCCGACCGGATCCGGGCCGAGCAGCGGTTCACCGCCGACGTGGCCCACGACCTGCGCACCCCGGTCACCGGCCTGATCACCGCCGCAGCCCTGCTCGACGCCTCGCGGCCCGCCGAGCTGGTGCGCGACCGCGCCGCGGCGCTGCACTCCCTGGTCGAGGAGCTGCTCGAGGTGGCGCGCCTCGACCGTGGGTCGGAGATCGCGGAGCTCCAGCCCGTGCGGTTGTCCGAGGTCGTCGAGCGCGCGGTGCGACGAGGCGTCGCTGCAGGCGAGTACGCCGAGGAGGCCGTCGTGCTCCGCACCGAGGACGGACCCGCCGCCGGGACCGTGCGCACCGACCCGCGGCGCCTGGAGCGGGTGCTGAGCAACCTCGTCCGCAACGCCCTCACGCACGGTGCACCGCCGGTGGAGATCGACCAGCAGGGCCGCCTGGTCGTGATCCGCGACCACGGGCCCGGCTTCGATGCCCCGATGCTGGCCGAGGGTCCGCAGCCGTTCCGGCGGAGGCGCCGGCCCGGGGTGCCCGGCAACGGCCTCGGCCTCGTGATCGCCGCCGGGCAGAGCGCCGTTCTCGGCGGCTCGCTCGACCTGGCGAACGCGCCCGGGGGTGGTGCCCGGGTGACCCTGCGGCTCCCCGAAGACGAGCCCGGGGACGAGCCCGGAGACGGGCCCGGGGCGCCCTCGGACCTCACGATCGGATCACGGCGGCACCGTCGAACCGGGAGCCGGTCGTGATCGGGGCGTGCCGGCGACGCGATCGGGGCCGCCTAGCGTCGAGGCCATGGACATCCACGAGGACCGACCCTCCCGCGGCCCGGCTCGCAGGCGCGCCGCTCTCGGCGCGGCCGCCGTGCTGGGACTCGGGCTGCTGACCGCCTGCGGAGGCAACGGTGTGCGCTCCGCGCCGGACGCGAACCCGTCGCTGGCCACCCCGCCCGGTGCCACCGGTGGTCCGACCGCCGGGAACAGCCCCAGCACCTCCCCGGGGTCCGGCGGCCGGACCACGGCGGCGGGGTCGTCGGCCGACCCCGCAGGCACGGACGGGGCCTCGGACGGGGCGACAGACGGGGCGACCGCCTCGTCCGCGGTGTGCGGTGTCTCGGACCTGACCGTCTCGGAACGACCCCAGAGGGGTGGCGGCACGGCCGGGAGCGTCTACGTGCTGCTGGACTTCCGCAACAGCTCGCAGCGGACCTGCACCCTGGACGGCCACCCGGGCGTCTCGTTCGTCGGTCACGGCGACGGCACCCAGCTCGGTGAGCCGGCCAGCCGCACCGGAGGCACCACCTCCGTCCGGTTGGCGCCCGGTCGCTCCACGACCGCGCTGCTGAAGATCACCGACGCCGGCAACTACCCGGCCGAGCAGTGCGCACCCACCACCGCCGACGGGCTGCGCATCTACCCGCCGGACTCCCGCGCCTCGACCTTCGTGGACCTGCGCACCCAGGCGTGCCAGCGGTCGCTGGGCGACCGGCACCAGATGACCGTGACCGCGGTCGGCAAGGCCCACTGAGCGAGACCGGCGTCCTCGTCACCGCGAACTCGAGCTCCGAGGAGCAGACACGTGCACAGCCCCGACCTCATCCCCTCGACCCGTCGCCGGGCCGCGACCGCGGTCCTCCTCGCGAGCCTTCCCCTGGCCGCCCCCGCCGCGCCGGCCGTGGCGAGCACGCCCGCGGCTCGGCCCGCCTCCCGCGCGGCGCTTCCACGGGCCCCGGCGAGGCAGACCTGCGCCGAGCGCACGCTGGCGCGGATGTCGCTGGCGGAGAAGGTCGGCCAGCTGTTCATGGTCGGCGTCGACACGCACCCGACCGCCGCGCAGCGCGCCCTGCTCGCCCGGCACCACGTGGGAAGCGTGCTGCTGGCGCACAACAGCCACGCCGGCGTGGCCACGACCAGCAACCGGGTGGCCCGGCTGCAGGCGCTGGCCGACGCGGCCGGCGTACGGCTGTGGGTGGCCGCCGACCAGGAGGGTGGCTACGTCCAGCACCTTCGGGGGCCGGGCTTCTCCGACATCCCCACCGCGCTCACCCAGGGCAGGTGGTCCCGGGGCGCGCTCCGCTCCCGCGCCCGCACCTGGGGCCACCAGCTGCGCAGCGCGGGGGTGAACCTCGACCTGGCGCCGGTGGCCGACACGGTCCCGAAGCGGCTGGGCGCCGACAACCAGCCGATCGGCTACTTCTCCCGCGAGTACGGTCACACCCCGCAGGACGTCTCGGGCCACGCACTGGCCGTGCGACGGGGCATGAAGGACGCCCACGTGCAGACCGCCGCCAAGCACTTCCCCGACCTGGGGCGGGTGCGCGGCAACACCGACACGACGTACGGCGTCACCGACCGGGTCACCTCGCGGCACGGCCGATACGCGGTGCAGCCGTTCCGCGACCTGGTGGCCGACCACATCCCTGTGGTGATGGTGTCCTCGGCGCGCTACACCAGGATCGACGCCGACCACATCGGCCCGATGTCGTCCACCCTGATGCGCGGCATGCTGCGCCACGACATCGGTTTCACGGGCACCGTGGTCTCCGACAGCCTCACGGCGACGGCGCTCTCGCACGTCCCACCCGACCAGCGGGCGCTCCGCTTCCTGCAGTCGGGGGGCGACCTGGCGCTGGTGGGCAGCTCCGGCGCCGCCGCGGGCATGGTGCGCGCGGTCCTGGACCACGCCCGCCAGTTCAGGCACCACCCCCTGGTGGACAACGCCGCGCTGCACGTGCTGCGGAGCAAGAACCGGCAGGGCCTGCTGCCCTGCTCCCCGGCCTCGACCCCGGGACCGGCCGGCCGCTGAGCCCCTCTGCCGCCGTGGGGTTCGAGGGACGTGAACGGCGGGACCTGTCCCGTGCCCGGAATGCGCGAAGGCCCCGGAGTCATCCGGGGCCTTCGTTGGTGGTGCGCGAGGGGGGAGTTGAACCCCCACGCCCTTTCGGGCACACGGACCTGAACCGTGCGCGTCTGCCTATTCCGCCACTCGCGCTTGAAGCGAGGCACACGCTATCCCACCGCCCACGTTTGTCCCAAACCGGGCCGAGGGCCTGCAGCACCCCTTGTCGGGACCCCGTTACGATCGGTCCGACCCGGCGCACTGGCTGGGCTCGTCGGCCTGCCGTGGTCGAGACGGCCGACCCGGCCGAGGAACGGAAGGAGGCGGGTCAGGAGTGAGCGGACTGTCGCGGTTCGAGCACAAGCTGGAGGAGATGATCTCCGGCGCCTTCGCCCGGGCGTTCCGCTCCGCCGTGCAGCCGGTGGAGATCGCCGCGGCACTCCAGCGCGAGTGCGACAACAACGCCCAGATCCTCTCCCGCAACCGCCGGATGGTCCCCAACGACTTCCACGTCGAGCTCTCGGGCACCGACCTGGACCGGCTCGCGCCGTACGACTCCGCGATGGCCGAGGAGCTGCGCCACCAGCTGCAGGAGCACGCCGACCAGCAGGGCTACGTCTTCCCCGGCGCCATCTCGATCGACTTCGAGCCCGCCGACGACCTGACCACCGGCCGGTTCCGCATCCGCAGCCGCGCCCAGGCCTCGGTCACCGGCAACGCCAGCCACACGCAGGCACGACGGGCCCGGGCGCTGCTCGAGGTCAACGGCACCCGCCACCCGATCAACCCCCCGGGCCTGGTGATCGGCCGCGGCACCGATGCCGACGTCCGCATCAACGACCCCGGGGTCAGCCGCCGCCACGTCGAGTTCACCGTGACCGGCGAGCCGCCCCGGATCGAGGTCCGCGACCTCGGCTCGACCAACGGCATGCACGTCGACGGCCACCGCGTGACCCAGACCGGCCTCCGGGACGGTTCGCAGGTCAAGATCGGCAACACCACGATGACGGTGCACGTCGTCGAGGAGGACGCGGATGTCTGAGCTGACCCTGTTCCTGATCCGGATGGCCTTCCTCGCCATCCTCTGGATCTTCGTGCTCTCGGCCGTCTCGGTGATCCGCTCCGACATGTTCGGCGCCCGGGTGCCGGAGGCCGCCCGCGGGGGCGAGCGCCGGGGCAAGGCCGCACGCAGCGGCCAGCCGCCCAAGCGACGCCGCGGCGCACCGACCCACGTGCTGGTCACCGAGGGCGCCAACAGCGGCGAGCGCGCCGACCTCGACCAGGCGCCGATCCTCATCGGCCGCGGCAGCGACGCCGCCATCCGGCTCGACGACGACTACGTCTCCACGCGCCACGCGCGGATCGCCGCCTCCGGCGACCAGTGGTTCGTGGAGGACCTCGGCTCCACCAACGGCACCTACATCGGCAGCGTCCGGCTCACCCAGCCCACGACCGTCACCGTCGGCACCCAGATCCGGATCGGCAAGACCATCCTCGAGCTGCGGAAGTAGTCCCGATGACCGAGCCGACCACCGAGCCGACGCCGGAGCCGGCCCCGGATCCCACCCCGGGCCCGGCCGACGGCCCGACCGGGTCGCCCGGCACCCCCGGACGACTGCGCCTCGACTTCGCCGCGATCTCCGACGTCGGCCGGGTCCGCAAGGACAACCAGGACTCCGGGTACGCCGGCCCCTGGCTGCTGACCGTCTGCGACGGCGTGGGCGGCGCGGCCCGCGGCGACATCGCCTCGGCGACCGCCGTCCAGCAGCTGCGTCGCCTCGACCAGCCGCCGAGCGAGGACCTGCTCGGGCAGGTCGCCGGGGCCCTGCACCGCGCCCACGACCGGATCGCCGAGATCGTCGACGAGGACCCGGCGCTCAACGGCACCAGCACGACCGCCACGGTGGCGCTCTTCGACGGGGAGCGGCTGGGCATCGGCCACGTGGGCGACAGCCGGGCCTACCTCTACCGGACCGGCGAGATCACCCAGCTCACCAAGGACCACACCTTCGTCCAGAGCCTCATCGACGAGGGCCGGATCACCGAGGCGGAGGCCCGGGTGCACCCGCACCGCAACCTCATCCTGCGGGCCCTCGACGGCATCCACGAGGCCGAGCCGGACCTCTTCCACATCGGCCTGGCCGCCGGCGACCGGCTGCTGCTGTGCAGCGACGGCGCCTCGGGGGTGCTGGACGAGCCCCGCCTCGCCGACATCCTGGCCACCGGCAGCCCCGACTTCGCCGCCGTCGAGCTGGTCCGCGCCAGCCTCGAGGCCGGCAGCTCCGACAACGTGACCTGCCTGGTCGCCGACGTCCTCGAGGACACCCCCGGGACCGCCGCGCCCCACCCGCTCCTGGTCGGGGCCGCCGCCGAGCTGCGCAAGCGCGCCCGGGCCGGGAAGGGCAGCCTCTTCCGCGGCCACCGCTCGGGCGACACCGGCGAGCTCGAGCCGGTGCCCGACGACATCCCCGAGGAGGTCCCGTTCGCGATCACCGCGGACCCGCTGGACCCCGAGGAGATGCGCTACGCCCCGCGACCCCCGCACCGCTACACCTGGCTGAAGCGGCTGCTGGCGCTGCTGGTGCTCGTGGGCCTGGTGTGGATCGCGGCCGCGGCCGCCTGGTCGTGGAGCCAGCAGCAGTACTACGTCGGCGAGCAGGACGGGAAGGTCGTGATCTTCCGCGGCCTGAACGGCGAGCTGCCGGGGATCTCGCTGTCCACGGCGTACGAGACCAGCGACGTGCAGCTGGCCCGGCTCTCGGACTTCGACGCCGGGCGGGTCCGCGAGGGCATCGACGTCGGCGACCTCTCGGACGCCGAGCGTGCGGTCGACACCCTCGCCGCCAAGCAGAGCAGTGCCCCCTCGGGAGCGGGCGCCTCCGGCGAGACGGGGACCTCCGACACGGGGACCGGGAGCTGAGATGGCCCAGAAGTCGACGCAGCGGACGACGCCGAGGTCCCCGCACCGCACCGGCCAGAACGCCGGGGCGTTCCTGGGCTTCGTGCACCGCCGGCGCCGGGGGGCGGAGCTGTTCCTGCTGGTGCTCGCGCTCATCGTCGGCATCGGCGCCTACGCCGCGGTCGGCCTCGGCGTCGAGGGCGAGGTGCCCGCCGACATCGTCGGGTACGGCGGCTGGCTGGCGCTGCTCGTGATCGGCTGCCACGTGGTCGTCCGGATCGTCGCGCCGTACGCCGACCCGGTGCTGCTGCCGGTCGTGGCCGCGCTCAACGGGTTCGGCCTGGCTGTCATCCACCGGCTCGACCTCGCCTACGAGACCGAGGGCAAGCCGCACGGCTTCGCCCAGCAGCAGCTGGTGTGGATGACGCTCGGCGTGCTGCTGTTCATCGCGACGCTGGTGCTGCTGCGCGACCACCGGGTGCTGCAGCGGTTCACCTACACCAGCGGGCTCGCCGCCATCGTGCTGCTGCTGCTGCCGATGCTCCCGGTCATCGGCGCGAGCATCAACGGCGCCCGGATCTGGATCCACCTCGGCCCGTTCAGCTTCCAGCCGGGCGAGGTCGCCAAGGTGCTCCTCGTGATCGCGTTCTCGGGCTACCTCGTGCTGCACCGCGACGCGCTGGCCCTCGCGGGCCGACGCCTGCTGTTCATCGACCTGCCCCGCGGCCGGGACCTCGGGCCGATCCTGGCGATGTGGCTGATCAGCCTCGGCATCCTGGTCTTCCAGCACGACCTGGGCTCCAGCCTGCTGTTCTTCGGGCTGTTCCTGATCACGCTCTACGTCGCCACCGAGCGACCGGGCTGGCTGGTCGTCGGTGGCGGGCTGTTCCTGGTCGGCGCGTTCGCGGCGTACAAGTTCATCGGCCACGTCACCGAGCGCGTCGACGTCTGGCTGCACCCGCTGTACTACTACTCCGACGCGCACGGGGCGAAGAGCTTCCAGCCCGTAGAGGCGATGTTCGGGATGGGCTGGGGCGGGCTGATCGGCCGCGGCTTCGGCAACGGCAGCCCCGAGCGGGTGCCCTACGCCAACTCCGACTTCATCGTCAGCTCGATCGGCGAGGAGCTCGGGCTGACCGCGGTGATCGCGGTGGTCCTGCTCTACGGGCTGATCGTCGAGCGGGCGCTGCGGGCGGCACTCGTCTGCCGCGACGGGTTCGGCAAGCTGGTGGCCACCGGCCTCGCCGCGGTCATCGCGCTGCAGGTCTTCGTCGTCATCGGCGGCGTCACCGGCCTGATCCCGCTCACGGGCCTGACCACACCGTTCCTCTCCTACGGCGGGTCCTCGCTCGTCGCCAACTGGGTGATCATCGCGTTGCTGCTGCGCATCTCCGACCAGGCCCGTCGACCCGTCCCGGACCTGTCCGGGGCGGAGGACAGCTCGGACTCCGACGCCACCCAGGTGGTGAAGCTGTGAACAAGCCGATCCGCACGATCTCGATCTTCTGCCTGCTGCTGTTCCTGGCGCTGATGATCAACGCCACCTACCTGCAGTACTGGAAGGCCGGTGCCCTCAACGACGACCCGCGCAACCGACGGGTGATCACCGCGGCGTTCTCCCGCGAGCGCGGGGCGATCCTCGTCGGCCGCGACCCGGTGGCGCAGAGCGTGAAGTCCGGCGACCGCTACAAGTTCCAGCGCAAGTACCCCAAGCCGTTCGAGTACGCCCCGCTGACCGGCTACTTCTCCTTCTACAGCCAGACCGGCGTGGAGCAGTCCCAGAACGCGGTGCTCTCCGGCGACGACTCCAAGCTGTTCGTCAACAACCTCGTGGGGCTGCTCAGCAACGACTCCGCCAAGGGCGGCAACGTGGAGCTGACGGTCAACCCGGCGGCCCAGGACGCGGCGTGGAACGGCCTCAAGGCGCTCGGTCCCGACGTGCAGGGCGCGGTGGTGGCGATCGAGCCGTCCACCGGCAAGATCCTGGCGATGGCCTCGACGCCGACCTACGACCCCAACAAGCTGGCCTCCCACGACCTGTCCTCGGTGAGCGGCACCTACGACCGGCTGCAGAAGGACCCGGCCCAGCCGATGCTGAACCGGGCGACCCAGACCGTGCTGCCGCCCGGCTCGACGTTCAAGCTGATCACCGCCTCGGCGGCGCTGGAGAGCGGCAACTACAACCCGCAGTCGCCGGTGCCCGGCGGCAGCGCCCTCAACCTGCCGCAGGCCAGCAAGGACCTGCACAACGAGAACGGCGTCAGCTGCGGCGGCAACCGGATCACGTTGACCCGGGCGCTCGACGTGTCCTGCAACGTCTCGTTCGGGTGGCTCGGGCTGCAGCTCGGCGGCGACGCCCTGCGCCAGCAGGCCGAGAAGTACGGCTTCGGCCAGCACTACCTCGACGACCTCTCGCCCCAGGCGACCAGCCGCTTCCCCTCCGGCGACCTGGCCCCGCCGTACGAGGCCTACTCCGCGATCGGGCAGTACGAGGTGGCCGCGACCCCGCTGCAGATGGCGATGGTCGGCGCCGGGATCGCCAACCGGGGCACGGTGATGAAGCCCTACCTCGTCGACGAGGTCCAGTCCTCCGACTACGACGTCCTCGACAAGACCCAGCCCTCGGAGCTGTCCAAGGCGATCTCCCCGCAGTCCGCCGACGCGCTGACCCAGATGATGGTCTCGGTCGTCGACCAGGGCACCGGCACCGCCGCGCAGATCCCCGGCATCTCGGTGGCGGGCAAGACCGGCACCGCCCAGTCGACGCCGTCGCGGCCGCCGTACGCGTGGTTCGTCTCGTTCGCCCCGGCCAACGACGCCAAGGTGGCCGTGGCGGTGCTCGTGCAGTCCAGCGACACCGCGCGCAGCGAGATCGCCGGTGGCGCGCTGTGCGCCCCGATCGCCAAGGCGGTCATGCAGGCGGTGATCCAGTGAGCCCCGACCCGACGAACGAGGGACCCCGGGACGGGGAGCAGCAGGGCCACGGCTTCGCCGACGACGCCCGGCGCTACCGGCTCGACTCCAGGATCGCCACCGGCGGGATGGGGGAGGTCTGGCGCGGCACCGACACGGTGCTGGACCGCGAGGTCGCGATCAAGCTGCTCAAGCACGAGTACGCCGACGACCCGTCGTTCCGGTCCCGGTTCGAGACCGAGGCCCGGCACGCCGGGTCGCTGCACCACCCGGGGATCGCGGCCGTCTTCGACTTCGGCGAGGGCTCGGGCTCCGACGGCTCGGACAGCCCCCGGCCGTTCCTCGTCATGGAGCTCGTCGACGGCCAGCCGCTCTCGGCGCTGCTGCGGCCCGGGGAGCCGATGGACCCCGACGTCACCCGCGACCTGCTCGCCCAGGCCGCCGCCGCGATCGGCGCCGCCCACGCCGCCGGCATCATCCACCGCGACATCAAGCCGGCCAACCTGCTGGTCACCCCCGACCGCCAGGTCAAGATCACCGACTTCGGCATCGCCCGGGCCGCCGACGCGATGGCGATCACCCAGACCGGCCAGGTGATGGGCACCCCCCAGTACCTCTCCCCCGAGCAGGCCCGCGGCAACACCGCCACGCCGGCCTCCGACGTCTACGCGCTCGGCGTCGTCGCCTTCGAGTGCCTGGCCGGCCGTCGCCCGTTCGTGGCCGACAGCCCGGTCGCCACGGCGCTCGCCCACCTGCGCGAGCCGGTGCCCGCGCTGCCGCCCGAGGTGCCCGCCGACCTCGCGGCCGTCGTACGCAAGGCGATGTCGAAGGAGCCGCACGACCGCTTCGCCGACGGCTCCGAGCTCGCGGCCGCGCTGCGCGACCCCGCCACGGCGGCCACCGCGATCGTGCCCCCGCCCACCGGGGCCGACGGGGACCACACCCAGGTGCTCGCCGGGGCCGCCGGCGCCGCCGGGCTCGGTGCCGCCCTGGCCGGGGCGTCCGCCGCCGACGCCGCCCCCCCGACCGGCACCGGTGCCACCACCGGCCCCACCACCGGCCCGGTCTCCGGGCCCCCCGGGGAGGGCGGTCGACGCCGGCGCGGCGCCCTGTGGCTGCTCCTCGGCGCCGTCGCGGTGCTGATCGTGGTGGTCATCGGCTTCCTCGTGTTCGCCCGCACCGGCGACGAGACCACGCCGACGCCGAACCCGACGAAGAAGTCGCACCACCACCAGAACACCTCGTCGCCGCGGCCGACCCAGTCCGCGACCACGACCGCGCCCTCGCCCACCGGGAGCCCGAGCAAGTCGCCGAGCTCGACCGCGCCGACGCAGTCGCCCAGCACGTCGGCGACCCAGTCACCGTCGACCTCCCCGAGCAGCTCCCCGACCGGCAGCCCGAGCACCTCGACGAGCAGCAGCCCGAGCGCGAGCCCGACCACCCCGAGCAGCTCGCCGGTGAGCCAGGGCTCCACCTCCGGCGCCACCCAGTCCCAGCCGTCCGCCCCCTCCTCGCCCAGCGCCGTCGGCACCACCAGCAGTCGTGGGGCGGCGCCGACCCACGACGGAAAGGTCGCCCGCTGATGAGCAACCCACAGCCGACCCTGGTCGGCGGACGCTACGAGCTCGGCGAGCTGCTGGGCCGCGGCGGGATGGCCGAGGTCCGCAAGGGCATCGACACCCGGCTCGGCCGGGTCGTGGCGGTCAAGCGGCTGCGCACCGACCTCGCCAGCGACGCGACCTTCCAGGCCCGGTTCCGCCGCGAGGCGCAGTCCTCCGCGTCGCTGAACCATCCCGCGATCGTGGCGGTCTACGACACCGGTGAGGAGTACACCGAGGAGGACGGCCACGGGGTGGCCCAGCCCTACATCGTGATGGAGTTCGTCGCCGGCCGGACCCTGCGCGACATCCTGCGCGAGGGCCGCAAGATCCTCCCCGAGCGTGCGCTGGAGATCACCAGCGGCGTGCTGTCCGCGCTGGACTACAGCCACCGGGCGGGCATCATCCACCGCGACATCAAGCCCGGCAACGTGATGCTCACGCCCAGCGGCGACGTGAAGGTGATGGACTTCGGCATCGCCCGCGCGATCAGCGACGCCTCCTCCACCATGACCCAGACCGCCGCCGTGGTCGGCACCGCGCAGTACCTCTCCCCGGAGCAGGCCCGTGGCGAGACCGTCGACTCGCGCTCCGACGTCTACTCCGCCGGCTGCCTGCTCTACGAGCTGCTGACCGGGCGGCCGCCGTTCGTCGGCGACAGCCCCGTGGCCGTCGCCTACCAGCACGTCCGGGAGCCCGCGGCGCCTCCGTCGGACCACGACACCGAGCTGCCACCCGAGATCGACGCCATCGTGATGAAGGCGCTGGCCAAGCGGCTCGAGGAGCGCTACCAGTCCGCGGCGGCGATGCGCAGCGACATCGAGCGCTACCTCGCCGGCCGGCCGGTGCACGCGGTGGTGCCGCCCGCGCCGCCGACCTCGGTCATCCCGTCGGTGGACCCGCCCGCCGACGCGACCGCGGTGCGGGCCGCCGTACCCCCCGAGGAGCCGGAGCGGCGCGGCCCGCGCACCGGCCTGCTCGTCGGGCTCGCCCTGCTGCTGCTGGCGCTGGTCGCCGCCGCGGTGCTCGTGGTGCCCAAGCTGTTCAACGGCTCACCGGACCAGGTGCGGGTGCCCTCGGTGACCGGGCTGAGCGAGAAGAAGGCGCGCGCCGAGATCGGCGACGCCGGCCTCGGCATCGGCAAGGTCGACTACCAGTCCGACGACAGCGTCAAGAAGAACCAGGTCATCAGCCAGGACCCCGACCCCACCCAGGACGCCTACGTGGCGCCGCACTCCGACGTGGACCTCGTGGTCTCCACCGGAAAGCCGCTGGTCAGCGTGCCCTCGGTCGTCGGGCTCGACCGCTCCTCGGCCGCCTCGACCCTCCAGGGCGACAACCTGCGGGCCACCTTCTCGATGAAGGACTCCGACGAGCCCCGTGGCCAGGTGCTCTCCACCGACCCCGGCGCCGGGCAGAGCGTGCCCGAGGGCACCAAGGTGACCGTCTACTGGTCCGACGGCCCCGAGAAGGTGCCCGGCGTGGTCGGCATGGACCAGAAGGCGGCCGAGCAGGCGATCAAGGCGGCCGGCTTCACCCCCGACGTGGTCAAGACCTCCGACACCAAGAAGCCGGAGGGCACGGTCATCCGGCAGAGCCCGAAGGGCGGCGACAAGGCCAACCAGGGCACCACGGTGACGCTGGTGGTCTCGAGCTTCCAGCAGCCGACCGAGTCGCCCTCGCCGACGCAGTCGCCCTCGGGGTCGCCGTCCGGGTCGCCGACCGTGACCCCGACGCTGCCGACGGGGCCGCCGAGCCCCTCCGGCCGGCGGCCGGCCCCGGGCCGGGCGCACTGACGCCGGGCGGAGCGGTCAGTTGTCCAGCGGCTTGGCGTAGTTCAGGTCGAGCAGCCCGTCGTACGCCGGAGCGGTGATGCTGGACTCCAGCTGCAGGTCCCAGCCGACCGAGATCGTCGGGTTGGCGGCCTGCTGGCGGTAGACCTGCAGGTAGGGGTCGCCGTCGATGGCGCCGAGCAGCGAGGCCTGGTCGCCGACGGCGGAGATCACGTAGGGCTGGGAGTACGGCACGCCCTGCAGCTGCACGGCGTTGCCCTCGCACTTGATGCCGGTCGTGCTGACCACGCGCTGGCCCTGGACGGTGACCGCGGTGGCCCCGGCCTTCCACATCGCGTTGACGACCGCCTGGATGTCCTGCTGGTGCACCACGAGGTACTTCAGCTCCTGGGTCGTGGAGTTGATGACGTCCTCGGGGGCGTCGGACAGGGTCACCGTCACTCCGGGACCGGAGCGCGGGACCAGTCCGGCGGGGTCCTTGAGCTTCTCGATGCGTCGCTGGTAGCGCTGGACGTCGCGGTCGTTGACCGCGCCGGTCAGCGAGGCGACGTCGACGTTGAGGTCCTTCACCCGCTGCTGCAGGTGGTGGTAGTCGCGCGCCTCGCCGTTGACCAGGGAGGCGAGGTCGGTGTAGCGACCGGGCCGCAGGTCGGTGCCCTCGCTGTTGGCGGCGCTGACCACGAACAGCGCGCCGCACAGCAGCACCACCAGTGGCGTGCCCAGGCGCCAGGCGCCCCAGCGCCGTCGTGGGCGTCGGGGCGCGGGGGGCCCGTCGTCGGCGGGCCGCGCGTGGGAACCGGGAGTCACGCCGACTAAGGTAGCCCGCAACCCGTGGCGAGGCGCCACTGGTGCGTGCCGACATCCCGGCCCCGGCCGGGGCCGTCACCGAGGAGCGATCTCGTGTCCAAGCCGAAGGCCAAGCAGCCGGACTACCTGAACCCCACCCGCGGACCCGTGTTCTCGGCGCGTTTCGCGGTGGCGTTGGTCCTGATCGTCCTCGGCATCGCGTGGATGGCCTACTACTACGCCGCCGTCCGGGTCGACCCCACCGTGATCCCCGCACCGAAGCCGGGCAGCCCCGGCTGGATGGCCGACCTCGGCGACTGGAACTACCTGATCGGCTTCGGCCTGCTCTTCCTCGGCCTGGTGGTCGCCGCGCACCCGAGCACGCCGCTGGGCCGCGGGCGCGGCGTCGTGGTGGGCATGCTCGGCTGCTTCCTGATCGGGCTGCTGTGGATCTGCACGTTCTACGTGATCAGCAACGACATCAGCGCGCTGCCGGTCTTCGACGACCTCGGCCAGAAGAACCTGCTGGTCGGGATCGGCTTCATGGCCGTCGGCTTCGTCTACGCCACCCGCTGGGAGTGAGCGCGACCTGAGGGGCCTCGTCCTCAGCGGCGGGCGAGCCACCTCACAGTGTTGCCCCCAGCCTGTGGACGACGATCACCTCGTCCACAACCTGGCCGAACCAGATCCGCACTTGTCCACAAGCAGACCGCCGGTTCGTTCGCCTGAACGGCCCGGCGGTTTTGCACATTGGGGATAACTCCTGTGGATAACTACACGCATGTAATTCTCCACAGACGTCTCCACAGTTGTGCACTTACCGTCCCTGAGGATGTCGGTGCACACTGCGCATGTGAAGGGCCTCTACCCCAGATTGGGGATGGCCCACACCCGCTCCTCGGACTGGTCCGTACCTGCCGGGATCTGGATCGAGCCGATCGGCGGTGGGCTGTCCACCGATTCCGTGCGGAAACGGTGGCTGACTCACCGCCCGGGGGTGGGGCGTCTTGGTTGGCGGTGAGGTGTCCACCGACTGCGGCGCGCAACCGGTGGCCAGCTCACCGCCCGGCGGCGCCGCGAACCCTGCCGAGCCGTCCGTCGGCGCGGCGAGGCCGGGCGCTCAGCCCAGGACGGCGGTCCGGGCGATGACGGCGGCGACGAGCGCGACCCCCACCGCGCTGAGGCCGGCGGTCTGCCACAGCACCCGCCGCGGGCGGGGGGACCAGGCCAGGATCGCGGCGATCAGGGCGCCGCCGAGGAAGCCACCGAGGTGCCCCTGCCAGGAGATGTTGGGGGAGGTGACGGTGATGACGAAGTTGATGCCGATCCACAGCAGGATCTGCTGGGGGTTGGCGCGGACCTTGAGCGCGAGCACCAGCAGCGCGCCCATCAGGCCGAAGATGGCGCCCGACGCACCGAGCGTGGCACCGTGCGGCGGGGAGAACCAGTAGGCCATCGTGGAGCCGGCCAGCGCGGAGAGCAGGTAGACCGCGAGGAACCGCGCCCGCCCGAGGACCATCTCGAGCTGGGGACCCAGGAACCACAGCGCCAGCATGTTGAACCCGATGTGCCAGATCTCCACGTGCGTGAACGCGCTGGTGAACAGCTGCCACCAGGCGCCGTCGCTGACACCGGGGTACCAGTGGCCGTCGCCGGCCGGGTTGGTGCCCAGCGCGCACGCCTGCTGGGAGTAGAGCGGGTAGACCCCGCTCGGGTGTGCGTTCGAGCCGCACACCCCGGTGGGCAGCAGCATCAACCGGTTGAGCAGGCGGCTGGACGCGCCCCCGGTCACCAGCACCAGCAGCCACACCGCGGCGTTGACGGCGATCAGCACCATCGACGTCAGGCCCGGGTTGCCCGACCGGAGCCCGCCGTACGCCGTGCGGCCGCTGCGCGTCTCCCGGGCGCCCTCGGCGATGCACTGCGGGCACTGGAAGCCCACCGCGGCGTCGCGCATGCAGTCCGGGCAGATCGGCCGGCCGCAGCGCTGGCAGGTGACGTAGGTCTCGCGACCGGGGTGCCGGTAGCAGGTGGGCACCCCGGTCGGGGTCGGGTTGCCGCTCAGGAGCGCACGACCTCGACGTGCTCGATGACCACGGGCTCGACCGGGCGGTCTCCCGGGCCGGTCGCGGTCGTGGCGATCGCGTCGACGACGTCGCGGGAGGCCTGGTCGGCCACCTCACCGAAGATGGTGTGCTTGAAGTTCAGCCACGACGTGGCGCCCACGGTGATGAAGAACTGCGAGCCGTTGGTGCCCGGCCCGGCGTTCGCCATGGCGAGCAGGTAGGGCTTGTCGAAGGTCAGCTCGGGGTGCGGCTCGTCCTTGAACGTGTAGCCGGGGCCCCCGGTGCCGGTGCCCAGCGGGCAGCCGCCCTGGATCATGAAGCCCTCGATCACCCGGTGGAAGGCCAGGCCGTCGTAGAACGGGCCGCTCCTGCCGTTGCCGGCGTCGTAGGACTTGGTGCCCTCGGCCAGGCCGGTGAAGTTGGCGACGGTCTCCGGCGCGTGGTCGGGGAACAGGTCGAGCGTGATGTCGCCCTTGTTGGTCTTCAAGATGGCCTGCAGGTCAGCCATGACTGCCTCTCGCGTCAAGTGGGTACGACGTGCACGTCGATTCGCATCGAGGTCGTGCGACCCCGATCCTCGCACGCGCGCCAACACCGGTGCCATGACGGCTCCCCGGGGGCCCGACCGGTCGAGGCTGGTTGGGTCGGGCGAGACATGATCGAATGGAAGCCACCGACGAGAAGGAAGTGTCACGCCCATGGGCCTGCGCAAGAAGAAGTCGCTCCTCGACCAAGCCTCTGAGTACGTCGAGACCGTCCGCCCGCACGTGGAGTCGGCCGCCCAGAGCGCCGCCGTGACCGCGAAGGCGGCCGCCAAGGAGGCCCGTGAGCGCGCCGTCCCGCTGATCGCGGAGGCCCGTGAGAAGGCCGGGCCGGCGCTGGCGGACGCGCGGGAGAAGGCGGCCCCCTACGTCGCGGACGCCCGGGAGAAGGCGGCCCCCTACGTCGCGGACGCGCGCGAGAAGGCAGCGCCGTACGTCGCCCAGGCACGCGAGAAGGCGGCTCCCTACGTCGCCGACGCGCGCGAGAAGGCCGGCCCCGCGCTGGCCGACGCGCGGGAGAAGGCCGCGCCGTACCTCGCGGCGGGCGCGGCGGTCGCGAGCGAGAAGCTCGCCCAGGGCGCCGGCTACGCCGCGGAGAAGGCGGACGAGGCCGCGGCCCGTGCCGCCGAGATCAACGCCGCCCAGCAGAAGAAGAAGAAGGGCGGCAAGCTGAAGAAGGTCGTCCTGATCGGTGGCCTGGCCGCCGCGCTGGGGCTGCTGGCCCGAAAGCTGCAGGGCGGCGGCAGCAGCGACAACTGGCAGTCGGCCTACACGCCCGCGCCCGCGCCCACCCCGGCCCCGCCGTCCCCGGCGGCCCCCATGTCGGGCGCCTCCGACACCGACGACGACACCGGCGGGGCCTCCCCCGACGAGGCCGTGGCCGACCAGGCCGAGGCACCGCACGCCGTGACCACGCCGGACGAGCCGGCGGAGGTCGTCGACCTCGACGACGCCCGCGACGACAAGGCCTGAGGCACGGGCGACCCTGGGGGCACACCTCGGGACGAGGCTTCAGCCCGACGTACGCCGCCCGGACCGGCCGGAGGAGAGATCCTCCGGCCGGTTCTGCTCCACCCAGGCGTCGATCTGCTCCCACCAGCGGTAGAGCCAGTCGATGCGGGCCTCGCGGCCGTCGGGGATCTCGGCGCGGGGGACCTGCCACCAGCGCATGATCAGCACCTTGTCCATCGGCAGCTCCCGCCACACGTCGGCCACGGTGCGCAGGTGGTCCAGTCCGGTGTGGGCGACCATCACCACGTCGGCGTCCGGCGCGGCGTCCAGGGCGGCCAGGAAGCCGCCCGGGCGGGGGGCCAGCACGTGGGTCATCTGCTCGGCGCGCCGCGCCATCCGCTCCATGCCCAGCCGGCGCAGCCGGTCGATGGCGCGTCGGCGCCGCTCGGGGGTGAAGTTCCCACCCTCGGGGAAGATCACGAACGCGTCGTTGTCGTCCAGGCCCTGCGCGAGGCTGGCCACCTGGCTCTCGAGGTCCTCCCCGTCGCCGGGGTGGGGGGTGATGAACCGCGCCGGGATCCGGTTCAGCAGCACGTCGATCGCCGGGTCCCAGGCCAGCGTGTCCTTCAGGACGACCCGGGGCTCGCGGGAGTACCAGTGCATCAGCGCGTAGATGAGCGTGAAGGAGTCGCCGGGCCCGGCGTGCCGGCAGCAGACCACGAGCGGGACGCCCGGGTGCGCGTCCGGTGAGGGCCCGTCGGTGACGATCCGCAGGCCCAGCACCCGCCGCGCCTCCCGGAAGAAGACCCACATCACGCCCTGGACCAGGTCGTAGTGGATCCCCTCGAAGTACGGCGTCCGGATCCGCCGGCCGAACCCGGCCGCGAGCCAGAGCCCGAGCATCACGGCCAGCAGCAGCGACTCGCAGGTCAGGTAGAGGATCACCACCCACAGCAGCCGCCCGGCCCGTAGCCGGCCCGGGAGGACCGGGGACAGCGCCGCGGCCGCGATCAGCCACAGCGGCAGGGTCACCCACACCACCACGGTGAGCGCCATCACCGCGGGGGCGAGGACGAGTCGGCGCAGCAGCCAGGTCCCCGTGCCGTTCACCGGCCACCCGGCTCGGCCAGGTGCTCCCGGAGGTAGGCGCGCGAGGCCTCCCAGGTCTCGTCGATGCGCCGCTGCACGCCGCCGAAGTCCCGGCTGCCCAGCAGGCTGTCGTCGCGGGACGACGTGCCGCGCGCCGGCAGCACGTGCGCCTCGACGTCGTCGGGCAGCTCGGACATCTCCCGGACGAAGCGGTGCCGCCGGGCGATCTCGAAGGAGACCCGGGCCACCTCCCACGGCCGGCGCGGCACCTGCAGCGGCCGGTCCACCCGGCCGACCTGGAGCACGAAGATGCGCGTCGCCCCCAGCCGCACCGCCCGCTCGACCGGGACCGAGTTCACGATCCCGCCGTCGAGGAAGTGCTCGTCGCCGACCTTCGCCGGTGGCAGCAGGCCGGGGACGGCGGCGCTGGCGACGACCGCGTCGACCACGGGGCCGGAGTCGAACCAGTGCTCCGCGGCGCGTTCGATGCTGGCCGCGCACACCTGGAACCGGACCGGGAGGTCCTCGATCCTGGTGTCGCCGAACTCCTCGCGCAGCCGCTTCTTCAGCGGCTTCGCGGAGTAGATGTGGGTGCCGGTGGACACCGCCCGGCGCACGGTCCGGAACGGCCGGTCGCCGTACACCTCCTGCCGGGCCTCACTGGCCCCCCGCCACAGGTCGGTGAGCCGCCCGATCACGGCCGGCGAGGGGTCGCGGGCCACCATCGCGCCGTTGAGCGCGCCGACGCTGGTTCCCAGCACGAGCTCCGGCCGGATGCCGTGGTCGAAGAGCGCCCGAAGCATCCCCACCTCGACCGCGCCCAGGACGCCCCCACCGCCCAGCACGAACGCGGTCGTCACGGGCTATCTCGCCTCGCCGGACGCGACCAGCTCGGGGTGCTCGGCCCGCAGCCGCTGGGTGACCCGGTGCTCGACCCAGAAGATCAGCAGCGGGATCAGGCCGGCGGCCAGGGCGACGATCGTGAACGTCGCGCTCCACCGCGCCCGCCGGGAGAGGAAGAACGCCACCACGACGTAGATCATGAACGCCCAGCCGTGGGCGACCCACATGATGCTGGCGGACTCGCCGAACCGCTGCAGGCTGGTGCCCTCGGTCGCGAGGTACTTCAGGGGGAGCGCCACCAGGGCGCAGAACGCGAGCAGCACGCCGACGATGATCGCCAGCACGCGGTAGGCGTTGAACAGGTTCTTCACGTCCTCGAGGTTACTGAACCTCCGCGCCCGCCCGCGGGCTCGCCCCCGGCCCCGCTCTCGGGAGTGGCCTGCGTCTCGGCCGGCTCGCCCTCCCGGCGAACGTCGCGCGTCCAGCGCACCCAGATGAAGATCGCGAAGCCCGCGAAGAACCACCACTCGATCGCGTAGAACAGGTTGCGCACCGCGGTGAACGTGCCGGCCGACGGCAGCTGCTGCAGGTCGGCGTGCACCAGCCCGCTGGTGCCGTCGTTGGTCGCCGCGGACCCCACCGGCCAGTGGCCGGGGGCCACCCGGTCCGCGACCACGGCGTACGCGCCGTAGAGGTCCTGGTGCACGTGCTGGAGCAGGTCGGCGGTGCGCAGCTGGGGCAGCACGTCGTCGGTGGGGTCGTCGTCCATCTCCCCGGTGCCCTCCGAGGGCTGCAGCCAGCCGACCATCCGGGCGGTGCCGGTCGGCGGCGCCGGCGCCTGCGCGGGCCGGGCCACCCAGCCGCGGACGACCGGGATCGCGGGGTCGTGGGCCCCGGTGACCGCCAGCGGGGTCACGACCCAGTAGCCGGCCCGGCCGTCGTGCTCGCGGCCGGAGACGTAGACGGTCCCACCCGGGACCCAGGTGCCGTCGAGGACCACCGGCTGGCCGACCTTGTTGCCCGGGAACGGCGAGTCCGGCCCCATCACCGACCGCAGCGGCACCGGGTCCAGCCGAGTCAGGTCCACCGCCTCGGCCGCGCGACGCGCCCCCCAGGCGTCGTACTGCCAGACGCCCAGGCCGACGGCGGCCAGCGTCAGCACCAGCGCCACGAGGTGCACGCCCCAGTAGCGCGGGGCGAGCGGGGAGGGCACGTGCAGAAGTCTACGAACCGCTCCGCGTGTCGGACCCGACGGTGTCCGACCACTGGTCAGACCACTTGACCAGTGCGGCCCGGGCTCCTAGCGTCGCGGGCATGCCGCTCCAGCCCGTGTCCCGCCGCTCGGTCCCCGACGAGGTGTTCGACCAGGTGCTCGGCGAGGTGGTCGACGGCTCGCTCGAGCCGGGGGAGCCGCTGCCCAGCGAGCGCCGGCTGGCCGAGGTTCTCGGCGTCTCCCGCCCCGCGGTCCGCGAGGCGCTGCAGCGGATGGCCCAGACCCGGCTGCTGGAGGTCCGGCACGGCGGGGCCACCACGGTCCGCGACTTCCGCCGGTACGCCGGCCTCGACCTGCTGCCCCGGCTGCTGGTGCGGGCGGGCTCGTCGACACCGCCGTGGCCCGCAGCGTGCTGGAGGCCCGGCTCGTGGTCGGGCCGGGCGTCGCCGCGCTGGCCGCCGAGCGGGGCGGCCCCGCCCTGGAGCCGGCGCTCGCCGGGCTGGTCGACGCGCTCGCGGCGGCCGAGGGTCCCGGCGCCGGCGTGGAGCGGCAGGTGCACGCGCTGGCCTTCTGGGACGCCGTCGTCGACGCCGCCGACTCGATGGTCTTCCGGCTGATGTTCAACAGCCTGCGCGCCGCCTACGAACCCGCCCTCGAGGCGCTGGCCCCGCTGATGGCCGAGGAGGTCGGCCAGGTCGGCGCCTACCGCGTCCTGGTCGCCGCCATCGGGGGCGGCGACGCCGAGACGGCCCGGGCCGCCGCCGACCGGGTGCTCCGGCCGGCCACCACCAGCATCCTCGCCTCGCTCGACGCCCTGGCCCGCGAGGACCGGCCCCAGGAGGAGTCATGACCAAGCCGTCCCCGGAGGTCGAGCGGCTCGCCGCCCAGCGGCTGGCCGCCGACGAGTCCCGGATCACCGGGTCGCGGCGCACCAACGTGTCGCTCGGCACCGCCGGGCGGTCGTTCTGGCGGCACCCGTCCCCGTGGATGATCTCCGCCTTCCTGCTCGCCGCCGTGGTCGCGAGGGCGGTCGTCGGCGGCGGGTCCTGGTGGGAGCTGGGGATCCCGGTGGCCCTGGTGGCGCTGTTCCCGGTGATCGAGTGGGTCATCCACGTCTGCATCCTGCACTGGCGCCCGCGCCGGCTCGGCCCGGTCGAGGTCGACTCGCTGCTCGCCCGCAAGCACCGCGAGCACCACGCCGACCCGCGGGACATCCCGCTGGTCTTCATCCCGTGGCCGGCGCTGTGCTGGCTGCTGCCGGCGTACGTCGTGGTCGCGCTGCTCGCGCTCCCGACCGCCGCCGGCGCGCTGTCGCTGCTGGTGTCGGTCTACGCGGTCAAGCTCGGCTACGAGTGGACCCACTACCTGGTGCACAGCGACTACCGCCCCCGGTCGCGGTGGTACCGCTCGGTGTGGCGCAACCACCGGCTGCACCACTACAAGAACGAGCACTACTGGTTCACCGTCACCTCCACCGGCACCGCCGACCGGCTCTTCGGCACCTGCCCCGACGCCGCCACGGTCGAGACCTCGCCGACCGTGCGACGGCTGCACGCGACCGAGGCCGCGCCGGGGGACGACCGCCGGGCCTCCTGACCCCCGCCGAGTCGGCGCATGTTGACCACCCACACCGGACCCGGGGTCGCCGAGTCGGCGCATGTTGACCTTCCACCCGGACACACGGCGTCAACGAGTGCCGACTCGGCGTAGCCAAGGGGTCAACGAGCGCCGACTCGGCGTGACCAGGCCGTCAACGAGCGCCGACTCGGCGATCAGAGTCCGGTCGGCTCCGGGACGGGCGTCACCGCGTTGCAGACGGCGAACGGCAGCTCCTCGCCCAGCACCAGGCGGGCGGCGAGCGGGGGGCGCGGCACGTCGTAGCCGATCCGCCCGGTCGCGGGGTCGGCCACGCCGCTGTGGAAGGCCTCGCCGAACGCGTGCGCCGGCCAGTGGTCGCCCAGGTGCAGGCGGTCGAAGAGGTCGGTGCGCCCGGCCGCCAGCCGCACCGTGGCCAGGTGGTCGCCGAAGGAGACCGCGAACGCGTCGAGGCCGTCGAGCTCGCTGACCCGGCCCGCGACCCGCTCCTGCTGGTCGCCCCCCGCGTCCGGGCCGAGCGCGTCGGTGAACGGCACGCAGCCCCGGCGGACGTACGTCGCCTCCGCACGCTCACCCACCAGCCCGACGACCGCCGGGTCGGTCGCCCAGCTCTCGTGGGCGTCGGCGGCGGTGCCGGAGACGAGCAGGTGCTCCCCGGCGACGACCCGGGCCCCGGCGAGGCCGGCGACGCCGTCCCCGACCGCCCGGCGGACCGGTCCGAGGTCCAGCCCGGGCCGCAGCCCGAGCACCCAGCCGCTGCCGTCGGGCCCGCGGAAGTGCGCCTCCCAGTCGACGTCGTCCTCGGTGAAGCCGTAGTCCAGCGCCAGCCGCGAGCCCCCGGCCCGCAGCAGGCCCTCGGCCAGCAGCGGCGCGTCGGTCTCCGCCCGCGCCCAGAACCCGGACCGGTCCGTCATCGGGTCCTCGCTGGTCAGGTCCGGCACACCGAGCTGGCGGCGCACCTCGTCGAGGTCGGTGACGCTCAGCGTGGTCGCCGTCGCCGGCACCAGCGGCAGCACCGCCTCGGCCGGCTCGACGCGGGGGTCGTACGACGGGGTGCCGCTGAGCCGGGCCGGCGCCGCCGACCGGTCCGCGTCGGGGGGCGGCACGTCGTCGCACCCGGCCAGCGCCAGGAGCAGGACCGCGGAGACCAGGGCGGCCGCCATCCGCGGGCCCCGCGGGGGGTAGCCCGGGGAGGTGCCGGAGGACGTGCTGGTGGAGCCTAGGGGACTCGAACCCCTAACCCCCTGCTTGCAAAGCAGGTGCGCTACCAATTGCGCCAAGGCCCCGTGCGGGGAGGATCAGCCGCGGTCGGCCGGACGGTCGACGTTGTCCGTGGCCTCGGCCCACAGGGCCTGCTCGGCCTTGCCCTCGTCGATCTTCTTCTTCGCGAGCACGGCGCCGGCGGCGGCCAGCAGGACCAGGACGAGCTTCTTCACGGTGACTCCCAGCATGGTTGGGGCCGGACTGGACCCGGGGTGGCGCCTGGGGCGGAGCCCCAGCGGGGATCCACGGGGGCGGAGCCCCCGTGCGGGTGGGCCTAACAGGACTTGAACCTGTGACCTCTTCCTTATCAGGGAAGCGCTCTAACCGTCTGAGCTATAGGCCCGGGACCTGGCTGACCAGGGTGGTCGACCAGCGACCGGGTGGGACACTACCCCACCGCCGAGCAGGCGGACAAAACGAGGTCCGCCGGTGCTCGGGGGTGCCCGCGTGGTGCCCGCGGTGGGGTCAGCCCTCGTCCTCGGCGAGGGTCACCTCGACGCCGCCGAGCAGTGCGGCGGCCATGTTGTAGAGGAACGCCCCGAGCGTGGCGATCGCGGTCAGCAGCACCACGTCGATCGCCGCCACGAGCGTGGTGAACCCGAGCACCCGGGAGGTGCCGAGGTAGTTCTGCACGTCGAAGCCGGCGGAGTCCTGGCCGCCGACGACGTCCTGGACGGTCTGGTTGATCGAGTCCCAGACCCCGGCCGCGCCGAGGACGGACCACACCATCAGCACCGACACGACCGTCACGACGCCGAAGGCGATCGAGAGCAGGAACGCGGTCTTCATCACCGACCAGGGGTCGAGCCGGGTCAGCCGCAGCCGGGCCCGGCGCGGTGGCCGCCGCCCGGCCGCCGCCTTGCTCACGACCGTGCGGGACTCCGGGTTGGCGTTGGCCCGGTGCTCGTCCGCCGCGCTGCCGAGCTTGGCCGAGATGCGCTCGGCGATCGGCGGACGGGCGGGGTTCTGGTTGGCGCGCCCGCGGTCACGGGCGGTGCGGGGGGAGGTGCGCTCGACGGGACGTTCCGTCATCAGTCCTCACTCTCGCCGGAGTCTTGCGTACCCGGCTCGCTGGGGTCGATCTCCCCGGGGGCCGGAACCTCCGCGGATCCGTCGATTGTTGCACCCTCACCTGAGGAGGGCGATTCCACAGCGGCGTCACCGTTCTCGCCGCCGTCCTCACCGTTCTCCTCGTCGTCGCCGGCCTCGACCGAGCGAGCGACCACGGCGACAGCATCCCCGGACTTCGGCGTCACAAACTTCACGCCCATCGTGGAGCGGCCGGTGGCCCGGAACTGCTCGTTGATCGGGCTGCGCACGACCTGGCCGTTCTGGGTGATCGAGAGGATCTCGTCGCCCTCCTCGACGATGAACGCGCCGACCAGCTGGCCGCGGTCCTCGTTGGCCAGCGCCATCGCCTTGATGCCCAGGCCGCCGCGCGACTGCAGGCGGTACTCCGAGATCCGGGTGCGCTTGGCGTACCCGCCGTCGGTGATCGTGAAGACGTACTGCTCCTTGACCCCGGGCAGGTCGCCGGGCGCGATCGCCTCGGGCGCCTCGCCCTCGGAGACCAGCTCGGCGGCGGCGGCGTCCTCGGCCGCGACCTGCTCGGCCCGGATCACCGACATCGACAGCAGCGAGTCGCCGTCGCGGAACTTCATGCCGGAGACGCCCGAGGTCGCGCGGCCCATCGGCCGCAGCTGGGTGTCCTCGGCCCGGAACCGGATGGACTGGCCCTTGCGGGAGACCAGCAGGATGTCGTCCTCGGAGCTCACCAGCTCGGCACCGATCAGCTGGTCGTCGTCCTCGCGGAAGTTGATCGCGATGACGCCGGCCTGCCGCGGGCTGTTGTAGTCGGCGAGCCGGGTCTTCTTGACCAGCCCGTTGCGGGTGGCCAGCACGAGGTACGGCGCCTGCTCGTAGTCGCGGATCGCCAGCACCTGGGCGATGTTCTCGTCGGGCTGGAACGACAGCAGCCCGGCCACGTGGCCGCCCCTGGCGTCGCGCGAGGCCTCCGGCAGGTTGTAGGCCTTGGTGCGGTAGACCCGGCCGGCGGTGGTGAAGAAGAGCAGCCAGTGGTGGTTGGTGGTCGCGATGAAGTGCTCGACGACGTCGTCGCCGCGCAGCGAGGCGCCGCGCACGCCCTTGCCGCCGCGTCGCTGGGTGCGGTACTGGTCGGCGCGGGTGCGCTTGGCGTAGCCGCCGCGGGTGATGGAGACGACGAGCTCCTCGTCGGGGATCAGGTCCTCCATCGACAGGTCGCCGTCGGCCGCGATGATCTGGGTGCGGCGGTCGTCGCCGTACTTGTCGACGATCTCGGTCAGCTCGTCGGCGATGATCTGCCGCTGCCGGGCGACGTTGGCCAGGATGTCCTGGAGGTCGGCGATGGTGCGCTCGATCTCGGCCAGGTCGTCGATGATCTTCTGGCGCTCGAGGGCGGCCAGCCGGCGCAGCTGCATGTCGAGGATCGCGTTGGCCTGGAGCTCGTCGATCTCGAGCAGCTCGATCAGCCCGCGGCGGGCGTCGTCGACCTCGGGGGAGCGGCGGATCAGCGCGATGACCTCGTCGAGCGCATCGAGCGCCTTGACCAGGCCGCGAAGGATGTGGGCGCGCTCCTCGGCCTTGCGGAGGCGGTACTCCGTGCGGCGCCTGATCACGTCGATCTGGTGGGTGACCCAGTTGCTGATGAACTGGTCCACCGAGAGCGTGCGGGGCACGCCGTCGACCAGCGCCAGCATGTTGGCGCTGAAGTTGGTCTGCAGCTCGGTGTGCTTGAGCAGGTTGTTCAGCACGACCCGGGCGACCGCGTCGCGCTTGAGCACGACCACCAGCCGCTGGCCGGTGCGGTCCGAGGTGTCGTCGCGGACGTCGGAGATGCCCTGCACCTTGCCGGAGTCGGCGAGCTCGGCGATCTTCAGCGCCAGGTTGTCGGGGTTGACCATGTAGGGCAGCTCGGTGACCACCAGGCAGGTGCGGCCCTTGGCGTCCTCGTCGACCTCGATCACCGCCCGCTGGGTGACCGAGCCGCGGCCGGTGCGGTAGGCCTGCTCGATGCCCTGGCGGCCCACGATCAGCGCGCCGTTGGGGAAGTCGGGACCCTTGATCCGCTCGATCAGCGCGTCCTGGAGCTCCTCGCGGGAGGCGTCGGGGTGCTCCAGCGCCCACTTCGCACCCTCGGCGACCTCCCGCAGGTTGTGCGGCGGGATGTTGGTGGCCATGCCGACCGCGATGCCGGCCGAGCCGTTGACCAGCAGGTTCGGGATCCGCGAGGGGAGCACGACGGGCTCCTGCGAGCGGCCGTCGTAGTTGGGCTGGAAGTCGACGGTCTCCTCGTCGATGTCCCGGACCATCTCCATGGCCAGCGGCGCCATCCGGCACTCGGTGTACCGCATGGCGGCCGCCGAGTCGTTGCCCGGCGAGCCGAAGTTGCCCTGGCCCTGGACCAGCGGCGCGCGCATCACCCACGGCTGGGCGAGGCGGACCAGGGTGTCGTAGATCGCCGAGTCGCCGTGGGGGTGGTACTGACCCATGACGTCACCGACGACGCGGGAGCACTTGGAGAAGCCGCGGTCGGGCCGGTAGCCCCCGTCGTACATCGCGTAGAGCACCCGGCGGTGCACCGGCTTGAGGCCGTCGCGGACGTCGGGCAGCGCGCGCCCGACGATGACCGCCATGGCGTAGTCGATGTAGGCCCGCTGCATCGAGGTCTGCAGCTCGACGGGCTCGATGCGGCCGCCCGGGCCCTGCGGGGGAGTGCCGTCGGTGGGGGTCTCGGTCACGATTGCTCTCTCTGGTCGCGTCTACTGGGATCTAGGTCTGGGGCTAGACGGCTAGATATCCAGGAATCGGACGTCCTTGGCGTTGCGCTGGATGAAGGAACGGCGCTGCTCGACGTCCTCGCCCATCAGCACCGAGAAGATCTCGTCGGCCTGGGCGGCGTCGTCGAGGGTCACCTGCAGCATCAGCCGCTGCTCGGGGTCCATCGTGGTCTCCCACAGCTCCTTGGCGTTCATCTCGCCGAGGCCCTTGTAGCGCTGGACCGGGTTCTCCTTGGGCAGCTTCTTGCCGGCGGCCAGCCCGTCGCGCAGCAGCGCGTCGCGCTCGGCGTCGGAGTAGACGAACTCGTGCTCGGCCGGCTTGTTCCACCGCAGCCGGTAGAGCGGCGGCTGGGCCATGTAGACGTGGCCCTGCTCGATCAGCGGCTTCATGAACCGGAACAGCAGCGTCAGCAGCAGGGTGTTGATGTGGTGGCCGTCGACGTCGGCGTCGGCCATCAGCACCACCTTGTGGTAGCGCAGCTTCTCCAGGTCGAACTCCTCCTGGATGCCGGTGCCGAGCGCGGAGATGATCGACTGCACCTCCTGGTTGCCCAGGACCTTGTCGATGCGCGCCTTCTCGACGTTCAGGATCTTGCCGCGGATCGGGAGGATCGCCTGGATCCGGGGGTCGCGGCCCTGGCGGGCCGAGCCGCCCGCGGAGTCGCCCTCGACGATGAAGACCTCGCACTCGCCGGGGTTGGTCGACTGGCAGTCCGACAGCTTGCCGGGCAGGCCGCCGCCACCGAGCAGGCCCTTGCGGTTGCGCGCCAGGTCGCGGGCCTTGCGCGCCGCGATCCGGGCCGAGGCCGCGGCCTGGGCCTTGCGCAGGATGTCCTTGCCCTCGTTGGGGTTCTGCTCCAGCCAGGCGCCGAGCTGGTCGTTGACCACCCGCTGCACGAAGCCCTTGGCCTCGGTGTTGCCGAGCTTGGTCTTGGTCTGGCCCTCGAACTGCGGCTCGACGAGCTTGACCGAGATGATCGCGGTGAGGCCCTCGCGGATGTCGTCACCGGAGAGGCGGTCCTCCCGCTTCTTGATCATCCCCCACTCCTCGCCCCAGTTGTTGACGAGGCTGGTGAGCGCCGCGCGGAAGCCCTCCTCGTGGGTGCCGCCCTCGTGGGTGTTGATGTTGTTGGCGAAGGTGTGGACCGACTCGGTGAACGAGGTGTTCCACTGCATCGCCACCTCGAGGCTCATGTGGTTCTCGACGGTCGCCGGCGTCTCGGCCTCGAAGGAGATGACGGTGGGGTTCGCCTTGTCCTTGCGCCGGTTGAGGTGGTCGACGTAGTCGACCAGGCCGCGCTCGAACCGGAAGACCTGCTCGATCCCGCCGCCCTCGCCGCGCTTGATCGCGTCGCTGCCGGCCTCGTCGACGGCGTGCGAGACCGTGTCGTCCTCGACCGCGTCGACGATCTCGGAGGCCGCGGGGCGCTCGTCGCGCACGACGATCTCGAGGCCCTTGTTGAGGAAGGCCATCTCCCGGATCCGCGTGGTGATGGTCTCCAGGGAGTACGTCGTGGTCTCGAAGATGTCGCTCGAGGCCCAGTACGTGACGGTGGTGCCGGTGCGCTCGCCGGCCTCCATCGGCCGGACCTGCTCGAGGTCGCCGTCGGGGACGCCGAGGCTGAAGCTCTGCCGCCACAGGTGGCCGCGGTTCTTGACCTCGACCACCAGGTGGCTGGAGAGCGCGTTGACCACCGAGACACCGACGCCGTGCAGGCCGCCGGAGACCTTGTAGCCGCCGCCGCCGAACTTGCCGCCCGCGTGCAGCATCGTCAGCGCCATCGTGACCGCGGGCATCTCGGCGCCGGGGGCGGTGTCGGTGGGGATGCCGCGGCCGTTGTCCTCGACCCGGATGGCGCCGTCGGGCTGCAGGGTCAGCACGATCCGGTCGCAGAAGCCGGCCAGCGCCTCGTCGACCGCGTTGTCCACGATCTCCCAGATCAGGTGGTGCAGGCCGCGCTCACCGGTGGAGCCGATGTACATGCCGGGGCGCTTGCGGACCGCCTCGAGGCCCTCGAGGACCTGGATCGCGGACGCGTCGTAGGAGAAGGCGTCGGGTGGTGCGGCTGCCCCGGTCGGCTCTTCCGGGATCTCGACGGGGTTCTCGACGGACGGCTCGTCGGTCACACGCACCTCTTCAGCTGGGCCCGCCGGGGGGTCCGGACCGGGCGAGGACATACAGAGGGCCGCGGCGACAAGAGGCCGGCGACCCGACCTCCATGATAGCCGCTGGAGGCCCGCATTCCACCTCCCGAGCCGTTCGGGGAGGGGATCTGTGGAGGAAATTGCCGCCATAGCGGCTCCTGAAGGTGTCCCGGGCGGCCGAACAGGGGCTCGGTCAGGTCCCTGTACGTCTGCCGGGCCGCTGAGCCGTCCTGTGCGGTCCTCCCGCGAGCCGGGTCCTCGCCGGTTGTTTCATGTGAAACCGGCTCATCCGTAGGTGTCCCGCGGGCCGCGGCCGTCGCGCACCGACCGCGGTCCCTTCTTCCAGGTCGGACCGTGCGGTCCGAGGACCTCGATCAGCGCCACGGTGCCGTGCCCCAGCTCCTCGTTCAACCGTCGCACCAGCGTCGGCGCGAGCAGCCGCAGCTGGGTGGCCCAGGCGGTCGAGTCGGTCCGCACCACCAGCCGGCCCTCGGCGAACGACTCGGGGGTGCAGTGCTGGGCCACCTCGTCGCCGACCAGCTCGGGCCACCGCCCGAAGACGCCGTGCACCCGCAGGTCGAGGTCCCAGCCGTGGTCGCCGACCAGCCGGTCCAGGGTGGTCTCCAGCAGCTGCGGGTCACGGTCGTCGGGGTGCGCGCCCGAGGAGCGCGGGCGCTGCCGCCGGCCGCTGCCCTTCTTCGGGCGCCGCCGCGCCGGGTCGCCACCGGCGCGGGCGGTCGCCCGGGCCAGGGTCCGGGCCAGGTCCAGGCCGTCGTCGCGGTGGTCCTCCGGCAGGCCGGTCCCCTCCGCCTCCGCGGGGGAGGCACCGGAACCGTCGCCGGCCTCCCCGGCCTCACTGCTCTCCTTGGACTCGTGGGGTGTCCCGGGTGGGGGGAGCGGCTGGTCAGCGGGCATCGTCGGCCCCGGAGAGCTCCTCGGGCACCGCGTGGTCGTCGGGGGCGCGAGGGGCACCGGGGTGCTCGGCCTCGCCGGCCTCGTGCTCGGGCTCGCGCTCGGGCTCGTGCTCGGGCCGGACCTCCCCGCCGGCGACCACGAACCGGGTGCCCTCCAGCGCCGCGGGCACGTCGGCGCCCACCGCCGCGGTCACCAGCACCTGCTCGGCGCCGGCGACGAGCTCGGCGAGCCGGGCCCGGCGCTCGGTGTCGAGCTCGGCGAAGACGTCGTCGAGGATGAGGATCGGGTCGTCGCCGTCGGCGCGCAGCAGGTCGTAGGACGCCAGCCGCAGCGCGAGCGCGAACGACCACGACTCGCCGTGCGAGGCGTAGCCCTTCACCGGCAGCCGGGTGCCGGCCTCGCCCTGGCCGAGGGAGAGCAGCAGGTCGTCGCGGTGCGGCCCCACCAGGGAGAGCCCCCGGTCCATCTCCTCGCCGCGACGGCGCTCCACCTCGGCCAGCAGCGCCTCGGCGAGCGTCGCCCGGTCCGGGATCCCCTCGTCGGCGGCGTCGGGCAGGGGGAGCGAGGGCCGGTACTCCAGGCCCGCGTCGTCGCGGGAGGCCCCGCGGGCCACGGTCTCGTACGCCGCCCCGACGTACGGCTCGAGCGCCCGCACCAGCGCCAGCCGCTCGCCGAGCAGCTCCGCGCCGGTCCGGGCGAGGTGGTCGTCCCACACGGCCAGCGTCGCGAGCGCGGCCTCCTGCGCGTCGCGGCCGCCGCGGCGCGCGGTGCCGAGGTTCTTCAGCAGCGAGTTGCGCTGCTTGAGCACCCGGTCGTAGTCGCTGCGCACCCCGGCCAGCCGCGGGGTGCGCAGCACCAGCAGGTCGTCGAGGAACCGGCGCCGGTCCGAGGGATCGCCCTTGACCAGGGTGAGGTCCTCGGGGGAGAAGACGACGGTGCGCAGGATCCCGACCAGGTCGCGCGACCGGGGCAGCGGCGACCGGTTCACCCGGGCGCGGTTGGCCCGCCCCGGGTTGAGCTCGACCTCCAGCACGGCCGTGCGGCCCTCGCGCACGACCGCCGCACGCACCACGGCCTGGCCCGCCCCGGCCCGCACCAGCGGCGCGTCGGTCGCCACCCGGTGGGAGGAGAGCCGGGAGAGGTAGTCGACCGCCTCGACCAGGTTGGTCTTGCCCTGCCCGTTGCGCCCGATGAACGCGGTGACGCCCGGCCCCAGCCGGACGTCGGCGGCGGCGTACGAGCGGAAGTCGTGCAGGACCAGGTGCGAGACGTACAACGCGGGCCAGCTACGCGGTCAGGTCAGGAGGCGTCCCCGCCCGGAGGCGGGGCGGTGCGGGTGGCGTGGCCGCCGAACTGGTTGCGCATCGCGGCGATCGCCTTCATCGCCGGGCTCTCCTCCTGGCGGGAGGTGAACCGCGCGAACAGCGACGCGGCGATGACGTTGAGCGGGACCGCGTTGTCGATCGCCGCCTCCACCGTCCACCGGCCCTCACCGGAGTCCTCGGCGTAGCCGGCGATCTTGTCGAGGTGGGTGTCCTCCTTGAGCGCCTCGACCAGCAGGTCGAGCAGCCAGGAGCGGATGACGGTGCCCTCGCGCCAGGAGTCGAAGACGTCGGTGACGTTCTCGACCAGGTCGACCTTCTCCAGCAGCTCGTAGCCCTCGGCGTAGGACTGCATGATCGCGTACTCGATGCCGTTGTGGACCATCTTGGCGAAGTGGCCCGCCCCGGGCTTCCGGCCGGCGTGCACGAACCCCGAGTCGCCCTCGGGCTTGAGGGCGTCGAAGGCCGGCTGCACCTTGGCGACGTCCTCATCCGAGCCGCCGCACATCAGCGCGTAGCCGTTCTTCAGCCCCCAGACGCCGCCGGAGACGCCGCAGTCGACGAAGCCGACGCCCTGCTCGGCGAGCAGCGCGGCGTTCTCCTGGTCGTCGGTCCACCGCGAGTTGCCGCCGTCGACGACCAGGTCGCCCTCGCTGAGCAGGTCGCGCAGCGCCCGGATGGTCTCGCGGGTCGCGTCACCGGCCGGCACCATCACCCACACGACGCGGGGGGAGGGCAGCTTGCCGACCATGTCCTCCAGGCTCGAGGCGTCGGAGAGCTCGGCGTTGCGGTCGTAGCCGACCACCGTGTGGCCGGCGTCGCGCAGGCGGGTGCGCATGTTGCCGCCCATCTTGCCGAGTCCGACGAGTCCGATCTCCATGCGTGTGCTCCTCAAGGTTGCAGGTGCTCGTCAGGCTAGTTCCCCCGGGTGCGCCGCGGTGACCCGCCCGGGGGCGGTCCGGCTCGCGACCCGACCAGGGCCGGGTGCGGGGCCGGCTCAGGAGAGCAGGCGGCGCGGCATCAGCAGGTAGCGGAACACCGACTCCTCGCCACCGCCCTCGCCGGCGGACCCGCTGATCACCACGGGCTTCGAGGACTGGGTGAACGCCAGCTCGACCACGGGCTGGTCGATGGCGCCGAGGCCGTCGAGGAGGAACTGCGGGTTGAAGCCCGTGGTGATGTCCTCGCCGTCGATGGTCGCCTCGATCGACTCCGAGGCCTGGGCCTCGTCGCCGGAGCCGGCGTCGAGGGTGAGGACCCCGTCGCTGAACGCGAGCTGGACCGCGGTGTTGCGCTCGGCGACGAGCGACACGCGCTTGACCGACTCGATCAGCGCGCCCTTGTCGACCAGGGCCTTGGTCTGGTGCTCGCTGGGGAACAGGCTGCGGACCTTGGGGAACTCGCCGTCCAGCAGCCGGGTCGTCGTACGACGGACGCCGCCGGGGGCCGCGCCCTCGAAGCCGATGATGCCCTCGCCCGATCCGGACGCGGCGAGCGCGATGGTCACCTCGCTGCCGGCGGTCAGCGACTTGGCGGTGTCGCCGAGCACCTTCGCGGGCACCAGCGCGGCCAGCGACTCGTCGGGGGTGCGCGGGCTCCAGCCGAGCTCGCGGTGGGAGAGCCGGAACCGGTCGGTGGCGAGCAGCGAGATGCTCGAGCCCTCGATCTCGATCCGGACGCCGGTGAGCACCGGCAGCATGTCGTCGCGGCCGGCGGCCGTCACCGCCTGGGCGACGGCGTGGGCGAACTCGTCGCTCTGCACGGTGCCGGTGGCCGCCGGCATCTCGGGCAGGCTGGGGTAGTCCTCCACGGGCATGGTCTGCAGGCTGAACCGCGCCGACCCGCAGGTCAGGGAGACGCGGGCGCCGTCGAGCACCATCTCGACGGGCTTGGCGGGCAGGCTGCGGCAGATGTCCGCGAGCAGCCGGCCGCTGACCAGGGCCCGGCCCTCGTCGCTGACGTCCGCGCGCAGGGTGGCGCGGGCCGAGGTCTCGTAGTCGAAGGTCGAGAGGACCAGCCCCTCGTCGCTCGCCTCGATGAGGAGGCCGGCGAGCACCGGGACGCTCGGGCGGACCGGGAGGCTGCGGGCAGCCCAGGCGACGGCATCGGCGAGCACGTCGCGCTCGACGCGGAACTTCACAGTGGGTGTTCCTTCGGTTCGTGGAATCACAACGGTGCACGTTGTGGCTGCGAGGTCTGGGGTGTGCATCCTGCCATGCGCCGGGTGGCCGCGGGAGGTTCGGTGTGGTTTGCCGTGACCCGGTGTCCCTCCAGGGGCCGGGAAGGGGCGCTGACGGAGCGCTGACGGAGCGCTGACGGAGCGCTGACGGAGCGCTGAGGGGCACCGGTGGAGCGCCTGGCGAACGTCCTCGAGGTCGGTGTCGAGGGGAGGTTGTCCCCAGGCAGGGGGCCGAGTGGATGTTCACCGGGGATCGATCCAGTTGACGGTGAGTGGGAGTCACAGCAGTGGTGGAAACTGTGGATAACTCACGTCCTCGCAGGTCAGCGCGACGATGGGCGTGCACAACCGGTGTGGAGCGGCCTCGGGACGAGTCACAGGAATTGTGCAGTCCGGTGCGCGGCCGTTCGGCGGTGCCCAGGTTGTCCACAGGCCGTCCCCGGTTCGGCGCCCATCGACCACAACTGGTCCACACGCCGGGTTCGTGTGATTCGGGGGCCCGTCAGGGAGGCCGGAATCGTTGTGAGGGAACGATTCTGGGGAGTCCGACATCGCCGCGCGCACGCCTCAGGCGACCGACGGGGCGCTGGAAACGTCGCTGGGAGAACGATTCCGGGGTTCCGGGCACGCCGGACCACCGGGACGTGCCCGGAGGTCGGGTGATGCCGGGACGTCGCGGTGTGCGGACAGCACGCGGGCCGTCAGGCCCGCGGTGGACGGGGGTGTGGAGCGGCCCTAGCCCTGGCGGGCCTGCATCTTGATCCGGTTGGTGAGCTCGCTGACCTGGTTGAACACGGCGCGGCGCTCGGCGAGCAGCTGGTTGATCTTGCGGTCGGCGTACATGACCGTGGTGTGGTCACGGTTGCCGAACTGGGCGCCGATCTTCGGCAGCGAGAGGTCGGTGAGCTCGCGGCAGAGGTACATCGCGATCTGGCGGGCCATCACCAGGTGCCGGCCGCGGCTGGGGCCGGTGAGCTCCTCGATGGACAGCCCGAAGTACGCCGCGGTCTGGGCGATGATCAGGGCCGCGGTGATCTCCGGCTCGCCGCCCTCGGGGATCAGGTCCTTCAGCACGATCTCGGCCAGGGTCATGTCGACCTCCTGGCGGTTCAGGTTCGCGAACGCCGTGACCCGGATCAGCGCGCCCTCGAGCTCGCGGATGTTGGTCTGGATCTTGGAGGCGATGAACTCCAGCACGTCCGGCGGCGCGGTGAGCCGGTCCATCGCGGCCTTCTTGCGCAGGATCGCGATGCGGGTCTCCAGGTCCGGGGGCTGGACGTCGGTGATCAGGCCCCACTCGAACCGGTTGCGCAGCCGGTCCTCCAGCGCCTCGAGCCGCTTCGGCGCGCGGTCGGAGGTGAGCACGATCTGCTTGTTGGCGTTGTGCAGGGTGTTGAAGGTGTGGAAGAACTCCTCCTGGGTCTGGGTCTTGCCCTCCAGGAACTGGATGTCGTCGATCAGCAGGACGTCCACGTCGCGGTAGCGCCGCTTGAACCGGTCCTGCCGGTCGTCGCGGATCGCGTTGATGAACTCGTTGGTGAACTCCTCGCTGGAGACGTAGCGCACCTTCGCGCCGCTGTAGAGGCTGCGGACGTAGTGGCCGATCGCGTGCAGCAGGTGGGTCTTGCCCAGCCCCGAGTCGCCGTAGACCAGCAGCGGGTTGTACGCCTTGCCCGGCGCCTCGGCCACCGCGACCGCGGCCGCGTGCGGGAACCGGTTCGAGGAGCCGATGACGAAGGTCTCGAAGGTGTACTTCGGGTTCAGCCTGGTCTCGAGGGCGGTCGGTGGCCTGGTCTCCCCCACGGCCGGACCGGGCGCGGGGGCCGGGGCCGGCATCGCCTGCGGGAGATTTGTCGACAAGTCGTCAGGTCGACTTGTCGAGGTGTCACTGGCCGGGGGGTGGTCCTCGGCGGCGGCCTGCTCCTCGAGCTGCGGGTTGACCGTCACCGCGATCCGGATCTCCCGACCGAAGGCGACCGTGAGCGCGTCCTCGAGCTGGCCGCGCAGCCGGCCCTCGAGCTGGGTGCGGGTGAAGTCGTTGGGCACCGCGATGATCGCGGTGCTCTGGTGGAGCGTCACCGGCTCACTGGCCCGCAGCCAGGCCCGCTGGTTGGGCTGGAGGTCGGCGACGACCCCGCGCCAGGCCGTGCCGAGGTCCGAGGTGCTCTGCTCCACGGGGTTCCCGCCTCGCTTCCGTGTTCATCGGTGCCGCTCGAAGTGCTCATGCTCGGTCACCACCGTCGCGCTCGCAGCGAAACGGTCGGGCCCGGGCCGGAGCCGGTCTAAGTCTCCACAACCTTGTCCACAGGCTGTGAACCCGGGGCCCTCCCTGTGGAGAGTCCCGGTCCGAGACGCACCGCGACCACCACGGGATCATCATCGCTGCAGGTCAGAGCCGCTTTTACGGTGAACGTGACCGCCGTCACAAGCGGTGGATGACCCCCCGGTTTGCGGGGTGTGGGGGAACCTCGGAAGGATCGAAAGTAACAAGCGCCCCGCCGGCACAGCAAGACGTCATCCACAGGCCTGTGAACGGGCCTCGCACCGTGGTTTGACCCTGTTGAACGCCAGCGCGTACCGTTGGCCGGTCACCCGGTGTCGACCGGTGCCGCATGTCCACGCAGCCTTGCCGCTCGTGGGTGGGCGGTGCCTGCCGAATCATGGCGTCACGGAGAAGTCCGGGGCATTGCCGATCCGCCGGCGTGGCTGCCCTGTCACACCATGGAGAGAAGCTCGTGAGCAAGCGTACGTACCAGCCGAACAACCGCCGCCGTCACAAGGTGCACGGGTTCCGCCTGCGCATGCGCACCCGCGCCGGCCGCGCCATCCTGTCCTCGCGGCGCCGCAAGGGCCGCAAGAGCCTGGCGGTCTGAGACCGGCTCCCGGCCGGCCGGCCCGCCCTGTGCTGACCTCAGCCCACCGGCTCCGCGACTCCGCGTCCTTCCGGACCGCGGTGCGCCAGGGCCGGCGGGCGGGGTCGCGCACCCTCGTCGTCCACCTGCTCGCACCCGGTCCCGGGACGGCTCACCCTGAAGGGGGTGCCGCGCCGGGACCGGTGCGTGTGGGGTTCGTGGTGAGCAAGGCGGTCGGGAACGCCGCGATCCGCAACCGTGTGAAGCGCCGACTCCGTCACCTCGCCCGGGAGCACGTCTCGTCGCTCCCGGGCTCTGCTGTGCTCGTCGTGCGCGCGCTGCCGCAGGCAGCCGCTGCGTCGTACCCGGAACTCGGCGACGACCTGACGCGTTGCCTCGGTCGGGTGATGTCGTCGTGAAGTACGTCCTGATCGGCCTGCTGAAGGCCTACCGCACGCTGATCAGCCCGCTCTACGGCCAGGTCTGCCGCTACCACCCCTCGTGCTCGGCCTACGCGCTGGACGCGGTGCGCGAGTACGGCAGCATCCGTGGCAGCTGGCTGGCACTGCGTCGGCTGTCCCGGTGCCACCCGTGGGCGGCCGGTGGCTACGACCCGGTGCCGGTCCGACAGAGTCCTCCCCGCGCAGACGCGGGACCTCCCCCGACGCAAGGAGCCTGACCCCGTGGGAAACCTGGGCGCAATCGGTCACTTCATCATGACCCCGCTCTACTACGCGATCTCGGCCGTGCTGGTCGCGTGGCACTCGATCCTCTCCGTGGTCCTGCCCGCGGACGGCGGGATGTCCTGGGTGCTGTCGATCATCGGGCTGACCCTGGTCATCCGCGCCGCGCTGATCCCGCTGTTCGTCAAGCAGATCAAGTCCAGCCGGAACATGCAGCTGATCCAGCCCAAGGTCAAGGAGCTGCAGAAGAAGTACGGCCACGACCGGGAGAAGCTCGCCCAGGAGACGATGAAGCTGTACAAGGAGAGCGGGACCAACCCGTTCGCCTCGTGCCTGCCGATCCTGATCCAGATGCCGATCTTCCTGGCGCTGTTCCGGCTCCTCGACCACGCGGCCAAGAGCCAGCAGGGCAACGGCTTCCTGACCGACTCGCTGGCCAAGAGCTTCGGAGACTCGAAGATCTTCGGGGCCATCCCGATCAACGCGACCTTCGTCAGCCCCGACCACCGCGTCGCGGTGCAGGTGCTCGCGGCCTTCCTGGTCGTCGCGATGACCGCGACCACCTTCACCACCCAGCGCCAGCTGATGAGCAAGAACATGCCGGCCGACGCGATGAGCGGCCCCTACGCCCAGCAGCAGAAGATGCTGCTCTACGTGCTGCCCGTGGTCTTCGCCGTGGGCGGCATCGCGTTCCCGATCGGCGTCCTCTTCTACTGGACCACCTCGAACCTGTGGACGATGGGCCAGCAGTTCTACGTCATCCGTAACAACCCCGCCCCGGGCACCCCGGCGTTCACGGCCAAGCAGGAGCGGGACCGCGCGAAGGCCGCCCGGCACGGCGCCCCCGCGGCCAGCCAGGTCGTCGAGGGCGAGGTCGTCGAGGGTGAGCAGACGGCGCAGTCCGAGCAGGAGCGGCGCCCGGCCCAGCGGCAGCAGCCCAAGCGGCAGACCCGCCAGCAGCGCAAGAAGTCCGGTGGCGCGCGTCCCACCGACCCGTCCACCCCCGAGGGAGAGCAGCAGTGAGCGAGATCGAGGCCCAGAACACCGTCCCGGCCGGCACCGACGAGGCCGCCGGCGACCAGGCGCCCGCCGACCAGACCTCCGGCGGCGAGGCCTCGGGTGAGGCCACTCCGGGCAACGACCGGGTCCGCGAGCTGGAGCGTGAGGGGGACATCGCGGCCGACTACCTCGAGGAGCTCCTCGACATCGCCGACCTCGACGGTGACCTCGACATGGACGTCGAGGGTGACCGGGCCGCGGTCTCGATCGTGGGTGCCGACCTGAACCAGCTGGTCGGCGCCGACGGCGAGGTCCTCGACGCGCTCCAGGAGCTGACCCGGCTCGCGGTCTACCGGGAGACCGGTGAGCGCTCCCGGCTGATGCTCGACGTCTCCGGCTTCCGGGCCCGCAAGCGCGCCGAGCTGCTCGAGCTGGCCGAGGAGACCATCGCCCGGGTGCGGGAGCACGGGGAGCCGGTCTCGCTGAACCCGATGTCGCCGTTCGAGCGCAAGGTCGTCCACGACGCGGTGGCCGCCGCCGGGCTCTCCTCGGAGTCCGAGGGCGCGGAGCCCCGGCGCTACGTGGTGGTCCTCCCGGACTGACCTGATGGACGACGTTTCACGTGAAACAACACCCTCCGCGCCGGAGCTGGCGCGGGGGGTGTTCCCGTCTGGGCGCCTGGCCCTCGCGGAGCGGTACGCCCACCTGCTGGCCACCGACGGGGTGGTCCGCGGCCTGATCGGCCCCCGCGAGGCTCCCCGGCTGTGGGAGCGCCACCTGGTGAACTGCGCCGTGCTCGGCGACCTGGTCCCGGAGGGTTCGACGGTGTGCGACATCGGCTCGGGGGCCGGGCTGCCGGGTCTGGTGCTCGCGATCGCCCGGCCCGACCTGCGGATCACGCTGGTGGAGCCGCTGTTGCGACGCACGACCTTCCTGGAGGAGGCGGTCGGCGAGCTGGGCCTCGACGGCGTCGAGGTGCTGCGCGGGCGTGCCGAGGCGCTGCACGGCCAGCGGACCTTCGACATCGTGACCTCGCGGGCCGTGGCCCCGCTCGAGCGCCTGCTGGGCTGGTCGATGCCGCTGGTCGACCCGACGGGGGTGCTGCTGGCGATGAAGGGGTCCTCGGTGCAGGACGAGATCGCCGCGTCCCGGGCGGAGCTCGCCCGGTGGGGCTGCGACGAGCCGATGGTGCACGTGCTGGGCGAGGGCCTGGTGCCGGTGCCCACCTACGCCCTCCAAGTGGCTTGGGAGGATCCCGCGCAGGTATCTTGGCCGCTCGTCCCCGAGAGCGGTGGGCGACGGTCCGCGGCGGGGCGTGGACGCAAGGCGAAGCGGAGGCGGCAGGCGTGACGGACGGCGAGGCAGGTCCGGACAGGGCAGAGCTCGGGTGGCCCGGGGAGCCGACCTCCACGGCGTCGCCGCCCGCGCCGGCCGGCGAGCCCGCTCCCGACGCACCGAGCGACTTATCCACCGGGTTATCCACCGATCTGGGATGGCCCGCCGAGCGTGATTATCCACAGGCGCAGCCCGGTCATCCACAGGTCACGACGGAGGAGCAGGACGTGGTTTCACGTGAAACGGCGATGTCCGACCCGGCCCCGGCGTCGGTGAAGCCGCAGGGGTTCACGGTGCGCACGGCCGCGGACCTCGCCGCCGACCACCCGACGTTCGATGACGACGCCACCCCGCTGGCCCGGGCGGCGGAGCACACCGTGCTCGCCCGCCACGGCGCGATGATGCGCCCGGCGCTGCCGCGACCCGCGGCCACCCGGGTGGTCGTGGTGGCCAACCAGAAGGGCGGGGTCGGCAAGACGACCTCGACGGTGAACGTGGCGGCCGCGCTGGCGCAGCTCGGTCAGCGGGTGCTGGTCATCGACCTCGACCCCCAGGGCAACGCCTCGACGGCGCTCGGCGTCGACCACCACCGCGGTGCCCCGTCGACGTACGACGCCCTCGTGGACGGCGTGCCCCTGGTGGAGGTCGTCAGCACCTGCCCCGAGGTGGCCGACCTCGACGTCGTGCCCGCGACCATCGACCTGGCCGGCGCGGAGATCGAGCTCGTGAGCGTGGTGGCCCGCGAGAACCGGCTGCGCAAGGCGATCCACGCCCACCCCCGCGTCGGCACCGCCGCGGCGGCCGGCGAGGAGCGCTACGACTACGTGTTCGTGGACTGCCCGCCCTCCCTGGGACTGCTCACGCTGAACGCCCTCGTGGCCGGCGACGAGATGATGATCCCGATCCAGGCCGAGTACTACGCGCTCGAGGGGCTCGGTCAGCTGCTCGAGACCGTGGAGATGGTCAAGGCCCACCTCAACCCCGAGCTCAGCGTCTCCACGATCCTGGTGACGATGTACGACGCGCGGACCCGGCTGGCCGCGGGGGTCGCCGACGAGGTGCGCGAGCACTTCGGCGACCAGGTCCTCAAGACCACCATCCCGCGGTCGGTGCGCGTCTCGGAGGCGCCGTCGTACGCGCAGACCGTGATGACCTACGATCCCGGATCGCCGGGCGCGCTGTGTTACCTCGAGGCTGCCCGCGAGATCGCGACCAAGGGAGCACCCCGATGAACGCCAGCCGCCCGCCGCAGCGACGAGGACTGGGGCGCGGCCTCGGCTCGCTGATCCCGACCGCCCCGGCCCAGCCGGCGCCGTCCCAGCAGGAGGATGGCCGGGCCGAGAGCGGCGAGCAGGAGAGCTCCTCCGCGGTGGCGACCTCCGGGGCGGCCACCGCCGGCGGGAGCACCGACGGAGCCGCGTCGCCGGCCCCGGAGCCGGCCGCGACTGCCGGCCCGGACGGGGTCGACGGGCTGGCGCCGGTGGCGGGTGCCTACTTCGCCGAGGTGCCGGTCGGACAGATCTCGCCGAACCGGGCCCAGCCCCGCCAGGTCTTCGACGAGGACGCGATGGCGGAGCTGGTCCACTCGATCCGCGAGATCGGCCTGCTGCAGCCGGTCGTGGTGCGCCGTACCGGTGACGAGGCCTACGAGCTGGTCATGGGCGAGCGCCGCTGGCGCGCCGCCGGCGAGGCGGGCCTCGAGACGATCCCGGCGATCGTCCGCGAGACCGACGACACCGCCATGCTGCGCGACGCGCTGCTGGAGAACCTGCACCGCTCGGAGCTCAACCCCCTGGAGGAGGCGGCCGCCTACCAGCAGCTGCTGGAGGACTTCGGCTGCACCCACGACGAGCTCGCCGGCCGGATCGGCCGCTCGCGCCCCCAGATCAGCAACACGCTGCGGCTGCTCCGCCTCAGCCCCGCCGTGCAGCGCCGGGTGGCCGCCGGGGTGCTCTCCGCCGGCCACGCCCGCGCCCTGCTCGGGGTCGAGGACCCCGAGCGGCAGGACAAGCTGGCCCAGCGGGTGGTCGCCGAGGGCATCAGCGTCCGCGGGCTGGAGGAGATCGTGGCGATGGGCGAGCCGGACGCCCCCGGCCCCCGGGTCACCCGGCGCAAGCCTTCGGCACCCGGCCTGGTCGACATCGCCGACCGGCTCTCCGACCGCTTCGAGACGCGGGTCAAGGTCGACCTCGGCAAGGCCAAGGGCAAGATCACGGTGGAGTTCGCCACCCTCGACGACCTGCAGCGGATCGTGGACGTGATGGACCCCCGCAACCGCACCGACCGCGTCATCTAGTCGCTTTGTCGACAAGTGTCCTTGTCGACAAAGCGATAGAACGACTCATCTGCCGGCACGCCCGGCGTACGCCTCCGCGGCACCGCTCGATGACCCGGCCTCCGCCTGGCCCAGCGAGGCAGGCGCCAGCCGGGGACCTGCAGCAGGCAGCAGGCAGGACCGCGCTAGCGGTTCCGGCGCCGGGCGAGGCGGGCGGCCCGCTCCTCGTCGTCGAGCCGGTCGGCCTCGGCGGGGGTGGGGGCGGTGCCACCGTGGGAGGCGGGCAGCCACCAGCTGCCGGGGGGCTGCTCGGCGGCCGGGTAGGCGGCGATGGTCTCCTCGAGCATCGTCGCCATCTGCGCCCGCAGCTGTTCGGTCTCGGCCACCGGGTCGACGCCGGCGGGGTGGAACGGCTCGCCGACCCGGATCGCGATCGTCCGGCCGCGGGAGAAGTCGCGCGGGTGGTCCTTGGTCATCATCCGGTGCGTGCCCCAGAGGATCACCGGCACGATCGGGACGCCGGCCTCGGCGGCGATGCGCACCGCACCGCTCTTGAACTCCTTGAGCTCGAAGGAGCGGGAGATGGTGGCCTCGGGGAAGATCCCGACCGCCTCGCCGGCCTTGAGGTACTCCACGGCCTTGCGGTACGACGCGACGCCGCTCCCGCGGTCGACCTCGATGTGGTGCAGCGAGCGCATCAGCGGGCCGGTCCAGCGGTGGTCGAACAGCTCCCGCTTGGACATGAACCGGACCAGCCGTCGGGAGGGGTGCGCGGCGAAGCCGCCGTAGATGAAGTCGACGTAGCCGATGTGGTTGAAGGCCAGCAGCACGCCTCCGCTCCGAGGCACGTGCTCGGTGCCGGTCATCGTGAAGCGCTGTCCGAGGGCCCGGAAGGCCGTCTTCGCGGCCACGATGATGGGGGGATAGGTCAGGTCGCGCACGGGGCCGTCTCCTCGGTGGTCGTGCAAGGGGTCACGCAGGGGGGTCATGCAGGGGTCATGCAGGGGTCTGGTGCCGGGCCACGGCGGCCTCGACGAGCGAGGCGCACACCTTGCCGAGGTCGTCGCCGGCGGCCTGGACGGCGAGTGGCACCGTGGAGGTCTCGGTGAAGCCCGGCGCGACGTTGACCTCGAGGAACCACACCCGCCCGGCGTCGTCGACGATCAGGTCGGAGCGGGAGACGTCGCGCAGCCCCAGCACCTCGTGGGCGGCCAGGGCCACCCGGGCGACCTCCGCGGACAGCTCCGCGGACAGCGGGGCGGGGGTGAGGAACTCGGTGGACCCGGCGGTGTAGCGCGCGGTGTAGTCGTAGACGCCGCCGTCGGGGCGGATGCCGACCGCGGGCAGGGCCCGCGGCCCCGAGCCGTCGTCGAGGACCGGTACGGCGACCTCCAGGCCGGTGACCAGCTGCTCGATCAGCGCGACGGCGCCGTAGGCGAACGCGTTGACCATCGCCGAGGGCAGCTGCTCGGCGGTGCGCACCACCGAGGCGCCCAGGGCCGACCCGCCCCGGGCGGGCTTGACCATCAGCGGGAGCCCCAGCCGGTCCACCAGGGCGGCCATCACCTCCGCGGCACCGAGCTCGCGGAAGGTCTCGTGCGGCAGGCACACCGACGCCGGCGTGAGCAGCCCGGCCCGCGAGACCAGGGCCTTCGCGACCGGCTTGTCGAACGCCGAGCGGCAGGCCGCGGGCGGGGAGCCGACGTACGGCACGTCGAGCAGCTCGAGGACCTCGCGGATCGCGCCGTCCTCGCCGGTCTCCCCGTGCAGCATCGGGACGACGCAGGCCGGGCGCTCGGCGCGCAGCGCCGCGAGCAGCGTGGCGTCCACGTCGCGCTCGACGACGTCCAGGCCGGTGCCGCGCAGCGCCTCGGCGACCCGGCGGCCGGAGCGCAGCGACACGTCGCGCTCGTGGGAGAGGCCACCGGCCAGGACGAGGATCGAGCTCAAGGGATGCTCCACTCCGGTCGTATCTGCTCGGGTCAGCTCAGGTCGGTGCTCGGAGCGTCGTACCCACTGCGGGCCTCGACGGCCGTCGCTCGGCGGGACGGCGCCGAAGGTCTGGCGCAGCTCCATCTCCTCCTCGAGCACCCCCGCGAGGCGACGGACCCCCTCCCGGATCCTCTCAGGCGTGGGGTAGCAGAACGACAACCGCATCGACCCCGAGCCGAAGCCGTCGGCGAAGAAGGCGGTGCCGGGCACGTACGCGACCCGCGCGGTGACCGCCCGCGGCAGCATCGCCTTGGCGTCGATGCCCGGCGGCAGCGTCACCCACACGAAGAAGCCGCCGTCGGGCTCGTTCCACGCGCAGGCGGCGGGCATGAAGTCGCGCAGCGCCTCCATCATCGCGTCGCGGCGCTCGCGGTACATCTCCCGCATCTGCTTGATCTGGCCCTGCCAGTCGTGCGTGGAGAGGTAGGCCGAGACGGCCATCTGGCTGAACGACGGCGGGCACAGCGTGGCCGACTCCTGGGCGAGCACCAGCTTCTCCCGCACCGCGTGCGGGGCCAGCGCCCAGCCCACGCGCATGCCGGGCGAGAACGTCTTGGAGAACGAGCCGAGGTAGATCACCCCCTCGGCCTCGTCGGCGCGCAGCGCGCGCTGCGGCTCGGCCTCGAAGCCGAGCAGGCCGTAGGGGTTGTCCTCGAGCACCAGGATGTCGTGGCGCCGGCAGATCTCGAGGACCTCCGGGCGCCGCTCGGGGGCGAGCGTGACGCCGGCGGGGTTGTGGAAGTTCGGGATCGTGTAGAGGAACTTGATCGTGCGCCCCGATGCGCGCACCGAGGTGATCGCCTGCTCCAGGGCCTCGGGCACCAGCCCGTCGGCGTCCATCTCGACGTGCACCACGTCGCACTGGAAGGACCTGAAGACGCCCAGCGCCCCGACGTACGACGGGGCCTCGCACAGCACCACGTCCCCGGGGTCGCAGAAGATCCGGGTGACCAGGTCGACCGCCTGCTGGGAGCCGACCGTGACCACGACGTCGTCGGGGTGCGCCTCGATGCCCTCCAGCCGCATGACCTCGCAGATCTGCTCGCGCAGGGCCGGGTCCCCCTGGCCGGAGCCGTACTGCAGCGCGACCGGGCCGCTGCTCGCGATCAGGTCGCCGATGGCGCTGCCGACCACGTCGAGGGGCAGGCCGGAGATGTTGGGCATGCCGCCGGCGAGCGAGACCACCTCGGGCCGGGAGGCCACCGCGAAGAGGGCGCGGATCTCGGAGGCGGTCATGCCGGCGGTGCGCGCGGCGTACCGGTCGACGTAGGAGTCCAGCCGGGTGCCCGAGCCGGCGGTGCGGCCCGAGCCGTGCTGCTGCGCAGGGGTGTTGTCCATGACCGCTCTAGCATGAACGATGGAAGCCGGTGCCGCACGCCCTGACCGGGGACTGGGCGCGTCGGACCGGTCACACCGGCCACCGACCAGGAGGGGCCATGTCGCGCAAGATCGTCCGGCTGACGCTCGACCACCTCGACGAGCTGCCCGACCCGTGCCGCTCCTGCCTGTTCTGGGAGCTGGACCCGGTGCGTCGCGCCCGGGTGGAGGACCCGCGCCGCGAGAAGGACGCCTGGCTCAGCCAGGTGCTGCGCGAGTGGGGGTCCTGCGGCCGGATCGCGCTCGTGGAGGGACGGCCGGTCGGCTACCTGGTCTACGCGCCCGAGGCGTTCGTGCCGGGCGCGGCGAGCTTCCCGACCGCGCCGGTCTCACCGGACGCGGTGCTGATGACCACGGTGTACGTCGAGCCCGGGCACGCCGGCGGCGGGCTGGGCCGGATGCTGGTCCAGGGCATGGCCCGCGACCTGATCGAGCGCGGCGGGATCCGCGCGGTGGAGGCGTTCGGCGACACCCGGGGCACCGGGCGCTGCGTGGTGCCGGTGGAGTTCCTCAGCAGCGTGGGCTTCAAGACCCAGCGCGCCCACGGGGTGCACCCTCGGATGCGGATGGAGCTGCGCTCGACGGTGACCTGGAAGGACGAGCTCGAGGCCGCCCTGGAGCGGGTGCTGGGCGTGGTGCGCCCCGGGCACAAGACGGCGCCCGCCCCCACGCCGAAGGCGACGAGGAGCGGGCGCCAGGCCCTGTGAGGCGGGTGTCAGGCGATGTAGTCGGAGAGCTCCTTGAGCAGCGTCGCCTTGGGGCGCGCGCCCACGATCGACTTCACGACCTCGCCGTCCTTGTAGACGTTGATCGTCGGGATGCCGGTGACGCGGTACGACGACGGCGTGACCGGGTTCTCGTCGACGTTCATCTTGAAGAACGTGACCTTGTCACCGTGCTGGCCGGCGATCTCGTCCAGGATCGGGGAGACCTGGCGGCACGGGCCGCACCACTCTGCCCAGAAGTCCACCAGGACGGGCTTGTCGGACTTGAGGACCTGCGCCTCGAACTCGGCGTCGGTCACGGCGTTGATGTTGCCCACGGGCATATCCCTTCTTCGGTGAACACAGAGGTCTGATGGAGTCAACACGTGGTCGGGGACGGATGTTCCCACCACGCGCCGGGCGCGACGGTGCTCAGGCTCCGGCGGTCTGCACGGCCTCGGCCACCATCTCCGCGTCGGCGCGCTGCTGCGCCTCCTGCGGGCCGGCGGCCACGTGCTCGAGCTCGGCGAGGTAGCGCTCGGCGTCGAGGGCCGCGGCGCAGCCGGTGCCGGCGGCGGTGATCGCCTGCCGGTAGTGGTGGTCGACGAGGTCGCCGCAGGCGAACACGCCGGGCAGGTTGGTGCCGGTCGAGGGGTGGCTGGCCACGACGTAGCCGTTCTCGTCGAGGTCGACCTGGCCCCGGAGCAGCTCCGAGCGCGGGTCGTGGCCGATGGCGATGAACAGGCCGGTCGCGTCGAGCTGCCGGGTCTCGCCGGTGACGGTGTCCTTGAGGGTGAGCGACTCCAGGCGGTCCTCGCCGTTGATCTCCTCGACCACCGAGTTCCAGACGATCTCCAGCTTCGGGTCGGCGAACGCGCGCTCCTGCATGATCTTCGAGGCCCGCAGCTCGTCACGGCGCACGATCAGCGACACCTTGGTGCCGAAGCGGGTCAGGAACGTCGCCTCCTCCACCGCGGAGTCGCCACCGCCGACCACGGCGATGTGCTGGTCGCGGAAGAAGAAGCCGTCGCAGGTCGCGCACCAGGACACGCCGCGGCCGGAGAGCTCCTCCTCGCGGGGCAGGCCGAGCTTCCGGTAGCCGGAGCCGGTGGCCAGGATCACCGCGCGGGCGGTGAAGGTGTCCGTGGCGGTCTTCACGACCTTCACCCCGTCAGCGGCGGTGAGGTCGACCTCGACGACGTCGTCGGGGACCAGCTCGGCGCCGAACCGCTCGGCCTGGGCGCGCATCTCGTCCATCAGCGCCGGGCCCATGATGCCGTCGCGGAAACCGGGGAAGTTCTCGACCTCGGTGGTGTTCATCAGCGCCCCGCCGGCGGTGACCGACCCTTCGAAGACGAGCGGGTGCAGGTTCGCGCGGGCGGCGTACACCGCGGCGGTGTAGCCGGCCGGCCCGGAGCCGATGATGATGACGTTGCGGGTCGCAGAATCGGGCATGTTGGGCGATCTCTCCTCGATCGGTGGACTCACGGGTGCAACCGATCGTAGGTGCTGGCCATTCCCCGCGCGGTGCCGACCGGCGGGCGGCCGGGTCGCCGTCGGGTCGCCGTCGGGTCAGCGCGCCGGCAGGGTCGTGGTCCGCAGCAGGTCGGTGCTGCCGCACCGGAAGAGGTCGACGACCTGGCTGTCGCCGGTGGCGGGTCGCAGCACCAGGACCGCCGGGAGCCGGTCGTAGCGCACGGGCACGACGCGGCCCCGACCCCAGTCCACGGGTGGGCAGTCGAACGCCGGGTGGGAGGTGTCGTTGCGGCCGCCCGAGGTCGCGTCGAGGTGGTGGGTCCTGGTGGCCGCGAGCCGGCGGGCCCGGGCGGCGTCGTCGGAGAAGTGGTCGGAGCGGACGCGGACCGGCGGGAGCGCGGGGACGGCCGCGGGCTGCTTCTCCGCGGAGGACCCGGATCCGGCGGAGCCGGAGGGGGTGCGGCCGAACGACTGGTCGCCGGACCGGTCCTGCGTCATGCCCCCGGTCGGCTGCGTCGCGGCGCCCTGGGCGGCGGAGCTCTCCGAGGACCGGCCCGAGGAGGACCACGGCGCGAGGTGGTCCACGCCGACCCCGACGGCGACCACCGCGGCCGCGGCCGCGAGCAGCGTGGTGGCCCGACGTCGCCGCCGGGACGCGAGGTCGGTCATCTCGGCGGCCGCGGGGACCTCCTGCTGGTCGGCCAGGTCGGCGATGACCGCGTCGAGGCGGGCCGCCACGTCCACGGGCATCGGCTCGGTGTGCCGGGAGTCGGCGAGGAGACGACGGACCTCGCGCGCCTGGGCGCGCCTGGGCCGGTCGGCCATGACGGTCACCTCCTCGGGATGTCGGCGTTCTAGGGGTTGTGTGGTTGGTGGTGGTGGCGTGCCCTCGTGGGGCTCGTGGAGCCGGTGTGGTCGGCCCGGCTCAGTCCGGCGGCCCGCGCGGGGACTCAGGTGATCGGACGGACGAGCCGCTGCTCGGGTTCCCCCCGTCGGCGTGGCCCCGGTCACCGGCGTACGCCTCGAGGTCGAGGAGCCGGGCCAGCCGGGAGCGGCCGCGCGAGCAGCGGGACTTCACCGTGCCGGCCGCGCAGCCGAGGATCGCGGCCGCCTCGCTGACCGGGTAGCCCTCCATGTCCACCAGCACCAGCGCCGCCCGCTGGTCGGGGGGCAGCGTGGCCAGCGCGGCGAGCACCGCGCGCCGGCGGTCGCCGGCCACCGCGGCCTCGGCCGGGTCGGTGGCCTCGGCGGTCCGCGCGGCGGGGTCGGTCGCCAGCGCGCCGCGCCGTTCGTACTCGGCGAGGTCGTCGGGCAGCGGGTCGGCCCGCCGGGACCGGGCCGCGCGCAGGCGGTCCAGGCAGGCGTTGACCACGACCCGGTGCAGCCACGTGGTCACGGCGGCCTCGCCGCGGAAGGAGGCGGCCCGGCGGTAGGCCGCGACCAGGCCGTCCTGCAGGCCGTCCGCGGCGTCCTCTGGGTTGCCCATCGTGCGCAGCGCCACGGCCCACAGCCGGTCGCGGTGCCGGGCGAACAGCACGCCGAATGCCTCGGTGTCGCCGCCCACGTGGGCGTGGAGCAGGTCGACGTCGCTGTCGTCGGCGCAGCGGCGGACGGGTTCGTCGGCTGGCCCCGGTGGCCCTCCGCCGGGGGCGGGACCCGGGCTCATCCGCGGACCGCGACCTCGGCCACCTCGCCGCGGTAGCCCCCGGACACCTGCGGCAGCGAGGTCAGCCACACCGTGAGGTAGCGGCCACGGGCCGGCTTCTGCAGCGTGGCGTGGGCATGGCCCGCGGCGGCCTTCACCTTGGCGACGGGGGTCATCCCGGCCACCGACGTCGGCTGCTGGCCGCTGACGTAGAGCGAGGCCGAGGTCGGCTGGCCCAGGAAGGTGAGGTCGACCGACGCGACGTCGTGCACGGCCCCGAGGTCGATGACCAGGCCGACCCCGGTCTTCAGTCCGCCGGGACCGAAGTTCTGCTTGTAGGTCATGGTCCGCCAGGCCGTCGACGGGTCGCCGTCCACGGCGAGCGGGGCCAGGTCGGGGTTCTCCTCCGGCGGGCTGCCCTGGGGATCGAGGTCGGTGGCCGCCAGCCCGGTGATCGGCTTCGCCGAGGCACTCGCCGTGGCCGACGGGGTGGGGTGGTGCTCGTCGGGTACGGCGCCGAGCGGTGTTCGGCCGCGCCCGAGGTTGAACGTGACGACCACCGCCACGAGCAGCAGCAGGCTGATCCCGAGGACGAGCGCCAGCCGCATCCAGTTCCGCCCGGGGACCTCGTCGTCCTCCTCCTCGTCGTCCTCGGCGACCGGGATCACGCCGCTGCCGGTCCCCGCGCCGGTGCCGGTGTCCCACGGCCAGTAGTCGCGACCGTCGGTGCTCGCGACCGCGTTCGGCCGCGGCTTGCGCGCCGGCTGGCCGTCGGTGGGCTCGGGTGCGAAGAGCGGCCGCTCGGGGATCTCCTCGAACGGCGGCGGGGGCGGCGGCGGGGTGCTGCGGGCGCGCAGCCACGAGACCTCGTCGTTCTCGTCGTCGAAGACCGGCATCCCGGCCTGCGTCGGCAGCTCGGCCGCGGAGCGGTCCGGCTCGCCGACCCGCTGCTGCGGGCCGGTGGCGACCTCGTCCTCGGACCCGACCTGCTGCCCCGGCTCGACCTGCTGCCCCGGCTCGACCTGCTGCTCGGGGTCGACCGGGGGCCCGGCCACCACCGGATGCGCGGTCTCGGTCGGATACGCGGTCCGGTCCGCGGTCGCTGCCGGGTCCTCCACGTCGTCCGGGACCTCGGCGACGACCTGGGTCTCCGCGTCGCCCCCGGCCTGGGGCGGCTCCTGCTCGGGACGGGCCCGCGGGGCCCGGAACGCCGTCGTCGTCCCGGTGGGCAGCGCCGGCAGCACGGTGGTGCGGCCGTCGGAGCCGCCCACCTGCTGACCGGCCTGGGCGGTCTGCTGGGCGTTCTGCTGGGCGGTCTGCTGGCGGGCCTCGGCGGTGGCCAGCCCGGCCGGGTCGCCCACGAACTCGCGCAGGTAGTCGGTGATCCCGCGCGCGGAGCCCAGGTCGAAGCCGTTGCGGGAGGCCACCTCGGCGTAGGGGTTGACCAGCTGGTCGCAGAGATGGTCGAGCGTGCGCGGGATGCCGGCCCGCACCTGCCGCGGGCGCAGCACCCGGCCGTGCTCGTCGGGGGCGCCCGGCACGTCGGAGGGGGACACGCCCGCCCAGCGGCCGGTGAGCGCGGCATAGAGCAGCGCACCGAGGTCGGTGACGTCGGCGGCGAGCCTGCCCGGCGGCAGGCCGTGCAGCGCCGCGTCGACGGAGTAGCCGATGATCCGGATCGAGCCGGTGCCGTCGACCAGCACGTTCTCGGGGACCAGCCGGCCGTGGGCGACGCCGACGGCGTGCCCGGCCGCGACCGACGCCGCGACCTCCGAGACCAGCCACGCGGCGCGGCGAGGGGCCATCGGGCCGTCGGTGGCCAGCATGATGTCCAGGGAGCTGCCCGAGCCCCACTCGTTGACGACGTAGCAGAAGCCGTCCACCCGGTCGGCGTCGAGCACCCGGAGCAGCCGCCGGTCCTGGACCGTCGCGGACCGCCGGGCGGCCTCGAGCAGCCCGTCGGCCCGCTCGTCGTCGGCGGCCAGCACGTGCAGCGCGACGTGCCGGTCGAGCACCCGGTCCTGGGCTCGCCAGAAGCGGCCGTCCCCGCTCTCGACGAGCAGGTCGACCAGGCGGTAACGGTCGGCTAGGACGTCGCCGGGCCGGATCGAGTTCGGCACTCAGCTCCCCTCCACGGCAGATCAGTGGCCATCGTAGGACCCCCGGGCCCGGAAGCCGGGGAGGCGTCCGGCCACCGTGTCCACGACCTCGGTCACCTCACGCACGTGCAGCAGCCGCGCCAGCACCAGGAAGACCACCACGTCGGTGCCGGTGACCAGCAGCGCGCGCAGCGCGGCGACCAGGTTCGTGGGCTCCTCGCCGAGGAATCCGAGCAGCTCGCGCGCGCCGTACGCCGCCGCGGTGGAGACCGCGACGGCGATCGCCATCCGCACCCCGAAGCGGACCAGGGTGGGCGTGCGCAGGCCGCCGAGCTCGCGGCGCAGCACCGAGTAGGAGACCACCGAGCCGACGGCGTACGACGCGCCGTAGGCCGCGACCAGCGCGGGCGAGGTGTGGGTGGGATCGGTCCGGGCGACCAGCACCAGCGCCACCAGGATGTTGGTCGCGGCGACCGCGCACTGGATCCAGAACACCCGCCGGGTCTGCTCGAGCGCGTAGAAGCCGCGCAGCATCAGGTAGTGGACGGTGAACAGCGCGATCGCCGGGCCGAAGAGCGCCAGCGACAGCACGAACAGCTGGTAGTGCTCCCGGGCCGCCCCCAGCGAGACGGTGTTGGCGACGTCGTGGGCGATCACCGGCATCAGCGCGGCGAACGGGAGGATCACCACCAGCGCGCTGCGCAGGGTGCCGCTGAGCGAGCTGGCCAGCCCCGGCAGGTCACCGTCGGCGGCCCGCGCGGCCAGCCGGGGCAGGATCGCGGTGGCCAGCGACACCGTGATCACCGAGTGCGGCACCATCACGATCAGGAACGTCGTGGAGTAGACGGTGTAGCCGGTCCCGCTGCTCGAGCTGCCGCAGCCGGTGCCGCCGGAGGCCAGCCGCACCACGACGGTGTAGGCGATCTGGTTGACCACGACGAACAGCACGGTCCACAGCCCCAGCCGCAGGGTGTGCGAGAGGCCGGTGCCGCGGAAGTCGAAGCGCGGGCGCCAGGTCACGCCGGCCGCGCGCAGGTAGGGGAGCAGCACCAGCAGCTGCACGGCGATGCCCACGGTGGCGCCGATGCCCAGCAGCGCCTCCTGGCCGCTGGTGAAGGCGCCGTGCTGCTCGGTGGCGGTGGCCTTGCCGTAGACCAGCAGGTAGGCCGTGAGCACCGCCACCGAGACCACGTTGTTGGCGATCGGCGCCCACATCATCGGCCCGAACCGGCCGCGGGCGTTGAGCACCTGCCCGACCAGCACGAACATGCCGTAGAAGAAGACCTGCGGCAGGCAGTAGCGGGCGAACGCGACCACCGAGTCCCGCTCGGCGGCCATCCCGGGGCTGTCGTAGCAGGAGTTGAGGTAGAGCTGCATCACCCACGGGGCGGCCACCACCAGCAGCACGGTCACTCCGCCGAGGAACACCACGGCGAGCGTGATGATCCGGTTGGTGTAGGCCTCGCCGCCGTCCTCGTCGACCTTCATCGCCCGCACCAGCTGGGGCACCAGCACCGCGTTGAAGACGCCGCCGGCGAGCAGGATGTAGAGCATGTTCGGGATCGTGTTGCCGATCGTGAACAGGTCGGCGTGCAGGCCCAGGCCGAGCGCCGCGGTGATCAGGAAGGCGCGGGCGAAGCCGCTGAGCCGCGAGACCACCGTCCCGGCAGCCATCACCGCGCTGGAGCCGAGGACCTTCTGGCTCTCCGAGGCCGTCATGCACTCCTCCTCATGGACAACAGGCTGCGCGCGATCCGGGCCGGCGTCACGCCGGGGGCCGGGGCGGGGGACAGGACGGGCGTCACGACCGGCGTCACGACCGGCGTCACGACCGGGCGGCCCGGGCCGCCCGCACCCGGCGGGCCAGCCGCAGGGCGATGGCGACGAACAGCAGGGCGAGCCCGGTGCCGATGATCAGCCAGATGACCCTGCTGACCTGGGCGGAACGGACCGGGAGCCCGTCGCTGGCGCCCAGCGGGGTCCCGTCGGAGTCGGTCACGACCAGCGTGATGTTGTGGACGCCGGGTGCCGAGGTCGAGGCGGTCAGCAGCACCGTCGTGCTCCCCTCGGGCCCGATCTGGATCTGGCGGGGGCCCTCCACGTGCACCCGGGGTCCGGTGAGCGCCTGGACGTGCACGGTCACCGCCTGGTCGAGGTCGTTGCTGAGCGTGGCCGCGAACCGGCCGCTGGCGCTGGACAGGGTGACCGCGGGAGGGGCGTCGATGTGGATCGAGCCGAGCTGCTGCTCGATCCACGAGTGCGAGCTGTCCAGCAGCGCGCGGGCCCGGCGCGGGTGGTCGCGGTGCCCGAAGGACACCGAGGCCATGGCCTGGTCGCGGACCGCCGCCGAGACCGCGACCTGGTCGCCGAGGACGTCCTGCAGCGTCGCGCCGGCACGCACCAGCCCCCGCGCCGCGGTGAACGCCGGCGCGTTCAGCTCGTGCGCCTCCCGGTGCCGGGAGTAGCGGAGCCGGTCCGAGGACACCGGCTCGGCCGGGCGCGCGGAGATGTCGGCCATGCTGGTCAGCCGCAGCCAGGGCACGTCGAGACCGTCGAAGAAGCCGGTGGTCGCGTTCGGGGTCCAGGCCGAGGGCAGCAGCACGACGAGGGGGTCCGCGGCGGGGTCGAGGTAGCGGACCGCGGCCTCGGCGAGGATCCGCTGGCGCATCGCGACCGGGGCGCGCCTGCGGTCGGGCCCGGGGCCGCCCGACGAGGCGCCCTGGGAGACGGCGATGACCTTGTGCCCGTCGACCTGGGCCACCGCCGGCGCGGACGGCCCGCCGAGCTCCTGGTCGGAGAGCAGCACGGTGGCGCGCTTCGGCGCGGCCTTGAGGGTGTCGCTCGGCAGGTAGCCGGAGGGGGAGGCCAGCCCGGCCGACATCCCGAGTCCCCAGGGCTGCAGCACCTCGCCGCTGCGCTGGCGGGCGTCGTGCAGGAGCCCCGGGTCGAACCGGGACGCCGCCGCGGCGTCGACGTCGCCGTACGGCAGCGCCAGCACCTGGTTGCCGTCCAGCGCCTCGTGCAGGCGGTCGAGCCACGCGCTGCCGGACTCCGCGACCGCGGCGAGCTCGGAGTCCGCCTCGTCGCCGGTGCCCTCGCCCGCCGCCTCCTCCGAGGCGGTGGCCGAGGGGGAGCCCGACGCCGACGGGGACGGCGAGGCGCCGGCCCCGCCGCCGGACCGGGGAGGGGCCAGCGAGCGCGGGGGGTTGCCCGCGGTGAGCGAGCGGACCGCGTCGGGCAGGGCGGGGTCGAGCAGCCAGGTCACCGGGCGGTCCCCGGCCGCGGCCCCGAAGTCGACCATGGACCGCAGCCGGCCGCCCGGCTGGAGGGTCTTGTCCCAGTTCTTGAGGCCCCGGATGCTGCCGTCGCTGGCGTAGGAGACCGTCTTGCGCAGCGGCAGCACCAGGGCCGTGTCGACGGGCGCCTTCCGGTGGCCCTGGACCAGCGGCAGGAAGGTCCGGGCCCGGCCGTCGGCGCCGTCGATGCGTCCGTCGGGCCCGGCGCCGAGCGCGTGCACGCCGAACCAGTACACGCCGGACTCGGTGACGGGGAGGTCGGAGCGCGGGATCGTGATCGCGAACTGCTGGGTCTCGCCGGGCTCGATGCGGTCCAGGGTGTCGTAGGTCCCCGGCTTGGTGATCCGGTTCCCGACGTACGCCGCCGGGTCGGTCCGTGCCGCCGCCGCGAGCTGGTCGGCGGTGCGCATCGGGGTCAGCGAGCCCGGCTGGGCCCCTCCCAGGAAGGCGTACATCTGCACGGCGGTCCAGGCGGCGTCGTCCTCGTTGGTGACCGAGCCGGTCACCCGGATCGGCCCCTTGCGCGGGATGTAGGAGGGATTGATCGAGTCGATGGTCACCGACAGCGGCGGCCCGTCGGCGGAGGTCCGCGCCGAGGCCGGCGCGGTGGTGAGCGGTGCCACCCCCGTGGTCAGCACGGCCAGCACCGCGCCCAGCACCGTCACGACCGCCGCCACGAGGGCAGGCGGCAGCGACGTGGGACGAGGCACGGACCTGACTGTAGCCGTCGGCAGCCCGGGCCCCGGGGGCGGCGCGGCCGTCCGCCGCGGGCGGCGCCGGCGGTCCGGGCGGGCCGGGCGGTGTCGCAGCGCGGAGTCGAGACCTGGGTCCCCGGACCTATAGAATCGCCCGCCGTGCCCGACGCCCCGCTCCCCCCGCTGCAGCTGACCGACGTCCAGCGCTCGGTCTCCGCGGAGCTGGACCGGATCGCCCCTGTCATCGACGAGCTCGGCCGGCGCTTCCGCGACGCCGGCCACGAGCTGCACCTGGTCGGGGGGCCGGTGCGCGACGCGATGCTGGGCCGGCACCACAACGACCTGGACTTCACGACCTCCGCGCGCCCCGAGCAGACCGAGCGGCTGCTCAAGGGCTGGGCCGACGCGGTCTGGGACATCGGCCGCGCGTTCGGCACCATCGGTTGCCGGCGGGGCGACTGGCAGGTCGAGATCACGACGTACCGCTCGGAGACCTACGACCCCTCCTCACGCAAGCCCGACGTCGACTTCGGCGACACCCTGGCCGGCGACCTCGGGCGGCGCGACTTCACCGTGAACGCGATGGCGGTCTCGGTGCCGGACCGCACCTTCGAGGACCCCTTCCACGGGGTGGTGGACCTGGCGCACCGGGTGCTGCGCACCCCCGGCCGGCCCGAGGACTCCTTCTCCGACGACCCGCTGCGGATGATGCGGGCGGCCCGGTTCGCCGCCCAGCTCGGGTTCAGCGTGGACCCCGCGGTGGTCGCGGCGATGACCGCGATGGCCGACCGGATCACGATCATCTCCGCCGAGCGGGTGCGCGACGAGCTGGTGAAGCTGGTGTGCGCGCCGTACCCCCGCCTGGGCCTGGGGCTGCTGGTCGAGACCGGGCTGGCCGGTCACGTGCTGCCCGAGCTGCCGGCGCTGGCGCTGGAGCGCGACGAGCACCACCGGCACAAGGACGTCTACGAGCACACGCTGACGGTGCTGGAGCAGGCCGTCGAGCTCGAGCCGCGGCTGCCCGGCGGCGGCCCCGACTTCGTCTCGCGCTTCGCCGCGCTCATGCACGACGTGGGCAAGCCGCGGACCCGGCGGTTCGTCGGCGACGGGACCGTGACGTTCCACCACCACGACGTGGTCGGCGCCAAGCTCACCCGCAAGCGGATGAAGGCGCTGCGCTTCTCCAACGACCAGATCGACGCCGTCAGCAAGCTCGTCGAGCTGCACCTGCGCTTCCACGGGTACGGCACCGGCGAGTGGACCGACTCCGCGGTGCGGCGCTACGTGCGCGACGCCGGCGACCAGCTGGAGCGGCTGCACGTCCTGACCCGGGCCGACTGCACGACCCGCAACAAGCGCAAGGCCGAGCGGCTGCGCCGGACGTACGACGACCTCGAGGCCCGCATCGCCCGGCTGTCGGAGGAGGAGGAGCTGGCCTCGCTGCGGCCGGACCTCGACGGCAACCAGATCATGGCGATCCTCGAGATCCCGCCCGGCCGCGAGGTCGGGCAGGCCTACCAGCACCTGCTCGAGCTGCGCATGGACCGCGGCCCGATGACCCCCGAGGAGGCGGAGGCCGAGCTGCGCGCCTGGTGGGCGGCCCGCGCCTGACCCCCCTCCCACCTGCGGCCCCGCCGGGTCGTCCGCATCAGCGGGTGCTGGAGGTGCCGCTGATGCGGACGACCCGTGGGGTTCGTGGGGTCAGCGGACGATCTTGAAGTTGAACTGTGCGGTGCCCAGCGCGCCCATCAGCCGCAACCAGATCGGCAGCAGCATCTCGGTGCCGCGGGCGGTCTCGAGACCGCCGAGGTCGATCACGTCGTCGTGGCCGAAGCTCTCCAGCAGCGCGATCACGCTCGCCTTGGCGCCGGCGTCGTCGCCGGATACGAAGACGGTGCTGCTCTCGCCGAGCGACTTCGGGTCCACCATCAGCCCGGCGTTGAGGGTGTTCAGCGCCTTGACCACCTTCGCCTCGGGGAACGCCCGCTGCACCTGCTCGGCCAGGGAGTCGGTGTCCTTCACGAACAGGCTGGGCGGGAAGCCCTGCGAGAAGTCGAGCGGGTTGGCGACGTCGAGCAGCGGCTTGCCGGCCAGGTTCTCGGCTCCGGCGAGGCGGAGCAGGTCGAGGCTGGCGGCGCCGGAGGAGGCGTTGACGACCAGCTCGGCCCCGGCAGCGGCGGCGGCGAAGGTCTCGAGGCCCACCTCGGGGTGCTGGGCGTGCCAGGCGGAGTACGGCGGGTTGCCCATCCCGTCGGGCTCGGTGCGGGCCAGGGTGGCGGCCGGATCGCGGGTGCCGACGACGACGGAGTGACCGAGGTCCGCGAGGCGACCGGCGATCGCCCGGCCGACCATGCCGGTGCCGAGGACTGCGATGTTCATGGGGGGTCCCTTCGGAGCGCAACGGGCAGACAGGTCTGTCTGCCGATGACGTGGACGCTAGCAGACAGATCTGTCTACTATCAACGCGTGCCCCCGCCCTCCGCGCGCCAGCGCATCCTCGACACCGCCTTCCGGCTCTTCTACGCCCACGGCATCCGCGCCGTCGGCGTGGACCGGATCATCGCCGAGTCGGGCGTGGCCAAGGCGACCTTCTACAAGCACTTCCCGGCCAAGGACGACCTCGTCGTCGCCTACCTGGACCGGGTCGACGACGTCTGGAGCGGCCAGCTGCACGCGGCAGCCGAGGCCGCCGGCCCGGACCCCGCGGACCGCCTCGTCGGCCTCTTCGACGCGCTGGGCTCGGCCTGTCGCCGGGAGGGTTATCGCGGCTGTGCCTTCCTCAACGCCGCCGCCGAGGCGGCGCCGGGGACACCCGTGCACGACCGGACGGTGGCGCACAAGCGCGATGTCCTGGCCTGGGTGCGTGGCCTCGCGGCGGAGGCCGGGGCCGCCGACCCCGACGGTCTCGGCCGGTCGTTGACGCTCCTGCTCGATGGCGGGCTGGCCAGCGGGGCCCTGGACGCCGATCCGGAGGCGGCGGTGCGCGCGAAACACTCGGCGAAGGCGCTGGTGAGGCTGGCCGTCCCCGGCTGACAGTGGGGCAGCCGCCCCCACCCGCCCCCCAACCCGCCGGGTCGTCCGCATGAGCGGGTGCTAGAGGTGCCGCTGATGCGGACGACCCGAGCTCCCTGGTGCCGACACCGACACCGACACCGATGCCGACGCCGGGGGCGTGGCGGGGGTCACTGCGCTGTTGAACATCTGTCAGTAGCGTCGGCACGCCGACCACCTGACCTGCGGGAGAGTGCGCCATGACCGAGACGACCACCGACGCCGACCGGATCGAGCCGTTGCTCGAGGAGTCGATCGAGATCGCGGCGCCGCCCGCGACCGTCTGGGCGCTCGTCTCCGACGTGGCCCGGATGTCCTCGTGGAGCCCGCAGGTGGTGCGGACGGTCGTCCGCGGCGGCGTCGTGCGGGAGGGTGCCCGCTTCTACAACCTGAACCGCCGCGGGCCGCTGTTCTGGCCCACCCGGGCCCGGGTGGTCACCTTCGAGCCGCACCGCGCGTTCGCGTTCCGCATCAAGGAGAACTGGACCGTGTGGTCGTTCGCGCTCGAGCCCACCGCCGACGGCGGCACCCGGCTGACCGAGCGGCGCGAGGCCGCGAAGGGGATCTCGGCGGTCTCCCGCGGGATGACCAGGCTCGCCCTGGGCGGCCAGCAGGTGTTCACCGCCGAGCTCCGCGAGGGCATGCGCCAGACCCTGGAGCGGGTCCGTGCCGAGGCCGAGGGGCCTGCCCCCGCCTGATCACTCCGCCCCGGCCCGGCCGGGGTGCCCATGGTCCGTCCAATTGTCTGGACTCGATCCGGTCCACTGGCCGGTGACCCCCGCAAGCTCGAGCAATTGAACGGCGGACCGCCCCCCGGCGTACGACGAGGGCCCCCGCCACCTCACGGTGACGGGGGCCCTCGGTCATCGGCTCACAGCCGGCTCACCGGAGGGAGCTCACTCCTCGCCCTTGATGAAGGCCTCGACCCGGCGGCGGCCCTCGTCGTCGGGCAGCTGCACCGGCGGGGACTTCATGAGGTACGACGAGGCCGAGATGATCGGGCCGCCGATGCCGCGGTCCTTGGCGATCTTCGCGGCGCGGATCGCGTCGATGATGATGCCCGCGGAGTTCGGCGAGTCCCACACCTCGAGCTTGTACTCGAGGTTCAGGGGGACGTCACCGAAGGCGCGGCCCTCGAGGCGGACGTAGGCCCACTTGCGGTCGTCGAGCCAGGCGACGTAGTCGGACGGGCCGATGTGGACGTTGCGGTCGTCGACCTTGCCCGCCAGCTCGCCGTGCAGGTTGGAGGTCACGGCCTGGGTCTTGGAGACCTTCTTGGACTCCAGGCGCTCGCGCTCGAGCATGTTCTTGAAGTCCATGTTGCCGCCGACGTTGAGCTGGTAGGTGCGGTCCAGCGTCACGCCGCGGTCCTCGAACAGCTTCGCCATCACGCGGTGGGTGATGGTGGCGCCGACCTGGGACTTGATGTCGTCGCCGATGATCGGGACGCCGGCGTCCTCGAACTTCCTGGCCCACTCGGGGTCGGAGGCGATGAAGACCGGGAGCGCGTTGACGAAGGCCACGCCGGCGTCGATCGCGCACTGGGCGTAGAACTTGTCGGCCTCCTCCGAGCCCACCGGCAGGTAGGAGACGAGCACGTCGACCTCGCGGTCCTTCAGGACCTGGACGACGTCGACCGGCTCGGCCGCGGACTCCTCGATGGTCTGGCGGTAGTACTTGCCGAGGCCGTCGAGGGTGTGGCCGCGCTGCACCTCGATGCCGAGCGTGGGCACGTCGCAGATCTTGATGGTGTTGTTCTCCGAGGCGTTGATCGCCTCCGAGAGGTCCTTGCCGACCTTCTTGTCGTCCACGTCGAACGCGGCGACGAACGAGACGTCGGAGACGTGGTACTCACCGAAGGCCACGTGCATGAGCCCCGGGACGGTGGCCGACGGGTCGGCGTCCTTGTAGTAGTGCACGCCCTGGACCAGGGAGCTGGCGCAGTTGCCGACTCCCACGATTGCTACTCGTACCGAACCCATGGGGGATTCCTTCCTCTTCACTTCTGGTCGGCCGTGGGGCCGGCTGGTTGCTGGGGGGTGACGCGGGCGGGGTGGGCCCCCGACGGCTCCTCGCCGCTGCGCTCGGCCTGGATCAGCTCGGAGAGCCAGCGGACCTCGCGCTCGACCGACTCGACCCCGTGGCGCTGGAGCTCCGCGGCGTACCGGTCGACTTCCTTCTGGGTCATCGACAGCTGGTTCTGGACCCGGTCGAGCCGCTCCTGGAGGCGGGTACGGCGTCCCTCGAGGACGCGCAGCCGGATCTCCATGTCGGTGCGGCCGAAGAACGCGAACCGGATGTCGAAGTTGTCGTCCTCCCAGGCGGTGGGACCCACCTCCGACATCAGCCGCTCGAACTCGCGGTGACCCGCCTCGGTCACCTGGTAGACGATGCGCGGGCGGCGGGTCACCGGGGTGACGGTCGCCGCGGCCTCCTCGATGAGGTGGTTGCGCAGCATCTTCTTCAGCGTGGGGTAGAGCGAGCCGTAGGACAGCACCCGACCCCAGCCGAGCATGAGGTTGAGCCGCTTGCGCAGCTCGTAGCCGTGCATGGGTCCCTCGTGCAGCAGCCCGAGGACTGCCAGCTCGATGGTCTCCGCACGACGTGCCATGAGACCTATCGTAGCGATATATCCGAGATGTGCGAATGACCGGGCCCGGCGGTGTCGCGGGACACCTGCGTACCCTGTGTGATCGTCGGCGGCACGGGGTATGAACGCGTCGACGTGTTGCATCGCGCCCCCAAGTCCCCGGAGAGCCGAACGTGAGTGGTAAGCGCAGGGCTGCCAGCCCCGCCCAGAAGTCGGCACAGAAGCCGGCGCGGAAGACGCCCGCAGGCGGCGGCCGACCGCGCCGGAGCGGGAGGCAGCGGCTCAAGCGGGTCGCGCTGTGGCTGCTCGTGGCCGCGCTGTGCGGGGTGCTGCTGCTCGCCGGCGGCTTCTACTACCTCTACCAGACCGTGGACATCCCGAACCCGAACAAGGACTTCGAGACCCAGACGTCCTTCGTCTACTACGCCGACGGCAAGCAGCAGCTCGGCAGGTTCGCGACCCAGAACCGGGTCTCGCTGCCGCTGGGCAAGATCCCCGACCGGCTGCAGAACTCCGTGATCGCGGCGGAGAACCGGACCTTCTGGACCGACAACGGCCTCGACCCCAAGGGCATCCTGCGGGCGGCGTTCAACAACGCCCGCGGCGGCGCGACGCAGGGCGCGTCGACGATCACCCAGCAGTACGTCAAGATCCTCTACCTGAGCCAGGAGCGCTCCTACAAGCGCAAGGTCAAGGAAGCGATCCTCTCGCTGAAGATCCACAACCAGCTCTCGAAGTCCCAGATCCTCGAGGGCTACCTCAACACGATCTACTTCGGCCGCAGCGCGTACGGCGTCCAGGCGGCCGCGCACGCCTACTTCGACAAGGACGTCGACCAGCTGAGCCTGCGCGAGGACGCGGTCCTGGCCAGCGTCCTGAACAACCCGACCGGGCTGGACCCGGCCAACGGCAGGGACGCGCGCCAGGCGCTCAAGGAGCGCTACGACTACGTGCTGCGCAGCATGGCGAGCATGGGCACGATCACCGCCGACAAGGCGCAGAAGGCGGAGAAGAAGCTCCCGAAGTTCCCGAAGATCGCCTCCCAGAGCCAGCTCGGGGGCCAGCGCGGCTTCATGCTGTCGATGGTGCGCGACGAGCTCCACTCGCTCGGCTACGACGACGAGGAGATCGACGGCGCCGGCCTGCGGGTGACCACGACCTTCACCCAGAAGGCGATGCGCGCCGCCGAGCAGGGCGTCAAGGAGGCCAAGCCGGACGGCTTCGGCGACAAGCAGCTGCACATCGCGGTGGCCAGCGTCGAGCCCGGCACCGGCGCGCTGCGCGGGATCTACGCCGGCCAGGACTACCTGAAGTCCCAGCTCAACTGGGCCACCACCGGCGGCTCGCCGGGCTCGTCGTTCAAGCCGTTCGCCCTCGCCACCGGGCTGAAGGCGGGCTACTCGCTGAAGAGCACCTTCGACGGCAACTCGCCCTACTACTACAACGGGCAGGGCACCGGCGACCGGGTGCGCAACGAGGGCACCGGCCCCGACGGGCTGGGCAACGACTACGGCTCGGCGGTCAACCTGATCTACGCCACCGAGGAGTCGATCAACACGGCGTACGCCGACCTGACCAACTCCATCCCCGACGGCCCGCAGAAGATCCTCGACACCGCCAACGCCCTCGGCATCCCCAAGTGGGACAAGAAGGCGCACGGCTACAACCACCTGCACAACAGCCCCGGCCTGGAGCCGGTCCGCAACATCGCGCTCGGCACGGCGACCGTGGCGCCGGTCAACATGGCCAACGCCTACGCCACCATCGCCAACGGCGGCAAGGCCGCGCCGGTGCACGTGATCTCGAAGGTCCAGAACCGCGACGGCAAGACCGTCTGGTCCTACAAGCAGTCGACCAAGCAGGCGATCGGCGCGGACATCGCCGCCGACACCTCCTACGCGCTGCAGCAGGTGGTCCAGCACGGCACCGGCACCGCCGCGCTCGCCCTGGGCCGCCCGGCCGCGGGCAAGACCGGCACCGCGACCGCGGCGAACCCCAACGGGGGCGACCAGTACGTCTCCTCGGCCTGGTTCGTCGGCTACACGCCCCAGCTGGCCACCGCGGTGATGTACGTCCGGGGCCAGGGCAACGAGCGGCTGGACGGCTGGCTCCCGTCGTACTTCGGGGCCGACTACCCGGCGCGGACCTGGACCGCGGTGATGCAGAAGGACATGGAGGGCCTCCCGGTGCAGAGCTTCCCGCCGGCCGCCAACGTCTCCGGCACGCCCCCGCAGACCGGGCACGCGCCGTACACCCCGCCGCCGTCCCCGACCCACACGGCCAAGCCGTCGAAGTCGCCGAGCCCGACCCAGAGCAAGACCCCGAGCTCCTCGCCGACGCCCACCGCGCCGCCGTCCACCCAGCAGCCCTCGCCCAGCGCCAGCTGCGGCCCGCTCGGCTGCCCGCCCACCTCGTCACCGTCGTCGTCGCCGTCCTCCTCGGCGCCGCCGCCGAGCAGCGCCCCACCGAGCCCGAAGCAGAGCAAGCCCCCGAAGAAGAGCCAGGGACCGGGGCCGCAGCGGTCGGCGGCGCCGGACCGCCGCTGGTACGCCTCGAGGTGAGGACCGCGGGCCGCGGGGACCGGGTCGGGGACCGGGTCCACCCCACCCGGGACGACCCGGTCGTCACCGCCCTCAGCGAGGTCGTCGGCGGGCCGGCCGGCACCCGGACCGGCCGGCACCGGTGGTGGACGCCGGTGCGGGTGGTGCTGGCGCTCGCCGCGGTCTGCCTGGCGCTCGGCATGGTCCAGAAGAGCAGCTGCTACGCCGACTCGTGGCAGGACGGCCAGGCGCGCTACGCCCACATGTGCTACTCCGACCTGCCCTACCTCTACACCGGCCGCGGGTTCGTGGAGCTGAACTGGCCCTACACCGGCGACCCGCAGGTCCGGGCGAGGTACGAGACCATGGAGTACCCCGTGGGCATCTCCTACTGGGCGTGGGGGGCCGCGTGGGTCACCCACTGGCTCAGCGGCTCGCCGGACCTCGAGCCGAGGTACGGCCGCAGCGTGGAGAACCTGAACTCCCAGCCGCGGATCATCGCCGAGTCCCGGCTGTTCGTGGTGGTCAACGCCGTCGGGCTGGCCGCCGCCGGCATCCTCGCGGCCTGGTTCCTCGCCCGGGTCGACCGCCGGCGGCCGTGGGACGCCGCGGTCTACGCCCTCTCGCCGGCCCTGGCGCTCACCGCCGTGGTCAACTGGGACCTGCTCGCGGTGGCGCTGACGGCCGGCGCGCTGTGGGCCTGGTCGCGGGACCGCCCGGTGCTGACCGGCGTGCTGATCGGCCTCGGCACCGCCACCAAGCTCTACCCGCTGTTCCTGCTGGGCGGCCTGCTGGTCATCTGCGTGCGCCGCCGCCGCTGGCGGGCCCTGGCCGCCGCGACGGGCGCGGCGGCCGCCGCCTGGCTGCTCGCGAACAGCCCGGCGATGCTCTCGGGGCTGGACCAGTGGAAGGTGTTCTGGACCTTCAACTCCCAGCGCGGCGCCGACCTCGGGTCGATCTGGCTGGTGATCGGCCAGGCGAGCGGCGCGACGATCTCCGCGCACACGATCAACCTGACCTCGTGGCTGTTCTTCGGGCTGTGGTGCCTCGGCGTCCTCGTCGTCGGGCTGCTGGCGCCGGCCACCCCCCGGCTCGCGCAGCTGGGCTTCCTGGTCGTCGCCGGGTTCCTGCTGGTCAACAAGGTCTACTCCCCGCAGTACGTCCTGTGGCTGCTGCCGCTCGCGGCGCTGGCCCGCCCCCGCTGGCGCGACCAGATCGTGTGGCAGACCGGGGAGGTCCTCTACTTCGCCGCGGTGTGGTGGTACCTCGGCCAGTACCTCGAGCCCGCCGGGGGCGGGAGCTCGGGCTTCTACTGGGTGGCGATCCTGCTGCGGATGGCCGCCGAGCTCTACCTCGTGGCGTTCGTGGTGCGCGACGTGCTGGTCCCCGAGAAGGACCCCGCGCGGCCGCCGGGCTGGGTGCGGCCCGCGCGCGACGAGGCGTCGCTGGCGCTCAGGTGACCACGACCCGGTCGAAGGCCGTGGTGGTGAACCGGACGCGAACGTCGATCCGGTCGCCGACCTCGGGGACGCGTGAGCCGTGCGGGAGGAAGAGCATCGAGGCCTGCATGTGCGGCGGTTCGGCGAAGAGCCGCTGCTTGCCGTCGATCGAGAACGGCGAGCGGACGAAGCCCACCGCGTCGAGCCCGCCGCGCGCCAGGGTCGCGGCCCGGGCCTTGAGGGAGGTGTCGCCGGTGGGCGACTCCAGGCCGATGCCGTGGGCGGTGCCGCCGCTGACCACGAGGATGTGGCCGGCCTTCGGCGCGGTGTGGGTGCGGTAGCCGAACACGTCGCCGCGCTCGACCGGGTGCACGTCGAGCACCGTCGCGGTCGCCCGGAGCGCCCCGCGGTCGCCGAGCCACAGCTCGGTGCCGATCCGGGGCCGCACGGTGAAGTCGGGGTACGCCGCGCGCAGCCGGGCCAGCTCGTCGGCGCTCAGGTGGCTGACCCAGACCGTCGTCGCGCCCGGCCCGGGCGGCAGCTCGGCGCCGACCACGTCGTTGAGCAGCCGGTGCACCTCGGAGAGGTGCGAGCCGCGGGCCAGCGGGAGGTGCAGGGCGACGCCCTCGAACCGGGCGCCGGGGTGCCGGTCGCCGAGCAGGGCGGCGGCGGCCCACAGCTCCCGGGCGGCCAGCCCGTGGCGCAGCATGCTGGTGACGTGCTCGAGCACGAACCGGGCGCGCGGGTCCCGGGCCAGCAGCGCCCCGAGGTCCTCGAGCCGGCTCACCGTGTGCACCAGCCGCGGGGAGAGCCCGGGGTCGACCTCGAGGGCCGCACCGAACGGCCGCCACGGGGTCAGCACCAGCAGGTCGCCGCGGAACCGGTCGGCGACGTGCGGGAGCTCGTCGTACGTCCCGACCGCGAGGGTGTCGCCGCCGAGGCCGTGGTCGGCGAGCCACTGGGTGCGGCGGGCCAGCCGGCCGATCGTGAAGCCGTAGCCGTTGCCCTTGGCCACCGGCACGATCCCGGGGTTGGCCTCGGCCACGCTGCGCAGGTGGCCGCGCCAGCGCTCGCCGTCGACGGTGAGGACCAGGCTCATCGGGCGCTCACCGACGCTTCATGTAGAGGTCGAAGGCGGCGTACAGCGGCCGGGAGACGGGCAGGTCCCACTCCCCGGCGTACTCCACGGCCTCGCCCCCGGTGCCGACCTTGAACTGGATCAGGCCCACGTGGGAGTCCTCCGGGTCGAGGGTGTCGGTGATGCCGCGCAGGTCGTAGACGTCGGCGCCGGCGGCCAGCGCGTCGCGGATCATCGCCCACTGCACGGCGTTGGAGCCGCGCACCTCGCGCTTCTCGGTGGAGGAGGCGCCGTAGGAGTACCACGCGTGGCCGCCGACCCGGACCGCGATCGTGGCCGCGACCAGGTCGCCCTCGTGGCGGGCGAGGTAGAGCCGGATCCGGTCCGGCTCCTCGGAGCCGAGCGCCTCGACCATGGTGCGGAAGTAGGACAGCGGCCGCGGCGTGAAGTGGTCGCGCCCGGCGGTGTGGACGTAGAGCTCGTGGAACGCCGGCAGCGCGGCCAGCGCCTCCTCGGTGCCCGTGGACCCGGTCACCTCGACGCCGGCCTTGGCGGCCTTGCGGATGTTGCGCCGCCACTGCTGGTTCATCCCGGCGAGCACGTCGTCCTCGGTGCGGGGCTTCCCGTCGGCGTCGCGCAGCGGGATCTGGAAGTTGTACTGCGGCTGGCCGGCCGCGAACCCGCCCTCGGCGGACTGGCGCCGCCAGCCGAGCTCGTCGAGCTGGGAGAGCACCCGGGCGCCGGTGTGGTCGCGCTCGGAGGGGGCGACGTCACCGAGCCGGCGCACCGCCTCGTCGGCGATGCCCTCCTTGACCTGCGCCGCGCTCCAGCGGCGGGTCACCACGGGCGGGCCCATCCGCACGCCGAAGGCGCCGCGCTGCTTGAGGTGGGCGGTCATCGGCGCGAGCCAGGCGGCCAGGTCGTCGTCGGCCCAGTCGATCACCGGGCCCTCGGGCAGGTAGGCCAGGTAGCGCCTGAGCCGGGGCAGCTGGCGGTAGAGCACCAGGCCCGCCCCGACCAGCTCCTCGCCGCGGAACCAGCCCAGCGACTCCCGTCGCCACTCCGACTTCACCCGGCCCCAGGCCGGGGTCTGCAGGAAGCTCGCGGACCGCCGGCTGCGCAGGAAGCCGAGGTGCTCCTCGGGGGACACCTCGCGCACGGTCAGGGGGCCGGGGCGGTGCGGGGAAGTCACTCGCCGAGGCTACCGGGCGGCACGTCGTGCGGCGGAGGGTGCGCCGGGGCGCACGGCGGGCCGCACGACCCAGGTCACAGCCGCTCGCGCAGCCAGGCGAAGTCGGCCCGGTGCTCCTCGGCGCCGCCGGGGGTCTCGCAGACCACCGGGGCGCCGGCGTCGCGCACCACCGCCGCGAGCAGGTCGGGGTCGATCCGGCCCGCCCCGAAGCTCGCGTGCCGGTCGGCGCCGGAGTCGAAGTCGTCGCGGCTGTCGTTGCAGTGGACCAGGTCGATGCGGCCGGTGATCCGGCGTACGTCCTCCACGACGGTCTCCAGCGCGTTGCCGCCGGCGTGGGCGTGGCAGGTGTCGAGGCAGAAGCCGACCCGGTCGGCCTGCTCGCACCCGGAGATCGCCGCCCACACCCCCTCGATCCGCTCGAGGTGGCGGGTCATCGCGTTGTCGCCGCCGGCGGTGTTCTCGATCAGCAGTGGCAGCTTGAGGTCGGTCGCGTCGATCGCCTTGCGCCAGTTGTCGAAGCCGACGGCGGGGTCGTCGGCCTTGTTGACGTGGCCGCCGTGCACGATCAGGCCCTTGGCCCCGATCGCCGCCGCCGCGTCGACGTGCTGCTGGAGCAGCTTGCGGCTCGGGATCCGGATCCGGTTGTTGGTCGTGGCGACGTTGACGATGTAGGGCGCGTGCACGTAGAGGTCGACGCCCGCCGCCTCGGCGTCCGCCCTCAGCCCCTCCGCGCCCCCGGCGTACGCGACCTCGGGCCCCTTGTAGCCCTGCGGGTCACCGAGGAAGAACTGCACCAGCGGTGCCTGCCGCGCCTTCGCCTCCGCGAGCGGGTCGGCCTGGTCGACGTGGGCTCCGATGCTGATGCTCATGGGCGCCATCCTAGGAAGGGGTGGCTGGTGGAGAGGTGGGGTGGCGGAGAGGAATTCGGTCGGGTGCTCGCGCGCTGCTAGCCTGTGCTGTCCCTGTCTACGCCCGCCGAACGGGTGGTCGACCGGGATGCCCGGTTCCGTCCGGCCGACCCGGCCACCGCGGAGCCGGAACGCATCGCCCTCCTGCCACGGAGAGTCCGTGGCCGCCTGAGTCCAGAGGAGGTGGAGACCGCTTTGCGTGCCTATGAAGTGATGGTCATCCTCGACCCCAGCATCGAAGAGCGCACCGTCGAGAACTCTCTCGGCAAGTACCTCGACGTGATCCGCAAGGACGGTGGCACCGTCGAGTCCGTCGACGTGTGGGGCCGCCGTCGCCTCGCCTACGAGGTGAAGAAGAACGCCGAGGGCGTCTACGCCGTCATCAACCTGAACGCCGAGCCGGCCACGGTCAAGGAGTTCGACCGCCAGCTCGGGCTCAACGAGACCATCCTCCGCACCAAGGTGATGCGCGCCGCCGCTCACTGAGCGACGGTGAACGGCCGGTAGCCCACGCGACCGGTCGGCACCACCTGTGGAGGAGTGCCCCCGCCTGTCGGCGCCACCGGCGACGATGGGCGCGAACACACCGAACCCAACGAGCAGGAGACCCGCATGGCAGGCGAGACCGTCATCACGGTGGTCGGCAACCTCGTCGACGACCCGGAGCTGCGCTTCACCCCCTCGGGTGCGGCCGTGGCGAACTTCCGGATCGCGTCGACGCCGCGCACCTTCGACCGGCAGGCCAACGAGTGGAAGGACGGCGACGCGCTGTTCCTCACCTGCTCGGTGTGGCGCCAGGCCGCGGAGAACGTCGCGGAGTCGCTGCAGCGCGGCATGCGCGTCGTCGTCCAGGGTCGCCTGAAGTCCCGCACCTACGAGACCCGCGAGGGCGAGAAGCGCACCGTCTTCGAGATCGAGGTCGAGGAGGTCGGTCCGTCGCTGAAGTACGCCACCGCCAAGGTCACCCGCACCACCCGCCAGGGTGGTCAGGGCGGCCAGGGTGGCGGCGGCTGGGGCGGCGGCCAGGGCGGCCAGGGCGGCCAGGGCGGCGGCCAGCCGTCGGGCCAGGGCGCCCCCCAGGGCGACGACCCCTGGGCCACCCCGGCTCCCCAGTCCGGGGGCCAGGGCGGCGGTGGCGGGTGGGGCGCTCCGGCGTCCTCGCCGGCCAACGACCCGTGGGGCGCTCCCGGTGTGGGCTCGGACGAGCCACCGTTCTGATCCACCCGGTGGTCGTGAGGCCACCGCATCCAACGAACACCCTCAACCATTCCGGCTTCAGCCGGGCTTCTAGAAAGGAAGCACCACAATGGCCAAGGCAGTGATTCGCAAGCCCAAGAAGAAGGTTTGCCAGTTCTGCAAGGAGAAGGCGACCGGTGTCGACTACAAGGACACCGCGCTGCTCCGCAAGTTCATCTCCGACCGCGGCAAGATCCGCGCGCGTCGGGTGACCGGCAACTGCGTCCAGCACCAGCGGGACGTGGCGATCGCGGTCAAGAACTCCCGCGAGCTCGCCCTGCTGCCCTACACGTCCACCGGTCGCTGAGAGGAGCCAGGAGATGATGAAGCTCATCCTGACCCAGGAGGTCACCGGCCTCGGTGCCCCCGGCGACGTGGTCGAGGTCAAGGACGGGTACGCCCGCAACTACCTCGTCCCGCGTGGCCTCGGCATCCGCTGGACCCGGGGCGCGGCGAAGACCGTCGAGTCGATCAAGTCGGCGCGCAACGCGCGTGCGGTGCGCGACCACGACCACGCCGAGCAGATCAAGACCAAGCTCGAGGCCCAGACGGTCAACGTCCAGGTCCGGTCCGGTGCGGGCGGCCGCCTCTTCGGCGCCGTCACCGTCGCCGAGATCGCCGGCGCGCTGACCGAGGCCTCCGGTGAGCAGGTCGACAAGCGCACGATCGTGGTCACCAACCCGATCAAGTCGCTCGGCGCCCACCAGGTGGCGGTCAAGCTGCACGACGAGGTCTCGGCCTCGGTGGCAATCAACGTCGTCCCGGCCTGAGACGACCGGCGCAGACACGCCTCACGCAGCAGGGGCCGTTCCTCCTCCGGGAGGGGCGGCCCCTGTCGCATCTGCGGGGGCGTTCCCGGCCCACGGCCGCGACGCGTAGCTGAAGAGCAGCCAGATCACCAGCACGAGCACGAACGTCGCCAGCACCAGGGTGGGCACCAGCAGCGCCCGCTGCCCGGCGCCGTAGACGGCGATCGGCACCAGCGCGGCGACGACGGTCAGCGTCGAGGCGGTGCGCAGCCAGCTGGCCGCCGTCCGGTCCTCGTGCTCCGTGGCCGCGCGGGCCAGGCCCGTGGTGAGGGTGGCGACGAACGCCAGCTGGGGCAGGGTGGCCGCCCACAGCAGCGACTCGTCGGTGTCCTCGAGCGCGTTCACCACGCCGGGGAACCACAGCAGCACGCTGAGCACCGCTGCCAGGGCGGCCAGCCCCCGGACGGTGCCGCCCCAGGCCAGGTCGCGGGGCAGGCGGCGGGCGCCGAGCAGCACCAGCAGCCAGCCGACCGGGTCGGGGAGCACGTCGTACCCGTGCACCCTCGCCGCCAGCGCGATGATGACCAGCCCCATCGCGATCGACTGCAGCGGCTTCATGCGGCGAACCTACGACGGGTCGGGCGCGGCCCGGCGCACGGGGCGGGTGCCGGTGACCAGCCAGGCGTCGCCGCGGGCGCGGCGGACCAGCACGACGAGCCGGGCGCCCATGAACAGCCCGGCGAAGCAGGCCCAGATCGCGACCAGTCCGAGTGACCCGGCGGCGACCAGGAGCACGACGGGCGCGTAGACGGCCAGCGTGACCAGCCCGCCGCGGGCCAGGTAGGAGCCGTCGCCGGCGCCGATGAGGACGCCGTCGAGCACGAACACGACGCCGGCGACGGGTTGGGCCAGCGCGGCGACGAGCAGCACCGGCACCAGCGCCCGGTGCACCGCCCCGTCGCCGGTGAACAGCGGGCCCAGCAGCGGGCTGGCGACCGCGAGCAGCAGTCCGGTCACGACGCCGCAGGCCGCGCCCCAGGTGACCATCCGCCGGGTCAGGGCGCGGGTGCCGTCGACGTCGCCGGCCCCCAGCGCGCGTCCGGTGATGGCCTGGGCGGCGATGGCCAGCGCGTCGAGGGCGAAGGCGAGGAAGCTCCAGAGCGTGGAGGCGAGCTGGTGGGTGGCCAGGTCGACCTCCTGGCCGCGGGCGGAGGTGGCGCCGACGGTCACGGCGTACGTCGTGACCAGCAGCGCGGCCCGCAGCGTGAGGGTGCGCACCACCAGCGCGGCGCCGGCGTGCGCGGCGGCCCGGATGCCCGCCCGGTCCGGGCGCAGTGGCGCGCCGTGCCGGCGGGCGGCGCGCACCACGACCGCGGTCAGCGCGGCGGCGCTGACGAGCTGGGCCAGGACCGAGCCGAGCGCCGACCCGGCGATGCCGAGGCCGCCGACCGGGCCGAGCCCGTAGACGAGCAGCAGGTTGAGCGCCACGTTGAGGACGTTCGCGCCGACGGCCACGATCAGCGGGGTCCGGGTGTCCTGCAGGCCGCGCAGCACCCCCGTCGCGGCGAGCATGACCAGCAGCGGGGTGGTGCCGAGGAAGGCCAGCCGCAGGTACGTCGTGGCCGGGCCGGCGACCGTGGCGCTGGTGCCGAACAGCCCCACCAGCGGCCCGGCGAGGGCGACGCCGGCGACCGTGGTGAGCAGCCCGATGAGGACCGCCAGCCACAGGCCGTCGATGCCCTGGGCCAGCGCGCCGCGCCGGTCGCCCGCGCCGAGCTGGCGGGCCACCGAGGAGGTGGTGCCGTAGGCGAGGAAGACGCACAGCCCGACCGCGGTCTGCAGCACCACTCCGGCGAGGCCGAGCCCGGCCAGCGGTGCGGTGCCGAGGTGCCCGACGATCGCGGCGTCGGCCATGAGGAACAGCGGCTCGGCCACCAGCGCCAGGAACGCGGGGACGGCCAGCCGCACGATCTCCCGGTCCGAGGCGCTCCGCACCCGCCCGAGCCTAGTCACGGTAAGGACCAGTCCGCACGAATGTCCACGACAATGACTAGTCGGACCGCCTGTGGGTAATCACCCCCAACCTGTGGATTTCGGGCCCAAGGTCCTTTTGTCGACATAGCTCCCGAGGGTCGGTCCGAGGGGTGGGAGGACGTGTCGGGCGGCACCAAGGTATTTCTCGTGCACATGTGTGGAACCGCGTTGTCGCAGGTCAGAGCCCCGAAACAGCCACGAGTCCGCCGTTTGTCCACAGGTTGATCCCCAAGGGGTGCACAACTTCCCGCGTGTCGTCCACGGGCAACCCGGGGTTATCCCCAGGGCCTGTGGACAACGGGCTTTCGTCGTGGGCGTCCGCCGACGTACGGTCCAGCGGTCGTCGGTGGACCAGTCCCCGGTTGTCGGCGGCCGCTCCTAGCCTCGCCCCGTCCGGGTCGCGGGCCCGGGCGGACGGGGTGGGACGGTCAGGAAGGCGCAGGAGTGAGCATCGCGGAGCAGGACTCGCCCGGCCACGGGCCCGGGGACCAGGACTGGTCCGCGGGCATGGTCGAGCCGCTGGAGGAGTGGGGCGACGGCCCGGCGCCGTACGCGCCCGGCGAGCGACCCACCCGGCCCGGCGACCGCACCCCGCCGCAGGACATGGCCGCGGAGCAGTCCGTGCTCGGGTCGATGCTGCTGTCCAAGGACGCGATCGCCGACGTGTCGGAGGCGCTGCGCGGCGCCGACTTCTACCGGCCCTCCCACGAGACGATCCACGACGCGATCATCGACCTCTACGGCCGCGGCGAGCCGGTCGACATGGTCACCGTCGCCGCCGAGCTCCAGCGCCGCGGCGAGCTGCAGCGCATCGGGGGCGCGCCGTACCTCCACACGCTCTCGGCGAACGTCCCGATCGCCGCGAACGCCGGCTACTACGCCGAGATCGTCCGGGAGAAGGCGATCCTGCGCCGGCTGGTCGACGCGGGCACCAAGATCGTGCAGATCGGCTACGCCGGCGAGGGCCAGATCGACGACGTGGTGGACCAGGCGCAGGCCGAGGTCTACAAGATCGCCGACAAGCGCTCGGGCGAGGACTACGTCCCGCTCTCCGACATCATGGACGGCGTCCTCGACGAGATCGAGGCGATCTCCAACCGCGAGGCGGGCCTGTACGGCGTGCCCACCGGCTTCGCCGACCTCGACGACCTCACCAACGGCCTGCACTCGGGCCAGATGATCATCGTCGCGGCGCGACCCGCGATGGGGAAGGCGCTGGCGCTCGACACCCCGCTGCCGACGCCTTCGGGCTGGACGACCATGGGCGAGGTCGAGGTCGGGGACCTGTTGTACGCCGCCGACGGCCGGCCCACTCGGGTGGTGGCTGCCACCGAGGTCCTGCATGACCGCCCCTGTTACGAGGTCGAGTTCTCCGATGGATCGGTCATCGTGGCGGACGGGCAGCACCAGTGGCTCACGGAGTCGCGCGCCGCGCGCAATCGAAGTGGGATGCTGACCGGCAGTATAACCGGACGAGGAACCAGCGCCTTCCCGTCGGTGGTCACCACCGAGGAGATCGCGGACACCCTCTCCGTGGGCGCGGACTGTCGCGCCAACCACGCCGTCGTCAACGCCAAGCCGCTGGAGGGGGCGCGCAGGCCGCTCTGGATCCCGCCGTACGCCCTCGGCGCTTGGCTGGGCGACGGGCACTCGGCCGGCAACCGAATCACCTGCGAGACCGACGAGATCCCGATGTACCTGCGGCCTGGTGGTCGAATCGGTGCTGACGACATCAAGCGTCCCCGTGCGCTGTGTGCAGGTGGACAACGAGGAACACCTCTACCTCGCGGGGCGATCCATGATCCCGACCCACAACTCGACGCTGGCCCTCGACTTCTGCCGGGCCGCGTCGATCCACAACAACCTGACGAGCGTGTTCTTCAGCCTGGAGATGACGCGCTCGGAGATCACCATGCGCCTGTTGTCGGCGGAGGCCAAGGTGCCGCTGAACCACATCCGCAACGGCAACATGAACGACGACGACTGGGCCAAGCTCGCGCGGAAGATGGGCGAGGTGTCCTCGGCGCCGATGTTCATCGACGACAGCCCGAACATGACGATGATGGAGATCCGGGCCAAGGCGCGCCGGCTCAAGCAGCGCCACGACCTGAAGCTGATGGTGATCGACTACCTGCAGCTGATGAGCTCGGGCAAGAAGGTCGAGTCCCGCCAGCTCGAGGTCTCGGAGTTCTCCCGCCAGATCAAGCTGCTGGCCAAGGAGCTCGAGATCCCGATCATCGCGCTCTCCCAGCTGAACCGTGGCCCGGAGCAGCGCGGCGACAAGCGGCCGATGATGAGCGACCTCCGTGAGTCGGGCTGCCTGACCGCCGACACCCGGCTGATGCGGGCCGACACCAACGCCGAGATCACGCTGGGCGAGCTGATGGAGGGCGACGTCCGCGACATCCCGGTCTGGTCGCTCGACGAGCGGCTCAAGCTGGTGCCGCGCACGCTCACCCACGCGTTCCCGAGCGGGACCAAGCCGGTCTTCGAGGTGACTCTGGGGTCGGGGCGGAAGGTCCGCGCGACCGGAAATCACCCGTTCCTGACGTACAACGGCTGGATGCCTCTCGCCGAGCTGACAGTTGGCGCGCGCGTTGGCAGCATCCGGCATGTCCCGCCGCCGCTGGGGATCGTCTCTCGCGACCGCGATGAGATCGTGCTCCTCGCGCACCTGCTCGGTGATGGCTCCGTCGTGCGACGGCAACCTATCCGGTACGCGAGCACGGATGAGGCCAATCTGGCGTCGGTTGCCGAGGCAGCGAGGCGCCGCTTCGGCATCACCCCAGTCCGAGACGAATACGAGACGGCTCGCGTCACCACCCTGCGTTTGCCGGCGCCCTTCCATCTCACGCACGGCAAGCGGAATCCCATCGCCGCATGGTTGGACGAAGACGGATTATTCGGGCTCCGCAGCCACGAGAAGTTCGTGCCGGACTGGGTCTTCAGCCTGCCCAAGGATCAGGTGGCGCTCTTTCTCCGTCATATCTGGTCGACTGATGGATGCGTCCATCAGTCGAGCAACAAGGGAACCGTCTACTACGCCACGACAAGCCATCGCCTGGCGGACGATATCGCCCGACTCCTCCTGCGCTTTAATGTTTTCACCCGGACTCATGAGGTGCGCAAGGGCTCTTATCGGGTCGGCTACCAGGTCCACGTATCAGGCGCGGCGAATCAGTTGCGATTTCTGGAAGACGTCGGCGTTCACGGAGATCGCGGGCTAGGTGCCGAGAAGCTCGAGGAATTTCTTCGGGGCGTGGCATCTCGGCCGGGACGAGACACCGTGCCGATTGAGGTGTGGGACGACGTCCGATCGGCGATGCAGGACAGCTCATTGGCCGCGGACACCATCAAGAACGAGTCCGGCATAGGTGTTGACGTCATGGAACGACGAGCGCCTAGCCGTCAGCGGCTCTTCCACCTGGCCTCTGTTCTTGGCGACAACGATCTCGCTCTGATGGCGACGAATGACGTCTACTGGGACAGCATTGCTGCGATCGATCCAGTCGGTGAATTCCCCGTCTATGATGCGACGGTCTTGGGACTGCACAATTTCGTAGCAAACGGAATCCCTCTACATAACAGCATAGAACAAGATGCGGATATGGTTGTTCTCCTGCATCGCGATGATGTTTATGAAAAGGAGTCGACCCGCCCCGGCGAGGCCGACCTGATCGTCGCCAAGCACCGTAACGGTCCGACCCGCGACATCACCGTGGCCTTCCAGGGCCACTACTCGCGCTTCGTCGACATGGCGCACTGAGCGGCGGCGCACCGATGAGGAGGGAGCGACCGATGGACCTGACCGCGGAGCGTGAGCTCACCGACTGGGGCACCTGGCACGCCGGGTACGACGACCCCGGGTCGGCGCTGTCGGCGCGGCTGGGGGCGGTCCAGGGGGTCATCGGCCGCTGGCTGGACCGGACCGCGCCCAGCCCGGTGCGCGTCACGAGCGCGTGCGCCGGTGACGGCCGCGACCTGCTCGGGGTGCTCGAGGGCCGGCCCGACGCGGGCCGGGTCGCCGGCGTACTGCTGGAGGCCGACCCGGCGCTGGCCCGGACGGCCGCCGCCCAGGCGCGCCGGCTCGGGCTGCCGGGGGTCGAGGTGCGCTGCGCCGACGCCGGCAGCACCCGTGGCTATGCGGGCGCGGTGCCGGCGGACCTGGTGCTGCTGTGCGGGGTGTTCGGCAACATCAGCGACGTCGACGTGCACCGCACGATCCGGGCGCTGCCGCAGCTGTGCGCGCCGGGCGCGCTGGTGGTGTGGACCCGGCACCGGGGCGGCGCCGACCTGACGCCGACGATCCGCCGCTGGTTCGCCGAGCACGACTGCGAGGAGCAGGAGTTCGTCTCCCCGGGCGAGGGCTCCTGGGCGGTGGGCGTGCACCGGTTCCGCGGCCGGCCCCTGCCGCTCGAGCGGGAGCACCAGCTCTTCACGTTCCTGCGCTGACCCGCCGGGTCGTCCGCATGAGCGGGTGCTCTAGGTGCCGCTCGGGCGGACGACCCCCACAGCGTCGCCGCCGGTGAAGGCCTCGGGGTGGGTGCCGAGCTCGACCCTGGTACGCCGGATGTGCAACGCCAGCACGTCCTGGGCCGCGGACTCGTCCCGCCGCTCGATCGCCTCGATGAGGAGCCGGTGCTCGGAGTTCGTCACCCAGGACCGTGGACCCCCGGAGATGCGGATGAACTCGCGCCGGTAGTGCTGGGTGGTGTCCCACAGACGCTCCACCATGGTGGCCAGGATCGCCGTCTCGTGGCCCCGGTAGGTCGTCCAGTGCAGCTGCCGGTCGAGCACGAGGAACTCCTCGACGTCGTCGGTGGCCTCGATGGCGTCCTGGATCTCGATGAGCCTCGCGACGTCGTCGTCGGTCAGCCGAGGCATCGAGTTCGCCAGCAGGAGAGGCTCCACGCGCTCACGGATCTGATAGCTCAGGGCGAGGTCGCCGGGGGTCATCTCCGCGACCCAGGCGCCACTGTTGGCGCGCAGGACCACGAGCCCGCGCGACTCGAGGATCCGCAGCGCCTCGCGCACCGGGACCCGGCTCGCGTCCAGCTCGGCGGCCAGCTCCTCCTGCTTGATGCGGGTCCCCGGCGCGAGCTCGCCGCTGAGGATCCGGGCAGCGATGACCTCGGCGACCCGCTGGCTGGCGACGGGGTTTCCGGAAGGGGTGGTGGCCATGCGTCCTCTGTCTGGCTCGTGGGCGGGTGCGGCCTAGGCGAAGTCCTCGGGGCGGTGGTCGAAGGCCTTGCCGCCGGGGTAGGACACTAGCTCGAACTGCATCCCCCACGGACTCAGGAAGTAGATCCAGCGCTGCCCCTCGCTGGCGCCCGAGCTGACCACCGGCTCGCCCAGCACGGTCAGCCCGTTGGCGTGCAGCGCCGCGACCGCGGCGTCGAGGTCCTCGACGTAGATCGCCACGTGGTGGCCGCCGACGTCGCTGTTGCGCGGCGGGTTCGGGTCCCGGTCCGGGGCGGCGTACTGGAACACCTCGAAGATCGCCTGGCCGCCGAGCCGGTAGAAGTGCAGCCGCTCCATCACGGCCCGGTCGTCGACGCCCAGCTGCCTGCTCATCCAGTCGTCGTCGTGCTGGTACGGGCCGAGTCGGTACATGTACTCGGCCCCGAGGACCTCGGTGAAGAACACGTGTGCCTCGGCCAGGTCCGGGACGGTGATCCCGAGGTGGTCGACCTGCCGGACGCCGGGGATGCGCGTGGTGTGCATCTCACTCCTTGCTTGCAATGGATCCATTGAGGTGTCTACTCTACGAGTATTCACGCGTAAAAGCGACGGTCGTCACAGACTCGAGTGACATCAATGGATGCATTGCGAGTCGCACTGGAGGAATCATGTCGAAGCGTCACGCCCTCGATGCGGCGGCTCCCTGGGTCGAGCTGACCACGGAGCAGAAGGACTGGACCGCGGCCGACCCGGACGTGCTGCTGCAGCTGCTCGGGCGCGCCCAGTGGATCCGGTCGTTCGAGGAGTACGTCCTCGAGCTGGCCGGCCAGGGCCTGATCCACGGCCCCGCCCACTCCAGCGTCGGCCAGGAGGGGGGCGCGGTCGGCTCGGTCCTGCCGCTGCGCTCCGACGACTTCGTCACCGGATCCCACCGCGGGCACCACCAGTTCCTCGCCAAGGCCTTCGGTCACGTGCTCGAGGCGACCCCGGGCGAGCTCCCCACGCTCGGCGGCGCGGTTCGCGAGGTGCTGCACAAGACCCTGGCCGAGATCTGCGGCCTCGCCGAGGGCTACTGCCGCGGCCGGGGCGGCTCGATGCACCTGCAGTGGCAGGAGGCCGGCGCGATGGGCACCAACGCCATCGTCGGCGGCGGCGTCCCCCAGGCCGCCGGCTTCGCGTGGAACATGCGGCACGCCGGCACCGACGCGGTCTCGGTCACGTACTTCGGTGACGGCGCCGTCAACATCGGCTCGGTCCTGGAGACCTTCAACCTCGCGGCAGCCTGGAAGCTGCCGATCTGCTTCTTCATCGAGAACAACCAGTACGCCGTCTCCACCGCCGTCTCGAAGTCGACCGCCGAGCCCCGACTCTCGGCCCGGGGCCTCGGCTTCGGCATCCCCAGCTGGCGGGTCGACGGCATGGACGCGCTGGCGGTCCACGCGGCGATGTCCGAGGCGGTGGACCACATGCGCGCCGGAGGTGGCCCGACCATCGTCGAGGCCGACCTCTACCGCTACTTCCACCAGAACGGCCCCTACCCCGGCTCCGCCTTCGGCTACCGCGACAGGGTCGAGGAGAAGGCCTGGCGCGAGCGCGACCCGATCGCCCAGCTCACCCGGGAGGTCGTGGCCCGCGACCTCGTCAGCCAGGAGCAGGTCGACGAGGCCAAGGCCCGCGTGGACTCGGTCATGAAGGAGATCGGCGACGGCCTCCTCGAGCCCGAGCCGGACGGCAAGCCCGGCCAGCGCCGCATCATCGGCTCCCTGTGGCCCGACACCGGCTTCGTCGACGTCGGCATCCGCGGTGACCTCTCCGAGCTCGAGGGGGTCCGCTACGAGGAGGAGGACTCCTTCTCCGGTGAGCTGGGGGAGCGGAAGTTCATCGACTGCGTCAGCGACGTCATGGGGCACCGGATGGCGGCCGACGAGCGGATCGTGGTGATGGGCGAGGACGTCGACGGCCTCAAGGGCGGCACCAACGGCGCCACGCGCAAGGCGCTCGAGGTGGCCCCGGACCGCGTGCTGGGCACCCCGATCAGCGAGAACGCCTTCGCCGGCCTCGGTGGGGGCATGGCCCTCGACGGCCGGTTCCGACCGGTCGTGGAGTTCATGTACGCCGACTTCATGTGGGTGGCCGCCGACCAGCTGTTCAACCAGGTCGCCAAGGCCCGCCACATGTTCGGCGGCCACAGCGCGGTCCCGTTCGTGCTCCGCAGCAAGCTCGCCGCCGGCACCGGCTACGGCTCCCAGCACTCCATGGACCCTGCCGGGATCCTCACGACGGCGCCCGGGCTGCGGGTGGTCGCCCCGTCCACGCCCTTCGACTACGTGGGCCTGATGAACACCGCGCTCACCTGCGACGACCCGGTGGTCGTGCTCGAGCACGTCGACCTCTACACCAGCAGCGGCGTCGGCCCCGTCGACGACCTCGACTACCACCTGCCCGTCGGCAGGGCCGCCGTCCGACGCACCGGCGGGGACCTCACGGTCATCAGCTACCTCAGCATGGTGGGGCACTGCCTCGAGGCCCTCGACCGGGTCACCGACCTCTCCGCGGACCTGATCGACCTGCGCTGGCTGGACCGTGCCTCCCTGGACTGGGAGACCATCGAGGCCAGCGTGCGGAAGACCAACCGCGTGCTCATCGTCGAGCAGGGCGCCGTCGGCACCTCGTACGGCGGGTGGTTGGCCGACGAGATCCAGCGCCGCCTCTTCGACCATCTCGATGCCCCGATCGAGCGTGTCACCGGGGCCGAGGCCTCGCCGAGCATCAGCAAGGTGCTCGAGCGGGCTGCCATCGCCAAGACCGACGAGGTGGTCGCCGCCCTGCGCGCGATCGCCGCCGAGTGACGAGAGGACCCGTCATGGCTGAGCTCTTCCCTGTCCCCGAGGTCGCGGCCGGCGCCACCGAGGTGGTCGTCTCCGAGTGGCTGGTCCGACCCGGGGAGGCCTTCAAGGCCGGAGACCCGATCGCGGTCATCGAGACCGAGAAGGCCGTCGTCGAGATCGAGGCCGAGGCCGACGCCACGCTGCTGCGCGCGCTCGTCGAGGCCGGCCAGGCCGCGGAGGTGGGCCTGCCGATGGCCCTGCTCGGCTCGGAGGACGAGGCCGGCGCCGACATCGACGCGTTGCTCGCGGGCCTGGGCGTGGACGTCGGCACCGGCGGGAAGCAGGCCACCCCGCGCCGTGAGGTGCCGGACGCGGAGGCGGAATCGGCTGCGCCCGGTCAGGACCCCGCCCCCCAGCAGCAGCCGGACGCGCCCAGCACCGGTGGTGTTCCCAGTGCGCCGCCGACCGGCGGCCGGGTCTTCGTCAGTCCGATCGCACGCAAGCTGCTCAAGGACGCGGGTCTCCCGGTCGACGGCATCGAGGGGACCGGCCCGAACGGTCGCATCCGGCGCCGGGACGTCGAGCCGATCATCGCGGCCGCGGCCCACCGCGCCGCCGAGGGTGCCTCGTCGCCCCGTGCGGCAACGGAGGCGCCGGCGGCGCCGACAGGGGCACCGGCCCCGGCCGCCACGGCCGGGTCGGTGGCGAACCCGACGGCGGGGTGGACCGAGATCCCGCACTCGCGCCTGCGCCGGGCCGTGGCCCGCCGGCTGACCGAGAGCAAGCAGCAGGTCCCGCACTTCTACCTGCGACGCACCGCCGTGCTCGACGACCTGCTCTCCCTGCGCGGCCAGGTCAACGAGACCTCGCCGACCAGGATCTCGGTCAACGACTTCCTGATCCGCGCCATCGCCCTCGCGCACGTCCAGGTGCCGGAGGCCAACGTGATCTGGACCGAGGAGGCGATGCGCCGGTTCGACCACGTCGACGTCTCCGTGGCGATCGCCTCCGAGCGCGGCCTGGTCACACCGGTCCTGCGCGGGGTGGAGGCCAGCTCGCTGTCGGCGATCTCCCGGCAGGTCAAGGAGCTCGCCGCCCGGGCCGACGCGGGCAGGCTGCAGCAGTCCGACCTCGAGGGCGGCTCGATCACCATCTCCAACCTCGGCATGTTCGGTGTCGACGAGTTCGCCGCGATCATCAACCCGCCACAGTCGGCGATCCTGGCCGTCAGCGCCGCTCGCCCCACCCCGGTCGCGGTCGGGAACGAGGTGAAGGTCCGCACCGCGGTCGAGCTGGTGCTCTCCGTCGACCACCGCGCCATCGACGGGGCGCTCGCCGCCCGGTGGATGACGGCCCTGGTCGACGCCCTCCACCAGCCGCTCCGACTGCTCGTCTGACGTCTCGCCCGGAGAGGGGCCACACCATGAACCACGATCTCGACGTCGTCATCCTCGGCGGCGGCAGCGGCGGCTACGCCACGGCCCTCCGCGCGGCTCAGCTCGGCCTGAAGGTCGCGCTGGTCGAACGCGACCGGCTCGGTGGGACCTGTCTCCACCAGGGCTGCGTGCCGACCAAGGCGCTGCTCCACGCGGCCGAGCTGGCCGAGGCCGCACGCCAGGGGGCATCCTGCGGCATCCGCTCGACCTTCGAGGGCGTCGACATGGCCGGGGTGCAGGCCTACCAGGACGGCGTCGTCAGCCGGCTGTACCAGGGGCTGCAGGGCCTGGTGGCGGCGGCGGGGGTCACGCTGGTCGCCGGCGAGGGGCGGCTCGTCGGCCCCCGCACGGTGCGGGTCGGCGACCAGGACTACACCGGCGGCTCCCTGGTCCTGGCGACCGGCTCCCAACCGCGCACCCTCCCCGGCCTCGAGCTCGGTCCGCGCGTCGTCACGAGCGACGAGGCGCTCCGGCTCACCGAGGTGCCGCAGCGGGTGGTCATCGTCGGGGGCAGCGTGATCGGGGTTGAGTTCGCCTCGATCTGGCACTCCTTCGGGGCCGAGGTCACCGTGCTCGAGGCGCTGCCCAGCCTCGTCCCGCTCGAGGACCCGGCGTTGGGCAGGCAGCTCGGGAGGGCCTTCCGCAAGCGCGGCATCGGGTTCCGCACCGGCACCCGCCTGGAGAAGGCCGAGGAGACGCCCGACGGCGTGCTGCTGACCCTCGACGGGGGCGACACCATCGACGCCGACCTGGTGCTCGTCGCGGTCGGCCGCGGACCGGCCTCCGCGGGCCTGGGCTACGAGGAGCAGGGCATCGAGCTCGACCGGGGCTGGGTCGTCACCGACGAACGGCTCCGCACCACCGTGCCCGGCGTCTTCGCCGTCGGTGACCTGGTGCCCGGCCTGCAGCTGGCCCACCGCGGCTTCGCCCACGGGCTCTTCGTCGCCGAGGAGATCGCCGGCCTGGAGCCGCCCGTGGTCGAGGACGCGGGCATCGCGCGGGTCACCTACTGCGAGCCCGAGATCGCCTCCGTCGGACTCACCGAGCCGCAGGCCCGCGACCGGCACGGCGACGTCGCGACCTACGAGTACAACCTCGCCGGGAACGGCAGGAGCCAGATCCTCGGCACGGCCGGGTTCGTGAAGGTCGTCCGGGAGGTGGACGGCCCGGTCCTCGGGGTGCACATGATCGGCGCCCGCATGGGCGAGCAGGTCGGCGAGGCCGCGCTGTGGGTCAACTGGGAGGCCATGCCGGACGACGTCGCCCGCTTCGTGCACGCCCACCCCACGCAGAACGAGGCCCTCGGCGAGGCCGCACTCGCGCTGGCCGGCAAGCCGCTGCACGCCCATGGCTGAAGGCGCCGACCGACGCCGCCACGCGAGACGTGCCGAGATGTTCACTTCTGGGCGGCGCAGGCCTAGAGTGTTCTCTGAATCGTTCATTGCATGCGAACACTGAGGTTGTCGAGTGACGGTCAACGAGCCATCCGGGTCCGAGTGGGTCGCCATCGGCGACCGCATCCGGACGGCCCGTGAGTCCGCAGGGATGAGCGTCCGCGAGCTGGCCAGGCGCATCGAGGTCTCGCCCAGCCACGTCTCCCAGGTCGAGCGTGGGCTGGCCCAGTTCAGCGTCAAGGCCCTCTACAGCGTCGTCAACGAGATCGGCGTGTCGATGGACAGCCTCTTCGACGACACGCCCGCGGTGGGGCCCGCCCCCGCCCTCGGCGACGGACCCGGCACACCCGAGGAGGTCGACCCCCTCGAGAGCTCCGGCATCGTCCTGCGCGCCGGGCTGCGCCCGGCCATCCCGCTTGCCGGCGGCACCCGGTGGGAGCGGCTGACGCCCCGGCCCGAGGCGGGCGCCGAGTTCATCGAGGTCGTCTACCCGCCCGCGGAGCAGGCCGATCACCGCACCCTGTCGTTCGCCCAGCACTCCAGCCGCGAGTACGGCGTCGTCGTCGCCGGCTCGCTGACCGTCCAGGTCGGCTTCGAGAAGTCCGTGCTGCACGCCGGTGACTCGATCGCCTTCGACTCGATGATCCCGCACCGGTTCTGGAACGAGACCTTCGAGGAGGTCCGGGCGATCTGGTTCATCTGGGACACCCCGCACTCCCGCAACGGGCACGACGGCGGCCCCTCGCACCCCCATGCGCACGGTGAGCGGATCAGCGGCACCTAGGCCCTCGGCAGGGGTCGGGTCCCACATCGGTCGGCCGGCGCGAGGCACGCCCCCGTCGCCCGATCGTCCGCACGCCGTCCCCGGGCGGCTGCGCCCGACCCCGACCCCGGCCCTGCGCCCCGGCGTGCGGAGCCGGAGCGACCAGCGCGCCGTCGCGGCCGGCCGCGACGGCGCCCTCGGCGCGCCGCCGCGCCTAGCCGCCGCCTCGCCCCGCTCGAAGTCACGGTGTTCTCTCTGGCAGAACACTTTTCGGTTTCGGGGGTTCCCAAGTGTGCTGTGCGGGAGTACAGTCGCTGATCGTGACGTCGACCACATGTGGTCCCGATCACACCGACTTTTCCCGATCTGGAAGGGAGCGCCTCGTGCCTGGAGCGCGAACCGCGACCGTCGCGCCGGTGGTCATCGAAGCCGACTCGATCACCAAGCGCTTCGGCGGAACCGTGGCCGTCGACAACGTCAGCCTCTCGGTGCGGGCGGGCGAGATCCACGCCCTCGTGGGCGAGAACGGCGCCGGCAAGTCCACCGCCATGCGGATCCTCGCCGGGGTCCTGACGCCGGACGAGGGTGTCGTCAAGATCGACGGCACGCCGATCGAGGGCGGCACCCGCGCGGCGCTCGGCGCGGGCATCGCCCTGGTGCACCAGGAGCTGAGCCTGGTGCCGGAGATGACCGTGGCCGAGAACATCATGCTCGGCACCTTCCCGACCAGGAACGGGATGATCCGCTCCGGGGAGCTCGAGAAGCACGCCGGCGAGGCGCTGCGGGAGATCGGTGTCGACATCGACCTGCACGAGCCGGTCGCGCGCCTGTCGGTCTCGCTCCGCCAGTTCATCGAGATCGCCCGGGCCGTGGCCCGCAAGCCCCGCGTCCTCATCCTCGACGAGCCGACCGCGACCCTCACGCCCGCCGAGACCGACTACCTGCTCCAGATGCTCCGGCGCCTGGCCGACGGAGGACTGTCGATCGTCTACATCTCGCACCGGCTGCCGGAGATCTTCGCCATCTGCGACCGGGTCACCGTGCTTCGCGACGGACGCCACATCGACACCCTGGACATCGGGGACACCACGCCCGACGGCCTCGTCGACAAGATGGTCGGCCGCGAGCTCAAGCGCGACCTCGGCGTCGTCCGCAAGAGCAATCCCGGGCGAGGTCGTCCTCTCGGCGCGCGGCGTCACCGCGCCGAAGGTCGAGGGCATCGACCTCGACGTCCGGGCAGGCGAGATCGTGGGGCTCGGTGGCCTGGTCGGCGCCGGACGCAGCGAGTTCGTCCGGGCGATGCTCGGTGTCGACCTGCGCACCGGCGGCGAGGTCAGCGTCACCGTCGACGGCAGGCCCCGCTGGATCGGCAGCTTCCAGTCCGCCGTGCGCAACGGGGTCGCGTTCGTCCCGGAGGAGCGACGCCACGACGGCCTGGCCCTGACCATGTCGGTCAGCGACAACATCGCCCTCCCGAACCGTCGTGAGCTCGCCACCGCAGGGGTCATCAGCCCGGCCAGGCAGCACGCCTTCGCCCAGGATCTCGCCGACACCGTCGGCCTGCGCCCACCGAACGTCAAGCGCGACGCCGGCAACTACAGCGGCGGCAACCAGCAGAAGGTCGTCATCGCCAAGTGGCTGGGCCGGCGCCCCCGGGTCATCGTCCTCGACGAACCGACCCGCGGCGTCGACGTCGGCGCCAAGGCCGAGATCCACCGGCTCGTGCGCGAGCTGGCCGACCAGGGGACCGCGGTCCTCGTCATCAGCTCGGACCTTCCCGAGCTCCTCGACCTCTCCGACGTCATCCACGTCATCCGGGACGGCGGGGTCGCCGGCACGCTGTCGCGCGACGAGGCCGATGAACGAAGCGTCATGTCACTCGCAGCAGGAGAAAGCATGGTGACCACCTCATGAGCAAGCTCGCTGTCTCCCCGGCGGCCGCGGTGCCCGCAGCACCCGCCCAGGCCGAGCGCGAGGGGCCCTCCACCGGTGCCCGCGTCCTGATGTGGAGCGCGGAGCGAGGGATCGTGATCTTCACCGCGGTCCTCATCCTCGGCTCCGCGCTGTTCGTCGGCGGGTTCGCCTCCTCGGTCAACATCGCCGACGTCTTCCACCGCGCCGCCCCCATCGGGATCGTGGCGGTGGGCATGACCTTCGTCGTGATCAGCGGCAACTACCTCGACCTCTCGGTCGTGGCACAGGTCGCCACCGGCGCCGTCATCCTGATCGGGGTCAGCAACTCCCACGGCATCCCGCTCGCCATCCTGGTCGCGCTGGTCGTCGCAGCGCTCTACGGGCTGGTCAACGGCGTCGCGGTCGGCTACTTCAGGGCCAACGCGGTCATCGTCACCCTGTCCACGACGTACGTCGGGCTGGGCCTGTTGCGCTGGCTCTCGGGTGGAAGCATCTACTTCGGCCCCAAGAACGGGACCATCGCGACCGTCGGGGACATCAAGTTCGGGCCCGTCCCGATCGCGGCGGTCGTGCTCATCGTGATGGCGCTCGTGCTCGGCTTCGTCCTGAGCCGCACCAGCTTCGGGTTCGTCGTCCGCGCCTTCGGCGCGAACAAGGAGGCCACGCGCCTCAGCGGCGTGAACACCCCCCGCGTGGTGCTCGGGGCCTTCCTGATCACCGCCTTCGCCGCGATGGTGGCGGGCTTCGTCCTCGCCGCGTTCTCCAACACCGCCGTCTCCTCCATGTCCGACGGCTACGACTTCCGGGCGCTCGCCGCGATCATCATCGGCGGCACCAGCGTCTTCGGCGGCAGGGGCAGCATCCTGCGGACCGTCCTGGGCGTGATCTTCGTGAGCGTCCTGACCAACGTCCTGGTGCTCTCCGACGTCGGCTTCGGGTGGCAGCAGGTCGCCATCGGCGCACTCATCGTTCTCGCAGTCTCCATCGACGCACTGGCCCGGAGGGTGAGCAAGAAGTGACTACCCCACACAGCCTCAACTTCGGTGAGGCCCCGACCCTCACCCGGACCGACCGCCTGCTCAACGCGCTGCGGCGGCGCACCGAGGGCCGCGGCGTGGCCCTCCTGGCGGTCGTGCTGGTCGCCTCCCTCGTCCTGGAGCCGCTGGTCTTCTCGGCCTACTCGGTGACACTCAGCCGGGTCGCCCTCGTGGGCCTGGTCGCCCTGGGCCTGACGGTGGTCATCCTGATGGGCGAGCTCGACCTGAGTGTCGCCAGCACCGTGGTGCTCGCGGGCGTGGTGATGGCCCAGACCTCCAACCTCGCGCTCGGGATCGCCGCCGCCCTGGTCACCGGGGTGGTGGTGGGGCTCGTGAACGCCTTCTTCGTGGTCAAGGTCGGCATCAACTCGTTCATCGCGACGCTCGGCATGATGTTCGTGCTCAAGGGACTCGCGGTCGTCATCTCGGACTCCAAGCCGGTCCCGCTCGCCAACATCGACTTCGCGATCAAGTTCGGGCTGCCGATCCTCGGACCCCTCACCCCGCGGATCCTGATCTTCGTCGCCGTCTTCGGCCTGCTGCACCTCTTCCTCACCCGGGCGCGGGCGGGTCGCGAGATCTTCGCGGTCGGCGGCAACCGCCAGGCGGCTCGCGACGCCGGCATCCCGGTGGACCGACGGCTGGTGACCGGCTTCGTGATGTGTGGGGTGATCGCGGCGGGCGCCGGGGTCATCGACACCCTCGAGCGGACCGCCGCCGACCCCACGGCCGGCTCCACCGTGCTCCTGTCCAGCATCGCGGCGGCCATCATCGGCGGCGTCGCGCTGACCGGCGGACGCGGCTCACTCCTCGGCACCCTGATCGGGGCCCTGTCCCTCGGGACGCTGGAAGTCGCCCTCACGCTCACCGGCGTGCAGGTCGACATCCAGCAGATCTACATCGGCGGCATCCTGCTGCTCGCTGTCATCACGGACCCCGCGAGCCTCAGAGCAGCCAGCTCCTCCATCCGCACCTTCACGCACGGCGTTCGAGCTCGGTCGACGAACCGTGAGCTCACGCCACCGAACCCGGTGGCCTCGTGATGACTGAAAGGAACACCCCCATGCGCACCACCCGTACCGCGGCCGTGGCCCTGCTCGCCGTCGTGGCGGCCCTCACCGCGGGCTGTGGCTCCGGCAGCAGCTCGGCCGCCGGCGACAAGAAGGTCTACGCCCTGCTCCCGCAGGGCACCGACCAGCCCTATGGCACCCAGTACCTGAAGGCGATGAAGGCCGAGGCCAAGAAGGACGGGATCGACCTCACCATCACCAACTCGCAGTACGACGCCGACAAGCAGGCGAGCGACTGCCAGGTCGCCGTGGCCGCCAAGCCCGCGCTGATCATCCTGTGGCCGGCCGTCGCCGACACCGTCCGACCCTGTCTCGAGCGGGCGAAGGCGGCGGGCATCCCGGTGACCATCACCAACTCCGACGTGAAGAAGAGCGACAAGGACCTCACCGCGGGGTACTCCGGACCGGACACCTACGGACAGGGCGTCTCCTCGGCCGAGATCATGTGCAAGCTCGCCGACGGCAAGCCGACGAACATCCTCGAGGTCGAGGGGCTGACCGGCAACACGACCGCGATCAACCGCAAGGCCGGGTTCGACGACACCGTCAAGAAGAACTGCCCGAACGTGAAGATCCTGGCCTCCCAGCCCGGCAACTGGAACAAGGACGACTCCCAGACCGTCACCTCGGAGATGCTCACCGCCGCCGGGCCCAACAACGTGCAAGGCATCTACGCCGCCGACGACACGATGGTGTCCGGGGCGATCGACGCGCTCAAGGCCCACGGCGTGGACCCCAAGCCGCTCCTGATCACCTCGATCGGCAACACCAAGCTGGGCAACCCGCTGGTCGTCGACGGTGAGCTCGACGGCACCGTCTTCCAGTCCTCCGCCTGGGACGGTCAGCACGCCGTGACGCTGGCCAACGACGTGCTCGCGGGCAAGAAGATCGACGGCGACCAGTTCATGCCCTCGGTCAAGGTCACCAAGGCCAACGCGACCGACCCCTCGGTCGCCCCCAACTGGTGACGGGTGCCCGGCGCCGGCCCTGAGCCGCCGCCGGGGCACGACCGAAACACCGCGTGAGGGGTCGGGGGCGGCACCAACCCCTCCCCGTCCTCGACCCCTCACGCCCACCAAGCTCGGAGAGTTCACGTGACCATCACCAGTCCCCCCACACACCTGGAGTCCGGAGTCGAGACTCCCGCGCTCGGCTTCGGCGGGCGCCCCATCCCGGCCCCCGGCCACATGGGCGTCGACTACGAGTCCCGGGTCGACTTCGACCGGCTGCGGCGCTACCGCCTCGGGCGGGCGCAGGCGGCGCTCGAGGCGAGCGAGTGTGGCGCCCTCCTCCTGTTCGACTTCTACAACATCCGCTACACCTCCCAGACCTGGATCGGGGGGGCGCTCGGGGACAAGATGATCCGCTACGTCCTGCTCGCCCGCGGCCAGGAGCCGGTGCTGTGGGACTTCGGGTCCGCGGTCAAGCACCACAAGCTGCACTCCCGCTGGACGCCCGAGGAGAACTACCGGGCCGGCTTCCTCGGGTTCCGTGGCGCCGTGGCACCGACCGTCGGGCTCATGGAGTCGGCGGTCGCCGAGATCAGGTCCCTGCTCGTCGAGGCCGGTGTGGCCGACCTCCCCGTCGGCGTCGACATCGTCGAGCCGCCGTTCCTCTTCGAGATGCAGCGACAGGGGCTCCGCGTCGTCGACGCCCAGCAGACGATGCTCGACGCGCGCTGCATCAAGTCCTACGACGAGGTGCTGCTGCTCAACCAGGCCGCGGCGATGGTCGACGGCGTCTACCAGGACATCGCCGAGGCCCTCAAGCCGGGCGTGCGCGAGAACCAGATCGTCGCCCTGGCCAACGAGCGCCTCTACGCGCTGGGCTCGGACCAGGTGGAGGCGGTCAACGCCATCTCCGGCGAGCGCTGCAACCCGCACCCGCACAACTTCACCGACAAGATCATCCGGCCCGGGGACCAGGCCTTCTTCGACATCATCCACTCCTACAACGGCTACCGGACCTGCTACTACCGGACGTTCGCGGTGGGCAGCTCCACCCCCGCGCAGCGCGACGCCTACACCCGGGCCCGGGAGTGGATGGACCGTGGCATCGCCGGCATCAAGGCCGGCGTGGGGACCGACGAGGTGGCCGCGCTGCTGCCCAGGGCCGAGGAGTTCGGGTTCGGCAGCGAGATGGAGGCCTTCGGCCTGCAGTTCGCCCACGGCCTCGGCCTCGGGCTGCACGAGCGTCCGATCATCTCGCGGCTGAACTCGATGAAGGAGCCCGTGGAGCTCGAGGTCGGCATGGTCTTCGCGCTGGAGACCTACTGCCCCGCCTCCGACGGCTTCTCCGCCGCGCGCATCGAGGAGGAGATCGTCATCACCGAGGACGGTCCGGTGGTCCTGACGCTCTTCCCGGCCCAGGACCTGTTCGTCACCAACCCCTACTGACCACCCGCCGATCACCTGCTGATCCGGGACACCACCAACCGAGGAGATACCCCGTGGACACCACTCGCCTTGCCGGCAAGAACATCCTGATCACCGGTGCCGCCCAGGGCATGGGCGCCGCCGTCGCCATCGACTACGCCGCGCAGGGGGCGAAGGTCTGCCTCGGCGACGTCAACGTCGAGGGCGTCGCCCAGGTGGCCGAGGAGATCCGCAGCAAGGGCGGCCAGGCCACCCACGTCGAGCTCGACGTCACCGACCAGGAGCACGCTGCGGCCGCCGTCGCCCACACGGTCGAGACGTTCGGCAGCATCAACGTCCTGCTCAACAACGCCGGCATCAACAAGCCGCTGTTCTTCCTCGACATCACCCGGGAGAACTGGCAGCGGATCATGGACGTCAACGCCTGGGGCACGCTGAACTGCATGCAGGCCGCGGCCCGCCAGATGAAGGCGCAGGGCAAGCAGGACCACCCCTACAAGATCATCAACGTCGGATCGATCCTGTCCCGCGAGACCTTCGACGACGTCGTCGTCTACGGCGCCTCCAAGCACGCGGTCCTGGCCCTGATCAAGGGCGGCGCCAAGTCGCTGATGGAGCACAACATCACCGTCAACGGCTACGGCCCCGGCGTCGTGCGGACCGAGCTGTGGGAGCAGCTCGACAAGGACCTGGTCGCCATCGGCAAGTTCGACAAGCCCGGCGAGTCCATGGACTCCCTGGCCCAGAACATGATCCTGATGAAGCGCTACTCCTACCCCGAGGACGTCGTCGGCACCGCCTCCTTCCTCGCCAGCGACGACAGCGACTACATGACCGGCCAGCTGCTGATGATCGACGGCGGGATCGTGATCCAGTGACCCAGGTCCACGAGCCACTCCTCGACGGCGTACCGACCGGACTGCTCCTCGGCGGCGAGTGGGTCTCCTCCCCGCGCACGCTCGAGGTCCACGACCCCGCCACCGGGAACCTGCTCGCGGAGGTCGCGGACGCCACCACCGGTGAGGCCCTCGAGGCCGTGGCCGCGGCCCACGACGCCTTCGGCCCGTGGGCGGCGGCCGCCCCCCGGGCCCGCGCCGAGGTGCTGCGCCGGGCCTACGAGATCATGTCCGCCGAGCTCGAGGAGTGCGCTCGCCTGATCGTCCTCGAGAACGGCAAGGCCTGGAGCGACGCGATGGGCGAGGCGACGTACGCCGCCGAGTTCTTCCGCTGGTTCAGCGAGGAGGCCTCGCGCGTCCCCGGCGACTTCCGGCTCGCGCCGAACGGCGACAAGACGATCATCGTCGACCACCAGCCCATGGGCGTGGCGTACATGATCACGCCGTGGAACTTCCCGGCCGCGATGGCCACCCGGAAGCTGGCCCCGGCGCTGGCTGCCGGGTGCACCGCGGTGCTCAAGCCGGCGGCGGAGACCCCGCTGACCGCCCTGTGGGTGGCCGAGGTCCTGCGCCGGGCCGGTGCCCCGGCGGGGGTGGTCAACGTGATCACGACCTCCGAGCCCGGCCCGCTGTCCGAGGCGGTGCTGGCCGACCGGCGCACCGCGACCCTCTCCTTCACCGGCTCCACGCTGGTCGGGAAGCTCCTGCTCGCCCACACGGCGAAGCGGGCGCTCCCCTCGTCGATGGAGCTGGGCGGCAACGCCCCGCTGCTGGTGCTCGAGGGCGCGGATGTCGCGCAGGCCGTGCAGGGCGCGATGGTGGCCAAGATGCGCAACGGCGGGTCCGCCTGCACCGCGGCCAACCGGTTCTACGTGCACGAGTCCCTGGCGACCGAGTTCACCGACGCCCTGCAGCACGCCCTCGCCGCGCTCACGATCGGCAGCGGCCTCGACCCGGCCAACGACCTGGGCGCACTGGTCAGCGTCAAGGAGCGCGACAAGGTCCTCGACCTGGTGCACCGGGCCGAGGAGGAGGGGGGCACCGCGTCCGCGGTCTCCGAGCCGCCCGCCGAGGGCGCGTTCCTCTCGCCGTACGTCGTCCGCGGGGTCACCCACGGCCAGACGCTGACCCGCGAGGAGATCTTCGGCCCGGTCGCACCGATCATCACCGTCGAGAGCACCGACCAGGCGGTGCGGATGGCCAACGACACCGAGTACGGGCTGATCTCCTACGTCTTCGCCTCCGACCCGGGGGAGGGCATCCGCGTCGCGCGGCGCCTGGAGTCCGGCATGGTCGCGGTCAACCGGGGGGTCGCCTCCGACCCGGCGGCGCCGTTCGGCGGCATGAAGGAGTCCGGCCTGGGCCGCGAGGGCGGCTTCGCCGGCATCCACGAGTTCCTCGAGACCAAGTACGTGGCGGTGGACCTGTGAGCTCGGTGGCCTTCCTCGGGCTGGGGCGGATGGGGCGCCCGATGGCGGCCAACCTGGTGCGCGCCGGCCACGACGTGACGGTGTGGAACCGGTCGCGTGCGACAGCGGTCGCGTTCGCCGAGGAGCACGGCGTGAAGATCGCCGAGAGTCCGGCCGAGGCGGCCGCGAAGAGCGACCTGGTGCTGTCGATGGTGTCGGACGACGAGGTCGTCCTCCACCTGCACACCGGACCGTCCGGAACCCTCAGCGCTGTCCGCCCCGGTGCCGTCGTGATCGACATGAGCACGGTGACCGCGGCCACCTCTGCCCGGCTGGCCGCTGCGGTCGGCGAGGCCGGAGCGACGTTCCTGGATGCTCCGGTCTCGGGCAGTGTGGCCGCGGCCACGGCGGCGGAGCTGACCGTGATGGTCGGCGGCGACGCCACGACCTACGCCGCGGCCCGGCCCGTGCTGGCTGCGATCGGCACCCCGCTCCACCTCGGGCCGAACGGCGCCGGCGCGGCCATGAAGCTGGCCGTGAACACCGTGGTGCATGGCCTCAACGGCGCGCTCAGCGAGGCGTTGGTGCTCGCCGAGCGAAGCGGCATCGACCGGTTGATGGCCTATGAGGTGTTCGCACGCAGTGCGGTGGCTGCGCCGTTCGTGCACTACCGCCGCGAAGCCTTCGAGCGCCCCGACGATGTGCCGGTGGCGTTCCGCCTCGAGCTTGCCGCCAAGGACCTGCGCTACGCCCTTGCGCTCGCCGGCGAGGTCGGCGCCGCGCTGCCGCAGTCCGAGCGGTCCCTCGCAGTGCTCGGCGAGGCGGTCGAGGCGGGGTTCGCCGACCACGACGAGAGCGCGGTGGCGCAGCACCTGCGTGGCCGCGGAGAGGCAGTCCCGATGACAGCGACCAGGTTCACCGGCCACACCTGCGTGGTGACCGGCGCCGCGCAGGGCATCGGCCTGGAGACCGCACGGCGTCTGGCCGCCGAAGGAGGGACCGTTCTCGCGGTCGACGTGCGCGACCCCGCCGAGCAGGTCGAAGGCGTGACCCCGGTGCGTGGCGACGTCACCGATCCGGCCAGCTGGCGCGCCGTGGTCGAACAGGCCGGCACCGTCGACGTGCTGGTCAACAACGCCGGGACCGTCGGCGCCTACGAGACGATCACCGAGATCGACCTCGATGGCTGGCACCGTGTGGTCGAGCTCAACCAGACCAGCGTGCTGCACGGCATGAAGGCGGTGCTCCCCGGCATGATCGAGCGCGGCGGCGGCGCCATCGTCAACGTCTCGTCCATGTGGGGGATCGTCGGCACCCACGGAGTCGCGGCCTACCAGGCCTCCAAGGGCGCGGTGACCATGATGACCAAGAACGCCGCAGCGACGTACGCCGCGCAGGGTATGCGCGTGAACTCCGTCCACCCGGGCTTCATCTGGACGCCGATGACGCGGCTCCAGGACCGCGACATCTCCGCACGGTCTGGTCGCCCAGACGCCGATGAGGCGGGCCGGCAAAGCCGCCGAGGTCGCCTCCGCGATCGCTTTCCTCGCCTCCGGCGACGCCTCCTTCGTCACCGGCGTCCAGCTCCTGGTCGACGGCGGCTACACCACCATCTGACCCTCGCACCTCACGAACACGGTCGCAAAGGACAAGGACTGACATGACCACCAAGCTCCACCACCTTCCGCTGCTGGAGGGCCAGATCGCGATCGTCACCGGGCTCGGCGCAGGGCATCGGCGCCGGCATCGCCGAGACACTCGGCGGCTTCGGCGCCACCGTCGTCATCGCCGACCTCGACGGGGACAAGGCCGTCGCGAAGGCCGACGAGCTGACGGCGGCGGGCATCAAGGCCCTCGGCGTCGTCCACGACGTGACCAGCAGCGAGTCGGGGGCGGCGCTGGCCGAGCGCGTCACCGGCGAGCTCGGCCGCATCGACCTGCTCGTCAACAACGCCGGGATCTCCGGTCGCGTCCCGCTCGACGAGATGGCCGACCGCACCTGGGACGCGATGATCAACGTCAACCTCACCGGCGTCGCCCGCACCTCCCGCGCCGTCGTGCCGGTGATGAAGCAGCAGGGCGCCGGGAACATCGTCAGCGTCTCCTCGGTCGCCGGCCGGGCCGGCAAGGCGAACATGACCCACTACTGCGCCAGCAAGTTCGGCGTCATCGGCTTCACCCAGTCCCTGGCCCTGGAGCTCGCCCTCACCGGCGTACGCGCGAACACCGTGTGCCCCGGCATCGTCCGCACCGCCATGTGGGACGTCGAGCTGGCCGAGATCTCCGAGGCCCGCGGCATCTCCGTCGACCAGGCCTGGGCCGACACCCTGGCCGGGATCCCGCTCAACCGTCCGCAGACCCCGGCCGACATCGGCAACGCCGTGGCGTTCCTCGCCTCGCCGCTCGCCGGCAACATCACCGGCCAGGCGCTCAACGTCGACGGCGGATTCGAGATGAGCTGACGTGGCGGAGGTCGTCGCCGCCTGCTGGACCACGGCCGGGGACGCCGCGCCGCTGCCCGGCCTCGAGGTCAGCCCTGTCCGGCTGGACGAGCGGGATCCGCGCCGCGGCCCGCGCCGGCTTCGCCGGCGTGGGCCTGGTGCACCACGACCTCGTCCCGTTCCTGGCCGGCGGGGGAGACCTGAGGATGCTGCGCTCGGTCGTCGAGGACGAGGGGCTGCGCTACGTCGAGCTCGAGTTCCTCACCGGCTGGTGGCTGCCGGACGAGGAGCGCGCGGAGCCCGACGCGACCATGCGTCTCCTCCTCCACGCCGCGCAGCAGCTCGGCGCCTACGACCTCAAGGTCGGTCCGGCGCTCGACGGGTCGTCGTACGACGCGGACCGGTACGCCGAGCAGCTCAACCGCGTCGCCACCGCCTTCGCCGAGACCGGGACGGTCGTGAGCCTGGAGTTCATGCCGTTCGCCAACATCAGCACGCTGGCCGCCGCGCTCGACCTGGTGCGGCGTGCCGACCATGCCAACGTCGGGCTGATGCTCGACCTGTGGCACCTGGTCCGCAGCGGCACCTCCATGGAGGAGGTGGCACGGCTCCCGCTGCAGCACGTCAGCGCGGTCGAGCTCAGTGACGGACCCGCCCGGCAGCAGGGAGACGGCTACGAGGACACCGTGCTGCGCCGGGCCCTCTGCGGCCAGGGCGCCTTCCCCGTGGCCGAGTTCGTCGACACCCTGCGGTCCATGGGCTGGGAAGGCCCCTGGGGGCTGGAGATCCTGTCCGAGACCTACCGGCGCCGTCCCCTCGACGAGGCGCTCGCTGAGGCCTTCGCCACCACGGCTCGCTACCTCACCTGACCCTCCGGGTCGTCCGCATCAGCGGGTGTTCTAGGTGCCGCTCGTGCGGACGACCCTCAGGGCTCGGGGCTGGCGAGGTGCACGACCGCGTCGCCGCCGTTGACCACCGGGGCCTCGGTGCGGCCGATCACCAGTCCGGTGCGGTCCGCGCGGACCAGGCGCAGCGTGCGGCCGAAGGAGTCGGACAGGCTGCCCAGCCGCTCGCCGTCGGTGACCTGCTGCCCGAGCTGGGCGTCGAGGTGCAGGAAGCCGGTGTGGCGGGCGCGCACCCAGCCGCTGGCCCGGCACTCCAGGCTCGGCGCCGGCGGCGCCTCCTCGACCGGCTCGACCGGGTCGACCATGCCGAGCGCCTCCAGGACCCGGCGTACGCCGTCCACCGCCGCGGCGATCGCCCACTCGTCGAACCGCCAGGCCTCACCGCCCTCGTAGAGCAGCACGGTCGCGCCCTGCTCCCGCGCGGCGTGCCGCAGCGAGCCGTCGCGGATCCGGGCGTGCAGCATCACCGGCGCGCCGAACGCGGTGGCCAGCTCGCGGGTGCGGGGGTCGTCGAGGTCGGCGCGCACCTGCGGCAGGTTGGTGCGCCGGTCCGAGCCGGTGTGCAGGTCGATCCCGACCTCGCACTTGGCGACCACCTCGGTCATCATCAGGTGCGCGATCCGGCTGGCCAGCGAGCCGCGGGCCGACCCGGGGAAGGACCGGTTCAGGTCGCGGCGGTCCGGCAGGTAGCGCTCGCCGGTCATCACGCCGAGCACGTTGAGGACGGGTACGGCGATCAGCGTGCCCCGCAGCTCCCGCGGCTTCAGGGTCGCGAGCAGCCGTCGGATCACCTCGACGCCGACGACCTCGTCCCCGTGGGTGGCGGCGTTGACCCAGACGACCGGCCCGTCCTCCTTGCCGTGCAGGACGCGCACCGGGAGGCCGACGTCGGCGCCGCTGATCAGCCGGGTGATCGGGAGCTCGAGGTCCCGGGCGGCACCGGCGCGCACCCGCACCGGGCCGATGGCGAAGGAGTCGCGCGGCATCAGCGACCCCGGTTCTGGCGGCGCACCGACACCTGGGGCCGGCCGCCGAGGTAGGAGCGGCGCGGGTCGACCAGGAAGCCCTGGCGCAGCGCCTCCCGGCCGACGAGCATCCGGAAGCCCATCTGGTCGCGGCGCGAGAGCGTCATCTCGGTGGTGACCCGGCGGCCGGCCAGGCTGACGTCCATGCGGACGACGTACCGCTCGTCGGAGTGTCCCGAGGAGCTGCGCACGAGGCGGCGGTCCAGCACCGCGCTCTCCACGGTGGTGGCGTCCTCGCTGGAGCCCTGCCAGGGGTGCACCGAGTAGCGCACCCACGGCTCACCGTGGCGCTCGAGCTCGACGATGTCGAAGGCGTGGATCGCCGAGGAGCGCGCGCCGGTGTCGATCTTGGCCTTGATCCAGCCGACGCCGCAGTCGGGGAGGCTCACCCACTCCCGCCAGCCGACGAGGGTGCTCTCAGGGGTCTTCGACACGGGCACATCCTGTCAGGAGCCGACCAGCGTCCGGGCCAGGCGGCACCCTGCCCGGGATCGGTGCTTGAATGGGCGGCCGTCACCCCCGGCGGCCCCAGGACGGTCATGAAACTGGCGATCCTCTCCCGAGCACCTCGCGCCTACAGCACCCAGCGACTCCGGTCGGCCGCGCTCGAACGCGGCCACACCGTGAAGGTGCTCAACACGCTGCGCTTCTCCATCGACCTCTCCGGCGACGAGCCCGACCTGCAGTTCCGGGGCAAGCAGCTCTCGAGCTACGACGCGATCCTGCCGCGGATCGGCAACTCGATCACCTACTTCGGCACGGCCGTGGTCCGCCAGTTCGAGCAGATGGACGTCTACACGCCGAACCCGGCGTACGGCATCACCAACAGCCGCGACAAGCTGCGGGCCACCCAGATCCTGTCGCGCCACAACATCGGGATGCCGGCGACCACCTTCGTGCGCGACCGCGCCGACGTCACCTCGGCCATCGAGCGGGTCGGCGGGGCGCCGGTGGTGATCAAGCTGCTCGAGGGCACCCAGGGCATCGGCGTGATCCTCGCGCCCGGACCGGAAGGTCGCCGAGGCGATCATCGAGACCCTGCACAGCACCCAGCAGAACGTGCTGATCCAGCGGTTCGTCAAGGAGAGCAGGGGCCGCGACATCCGGGCCCTGGTCGTCGGGGACCGGGTCGTGGCGGCGATGCGGCGGGTCGCCCAGGGCGACGAGTTCCGCTCCAACGTGCACCGCGGCGGGTCGGTCGAGCCGGTCGCGCTCGACGAGGAGTACGAGCGGACCGCGGTGCGCGCGGCCCAGATCATGGGCCTGCGGGTCGCCGGCGTCGACATGCTCGAGGGCCACGACGGCCCGCTGGTGATGGAGGTCAACTCCTCGCCCGGCCTCGAGGGCATCGAGACCGCCACCCAGCTCGACATCGCCGGCGCGATCATCGACTTCATCGCCAACCAGGTGGCCTTCCCGGAGATCGACGTGCGCCAGCGGCTCAACCTCTCCACCGGCTACGGCGTCGCCGAGCTCCTCGTGCACCCCGGCGCCGAGATGGTCGGCAAGAAGCTCAGCGAGTCCGGGTTCGACGAGCGCGACGTCACCGTGCTCACCCTCCACCGCGGCGCGAACGTGATCCCCAACCCCCGCACCAAGGAGATCGTCGAGGCCGGCGACCGGCTGCTCTGCTTCGGCAAGCTGGAGGAGATGCGCTCGATGATCCCCGCGCGCCGCCGGCGGCGGACCCGGCTCAAGAGGCTGCCCGAGCACCCGATCCCCGAGCCCTGACCCCGTCGGCCCCTCAAGAGCCCCGTCGGCCCCGTCGGCCGACGACCGGGCGTCATCGGGCCCGCCACTCCTCGGCGAGGAGCGCGTAGCCGTAGCCGTCGAGCCACTCCCCGCTACGGTGCAGGGACTCGCGGAGGGTGTGCAGCTCACGGCGCATGCCGATCCGCTCCATCAACCGCCACGACGCGGTGTTCGCGGCGAAGCAGCCGGCGGTCACCCGGCGCAGGCCGAGGTCGTCGAAGCAGATCCGGAGCAGGGCGCGGGCCGCCTCGGTGGCGAACCCGAGGCCGGCGTACGCCGGGTCGACCACCCACCCGAGCTCGGCCTGCACGCCGCGGGCCCGGTCCGCCACCTCCGACTGCGCCCACCCGTCCTCGATCGTGAGCATCAGGTCGCCCACGACGGCGCCGTCGTGCTCGACGACCAGGGTCTTGGCGAGCCGCCCGGGGTCGGCGAAGCGCTCCACGTAGCGGATCCGGTCGGCCGCATCGCTGGTCAGCCACTCGCTCACGTCAGGTCGGCTCCGGATGCGCCAGGTCGGGCTCGCGTCGTCGAGGGTGGCCGGCCGGATCGTGAGCCGCTCGGTGCGCACCGGCCAGGCGACGGGGGAGAGGTCCTGTGGCATGGGCCCATCGTCGGGCATCCCGGCCAGCTGGCGTCGACTCGCCGTCCCGAAAGGCGTCAACGAGCGCCGACTCGGCGGGTCGACTGCTCCAGACCAGCGCCGGGTCGGAGTTTGTGCCGTAGCGCCGGGGGAAGTCCGTCGTTGACGCAGGCAGACGGAGGAGCACTTCCTCCACGGCGAAGGGTCCACCAGCATGCGACTGCTGTCCTCATCCGCCCGTACGGCGCTCGGGAGCCTCGGTGCGCTCCTGCTGCTGGCCGGAGGCCTGACCGCGCTGGACGGGGCCGACGCGGCCACCCCGGCCGAGGGGACCGTGGCCGCCGGCGGCCACCACAAGGCGACGTGGACCGGCGGCCCGTTCGCCGTCCCGAACGCCACCGGCAACGCGCTGGACCAGCCCGACTGCTCCGCCCCCCAGTCGTGCGACGACTTCACGCTGCACGTCGACACCCCCCGCCACTACGGCGCCCACCACCAGCTGAAGGTGCGGGTCGGCTGGTCGAGCTCCGCGGCCGACTTCGACGTCTACCTGCTCGACGCGAAGGGCAATGCGGTCGCCACCGCCGCGAGCAGCGCCGACCCCGAGGTGGTGCTGGCCGCCCCCAGGGCCGGCGACTACACCGTCCGCGTCGTGCCCTACGCCCCGCTCGGCGAGAGCTACTCCGCCACGGCCAAGCTGGTCAGGAAGCAGGACAACCCGCCCCCGGCGCCCGGCAGGGCGCCGACGTTCCGCAACTACAAGGCGCCGAAGGAGCTCACCGACGCCGACAACGCGGGGGAGCCGAGCATCGGCAACAGCTTCAAGACCGGCGCGACGATGTACCAGGCCTACCTGTCGACCTACAAGGTCCGGTGGAAGCACGGCAAGGCGGCGTGGACCGACGTCTCGGCCAACGCCGGCAACGGCTGCCCGCAGGGCAGCACCCAGAGCCTCGATCCCATCCTGTTCACCGACCGGCAGACCGGCCGCACCTTCGAGTCCCAGCTGACCGGCGTCGACTCCGCGACCTGCTGGACCGACGACGACGGCAAGACCTGGAACCCCAGCGAGGGCGGCGGCATCCCCAGCGGTGTCGACCACCAGAGCATCGGCGGTGGCCCCTACGCCGCCGGCGGGCTGGGCGGGCTGCCGACCTCGGCGTACCCGAACGCCGTCTACTACTGCAGCCAGGACATCGCGACCGCGTTCTGCGCCGCCTCCCACGACGGCGGCACCACCTTCGGGCCCGGCGTGCCGACCTACGACCTGACCCAGTGCGGCGGCCTGCACGGCCACCTCAAGGTCGCCCCCGACGGCACGGCGTACCTGCCGAACAAGTCGTGCGGCTCCCACGCCGCGGTCGCGGTCTCCTCCGACGACGGCCAGAGCTGGGCGGTCCGCGCGGTGCCCTCCAGCACGGTCGGCGACTCCGACCCCTCGGTCGGGATCGGCGCCAACGGCACGGTCTACTTCGGGTACGTCGGGGCCGACGGCCGCCCGGGTGTCGCGGTGAGCCACGACCGGGGCAAGACCTGGAAGCACGGCCAGCAGGTCGCCGGTGACTTCGGCGTCAAGAACGCGGTCTTCCCCGAGATGGTCGCCGGCGCCGACGACCGCGCCGCGTTCGCCTACCTCGGCACCACCAAGGGCGGCAACTACCAGGCGACCGGCACGTTCGAGGGCGTGTGGCACCTCTACATCAGCACGACGTACGACGGGGGCCGGCACTGGGTGACCCGGGACGCCACCCCGAAGGACCCGGTGCAGCGCGGCTCGCTGTGCACCGGCGGCACCACCTGCGGCAACGACCGGAACCTGCTCGACTTCATGGACATCACCCTCGACAGGCACGGGCGGGTCCTGGTCGGCTACGCCGACGGCTGCATCGGCGCCTGCGTCGACCACCCGAAGAAGAACGGCCACGACGCCTACGCCACGATCGCGCGGCAGACCGGCGGCCGCACGCTGTTCCCGAGGTACGACCGGTGAGGCGGCCGGCCGGGGCGCGGGCGGCCGCGCTCGCCACCGCGCTGCTCCTCGGCCTGCCGGCGCTGGCGGCCTGCGGCGGCAACGCCGACGGCGAGCCCGCGTCGGACCGGGCGCACGCGACGGCCCAGGAGCACGACGCCGACCAGGGCGCCGACGGGGGCGCCGACGGGGACGCCGAGGGGGACGCCGGCGGCGAGGTGGAGGGCGCCGCCGACCGGACGATCTGCCGGGCCGACGCGACCGCGGTCGCCACGCCGTACGCCGACGGCTTCCCCGGCGACTGGCGGTTCCCGCCGCGGACCACGGTCTACGACGTCGAGGACCGCGGCTCGACGGGGGTGATCGTGACCGCGATCTCCTCGACCCCGTTCCGGCAGATCCTCGACTTCCTCAACCACGACGCCGTCGACGCCGGATTCGAGGTCACCGACGGGGAGACCGAGGAGCGCGACGCCGAGGCCGACTGGTCCACCGGCGCCCAGGATGGGCGCTGGGCGATCCGCGAGTCGCCGCAGTGCCCCGGGGAGACCGTGATCCAGGTGTACGCCGAGCCGCAGTCCTGACCCTCCTGTCCCCGGACCCGGCGACCGCCGTACGTCTGACGTCACTCGGTGGTGCTCCCGCCCGCGCTCACGCCGAGTCGGCGCAGGTTGACAGGTGTGTACGCCGAGTCGGCGCTGCTTGACGCGCGACGGTGTCAACGAGCGCCGACTCGGCGTGCCCCGGGTGTCAACGAGCGCCGACTCGGCGTGTAGGAGACTGCGAGCGTGACCGACCAGCCCATGAGCAGCCGGGCCCAGCGGGCCACCACCAGCGCCGTGTCGTTCGGGCGGGAGGTCCAGGGGCGGATCTACCGCGCCGGCGTCTTCGGCCACCGCCCGGCGGTGCCGGTCGAGCCGGCCGAGCTCGAGCGGGCGGCCGAACGGGCGATGAGCCGGCAGGCGTGGTCCTACGTCGCCGGCAGCGCCGGTCAGCAGCGCACCGCCCGGGCCAACGTCGAGGCCTTCGACCGGCACCGGATCGTGCCGCGGATGCTGGTCGACGTCGAGGAGCGCGACACCTCGGTGGAGCTGTTCGGCCGCCGGCTGCCCGCGCCGCTGCTGTTCGCGCCGGTCGGCGTGCTGGAGATGGCGCACCGCGACGCCGAGATCGCGGTCGCCGAGGCCGCGCGCGAGCTCGGGCTGCCGATGGTGCTCTCCACCCAGGCGTCGGTGCCGATGGAGGAGGTGGCGGGGCACCTCGGCGACTCGCCGCACTGGTTCCAGCTCTACTGGAGCCGCGACGACGAGCTCGTCGACTCGTTCGTACGCCGGGCCGAGCAGATCGGCAGCGAGGCGATCGTGGTCACGCTGGACACCCACGTGCTCGGCTGGCGCACCCGCGACCTCGACCTGGCCTACCTGCCGTTCGCGCGCGGCGAGGGCATCGCGCAGTACACCAGCGACCCGGTCTTCCGGCGGCTCGTGGCGGAGCGGGCGGCGGCCGGGCCCTCGGGGGAGCCGACGCCCCGGCCGACCGCGGCCGCTGTGCGCGCGCTGTTCTCGATGGCCCGGCACTGGCCCGGCGGCACCTGGGGCAACCTGCGCTCCCCGCTGCCGCGGGCCGCGGTCGAGACCTTCCTCGACGTGTTCTCCCGCTCCTCGCTCAGCTGGGCCGACCTGGCCTACCTGCGCGAGCGGACCTCGCTGCCGATCCTGCTCAAGGGCATCCAGGACCCGCGGGACGCGGCGCTCGCCCTCGACCACGGCGTGGACGGGATCGTGGTGTCCAACCACGGCGGTCGCCAGGTCGACGGCGCGATCGGGTCCCTCGACGCGCTGCCGGGGATCGTCGAGGAGGTCGACGGCCGGGTGCCGGTGCTCTTCGACAGCGGGGTGCGCAGCGGCGCCGACGCGTTCAAGGCGCTCGCGCTCGGCGCCCGGGCGGTGCTGGTCGGCCGGCCGTGGGTCTACGGGCTGGCGCTCGCCGGCGCACAGGGGGTGCGCGAGGTGATGGAGGACCTCTGGGCCGAGCTCGACCTGACCATGGCGCTCAGCGGCGTCGCCGGCCTCGAGCAGGTCACCCGCGACCTGCTGGCGTGACCTCCGCCGGCTGGGGTGGCACTCGCACGCGGCGTTAGACTCGGGCGTCAGCAAGGCCGCGACGGAACGGAACCCATGGGCCTCCAGCACATGCAGATCGGCGAGGTCGCCAACCGCACCGGGCTGAGCCTGCGCACCATCCGCTACTACGAGGAGATGGGCCTGGTCGTCCCCTCGGCGCGTACGACGGGCGGGTTCCGGCTCTACACCGAGAGCGACGTGGCCCGGCTGATGCTGATCAAGCGGATGAAGCCGCTGGAGTTCTCGCTGGAGGAGATGAGCGAGCTGCTCGGCACCCTCGACGCGCTCGAGCGCCCCGACGACGGGTCCGACGGGGTCGCCGGTGTCGAAGGGCCGGACCGGTCGGAGCTGCTCGGGAGGCTGTCGATGTTCCAGGAGGCGGCCCAGGCCCGGGTCGCCGCGATCCGCGGGCAGCTCGAGGTGGCCGAGGGGTTCGCCGAGGAGCTGCGCGGCGAGGTCGCGAAGCAGAAGCGCGCCGCACGCCACTGACCGCTGCCCGGTCCCTGCGCGCCCGCGCAGGGCGTCACGAATTCATCCTACCCTCACGTCAGGGTAGACTCAGCGCACCTATGCAACCGAGCAACGACACGCGCCCCCGCCGTACCTTCGCCGTCATCAGCCACCCCGACGCCGGCAAGTCCACGCTCACCGAGGCGCTGGCGCTGCACGCCGAGGTGCTGGCCGAGGCCGGCGCCGTGCACGGCAAGGCCGGCCGCCGGGGCACGGTCTCGGACTGGATGGAGATGGAGCGCGCCCGCGGCATCTCGATCAGCTCCGCGGCGCTGCAGTTCGCCTTCCGTGACCACGTGGTGAACCTCGTCGACACCCCGGGCCACGCCGACTTCTCCGAGGACACCTACCGGGTGCTCACCGCGGTCGACTCCGCGGTGATGCTGGTCGACGCCGCCAAGGGGCTCGAGCCGCAGACGCTGAAGCTCTTCCGGGTGTGCGCGCAGCGGCGGATCCCGGTCATCACCGTGGTCAACAAGTGGGACCGGCCCGGCCTGGAGCCGCTGGCGCTGATGGACGAGATCCAGAAGGAGATCGGGCTCGACCCCACGCCGCTGACCTGGCCGGTCGGCCTCGCCGGCGACTTCCGCGGGGTCCTCGACCGGCGGACGGGCGACTTCGTCCAGTACACGCGCACCGCCGGCGGGGCCACCAAGGCGCCCGAGCAGCGGCTGGACCCGGACACCGCGGCGGCCCGGGAGGGCGACGCGTGGGAGACCGCGCTCGAGGAGCACGAGCTGCTCGGCGCCGACGGTGCCGAGCACGACCAGGAGCTCTTCCTGGCCGGCGCGACCACGCCGGTGCTGTTCGCCTCCGCGCTGCTCAACTTCGGGGTGGGCCAGCTGCTCGACACGCTGCTCGAGCTGGCGCCGGCGCCGGGCGCGACGATCGACGCGCAGGGGAGCCCCCGGCAGCCGGACGACGACTTCAGCGCCTACGTCTTCAAGGTGCAGGCCGGCATGGACTCCGCACACCGCGACCGGCTCGCCTACGCGCGGGTCTGCTCGGGCACCTTCGAGCGCGGCATGGTGGTCCGGCACGCCGCCACCGGACGCCCGTTCGCGACCAAGTACGCCCAGGCGGTCTTCGGCCGCGAGCGCGCCTCGGTCGACGTCGCCGAGCCCGGCGACATCATCGGCCTGGTCAACGCCGCGGCGCTGCGGGTCGGCGACACGATCTACGACGGCTCGCCGGTGGAGTACCCACCCATCGCCAGCTTCCCGCCCGAGCACTTCGCCAGCGTCCGGGCCGCCGACACCGGCCGGCACAAGCAGTTCCGGCGCGGCATCGAGCAGCTCGACCAGGAGGGCGTCGTCCAGGTGCTGCGCTCGGAGCTGCGCGGCGACCAGGCGCCGGTGCTGGCCGCGGTCGGCCCGATGCAGTTCGAGGTGGTCGCGGCCCGGATGGAGACGGAGTTCAAGTCCCCGGTGCGGCTCGACCACCTCGACTACTCCCTGGCGCGCCGGGTCCCCGAGGACCAGGCCGAGGCGCTCGCCGGCATGCGCGGCGTCGAGGTGCTGCGCCGCAGCGACGGTGCCCTGCTGGCGCTCTTCCCGGACAAGTGGCGGATCTCCAGCGTCCAGCGCGAGCTCCCCGACCTGCGGCTCGAGGAGCTCGGCGTCGACCAGGCCTGAGCGTCCGGCCCGAGGATCCCGTTCGAGGATCCGTCCCGAGCCGCGCTCGTCCACCCCTCGCGACGATTCGTCCCTGAGTCTCACGTAAGGGTAGAGTTGCCGTCCGACGGCCCGGGTGCGTCACGCACGCCCCGGCCGGCGGGTGCCCGGCAGCGTCGCCCGGCAGTGTCGCCCGACGACATCGACCGGCGACATGGGCGAGATCGCCCGGCCCCGATCGTGCGCGGCTGCGTCGTACGCCCGCCACCCCCCAGACTCCTGCCCCAGACTCCTGCCCCTGCCGACCGACTCCCACGGAGCACCCTCCTTGACCGAGCCCGCCCTGTCCCAGCCTGCCCAGTCCTCCTCGCAGGACCCGAACGGCAACCACGTCGCCACGGTGATCCGCTCGCCCCGGCTGCTGCGCCGGGAGCTGGTCGCCGGCCTGGTCGTGGCCCTGGCCCTGATCCCCGAGGCCATCTCGTTCTCGGTGATCGCCGGCGTCGACCCCGAGGTCGGCCTGTTCGCGTCGTTCACGATGGCCTGCTCGATCGCCTTCCTCGGCGGCCGGCCGGCGATGATCTCGGCCGCCACGGGCGCCGTCGCGCTGGTGATCGCGCCGATGGTCCGCGACCACGGCCAGCAGTACTTCATCGCCACCGTGATCCTGGCCGGCGTCTTCCAGGTGCTGCTCGGCCTGGCCGGCGTGGCCCGGCTGATGCGGTTCGTGCCGCGCTCGGTGATGGTGGGCTTCGTCAACGCGCTGGCGATCCTGATCTTCCTCGCCCAGGTGCCGCACCTCGTGCACGTGCCGTGGCTGGTCTACCCGGTCGTCGTGGCCGGCGTCGCGATGATCGTGCTGATGCCCCGGCTGACCACGGCGGTGCCGGCCCCGCTGGTCGCGATCGTGGTGATCACCGCGGTGGCGCTGCTCGCCGGCTGGAACCTGCCCAACGTGGGGGACGAGGGCGAGCTGCCGCACAGCCTCCCGACGCTGGGCATCCCGCACGTGCCGTTCACGCTCGAGACGTTCAAGATCGTCGGGCCCTACGCGCTGGCGATGGCGCTGGTGGGCCTGCTGGAGTCGCTGCTGACCGCCAAGCTGGTCGACGACATCACCGACACCCACTCCCACAAGACCCGGGAGTCCTGGGGCCAGGGCTGCGCCAACATCATCACCGGCTTCTTCGGCGGGATGGGCGGCTGCGCGATGATCGGCCAGACGATGATCAACGTGAAGGCCTCCGGGGCGCGCTCGCGGATCTCGACGTTCTGCGCCGGGCTGTTCCTGCTCATCCTCGTCGTCGGCTTCGGCGACGTCGTGGGCCGGATCCCCATGGCCGCGCTGGTCGCGGTGATGGTCATGGTCTCGGTCGGCACCTTCGACTGGCACAGCATCCAGCCGGCCACGCTGCGCCGGATGCCGCGCAGCGAGACCACCGTGATGGTCGCGACCGTGGTCGTCGTGGTCGCCACCAGCAACCTGGCCATCGGCGTGGTCGTCGGCGTCCTGGTCGCGATGACGCTCTTCGCCCGCCGGGTCGCCCACCTCGCCGAGGTCTCCCGGGAGCTGGTGGAGGACGTCGACGGCAGCGTGCACGCGGTCTACACGGTCACCGGCGAGCTGTTCTTCGCCTCCAGCAACGACCTCTACACCCAGTTCGAGTACGCCGAGGACCCCGACCGGGTGGTCATCGACCTCAGCAGCTCGCACGTGTGGGACGCCTCGACGGTCGCCGCGCTGGACAGCATCACCACCAAGTACGACCGCAAGGGCAAGAGCGTCGAGATCCACGGGCTCAACGACTCCAGCTCGCGGATGCACGGCCGGCTCACCGGCCAGCTCGCCACCCACTGACCGGCTCCCGGAGCCGGGCCCCCAGGGCCCGGCCCCGGGCTAGGCTGCCGCCGTGTGGTCGCTCTGGTCGGAGAACTCGATCCTGTCGATCGGCTCCCAGGACTCGGTGCTCTCGATCGGCAGCGCAGCCTCGGTCGCGTCGGTGGCGAGCGTCTTCTCCTTCGCCTCGGTGGGGTCGATCGGGTCGGCGATGTCGGCCGCCTCGCTGCTGTCCTACCAGAGCAGGGGATCGGCGCTGTCCCACCAGTGCGACGGGTCGGTCCTCTCCAGCCAGGCCAATCGCGCGTTCCGGAGCCGCCGGGCCGGCGGACGGGTGCCGCGCTGGTCGGTCGCCGGTGGCGTGCTGGCGCTGCTCGCCGCGATCGCCGGGCACCGCGCCCGCCGCTAGCCGCCCCGCCGTACGCCGGAGGTCGGTGACCGGCCGACCGGGGAGCCGGCGGACCGGGGCTCAGCCCATCGGCATGGTCTGGCCGGAGGGGATGTGCAGCCCCGGCAGTGCGTCGGGGGCGGCGAGCAGCAGCACGCCGAGCGCCAGCAGGAGACCGGCCGTCGTGAGGGTGACCGTCCGGCGCCACGGGAGGGTCTTCTCGGCGGCGATGATGCCCGCGACGAGCGCCATCCAGGTGACGCTCATGACCCCGAGGGCGAACATCGAGGCCATCAGCGCCCAGCAGCAGCCGACGCACCAGGCGCCGTTGCCGGCGCCCATCCGCAGCGCGCCGGTCGGGCCGCCGTGCCAGGAGCCGAGCAGCGAGCTCAGCGGGCTGCGGCACTTCGCGAGGCAGACGTCCTTGAGCGGGGTGAGCTCGTAGGCCGCGGCCCCCACCAGGGTGGCCCCCGCGACGTACCGGCCGGCGTGGTCCCATGCCAGGGAGTCACCGGCGAGCGCGACCGCGCCCGTCCCGGCGAGGTAGGCCAGCAGCCCGGCGGCGGCCCAGGTGAGCAGGTACCCGCCGGCGAACAGCCAGGGCGCGGCCCGCGAGGAGGCCTTGGTGACCTGGGTGTAGAGCGCGATCGTCGGGGCAACCGACGGGAACATCATCGCGGCCATCATCACCACCCAGACGGCGAGGAACCAGCCGAGGCTGCCGAGGCTCGTCCAGGGCCCGTTGTCCATCCCCCGCATCTCGCGCGCCGTCCACACCCAGCCGACGGCGGCGACCGCGAACAGGGCGAGCACGAGGCCGAGGCGGGCGCGCGCGGCGGCGAACGCCGGGACCAGGCCGGCGCTCGGAGCGGGGCCGGTCGTGGACCCCATCCCGGATCAGGCGGCCCAGGAGAAGGCGGACGTGGACAGGCCGGTCCTGCCCTCGTAGGAGATGCCGAACGCGTTGATCCGGCTGCGCTTCGCCTCGGCCATCGTCAGGTCGGACGCGACCGGGTGGAACATGCCCTGGAAGCGCACCGGCTCGCCGGTCTCGACGCCGAACGGCACGACGTCCTCGATCTCGAAGTCGATGGTGTCGGCGACGCGGACGCTGTGCCGCAACCCGTCGTCGCTCACCTCGATCCGGGCGCGCTCGACACCGACGATCTCGCCGACCAGGGGCGCGAGCGCGCCCATCGGCCCGCCGAGCTGGCCGCCGAACACCCTCACGAGCTGGTCGAACTGCTCGTCGCTGGCTTCGTCGTCGATGTAGACCCCGAGCCGCCAGTTGCCCTGGGTCATCACCTTGGGCGTGTCCGCGATCAGCGCGACCCGGCGCCCCGAGATGTCGGTGCCCTCGACGACGCCCTCACGGATGCTGAAGACGAGGGTCACCCGGCAGAAGTCGTAGGTCGCCCCGTGGTCGAAGGACAGGTTGCACGGGCACATCAGCTCGCACGAGCAGGTCTCGACGTAGCTGCCGGTCAGATTCCAAGCCATCGCCGTCCCCTTCCCTGCGCGTCCAGTCTTCGACCGCCGACCCGGCCCGTCAATGCACCAGACGGGGGATCCAGCTCCCCGAAGATGTGGGACGCGGGACGCCGCGACCCGACCGTAGAGTCGAGATCGTGGCACTGATCCACCCCTGGGGACGGAACGTCGACACCGCCGGCCGGAGGCCGCTCGGGCGGGCGCGGCCTCGGCTGGTCGGCGAGCTGGCGCTGGTCGCCGCGCTCCTCGTGGTCTACGGCCGGGTCCGGTCCATGGCCGACGTCCGCCCGTCCGTGGCGGTGTCCCACGGCCGGACGATCCTCGACGCCGAAGGGGCGATGCACCTGCGCATCGAGGGTGCGCTGAACGCCTGGCTGACCGGGCAGGGGCTGGTGCGCATGCTGGCGGTGGACTACTACCAGTTCCTCCACCTGACCGTGGCGCTGGGCGTGCTGGCGCTCTGCTACGTGCGTCGACCGGCTCTCTACCGTCCGGCGCGGAACGCGCTGGTGCTCACCAACGTCGTCGCGCTCACGGTGTTCGCCCTCTATCCCGCGGCTCCGCCTCGGCTGCTGCCGGGAGCCGGGTTCGTCGACTCGGTGGCCCGGGCCGGCTTCGGCACCACCCACGGACCGATCCCCGCCGACCAGTACGGCGCGCTGCCGTCGCTCCACCTCGCCTGGGCCACCTGGGCCGCGGTCGTCGGCGTCGCCATGGTGCGCCGCTGGTGGCTGCGCGGGCTGCTGGTGGCGCATCCGCTGCTCACCGCGATCGCGGTCGTGGTGACCGCCAACCACTACGTGTTCGACGTGGGCAGCGGGCTCCTGCTCGGCCTCGCGGCGACCTGGGCGGTGGGGCTGCTGACGCTCGGCGCGAGGCGGGCCGTCGCGGTCCGCGGTGCACCGGCGGTGGCCACCGGCCCCGGCCCGTGACGGCTTCGTGGCGGTGTGCGAAGGGTCGGTCACTTGAGGACGTAAGCCCCTCTGGCATCACGGGTGGCGTGGCGCACCATCGGACCAAGGGAGTCAGACGACGGAGGACGGCCACCCATGTCCGCACAGAGCACGCCCCCGGCACCGACCGCCTATCCGGCCCGGCTCGAGGTCGACCACCAGGCCGAGTACAACCGGGTGACGACCCTGTTCCGGATCGTGCTGGTGATCCCGATCGCGATCGTCTACGGGGTGTTGACGGCCGGCGCCACCCAGACGGTCTACGACCAGAGCGGCCAGACGGTGAGCACCACCAGCGGCGGGATCGCCGCCGGCCTGTTCCTGGCGACGCTGCTGATGATCCTGTTCCGGCAGCGCTATCCGCGCTGGTGGTTCGACTTCGCGCTCGAGCTCACCCGGTTCGGCACCCGCATCGGCGCCTACGGCGCGCTGCTCACCGACCAGTACCCCTCGACGGTCGAGGAGCAACGGGTCCACCTCGAGCTGGACTACCCCGACGTCGAGCGGGACCTGAACCGCTGGCTGCCGCTGGTCAAGTGGCTGCTGGCGATCCCGCACTACATCGTGCTGTTCTTCCTGACCGTGGGCGCCTTCTTCGCGGTCGTCATCGCCTGGTTCGCGATCCTGTTCACCGGGCGCTACCCGCAGGGGCTGTTCGACTACGTCGTCGGCGTCGGCCGGTGGTGGCTGCGCGTGGAGGCTTATGCGTTCCTCCTCCTCACCGACCGGTATCCGCCCTTCTCGCTCCGCTGAGCAACGACCGGGTGCCCGGGCAACCCCGACGCCGTCGCCCACAGGTCGGGCCCCGTCCACCCGGGGGGCAGGAGCAGGTTGACGAGGTGGTGCACCACCCGCCGAGGCTGGCCCCGCGGCTGGGACCTGCGCCTCACCTGACCTGGCGGATCCGGACGCGCGGCGTGGTCAGCGCAGCGCCATCGAACCCGAGACGTCGGGCTCCCAGGGCAGGTCGGCGTCCTCGGCGATGCGCTTGTCCAGGGCGGCCGCGACGTCCTCGGGCCAGGGCGCGGTGCGGCGGGTCGCCATGTCGATGTGGAGGAAGATCTCCTCCATCACGAAGCTCATCCGCCGGTGGGTCTCGTCGAGCAGGTAGACCAGGGCGTGCGCCGCCCGCTCGGAGCGGCCGAGCAGCCGCACCCGCGCCGACATCCGGTCGCCGGTGCGCATCTCGGCGAGGTAGGTCAGGTGGTGCTCGGCGGTGAAGCACGCGTGCCCCAGGGTGGGCCAGTTCTGCGGGATCCCCTGGCCGACCAGTGACTCGTCGAGCCCCTCGCTGGCGATGCCGGTGTAGTGCCGGACGTTGAGGTGGCCGTTGATGTCCTCGAAGGCGATCGGGACCGGCTGCTCGGCGAACGCCGGGAGGTGGACGAGCTGCTCGTACGTCGGGTGGGGGGCTCTCACGGGGCGTGACGATACCCGGGCCGGTCGGGATCCACGCGAGCGAGACCCACGCGAGCGAGCGGCCCGGCGTCGGTCGATCCGCTCGCCCAGCGCGACCGCGGCCCGGTGGACGGCCCCGTCCGCGACCGTGGCTCACCGGCAGCCGACCCCCGGCCGGTGGGCGAAGGTGTGGTAGCCCGAGCCCTGCACCCGGATGGTGGTGAAGAACCGGCTGCCGCACAGCTCCCGGGGCTTCGCCAGGTGCACGGTGACCCGGTAGGTGGCGTAGTGGCCGTCGGCGCAGTCCGGCTTGCAGTCGTTGACGTGCGCGAGGCCCCGGCCGACCGCCCGGCGGTCGTCCCAGCGCGTCCAGTGCATGCCGGTGACGTAGAGCGACCCGTCCACGGAGGGATTCAGCCGGCGCGGCATGTAGGCGTGCCCGCTGACGCCGTACTGGGCGAAGTAGGTCGTCGTCTGGCTCATGTCCCGGACCATGGTGGCGGCGTGGTCGGGGGACGAGCTCTGGCAGCCGACCGCCGTCGCCGCCGCGAGGAGGAGCGCTGCCGGGGCGCCGAGCAGGCGGCGGGAGGTCGAGCTGCGCATCACGGGCACTCCGATCCGGGCGGCTGGCAGCGAGCACGGGTCGTGAGGTCGCGGTGCCCCGGGATCGGGCGTCGTGTCTCCGGCCAGTGCGGTGCCGGACAGTTCCGTTATACCGCGGGGGAGCGGGAATGGCGCCGGTCATCTCGAGGCGCGGCGCAGCCGGGGTGCGGGCGCTCGGCGGTCCGGGTCAGGGGGTGGAGCGTACTGTGCGCCTCATCGAGTCGATCCCGTCCCCAGAAGGCCCCGTCATGGACCCAGCACCCGGTCGTCGCCACCGCACCCGCCGCCCGGCCACCGCCCTCGCCACGATCCTCGGCCTGACCGGCGCGGCCGTGCTGCTGGCACCGACGGCGGCGTACGCCCGTGGTGGCGGCGGCAGCCACGGGTTCGGCGGCGGGTTCGGCGGCGGGGGCGGCCACTACGGCGGCGGCGGGACCGGCTTCATCTTCTTCGGCAGCGGTGCCGGCAGCGGCAACGGCACCGGCCTGATCATCCTGATCCTGCTGTTCCTGGCGTTCCGGCTCTTCCGGAACTGGTCCCAGCGGCGCCGGAGGAGTGGGACCATGAACACCACCTCGGACCGGGTGGCCCACCGTTCCGACCGGGAGGCCGGTGCGCGGGCCGCGAGCGTGGAGGCCCAGGTCGAGGCGCTGGCCGCCACCGACGCCACCTTCGACGTGGAGGCGCTCAGGCAGCGCGCCGTCGACCTCTACGTCACGGCCCAGCGGGCCTGGACCGCCCGCGACGACGCGACGCTGCGGCGGATCCTCGCGCCGGTGCTCTACGGCAAGTGGGCCGAGCAGCTGCGCGGCTACGAGGCGCGCGGTGAGGTCAACGTCGTCGAGATCGTCGAGGGCCCGGTGGTGGAGATGGTCAACGTGGCCAACCGCACCGGCGAGTCCCGGGACACGGTGACCTTCCGGATCACCGCGACGCTGAACGACTACGTCCGCAACGGTCGGTCCGGCGCCCTGGCGACCCGCAAGGACCGCTCGACGCGACCGGTCGAGTACTGGACGCTGCGCAAGAACGACGCGGGCGAGTGGATCGTCGCCTCGGTCGAGCAGGCCGAGGACGGCCGCCACCACCTCACCGACGCGATCGAGCTCGACGCGTGGACCCAGAAGTCGGTCGCCCGCGACGCCGTGCTCGAGGTCGCCGACCGGGCGTCGGCGACCCGCGGGTCCGACGTGCTGGCGCTGACGAACATCTCGTGGACCTACGACGCCGACCAGGCGGCCGGCGACCTGAGCCTGGTCGACGCCCGCTTCGACAAGTCGGTGCTCGAGGTGGGCGTCGCCCGCTTCCTCGAGGAGTGGCAGCTCAACGACGGCAGCCTGGACTTCACCGCGGTCCGCACCGCGAACCGGACCGTGATGCGCACCGCCACGGTGCGCGACATCGAGGTGCTCGAGCTCGTCTCGCGCGAGCCGGTCGTCTTCCGGGTCAAGGTCGCGGCGGAGGGGATCTACTACGAGGTCGACCGCCGGACCGAGGAGGTCGTCGCGGGCGACGCGCACGCGAGCCGGGCGGTGCGGTTCGTGTTCACGATGCGGCTGGCCGACGAGTCCGCAGAGGGGTGGACGGTGACCGCGGTGGAGACGGCCGGCTGAGGGCGGCGGCCGACCCCGCGGGACCTGACGCCCCCGGCGCGGGGCATGGCCACATCTGCCTATTGACCGCGGCGGTCCTCGCCGTGCTTTGGTGGACTCGTGAGTCGCCCGGTTGAGGCCGACTACCTGGTCGTGGGAGCCGGCGCCATGGGGATGGCGTTCATCGACGCGCTGATCGAGCACGCCGACGTACGAGTGGCCCTGGTCGACCGCCGCTACGGCGTGGGTGGGCACTGGCTCGAGGCGTACCCGTTCGTCCGCCTGCACCAGGCGTCCGCCTTCTACGGCGTCGCCTCGACCCTGCTCGGCGGCGGCCGGCTGCAGCAGGACGGACCCGAGAAGGGCCTCCAGGAGCGGGCCACCCAGGTGGAGATCCTCGCCTACTACGCCCGGATGCTGGACCGGATGCTGGAGTCGGGGCGGGTCCGGTTCTTCCCGAACAGCGAGTACGTCGGCGACGGCACCGTCGTGTCGCGCATCTCGGGCGAGGGTTTCGAGGTGCCCGGCGCCCGGGTCGTCGACACCCGCTACCTGGCCCCCAGCATCCCCGCCGAGAAACCGCCCCCGTTCGGCGTCGCCGAGGACGCCCGGGTGCTGCCGGTCAACGAGCTGGCGCGACTGGAGGAGGCCCCGAGCCAGTACGTCATCGTGGGAGCGGGCAAGACCGCCACCGACGCGTGCATCTGGCTGCTGTCGCGCGGCGTGGACCCCGACGCGATCTGCTGGGTGCGACCCCGCGACCCGTGGATGCTCAACCGCGCCGTCGTCCAGCCCGATCCCGCGATCTTCCTCGGCATGGCCGCCGACACCATGCAGGCCGCCGAGGCCTCGTCGTCGCTCGAGGACCTGTTCCTGCGCCTGGAGGACGCCGGCATCATGCTGCGCATCGACGAGACGGTCATGCCGAGGATGGCCAAGACGCCGACGCTGGCGTCCTGGGAGCTCGAGCAGCTGCGGACCCTCGAGAACGTCGTCCGCCGCGGCCACCTGCGGAGCGTCGGGCGCGGCACCCTCACCTTTGCCGACAGCTCGGTCGCCGTCGCCGACGACGCCCTGGTCGTGCACTGCGCGGCGGACGGCCTGAAGTATCCGCCGCTGGTCCCGGTCTGGCGCCCCGAGGCGATCACGCTGCAGCCGATCCGGGCGGGTTTCCCCTGCTTCGGCGCTGCCATGATCGGCTACGTCGAGGCGACCCGCGACGCCGACGTCGAGAAGAACCGGATCTGTCCGCCCTCGCCGCTTCCCGACTCGATGGCGACGTGGGCGAGGATGAACGTCCTGGGCACGCAGGCGGTCATGGCGTTCTCGGCCGAGCCGGACATCAAGGAGTGGTCGGACCGGGTCGCGCTCAACCCGGCCCGGGTCCCACCCGGACATCCCGGATCCGCAGCCCTGGACGACGCGCGCGAACGCCTGGCGAGGCACACCAAGGCCGGAGTGGCCCGGCTCGCCGAGCTGATGTGACCGGACGTCCGGGCCTTGTCGCACTCAGTCCGCGGCGACAGGACGCACCTCGTCCGACGCGACGCGCCTTCCGCCAGTTCAGGACGTGGGCCGAAGCACCTCGATCTGACATCTCGGTCCCGAAGCCCGTGCAGTCTCCGGTCGCCGGTCAGGAGCGGCACGTCCAGAGCCTCGGCCAGTGCGACATAGGAGGCGTCGTAGGTGGTGAGGTTCTCACGCAGTTCCCAGCACCCGCACATCGAGGGTGCCACTGGGGCGGAAGCCCAATCGCACTCCAGGCCACCGGCTCCGTCCACCTGAGCGCCGCCGGTGACCGTCCCGGTCAGCCGCGGACGAGCGACGCGAGCTGAGCGGTGAGGACCACCGCGCCAAGGAGGCGCCGGTAGGGACTGTCGCCTCGAACGACCTCGTCGAGCGCCCACACGAGCAGCGCCCCGTGGCGTACGCCCTCCACCGCCGTCGTGTGCGCCGTCGACAGGTCGAACCTCCCCAGCACCAGGGCGGCCAGCCACACGCACAGCGCCGGGTTCGGGAACTGCGCCACGGTCAGACGCCCGTCCGGCGAGCGGAACCACCAGGAGGCGGAGGTCAGGCGAGCCGCGACAGGACCGTTGGTCGGGGACGGGGTCATGTCGCGAACGTACTCAGCGAACTCGCCGCACCCGGCAACGACCTTTGCGATACTTCGAGCGAATCGGTGAGACGCACGCCTGTCCACCTGGGTGAACCCGTGGGCTCGCCGGGTCGCTGACAGTGACGCCGGGAGGTCCCCGGCGTGATGTCTCCCCGGAGGTGTGCAGATGGTGTCGATCCGGACGTGGGGCGTGGCAGCACTGGGCGCAGCAGCGCTCGCCCTGCCCGCGACAGCAACGGCCTCCGCCGCGGCCTTGAGTGGGAGCGGCTCGTCGAGCGGGGCGCAGCCGCCGACGATCAGCCTGAGGGCACCGGAGAACCTTCCGGTCGGGGATGCGCCCCACGCCGCCTACATCACCGGCGTCCGCGACGGACCCATCTACCGCCCCGGGAAGTCACCGCTGCCCACCGGCCCCGGCGGTGACGAGAGGTACCTCATGAGGGCTCGCGGCGGCTACCTGCTCACCGTCGACAGCCGCATCGTCCGCTACGTCAGCGACTCAGGGGTGCGCCACGAGGTCTTCCGCGTCCGCGGGCCGAAGTCCAGGTTCGTCCACGACACGGTCGTCTCTCGTGACGGCCGACGTGTCGCCATCACCGTCAGCTCCACTGCTGACCGCCACTACGACCGCGTCGAGATCCGGCGGATCGCACATCCCACGACGATCGCCCATCGGGACTTCTCGATCCCCGTCATCGTCGCCTCGCTCACCGGCCGACGCGCGCTGCTGACCCCCGACGCGCTCGCCGTCCGGCCGAGCCGGCACCTCATGCCGACCCGCTGGTGGAACCTCCGCACGGGGAGGCTTCGGCTCTTCGACAACGCCGGCCGTCCCGGCCGCGTCTCGGACTTCTCCGGCGAGACCGCCGCCGACCTCACCGCGGGACAGGTCGCACTCCTGCGCGGCGACCACGACCGCGTCGTCACCATCCCCCGGCGACCCGGGCGGGCGTGGAGCACCGACCCGCACGAGTGGGTGGTGTCGTGGTCGCCCGACGACCGGTACGTGCTCACCGCGTCCTGGACCCCTGTGAAGCCGCGGGTGGGGAACCAGTGGGACGCCCTGGCGATCCGGCGCGCCCGCGACGGGAAGCTCGTCACCGTCTTCAAGGGCTACGAGAACCTGTACGGCTACAGCTGGTCACCCATCTGGGAGGACAGCACCACGTTCGTCGCCGACGCGGAGGACACCTGCGACCACGGCTCGTGCGCCAACACCACGAACGTCCGTTGCACCATCCACGGCCCGTGCGAGCAGGTGAGGCTGGAGGGGATACCGGTCGGGTTCAACTCCGTCCACGAGCGGCGCCTGCCCCCATCGTGACCACCGGGGAAAAAAAGAGGGGGGGGAAGGAGGGGGTTTAAGGGGTGAAGTGGAGTAGAGGGTTACAGTCCCTCTGAGTCAACCAGGCGGGTCAGTGAAGAAGAGGCCAGAAGCCAAGCTACGACTACGGGAATTTCAGCCTCTCGGGTCTGATCGACCAGCTCGAGTACGACAAGTTCACGCACCGTCAGGCCGTGTACGGCGCGAAGCGCGCCTACAGAAGGCGCACGCAGGGATGGCGTGCTGAGGTCTTCCCCGGTGACCCGCCGGCAATCTCGTACGACCAGAGCTCGCTGTGGACCCCGACCGGACCGGCGCGGTGCGCGCTCCCTTCGCCGGCGCCGTCGGCTCCCTCGTCGCTCTTCTGGGAGTCCTCCGCCCCGCCCGCCGAGCGATGACCGTGCGCGAACGCCGGTGAGCTGAGCCAGGCCTCGAAGGCGGCCTCGTCGCGCCAGCGGGTGACCACGAGCCAGGTGGTCCGCTCGTCGGTGGGCTTGAGGAGCTCGAACCCTTCGAACCCGTCCTGGTTGTCGACGGCACCGGCCCGGGCGGCGAAGCGACGAGCGAGCTCGTCACCGCTGTCCTGGGGAACGGTGATGGCGTTGACCTTGATGACAGTCACCCGGTCATGGTGCCACCTGACCCTGAGCGGCGGTCCCGGGCGGGCCGGAGAGATCGCGCCCTGAGGTCATGGGGCTCGCGTCGACTACCGCTCGGCGATCTGCTTGATCGCGGCCAGGGTCGCGGGGATCCCGGTGCGTGCGGCCCGGGTCCGCTCGGCGATCTCGGTCGCCGCCTGCTCGCCGTACTTGCGGTGGAACATCTCGATGCCGGCAGGCAGGAAGTGCCAGGACTCGGTCACCAGCGTGCCCTCGGTGGCGGGCTCGAAGGTGTAGCCCCAACGGACGAAGCCCTCGCCGACCTCGAACGCGAACTCGCGCGGACGGTCGGCCACAACGACCTTCGACCGCGTCTCCCAGGTGCGGTGCGGCGACTCGTTGCGACCGGTGAACCACGAACCCACCTGCCCGGCCTCGGCCGGGTCGTCCCACCAGCAGCCGGTGCAGATCGGACTCCACTCGCCCGTGCGGCCGATGTCGGTGATCAGGTCGAACAGTGCCGCCGGCGGCGCCGCCACGACGATGGCGTCCTCGTGCTTCAGATCGTTGGTGTCAGTCACGGGGCCACCGTCTCAGACGTGGACGCCGCGCTGCGCGGGGGCCACCTCGCCCGAGTGACCGGCCCGGGACGTTGACCGGCTGCCAGACAGGCCCGAGATTGGACGGGTGACGGGCTGGGTGGACCTCTATTGGCTGCCGCTCGGGGCGGGCGGACACTTCGTGCGGTTCAACGGTCGCGTGCACGAGCGGCTCTCGGCCTGGCGCGCTCGCCGGGCACCGCTCGACCTCTATCACGCCGGTCTGATGATCTGCCTCGACGAGGAGACCTATGCCGTCGAGATGGGGCCGTTGACGAATGTCGCCGACGAGGATCGAGGCGTGCTCTGTGAGGGACCGGTCGGGGCAGCATGGCTGGGGCGGAGCCGAGCGTTCCGGTACGAGGTGCGCTGCTGGCCCGGTTGCCACATCCCGGACATTGCCGAAGCCGTCGCCAGCCCCCTCCGCCCCACCGAGGGCCCGGCGAGGGCGGCGGCTCTTCTCGAGGTACTCAAGGAAGCCCCCGTGCTCGTGTGGGGACCGACGAGCTGGGCACAGGCGACATGTGGAACTCCAACTCGCTGGTCGCCTGGGCGCTGTCGCGAACGGATCACGCCATGGACGCGATCCAGCCGCCGCTCGGTGGTCGCGCCCCAGGCTGGAACGCCGGACTGGAGTTGGCCATGCGCCAGGCTCGGTCGTGATGGTCCGCTGACCGCTTGGCGGGGCAGCCACGGCCTTGGGGCCGGTCATCGCGTGACTGCTCCGCTGCTCAGTCGGCTGAGGTGATGAGCCTGTCGAGTGTTCTCCAGCTCGTTGGTCCGTCCGGCGACGCGATCGGTCCACCGGAGCTCAGCACCGGCCGCACTCGACGTACTGCTTGAGGCCGACCCAGTTCCGCCGCTCCCAGCGCGGGCCGACCAGGGCCAGAACCGGAGACATCACTCTCATCGGTCCGACGAGGCTCATGTCCCAGTCCCACCGCAGCCGTGTCCCGCCATCTGCACTCTCGAAGGTCAGCGTGCCGTCGACCTCCATGTACGACGAGCTGACGACGTGGTGAAGTCGGTGTGGCCGGTGGTACGCCAGGATCTCGAGGGTCATCCTGCCCGTGGAGCCCATGCCCCTGGGAAAGGCGACGAAACGGGTCCCTCGGCCGACCGGCCCCTCACTCAGCTCCTCCGCACGAACGATCCGCGGGTTGCACCTCGGCTCGTTCCGCTCGTCAGTGACCAGGTCGAACACGTCCTCCACGGCCGCGTCGATCGCGACCTCTCCAGAGATGCGCGCCATCGCGGTGCTCCCTGCCGCCGAATGCCCCGCTCGACACGAGCATCGCAGCGGTAGACAAGCCGAACTGCGCCGGTTCGGGACGCCGTCCACTCCGCCTGCGAGTTGCCTTCACGAGCGCCGACAGGCGGCGGTGTGACGCGGGTGAGCGCCCGGCCTGATCACGGTGACGGCGGGCGCCTTCTCAGTGAGGGACAAATCCGATGGTCATTCCCAGAGAGCGTTGATACCTTCCGGTTGACCGGACCTGTGAACGAGGAGGTGGTGTCCGTGTACGTATCGACGTGGGCGCTTTCCTTTGGGGTCGCGGTCGGGCGGTAGGTCGTCCGGGAGCGCCGATCCAGAGCACTTCCGAAAGGCACGACCGTGCACGTCATCTCCGAACGCGTCCTCGACGGCGACATCGTCGAACGCGAGTTCACCGTCGCCGAGGTCCCTGGCATTCTGTGGACGCCACCGGCCGCCACGCCATCCGCACCTATCCCGTTGATCCTTCTTGGCCATCCGGGTGGGCTACCCAGGATGCATCCCCGTCTAGAAGCTCGGGCACGACACTCCGCAGAGCTTGGATTCGCGACAGTGGCCATCGAGCTACCCGGTAGCGGCCAACGGCCGACCATCGCCGCGCTCGAGGAGGCGCGCGCCGAACTGCGCCAGGCAATCCTGGCTGGCGAGCAGCCGCGCGAGGACGTAGTCGACCGCCTTGTCCTTCCGCTGGTCCGGCAGGCCGTGCCGGAATGGCAGGAAGTCCTCGACGAGGTTCTTGCTCGACCCGAGGTCCGCGAGCCGGTCGGTGTCTCCGGAGGAGTCACCGCAATCGGCGTCCGACTGGCCCTGGTCGAACCACGCATCGTGGCCGCGGGTCTCTTCGCCGGGAGCTACATCCCCACGGCCACCATCGAGGAGGCGCGCCGAGTCATGGTCCCGCTACACGTCTTGCTCCAGTGGGACGACCACGACAACGACAGACAGATGGCCTAGACCTGTTCGATGCGTTCGGGTCTGAAGAGAAGACCCTGCAAGCGAACTTGGGTGGGCACACCGGTATTCCGGCGTTCGCTGCCGAAGACGCCGGCCGCTTCTTCCTCCGCCACCTGAAGCTAACAGCCTCGACACAGGCGCGCACAGCCGCGTCGTCGGCGGCACCCCGGGCTTCGGTGTCAGCGTGCGTCCGCCTGGCGGCGCAATGACGCGGGCCAGATGACCTGTTAGCGGCTGGATGCGCCGGTGTCTGGGGACGGGCCGAGTTGATGGCCTACGCCTTGGGGACCGCAGTGGTCCGCCGGAGCGGCTCGCACTATCGCTTTTGACTCTGGGGGGCGATTCGTGCCCCTGCCGGCGAGTGAGTGAACATGGCCTCTGTCAAACCTGGCCAGAAGACATCCGTGTCACAGGACCGGCGTCTGTGGGCGCCGGAGGGGCCGCTCGCGAAGAGATGTGGAGGACTCCCAGCCGGCGGCGGCTGGGAGTCCTCCACCCTGCGAGTCGGGTGACTCTGTGGCTTCCGCACCAGCCGGGTCCCTGCCGGGACCCCGCTGGTGCGGATCAGCCTGGGGCCCCTAGGGCCTAGGAGATCGTGAGGGGCGTGGCCAGGGAGTTGAGCGTGCCGGCCGGAAGACCGGCCGCGGTGGCGCCAATGGACTTGAGTTCCCAGCCGCTGCGCGTTCCAGCGCTGTCCCCGCAGCTGGGGTTGTCGATGGTTGCCGCGGTGAAGGTCGTATTCGGAGCCGAACCGGTGGTGTCGAGGGCAGCGGGAACCGCGAGGGTGCCAGCGCTGTTGAGGTAGACCAACGTTTTGGCGTAGAGGGGGTTCTGGCCAGAGCCACCGGCGTTCGATAGGCGGTTCCTGTGCAACCGGCCCCGGTGTAGTAGGCCTGGGCGGTGGGGATCGATCCGTCCCAGCGCACGGTCAGGAGGTATCCAGCGTCGGTGAAGACGACGACGGAACTACGAGTGACGGAATCAATCACGCCGATGCGGTTCCCCGCACCGTCAGAGAGCACGGCCGCTCCCGCCCAGCAGGACCGGGCTCACCTTGCGGCCCTTGCGCACCGGTATCCCCCTTGGGGCCTGCCTGACCGGTCGCACCGGCGTCTCCCTTCGGTCCCTGTGCACCGGTAGCGCCGGTAGCCCATCGGACCCTGTGGGCCCACTTCGCCTTGCGGACCGGTGTCGCCCGGTATGCCTTGCTCGCCTCGAGGGCCGACTGGCCCGATCTCACCAGCGGCACCTTGCTCGCCTCGGGGACCCGTGGCGCCCGCTGCGCCCTGGGGACCCGGTTCACCCGGTACCCCGCGCTCCCCAGCAGGCCCGGCGGGACCAGGGATACCCGTCTTGTTCTGGACGAAATCGCTGAGGTCTCGCCAGCGAAGAGTCCCGTCTTTGATGTCCGCTCCGCGCAGGCTGTCGTCCCGAATGTCCACGGATCGGATACTGCCGTCCTTGATTTCGGCGGCTGCCGATCAGTCGGTCAGCAGCGGCACTCGTTGCCCCTACGCGACCAAGGCAACGGCGCTGAGGACGACGAACGCGGACGTAGAACGTGGGAACTTCATTCTTCTCCAGACGAGTGAGGTTGGGGCCCGACCGAGTTAGCCGGATCGCGAGAGGAAGAGCCGGCGACGGCAACTGCCGGCACGCCAAAACAACGTGCCAGTCCCAACCAAAATATATCCAGACTTCTGAGTTTCTTTACTCTTCGCGGGCGTGTTTTGGGCGAGAGAACAGCACCTTCAAGGCGGGGCTCGTCGGGCAGTTTCGGTAGGCGGTGCGTCGGCGAGCCTGCACGCTCCCCTTTTGAACTGTGGCCGGTTGTGATGCACCCATACGGTCTGAGCGCGAATCTGCACGCTGCCCGTGTTGGTGGTCGGAGTTCAGGACTCGAGATCCAGATGTGAAGGTGTCACCGCGCGACGGGGGCTGCCCTTGACAGTCATTGGCGGCGAAAGGTCGCAGTGCACGGGCCACACGGATGCGCGTGAAAGCTGCGGAGCCACCATCTAGGTGTCGAGCCGGCGGAGGGGCGCCCCGAAGCCGCCGGGGACGCCCCCCCCGCACCCACCAGTCGTCGAGGACTGAACCGCATTCAGCGCGGGTACGCCGACCACCATGCGCATCTTCTTCACCGGCGGCAGCGGCAAGGCGGGCAAGCACGTCGCGCCGTACCTCGCCGAGCAGGGCCACCAGGTCACCAACGCCGACCTCGTCCCGCTGGGCCACCCCGGCGTGGCGGACCTCCGCGTCGACCTCACCGACGCCGGCGAGACCTACTCGGCGCTGGCCGGGTCCGCCACCTTCGAGGAGCTGGACCTGCCCGAGAAGCCCAGCTACGACGCGGTCGTGCACTTCGCGGCGATCCCGCGGATCCTGCTGGCGTCCGACGCGGCGACGTACGCCACCAACGTGCTCAGCACCTACAACGTGCTCGAGGCCGCGACCCGGCTGGGGGTGCGCAAGGTCGTGTTCGCGTCCTCGGAGACCACCTACGGGGTCTGCTTCGCGCAGGGCGAGCGCCGCCCGCGCTACCTGCCGGTCGACGAGGAGCACCCCACGGTCCCCGAGGACTCCTACGCGATGTCGAAGGTTGCCGGGGAGGTGACCGCGCGCTCCTTCCAGGCCCGCACCGGCGCGGACATCTACGGCCTGCGGATCAACAACGTCATCGAGCCGCACGAGTACGCCGAGCTGTTCCCCGACTTCCTCGCCGACCCGGCGCTGCGGCGGCGCAACATCTTCGCCTACATCGACACCCGCGACCTCGGCCAGATGGTCCAGCGCTGCCTGGAGACCGACGGCCTCGGCTACGAGGTCTTCAACGTCGCCAACGCCGACATGTCGGTCGCCGCGACCACCGAGGAGGTCCGGGAGCGGTTCTACGACGGCGTGGAGGTGCGCCGCGAGCTCGGCCGCGACGAGACGTTCTACGCCATCGACAAGGCCCGCGACCTGCTCGGCTACGAACCCCGCCACTCCTGGCGCGACGTGCTGCCCGACCCCGCAGCCGGGAGCTGAGCCCCGGCCCCTTCGCCGGCGCGCCCGGGCCGGTCAGCGCATGTTGTCGCGAAACAGCTCGAGCAGGCGGCACGCCGCCCGGGTGCTGTCGCCGAGGCCTTCGCCCAGCGGGCGTCGCATGAAGTCGCTGAAGCCGTCGACGCCCTGGATCTCGGAGTCACCGACCTCGCGGAACCCCATGGACCAGTCCGGGAAGCCGCGCTCCTCGATCGGCTCCCGCAGCACGAGCAGCACCCCGCGATGGCGCGGGTCGCGCTCGATCGCGGCGTACGTCGCGTCGACCACGTCGGCGGGGCCCTCGAGGTTCTGGATGATGTTGCCGCCGCTGTAGAGCAGCATGCCGGTGAGCCCGAGCTCCTCGTTGCGCCGGCGGACCGTCGTCAACAGGTCGACCAGGGCGGGCACATCGAGCAGGCCGGTGGCCGAGCTGACGTAGGTGAGCGACAACATCCCGAGTTCGTCCTTCGTGGTGGAGAGCAGGTCGAGCCACGATTGTCCCGCTGCGAGACAAACGCCCTCAGCGGGACGGAGGCCTCGTCGCCATGGTGGGCGCCCTCAAACCCGTGAAGTCCAACGACTCAACCGAGACGCTCAACGCGATCACCAGGGGGCTGGGATCTCGTGGCGGGATCCTTCGTCTTCGTGGTGCAGGGGCGAGGAGTCGCGTGACGAGTTCATGTCGTCTGGCCAGCACGTGGCGGTCGAGGGCGAGACCAGGGGCCACCACATCTTTCGTCACGTCACTGTTCATCGAGTCGCCACGCCGCGGCCACCCGCCGCCGCGGGAGCGCCCCTAGCGTCGTGCGACGTCACGCACCCCTCGCCCGAGAACCCGGAGACCCGATGCGCCCGCCCCGTCGCACCACCATCGCCCTGACCGCCTCCGCCGCCGTCCTCGCCACCGGTGCGGGCGTCTACGCCGCCGCGCCGGGCGCGTTCCCCGGCTGGCCGTACGACGGCCTCGGGTCCCGGCCGGACGCGGCCGCGAACGCCGCCACCGCGCCCGACCCGGTCCTCGCCGTGGTCGGCGACACCGCCTGCGAGGTCGACGACCCGGCGACGAACGCCGACGTCGACCCGAAGTACAAGTGCGGCGGCGCCAAGGCGCCCGGCGGCCTGGGCGCCGCCTACGCCACCGTCGACCAGATCGAGGCGATGAAGCCGGACGCGCTCGCGCTGCTCGGCGACGAGCAGTACCAGGTCGGCCGGCTCAGCGACTTCGAGCACTCCTTCGACAAGACCTACGGCGCCCTGAAGTGGCTGATCAGGCCGGCCCCGGGCAACCACGAGTACTACGCCTACAGGGACGGCGAGGCCGGCCAGGACGGCGACGGCTACTTCGGCTACTTCAACGGCACCGACGCCGCCGGCAACCCGCGCCCCGCCGGCCAGGCCGGCGACGACACCGAGGCCGCGCAGGGCTGGTACTCCTACAACCTCGGCGACTGGCACGTCATCTCGCTCAACGCGGAGTGCGGCTCGACGGCGTTCGGCGGCGACGGCAGCAAGGGCACCGCCGCCAGCTGCGACCCGAGCCAGGGCCTGGCCAAGGCCGAGACCGACTGGCTCACCGCCGACCTCGCGGCCGACCGGTCGCGCTGCACGGTCGCCTACTGGCACCAGCCCACCTTCTCCGCGGCCGACGACCCGTCCCAGGAGGGCAGCGTGCTCGGCAAGGCCTGGTGGAAGCTGCTCTACCAGCACGGCCACGCGATCGTGCTGAACGGCCACGAGCACCTCTACGCCCGCTTCGCGCCGCAGGACCCGACCGGCGCGGTGGACCAGAAGCGAGGCATCCGCCAGTTCACCGTCGGCGTCGGCGGGGAGGCCCTCGACGACCTGGCCCCGGCCGCCGACCTCGCGGCGGCGCACGTGGTCACCGGCGAGGACCAGGCCTACGGGGCGATGAAGCTGACCCTGGGCGACCACGGCCGCTACTCCTGGGACTTCGAGCCGTCCCAGGCCCCGAGCGACGCCCCGGCGGACGCGATGTCCTACTCCGACCAGGGCAGCGCCACCTGCTGACTCCAGCGCGGGCTCCCCGGGCTCGCCGGCGACCCGATGCGGCGGGCACTGGCGTCTGAGCCACGTCGGTTCCACCGGGTCGCCGGTCGCCGTCCTCGCCTCGGCGTTTGGCTCTGCAGGAGGGCCCTTGGTCCCCTACCGGTTCCCGCGAGCGGTCGATCTACTGGCGGTCACGACAGCCGACGACGTCGCGCAGTGGCGCGCGAGCGAAGGGGAAGCCATGGACGAGACGATCCGCACCGCCCGCACGACGGGGTGGTTCTACCTCGGTCTGGCCGTCACCGGCGTGCTGGGCTTCCTGCTCGTCCGCCCGGAGCTGTACGACTCGGGGAACCCGGCCGCCACCTTCGCCAACCTGCAGGAGCACGAGGCGCTGGCCCGCTGGGGGATCGCCCTGGAGCTGGGCATCGTGCTCACCCAGGCGCTGGCCGCGCTGTGGTTCTTCCGGCTCTTCCGGGCCGTCGACTCGTTCGCGGCCGGTGCGATCGCGGCGTTCGGGCTGGTCAACGCGACCGCGATCCTGGCCAGCGCCGGGTTCCTGGCCACCGCCCTCGACGTGGCGACGAGTGACGGTGGCACGGCCGGCGAGGCCCAGTTGATGTACCGCGCCAGCGAGAACCTCTGGGGTGTCGCGGCCATCTTCTTCGGGCTCTGGCTGATCCCGATGGGGTGGCTCGCGTGGAAGTCGCGCTGGATGCCCCGCGCGCTCGGCTGGGTGCTGCTTGCCGGCGGCGTCGGCTACGTGCTGAGCGCCTTCGTCGGCTACCTGTTCGCCGGGTCCGGCGCCGACGCGGTCGCCGAGGCGCTCACGTTGCCCGCCGACGTGGGCGAGTTCTGGATGATCGGCTACCTGCTCCTGCGCGGCGTGAACCGGCGCGGCCCCGTGTGGGCCGAGCCCGTGCCGTCCACCGCCTCGCCCATCGGGGCGCGGTGACGCCACGCGCGGGTGGCCGTCCAGGACCGGGGTGGCCGGCTCGCCGCGCTGACGTGGGGCCTACCCGGCCTCCGCACGGTCCCGGATGCCGCGCATCATCTTCCGGGTCATCACGAAGCTGACCAGCCCGACCGGCGACATCAGCAGCGCGGCCCACCGGTTGCCGAACCCCACCCGCTCGCGCACCAGCAGCCGCGAGGTGCCGTCGCCGGCGTCGCGGACCGCGAACGTCCACAGGAACTCCCAGCCCAGCAGCTCGTCGCGGCGCATCGGGCGGCCGGCCGCGACGTTCGCCATCTGCAGCGCCAGTGCCTCGCCCGGCACCACCCGGGCGACGTACCAGCCGCCGGTGCCGGCGGCGTCGGCGTGCACCAGGTCGCCGACGGCGCGCTGCTGCCACGCGGGGACCACCTCGTCGGCGCTGTGGATGCCGAGCCTGAACAGGTTCTCCAGCCAGTCGTAGCTGTAGAAGCCGGCCCGGTCCGCGCCCAGCTGCACCAGCCAGGGCCACACCTGCGCGGCGGGCGCCCGCACCGTGATCGCCCGGGTGCTCTGCCGTGCCGGCTCGGACACCAGGTCGTCACCGGGGAGCGGCGCGACCAGCTCCCCGGCCGTGGCGCCCCAGCGCTCGTGCCACCCCCGCAGCAGCCGCAGGCAGCCCACCACCGCCGCCGTGAGGACCGCCGTCGCGAGCACCCGCCGGTCGCCGGTCCGTTGCGCCCCATCCATCCGCGCCTCCCGCCGGGGACGCTACGCCGCGGGCGCGGTGCCCCGCGGCCCCGGAACAGGTGAAGTCAGGACGAGACCGACCCTGCGACGCGACGGGAGACGAGCTCACCGTCGTGAGGAGGGCCCCGGCCACTGGGTGGCCTCGGTCGCCTCCTGGGTCGCGCCCGTCGTCGCCACCGTGTTCGCCTTCTGGCTGTTCGTGGCTGTTCGGCCGGCCGTCGTCGATGACCTGCAACACCGTTGGGGAGACCGCCCGCGACTGTTGATGCTGTGCGGGTGGGCTCCCATGGGCCTGGTGTTCACCGTGGGATGCCTGATCGCGCTGCGCAGTGACTGGCTGTCGAAGCGCGAGCGCAGCATGCCGAAGCCGAGCTCTGGACCGACGTCGGGCTCGGACTCCTCGAGGTGCCCTTCGCCATGATCCTCAGCGGGTATCGACGCAACGCCCTGCTCAGTGACTCACGCGCAGTGCTCGACCAGGTCGCCGCCTCGAGCCAGTGGATCGCGAACGGCATCTGGTTCGGTGGCAACGCCCCCGCGGTGGTTCATGGAGTGCGGGGTCATCTTCGCGATCACGCGGGTCGTCCGGTGGATCCCGCGGACCGGCTGGAGCATCCGGCAGACCGTCGCCTCCTGGTGTGCATTCGCAGCGCTCGGGAGCCTCTCCCACCTGCTGGTGTGGTCGTGCTCCCGTGCCGCTCGGAGTGTGAACGATCCGCCACGCCTCCCCGCACATCCGCGCCCGTGCGTCCGTGGGCGGAGGACGGCGGCGTCAGCGCGGCAGGTGCACGGGACCGGTCCGACGCGCTCACCGCCGGCCCTCCCGCCGGTGGACCCGCGCCTCCCACGCCGCGAGCTCCGGGCCGTCCGCGCCGGCGACGTTGCCGATCAACACCGGGGTGCCGGTCCAGTCCTCCCACCCCGGGACCGCCGGGGTCACCGGCTCGCCGGAGAAGTTGGCGACGCAGAGCAGCTCGACGTCCCCGAGCCGCCGGGTGAACGCATAGACCACCGGGTCGTCCTCGAGCAGCATCGTGAAGTCGCCCAGGGCGACCGCCGGCTCGGTCTTCCGCAGCGCGATCAGCCGCCGGTAGTGGTGGAAGACCGAGTCCGGGTCGGCCAGCGCGGCCGCGGCGTTGATCTCGCGGTGGTTGGGGTTGACCGCCAGCCACGGCGTACCGGTGCTGAAGCCGGCGTGCGGCGAGGCGTCCCACTGCATCGGGGTCCGGGCGTTGTCCCGGCTCATCGCGCGCAGCGAGCGGAGCACCTCGGCGGGCTGCTCGCCGAGCTCGACCGCGTGCCGGTAGTGGTTGACCGACTCGATGTCGCGGAAGTCCTCGATGGCGGCGAACGGCGCGTTGGTCATGCCGAGCTCCTCGCCCTGGTAGACGTACGGCGTGCCGCGGTGCAGGTGCAGCACGGTGCCGAGCAGCTTGGCCGAGCGGACCCGGTGCTCGCCGTCGTCGCCGAACCGGGAGACCACGCGGGGCTGGTCGTGGTTGTTCCAGTAGAGGCTGTTCCAGCCGACTTCGGCCAGCCCCGCCTGCCAGCGCCCCAGCGACTCCTTGAGCGCGGTGCAGCCGGAACGGCAGCACGTCCCACTTGCTCGTCGCCCTGGTCGACGCCGACGTGCTCGAACTGGAAGACCATGTCCACCTCGTGCCGCGCGGGGTCGGTGAACAGCGCCGCCTCCTCGACGGTCACGCCCGGCATCTCGCCGACGGTCAGCAGCGTGGCCTCGCGGCCGGCGAACACCTCGGGTGCATCTCGGCAGGAACTCGTGGATCCGCGGCCCGCACAGGAAGAACGGCCCGCCGTCCCCCTGGGTCGCGCCGTCGGGAACCACCCCGTCCCGGAGCGGCAGCTCCTTGGAGATCATGTTGATGACGTCCATCCGGAAGCCGTCGACGCCGCGGTCGAGCCACCAGCGCATCATCGCGTAGACGGCCTGCCGGACCTCGGGGTTCTCCCAGTTCAGGTCCGGCTGCTTGCGGCTGAACAGGTGCAGGTAGTACTCGCCGGTCGCCTCGTCGTACTCCCACGCCGGCCCGGAGAAGAACGAGCCCCAGTTCGTCGGCTCGGCGCCCGGCGCGCCCGGCGTGGCACCGGGCCGGGCCGGCCGCCACCAGTACCAGTCCCGCTTGGGGGAGTCGGCCGACGACCGCGACTCCACGAACCACGGGTGCTCGTCGGAGGTGTGGTTGACCACCAGGTCCATCACCAGCCCGATGCCGCGGTCGTGCGCCTGGGCGATCAGCTCGTCGAGGTCGGCGAGCGTGCCGAACAGCGGGTCGATGTCCTGGTAGTCGCTGATGTCGTAGCCGTTGTCGTCCTGCGGCGAGGGATAGATCGGGCGACAGCCACAGCACGTCGACGCCGAGCTCGGCGAGGTAGTCCAGCCGCGCGGTGATGCCGCGCAGGTCGCCGACTCCGTCGCCGTCGGAGTCGGCGAAGCTGCGCGGGTAGACCTGGTAGACCACCGACGAGGTCCACCACGGGTGGTCCCGGTCGGGCGTGGGCCCGGCCCGCCCGGGGAGCGCGTCGTCAGGGGTGCGGGGCTCGCTCGTGGTCATGCCGACGATCATGGCCGCCCGCGGGGTGGGCGCGATAGGGCAGGCTGTGCGCATGCACTTCGTCGGCGTCGACCTCGCCTGGGGCCACCGCAAGCCCACCGGGCTGGCGGTGCTCGACGACGACGGCCGGCTGGTGCACGTCTCCGCGGTCACCACCGACGAGGAGATCCTCGCCGCGCTCACGCCGTACGTCGAGGGCGACTGCGTGGTCGCGGTGGACGCCCCGCTGGTGGTGCGCAACGCCAGCGGCAACCGGGCCGCCGAGGCCGAGCTCAACCGCGACTTCGCCCGCTTCGACGCCGGCGCGCACCCCTCCAACACCGGCAAGCCGGAACTGCTCGAGCCGCGCGGCGCGCTGATCGCCGACAAGCTCGGGCTCTCCCTGGACCCCGCGCCGAGCGGGGGCCGCCGGGCGATCGAGGTCTACCCGCACGCGGCCACCGTCTCGCTGTTCCGGCTCGGCCGGACGCTGAAGTACAAGAACAAGACCGGCCGCTCGCTGGAGTCGCTGCGCGGGGAGATGCTGGTGCTGATGGGCCTGGTCGAGGGGCTCACCGACGCCGACCCGGCGCTGCACGTCAACGGCGCCTGGCGCACGCTGGTCACGGCGGTCGAGGAGGCCGGCCGCAAGAGCGAGCTGCGGGTGGTCGAGGACCAGGTGGACGCGGTGCTGTGCGCCTACGTCGCGCTGTTCGCGACCCGCCGGCCGCAGCAGACCACGACGTACGGCGACCCCGAGCACGGCTGCATCGTGACCCCGGCGCTGCCCGAGGGGCTCGAGCCGACGCCGCGGGAGCGCCGCAGCGCGAGCCCGGTGGACCGGGTGGCCGCCGCGGTCCGCGAGTACGCCGTGGGGCAGCCCGCGCTGCGTGGCGCCGCCGACCAGGCGGTCGCGCTGGTGCGGACCGTGCTCGACGACGCCGGCATCAACTACCTGACCGTCTCGGGCCGGGCCAAGAGCGTGGCGTCGTTCGCGGCCAAGGCGGCGCGGGTCGAGGACGGCGCCCAGGCCTACCCCGACCCGCTGCACGACATCACCGACCAGGTCGGCGTCCGGGTGATCACCTACGTGCACAGCGACGTGGCCGCGGTCGCGGACCTGCTCGGCGACCAGGTGGTGGTCCGTGACGACCGCGACATGGGCCGCGAGACCGCGAGCCAGGGCCGGTTCGGCTACGCCAGCCGGCACCTGCTGATCGAGCTCGACGCCGCCCGCGAGGGCCAGGAGGCCTACGAGCTGCTGCGCGGCCGGGTCGTGCAGGTGCAGATCCGCACGGTGCTGCAGCACGCGTGGGCGGAGTTCGAGCACGACATCCGCTACAAGGGCACCATCCCCGACGAGCACGTGCCGGACTTCGACCGTCGCTTCACGCTGGCCGCCGGCCTGCTGGAGCTGGCCGACCGGGAGTTCGAGACGATCCGCGAGCGGCTGCAGCAGGGGCTGCCGGTCACCCCCGCCGCGCACGCCGACGACGACCCGCGGATCAGCCCCCGCGAGCTCGCCGCCTTCCTCGCCGGCCAGTACGCCGACGCCGGGTGGTCGCGCACCGACCACTACGCGTGGATCTCCGGGCTGCTGCTGGAGCTGGGGATCGCCTCGCTCGACGAGCTCGGCGAGGTGCTCCGGTCGGTCGACTCCGCGGCGCTCAACGAGCGGATGGACTACCGCTACCCGCCCGGCGCCGTACGCCGCCTCGACGACGCGCTGCTCGCGGCCTACGGCGAGCAGTACGTCGCGCTGCACGGCAACAGCCACCGGGTGCCGCTGCTGGAGACCCGGCTGGCCCGGCTCCGCGACCAGCCCTGACCCGTCCTGGCCCGGTCCAGCCCACGGCCCCGCCTGCGGGACATCGCACACGGTGGTGGCGGTAGGACCGGGGGCGTAGTGGGCATAGGGAGTCCATGAGTACTGCGACTTCCGGCAACCTCCAGCGCTACACGGCCCTGGTGCGGCTGCTGGTCCGGCACGGCCGCTCGGACCTGGTGTCCGGCGCGGGCCTGGACGAGTTCGCGGTCGACGAGGAGCAGCCGACCGGCGACGAGGGGCGGGCCGAGGCCTTCGCCCGGGACCTCGAGGAGCTCGGCCCGACGTACATCAAGCTGGGCCAGCTGCTCTCGACCCGCTTCGACCTGCTGCCCCCGGCGTACACCACCGCGCTCGCCCGGCTGCAGGACGACGCCGAGCCGTTCCCCTACGAGCAGGTCGAGCAGATCATCGAGGCCGAGCTCGGCGGGCAGGTGCGGCACCTCTTCGCGGAGTTCGAGCGGGAGCCGCTGGCGGCCGCGTCCCTGGGCCAGGTCCACCGGGCGACGCTGCCCAGCGGCCGCGAGGTGGTGGTGAAGGTGCAGCGCCCCGAGGCGCGGGAGCTGGCCCGCGAGGACATGGAGGTGCTGACCCGGCTGGCCGGCCTCGCCGACCGGCACACCGCGGCCGGTCGCCGGTTCGGCTTCGAGCAGCTGCTGGGCCAGTTCCGGCGCTCGCTCGCCGGCGAGCTGGACTACCGGCGCGAGGCCCGCAACCTGCTGAAGTTCCGCGACCTGACCAAGCACTACGACCTGCTGGTCGTGCCGGAGCCGATCATGGACCACTCCTCCTCCCGGGTGCTCACCATGGAGCGGATCGAGGGCCGCAAGGTCACCGACGTCGGCCCGCTGGGGCTGCTGGACGTGGACGCGGCGCCGATCGTCGAGCAATTGTTCCGCTGCTACCTCAGCCTGATGCTCGACGACGGCATCCTGCACGCCGACCCGCACCCGGGGAACCTGCTGCTGACCCACGACGGCCGGCTGGCGCTGCTCGACCTGGGCATGGTCAGCACGATCCCGCCGCGGATCCAGGAGCGGGTGCTCAAGCTGCTGCTCGCGATCGGCGACGGCGACGGCGAGGAGGCGGCCAACGTGCTGGCGAGCATGGGCCACCCGCTGGCGGAGTACGACGCGGCGGCGTTCCGCTCCGACGTGGCCCACCTGGTCTCCGAGGCGACCGCCGCCGGGCCGGACCAGCAGGCCGGCAGCGTGCTGGTCGAGCTCAGCCGGATCAGCGGCGGCCACGGGCTGCGGCCGCCGGCGGAGATGTCGATGATCGGCAAGGCGCTGCTCAACCTCGACCAGTCCACGCTGCACCTCGACCCCGACTTCGACCCGGCCGAGGCGATCCGGGCCAACCTCAGCGACCTGCTCACCAGCGGGCTGAAGGTGAGCCGCGGCGGCATCATGGCGGCGGCGCTGGAGGCCAAGGAGTTCACCGCGCAGCTGCCCCGCCGGGGGAACCGGATCCTCGACAGCATGGCCGACGGGGAGTTCACGATCCGGGTGCAGGCGGTCGACGAGGAGCGGCTGCACCGGGTGCTGCAGCGGCTGGCCAACCGGCTCACGCTGGGCGTCGTGATCGCCGCGACCCTGCTCGGCGCGGCGCTGATGATGCGGGTGCCGACCGACCACCGGATCCTGGGCTACCCGGCGCTGGCGATGGGCTTCTTCACCTTCGCGGTGCTCGCCGGCGTCGCCCTGGGCGGCTGGATCGTGATGACCGACCGCAAGGTGGCCCGGACCGACCGCACCGCGTCCCGCGACACCGGGGCCGGCCTCTGACCCGGCGCGATCTGCCCCCGGTCGGGCGGCGGCCGGAAGTTGTAACGCCCGGTTAGGGGGCCCACCGCGCCGTTCGAACCGCGCGTCCGAGCCCCGAACCGGGCGTTACATGGGGAGGGGGCTCAGCTCGACGCGGCCCGCAGCTTCTCCAGCAGCGGCCGGGCGGCCTCGGCGAGGAACGCGTCCTGTTTCTCGTCGCCCACCTGGACCAGCGCGACGTCGGTGAAGCCGGCCTCCCAGAACGCGCTGACCGCCTCGACGATGCGGTCCAGGTCGGGGCCGCACGGGATCGACTCGGCCACGTCCTCGGGACGGACGAACTGGGTCGCCCCGGAGAACCCCTTGGGCGTGGGCAGGTCGGCGTTCACCTTCCACCCGCCGGCGAACCACCGGAACTGCGCGTGCGCGCGCTTGATCGCGACGTCCTCGTCGGGGTCCCAGCAGATCGGGATCTGGCCCACGGCCCGGGCGCCCTCGCCGATCCGCTTCGCGCCGGCCACGGCGTTCCACGACTTCACCAGGTCGCCGTTCGGCTCGACCGCGATCAGGTGGTCGCCGATCGGCGCGAAGTGCTCGATCGCCCGGTCCCCGGCCACCGCGAGCCCGAGCTCGACCGGCTGCTCGGGCAGGTCCCAGATCCGGGCGGAGTCGACGTCGAAGTGCTCGCCGCGGAAGGTCACCAGCTCCCCGGTGTGCAGCGCCCGGATGATCTCGACGGCCTCGGAGAGCATCTCCTGCCGCGTCTCGATCCCCGGCCAGCCGGCGCCGACCACGTGCTCGTTCAGGCTCTCGCCGCTGCCGAGGCCCAGCGTGAAGCGTCCCTCGGCCAGGATCTGCAGCGTCGCGGCCTTCTGGGCGACCACCGCGGGGTGGTAGCGGATCGTCGGGCAGGTCACGTAGGTCATCAGGTCCACCCGCGAGGTCGCCTGGGCCACCGCGCCCAGCGTCGTCCAGGCGTACGGCGCGTGCCCCTGCTCGGTCAGCCAGGGGGAGTAGTGGTCGCTGGAGACCTCGAAGTCGAAGCCGGCCTCCTCCGCGCCCACGGCGTACCGCACCAGCTCGCGCGGCCCGCTCTGCTCGGTCATCAGCGTGTAGCCGAACCGGGTCTGTGCTTCGGTCACTGCATCCTCCTCGGCGGCCCCACGGGCCCCGGAACGTCTGGTTGGACTCTTCCCGTACCCCTCGTAGCCTCGAGCCATGACTCCCGCCGAGATGCTGATCGAGTCCTTCGGCCGCATCGCCGAGGGCGCCCACGACGTCGTCGACGGGCTTGACGAGGTCCAGCTCGCCCACCGCCCCGGCCCCGGCGCCAACCCGATCGGGTGGCTGGTCTGGCACCTGGCCCGCGTGCAGGACGACCACGTCGCCGAGGTGGCCGGCCGCGAGCAGGTGTGGACCGCCCGGGGGTTCGCCGACCGCTTCGCGCTGCCGTTCGACACCGGCGACATCGGCTACGGCCACTCCCGCGAGCAGGTCGGGGAGCTGCGTGCCGAGGCCACGCTGCTCCAGGAGTACGCCGCGGCCGTCCACGACCAGACCCGCGGCTACCTCGAGGGGCTGGGCGAGGCCGACCTCGACCGGGTCGTCGACGAGCGCTGGGACCCGCCGGTGACGCTCGGGGTGCGGCTGGTCAGCGTGGTCGGTGACGACCTGCAGCACCTCGGCCAGGCGGCGTACGTCCGCGGGCTGCTCGGCGCCTGACCCGGTCCGCCCGGTCCGGCCCGGCGTGGCTTCACCTAGGTATGTCGCCGGGGTGACACTTCCCTCGTCGAGTTCGACCCGGGAGGCGGGGCTTCGCCGACATACCTAGGTGAAGCCACCAGCCACCAGCCACCAGCTGGCCCGGGAGGAAGCGGCGCGCGTTCAGCCGACCTCACGCATCGCCCGGCTGAGCCGGTAGCGCACGAACGCGGGTGCGGCGAGGGCGGCGACGACGGTGCCGACGACGACGAGCACGCCGCCGCCGGCCGCGGTGGCGGCGGTGCCGACCAGCGCGGCGGACGCGCCGTGGGCGACGTCGGCGATCCGCGGGCCGCCGGCGACCACGACGATGAACACGCCCTGCAGCCGGCCGCGCACCGAGTCGGTCGCGGCGGTCATCAGCATGCTGTTGCGGAACGCCGAGGAGGCCATGTCGGCCGCCCCGCCGAGCACCAGCATCAGCACCGCGGCCGCCAGCATCGGGGTCGGGCCGACGCGGTCGGCCAGCCCGACGGCGACGCCGAAGCCGGTGACCGCCAGGCCCCACAGCAGGATGCAGACGATCACCGCCCGGCCCTGGCGGTCGACCCGGGAGACCCAGCCGGAGAAGACGCCGCCGAGCACCGCGCCGGCCGGGATCGCCGCGAACAGCAGCGCGAAGGCCAGGCCGCCCTCCGCCGGCCCGCCGAACGCCTCGTGCGCGACCTGCGGGAACAGCGCCCGCGGCATCCCGAAGACCATCGCGATCAGGTCGACGACGAACGACATCAGCAGCACCGGGTGGCCGCGCAGGTAGGCCAGCCCCTCCACCACCGAGCGCAGCCCCGGCGTCCGGGCCGGCGCGCCCTCGACCGCGAGACGCGGCAGCCGGACCACCGCGGACAGCGTCGCGAAGAGCGTGCAGGTGTCGATCAGGTAGAGCCAGGAGAAGCCGAGCACCGGGATCAGCGCGCCGGCGACCAACGGGCCGGCGATCGCGCCGGCCTGGAAGACCGTCATGTTCAGCGAGTTGGCCGCCGGCAGCAGGTCCAGCGAGATGATCTTCGGCAGCACCGCGCTGCGGGTCGGCTGGTTGACCGCGAAGAACGCCTGCTGGAGCGAGAACAGGCCGAGCAGCAGCCACACGTCCAGGCCGCCCAGGGCGGCCTGCAGCCAGAACAGCGCGCTGGTCGCGATCAGTCCCGCGGTCGTGCAGATCAGGATCGTGCGCCGGTCCACCACGTCGGCCAGCGCGCCGCCCCACAGCCCGAACACCACCAGCGGCACCAGGCCGAAGAGCCCGGTCAGCCCGACGTACGCCGAGGAGCCGGTCTCGGCGTAGATCTGGGCCGGCACCGCGACCACCGTGAGCTGGGCGCCGATGACCGTGACGATGTTGGCCAGCCAGAGCCGGCGGAAGTGCTCGTTGCGCAGCGGCCGCGTGTCCGCCACCAGCCCCCGGATTCCTGCCACGTCCGCCGAACCTACTGCCCGGGGCCCGCCGGCACCGCACCGGCGCCGCGCCGAAGCCGCGCCGAAGCCCGCCGAGCTCGCCGACGCCTCGCCGGCGCCGCGTCCGGGCGGCGCCGTCCGGTCCCGGGACGAGGGCCGTCCGCTCCCCGGACGGTCACGAACCGGTGACGAACGCCCGGGGACGCTGCAAATCGGGTTGACGCCGACCGTACGGTGTCCCAGGCAACCAGTGGGGGAGCGTGGGACGTGGCAGCGGCGGAGACGGTGGTGGAGCGAGGCGTCGACATCGGCGAGCTGGGCCGGCCCGGAGGCATCGGGATCCGCTGCCAGGGCGTCGTGCACCTCTACCGAACCTTCGAGGGCCACGACGTGGTGGCGCTGCAGGGCGTCGACCTGACCATCGCGCCCGGCGAGCGGGTGGCGTTCCTCGGCCCCAGCGGCTCGGGCAAGTCCACGCTGCTCACGCTGCTCGGCGGCATCCAGAAGCCCAGCGCCGGCCGGATCTTCCTCGGCGACGAGGAGATCTCCCGGATGGGGGAGCGCTACCTCGCCCGGATCCGCTCCCGCCGGGTCAGCACGATGCTGCAGGGCTCGACCCGCAACCTGCTGCCCTACGCCACCGCCCGCCAGAACATCGCCTTCGCCCGGCTGGCGCTGGCCGGCTCCGAGCGCCGCTCGGTCGAGCCCGCCGACGACCTGCTGGGCCGGGTGGGCCTCGGCGGGCAGGCCGACCAGGTCGTCTCGACGATGTCCGGCGGCCAGCGGCAGCGGCTCGCGCTGGCCTGCGCGGTCTCCAGCGGCCCGCAGCTGCTGCTCGCCGACGAGCCGACCAGCCAGCTCAGCCACGAGGACCGCGACCACGTCATCGAGCTGCTGCACGAGGTCGGGGACGACCTCGGCACCACCGTCGTCGTGGTCACCCACCAGCCCGAGGTGGCCGCGACCTTCCCGCGCACGGTCACCATGAAGGGCGGGCGCGTCGGCTCCGAGGGCCGCGACGGCGCGGAGTACGTCGTGATCGGCGCCGAGGGCGTCGTCCACCTGCCCAGCCACCTCGCCGACCAGTGGCCGCAGGGCACCCTGGTCCGCATCGAGCCGGAGGACTACGACCGGCTCGTCGTCTCCCGGCCGTCGGGCGACGCCGCCGGCCAGGACCCGGAGGTCCAGCAGTGAGCACCGACGTCAGCCCGGGCACCAGCCCGAGTGCGAGCCCGAGCTCCGACCCCGACGCGGGTGCGGCCGGGGAGGAGCGCAGCCTGGTGCTCTCGGGCGTCACCTACGAGCTGGCGCGCCGGCTCCTCGACGACGTGGACGTGGAGTTCCGGGCCGGCGAGCTCACCGCGCTGTCCGGCCCCAGCGGCTCGGGCAAGACCACGCTGCTCTCGGTCGCCGGCGGCCTGATCGAGCCGACCAGCGGCGCCGCGACGTACGCCGGGAAGCCGATGTGGCTCGGGACCGGCGACCCGCGCCCGGAGGTCGCCTTCGTGCTCCAGGTCTACGGCCTGGTCCCGATCCTCTCCGCCCGCGAGAACGTCTCGGTCGCGCTGCGCGCCCGCGGGGTGAAGCCCGCCGAGGCCGACGAGCGGGCCGAGGCGGCGCTGGCGCGGTTCCACATCGCCGACCTCGGCGACCGCCAGGTCGAGGAGCTCTCCGGCGGCCAGATGCAGCGGGTCGCGCTGGCCCGCGGGCTGTGCGTGGGCTCCGAGGTGCTGCTGGCCGACGAGCCGACCTCCGAGCTCGACGAGGGCAACCGGGGCCTGGTGCTGGCCGAGCTGCGCAAGGAGGCCCGGCGCGGGGCGGTGGTGGTCGTGGCGACCCACGACCCGGCGGTCGTCGACGCCTGCGACCGGCACTACGTCATCGACGAGGGCCGCCTGGTCGACCACGTCGCCGAGGTCGACCTGGCCCAGTTCGCCGCCCAGCACCCCGGACGCCACTCCGGTCTGCTTGCCCACCCCGAGCGCCGGGCGGTGGAGGAGGCCGCGCCCCCGCACATCGAGGCAGCCCCGGAGACCGACCAGGGCCCGGCGGCCCGCGAGCCGGTCGACGAGCCGGCCCACCAGCCGGCCGACGCGCCGGCCCAGCAACCGGCCCAGGAGCCGGAGGACGGGCGGGCCCCCACGGCACGGTCCCGCACGGGGAACGACGACGCGGCCTTCCGCCGCCCCTCGGGCGACGCATGAACCGCACCCTGCGGGGTGCCTGGTCCCGTCGCGGGACCCTGCTGCCCCTGCTGCTGCTGACCGTGGTCGTGGTCGCCGGCACCGTCACCGTGCTCGGCTTCGCCGCGCACGCCCACACCTCCGCGATGCTCTGCGTGCCGCTGCTCCTGCTCGGCGTCGTCGCGGTGCCCACCACCGGCCGGGAGCTCGCGAACGCCCGGCGCGGCGAGATCGCGCTGGCCCGGTTGCGTGGCCTGCGCGGCGCCGAGCTCTACCGGCTGCTCGCCTTCGAGCCGCTGCTGGTGCTGCTCCTCGGGGGGCTCGCCGGCCTGGTCCTGGGCGGGCTCGGCTCGCTGCTCGCGACCGCGGCCTGGCTTGACTCCGGGGCCGGCCTGCCCGGGCCGGGGGCGCTGCTCGCCGGGCTCGCCATCGTCGTGGTCGGCCTGGTCGGGGTGCTGGCCGGGATGGCCGGCGCGCTGCGCGAGCCGCTGTCCGGCCAGGTCAGCACCGCCAGCCGCCCGCGGTCGGCGTCCGCGGCGGCGCTGTTCGGCAACGTCCTGGTGGTCGTCGCGGCCGTCGTCGCCGTCTACCGCAGCTCGGTGGCCACGGGGGACCCCGACTGGGTCGTCCTGGTCGGCCCCGCGCTGATCGGGCTGGCGGTCGGCGGGCTGGTCGTGTGGCTGGTGCGGGTGGGCGCCCGGCTCGCCCTGGGCCGCACGGCGAACGGCTCGCTGACCGGCTTCCTCGCCGTACGCCGCCTCGCGCGGGTCGCGGACGCGGCGACCGCGCTGCGGGTGCTCGTCGCCGCGACCGTCGTGGCCGCGGTCGCCGTCACCGGCGCGGCCCAGGTCGGCGACTGGACCGGGGACACGGCCCGGCTTCGGGCCGGCGCACCGCTGCAGGTCCCCCTCGACGGCGACGCCGCCGGGGCGCTGGAGCTGACCCGCGACCTCGACCCCGACGGGCACTGGCTGATGGCCGCGGTGCTCGTGCCGGGCGAGGGCAGCGTGGTGGCCCGCCGCGCGTTCCTCGACCTCTCGCGGTTCGACGCCGTGCTCGGTGACTTCTACGCCGGCACGCCGGCGGCCGGCCTGGCCCGCGACGTGGCCGCGCTCACCGGCGGCGAGGGCCCCGGCACCGGCAGCACGGTCACCGCCACGGTGCGCGGAGTCAGCGCCCGCCGCACCGGCGTGATGCGGCCGCGGGTCAAGGTGGGCTACCGCGACTCCACCGGCAGCGACCGGCACGTCGTGGTCCGGCTCCGCGTCGCCCAGGACGGCCGGCCGGTCACCGCGCACGCCCCGCTCGAGGGCTGCGACACCGGCTGCGTGGTCACCTCGGTGACCCTGGCCCGCAGTCCGGGCGACACGACCCTGCCGTGGGTGCTGACCGGGCTGGAGCTCGGCGGGGCCGACGCGATGACCGCGCACTGGCGCACCAGCGCCCCGAACTGGTTCGGCGAGCCGACCTCCCCGGTCCTGGTCGACGACGGGTTGCTCGCGCCGTCGACGTTCAAGCCGCTGACCGCCCAGGCCACCCGGACCGCCACGACCGTGCCGGTGGTCGCGACCGACTCCGCCACCTGGGACGGCAAGCGGCTGCTGGACTCCCCGGGGGGCGACGAGCGCAACGCCGACGTCGTGGGCCGGCTGCCGGCGCTGCCGCTGGTCGAGGCCGACGGGCTGCTGGCCGACCTGCCGCGGGCCGCCGCCGGAGCGCCGCCGACCGTCCCGGCCGCCCAGGTCATGGTGCTGGCCCGCGCGGACACCCCGACCCGGGTGCTCGACGCGCTGGCGGCCCGGGCCGGGCACCGCGCGGTGACCCTGGACTCGGTCGACCGGCGGATCGCCGGGGCGACCGGCGCGGCCCAGGCGAAGGTCTACTCGCTGATGGCGCTGTTCTGCGTGCTGGCCGCGCTGCTGGTGCTCGCCACCGCCGTGGCCCGGCAGCGCAACGCGTGGACCCGCGAGGTCGCCGCGCTGCGCTCGGTGGGCGTCGCCAGCCCCGTCGTCCGCGCCTCCGGGAGGGTCGAGGTGCTCTGGCTGGCCGCCGCCGCCACCGTGGCCACGCTGCTCGGGACCGTGCTCGCGGTGCCGCTGCTGCTGTCCCACCTGCCGCTGGTCAGCGTCCCGGAGCACGCCGTACCCCTGACCACCGGGCTGTCGTGGTGGCCGCTGCTGCTCGGCGCGCTCGTCGCGGCCCTGGTCGCCGGCGGGGTCGCCGGGCGCGGGCGGATGCTGCGCCTCGAGGAGACCCGGCCGGCCATCCTGCGCGAGGAGGGCGCGGCATGAACCCCCTGTTCGCCACCGTGGTCCGCGGCCTGCGGGCCCGGGCGCTGCTGTCGGCCGGCTCGGTGCTGCTCACGGCGCTGGCCATCGGCTCGGCGGTGCTCGGCCCGGTCTTCCAGCAGGCGGTCACCAACTCCTACCTGGTCAGCCGGCTCAACGACGCCCCCAACGAGCTCACCGGGCTCACCTGGCGCTTCCAGCCGGCCGGGTCGACCACCGACGTGGCCGACGCCGTCGGACGCGCCGAGCAGGCCGCCACCCAGCGGACCGACGGCCCGTTCCTGCCGCCCCAGTCGGTCGTCGAGAGCGGCCGGATGCCCGCGCTCGCCGGCGCCCAGGTGCAGGTGCTGGCCAAGGACGGCGCCTGCGCCCACCTCGACCTCGAGGGGCGCTGCCCGACCAAGCCGGGCCAGATCCTGATGCTCGCGGGCGACCTCGAGCGGACCGGGCTGTCGGTCGGCAGCCGGATCGACACCCGCTCGCCGCAGAAGGGCGGGTTCGGGACGCTGACCGTGGTCGGTGGCTACCGGATCCCCGCGAGCGCCACCGACTACTGGTTCCAGCCGGCCCGGTTCGGCAGCATCCCCCCGTTCGAGACCGCGCGCCAGCAGATGCCCTACAAGCCGGCGCCGTTCATCACCCCGCTCGCCACGTTCGACCGGGTCGCACCGGCGCAGTACACGGTGCTGGTCGACCGGCGGCTGCGGGTCCCGCCCGGCTTCACCGTCGACGACCTGCCCGCGGTGCTGCGCACCGCCGCCGGGCTCGACGGCGACTCCAGCGAGGTGCGCGGCGGCACGCTCACCGGCGACAGCATCAACGACATCCACGGCATCGCCGCCGAGGTCAACGCGCAGCGCGACACGGCCCGGGCGTCGATCACCCCCGCGGTCATCTCGCTGGTGCTGGTCGCGATGGCGCTCCTGCTGCGGCTGCTGATGGCCGCCGCCGACCTGCGGCTGCCCGAGCTCGCGCTGGCCTCGCTGCGCGGCCTGCCCCGTCGGCGGATGTGGGCGCTGGGGCTGTCCGAGCCGCTGACGCTGCTGGCGCTGTCGCTGCCGGTGGGGGCCGGCGTCGGGATCGCGCTGTCCCTCGGGCTGGTGCGCTGGTGGCTGGTGCCCGGCCTGCCGCTGCCGCTGCCGTGGGCCGCGCTGGTCTCGGCGCTGGTCGTGGCGGTGGCCTCGCTGCTGGTGGCCGTGCTGGCGGTCGGCCTGGTGCTGCGGGTCTCGCTCTCCGACCAGCTCACCGGCGTACGCCGCCCGCAGCGGACCTCCCGCGTCGGGCTGGTCGCGCAGCTCACCCTGGTCGCGGCCGCCGTCGCGGTGCTGGCCAGCAAGCTGTCGGCCGACAAGCCCGGCGACCCCGACATGACCGACCTGGTGCTGCCGGTGCTGCTCGCGGTGGTCGCCGGCCTGGCCGCCACCCGGCTGGTCGCCGGCGCGGCGACCCGCTGGACCCGGGCGCGGCCCCGCACCCGGTCCCTGGCCGGCTTCGTCGCCGCCCGGGCGATCAGTCGTCGTCAGGAGGGCACGCTGGTGATCCTGCCGGTGACCGCGGCGATCGCGATCTGCGTCTTCGGCGCCGGCGTCTTCACCTCGGCCAGCCAGTGGCGGGAGAGCGTCGCCGCCACGACCGCGCCCGCGGCGCAGGTCTGGACCTCGCCGCTCGCGCTCGGGCAGACCGTCGGGCTGACCCACCGGCTCGACCCGCAGGGCCGGTGGCTGATGGCGGCGGGGCAGATCGACAGCCTCGGCCCGTCGTACACCGTCGTCGACGCGCCCCGGCTCGCCCGGGTCGTGGCGTGGCAGGACCAGTGGACCCCCGGCGTCGGCGCCGACGAGGTCGGCCGCCGGATCGGGCTGCGGGCGACGGTGCCGACGGTCACCGGCTCCCGGGTCGCGATCACCGTGGACAACCGGGTGCGCTCCGCCGACCCCCTCTACGTCCGGCTGCGGCTCGACGTGCTCAGCGACCGCACCCACTTCGCCTTCCTCGGCCCCATCCGGCCGGGCGTGCACACCGTGTCCGGCCCGGCGCCGTACTGCCGCCGGGGCTGCCAGCTGCAGGGCATGACCCTCGGTGGGGCGGCCGCGCTGCCGACCACGATGACCGGCACCCTCACCGTCCGCGGCCTGACCGCGGACGGGACGCCGGTCGACGGCGCGATCGGCGGCGCGGGCTGGAACCGCAGCCCCGAGGACCAGCCCGACGGCGCGGTCGGCGCCGTCGACACCCGCAACGACCAGCTCGTGGTGCGGGTCGACTCCCAGGACCGGACGGCGATCGCCCAGCTCACCGCCGGCGACGTGCCCGCCGCGCTGCCGGTGGTCGCCGGCGTCGACTCGCCCACGACCGCCCAGACCGGCAGCTTCACCTCCACCAGCGACAACGAGTTCCCGGTCCGGCCGGTGCTCACCTCGGGCAGCGTGCCGTTCCTCGGCCCCAGCGGGCTGATGGTCGACTACAGCACCGTCACCGCGACCCGCACCATCTACGACCAGGGGCAGGCGGTCTCGGTGCTGGCCCGCGCGGACACCCCGACGTCGGTGCTGCGCGGCCTCGAGGACGCCGGCGCGACCCGCAGCACCACGCTCGCCGCGGTCAAGCACACCCTCGACCAGGGCGCCTACGCGCTGGCGCTGCGGCTCTACGCCGTGGTCGCGGTGCTGGTGCTGGTCATGGCGCTGGCGGGCCTGGTCGTGAGCACCGCGGTCCAGCTGCCGGCCCGCCGCCGCGACGCCGCGTCGCTGCGGGTGGTGGGGGTCTCCCGGCGGGCGGTGATGTCCTCGGTGGTCCGCGAGCTCGCCGTGGTCCTCGGCGGCACGGCGCTCGCCGGCCTGGTGGCGGGCACGGTGGCGCAGTACGTCGTGCTCCGGACGGTCACGCTCGGCTACGTCGAGGACATCAGGACGCCGGCGCTGATCGCGGCCGTCGACTGGCACCGGCTCGCGGTGCTCACGATGCTCGCCGCCCTGGTCTTCGGCGTGGTGGCCGTGGCCAGCGCCGCGCTGACCGTCCGCGGCGCGCGCGGGGCCACGCTGCGGGAGAACGCGCGCTGACCCCGGTCCCTTGGGGCCGCGCCTAGCGTGGAGCCGTGCAGCGGCAGCGCGAGGCCCCGGGACCGGGGCAGGAGTCGGCCTGGGACTACCCCCGCCCACCCCGGCTGGAACCGACCGGGGAGCTGGTCGAGGTCGAGCTCGGCGGCCGCGTGGTCGCCAGCACCCGCACCGGGTGGCGGGTGCTGGAGACCAGCCACCCCCCGACGTACTACCTCCCGCGCGCGGCGTTCACCCCCGGCAGCCTCCGGACGTGCGCCGGCGCCTCGTGGTGCGAGTGGAAGGGCAGGGCGTCGTACTTCGACCTGGTCGCCGAGGCCGCGGGCGGCGCGCAGGTCGTCGCGCCGCGGGCCGCCTGGACCTACGAGCACCCCACCCCGGGCTTCGCGGACCTCGCGGGTGCGGTCGCGGTGATGCCGGGCCTCGTGGACCGGTGCGCCGTCGACGGCGAGACCGTGGTGCCGCAGCCGGGCGGCTTCTACGGCGGGTGGATCACCAGCCGGGTCGTCGGCCCGTTCAAGGGCCCGCCGGGCACGGCCGGCTGGTAGCCCGACCCGCCGGTCCCGCCGCTGGGTGCGGCGCGCCGGTCCGCCGGTCCGCCGGTCCGGCGGTCCGGCGGGGCGGCGGTGCGGCGGTGGGTCCGGGCGGCACCGTCAGGCGGGTTGCGGCTGGTCGTCGGGACGGGGGCCGAAGACCGTGAGCGCGTCGAGGTCGTCGTCGCCCGGCACCGGCGCGAACCACGCCCGCATCTGCCGCCGCGAGCGGCGGGAGAAGAAGCCGCGGAACAGCTCGTACGCCGGGGCGTCGACCGCGACCCCGTCCGGCAGCCGGCCCAGCATCCGCGGCCGCAGCGCGTCGAGGACCGGCCGCCACAGCCGCTCCGGGAGGCGGTCGAGGCCGAGCGCCTCGTGCAGGTCGGCGTGGTGGACCGCGATGTCCCACACGAGGGCGGGGGTGGGGTGGTCGGCGACCGACCCGGCGACCGCGTCGACGCCGTTCAGCAGCTCGGCGACCAGCTCGTCGAGGGGCAGGTGCGCGCGCTCCCCGACGTGCCGGGCGGTCCACTCCGGGCCCGGGGCGCCGTCCATCCGGCCGGCCAGCGCGTCCGCGGGTCCGCCCGCGAGGTGCGCGTAGACGTCGTGCACGGTCCACGCCGGCGTGGCCGGCACGTGGAGGCGCCGCTGGTCGTCGGTGAGGTCGGCGGCGAGGCCGGCCAGCGCGGTCGCGTGGTCGCGGTAGAGCCCGCCCCAGTCCGTCATGGCCCGACCCTAGGGCACTCCGTCCGGACTGCCGGCGGTGCGAACGGCCCTGTCGGCGCGGCCCCGGCGTACGTAGCGTCGCGGCCAGGAGGTGCCCCATGTGGTTCTGGATCTTCATCATCGTGCTCGTCGTCGCGCTCGGCCTGGTCATCCTCGACGGCGCGCGACGCCGCCGCCGGTGAGCCGGGGCCCGGCCTCGTCGACCTAGGGTGGCGGCCGTGACCCAGACGCCGCCCCCGGAGCACCTGCCCACCGCCGAGCCCACCGCCGAGCCGGCCCCGCTGGCCCTGCCCGACGCGGACGGGGCCCGGGGCTGGGTCGAGGCGCGCGCCGAGGAGGGGTTCGCGCGGGTGCGACGGCTGGTCGCGCAGCTCCGCGAGCGGCCGCCGGCCGACCCGAGGGAGGCGCTGCGCACCTGGGACGAGGTCTCGCTGGCACTGTCCGACGTGGCCGCGGTCGGGTCGCTGTGGTCCAACGTGCACCCGCTGCTGGAGGTGCGCACCGCCTGCGAGCGGGCCCAGGTCGAGGCGGACCGGCTGGGCACCGAGCTGCGCCAGGACCGCGGGCTGTACGACGTGTTCGCGGCGCTCGACGGGACCGGGCTGGACCCGGAGGCCGCCCGGCTGCTCGAGAAGACCCTGCAGGACTTCCGCCGGGCCGGCGTCGACCGGGACGACGCCACCCGCGCCCGGCTGGCCGAGATCAACCAGCGGCTCACCGAGCTGGTCCAGGACTTCGGCCGGACGATCCGCGACGACGTACGCCGGGTCGTGGTGCCCGCCGACCGGCTCGCGGGGATGCCGCAGGACTGGCTGGCCGCGCACCCGGCCGACGCCGACGGGCTGGTCACCGTCACCACCGACTACCCCGACGCGGTCCCGGTGCGGATGTTCGTCCACGACCCCGAGGTGCGCCGCGAGGTCACGGTCGCGTTCCTCGAGCGCGGCTGGCCCGCCAACGAGCCGCTGCTCGCCGAGCTGTTCGCGTTGCGCCACGAGCTCGCCACGCTGGTCGGCTACCCCGACTGGGCCTCCTACGACGCCGAGGTCAAGATGATCGGCGAGGGGGCGCGGATCCCGGAGTTCGTCGACCGGATCGCCGCCGCGGCCGAGGCGCCGATGCGCCGCGACCTCGACGTGGTCCTCGAGCGCTACCGCCGCGACGTCCCCGGCGCCACCACGATCGACGCCGCCGACGCCGGCTACTACGAGGAGCTGGTCCGCAAGGAGCAGCTCGACGTGGACGCCCAGCAGGTGCGCACCTACTTCGACTTCGCCAAGGTGCGCCAGGGGCTGCTCGACGTCACCGGCCGGCTGTTCGGGCTGCGCTGGGTGGCGGTGCCCGACGCGGTGGTGTGGCACGAGGACGTCACGGTCTACGACGTGTACGACGCCGACCCCGGCTCGCCGCGGATCGGGCGGATCCACCTCGACCTGCACCCGCGGGAGGGCAAGTACAAGCACGCCGCCCAGTTCACGCTCGCCGACGGGCTGGCCGGCCGGCAGCTCTCCGAGGGCGCGCTGGTCTGCAACTTCTCGCGCGGGCTGATGGAGCACTCCCACGTGGTCACGCTCTTCCACGAGTTCGGCCACCTGGTCCACCACGTGCTGGCCGGCCGGGCGCGCTGGACCCGCTTCTCCGGCGTCGCGACCGAGTGGGACTTCGTCGAGGCGCCCAGCCAGATGCTCGAGGAGTGGGCCTGGGACGCCGACATCCTGCGCGGGTTCGCCACCGACGCCGCGGGCGAGCCGATCCCGGTCGAGCTGGTGGAGCGGATGCGCGCGGCCCACGACTTCGGCAAGGGCTACCAGGCCCGCCAGCAGATGTTCTACGCCGCGATGTCGTACTGGTTCCACGCCGACCGGCCGGCCGACCTCACCCGGCGGATGGTGGAGCTGCAGGAGCGCTACTCGCCGTTCGCGTGGGTCGAGGGCACCCACATGTTCGCGAGCTTCGGGCACCTCGGCGGCTACTCCTCGGCGTACTACACCTACATGTGGTCGCTGGTGATCGCCAAGGACCTGTTCAGCGCCTTCGACCCCGTCGACCTGTTCGCCCCCGGGGTCGCCGCGCGCTACCGCGAGCAGGTGCTCGCCCCCGGCGGCAGCCGCGACGCCGCCGACCTGGTCGCCGACTTCCTCGGCCGCCCGTACACCTTCGACGCGTACGCCGCCTGGCTGGCCCGCTGACCCTCGGTCCGGTGTGGTGCGGGGGTCCTGCAGCCGCTCCGGGCCGGGTGGCCCTTGCGTGCGAGGAACCCCGGCGTACGATCGGCGATATATCGTGATCTGTCGTCGACAGTCTTCGGAGGGAATGTCATGGGGAGCTGGGGAAGCTGGGGCGGACCGTGGGGCGGGTTCCCGCCGGGTGGCCCGTGGGGCGGTGGACCGGGGGGACCGGGACGATCCGGGAAGCCGGGCCCGCCGCCGTGGCTGGCGGGGCTGTTCGGCCTCGCCCAGCCCGAGCCGCCGCGCGGCCCGCGCGTGCGCCGGGGCGACGTGCGCGCGGCGATCCTCGACGTGCTTCGCGAGGAGCCGATGAACGGCTACCAGGTCATGCAGCAGATCGCCGAGCGGTCCGGCGGCGCCTGGAAGCCCAGCCCGGGCTCGGTCTACCCGACCATCCAGCAGCTCGAGGACGAGGGGCTGATCGAGGGCATCGACGGGTCGGGCCAGCGCAAGCTCGAGCCCACCACCGCGGGGTGGCACTACATCGACGAGCACCGCGAGGAGCTCGAGGACGTGTGGCGGCCGTTCGAGCAGTCCCAGGCCGAGGAGCGGGGCGCCGGGTTCGGTGACCTCAAGCCCGAGATCGGCCAGGTGCTCTCGGCGGTGTGGCAGATCATCACCCAGGGCAGCGACCGCCAGCGGCGCGAGGCCGTGGCCGTGCTCGTGGAGACCCGCCGCCGGCTCTACGGCATCCTCGCCGAGGGCGAGGACGGTGGGACCGAGGCCGGCACCGAGGCCGGCACCGACGCCGGCACGGGCACCGACGACGGCACCGACGACGGGGTGGCGTCATGAGGGACGGCCACCTCCTGCTCAGCGACGCCGAGCGCGACCGGGCCGCCGCGGAGCTCGCCGACCACTACGCCGAGGGGCGGTTGAGCGTGGAGGAGCACGGCGAGCGGCTGGACCGGATCTGGGCCGCGCGCACCCGCGCCGACCTGCTCCCGATCTTCCGCGACCTGCCCCCCTCCGCCGCACCGGCCGCCCGCCCGGGGTCGGCCGCCGGCGGCTGGAGCCGCGCCCGGACGCCGCACGCCGGGCCGCGCCGGACCGGCCTGCGCGCCCTGCCCACCCCGGTCCTGGTGATCCTCGGCGTGCTGCTCGTGCTGACCGTCGTCACCCACCTGCCGCTGGTGCTCCTCGGCCTGCTGGTGTGGTTCTTCGTGGCCCGCACCCGCCGCGGCCACTACCCGCGCCGCTGGTGACCCGGACCGGGACCCCACCGGGTCGTCCGCACCAGCGGCACCTCTAGCACCCGCTGATGCGGACGACCCGGCTCAGCGGTCGCCGAGCAGCTCGTCGGTCCAGGCGAAACAGGCCGCGGACAGCTCTGCCAGGTCGGCGGGGTTGTCGGGCCCGGGCAGCAGCGTGTCGATGCGGGCGGCGACGTCGGCCGGCAGGTCCTCGTGGAGGTAGCGCAGGCCGAAGTCGTGGCGCCACGGGCAGTGCTCGATGCGCAGCAGCCGGACCAGCCCGCCGAGCGCGAACGTGAGGTAGAGCGAGACCGCCTCGGGCAGCTGCCCCCGGCGCACGGCGCGGTTCACCAGCCACTCCGCGGTGGCCCGGCGCTGCCGCACCTGCTCCCGCCACTCGGCGCAGGCGCGGGTGATCGCCTCCTCGTCGTCGTGCCGCAGCTCGACCAGGCCGTCGGGGTCGTGCACCACGATCGGGGTGCCGTGCCGGCGTACGTCGACGAAGCGGTGCTCGTCGGACAGGCTCGAGATGTGCAGGTCGACGATCCGGGTCGGCTCCGCCAGGGCGCCCGGCCGGTGCTGGTGGTTGACGAAGCACTGCCGGCCGTCCGGCCAGCTGGCCGGCGGCAGCTCCCACACGTGGTCCACGTCGAAGTCCGCGCGGATCCGGGCGAGCAGCCGGCCGTAGACCGCGTCGTGCTCGCCGGGGGTGCACAGCAGCTCGACGTCGAGGTCCGACCACTCGTCGTACCCGCCGGTGGCCGCCGAGCCGCCCACCCAGGCGACCAGCACGTCGGGGTCCTCCTCGCCCTGCCGGGCCAGCCAGGTCAGCCAGTCCGCGAAGCGGGTCAGGTCGGGTTCGGACACGGGGACGAGAGGTGAGTGCGCAGGGGCGGACATGGGGCTATGGTCACACCCGGCCGCCGTCCTGCGCTGGCCATTTTCGTCGCCGTGCTCTCCTCTCGGAAGGTGCCCATGTCCGACACGCCTCCCGGCTCGCCGCGCCGGACCCCCCGCGGCCCCTGGGTGCTCGCGCTGGTGCTCCTCGCGCCAGCCGTGATCCTGCCCCTGATCGTCCCGATCTACGACAGCACGGACCCGACGATGAACGGCTGGCCGTTCTACTTCTGGTTCCAGATGGCGCTGATCCTGATGTCGGGGGTGCTGACGGTCGCGGCCTACCTCGTGGTCACGCGCAGCGAGCGCCGTGAGCGCGCCCGCGGTGGGGAGGGCCGGCGATGAGCGGCGTCGACGGCGTCGCGTTCGGCGTCTTCCTGTTCCTGTTCCTGCTGGTCACGGTGCTGGGCTTCGCGGCCGCCCGGTGGCGGCGGGCGGCCGACATGGCCAGCCTCGACGAGTGGGGGCTCGGCGGCCGGGGCTTCGGCACCTTCATCGCCTGGTTCCTCATCGGCGGCGACCTCTACACCGCCTACACGTTCGTCGCGGTCCCCGCGCTGATGTACGCCGGCAGCGTGGTGGGCTTCTTCGCGGTGCCGTACACGATCGTGGTCTACCCGCTGATCTTCGTCTTCCTGCCCCGGCTCTGGTCGGTCTCCCACCGGCACGGGTACGTGACGCCGGCCGACTTCGTGCAGGGCCGCTACGACTCCAAGCCGCTGGGCCTCGCGGTCGCGCTGACCGGGATCCTGGCCACGATGCCCTACATCGCGCTGCAGCTGGTCGGCATCCAGGTGGTGCTGGAGGTGATGGGGATCGGCACCGGCGGCGACAGCTGGGTCACCAAGGACCTGCCGCTGTTCATCGCGTTCGCGGTGCTCGCCGCCTACACCTACTCCTCGGGGCTGCGGGCGCCGGCGCTGATCGCGTTCGTCAAGGACATCCTCATCTACGTGGTCATCCTGGTCGCGGTGATCTACCTGCCGCACCACCTGGGCGGCTGGGGCCACATCTTCTCCTCCGCCCAGCACTCCTTCGACAGCTACAACGCCGACAACGCCGACGCGATCGCGGCCGGGACCGCCTCCGGCAAGGGCAGCATCCCGCCGCCCGCGGCGCACTGGGCGTACGCCTCGCTCGCGCTGGGCTCGGCGCTGGCGCTGTTCATGTACCCGCACTCGGTCACCGGCGTGCTGTCCACCAAGAACCGCTCCGTCATCCGCCGGAACGCCGCGCTGCTCCCGGCGTACTCCTTCCTGCTGGGCCTGCTCGCGCTGCTCGGCTTCGTCGCGATCGCGGCCGGCGTGAAGGTGAGCAACGCGCAGCAGGCGGTGCCGCAGCTGTTCGAGAACGAGTTCCCGAGCTGGTTCACCGGCGTCGCCTTCGCCGCGATCGTGATCGGTGCCCTGGTGCCGGCCGCGATCATGTCGATCGCCGCCGCGAACCTGTGGACCCGCAACATCTACAAGGCGTTCCTCAAGCACGACGCGACGCCGGCGCAGGAGGCCCAGCAGAGCAAGCTGGCCTCGCTGCTGGTGAAGTTCGGCGCGCTGGCGTTCGTGCTGTTCCTGCCCAAGGACTTCGCGATCAACCTGCAGCTGCTGGGCGGCGTCTGGATCCTGCAGACCTTCCCGGCCATCGTGCTGGGTCTCTACACCCGGTGGTTCCACCGCTGGGCGCTGTTCCTCGGCTGGCTGGTGAGCATGGTCTACGGCACCTGGGTGGCGTACGACGTGCCGGTCGTCGGCGACCCGGGCAGCCACTTCGGTGGCCCGCTGGCCGTCTTCCCGGGCACCGACACCAAGGTCTACATCGCCGCCACCGCGTTCCTCGTCAACCTGGTGGTCTCGGTGGTGCTGACCGTGGTGCTGCGGGCGGCGAAGGTGGCCGAGGGCACCGACCAGACCCGGCCCGAGGACTACGCGGCCGACGTCGGCGACGCCGGCGTCGAGCCCGAGCTGGACCCGGGGGCACCGGCCCACGCCTGACCCCCGCCCTCCCCGCCCTCCCCGGGTCGTCCGCACCAGCGGTTGTTCTAGCACCCGCTGATGCGGACGACCGGGTTTTGGGGTGGCCCGGGGTGGCTACGTTCGAGCCGTGATGTCCTCGACCTTCCCCGTGAGCTCCCTGTGGGAGCGGTGGCGCGAGCGCCTGCAGGACCCGGTCTTCTGGACCGAGGTCGTCCAGGTGGTCAAGACCGTGGCGGCCGCGGTGGTCGCCTGGCTGCTCGCCACCCACGTCTTCCACCTGCCGCAGTCCTTCCTGGCGCCGTGGTCGGCGCTGCTGGTCGTGCACGCGACGGTCTACCGGACCTTCTCCGAGGGGGCCCGGCAGGTGGGCGCGGCCGTGGTGGGCGTGCTGCTGGCCTGGGCGGTCGGCAACCTGCTGGGGCTGTCGGCGACGTCGGTCGTGGTGGTGCTGCTCGCGGGCCTCGCCGTCGGCGCGCTGCCCTGGCTGGCCGGCCAGGGCGCGGCGATCGCGGCGACGGCCATGATCGTGCTGACCACCGGCTTCGCCGACAACGGCAACCTGCTGCTCGACCGGCTCGCCGACACCGCGATCGGCATCGGCGTCGGCCTGCTGGTCAACCTCGTGGTGTGGCCGCCGCTGCGCTCCAGCACGGCGATCTCGGCCCTGAACTCGCTCGACGACGAGATCGGCGAGCTGCTGCGCGACATGGGCGACGGACTGGCCGCGGGGGTCGCCGCGGACGAGGTCGACGGCTGGGTCGACCGCACCCGGACCCTCGACGAGGACCTCGACCGCGCCTGGGCGCTGGTGCGCCAGGCGCGGGAGAGCGCGCGGATGAACCCGCGGCGCTCCGCCGCCGAGCTGCGCAACCCCAAGCTCTGGATGGGTCTGCTGGAGCGCGAGGAGCAGGCCATCGCGGAGACCCGGAGCATGGCCCAGACGTTCCTGCACGGCATGGATGAGGGCGGGGAGTGGATCTCGGCCTTCCGGGAGCCCTACCTCGCGCTGCTGCGCGACGCCGGCGCCGCCATCATCGACGCCGACCCGATGGCCGTCCTCGAGGTCCGCGGCCGGCTGGACCAGCTCGTGGACCGGGTCGAGGAGGAGCCGACGCCGGGAATGTGGCCGGTGTACGGCGGCCTGGTCATCAACCTGCGCAACATCATCGATGCGATGGAGGAGGTCGCGAAGGCCAACCCGCTCGACCAGCCGCCGCTGCCGTTCCACCGGGTCCACGAGGTGTCCGAGCGGTGACCGGCCGGGCCCGCCACCGGTTCGAGGGGGCCATCGCCGGTGTCGGCAGCAGCAGCGGCGTCCGGGTGGTCGTGGGCCACTGGCCGCGCACGCCGCTCGGGCCCTTCAGCGACGTGATGGTGGAGACCGCCGAGGGGCACCGGGTGCTGCTCGCGCCGCGCGCCGAGGTGGCCGAGTTCGTGACCGCGACGTACTCCTTCGACGAGACCCGCATCGAGCCGGTCGAGGTGGACGCCCGCGGCGACGGATGGCGGCTGCGCACGACCTCCCTGGAGCTGGACCTCGCCCTCGGCGGCCGGCCGCCGCTCGGCCTGCTGCTGCGCGTGGTGCCGCCCCGGCTCGCCACCAGCCCGGCCTGGTGCGCGCTGACCGACCCGGTGGCGCGGGTGCTGCTGCGGGGCGTGCGCACCCGCGGCACCGCCGGCAACGATCGCCGCGAGTGGTACGGCGCCACCGACCTGCGCTCGGTCCGGTCGCTGGCCGGCCGCTTCGACGGCGCGGACCTCGGCCGGCTGGCCCCGGTGGACCCGGCCTGCCGGTTCGGCTTCTCCTCCAGCCCGCGCCACCCGTCGGTGACCTCGGTCGTCACCACGGTGGAGTCCTCCGCGCCCGCCCGCTGAGCCGGCCCCGGGGCCGGCTCAGCCCAGCGGCACCGTCCAGGTCAGCCGGGTGCCGCCGGGGTCCGGGGCGTCGATCTCGAGCCGACCTGCCCGCCGCCCGGCCCGGTCGCGGAGGTTGGCCAGACCGCTACGCCGGGGTGAGTCCGGCAGGCCGATGCCGTCGTCGGCGATCGTGACCTGCAGTTCGCCGCCCACCGCGCGCAGCCGCACGGTGGCGACGCTCGCCCGGGCGTGCTTCGCGACGTTGGACAACCCCTCGCGCACCACGGCCAGGACGTCCTCGGCGAGGTCGGCCGCGGTCGCGGTGTCCACCGGACCCTCGAACAGGACGTGCGGCTCGAAGCCGAGCGCCCGGGCCGCCTCGGCCGTCACCTCGAGCACTGCCGCCCGGATGCTCGCTGCCGCGGAGGCATGCGGGCGCAGCTGGAAGATGGAGGTGCGGATCTGCTTGACCGCGACGTCCAGGGAGTCCACGACCTTCTCCAGCAGCCCCGCCCGGGCGGGGTCCTCCAGCCCGGTGACCGCGGCCCGGACGGTCATGCCGGCCGCGAAGAGCTGCTGGATCACGTGGTCGTGCAGGTCCCGTGCGATGCGTTCGCGCTCCTCGAGCAGCTGCATGCGCTGCTGGTCGACGCGGGCATCGGCCAGCTCGAGGGCCATGGAGGCGTGGCTGGCGAACGTGGTGGCCATCTCCAGGTCACCGCTGCTGAACCGGCGCCGGCCGGGCCGCCGCCCGGTCAGCAGCACGCCGCGCGGACCCTCGGACCCGACCAGCGGCACCAGCATGGCGGGCCCGGTCTGCAGCAGCGGGTCGGTCTCGGCGTCGAGCGGCCGGCCGGTGCCCGCCTGCCCGCCGGACCCCGAGACGTCCTCCAGCAGTGCCGGTTCGCCGGTGGCCAGGACGGTCTCGCTGAGGGCGCCGGCGACCGGGAAGCTCTCGTCCACCAGCTGGTCGGCCGCGTCCCCGGCGGCCGCCGCGACGCTCAGCCGGGCGCCGGTCGAGTCGGGGACCAGCAGCCGGACCAGGTCTGCGTCGGCGAGCCGGCGTACGACCTCGACGATCTCCTCCAGCGGCGTCGCGTCGGCCGCCGAGAGGACCCGGCGGGTCACCTCGGCCGAGGCCTGGAGCCAGGCCTGGCGGTGCCGGCTCTCCTCGAAGAGGCGGGCGTTCTCGATCGCCACGCCCGCGCTGGCGGCCAGCGACGTCACCAGGGCCTGGTCGTCCTCGGTGAAGCTGCCCGCCGTGGCCCCGGCCAGGTAGAGGTTGCCGAAGACCTCCTCGCGCACCCGCACCGGCACCCCGAGGAAGCTCTCCATCGGGGGGTGGCCCTCGGGGAACCCGGCACTGCGGGCGTCCCGGCCGAGGTCGTCGAGCCGGATGGGGTGCGGGTCGTCGATGAGGGCGCCGAGCAGCCCCTTGCCCTGCGGCAGGTGACCGATGCGCGACACGAGCGCCTCGTCCATGCCCACGAAGATGAACTCCTCCAGGCCGCTGCCGTCGGGGTCGATCACACCCAGCGCGCCGTAGCGGGCGTCGACCAGGCGGCAGGCGGCCTCGACGATGCGTCGGAGCACCACCGGCAGCTCGAGGTCGCCGACGACGGACTGCTGGGCCCCGACCAGCACCCGGAGCCGGCGCTGGGTGCCCAGCGCCTCCTGCGCCCGGTCCACGAGCTGGGTGAGCAGCTCCTCGAGGCGCAGCCGCGGTCCGTCCTCGTCCGTGCCGGGCAGGTCCCCCTCAGTCATGGGGCTCAGGATAGGTGCCGCCGGCCCCGGCTCGGGCTCACCGGTCGGTCGTCCCCGAGGTGGGTGATCCGACCAGGGCCACCGGGCGGGGGCTCGCGGCGAGCAGCGCCAGGATGGTGGCCCAGGACGGTCCGCCGGCGTCGCGACCCGGGATCGGCAGCAGCACCAGCGAGGACTCCCCGGCCAGCTGCAGCAGCCCGGCCTCGGTGACCTCGCCCGGCTCGACGGTGCGTACGCCGGGCTCGCCGCGCCCGGCGTACGCCGTGGCGAGCCGCAGGACCGGCGAGTCCGCAGCGGCCGGCGGCACCACCGCCAGGACCGGCGAGGCCGGGCGCGTCGGGGGGCGGCGCACCCACCCCGGTGAGCTCGGCACCAGCAGGCCGGCGTCCTCGGCCAGGACCGGCAGCAGGGCGTCCTGGTCGCAGAGCCGCACGATCCCGCGCACCGGCTGGCCCGGCGCCTGTCGTCGCGCGTCGGCGAGGTGCTGCTCGATCACCTGCTGGGCCACGGCGCGGCGCTCCCGGCGCGCGTGGTGGCGATCGGCGTAGGACATCTGGACCGGCAGGGAGCCTGCGGCGTGGGCCAGGACGACCTCCTGCCCGACGGTGGCCCGCGCGAGTGCCCAGCCCAGCGCCGGACCGTCGCTCGCGGTGCCCGCCACGGCGACCGCGACGGTCCGGCCGCGGCTCACCGCAGGACCGGGGCGCCCTGGACCAGGCGGGTGCGTGCCCAGGCCCGGCCGAGACCCCAGGTGTCACCGGCCCCGGTCAGGGCCAGCACCACCATCGAGATCGCGCCGAGCACGTGGTCGTCGATGACCGGGTTGGTCTCGGGGGGCAGCACGACGCTCCACATCAGCAGGTAGAGCACGACGCCGCTGGCCGTCGCGACCCGCATGCCGATCCCGAGGGTGAGGGCGAGACCGATGCCGAGCAGGCCGAGCATGAACAGCCAGTCGGCCCAGGCCGCGCCGGCGATCGAGTGGTAGAAGCCCGTGAACGGGCCGTCGGCGCCGAACTTCAAGAAGCCCTCGGTGGGGCTCCCGCCGTGGATCCAGGCCGCGTCCCCGAAGCGGTCGAGGTGGCCCTGCTGGTCGTAGCCGGTGTGGAAGCCGAGGGCGAGGGTCTTGTCGACGAAGGCCCACAGGAAGGTGAGCCCGAAGGCGATGCGGAGTACCGCGAGCATCCGCGCGGCCGCGGGGGTGATCCGGCCGGCGTCGTCCACGCGACCCGCTGTCGCTGCGACGGTTCCGGGGGTGTTGGTGAGGGCGGACACGAGAAGCCTCCTGGGTCGGTCCTGACTGGTCTCCAGCAGGATCGGACGCAGCAGCCCAGCCGCCCCAGAGGACGCAGGCACAAGCCTGAAGGACTCGAGTCACACGGGTTCCAGCCTCGAGTCCCGGACCGGACCTCAGTCGGCCGGGCTCAGCAGCCTGGTCGCCAGGATCGCCGCCTGGGTGCGGCTCTCGACACCCATCTTGCGCAGCAGCACGGACACGTAGTTCTTGACCGTCTTCTCCGCCAGGGCCATCCGCTGGCTGATCTGGCGGTTGGTCAGCCCCTCGGCGATGTGGCGGAGCAGTCGCAGCTCCTGCTCGGTCAGGTCGCGGAGCTCGGGGGCCACCGAGGGGCCGTTGCGCAGCCGGTCCAGCACCCGCTCCATGAGCGTGGGATCGATCAGCGACTGCCCCGCCGCGACCCGCCGGACGGCATCGAGGAGGTCGTCCCCACGGACGTCCTTGAGGACGTAGCCGGACGCGCCGGCCAGGATCGCGGAGAACAGCGCCTCGTCGTCCGCGTACGACGTGAGCACGAGCGCTCGCAGGGCGGGATCCACCGAGCGGATGCTCCGGCACACCTCGATGCCGGACCCGTCCGGCAGCCGAGCGTCGAGCACGGCCACGTCGGGACGCAGGGCCGGGATCTGGGCCGCGGCGTCACGGGCCGAGCCCGACTCGCCGATGACCTCGACGTCGCCGGCGGCCTCCAGCATCGTCCGCAGCCCCTCGCGCACGACCTGGTGGTCATCGAGCAGGTAGACGGTGGTCCTGGTCCCCATGGCAGGGAACCGTACTGCCTCGGAGGCCCGGAACGTGCGGCAACGACACCGCCGGCGGCCGAGCCGGACCACCTGTGGCCGGGCTCACGAAAAAGTTCCGACTCGCCGGTTTGGCCCCGGGGGGCGGTGGGTAGGAGGGCCGCCGGGAGACGGACGGGGGAGAACTGGGAGGGAACCCTTGTCCACGCTTCACCCGTCGGCCGTGGGGGCCGACCGCGCTCGCTCACGGACCACCGAGGGGCCACCCGGCCCGTTCGAGGAGTTGCCCACGCGAGACGGATAGGCGACCCCGATGGATGCCCAAGCCCTTCAGCGCAGCTGGGACCAGGTGACTCGGCACGGCCAGGAGGTCCCGCTCTACTTCTACTCGCACATCTTCGTGACCCACCCCGAGGTGCGGTCGATGTTCCCGCTGTCCATGGCGAACCAGCGGGACAAGTTCGTCAGCGCGCTCGGCAGGATCGTCAGCCAGGCCGACCAGGTCGAGAACGACGCGTCCTTCCTGCGACACCTCGGCCGCGACCACCGCAAGTACGCCGTGGTCGCGGAGCACTACAACGCGGTCGGGGCCTCCCTGTGCGCCACCCTGAAGCACTTCCTGGGGCCCGCGTGGGACGAGGAGCTCGCCGCGGAGTGGACGGCGGCCTACCAGGTGATCGCGCGGATCATGGTCGAGGCGGCGGACTCCTCCTCCGAGTCGACCCCGGACTGGTGGGAGGCCGAGGTCGTGGCGGTCGAGCGACGGACCATGGACCTCACCATGCTCACGGTCCGACCCGGGCGGCGCTACGAGTTCCGCCCCGGCCAGTCGGTGTCGATGGAGATCCCGCAGCGCCCCCGGCAGTGGCGGTACTTCAGCCCGGCCAACGCCCCTCGCCCCGACGGCTCGCTCGACCTGCAGGTCCAGCAGATCGACGGTGGCCTGGTCAGCACGGCCGTGACCCGGCACCTCGAGGTCGGGGACACCGTGAAGCTGGGGGCACCGGTGGGTGACCGGCTGACGCGGTCTCCCGACGACTCCTCGGACCTGCTGATGGTCGCCGGAGGGACCGGTCTCGCGCCCCTCCGCGCCGTCATCGAGCAGATCGACCACGAGTACCAACGGTCGCACCGCGCCCCGCGGGTCCATCTGCTGCACGGCGTACGCATGCCCTGGCACCTCTACGAGCGGCCGTGGCTGCGTGAGCTGGCCAGCAGCCGGCCCTGGTTCGACTACACGGAGGTGGTCTCGGACGACCCGTCCTACCCCGGGACGCGCGGCAAGGTCGGCACGGTCGCGGCGCGGCAGGCCCGGCACGGGCGCCTGGCGATGGTCTGCGGCGGTCCGCAGATGGTCGCGCACACGCTGGAGCAGCTGACCGTCACCGGCATGCAGCCCGAGCACATCAAGTACGAGAACTTCTACTACGCGGCCGCGGACCAGCACACCGCCCAGGCCACGATGAGCAGGTCAGGAGAGACCAGATGACGAACAGCCACCACGCGGTCAGCGCGGACCGCCAGACACCGACGGCGATCCGGGACGAGACCTTCCCGCGTCGGCTGCTGGGCATCGACGCGGACCGGGTGTACGAGTACCTCGACGGGCTGGCCGACCAGGTGCAGGCCACGGAGAGGGAGCTCGGCGAGGCCCGGGCCGAGAACGAACGCCTGCAGGCGGAGCTCCGGCGCGTGCAGGGCGCGCTGGACGAGTACGAAGAGGTGGGCGACCGCGTGAACGAGCAGGTGGTCCAGCTGTTCAGCCAGGCCCAGCTCATCGCCGAGGAGATGGTGGAGGACGTCAGCCGGGACGCGCGCGAGCGGATCGGCGAGGCGCGCGCCCACGAGCGGCGGATCGTCGAGCAGGCCATGGACACGGCCGGCGAGCAGGTGCGGTCCTACGCCCGCTCGGCCCAGGCGCAGATGCAGTCGGTCATGGAGTCGTTCGCCACCGAGGTCGACCAGCTCGGGAAGTCCTCCGCGTCCGGTGAACCGGCTGCCGCCCCGGCCCGTCCGCCGGAGCCCGACGCCGAAGACCTGCGGATCTGGCAGCCCCGCTACGGGAGCGGCCTGGGCGCCCCGGGCTCCGACTGATGTGGGCACCCCTCCGCCCGGGGGAGTGACCTGGTGACCCAGCAGCGCCAGGAGCTCTGCCCTGCCCACGTCGAGCCGGCAGCCCGGCACGCGTCGCAGCGTGGCCGGCGCCCGGCCCTGCTGCTGGCCGCGGTCGGCCTCGCCGTGCCCGCGGCCGCGGTCGGGCTGCTCGAGAGCGGCGGCGCTCCGCCGGCCAGCCTCGCGGCTGCCGTGCTGGTCGCCGTGTCCGCGGTCGTCCTCCCCCTGGGGCTCGTGCGCCGACGGTTCGGCCGCGCGGCGCCGCCACGGCCCGGACGACGCCCGGCGACGGCCGGCGCACCGGCGGGCCGGCCCCCCGTCGCACCGAGCGCCGGGGACGCCGGCGTCGGGGCGGTGCGGGCTGCGGCCGAGGAGTTCCTCGAGCTGTTCCACGCCGAGAACCCCGAGGCCGGGCCGGCGGGGCCGCGGATCGCCGCGGTCAGGCGCGAGATCGAGGAGACCGGGACCTACTGGCACACCTCCGAGGAGCTGGCCTTCGGCGCCCGGGTCGCCTGGCGCAACAACGCGCGGTGCATCGGTCGGCTGTACTGGCGCAGCCTGCAGGTGCGCGACCTGAGGACGGTCTCCGACGCCGCCGGCGTCGCGGAGCAGTGCTTCGAGCACCTGCGAGCGGCCGGCAACGGGGGCAGGATCCGGCCGCTGATCAGCGTGTTCGCACCGGAGACCCCCGCGCGCCGCGCCCCCAGGATCTGGAACGAGCAGCTCATCCGCTACGCGGGCTACGACCAGCGGGGCGGGGGCGTCCTCGGGGACCCTCGCTACTGCGGCTTCACCGACGACCTGGTCCAGCGCGGGTGGCGGCCGCCCGAGCCTCGGGGCGCCTTCGACGTGCTGCCACTGGTCGTGGACACCGTCGAGGAGGGGCCGCGGATGTTCCCGGTGCCGGGTGAGGCGGTGCTCGAGGTCCCGTTCGAGCACCCGGAGCTGGACTGGTTCTCCGACCTGGGCCTGCGGTGGCACGCGGTCCCCGTCATCAGCAACAACCGCCTGGTCATCGGCGGCGTCACCTACCCGGCCGCGCCCTTCAACGGCTGGTACATGGGCACCGAGATCGGCGCCCGCAACCTCGCGGACCACGACCGCTACGACCTGATCCCGACGGTGGCGCACCGGATGGGGCTGGACACCACCGACGAGGCGAGCCTGTGGCGGGACCAGGCCCTGGTCGAGATCAACCGGGCGGTCCTGCACTCGTTCCGGCGGGACGACGTGACCATCACCGACCACCACACCGAGTCCCGCCGGTTCCTCACCCACCTGGAGCGGGAGGAGCGGGCGGGCCGCAGCTGCCCCGCGGACTGGAGCTGGATCGTGCCGCCGATGTCGGGCTCGCAGACCCCGGTCTTCCACCGGTACTACGACTCCGGGGACCTGCTGCCGAACTTCTTCCCCGACGACGAGACCGCCCTCCGGGCCCTCGGGGGCGGTTGACAGCCCGTACGGCGGGGGTCAGACGGGGATGGCGCGGTTCACCCAGGTCGAGGTGACCTGCATGCCGACCTTCTCGTAGAGGCCCAGCGCGCCGGTGCGGGAGTCGGTCGACAGCTCGCAGCGCCGGGCGCCACGGGCGGTGGCCTCGGCGAAGGCGTCGACGAGCAGCGCCTGGGCGAGCCCGCGGCCGCGCCGGTCGGCGCGGGTGGCGAGCCGGGCGATGAACGCGCAGGAGGGGCTCATCTGCACCACGGCCATGGCCACGACCTCGCCGGCCGGGTCGGTGACGACCCGCAGGTTCCACGGCTCGAAGCCCGGACGCCGCACGATCTCGGCCTCCCAGCGCTCGAAGGACTCCCGCTCGCGCTTCGACCACTCCAGGAAGGCGTCCTCCTGGACCGTCCAGCAGGCGCGGTGCTCGGGCTCGGTGGCCGCGCGCACGGCGTACCCGTCCGGCAGCGGGCGCGCGGGGACCGTGGTGCCCTCGGGCAGCTGCAGCACCCAGCTGTGCCAGCGGACGTGGTAGCCGAGCGAGGTCAGCAGCCGGTCACCGGGCGAGCCCTGCGGCACCGGCATGCCCACGACCTCGGCGCCGAGCTCGCGGCCCCGCGCCTGCATCCACCGCGCCAGCGCCGTGCCGATCCCTCGGCCGTTGTGGTCGGGGTGGACCGAGGCGTCGCCGCGGCCGGACTCGCCGACCTCGGCGTAGGCCACCAGCCGGTCCCCGTCGAAGACGCCGACCGCGTGCTCGCTGACGTCGTACCCCGGGACCTGCCAGTCGGCGACGATGTCGGCCTCCTCGATCGCCACCTCGCCGGTGTCGGCGAGCTGCTGGGCGGCCATCACGGCGGTGACCGCGGCGGCGTCCGAGGGGACGAGCGGACGCTGGGCCAGGCCGGCCGGGAGCTCGAGTGCTGCGGTGGTCATGTCCGGTATTGCAGCAGGAAATGACCGACGGGGCCGCCGAATGTCGGCGGCCCCGTGCGGGGAGGCGTGGGCGGCTCGGCCGCCGGCGGGTCAGGCGTTCTGGATCGCCGAGACGTCGAACTCGAGCTTGATCTTCTCCGAGACCAGCACGCCGCCGGTCTCGAGCGCGGCGTTCCAGGTCAGGTCCCAGTCCTTGCGGTTGATCGAGGTCGCACCCTCGAAGCCGACCCGCAGGTTGCCGAACGGGTCACGGGCGGAGCCGGTCTGCTCGAACTCGATCGTGACCGGGCGGCTGACGCCCTTGATGGTCAGGTCGCCGGTGATGGTCCACTCGACGCCGTCGCGCTCGACCTTGGTGGAGACGAAGGTGATCTCCTTGTTGTTGTCGGCGTCGAAGAAGTCGGCGGAGCGCAGGTGGCCGTCGCGGTCGGCCACGCCGGTGTCGATGCTGGCGGTCTGGATGGCCAGCTCGACGCGCGAGGCGGCGGGGTTCGCGGAGTCGATGTGCGCGGTGCCGGCGAAGTCGGTGAACTGGCCGCGGACCGTGGTCACCATGGCGTGCCGGGCGCTGAAGCCCAGGCGGGAGTGGCTCGGGTCGATCGTGTAGTCGCCGGTGACGTCCTCGACGGCGGAGGTCGGGGCGTCGAAGGTCTCGGCGGTGGTCTTGCTGCGGTTGAAGAAGCTCATGGCGGGTCTCCTTGGCGGGTGGTTTGTTCAAACTTCAACCATCTCAACCGGACTCCGGTCCGGTTCATTCCCGGCGGACGGACAGTGCGGAGTGATCCGGCTCACACCGCGGGCTCAGCGGAAGGCGGACTCCCCGGTGAGGGCCTGGCCGATGACGAGCTGGTGCACCTCGGAGGTGCCCTCGTAGGTGAGGACCGACTCGAGGTTGTTGGCGTGCCGCATGAGCGGGTACTCCAGGGTGATCCCCGCGCCGCCGAGGATGGTGCGGCACTCCCGCGCGATCGCCAGGGCCTCCCGGGTGTTGTTGAGCTTGCCGACGCTGATCGCCGGGGCGGGGAGGCGGCCGTCGTCCTTGAGCCGGCCGAGGTGCAGCGCGAGCAGCATGCCCTTGCCGAGCTCGACCGCCATGTCGGCGAGCTTGGCCTGGGTGAGCTGGTAGGACGACAGTGGCTTGTCGAAGATGGCCCGGTCGTGGGCGTAGGCGATCGTCGTCTCCAGGCAGTCGCGGGCGGCACCCAGTGCGCCGAAGACGATGCCGAACCGGGCCTCGGTCAGGCAGGACAGCGGCCCGGAGAGCCCCCGGGCCCCGGGGAGCATCGCGGAGGCCGGCAGCCGCACCTCGTCCAGCGCGAGCTCGGCGGTGACCGAGGCGCGCAGCGACATCTTGTGCTTGATCTCCTGGGCGGTGAAGCCGGGGGTGTCGGTCGGGACGACGAAGCCGCGGACCGGCTCGCCCTCCTCGTCGGTGCGGGCCCAGACCACCGCGACGTCGGCGACCGAGCCGTTGGTGATCCACATCTTGTTGCCGGTCAGCACCCAGTCGCCGCGCCCGTCCGGGCCGGCGTCGCGGCGCGCCCGGGTGCGCATGCCGGCGGGGTTCGAGCCGAAGTCCGGCTCGGTCAGCCCGAAGCAGCCGATCGCCTCGCCGGTCGCCATCCGCGGCAGCCACTGGTCCTTCTGCTCGTCCGAGCCGTGCTTCCAGATCGCATACATCGCCAGCGAGCCCTGCACCGACACGATCGACCGGAGCCCGGAGTCGCCGGCCTCCATCTCCAGGCAGGCCAGTCCGTACGCCGTGGCGCTGGTCCCGGCGCAGCCGTAGCCCTCGAGGTGCATGCCGAGCAGCCCGAGCTTCCCGAACTCCAGCGCGAGGTCGCGGACCGGCACCTCGCCGCGCTCGTACCAGCCCGCGAGCTCGGGGCGCAGCCGGTCGTCGACGAAGCCGCGGACCGTGTCGCGGATCGCGCGGTCCTCCTCCGACAGCAGCGAGTCGGTGTCGAGCAGGGCCAGGGGGGAGAGCGGAGCGGTCATGCCTCCATCATCAACCCCGCCGGGCGGCCGGGCGGTGACCAGTGCTCGGCCAGCGGTCAGCAGCGGTCAGGCGGCGTGCACCGGCGCCGCCGGCGTGTCGGCCGGGGTCTGGTGCGCGGCCACCCAGCGCGCCTCGAGGTGGGCGCGACCGCGTCGGTCGACGACGCGCACCCAGGTCTGCCGCAGGGTCGTGTCCATCGAAGCCGCCATCGTCGTCACCTTTCGTTCACCTTCTGTTCACCTAGCCTACCCCAGTCGTTCGCCTCATGCGTCACCGACGAGCCAGATGGTCTCGACGAGGCGTTTCCTGCCCGATTTCGGGCAGGAAGTTGTGTTTCGGCTCGCCCGGGGTCAGCATCATCGGGTGCCTGTCGATCCCGAGCTCGTCCGCCGCATCGCCGGGAGCACCGGACTCAGCCCCGCGGAGGCGGCCCGGGTGGTGGAGGACGTCGTCGCCTACCACCGGGAGCCGGTGGAGGAGTACGTCCGTCGGCGGCACGCGCACCTGAAGGCCTACGGGGCGAGGAACCCCGAGATCTTCGCCCGCCTCGCCGACGAGCTCGCCGGCCGCGTGGTCGCGGCGCCCGAGCTCAGCGAACGCCAGCTGCGGCGGATCGTCTACGGGTGAGGGGCCCAGCGGAGGGCGAGCTTGCGAGCCCGGCGCGTCGAGATCAAGACAGCAAGCAAGGACAGAGAACCGATCGCCACCGGGGTCGTGACCCGGGCAGAGGGAAGGACGCATCACATGTGCGGAATCGTCGGCTACGTGGGCGGCCAGCAGGCTGCGCCGCTGCTGCTCGAGGGGCTGACCCGGCTCGAGCACCGGGGGTACGACTCCGCCGGCGTCGCCGTGATGGCGGGCGCCGGGATCAAGGTGGCCAAGCGGGCCGGCCGGGTGCGCGACCTCGGGGAGACCGTCCCCAAGCGGTTCTCCGGGAAGCTCGGCATCGGGCACACCCGCTGGGCCACGCACGGCCCGGCCAACGACGTGAACGCGCACCCGCACACCGACGCCAAGGGTGACGTGGCGGTGGTCCACAACGGGATCATCGACAACGCCGCGGCGCTGCGGCAGCGGCTGGCCGACGACGGCGTGGAGCTGGTCTCCGACACCGACACCGAGGTGCTCGCACACCTGGTGGCCCGCTCCGGGGCCGAGACCCTGGAGGGCAAGGTCGCCGACGCGCTCTCGGTGATCGACGGCACCTTCGGCATCGCGGTGATGCACGCGGACTTCCCGGACCGCCTCGTGGTGGCCCGCAACGGCAGCCCGCTGATCATCGGCGTCGGCGACAAGGAGATGCACGTCGCCTCCGACCTCGCGGCGCTGGTCCGCTACACGACCACGGTCGCCCACCTCGACGACGGCGAGCTGGCCACTCTGACCGCGACCGGCTTCACGACGTACCGCGCCGACCTCACCGCGACCGACAAGGCCGCGACGCCGATCGACGTCGACCCGGAGTCCTACGACCCCGGCGAGCACGCGTCGTTCATGTACAAGGAGATGCTCGAGCAGCCGGCCGCTGCCGAGCGGGTGCTGCGTGGGCGCCTCGACGAGCGGTTCGGCACCGCCCACCTCGGCGGGCTGAACATGGATCCACGTGAAACCAGGGCGATCCGCCGCGTGAAGGTCCTCGGCTGCGGCTCGGCGTACTACGTCGGCCAGATGGGCGCGGCGCTGGTCGAGGAGCTGGCCCGGATCCCCGCGGACGCCGAGGCGGCCAGCGAGTTCCGCTACCGCAACCCCGTGATCGAGCCGGACACCCTCTATGTGGCGGTCAGCCAGTCCGGCGAGACCATCGACACGCTGCTGGCGGTCCAGGAGATCCGCCGCAAGGGCGGTCGGGTCGTCGGCCTGGTCAACGTCGTCGGCAGCGCGATCGCGCGGGCCTGCGACGGCGGCATCTACCTGCACGCCGGCCCCGAGGTCGCGGTCGCCTCGACCAAGGCGCTGACCAACATGTTCCTCGGCTTCGCGCTGCTGTCCCTCCAGCTCGGCCGGGTCCGCGACCTGTCCATCGCCGACGGCAACCGGCTGATCGCCGGGCTCGCCCGCATCCCGGACCAGATCGCGGCGGTCCTGCAGCGCGAGGAGGAGCTGGCCGCGGTCGCCCGCCGGCTGGCCGAGGCGCCGAGCCTGTTCTTCGTCGGTCGGGTGCGCGGCTTCCCCGTGGCCCGCGAGGGTGCGCAGAAGTTCAAGGAGATCTCCTATCGGCACGCCGAGGCCTACCAGACCTCCGAGCTCAAGCACGGCCCGCTCGCGCTGATCTCCGAGGAGGTGCCGACCGTGGCGATCGTCCCCGACGACGAGCTGACCAGCCGCAACGTCGGCGCGCTGCACGAGATCGCCGCGCGCCGCGGCCCGCTGGTCGTCGTCACCCACGAGGGCGTCGACCTCGGCGACGTCGATGCGATGCGGATCGACGTCCCGCGCAACGAGCGCGAGCTGGACCCGATCCTGCTGACCGTGCCGCTGCAGGTGCTGGCCTACCACGCCGCGCTGCACCTGGGCCACGACATCGACAAGCCGCGCAACCTCGCCAAGTCGGTCACGGTCGAGTAGCGGAGGCGCGCCTCCGCCGGCGGCGGGTCAGGCCTTGCCGTACTTCTTGTGCATCGCCTGCCGGCTCACGCCCAGCAGCGTCCCGATCTCCGCCCAGCTCAGCCCGGCTCGTCGGGCCTGACGCACCGCGACCGCCTCCTCCCGCGCCAGCGCGTGCCTGGCCTCGGCGACCGCGGCGAGGCGGTGAACGGGCGAGCTGTCGTCGGTGCCGGTGGCCGTCCGCACGGGAACCTCCTCGGGGTGTCAACCAATGTTGACACCCCGGGTCGGTCCCGCGCAAGATCGGGCCGGGACGTGACGCAGGACTCCGCGCCGGCGAATCCCCACCGGGCCGCCCGACCCCCTACCGTGGTGACCCATGACTTCCGAGGACCCCCAGTTGGAGCACGAGCCCGCCGGTGAGGTGTCCCCGTCCTTCGCCGAGCTCGGCCTCGACGACCGGGTGCTCGACGCCCTGCGCGACGTGGGCTACGAGACGCCGTCGCCGATCCAGGCCGCCACCATCCCGCCGCTGCTCGAGGGTCGCGACGTGGTCGGCCTGGCCCAGACCGGCACCGGCAAGACGGCGGCGTTCGCGCTGCCGCTGCTCTCGCGGCTCGACCTGTCGCAGAAGACCCCGCAGGCGCTGGTGCTCGCGCCCACCCGCGAGCTGGCCCTGCAGGTCTGCGAGGCGTTCGAGCGGTACGCCGCCCACCTGCGCGGCGTGAAGGTGCTGCCGGTCTACGGCGGCCAGGGGTACGGCGTGCAGCTGTCCGCGCTGCGCCGGGGCGTGCACGTCGTCGTCGGCACGCCCGGCCGGATCATGGACCACCTCGAGAAGGGCACCCTCGACCTCTCCGAGCTGCGCTTCCTGGTGCTCGACGAGGCCGACGAGATGCTCAACATGGGCTTCGCCGAGGACGTCGAGACGATCCTCGCCGACACCCCCGTGGACAAGAACGTCGCGCTGTTCTCGGCCACGATGCCCAGCCAGATCCGCCGGATCTCCAAGAGCTACCTGCGCGACCCGGTCGAGATCACGGTCAAGAACAAGACCGCGACCGCCTCGAACATCACCCAGCGCTACCTGCTGGTGTCCTACCCGCAGAAGGTCGACGCGCTCACGCGCATCCTCGAGGTCGAGAACTTCGAGGGCATGATCGTCTTCGTCCGCACCAAGAACGAGACCGAGATGCTCGCCGAGAAGCTGCGGGCCCGCGGCTACTCCGCCGCGGCCATCAACGGCGACGTGGCGCAGGCGCAGCGGGAGCGCACGGTCAACCAGCTCAAGTCCGGCAAGCTCGACATCCTCGTCGCCACCGACGTGGCCGCCCGCGGCCTCGACGTCGAGCGGATCAGCCACGTCGTCAACTACGACATCCCCACCGACACCGAGTCCTACGTGCACCGCATCGGCCGCACCGGCCGGGCCGGTCGCAGCGGCGACGCGATCTCGTTCGTGACGCCGCGGGAGCGCTACCTGCTCAAGCACATCGAGAAGGCGACCCGCCAGCCGCTCACCCAGATGCAGCTGCCGATCGGTGGAGGACGTCAACGTCACCCGGCTGGCCCGCTTCGACGACGCGATCACCGAGGCCCTCGGCCAGGCGACCCGGATCGAGCGGTTCCGCGACATCATCGGCCACTACGTCCGCGAGCACGACGTGCCCGAGGCCGACGTCGCCGCCGCGCTGGCCGTGGTGGCCCAGGGCGAGACGCCGCTGCTGCTCGACGAGTCCGACCAGATGCGGGCGCCCCGCGAGGACCGCGGCGGTAGGGACGACCGCGGCGGTCGGGGCGACCGGCCGCAGCGCGGCGAGCGCCGGCCCCGCGGTCGCAGCGACGTGCCGATGGCGACGTACCGCATCGCGGTGGGCAAGCGGCACAAGGTCGAGCCCCGCCAGATCGTCGGCGCGATCGCCAACGAGGGCGGGCTGTCCCGCGGGGACTTCGGGCACATCCAGATCCGGCCCGACTTCTCGCTGGTGGAGCTGCCCGCCGAGCTGCCCGGCCAGGCCTGGGAGGCGCTGCAGTCGACCCGGATCTCCGGCAAGCTGATCGAGCTGCGCCGCGACGAGGGTCCGTCGAACCGGGGCGGCCGCAGCGACGGCGGCCGCGGCGAGCGGCCGCGCAAGCCGCGGCACAAGCCGGACCACTGAGCCAGCGCTGAGTCCGGGCCGGGTCCGGGTCAGTCGGGCCGGCTCGGGGACCGGAGCCGGGCTGGACCACCGGCGTGCGGGTCTGGTCGCTGTCGGTGCCGGGTGCTTGGCTGAGCCCGGCCACATCGGGGTGGCCGTGACTCTCGGGAGGTCCCGTGCACCGCTGTCGCCTGCTCGTCCTGCTGGTCCTGGCCGCCCTCGCGGCGCTCCCGGTGCTGGGGGCGCCGCCGGCGCCCGCGGTCGCCGCGGCCCCGTCGTACGTCGCCCTCGGTGACTCCTACTCCTCCGGGGTGGGGACCCGCAGCTATCTCGCCGACGGCACGTCCTGCCAGCGCTCGGTGTACGCCTTCCCGAGCCTGATCGCGGCGGCCCGGGGGTATGCGCTGACCTTCCGGGCGTGCTCGGGGGCGACGATCCCCGACGTCACCAGCAGCCAGCTCGGCGCGCTCGACGCCTCGACCGCCTACGTGACGATCTCGGTCGGCGGCAACGACGCCGGCTTCGCCGGGGTCCTGACCGAGTGCGCCCTGCCGTGGTGGATGAGCGACTGCGACGACGCCGTCGACACCGCGCGGACCTTCATCCGCACCACGCTGCCCGCCGCCCTCGACACCCTCTACGCCGCGATCCGGGCGCGGGCGACGTCCGCGACCGTGGTCGTGGTCGGCTACCCGCGGATCTTCGACGGCGAGGACTGCAACGCGGGCACCTGGTTCTCGCCCACCGAGGAGAAGCGGCTGAACGCGACCGCCGACCTGCTGGACAGCACGCTCGCGGCGGCCGCCTCGGCCCGGGGCTTCGCGTTCGCCGACCCGACCAGCCGGTTCACCGGGCACGCGGTCTGCGACGACGTGGAGTGGCTCAACGGGCTCTCCTACCCGATCACCGAGAGCTACCACCCCAACCGGTCCGGGCACCGCTACGGCTACACGCCGCTGGTGAGCCCGCTGCTGACCGGCTCGACGGTGCGGGTCGGCGCCGCGACCCTGCGCGCCGCGAGGGCCTCGGGGGCGTCCCTGGCCGAGGCCGGCCGGGCGTACGCCGCGCAGGACGCCACGATCACGCCGGAGCGGTTCGTCGCCCCGCGCCCGACCGGCCACCGCGCGCGGGTCGCGGCCCGGCACGCGGGCGTCGACCTCGACCGCTGGCTGGCCCGTCGGCGCTGAGCGGTGCCGGCGGGCTGGTAGAACCGGGGGCATGCGGGCACCTCGGACGATCGCCGGCCTCACCGCCACGGCGCTGCTCGGCGCGCTGCTGGCCGGGTGCGACGGCGGGTCGCAGGACAGCGGCCCGGACCCCCGGGGGGCGGCCCGCGCGCTGGCGGGCGCGCTGTCCTCCGGCGACTTCGCCGACGTGGTGTTCCGCGCGGACACCGCGAGCGACGTCGGTGCCGCCTACGAGGAGGCCGTGCACGGCATGGGACCGGCGGAGCCGTCGGTGCGCGCCGGGGCGGTGCGGGCCGACGGCGCCAGCGCGACCGCGACCCTGGACTGGACCTGGCCGCTGCGGGGCAGCGAGTGGACCTACACGACCCAGGCGCGGATGGCCCGGGTCGACGGCCGGTGGCAGGTCGCCTGGGACCCCTCGGTGCTGGCGCCCGACCTGCGCCCGCACGAGCGGCTGGTCGCCACCACCGTCGAGCCCCGCCGCGGCCGGATCCTCGGCGCCCACGGCCGGGTGCTGGTCAAGGCGCGCCCGGTGGTCCGGTTCGGCATCGACAAGTCCAAGGTCGGTGCCGCCCGCGCGGTCGCCTCCGCGCGGCGGCTGGCGCGGATCGTCGGCGTCGACGCGGCGTCGTACGCCCACCGGGTCCGGGCCGCCGGCGAGAAGCAGTTCGTCGAGGCCATCGTCTACCGGGCCGGCCAGATCCCCTCCTCCGTGGACGGCTACGCCGACCTCCCGGGCTTCCTCGCGGTCACCGACCGGCTGCCGCTCGCGCCGACCCGGGAGTTCGCTGCGCCGCTGCTCGGCACGGTCGGGCAGGTCACCGCGGAGATGGTCGACAAGGACCCCGAGGCCTACCGTGCCGGCGACGTGGCCGGGCTCTCCGGGCTGGAGGCGAGGTACGACGAGCAGCTGCGCGGCACCACCGGGGTGGTCGTGCGGGCGGCCCGCGGGGACCGCACCGGCCGGGTGCTGCACCGCCAGCCCGCGAAGCCGGGCGAGCCGCTCCGGCTGACCCTCGACGAGGGCCTGGAGACCCTCGCCGAGCACCTGCTGGCCCGGGTCGGGCCGGCCAGCGCCCTGGTGGCGGTCCGGCCGTCCACCGGCGCCATCCTGGCCGCGGCGAACGGGCCCGGGAACCACGGCTACAACTACGCCACCTACGGCCAGGTCGCGCCCGGCTCGACGTTCAAGAGCGTCTCCGGGCTGGCGCTGCTGCGCGCCGGGCTCACCCCCGGCTCCACGGTGCCCTGCACGCCGTCGATCACCGTGGACGGCAAGCGGTTCGAGAACTACGACGGCTACCCGGCCGGCGCCCTGGGCCGGGTGCCGCTGCGCACCGCGCTGGCCAACTCCTGCAACACCGCGTTCATCTCCCAGCGGGGCAGGCTGCACGGGCACGACCTCGCCGACGCGGCCGCGTCGCTGGGCATGGGCGTCGACCACGACCTCGGCTTCCCGGCGTACTTCGGCCACGTCGTGCCCGCGGCCTCCGACACCGAGGCGGCCGCGGACATGATCGGGCAGGGCACGGTGCTGGCCTCGCCGATGGCGATGGCGACGGTGCTCGCCTCGATCCAGTCCGGCACGCTGGTGGTGCCGCGGCTGGTGAGCTCGGTCGACGTCGCCCCACCCGACGGCGTGGACCCGGTCTCGAGGTCCGAGGCCGCCGCCCTGCGCCGGCTGCTGCGCGGCGTGGTCACCTCCGGCAGCGGCCGGGGCCTGCTCGACGTGCCCGGCCCGCCGGTGATCGCCAAGACCGGCACCGCGGAGTTCGAGTCCCACGGCAAGACGCTCACGCACGCCTGGATGATCGGCGCCCAGGGCGACCTCGCCGTCGCCGTCTTCGTCGACCGCGGGTCCTCCGGCTCCGGCACCGCCGGGCCGATCCTGGAGGCGTTCCTGCGCGCCGCACGGTCCTGAGGCGGCCGCGGCGCGGGCGGCCGGGGGAGTGCCTGGCTGCCGGGACGAGCGAGGGCCGGCTACCCCTCGCGCGGGGGCAGCTTCGCCGCGACGTCGTCGGGCATCGGCTCGTAGTGGGCGAAGCTGCGGGTGAAGGTGCCCGAGCCGTGGCTGGCCGAGCGCAGGTCGACGACGTAGCGGACCAGCTCGGTCTGGGGGACCTCGGCGATGATGCTGGTGCGGTCCTCGCCGACCTTGTCGGTGCCGAGCATGCGGGCGCGGCGGGACGAGAGGTCGCTCATCACGCCGCCGACCAGGTCGTCGGGCACCACGACGTTGACGGTGTCGAAGGGCTCGAGCATCGTGACCGTGGTCGAGGCGGCGGCCTCGCGCAGCGCCAGTCCGCCGGCGGTCTGGAAGGCCATGTCGGAGGAGTCGACGCTGTGCGACTTGCCGTCGGTGAGGGTCACCCGCAGGTCCACCACCGGATAGCCGAGCCGCACGCCCCGCTCCATCTGCGCGCGCACCCCCTTCTCGACGCTGGCGATGAACTGCCGCGGCACGGCGCCGCCGACGACCTTGTCGACGAACTCGAACCCCGAGCCCTCCGGCAGCGGCTCGACCTCGAGGTCGCAGACCGCGAACTGGCCGTGCCCGCCGGACTGCTTGACGTGCCGGCCGTGCCCCTTGGCCGGGCCGGCGAACGTCTCGCGCAGCGACACGGTGAACGGCACCTCGTCGACGTGCACGCCGTACCGCGACCCGAGCCGCTCCAGCAGCACCTCCGCGTGCGCCTCGCCGAGGCACCACAGCACCAGCTGGCGGGTCTCGGCGTTGTTCTCGATGCGCAGCGACGGGTCCTCGGCCGCGAGCCGCGCCAGCGCCTGGGAGAGCTTGTCGTCGTCGGCCTTGCTGCGTGCGGCGATGGCCACCGGCAGCAGCGGGTCGGGCATCGTCCACGGCCGCAGCACCCGCGGCTCCTCGACCGAGGACAGGGTGTCGCCGGTCTCGGCCCGCGACAGCCGGCCGACCGCGCACAGGTCGCCGGCGACGATGCTCGAGGCGGGGACCTGGTGGCGGCCGAAGGGGTAGGCCAGGGCGCCGATCCGCTCGTCCTCGTCGTGGTCGTCGTGCCCGGCCAGCTCGCCGAAGAACGACGTGAAGTGCCCCGAGACGTGCACCGCCTGGTCGGGCCGGAGGGTGCCGGAGAAGACCCGCACCAGGCTGAGGCGCCCGACGTACGGGTCGCTGGTGGTCTTCACGACCTCCGCGACCAGCGGACCGTCGGGGTCGCAGGCGAGTGCGGGCGCCGCTCTGCCTGCCGGCGTGAACACCTCCGGCGCGGGGTGCTCCGCGGGCGAGGGGAAGCCCCGGGTGGCCAGGTCGAGCAGCTCGGGGCAGCCGACACCGGTGGTCGAGCAGACGGGTACGACGGGGAAGAACGTCGCCCGCGCGACCGCCCGCTCGAGGTCGGCGACCAGCACGTCCTCGGCGATCTGCTCACCCCCGACGTAGCGGTCCATCAGCGTCTCGTCCTCGGACTCCTCGATCACCGCCTCGATCAGCTCACCGCGCAGCTGCTCCGCCGCGTCGTCGCCCGGGGCGATCAGCCCGGTCAGCCCCACGACGTCGGTGCCGGAGCGGCGGGGCACGTAGAGCGGCATCACCTTGTCGCCGAACGCCTCCTGCGCCGCCCGCAGCACGCCCTCGTAGTCTGCCCGGGCCTGGTCGAGCTTGGTGACCACGACCGCCCGGGGCATGCCGACCGACTCGCACTCCTGCCACAGGGTGCGGGTGGCCTCGTCGACGCCCTCGTTGGCGGCGATGACGAACAGCGCGCAGTCGGCGGCGCGCAGCCCGGCACGCAGCTCCCCGACGAAGTCGGCGTAGCCGGGGGTGTCGACCAGGTTGACCTTGACCTCGCCGTGCACCAGCGGCGCCACCGCGAGCGAGTTGGACCGGCCGTGGGCCTGCTCGGACTCCTCGGAGTCGCAGACCGTGGTCCCGTCCCGGACCGACCCGGCGCGCGTCAGGGCGCCGGTGCAGGCGAGCAGCGTCTCCACGAGCGTGGTCTTGCCCGAGCCGCCCGGCCCGACCAGCACCACGTTGCGGATCCGGTCGGGACTGCTCGCCTCGAGGTCCTGGCCGGTCTTGCGTGCGTTCCCCTTGTCCGCCATGTCGCCACCTCTGGTCGGGGGCCCCGGGGGCGGCCGCCGCCGCCCGCCCGTCGTGTCTGCCTCCGAGGCAACTCCACTCCGGCCGCGCGCGCAAGGGCCTGGCGGACCCGGCCCGCCTCGTACCCGTCGATCCGGAGTCAGGGGTGCTGCAGGAATCCCCGGCCGGGGATTCCTGCAGCGGCCTGCGACCTCACCGACGACGGGGGACGTGGCGACGGTGGAGCAGGGAGAGCCCCTCGCTGCATGGGGTCAGCAAGGGGCCCACGCCGACCTCGACGTGCTCCCTCCGGAGTCGGCCGGGCCACGATCCCACGGGCCCGCGCCGCCTGTCTCCGGTTTCCCGCATTGGAGCGGCGTGCTTGAGTTGCTCCATGAACGGACTCGAACTTCTCGGCCCCGACCAGCGGGGCCTGTTCATCGGTGGCAGCTGGCGCGAGGCGGACGGCGGCGCGACGATCGACGTGATCGACCCCGCGGACGGCTCGGTGCTCGCGCAGGTGGCCGACGGGACGGTCGAGGACGGCGTCGCCGCCCTCGACGCGGCGGTGGCCGCGCAGGCCGACTGGGCGCGGACCGCGCCCCGCGAGCGCGGCGAGATCCTGCGGCGGGCCTTCGAGCTGATCAACGAGCGCGCCGACGCCTTCGCCCACCTGATGAGCCTCGAGATGGGCAAGACCATCGCCGAGGCCAAGGGCGAGGTGACCTACGGCAACGAGTTCTTCCGCTGGTTCTCCGAGGAGGCCGTGCGGGTCCACGGCCGGTGGATGCACAACCCGATGGGTGGCAGCCGGCTGCTGACGATGAAGAAGCCGGTCGGCCCGTGCCTGTTCATCACCCCCTGGAACTTCCCGCTGGCCATGGGCACCCGCAAGATCGGGCCCGCCATCGCCGCGGGCTGCACGATGGTGGTCAAGCCCGCCTCCCAGACGCCGCTGACCATGCTCGCCCTGGCCGCGACCCTCGCCGAGGCGGGCCTGCCCGACGGCGTGCTCAACATCGTGACCACCAGCCACACCGGCGAGTTCAGCGAGCGGCTGCAGTCCGACGACCGGCTGCGCAAGGTGAGCTTCACCGGCTCGACCGGGGTCGGCCGGCTGCTGGTCAAGCAGTCCGCCGACCAGCTCCAGCGGGTGAGCATGGAGCTCGGCGGCAACGCGCCGTTCCTGGTCTTCGACGACGCCGACCTCGACGCCGCGGTCGACGGCGCGATGACCGCCAAGATGCGCAACATGGGCGAGGCCTGCACCGCCGCCAACCGGTTCCTGGTGCACTCCTCGGTCGCGGCGGAGTTCGGCGAGAAGCTCGGCAAGCGGATGGGCGCGCTGACGCTCGGCCGCGGCCAGGACGACGGGGTCGACGTCGGCCCGCTCATCGACGAGAAGGCGGTCACGACCGTCAGCGGCCTCGTCGACGAGGCGGTCCAGCAGGGCGCCACCGTCGTGGTCGGTGGCGGCGCCCAGGACGGGCCCGGCTACTTCTACCACCCCACGGTGCTGCTCGACGTGCCGCAGGACTCACGGATCAACGCCGAGGAGATCTTCGGCCCGGTCGCGCCGATCACCACCTTCGAGACCGAGGAGGAGGCGGTCCGCAAGGCCAACGACACCGAGTACGGCCTGTCCTCCTACGTCTACACCCGCGACCTGGACCGGACGATCCGGCTGGCCGAGTCGCTGGAGTTCGGCATGGTCGGCGTCAACACCGGCCTGATCTCGAACCCGGCGGCCCCGTTCGGCGGCGTCAAGGCCAGCGGCTTCGGCCGCGAGGGCGGCTTCGAGGGCATCGAGGAGTACCTCGAGACGACGTACGTCGCGATCCCGGCCTCCTGAGGCCGGCCCGCGGGCAGGACCGCCCCGGTGAGGCGGTGGCGCCGGGGGTCCGGCAGGATCCCCGGCGTGCAGGCTCCGGACCAGGCCCGTGTCCGGCAGGTCGCCCGGGACTACACCGACTTCGCCGACCAGGCGGCCGACTCGCCGTGCTTCGTGGCGTGGGCGCACGGCGTCGCCGGCGACCCGGAGGTGCAGGCGTGGATCGCCTCGCTCCCGGAGGCCAAGCAGCAGCCCAACCTGGTCTTCGCGGCCGCCCGCTGGCACGGCGTCGAGGCGCCGGGCCCGTACGCCGGCCTGCGCGCGGCCCTGCTCGCCGACGCCGGCCGCCTGCGGGCGACCGTCCTCTCCCGCTCCACACAGACCAACGAGGTGGGCCGGCTCGCGACGCTGGCGCCCGCCTTCACGCTGCTCGGGGAGGGGCGGCCGCTGGCGCTGCTCGAGGTCGGCGCCAGCGCCGGGCTGTGCCTCTATCCCGACCGGTACCGCTATGAGTGGCGCACTCCTGACCGGTCCGACGCGGTGGCTGCGGGGGTGCCCGAGGGCATGACCGGGGGCACGTCCGAGGGGGTGGTCAGCGCCGGCGACGGCCCGGTGCTGCCCTGCGAGGTGACCGGTCCCGCACCGCTGCCGGCCGTGCCGCCCGCGGTGGCCTGGCGCGGCGGCGTCGACCTCAACCCGCTCGACGTCACCGACCCCGACGCGATGGACTGGCTGACCACGCTGGTGTGGCCCGAGCACGACGACCGCCGCGACCGGCTGCGCGCCGCGATCGACGTGGCCCGCACCGACCCGCCCCACCTCCTGGCGGGTGACCTGCTCGAACGGCTGCCGGCGCTCGTCGAGGAGGCCGCCGCCCACGGGCCGGTGGTGGTGTTCCACAGCGCAGTGCTCGCCTACCTCGACGACGCCGACCGCGCCCGGTTCGCCGACACGATGGCCGGGCTGGTGGCCGAGGGGCGCTGCCACTGGGTGAGCAACGAGGGCAAGCGGGTGCTGCCCGGCCTCACCGCGACCGGGCCGGCGGTGCCCGAGGATCTCCCGACGTTCGTGCTCGGGGTGGACGGGCGGGCCGTCGCCTGGACGCACGGGCACGGGCGGTCGATGACCTGGCTGGGCTGACGGCCGGGGCGGTGCCGCCGGCGGTGGGCCCCGTGGGTCCCGCGGGCCGTGCGCCGTGGGCCCTCAGGGCATCAGGTTGTAGAGCTCGAGCGTCGTCTCCTCCGGCGGGCTGGCGAACCCGCCCTCGATCCCGGCCTGCATCCGCGGCATCAGGACCTCGTCGCGGAACCGCTCCCAGCTCTCCTGCGACTCGTGGACCGCCATGACGGTCCAGCCGCCCTCCGAGGGGCCGGCGGCGTGGAACAGCTGGCCGTCGGGGAGCCGGTCGCGGCTGGGGTGGACGGCGGCGATGGACGCTTCGTACTGCTCGCGGGTGCCGCCGGGGAAGTGGTGGATGATGCCGTAGGCCATGGTGTGCCTCCCATCGGGTCGGACGACGCCGAGCCGTCGGCGCGTCGACGCTAGCCCGCCCTCGGACCGCCGGTCCTCACCCGCTCCGGGGGATGCGAGGACCAGGGCGCGCGACGGAGGACCGTTCCCTGGCGCGGCCGTCCTGCCCTCGCTCCCACCCCGGTCGTCTCGTGCGCCGGAGGTCCGCCCCGGTGGTGGACGAACGTTCGTCCACCACCCGGCCCCCTCTCGGGAACGGCCGGAGGAGTCGGGAGGGGTCGCCCGCTCAGACGGGGGCGAGCCCGAGCGCGGCCGGCAGCCGGGTCCGGGAGCGGATCCCGAGCTTGCGGTAGACGTGGGAGAGGTGCCACTCGACGGCCTTGACGCCCACGTCGAGCCGGGCGGCGATCTCGCGGTTGGTCAGGCCGTCGGCGGCCAGCCGGGCCACCCGCCGCTCGGTGCCGGTGAGCACGGCGAGCGCCTCGGCGTGCATCGGCCGGTGCACGGCACCGAGCCGGTCGAGCAGCCGGCGCACCCGGCCCTGCAGCGGCCACAGCTCCTCGCCGCCGGCGTACTCCTCCGCGGCGCGCAGCAGCGCCAGCGCCTCGTCGGCGGCCGCGCGGCCCCCGGTGAGCACCAGCAGCCCGGCCAGGTCCGCGTCGATCTGCACGGCCAGTCGCCCGGTCGGCAGCCCACCCAGCGTCGCCCGCGCCCGGCGCAGCAGCGCCACGGACTCCGCGCCCGCGCAGGTCGCGGCGAGCGTGCGCAGCGCGAGGGCCAGGGCGTACGGCGAGCCCTCGGGCGTGACCAGCTCGAGCTGCTCGCTGGCCAGCCGCGCCGCCTCGGGGCGTCGGCCCAGGCGCACCGACGCGAGCGCCGCGCCGACCCGCCAGGCGACCAGGCCGGTGTCGGTGCCCGCCCGGGCGAGCAGCCGGCCGGCGAGGTTGAAGTGGTGCAGCGACCGCTCGGTCTCCTGCAGCGCGGCCGCCACCCCACCGAGGGCGTGGTGGGCCAGGGCGGCCACCGGGTCCGGCCGGTCGGGACGGTCCAGCTCGCCGGCGATCGCGTCGGCGAGCGACATCGCCTCGCCGAGGTCGCCCCGGGCGAGCCGGCAGTCGATGGTCTCGGCGACCAGCAGCGTCGCCGCCGCGCCCTCGAGGTCGAGCCCGTCGGTCGCGCGGACCGCGTCCAGCGCGGCGAGCGCCTCCGTGGTCTGCCCGGCCCGGGCCAGCAGGCAGGCCCGCGCGAGCGGGGTGGGGAGCTCCGTCGACAGCAGGGCCACGCGGTCTCCTCCGTGCATGCGGGCAAGGCTAGGAAGCCCGGGAGGGCGGCACGCCCGGATCGGCGGAACTCGGCCCGGTGGACCAGTCAGCTGCGCCGGCGGACCGGCCCGGACAGCGAGGCCAGGCAGGGCCATGGCCGGGGCCGGGAGGGTCAGCCGGTGGGCGCCCGGTGGTCCGCGGGCAGCCGGTCGGGGAGCCCGAAGGTGGCGAACAACGCGACGTCGAAGAAGGAGCAGACGTGGCCGACCCGGTCGCCGTCGAGCTCGAGGACCTGCAGCTGGAACGGGACGAAGTCGCCGGCCTCGCTGCGCATGTAGAGGCCGAACGCCGGCTGGCCGTTGGCCCGGGTGGGCAGCATCGGCATGTCACAGGAGCCGCCGGGACACTCGTTGCCGATCAGCCAGCCGATGTTCTCGGCGCCGCGGAACCAGCTGGTGAACGGCGGCATCTCCCAGACCGCCTCGGCGGTCAGCATGCTGACGATCGTGTCGACGTCCTTGTGCCAGAAGGCCTCGACGTAGCGCTCCAGCAGCTGCTGCTGCGCGGGCGTGAGGTCGGGCTCGACGGTCTCCTCGGTGAGGCCGCGGCTGGCGAGCTGGGCGTGGGCGCGCTGCAGCGCGGAGTTCACGGCGGCGCTCGTGGTGTCGAGCGCCTCGGCCACCTCGGCGGCCGACCAGCGCAGCACGTCGCGCAGGATCAGCACCGCGCGCTGCCGGGCCGGCAGGTGCTGCAGCGCGGCGATGAAGGCCAGCCGGATCGAGTCCCGCTCGGCGACGAGCACGGCCGCGTCGGGCACCGGCTCCAGCCAGGCGATCTCGTGGTCGGCCTCCAGGGCGTCCCCGGCGGGGGCATCGGAGGTGCCGAGCCCCGTGGGCAACGGGCGGCGGGGACGGCCCTCGAGGTTGGTCAGGCAGACGTTGGTGGCGATCCGGTAGAGCCAGGTCCGCACCGAGGAGCGGCCCTGGAAGTCGGCCGCGGCCCGCCACGCGCGCAGGAACGTCTCCTGCACGAGGTCCTCGGCCTCGTGCACCGAGCCGCTCATCCGGTAGCAGTGCGCGAGCAGCTCGCGCTGGTAGCGCTGGGTGAGCGCCGCGAAGTCGTCGAGCTCGGTGTGCGTGGTGGTCATGCGCAGCCCCCTGGTCGTCGCCCCCAGTCTGCCCCGCGGGACCGGCCGGCGTCGACGGTCGTTCGGAGTCATCACCCCCGGCGGGCGGGGTGCGGGTCGCGGACGATCGCCAGGGCCCGCTCCGCGGCCGGCCGGGCGAGCTCCCGGTCGGCGGGGACCAGGCCGACCCGGGTGCGCCGGTCCAGCAGGTCCTCGACGTCGGCCGCCCCCTCGTGGGTCACGCCGAACAGCAGCTCGGCCAGGGTGACCGGGACCCCGTCGGCGACCGGCGCCAGCAGCTCCGGGTCGGACAGTCCGCTGACCGCGGCGGCGCTGGCGAGCACCGACCCGGCGTCGGCGCCGTACCTCCGGACCAGCCGGGCGGGCTGCTCGAGCGCCGCCAGCTCCGCCCGGGACGCGGCGCCCAGCAGCGGCAGCCCGTGGGTGCGGCACGGCCCCGCCGCGAGACCGGCCCGCGCCACGGCGGCGTCGACGGCGTCCTGGGCCATCCGGCGGTACGTCGTGAGCTTGCCGCCGACGACCGTGACCACCCCGTCGGCGGAGGTGAGCACCGCGTGCCGGCGGGACAGGTCGGCGGTGCTGCCGTCCCGGGTGTCCAGCAGCGGTCGGAGCCCGGCGAAGGCGCCGACGACGTCGTCGCGGTGCAACGGCCGCGCGAACGCCGCGGAGACGACGTCGAGCAGGAACCCGATCTCCGGCTCGGTGGGCAGCGGTACGTCGGGGACCGGCTCGTCGACCGGCTCGTCGGTGAGCCCGACGTAGACCGTGCCGTCGGGCTGCGGCAGCACCAGCACGAACCGGTTGGTCTCGCCGGGCACGGGCGCGAAGACCGAGGCCCCGAGCCCGGGGAGGCTGTCGCGGCGGAGCACGAGGTGGGTGCCGCGGCTGGGGCGCAGCCGGACGTCCCCGACCAGGTCGCCGGCCCACACGCCGGCGGCGTTGACCACGGCCCGGGTGCTCACGGTCCGGACCTCGCCGGTGAGCTCGTCGCGCAGCCGGACCTCGCGGCCGGTGGCCTCGAGCACCCGGGCGCGGGTGCGGACGTGGGCGCCGCGGGCCGCGGCGGTGCGGGCCACGGTGGTGACCAGGCGGGCGTCGTCCTCGAGCTGGCCGTCCCAGGACAGCAACCCGCCGCGCAGCCCCGCCGGCCGCAGGGCGGGGACCAGGCCGAGCGTCTCGGTCGCGGAGAGCCGGCGCGGCCGCGGCAGCGTCTCGGGACGGGTGCGGGCGGCCCGGCGCAGGGCGTCGCCGGCGAGCAGCCCCGCGCGGGTGACCGCCGCCTGGCGCCGGGTGGTCCCGGAGCCGAGCGGCAGCACCATCGGCATCGGGCGGGCCAGGTGCGGGGCGGTCACCTCCATGAGGATCCCGCGCTCGACCGCGCTCTCCATCGCGACGCCGACCTGGCCCCGGGCGAGGTAGCGCAGGCCGCCGTGCACCAGCTTCGAGGACCACCGGGAGGTGCCGAACGCGAGGTCGTGCGCGTCGACCGCCAGCACGCCCAGCCCGCGGGTGACCGCGTCGAGCGCCACCCCGGCGCCGGTGATGCCGAGCCCCACGACGACCACGTCGACCCGGTCGGGGACGTCGGCGAGGCCGGGCGTGATCCGCCTCGGGACGGGGGGCGGGCTCACGGCTGCAGCGCCCGCCGCACCAGCGTCGCGAGCTCCTCGTCGAGCTCGGCCTCGGACGCGTCGTCGTCGACCATCGTGTGCGCGGAGAGGACGAAGCCGTGGGCGGCCAGCACCAGCGCCCGGGCGATCGCGACCGGGTTGCCGGGCCGCACCTCGCCGGCCTCCTGGCCGGCGCGCACCGTCTCGGCGACCATGGCCAGGATCGCGTCCTGGGACCGGCCCCGGCGGGAGAGCAGGTAGGGCAGCAGCAGCTCGGGGTCGAGCTCCACGATGCGCACGAAGAGCTCGTTGTCGCGCAGCGTGCGGACCGTCCCGACGAGGTCGGCGACCAGCCGCTCCGTGGCCGAGGCGTCGGGGTCCCCGCTGGCCACGTCGGCGACCGTGGCCGCGACCACGCCGGCCCACTCCCGGGTCATCAGGTCCCCGAGCAGCTGGCCCATGTCCGACCAGGTCCGGTAGATCGTCATCCGCGACACCCCGGCCCGGCGTGCCACCTCGGTCAGCGTGGTGCGCCGCCAGCCGAGGTCGAGGATGCAGGCGCGGGCCGCGTCGAGGTACCCGTCCCGCGGGCTCGCGCCCGGCCCCGGCTGCGAGTCCGGCCCCGGCCCCGTCTTGGGGTCCGAGTCGGTGTGACGAAGTGACGGCATGTGTCACACTGTAACGCATGACCGTCGAGGAGCGCCCGGACCGGACCGTGGTCGAGATGCACCCCCAGCGCTGGGGCGACCCGGCCGCGGCCGCCCCGCTGCCCGCGGCCGCCCGCGGGCTGGTCGAGCTCGCCTTCGGCCTCGAGGAGCGGCCGCCGGTCACCCACCCGGCGGTCCCGGCGCCGGCGATCGGCACGGACCTGCTCGACGGGCTGCGCGCGCTGGTCGGCGCCGGGCACGTGCTCACCGACGACGCCACCCGGCGGCTGCGCACCCGCGGCAAGTCCACCCCCGACCTGCTGCGGGCCCGGTCCGGCGACCTCGCCGACGCCCCGGACGCCGTCGTACGCCCCGACGGGCCCGACCAGGTCGCCGCCGTGCTGGCGTACGCCGTCGAGCACCACCTCGCCGTGGTGCCGTTCGGCGGGGGCACGTCGGTGACCGGCGGGCTGGCCGCGCGCCGGGAGGGGTACGCCGGGGTGGTCAGCCTCGACCTGGTCCGGATGAAGCGGCTGCTCGCGCTCGACGAGACCTCGATGACCGCGACCCTCGAGCCCGGCCTGCGCGGCCCGGAGGCCGAGGAGCTGTTGGGCCGGCACGGGCTGACCCTGGGCCACTACCCCCAGTCCTTCGAGCACGCCACCATCGGGGGCTTCGCGGCCACCCGCTCCAGCGGCCAGTCCAGCGCCGGCTACGGCCGCTTCGACGCGATGGTGGTCGGCCTGAGCGTGGCCACCCCGCGCGGGCCGCTGGTCCTCGGGAGCGCCCCGGCGAGTGCCGCGGGCCCCGACCTGCGCCAGCTGCTGCTCGGCTCCGAGGGCACGCTGGGCGTGATCACCTCGGTGACCGTGCGGGTGCGCCGGGCGCCGACCGCGACGGCCTACGAGGGCTGGCGTTGGCCGTCGTTCGCCGCCGGCGTCGCCGCGATGCGCACGCTGGCCCAGGCCGATCTGCTGCCGACGGTGCTGCGGCTCAGCGACGAGACCGAGACCGCGATCAACCTCGCCGAGCCCGACGCGATCGGCGGCGCGGGCGACGGGGCGGGTGGCGGTCCTGACGACGGGGCCGCGGGCGGCTGCCTGATGATCACCGGCTACGAGGGCGACCCCGCGACCGTGGCGGCCCGGCGGGCCGCCGTGACCGCGGTGCTGGCGGGGCTCGGCGGCACCGCGCTGGGCGAGCAGCCCGGCCGCTCCTGGGTGGCCGGGCGGTTCGCCGCGCCGTACCTGCGCGACGCGATGCTCGACGTCGGCGTGCTCGTCGAGACGCTGGAGACGGCGACCTTCTGGTCGCGCGTGCCGGCGGTGTACGACGCGGTGCGGGCCGCACTGACCGCCTCGCTGGGCGACCCGACGATGGTGCTCTGCCACGTCTCGCACGTCTACGAGACCGGCTGCTCGCTCTACTTCACCGTCGCCACCCGCGAGGGCGACCAGCCCGTCGAGCGCTGGCTGGCCGCGAAGGCGGCGGCCAGCGACGCGATCCTCGACGCGGGCGCGACGATCACCCACCACCACGCCGTCGGCACCGACCACCGGCCCTGGCTGGCCCGGGAGATCGGGCCGGTCGGCGTCGGGATCCTGCGCGCGGTCAAGGCCGAGCTCGACCCGAGCGGCATCCTCAACCCGGGGGTGCTGGTCCCGTGACCGGGCCCGCGGCCAGGTCCTTCACGTTCCTGGTCAACCCCGCCTCCGGCGGCGGGGCCGCGCCCGGGGCCGTCGTCCCGGTGACCCGGCTGCTGCGCGAGGCCGGCGCGCGGGTCGACGTGACCTACTCGCCCGGCCCCGGCGCGATGGCCGGCCTGGTCGAGGAGGCGGTCGGGCGCGGCGACGTGGTGGTCGCGGTCGGCGGCGACGGGATGCTCTCCTCGCTCGCCGGGCTGGTCGCCGCCCGTGACGGCGTGCTCGGGATCCTGCCCGCGGGGCGGGGGAACGACTTCGCCCGGGCGCTCGACCTGCCCGCGGACGCCGGGGGCCGCGCCCGGCTGCTGCTCGAGGCGCCGGTCCGGCGGGTGGACCTGCTCGCGCTGGGCCTCCCGGAGGAGCAGCCGCGGCTGGTGGCCGGGTCGGTCTACGCCGGGGTCGACGCCCGCGCCGCCGCGATCGTGGACGCCTCGCGCCGGGTCCCGCGGCGGCTGCAGTACCCCCTCGCCGCGCTCCGCGCGCTCGCCACCTACCGGCCGGCGCACTACCGGCTGGTCGTCGACGGCGTGGTCCACGAGGTCGAGGCGGCCACGGTGGTCGTGGCCAACTCGCCCTGCTACGGCCAGGGCATGCGGATCGCCCCGGACGCCCGGGTCGACGACGGCCGGCTCGACGTGGTGGTGATCGAGGCGGCCTCGCGGCCGGCGCTGATGCGCGCGCTGCCGAAGGTCTACGACGGCTCCCACGTGCGACTGCCCGAGGTCACGGTGCTCACCGGGCACCGGGTCGAGCTCTCGGCCGACGCGGCCCCGGCCACGCGCGGACGGTCCGGCCGCGGTGAGGCTGCCGAGCCCGGCGTACCCCTCGGTGGTGACGGCGAGCCGCTCGGCACCCTCCCCGCCCTCGGCGCCGCCCCGGCCCGCATCGACCTGCTCCCCGCCGCCCTCGCCCTGATCTGTTGAGTTGGGCCTCCCCGGGCGTTGAGTTGGGCCTGCCCGGGCGTTGAGTTGGGCCTCCCCGGGCGTTGAGTTGGGCCTGCCAGTGCGGCGAGGCCCAACTCGCATCACGGGGAGGCCCAAGTCAACGGGTGAAGGTCCAGACGAGCAGCTCGGTGGGGACGGCCGCGGTGAGGCGGTGCCCGGGCTCGTCGGTGATCCGGTAGGCGTCGCCGTCGGCCAGCGGCTGGGCCAGCGAGGAGCGGGCGAGCGCGCCGCGCCCGACGAACACGTGCTGCCGGGGCTCCTCGGGCAGGGTCAGCTCGCCGCCGGCGGGCAGCCGGGCCACCCAGAAGGTCGCCGCGGCGACGCCCAGCCGGACCGCTGCGCCCGCGCGGTGCCCGGAGGCCACCGGCACCAGCTCGCCGTCGGGCAGCGTCACCGTCGCGAGGTCGTACGACGGGGAGCCGCCGGTCTCGTCGGGGGTCAGCCAGGCCTGGACGAACCGGGTCGGCCCGGCCCCGGGCGCGGCGACCTCGCGGTGCACGATCCCGGAGCCCGCCGACTGCACCTGCACGGCACCCGGCCGCACCACCTCGACCGCGACCGATCCTGCGCCGCCCGGGGGGTCCGGGGTCTCGCCCGCGCCGGAGTGCTCCAGCGCCCCGGACAGCACCCAGCTCACGATCTCGACGTCGGCGTGGGGGTGGTCCTCGAAGCCGGCGCCCGGCCGCAGCCAGTGGTCGTCGTGGCAGACCAGCGGCCCGAAGCCGGTGTTCTCCGGGTCGTAGTGGCCCCCGAACGAGAACGAGTGCCGCGTGAGCCTTCCCTCATCCCGGGTGGAGAAGCGTTCCGAACCACGACGGATCTCTACGGCCACGGGCACAATTGTGCCCGTGGCCTCCCCGACCCCGCGCTCGCCCTTCCCCCAGCTGCCGGCCGGGTTCCGGTTCGGCACCAGCACCGCGGCGTACCAGATCGAGGGCGCCGCGGACGAGGACGGCCGCGGCCCCAGCATCTGGGACACCTTCTGCGCCCAGGAGGGCCGGATCGTCGACGGCTCGAGCGGGGCGGTGGCCTGCGACCACTACCACCGCTACGTCGAGGACGTCGGGCTGCTGCGGCGGCTCGGCGCCCGCGGCTACCGGCTCTCGCTGTCGTGGCCGCGGATCCAGCCGGCCGGCTCGGGCGCGGTGAACCCGAAGGGCCTCGACTTCTACGACCGGCTGCTCGACTGCCTGCTCGAGGCGGGGGTGCAGCCGGCGGTCACGCTCTACCACTGGGACCTGCCGCAGGCCCTCGAGGACGACGGCGGCTGGCTGAACCGGGCGACCGTCGACCGGTTCGCCGACTTCGCCGCGCTCGTGGGGGAGCGGTACGCCGACCGGGTCGAGCACTGGATCCCGGTCAACGAGCCCAACGTGGTGATGATGCTGGGCTACGGCAACGGCGAGCACGCGCCGGGGTGGCGGCTGATGTTCGACGCGCTGCCGGTGGCCCACCACCTGCTGCTGGCGCACGGCCGGGCCGCGATCGCGCTGCGGGCGGCCGGCGCGACCAGCGTCGGCTGCGCCAACAACCACGCCCCGATGTGGCCGGCCACCGACGACGCGGCCGACGTCGGCGCGACCAAGCTCTTCGACGCGCTGTGGAACGGCATGTACGTCGAGCCGATGCTGCTCGGCCGCTACCCGGTCGACCTGGCCCCGCTGATGGAGGACCTGGTCGTCGAGGGCGACCTGGCCACGATCAGGCAGCCCCTCGACTTCTACGGCATCAACTACTACAACCCGATGCGGGTCGCGGCCGCCGGCGAGGACGCGGAGATGCCGTTCGAGTTCCGCGAGCTGCTCGGCTACCCGACCACCGAGCGCGGCTGGCCGATCGTGCCGGACGCGCTGCGGGAGTACCTCATCACGATGCGCGCCCGCTACCGGGCCGCACTGCCGCCGATCATCATCACCGAGTCCGGGTGCGCCTACTCCACCGGGCCCGACGAGCGCGGCGTGGTCGACGACCAGGCCCGGATCGACTACCTCGACGCCCACCTGCGGGCGGTGGCGACGGCGATCCAGCGGGGCGTGGACGTCCGGGGGTTCTACACCTGGTCGCTGCTGGACAACTTCGAGTGGGCCGAGGGGCTCACCCAGCGCTACGGGCTGGTGCACGTCGACTTCGAGACGCTGGAGCGGACGCCCAAGCGCTCGTTCCAGTGGTACGCCGAGATGCTCGCCGCCCAGCCTCAGCACGCGGGCTGAGCTGGTGCGGGAACAATTGCTCGCAGATCGAGGGGTCACCCATCAGTAGCAGCCCCGTTTTCCAAACACTTGAACGGCACCGCGGCGTCCCCGAGGCCGCCGAACGCAGCACGCCCCGGCTCAGCCGGTCAGCGCCTTCGCCAGCCGCTCGACGATCGCCTCCAGCCGGTCCGGGCTGGTGGCGATGTTGACGCGGACGTGCCCGCGCAGGCCGGGCTGGTAGTCCTCGCCGGGCGAGACCTTGACCTGGTGGGCGAGCGCGGCCGCCGCCGGGTCGTCGTACCCGTAGGCGCGCAGGTCCAGCCAGGAGAGGTACGTCGCCTCGAGCGGCCGGGTCCGCGCGTCGGGCAGGTGGGCGGCGACCAGCTCGGCGAGCAGGTCGCGCTGCGCGCCCAGCCGCTGCACCAGCGCGGCGTGCCAGTCGTCGCAGTCGGTCCAGGCGACCCGGGCGGCGATCATCCCGAGCGGTGAGTAGGCGTGGTTCTGCGGGAGCGGCACGCCCCGCAGCCGCGCCAGGTCCTTGGGGTCGGTGGCGACCACCTGCGCGGTGCGCAGGCCGGCGGTGTTGAACGTCTTGGAGTGGCTGGTCACCAGGACCGCGCGCTCGTCGACGCAGAGGTAGGGCGTGTACGCCGGGCCGTCGGTCCCACCGGGCCCGGGCAGCACCAGCGGGCCGTGGATCTCGTCGGCGACCACCCGGGCGTCGTAGCGCCCGGCGAGGTCGGCGAGCGCCTGCAGCTCCGCGCGGGAGGGGACCCGGCCGAGCGGGTTGTGGGGGTTGCAGAGCAGCAGCGTGCGGGCGCCCGCGCGGAACGCCTCCTCGACCCGGCCGAGGTCGAGGCTGGCGTCGGTGGCGTCCGGGTCGAGCTCGATCCCGACCAGCTCCCGGCCCGCGACCGCCACGACGTCGCGGAACGGCGGGTAGCAGGGCAGCGGCACGACCACCGGGCCCGGCGGGCAGACGGTCTCCAGGACCAGGCGGATCCCGGCGACCACGTCGCCGACCACGACCGAGGCGTCCGGGGGCGGCGACCAGCCCCAGTGCCGGCCGGCGAAGCCGCTGAACGCCGCGCCCACCCCGCCGTCGCCGAAGGGCGGGTAGCCGGCCAGGCCCCGGCGTACCGCTCCCGCGACCGCGTCGGCCACCGCCGGCGCCAGCGCGTAGTCCATCTCGGCCACCCAGGCCGGCAGCACCCCCGGCTCGACCGCGCCCCACTTCAGCGGCAGCGCGGCCCGGGCCTCCTCGTCGGTGAGATCAACGATCACGGGTCGAACCTAACGCGACGCCTCACATGTAACGCGGAGTCAGGGGCTCTGCCGGGCGGTTCGAACGGGCGGGACGAGCCCCTAACCCCGCGTTACATGTGTTGTCACAGCGCCGCCGCCACCCGGGTGCCCTGCTCGATGGCCCGCTTGGCGTCGAGCTCGGCGGCCACGTCGGCGCCGCCGATCAGGTGCACGCGCTCGGGGGACCGGCCGCCGGCGAGCAGCTCGTCGTGGAGCGAGCGCACCGACTCCTGGCCGGCGCACAGCACCACGTGGTCGACCTCGAGCACCCGCGGCTCGCCGTCGACGGAGTAGTGCAGGCCGTCGTCGTCGACCCGGTCGTACGTCGCGCCGCTGACCCGGACGACCCCGGACTGCTTGAGCACCGCCCGGTGCGCCCAGCCCGAGGTCTTGCCCAGCCCGATGCCGATGGGCGTGGTCTTGCGCTGCAGCAGCGTCACCTCGCGCGCCGGCGTCCGCGGCTTGGGCTCGGTCAGCCCGCCGGGGTGCACGGCCGGGTCGCCCACGCCCCAGTGCGCCCGCCAGTCCTCCAGGTCCTCGGCCGGGTCGTGGGTCAGCCAGTGGCTCACGTCCACGCCGATGCCGCCCGCGCCGATCACCGCGACCCGCCTGCCCGGCACGACGGCGCCGGACAGCACGTCGGCGTAGGACACCACGCTCGGGTGGTCGATCCCGGCCAGCTCCGGCACCCGGGGGACCACGCCGGTCGCGACCACGACGTCGTCGTACGACGCCAGCTCGCCGGCCGTCGCCTCGGTGCCGGTGCGGACCTCGACGCCCAGCACCTCGAGCCGGCGGCGGTAGTAGCGCAGCGTCTCGGCGAACTCCTCCTTGCCCGGCACCGCCATCGCCAGCCGGAACTGGCCACCGAGGTCGCCGGACTTCTCGAACAGCGTCACCGCGAGGCCGCGCTCGGCGGCCGAGACCGCGGCCGCCAGGCCCGCCGGGCCGGCGCCGACCACGGCCACGCTCGAGCGCCGCCGGGTCGGCCCCACCTCGAGGGGCGTGAGCACGAGCGTGGTCTCCCGGCAGGCCCGCGGGTTGACCAGGCAGGACGCCTTGCGGTTGGCGAACACGTGGTCGAGGCAGGCCTGGTTGCAGGCGATGCAGGTGTTGATCTCGTCGGCGCGGCCCTCGGCCGCCTTGGCCACGAACGCCGGGTCGGCCAGCAGCGGCCGGGCCATCGAGACCAGGTCGGCCTCGCCGGCGGCGAGGATCTCCTCGGCGAGCTCGGGGGTGTTGATCCGGTTCGAGGCGCAGACCGGCACCGACACCTCGGCCCTGAGCCGGGCGGTCGCGGAGCGCCAGGCGCCGCGGGGCACCTGGGTGATGATCGTCGGCACCCGCGCCTCGTGCCAGCCGATCCCGGTGTTCAGCACGGTGACGCCGGCGTCGGTCAGCCGGTGCGCGAGCTCGCCGACCTCGTCCCAGGTCTGGCCGCCCTCGACGAGGTCGAGCAGCGAGATCCGGTAGACGATCGGGAAGCCGTCGCCGACCAGCTCCCGGGCCCGGCGCACCACCTCGACGGGGAACCGCATCCGCTTCTCGGCGGTCCCGCCCCAGGCGTCGGTGCGGTCGTTGGTGCGGGCGGCGAGGAACTGGTTGATCAGGTAGCCCTCGGAGCCCATCACCTCGACCGCGTCGTACCCCGCCTTGCGCGCCAGCGCCACCGACCGCGCGAAGTCGGTGGCCGTGCGGTCGACCGCCCTCGTCGAGAGCGCCGAGGGCCGGAACGGCGTGATCGGCGACTTCCGCGCCGACGCGCTGACGCTGAACGGGTGGTAGCCGTAGCGGCCCGCGTGCAGCACCTGCAGCGCGATCGCGCCGCCCTCCTCGTGCACCGCGCCGGTGACGTCGCGGTGCCGCATCGCCTGCAGCCGGGTGGTCATCTCCGAGGCGAACGGCTTGAGCCAGCCGCGCTTGTTGGGCGCGTAGCCGCCGGTGACGATCAGGCCGACCCCGCCGCGGGCGCGCTCGGCGAAGTAGGCCGCCAGCGCCGGCAGGTCGCGGACCCGGTCCTCCAGGCCGGTGTGCATCGACCCCATCACCACGCGGTTGCGCAGCTCGAGGTCGCCGATCCGGAGCGGGGCGAGCAGGTGGGGGTAGGTCATCGCTCTTCCTTCGGTGATCGAGCCGGTCGAGATTCCAGGTACTCGGTGAGCCACTCGACCCAGAACCGCTCGAGGCGGATCCCGCCGCGCAGCACGAGGTACTGGTCGAGCTCGTGGCCGGCCAGGGTCTCGGGACGGGGGTGGTCGCGCTTCTCGAGCTGCTCGTAGTGGGCCAGCCGGGCGTGGTGGTCGGCGAGGTTGGCCCGGACCACGTCGAGCACGGCCTCGGGATCGCCGTACGACGCGCCGCGCATCTTCACCGCCAGCTCGCTGCGCAGCGGCTCCATCGGCGTGGGCGTGGCCAGCCAGTCGGCCAGCACCCGCTCGCCGGCCGGGGCCACGGCGTAGACCTTCTTGTCCGGCTTGCCGGTCTGCGCCACCTCGGTGACCTCGACCCAGCCGTCGGCGTCCATCCGGGCCAGCACCCGGTAGATCTGCTGGTGGGTGGCGTGCCAGAAGAACCCGATCGACCGGCCGAACCGCTTCGCGAGCTCGAGGCCCGACGCGGGCTGCTCGCGCAGCGCGACCAGCAGCGCGTGTTCGAGGGCCATGACGGCAGGATGCCCGACCTATGCAACGAGGTGCAATGGGCTGTGCGCCACGCCACTCGGCAGATACCCCTAGGGGGTATATCGTCGACCGCATGAACAGCTCCTGGAAGATGGCCGCGACCGCAACGCTCCACTGCCTCACCGGCTGTGCGATCGGCGAGGTGCTCGGCATGGTGCTGGCCACCTGGTGGGGCTGGGGCAACTCCGGCAGCGTGGTGCTGTCGGTGGCGCTGGCGTTCTTCTTCGGCTACCTGCTGACCTTCTCCGGGGTACGCCGGGCCGGGCTCGACGTGGGCACGGCGGTGCGGACCGCGCTGGCCGCCGACACGGTCTCGATCCTGACCATGGAGGTCGTGGACAACGGCTTCCTCGTGCTCTGGCCGGGCGCCATGCAGGCGACGCTGGCGGACCCGCTGTTCTGGGTCTCGCTGGCCGCCTCGCTGGCGATCGCGTTCGTGGTGACCGTGCCGGTGAACCGGTGGATGATCTCCCGCGGCAAGGGCCACGCGGTGGTCCACGAGATGCACCAGATGGATGAGCACGCGGGCCACTGAAACCGTAGAATTCGCCCCATGCGCATGCGCGGATCCGTCGCCGCCCTGGCCCTGCTGCTGCCGGTCGCGGCGCTGGCGGCCTGCGCGCCGGCCAACGACTCCGGCCAGGCCGGGGGTGGCGCCGGCTCGTCGGCCCCGGCGAGCAGCTGCGAGAAGTCCCAGCTGCCGCTGCTGAAGAGCGGGACGCTCACGATCGGCACCGACTCCCCGGCGTACGAGCCCTGGTTCAGCAACAACGACCCGACCAACGGCAAGGGCTACGAGTCCGCGGTGGCGTACGCCGTGGCCAGGCAGCTCGGCTTCACCAAGGACGAGGTCACCTGGGTGAAGGTGCCGTTCAACAACTCCTACAAGCCGGGCGCGAAGAACTTCGACTTCGACATCAACCAGATCTCGATCACCCCGGCGCGGGCGCAGGTCGTCGACTTCTCCGACGGCTACTACGCGGCCTCGCAGGCGGTGATCGCGCTCAAGGGCGACCCGGCGGCGAGCGCGAGCAGCATCGCCGACCTCAAGGGGCTCAAGCTCGGGGCCCAGACCGGCACCACCTCGCTCACCGCGATCCGTGACGTGATCCAGCCCGACCAGCAGCCGGCGGTCTTCCAGAACACCAACGCCGCCAAGCAGGCGCTGCTCAACCACCAGGTCGACGCGATCCTGGCCGACCTGCCGACGGCGTTCTACATCAGTGCGGTCGAGATCCCGGGCAGCACGATCGTCGGGCAGTTCCAGCCCGAGACCGGGCAGCAGGAGGAGTTCGGGATGCTCTTCCAGAAGGGCAGCGGCCTGGTGCCGTGCGTGAACCAGGCGCTGGCCGCGCTGAAGTCGAACGGCACGCTCGCCGCGCTGGAGAAGAAGTGGCTCTCCGACGTCGTGAACGTGCCGACGCTGCAGTGAGCGAGTCCCCGGCCTGGACCCCCAGCCCGCGGGAGCTCGAGCGGCGCGCCGAACGCCGCCGGCTGCGGCTGCGCCGGCTCGCCGCCTCCTCGGCCGCGGTGGTCGTGGTGTTCGTGGGCGTGGCCCTGCTGGTGGTCAGCTCGCCGGGGTGGCCGGTGGTGCAGCAGACCTTCTTCAGCGGCTACCACGCGCGGCACTCGTTGTCGGGCATCTGGTCGGCGTTCTGGCTGAACGTGAAGATGTTCCTGATCGCCGAGCCGCTGATCCTGGTGCTCGCGCTCGGGATCGCGGTCGTCCGCGGCGCCCGGTCGCCGTGGCTGGTGCCGCTGCGCCTCGTCGCCGTCGCCTACACCGACGTGGTCCGGGGGATCCCCACGATCCTGCTGGTGCTGCTGTTCGGGTTCGGCATGCCCAGCCTGCATCTGCAGGGGGTGCCGAACAGCGCGTTCTTCTGGGCCACCGCCGCGCTGGTCGTGTCCTACAGCGCCTACGTCGCCGAGGTGTTCCGGGCCGGGATCGAGTCGATCCACCCGTCCCAGGTGGCCAGCGCCGCCGCGCTCGGGCTCGGTCGCGGGCAGACGATGCGCTTCGTGGTGGTGCCGCAGGCGGTGCGCCGCGTCGTACCGCCCCTGCTCAACGACTTCATCTCGCTGCAGAAGGACACCGCGCTGGCCGCGACGATCGGGGTCTTCGAGGCGGTCTTCTACGCCCAGGACTACGGCAACTACAACTTCAACTTCACGCCGTACGTCGTCGTGGCCGCGTTCTTCGTCGCGCTGACGATCCCGCTGGCGCGGTTCACCGACTGGCTGGGGCGCCGCTACCTCGAGCGCGAGCGGGCGGGCGCCCTGTGACCGCTCTGCTCGAGGTCGCCGACGTGCGCAAGTCGTACGGCGACCGCGTGGTGCTGGAGGACGTCTCGCTGACCGTGGAGCCGCACGAGGTGGTCTGCCTGATCGGCTCGTCGGGGTCCGGGAAGTCGACCCTGCTGCGCTGCCTGAACCTGCTCGAGGACGTCGACGACGGTGTGATCCGCTTCGAGGGCCGGGAGATCTCCGACCCGCGCGTGGACCGGCGGGCGGTGCGCGGCCGGATGGGGATGGTCTTCCAGGCCTACAACCTCTTCCCGCACCTGACCGTGCTGGACAACTGCACGCTGGCGCCGCGCCGGGTGCACGGGGCGTCGCGGTCCGCGGCCGAGGCACGGGCCCGGGAGCTGCTCGGCCAGTTCGGGCTCGCCGACCAGGCCGCCAAGCACCCCGACCGGCTCTCCGGCGGCCAGCAGCAGCGGGCCGCGCTGGTCCGGGCGCTGTGCACCTCGCCGACCCTGCTGCTGCTCGACGAGATCACCGCGGCGCTGGACCCCGAGCTGGTCGGGGAGGTGTTGACGATCATGCGCGACCTCGCCTCCGGGGGCATGACGATGGTGCTGGCCACCCACGAGATGGCCTTCGCCCGCGACGTGGCGACCCAGGTCTGCTTCCTCGACCAGGGCCGGATCCTCGAGGCCGGCCGTCCCGACCAGATCTTCTCCGCGCCGCGGGAGGCCCGGACCCGGCAGTTCCTGCAGCGGGTGCTGCCGGCCTGAGGTGGGGCGGGGGCGCCGGGCCGCCCGACCACCCGCCCGGGGCGGTGAGCTGTCCACCGAATCGCTCGAATGATCGGTGGCTCAGCCACCGCCGACCGGAGAGGCCTCGAGGCGGCGGTGAGCCGTCCACCGTCCGGCCGGCGGCAACGGTGGTCAGCTCACCGCCGTCCGCCGGTCGCGCCGGGGCCCGACGGCGTCGGAGAGCCGACCGAAGAGGGTCCGCCATCGTTCGCCGAACTCGGGCGGCGGCCCGTCGTACCCGCGGGCGAGCAGGGCGCGGTACACCTCGCCCACCAGGGTCCGGGCGTGGGCGAGCTTCTCGTGCGTGGCCTGGACGTAGGAGATGTCGGCGCCGCGCAGCAGGGCGTAGCGGTCGAGGTCCCTGACGTACTGCTCGCGGTCCTGCTGGTGGTGCGAGCCCTCGTACTCCACGACCACCCGCCACCTCTCGTAGACCAGGTCGCCGATCAGCACGACGTCCTCGCCGACGTCGACAGGGACGTTGAGCGCCGGTGCCGCCAGCCCGGCGAAGACCAGGACCGCCTTCGTCTCGGACTCCTTGAGCGACCGGGACCTGCCGTCGAGGTGGTCGAGGACCCAGATCGCCTCGTGCGCGCCGTCTCGCCACAGCTGCGCCAGCGCGAGGTCGCGAACCGGCGCGAGCGTCATGTGACCTTCGCGTAGCAGCCAGTCGCCGACCTTGATCGCGTCGATGACCCGGGCGCGGGCGCAGTAGGCGATGAAGGCGGCCGGTACCGTCACTCCGACGTCGTCGGTCGGAGGCAGCCGTTTGGTGCGGTGCAGGAAGATCCCGTCGAGGTCGAGGTGGTGGTCGCCCTCGATGACGAAACGGATCGGTCGTCTGGGACCGAAGTCGAGGCCCAGTCGTTGCAGGCGGCTGATCCCGGTGAGGTGCGCTCGATCCGGCAGCGCCATCGCCGCGGCGGCGAACCAGTCGTCCTCGGTCATCTCGTGGGTGTGCCACCGCCACACGCCAGGGAGCACCCGCACGAATCGCCGACCGTCCAGCATTCGCGCTGTGACGTCCTGTTCAGTCGCCATCGCGCGGGTGAACGGCGCGGTCCTGAGCTCGAGGGGGACTTCTCGCATGGGCCGATCCCACGGCCTTCGGGTCGGTGGCGGTGGCGGACGACGTCGTACCTGTGGAGAACCGGATCGCGAGCCGGCCTGGGGACGGTTGGTGGGCCGGTGACGGGCGCACCCCCCCGGCGGTGAGCTGTGCACCGTTCCGGTCGACAAGACGGTGGAAGACTCACCGCCAGCGACGCCCGTGCCGGCGCGGCGGTGAGCTGTCCACGGAATGTCTCGCAGGTTCGGTGGACAGCTCACCGCTGCCGGGGGGCCGCCTGCCCGGATGCCATGATCGGCCCCATGACCTACGAGCTCGGCCAGGGAACCGGACCGCTCAACGGCGTGAAGGTCGTGGAGATCGCGGGCCTGGGCCCGGGGCCACACGCGTGCATGATCCTCGCCGACCTGGGCGCGGACGTGATCCGGATCGAACGGCCGGGCGGCCAGCCGCTGGCGGGCGGGCCGCAGAACCTGCTCAACCGGGGCCGGCCCAGCGTCGCCCTCGACCTCAAGCAGCCGCGGGCGACCGAGACGGTGCTCGAGCTGGTCGAGCGGGCCGACCTGCTCGTCGAGGGGATGCGCCCGGGCGTGGCCGAGCGCCTCGGCCTCGGGCCCGAGGAGTGCCGCGCGCGCAACCCGCGGCTGGTCTACGGACGGATGACCGGCTGGGGCCAGGACGGCCCGCTGGCGCAGTCCGCCGGTCACGACATGAACTACATCTCGGTCGCCGGCGCGCTGCACGGCCTGGGCCAGGACAAGGCGCGGCCGCACTTCCCCAGCAACCTCGTCGGCGACTTCGGCGGCGGCTCGACGTACCTCGTCATCGGGCTGCTGGCCGCCCTGCTCGAGGCGCGGCAGAGCGGGCAGGGGCAGGTGGTCGACGCCGCGATCGTCGACGGCACCGCCCACCTCAATGCGATGACCGCCGCGTTCCTCGCCGGCGGCGGCTTCACCGAGGAGCGCGCGAGCAACCTCCTCGACGGGGGCGCGCCGTACTACGACCTCTACGAGACCGCCGACGGCAAGCACATGTCGGTCGGCGCGCTGGAGCCGCAGTTCTACGACCTGTTCGTCGAGCTGCTCGGCATCAGGGACACCGCCCCCGACCGCTTCGACCCGACGAGGACCGAGGAGCTGCGCAGCCTGATCGCCGACCGGTTCCGCACCCGCACCCAGAAGGAGTGGGTCGAGGTCTTCGAGGGCACCGACGCCTGCGTCGCCGGCGTCATCCCGATCACCGAGGCCGCCGGGCACCCCCACCTGCAGGCCCGGGGCACCTACGTCGAGCGTGACGGCATGCTGCAGCCCGCGCCCGCCCCGCGGTTCTCGCGGACCGCGCCGACCCTGACCACCCCGCCCAGCCCGCAGGTCGGCTCGGAGACCCGCGCGGCGCTGGCCGCCTGGGGCGTCGCCGACGTCGACGGGCTGGTCGCCGACGGCACCGCGGTCCAGGCATGACGGGCCGGACACGGGTCCAACGGCCGGGGCCGCGCAGCCACCGGCCACCCACAATGGTCGCGTGAAGCCCTTCCTCTTCCTCGGCACCCGCGCCGAGGACGTCGTCGCCGACAGCGAGTACGACGCGGTCCTGCGCTGCTCCGGCCTCGACGAGCGCGACCTCCGCCGGGTCCGCCTCGAGCGCGACGAGCTCGGCCGCCTCGAGCTCGAGGACTGGTCCGGGATCGTGCTGGGCGGCGGCCCGTTCAACGCCAGCGACCCGCCCGAGGTGAAGTCGCCGGTCCAGCACCGCGTCGAGAAGGAGCTGCGCGACCTCGCCGAGCGGGTGGTCGAGGCGGACTTCCCGTTCCTGGGCGCCTGCTACGGCATCGGCACCCTCGGCACGCTGCGCGGCGGCGTGGTCGACCGGACGTACGGCGAGCCGATCGGGGCCGTCGCGGTCACGCTCACCGAGGACGGCATCGCCGACCCGCTGCTGGGCGGGCTCCCCGAGGGGTTCTGGGTGTTCCTGGGCCACAAGGAGGCGGTCTCCCGGCTGCCGGAGGGCGCCACCGTCCTCGCCTCGTCGGCCACCTGCCCGGTCCAGGCGTTCCGGCTGGGGCGGCGGGTCTACGCCACCCAGTTCCACCCCGAGCTCGACGTCGAGGGCATCTGCCTGCGCATCGACGTCTACCGCGACCACGGCTACTACGAGCCCGGCCGGGCCGAGGAGATGATGGCGCTGGCCCGGGTCGCGGTGGTGACCGAGCCGCCGTCGATCCTGGCCCGGTTCGTGGAGATGTTCGCCTGCTGAGCCGGGGGTCCCGGACCCCGGGGGCGCTCGACCCTGACCCGGCCCGCGGCCCGCCGCGAGGCTGGGGCCATGAGCGAGCCGACCGACGACCGCGCCCGCCTGCTGGCCTCGATGCTGAACCTCAGCAGGAACCACCGTGCGCACGAGATGTTCTACGCCAGTGCTCCCCGGGAGCACGCCGTGGTCCTGCAGCGGCACGCCCGGACCCTGCACGCGCTCGCCGACACCTGGGACGGTGACCGGCACGAGGCGCGGCCCCCGGCGTCGCTGAGCCCGTTCGAGGGCGCCGACGACCTGAACGGCCCGGTGGCGCTCCAGCTCGACGGCGTCCTGTTCATGGAGGGCGAGGGGCGGCCCGCCGAGCTCGGCCAGCTGGTCCGGGACCTGCGCACCGCCGCCGCTGACCAGCGGGGAGTCGGCGCGTGGCTGGCCTCGGCGATGGACGCCTCGTGGGCGATGGCGGGGACGCTGGTCGACGTCGGCGAGCTGGCCGACGTGCTCGGGGAGCGGCACCGGATCATCGCCGACGACTGGCAGGCCGCCGGGCTCAGCACCCTCGTCGCCCGCACCCTGGACCGGGCCGCGGACCTGCTCGAGCACGCCGACCTCACCCCGGCCGGGCTGCGCGACGACCTCGCCGGGGGCCGGGTCTCCGCCGGGCTGGTCCGGTCGGCCGCCGAGCTCATCGACCACGCGGCCGACCTGTCCAGCGAGTCGGCCGGGCTGGTGCACGGCAACGAGCGACGCTGGCGCACGTTCCGGGCCCGGGTCCTCGAGCTGCACGGGCGGGGCGTCCCGGCCTGAGGGCTTGCTGAACATCTGTCAACAACGGGTAGGCTCGCGGCATGACCGAGCACGTCGACGTCCTGGTCGTGGGCGCGGGGCTGTCCGGGATCGGGGCGGCCTGCCGGCTCCGCACCGAGCACCCGCAGCGCAGCCTGGCGATCCTCGAGAGCCGGGGCGCCAGCGGCGGGACCTGGGACCTGTTCCGCTACCCCGGCATCCGCTCCGACTCCGACATGTTCACCTTCGGCTACCGCTGGCGGCCCTGGCCCGGCGACCAGGCGCTGGCCGACGGCCCGTCGATCCTGGACTACGTCCGCACGGTCGCCGAGGAGCACGGCGTCGACGAGCTGGTCCGCTACCACCACACGGTGCGCCGGGCGTCCTGGGACTCCGGCGACGCGCGGTGGACCGTCGAGGTGGACACCCCCGACGGCCCGGTCACCCTGACCACGGGCTTCCTCTACACCTGCGCCGGCTACTACGACTACGAGAGCGGCTACGCCCCGGAGTTCCCCGGGGTCGAGGACTTCCGGGGCCGGCTGGTGCACCCCCAGCACTGGCCCGAGGACCTCGACCACGCCGGCAAGCGGGTCGTGGTGATCGGCAGCGGCGCCACCGCGGTCACCCTGGTGCCGGCGATGGCGGGCACGGCCGCGCACGTGACGATGCTGCAGCGCTCCCCGTCGTACGTCCTCTCCCGCCCGGGCCGGGACCCGCTCGCGGTCCGGCTCGAGCGGCTGCCGCAGCGGCTGCGCTACCCCGTGGTCCGCTGGAAGAACATCGCGATGGCGATGCTGACCTACACCGTCGCCCAGCGCCGTCCCGAGCTCGCGAAGCGGCTGGTGCGCAAGGCCACCGCCGCCCAGCTGCCCGAGGGCGTGGACGTCGACGTGCACTTCAACCCGGCCTACAACCCGTGGGACCAGCGGCTGTGCTTCGTGCCCGACGGCGACCTGTTCCGGGCGCTGCGCCGCGGCGAGGCCTCGGTGGTCACCGACCACATCGAGACGTTCACCGAGACGGGGATCCGGTTGCGCTCGGGCGAGGAGCTCGAGGCCGACGTGGTCGTCAGTGCCACCGGACTGAACATCAAGGCGATGGGCGGGGTCGACCTCGAGGTCGACGGGCGCAAGGTCGAGCTGACCGACACGATGACCTACCGGACGCTGATGCTCAGCGACGTGCCGAACTTCGCCTTCACCATCGGCTACACCAACAACTCCTGGACGCTCAAGGCCGACCTGGTCGCCGACTACGTCTGCCGGGTCCTGGCCCACATGGACGCCACCGGCACCCGCACCGTGGTCGCGCCGCGCGACCCCGAGGTGGCCGAGGAGCGGCTGCTGACCTTCAGCTCCGGCTACGTGCTGCGCGCCCTGGACCGGCTGCCCAAGCAGGGCGACCGCGAGCCGTGGAAGCTGCGCCAGAACTACCTGTACGACGTGCGCGCGCTGCAGCGCGGGGACGTCGCCGACGGCGTCCTGAGGTTCGCCTGAGCGTCCGCCCGGGGGTTTGCCCGGCCCGCGGTCGGGAACGAACCCGGTGCACCCGCGGCATCCGGCCGCGAGCGACACGGAGGTGAACAGCCATGGGTCTCGACGACAAGATGAGCAACAAGACCGAGGACCTCGGGGGCAAGGCGAAGGAGGCCACCGGCAAGGCGACCGGCGACCACCGCCTCGAGGGCGAGGGCAAGGACGACCAGACGAAGGCCTCGGCCAAGCAGGCCGGCGAGCACGTCAAGGACGCCGCCAAGGACGTCAAGGACGGCTTCAGCAAGTAGCCCCAGCGGCTCCACCAGCCAGGAGCCGACCGGGCCACCGGCCCGGGACCGGCCGGGACGGGCCGGCAGGACGGGAGCGCCGGCGCGCGCGCCGATTCCCCTCCTGCCGGCCCGTTGCCGTACCGTCAGCACCAGCAGCCCGTCCAGTCTTGCCTCGGGCCTGTGCTGACGGCGATCCGGTGGATCGCCGCGGCCTCCTTCGTGAGGCGCCTCCGGCCCCCTTCAACTGGGGCTCCTGTGGCGAGACAACGCCGACAGTGAGTGATCTTCTCCGTGCCTTCTGCCACCCCTGCTGACTCCTCTTCTTCCTCCTCCTTCGCCGCCCTCGGCGTGCCCGCCGACCTGGTCGCGGTGCTGACCGGCCAGGGCATCACGACCCCGACCCCGATCCAGGCCGCGACGCTGCCGGACTCGCTGGCCGGCCGCGACGTGCTCGGCCGCGGCCGCACCGGCTCCGGCAAGACCTACGCGTTCCTGCTGCCGCTGGTCGCCCGGCTCGCCGGCGGCCGCGCCGCCCGCACCAAGGCGCCGCGCGCGCTGATCCTCGCGCCCACCCGCGAGCTGGTCGTCCAGATCGAGGCCTCGCTGGCCCCGCTGGCGGCCGCCGCCGGCCTCTCGACCCGCACCGTCTTCGGCGGTGTCGGCCAGAACCCGCAGGTGCAGGCGCTGCGCAAGGGCGTCGACATCGTGCTGGCCTGCCCGGGCCGGCTCGAGGACCTGATCGGCCAGGGCCACTGCACCCTCGAGGACGTCGAGGTGACGGTCCTCGACGAGGCCGACCACATGGCCGACCTGGGCTTCCTGCCCGCCGTACGACGGCTCCTGGACCGCACGCCCCGCGACGGCCAGCGGCTGCTGTTCTCGGCGACCCTGGACAAGGCGATCGACGTGCTGGTCAAGCGCTTCCTCCAGCAGCCGGTCACCCACGAGGCCGACTCGGTGCAGGCGCCGGTGACCGCGATGGACCACCACGTGCTGCACCTGGCGCGCGAGCACCGGGTGCCGGTCCTCGTCGACCTGACCAGCGCCCCGGGCCGCACCGTGGTGTTCACCCGGACCAAGCACGGCGCCAAGGCGCTGACCCGCCAGCTCAACAAGAGCGGGGTCCCCTCGGTCGAGCTGCACGGCAACCTCTCGCAGAACGCCCGCACCCGGAACATGGACGCCTTCCACTCCGGCCGGGCCACCACGCTGGTCGCCACCGACATCGCGGCCCGCGGCATCCACGTCGACGACGTGTCGCTGGTCGTGCACGCCGACCCGCCGGTCGAGCACAAGGCCTACCTGCACCGCTCCGGGCGTACGGCGCGGGCCGGTGCGGCCGGCACCGTGATCACGCTGATGACCGACGAGCAGGTGCGCGACGTCCGGGCGCTGACCAAGGCGGCCGGCATCAAGCCGACCACCACCCGGGTGGACGGTCCGGCGCACCCGGTGCTGGCGTCGCTGGCGCCGGGCGAGCGGCTGACGGTCCCCGGCGGCCTGGTGCTCGAGGCGTCCGCGCCGCAGTCCGGGCCCGGCGCCAGGGCCGGCGGCTCGGGCTCCGGTGGCTCCGGTGCGGCCGGCGGGCGGTCGCGCCGCCGTCGCGGCCGGTCCGGGGGTGCCCGGTCGGGCGGCCAGGGCTCCGGCCAGGCCTCGGGCGGCCAGCGGTCGAACGGCCAGAAGCCGGGCGGCAAGCCCACCGGCCAGAAGCAGGGCGGCGGCAAGCCGGGCGGTCAGAAGCCGGGCGGCCAGTCGCGGCCCGGGCAGCGGTCGGGCCAGCGGTCCGGCGGCTCGGGCGCGCACAGCGCGGCGTCGTTCAGCTCCGGGCGACGCTGACGCCCCACCACCGGGGCCTACCACCGGGGCCTGCCGCCCAGGCCCTGCGACAGGGGCCAGCGACGGGGGCCCGACAGAGGCTGAGGGACTGCGCCGGCGCCGTCGGCCCGCGCCGCGCCTCGACGCGCGGCCGGGCTGGTCCGGCCCCGTAGGGTCGCGGTCGAGGGGGTGACCCGTGCTGACCTTCGTGCGCCGCGCACTGTGGGACGTCGTCCCGCGTGACCACCGCGAGTCGCCGACGGCCCTGCGCCGCCGGCAGCTCGTGACGGTCGGGTTCGTGCTGCTCGGGGGCGTGGTGCTCGGTCTCTCGCTGCGCATCCAGCCGGGCAGCGCCTGGTTCTACCCCGCGACGCTGGTGCTGGCGGGGGTGTGGACCGTCGGAGCGTTCGTCTCCGGCCCGCTGCACCTGGGCCGGATCACCACCAGCGGTGGGCTGCGCCGGCCCGTGGTCACGCCGGTGCTGGTCGGGGCGGCCCTGGTGGCGATCTTCGTCCTCGGCGGGCTGGTGGTGCGGCAGGTCCCGTTCCTGGACCAGCAGGTCCGCTCGGTCCTCGACCACGCCAACGCCGGCTCCTGGCCGCCGCTGGTGCTGATCACCGCCGTGAACGGCGTCGCCGAGGAGCTGTTCTTCCGCGGCGCGGCGTACGCCGCCACCCCGCGCTACCCGGTCCCCGTCACCACCGTGGCGTACACCCTCGCCACCCTGGCCACCGGCAACGTCATGCTCGCCTTCGCCGCGATCCTGCTCGGGGTCGTGGTCGGCCTGCAGCGGCGGGCCTCCGGCGGCATCCTCGCGCCGATCCTGACCCACGTGACCTGGTCGGTGTCGATGCTGTTCCTGCTGCCGGCCCTGTTCGGCTGACCGGCCCGGTCCCTGCGCAGGCTCAGCGGGCGCCGCCGTCGTCGAGGGCGCGGCGCACCGCCTCGGCGTAGGGGATCGGCTCGCCCGGCACGACGTCGCGGATGGTGTGGTCGCTCACCACGACCTCGGTGCCCATCGAGTCGATGAGGTTGCGGGCGGTGGTGATGTCGACGTCGGTGACCAGCGAGAGCCAGTACGACGAGAGCCGCGGCGAGAGCACCGGCACCCGGACGATCGGGACCGGCCGGCCCGCGGAGATCTCCGAGGCGACCTGGAGCATCTCGAGGTAGGTCATCCGCTCCGGCCCGCCGATCTCGAAGACCCGGTCGTAGGCCTCGGGCCGGCCGATCACGCCGGCGAGGTAGCGGACGACGTCGTCGAGCGCGATCGGCTGGGTCCGCGTCGAGACCCAGCGCGGCACCACCATCGCCGGGAGGTTCTTGACCAGCTGGCGGGTGAGCTCCCAGGAGATGCCGCCGGCGCCGACGACGATCGCCGCCCGCAGCACCGTGACGGGGACGCCGGCCTCGCCGAGCAGCGTCTCCACCTCGCGCCGCGAGCGCAGGTGGGGGGAGAGGTCCTGGTCCTCCGCCCCCAGGCCGCCCATGTAGACGATCTGCCGGACCCCCGCCGCGGCCGCCGCCCGACCGAAGTTCCGCGCCGCCTCGGCGTCCTTGCGCTCGAAGTCGGGGTGGTCCAGGGAGTGCACGAGGTAGACCGCGACCTCGGCGCCCTCGAGCGGGTCGCTCAGCGAGGACCGGTCGCCCACGTCGCCGAAGACCGGCTCGCCCGGCCCGTCGTACCCGTCGGGGTTGCGGGTCATCGCCCGCACGGTCATCCCGCGGCCCGCCAGCTCGGGGACCAGCCGCCGGCCGATGAACCCGGTCGCGCCGGTCACCAGCACGGTCGGCTTCTCCAGCGGCTCCGGGGTCGACGCAGGCTCCTCGCTCATGCGCCCACAGTAGGTGGCCGCGCCAGCGCACCGGGCCCGAGCGGCTGCGTCAGTGGTCGGCGGACGGCCGCCGGGCCCGCTCGGCGATGCTCTCGCGCCGGGTCTCGTCCATCGCGCTCTCGTACGCCGAGACCAGGCTGGCGACCGACAGCGGCTTGAGCCGCTCCACGACCTCGCGCAGCCGCTCGGGGGAGGCGCCGGACTCCTTGTAGGCCGGCCAGACCATCGTCCGGAACAGCGCGTGCAGCTCCTCGGCGATCTCCCGGCCGTGCCGGGCGTAGACGTCGGCCGCCGCGAGCGCCGCCTCGGTGGGGAAGCCCAGGTCGAGCAGGCCCAGCCCGACGGTGAGCTGGGAGGCGGCGACCTCGAACCGGCCCCGCTTGGCGCGGAACACGATCCCGAGCGCGGCCAGGGTGGTCAGGTCCTCCTCGGAGAGGGTGCGGCCGGCGCGCCGCTCGAGGTCGGCGCGGGTCATCTCGACCGGCGCCTCCGCCTGCCAGGGCGAGAGCATCGCCCGGTGCAGCGCGATGTCCTCCGGGGTGGCGTCGACGGGGATGTTCGCGACGTACCGCTCGATCGCCGCCAGCGTGAACCCGTGGCCCTGCAGCTCGCGGACCAGCTCGATCCGGGCGACGTGGTCGGGCGTGTAGTAGCCCGACCGCCCGCGCCGCAGCGGCGGCGGCACCAGGCCCTTGGTGGTGTAGAAGCGGATGTTGCGCACGCTCATCTGGGTCCGGGCGGTCAGCTCGTCGAGCGAGAGCAGCTCGCGCGCCGCCCCCGGTCGGTCTGCTGCCCGGTTCTCGGCCCTGTTGTCGGCCCGGTCCTCGGCCGTGCCCGTCATCGTGCTCCCTCCGGGACCGGCCGCCCGCTCCGGGCAGGAGTGACCCAGGCCACGACCGACGACTGCTTGACCATGACAGTGATGGTGTCACAATCGGGGCATGGCTGAAGCATTCGTGTACGACCACGTTCGTACGCCGCGGGGCAAGGGCAAGAAGGTCGGGTCGCTCCACGAGGTCAAGCCCATCGACCTCGTCGTGGGGCTGCTCGACGAGGTCAGGGAGCGCAACCCCGGGCTCGACCCGGCCCGCGTGGACGACGTCGTCCTCGGCGTCGTCACCCCGGTCGGCGACCAGGGCGCCGACATCGCCAAGACCGCGGCGCTCAAGGCGGGCTACCCCGACACCGTCGCCGGCGTGCAGCTCAACCGGTTCTGCGCCTCCGGCCTCGAGGCGGTCAACCAGGCGGCCTCCCGGGTCCGCGGCGGCTTCGAGGACCTGATCCTCGCCGGCGGCGTGGAGTCGATGAGCCGGGTGCCGATGGGCACCGACGGCGGCGCCTGGGCGATGGACCCCGCCACCGCGCTGCAGACCGGGTTCGTCCCCCAGGGCATCGGCGCCGACCTGATCGCCACGATCGAGGGGTTCAGCCGCGACGACGTGGACGCCTACGCCGCCGAGTCCCACCACCGGGCGGCCAAGGCCTGGGCCAACGGCTACTTCGGGGGCTCGGTCATCCCGGTCAAGGACCTCAACGGGCTGACCGTGCTGGACCACGACGAGCTGGTCCGCCCCGACACCAGCCCCGAGGGCCTGGCCGCGCTGAAGCCGTCGTTCGCCGACATCGGCGCGCAGGCGGGCTTCGACTCGGTGGCGCTGGAGAAGTACCACTGGGTCGAGCGGATCGACCACGTCCACCACGCCGGCAACTCCTCGGGCATCGTCGACGGCGCCGCGATCATGGCGATCGGCAGCGAGGAGGTCGGCACCGAGCTCGGCCTGACCCCGCGGGCCCGGGTGCTCGCCACCGCGGTCTCCGGCGCCGACCCGACGATCATGCTGACCGGCCCCGCCCCGGCCGCCCGGAAGGCGCTGGCCAAGGCCGGCCTCGCGGTCGAGGACATCGACCTGTTCGAGATCAACGAGGCCTTCGCCGCGGTCGCGATGCGGTTCATGCGCGACCTGGGCATCAGTCACGAGATCACCAACGTCAACGGCGGCGCGATCGCCATGGGCCACCCGCTGGGCGCCACCGGCGCGATGATCCTCGGCACCCTGGTCGACGAGCTGCACCGGCGCGACCTGCGCCGCGGCCTCGCCACGCTCTGCGTCGGCGGCGGGATGGGCATCGCGACCATCGTCGAGATCGTCTGACCCACCCGACCCACCGTTGAGTTGGGCCTCCCCGTGCCTCCAGTTGGGCGGTACGGCGCGACAAGGCCCAACTCGATGCCCGGTAAGGCCCAACTCAACGTCTTTTCGCACAGAGGGAACCCCATGAGCAGCAGCACCACCGAGCAGAGCGCGGTCCGCTACGAGCGGGACGCGGACGGCATCGTCACCCTGACCCTCGACGACCCGACCGCCAGCGCCAACACCATGAACGACCTCTACATCGCCTCGATGGAGGCGGCGGTGGACCGGTTGTACGACGAGGCCGGGCCGGACGGGTCGGGCGTCACCGGGGTGGTGATCGCCAGCGCCAAGAAGACCTTCTTCGCCGGCGGCAACCTGTCCACGATGGTGCAGGCGACCCGGGCCGACGCGGCCGACGTGTTCGCGACCTGCGAGCGGGTCAAGGCCGCGCTGCGCCGGCTCGAGCTGTTCGGCAAGCCGGTCGTGGCGGCGATCAACGGTGCCGCGCTCGGCGGCGGCTACGAGATCTGCCTCGCGGCCAACCACCGCGTCGTCGTCGACGACCCGAAGGCCGAGGTCGGGCTGCCCGAGGCCAGCCTCGGACTGCTCCCGGGCGGCGGCGGGGTGACCCGCACCGTACGCCTGCTGGGCCTGCAGCCCGCGCTGATGGACGTGCTGCTGCAGGGCACCCGCTTCAAGCCCGCCCAGGCCCTCGAGAAGGGCCTGGTCGACGAGGTCGTCGCCACCCGCGAGGAGCTGGTCCCGGCCGCGAAGGCGTGGATCGGGGCAAACCCCGAGGCGGCCCAGAACCCCTGGGACGCCCCGGGCTACAAGATGCCCGGCGGCACGCCCAGCAACCCCAGGCTGGCGGCCTTCCTGCCGGCGTTCCCGGCGCTGCTGCGCCAGCAGACCAAGGGTGCGGACTACCCCGCCCAGCGGGCGATCCTGTCGGCCGCCGTCGAGGGGGCGCAGGTCGACTTCGACACCGCCTCGCGGATCGAGTCGCGCTACCTGACCAGCCTCGTGACCGACCAGGGCTCGAAGAACATGATCCAGGCGTTCTTCTTCGACCTGCAGGCGATCAACGCCGGCAAGCTGCGCCCCGAGGGTGTCCCGACCTACCGCGCCACCAAGGTGGGCGTGCTCGGCGCCGGGATGATGGGCGCCGGCATCGCCTACTCCTGCGCCCGCGCCGGGATGCAGGTGGTGCTCAAGGACGTCGCGCTCGAGAGCGCCGAGAAGGGCAAGGCCTACAGCGAGAAGCTGCTCGACAAGGCGATCGCGAAGGGCCGCAGCACCGAGGAGAAGAAGGCCGAGCTGCTCGGCCGGATCACCGCGACCGTCGACCCGGCCGACCTCGCCGGCTGCGACCTGGTCATCGAGGCGGTCTTCGAGGACCCGGCCCTGAAGAAGCAGGTCTTCGCCGAGGTCGCCCCGCACGTGACTGGTCATGAGAGGGGCGACGCGCTGCTGTGCTCCAACACCTCCACGCTGCCGATCACCGAGCTGGCCGCGGGCGTGGACCGGCCAGCGGACTTCATCGGTCTGCACTTCTTCAGCCCCGTCGACAAGATGCCGCTGGTCGAGATCATCCGCGGCAAGGAGACCTCCGACGAGGCGCTGGCCAAGGCGTACGACGTGGTGCAGCAGATCCGCAAGACCCCGATCGTGGTCAACGACAGCCGCGGCTTCTACACCTCGCGGGTCATCGGCACGATGGTCAACGAGGGCCTGGCGATGCTCGCCGAGGGCGTGCACCCGGTCTCCCTGGAGCGGGCCACCACCCAGGCGGGCTACCCCGTGGGCGTGCTGCAGCTCAGCGATGAGCTCAACATGGAGCTGTTCAAGAAGATCAGCACCGCCACCCGCAACGCCGTCGAGGCGTCCGGCCGGTCCTACGAGCCGCACCCGGCGGAGGCGGTGATCGACACGATGATCGGGCTCGGCCGGCCCTCGCGGCTCAAGGGCGCGGGCTTCTACGACTACGACGAGTCCGGCCGGCGGCTCTCGCTGTGGAAGGGCCTCGCGGACACGTTCCCGGTCGCCGCCGACCACGGCGAGGCGGCCGTGCCGTTCGGGGACGTCAAGGAGCGGATGCTCTTCGCGGAGGCGATCGAGACCGCGAAGTGCTTCGAGGAGGGCGTGATCGAGTCCGCGGCCGCGGCCAACATCGGCTCGATCATGGGCATCGGCTTCCCGCCGAACACCGGCGGCGCCGCGCAGTTCATGCAGGGCTACGAGCACGACGGCCGGATCGGGCTGGCGGCGTTCGTGGCGCGCGCCGAGGAGCTCGCGGAGCGGTACGGCGAGCGCTTCCGGCCCACGGCGTACCTCCGCGAGCTGGCCTCCTCGGGCCGGAAGCTCCCGGCCTGATCTCCCGGGGGCGGATCAGCCCTTCGAGCTGAACCAGGGGTGGTGCAGGTCGTAGTAGGTCGCGTCCTGCATCGCCCACTGGAGCGTCTCGCGGATCTCCGCGGGAGGCTCGACCTGCTCACCCTGCCGGGCGCTGGCCTCGTCGCTGAACGCGATCGTCTCGGTGAAGGTGCCGTCCGGCTCGATCGCCAGCGTGCCGCCGAGGATCTCGGGTCGCATCGCGTGCAGGGTGTCGGTGTCGGACGTCATCATGGCCCGGAGGCGCTCGGGGTCGTCGACCTTGCCGCGGATGACCTGGACGAACCCGGCGTCGTCGGAGCCGCCGCCCATCAGCAGCGTGACGTCGTCGCAGTCGTGGTACTCCATCTCGCCGTCGACCAGTGCCGTCATCTGCTTCGCCCACTCCTGCTGCTCGGGGCGCTCGGAGTTGCGCATGGCCGCCTCGCGCGACTCGAAGCGCACGATGCCGAGGAACGTGTCGTCGTCGGTGAACCCGTAGGTCCCGCCCAGCCAGCCGTCCGCGGTGGGTCCGAGCTCCTCGCGCCAACGGTCGGCGAGGGCGTGGAGCTCGTCCTGGCGGCTGCACCTGCCCTGGATGATCTGGATGAACACCGGCTTCCTCCTTGCCGTCGCCGGGCCGCCTCCGGGTGAGGTGGTCCCCTCCCGACGCTAGGAAGGCGGGCCGGAGGAGTCCATGGCGTCATCGGGCCAGCCCGCTGGGGATGGGCGTGGACGGCGGCGAGAACCGGTTCCGGTCGGCGGACTAGGGTGCCCGGCATGGACTTCGCGCCGCCCGACCGCGCCGTCGACCCGCCCCGCCGGCGGGTGCTGGTCACCGGAGCCGCGTCCGGCCTGGGGTCCGCGCTCGCGGACGCGTTCGAGGCGCGCGGGGACGTGGTGCTGCGGACCGATGTGGCCGATGTGGCCGGTGGGGCGTTCCGGCTGGACGTGCGGTCCGACGAGGACTGGGCGGCGGCGCTGGCCCACGTCGAGGAGACGTGGGGCGGGCTCGACGTGCTCGTCAACAACGCCGGGGTGGCCGGGGGTGGGCGGCTGGACGTCGCCGGCCTCGACGAGTGGCAGTGGATCACCGAGGTCAACCTGTTCGGGGCCGTGCGCGGCACCCGCACGTTCGTGCCGCTGCTCAAGCGGCAGCGGTCCGGGTCGATCGTCAACGTGGCCTCGCTGGCGGGGCTGGTGCACCCGGCCGGGATGGCGTCGTACAACGCCGTCAAGGCCGCGGTCGTCGCGCTCACCGAGACGACCGGGCACGAGCTCGCGGCGTACGGCGTGACCGCGCACGTCGTCTGCCCGTCGTACTTCCGGACCAACCTGATGGCCTCGATGCGCGGCCGCGACGAGGCCCTCGCCCAGGTCATGTCCCACCTGGTCGACAGCTCGCCGACCTCGGCCGGGGACGTGGCCGCCGCGATCCTCGACGGCCTGGACCGGGGCGAGGAGCTGATCGTGCCGGACCCGGCCGCCCGGCAGGCATGGGCGCTGAAGCAGCAGGACCGCAGGGCCTACGACGCGGTGATGCGCGCGCAGGCCGCCAAGCTGGAGGAGATGGCGTGACGGACGGGGTCTCGACAGGCTCGGCCGACGAGGGGCACGGCCCGGCCGACGAGGGGCACGGCCCGGCCGACGAGGGGCACGGCCCGGCCGACGAGAGCCGGCCGGTGCGCGAGGAGGACGCGTTCGACGTCGCGGCGGTGGCCGGCTGGCTGCGCACGCACGCCGCGGACTGGGCGCGGGACCGGCTGGAGGGCACCCCGCAGGTGCGGCAGTTCCCGGGTGGCGCCTCCAACCTGACCTACCTGCTCTCCTGGCCCGGCCTCGACCTGGTGCTGCGCCGCCCACCGGCCGGGGTGAAGGCGGCCAGCGCCCACGACATGGGCCGGGAGTACCGCATCCAGTCGGCGCTCGCGCCGGTCTTCCCCTACCTGGCCCGGATGGTCGGCTTCTGCGAGGACACCTCCGTGATCGGCTCGGAGTTCTACGTCATGGAGCGGCTCGACGGCACGATCCTGCGGCGCGACCTGCCCTGGGAGCTGACCGAGGACGAGGCGTCCACGCTCTGCGAGCGCGCGCTGGACGTGCTGGTCGACCTGCACTCCGTCGACGTGGACTCGGTGCCGGAGCTGGCCCGGATGAACCGCGGCCCCGGCTACGTAGGCCGCCAGGTCTCCGGCTGGATCGGCCGGTTCGAGCGCGCCCGCACCGACGACACCGGCGACTGGTCCGACCTCACCGCCTGGATCGAGGCGCACCAGCCCGACGACGTGGCGCAACGGCTGATCCACAACGACTTCCGGTTCGACAACCTGGTGCTCTGCGCGGAGGACCAGCCCGGTGAGAAGTCGCTGCGGATCATCGGCGTCCTGGACTGGGAGATGGCCACGGTCGGCGACCCGCTGATGGACCTCGGCGGGATGCTCGCCTACTGGGTCGAGGCCGGCGACGACGAGTTCTTCCAGACGTTCCGCCGCCAGCCGACCACCGCCCCGGGCATGTGGACCCGGGAGCGGTTCGTGGCGGCGTACTGCGCGCGGATGGGCTTCGAGATGACCCCCGAGCGCTGGCGGTTCTACGAGGTGTTCGGGCTGTTCCGGCTCGCGGTGATCGCCCAGCAGATCTGGTACCGCTACCACCACCGGCAGACCACCAACGAGGCGTACGCCGTGTTCGGGCCCGCGGTCGGCTACCTGGAGCAGCGCTGCCGCCGCCTGGTCGCGGCCGGCGGGCGCGGCGGGGGCGGCGCCTGATGGGCGTGGTGCTGCTGGTCCGGCACGGGCAGGCGTCCTTCGGCGCCGACGACTACGACGTGCTCTCGGAGACCGGCTGGGAGCAGAGCCGGCTGCTCGGGGCGTGGCTGGCCGAGCGCAAGGTCGCGCCCGACGTCGTGTGCCGGGGCGCGATGCGCCGGCACCGGGAGACCGCCGAGGGGATGCTGGCCGGCGGCGCGTGGGACGTGCCGGTCGAGATCGACCCCGGGTGGGACGAGTTCGACCACCTCGGCGTGGTCGCCGCCTTCCCGGACGCCCCCGCGGGCGACGCGATGCAGTCCGGTGACCGGCGCGAGTTCCAGCGGCTCTTCGAGCGCGCGACCGCGCGCTGGACCGCGGGGCAGCACGACGCCGACTACCCGGAGTCCTATCCGGCGTTCGTCGCGCGGGTCCGGGCCGCGCTCGACCGCGCCTGCGCGGCCGCGGGGCCGGGCGGGACCGTGGTCGCGGTCAGCTCGGGCGGCCCGATCGCCGCCGCCTGCGCCGCGCTCGTCGACCCCACCGGGGAGGACCCCGCCGTGCTGGCGCGGCTGTGGGCGCGGTTCAACACGGTGACGGTGAACTCCTCGGTGACCCGGGTCGTGGTCGGCTCGACCGGCCCGCGGCTGCTCACCTTCAACGAGCACCCGCACCTGGAGGGCGAGCACGTCACCTATCGCTGAGCGTTGGTGTCCCCGGGTGCCACCCCTGTGGTTGACTCACGGAATGGCTGAACCGACCGGCGAGGACGCGAGCGCCGAGGACCGCGCTGCGGAGCTCGGCCGCCGGCAGTCGGACCTGGACCGGCGCGAGACCGAGCTGGACCGGCGCGAGGCCGAGCTGGACCGGCGCGAGGCCGAGCTGGCGGACCGGCTGGCGGCCGCCGAGGAGATCCTCGCCGCCGCCGATGCCCGCGACGCCCTCTCGGACGCCAGGGACCGGGCGGCCGAGAAGCGCGAGGCGGAGCTCGACCGTGCCGAGTTCGTGCAGCCGGAGGCCAGCTACGGCGGCCACTGGCCGGAGCGGCGCAGTGCCGGCCTGGACCGGGAGCACGCCAAGGGTGATCGGGAGGCCTCCCGCGACGACCGGATCGCCCTCACGGAGGGCGGGCCCGAGATGGACACCGACCCGGAGCCGGACGCACCGTAGGCAGGTCCACCGACCGCTGCGTGATTGAGGAGCCCTCCCAGCGGGCATCAACCCCTCCGCGGGGGTCCTGGTGGTGGCGCACCCCTCGCGTCGCGACCCTCCCGTCTCACCCCGGAGGACGTCCCGTTGCGGCTCGTGGTGCTGTTCGTCGTGTTCATCGCCGGCACCATCTATGCCGAGGCTGCGCCGGTGCCCCTGCCCCGCAACTGCGCGGCCGGCGGCCCCGACGCCGTGCGGGTCGCCCGGGTGCCCCAGGGGCACGCCCACAACGACTACGAGCACCGGCACCCGCTCACCGACGCCCTGGCGGCCGGGTTCACCAGCGTGGAGGCCGACGTCTGGCCCGTGGACGGCCGGCTGCTGGTCGCCCACCAGCGGAGCCAGGTGGACCCGTCGCGAACCCTGGAGAACCTCTACCTCCGCCCGCTCGCCAGCGACGTGCGCCACGGCTCGGCGCTCCCGCACGTGCAGCTGCTGGTCGACGTCAAGGGTTCGCCCGCCGCGACGCTGCCGCTGCTGCGCGCCGAGCTGGCGTCGTACGCCGTGATCCTCACCAGCTACCGCGGCTGCACCGCGCATCCTGGCCCGGTCAGCGTCGTGGTCTCCGGCAATGCGCACCCGGTCGACCCGCAGCCCGGCAGCACGTCGCTGTTCGGGTACGACGCGCCGCTCCGGCCCGGGCGCCCCCGAGCCGTCGGGGAGGCCGTCACCCCGCTCGTCTCGGGGGACTGGGCGGACTTCTTCACCTGGGACGGGCGCGGGGCCATGCCGCGCGACGAGCACGACCGCCTGGTCCGGCTGGTGGCCGGTGCCCACGCCGCGGGCTCCGCGATCCGGTTCTGGGACACCCCGGACGACCCCGGGCCGGCGCGGGAGAACCTCTGGCGTGAGCTCGCCGCGGACGGCGTCGACTACCTCAACACCGACGACCTCGCCGGCTACGCGGCGTTCCGGCGTCAGTCGCAGCGCACGGCGTACCCGTCCCCGGCCGCCCCGCCCGGGTCGTAGGAGGGGTCGAGACCGTGCAGGGTGCCGACGCCGTCCCGCCAGGTCAGGGTCACGGCGCCGGCCGCGACCGGGCGGTAGCCCTCGTCCGCGGTGTAGGTGAGCGCGCGCCGGGCGATCCCGGTGCTCCCGTCGACCACGAAGATGCTCCCGCCGCCGGCGCGCAGGAACGACGTCTCGCGCACGACCACCCGACAGCCGCCGGCGGAGGCGGGGTCGAGGGAGAGGTACGCCGCGCCGTACCCGAGGTCGGCCAGCGCGGCCACGCCGCCGCCGAGCGTGCCGGCCACCAGGACCGTCGCCACCGCCCAGCGGGGGACCCGGCCGCGTGGACGCCGGCTCCGGTGGAGCAGGACCAGCAGGGCCCCGGACAGGCAAGCTCCGGCCACGACCCAGCCCGGGACCGCGCTGCCGCCGACGACCAGCAGCAGCCCGGCCCAGGTCGCGGCCAGCACGGCGACCGCGCCCAGCCCGAGGAGCAGCGCCGCGGTCTCGTGCCGGGACCGCCCGGGCTCACTCAGGGCCGCCTCCGACCTGGCGGCCGTCCGTCTCGCCGGCCGGCGGCTCCTCGCCGAGGTCGGTGCGCGCCGCGGCCCGGGCGCCGGTGGCGGTGCTCCACGACCAGAACACGCCGGCGGCGACCAGCCCGACCACGAAGCCGACGGCCAGTCCGGTCGTGCCCGCCACGGCGTACCCGACGCCGGCCGGGAGCGCCACGACCGCGACGCGGACGAGCAGGAAGGTCAGCTCGTCGACCGCGCTGCGTCCGTCCATCCGGGCATCGTGCCAGACCCCGGGCGTGGGCGGACGCCATGGCTTCACCTAGGTATGTCGACAAGGTGTCACCTCCCGGGTCGAGTTCGACGAGGGAGGTGAGCCTCCAGCGACATACCTAGATGAAGCCACCCGCCCGAGCCGAGCCGACCCCCTCAGCAGGTCGCGAGCAGCAGCTCGGCGGAGGACCCACCATCAGTCGGGGCCGGTGGGACGCGTGCCCGTTCATCTCCGAGGCGATGTAACCGGGGTAGAGCACGGTCATCTTGATCGGCGTGCCGTGCAGCTCGTTGCGCAGGCCCGAGGAACCGTCCGAGACGACTGCATACGTGGTATACATACCCGGTATCCACGGCTCGACGGGGGTCGTGGAGGACTCGACGGAGGTCGGCCATGTCGGTGAAGCAGGCGCTGCTGGCGCTGCTGGAGCAGGAGCCGATGTACGGCTACCAGCTGCGCACGGAGTTCGAGCAGCGGACCGGGTCGACCTGGCCGCTCAACGTCGGGCAGGTCTACACGACGCTGACCCGGCTCGAGAGGGACGGCCTGGTCGAGGCCACCGCGGCTGCGGCCGCCGACGACGCGGCGGGTGCGGCCGGCGAGGGCGGGACGCACGGCGCGATCTACCGGATCACCGACGCCGGGCGCGAGGAGGTCGCGGCCTGGTTCACCACGCCGGTCGCCCGGACCCAGCCGCCGCGCGACGAGCTGGCGATCAAGCTCGCGCTCGCGGTGACCGTGCCCGGCGTGGACCTGGGCCAGGTCATCCAGCAGCAGCGGGGCGCGACGATGGCCGCGCTGCAGGACTACACCCGGCTCAAGCGCCGCGGTGCGGCCGCCACGGGGGAGGACCGCCACGAGCTGGCGTGGAGCCTGGTGCTGGACTCGCTGGTCTTCGCCGCCGAGGCCGAGATCCGCTGGCTCGACCACTGCGAGGCCCGGCTGCGCCGGGCCGCCGCCGAGCGGCGGGCGGCGGGCCGACCCTCGTCCGGATCGTCGGTCGGGCCTGTCGAGACCCAGGAGCGCACCCGATGACCGCCCACCTCGCGCCGGACCAGGCAGCCCGGCTGCACGAGGCGGAGAGGCGGTGGCTGGCCACGTGCGCGGCCCGGCTGCGGCGCGCCACGAGCCGGCGACCGCTGCGGGCCGGTGGCGACAAGGAGGTGGAGCGATGAACCCGGTGCTGCAGCTGGAGCGCGTGACCCGCGTCCACGGCGAGGGCGCCACCGAGGTGCTGGCGCTGCGCGAGGTCTCGTTCGTGGCCCACCCCGGCGAGCTGGTCGCGGTGATGGGCCCGTCGGGCTCCGGCAAGTCGACGCTGCTCACGCTGGCCGGCGGCCTGGACGAGCCGACCTCGGGCACGGTTCGGGTCGAGGGCGCCGACCTGGCCGGGCTCGGCCCCCGGGGCCGGGCGCGGATGCGGCGTACGTCGGTGGGCTATGTCTTCCAGGACTTCAACCTGATCCCGGCGCTGACCGCCGCCGAGAACGTCGCGCTGCCCCGCGAGCTGGACGGGGTGCGTGCCCGCGAGGCCCGCCGGGCCGCGCTGGCGGCGCTGGAGGAGGTGGGCATCGCCGAGCTGGCAGACCGGTTCCCCGACGAGATGTCCGGCGGCCAGCAGCAGCGGGTGGCGATCGCCCGCGCCGTGGTCGGCGAGCGGCGGCTGGTGCTGGCCGACGAGCCCACCGGGGCGCTGGACAGCCAGACCGGCGAGGACGTGCTCGCGCTGCTGCGGGCCCGCTGCGATGCCGGTGCGGCCGGCGTGCTGGTCACCCACGAGGCCCGGCACGCCGCCTGGGCCGACCGCGTGGTCTTCCTGCGCGACGGCGTCGTCGTGGACGAGTCGGGAGCGCTGCCCGTCGATGCGTTGCTCGAGCCGGGGATGCGGTGAGCGCGGGCACGGGGGTGGGCCGCTGGTGGTCGGGCTGGCGGCTGGCGCTGCGGCTCGCGCGGCGCGAGGCGCTGCGCGCACGGGGGCGCAGCGTGCTCGTGCTGGTGATGATCGCGCTGCCGGTGCTCGGCGTGACGGCGGCCGACGTGCTGATCAAGACCCAGGACGTCAACACCCGGGAGTCGCTCGATCGCCGGCTCGGGTCCGCGCAGGCGCGGGTGAGCGTCGAGGAGGGTGTGGACCACGTCGTGCAGTGGGTCGACCCCGACCGGGCCTCGAGCTCCGGCGGCAGCAGCAGGTCCGTCCCGCTGACCGCGCCCCAGGTCTCCCGGGCGCTCGGTGGGGCGCGTCTGGTCGAGGAGCGCTCCGGCCAGGTCCCGGTCACCACCGACGCCGGCCGGGTCGACGTGGAGGCCACCGAGGCCGACCTGCGCGACCCCCTCACCCGGGGGCTCTCCCGGCTCACCTCCGGTCGCTGGCCGGCCGCGCCCGGGGAGGTGGTCGTCAACGCCGCGACCCTCGCGAAGGGGTACGCCGTCGGCGGCCGCCTCGACGTGGTCGGCCGGCCGGCTGCCCGGGACCCGCGGATCGTCGGGGTCGCCGAGGACGCCAGCACCCGCGACCACCCCGAGGTCGCCGGACCGATCGGCACGTTCCACCTCGACACCTACGGCACGACCACCTGGCTGGTGGGCGGTGGTCCGGTGGCCTGGGACCAGGTGCGGGCGCTGAACAGCCGCGGCGCCTCCGTGCTGTCGCGCCACGTGGTCGAGAACCCGCCGCCGATGCCTCCGCAGGTCAAGCAGTACCTCGACCAGACGAACCGGTCGACGGTCGCGGTCGTGGTGCTTGTCGTCGTGATGGCACTGATCGAGGTGGTGCTGCTCGCCGGGCCGGCGTTCGCCGTCGGCGCGCGCCGGCAGTCCCGCTCGCTGGCGCTGCTGGCGGCCACCGGCGGCACCCCGCCCCAGGCGCGTCGGGTCGTGCTGGCGAGCGCCGTGGTGCTCGGCGGCGTCGCCGCGCTGGTCGGCGTGGTGGCGGGTGTCGGCGTCGGCCGACTCCTGGTGCCGGTGCTGCAGGCGCGCTCGGGCACCTGGTTCGGCCCGTTCGAGGTGCCGTGGCAGCACCTGCTCGGCATCGCGGCCTTCGGCCTGGTCAGCGCCGTCCTCGCCGCCGCCGTGCCGGCCTGGATCGCCTCCCGCCAGGACGTGGTCGCGGTGCTGGCGGGCCGCCGCGGCGACCGTCGGGCCTCGCTGCGCTCGCCGGTCCTCGGCGTGCTGCTGCTCGGCGTCGGGGTCGCGGCGGCGGCGTACGGCGCCGCCGGTGGCGGGAGTGCCAGCGCGGCGTACCCGATCGCGGGTGCGGCCATCGTGTCCGTGCTCGGGATGGTGCTGCTCGTGCCGGTGGTGCTCGTGCTGGTCGGGCGGCTGGCCCGGCGCCTCCCGCTCACCCTGCGGTACGCCGCGCGCGACGCCGCGCGGCACCGCTCGCGCACCGCCCCGGCGGTGGCGGCGGTCGCGGCGACCGTCGCCGGCGTCGTCGCGCTCGGCATCGCGGTGGCCAGTGACGAGGCACAGAACGTCGCGCACTACGACCCCACCCTGGCGGCCGGGGTCGGCGTGGTCCGGGCCGACCCGGGCGCCGACGCGGACTGGTCGGCGATGCGCCGGGTCGTGGAGGCCGATGTCCCCGGCGCCACCGTGCAGCAGGTCCGGGGGCTGTGGGCGCCGCGCAACGGCTACACCGAGGTGAGCCTGGTGCGGCAGCACCAGTCGCTGCTCTTCGGCTGGGGGTCCACCTACGGCGCCTACGTGCTGGTCTCGGACGGTCCTCTGCCCGCCGGGCTGCTCGGCGTCACGGCGCTCGATCGGCAGCGCGCGGAGCGGACGCTCGCCGGGGGAGGGCTGGTCGCGTTCACCGACCAGGGCGCCACCGACGGACCGGTGCGGCTGCAGGTCGACATCCAGGACGGCGCGGGGCGCTCGAAGGGTCGGGCCGTGCGTGCCACGGTGCCGGCCACCGTCGTACCGGTCCACGGTGTGCAGGCGGGTCCGCAGGCGGTCGTGTCCACGCCGCTCGCCCACCGCCTCGGACTGCGGGTCGCGCCCGTGGGGCTGACGGTGAGCGGAACGGACATCTCGGACGGCGAGCAGCAGGCGGCGACCGAGGGGCTGGCCGCCCTCGACGGGGGATCGTCGTTCTACGTCGAGCGCGGCTACCAGCCCGACAGCTCGACGCTGATCATCGAGTGGATCCTCTTCGGCCTCGGGGCCGTGCTGATGCTCGGCGGCACCCTGACCGCGACGTTCCTCGCGCTCTCCGACGCCCGGCCCGACCTGGCGACGCTGGCGGCGGTGGGGGCGGCGCCCCGGACCCGACGCGGCGTGGCCGCGTCGTACGCGACCTTCGTCGGGGTGGTGGGCGCGCTGCTCGGGGTGGGCGTGGGCTTCATCCCGGGGGTGGCGGTGACCTATCCGCTCACCGGCGCCGACTGGTCGCCCGACGGGGCGGGCGCCGGCCCGTCGCACTTCCTCGACGTCCCGTGGCTGATGGTGCTCGGCCTGGTGCTCGCGCTGCCGCTGCTCACCGCCGCCGTCGTGGGGGCCTGCGTCCGCTCCCGGCTGCCGCTGGTGGCCCGGCTCGACTGAACACACGCCGGGTCGTCCGCATCAGCGGGCCTTCTAGGTGCCGCTGGTGCGGACGACCCGTGCCAACAAAAAGTCAGTCTTGACTGTTTGTTGTTGAGGGCGTGATGCTGGCCGGGTGACCAGCCAGGCGGGGACGGTGCGGGTGCCCCAGGAGGAGCGGACCCGGGCGATGCGGGCCCGGCTGCTCGAGGCGACCACCGAGCTGCTGGTCGAGCGCGGCTTCGCCGGCACCTCGACCACGCTGGTCTCCGAGCGGGCCGGGGTCAGCCGCGGCGCCCAGCTGCACCACTTCCCGACCAAGAACGCGCTGGTGGTCGCCGCGGTCGAGCACCTCACGGCCGTCCGGGCCGCCGAGCTGGAGAAGGCGGCGGCCGCGCTGCCGACCGGGTCCCGGCGCACCCGTGCGGTGCTGCAGATGCTCGCCGACCACTTCACCTCGCCGGTGTTCACCGCCGCCCTCGAGCTCTGGGTGGCGGCCCGCACCGACGCGGCGCTGCTGGCCGCGGTCGCGCCGCTCGAGCAGCGGGTGGGCCGGGAGACCCACCGGCTCACCGTCGACCTGCTCGACGCCGACGAGTCCCGGCCGGGCGTGCGCGAGCTGGTGCAGGCCACGCTCGACCTGGTCCGCGGGCTGGGCCTGGCCAACACCATCACCGACGACGTCCGGCGCCGGGGCCGGATCCTCGACCGGTGGGCGGTCACCCTCGACGCCGCGCTCGCCGGTCCGTCGTACGCCGGACCGCCGGCCACCGCCCCGCAGGAGGACGCATGACGCCGACCACCAGCCTGCTCGACGACCTGCTGGCCGACCTCGCCGCCGAGGGCGACCGGCTCCGCGACGCGGTGGCCGGGCTCGACCAGTCCGAGGACGCGGCCGACGGCGGCTGGCACACGCCCACCCCGGCAGCGGGCTGGGACGTCGCCACCCAGGTCGCCCACCTCGCCTGGACCGACCAGGCGGCGACCGCCGCGGCCACCGACAAGGAGGCCTGGGACGCGCTGGTGCTCCAGGCGCTCGGCGACCCCGACGGCTTCGTCGACGCCGAGGCGCACCGGCTCGCGCGCCTCGCCCCCGACGAGCTGCTCGCCCGCTGGGACCGCGGCCGCGCGACGCTCGCGGCCGCGCTGCGGGCCCACCCGGCGGGGCAGAAGATGCCCTGGTTCGGGCCGCCGATGGCGCCGGCGTCGATGGCCACCGCACGGTTCATGGAGACCTGGGCGCACGCGCTCGACGTGTACGACGCCCTCGGCGGCCGGCCCGAGCCCACCGACCGGATCCGCCACGTGGCCCACCTGGGGGTGCGGACGAGGGGCTTCGCGTTCGGCGCCCACGGCCTCGAGCCGCCCGCCGAGGAGCTCCGCGTCGAGCTCGTCGCGCCGTCGGGGCAGTCGTGGACCTGGGGGCCCGAGGATGCGGCCCAGCGGGTCACCGGCCCGGCGTACGACTTCTGCCTGCTGGTCACCCAGCGCGCCCACCGCGACGACACCGACCTGGTCGCCACCGGACCCGACGCCGACCGCTGGCTCGACGTCGCCCAGGCGTTCGCCGGCCCGCCCGGTGAGGGGAGGAAGCCGCGTGGCTGACACGACCGGCACGACCGGACAGCGGGCACGCTGCTGGTCGGCAACTGCTCGGGCTTCTACGGCGACCGGCTCTCGGCGATGCGCGAGATGCTCGAGGGCGCCGTCGGCGGGCGCGCCCTCGACGTGCTGACCGGCGACTACCTGGCCGAGCTCACGATGCTGATCCTCGGCAAGGACACGCTCAAGGACCCCTCGCTCGGCTACGCGCGCACCTTCGTCCGGCAGGCCGAGGACTGCCTCGGGCTCGCCCTCGAGCGCGGGGTGCGGATCGTCGCCAACGCCGGCGGCCTCAACCCCGCGGGCCTGGCCGGGAAGCTGCGCGAGGTCGCGACCGGGCTCGGCCTCGACGTCGCGGTCGCGCACGTCGAGGGCGACGACCTGCGACCGGTCGCGAAGGAGCACGGCTGGGAGACCGCGCTCACCGCCAACGCCTACCTCGGCTGCTTCGGCATCGCCGCCGCCCTGACCGGCGGCGCGGACGTCGTGGTCACCGGCCGGGTCACCGACGCCTCCCTGGTGGTCGGCCCCGCGGTCGCGCACTTCGGCTGGACCCCGACGTCGTACGACGAGCTCGCCGGCGCCGTCGTGGCCGGTCACGTGCTCGAGTGCGGGACCCAGGCGACCGGCGGCAACTTCTCCGGCTTCCGCGAGCTGGCCCGCGCCGGGCGGCTGTCCCGGCCACTCGGCTTCCCCGTCGCCGAGCTCGCCGCCGACGGCTCCAGCGTGATCACCAAGGCCGACGGCACCGGCGGCGCGGTCACCGTGGACACCGTCACCGCCCAGCTGGTCTACGAGATCCAGTCGACCCACTACCTCGGCCCCGATGTCACCACCGAGCTCGACTCGGTCCGCCTCGAGCAGGCCGGCCCGGACCGGGTGGCCGTCTCGGGCGTGCGCGGGTCGGCGCCGCCGGAGCGCCTCAAGGTCTCCCTCAACGAGCTCGGCGGCTGGCGCAACGCCGTGGAGCTCGTGCTCACCGGCCTCGACGTCGAGGAGAAGGAGCAGTGGGTCCGCGACCAGCTGGCCCCGTCGCTGCGGGCGGCGTCGGTCACCTGGACCCGCGGCGCGGCGCCGGCCGAGGACGCGGCCACCGAGGAGGGCGCGTCCTGCCTGTTGCGGTGCACGGTCATGGACCCCTCGCCCGACCCGGTCGGCAAGGCGTTCACCGGCCCCGCGGTCGAGCTCGCGCTCGCGTCGTACCCCGGCTTCACGATGACCGGTCCGCCCCCCGCGCCCACGCCGTACGGCGTCTACCGGCCCACGTTCGTCGACCGCGGGGCGGTCACGCACGTCGTGGTGCACGCGGACGGACGCCGCGAGGTCGTGCCCGACCCGGAGTCGTTCGGCGAGGTGCCGCCCGACGCCGGCCGCCGGCCCTCGCCGTACCCCGCCCCCGCCGACTCCCTCAACCGTCGGCTGCCGCTCGGCACCTTCGTGCACGCCCGCTCCGGCGACAAGGGCGGCGACGCCAACCTCGGGCTGTGGGTGGCCCACGACGGCTCCGAGAAGTACGACGCGCGCGTCACCTGGCTGGCCAAGCTGATCACGCCGAAGAAGATCCGCGAGCTCGTCCCCGAGGCCGCCGACCTCGAGATCGACGTCTATGTGCTGCCGAACCTCGGCGCGGTGAACGTGCTGGTCCACGGGCTGCTCGGCGCCGGGGTCGCCGCGTCGACCCGGTTCGACCCGCAGGCCAAGGGGCTCGGCGAGTGGGTCCGCTCGCGGATGGTGCACATCCAGGAGGGATTGCTGTGACCGAGCAGCAGGGCGCGACGAAGGAGTGCGCCGCGTCGAGATCCGGTGACGTGCGCGCCGGCCGGGGCTCCGGGGGCCGGCGATGACCGCCGAGCGCGAGGCCCTCCGCGCGACGGCCGCCGAGTTCGTGCGCCGCGAGGTCGCGCCGCACCTCGACGACTGGGAGGACGCCGGCTGCGTGCCGCGCGAGCTGCACGTCAAGGCGGCCGGCCAGGGGCTGCTCGGCATCTCCTTCCCCGAGGCCGTGGGCGGTGAGGGCGGCGACCTGCTGGACTCGGTGGCCGTCCAGGAGGCGATGTTCGAGGCCGGTGCCTCCAGCGGGCTGATGGCCGCGCTGTTCACCAGCGGCATCGCGCTGCCGCACCTGGCGGCCAACGGGTCGGCCGACCTCGTCGACCGGTTCGTCCGGCCGACGCTCGCGGGGGAGAGGATCGGCGCGCTCGCGATCACCGAGCCCGGCGGCGGGTCCGACGTCGCGGGCCTGCGCACCACCGCACGGCTCGAGCGGAACGGGGGCGAGGGCGACGACTACGTCGTCAACGGCGCCAAGACCTTCATCACCAGCGGGGTGCGCGCCGACTTCGTCACCACCGCGGTGCGCACCGGGGGGCCCGGGTACGCCGGGATCAGCCTGCTCGTCATCGAGAAGGGCACGCCGGGCTTCACCGTCGACCGCGCGCTGGGGAAGATGGGCTGGCACTGCTCCGACACCGCCGAGCTCTCCTTCGTCGACGTGCGCGTCCCGGCGGCCAACCTGGTCGGCGAGGAGGGCGCGGGCTTCCTCCAGATCGCCGAGCAGTTCGTCGTCGAGCGGATCGCGCTGGCCGTGCACGCCTACGGGATCGCCGCCCGCAGCCTGGCGCTGACCGCGGCGTACTGCCGCCAGCGGGAGACCTTCGGCCGGCCGCTGGTCGCCAACCAGGTGGTCCGGCACAAGCTCGTCGAGATGCGCCGGCAGGTGGAGGTCGCGCGCACCTACACCCGCGAGGTCGCCCGGCGCCACGTCGGTGGCGAGAGCGTGGTCGCCGAGGCCTGCCTGGCCAAGCAGACGGCCTGCGACGCCGCGGCGTACGTCTGCAACGAAGCGGTCCAGCTGCACGGCGGGACCGGCTACCTGCACGGGACCGAGGTGGAGCGGCACTACCGCGACGCCCGGATCCTGCCGATCGGAGGAGGAGCGACCGAGGTGCTGACCGACCTTGCAGCAAGGCTGTTGGGGTACGCCCCATGACCGCCGTCAGGGAGTCACTCTCGCGGCTCCTTCCGCCACCCTCCGGCGAGGCGACGGTCTGGATGGACGCGCCACCGGCGACGGTGTGGGCGCTGGTCAGCGACGTGACCCGGATCGGCGAGTTCAGTCCCGAGACCTTCGAGGCGCGCTGGCGGCACGGGTACGACGGCCCGGCCGTGGGCGCGAAGTTCAAGGGCCACGTGAAGCGCAACGGCGTCGGGCCGACGTACTGGAGCGCGTGCACGGTGACCGTCTGCGAGCCGGACCGGGTCTTCGAGTTCTCCGTGGGGACCGACGACGTGCCGGTCAACAACTGGGGCTACCGGCTCGAGCCGCGCGAGGGCGGGACCCTGGTCACGGAGTACTTCCGGCTCGAGACCAACCTGGCGATGCGCGCCTACTGGACGCTGCTGGGCGCCCTGCGCCGGCGGACGAACGTCAACGGCATGCGCACCACCCTCGAGCGGATGAAGGAGGTGGTCGAGCGGTGAGCCACCTCAGCACGGCGGGCGCGGCCAACCGGGAGGCGATGGTCGAGAAGCTCGCCGCCCTCGACGCCGAGCACGCCAAGGCGGTGGCCGGCGGTGGGGAGAAGTACGTCGAGCGGCACCACGCGCGCGGCAGGCTGCTGCCCCGCGAGCGGATCGAGCTGCTCGTCGACGAGGGCTCGGCGTTCCTCGAGCTGTCCCCGCTGGCGGGCTGGGGCTCGGACTTCACCGTCGGCGCCAGCGTGGTCACCGGCATCGGCGTGGTCGCGGGGGTCGAGTGCATGATCACCGCCAACGACCCGACCGTGAAGGGCGGCGCCAGCAACCCGTGGACGGTCAAGAAGATCTTCCGCGCCTCGCAGATCGCCGAGGAGAACGGGCTGCCGACGGTCTCGCTCGTGGAGTCCGGCGGGGCCGACCTGCCGACCCAGAAGGAGATCTTCATCCCCGGCGGCCGGCTGTTCCGCGACCTGACCCGGGCCAGCGCCCGCAAGGAGCCGACGATCGCGCTGGTGTTCGGCAACTCCACCGCCGGCGGCGCCTACGTGCCCGGCATGAGCGACTACACGGTGATGGTCAAGGAGCAGGCCAAGGTCTTCCTCGGCGGCCCGCCGCTGGTGAAGATGGCGACCGGCGAGGAGTCCGACGACGAGTCCCTGGGCGGCGCCGAGATGCACGCGCGGACGTCGGGCCTCGCCGACTACCTCGCCGAGGACGAGCGGGACGCGATCCGGATCGGGCGCCGGATCGTGGCCCGGCTGAACTGGCGCAAGGCCACGCCGAGTCGACCCTCGTTGACGCCTCGGCACGTCGACGAGCGCCGACTCGGCGCCCCGGGTGCGTCAACATGCGCCGACTCGGCGTACGGCGTGGGGTATGCCGAGCCGGACGCGGACCCCGAGCAGCTGCTCGACCTGGTGCCGAGCGACCTGCGGGAGCCGTTCGACCCGCGCGAGGTGGTCGCCCGGCTGGTCGACGGCGTCGGGCCGGGCAACGAGGTGGCGTTCGACGAGTTCAAGCCGCTCTACGGCCCGAGCCTGGTCACCGGCTGGGCGCGGATCCACGGCCGTCCGGTCGGCATCCTCGCCAACGCCCAGGGGGTGCTGTTCTCCGAGGAGGCCCAGAAGGCGACGCAGTTCATCCAGCTCGCCAACCAGGTCGACACCCCGCTGCTGTTCCTGCACAACACCACCGGCTACATGGTCGGCAAGGAGTACGAGCAGGGCGGCATCATCAAGCACGGCGCGATGATGATCAACGCGGTCAGCAACAGCACCGTGCCGCACATCTCGATCATCATGGGCGCCTCCTACGGCGCCGGGAACTACGGCATGAACGGCCGCGCCTACGACCCCCGCTTCCTGTTCACCTGGCCCAGCGCGAAGTCCGCGGTGATGGGCCCCCAGCAGCTCGCCGGGGTGCTCTCGATCGTCGCCCGGGCCGCTGCGGAGTCCCGCGGCAAGGAGTACGACGAGGCCGGCGACGCCGCGATGCGCGAGTTCGTCGAGGCGCAGGTCGAGGAGCAGAGCCTGCCGTTCTTCCTCTCCGGGATGCTCTACGACGACGGGGTGATCGACCCGCGCGACACCCGCACCGTCCTGGGCATCTGCCTGTCCGTCATCGAGAACAAGGCGTACGCCGGCACCGACCGGTTCGGCGTCTTCAGGATGTGAAGTCACCCCATGTCGTTCTTCGCTCCTCCGCTTCGCTCCCCCGCGAACAACGCCACGGGGACCCCGACGCCGCACATGGATGTGATCGCATGATCCGCAGACTGCTCGTGGCGAACCGCGGCGAGATCGCGAGCCGCGTCTTCGCCACCTGCCGCCGGCTCGGCATCGAGACCGTGGCGGTGCACTCCGACGCGGACGCGGGGCTGCCGTTCGTCCGCCAGGCCGACCACGCGGTGCACCTGCCCGGCAGCGCGCCCGCGGAGACCTACCTGCGTGCCGACCTGGTGGTGGCCGCCGCCCGGCGGTCCGGTGCGGACGCGATCCACCCCGGCTACGGCTTCCTCTCCGAGAACGCCGACTTCGCCCGCGCTGTCATCGAGGCCGGCCTGACCTGGGTCGGCCCCCTGCCTGCGTCCATCGAGCAGATGGGCTCCAAGGTCCAGGCCAAGAAGCTGATGGAGGCCGCCGGCGTACCGGTCCTGCCGAACCTCACCGTCGACAGCGCGGGCGAGGCCGACCTGCCGCTGCTGGTGAAGGCGTCGGCCGGTGGGGGCGGGCGCGGCATGCGGATCGTGCGGTCGCTCGCCGACCTGCCCGGCGAGGTCGAGAAGGCCGCCGCCGAGGCCGAGTCGGCGTTCGGCGACGGCACCGTCTTCGTCGAGCCGTACGTCGAGCGGAGCCGGCACGTGGAGGTGCAGGTCGTCGGCGACACCCACGGCACGGTGCTGGTGCTCGGCGAGCGCGACTGCTCGATCCAGCGCCGGCACCAGAAGGTCGTCGAGGAGTCGCCGGCCCCGGACCTGGCCGCCGACGTGGCCGGCGCCCTGCACGAGGCGGCCCGGGCGGCCGCCGAGGCGATCGGCTACGTCGGCGCCGGCACCGTGGAGTTCCTCTACGACCCCGGACGCGAGCGGTTCTTCTTCCTCGAGATGAACACCCGGCTCCAGGTCGAGCACCCCGTGACCGAGGCGGTCTTCGCGGTCGACCTCGTGGCGATGCAGCTGGGGGTCGCGGAGGGCGCCCACCTCACCGGCGTCGCCGGGTCGTCCGCAGCAGCGGCACCTCTAGCACCCGCTCATGCGGACGACCCGGTGGGGCACGCGATCGAGGTGCGGCTCTACGCGGAGGACCCGGCCCACGACTGGCAGCCGCAGAGCGGCACCCTGGCCAGGTTCGAGATCCCCGAGGTCGACGGGATCCGCGTCGACGCCGGCTTCGAGAGCGGCAGCGAGGTGTCCACCCACTACGACGCGATGCTGGCGAAGGTGATCGCCCACGCCCCGACCCGGCGCCAGGCCGCCCGCAAGCTGGCGCACGCGTTGCGTCGGGCCCGGATCCACGGGCTGGTGACCAACCGCGACCTCCTGGTCCGGATCCTGCAGTCCCCGCAGTTCGTCGCCGGCGACGTCAGCACGGACTTCTTCGACCGCAGCGGCGTGCTGTCGCCGGGCGACGCCGTCGACCCGGGGGCGCCGGTGGCCGCGGCGCTCGCCCTCGCCGAACGGGCCGGGCGGGCCAGGACCGTCCAGCGCGGCCTCCCCGTCGCCTGGCGCAACGTCGTCTCCCAGCCGCAGCGCACCGAGTTCGAGGACCAGGTGGTGGAGTGGTTCGCCGGCCGGGACGGGTACGCCGTGGACGGCTTCACCGTCGTCGCGGCGGGCCCGGCATCAGTGACCCTGGAGACGAACGGTGTCCGGACGACGTACGACGTGGCCGTGGCCGGCGACGCGGTGGACGTCGACTCCCCGCGCGGGCACGTGCGGCTCACCCGGGTGCCCCGGTTCACCGACCCCGCCGACGCGGTGGCCAGCGGCTCGCTGCTCGCCCCGATGCCGGGCACGGTCGTCCGGGTGGCCGTCGAGGTCGGCGCGCAGGTCGGCGCGGGCCAGGCGGTGCTGGTCCTGGAGGCGATGAAGATGCAGCACACCGTGAGCGCGCCGCACGCCGGCACGGTCACGGAGATCGACGTGGAGCCCGGCGCGCAGGTCGCCGCCGGGGAGGTACTGGCAGTGGTGGAGGAAGCATGACCAACGCGTTCACCGAGTCCGAGGAGCGCCGGGAGCTGCGCAAGGCCGTCGCGAGCCTGGCCGGCAAGTACGGCCGCGACTACTTCGTCGCCCAGGCCCGCAGCGGCGGCAAGACCACCGACCTGTGGCTGGACATCGGCCGGCACGGCTACCTCGGCATCAACATCCCCGAGGAGTACGGCGGGGGCGGCGGCGGCATCGGCGACATCGCGGCCGTCTGCGAGGAGCTCGCGGCGCAGGGCTGCCCCCTGCTGCTGATGGTCGTCAGCCCGGCGATCTGCGGCACGATCATCAGCCGCTACGGCACGCCAGCGCAGAAGCAGCGGTGGCTGCCCGGGCTGGCCGACGGCACGGGCACCATGGCGTTCGCGATCACCGAGCCCGACGCCGGCACCAACTCCCACAACATCACGACCACGGCCCGCCGCGACGGCGACGGCTGGGTGCTGAACGGCCGCAAGATCTGGATCTCCGGCATCGACGAGGCGCCGCACGTGCTGGTGGTCGCCCGCGCCGAGGACGCTCGCACCGGCAAGCTCAAGCCCTGCCTGTTCGTGGTGCCGACCGACGCGCCGGGCTTCGAGGCGAACCCGATCCCGATGGAGATCGTCTCGCCCGAGGAGCAGTTCCAGGTGTTCATCGACGACGTGCGGCTGCCCGGCGACGCGCTCGTGGGCGACGAGAACGGCGGCCTGGTGCAGCTGTTCGCGGGGCTCAACCCGGAGCGGATCATGGCGGCGGCGTTCAGCCTCGGCCTGGCCCGGTTCGCGCTGGAGAAGGCCACCGCGTACGCCAAGCAGCGCACGGTCTTCGAGGCTCCGATCGGCAGCCACCAGGCGATCGCGCACCCGCTGGCGCAGTCACACATCGAGATCGAGCTGGCCCGGCTGATGAACCAGAAGGCGGCCGCGCTCTGCGACGCCGGCGAGGACATGGCCGCGGGGGAGGCCGCGAACATGGCCAAGTACGCCGCCGCGGAGGCGGCCTGCGCCGCGGTGGACCGGGCGGTGCAGACCCACGGCGGCAACGGGATCAGCCAGGAGTACGGCATGGCCGGGCTGCTGGTCGCCACCCGGGCCGGCCGGATCGCGCCGGTCAGCCGGGAGATGATCCTGAACTTCGTGGCGATGCACTCGCTGGGGCTGCCCAAGTCGTACTAGCCGCGCGCCGACCGGGCGTCCGCCGGCCGCCCGACCTACCGGCCGCGCCGGCGGACGTCGTACCCCCGACCGTGCCGGGGCGGCCGGTAGGTTGGGGCGCGTGGGGAAGGTCGCCGACACTCTCGACCACGGGCAGCGGCGGTTCCCTCCCGTGGCGGTGCCGATCGCCGTCGTCTACAAGTTCTTCGACGACCAGGGCAACTACCTCGCCGCGATCATCACCTACTACGCATTCGTGGCGATCTTCCCGCTGCTGCTGCTCGCGACGTCGATCTTCGGGTTCGTGCTGCAGGGCAACCACGACCTGCAGCAGCAGGTGCTGAGCTCGACGCTCAGCCAGTTCCCGATCATCGGCGAGCAGCTCGGCCGGCCGGAGGGCCTGCAGGGGTCGACGTCCGCGATCGTGGTCGGCGCGCTCGCGGCGCTCTACGGCTCGCTCGGGCTCGGGCAGGCGATCCAGAACGCGATGAACATCGCGTGGTCGGTGCCGCGCAACAGCCGGCCGAACCCGATCCTGCTGCGGCTGCGCAGCCTCTTCCTGCTGATGACGGCCGGGCTGGCGGTGGTCGCGATCTCGGTGGTCTCGGCGCTGCTCAGCAACACCCAGGTGCTCGCGAACGCCGGCGGCTGGCTGGGCTGGCTGGTCCGGATCGGCACGGTGCTGGTCGTCGGGTCGGTGCTCACGCTGCTGTTCCGGCTGGCGACCGCGCGCGACCACCCGCTCCACGCGGCGGCGCCCGGCGCGTACACCGTGGCCGTGATGTGGCAGGTGCTGCAGATCCTCGGCACCTGGTACGTCACCCACGTCCTCGCCGAGACCAGCGCGATGAACCAGACCTTCGGGCTGGTTCTCGGCCTGGTCGGGCTGATCTACATCGCCTCGGTGATGGGCGTTCTGGGCATCGAGATCAACGTCGTGCTGGCCCGCCGGCTCTGGCCGCGCGCGCTGCTCACGCCGTTCACCGACGCCGTGCAGCTCACCGAGGCCGACCGGAAGGCCTACGCCAGCTATGCCCGGGCCCAGCGGCACAAGGGCTTCGAACGGGTCGACGTCAGCTTCGACGGGCACGACGGGCCCGGCGAGCCCGATCACCTCAGCGGCACGAAGCGGTAGCTCCCGTGCCGGCTGGTGCGCGCCCCGCCGGCGGCGTCCTTCTCCACCAGCAGCATCCAGCTCGCCACCGGCACCACCATCCGGCCGGGTGCGGCCAGCTGGTCGACCAGCGCCTGCGGCAGCTCGCGGGCGCCGGCCGAGACCAGGATCCGGTCGTACGGCGCCCGCGCCGGCTGCCCCAGCTCGCCCTCGGCCGCCGGCTCGATCCGCGCCCACGGCTGGCCCGTCCGCGCGAGGTTGTCGGCGCCGGACTCCACCAGGGCCGGCTCGATCTCCACCCCCACCACCGACCCGTCCGGGCCGGTCAGGTGGGCCAGCAGCGCGGTGGTCCACCCCGTCCCCGACCCGACGTCGAGCACCCCCTGCCCGGGCCGGACGTCCAGCAGCCGCAGCATCGCCTCGACCGTGCGCGGCTGGGAGCACGTCTGGCCGTGGCCGATCTCGATCGGCCCGTCGAAGCCTGCGCGCCGCCGCTGCCCCGGCGGCAGGAACCCGACCCGCGGGCACGCCTCGAAGGCCTCGTCGACCCGGTCCGGTCCGGTGTCCATGCATCCCGAGTCAACCGTCGGCCTGGTGGTGGGACAAGCGGGGTGCCCGGCGTCTGAACAGGCGGTCGGCGCCGCCGCGCGGCGGTCTCCTCCGGCGTTCGTCCTACCATCAGGTGTGCCCCACAGGAGTCCGGAGGGCGGACGGGTGCCGGCCATCGGCGGTCGGGCGGCGTCGGCTGGGCCGGGGGCGGCAGCGTGACGACGCCGGACGAGCTCGCCGAGGCGGCACGTGCGGCGGTCGCCCGGGGCGACTGGGCGGGTGCCCGGGTCGGGTACGAGGCGCTCGTCGAGCGGTCGCCGACGGGCGAGGCGCTCTTCGGCCTGGGCGACGCGCTGTGCTGGCTGGGGGAGACCGCGCCGGGCGTGACCTACCAGGAGCGGGCCTACGCCGCCTTCCAGCACCAGGGTGACCCGGCGAACGCCACGATGGCCGCGATCGGCCTGTACTTCACGCACCGGGTGAGCCTCGGCAGCACGGTGGTCGCCCGCGGGTGGCTGGCTCGGGCGGAACGGCTCGTCGAGGAGCACGGGCTGACACCCCTGCGCGGGTGGCTGGCCCTCCTCCGCTCCCACGCAAGCGGGGACGCCGCGGCCGCGGAGCGCTGGGCCGACGAGGCCCGCGGCGCCGCCCGGGCGCTCGGCGACGCGGACCTCGAGCTCTGCGCCATCAGCCAGCTGGGTGCCGTGCTGACCCGCCAGGGCCGCACCGTCGAGGGAACGGCCCTGCTCGACGAGGCCATGGCGGCCGCCCTCGCCGGTGAGGCACACCGACCGCACACCCCGGTCTTCGTGTGCTGCAACCTGATCGCCAGCTGCGCCCAGACCGCCGAGTTCGACCAGGTGCTGCAGTGGATCCGGGCCTCCGACGCCTTCGAGGAGCAGCACCGGAGCCCGCACCTCTTCACCACCTGTCGCACCTACCTGGGGACCATCCTCCTCGCCGCCGGGGACTGGGCGGGCGCCGAGCGGGAGCTGCGCGCGGCCCTGAGGGTCGGCGCCGCGGCCGAGCCCGACCTGGCCGCCGAGTCCGCCGCCCGGCTCGCCGAGCTGCGGCTCGCGCAGGGGGGCCTCGAGGAGGCCGAACGCCTGCTGGAGGGGTACGCCGACCACCCGTCGTGCGCCGCCGTCCTCGCCGGGGTCGCGGCGGCCCGGGGAGACCGCCCGGCCGCCCGCCGGGTGGTCCGCCGGCTGATCGACGCCCGGTCCGTGGACGAGGCCCGCCGCGAGGACCGCTACCGCCCGGGACTCAGCGCGCCCCTGGAGGAGGCCGCCCTGTGGGAGCTCCTCGCCCGCGTGGCGGACGGGGACGAGGTCGCCGGGGCGCTGGACCGCCTGGACGGCCTGGCCGAGGCGACCGGCTGCCGCCAGGTCCGGGCCCGAGCGATGCGGGCGAGGGGGCGCGTGCGTGGGGACGCCCGGGAGCTCGAGCGAGCGCTCCGACTCTTCCGCGAGCTCCGGCTCGTGCCCGAGACGGCGCGGACCCGCCTGGACCTGGCCGAGGTCCTCGTCGGCGAGGACGCCATCGCCGAGGCGCGGGCGGCGCTCCTCACGTTCGAGGCGCTCGGTGCGGCTCGCGACGCCGACCGGGCCGCGGCCCGGCTGCGCACCCTCGGCGTGACGGCTGCCCGGGGCGGCCCCGCGGGGCCCGGGGCGCTCACCCGGCGCGAGCTCGAGGTCCTGGCGCTGCTCGGTGAGGGCCTGACGAACCGCGAGCTCGGCGAGCGACTCTTCCTGTCCCGGAAGACGGTCGAGCGGCACGTCCGCAACGTCCTGGTGAAGCTGGGGCTGCGCAACCGCACCGAGGCGGCGGCGTACGTGCTGCGCCACGAGGGACAGATCCGCTCCGTCGACTGAGGGTTCTCCCCGATGCCGCAGCGCGACCGCGCGCGGATGCTCGAGGCATGACCACGTCGACCGGATCCATCGCCAGCGACCTCGCCCCCCGCCTCCGGGGCGAGGTGATCGGGCCCCGCCACGAGAGGTACGACGAGGTCCGGGTCCTCGCCAGCCGGGCACGGGAGAGCCGGCCGGCGGCGGTGGTCCGGTGCCTGGACGCCCAGGACGTCGCCGAGACCGTCCGCTTCGCCACCGGCGCGGGGCTGCCGCTGGCTGTCCGGGCCGGCGGGCACAGCGCTGCCGGGTTCGGCTCGGTCGAGGGGGGCGTCGTGATCGACCTGCGGCGGATCGACCACGTCCGGGTCGATCCGGAGCGCCGGGTCGTCGCCCTCGGCGGCGGCACCGTCGCCGGCCCCGTCGACCGGGCGACCCATCGGCTGGGCCTCGCCACGGCCACGCCGACCGTGTCGACCGTCGGCATGGGTGGGTTCGCCCTCAGCGGTGGGATCAGCCACCTCACCCGCACGATCGGCCTCGCCGTGGACAACCTCGTCGGTGCGGACGTCGTTCTCGCCGACGGCAGCATCGTCCGCGCCGGCCGGGACGGCGACGAGGACCTGCTGTGGGCGCTGACCGGTGGCGGCGGCAACTTCGGTGTCGTGACCGAGCTGCGGATGCGGCTGCACCCGGTCTCGATCGTCACCGGCGGCGCGATGATGTTCCCGCTGGGGCACACCGAGCGCCTGGTCACGCTCTTCCGCGACTGGATGCCCCAGCAGCCCGACGACGTCTCGGCGTTCGTCGCCCTGCTCACGGTGCCGCCAGGTGGACCGTTCCCCGAGCAGCTGCTGGGCAGGCCCGCCTGTGCGCTCGTGTGGTGCTGCACGGCACCGGCGGCCCGCGCCGGGGCCGCCCTGGCCGCGTTCCGCGCCGAGGGACCGCTGCTGGACGCCGTCGGCCCGGTGCCGTACCCGGTGCTGCAGACGAGCTTCGACGCCGCCGCCGGGGCCGGCAGGTACGGGCACCTGACCGGACTGCTCTACCAGGACCTGCCGGACGAGGCCGCCGCCCTCGTCGAGCGGTGGGGCGCGGCGCAACCGACGCCGATGTGCACGAGCCACCTGTACCCGCTGGACGGCGCGGCCGGCCGCGCCGGTCCGGGTGAGACGGCGTGGCCCTGGCGGGAGGCGGCCTTCGCGCAGATGTTCGCCGCCAACGCGCCGGACCCCGACCTCCAGCCGGTCCTGCGGGACTGGGCCTGTGGCTTCCGGGACGCGCTCGAGCCGTACGCGCTGCCCGGCGGCTACGCCAACTTCTCGATGGACGCGCGGCCCGAGACGGCGCGGGCCTGCTACGGCGCGAACCTCGATCGGCTCGCCCGGCTCAAGCGGCGCTACGACCCCCACAACGTGTTCCGCCGGAACCACAACATCGCTCCGGCCTGACCGACGCCGAGGTGCCCCACGGTGCCCGCGGCGCCCCAGGAGGTGACTCTTCCCATCGCGGGCCCCACGGAGGATGATCGGTCGGAGACGCCCGAGGCTCGGGGGAGGGCCCTTCTTCCGTGGAGGTCGGGTGTGCGACGGTTGCGAAGCAGTCTGCTGGGGCTGAGGCCGTGGCTGGCCGCCCTGCTGATCTGGATCGTCGGCGGCATGTCCGTCGACGCCTCGTCCGGCTCGAGCGGTACGACGACCATCGCCGAGGTGCTGGTCTTCTTCGTCGGTGGGCTGGGCCTGGTGCGGGCACTCTGGCCGATGCGGGTGCTCCCGGGGCGACCCCTGCGCCTGGTGGCGGCGGGCCGGACATCGGACCTGCACACCTGCACCGGCCGGGTCGCGGACCACGCCAAGCTCTCGAAGACCGTGTTCCGGGCCGAGTCGCAGGTGCACCGGTCGCCCGTCGACGGGTCGCTCAGCCACACCCTGGATGTCAACCAGCGGGTCACGGTCCAGGACGGGTTCACGCTGGTCGGCGCCGACGGGACCCAGCACAACGTCCAGGTCGAGCACGTGAACCTCGCGGTGGGGCGCGGGCAGCTGGTCTCGGCGGCCTGGGCCATCCGCCCCGGCGCCCGGCGGGGCCCGTACGTGCTGTTCCGCAACCACACCACCGGGCGGACCGACGTCGCCCGGCTGCCGGCCTGGCGGCTCGCCACGGGGCGCGGCACGGTGCCGGTGCTGATCTGCCTGTTCCTCGGCGGGCTGCTGTTCCTCGGCACCGGCCCCGGGCTGCTCGGCTTCGTTGCGGCGTTCGTGCTGCCGTTCGTGATCATCGGCCTGGGCCATCTGCAGGCCTCGCGGTTGGCCGGCCGGGCAGGCCAACCCCTCGCCGAGCTGCTCGACCGGGTCGCCGCCACGTTCCCGCCGGACCGGGACGCCGCGGCCCAGCAGGTGCCCGGTCCGGTCGTCGCCGCGTCGATCCCGCCGGACGTGTCCGTTCCGCCGCCCCCACCGGGCCCGCAGGTGTCCGCGGGCTGGCTGGCCGACCCCACGGCGCGGCACGAGCTCCGCTACTGGACCGGTGCCGACTGGAGCGACCAGGTGGCCGACGCCGGCCGGCAGCAGACCGACCCGGTCTAGTCTGGGGCCGTCGGGCCCACAGGGCTCAGCGCCGCGGCGGGCGCGGCACGAACAGCGGCACCCGGGCGGCGTACTCGTCCCAGCCCGGGCGGCGGGACATCGTGCGCTCGAGCAGCTTCGCGCCGGTGACGTTGCGCAGGAAGACGGTCATCACGACCGGGCAGAGCACGGTGAGCAGGCCGGGGAGCCAGCCGGCCGCCAGCGCGGCGACCAGCCACAGGCCCCACCACACGCAGGCGTCGCCGAAGTAGTTCGGGTGCCGGGTCCAGCCCCACAGCCCGCGGTCCATCACCGGCGGCCGCTCCTCGCGCGGCCGCGCCTTGTAGCGCCGCAGCTGGGCGTCGCCCACCGCCTCGAAGACCAGGCCGACCAGCCACACCACGACGCCGGCCACGGCCACCCACGGCCAGGCGGTGCCCAGCACCGCACCCACCGCGACCGGCAGCGCGACGAACCACTGCGCGACCCCCTGGACGGCGAAGACCCGGCGTACGGCGGTCGCCATGCCGACCTCCCGCAGCGACCCGCCGAGCATCTCGGCGTAGCGCGGGTCCTCGTGCCCGCCGGCCCCGACGGCCCGCGACCGCACGTGCCAGGCCAGCCGCAGCCCCCAGGCCGCCACGAGCCCGGCGACCAGCCAGCGCCGCCCGTCCGCCCCGTCGGCGCCCGAGGCCACGACCGCGGTCACCACCGCGACCAGCACGAAGCCCAGCCCCCAGGCGACGTCGACGACCGCGACGACCCCCAGCTGGCGGGCGCGCCACGCGGCGCCGGCCATCGTCGCGGCCACGCACAGCAGCGCGACGGCGAGCACGGTCACGACGGCGGCGCCGGTGCCCACGTCAGAAGTCCCGCTCGGACGGCAGCGTGTGCGGCGCCCCGGGCCGGACCATCAGGATCTGGTCGACGCCCATCCGCCCGTCGCGGAAGGCCATCGACCCGCCGACGAGGTAGAGCCGCCACACGCGCACGACCTCCTCGCCCACGAGCTCCGTGAGCCGGTCGCGGTGGGCCTCGAAGCGCGCCAGCCAGCCGTCCACGGTGCGCACGTAGTGCTCGCGCAGCGCGTGCACGTCGCGGACCTCGAGCCCCCCGCGCTCCAGGTACGCGACGGTCTCGCCGACCGGGCGCATGTACATGTCCGGCGCGATGAACGACTCGATGAACGGGCCGCCGCCGGGCCACTTGCCGGTGCGGGACATCTGCTGGACCAGCACCCGGCCGCCGGGGCGCACCGAGCGGCGCAGCACCTCGGCGTACGTCGGGTAGTTCTTCTCCCCGACGTGCTCGCCCATCTCGAGCGAGGAGACCGCGTCGAAGTGGTCGCGCTCGGGCACCTCCCGGTAGTCCTGGAGCCGGATCTCCACCCGGTCGCCCAGCCCGCGCTCGGCGATGCGGGCGTCGATGAACCGCTTCTGCTCCGCCGCGATCGTCACGCCCACCACCCGGGCGCCGAAGTGCTCCGCGGCGTGCAGCGACAGCGAGCCCCAGCCGCAGCCGACGTCGAGCAGCGTGCTGCCCTCGGTGAGGCCGAGCTTGCGGCAGACCAGCGACAGCTTGGCGTGCTGGGCCTCCTCGAGCGTGGTGTCCTCGGCGGCGTAGTAGCCGCACGAGTAGGCCATCGAGTCCTCGAGGATCAGCGAGTAGAACTCGTTGGAGAGGTCGTAGTGGTGGCTGATCGCCCGCCGGTCGCGCAGCGGGCTGTGCAGCCGGCCGCGCACCCGGGCCTGGGAGGCCGGCGGCGCCGGTGGCCTCCCGAGCAGGGCCGCGCGCAGCTCCGGCACGCCGAGCAGCGTGCGCACCGCGGTCGCCATCGCCCCCGGCGAGGGCCGCGAGCCCATCAGCCCGCGCTCCTCGGCCACCGCGAACGCGTGGGTGAGCGCCCGGTCGAGGGTCCAGCCGTCGGCCTCGGGCACGTCGAGCTCCCCGGTCACGTAGGCCTGCGCCGCGCCCAGCTCGCCGGGGTGCCACAGCAGCCGGCGTACGGCGTCGGGCGAGCGCAGCTCCACCGGCGGCCCGTCCGCCGGGCCGGCCTCGGAGCCGTCCCAGGCCCGCAGCCGGACCGGGAGCTCCCCGCCGACGAACGGCCGCACCGCCTCGGCGAGCGCCGACGCGACCCCACCCCGGGGAGGCCGGGGACCCGCGGCCGCGTCGGAGCCGGCCCGGTGGTAGGTGGTCGGGTCGTGGGTGGCGGTGTCGCTCATGCGCGGACCTCCTCGGGCCGGGCGAGGACGATCTGGTTGACGTCGATGTAGCCCGAGGCGAAGCCCGCGCGGGAGTACTCCAGGTAGAAGTGCCACATCCGCAGGAACGTCTCGTCGAAGCCCAGCGCGAGCACCTCCTCGGAGGCCGCGGTGAACGCCTCGTCCCAGCGGCGCAGCGTCTCGGCGTAGTGGGCGCCCATCGAGAGCCGGTCGGTGATCCGCAGGCCGGTGCGCTGCCGGGTGAGCTGGTCGATGACCTCGACCGAGGGCAGGAAGCCGCCGGGGAAGATGTACTTGTTGATCCACGTGTAGGTGTTGCGGGTGGCCAGCATCCGGTCGTGCGGCATCGTGATCGCCTGGATCGCGACCTTCCCGCCCGGCGCGAGCACCCGGTCGATGGTCTCGAAGTAGGTGCCCCAGTACTGGTGGCCGACCGCCTCGATCATCTCCACCGAGACGACCGCGTCGTAGCTCCCCGAGACCTCGCGGTAGTCGCGCAGCTCGACGTCGACGAGGTCGGCCAGCCCGGCCGCGGCGATCCGCTGCTCGGCCAGCGCCTTCTGCTCCACCGACAGCGTGATCGTGTGCACCCGGGCGCCCCGGCGGGCGGCGCGCAGCGCGAGCTCGCCCCAGCCGGTGCCGATCTCGAGCAGGCGGGTGCCCTCCCCGACGCCGGCCCGGTCGAGCAGCCGCTCCACCTTGCGGGCCTGGGCGGCGAGCAGGTCGCCGCCCGCGCCGCCGCTCGCCCCGGCGTACGGCGCGGCCGCCTCCCGGTGGTCGCCCCGGTCGACCACGTCGCAGTCGAACAGCGCCGCGGAGTAGCTCAGCGACGGGTCCAGGAACAGCTCGAACAGCTCGTTGGACAGGTCGTAGTGGTGCGCGATGTTGTCGCGTGACCCGCGGGTGGTGTTGCGGGTGCGCCGCGGGGTGCGCGGCACCGTCACCGCGCGCAGCCGCTGCAGCGGCCGCGGGACCAGGTCCTGCAGCTGCGCGGCGAGCACGGTCAGGAAGCCGGCGAGGTCGTCGGCCTCCCAGGCGCCGGTGAGGTAGGCCTCGCCGAAGCCGATCAGGCCGTCGCGGCCGAGCCGCTCGAAGAGCTCGCCCGGCCGGCGCACCACCATCCTCGGACCGCCGCGGCCGTACGTCGTGACGCTGCCCGAGCCGGGCGCGTCCTCGGCGGTGACCTCGACGGTCACCGGCAGCCTGCGCACGGCGCCGAGGAACAGCTGGCGGGCGACCTTGGCGGACACGCGGGTGCGCAGGCCGGTCGGGACCCGGTCGAGTCCCGGCCAGTCGCTCAGCGACTCAGGGGTGGCCTCGGGACGGGAGGGGGCGAGGGTCATCGATTCAGACACCTTCCTGGTGGTGCTGCGGTCGCGGCCGGACCGGCAGTCGTCGGGCCCACAGCCACAGGCCGTGGGCGCGGATGAGGAGTGAGCCGCGCAGCGCGGCGGGAGCGGCGCGCAGGGCCCGACGGGCCCCCGGGCCGGTGGCGCCGCCCGGCAGTCGCGTCCCGGTGAGGGACGCGCTGAAGGTGGCGCCGTCGTCGGTGTGCAGCGTGACGGCGACGTGCAGCCGGTCCCCGGGGACCGGCACCGCGAGGTCGTAGCTGCCGTCGGTGCCGTGGAACGGCGAGACGTACATCGCCTTCCCGACCCGCGCGCGGCCCTGCTCGTCGGGGTGGACGAGGTAGGCGTGCCGGTCGCCGTAGGTGTTGTGCACCTCCACGACCGTCGCCACCTGCCGGCCGGCGCCGTCGAAGCACCAGAACACGCTGATCGGGTTGAAGCAGTGGCCGAGCGCCCGCGGGTGGGCCGCCATCAGCACCCGCCCGCGGCCCGCCGGGCCGTCGAGCGCGACCCCGTGGCGGGCCAGGAACGACGCGAGGTTCTCCCGGATCGTCCGGTGCGGGTCACCGAGGTGGTCGCGCGCCTCGAACCGGCCCAGGACCGGCGCGAGCAGGCCGTGGCGCGGCAGCTCGTCGAGGTCGACCAGCCAGGTGTGCGAGCGGAGCTCGAAGGTGCGCCGGAACGGCGAGCGCCGGGTGTGCCGGATCGTGGTCGCGTAGACCCCGGTCGTCCGCCTCAGCGGCTGTCCTACCTGCCGCTGAGGCGGACGACTCGGCCAGGGGAGGCCGAGGCGCTCGGCGGCGGCCACGCCGGACCGCGCACCGTCCTCGTGGAAGCCCCAGCCGTGGTAGGCGCCGGCGAACGCGACCCGGTCGGTGGAGATCTCCGGCAGCCGGCGCTGCGCGGCGACGGAGGCGGGCGTGTAGAGCGGGTGCTCGTACTCCATCCGGTCGATCACGGTGGCCGGGTCGACGAGGTGCTCGCCGCCCAGCGTGACCAGGTAGCGGGTGTCGGTGGGCAGCCGCTGCAGCCGGGTCAGGTCGTAGGTGACCGTGACGTGCCCGAGCGCGGCCTCGGGCCGGCGGAAGTTCCACGACGCCCGGGCGTTGCGGGCGCGCGGCAGCAGCGAGGCGTCGGTGTGCAGCAGCGCGGTGTTGGGGGAGTACGGCATCGCGCCGAGCACGTCGCGCTGGGCCGGCGTCGGCTCGGCCAGCATCGCCAGCGCCTGCCCGGGGTGGGTCGCGACCACGACGGCGTCGTACGCCCCGACCTCGCCGTTGCCGTCGGTGACCTCGACGCCGGTCGGCGTCTCGAGCACCGAGGTGACCTTGGTGCCGGTCCGGATCTCGTGCAACCCGGCGGCGACCCGCTCGACGTAGCTGCGCGAGCCGCCGGTGACGGTCCGCCACGTGGGCGAGCCGAAGACCTGCAGCATGCCGTGGTGCCGCAGGAAGGCGAAGAGGTAGCGCGCCGGGTAGTCCAGCGCCTGGTCGGGGTCGCAGGACCACACCGCCGCGACCAGCGGCTCCATGAAGTGCCGCCGGAAGTACGCCGAGAAGCCGCCCCCCTCGAGGAACGAACGCAGCGTGGTGCCGTCCTGCGCCGGGTCTCCGTCGCCGTCCGCGAGCAGCGCCCGGGCGCGGCGGTGGAACCGGGGGATCTCGGTGAGCAGGCGCAGGTACGCCGGCCGCGCCAGGTTGCCGGCCGTCGGGAAGAGCCCCCGGCGGCCGAGCGCCCCGGCCCACTCCAGGCCGGTGGCGTCGTCGCGGACCGACATCGACATGTCGGAGTCCTGGGTGGCCACGCCCAGCTCGCCGAACAGCCGCAGCAGGGTGGGGTAGGTCCGCTCGTTGTGGACGATGAAGCCGGTGTCGATCGCCAGCCGGCCGGTCGGGGTGTCGACCAGGTGGGTGTCGGCGTGCCCGCCGAGCCGGTCGTCGGCCTCGTAGAGGGTCACCCGGGCGGAGCCGGCCGCGACGTGCGCCGCGGCCAGCCCGGCGATCCCGGAGCCGATCACGGCGACCCGGGCGGGTGTGGTGCGCGCCATCAGGCGTTCTTCAGGTCGAAGAGCAGGACCGGGTCGGAGGTGGGCACGTGCGAGCCGCCGGGCGGCTCGACGGTGATCCCGGCGCCGACGGCGTCGGCCGCGTCACCGGAGAGCAGCACCGAGGTGGCGCCGTCGGGCATCAGCCCGGCCGGCACCATGCCCTGGTGGGGGTCCTGGAGCCAGAGCTCGTAGACCTTGCCGTCCGGCGGTGCCGGCATGTTCTTGGTGAGCAGCACGGCCTGGTTCATCGACCGTGAGCGCACGAGGGTGGCCTGGCCGTCCCCGTCGACCTTCTGGGTGACCCGCTGGGCGTCGGGGGCGCGCAGCACCCGTTCGACGGCGCTCGGCTGGCGCTGGGCCTGCGAGGAGTCGTCGCTCCAGGGGTGCCAGACCGTGCCGCCCACGCCGAGCGCCGCGACGACGGCGGCTGCTGCGGCCAGCGGGGCGAGCCAGCGGCGCCGGTGCGGCGCCGAGGAGTCGGGGCTGTCGATGTGCGGTGGCAGCGGGCGGACCGTGGCGATCTCGGAGAGCACCCGGACCCGCAGCGCGGGGTCGGGCTCGAGGGCGGAGGTCTCGGCCATCAGCGCCGCGGCCTCGCGCAGCTCGTCGACCTCGGCGCGGCAGTCCGCGCACTCGGCGAGGTGCCGCTCGAACCGGGCGCGCTCGAGGTCGTCGAGGGCGTCCACGGCGTAGGCGCCGGACAGCGCGTGGATGTCGCTGGTCATCGGGGGCCCCCGTTCGGAGCAGCGTGGAGCGAGCACTCGAGTGCGGTGTTCATCTGCCCACTCCCATCGCGTCGCGAAGTCTGATCAGCCCGTCCCGGATCCGGGTCTTGGCGGTGCCGACCGGCAGGTCGAGCATGGTCGCCACCTCCGTGTGTGTGTAGCCCCCGAAGTAGGCCAGCTCCAGGGCCTCGCGCTGCACCTCGGTGAGGTGGGCCAGCGCGCCCCGGACCCGGCGGGCCTCGAGGGAGGCCTCGGCGGCCTCCGCGGTCGAGTCGTGGTCGACCGGCTGGTTCTGCTGGTGGTAGTCCCGGTCGCGCCGGGTCGATGCCTCGGCGGACCGGACCCGGTCCACCGCCTTGCGGTGGACGATCGTGAGCACCCAGGACAGGGCGCTGCCCCGGGCCGGGTCGAAGCGGGTCGACTTGCGCCACACCTCGAGGTAGGCCTCCTGGGTGACCTCCTCGGCCTGCGCCGGGTCACGGACGACCCGCAGCGCCAGCCCGAGGGCCCGGCGCGAGGTCGCGTCGTACAACGTGGCGAAGGCGCCCTGGTCGCCCCGCCCGGACCGGCGGAGCAGGTCGGCCAGCTGCGCATTGGCATCGGCCGGGGCGTCCGGCGACGCCGGCGCCCCCTCCGTGGAGGGGACGCCGGGGCGCACGGGCCGGATGGGGTCCACGCCTCAGATCCTTCCGTGAACGTCTCGCCGCAAACCAGGTCAGCTGTTCGGCATCAGCACCGTGTCGACCACGTAGACCGTGGCGTTCGCGGTGGGGATGTTGCCGCACAGGATCTTGGCGTTCTCATCATCGACGGTGAAGTCCTCGCCCGAGCCCTTCACGGTGAGTGTGTCACCGGCCAGCGTCTTGTGGGTGCCGGCGAGCTGGTCGGGGGAGAGCTGCTCACCGATGACGTGGTGGGACAGGATCGTGGTCAGCGTCTTCTTGTCCTTGAGCACCTTGTCCAGCGTCTTGGACGGGATCTTGCCGAACGCGTCGTCGGTCGGGGCGAAGACGGTGATCCCCTGCGCGGAGTTCAGCGTGTCGCCCAGGCCCGCGGCGCCGACGGCCTTGACCAGGGTCTTCAGCAGCGGGTTGGCGCTGGCCGCGGTGGCGACCGGCTGGTCGGCCATCCCGCTGAACGAGCCGGCACCGGAGGTCGGGATCGCCGAGCAGCCGGGGCCGAAGGTCTGCGCACCGGCGTCGGAGGCCATGTCCGAGCTGCTCGTGTCGCTGGGCGCCGAGGAGCTGGTGTTGTCCGAGGCCGACGCGCTGCTGTCGTCGCTGTTCCCGCAGGCAGCCAGGCCCAGGGTGGCGGTGAGGGCCAGGGCGGCGAGCCCGCCCGTCCGGCGGAGGGTGTTGCTCTTCATGATCTTGGACCTTCCGTTGGTGGGTCTGACAGGAGGGATTCGGTGCGACGGGTCGCGCGGATTGCCCGGCGCGGCCCTGGTTCATGTGACGGTGACCACGACCTGCTGCAGGCCGCTGGAGCCGTCCGGGAACGGCGTCGTGCGGGCGGCGGTCTGCTGCTCGCCCCGGCCGTCGGTGGCGCGCACGGTGAGGCTGTGCTGGCCCTTCCCGGCGGACCAGGGCAGGTACCACTGCCGCCAGTAGTCGTTGCCCGCGGAGGGGCCGAGCCGCGCCTCCTGCCAGGGGCCGCCGTCGATGCGGACCTCGACCTTCCGGACACCCCCGTGGTGCTGCGCCCACGCGACGCCACCGATCACGGTGCGGCCGGCGTCGATCGTGGACAGCGGCCGGGGCGTGTCGATCCGGCTGGCGATCTTGATGGGGGCGTCGGTGGCCCAGCCCCGCTGGGTCCAGTAGGCGTCGTGCTCGGCGTAGGTGGTCAGCGTCATCCGGGTGATCCACTTGGTGGCACTGATGAAGCCGTAGAGGCCGGGGACGACCATCCGGGCCGGGAACCCGTGCTCGCGGGGCAGGGCCGCGCCGTTCATGCCGATCGCGATCATCGCGTCCCGGCCGTCGGTGGCCAGGTCCAGCGGCGTGCTGATCGTCATGCCGTCGACGTCGGTGGAGAGGATCTGGTCGGCCTTCGTGTGGCCGATGCCGGCGCGGTCGAGCAGGTCGGTGAGCGGGACCCCGAGCCAGCGCGCGCCGCCGACGTAACGCCCGCCCACGTCGTTGGACACGCAGGTCAGCGTGATGTCCCGCTCGATCAGGTCCATCTTCGCCAGGTCGTCGAAGGTGAGGTTGACCTCGCGGTCGACGTCGCCGTCGATGGTCAGGCTCCAGCCCTCGAGGCTGACCGCGGGCACCGTGAGCCGGGTGTCGACCCGGTAGAAGTCGCCGGTCGGGGTGCGGAACGGCGTGATGCCCGGGACCCGGTGGTCCAGCCCGTCCGGGAACGCCCGGGCCGGGTCCGCGGGCGCGGGCAGTGCCACGTCCTCGGGCCGGGTGAGGTAGCTGCCCAGCCAGCGACCGGCCGCACCCATCGCGGCCGCGGCGACCGCGAGCGTGCCGGAGGCGACGAGCACCGCCCGGCGGCTGGCGCCCGGCGCCTCGTCCCCCGGGCGAGCGGTGTCCCCGGGACGGCTGCCGGTCACCAGCCAGGTGAGCGCGCCGACGCCGGCGAGCGCCGTCACGACGCTCGGGACCACGTCCACGAGACCCGCGGTCGGCCGGGTCAGGGCGGCCACCGCGGCCACCGCGACCAGGACGACCAGCAGCGCCGCGCCGTACGCGAGCCGGCGGCGGGCGAGCAGGCCGGCGACCGCGGCCAGCAGCAGCACCACCACCATCACCGACCCGACCAGCACGGTCTTGTCGTTGCTGCCGAAGTGGGCGATCGCCCACTCCTTCAGCGGGGTCGGCGTCAGGTCGATGACCGTCGAGCCGACGGCCAGCACGGGGGAGGCGGACGGCTCCGTGAACGCCGCGACGAGGTGGCCGGCGGCCACCCCCACGAGCGTGGCGAGCACGCCGAACCAGGCATGGAGCAGTCGTGAGGTCATGGGTGTGGTTCGGAGCGGTGGCCCTCGCGGATCCCCGGCGGTGGCCCACCTCACCCCGCCGGGATCGTGGGTGCGGCAGGATGGCGCGCATGCCTGAGGTCCCCACCGAGCTCGTCCACTACGCCACCGACGGCCCCCCGGAGGCGCGGGTCGCGACGCTCACCCTGGACAGCCAGCACAACCGCAACGCGCTCTCCCGGCAGCTGGTCGCCGAGCTGTTCGAGGGGCTGCGCCGGGCCGAGGCCGACGACACGGTGCGGGTGGTGCTGGTGCGGGCCGCGGGCCGGGTGTTCTGCTCCGGCGCCGACCTCGCCGAGGCCACCGAGGGCGGCATGGAGGAGGGCGCCCGCCGGATCGTGGAGCTGCAGCGGCTGATCGTGTCGATGGACAAGCCGGTGGTGACCCGGCTGCACGGGGCGGTGCGCGCCGGCGGCATCGGGATCGTCGCGGCCTCCGACGTCGTGATCGCGGCCGAGGACGCCACCTTCGCGCTGACCGAGGTCAAGCTCGGCCTCGCCGCCGCGATCATCTCGCTGACCGTGCACCACCGGATGAACCCGCGCGCGGCCGCGCTGACCACGCTGGGCGGCGAGGTGTTCACCGGCGGCCAGGCCGCGGCGTACGGCCTGGTCACGACCGCGGTGCCGGCGGACGCGCTGGACGCCGAGGTGGAGCGGGTCTGCGCCTCGCTCGCGACCGGCGCGCCGCAGGGGCTGCGCGAGTCCAAGCGGATCCTCAACGCCGAGCTGCTCGCCCGCATCGACGCCGGCGGCGAGGAGATGGCGGCGCTCAGCGCCCGGCTGTTCGCCTCCGACGCCGCGCGCGAGGCGATGACGGCGTTCCTGGACCGCAAGAAGTAGCCGCAGCCGACCTCGGCGAGGTCCCGGGCAACCATCCGGGCCCGCCACCCGGTAGGACCGGGTATGACTGCACTGGCCGGACCGCGGGACACCGCGACCACCTCGGGGGGACCGGTGGACGACACATCTGGTGGCGAACGGGTCGACTTCGACGAGTTCGTCGCGGCCCGGTCCACCGGGCTGCTGCGCACGGCGTTCCTGCTGACCCACGACCACGCGCTCGCCGAGGACCTGCTCCAGACCGCGCTCACCAAGGCGTGGTTCGCCTGGGGGCGGATCTCGGGGCGTCCGGAGCCCTACGTCCGCAAGATCCTGGTCAACACCTACGCGTCCTGGTGGCGGCGCCGGTGGAACGGCGAGCTGGCCACCGGGGAGCTCCCCGAGCGCCCGCAGCACCCGGACGGCGACGCGACCGCGGCGGTCGACGCCGGCCACGACCTGTGGACCGCGATGGGCCGGCTGCCGCGGCGGCAGCGGGCCGTGGTGGTGCTGCGCTACTTCGAGGACCTCACCGAGGCCGAGACCGCGCGGCTGCTCGGCTGCTCGGTCGGCACGGTCAAGAGCCAGACCAGCAAGGCGCTGGCGAAGCTGCGGATCGACCCGGCGCTGGCCGCCGGGATCGGCGCCGGTGACGGCGCGACGGGCAAGGAGGACCTGCGATGAGGACCACCGACCAGCTGCGTGACGTCCTGGACGACCACGCCTCCGCCGTGAGCGACCACGGCCTCCACGTCCGTCCGGTCGCGGTGCGCGAGCGCGTCCGCGTCGTACGCCGCCGCCGGCGCGGCCTGGTCGCCGCCGCCGTCGTGGCAGTGCTGGCCGGCACCGGGCTGGGCGTGCTGCCCGCCCTGCGCGGCGGTGGCCCCGACCCGGCCGGCGCCCCGCACCGGCTGGCGGGCCACGACGTCCCGTCCCGGGTCAGCGTCCTGGGCTTCGGCTACCGCTACGCCGAGGCGATCGGGCCCGCGGAGCTCGCCGACGGCCGCGTGAAGCTACCGGCTGCCGCCGGCCTCGCCCCGGGCACGACCGGTGCCACGGGGGACACCAAGGCGATGGAGCTGTCGGGCCCGCCCGCGCGTCCCGGTGCGGTCAAGACCTCGGGCCGGGTGGGCGACGGGTCGATGGGTCGGGTGGTCTCCCTGGTCACCGACGGGCTCGGCGACGGGGTGGCCACGCTCTACGTGAACGGTGAGCCGCTCGCGCGGTCCCGGGGCGACCACGGCTCGCTGGAGCGGCCGGTCCCGCTGCCGGCGGAGGCGACCACGGTGAAGGTCAAGCTGCACGGGACGCCCGCGGGGGCCGAGGCCGCGCTCGCGGTCTACCAGCGGGACGGGCGGATGCCCGACGGGGTGAGCAACGGCTCGGCGGTCTTCCGGCGCGCCGTCGCCGGCACCGACCTGCTGGCGGCCCGGTTCGGCGAGCCGGGGCAGACCAGCATCAGCTTCTCCTTCACCGGCGCCCTCGGCCAGGCGGCCTTCGCCCAGGACTGCGAGCACGTGCCTGCGCACTGGGAGGTGCGGGTCTCGATCGGTGGGGACGGCTACGTCTCCGGCGGCTGCGACGGCGGCCAGGAGGACGCCGGCCACGCCGACTTCTCGCTCCCCGAGGGCGGCACGCAGGTGCGACCGCACCCGGTGCGGATGTGGCTGGCCCCGCAGCGGGGGTACGACAAGGCGGACCTCGCCAGCCCGGACAAGGTCGTGCTGGGGCTCGGCGTCTACGCGCTCCAGGCCTCGGACCCGGTGATCCACGGCATGCGGGTGCCCTCGACCGTCGAGGTCGACGGGCACACCTGGGGCCTGGCCGACACCGTCGACAACGGCACCGGGTCCCACCGGCTCGTCCACACCTTCGACACCTCGGCGGGTCCGTTGGTGATCGGCTACACCAGCAGCGGTGGGCACCTCGGCCTGCGCGCCGACGGACGGCTGGTCCCGGCCGTGGAGACCGGCGCGTGGTCCAACGGCGGACGGGACCTGATGGGGCCGGACACGGTGCTGCTGGCCGGTGACCGCTACCGGGTCTCGCTGGCCGAGGAGCGGCCGGGACGGACGTTCCAGGCGACCCTGCTGGTGTATTCCCAGATCGACTGAGCCGCTCCTCACTCGCGGGGGTGTCGGCATCGGAATCCCCGCCCGTCCGCGGGTGGCAACGGGTAGGCTTGTCGACTCGCCAGCCCGCGGTCGCCGCGGGCGGCAGGGATGAATCCGGGTCCGAGGGGAACGTTCGTTGTCAGATCAGCTCGTCGAGAACGAGATCGCCGGTGAGCAGGCCGTCGTCGACAGGGTCTACGTGCAGCTCGGGGTGTCGGCCAGGGCTGCCCAGGAGCTGGCCCGGGAGGGCCACGGCCGCGGCCGGCTGGGCCACGAGGGCGGCCTGGTCGAGCGCGACGCCATGGTCTTCCAGGCCGCACGGCGGATCGCGCAGCTCGACGCCGCCCACGAGGGACTGGTCTTCGGGCGGCTCGACCTCGACGAGGACGTCGACGCCGAGCCGCGCTACATCGGCCGGATCGGCCTGCGCGACGAGAACCGGGACTCGCTGCTGATCGACTGGCGCGCGCCCGCGGCCGCGGTGTTCTACCAGGCCACGGCGGCCGAGCCGCACGGCGTCGTACGCCGGCGGGTGCTGCGCTGCCTGGGCCCGAAGGTCGTCGGGGTCGAGGACGAGCTGCTCGACGCCGAGGCGCTCGACCGCTCCGGGGCGGACCTGCCGATCGTCGGCGAGGGCGCGCTGATGGCCCAGCTGTCCCGCGCCCGCGACCGGTCCATGCACTCGATCGTCGCGACCATCCAGGCCGAGCAGGACAAGGCGATCCGGGCGCCGGGCAAGGGCGTGGTCTCGATCTCGGGCGGCCCGGGCACCGGCAAGACGGTCGTCGCGCTGCACCGCGCGGCGTACCTCCTCTACACCGACCGCCGCCGCTACGAGGGCGGCGGCGTCCTGATCGTCGGCCCCAGCGGCGTGTTCATGCGCTACATCGAGCGGGTGCTGCCCTCCCTCGGCGAGACCGCGATCGCGCTGCGCTCGCTGGGCGAGGTGGTCGACGGGGTCCGGGCGACCCGGCACGACGAGCCGGCGGTCGCCGACGTCAAGGGCTCGGAGCGGATGGCCGAGGTCGTCCGCCGCGCGGCCCGGCAGCAGGCGCCGGGCAGCGCGCGGGAGTTCCGGGTGTTCTGGCGCGACGACGTGATCGTGCTCGACCGCGGCCTGCTCGGCCGGCTGCGCCGCCAGCTGATGTCGCAGGGCCGCCGCAACCGGCAGCTGCCGCGGGTGGCCAACACGCTGCTCGACGCGATGTGGCGCCAGGTGCGCGGCGAGCGCGGCCGGGAGCGGGGCCGCGAGGCGTTCAACGACGAGATGCTCTCCAACGCGGAGTTCGTCGACTTCGCGCTGGCCTGGTGGCCGCCGCTCGAGGCGACCGAGGTGCTGTCCTGGCTGCGCGACCCGGAGTTCCTGTCCCGGGTGGCGGAGGGCGTGCTCTCCGCGGAGGAGCAGCGGCTGCTGTCGAAGTCGTGGAGCGGCGACGGCTCGCTGTCGGTGGAGGACGTGCCGCTGCTCGACGAGCTGCGCTACGCGCTCGGCGACGTGCCGCAGCGCAGCGACGACGAGCGCGACCTCGACGACACCGCGCTGCTCGCGGGCGGGCACGACCTGCAGGAGCTGGTGACCGCGGCCGACCGCGAGTACGCCCCGGCCGGCCGGGCCTGGACGCCCCCGACCAACCGGATCGAGGACGACCCCTACGCCCACGTGCTGGTCGACGAGGCGCAGGACCTGACGCCCATGCAGTGGCGGATGGTCGGTCGGCGTGGCCGGACCGCCTCGTGGACGATCGTCGGCGACCCGGCCCAGTCCTCGTGGCCGGTGCCCGAGGAGTCGGCGGCCGCCCGGGCCGCGGCCCTGGAGGGCAAGGACCTGCACGAGTTCCACCTGTCCACCAACTACCGGAACTCCTCCGAGATCTACGCCCACGCCGCGGCGTACGCCCGCCGGGTCGGCCTCGACGCCGACCTGCCCACCGCCGTCCGCTCGACCGGGGTGGACCCGGTGGAGGTCACCGGGGTCACCGACCTCGAGGCGGCGACCCGGCAGGCCGTGGTCGACGTCGCGGCCCGGGTCGAGGGCACCGTCGGCATCGTGGTGCCGGTCGCCCGGCGCTCGGAGGTCAACGCGTGGCTCGCGTCCTGGCCCGAGCTCGCCGACGACGCCGCCGGCGCGCGGGCCGCGGTCGACTCCTCGGTCACGCCGTCGGGTGAGGACCGGGTCGTCGTGCTCACCGGGCTCGACACCAAGGGCCTGGAGTTCGACGGCATCGTGGTGGTGCGGCCGCAGGAGATCGAGGACGAGTCGGCCACCGGCCGGGCGACCCTCTACGTCGTGCTGACCCGGGCCACCCAGCTGCTGACCACGCTGTCGTAGGTCGGGGGCCTGCACCGGGCGGGCGTGGACCGTCAACCTGCGCCGACTCGGGGAGAACTAGGCTTCGCCCATGACCGCGACGACCTCTGCCCGGGAAGCCATCGAGGCGCTCCGGGGGCACGAGGCGTGGGCGATCATCCGGCGCTCGACCCGTGCGGGTGACCGCGACACGGTCGGCCTGGTCGGGGGGAGGCGCCGGGTGGTGGAGTCGCTGCTCGACGTACCCCTCGAGGAGGGCACGCCCGAGCAGGGCCACATCGCCGACCGGCTGCTGGCGGTGCCGTTCCGGCAGGTGGCCGAGCGCGGCTTCGAGGTGCACGACGACGGCGCCCCGCTGGTGGTGGTCGAGGTCGAGACCGAGCGGGAGTTCTCCGTCGCCGAGGTGGTCGAGGCGATCGACGACCACGGCGTCCGGCTCGCCGACCCGGGTGGCTTCGAGACCGGCGACGAGGAGTACGGCAAGCTCGTCGAGGCGATCATCCGCGACGAGATCGGCCAGGGCGAGGGCGCCAACCTCGTCATCGGCCGGCACTACCGGGCCCGGGTCGCCGACTGGGGCGTCGAGGCGGCGCTGACCGTGTTCCGCCGGCTGCTCGAGCGGGAGCGCGGCGCCTACTGGACCTACGTCTTCTTCACCGGCGACCGCTACCTCATCGGCGCCAGCCCCGAGCGGCACGTCTCCATCCACGGCGGCGACGTCCGGATGAACCCGATCAGCGGCACCTTCCGACTCCCCGCCGAGGGCGACACCCGGGCGCAGCTCCTCGACTTCCTCCACGACGAGAAGGAGATCTACGAGCTCTTCATGGTCGTCGACGAGGAGCTGAAGATGATGTGCGACCTCTGCCACGAGGGTGGCCAGGTGCTCGGCCCGTTCCTCAAGCCGATGAGCCGCCTGATCCACACCGAGTACCTCCTCGCCGGCCGCACCACCCGGGACCCGCGCGAGGTGCTCCGCGACACGATGTACGCCGCCACGGTCACCGGCTCGCCGGTGGAGAACGCCTGCCGGCTGATCCGCAAGTACGAGCAGGGCGGCCGCGGCTACTACGGCGCCGCCCTCGCCGTGCTCGGCCGCGACCCGCAGGGCGGCCCGGTGGTGGACAGCCCGATCGTCATCCGCACCGCCGACGTCGACCTCGAGGGCCGGCTCACCGTGACGGCCGGCGCGACGCTGGTCCGCGACTCCGACCCGGCGTACGAGGTCGCCGAGACGCACGCGAAGGCCGGCGGCATCCTCAGCGCCTTCGGGCTGGTGCCGCCCGCCCCCGCCCCGCGGGCCGACCTCGCCGAGCTGGTCGCCGACGAGGACGTGCTGATCGCGCTGAACTCCCGCAACCGCCGGCTCTCGTCGTTCTGGCTCACCGACCAGGGCGGCTCCGCGCCGGACCCGCGGCTGGCCGGCCGCAGCGTGGTGATCCTCGACGGCGAGGACGACTTCGTGAACATGCTGCGCCACCTGCTGGGCGTGATGGGCATGACCAGCACGGTGGTGCGCCACGACGAGTACGCCGCGGGGGCGCTCGACGGCTTCGACCTGGTCGTCGTCGGCCCCGGACCGGGTGACCCGCGCGACGGCGCGGACCCGAAGATCGCGACGCTGCGCGCCGCGGTCTCCTCGCTGCTGGAGACCGGTCGGCCGTTCCTGGCGGTCTGCCTGGGCCACCAGGCGCTGTGCCACGAGCTGGGCATCCCGCTCGCCTACAAGGACATCGTCTTCCAGGGCACCCAGTCGCCGGTGGGCATCGGCGGCCGCGAGGAGCGGGTGGGGTTCTACAACACCTTCGTCGGCCGGGTGGCCACGGGCGGCGGCCGGTGGGGTGCCCGCGGGGGTCCCGGACGGGGTCAGCGTGGAGGCCGACCCGGCGACCGGCGACGTGCACCTGGTGCGCGGCCCGCACTACCGGGGCATCCAGTTCCACGCCGAGTCGATCCTGACCCAGCACGGGTACGACCTGGTCCACGAGCTGGTCGTGGACCTGCTCACCTGACGCCGGCGGACCCGTGACCGCCGTGGACGTGGTCGTCGTGGACCACCACGACTCCTACACGCAGAACCTCGTCCACCTCGTCGCGTCCGTCACCGGCCGGCTGCCGACGGTGGTGCAGCACGACGAGACCACCGCCGCGCAGGTGCTCCGGCACTCCCACGTGGTGCTCTCGCCGGGCCCCGGCCACCCGGCGGACCCGCACGACTTCGCGGTCGGCCGTGAGGTGCTCGCGGCGGGCACCCGGCCGGTGCTCGGCGTGTGCCTGGGCATGCAGGGCCTGGTCACGACGTACGGCGGCACCGTGGAGCGGGTGCCGCCCGCCCACGGCGAGGTGGCGGCCGTGCACCACGACGGGGCCGGGGTCTTCCGGGGACTGCCGCAGGGGTTCGCCGCGGTCCGCTACCACTCGCTCGCCGCGACCGCCGTGCCCGACTGCCTGGCCGTCACCGCGACCTGCGCCGGCGACGACGGCGCCCCGGTGGTGATGGGGGTCCGGCACCGGACCCTGCCGCTGGAGGGCGTGCAGTTCCACCCGGAGTCGGTGCTGTCCGAGCAGGGGGCGGCGATGCTCGCCCGGTTCCTCGAGCCGTCGTGGGGTCGCGAACCGTGGGGCCGCGCGCCGTGGGGACGGTCGGCGTGAGCGTGGGCGAGCCGGCGCGACCCGACCCGGCGCGGCCCGACCCGGCGGCGTGGTTCGGCGAGGCCGCGGCGACGCACCCGCGCTGCTTCTGGCTCGACGGCGGCGGCGCCCGGCACTGGTCCGGCCGCCGGTCCCTCCTGGGCGTGCTGGAGGAGGACGACGTCTCGCTGTCCTACGACGCCGCGGCCCGGGTGGTGACGCGGCACGCGGCCGGGCGGAGCGAGGTGGTCGGCGACGACGTGTTCACCGTGCTCGAGGAGGAGCTCGCGGCCGGCTCGCCGACCGACCAGTGGTTCGGCTACCTCGGCTATGCCTGCCGGCCCGACCTGCCCGCGGCGGTGGTGCCGTCGGGGACGCCCGGACGGGTCCCCGACGCGGTCTGGATGCGGCCGCGGCGGGTGCGGATGTACGACCACCCGGAGGTGGCGAGGGGCCCTGCGGACGTTGCTGGGGTCTCGAGGCTCGCTGCGCTCGCACCTCGACCACCGGGGGAGTATGCGGCGGCCTTCGCCCGGGTGCAGGAGCAGCTGCGCGCAGGCAACACCTACGAGGTGAACCTGACCTACCGCCTCGCGCGGGAGGCCGACCTCGACCCCGCGGCGGCGTACCTGCGGCTGCGTGAGCTCAACCCGGCGCCGTACGCCGGGTTCCTGCAGCACGACGTGCCCGGGCACCGGGCCTGGCTGCTCAGCTCCTCGCCGGAGCGCTACGCACTGGTGACCGCCGACCGGCACCTCGAGACCCGACCGATCAAGGGCACCACCCCGCGCGGGGCGACCCCGGCGGAGGACGAGCGGCTGCGGGAGCTGCTGCGGACCGACCCGAAGTTCCGCAGCGAGAACCTGATGGTGCTCGACCTGCTGCGCAACGACGTGTCGATGGTCTGCGAGCCGGGGACGGTGGTGGTGCCCCGGCTGATGGAGGTGGAGTCCTACCGCAGCCTGCACCAGCTGGTCTCCACCGTGCGCGGCCGGCTGCGCGGTGACGTCTCGACCGTGCAGGCGCTGCGGGCGCTGTTCCCCGCCGGCTCGATGACCGGCGCGCCGAAGCTGCGCACGATGTCGGTGATCGAGGAGGTCGAGTCCTCCCCGCGCGGGGTGTACGCCGGCGCCTTCGGCTGGCTGGCCGCGGACGGCCGCGCCGACCTCGGCGTGGTGATCCGGTCGCTGGTCACCGGTGGCGACGGGCGCTGGCAGCTGGGCACGGGCGGCGGCATCACGGTCCGGTCGGACCCGGCCGAGGAGTGGGCCGAGTCGTGCTGGAAGGCCGAGCGGCTGCTGCGGGTGCTCGACGGTCCCCACCGGTGAGGTCGGCCCCGGTCCTCGCCGCGGGCGCGCCCTCAGGGCGGGGTGCGGTGGTGGTCGAACGTTCGTCCACCACCGGGGCCTGCCGGTCCAGGGCGAGACCGGTGTGGCGGAGGTGCAGGGCCAGCGCCCGCTCGGCGCGCTCGAGCGGGAGCGGGTCGAGGGTGGCGGTCATCGCCGAGAGCAGGCCCTCGACCAGCGCCGCCAGCACCACCAGCTCGGGTGCTCCGGCGTCGAGGCCGGTGCTGCGGACGAGGATCTGCCGCTCCTCGCCGCGCACGTGGGCGACCACCTCGGCCACGGCCTCCTCGCACCTGGCCAGCTCCACGAAGGCCAGCCAGACGCGGGCTCGCTCGAGCTCGTCCTGCCGGAGGGGGAGCAGGCCGACGGGTCCGCGGTTGTGGCACCGCCACGTGGCCAGCCGCACCCGGGCGGCTCCCACCCTGCCCGCGGACACGCTCAGCAGCCGGGCGCGGTTGTCGAACTGGTGGAGGAGCGAGGAGGGGCTCATCCCGATCTCACCGGCGACCGCGCGCAGGGACAGCGCCGGCAGCCCGCCGCGCCGGATCACCCGGCAGACGGAGTCGACGATCAGGTCGCCGCGGTCGGCGTAGTCGATCTTGCGTGGCACCCGGCCAGCCCACCACAGGACGGCCATCCGGCGCGGGGCTCCTCCACAGGGTCGCGGCCGCTCGTCCCGGCGTGGCCGCATTCTTGGTGGACGAACGTTCGACCACCACCCGGGTCACCCCAGCGGCGCCGCCCAGCCCGGCCGGGTGATGAGGCAGAACGGGTGGCCGGCCGGGTCGGCGTACACGTCGCCCGACAGGTGCGTCGCGCCCAGCGCCAGCACCTCGGGCCCGGCCGCGGCGGGGTCCTCGACCATCACGTCGAGATGGGCCTGCTGCGGCACCGACGGCGCCGGCCAGGTGGGCGGGCGGTGGTCGGGGGCGAGCTGGAAGGCCAGGCCGGAGCTGCGGTCCGAGGCCGCCACCACCACCCAGTCGTCGCTGTCGTAGGTGACCGGCTGGCCCAGCAGCTCCGACCAGAACCGTGCCAACGCCCGGGGGTCGCGGCAGTCGAGGACCAGGTGGTGGAGGCGCGCGCGCATGCCCCGATCCTCGCAGCGGGGCGGGCCGCCCGGCTGGATCCCCCTTGCGGACCCCTGGCCTGGGCACCCCTAGCCTGTGCCGCATGTCGTTGCCGCTGGAGGGACGCACCGCCGTCGTCACGGGAGTCAGCCGCCGCCGCGGGATCGGGTACGCCGTGGCCTCGCGGCTCGCGCAGCTGGGGGCCAGCCTGTTCGTGCACCACTGGTCGCCGCACGACGCGGACCAGCCGTGGGGCGCCGACCCGGTCGAGGACGTCCTGGCGGGACTGCGCGACCAGCTCCGGGGCCCCGCCCGGCTCGGCGACACCACGCTGGACCTGGCCGGGGAGGGCGCTCCCCACCGGCTGGTCGCCCGGGCGGCGGACGCGCTCGGCCACCTCGACGTCCTGGTCTGCAACCACGCGGCCAGCGACGGTGACGGGCCCCTCGACCAGGTCGCGGCGGACCAGCTCGACCGGTTGTGGCGGACGAACGCGCTGGCGACGATCCTGCTCACCCAGGCCTTCGCCGCGCAGCACGACGGCCGCGACGGCGGCCGCGTCGTGTGGATGACCTCCGGGCAGGGGCAGGGGCCGATGAGCCACCAGCTGGGGTACGCCGCCTCCAAGGCGACCCTCGCCGGCCTGACCCTCTCGGTCGCCGACGACCTCGCCGGCCGCGGCATCCTGCTGAACACCGTCAACCCCGGCCCGGTGAACACCGGCTACCTCGACGAGGTGGCCGACGACCCCGACGTGCTCGCGAGGTTCCCCGCCGGGCGCGTCGGCGAGCCCGACGACCCGGCCCGACTGATCGCGTGGCTGGTCAGCGACGAGGGCCGCGGCATGGTCGGCCAGGTGCTGCACCACGAGGGCGGCTTCCGCCGCTGGTGAGCCCGGCCCCCGGCGCCGGGGACCTCCGACCCTGTCCGGCTGCCGCGGGCCACCGGAGCGTGGAGTCATGAACCTCGCCGACGTGGTCAGCACCGCCCGGGACACCCTCACCGTGAAGCGGGTCTACGGGGAGCCGTACGAGAAGGACGGCACCACCGTCATCCCGGTGGCGCTGATGACCGGGGGCGGTGGCGGCGGCGCCGGTCACGACGAGAAGGGCCAGGAGGGTGAGGGTGGCGGCTTCGGGGTCAGCGGCCGGCCGGCGGGGGTGTACGTCATCCGCGGCGACCAGGTCAGCTGGCGGCCCGCGGTCGACCCGAACCGGATCGTGACCATCGTCGGGCTGGTGCTCATCGCGTTCCTGCTCAGCCGGCCGCGGGTGGTGCGGGCGCGGGCCGCCGCCGCCAAGTGGGAGATGCTCGCCGCGCGCAGGTGGGCACGGGCCGCCGCCCGGGGCAGGGCCACCTAGCCACCCGGGCCTCACCCCGCAGAGGTGATGCGCCGGCTGCCACCTCGCGGCACGGTGGGGGGAGCAGAGGTGTCACCCGCCGGGGCCCCGGCGGCCGACCCTCCCGGCGCGAGGAGAGGCAGATGCCCGACGTGAAGCTGGAGCGCAAGGAGTCGCTGTCCCGCCAGGAGGCGGCCCAGTGGCTCTCGGTGCTCTCCAAGGCCTTCGCGCGCGGGGGCGAGGTGGAGCTGCCGCTGGGTCCGGGCACCGTCGAGCTGCGGCTGCCGGAGCGCGTGCACGCCGAGTTCGAGGTGGAGGTCGACGGCGACGAGGTCGAGATCGAGCTCGAGTTCACCTGGTCCACCGCCCGCCGCGACGTCGACTCCCGGGACGAGACCCCGGGACGAACCCCGGGACGTGGAGGCGTCCACGGCGCCGGGGTTCGCCGCCAGCCCGGAATGAGCCCCGGGGCGCGCCGCGCCTGGTCGGCACGCCTGGCGCTCGTGCTGGCCGCCCTCGCGGGGGGCTGGCTGGTCGTGGCGGCGGCGACGCACGGCACCTGGCACATCGTCCTGGTCGCGGCCGGGCTGGTCCTCGAGGTGGCGGCGGGCTACTGGTTCCTCGCCGAGCGGGGCTGGCGCCGCGCCGCCTCCCTGGTCGTGCTCCTCGTGGTGCCCCTGGCGATGGTCGTGGTGCTGGCCCGGACCGGGATGCTGGTGCCGTTGGTCATCTCCCTGGGGCTGCTGGTGCTGGCCTTCGGGGCGGGCCGCGATGCCCTGACCCCGGCGGACGCCGCGGACGGGATGCCCGAGCACCCCGCGCCGCCGCCCAGACGACCGTTCATCGTGATGAACCCGCGCTCCGGCGGCGGGAAGGTGGAACGGTTCGACCTCCGGGCCCGGGCCGAGGCGCTGGGCGCCGAGGTGGCGATGCTCGAGGGCCCCGGGACCGTGGACGTCGCGGAGCTGGCCCGGCAGGCCGTGGCCCGCGGCGCCGACCTGCTCGGCGTCGCCGGCGGGGACGGGACCCAGGCCCTGGTCGCGGGCGTCGCAGCCGACCACGACGTACCGTTGCTCGTGATCAGCGCCGGCACGCGAAACCACTTCGCGCTGGATCTCGGACTCGACCGCGAGGACCCGTCGACCTGCCTCGCCGCGCTGGGGGAGGATGCGGTGGAGCTGCACGTCGACCTCGGGACGATCGCGGGGCGCACGTTCGTCAACAACGCCTCCTTCGGGGCCTACGCCGCGGCGGTGCAGAGCCCCGGCTACCGCGAGGACAAGGTGCGCACCACCCTCGACGTGCTGCCGGACCTGCTGAGCGGACAGCAGGGGCCCCGCCTGACCCTGCGCGTCGACGGGGTGGTCGTCGACCGCCCACAGGCGGTCCTGGTCAGCGACAACCCCTACGGCACGGGTGACCCGGCCGGCCTCGGCCGCCGGGCCCGCCTCGACAGCGGTCGGTTGGGCGTGGTGTCGGTGAGCGCCGCCAGCGCCCGCCAGGCGGTCGGGCTGCTGCGCGGCGCGACGCTCAACGGCCTGGTCGCGCTCACCGCCCCGCAGGTCGAGATCACCTCGGACGCCGCGGAGATCCCGGTCGGCATCGACGGCGAGGCCGTCATGGTGCCCACGCCGGTCCGGTGCAGCGTGCGCCCCCGGGCCCTCCGGGTGCGGGTCCCGCGCCACCGCCCCGGCGTACCGCCCCGTCGGCGGCACTGGAGCTGGGTCGAGCTGCGCCGGCTGGCCCACTTCTCCCACCCCCGAGCCACCGCGTGAGCGGGCTGCCGGACCGGCTGCGCGCAGCCGGTCGCGAGCTGCTCGCCCTCGACCACGCGGTCTACTCGGCCGTGCACTCCACGCCCACACCGCAGATCGACCTGGCCCTGGCACGCATCTCCCGGGCTGCCGACCACTCGAAGCTCTGGATGGCGGTGGCGGCCGTGATGGCCGCCTCGGGCCACCGGCCGCGCCGGGCGGCGTTCATGGGCCTGGGGTCCCTGGCCGTCACCTCGGCGATCGTGAACCTGGCGGTCAAGCCGATCCCCAGGCGGCGGCGCCCCTCGCCCGGCGACTCGGTGCGCACGCACGGTGTGCGGATGCCCGGGTCGCACTCGTGGCCCTCGGGGCACACCGCCTCGGCGTTCGCCTTCTCCACCGGGGCGAGCGGCGAGCTGCCCCAGATGGACTCCGCGCTGCGGCTGGCGGCCACCGTGGTCGCCTACTCGCGGGTCCACACCGGGGTGCACTACCCGGGAGACGTGGTGGCCGGGGCGCTCATCGGCGCCGGCGTCGGCTCGCTGGCCCACAGCGTGACCCGCCGGATCCGGTAGCCCTCCGGCCGGCGCCCACGCCCCAGGATGCTCAGGACGCCCGGGTCTCCTCGCCGTCGGCGACCCCGAGCACGTTGGTGATCACCTCGGCGAACCGGGTCGGGTCGGCGATCAGCCAGCTGTGGTTGCCCGGCACCGTCACCACCTCGGGCCCACCGAGCGCGACGGCGAGCGACTCGGCACAGGCCCATGGGATCACGGTGTCGTCGCGGCCCCAGACGATGACGACCGGCAGGCCGCGGCCCTTGAGCTCCTCGAGCTCCTCGGTCAGGTTCGCGTCCCGGGCCAGCCGGCCCACCCGCCACAGGGTGCCCGGGTGCAGCAGGAAGTTGGGCACGGCGTCGGCCGCGATCACGGGCATCACCCGGGTGAAGGCGCGCACCGAGATCGCGTGCGCGGCCAGGTGCAGGCCCCAGTCCCAGATCGGCCGCTCGGCCATCAGCACCGGCAGCTCGCCGCGCCGGGACCAGACCGATCCGCCGATGGAGTTGACCAGCACCAGCTGGCCGACCAGGTCCGGGTGGTCGTGGGCGGTCCGCAGCGCCACCCCGCCGCCGAAGGAGTGCCCCACCAGGGTCACCGGCTCCTCGGTCCCGAGCTCACGCAGGAAGGCCGCGACCCACGCGGCGTACCCCTTCAGGCTGAGAGCCTCCCCGGGCAGCCCGGCGGTGCCGCCGAAGCCGGGGAGCGCCGGCGCGACCACGCGCACGCCGCTGCCGACCAGCCGCTCGAGCCCGTGCCGGTAGGTGCGGTGGGACAGGCCCCAGCCGTGCAGGAACACCACGGTCGGCCCCGTGCCCGCGACGCCGTACGACGCGTCGCGTCCCTCGACCAGGAGGTGCCTCCAGGTCATGTTGTTCCTCATCTCGGCCTCCTGCCAGCGGAGCCGAGTCTCCTGGACCGAGTCTGACGCGGCCACGGCCGCGGCGGATGGGACCCAAGGTCCCCAGATACAGGTCCGGTGGACCCGTCAACCGGTCAGGAAAGCGAGACAGGAGTGCATGGTGCGCAGGGAGGGGTAGTCGTCCTCGTCGATGCGCCGCCCGGTCGAGCTGCTCAGCTGCTCGACGAAGGACAGGAAGTCCAGCGAGTCCAGCTCCAGCTCGCTGCGCAGCACCGCGTCGTCGCCGAGGCCGTCGAGGTCGGCGTCCGGCACGATCCGGAGCAGGGCGGTGCTGACGGCGGCGCGGGCGTCGTTCTCGTTCACAGGTCCTCCGGGTGCTGGAGCAGGTCGTCGACGGTGGCCAGGAAGCGGCCGCCGGTGAAGCCGTCGGTGGCGCGGTGGTCGGCGGCGAGGGTGGCCACGGTCAGCGGGCGTACGCCGAGCAGGCCGTCGACCGCCCACGGCCGCTCGGCGACCCGGCCGAACCCGACCAACGCCACCTGCGGCGGGTAGATCACCCCGTGCACCGACTCCACGCCCTGGTCGCCGAGGTTGGTGACCGTGAGCGTGGGATCGCTGAGCTCGGAGCGGTGCAGCCGGCCGGCGCGCGCCCGGGTGACCAGGTCCCGCATGCCGGCCATCACCTCGGCGACCGCGAGCCGGTCGGCGTCGTGGAGGGCCGGGGCCACCAGCCCGCCCCCGCGCAGGGACACCGCCACCCCCACGTGCACGCCGGGCCCGGGACGGAACCCGTCGTCGACCCAGAACCCGTTGAGCTCCGGCACCCGGGCCGCCGCGAGCGCGGTCGCCTTGAGCAGCAGCGCCGCCGGGACCAGGCGCTCGGCGACCGGCAGGTCCCGGTTGCGCTCCCGCATCCACGCCACCGCGCGGCCCAGGTCCACGGTGGCGGTCAGGTAGTAGTGCGGGATCTCCCGCTTCGACCGCGCCATCACCGTGGCGATCTGGTGGCGCATCGCGGCGCGCCGGTCCTCGCGCCCCGCGCCCGGGGCCGCCGTCGCCGCCGCCGGCGCCGCCGGGGCCGCCGTCGGGGCCGCCGTCGGGGCCGCCGGGCCACCCGCCGCCGCGGCGGCCCGCACGTCCGCGGCGCGCACGGGGCCGCGTCCGGTCGCCGGGAGCCCCTCCAGGTCGACGCCGAGCTGCTCCGCCAGCGCCCGGGCGTACGGCGTGACCCGGCGCGGAGCCGGCTCCGGGTGGGCCGCGGCCCGGGACACGTCCGCGCGGGTGATCGCCCCGCCGCGCCCGGTGCCGGTGACCGTGGCCAGGTCGAGGCCGAGCCGCTCGGCGTCACGGCGCACCGAGGGCGAGCTGACCCGCAGCCCCGGCGGCACCTTGCGCCGCGCCGGCTCGCGCCGCGCGTGCCGCCGGGTCGGGGCGGCCGCCCCGGGCTCCCCGAGCGTCGCCAGCACCGCGCCCACCGGCACCCGGGTCCCGGGCTCGACGACCAGCCGATCCACGACGCCGTCGGCGAAGCTCTCGACCTCGACGGCGGCCTTGGAGGTGTCGACCACGGCCAGGATGTCGCCCTTGCGCACGGCGTCCCCGGGCTTCACGAGCCACTCCAGCAGCGTCCCCTCGTCCATGTCCGCCCCCAGCGAGGGCATCGTGAAGTCGCCCATGCCTCACTCCCAGGTCCGGCGGGCCGCGGCCGCGATCGTGTCGGGCTGCGGCAGCGCCGCCTCCTCCAGGTGCCGCGGGTAGGGGAGTGGCACCTCGACGGTGCAGACCCGCTCCACCGGCGCGTCGAGGGCGAAGAACGCCTGCTCGGTGATCCGGGCGCTGACCTCGGCGGCCAGGCTCCCGGTGCGCCAGCCCTCGTCGACCACGACCGCCCGGTGGGTGCGCCGCACCGAGGTCATCACGGTGGCGTCGTCCAGCGGCCGCAGCGAGCGCAGGTCGATCACCTCGGCGGAGCGGCCCTCGGCGGCCAGCAGGTCGGCCGCGGCCAGGGCCTTGGGCACGCAGCCGCCGTACGCCACGATCGTGATGTCCTCGCCGGGCCGCGGCACCGCCGCGTGCTCGAGCCCGACCGGGCCGTGCGGCAGCGGGCCGGTGGCGTTGTAGAGCGACCCGTGCTCGAAGATCAGCACCGGGTCGGGGTCCGCGAGCGCCGGGGCCAGCATCCCGCGGGCGTCGGCCACCGTCGCCGGGGCGAGGACCCGCAGGCCGGGGATGTGGGCGTACCAGCCCTCCAGGCTGTGCGAGTGCTGCGCGGCCAGCTGCCGGCCGGCGCCGGTGGTCATCCGGATCACCAGCGGCACGTTGAACTGCCCGCCGGACATGTGCAGCAGCGACGCGGCGTTGTTGAGGATCTGGTCGAGCGCGAGCAGGCTGAAGTTGACCGTCATCACCTCGACGATCGGGCGCATCCCGTTCAGCGCGGCCCCGATCCCGGCGCCGACGAACCCCGACTCCGACAGCGGGGTGTCGCGGACCCGCTCCGGGCCGAACTCCTCCAGCAGTCCCAGGCTCACCGCGTAGCAGCCGCCGTAGCTGCCGACGTCCTCGCCCATCAGGAACACCCGCTCGTCGGCGCGCATCGCCTCCCGCATCGCCTCCCGCATCGCCTCGCGGTAGGTCGTGGTGTCCCCGCCCGTGGCGGTCGCCGCGCCGGTGGCGGTGGGGGCGCTCATGCGGGGCCGTCCGCGGCGTGGCCCTGGCTGTCCGGGCCGCCGGGGCTGGTGACGAAGCGGGTGAGCTCCTCCACCGGCTCCAGGGGTCCCTCCTCCGCGGTCGCCACCGCGGCCGAGAGCCGGTCGGCGATCTCCTTCTCGAGGTCGGCCAGCGCGTCGTCGTCGAGCTGGCCCTCGGCCCGCATCCGCTCCTCGAGCGCCGGGATCGGGTCGTGCTGCCGCCACCCGGCGACCTCCTCCTTGGTGCGGTAGCGGTCGGGGTCGTACATCGAGTGCGCCCGGAACCGGTAGGTGCGCAGCTCCAGGAACACCGGCGCGCCGCCCCCGCGCACCTCCTCCACCGCCCGGGTGGCGGCCTCCTCCACCGCGAGCACGTCCATGCCGTCGACCGGCCAGGCGGCCATGCCGTACGACGAGGCCCGCAGCGCCAGGTCGGTCTGGGCGTGCTCCTTGGCCAGCGCGGTGCCCATCGCGTAGCGGTTGTTCTCGCAGCAGAACAGCACCGGCAGCCGCCAGAGCGCGGCGAGGTTCATCGCCTCGTGGAACTCGCCCTCGGCGACCGCGCCGTCGCCGAAGAAGCAGGCGGTGACCCGGTCCCGGCCCTGCATCCGGTCGGCCAGCGCCAGCCCGACCGCGAGCGGGATGCCGCCGGCCACCACCGCGTTGCCGCCGAGGAAGCGGGTGCCGGCGTCGAAGAGGTGCATGGAGCCGCCCCGCCCGCGGCTGCAGCCGGTGGTGCGGCCGAACATCTCGGCCATCAGCGCCTCCACCGGGACGCCGCGGGCCAGCGCGTGCCCGTGCTCGCGGTAGGTCGACACCACCGCGTCCACCGGCCGCAGCGTCGACATCACCCCGGTGGCGACCGCCTCCTCGCCGACGTAGAGGTGCAGGAAGCCACGGATCCGGGAGGCGCTGTAGAGCTCGGCGCAGGCCTCCTCGAACCGGCGGATCAGCACCATCGTGCGCAGCAGCTGCATCCGGTGGGTGCCGGTGACGCGCTCCTCGAGCAGGCTCATGACGGACGCTCCAGGGTGGACAGGTCTCCCTCGGGCAGGCCGAGCTCACGGGCCTTGAGCAGGCGGCGCATCACCTTGCCGCTGCTGGTGTGCGGCAGGTGCTGGTCGAAGTCGATCTCCTTGGGCGCCAGCCCGCCGAGCCGGTGCCGCCCGAAGGCCAGCAGGTCCAGCCGCAGGTCCTCGGAGGCCTCGAACCCCGGCCGCAGCGTCACGAACGCCTTGACCAGCTCGCCCGCGACCGGGTCGGGCTTGCCGATCACGCCGGCCTCGACCACCGCCGGGTGCTCCATCAGCGCGGTCTCCACCTCGAACGGCCCGATCAGGTGCCCGGCGGACTTGATCACGTCGTCGGCGCGGCCGACGAACCAGAACCAGCCGTCCTCGTCGACCCGGGCGAGGTCGCCGCTGAGGTACCACCCGCCGGCGAAGCAGGAGCGGTAGCGCTCCTCCTCGCCGAGGTAGCCGCGGAACATCGACGGCCAGCCCGGACGCAGCGCGAGCTCGCCGGTGACGCCGGGGCCGGCGAGCGTGGTGCGGCCGCCGCGGACCTGCGCCCGGCCGTCCTCGCCGCGGAGCAGCACCGCGGCCTCGACGCCCGGCACCGGGCGGCCCATCGAGCCGGGCCGGATCTCCATGCCCGGGTAGTTGCTGACCATGATCGCGCCGGTCTCGGTCTGCCACCAGTTGTCGTGCACGGGCAGCCCGTAGGTGTCGCGGGCCCACAGCACGACCTCCGGGTTGAGCGCCTCGCCGACGCTGGCGATGTGCCGCAGCGAGGACAGGTCGTGCGCGCGCACCGGCGCCGCGCCGTACTTCACGAGCATCCGCAGCGCGGTGGGCGCGGTGTACCAGACGTCGACCCGCTGCTCCTCGATCAGCCGGTACCACGCCCCCGGGTCGAACTCGCCGGCGTAGGTCACCACCGTGCAGCGGTGGGTGAGCGGCGCGATGATGCCGTACGACGTGCCGGTCACCCAGCCCGGGTCGGCGGTGCACCAGAACACGTCGCCGGCCTGCAGGTCGAGCGCGAACCGGGCCGTGGCGTGGTGCGCGACCACCGCCTCGTGCACGTGCACCGCCCCCTTCGGGCGGCCGGTCGTGCCGCTGGTGAAGTGCAGCAGCGCCGGCTCCTCGGGCCGGGTCGGCGCGATCTCGAGGTCGTCGGTCACCAGCGCCATCGCGGCGGTCAGGCTCCCGGCCCGCGCGTCGGGCGGCTCGCCGGTCACCAGCACGTGCTCGAGGTCGGGCAGGTCGTCGAGCAGCCCGGCGACCTTGCGGCGGTAGAGCGAGGGGGTGGTGACCAGCACCCGGGCGCCGCTGAGCAGCATCCGCTGCCGGATCGGCTCGGGGCCGAAGGAGGAGAACAGCGGCGCGAACACCGCGCCGGCCTTCAGCGTGCCCAGCGCCGCGACGTACTGCTCGGGCTGGCGGCCCAGCAGCGTCACCACCCGGTCGCCGCGCCGGACGCCGAGCTCGGCGAGCACCCGGGCGAACCGGTTGGTCTCGCGGCGCAGCAGGTCATAGCCCAGCGACGTGACGGTGCCGTCCTCCTCGACGCAGCGCAGCGCGACCTGGTCGCCGTGGCCGGCCAGCACGTGCCGGTCGACCGCCTCGTGGGCGATGTTGAGCCCGCGGCCGCCGGGCAGCCCGGACAGCTCGTGACGGGCCTGCTCCCAGCTGAAGCCGCGGCACAGCTCGTCGTACGTCGGGCGGGTGCTCAGGTGGGACACGGCTGCTCCTCGGGCTCGCTGCTCACGGTGCTCACGGCTGGGTGCTCACGGGCGTCAACCGGCGGCGGTGCCGTGCCGGCCGCCGGGGGCGAGGTGGGTGAGGAACCAGTCGCGGGCGAGGACCGCGACCTGCTCGAGGGCACCGGGCTCCTCGAACAGGTGCGTGGCGCCGGGCACCACGACCAGGCTGGCGTCGGGCAGCTGCTGCTGCGCGAGGCGGTTGAGCCGGAGCACGTCGGTGTCCCGGCCGCCGACGACCAGCAGGGTCGGGGTGCGCACCCGGGCGAGCTGCTCGGCCAGGTCGGGGCGGCCGCCCCGCGAGACCACCGCGGCGACCCGGAGCATCGGGTCGGCGGCCGCGGTGAGCGCCGCGGCGGCGCCGGTGCTGGCCCCGAAGAGGCCCAGCGGCAGCTGCTCGCAACCGGGCTGCCGGCGCAGCCACCGGCAGGCGCCGGCGAGCCGGTCGGCCAGGAAGTCGATGTCGAAGACGAGCCGGCGCTCGCCGTCCTCGCGGGAGGTGAGCAGGTCCATCAGCAGGGTGCCCAGGCCGGCGGCGCCGAGCACCCGGGCCACCTGCTGGTTGCGCGGGCTGAGCCGGCTGCTGCCGCTGCCGTGTGCGAACGCGACGAGCCCGACCGGGTCCGGCGGCAGGTCGAGGAGGCCGGCCAGCGGGCGGTCGGCGCCGGTGACGGGGATCGCGACGTCGCGGCGCCGGGTCTGCTCGCGCACGGTGGCGGCGGTCGGCCAGGTGGCCTGCTCGAGCAGCGCGGTCACCTCGGTGTCACTGGTCTGCCCGAACGCGCGGTAGGCCTGGCCCACCGCCCAGAACTCCGCCGGCTGGTCGAGGCAGACGACCTCGTCGGCCACCTGCCGCAGGGCCTCGACGGCCTGGTGGGAGGCGACCGGGACCGCGAGCACCACCGAGGCGGCGCCGTGCGCCCGGGCGACCTGGCAGGCGGCCCGGGCGGTCGCCCCGGTGGCGATGCCGTCGTCGACGACCAGCGCGACCCGGCCCGGGAGCGGCTGGCGCGGCGCGACCCCGCGCCACCGGCGTACCTGCTCCTCGAGCTCGGCGCGCCCGCGCCGCTGCAAAGCGTCCATCTCGGTGGGGGAGAGCCGGGCCGCGGCGACCACGTCGGGGTTGCCCACGACGACGCCGTCCTCGCCGACGGCGCCGGCGGCGAGCTCAGGCTGGAACGGCACGCCCAGCTTCTTCACGCACAGCACGTCGAGGGGGGCGCGCAGCGTCCGGGCCACCTCGAACGCGACCGGCACCCCGCCGCGCGGGAGGCCGAGCACCACGACGTCGGCGCCGCGGTGCCGCTCGAGCGCGCGCGCCAGCCGGCGGCCGGCGTCCGCGCGGTCCTCGAACATCATGGGGCCACGCTGCGCGGGCCCCGGCAGCCCCGGTAGGGACGTTGGACCCGCCGAAAGTCCCCGGGGATCAGCCGGGGATCAGCGGGGGCGGACGGCGATCGGGACGGTCGGTTCGTCGTACGACGGGTGGCGCGGCGTGGGCCGGCCCGGGAGCCGGAGCGTGAGCCGGGCGCCGCCGGCCGGGGAGGAACCGGCCGCGACCGAGCCGGCATGCCGGGAGGCCACCGCCCAGACGATGGAGAGCCCGAGCCCGGAGCCGGGCATCGACCGGGACTCCTGCGAGCGGTAGAACCGGTCGAAGACGTGCGGCAGGTCGGCGTCGGCGATGCCCGGGCCGGCGTCGTCGACGGTGAGCACGCCGTCGTCGAGGCTGACGGCGACGGTGCCGCCGGCGGGGCTCCACTTCGCGGCGTTGTCGAGCAGGTTGGTCACCGCCCGCTCCAGGGCGGCGGCCTCGCCCATGACCCACCAGGGGCTGGTGTGCACCTCGAAGGTGACGCCCGGCGCGCGGCGGCGCACCCGGCCGACCGCGCGGTCGGCGACCTCGGAGAGGTCCACCTCCTCCACCACGTGGGTCAGTGGCTCGTCGCGGGCGAGCTCGACGAGGTCGCCGATCAGCGTGGTCAGCTCCTCGATCTGGGCGCGGACGTCCTCGAGCAGCTCGGCGCGGGCCTCGGGCGGCAGCGCCGGGCCGCCGCCCGGCGCGGCGGAGTCGTCGATCTGGGCCAGCAGGTCGAGGTTGGTGCGCAGCGAGGTCAGCGGGGTGCGCAGCTCGTGGCCGGCGTCGACCACCAGCTGGCGCTGCCGGTCGCGGGAGGCGGCCAGTGCGGTGAGCATCATGTTGAACGCAGTGGCGAGCCGGGCGATCTCGTCGTCGCCCTCGACCGGCAGCGGGGTCAGGTCCTCGGTGCGGGCGATGTGCTCGACGGCCCCGGTGAGCCGGCGGACCGGTCTCAGGCCGTTGCGGGCCACGCCCCAGCCGGCCATCGCGGCCGCGATCACGCCTGCCGCCCCGAAGAGCAGCATCACCCAGCCGAGCCGCTCCAGCACCCGCTGCTGGGAGTCCAGCGGCTGGGCGATGACCAGGGCCTGGCCGGGGACCGTGGTCGGCACCGCGACCATGCGGTAGTCCCGGCCACCGGAGGAGACGGTGCGCAGGCTGGTGCCCGAGCGCCCGTTGGCGACGGCGAGCTCGGCGCTGCTGACGGGGAGCTTCGGGCCCTGGTCGAGCACGATGCCGTGGCCGCTGCTGTAGAGGAAGCCGATCCGCACGTCGGAGGCGCCCAGCGCCCAGGAGGGCAGCCGGTAGCTGTCGGTGATCTGCGCCAGCGCGTCCGAGCGCGCCGCCGACGTGGCCCGCTGGATCAGCGAGTCGTCGAGGGTGGACTGCAGCTGCATCCGCACCGTGAAGTAGGCGCCCAGGGCCACGAACGCCACCGCCAGGGCGACCGCGAACGTGGTCAGCAGCGTCACCCGGCTGGCCAGCGAGCGCCGGTAGTGCCAGCGCCGTTCCTCGGCGGCCGGCTCCACCGGCGACTCGGCGAGCGGCGGCTCCACCGGGGGCGGCTCCACCGGAGGGGGCTCCGCCGGAGGCGGCGAGGCCGGCGGGGGCGGGAACGGGGGAGGCGGCCCGGGTGGCGGCGGCAGCGTGCTCATGACTCCTTCAGCACGTAGCCGACACCGCGCACCGTGTGGATCAGCCGCGGCTCGTCGCCGGCCTCGGTCTTGCGGCGCAGGTAGCCGACGTAGACCTCGAGCGAGTTCGCGGTGGTCGGGAAGTCGTAGCCCCAGACCTCCTCGAGGATGAAGGAGCGCTCCAGCACCCGGCGCGGCCGGCGCAGGAACATCTCCAGCAGCGTGAACTCGGTGCGGGTCAGCTCGATCAGCCGGTCGCCGCGGTGCACCTCGCGGGTGCCGACGTCCATCCGCAGGTCGGCGAAGGACAGGACCTCGTCGGCGTCCTCGTCGGCCGGGGACACCCGGCGCAGCAGCGCCCGCAGCCGGGCGAGCAGCTCCTGGAGCGCGAACGGCTTGGTGAGGTAGTCGTCGGCGCCCGCGTCGAGGCCCTCCACCCGGTCGCCGACCGCGTCGCGGGCGGTGAGCACCAGGATCGGCACGTCGTTGCCGGCAGTGCGCAGCGCCTTGGTGGTCTCGATGCCGTCGAGGCGCGGCATCATCACGTCCATCACGACCACGTCCGGGGCGGCTCCGGCGATGCCGGCCAGCGCCTCAGCGCCGTCGGAGGCCAGCGCGACGGCGTACCCGTTGAACTCCAGGGAGCGGCGCAGCGACTCCCGCACGGCCTTGTCGTCGTCGACGACGAGGACGCGGGGCCGGGGCAGGCTTCCCGGGCTGGACGAGGCGCTCGCGGTCACGGTTCCACTGTGCCAGTCGAGGCTGAACCGTGTCTGAGAACTGCTCCGGCGGGCCGGTGGTCTACAGGAACCGGCGGGCCGCCTGCGCCGCGCGGGCGCCGTACCCGCCGCCGAACAGGCACGCGTGCACCAGCAGCGGGTGCAGCTGGTGCAGCGGCACCCGGTCCTGCCAGCCGTCGGCGAGCGGCGCGACCTCGGTGTAGGCCTCGAGCACGCGGGGCAGCTGGGGCAGCCCGAAGAGCGCCAGCATCGCCAGGTCGGTCTCCCGGTGGCCGCCGTGGGCGGCGGGGTCGATGACGTGGGCCGCGCCGTCCACGCCCCACAGCACGTTGCCGTTCCACAGGTCGCCGTGCAGCCGGGCCGGCCCCTCCTCGGGCACCAGGTCCGCGAGGCGGCCGACCACGGCCTCCAGCGCGCCGGCGTCCTCGGGGTCGAGGTGGTCGCGGTCGCGGGCCAGCCTGAGGTAGGGCAGCAGCCGCCGGGTCGCGTAGAACTCCGCCCACGTCTCCGCCGGCCGGTTGGGGAGCGGCAGGGTGCCGATCCAGCCGTCGCGGTCCAGGCCGTACGACGGGGCGCCGGCCGCGTGGGTGCGGGCCAGCGCGCGGCCGAAGGCGGTGGCGGCGTCGGGGGTGGTCCGGCCGGGCTCGACCCAGGCCAGGATCAGGCACTCGTGGTCGACCGCGAGCACCTCGGGCACGGCCAGCCCGTCGGCCTCGGCCAGCCAGCGCAGCCCGCGGGCCTCGCTCTCGAAGAAGTCCTCGGGCGGGTGCGGCAGCGTCTTCATCAGCGCGCTGCTGCCGTTGGACAGCCGCAGCCGGGTGGCGGTGGCGATGTCGCCGCCGGCCACCGGGCCCGTGGCCACCACCGCGGCGCCGAGGAGGTCCTCGGCGCGGCGGGCGACCAGCGGCAGCCGGGTCACCCCCGGCCGCTCCTGTCGGCGGCGCCCACGACGGCAGCGAGCCGGTCCACCAGGGACGCGGCGGTGCGCTCGATCATGGTGAGCACCTCCTCGAAGCCGTCGGCCCCACCGTAGTACGGGTCCGGCACCTCGCCCCCCGGTTCCAGCGGATCGAAGTCGCGGAACAGCCGGATCCGGGCCGGCCCGCCGGTGCCGCCGGTCGGGTCGGCGGGGTCGGTCGGGTCGGCCGGCACCAGGTCGGCGAGGTTCTGGCGGTCCATCGCCAGCACCAGGTCGAGCTCGTCGAGCCACGCCGGGTCGAACTGCCGGGCCCGGTGCCGGCTCGCGTCGTACCCCGCGTGGGTGAGCGTCGCAGCGGCCCGGTCGTCCATCCGGTTGCCGACGTGCCAGCCGCCGGTGCCGGAGCTGGTGAGCCTCACCCGGTCGGCCAGGCCGGCCTCGGCGACCCGCTCGGCCAGCACCACGTGGGCCATCGGCGAGCGGCAGATGTTGCCCAGGCAGACCACGGTGAGCCGGTACTCCCCGGGCGTGCCGGGCGGCGGCAGGTCGGGCAGCCCGGGCAGCCCGGGCAGCTCGGGCAGCCCGGGGCTCACGCGCTCACCGGTCCGCGCCGATCAGGCCGTCCATCACCCAGCCGACGACCGTGATCACGACCGCCCCGCCGAGCGCGGCCCAGAAGCCGTCGACGTGGAAGCCGATGCCCAGCGCCCCGGCCAGCCACGCGGTCAGCCCCAGCATCGCGGCGTTGATCACGAGCAGGAACAGCCCGAGCGTGAGGATGATGAACGGGATCGACAGGATCTGCAGCACCGGCTTCACGAACGAGCTGACCGCGCCGAGGATGACCGCCACCACCAGCAGCGGCACCACCTTCGCCGACAGCTCGCCGTGCCGCGGCGCGAACCAGATGCCCTCGAAGAGCCAGGCCGCGACGGCCAGCGCCACGGCGGTGCTGATCAACCAGGAGAGGAAACGCACGGGACTCACCCTAGAGCCGCACGTCGAGCTGGGCCCGCCGGTGTGTCGAGTTGGGCCTGCCGGTGTGTTGAGTTGGGCCTGCCGGTGTGTCGAGTTGGCCCGCCGCGCGGGAAGCGCAGCTCGGTGCACGGGGAGGCCACGTTCAAAGGCAGGGGCTAACCTCCCGGTCGTGGTTCCGGTCGGTGGCGTGGGCGTGATGCTGCTCGGCATCGCCCTGTCCGGGGTGCTGTTCCTGCTGCTGGCGCTGGCGCTGAAACGACGGCTGGGGCCGGTCACGGCCTTCGCGATCGCCGGCTTCCTCTGGTCGCTGGTGGTCATCGCGTGCGTGACGCTGGTGCCGGCCAACGGCGCTCCCGGCATCGTGTACGCCGACCAGCGCCAGCCGACCTGCTCGTGGGACATCGGTGGCCCGGCCCCCGACGGCTTCTGGATCTTCGCCAGCGGCCAGCGGGTGCTCAACACCGCGCTGTTCGTGCCGTCCGGGGCGCTGCTCGTGGTCGCCGCCGCCCGGTGGCGGGCGGCCCGCTGGCTGGTGCCCGTGGGCCTGGTGATGCTCGCGGCCTACTCCGCCGGGATCGAGTTCACCCAGCTCGTGCTGGCCCGCCTCGACCGGGCCTGCGACGTCACCGACGTCGTCGACAACGTCACCGGGGCGGCCCTCGGCGTCGCCGCCGGCCTGGTGCTCGCGCTGGTGCTGCGGCCCTGGCGCGCCCGGCCTCGCCGCTGGTGAGCCCGCCGCTGCGCCCGCTGGTGCGCCCGCTGGTGGTCCCGGCCGGTGACCGGGCCCACTAACCTGCTGCGCATGAGCACCGAGCAGACCCCGACTCCCCGCCCGAACATCGGCGCGATCCCGCCGTACGTCGCAGGGAAGCCGCCGACGGTCCGCCCGGGGATGGTGTCCTACAAGCTCTCCTCGAACGAGAACCCCTACCCGCCGCTGCCCGGCGTGGTCGAGGCCGTGCAGGAGGCCGTGGCGTCGATGAACCGCTACCCCGACATGGGGGCGGTCGCGCTCTACCAGGCCCTCGCGGACCGGCTCGGCGTGCCGGTCGGCGACCTGTCGCTGGCCACCGGCTCGGTGGGGCTGATCTACCAGCTCGTGCAGGCCTTCTGCGAGCCCGGCGACGAGGTCGTCTACGCGTGGCGCTCGTTCGAGGCCTACCCGATCGCGGTCACCGCGGCGGCCGCCACCTCGGTGAAGGTGCCGGTGCTCGCCGACGGCCGTCACGACCTCGACGCGATGGCCGAGGCGATCACCGACCGCACCCGGATCGTGCTGGTCTGCACGCCCAACAACCCCACCGGCCCGGCGGTCACCCAGGCCGAGCTCGACGCGTTCCTCGCCAAGGTGCCGCCGCGGGTGCTGGTCGTGGTCGACGAGGCCTACCTGGAGTTCGTCCGGATGGCCGACCCGGTCGACGGGCTCGCGACGTACCGCCGCCACCGCAACGTCGTGCTCACCCGCACCTTCTCCAAGGCCTACGGGCTGGCCGGCTTCCGGGTCGGGTACGCCGTGGCGCCGGAGCCGATCGCGGCGGCGCTGCGGGCGGTCTCGCTGCCGTTCGGCGTCTCGACCGTGGCGCAGGCCGCGGCGATCGCCTCGCTGGAGCGTGAGGCCGAGCTGCTCGAGCGCGTCGAGGCGCTGGTCGCCGAGCGCACCCGGGTGGTCGAGGGCCTGCGCGCCGCCGGCTGGGACGTGCCGGAGGCGCAGGGCAACTTCGTGTGGTTCGACCTCGGCGAGCGGACCCTGGACTTCGCGGCCGCCGCCGACGAGCTCGGCATCGTGGTCCGCCCGTTCGCCGGCGAGGGGGTCCGGGTCTCGATCGGCGAGGACGAGGCCAACGACCGGCTGCTCAAGCTGGCGCAGGACTTCCCGCACTGAGCTGGGCGGACGGGTGCGGGTGAAACCTGCAGCGGGCGTCGCCTCCTCAGCCGGTGATTCCTGCAGGCGCTGACTCCACCGGGGCCGTCGGCCGCCGGTCCATCTCGCGCCAGCGCGGGTCGAGGGCGGGCAGCATGGTGACCGCGAAGTACGCCGCGCCGCAGGTCACGAGCGCGACGGTGAGGCCCCAGGTGCCCACCAGTGCGCCGCCGAGCAGGCCGCCGAACGGCATCAGCGCGAAGCACATCGCCGTGGTCAGCGAGGTCACCCGGCCCATCAGCGCCTGCGGGATCCGCTCGAAGATGACCGCGCCCAGCACGGGGTTGATGAAGCCGCCGGTGAGGCCGGCGACCACGGCGACGGCGAGCACCGCCCACAGCGGTGAGCCGTGCACGAGCACGAGGAAGCGCGGCGCCCCGCCCACCAGGAAGGCCAGCAGGTAGGTCCGGAAGCGCGGCAGCCGCGGGCCCCAGGCGGCGGCCATCAACGCCCCGCCCACCGACGCGCCGCTGAAGACCGCGAAGAGCAGGCCGATCGCGCCGGCGCCGCCGCCGCTCTCCCGCGCCCACACCGGCACCAGCAGCGTGGCGTAGGCGACGTCGAGCAGGTTGGTCAGCGCCACCATCACCGCGATGCCCATCAGCACCCGGTCGCCGCGCAGGAAGCGCCAGCCCTCGTGCAGCTGGGCCAGGTAGCGGGCCGGCGTGGGCGCCGGCTCCTCCCCCTCGGCGGGTACGGCGGGGGCCGGTCGCCGGACCGTCGCCCGGGTGGCCCAGGCGAGGATCGCGGCGGAGAGCCCGAAGCTGACCGCGTCGACGACCAGCGCGTTGGCCGGCCCGATCAGCGCGACCAGGCCGCCGGCGAACGCGGCGCCGAGCATCGAGGCCGTGCGCTCGACGGTCGCCGAGAGCCCGGTGGCCCGCTCCATCGGCACGCCGGCCTCATCGACCAGGATCGGGACCAGGGCGCTCTTCGCGCCGTCGCCGGGGCCGCGCAGGGCGCCGGCGAGCGCCACGAGGAGCAGGAAGAGTGGCAGGGTGAGCTGCCCGACGGCGTACAGCGCGGGGATCGCGCCCACCGCGAGCATGCTGGCGACGTCGCAGCCGATGCTGACCCGGCGCGGGCCGATCCGGTCGATCACCGGGCCGCCGAGCACCTTGAGCACGACCATCGGCGTCATCTCCGCGAACGCCACGAGGCCGGTCTCGGTCGCGCTGCCGGTCGTGGTCAGCACGAACCACGGCAGCGCGATCATCGAGACCCGGGTGCCCACGAGCGAGACGCCCTGGGCGGTGAGGAAGCCGTAGAGGGGTTTGCGGGTGCTCATCGACGCTCTCCTTCGGTGGTGGTCCCGGCCTCCGTGGTGGTCCCGGCTTCGGCGGTGAGGGTGCCGGGGCGCGGGAACGCGTGGATGACCAGCGCCACGTCGGCGACCTCCTCTGCGGCCTCGTCGTCCTCGCCGGACTCCTCCCACGACCGCACCAGGGCGAAGAGCGCTGCGATGAGCTCCTCGGTCCGGCGGGGCGTGAGCCGCAGCCCGAAGTCGCTGAGCGTCGAGGCGTCGCGCCAGGCCTCCGGCAGCCGGCCCCGCTCCTCCATCGCCCGCTGCAGCCAGGCGGTGTGCTCGATGGCGACCGCCTGCTGGAAGGCGTCGACGGCCTCCCGCCCCGACTCGTCGAGGCCGGTCCGCTCGACCCGCGTGGACTGGTGGGCGGCCTTCCACCACCGGTCCCGGCCGTTGCCGCGCTCGGCGTCCTCGACCACGAAGCCGTGCTGGGCCAGCTGGCGCAGGTGGTAGGACGTGGCGCCGCTGTTCAGGCCGAGCTCGCGGGCCAGCGCGGTGGCCGTGGCCGGGCCCTCCTGCCGCAGCCGCCCGAGCATCCGCAGCCGCACCGGGTGGGTCAGCGCCTTGAGCTGGCTGGGCGTCGGGGTGATCGAGGTGAGGTCCACGGCTCCCACGATAAACCGCAAAGAACTGTTTGCAAAGAGTTCTTTGCGGACTGGTCTAGAGACGCGTGGCGGCCGCCTCCGCGTGCGCCTTGATGCCCAGCAGCATCCGGCGCTCCATCAGGGCGTGCGGCAGCTCCAGCCCCAGGTAGTAGGCCAGCGCCCGCGGCTCGCGGTCCACGTGGGAGCGCGCGAGCAGCCGGCAGGACCCGTCGCCGTCGGGCTGCACGAGGTAGGCGCCCCAGCCCTCGATGACCAGGGCGTGCGGCGGGTCCACGTCGGTGAGGCGGGTCGCGACCCCGGGGAAGAGCGTCAGCGGGTCGCCGGCGCACGCGTCCTGCCACTCGGGGTGCACCCGGGTCGCGGTGTGCAGGCGGCAGCCGGCGAGGTTCTCCAGCCAGTCGTAGGAGTAGAAGCCGGCCTTGTCCTGGCCGATCTGCACCAGCCAGCGCCAGACCTCCCGGGCGGGCGCGTCCACGGTCACCGCGCGGGTCGTGACGCTCAGCGGCGGTCGGTCGGCGTCGCCGGGGTAGCGGCTGGCCCGCTCCGCCGGCGTGCTGCCCCAGTGCTGCAGCCAGGGCCGGACCAGGCCGGCGTAGGCCCACGGCAGCGCCAGGGCGGCCGCGGTCGCGGTCCACGCCGTACGCCGGGCCGGCGCCGAGCGGGCCCGGTCCGGCCAGCGGCGTACGGCGGCGACCGGCGCGGCCAGCGCGGCCGCGGCCAGCAGGAGCGGGCCGCCGGAGACGACGGTGAAGGCGCGGGCCAGGGACAGTGGGCCGGGGGGCGGCGGGCCGGGTGCGGTGCTCATGGGCCGACCCCATCCCGGCGCCGGAGCAACCTCACAGAGTCGGACGTCCCCCGGCGGGGTACGAGAGGGACATGAGCGAGGAGAAGCCGACCTTCATCAGCGCGGGCGAGGAGTTCGACCGGGACATGAGCTACATCCCGGACCGGATCACCCTCGAGGCCCGCAAGCCCGAGCACGGCCCCGTCGAGGGCGAGCTGTGGCCCGCCGAGCCCGGCCGCTACCGGCTGGTCGCCGCCAAGGCCTGCCCATGGGCCAACCGGTCGATCATCGTGCGGTCGCTGCTCGGCCTGGAGGACGTCATCTCGATCGGCCTGCCCGCGCCCACGCACGGCCGGGCCAGCTGGAACTTCGACCTCGACCCCGGCGGGGTGGACCCGGTGCTGGGCATCCACGAGCTGCGCGAGGCCTACGAGGCCCGCTACCCGGGCTACCCGCGCGGCATCACCGTGCCGGCGATGGTGGAGGTGGCGTCGGGCCAGGTCGTCACCAACGACTTCCCGTGGATCACCCACGACCTCTTCTTCGAGTGGCGCGACCACCACCGCCCCGACGCACCCGACCTGTGGCCCGAGGACCTCCGCGAGGAGATGGAGGACGTCATGGACCGGGTCTTCACCGACGTCAACAACGGCGTCTACCGGTGCGGGTTCGCCGGCTCGCAGGCCGCCTACGAGCGCGGCTACGACCGGCTGTGGGCGGCGATGGACTGGCTCGAGGAGCGGCTCACCGACCGGCGCTACCTGATGGGCGACCGGCTCACCGAGGCCGACGTACGCCTGTTCACGACGCTGGCCCGCTTCGACGCGGTCTACCACAGCCACTTCAAGTGCAACCGCAACAAGCTGAGCGAGATGCCCGCGCTGTGGGGCTACGCCCGCGACCTGTTCCAGACCCGCGGCTTCGGCGAGACGGTGGACTTCGAGCAGATCAAGGCCCACTACTACGTCGTGCAGAGCGACCTGAACCCGTCGGGGATCGTTCCGAAGGGGCCGGACCCCTCGGTGTGGACCACCCCGCACGGGCGCGAGCGGCTCGGCCCGGCGGCGTGAGCCTCGGCGTGAGCCTCAGCGTCCGAAGCCGTGCTGCAGGGCCCAGACCACGGCCTGGGCCCGGCGGGTGACGCCGATCTTGCCGTAGGCGCTGCGGATGTGGGTCTTCACCGTGTTCAGCCCCAGGAAGCAGCGCTCGGCGATCTCCTTGTTGCTCAGCCCGTGCGCGATGAAGCCGAGCATCTCGGCCTCCCGGGCGCTCAGGCCGTGCTCCTGCCCGGGCCACCGGCTCTCGGCCGGCTCCCCGACGTCCGGCCGATCGGCCGCGACGACGGGGGCGGCCCGGCGCTCGTGGAGGGAGAGCAGCGCCTCGACGAGCTGCTCGGCGCTCGCGCCCTTGTGCACGTAGCCGGCGGCGCCGTTCTCCCGCGCGACGGACTGGGGGTAGTCCTCCCAGCTGAACACCACCACCGCGGCGCGGTTGGCCTCCAGCGCGGCCGCGAGCCTCTCGTCGCCGACCGGGAGGCGCCCGAAGGTGTCGTAGAGGATCACGTCCACCTCCTCCGACACCCGCGGCGACGTGGTCACCTCGACGACCTCGACCCGGTCGTGGTGGTCGGCCAGCATCGCCGCGAGCCCGCGCAGGACCACCTCGTAGTCGTTGGACAGCGCGACCCGCAGCGGCCTCACCGGCTGTTCCTCGTCCTGATCCTCGTCGCGAGCACGGCCTCGGCCAGCTCGCGCAGGGGTACGTCGGCGCGGGCGGCGGCCTGTTCCAGCCGGAGCCGCGCGTCCGAGACGTCGGCACCGGTCTCGGCGGCCAGCAGCCCGACGGCGGTCTCCACCCGGGCCCGGTCCCGGAGCCGCTGCGGTGCCTGCTGGGCCTCCAGCCGGGTGCTGAAGGAGAGGTCGGCGTTGGTCACGGCGCCGGGCGCCCACGCGTCGAACAGCTCCGCGAGCTCCGCGTGGAGGCCCTCGAAGGCGCGCCGGGACGCGGCGTACAGGTTCACGCTGCCGACGACACCGCCCTCGGCGTCGACCACCGGCAGGGTCAGGGTGCTGCGCACCGTGGCGCTCGCGGCGGCGAGGGCGAACAAGTGCCAGCGCTCCTCCTCCAGCGGGGCGTCGGGGCGGTACTCGAGGGGCGCCTCGCGGTGCAGCACCTCGACGCTGGGCCCACCCACGACGTACTGGATGGCGTCCAGCACGGCCACCTCCGCCTCGCTGGCCTCCAGCGTCATCGTGATGCCCTCGCGGGGCGAGGCCAGGCTGACGCCGACGAGGTCCGGCACCAGGTCCTTGACGCGCTCGGCGGTCGCGGTGAGCCGTTCCACGAGCAGGGCGTCGTCGGCGACCGGGTCGAGCTCGTCGGCGGCGGCGAGCGTCTCGGGTATGGGTTCCACGCACTCCCGGTACCCCGCAGCCGGAGTGCATGCGCCCGGACCGGCCCGGACCGGCCCGCTCGGCCCGCCGTCAGCTCGACGGGTCGGGTGCCGGCCGGGGTGTCCTGCCGGCGGCCCGCGCGAGGTTGCGCCCGACCAGGCGCGCGGCCGCCTGCACCTCGGGCGGTCCGAGGATGCGGAACGACGCACGCAGCGCGCCGAGCTGGTGGGCGTACCACGCCGGCTCGTCGGTGGAGCCGACCAGCCGGGAGCGGCGCTCGTCGAGCGGCTCGACCCGGCCGAGGCTGCGGGGGAGCCAGCAGCGCACGTCCTCGGCCGGCGCGTCGACCACGACCTCGACCCGGTGGGTCCAGCCGTCGGCGAGGTGGTCCTCGACGACCTGCAGGGCGTCGAGGTCCGCGGGCGGGGCGAAGGTCTCCTCGAGCGCCTCGACCGCGAGCACCCGGTCGACCCGCAGCACCCGCCGCTCCCCCCTGTCGTGGGACCAGCAGAGGAGGTACCACCGGCCGTGCCGGGTGACCACCGCCCAGGGGTCCACCTCCATCGCCACCTCGCGGCCCGAGCCGGTGCGGTAGTCGACGCGGAGCCGCCGCGCGGCACCGCATGCCTCGGTGAGCCGCACCGCGGTCGCGGGGTCGGGGCTGGTGGACTCGTGGGCGCGGCGCCCGGCGCGCAGGGTGCGCAGCGCGTCGGCGGGGCCGGCCACGGGTGCCGGCAGGGCCCGGACGATCTTGGCCAGCGCGCTGCCCACCGGCGTGGTGGGGTCGCCGGCCGCGTGGTCGCCCTCGAGCACGGCCATCACGAGCGCCAGCGCCTCGGTCGTGGTGAACATCAGCGGCGGCACCCGGTGGCCGCGGCCGAGGCGGTAGCCGCCGTACCGGCCGCGCTCGGACTCCACCGGGACGCCCGCCTCGCGCAGCACGGCGACGTACCGGCGGGCGGCACGGTCGGAGACCCCGAGCCGCCGGCCGAGCCGCTCCGCGGTGATGCCGGGGCTGCCCTGGAGCAGCTCGAGGCAGACCAGCGCGCGGGCGGTCGGGTTGGTCTCGTCCATGGCCTCAGCCTGCCACGTCAACCGGAAGCGATCCGTCCGGTTGGTGTCCTACCGTGGGGGGTATGACGCTCATCGAGACCCCTCCGTGGGAGCCACCCGTCGCCGGATCCGAGGTCGAGCACCTCGTCGCCGCCCTCGACCGGCAGCGCGCCACGTTCCGTTGGAAGGCCGCCGACCTCGACGTGGCCGGGCTGCGTGCCCGGATCGGCGCCTCGTCGATGACGCTGGGCGGGCTGCTCAAGCACCTGGCGTTCGTCGAGGACTACTACTTCACCCTGAAGCTCGCCGGCGAGTCGCCCGGCGCGCCCTGGGACGGCGTCGACTGGGACGCGGACCCCGACTGGGAGTGGACCTCGGCCGGGTCCGACTCGCCCGAGCAGCTCTACGCGCTGTGGGACGGCGCGGTGGCCCGCTCCCGGGCGCGGCTCGAGGCCGCCCTCGCGGACGGCGGCCTGGATCGGCCCGTCGACCTCTCCTGGCCCGACGGCCGGCACCCGAGCCTGCGGCGGGTGCTGTTCGACCTGGTCGAGGAGTACGGCCGCCACACCGGCCACGCCGACCTGCTCCGCGAGGCCGTGGACGGCCGGACCGGCGAGGACCCGCCGGCGGACTGGCGGCCCTGAGCGGGCCGGCCGGACCCGCCCCGCCCTGCCTGCGCCTACCCCCGCTCCACCTCGCTGCGCAGCTTGAGCGCGGTCGCGCGGTCCTCCTGCTCGATGACGTGGGCCGGGTCGTCCGCGGAGCCGTTGCGGGTGATCTGCTGGCCCTGGCTGGTCCGGGTGACCCTCGACCGGTGGATCTCGGTGACCCTGCCGGCGGCGGTGCCGGTGCCCCACGACCAGCTGACCTGGCTGCCCTCGCGGATGCTCATCCGGCGTCGGCCTCGGAGGCGGCCCTGAGCCGCACCAGCGTCTCGTCGATGCCCCGCCGGTTGCGCTCGGGGAAGCCGGTGACCTCGATGCCCGTGGCCCAGAACCGGTTGTAGCGGGAGTAGTCGAAGGTCTCGGTGACCCGCGTCCCGCCGTCGACGGGGGTGAGCTCGTAGCGCCAGCGGTGCCCGCCGAAGTGCCGCCACGCGATCCGCCGGTCCTCCTCGAGCTCCACGACCCGGTTCCGGATCTTGCACGGCAGCCCGAACATCTTCATGTCCATCCCGAAGGTGGCGCCCCTGGTGCGCCGGTCGGGCCATGTGCCTCAATCCAGGCGCGGCCCGGTTGCCGCCGAGCCGAGCGGCCCGGCGGATTGGCGGGCCGCGGGGAGCCACCGGTAAGTTGTGGGCAGCCCGTTGTGGCCCCGATCACAGCGCACCACCCCCGCGCCGCCGGTCGGACCCGCCGTTCGGCCTGCGGAGACCCCGCGCCGCCGACGACCACGAAGGAGTGCACGTGACCCAGCAGTCCGGAAGCCCAGGCTTCGGCCCCGACCTGGCGGAGGTCTTCGGACCCTCCCAGAGCGACGGCGGCCCCGAGCTCGTCCAGCTCCTGACCCCCGAGGGGGAGCGCGTCGAGCACCCCGATTTCCGCTTCGACTCCGGCGACGTCCCCGAGGACGAGGCGATCCGCGGCTTCTACCGCGACATGGTCCTGACCCGGCGCATCGACACCGAGGCGACCGCGCTGCAGCGCCACGGCGAGCTGGGCATCTGGGCCCAGCTGCTCGGCCAGGAGGCCGCGCAGATCGGCGCCGGCCGCGCGCTGCGCCCGCAGGACTACGTCTTCCCGACCTACCGCGAGCACGGCGTGGCCTACTGCCGCGGCGTCGACCCGCTGAACCTGCTGGGCCTGTTCCGCGGTGTCGACCACGGCGGCTGGAACCCCAACGACAACAACTTCGGGCTCTACACCATCGTGATCGGCGCCCAGTGCCTGCACGCCACCGGCTACGCGATGGGCATGCAGCGCGACGGCATCGTCGGCACCGGCGACCCCGATCGCGACGGCGCGGTGATCGCGCACTTCGGCGACGGTGCCTCCTCGCAGGGCGACGTCAACGAGGCGTTCATCTTCGCCGCCTCCTACAACGCCCCGGTCGTGTTCTTCTGCCAGAACAACCAGTGGGCGATCTCCGAGCCGATCGAGCGCCAGAGCCGGATCCCGCTCTACCAGCGGGCGCTTGGCTTCGGCTTCCCCGGTATCCGCGTCGACGGCAACGACGTGCTCGCGACGTACGCCGTCACCCAGGCCGCGCTGCAGCGGGCCCGGGAGGGCCAGGGCCCCACGTTCGTGGAGGCCTACACCTACCGGATGGGTGCGCACACCACCACCGACGACCCGACCCGCTACCGGCTCTCCGACGACGTGGAGCACTGGAAGCTCAAGGACCCGATCGCCCGCGTCGAGGCCTACCTCAAGCGCAACGGGCTGGCCGAGGACGACTTCTTCGCGACCGTCCAGGCCGAGGCCGACGACCTCGGCCACCACCTGCGCGAGGGCTGCCGGGCGCTGCCCGACCCGTCGCCGCTGAGCATGTTCGACCACGTGTACGCCGAGATGACCGACGAGCTCGCCGCCGAGCGGGACGGCTTCGCGGCGTACCTCGACAGCTTCGAGGGGGCGCACTGATGAGCTCGAAGATCACGCTCGCCAAGGGCCTGAACATGGGCCTGCGCAAGGCGATGGAGGACGACCCGAAGGTCCTCGTCATGGGCGAGGACGTCGGCAAGCTCGGCGGCGTCTTCCGCATCACCGACGGCCTGCAGAAGGACTTCGGCGAGGACCGGGTCATCGACTCGCCGCTCGCGGAGTCCGGCATCGTCGGCACCGCCGTCGGCCTGGCCCTGCGCGGCTACCGGCCGGTCGTGGAGATCCAGTTCGACGGGTTCGTCTACCCGGCGTACGACCAGATCGTCTGCCAGGTCGCGAAGATGCACTTCCGCAGCCAGGGCCGCTCGAAGATGCCGATGGTCATCCGCATCCCGTTCGGCGGCGGCATCGGCGCGGTCGAGCACCACAGCGAGTCGCCGGAGGCGCAGTTCGCGCACACCCCGGGGCTGAAGGTGGTCTCCTGCTCCAACCCGGTCGACGGCTACTGGATGATCCAGCAGGCCATCGCCTGCGACGACCCGGTCATCTTCCTCGAGCCCAAGCGGCAGTACCACGCCGACAAGGCCGAGCTCGACGACACCGCCACCCCCGAGCCGCTGTTCAGCTCCCGGGTGGTCCGGCAGGGCACCGACGCCACCGTGATCGCCTACGGGCCGATGGTGAAGATCGCGCTGTCCGCCGCCGAGGCCGCCGCCGGGGAGGGCAGGTCGCTCGAGGTCATCGACCTGCGCACGCTCTCGCCGCTGGACATGGGCCCGGTGCTCGAGTCGGTGCGGCGCACCGGCCGGGCGATCGTCACCCACGAGGCGCACGTCAACCTCGGCATGGGCGCGGAGGTCGCGGCCCGGGTCACCGAGGAGTGCTTCTACTCCCTGGAGGCCCCCGTGCTGCGCGTCGGCGGCTTCGACACGCCGTACCCCGCCTCGCGGATCGAGGAGGACTTCCTCCCCGACCTCGACCGGGTGCTCGACGCCGTCGACCGCTCCCTCGCCTTCTGACCGGACAGGAGTCCCATGCCTGAGTTCAAGCTGCCCGACGTCGGTGAGGGCCTCACCGAGGCCGAGATCGTGTCGTGGAAGGTCAAGGTCGGCGACACGATCGCGATCAACGACATCGTGGTCGAGATCGAGACCGCGAAGTCGCTGGTCGAGCTGCCCTCGCCCTACGCCGGCACCGTCACCGCGCTGCTGGTGCCCGAGGGCGAGACGGTCCCCGTCGGCACCCCGATCATCGCGGTCGGCGACGCCGCCGAGGCCGCGGCCGAGGCGCCGGCGGTGAAGGCGCCCGACGCCCACGAGGCGCACGTGCCGATCGACACCAACGTGCCGCCGGAGGGCAACCCGACCCTGGTCGGCTACGGCCCCCGCGAGGTCGTCGCCAAGCGGCGGGCCCGCAAGGGCGCCGCGTCGCCGTCCACCGAGGCGGGCGCCGCGACCCAGATGCAGGTGCAGGGCGCGTTCGCGCCCGGCGGCGCCGAGTCCGGCGAGGTGCAGGAGTCCGACGAGCCGGCCGTGCCGGCGACCTCGGCCCGGGCCGCCGAGCCCGCGGAGAAGGCGCACGCGCTGGTGCCCGAGCGGGCCACCTCGCCGTCCGAGACGCGCGCCCTGGCCAAGCCGCCGGTGCGCAAGCTGGCCAAGGACCTCGGGGTCGACCTCGCCACGCTCACCCCGACCGGGCCGAACGGCACCGTCACGCGGGCCGACGTGGAGCAGGCGGCGTCCGCAGGCACGTCCTACGAGGCGGCCGCCCCGGCGACCGGCTCCTACGTCCGCGGCACCGGCGAACGCGAGACCCGCGAGCCGATCAAGGGCGTGCGCAAGATGATGGCCCAGGCGATGAGCCAGTCGGCCTTCACCGCCCCGCACGTCACCGAGTGGGTCACCGTCGACGTCACCCGCACGATGGAGTTCGTCGAGCGGATCAAGGCGCGCCGGGAGTTCCGCGACGTCAGGGTCTCGCCGCTGCTGGTGCTCTCGCGTGCGGTGATGCTGGCGATGAGGCGGACGCCGGAGATCAACTCGTTCTGGGACGAGGCCGCCCAGGAGGTCGTGCACAAGCACTACGTCAACCTCGGCATCGCCGCGGCCACCCCGCGCGGGCTGGTCGTCCCGAACGTCAAGGACGCCGACTCGATGTCCCTGCTGGAGCTCGGGCAGGCGCTCAACCAGCTCACCGCCACCGCGCGGGACGGCAAGACCCAGCCGGCGGAGATGAGCGGCGGCACGTTCACGATCACCAACGTCGGCGTCTTCGGCGTCGACGCGGGCACGCCGATCATCAACCCCGGCGAGTCGGCGATCCTGTGCTTCGGCGCGGTCCGCAAGCAGCCGTGGGTGGTCACCGGCGCCGACGGTGAGGACGAGCTGGCGATCCGGCAGCTCACCACGCTGGCGCTCTCCTTCGACCACCGCCACATCGACGGCGAGAAGGGCTCGCGCTTCCTCGCCGACGTGGCCGGCATCCTCGAGGACCCGGCCTCAGCCCTGCTGTTCTGACGAGCACGCCGAGTCGGCGCAGGTTGACGCCAGGAGTGTCAACGAGCGCCGACTCGGCGTGCTCCCCGGGTCAGGCGTAGCGGCGGGCCCGGTCGGCGGGCGAGCCGGGCCCGGCGTCGAGCAGCGCGGCGAGCTCGTGCTCGAGGACCGCACCGACCCGGCGGCAGAACTCCTCGGGCTCGTCGGCCGCGTCGGGGGTCTCGACGACGATCCGGTCCACGATGCCGAGGTCGCGGAGGTCCAGGGCCCGCACCTTCTGGGCGCGGGCCATCTCCGGGGCGTGCGCGGTGTCGCGGTGCACGATCGCGCTGGCGCCCTCGGGTGGGAGCGGGGAGAGCCAGGCGTGCTGGGCGGCGACCACCCGGTCCGCGGGCAGCAGCGCGAGCGCGCCGCCGCCGTTGCCCTCACCGAGCATCAGGCACAGCGTCGGCGCGTCGAGGGTGACCAGGTCCGAGAGGCAGCGGGCGATCTCGCCGGCCAGGCCGCCGTTCTCCGCCGCCGGCGACAGCGCCGCCCCCTGGGTGTCGATGACGGTCACCAGCGGCAGCCCGAGCTCCGAGGCGAGCCGCATCCCGCGCCGGGCCTCGCGCAGCGCCTCCGGGCCCATCGGGTGGTCGGGGGTCTGGCCGCGCCGGTCCTGCCCGAGGAACACGCACGGCGCCTCGCCGAAGCGCACCAGCGCCAGCAGCAGGCCCGGGTCCTGCTCGCCCTGGCCGGTGCCGTTGAGCGGGATGACGTCGCTGGCGGCGTAGCGCAGCAGCCGACGTACGCCGGGCCGGTCCGCGCGCCGCGACCGGCTGACGGCGTCCCAGGTCTCCACGTCCGGCAGCTCGGTGAGCGGCACCGGCGCGGGCACCGGCCGGATCCCGTGCCGGGGCGCGAGCAGGATCGTCAGCGCCCGGTCGAGGATCCCGGCGATCTCCTCCGGCGCGACGACCGCGTCGATGATCCCGTGCGTGTAGAGGTTCTCCGCGGTCTGCACGTCCTCGGGGAACGGTCGGCCGTAGAGCGCCTCGTAGACCCGCGGCCCGAGGAACCCCACCAGCGCCCCGGGCTCGGCGACGGTCACGTGGCCCAGCGAGCCCCACGACGCCATCACCCCGCCGGTGGTGGGGTGGCGCAGGTAGACGAGGTACGGCAGCCCGGCGTCCTTGTGCGCAGCGACCGCCTGGGAGATCCGGACCATCTGGACGAACGCCGGGGTGCCCTCCTGCATCCGGGTGCCACCGCTGACCGGGCCCGCGAGCAGCGGCAGGCCCTCCCGGGTGGCCCGCTCGATCGCGGCGACCAGGCGGTCGGCGGCGTCGCGGCCGATCGAGCCGGCGAGGAACGCGAACTCGCCCATCAGCACCGCGACCCGGCGCCCGTGCATCAGGCCCTCGCCGGTCAGCACCGACTCGTCGACGCCGCTCTTCGCCTCGGCCGCGGCCAGCTCGGCGGCGTACTCGTCCGAGACGCCGCGGCGGGCCGGCGGGGTGTCCCACGAGGACCACGACCCCTCGTCGAGGACCAGGTCGAGCAGCTGGCGGGCCGAGAGGCGCGCGGGGCGCGGGCGGTTCGTCACCTCCCCGAGGCTAGTGGCCAGCGGGCGCCGCCGCGGACGTCAGAGGTTGCCGTCGCTGCGGGCTCCGCTTCGTGGGAGTGCGCCGGACCGGCCACCGGTCGCGGCCCGCCCGGGGGTGCGGCTTGTGGTGGAACGTTCGTCCACCAAGGGGCGGCTCAGGCGCGCGCGTGCCAGGCGGCGAGCACCGTCTCCTCGTCCTCGCGCGACCAGCCGGTGACCGGGGCGTCCGGCTCGGCGTCCAGCCACCGCAGCGTGTCGCGGGCGGTCTCGGCGAGCGGGCGGGTCACCAGCCCGGCGTCGTACGACGCGGTGACGTCGTGGGCCATCAGCCCGGCGTACTCCGGCAGCGGCAGCCAGACCGGCACCGACCGCGGGCCCGTCCACGGCTGCACCTCCTGCGCGAGCAGGAGCTCCTGCGGCACGGCGGTGAACGTGGTGGCGGTCGGGTCGTGCCGGCCGAGCTCGCGGGCGGCGGCCGCGACCGCGTCGGTGAACGCCGCCCGGGTGGTGCGCTGGCCGGTGCCGTCGAAGGTGCCGGTGCGGCGCTGCTCGGCGAGCGTGACCAGCCACGCGGCGAGGTCGCGCACGTCGATGACCTGCACCGGGTCGTCGGCCGACCCCGGCACCAGCACCTCCGGGTGGTCGGCGGTGTCGGCCAGCCGGGCCGGCCAGTAGGCGAACCGCCCCGAGGGGTCGCCGGGGCCGACGATCAGCCCGGGCCGGACCACGGTGGCGGAGCCGGCGCCGTCGCGCACCGCCCGCTCGCAGGCCACCTTCATCGGGCCGTAGGCCTCGGGGTCCTCGCGCAGGTCGACGTCCTCGTGGACCGGCTCGCGCAGCGGGAGCGTCCCGGGGCCGCCGCCGGGCGTCGCGTCGTCGGCGTAGACGTTGATCGTCGAGACGAACACCCAGTGGGCGCTGGGGAACCGCCCGACCGCCGCGCGCACCCAGGACGGGTGGCGGGCCACGTCGACCACGGCGTCGTACGCGTCGTCGAGCTCGTCGGGGAGCCCCGCCGACCGGTCCGCAGCGACGTGCCGGGCTCGCTCGGGCACCGACCCGGACGTGCCCCGGCACGCGCAGGTCACCTCGTGGCCGCGGCTCAGCGCCTCCTCCGCCACCGCCCGCGACAGGAACACCGATCCACCCAGCACCAGGAGCCTCATGGCGCTACCCAACTGTGCGGCGCCGCCCCGGGGCAAGGCTTTCCGCTGTCGGCGGACAGCCGGTCAGACGGGTCAGCGGCGGGACCGGCCGCCCCGGTGCAGCAGATAGGAGTCGAAGAGCGGCCTGAGGTCCTGCCCGCTGTGCTGGGAGAACCACGAGACGATGTCGTCGTAGGACGCGTTGCCGTCCTCGTGGGCCTTCGGCCAGCCCCGGACCAGCGACCAGAACTCCCGGTCGCCCAGCCTGCGGCGCAGCGCGTCCCACATCAGCGCCGGCCCGTAGTAGGCGTTGCTCTCGCCGAACGTCGCCGGGTCGTAGCGCGCCGGCGGCCCGAACTGCTCCTCCAGCCCCGGCTCGCTGGCCCGCCACCGGTGCAGGCTCTCCGACATCGGGGTGTGGCCGCGCTCGGACTGCCACAGTCCCTGGAGGTACATCGCCATGCCCTCGCTCATCCACAGCCCGGTCCACGACGACGGGGTGACCTCGTCGCCGTACCACTGGTGGACCATCTCGTGGACGATCACCTCCGGCGAGGTCGTGTAGTCACTGGTGCCCAGCGTGAGCATGGTCTGGGTCTCCATGCCGCTCTGGGAGTTCACCAGCACGATGCCCAGCGAGGAGAACGGGTAGGGGCCGAGCCTCTTCTCGATCCAGCCGAGCTGGTCGGCGGCCGCCGTCAGCCCGCGGTGGATCCGCGGGTTGTTCGCCGGCACCCAGTAGGTGACCGGCACCCCGCTCGCGGATCGGTCCTTGAACGGCACGTAGCGGCCGATCGCGATCGTGGTGAGGTACGACGAAGCGGGCTCGTCGAGGTGCCAGCGGCTGACCGTGGTCGCCCCGTGCCGGGTCATCGACTCCAGGGTGCCGTTGGCGACGGCGGTCATCCCCGAGGTCGTGGAGATCGTGAAGTCGTAGAGCGCCTTGTCCGACGGCTGGTCGTTCACGGCGTACCACGTGTAGGCGCCGTAGGGCTCCTGCATCGTCCACACCGACCCGTCGGCGTTGGTGGTCCAGCCGACGGTGCTGAAGTCGGACCGGGTCGTGGGCGCCGCGGCCGGCAGCGGCGTCCCGTCGTAGGACAGCACCATCGTGTAGCGCTGGTCCTTGGTGACCGGCACGTGCACCACGAGGTCCTTGCCCGGGTGGTCGTACGACGCGCTCCGGCCGTCGACCGTCACCGAGCGCACCTCGAGCGCGTCCCCGAGGTCGAGCCGCACGTCCGGGGCGTCGGCGGTCGCGCGGAAGATCAGCGACTCGGTGGCCGTCAGCCGGGTGGCCGCGGGGCTCCAGTAGAGGTCCAGGCCGTAGTGCAGGGCGTCGACGCCCGGGTCGCCCACCTCGGGGTAGACGTCGTCCTCGACCGGGGAGCTCACCGCCGCGTCCAGCGCCGGGTCGTCGGTGGCCATCGTGCCCTGCGAGGCCACGGGCCGCACCCGGGCCGTGCCCGACCCCGCTGACCCGGCCGAGCGCCGCGCCGCCGGCGTGTCGGGGGAGTCGTCGGGGGAGCCCGACGTGCACGCCGTCAGCCCGCCGAGCAGCAGCACGCCGGCCAGCGTCCCGGCCAGCGTCCCGGCCAGGGCGCCGGGCACCCCCGGCGCCGGCCTCGATCGGCGCATCAGTCCTGGGGCCGCAGCAGCGGCCGGGCCAGCTTGCGGCCGTGGTGGATCTGCGCCTTGACGGTGCCCAGCGGCGCGCCGACCTGCTCGGCGATCTCCTCGTAGGAGAGCCCGTAGACGTCGCGCAGCATCAGCGGCTCGACGAACTGCGGGTGGTCCTTCTCGATGGTCTCCATCGCCTCGAGCAGGTCGAGCCGGGTGCCGGCGATCACGCTGGTGGTCCGCGGGTCGGGCTTCTCCAGCGGCAGCACGTCGCTGGCGACGGCCTGGTTCTTCAGCCGGCGGTAGGTGGTGCGGGCGGAGTTCAGCGCGACCACGTGCAGCCAGGTGGTGAACCGGCCGCGGGCGTTCCAGCTGCCGATCTTGTTGGCGACGTTGATCAGCGCCTCCTGGCAGGCGTCCTCGGCGTCGGGGGAGTAGGGCAGCACGCCCCGGCAGACGTTGAGCGTCCGCGGGCGCACCGCCGCCAGCAGGTCCTCCAGCGCGGTCCGGTCGCCGTCGCGGGCCCGGCGTGCGAGCTCGTCGATCTCGTCGGCGGTCGGTGCGTGCTGCGTGTCCCCGTGCATGGCCTCATCCTCACCCACGCGGACCCGACCGGACCACCTACTTCGGTCTCGGTCGGGTCACGGCTACTTCACTTCGGCGCGCAGCAACACCCGCAGCCCGATCACCAGCGGGATCGCCAGCCAGACCAGCCCGGTCACGCCCAGCTGGGCCCACTGCGCGGCGCCCATCGCGTCGTTGAAGAGGTTGCCCTGCGCGAAGTTGAAGTCGACCCACGGCTGCAGCCGGTCGAACCAGTGCTGGTTGGCGGCCAGCAGCATCGACAGCGGCGGCAGCACGAAGCCGTAGACGAAGTAGCCCACGATCGCCGCGGCGGAGTTGCGGAGCAGCACGCCGAGCATGAAGCCGACCAGCATGCCCAGCACGTTGCCGAGCACGATGTAGGCCAGCTCGGTGGCGCCGATGTTCCAGACCGGGTCGGTGCCCCGGAGCGCGGGGCCGACGAGGTTGCCGACCGCGCCGATGGCGGCCGCCAGCAGCATCGACCCGACGCCGACGGCGAGGGTGACCGCCAGCTTGGCGGTGATCACCCGGCCCCGGTGCGGGACCAGGGTGAACGACGTGAGCCCGGTGCGCTGGCTCCACTCGCTGGCCACCGAGAGCACCGCCACCATCGGCAGCACGACCGCCATCGGGAAGCCGATCGCGGACGCGAACGCCTCGTAGTCGAGCTGGTCCGCGGGCGCGAACAGGATCGTCGCCGCGGTGGCGATGACCGCGAGGATCGCGATGCTGGCCATCAGCCAGAAGCCGGACCTGGTGTCGAAGCTCTTGCGGGCCTCGACGGCCACCAGGCGGGACAGCGGGATCGGTGCCGGGGTACGCCGGGGGCGCGTGGCCGCGGCAGTGCCGACAGTGCCGGGGGAGCCGGGGGCGTCGGGGGTCTCGGGGGTCAGGGTCGTGGTGGTCATGCGACCGCTCCTTCTCGTTGGGTGTCGGCGGTGAGCTCGAGGAACATCTCCTCGAGCCCGGCGCCGTCGGCCGGACGCAGCTCGTGCAGCGCGATCCCGGCGTCGAGGGCGACCTTGCCGACGAGCCCGGGGTCGGCGTCGGCGCGCAGCGCGTCCTCGCCGTGGTCGGTGTGGGTGATGCCCGAGCCGGTCAGCGCCCGGGCCAGGTCGGCCCGGGCGGCCGAGCGGACCAGGGTGCCGGCACCGGCGAGCAGCTCGGCCTTGGTGCCCTGGGCGACGATCCGGCCCTGCCCGATGACGACCAGGTCGTCGGCGACGACCTCGATCTCGTGCAGCAGGTGCGAGGAGAGCAGCACCGTGCCGCCGCGGTCGGCGAAGCCGCGGAGCAGGTCCCGCATCCAGCGGATGCCCGCGGGGTCGAGGCCGTTCGCCGGCTCGTCGAGCACCAGCACGTCCGGCTCGCCGAGCAGCGCGGTCGCGATGCCGAGCCGCTGGCGCATGCCCAGCGAGTAGTCCCGCACCCGGCGTCGCGACTCCGTGGGGCTCAGGCTGACCAGCTCCAGCATCTCCTCGACGCGGCGCTTCGGCAGGCCCATGGTGTGGGCGGCCACGCCGAGGATCTCCCGGCCGGTGCGGCCGGCGTGCTGCGCCGAGGCGTCGAGCAGCACACCGACCTCGCGGCCGGGGTTGGGCAGGTCGGCGTACCGCCGCCCGCAGACCGTCGCGGCGCCCGAGTCCGCCGGGGTCAGCCCGACCAGGATCCGCATGGTCGTGGACTTCCCGGCGCCGTTGGGGCCGAGGAAGCCGGTGACCCGTCCGGGTCGTGCCGTGAAGCTGACGTCGTCGACGGCGGTGAAGTCGCCGTACCGCCTGGTGAGTCCATCGATCGTGATCATGACGACGACGATCCCGCCCCGGAGGGGGTGTGCGCATCGGGGAGGACGCGGGTCCCGACCCCGGGACCCGCCCCGGGGGCTCCTCGGGGTCGACCCCGACAGCCCCCATAATGCGAGGCGTGCCCATGCCTTCCCGCCTCGGTCGCTACGCCGTGCGCCGACGCATCGGCTCCGGTGGCTTCGCGACGGTGTGGCTGGCCTACGACGAGCAGCTCGACTCGCCGGTGGCGGTGAAGGTGCTCGCCGACAACTGGTCCGGCGACGGCCACGTGCGCCGGCGGTTCCTCGAGGAGGGCCGCTACCTGCGCAAGGTCGACTCCCCGCACGTGGTGTCGGTCTACGACGCCGGCGAGCTCGACGACGGCCGCCCCTACCTGGTGATGGCCTACGCCGACCAGGGCACGCTGGCCGACCGGCTCGAGATCGAGGGGCTGGCGCCCGAGCACGCGCTGGCGGTGGTCCGCGAGGTCGGGGCGGGCCTGCAGGAGCTGCACCAGCGCGACATCCTGCACCGCGACGTGAAGCCGGCCAACGTGCTGTTCCGGACCGTCCGCACCGGCGAGGTGCGCGCGATGGTCGGCGACCTGGGCCTGGGCAAGGCCCTCGACGTCTCCTCGCGGCTGACCATGATCGCCGGCACCCCGTCGTTCGTCGCGCCCGAGCAGGCCCGGGGCGAGGGCCTGGACGCCCGCGCCGACCAGTACTCCCTGGCCGCGCTGGCCCACCTGCTGCTGGCCGGGCGGCCGCCGTACGCGCACGGCTCGCTGGCCGCCGCCGCCGACCCGGGGCCGCCGCCCCGGCTCTCGACCGCGGAGCGGACGTTCCCCGAGCAGGTCGATGCGGTCGTCGCGCGCGGCCTGGCGCCCGACCGCGAGGACCGCTGGCCCGACGTCGCCGCCTTCGTCGACGCCCTGGGCGCCGCCTTCGACGGCGCCACCCCCGCCGGCGCGCCGCCGTGGCTGCCGCGCGACCCGCACCTGACCCAGCCCGGCGCCGCGCCCTCGGCCCGGCCGGACTCCGGCGAGCTGCCAGAGCCGGCTCCGCCGCGCCGCCGCCGCGGCCGGCGGGTGCTGACCGCCGTCGCCGCGACGGTCGCGCTGGTGGTCGGCACCGGGGCGGGGTACGCCGTGGAGCGGCGCACCGACGCCGAGGTCACCCTCACCGACGCCAGCGGCGAGCTCAGCGTCACCGTGCCGGACGCCTGGCGCCGGGCGGTCGGGCGGGAGGGCTGGCTGCCACCCGCCGCCGACGCCAGCCGGGTCCGCTACGCGGCGCTCTCGGTCGGCACCCGACGGGACTGGAACCGGCCCCGGGCCCGCGGGCAGGGGGTCTTCCTCGGCGTGCTGCCCGGCACCAAGCTGCCCAGCCAGGTGCCCCAGCACCCCGAGTGCGGTCACGCCCAGCCCCCGGTCGACGACCAGGGCGACCTCGGCTCGTCGGTGACCGTCGTCTACAGCGACTGCCCCGGCGGCGTCACCGTGGAGCGGGTGGTCCAGGTCGCCGAGAACCTGCTGTTGTGGGTGCAGGTCCGCAGCGCCCACCGGGCCACCGCCAACGCGGTCCTCGACAGCGTGGACACCTCGGGCATCTAGCGACGGTGGGGGCTCCCGGCAGCCGTCACTGGATCTTGCTGACCCGGCTGGCCACCTGCTCCTCGAGGTCGTCCAGGCCCGCGCGGTCCACCCCGCGGCCGACGACCGACATCTCGAACTTCGCGACGGTCTCCCCGGGGATCGTGAACCACTGGAAGGTGTTGAACCGCTGGGTGTTGGTGGTGGGGTCTCGGTAGCTGAACGAGAGCAGGTGCGGGGTCCGGCCGACGACCTCGACGTCGTCGTACCCGCCCTGCACGGCCGCCAGCTTCTGCGCCACCATCTGCTCGGGGGTCTTGTTCTCGGAGATCAGCTTGACCCGGAGGCTGTAGCCGCCCACGAGGGGTTCGCCGGCGGGCCGCCAGCGGATCTCGTCGATGTACTCCTGGGTGGGGTCCCAGCCGACCGGCGCCCGGTAGGTCCAGGCGTACGGCGGGTCGCCGAGCGTGTGCCGCTTGTAGTCCAGCCCCGGCTCGAGGGCCGGGTAGTCGATGTAGCTCGAGAACGGCCGCTCCGGGTCCACCGGGATCGACGGCTTGTGGGCGGGCACCGGCGTCGCCGCGATCGCGACCGGCTCGTGGCGCTGCAGGTGTCCGACGGCGTAGCCGCCCACGCCCCCGAGGACCGCGAGGGCGAGCGCGACCGCGAGTCCCCGCATCCCCATGGGCCCACCGTAGCCTCCGGCCACCCCTCGACGCTGTCTCGAGGGGTGCGGCGTTAGCGTGCGCAACGTGAGCAGCCACCTGATCCGCAACGCCCGCCCGGTCCCGCTCGCGCCCGGCGAGCGGGCAGCGGACCGCCCGGTCGACGTCCTGGTCGAGGACGGGACCGTGACCGCCGTCGGCCAGGGCCTGGGGCGGCCGGCCGGGGTCGAGGAGTCCGACGCGGCGGGCCGCTGGCTGGCGCCCGGCCTGTGGGACCAGCACGTGCACCTCGGCCAGTGGACGCTGGCCTCGCAGCGGCTGGACCTGGCGACCGCCCGGTCGCCGGAGGACGCCACCCGGATGGTCGCCGAGCGGATCGCCGAGTGGCCCGACCATCCGGTGATCGGCTGGGGGCACCGCTCGGGCGGCTGGGACCGCGACGTCACGGTCTCCGAGCTCGACGCCGTCTCCGGGGACACCCCGGTGGTGCTGATCAGCGGCGACGGGCACCACGCCTGGCTGAACACGATCGCGCTGCTCCACCTCGCGCTGCCGGTGCGGGACTCGGTGGTGCGCGAGGCGGAGTGGTTCGCGGCGTACGCCCGGCTCTCCACGCTGGTCGGCGACGACGGCACCTCGCCCGAGGCCTACCGGCGCACCCTCGAGCACGCGGCCTCGCAGGGCATCGTCGGCATCGTCGACTTCGAGTTCAGCGGCGGCGCCGAGGAGTGGGCCGCGCGCTGGGCGGACGGTGCGGACCTGCTGCGGATCCGGATGGCGAGCTACGCCGAGAGCCTCGAGGACGTGATCGCCGCCGGGCTGCGCACCGGGGACGTGCTGCCGGGCGGCGACGAGCGGCTGCGGATGGGGCCGCTGAAGATCATCAGCGACGGCTCGCTCAACACCCGCACCGCCTGGTGCTGCGAGCCGTACGCCGACGCGCACCGGCTGGAGTACCCCTCCGGCCAGCCCAACCTGTCCGGCGACGAGCTGCGCGCGCTGCTGGCCCGGGCCCACGCGTGCGGCCTCGAGGTGGCCACGCACGCGATCGGCGACGCGGCGGTGGCCGAGGCGCTCGAGGCGTACGCCGCGACCGGCGCCCGCGGGTCGATCGAGCACGCCCAGATGGCCCGGCGCCAGGACGTGCGGCGGATGGCCGAGCTCGGCATCCGCGCCAGCATCCAGCCCGCCCACCTGCTCGACGACCGGGACCTGACCGAACGGATCTGGGGCGAGCGCTCCGAGCGGTGCTTCGCGTTCCGCTGGATGCTCGACGACGGCGTGGAGCTCGCGATGGGCTCCGACGCCCCGGTCTCCCCGCTCGACCCGTGGCTGGCGATCGCCGCCGCGGTCCACCGCAGCGCCGACGAGCGCGACCCGTGGCACCCCGAGCACGCGCTCACCCCGCGCGAGGCCCTCGCCGCCTCCACCGACGGCTGGGGCACGGTCGCCCCCGGGCACCCCGGCGACCTGGTGCTGCTCGACCGCGACCCCCTCGCCCCGGCCCCCGACCCCTCGGCCACGGTCTCCCTGGCCCAGCAGCTGCGCACCATGCCGGTCGCGGCCACCCTCGTCGCGGGGAGGCTCGTCCACGACGCCCGCTGAGCTGGGCCTGGCCGGGTGTTGAGCCCGCTTCGATCCCAGGGAGGCCCAACTCGGTGCCCCGGGAGGCCCAGCTCAACGTCTCAGGGTGGCGAGCACCAGCCGGGCGACCGCGGCCTGCTCCACCGCGAACGGGTGGTAGGCCAGTGCCCGGTTCGGGTCGGTGACCTGCCCGTTGATCCACGGGTGCGCCGCGCAGATGTCGTGGCCGCGGGAGTGCCGGAAGACGTTGACGTACGCGTCGGCCTTCCGGGCGCCGCGGGCGACGGCCCGCACGAGGCCCTCGTTGACCTGCCGGGCCCACGGGTAGTCGCCGGTCGCCAGCGGCAGCAGGCGCGGGCAGCTGCCGTGGGCGGGGATGATCTGGGGGTAGCCCACGACCAGCACCCGCGCGTGTGGCGCCCGGTGCCGTATCCGGGCCACCACCGCCGCCACGTGACTCCGGATCCTCGGCAGGTCCCGACGGAGCCGGTGGCCGAGCCGGTCGTGGCAGGGCGAGCCTGTCGGGTCCGCGCCGCGCAGCTGGGTGCAGGCGCCGACCAGCGTCCCGAAGAGGCCGAAGTCGTTGCCGCCGATGCTCAGCGTGACCAGGTCGGTGTGGCGGGAGACCGCCCGCAGCTGCGGGGGGACCTGCGCGTCACCGATCTGCTGGGTGTAGATCATCGATCCGGTGTCCGCCCCACTGCAGCTGACGTCGACCAACCTGGCGCCGGGCAGGTCGCGGGCCACCCGTGAGGGGTAGTTGCCCGAGGAGCGCATGCAGCCGTCGTGCAGCTGCGTGTGCGGCACGAGCGGCGCCGCGGTGTAGGAGTCGCCGAGGGCCACGTAGCGGTGGAACCCGGGCACCGGCACGGCAGCGGCTGTCCGCGTCCGCGTGGGGGGCTCGGCCCGGGCTCCCTCGTCCGGGCCCGTGGTCGAGCTGCACCCCGCGGTCACCCCCAGCGCCAGTGCCACGAGGCCGGCGACCGCGGCCCGACGTACGTGCTCTCTCATCTGCTCCTCCTGCCCGGCAGGTTACGCGGCGGTCCGGATCCGGAGGGTCGGTCGGGAGTGGGGTCACCCAAGACCGGGTAGGACTCTGGGGTGACGACGCAGGACACGACCAACCACGACGACGCCGGCCCGGTGCCGGTCGACGTCCCCGACGACCAGACCAAGGGCGGGGAGTCCACGGTCACGGTCATCATCGCGCTGGTGGCCAACGCCCTGCTGGCGGTGGCGAAGACGATCGCGGGCGTCGCCACCGGCTCGGCCTCCATGCTCGCCGAGTCGGCGCACTCCTGGTCCGACACCGGCAACGAGGTCTTCCTGCTGATCGCTGAGAAGATGGGCAAGAAGCCGCGCGACGAGTCCCATCCCCGGGGCTACGGCCGGCTGACCTACGTCTGGTCGCTGGTGGCGGCGTTCGGCCTCTTCTCGGCCGGTGCGGTGGTCTCGATCTGGCACGGCGTCAGCGAGCTGTTCAAGCAGCCGGAGTCGGCGAGCTTCACCTGGAACTACGTGATCCTCGCGATCGCGTTCGTGCTGGAGGGCTCCTCGTTCATCCAGGCCTCCCGGCAGGTCCACGGCGCCTCGCAGCGCTGGGGGATGCACCCGTTGCGCTTCGTGGAGCGCACCTCCAACCCCACGCTCCGCGCGGTCTTCTTCGAGGACTTCTCCGCGCTGCTCGGCATCCTCTTCGCCGCGGCGGGCATCGGGCTGCACCAGCTCACCGGCCAGGCCTACTGGGACGCGGTCGGCTCGATCGCGATCGGAGTCCTGCTCGGCTTCGTGGCGGTGTTCCTGATGCGCCGCAACATGGACTACCTGCTCGGCGAGGGCTCGCCCGAGATGCGCCTGCGGGTGCTGAGCGGCCTGTGCGAGCACCCGGCGATCGCCAAGGTCACCTACCTGCACGTCGAGTGGGTCGGCCCCAGCCGCCTCTTCGTGGTGGCCGCGGTCGACCTGACCGGCGACGACGCCGAGCCCGACCTGGCCCGGCGGCTGCGCGAGCTCGAGACGGACATCGAGGACAACGACCTCATCGAGGACGCGATCCTCACCCTGTCCCACCCCGATGACCCGCCGCTCACCGCCGAGCGGCCGACCGGCAGCAGGGCCCGACAGGCCTGACCCTGCGTGCCGGCCGGCGTCGGTGGGTCAGAGGTCGACCGGCCGGAGCACCTGCGTGATGCCATGGGCGATCTGCCGGTTGCCCTTGTTGATATCGGCGAGGCGAGGGATGACTCGCGCGTTGCGCGCGTTCTTGTCCTGGTCTTGCAGGCGGATCGCGCCGTTGCCCTTGACGTTGACCCGGATGGTCTTGCCCTCCGCGGTCTTCAGCTTGGCCCCGTCCGCCTTGGCCGCCTGCCGCGAGGTGATCGTCGCGCCCGGGACGACGTGGTAGAGCAGGATCGTCTCGAGCGTGTCGACGTCCGCGACCGAGGCGACCGCCTCGAACGTGGCCTTCTCGGTGTGCGGTGCCTTGCCGGTCAGCTGGTCGACCAGGCGGCGGAACGCCGCGTCGGTCGGGATGAAGGCGGTCAGCCGCTTCCTCCCCTGGGCCAGCACCCCGACCGGGCTGTCGGGCTTGGCGTCCAGGACGGTCAGGACCGCCTTCTCGACGATGTCGAAGTCGTGCCAGTTGTGGTCGAAGTGCGTGCCGTCGGCGCCGAGCACCTGCACCAGGCTCCGGGTCCCGGCGTGGCGGTCCGACGGCGCGCCGGCGGCGTCGGCGGGTGCGGTGGTGGCGGTGACGGCACCCGCGGTGAGCAGGGCGGCAAGACCAGTGGTGATGCGCTTGTCCATGGCGGTTCCTCATTCCGGTGAACGGGAAGGACAACGGTGCGGCGGCCCCCGGGCCCGTCGAATGACGGTCGCCGTGCAACTCCCTCCCTGGCCGGTCTTCGGGGCCCGGCTCGGGCACAGATGTCACATGTCGACGGGACGTTCGTCCCTCGGTGGAACCCCGCCCCCGGTGCCACCGGCCGGGCGCCGACCCGGCCTCAGGGTCGGTCGGCGCCCAGCGCGATCGTCAGCGCCAGCACCTGGGCGGGGTCGTCGAGCCGGTCGCCGTACAGGTCGCGCAGCTGCCCCATCCGGTAGCGCACGGTCTGGGGGTGCACGAACAGCTCGGCCGCCACGTCCTCGCGGCGGCCGTGGTGGAGCAGCCAGGAGCGCAGCGTGGCGGTGAGCTTCTCGGCCGTCGCCGGCCGCACCGTCGTCAGCGGGGCGAGCACCTGCGCGCGGAGGTCGGCGAGCGCCTCGGGGTCGGCGCGGAGCACCAGCTCGGCGAGGTGGGTCTCGGTGTCCTCGGGGATGTCGAGCGCGCGGGCCCGCAGCGCCCGCTCGAAGGAGGCGCGCACCTCCAGCCAGGGCCGGGCCGGGCCGGCGACGGCGCCGCGGCCGAGCAGGGTGCGCAGCAGCACCGGGCGCCGGCGGTCGTGGGCGTCCGGGACCAGCAGCAGCGCCTCCTCGTCGAGCTCGGGGAGGTCGCGGGCGACGAGGGTCCGGGTGGAGAGGCTGGTCAGCACCGGCCGCACCTGCGCCTCGGGCACGAGCACGGCGGTGAGCGTCGTCGGCGGCTCCCAGCCGGCCCGCTCCGCCGAGGCCTGCACGGTCTCGCCGGGGGCCCCCTGGAGCAGCTGGCGGGTCACCCGGTCGAGCAGCCGCTGGCGGACCCGCCCGGTGGTGGCCAGCTCGTCGGTGTGCCCGGCGACGCTGGCCGCGGACAGCTCGTCGATGTAGGCGAAGACCAGCTCGGCGAAGTCGGCGAGGGTCTGGGCCGGCACACCCACCTCCACCGCCGTCGTCGACATCTGCCGCCACGACACCCGGGCGCCGACCCGGTACGCCGCCAACAGCGCCTCGGTGGTGCGGCCGCTGCGGGCCTCGCCGCGGCCGAGCTGGTAGGCCCCCTCGACCGCCGGCGCGGCCGGGGTCCGCGGGTCCGCCCCGCGGCGGCGGCTGGCCAGCGACAGGAAGCCGCCGAGCGCGAGCTGCACCGCCTTGCGGATGTTCTCGCCCATCGACCCGGTCAGCGCGCCCTCGTAGCCCGGCACCTCGGCGATGATCGCGGCGACCGTGGCGTCGGCGACCGCGGGCAGCCGGGTGCGCATCTCGGCCACCGCCTCGGGCGGGAGCTGCAGCCGGTGACCGGCGGTCTGCCGAGTTCCCGGGGGTGAGGTTATCTGCGTCACGGATCGTGGCACGGCGAGCTCCAAACTGTTCCTAGCGAACAATTGTGACCTGTGTCTTCACGTCCCCCGGACAGGACTTTACGCCCTTCGGTGAAGGAGACTGAAGGCCATGAGCACCGCTGTCACCCCCCGCGCCTCCCGAGCGACGTCCGGCACCACCCCGACCGACGCCGCCGGGCAGCCGCGCGGCCTCAGGGCCGGCCTGCGCCGCTTCGCCGAGGCGGCCGTGACGCCGCTCGAGCTCGACGACGTGCTCGACGTCTTCCACCCGCTGCGCGCGGGCGCCACGCTGCGCGGCCGCGTGGTCGCCGTGCGCCGCGAGACCGCCGACGCGGCGACGCTGCTGATCCGCCCCGGCAGGGACTGGGCCGGCCACGTGCCGGGCCAGTACCTCCGCGTCGGCGTCGACGTCGACGGCGTCCGCCTCTGGCGCACCTACTCGCTGACCCACGGCCCGCTGTCGGACCGCTGCCTGAGCATCACCGTCAAGGCGATCCCCGACGGCGTGGTCTCCCAGCACCTGGTGCACCACGTGCGCCCCGGCCAGATGGTCCACCTCGGCCAGGCCGAGGGCGACTTCGTGCTGCCGACCCCGATGCCGCGCAAGCTGCTCATGGTGACCGCCGGCTCCGGCATCACCCCGGTGATCGGCATGCTGCGCAACCTGTTCTCGCGGGCCGAGCCCCTCCCGGTCGCCGAGGGCGTCGACATCGTGCTGCTGCACTCGGCGCTGTCGCACGCGGAGGTGATCTTCGGCGAGGAGCTGCGCCGGTACGCCGCCCTCGGCTGGCTGCGCCTGGTCGAGCTGCACACCGACACCCGCGGCCGGCTCGACGTGGCCGACCTCGACGAGATCGTGCCCGACCTCGACGAGCGCACGACGTACGCCTGCGGGCCCGTCGGCCTGCTCGACGCGCTCGAGGAGCACCACACCGCCCGCGGCCTGCCGCTGCACCTCGAGCGGTTCCGGGCCCCCACGGCCTTCGCCGACCAGGGCGGCGAGGGTGGCACGCTCACCTTCGCGAGGTCCGGCAACGTGGTGGAGGCCGACGGCGCCACCCCGATCCTCGACGCCGCGGAGTCCGCGGGCGTGCTGATGCCGAGCGGCTGCCGGATGGGCATCTGCTTCGGCTGCGTGCTGCCGCTGCGCGAGGGAGCCGTGCGCGACCTGCGCAACGGGGAGATCACCACCGCCGCCCCCGGCGACGGGGTCGCCATCCAGACCTGCATCAGCGCCGCCGCCGGCGACTGCCACCTCGACCACTAGCTCTCGACACGCTCGCTGCGCTCGCGACTCGACCACCGATCGTTCACCCCGAAGGAGCGACCATGACCGTCATCTCGAAGAAGCCCCAGAACCCCATCGCCCACCTCACCCCCGAGGACATCGAGCAGATCGGCGTGGAGCTGGACGCGATCCGCCAGGACGTCATCGACAGCCGCGGCGAGGCCGACGCGGCGTACATCCGCCGGGTGATCGGCATCCAGCGCCGGCTCGAGCTCGGCAGCCGCGCGGTGCTGCTCGGCAGCGCGCTGCCGCCGCTGTGGGTGCTCGGCACGCTCGGCCTGAGCGTCGCCAAGATCATGGACAACATGGAGATCGGCCACAACATCCTGCACGGCCAGTGGGACTGGATGCGCGACCCCAAGATCCACTCCACGACCTGGGACTGGGACATGGCGAGCCCGGCCGAGCAGTGGCAGCACTCCCACAACCAGCTGCACCACACCTACACCAACGTGATCGGCAAGGACAACGACCTCGGCTACGGCATCATGCGCGTCGACGAGGACCAGCCGTGGGTGCCGATGTACCTCCTCCAGCCGGTGTGGAACTTCATCAACGCCTGCTTCTTCGAGTACGGCATCGCCGCCTACGACCTCGAGCTCGGCGCGGCGATCAAGAAGAAGCAGACCAAGGACCCCGACTTCCAGCGCCGGCTCAAGCAGGTGCTGGCCAAGATCCGCAAGCAGGCGACCAAGGACTACGTCGTCCACCCGCTGCTGTCGCTGCCCACCGGCTCGTTCCTGTCCACGCTGGCCGCGAACTTCACCGCCAACGTGGTGCGCAACGTGTGGAGCCACTCGGTGATCATGTGCGGCCACTTCCCCGAGGGCGTCGAGACCTTCGAGAAGCGCTCGATCGACGGCGAGACCCGCGGCGAGTGGTACGTCCGGCAGATGCTCGGCTCGGCCAACATCTCCGGCTCCAAGGCGATGCACTTCATGAGCGGCAACCTCTCCCACCAGATCGAGCACCACCTCTTCCCGGACCTGCCGAGCAACCGGTACGCCGAGATCGCGCCGAAGATCGAGGCGCTCTTCGAGAAGTACGACCTGAACTACCACGCCGCCCCGCTGCCCAAGCAGGTGGCGAGCGCCTGGCACAAGGTGGTCCGGCTGTCGCTGCCCAACGGCTGGCTGGAGACGACCAAGCCCTCCAACCTGCCCTCGCAGCTCAAGCTGCTCTACGGCATGGCCACCAAGGGGCCCAAGGTCCGCCGCGCCGCCCAGGCCCGGCTGGTCCAGCAGGCCCGCAAGGTGCGGGCCGCCCGGCTGGCCGCCTGAGCGTCGACGGCTACTCGTCGCCGGTGAGGTTGAACCCGCTCAGCCGGCGGGAGGTCAGCCAGGTGCCGAGCACGATGACGACCAGCGAGGCGATGACGGCGTACGTCGCGCCGAGGTGGGCCACGAGCGAGATGCCGGCGACCTGCTGGGCGATCGCGCCGGACCACCGGCTCACGCTGAGCCAGCGCACTCCGTCGAGCAGGCCCCCGAGCAGGCTCTCCCACACCAGCAGGTAGACCAGCCCGACCACGACCGCGTGCTTGGTCACGACCGAGAGCAGCGCGAACAGCACGCAGTAGGCCAGCCCGCCCGCGAGCGCGCCGAGGGCGAAGCCGAGCGCGAACGTGGGGTCGCCGGGCCGGAGGAGCAGTCCGGCGAGGAGCACCGGCAACGCCCCGAAGGCCACGGAGCAGCCGCCGGCGACCGCCAGCTTGCTCAACACGATCGTGTGACGCGGGATCGGCTTGGCCAGCAGGTAGGCGATCGAGCCGTCGTCGATCTCCGGCGCCAGCAGCCCGGTCGTCGCGAGCAGCGCGACCAGCGGCACCACCACGACCAGCCCGAGCCCGTAGAGCGTGTGCTGCGCGCCGGTCGGGTCGTCGCCAACCAGCCCGCGCACCAGTCCCGCCAGGGCGAGCAGCACCACGGGCAGCACGAAGAGCAACACCCCGCGCCGGCGGCCGAAGACGCTCCGGACGCCGAGCCGGATGATCGTGGGGAAGGCGAGCGCGGTCATGGCGCCACCAGGTAGGCGAAGACGCTCTCGAGCGACTCGTCGGTCGGGCTGACCTCGAGCAGGCGCACCCCGTGGTCGCGGGCCAGCCGGGGCAGCACCTCGCTGAACCGGCCGAAGTCGGAGGCCTCGACCTCGATGCCGCCCTCCTTTCGCATCCGCGCCCCGCGCACCGACGCGTCGCCGAGCAGCGCCGAGGCCAGGGCCCGGTCGTCCGAGGTGCGCAGGACGAACCGGTTGGGTCGGTCGGTCATCAGCCGCCGGATCGCGCCGAAGTCACCCGACGCGGCGTGCCGGCCGGCGACCACCACCTCGATCTGGCGGGCCACCTGCTCCACCTCCTCGAGGATGTGGGAGCTGAACAGCACGGTTCGGCCCTCGGCGCCCATCCGGCGCAGCAGCTCCATCAGGTGCATCCGCTGGCGCGGGTCCATGCCGTTGAACGGCTCGTCGAGCAGCAGCACCGCGGGCTCGTGCACCAGCGCCGAGGCCATCTTGACCCGCTGCCGCATGCCCTTGGAGTACGTCGAGATCGTGCGGTCCTGCGCCTCGGCCATCTCCACCAGCCCGATGGCCGCCGCCGCGGCCGCGCCGGGGTCGGCCAGCCCCTGCAGCTCCGCGTTCGCGACCACGAACTCCCGGCCGGTCAGGTAGTCGAACAGGGCCTCGCGCTCTGGGACCAGCCCGATCCGGCGGTAGACCTTCTCGTTGCGCCACAGGGGCTCACCGTCCAGCGTGACCGAGCCCGCCGAGGGCGCCAGGAAGCCCGACATCAGCGCGATCAGCGTGGACTTCCCCGCGCCGTTCGGGCCGAGCAGGCCGGTCACGCCCGGCCCGACGGTCATCGACACGTCGTTGACCGCGACCACGTTGCGGAACCACCGCGACACGTGCTCGAGCCTCAGGGAGGTCATGACTCGACCCTCCGGTAGCGGGCCAGCAGCGCGCCGATCGAGCCGGCCACCAGCAGCGCGCTCATGCCGAGGTAGAGCACGGCGTCGCCGGCGCCGGACGGGGGTGTCGGCATCGCCTGCGGCGCGTGGAAGAGGATGTTCTGCACGCCGTTGGCCAGCGTGTACGGCGAGAACAGCCCGGCGACCACGCCCACCTGCGCGTGGCCGGCGTCCAGCGAGATGCCCTGGATGGCCGAGACCACGGTGTAGCTGACCAGCAGCACCACGATCACCGCGACCACGGCCAGCCCGCGACGGATGGTCAGCGAGGCGACCAGCGCGCCCAGCCCGGCCAGGAGGAGCGCGAGCAGCAGCGCCCCGGCGAGCGCGCCGAGCACGCGCAGCGTCTCGCGGCCGACCGGCAGCCCGGCCAGCACGCCACCGAGGTAGAGCAGCAGCAGCGGCGCACCGACGAGGATGACCGTCGCGGCCGCCAGCGAGCCCAGCCGCACCAGGACGTAGGTGGAGCGCCGTAGCGGCCGGGCGAGGTACAGCGTGATCGTGCGGAACCGCAGGTCGCGTGAGAACAGCGCCGGCGCCTGGGCGGCGACGAAGACGGAGATCAGCAGCTGGGTGGTCAGGGGGTACGTCGAGTACGGCACGATCTGCTCGGTGAGGCCGAGCAGGTCCTTGGCCTGCACGAGCACCCCCACGAGGATCAGCGCCGGCAGCAGCATCAGGCCGAGAAGGATCATCGGCAGCGCCTTGGACTTCGCCGAGCGGCCCAGCCCGTAGCTGTTGCGCAGCCCGGTCACGAACAGTGCCTTCGCGACCGCGCCCTCGCCGAGCCGCGGCCCGTCGTACGGCCGGTAGCCGATGTCGTGGATGACGGCGGCCGGCTCCCCGTCAGTGCGGCTGGCCATCGCTCACCCCCTCGTCGCGGAAGACGTCCTCGATCCGGTGGTGCCGCTCCTGCAGCCGCACCAGCCCGAGGCCGAGCTGGACGGTCAGGTCGCGCACGGTGTCGCGGGTGGTGCCGTCGCGGACCTCGACCTCGATCAGCCGTTCGTCGGCCGGCCAGGCACGCAGGCCGGCGTCCACCAGGGCCTGGCCGAGCAGCCGGTCGGCGTCGGGACGGCCCTGCACCTCGACCAGCAGGTTGCCGGTGCTGTCCAGGAAGTCGGTGGTGGCCGACGAGCGCAGCAGGCTGCCGGCGTCGAGCACCACGACGTGGTCGCTGACCCGCTCGAGCTCGCCGAGCAGGTGGGAGGTCACCAGCACCGCGATCCCGAAGTCGGTGCCGATCCGTCGCACCAGCGCCAGCATGTCCTCCCGGGAGGCGGGGTCGAGACCGTTGGTCGGCTCGTCGAGCAGCACCAGCCGCGGATCGTGGACGAGGGCCTGCGCGAGCTTGACCCGCTGCTTCATGCCCGTGGAGTAGCCGCCGATCGGCCGGTAGCGCTCCTCGGCCAGGCCCACGTGGCGCAGCACGTCGGAGGCGCGCTCGCGGGCCGCGGCGTACGGCAGGCCCGACATCTGCCCGAGGTGCACCACGAGGTCGCTGGCCGAGACGTCGGCCGGCAGGCAGTCGTGCTCGGGCATGTAGCCGACCAGCGCCCGGATCTGCGCGCCCTGCGCGACCACGTCGTGGCCGAGCACCGTCGCGGTCCCGCTGGTGGCGGGCAGCAGGCCGAGCAGGATCTTGATCAGCGTGGACTTCCCGGCGCCGTTGGCGCCGACCAGCCCGGTGACGCCCTCGCCGACGGTGATCCCGAGGCCGTCGAGCGCGGTCACGCCGGGATAGCGCTTCGTCAACGCCTCCGTCTCGATGACCGCCACGAGCCCAACCTAACCGTGTGGACCCCGAGATACCGGGTAGGAGAGGCCCGCCATCTCGTCCACCACGAACGGAGTCTCGACCGTGAGCACGGAGACCGACCCCAGCAGGCCCAGCCGGAGCGAGCGAACGCGCACGATCAGGCGCGCGATCGGCGCCTCGGCGATGGGCAACATGACCGAGTGGTTCGACTACGGCGTCTACGCGTACGCCGCGACCTACATCACCGACGTGTTCTTCCCCCACACCGGCGTGATCGCGACGCTGCTGGTCTTCGCGGTGTCCTTCGTCTTCCGGCCGCTCGGCGGGATGGTGCTCGGGCCGCTCGGTGACAGGTTCGGCCGGCAGCGGGTGCTGGCCGCGACGATCACGATGATGGCGGCCTCCACGTTCTGCGTCGGGCTGCTGCCCGGCTACGCCACGATCGGCGTGTGGGCGCCGGTGCTGCTGGTGGCGCTGCGGATCCTGCAGGGCTTCTCCACGGGCGGAGAGTACGGCGGGGCCGCGACGTTCATGGCCGAGTACGCCCCGGACCGCAAGCGCGGCTTCCTCGGCAGCTTCCTGGAGTTCGGCACGCTGGCCGGCTTCACGCTGGCGGCCACGATCGTGCTGGTCGCCCAGCTGCTGCTCAGCGACGCGGCGATGGCCAGCTGGGGCTGGCGGATCCCGTTCCTGATCGGCGGCCCGCTGGGGCTGGTCGGCCTCTACCTGCGCCGCCAGCTCGAGGACACCCCGGTCTTCCGCGAGCTGGAGGAGGGCGACCAGGTCGAGGAGGGGGCGGTCACCGCGCTCAAGCACGTGGTGACGGGGTACTGGCGGCCGCTGCTCGCGCTGAGCGGCCTGGTCATCGCGCTGAACGTGGCCAACTACACGCTGCTCGCCTACATGCCGACCTACCTGCAGGACAAGATCGGGCTGTCGTCGCGGCAGTCGCTGCTGCTGCTGATCATCGGCCAGCTGGTGATGATGGCGCTGCTGCCGGTCGGCGGGCGGCTCTCGGACCGGCTCGGGCGCAAGCCGATGTGGTGGATCTCGCTGGTGGGGCTCTTCGTCGTCGCGATCCCGGCGTACCAGCTGATGGCCCGCGGCTTCGGCCTCGCGCTGGTGGGCTTCGCGGTGCTCGGCGCGCTCTACATCCTGCAGCTGAGCACGATCTCGGCGACGTTCCCGGCGATGTTCCCGACCCAGGTGCGGTACGCCGGCTTCGCGATCGCCTACAACGTCTCGACCGCGATCTTCGGCGGCACCGCGCCGGCGCTGAACGAGAAGCTGATCGAGGTCACCGGCAACGACCTGGTGCCCGCGTTCTCGATGATGGCCGCCTGCGTGGTGGGCGCGATCGCGCTGGCGTTCGTGCCGGAGACCGCCCGCGTCTCGATCCGCGGCACCGGCCTACCGGGCGTCGACACCGAGCCGAGGCCCGCCTGAGCCGGGTGTGTCCCCCCTCCCGCGCGGCGTAGTGGAACACCGTGTCCTGCTTCCGGCCTGCGGTTCGTCGGCGTTGTGAGACACCCCGTCGCACAACCCCGCCAACGGCATCCCGGGATCCGGAACACCCTGTCCCACTACGCGGCCCTGCCGGCAGCGAGAGCGCACCGAGGATGCTTGATCAACGACAAGAGGGACACACCCAGTGAGTCCCCGCCGGCGCGTCAGCCGAGCGCCGCCGAGACCACCTCGCGGGCCTCGGCCTGCACCTGGGCGAGGTGCTCGGGGCCCCGGAAGGACTCGGCGTAGATCTTGTAGACGTCCTCGGTGCCGGACGGGCGGGCGGCGAACCACGCCGTACTCGGTGACCACCTTCAGCCCGCCGATCGCCGCGCCGTTGCCGGGCGCCTCGGTGAGCTTGGCGGTGATCTGCTCCCCGGCGAGCTCGGTGGCGGTGACGTCGTCGGGGGAGAGCGCGGCCAGCTTCGCCTTCTGCTCGCGGTCGGCGGGCGCGTCGATGCGGGCGTAGGCCGGGTCGCCGTGCCGCGTCGACCAGCGCCGGCGTAGTGCTCGCGAGGGGGTCTTGCCGGTCACGCGCGAGGATCTCGCGAGGCCAGCAGCGCGAGCAGGATGCCGTCCTTGTCGGTGGTCCAGACCGCTGCCGTCGCATGCGCAGGAACGACGCGCCGGCCGACTCCTCGCCGCCGAACCCGAACGACCCGTCGATCAGGCCCGGCACGAACCACTTGAACCCGACCGGCACCTCCACCAGCGGCTGGCCGAGCTGCTCGGCGACCCGGTCGATCATCGAGGAGCGACACCAGCGTCTTGCCGATCCGCGCGGCGTCCGGCCAGCCCGGCCGGGCGCCGCCGAACAGGTAGCTCGATGGCGACGGCGAGGTAGTGGTTGGGGTTCATCAGCCCGGCGTCGGGCGTGACGATGCCGTGCCGGTCGGCGTCGGCGTCGTTGCCGGTCGCGACGTCGTACGTCGTCGCGTTGCGGCGATCAGCGAGGCCATCGCGTAGGGGGAGGAGCAGTCCATCCGGATCTTGCCGTCCCAGTCCAGCGTCATGAACCGCCAGGTCGGGTCGACCAGCGGGTTGACCACGGTGAGGTCCAGCCCGTGCCGCTCGGCGATCGCGCCCCAGTAGTCCACGCTCGCGCCGCCCAGCGGGTCCGCGCCGATCCGCACGCCCGCCGTCGCGGACCGCGTCGAGGTCGACGACGTTCGGCAGGTCGTCGACGTAGGTGCCCAGGAAGTCGTAGCGGCCGAGGCCGCGGCCGCGGGCCCGCGCGAACGGCATCCGCTGCACGCCGGCCAGCCCGCCGCGGATCAGCTCGTTGGCCCGCTCCGCGATCGCAGAGGTGGCGTCGGTGTCGGCCGGGCCGCCGTGCGGCGGGTTGTACTTGAAGCCGCCGTCGCGGGGCGGGTTGTGCGACGGGCGTGACCACGATGCCGTCGGCGAGCCCGCTGACGCGCGGCGAGGTCCTTGCCCCGGTTGGCGCGCAGGATCGCGTGGCGAGACCGCCGGGGTGGGCGTGTAGCCGTCGGCGGCGTCGACGAGCACGGTCACGTCGTTGGCGGCCAGCACCTCCAGCGCGGTGGCCCAGGCCGGCTCGGAGAGCGCCGTGGGTGTCGCGGCCGAGGAACAGCGGCCCGTCGTACCCCTGCTCGGCGCGGTAGTCGCAGATCGCCTGGGTGGTGGCCAGGATGTGGGTCTCGTTGAACGCGGTGTCGCAGCGAGGAGCCGCGGTGCCCGCAGGTGCCGAAGGCGACCTGCTGGTCCGCGTCGTCGGGGTCGGGGTCGCCGGTGTAGTACGCCGTCACCAGGTGCGCGACGTCGACGAGGTCCGCGGGCTGGGCGGGCTGTCCTGCGCGAGAGTCGGCCATGCGGTCATCATGCCGCGCCCGGAAAGGGTCGTGGCCCCAGACGCGCCCTGGCCCGCGCTCGGCAAACACCCCACCGGCCCGGCGCGGCTGAGGTGGTCGCCCCGCGCCCGGGTAGGGCAGTTGCCCGATGTGGGGTGTCGGTCTTACGGCGAGCGTGAGGGCATGAACCCGCTCACCGCGAACCCCGCCATCGCCGTCGACCACGCGCGGCGCCTCAACGACGAACGCGTCCGCCTCGCCGAGCAGCATCGCCTCGCGCGCCGGCCGCGCAGGACCGAGCCGCGGCGCACCCGCCGGTGGCTCGGCCCGCTGACCCTCGTGTGGCGCCCGAGGGCGGTACGACGCCGCGCCGCCACCTGCTAGGGGCGACCCCGTGGGCCCCCACCGGCTCCGCCCGGGCGGCGTACCCCACCGGGGCGATTCCGGTCACGGACGAGCATCCTCGGGGGTGCGGGCGGGTACCTTTCCCACACACCACGGGGAGGCGACATTGACGACGGTGAACGGCACGATGGCCACCGACCGGCCGGAGCGCTATGCGAAGCAGCTCGTGAGCCACTGGTCCGACCGCGGCCCCGTCTCCACCGAGGAGGGCGCGACGATCCAGCGCTGGAACACCGGCCAGGTGCTGGTGCTGCGGCCGACCGACGGCGCCCTCGAGGTCGAGGTCAGCGTGCCGGAGGGCGATGACGCCGCCCGGTTCGCCCAGGTGGTCAAGACCCACCTCGAGCGCTTCGGCCAGCGCGACGAGGTCAATGTCGTCTGGCACGTCTGACCCACGGGGCACAATGCCCCCGTGAGCACCGTCGTCGACTACGCCTGGTTCGCCGCCGGGCTGCTGGCGATGACCGGCCTGACCCTGGGGCTCGCGCGCTGGGCGGGCGTGGGGCTCGGCCTCTTCCCGCTGTGGGCGATCACCCGCGCGGTCGTCCAGCTGACCGTCATCGCGCTGCTGCTGCGCGGCATCCTCACGGTGCCGTGGACGGTCGCCGGCTTCATCCTGCTGATGCTCACCACCGCGTCGTGGACGGCGATGGGCCGGCTCGCCGAGCTCTGGAACGGCCGGCGTACGGCGGCCCTCGGCGTGCTGGCCGGCGCGCTGGTCACGCTGGTCGTGATCTTCGGGCTGCGCCTGGTGGACCTCCAGGTGCGCTACCTGGTGGCCGTCGGCGGCATCATCATCGGCAACTCGATGACCGCGGCCACCCTGTCCGGCCGCAACTTCCTGCGCGGCTCCCGCGCCCGCAAGGACGAGGTCGAGGCCTGGCTCTCCCTCGGTGCCACGCCGGCGCAGGCGCACGAGGAGATCGGCCGCGAGGCGGTGCGCGAGTCGCTGCTGCCCACCCTCGACCAGACCAAGTCGACCGGCCTGGTCACGCTCCCGGGCGCGTTCGTCGGCGCCCTCTTCGGCGGCGCGAGCCCGGCGCAGGCCGCGCAGTTCCAGCTCGTGGTGCTGGCCGGCATCGCGCTGACGATGACGGTCACGGGCATCGTGGTCACCCGGCTGGCCGGCCGGACGCCGTACCTGCCGGTCCAGGCAAGGGTGTGACCGGGTCGTGTGCCTGACAGCGCGCCGGGGCGCGTCGTGGAGCACACGACCCCTCTAGCCTGTGACGCGTGAGGTTCCAGCGCACGCTCGCCCTGCTGGGCGTCGGGCTCCTCTGGCTCGCGCTGGGCCCGTGGGTGCTGGTGCTCGCGCTCGCCGCGCTGGGGCTTCCGCGGGTGCGCTCGTGGCTGCGGCCCGGGCGGCGGACCACGGCGTACGCCGCCGGCGCGGTGGTGCTGCTCGCCGGCCTGGTGCTCGTGGTGCCGGACGGCTGGCTGCCGATCCCGCCCGGTCCGGGTGCGCTGGTGACGAGCGGGTACGCCGGCCGCCCTGTCACGCCCCGGCCGCTGGACGGCGGCCCCCGCTCCCTCCCCGACCCGACGACCGCGCTGCGCGGCCCGCTGGGGGAGTCGCCGACCGTCGACACCGCGTGGTTCGGGCTCCAGCAGTGCGCCTCGCTGGCCGTCGACGGGGAGCGCCGGCTGGTCGGCGTCTGTGCCGGGCCCGGTGGCCGCTCGCTGCGGGTGGTCGACCCGGGCTCGCTGCACGTCGCGGCGACCAAGGACCTGCCGGACTCCGGCGGTTGCGCCGGGTCGGCCGTCGCGCTCGACGACCACGGCCGGGCGGTCGTGGCGACCGCCGACCGGCGGCTGCTGGTCGTCGACACCGCCGACGCCGACGGGCACGCCGACCTGACGACGGTCGCCAGCCACGACCTGCGGCGGGTGGTGCCGGCGTCGGACTGCGTGACGAGCGTCGAGCCGGGCCCGGCGGGCGTGCTGTGGTTCGCGACGGCGGCCGGCCGGGTCGGCGTCGTCGACGGCCCGAGCGGGCGGGTGCGCACCGTGGACCTGGGCGAGGACGTCGCCGATCCGCTCGCGGTCGACCCCGCGGGGGCGTTCGTGGTCGGCACGCACGCGCTCTACCGGCTCACGGCCGGCGCGGGCCCGGCAGGCCGACCGCGGGTGGCCTGGCGGACGGCGTACGACCGGGGCAGCCGGCGCAAGTCCGGTCAGCTGAGCCAGGGCAGCGGCACCACGCCGGTCGTCCTGGAGGGCGGCCTGGTCGCCATCACCGACAACGCGGACCCGCAGATGCATGTCGAGGTCTACCGCGCGGCCAGCGGGGACCTGGTCTGCCGGCAGGCGGTCTTCGGCGACGACGCGGGGGCCGCGCAGGGGATGCTGGTCCCGGCCGGGTCGGGGGTGGTGGTCTCGAACGCCCACGGGTACGGCGGCCCGCTGGCCACCGTGCTCGGCCGCACGACCGACGGCGGGCTGGCCCGGGTCGACGTCGACGGCGGGGAGTGCTCGGTGCGTTGGACGTCGGAGGAGGTCGCTCCCTCGGCGCGGCCGGCGCTGTCGCTGGCCACCGGGCTGCTCTACACGTGGACCAAGCCGCACAGCTGGTGGGGCGCGGACGCGTGGTACCTCACCGCGATCGACGTGCGCTCCGGCCGGACCGCCTTCCGGGTCCGCGCCGGCCTGGGCTGGCTGCGGGACCCGTCGTACGGGCAGGTCACGCTGGGCACCGACGGTGCGGCGTACGTCGGCACGCTCGGCGGGCTGGTGCGGGTGCGGGACCGGTCCTGAGTCGCCGCGCGGTCAGCGGGACGAGCGCAGGCCGTCGGCGATCTCGGCCAGCGCCTGGTCCAGGTCGACGGTGGGGCTCCAGCCCCACTTCCGGGCCCGCTCGGACAGGAGGTGGCCGGTCCAGGCGGGGGTGTCCTGCCACTTCGGCTGGACGCCCAGGGCGCTGGTGACGGTCTCGTAGTAGGCCCGCAGCGTCGCCGGGTCGGCGGCGACGTTGACGGCCGTGCAGCCGCCCTCGACCGGCCCGCTGGTGGGGTCCTCTGCGACGCCCACCCGGCCGGCGGCGAGGTCGGCGATCAGCGTCACGAGGTCGTCGACGTGCACCCAGGGAAAGCTCTGGTCCGGTGCGGCGCGGCGGGCGTCCTCGTCGTCGCGCATGGCGGCCGGGCGCAGGGTGTTCCAGACCGAGCTGTCGCCGGCGCCGAGGATCGCCGGTGGCCGGACCAGGATCCGGGTGAGGCCGTCGACCTGTGCCAGGGCCGCGTCGGTGTCGCGCTTGGTCACCGGGTAGTCGCCGGCGTCGTCACCGACCAGGGCCGCGGACTCGTCGACGTCGCCGGTGCCCGGGGAGCGGTCGTAGACCGCGGCGGTGGAGACGTGGACCAGGCGTGCGACGCCGGCATCGCGGGCCGCGTGCGCGATCACCGGCGTGCCCTCGACGCCGATCCGGTGCTGGGCGGCGCGGTCGGAGCCCATCGGGTGGACGGTGGTGACCAGGGCGTCGGCGCCGGCGACGACCGAGGCTGCGAGCACCGGGTCGTGGAACTCGCCGACCCACTCCTCGACGCCCGGTCCGACCGGGGCGGCGCCGGCCCGGCGTACCAGGGCGCGCACCTGCAGGCCCCGGTCGACCAGGGCGGCGCAGACGCGGGAGCCGACGAGCCCGTTGGCTCCGGTGACCACGACGACGGGGGACGGGGAGAGGCTGTGGTCGGTCATCGGGCCACCTTGGCACGCGGCCCAAGCCCGACGGCTGTGGCGTCGCCTTCCGGGCCGGTGGTGCGGTGGAGCGGTAGCGGTGCCCGGTCGGTGTGGTGGTCTCGATGGTGTGGCGGGGTCCGGGTCGTGGCCGGGCTCGCCAGCCGCGGGCCTGCTTGGCGTGGTTGCAGGCCTCGCAGAGGCCTTGGCCGTTGTCCGCGCTGGTCTCGCCGCCGGTGTCGTAGTCCTCGGCGTGGTCGAGGTGGCGGATCGGGGCGTCGCACCAGGGGGTGCGGCAGCGCCGGTCGCGCAGGCGGAGGTAGCCGGCCAGGAGGCCGGTGAACCGTCGGGCCTTGGAGTCCATCGCGACCAGCTCGCCGGTGTCGGGTCGGGCGTAGAGGCGGCGCAGCCACACCTGGAGGCCCTGCTCGAGGTGGTTGGCGACCCACTCGCGGAAGAGCTCGCCCGGCACTTCGCCGTAGCCGTCCACGTGCGCACCCTCGTCGGCATCGCCGAGGAGCACGTCGTCGGCCACCACCACGTTGATCATGAGCGGCAGCTCGTCGCCGGCGGCGACCGCGGCGAGGTGGGGAGCGAGGACGCGGCGGACGAGCGTGTCGGCCATGAGCTGGCCGCGGCTCCGGGGGTCGCCGGCGGCCCTGAGGCGGTCGGCTTCGCGGAGCAGCGCGGCGTGCACGGCGACGCCGTCCTTGACCGGGAGGCAGGCGCTGAACAACGTCATGGTGTCCGGCGCCGGGCGCAGGGTCGTGCGTCGGTCGGACTCCGCGCGGCGGCGGCGTCGCGCCACCGAGGCCGGGTCCAGGGCGGCGGCGCGCCGCTTGAGCAGCCCGGTGAGCTCGCGCTCGCCCATCGCCTCGAGGGCGGCCGGGTCGCCGGCGACCTCGGCGTCGACGCGGCGGCGGTCGTCGAGCGAGAGGCAGGCGGTCTCGCGGGCGATGATGACGGCGTGCCACTCGGTGATCGCCCCGGCGCGGAACGCCGCCATGGTGGCGGGCAGCTCGCTGCGCAGGACCTTGGCGAGGCCGAGGTGGGTCTGGCCGCGGTGAGGGGACTCGCGGCGGGCCAGCGCGATCTGCGAGGCGATCCCGCGGCCCTGCCGGGCGGCCGGGACGCCCGCGACGGCGGCCTCGGCGCGTTGGGAGGCGTCGAAGTCGGCCGACAGGCCCGCTTGGGCCGACGCCGCGACGCACTTGAGCCGCTCCAACGCGTGGATCCGGTCGATCCGCTCCGCGTCGGTCAGGTCCCCGCCGTCGGCCTGCAGCGCGGTGATCCACCCCTCGATCACGTCCGTCGAGGGCACCTCGGCGGGCAGCGTCCCAGGCAGCGGCACAGGGCTGTCGGCCGGCCGGCCTGCCCACGTGTCGTGCCCGGAATCGATCATGTCCCTGACCCTAGGACCGGCCACCGACAACGCGGTGGCCACCGACGATCTACCTGATCCGGCGACCGTAGACCTCGCCACCGACAACCGGGCCTCGCCACGGTGCGGTGCTGTGGACACGCCCGTGGGCACGGGCTTTCCGCCGCTTTTGGCTCCCCGGATCGAGCGGCAATGCGAGCGTGGCCGCTCGCATGTCAACCGAGGTTGAGCCCGAACTCCCGAGTGGGCAGCTTGGACTTCCAATAGGACTCGGTCTGCTCGATCGTCTCGTCGGGGGTGTTTTCATCGACCACCTCGAGCACGGAGACCTGATAGGTCCGTCGGCCCTTCTTGCCAGCCTCTTTGAGCGCCAGGTTGCCACCGTGGCCGTCGGTCGCGTAATCCATCCATCGGCCAAGCAGGCTGTCAGCTCCCTTGGCCGAGCCGACGTACTGCTGGCCGGTCTCTGCGTCGACGAGGAGACAGACACCCTTGACGCTGCGGAGCACTTGCTGCCATCCGCTGGGCAGCGTGGGGACGTCATCGACGAGCCGAGTGAAACTACGGAAGCCTGGGAACTTCGGCTCGACTGCTCGGCGATCTCGATGACCGGCTTGGGCTGGTTCGCTGCCCGCTGGACCCAGACCCGGGTGCCGCACCCCCACTCGATGGCGAGCTTGTCGCGGTAGTCGCACAGCACTTCGAGCAACTGCAGGTCGTACTGGAACTGGCCGGAGACATCGCTGTTGAGGAGGGCATCGGTCGTGCCGGGCGGACAGCTGCCGACGCCGTCGACGCGGTACATCCCCACGAACACCGTCTTGCGGGCGTCGGTGACGATGAAGCTGGCCAGGACGGCGTCGACGGGGAAGACGTCGCGCACCTGGGCGCTCTGGTAGGCCTCGAAGGCGACGCGGTCGTTGCGCCATGCCTCGTAGAGTCGTCCCGCGCGGAGGCGCCGGTCCTGGTGTCGTAGCCGGGTCCCCGATCAACGCACGAAGAGCCCCGACCGCAGACGCGGGTCGGGGCTCTTCGCGGTGAAATCAGGAGACGCGGACGTTCTCGGCCTGGGGCCCCTTGGGGCCCTGGGCGAGGTCGAACTCGACCTTCTGGTTCTCGTCGAGCGACTTGTAGCCGCCGGACTGAATAGCGGAGAAGTGGACGAAGACGTCCTCGCCGCCGCCATCCTGCGCGATGAAGCCGAAACCCTTGTCGGCGTTGAACCACTTGACGGTTCCCTGAGCCATGACCTGTTCCCTTGTTCACGTGTCGGGGGCAGTGTGCCCTCCGAGCCGCTGAAGACATCCACCTGCGCTGATGTCCAGCGAACCGAAAACCAGGGGTACAAGATACGAGCCGCGACATCGTGTGCGGCCAGGACGGCTTGCAGAGCCATCCCATCCCTTCAACAACGCCCACGATAGGGCATCGGCTGCGTGTTCCGGGTTTCGGCGGAACTCGCCCGAGCCTGCCGCGAGACCCCGCCCGGCCACTTGGGTCCTTCCGCCGGCGGACGGCCGCCGACGGTCGTGGCGCCCGGACACCGCCGTTACCAGCGGCGCCGGCGTTGCAGGCCGCGACGACGTCCGGGGCTAGCATTCGCGCTCCGCCCCGAGAGGACCCCACATGGCCACCGACTACGACGCATCCCGCAAGCCCGAGGACGAGCAGCGAGAAGAAAGCCTGGAGGCCCGCCGCCTCACCTCGGGCGAGCAGGACAAGACCTCCGGGAGGGTCGACGAGGACGAGACCGAGCTGGCCGAGTCGTATGAGCTCCCCGGCGCGGATCTCTCCCACGAAACCCTCTCCATCGAGGTCACGCCAAAGCAGACCGACGAGTTCACCTGCGCAGCCTGCTTCCTCGTTCAGCACGAATCTCGACGGTCCTCACCAGCCGCCGACCTCTGTGGCGACTGCGCCTGACGATCGACGGCCAACCTCCAGGCGCTGGCCGAGCCCGCAGATCCAATCTCGTCTCGGAAGCGCGAACGGCCGTGCGCGTCAATCCGCCGCCTGTCGGCGCCAGCGAGACTGACCGGACGAAGACGGTGACCTTCACGTCGACCAGCGCGGCCTCGAGGGTCGCGACTGGTCCTGATGGTCGCACGGGCTGCCCTGCTGGAGCGCGGTCCAGGTCATGGGGTGGTCGGGCTCCGAACATGCCGCACCCCTGCGGCCACATTCAGTGGTGGGTCTCTAGGAGGCAACGATGTCTTGGGGCACGCCGTCCTCGCGCGCGGCGATCCGCGCCCGGTGCTCCTCGCGGCGTGTCGACGAATCTCGTGGCCTGGGCGTCCAGTCCGGCCAGGAAGGCCGAAGCTCCTCGCGCGCCGCTTCGCCGGCCGGCGCCGAGGTCGGTGCGGTCGAACACCTTCCAGTACCGCAGTACCGGCATGATGACCGTCGTCGTGGTGCAGCCGCAGGTCGTAGATGCCGGCCTTGGCGATCAGCACCGAGTTGCGCGCGGAAGTCGGCCATGGCCGCGCCGGGCATCTCGAAGCCGATCACCTCGTCGCGGATCGCCCGCATCATCGCGTCGGGCGCCGAGCTCCAGCGCCGCCGCGCACCAAGTTGCGGTAGAAGACCATGTGCAGGTTCTCGTCCGCGGCGATGCGGGCCAGCATCTGATCGGCGATCGGGTCGCCGGTGGCCCTGCCGGTGTTGCGGTGCGACACCCGGGTCGCGAGCTCCTGGAACGACACGTACGCGACCGCCTCCAGCGCCGTCTTGTCGCCGGAGTCGTAGCCAGACGGTCATGTAGCCCCATCCGGGCGCGCTCCAGCTCGACCGGGTCGACCCCGCGGGTCACGACCAGGTAGTCGCGCATCGCGATCGCCGTGCCGGTCCTCCTCCGCGGTCCAGCGGCCCACCCAGTGCCCCAGGCGCCGTCGCGGCCGAAGCGGGTGGCGATCTCCCGGTGGTAGCGAGGCAGGTTGTCCTCGGTCAACAGGTTCACGAACATCGCGGCCTTGGCCGACCGGGTCAGCTGCGACTGCTCCGGCGTCCAGTCCTCCCCGCCCAGGAACGCGAAGTCGCGGCCCTCGCTCCACGGCACGTAGTCGTGCGGGATGCCACTCCTTGCGCCATCGACAGGTGTCGGTCGAGGTTCTCGCCACGACCGGCTCCAGCTCGGTGAGCAGATTTGTCGGCATGGTGGTCACAGCAGCTCCCTTGGTCGCACCGCCCTCGTGCCGAGGCTACGGCACGCGGGACGAGCAGCCGAGGATCGTCGACGGCCGAAGACGCCCGCGTCATCACCAACGACCTGTTCCGGGGATTCTAGAGGTCGTCATGCCACCGCCTGTCGGCGGCGCGGAGTGCGCGGATCTGCCGGGACCGATCAAGGGGCTGTCGCCGGGAAGCGGCGAGTGTTGGGACACGGGGCCATTCAGGCTTCCACCAGGAGATCCGCCATGGCGACAAGTCGCCGCGTCAGAGCATGTCCAAGAAGTCCGGGAAGTCCATCAAGGAGAAGCGCGCAGACAAGCGCCGCCATGGGGCCGAGGAGACGGTCTCGGACAAGATCCACCCGACGAAGAAGAAGTGACGCCCCTGCGCTCGGCGTCATCGGCACGTCCGCGAAGGAGAACGAGCACCGCCTGCCGATCCACCCCGGCACATCCCTCACGGCTCGATGCCGACCTGCGGGCGCGCATCACCCTCGAGCACGGCTACGGCGAGCGCTTCGGCGTCTCCGACGCCGAGCTCGGCGCCCACGTCGGCGGGATCGCCTCGCGCGCGGAGATCATCGCGCGATCCGACGTCGTCCTGCTGCCCAAGCCGCAGCTCGCGGACGTCGCGGAGCTGCGCGACGGGCAGGTGCTCTGGGGCTGGCCGCACTGCGTGCAGGACCGCGAGCTCACCCAGCTCGCCATCGACAAGCGGCTGACCCTGATCGCGTTCGAGGCGATGAACCACTGGACGCGCGACGGCGGGTTCGGCCTGCACGTCTTCCACAAGAACAACGAGCTCGCCGGCTACTGCTCGGTGCTGCACGCCCTCCAGCTGGCCGGGCTCGACCGGCGACTACGGCCGCCGGCTGACGCGCGGTGGTGATCGGCTTCGGCGCCACCGCCCGCGGCGCCGTGACCGCGCTCAACGCGCACGGCGTCCACGACGTCGACGTGCTGACCAACCGCGACGTCGCCGCGGTCGGCTCACCGATCCACTCCGTGCGGATCATGCAGTTCGACCACGACGCCGACGGCGCGCACCTCAGCCAGTGATCACCGAGCGACGGCCGCGTGCCGCTGGCGCCGTTCCTCGCCGAGCGCGACATCGTCGTCAACTGCACCCTGCAGGACCCCGACGCGCCGCTGATGCTACCTCGACGACGACGACCTGCCGCGCTTCCGCCCGGGCAGCCTGATCGTCGACGTCTCCTGCGACGAGGGCATGGGCTTCGAGCTGGGCGCGGCCCGACGACCTTCGACGAGCCGATGTTCACCGTCGGCGACGACGTCCACTACTACGCGGTCGACCACAGCCCGTCGTACCTGTGGAACTCGGCGACCTGGGAGATCAGCGAGGCGCTGCTGCCCGTTCCTGCGGCCGATCCTCGAGGAGGCCAGCGCCTGGGACGCCGACGAGACGATCAGCCGGGCCATCGAGATCCGCGACGGCCAGGTGGTCAATCCCGCGATCCTGGCGTTCCAGGGGCGGACGGCGGATCCGCCGTACGCCGTGGTCTGAGCAGCCGGGGGGCCGCCGGCGGGCACGGCCTCGTCTCGCCGGACGCCGCACCTCAGAGGTACGCCGGTGGCCGCCCGAGGCCACGCTCCTCGAACTTGACGCCGCTGCGGATCTCGAACCCGCGCGCCGAGGGAGATCTGGGCCTGGCGCAGCTCGTCGAGACCGATGTGTGGACGACGTGGCGACCGCGTCATTCCGCCGCGTAGCCGCGCACGGAGAATCGACTCTGAGCACCCGCTCGGACGCAGCCACGGGCCGCTCGTCCGTGTCAGGATGTGCGTGTGCGTCGCCCTAACTAAGAGTCCGGTAGTCCAAGTGCTGTCCCCAGCGTCCTCATGGTCGCCTGGGTGGTGGTCGCCCAGATGTGGCTCGCCGACGACTCGCTAGGCAGCTCGCTGACCCTCGGCCTCCTTTGCGCGGGCTCCTATGCCGCAGTCATGTGGGTGGGGCTCCATCGCAAGTCACGCCGCATCGGCGACACACGGCCGACGGCCGGTCCACCCCGACGGACTAGAAACGGAGGAAGAGACTCGCGCTGATAGCCGGTGAGCGCGAGCCGCCGAGTTGGAGTTCTCAGGTGCCGGGGCTGTCCTCAGGCGGCTCGGGCGAACTCGCGGATCTGACGGACCGTGGGCACGAACGGGGCCGCGTGCATCAACGGCATCCCGGCCTCCGCGGGGTCCGGTCCGCCTTCGTGAAGTTGCAGTGCTCGCACGCAGCGACGCAGTTCTCCCACGACCACAGACCGCCCCGAGAGCGCGGGAAGACGTGATCGATCGTGGTGGCCTTGCCCCCGCAATAGGCACACCGGTGCCCGTCGCGGATGAACACGCCGCCCCGGTGCCACTTCGCGGGCCGGTCCACCCAGGTCTCGATGACCTTCCGGATCAGCCGCAGCACCTTGGGCCACGGGTGCGGCCCGATCCACGTGTCTCGTCGCCCTCCACGACGACCACGACCTTGCGGATCATCATGCGAACCGCGTGTGGGAAGTCGACGTAGCCGAGCGGTTGGTTCTCGGTGTTCAGGAGCACCACGGCTCCGCTCCTGCATGGCATCGACGTTCCCTCCTTCCGGGTCACTGTCTCGCCGAAACTATTGTGTGTCCCCAAGGATGAAGGGAAACACCCCAAGCAGGGGTAGGTAGTGAAGTCGTAGTGTCCGCGTCCTCGGTCGGGACGACGAACACCCACCCTCGCGCCTGATGCCCGCGGACTCCCAGTTCGGTCGCGAGGCGACCGGCCACTGCCGGAGTCGCCAACGGGCTAGCAGGCGGTCCGGCCCGACCCCCTGGGTGCTCTCGAGCTGGGCAGTGGGCGCCATCGGCATCTGTGTGGCTTCCGGGGTCACCCGTCGACGGGGGCGCCAGGTCGTTCACCAGGGCCGGCACGGTCGGCTGCAGCAGTGTCTCGCCGAGCCCGAACACCGAGGCGCACGCCGCGACCAGCAAACTTGCTCCGACGGTGCCCGGCACCAGCCCGGAGAGCCCGAGGGAGAGCCAGGCCACCGACCACAGGCTGCCGATCACGGCGATCACGCGGGTGCGTTGCCGTCCCTCGGTGCGCCGCAGGACGATCAGCTGGATGGCCACGATCACCAGGGTGTTGGCGGCGAACGCGAGCCCGAGCCCCTCGGTGGGCACCTCGCCGACCGCCCGGGCGTACGCCGGCATGCCAGCGTTGAGCTGCGCATAGCCGACGCACGAGGACGCGAACCCGAGCGCGGTCAGCACCGCGACACCGCGACACCGGACGCCGGGCGCCGGACGCCGGCATGCTGCAGCACCGCGAGGTGGCCGATCCGGGCACCGTGCTCGTCGGTGTGCCGCGCTGGGCGCCGGGCGACGTGGCGGAGCGGACCGAGCAGGAGCAGCAGCGCCGGGAGGAAGCTGCCGCCAATGCCGATTCCGAGGTTGAGCAGGGTGAAGGTGAGACCGAAGTAGCGCTGCCGCAGGTGGCGGGGGATCACGGACGCGACGAGGCTCTGCCACGCCCGCCAGGACAAGCCGACCCCCACGCCGTTCTGTACCAGCGCCAGCGCCGCCACCGGCAGCGTCGAGGCGAACGCGAGCACGACGTCCGCGACCACCCGTGCGACAGCGTCACCATCTGGACTGGCCGCGCACCCGCGCGGTCGATCAGGGTGCCGCCGGGCCCCACAAGCAGAACGCCGACCAGGGCCGGCGGCCCCAGCAGCAGGCCTGCGTCGGAGAGCGCGAAGCCGCGGACCTCGTCGAGATAGACGACGTGGACGGCAGCACCAGACCGGTGCCGAGGAACTCAAGCACGACGATCGAGAGCAGGAGCCTGCCCTCGCGGGGGGAGGTCGTGCCAGAAGTCGCGGAGGCGAGGCTTGGTGTCGGACTCGGGAAGGGGCGCTCGTCGATCTTCGTCGTCTCCTCCGAGTCGTCGCAAGAGACCCAAAGCACGTGATAACCGTTCCCGTACTTCTGCATTCGACCGCGCGGAGGGCCGATGATGGGGAATGGCCGCCAACGACTCCCCTCGGTCTCCGGACCTCGACCACGCGGGTGATCCGGGCGGGAGAGCTACGCGTGGCCGCTGGCCGCGCTCGTCCTGGTGATCCTCCCGCAGGCCCTGGTGCCGGCCTCCATGCGCGAGGGTCCGCCAGTCCTGGTTCCCGTCGTCGAGGGATCGTCCGTTGGTGCTCCTCGTGGTGGCGGCGAAGCCCGGCCCGGTCCCGCGAGCGGCCCGCCCGCTGATCCTGACCCTTTTCACGGTCCTGATCGTGGCTAACACGGCGGCGGCGGTGAGCTGGTCATGGTAGTCCTGCGCAGCACCCCTCCGGGGAGACGCCGCCCACGGTCACGCAGCTGCTGGTCGGGCCGGCATCGTGCTTGCCACGAACGTCGTCACCTTCGGCCTGCTCTACTGGCAGATCGACGGTGGCGGGCCCGCCGGGCGACGGGTCCACGCCGCTGCCCTATCCCGACTTTCAGTTCCCCCAGACCGAAGCAGACCGACTGGCGCCGCCAGGCTGGCAGCCGCGGTACCCCGACTACCTCTACGTCGCGTTCACCAACGTCGTGGCGTTCAGCCCACCGACACCATGCCCCTGACCCACCGTGTCAAAGGGCTGATGGCGGTCCAGACGATGATCGCCCTGTCCGTGATCGGGTTGGTGCTGTCCCGAGTGATCAACATCCTCCCCCCATGATCCCCATCCCTCGAGGTGCGTCTTTCCGCCGCGACCGTCTTAGCAAGGTCGCTCGAGGCAGCCGGCTCTGAGCCGTGCCCTCCCGTTGGAGTCTGGTCTCGGGGGCATGCTGTCGTCGGCCCGTTGAAATTCGGCCAGCTGCGAGCGCCGCCGGTCAGCTCAGACCTCCGACATCTCGTCCCAGCCGTCGCGATCCGGGAGATCGATGTAGAGGATGTCGGGGCGCTCGGCGACGTACTGATTCGCGCCGCCGCCGACCCCTTGCTGGAAGTGCTCCGAGTTGACATGCGCCTTCGCCGGCCGCTGCGTCATCGAAGGCCTCGATCGTCAGAATCGTGTCGGGGTCGTCGACGCTGCGGTAGTGCTCGTAGAACTTGTTGCCGGGCTCGGCGCGCGTCGCGTCGGTGTAGGTCTGGCCTGGCCGCGAGGTAGGCATCCGCGGTGCCGGGCTTGAGCTTCTTCTTCACGGTGATGTAGATCAAGTCGTTCTCCTCGGTTGGGGTGGGCGTGCAGCTCCGGGGTCCGCCTGCGCTGGCTCGCACTCTGGCACGGGCCGCAGCTGGGGTTGGCCCCCACCCAGGACATACCGGTCACCCGGTCAGCTGGCTTCTGCCTGCGCTTGATGTCGGCGTCCCGCTCGCCGATCAGCTCTCGGGATGCTCTGAGGCGAGGCAGGAGTGGACGCTCATGCCGCGATGCGCGCGGTTCACAGGCGCGTCTTTTCGCCGCGTACCGTGCGCCCGTGGCCATGCGGCTCAGCCGCTGTGCGGGCGTTTCGAAGCTTGGCGTCACTCCACAAACGGCCACCGAGAGGAAAGCGATGAGGTCGCCCTCCGATGGTCGACCGAAAGTCGATTCTCTACCGATTGTGCGGCCATGTCCCCGGGTGGGACAGGCGTGGCATCGTAGGCCCGAGCTGAGGGCGATTTCAGCGGTACCGTGGTCTTGGCGCTTCGGTGGTGAGGGCTCACCCGGTGGCGTCGATCGCACCGAGGAGCGGTGACCACCATGGCAAGCAGCACTGTCCGGTTCGACTCCCTCTCAGTCATTCAGCGACCCCCGAGCGTGGTGTTCGAGCGGCTGGCGGACTTGCCGGCGTACAGCTCGTGGATGCAGCGCACCGGCTTGTTCCGGCGGTGTGGACTGACCCTCGACGGTGGGCAAGTCCATGAGGGAACCGCCTACTTCGATGCCACGAGGATGGGTCGCTTCCAGGGCGAAGTGACCGAGTTCGAGCCGCCGTCGCGGCTGGCGTTTCAGGAGACATTGCGCTGGTTCGGGTCAGGAGCGATGCGAGCTCGAGTCGAGTACTTCCTCGATGGCGACAACGACCGGACGACCGTCCATCACATCGCCGTCGGAGAGCTCTTCGGCTGGATGCGTCTCATGAAGCCTGCCGCAGCGTTGCTGGCGAAATCCGAACGGACTCGAACTCTGAATTCCTTGAGGTGTTCGCTGGAGTCGGAGTAGGCCAGTCTCAAGTCCTCGTGGGTGGCGGACCAAGATTCCCTACGCTCTGCCGCCAGCGGGTGACCGCGCTCCGGCTGGGCGGAACCGCATCTCACCGCCGCGAGTCGGCCATCACGACCGAGCCTGGCGCGAGGCCAACTCCAGCCCAGCGTTCCACCCTGGGGCGCGACCGCCGGCTGGCGCTTGGATCGCGTCCATGACGTGACCGGTTCGCGCGAGCGCCCATGCGACCAGGGAGTTGGAGTTCCACATTTCGCCAGTGCCTAGCTCGTCTCGTCCCCACACGAGAGCGGGCACTTCCTTCAGGATCTCGAGAAGGGCCGCGGCCCTCGCCGGGTCCTCCGTGGTACGGACGGGGCTGGCGACCGCTTCGGCGATGTCCGGGATGCGGCCACCGGACCAGCAACGCACCTCGTAGCGGAACGCGCGGAAGCGGCCCAGCCAGGCTGACCCGACCGGCCCCTCACGGAGAACACCTCGGTCCTCGTCGGCGACATTCCACACCGGTCCCATCTCGACGGCGTATGTCTGGTCGTCGAGGCCGACCATCAGACCGGCGTGATAGAGGTCGCGTGCTGGCCGGTGCCCGCGCCAGGCCGACACCCGTTCGTACACGAGGCCGTTGAACCGCACGAAGTGTCCACCCGCACCAAGGGGCAGCCAGTACAGGTCCGCCCAGGCGGTCATCGATCCAACCTCCTGCCTGCCTGGCTGCCAGTCAACGCCCCACCGCAGGGCGACGACTGGCAGGCCATTTCGCCCTTCTCACATCGCCGCTGCGGCATCCGAAGGCCACGACAGGGCGCCTCGGGCGCGGGCAGCGCGCGCCAGCCCCGGCGAAGGCATGTTGCCGGCCGGAAGCGGTACGAGGAGACATGAAGCTGATGAGAACCGCGGCCCTCGCCGGAGTGGCCAAGAAGCTCTACGACGAGTCGCGCAAGCCGGAGAACCGGGCCCGGATCAAGGCCGCCGCCGCCGAGGTGCGGGACCGTCGAACCGGCGCTGACCTCCTCCTTGCGGTGCTCGGGAGCCGTCCCTCGGCGCTGCCGCGTGAGGTTCGAGGGCGTGCGTAATGCCACCGTGAGCCGGACGCATCGTGGCTAGTCGAGTCGTGCAACCACCTCGAGCACGGTCTCGGCGACCTCGTCGGGGCGGGTGAGCAGGTGCAGGTGCTCCCCGTCGAGGCGCCGCACTTCCCAGCCGTTGGCCTCAGCCAGCGAGGCCTGCTCGGCGTAGCCGTGGCCGAACGCGCCATAGCCGGAGCGACGCGTGAGCCAATCCTCCGGAGCCCGCGGCCGCTCGACCAGCAGCCGCAACGACACTCGCGGCTCGTCGGTGACGAGCAGGTCCCAGGGCGCTCCGACCACGGCTTCGATGTCCGCTCGAGGCCACCACGTCGACCACGGAGCGAGGAGGCCGTCGTCCAGCTCCCCGCGATCGCAGGAACCCCGTCCACTCGGCGTCCGGCTCGCGACCCGGCAGGAGCGAGTCGAGGCAGACGGTCTGCGCGCCGACCGCGTCGGCCACCGCCGGAGCGAACCTGCCGGCGTTGGAGTGCTGGGGCGCCGACCACGTCGGCGCCCTGGGCGGCTCCGACGAATCCCGCCAGCACCTGGGTTGTGTCCATGCCACCGCTGTCGGCGACCACGGCGTGGTGCCCGCGGTCTGCCAGTTCGGCCGCGAGGCGACCGGCGACGGCCGGCGTGGCCAGCGGACTGGGCAGCAGGCAGAGCCTCATGATCGCGATTGTGCCGGGCCGCGAGTCGAGGTCTTCGAGGTGGGCCGGGTGGTGGCCGACGCCCGTCGCCAGCGCACGCAGGAGGTCGATCACAGCCAGGCTGGCGTGGGGACAGTGATCGAGGAGCTCAGTGGCGGAGGCATAGCCGCTGGTGCCGACGAAGGCAGGCTCGCAGCACGCCTCGGACTCGTCGTGGTCGACTCTCCGAACGGGTAGGTCTCCTCGGCCGCTGGCAGATCGAGGCAGATCGCCAGGACGTCGTCGGGAGTCAACGGAGGACGTCGCCGGGTACGACGTCGAAGGGCGACCCCTCCTGCGCCGCGGGAGTCGACCGAGGCTTCGTCCGCCTCGGCCGGGGCCCGTGGCGCTCGGAGCCGCGCCTAGGGACGTCCGGCGAGCCAGTCCGCGAACCGCAACGGCTCGCGGCCCGTCGTCGCCTGCTCGACCATCTCGCCCTCGACCCAGTCGCGCCACTGCTGCACCGGTGCCGCCGCCGGCAGCGTCATCAGCAGGCCCCGCGCCATCATCGCCTCGGCCGCGACCACCGCCCGGCGCAGCACCTGCACCTTGCGCGGCAGATCGGCGGGATCCGCGACCGCGATGGCCACGTCGACCTCTGGTCGGCTGTCGAGGACCCCCTGCCGGGCGACGAGCCGGGCCGCGTCCCACGAGACTGCGGACAACCTGACGACCTCCATGATCTGCTCGGCGGCCTCGACCATCCCCTCGTCGCGATGACTGGCACCGAACAGCCGAAGCTCGCGCGCGATGTCGGCAAGGTTCGCGTCGTGGGCCAACAACAGGTCGGGTGGGCAGCCGCGCAGCTCGATGACTCGTACGTCCGGATCGTCGAGCGGTGCCGGAGCGCCGCTGACCCGTATTCAGCGCGGCGTGTAGTCGGCCCGTCCCGGTCACGAACTCCGCCCACACCCGGGTGCCGCCCGGGAGGTCGTCGACACCCCAGGCGCTGGCGAGGGCCGACACCAGGAACAGCCCGCGGCCGGTCATCGACTCCTCGTCCCAGGCCTCCACCGACCCCGCCACCTCGCCCCGGCTCGCGATCGCCCGGGCCGGTAGCGCCCCGCGGTCCACCACCGCGACGCGGACCGCGGCGTCGTCGGCGCTGATCTCGACCTCGAAGTACGTGCTGCCGCTGTGCAGCGTCGCGTTGGTGGCGAGCTCGGTCGCCGACAGCGTGACGTCGTCGACCAGGTCGACCCGGCCCCAGCCGGCCAACGCGTCGTCGACGAAACGTCTCACGGCCGGCACGCTCGAGGGCCGCGCCACCATGCGCACGCGCGTGGGCGGCGGCCACGCCTTCCCATGCCCCCCGGTGATGTCACAACCGGGATTATGCGCGATGGCAAGGACATCGTGCTGCCTCTCCGGGGCATCGGCGCGGTGGGTGGAGCGAGACGGTCCGAGCGCGACGTCGGTCAAGATGGTCGCGTGACCCCAGAGCGCGGGCGGGCAGCCGCCGCGGAACCTCGTCCCCCACGGGGTCCGTTGCGCCGGTGGGTCCGCGCCCGCCCGGCCGACGAGGAGGGGGGGGGGGCGGGGCCAGAGGAGGGCGGGGGCCGGCTCACTGCCCGAGGTGCGCCTCGAGCGCGCCACGGTGCCGTCGACGTCGGTGAGCTTGTCGAGGCCGAAGAGCCCCACCCGGAACATGGAGAACTCGTCCCCCTCGCCGCACATCAGCGGTACGCCGGCGGCCACCTGGATGCCACGCGCCTTGAACTTCGCGCCGCTGCGGATCTCGGGGTCATCGGTGTAGGCCACCACGACGCTGGGGGCGGCGAATCCCTCGGCCGCGACGGAGGCGAAGCCGAGCTCGGCGAGCGCGGCGCGGACCCGCGTGCCGAGGGAGACCTGGGCCCGGCGCAGCTCGTCGAGCCCGGCGGCGCGGGTCTCGAGCATGAGCGCGGCGTCGTGCGCGAGCGTGTCCGTCGGCATCGTGGCGTGGTAGGGCGTCTGTCCCTGGGTGTAGGCCTCGGTGATCGTCAACCACTTCTGCAGGTCGACCGCGAAGCTGGTCGAGGTCGTCGCCATGACCCGGGCCCGGCCGGCCTCGCTGAGCATCACGTACCCCGCGCACGGGGAGCCGCTCCACCCCTTCTGCGGGGCGCTGAGCAGGACGTCGACGCCGAGCTCGGTCATGTCGACCCACAGCGCCCCGGACGCGATGCAGTCGAGGACGAACAGCCCGCCGGCCGCGTGCGTCGCCGCGGCGACGGTGCGGACGTAGTCGTCGGGCAGCACCATGCCGGCCGCCGTCTCCACGTGCGCCGCGAAGACGACCTCGGGACGGTTGCGCCCGATGGCCTCGACGACCTCCTCGACCGGCGGCGGGACCCAGGGGGCGTGCCGCTCGGCAGACACCGGGCGGGCGCTGCAGACAGTGGTCTGGGCGGCCACCGACCCGGCGTCGAAGATCTGCGACCAGCGGTAGGAGAACAGCCCGTTGCGTACGACGAGGCAGCGTCGCCCGGTCGCGAGCTGCCGGGCGACGGCCTCCATCGCGTACGTGCCACCGCCGGGGACGACCGCGACCGTCTCGGCGGCGTAGGTCGTGCGGAGGACGTCGATGATGTCCTGCATCACCCCGACGAAGCGCTTGGACATGTGGTTCAAGGATCGGTCGGTGAACACCACCGAGTACTCGAGCAGGCCGTCGGGGTCGATGTCGGGGCGAGGAAGACTCACGTCCGCAGATTGCCACAGGTCCGGTCACGCGCGGCAGGAGGCTGCGCGCTCCGGTCGACGCGGCCCTCCCGCTGCCGGCCCGGCGTAGCCTGAGGGAAACCCGACGCGCCGCGACGCCTCCGACCAGGTCGAGTGCCGAGGGTCCAGTTCTCTGTCCGGAGGTCGCCCCATGGCCTGGAGCGGTGCAGACGCGGCGGCGCGACCGCCGGTCGAGTCACACGTGCACGACACCGTCGACCTCGCGACCGGGAAGGTGGTCAGCACCCCCGGCGGCGTACCTCCCGCCGCCGAGGACCGGCTGGCGCGACTGCGACACCTGGGGTTCCACGGCGACTTCGGCGTGTTCGGCTCGCCGAGCCACCGGCTGAGCCCCCAGGTGCCCTACCAGGCGTCGCCGGAGGGATGGCTGGACGCCTTCGAGGGCACCTACTCGGCCGGCAACGACCAGATCTGGTGGCGGCTCCCGGCCACCTTCGACAACTACACCGCGACCTGCAACGCGACGTTCCGCGGCGTGGCCGCCGGGGCCAGGTTGCTGAGCCTGAGCGTCGAGGTCTGGCCGTTCACCGGGCGCACCGGCTCGATCGTGGTCTTCGTCCGCGACACCCAGGCCGAGATCCAGGTCAGCGCCCCCACCGCCCGCACGATCGACGTGGCCTTCACCCATGACGGCTCCGACCCGTTCACCGCGATGGTGGTGCTGAGGCAGGGGATCTACGACTTCGTCGTGAACTCGGTCAGCCTCGGGTCGCCCGGGATCGTGGTCACCCCGCAGCCGCCCCTTGCCTGAGCACTGGTGAGGGTGCGACGGCCCGCTTGCTGCCGGGCTACTGCTTCGGACCGGTCACGATCCGGCTGGTCGTGAAGGCGGCATCGACGCTTCCCGTGGGCACGATGTCCTTGCCCAGGGGGAAGAGCGAGATCGGGATCAGCTTGAAGTTGGCCAGCCCGAGCGGGATGCCGATGACGGTGAGGCACAGGAGGGCGCCGGTGAGGGCGTGCCCGATGGCGAGCCACACACCCGACAGGATGAACCACAGGATGTTGCCGATGCCGGAGCCGACACCGGCGCCGGGCTTCTTGACGATGGTCCGCCCGAACGGCCACAGCGCGAAGAGCCCGATGCGGAACGCGGCAATGCCGAACGGGATCCCCACGATGGTGAGGCACCAGAGGACGCCCACGAGCATGTAGCCGAGGAACATCCAGAGCCCGGACAGCACCAGCCACAGCACGTTGAGAAGCAAGCGCATTCTCGGTCCGCCTCCTTCCTTCGTCTCCCCTTCACCCTGTCACTCCGCGCGCGGCTCCGAGAAGGCCGATCGACCTGCCGCGGCGCGGCAAGGACGCGGAGGGGCGGAGGTCCGCGCGGGCTAGAAGTCGTTCGCGGAACCCAGCGCGTTCCCGCCGATCCGGCGGATGTGCACCAGCCGCGTGAAGCGGATCACCGGCCGGACCAGGAACTCGATGCTGCCCAGCAGGAAGCACCAGGTCGCGGCCACGGTCGTCGACTCCCAGAAGAACAGGATGCTGCCGACGAGGAACCACAGCGCGATCAGGACGTCGTTGCCGATGCTGAGCGCCTCGTACCGCTGCCGGATCACCAGCTCGTCGTGGCCGATGTCGAGCTTCAGGGCGCGCTGGGTGGTCATGACTCTCCCGGGGTTCGTGGAACGGTTCTCCCTGTTCCGTGCCCGAAGACCGCCCGGTTCACGCCGGCACGCCCCGCGACCTCGGCCACGATCCCCCTTCACGGTCTCCCTTCCCGGTCGAAGGCCCCTGTGCGCTGCCTCCCGGCCGCGGCGACGATTGACCCGTGGCCCGAGGGGAGACCGGATGACGAACCATCGGGGCCGCCTGGTCCTGGAGCTGAGCACGGTCCTGGACGCCCCCCGCGAGCGGGTCTTCGCGGCGCTGACCGACCCGACCGCCCTGGCGAGGTGGTGGGGCCCCGCGGGGTTCACCATGGCCGACATCGAGCTGGACCCGAGACCCGGTGGTCGCTACCGCTTCAGCATGCAACCGCCGCAGGGCGAGGTGTTCCACCTCGGCGGTGAGTTCCTCACCGTCGAGGTGCCGAGCCGACTCGTCTACACCTTCGACTACGAGGAGCCCGATCCCGACGACCGCGAGACGGTCGTGGAGCTCTCCCTCGCTGCCCGCGGCGCGGGCACCGGGCTGGCGCTGGCCCAGGGGGACTTCCTGACCGAGGCGCGGCTCGCGCTGCACCGGGACGGCTGGACCGACAGCTTCGCGAGGCTGGGCGCGCTCCTCGACCGCGGCGAGTGAGCGGCCTCGCGTCGTACGATCCGCGCATGTTCATGCTGCACGGTCGCCTGGCCGCCACGCCCGGCAGGCGCGACGAGCTGCTGGCGCTGCTGGCCGAGGGCGAGCGCGGCGAGCCGATGCCGGGGTGCCGGCTCTACCTCGTCGCGGTCGATGCGACCGACGCCGACGGCGTCTGGGTCACCGAGGTGTGGGAGTCCGAGGAGGCCCACCGCGCCTCGCTGCAGCTGGACCGGGTGCGGGAGCAGATCGCCCGGGCGACACCGCTCCTCGACCCCACAGGCTTCCGGCGCCAGCAGCTCGACGCCCGCGCCGGCATCCCCGGCTGACGAGGGGCGACCGGCCGGCGGTCAACCTCCTCCCCCGACCCGCCCGTCAGCGTCACGCCGAAGGCCACGAAGAAGACGGCGAGCACAGCGGCATCGGCCGAACGCGGCGAAGGTGCCGAGCAGCCAGAGGACGGGCCACAGGCCCAGCAGCCACCTGGGCAGCAGCCCGGTGCGCCACGAGCCGGCGGCCAGCAGCGCGACGCCGACGAACGTCAGCACCGTGAAGATCGGGTACGCACGGTCCCCAGCGCACCTCGGAGCCGGTGGCGACCGAGGCGAGCAGCTGCGCGAACAGCTCGGTGAGGGCGATCGCGTTCACCCAGACCCCGACGGCGCCCAGTCGGCCGTCGGCGCCGTGCTGCAGCCGGTGCACCCCGAGCGTGTGCGCGATCCCGACCACGGCGAAGGGGAGGCCCACGCCGGTGTACCAGTAGTCGGCCGCGTACTTGAAGTCGCCTCCGCTGATCGTGGTGAAGAACGTCCCGACCACGGCGTAGACGACGAGGGGGACGAGGCAGACGGCCAGGGAGACCTGCACGACCCGGAGCCAGGCCGCGTCGGTCTGCACCCCGGTGGGTGCGGTGAGGGCTGAGGTGGTCATCGGTGCCTCCGTCGGTGAGGGGTGCTGTCCCACCGGACGCTACGAACGCGCCGCCGCGGCGTCGTCCGCCCGCGGACCGACCGTCGGTCCTCCGCCGGGACTCCTCCTCGAGGAGGACCCCGCGGGGGTCCACGACGCCTACGCTGGGCGGGTGCGGCGCGTGAGCAGGCTTGACGCGGTGGTGGCCCTGGGCTTCGTGCTGGCCGCGGCCGCCGAGGCCGTGGTGCGCTACCACGGCCACGCCCCTGCTGCTGGCCTTCGACGTCTCCGGGGCGCTCTGGCTCGCCGCCCTGGCCGTGCGTCGGACGCACCCGGTCGTGACGATCTGCGTGCTCGGCGGTGCCGGCGTGCTCGGCACCACGCTGACCGCGCTGCTGTGGCCCGAGGCCGCGGACGGTGCCGGCGTCTGGATCCTCGCGATGATGCTGGCGTCCTACTCCGTCGGGGCGCACGTCCGACGGGAGGGCCGCCGTGCTCGGGGTGCTGCTGCCCCTGGTCGTGGTGGTGGGCGCCGACGCGACCACCCGGAGCGGCTGGGAGCGGATCAGCGGGATGCTCTTCGTGAGCGTGTTCGTCGGACTGCTGCCCACCGCCGTCGGCCGCGTGGTGCGGTTCCGCAACCACCGTCTGCGCATCGCTCGAGGAGCAGCGGGAGCGCCTCGTGCGCCAGCAGCGCAGCAGCCAGGAGTCCGCCGTGCTGGCCGAGCGCCTGCAGGCCGCCGAGCGGCTGCAGCCGGCCCTGGTCGGAGGCCTGCAGGCGCTCGCGCGCGCAGGCCGAGGCCGCCGGCGACCCGGGCGAGGTCGAGGCATCGGCCCGCGACCCTGCTCCGCCGCACCCGGGAGGAGGTCGTCGCGCTCACCGCCCCCGTCGCGGAGTCGCCCGTCGCGGACGTGCCGGAGCCCGACCACCTGGCCTGCTGCGGGCCGCCGCGCAGCCCTGGGCGGTCGTCGCGGCGGGCGCGCGTGGTCGCCGGGCTGTCCGTGGAGTCGTCCCGGGTGCTCGAGCCGACCGCCCCGGGCGTGGCTGGCGCTGCCGGCCGCGCTGCTGGTCGGTGCCCCGCTGGCGCTGGCGTGGCGGCGCCCGGTGACCGCGCTCGCCCTCGCCTGGCTCGCGGCGGCGGCGTACTCCCGCCTCGTGGCCCCGCTCGACGGCACCCTGAGCGAGACCGCGTTCGCGTTCGCGGCAGCCTTCGCGGTGGCCGCGCTCTCCCCACGGCGTACGGCGGTCGCGGGGCTCGCGCGTGTGCTGCGTCGGCCAGCTGGCCGGTGTGGGCAGCCGACGACCCGTTCGGGCGAGGCCGTGCTCGTTCGTGTGCCTGGCTGGGCGGGCTGGCCGTCCACGAGGCGAGCCGGCTGGTCGAGCAGACCCGGGCCAACAACGAGCTGCTCACCCACCAGGAGGCGGCCGCCGCCGCCCGTGCGGTCGTCGAGGAGCGGCTGCGGCTCGCGCGCGAGATCCACGACGCGATCGGACACAGCCTCACGGTCGTGGCGCTGCAGGCCGGCGCCGCCCGCCGGCTCGCGGCCGCCGACCCCGACCGCGCCCGCGAGGTGATGCGGACCGTCGCCGCGGCCGCCCGCAGCGGCGTCGCGTCGCTGGCGCTGGACGAGGACGGCGCCGATCTCGCGGCGCTCGTCGAGCGCGTCCGCGCCACCGGTCTGGTGGTCGACGCCGACCTCACCGACGAGCCCGCTCGACCCGGCCCAGCGGCTGATCGCGTTCCGCATCGTGCAGGAGGCGCTGACCAACGTGCTCCGGCACGCTCCCGGCGCACACGCGCCAGTCACCGTGCGCCGGTCGGCGGCCGGGTCGAGGTCGTGGGTCGCGAACTCGGCGCCGATGGCTGCCGGCTCCGGGCCCGGGCACCCGCCGCGGTCTGACCGGCCTGCGAGAGCGCGTCACCGCCGGCGCGGGCCGGGTGAGTGGCGGCCGTGCGAGGACGGGGGGTTCGAGGTGCGCGCGCTGCTGCCCAGCTCACCCGTCGCGGTGCGCGGCGTCGTGACCGACGGCCGATGATCGGCGTCGCGCTCGCCGACGACCAGCCGCTCGTGCGCAGCGGCCTGCGGATGATCGTCGAGGGCGAGCCCGACCTGCACGTCGTCGGCGAGGCGGCGGACGGCGCCGCCGCGGTCGACCTGGTGGCGGGCGCCGCAGCCCGACGTACTCCTGCTGGACGTGCAGATGCCGGGCGTCGACGGGCTCGCGGCGATGGAACGGATCGCCGCGGCCGGGGCCCCCACACGGGTGCTGATGCTGACGACCTTCGACCTCGACGAGTACGTCTACCGTGCGATGCGCGCGGGCGCCTCGGGCTTCCTGCTCAAGGACATGCCCGGCGAGGACATCGTCACCGCGATCCGCCAGGTCGCCCGCGGCGTCGACGCGCTGCTGGCCCCGGCCCTCACCCGCCGGCTGGTCGACCGGTACGCCGGCGGGCCGCCGCGACCGGCGGCCGCACACCTCGACCGGCTCACCGACCGCGAGGCCGAGGTGCTGCGGCTGCTGGGCCGCGGGCTGTCCAACGCCGAGATCGCCGCGGAGCTGTTCATCGGCGAGACCACGGTCAAGACCCACGTGGCCCGCGTGCTGATGAAGCTCGGGCTGCGCGACCGGGTGCAGGCCGCGATCCTCGCCCACGAGCAGGGCCTGGCCCGAGCCCGGCCTACTTCCCGTCGCGTGGACCGAGCTCGAGGACCGGGTCGCGGCCGGCGTCGAGCTCCGAGCGCGCGCGGGAGGCGAGGTAGCCGTGGACCTCGCGGGCGACCTGCTCGACGGGGCGCGGCGGCAGGTAGCCGTGGGCGCCCGCGTCGAGCAGCCGGCCGACCGGTCCGCGGACGTCGAGCCCCAGCTCGTCGTCCAGGATCTCCGTGACCAGGATGCGCGCGTGCGGGAACATCCGCGCCCAGACGTTCATCAGCTGCGGGCTCACCGCCTGGGCCAGCACGATGTCGGCCGTCGCCGGGGCGTCCGCGAAGTCGAGGACCACATAGGAGGGTCCGAACGCCTCGCTCAGCCGGGTCCGCGCCGCGTCGGACATCCGCATGGTGGTGACGACGACCTGGACGCCCTCGCGCTCCGGGGCCGGCTCCGGGCTTGGCTCCGGGGTTGACTCCGTGGCCGGCCCGGAGTCGCCCTCGGTGACGGGTGGGAGCACCACGCCCTCGAGGACCGCCGGCCGGAAGGTCAGGTGCCCCTCCGGCTCGCCGGACCGGACGATCGCGACCTCGCCGTGCGCCATGATCGACTCGATCTCCGCCCGGACCTCCGGGGCCAGCCGCGTCAGGTCGAGCCTGCGCGGGTCCCGTGGGCCGGTCACGGGCTCCTCCGGTGACCTGCTCCGCCGACACGCATCGGCCGATTGTCGTCGAGCGGACCCCCGTGCCGGCCCGCGACACACCCGCGGATCGAGGCTCAGGCCACCATGCAGTGGTCCGCCCCGGTGAGGCGGTCCGCGGTGTCCGCGCCAGGCTCCGGCTCGGCCGGGCTGCGGGCGCCGCTGCGCTCGGCGCCGATGCCCGCGACGACGACGAGACCGACGCCGAGCACGGCCACCGGGTCCGGTGCCTGGTGGAGCGCGACGAAGCCGATCACCAGCGCGAAGCCCGGCTCGAGCGCCATCAGCGTGCCGAACGCGCCCGTGGTGAGCCGACGCAGCGCCAGCATCTCCAGGCTGAACGGCACGACCGGCAGCAGGATCGCCAGACCGACGCCCGCGAGCAGCAGTCCGGGGGTGAGTCGTCCGACCACGCCGGGGCCGGCCACCAGCGAGGCGACCACGGCGGCGACCGGCATCGAGATCGCCAGCCCGCCGAGCCCGCTCACCGCGTCGCCGACCTTCTGGGTCAGCAGGATGTACGCCGCCCAGCAGGCCGCGGCGCCGAGCGCGAACGCGACACCGACGGGGTCGGCCGCGGCGGCCCACGGCTGGGTCAGGCACAGGACCCCGCCTCCGGCCACCAGCGCCCAGCCCCGGGCGTTGCCCCGGCTCCGGGTCGCGGCGACGCCCAGCGGCCCGAGGAACTCCAGCGCGCTGGCCGTGCCGAGCGGGAGCCGGGTCAGCGCGCCCATGAACAGCAGCGTCAAGCCGGCGGTGACGACACCGAGCGGCACGCCCGCCCGCAGCGTCGCCCGGCTGAACGTCGAGGGGCCCGGCCGGACCACCAGGAGCAGGACCACGCCCGCCCAGAAGAGCCGGAGCCACGCCGTACCCACCGCGCCGACCTGGTCGATCAGGCCCACCGAGGCGGCGAGGCCGAGCTGGACGCAGAGCATGGACACCACCGCCATCGAGGCGCCGGTGCGGGCCGGGGAGCGGGTGGTCGCGCGGAACATGGTCCCAGTCAACGCGGTCGGATCGTTCGCGTCCACGTGACTCTGCTGGACATACCGTTCACCGCAACGGAACAATGTCGGGGTGGACGTGCGCCGGCTGCGGATGCTGCTCGAGCTCTCCCGGCTCGGCTCGATGCACGAGGTCGCCGCCGAGCTGGGCACCAGCACGTCGAGCGTCTCCCAGGCGATCGCCGCGCTGGCCAGGGACGCCGGAACGGCGCTCGTCGAGCCGGACGGCCGGCGGGTGCGCCTGACCCCGGCGGGCCACAGGCTGGCCGAGCACGCCGTCTCCATCCTCGCGGCGGTCGAGGCCGCGCGCCTCGACCTGGACCCGGCCGCGGAGCCGGTCGGCGTGGTGCGGGTGGCCGGCTTCGCCACGGCGGTCCGGCGTTCGCTGATGCCCGCCATCGCCGACCTCGCGCGCACGCATCCCGGCGTCGAGGTGCGGCTGCGCGAGCACGAGCCGCCCGAGGCCCTGGACCTGCTGGACCGTGACGACGTCGACCTCGCGCTGGCGTACGACTACGACCTGGCTCCCGCGTCCTGGCGCAGTGACCACGACGTCAGCCCGCTGTGGGAGGTCGAGTGGGGGCTGGGCGTGCCGACGCCGGAGCGGCGGGCGCGGTTCACGGCGTACGCCGACCGTGACTGGATCGTGAACTCCCGGCACACCGCCGACGAGGAGGTGCTGCGCACGCTGGCGTCGATGGCCGGCTTCACGCCCCGGGTCGTGCACCGCGTCGACTCCCTGGACCTCGTCGACGACCTCATCCTCGCCGGCATGGGCGTCGCCCTGCTGCCCCGCGGCCGGACCTCGCGTCGCGGCGTCACGGTGCGACCACTCACCGACCCCCGGGTGCGGTTGCGCGCCTACGCCGTCACCCGCCGCGGCCGCGACCGCTGGTCACCGCTGCGGGCGGTGCTGGAACGGCTCGTGCACGGCTGACCGCTGCCGGGTGCGTCCGGCCGCCGGGGCCGGGTCGACCCTCCCGCTCCGGGCCGGGCCGCCGGCGTCGGAGGAGGTCAGAGGAAGGGCATCGCGAGGCAGGCGGCGCCGAAGACGACGAACCCGATCAGGAACGCGGGGACCGTGTAGCCCATCACCTGGCGGACGTTGAGCCGGGCGATCGCCAGCACCGGGAGCAGCCAGAACGGCTGGATCATGTTGGCCACCGCCTCGCCGGCCGCCACCGACATCGAGACCTTGCCGAGGTACTCCGGCGAGCTCTGGTGCAGCTGCACCGCGGCGCTGACCGCGACCGGCCCCTGCACGCCCCAGTGACCGCCGCCGGAGGGCACGAACAGCGAGATGATCAGCGAGCCGAGGTAGTTGAAGAACGGCAGCGTGGTGGCCGAGGCGCCGGACACGAGGGCCGTCGCGATGACCGCCTGCAGCGGGCGGACCCCGTGCTGGGGCGCGTAGGCGAGCAGGCCGATGATGCCGCCGTACAACGGGTACTGCAGCAGCAACGGGCCGGAGGTCTTGGCTGCCGTGGTGAAAGAGCGGATGAACCGGATGGGCGTCCAGTGCAGCAGCGCGGCGAGGATGGTGAAGAGCATGACCATCGAGCCGATGTTGAGCGCGAACCCGCTGTGCACGAAGTACGCCGCGCCGGCGAGGAAGAGGCCCACGTTGAGGATCCAGAGGTTCTCCAGCCGCTCGGCGAACGTGGTCGGGCGGTCGGTCTCCGGCGTGGCGTCCGCGTCGACCTCGAAGACGGCCGGGTCGATCTCGGGCGCCTCGGTGGGGGACATGCGCAGGATCGCGAACGCCAGCGCCACGAACACCACCAGCACGGCCAGGTAGCTGTAGGGCTGGAAGACCGTCAGGCTCAGCGGGACGGTCTGGTGGGTGACCGAGTAGATGACGTTGAGCGGGCTGGACGTGTCGGTGTTCGCCAGCGCGATCGAGCTGGACAGGCCGTTGGTCCACAGCATGTAGCCCATGTAGCCGGCCGCGACGATGTACCCGAAGTTCGCGCCCCGCAGCCGGGCGGCGATCTGGCGGGCCAGCAGCGCACCCACGACCAGGCCGAGCCCCCAGTTCAGCAGGCTGGCCACGGCCGCGCACACGAAGCACAGCAGGGCGCCCTGTGTCTGGTTCCGGGGCTTGCTCGCCAGCCAGGTCAGCCCGCGCTTGACCGGCGGGGCCTCGGCCAGCGTGTAGCCGCTGACGAGGATCAGCACCATCTCCATCGCGAACGCGAAGATGTTGCTCGGCCCCCACACCCCGGCGTACCAGCCGTCGACGACCCCGGTCACGGTCGCGCCCGGGACGAAAACGAAGACCATCGCCACCACGAGCAGGGTCAGGATGATCGCGAACAGGTAGGGGTCGGGCATCAGCTGCTCGACGTAGCGGACGCACAGGCGGGTGAACCGCTGCATCGGCGTCTCGCGGGTCCGCTCGGCGGTACGCCGCGTCTCCGGCTGCTGCTGGCTGGTGCTCAAGTCAGGCTCCTGACGTGTCGGCCCACCGTGGGTGGGTGGCCTCCCCGAGAGCGGGACGCCTGTCAGCACCGAACCCTAGGTCCAGGCGGCCCGTGCCCGCATGTCCCTGTCCCGGTGGCCGCCCAGCGGCCATACTCGGTCCGGGCGCCCGCTGGTCGAGGCGCCCGGGCTCGCCCACCGGACCGAGCCGTCCCTGACGCGACCGAGGAGCCCCGATGTCCCAGCTGGAGCCCGACGCCATCGCCTCCGCCCGGCTGGGCGAGGTCGGCAAGGTGTGGACCTCCGACCTCTCGGTCAGCGAGTTCGCGCTGCTGGACACCGCGGGGTTCGCCCCGCGCGAGTTCGTGATGGGCTCCTCGGTCTTCCACATCGGGTGGCAGCAGCAGAACCTCCGGCAGTCCGTCGAGCTCCAGGTGCTCAGCCAGGCGATGTACACCGCCCGGATGAACGCGATGGGCCGGATGCTCGCCGAGGCCGAGCAGGTGGGGGCCGACGGGGTCGTGGGCACCCGGCTGACGTTCCGCCAGCACGGCCTGAGCTCGGACCACATCGAGTTCATCGCGGTCGGCACCTCGGTGGTCTCCAAGGACGACCCCGGGGGCTACCGCCGCCCCGACGGCAAGCCGTTCACCAGCCACCTCAACGTGCAGGACTTCTACACCCTGCTGCAGACCGGCCACGTCCCGGTCGAGTTCGTGATGGGCGTGTGCGTCTGGCACGTCGCCGCGCAGGGGCTGCTGCAGACCCTGAAGCAGATGGGTCGCAACGTCGAGATGCCGCAGTGGACCCAGGGCTACTACGACGCCCGCGAGCTCGCGCTGACCCGGATGCAGCAGGAGGCCGAGCGGGTGCGGGCCGACGGCATCACCGGGGTCGAGTGGTCCGCCTCGGAGTGGATGTGGGGCACCCACACGCTGGAGTTCTTCACCTCCGGCACCGCGGTGCGCAAGGTCGGCGACGGCAACGCCGTGGCGCCGACGCTCGTGCTGCCGCTCTCATGACCTCGGTGCCGCCCGAGGGGCCCGACGGGTACGTCGACCCGACCGACGAGCAGCAGGTGGCCGCCGTCCTGGCCGCCGTCCTGCGCACGCTCGGCGTCGCCGGCCTCGGGGACCTGCTCGGCCGGATCCCGGGCAGCCGGGCGGAGGCAGCGCGACCGGGTGGGTTCTTCAGGGCCGCCGTGCCGGCCTCGGTGTGGCTCGACGCCGAGCACCAGGTCGTCCTCGACGACCCGGCGGTGCTCGCGCACGTCGTCGGTGGCGTGGTGCTCGCCCGTGACCCGCTGCCTCCGGGGCGGCTGCCCGCCGCGCTCGCCCCGCTGCTGGTGACGGCGGTGCGCGACCAGGGGAGCCGGTCGGAGGCGGCGGTGGTGCTGACCGCGGCTCGCGAGTCCGCCGACCGGTTGGCCTAGCGGCGACGCAACGCGTCCCGCGCGCGACCGACGGCCGCGCGTGCCAGCAGCGGCAGCTGCACCCGCACGCCCATGCCGTGGAAGAGGATGAAGTCGTCGAAGCGGTGCACGCCGGGCCGGTCGGCGACCGAGGCGGCCGCATCGCGCAGGCGGCGCAGCTGGGCCACCGTCATCTGCAGCGGAGGCTCGTCGGGCTGGTAGCGGCAACCGAAGTAGTGGTCCCGTCGCGGCTGCCGTGTCATCTCGATGTGGCACCCGAGCACGTGCGTCACCTCGCGCGTCTCGGCGAGCTCGACCAGCCGGTCCATGCTGTCGACGAACGCCGGGAAGTCCTCGACGTAGATCCGGCCGGGGTAGACGGAGTCGCCGGTCAGCAGCAGGCCCGTCCGCTCGTCGTACACCGCGAGCGACGCGGCGTGGTGGCCGGGTATGCCAGTCAGCTCGAGGCGTCGCTGCCCGAGATCGAGCTCGACGACCTGGTCGGGCCACCGGGTGAAGCCGAAGAACGCCTGCACGTCCTCCGACGACCTGCCGACCACGACGGTGTCGGGACGGTCCGCGAAGGACGCGTCGCCGGCCACGTGGTCGCCGTGACCGTGGGTGTGGGCGACGACGAGCTGGTAGCCGGGGCGGGGGTGCTCGGTCAGCCACTCGTCGACCAGCCCGTCGACCGCCTGCCGGAGCGTGGTGTCCTTCACCGCGCCGGTGTCGAGCAGCAGCGCGCGCTCCTCACCGAACAGGAGGAAGACGAACGGCGCCTCGAAGGTGGCGTCCTTGCTCTGGCGCAGGATCACGGTGTCGTCGCGATACCGGTGCGCCTGGATCGGCGGATCCGTTCGGTTCCGGCGCGACCGGGACCCGTGGATCCACCGCACGTCCATGCTGCCTGCCTGCACGTCGCCACTCACGGCCGTGACCCTTTCACGCAGCCGCCGGCCGGGTCCATGGCAATTAATCCCGGCCACGAACGGTGTGCGGAGGAGGCGTCGGCGGGGAACGCCCGGTCCGCGGCCGCTCAGGGGTAGTGGAGCCCCGTCGTCTCCTCGCTCAGCTCCCACAGCCGCCGCTGCGCGACCTCGTCGTGCGAGAGCCGCGAGCTGCCGACGACGCGGGGAGCGCCGCGCACCTCGCCGGGGCCGCCGGGACCGCAGAAGGTGCCGCCGGGCAGGTCGGCGGTGGCCGCCATCAGCACCGGCCAGGCGCCCATCGCCGCCGACTGGGAGACCGCCTTGACGCCGGCGTCGAGCACCGAGGCGACGCCGCCGCTGTTGCGACCGAACCGACCGTTGACCACGAGGTGGGTGCCGGCGAAGCCCGGGTGGGCGGCGAGCGCCTTGACCGGCAGCTCGGCGCGGCGGCAGCGCCGGTCGAGCTCGTGGGTGAAGAGCAGGTTGGCCAGCTTGGACTGGCCGTAGACCGGCCACCTGGAGTAGCGGCCCCGCTGCTGGAGGGGGTCGCCGAGGGGCGCCGACCGGGCCGTCCGGTGCATCAGCGAGCTGACCGTGACCACGGTGGCCGCCTCGCTCGCCGCCAGCTGGGGCAGCAGCAGCCCGGTCAGCAGGAACGGGCCGAAGTGGTTCGTGGCCATCTGGGACTCCAGCCCGTCCACCGTGCGGTGGTACGCCGGGGCCATCACGCCGGCGTTGTTGACCAGCACGTCGATCGGGCCCAGGCCGGCCGCCTCCGCCGCGGCCCGTCGTACCGATGCGAGGTCGGCGAGGTCCACGACCAGCTGCTCGAGCTCGGCGTCGGGGACCTCCGCGGTGAGGGTGCGGGCGGTCTCCGCGAGCCGCTCGGCACGGCGCCCGGCGAGCACCACCCGGGCGCCGCGGCGGGCCAGCTCCAGGGCCGTGTGGTGGCCCAGGCCGCCGACGGTGGTGCCGGTGACGACGATCGTCCGCCCGGCCTGGTCGGGGACGTCCGCGAGCTGCCAGGCGTCGGCCGGGCCGGTCCGGGGCGCGGCCATCAGGGGGTCACTGCGAACGACGCGAGGATCCGGCGGCCCAGCTGCTCGTCGCCGGTGACCTCCACGCACCCGGGGTCCGGGTCGCGGCGGCCGCCGGCCAGCACGATGAACGCCTCGCGCTCCAGCCGCAGGCACACGGTCGGCGTCGGCGGTATCTCGGGCAGTCGCCTCGCCGCGCCCGTCGTCGTTCACGACGAACGCCACCGGGGGCTGGCCGCCGACCTCGAGCACCGCGGTGGTGCCCGCGGGGGCGCCGACCCGCTTGGCGAGGACGAACCCGAGGCTCTCGGCGAGGTACGCCGCGGTGTGCCGCGCGCCGGCGGAGTCCATGCCACCGGGCAGGTCGACGGCGCGGCGGATGTCCTGCTCGTGCATCCACACGTCGAGGGGGCGGTTGCGCAGCAGCCGCTCCCAGTCCCACGGGACGCCGCCGAAGCTGCGCGCCGGCCGGGCCGACGCGTCGGTCGGTGGGTCCGCGAGCAGCGCGGTGTGCCGGGCGGTCGCGGCCTCGCGGATCTCGTTGATCAGCTGGTCGGGGGTCCGGTCGCGGCGGGCGACGACGCCCTGCTCGACGTAGCGGCCCATCGGGCTGCGCACGTGGGCGGGCTCGCCGACCTCGACCTGGTCCTCGGGCGCGCCGGCGAGGACCGCCTCGAGGTGCGCGACGTGGGCGGTGACCGCGCGCACGTCCCAGCCCGGCAGGTCGGTCGGCACCTGCCACTGGTCGGCCGGCACCTGCTCGAGCAGGTCGAGGAAGTCGTTGACCGCCTGCCACCAGGTGTCGACATAGCCGGCGAGGCGTTCGCGATCGGTCATGCGGGGCAGCCTAGAAGGTGGCGACGTCGGCCGGCGCGGGCGGCCACCCGGTGGTGGCGCCGCTCAGTCCGTGGCCGGCGGCCCCGCCTCGACCCGCTTGCGGACGCTCGCCAGGTCGGCGCCCGGGTCGAACGACTGCACCCACCAGGTCACGCCCACCTCGGCGTACGCCGCCGCGGGCCGCTCGGGCGGCTCCTCGCCCTGGATCCACAGCACCCCGTCGTACGCCCCGCCGTCGCGGTCGGTGCCCCGGCGGGCGTCGTGGACCACCTGCAGGCAGGCGGCGAACTCCTCGGGGGAGGGGACGGCGAAGCCCGGCCACAGCGGCACCACGCCGTCCCACCGGGCCGCGCGCTGCAGCGGCCGCCGGTGCGGCCACCGGCCCGCCACCCAGACCGGGACGCGCTCCTGTGCGGTGGCGGCGTTGAGCTGCACCTCGGTCACGTCGAAGGCGTCGCCGTGGTGGGTGACCGGCCCGTCCTCGGCGAGCAGCCGCCGCAGCAGGTCGAGCGACTCGTCGAGCACCGCGGCCCGTTCCCGCGCGGGCGCCGGGTCGCCGACCGGGGCGAAGTCGAGGTCGTCGCCGTTGCCGACCCCCAGCACGAACCGGCCGCCGGAGAGCACGTCGAGCGAGGCGACCTCGCGGGCCACCTTCCAGGGCCGGCGCCGGGCCAGCGGCATGACCAGGGGGCCGAACCGCACCCGGCTGGTCGCCAGCGCGACCGCGGTGAGCGCCACCGTGGTGTCGGCGATCCCGCGCCCGACCGGGTCGTAGAGCATGTGGTCCCAGCAGAAGACGCCGTCCCAGCCCGCGTCCTCGGCGGTCCGGGCGAGCTCGCCGATCGTGCCGGCGTCGAGGTCGCCGAACGTGGGCAGGCTGACGGCGGTCCGCAGGGGCTCGGTCACCCGCGCAGCATAGGTGCGAGCGCGGTGCCGCCGTGGTCCACGACGTAGCGGCCCTCCTCCCGCTCCTCGCCGGCGTATCCGCGCCAGGGCCGCGCGCTCGCGACGGCGTGGCCGGCGGGCAGGATCCGGCGCAGGCCGAGGTAGGTCGCCGAGGCGAGCGACTCGGTGTCCAGCTCCAGGTCGCGCAACCGCTGCGTCACCGGGTGGTCGCCGAGCGTGAGCGAGGCGGCGCGCCGGCCGGAGCGCCCCAGCCGCCAACCGGTCGCGGGCGACCGGGTCTCCAGCAGGGCGCCGCCGAGCGAGGAGTAGAGCACCCACGGCTGGTGCACCCGGATCATCCGGCCCCCGGGACGCACCCGCAGGCTGAGCACCGGCTGCTCGCCCTCGGAGACGGCCACCGCCTGCTCCTTCGGGGCGTCGAGGAAGGCGAGGTCGGCCACGAACGCCGGGAAGCCGAACCCCTCCCGCGCCAGGTCGCGGCCCTCGCTCGTGGTCACGGCCGCGTCCGCCACGAAGCTGCCGACCTTCAGGTGCTCCGAGGCGAGCATCGCGACGCCCGGCGGCAGCACGTGCCGCGACACGAGCGGCGAGACCAGCAGCTCGGCGTAGGGCTCCAGCCGCACCGCCCCGCCGTCGGCCGCCGCGGTCACGTCGAGGTAGCGCAACGCCGCCACCTCGATCGCCGCCCGGCCGTCGAACCACCGCACCGGCACGATCTCCCGGCTGGGCAGCGCCTCGCGCACGGCGTCGTACGACGCGAGGTGGACCGAGAAGAAGCAGTCCACCCGGTGGTAGAACGCCGGCAGCTCGACCACCCGTCCGGCGACCACCACGCGCCCCTGCCCGCCGGCATGGCCGTAGGGCTGCTCGGGGCCGGGCAGCGGCCCCGTGGCCCGCTCGAGCGGTGTGGTCATCGCGACCCCCTCCTCGTGTGCTGCCTCGTCTCCACCCTCGTCTCCACGCTGCGTCGCCGGCCCCTCCCGCCACAGGGCCGATGGTCACCGCCGACAATGGACGGGTGCGTGTACGTGCCCCAGAGCTCCGTGGCCGCGGCTGGCTGAACACCGGCGGCGGGGACTACTCGATCGCCGACTTCCGTGGCCGCTTCGTCCTCCTGGACTTCTGGACCTTCTGCTGCGTGAACTGCCTCCACGTCCTCGACGAGCTGCGGCCGGTCGAGGAGAAGCACGCCGAGGAGCTCGTCGTGGTCGGCGTGCACTCGCCGAAGTTCGTGCACGAGGCCGACCCGGTGGCGCTGGCGCAGGCGGTGGAGCGCTACGGCGTGCCCCACCCGGTGCTCGACGACCCCGACCTGGTCACCTGGCAGGCCTACACCGCCCGCGCCTGGCCGACGCTGGTGCTGGTCGACCCCGAGGGCTACGTGGTGGCGCAGTACGCCGGCGAGGGCCACGCCCACGCGATCGAGGCGCTGCTGGCCGAGCTGGTCGAGGAGCACCGGGCCAGGGGCACGCTCCAGCCCGGCGGCTCGCCGTACGTCCCCCCGGTGGTCGAGCCCACCGACCTGCGCTTCCCCGCCAAGGCGGTGCGTCTCGGCGACGGGCGGGTGCTGGTCGCGGACGCCGGGCACGACGAGGTGGTCGAGCTGGCCGTCGACCACGGGGGCGAGGACCGGGTGCTGCGCCGCTTCGGCGGGTTCAGGGAGCCGAACGGCCTGTGCCTGCTGCCGGAGGACGTCGCCACCGAGGTCGGGTACGACGTGGTCGTCGCCGACACCGTGCACCACCAGCTGCGGGGGATCGCGCTCGGCTCCGGCGAGGTCCGGGTGCTCGCCGGCGACGGGTCGCAGTGGATGCAGGGCGACGGGTCCGGCCGGCTCTCGAGCCCCTGGGACGTGGCCTGGTGGCAGGGGAGGGTGTGGGTCGCCATGGCCGGCATCCACCAGCTGTGGACGTTCGACCCGCGGACGGGTTCCGTCGAGGTCGCCGCGGGCACCACGAACGAGGGGCTGCTCGACGGAGCGGCCGCCGAGGCGTGGTTCGCGCAGACCAGCGGCCTGGCCCCGGCCGGGGACAGGCTGTGGCTGGCCGACAGCGAGACCTCCTCGCTGCGCTGGGTGGAGGCGTCGTCCGGCGGGCCGGTCGAGGTCCGCACCGCGGTCGGCTCCGGGCTCTTCGACTTCGGCTTCCGCGACGGCCCGGGGGAGCAGGCGCTGCTCCAGCACCCGCTCGGCGTGACGGTGCTGCCCGACGGCAGCGTCGCCGTGTGCGACACCTACAACGGCGCGGTGCGGCGCTTCGACCCCACGACCGGCGAGATGTCGACGCTCGCGGCCGGGCTGGCCGAGCCCAGCGGCGCCTTCGTCGACGCCGACCTGCTCGTGGTCGTGGAGTCCGGCGCGCACCGGCTGACCCGGCTCTCGCTCGGCACCGCCGCGACCCGCACCGAGGGGTTCGTCCACTCCACGCAGCGCCCGGTCACCGAGGTGGCGGGTTCGCTCGAGCTCGCCGTCAGCTTCCAGCCCCCGCCGGGGCAGAAGGTCGACGACCGGTTCGGCCCGCCGTCGCAGCTGGTCGTCGAGGCCACCCCGCCCGCGCTGATCCGCGACGGCGGCGGCCGCGGCAGCGACCTGACCCGCATGCTCACCCTCGACCCGTCGGTGGGGGAGGGCGTGCTGCACGTCGCCGCCCGGGCCGCCTCCTGCGACGAGGCCGGCGGCGAGGGCGCCGCCTGCCGGATGCACCAGCAGGACTGGGGCGTCCCGGTCCGGGTCGCCGCCGACGGCGAGGCGAGCCTGGTGCTGCCGCTGGGCGGCGCCGGCTGACCTCCTCGCCCCTGCCGGTGAATCCCGCAGCCACTCACCCCAGCGCCAGCCGGACCGCGATCGCGAGCATCACGACCCCGATCACCGTGTCCAGCACCTGCCAGGCGCCGGGCCGGGCGAGCAGCGGCGCGAGCAGGCGGGCGCCGTACCCGAGGCCGGTGAACCACAGGGCGCTCGCCACGCAGGCGCCGAGCGCGAACCACCACCGGCCCGACGCCCCCTCGTGGTTCGCGACGGTGCCGAGCAGGAGCACCGTGTCGAGGTAGACGTGCGGGTTCAGCCAGGTGAGCGCCACGGTCCGGCCGACGGCCGCGCGCAGGGAGGTGACGCTGCCCCCGGAGGCCCGCAACGACTCGGTACGACGGGCCCGCAGCAGCGACCCGACGCCGTACCAGCCCAGGAAGGCGGCGCCGAGCCAGCGCACCACCGTCAGTGCCCACGGCGCCGCCTCGACGACCGAGCCGATGCCGGCGACCCCGGCGAGGATCAGCACCACGTCGGAGGCCGTGCAGACCGCCACCACCGCGCCGACGTGCTCGCGCGCCAGGCCCTGCCGCAGCACGTAGGCGTTCTGGGCGCCGATGGCGACGATGAGGGAGAGCCCGGTGAGCAGGCCGGCGAGCGAGGCGTCGAGCACCCGGCCAACGCTACGGTCCGGCCGCGGTGAAGGACAGCGAATGTTTCAACGCCATCATTAGCATTGCTTCATGGACCTGCCGGTGACCCAGCTCGCGACGCTCCTGGCCATCGCCGACCACGGCACCTTCGAGGCCGCCGCCCGCGAGCTGCACGTGACCCCGTCGGCGGTGAGCCAGCGGATCCGGGCGCTGGAGAGCCGGGTGGGCCAGGTCCTGGTCCGCCGCACGAGCCCGTGCGAGCCCACCGAGGCCGGCCGCGCGCTGCTGCGGCTGGCCCGCCAGACCCGGCTGCTGCAGGACGAGGTCCGGGAGGTGCTCGAGCCCGGCCGCTCGGGCCTGGTCGACCTGCCGGTGGCGGTGAACGCCGACTCGCTGGCCACCTGGTTCCGCGACGTGCTCGGCGACGCCGCCGGCTGGGACGACGTCGCCCTGCGGCTGCACGTGGAGGACCAGGCCTGGTCCTCGGAGCTGCTGCGCGGGGGAGACGTGCTTGCCGCGGTCACCTCCGACCCGGTGGCGGTCCAGGGCTGCTCGAGCGAGCCGCTGGGCAGGTTGCGCTACGTGCCGGCCGCGGCGCCCGGGCTGGCCGAGCGGTGGCGGACGGGCCGCGGCGTGGACTGGGCCGGCCTTCCGATGGTGGTGTTCAACGAGAAGGACGACCTGCAGGACGCCGTGCTGCGAGCCCGCGGCGTCGCCCGCCCCGCCCGCACCCATCGGGTGCCGACGTCCGCCGACTTCCTCGAGGCGGTGCTCCGAGGGCTGGGCTGGGGCGCGGTGCCCGAGCCGCAGCTGCGCCCCGAGGTCGCGGCCGGCCGGCTGGTGCCCCTGATGGGGCGGGCGCACGTGGACGTGACGCTGCACTGGCAGCGCTGGCGGCTGGACTCGCCGGTGCTCGACCGGCTCACCGAGGCCGTGCGGGCGGCCGCACGGGCGAGCCTGCGCCGCTGACCCGGCAGGCTGCGTGGTGACGCAGACCGAGGCTGGACAATCGTCCGGTCCTGCCGCTGTTCGGGCGCGGCCCGGGCTAGTGCGTCAGCGGCGCAGGAGCAGGCGCAGCACGAGCACGAGGCCGACGAGGACCAGGACGACCAGCAGCATCTCGAAAAGCCCGATCCCGAACATGGCGGCTCCTACCGTCGGTGAATGGTCGCAAGCCTAGAGGTGACCTCGCACTCGAGGTCGACGTGCACGCTCATGCTCTTCCCGTCGGCGAGCCGGGCGGACCCGACCCGGCTCAGGCGTCGTGCCGCTGCTCGACCACCGAGCGCCGGCGCCCGGTGGTCAGGAACAGCACCAGCCCGAGCGCCCCGACGACGAGACAGATCCAGCCCACGACGCTCGCGTCGACGACGTCGGTCACCGCCGAGGGCAGGTCCACCGCCCCCGTGAGGAGCACCAGTCCGATGACGAGCAGGACGATTCCGACTGCCAGGCCCATGGGCGGACGGTACGCCCGGCGAGCGACCTTCGACCCTGCCCCACGCCGGGGCGGTCGCGTAGGGCTGGACCAGCGCCCGCGGCGGAAGGGGACCAGGTGGCCGAGCAGGGACGCCTCGTGGACCCCGAGGAGGCGCTGAGCCGACTGCTGCGGGACCTGCGCAGCCGCCCGGAGGGGCTCACCGAGCGGGAGGCCGCCCGGCGGCTCGAGGTGAGCGGTCGCAACGAGCTGGTACGCCGGGGAGGCCGCACCTGGCCGGGCCAGCTCGGCCGCCAGCTGGTCCACCCGCTGGCGCTGCTGCTGTGGGCGGCCGCGGTCCTGGCCTGGGTCGGCGGCACCCCGCCGCTGGCCGCCGGGATCGTCGGCGTGGTGCTGCTCAACGCGCTGTTCGCGTTCGTCCAGGAGCGGCACGCCGAGCGCGCCGTGGAGGCGCTGACGGAGTACCTGCCGCCGCACGCGACCGTGCGCCGCGACGGCGAGGTGCGCACGGTCGACGCGCGCGAGCTCGTGCCCGGCGACGTGCTGGTGATCGCCGAGGGCGACCGGGTCTCCGCGGACGCCCGGCTGCTCGACGGCAGCGTGGAGATGGACATCTCGACGCTCACCGGTGAGTCGCTGCCGGTGCTGCGCACGCCGCTGCCCGGCTTCCACCACGGCCCGCTGCTCGAGGCGCGCGACATCGTCTTCAGCGGCACCAGCTGCACCGAGGGCGAGGCCACCGCGGTGGTGTTCGCGACCGGCATGGGCACCGAGCTGGGGCGGATCGCGGCGATGAGCCAGCGCAGCGAGTACACCGAGAGCCCGCTGGAGACCCAGGTCAAGCGGGTGGCGTGGCTGATCGCCGCGGTCGCGGTCGCGATGGGCCTCGGGTTCATCCCGCTCGGCACGCTGCTGGCCGGCCTGACCTTCTCCGACACCGTGAACTTCGCGATCGGGCTGCTGGTCGCCAACGTGCCCGAGGGGCTGCTGCCGACGATCACCCTGGCGCTCGCGATCGGGGTCCGCGCGCTGGCCCGGGAGGGCGCGCTGGTCAAGCGGATCTCCGCGGTGGAGACGCTGGGCTCGACCAGCGTGATCTGCACCGACAAGACCGGCACACTGACGCTCAACAGCATGCGGGTGGTGCGCGCCTGGACCGGTGACGGCGAGCTCGACCTCGGGGCCGACCCGCCGCCCGCGACCACCGACCTCGTACGCCGGCTCGCGGCGGCCGGCACCGCCTGCAACAACGCCCGCTGGGACCCGCGCGACCCCGACCGCCGTGGCGGGGACCCCACCGAGCTGGCCCTGCTCTACCTGGCCGACACCGTCGGGGTGCCGGTCGACCCTGTGCACGCCACCCGGCGCGCGCAGTTCCACTTCGACCCGGCGCTGCGCCGGATGTCCACCGTCGACGACGTCGAGGACGGTCCCAGGCTGCGTTGCAAGGGCGCCCCGGAGGAGGTGCTGCCGCGGTGCACGCTGCTCGCGAACGGCGAGGGCGGCGTGCCGTTCACCGCGGAGCGGCACCTCGACGTGGCCGCGCTGACCGACCGGTGGGCGCGGCGGGGGCTGCGGGTGCTCGCGCTCGCCGAGCGGGTCGTGGCGCCGGCGGAGCTGGACGGGCTGGCGCGGGAGGCCGCGGAGTCCGGGCTGACCCTGCTCGGCCTGGTCGGGATGGTCGACCCGCCGCGGCCGGAGGTGCGCGACGCGGTGGACCGGTGCCACTCCGCGGGCATCCGGCTGATCGTCGTCACCGGGGACCACGGCCTGACCGCCCGGGCGATCGCCCACCAGGTCGGCATCGGCGACGAGCGGACCCGGGTGGTCACCGGGGCCGACCTCGACCTGATGCCGGAGGCCGACCTCGACCGGCTGCTCGCCGAGGACGAGGAGCTGATCTTCGCCCGCAGCTCGCCGGAGGCGAAGCTGCGGATCGCCGACGCCCTGCAGTCCCAGGGCCACGTGGTGGCGATGACCGGGGACGGCGTCAACGACGCCCCCGCGCTGCGCAAGGCCAGCATCGGGGTGGCGATGGGGCGCTCCGGCACCGACGTCGCCCGCGAGGCCGCGACGATGGTGCTGACCGACGACAACTTCGCCACGATCGTCAGCGCGGTGCAGGCCGGCCGCCGCGTCTACGACAACGTGCGGAAGTTCATCGTCTACATCTTCGCCCACGCCACGCCCGAGGTGGTGCCGTTCCTGCTCTACGCGCTGGCCGGCGGCAACGTGCCGCTGCCGCTGACCGTCATGCAGATCCTCGCGATCGACCTCGGCACCGAGACGCTGCCCGCGCTGGCGCTGGGCCGCGAGCCGGCGGAGCCGGGCCTGATGGAGCGGCCGCCCCGTCGCCGCGGGCAGAACGTCATCGACGCCCCGATGCTCGCCCGGGCCTGGGGGCTGATGGGCGGGACCACGGCCGTGCTGGTGCTGCTGGTCTTCCTCGCGACCCTGGTGCAGGGCGGCTGGGGCTGGGGCGACAGCGTCTCGAGCGGGCCGCTGCACCACGTGTGGGTCCAGGCCACGACGATGTCGTTCCTGGCCATCGTCGCCTGCCAGATCGGTACGGCGGTCGCCTCGCGCACCGAGCGCGCCTCGCTGGCGCAGACCGGCCTGCTCACCAACCCGCTGCTGCTCTGGGGGATCGCGTTCGAGGTGGTCTTCGCCGGCTGCGTGGTGCTGGTGCCGTGGCTGCAGCCGGTGTTCGGCACCACCGCGCCCCAGTGGTGGCAGGTGGCGCTGCTCCTGCCGATGCCGTTCCTGGTGTGGGGCGTCGACGAGCTGTGGCGCTGGAGCGGCCGCCGGACCCACCGGGTCGTCCGCATCAGCGGCACCTAGAGGCACCGCTGATGCGGACGACCCGGTGGTCGGGGTCGAGTTGACCCAGCCCGGAGGCTAGAAGGCCGCCTCGTCGAGGTCCATGACCGAGAGGTCGGTGGCCTCGGCGATGGCCCGCTCCGCGGTCAGGCGGGGCAGGTTGGTGCGCGCGAAGAACTGCGCCGCCGCGACCTTGCCCTCGTAGAAGGCCTGGTCCTTGCCGGAGGCCTGGCCGAGCTTCTCCAGCGCGACCTCGGCCTGGCGCAGCAGCAGCCACGCGCAGACGACGTCGCCGAGCACCATCAGCAGCCGGGTGGTGTTCAGGCCCACCTTGTAGATGTTGCGCAGGTCGCCGCCCTCGGCGCTGGGGTCGGCCGTCATCAGGTCGTTGATCATGGCGCCGACGATCGCGTTGGCGTCCTCGAGCGCGGTCGCCAGCAGCTGCCGCTCGACCTTGAGCCGGCCGTTGCCGGCCTCGCTGGCGATGAACGCCTGGATCTCGTTTGCCAGGTGGCCCAGCGCCTTGCCCTGGTCCTTGACGATCTTGCGGAAGAAGAAGTCCTGGCCCTGGATCGCGGTGGTGCCCTCGTAGAGCGTGTCGATCTTGGCGTCGCGGACGTACTGCTCGAGCGGGTACTCCTGCAGGAAGCCCGAGCCGCCGAAGGTCTGCAGCGACTCGGTGCCCAGCAGCACCCACGAGCGCTCGGAGCCGTAGCCCTTGACGATCGGCAGCAGCAGGTCGTTGATCTTCTCGGCCAGCTCGTCGCGCTCGCCGCCCTCGGTGTTGATCCTGTGCTCGGCGAGCATCACCCGGTCCTGCCACGAGGCGGTGTAGAGCACCAGCGCCCGCATCGCCTCGGCGAAGGACTTCTGCACCATCAGCGAGCGGCGCACGTCGGGGTGGTGGGTGATGGTCACGCGCGGGGCCGTCTTGTCCGCGGCCTGGCTCAGGTCGGCGCCCTGCACCCGGTTCTTGGCGTAGTCGAGCGCGTTGAGGTAGCCGGTGGACAGCGTGGCGATCGCCTTGGTGCCGACCATCATCCGGGCGTTCTCGATGACCTGGAACATCTGCGCGATGCCGTTGTGCACCTCGCCGAGCAGCCAGCCGCGGGCGGGCTCGCCCCCTCCGTTGGAGGCGTCGCCGAAGGTCACCTCGCAGGTGTTGGAGACCTTGATGCCCATCTTGTGCTCGACGTTGGTGACGTAGACGCCATTGCGCTCGCCGGTCAGCTCGCCGGTCTGGTGATCGAAGTGGAACTTCGGCACCAGGAACAGCGAGAGGCCCTTGGTGCCGGGGCCGCCAACGCCCTCGACGCCCACCGGGCGAGCCAGCACCAGGTGCACGATGTTCTCGCTCATGTCGTGCTCGCCCGAGGTGATGAAGCGCTTGACGCCCTCGATGTTCCACGAGCCGTCGTCGTTCGCGGTGGCCCTGGTCCGGCCGGCGCCGACGTCGGACCCGGCGTCGGGCTCGGTGAGCACCATCGTGGTGCCCCACTCGCGCTCGACGATGATCTGGGCGATCCGCTTGTCGCGGTCGTTGCCGTTGCGGTCGATCACGCCGGCGAACGCCGGGCCGCAGCCGTACATCCACACCGGGGCGTTCGAGCCGAGCACCATCTCGGCGATCGCCCAGTTCAGGGTCGACGGCGCCGGGGTGCCGCCGAGCTCCTCGGGGATCTGCAGGCGCCAGAACTCCGCGTCCATCCAGGCGCGGTAGCTCTTCTTGAACGACTCGGGGATCGGAGCCTCGTGGGTCGCGGGGTCGAAGACCGGCGGGTTGCGGTCGCTGTCCTCGTACGACGCGGCCAGGTCCTCGCGGGCCAGGCGGTCGACCTCGGCCAGCACCTCGCGCGCGGTCTCGCCGTCCACCTCGGCGAACGGGCCGGCGCCGAGGACCTCGTCACGCCCGAGCACCTCGAACAGGTTGAACTCGATGTCGCGCAGGTTGCTCTTGTAGTGGCTCACTGATCCACCTTCTCGATGTCGTTGCGGGAGGCCAGCACGCAGCTACTACTGGCCGGTAACTTAAATGATAGGAGGGCGGTCGAAGTCCGTGCAAGGCGGGGTGACCGGCGTCTCGCCGGGCGACCCGGGCCCCGCCCGGTCCGGCGCCCGGTCCGGCGCCCGGTCCGGCGCTCCTCCGGCCGGTCCCCATGGTCGAGTGTGTGGATCGACTATCTGACAGAATCGGCGGCATGCGGGTCTCTGCGAAGTCCGACTACGCCCTGCGCGCGCTGATCGAGATGGCGGTGCGCGAGGACGGTCGCGCCGTCAGCGCGGAGGAGCTCGGCCGGCTGCAGGAGATCCCGCACGGCTTCCTGCAGGCGATCCTCGCCGACCTGCGCAAGGCCGACATCGTGCTGTCGCAGCGGGGGCAGTCCGGCGGCTGGCGGATGGCCCGCGAGCCGCGCGAGGTCTCGGTGGCCGACGTCATCCGGGCGGTGGACGGTCCCCTGGTCTCGGTCTACGGGCTGCGCCCCGAGTCGGTGAGCTACAGCGGCTCGGCCGAGGTGCTCCAGCACGTGTGGATCGCGGCCCGGCGCTCGCTGCGCGACGTCTTCGAGCAGGTCTCGATCCAGCAGCTCGCCGACGGCGACCTGCCGGACGCCGTGACCGCGCGGACCGCCGACGAGGACGCCTGGCAGCCGCACTGACGCCGCACCCACGCCGGGGCGGCCGGTCGGCTACTCGCCCCTGAGGCCCTGGACCCACTCCACGAGCGGCCGCAGCGTCCGCCAGTCCTCCCGCACCGAGTCGAGCAGCCCGGGGGTGTGGATGTGCGGCTCGAAGCCGTGCGACCGGCCGGCGCTCAGCGTCTTGTGCCGCAGCAGCTCGATCCGCGGGTGGTCGACGGTGTAGCCGCGCGGCGCCGTCTTCAGCCGGTCGCCGCCGATCTCGAAGCCGGCCGCGGCCAGGCCCGCGAGCAGCTGCCCGAGCTCGGCGCCGCGACGCTCGTCGTCGACCGCCTCCCGGAACGCCGCGAGCCGGGGCGGGGAGGCGTCGTAGAAGCCGGCGCCGGTGCGCACGCCCTGGGCCGAGACCTGGACGTACCAGCCGGTGCCCGGCGCGGCGGCGACGTAGGCGCCCTGGTGGGTCTTGTACGGCGTCTTGTCCTTGCTGAACCGCACGTCGCGGTAGGGACGGAACACCTTGGTGGTCTTCCCGTCCGGCGCGAACTCGGGTGCCAGCGCCGCGGTCAGCGCGACCATCGGGGCGCGGACCGACTGCTCGTAGACCTCCTTGTGCTTCTCCCAGAACGACCGGGTGTTGTCCATCTCCAGGTCGTCGTAGAAGTCCAGTGCCGCCACGGGGAACCCGGTGAAGCCATCCATGGCTCGAGCCTAGAGGCGTGATCGAGGACTCATCGGCGCGTTGTCCCGGATCGCAGGCCGGGGGCGCTCCCGGCGACGTATGATCGCGCCGCAGATCAGGTCACGTGTCCCTGGCAGACGCGCAAGACGGCGGACCGAAGTCGCACCATCCCGCCCCCTGCTGCCCCCTGGACGAGCCTCGTGATCCTGCTGCTCGGCGCTGCCGCGTCGCTGTTCTCCCTGTCCGCCACCGTGCCGCAGGTGCTGCGCGCCGCACGCACCCGCTCCGTGGAGGGTGTCTCCTACGCCTCGGTCGTGCTGTCGCTGGCCACCTTCACGCTCTGGGTCGTCTACGCCTTCGCGGTGGCCGACCGGGTGCAGATCGTCAACAACGTGCTCGCCTTCGTGCTGCTGATCGCGCTGGCCGTGGTGGTGGCCCGCACCGGGGGCCGGACCTCGTGGGGCGCCGTCGGGGCGATCCTCCTCAGCGCCGCCGTCGCCGTCGTGGTGGTGGACGTGCTGAACTCCTTCGTGCTGGCCCTGGCGGCCACCGCCTTCAGCTCGCTCCGGATGGTGCCGCAGACCCGCCTCGCCCTCGCCCGGAGGCCGATGGGCGGCCTGGATCCCTGGGGCCTGGTGCTGGGCTGGCTGGGGATGGTCCTGTGGGCGGTTTACGGCGCCGCGGTCGGCGACCTCGGGGTGCTGATCTGCTCGGTGCTGGGCCTGGTCATGCAGTCGGCGGTCGTCGCCGTCCGGGTGCCGCCTCGCCGGACGCTGCACGCCCTGGCCGAGGGGCGGCTCGGAGCCCCGGTGGCGCGGCTGGCCTCGCCCCTCGCCCGACGCTTCCCGGTGCCCTCGGCGCTGGGCTACGGGCTGGCCGCCTGAGTCGGCGCGGGCCTGACCGCGGCGGGCACGGTCAGCCGAGGTCGGCGCTCAGCTGCCGGTCGCCGGACTGGGCGCGCGCGGTGATCGTGAGCGTCGAGCCGCCGCAGCGCGGCGCCTCGAGGAACGCGTGCCCGCCCGTGGTCCGGTAGACCACGTCGAGGCCGCCGCCGGGGGTCCAGCGCAGCAGCGTCGCCGGGCCGCCGTCGGTCTGCGGGTCGCGGGCGAACCAGGCCGCGCCGTCGCACCACGTCAGCGACCCGGACACGGCCGGGCCGAGGTCGGCGTACCCGTCGCCGCTGCGGGCGTAGACGTGGGACTGCTCGACCTGCCGCTCGTGGGGGATGACGCTCCACACCGCGCCGTCGCGGGTCAGCAGGCCCTCCCAGGCCTGGCAGTCCGGCACTCCGGGGAGCGGGTCGAACTTGATCCCGTCGACGCGGCCGACCGTGCGGCACGAGGGGCGGCTGTCGTCGAAGGCCAGCGCCGCGTCGCCGTACGGCGTGATCCGGGCGTTGTTGAACCCGTGGCGGGGCTGGGCGCACCAGCCCAGCGTCGAGGTGGCGGTCCCGAGGTCGACGGTGGCCACGCAGTAGCGGCCCTGGTGGATCGTGGCGTGCAGCAGGTGCCCGTCGCCGAGCGCCCACGCGCCGCCGTTCACGGTGGGGATGTCGGAGCTGCCGTCGAGGGTGAAGCCCTGGCCGTCGTCGGCGACGTCGACGACGTGCGCGACGCTGGGGCGCGACTCCTTGCGGTCCTGGAGCACCACGATCGCCCAGTCGCCGTCGAGCAGGGCGTCGGAGATGCGCCGGCCGGGGTCGGCGGAGATCGTCGTCGTGCCCGCGCCGGGCGCGGTGATCGTGGCCCGCGTGCCCGTCTGGTCGACCGCGAGGCTGGTGCGGCCGTCGCGGGTCACCGTGGTGTCCACCGGTCCCCGCACCGGCTGCCAGTCCAGCAGCTGCGTGCCCGCCGTGACCGCGGCCGGGTGGGACGAGGGCCCGCCGGACGGGGCGGCGGAGGGCCCGCCGGACGGGCTGCCGGACGGGCTGCCGGTCGGGGAGGTGCCGGACGAGGGGCCGTCGGAGGTGGACGAGCCCGAGGCCGAGGACCGCGACGACGGCGGCGCGGAGCCGCCGTCGTCGCAGGCCGAGAGCGCCAGCGGGGTCAGCAGCAGCGCGACGGCCGCGGCGTACCGCCGGGGGCGAGGGGCCATCAGACGCCGATGTTGTGCTGGAAGTGCGCCTCGTTGGCCCGGTAGCTCTTGTAGGCCTGGCGCCACTGGACCCGGTCGATGTAGGGCTCCGAGGGGTCGAACCGCTGCTGGTCCCACGGCTCGAAGTAGCCGATCTGGTTGGGCTTGTCGCCGCGCTTCTTGTAGCCGCGGCCGACCTGGAAGTGTCCGGAGGCGTCGTCGTCGAGGTAGGGGTAGAACTTCTTCAGCAGGATCGGGTGCAGGATCACCGGGGCCTTGTAGTCGACGATGTGGCGGAACAGCAGCAGCTGCCACTTGCCGAAGCCGTAGTCGCCCACGTCGAGGGTGATGTAGGCCCCGGCGTGGTCCTTGTCGTCCCAGCCGGTGGCCGCGTTGGTCACCCGGACCATGTCGGTGATCGCGGTGCCGCTGCTGGTGGTCCCGAGCTTGTTGGCCCAGTGCTGCTGGCTGCGCGCGTGGCCGGTCCAGCCCCAGGCGACCATCTGCATCGTGGTCGGGCCGCACCAGTAGGTCTGGTGCTGCTCGGACACGTCGTGGCCGTTGAGGACGTGGGCCTTCTGCGGGTAGTCGCCGCGGGTCTTGCGCTTGGGCTGGGTGCTGCGGGTGCGCGCGGCCGCGGTGCCACTGGTGGCGAGCATCTCGGGGTGCGCGGCCAGCACCGACGACGGGATCTTCACGCCGTCGATGGCGTGGCGCAGCAGCCACACCTTGGCCACCGAGCGGGCGGCGTCGGTGAGCTCGCGGCGCTCGGCGTCGGCGCGGGCCGAGTGGCTCATCCGGCCGAAGCGGCGCAGGGTGGCGAGCTCGTCGAGGTCGCCGGTGCTCTCGGTCGTGGCCGGGCGGGCGGCGACCTTGCGGGCCGCGGCGGCCACCCGGGCCCGGACCTGCGCCTGGGTGCTGTCGGTCCACCCGGTGTGCAGGCAGTAGCGCTGGCCGTCGAAGTCGGCGCACCGCACCAGGGCGGCGGCGAGGCGGCTCGGCCCGGCGCTCACCGGCACCCGGCGGTGGGCCTGGGCTCGGCCGGCGGCGAGGACCCGGTCGATCTCCGCCTGCAGCTCGGGGGTGACCCGGCCGCGCGGGGCGGTGTCGGCGGTGGCCAGGGCGCGACCGGTCCGGTCACCCGAGGGGGCGAGCCTGGCCTCGTCGTCCCCACCGCGCGGGACGAAGGGAGCGGCGGCGAGCAGCAGCGCGAGCGCGCCGATGGCAAGGGTGCGGGGGCGGGGGCGAGACATCGACGAACCTCGGGCACGGCGGGGATGGGACGTACCACTGTCACCTTTGGTCACGCGAGCCGTCAACCTGCCCGTTCGTCACATGGGTAACAGGGCGCTGCGTAGGGGTGCCTGGGGTGGCGCCTCGCCGGTGTTCCGGAGCACGGGCTTCCGAGGGGGTGACGGCTTCACCTAGGTATGTCGGCGAGAGTCCACTTCCCGGGTCGAGTTCGCAATGGGAAGCGAGCGTTTCTCGACATACCTAGGTGAAGCCGCGGCAGACGAGGAGCGCGGACCGGCACCGGTGGAGCGGAGCAGCCCGGCCCGGACCCGGAGGCGATCTCCCGGAGGCGATCTCCCGGAGGCGATCTCCCGGAGGCAATCTGGAGCGGATGACGAGACTCGAACTCGCGACATCGACCTTGGGAAGGCGATCCACCCCGCGCTGGGCCTCGTCTCGTGAGAAGTCTGAGCGCGAGTGGGTGGTTCCTCGTGTTGGCTGATCAGGGCCACACGAAGCGCCGCGGGGGCACAACGGGGGCACGTGGCCAGGGGAGAGCCACCGAACCGATAGCCAGCCCAGGTGCTCGGCGGTGTCCGGGGTCAAGGGTGGCCGGAGGCCATCGCGGAGCGACGCTGTGCGCCCTTGATGCCGGGCGGCGTCGTGCAGATGATCCGGGATCGGGTCGGCGGCTCGGCGGTGAGCGAGGTTTCGGCGGCTAGTCGTGGTGTGCAGCTGGTGGGGCACTTCGTCAGGTGGCGGGGTGCCCTTCAGCATTTCGCGCGAGCACGGTGGGGTGCGCGCAGGGACCGGCGCGCCAGCGCCGCATGCCCGGAGCGCGGGGTCCCGCCGCGCGCAGCGCGGCCGCGCCGGAGGCGCGCTTGAGCCAGTAAGGAAAGTCCTCACGATGCAGCCAGTTGACCGGTGATCCCCGCGTCGAAGAAGCACACGGACATGCTTGTTATGCCGGTGTGCGGACGTTCAACGTGGGCTTTGCAGGCCAGCGTCCGCCAACATCCGGCGGAGGGACTCGCGGGCGCGATGGTGACGACTGCGGAGCGTCCCCTCGGGCATCCCGAGCATCTGCGCCGCCTGCTTCTGGGTGAACCCGTCCCAGTAAGTGAGGCGGATGATCTCTTGGTCGGTCTGGCTGAGTCGGCTAAGCAAGGCGCGCACGTCCAGGTCATCTGTCAGGGGCTCCTCGACCGGCTCCTGCAACTGGGTTCGCAGTTTGTCTTGCAGGGCACTGCGCCTCCGGGTGGTTCTCCCGTGCGTCGCCACCAGGTTGCGGGCTATACCGAACATCCACATGCGGGCTTCATCGTCCTCAGCCGGGATCGCGGCGGCCCTGCGCCAGATGACCAGCAGCGCCTCACCCAACAAGTCAGCCGCGTCCTCTGCCGTGTCGACTCTGCGCAAGAAGAAGGCGAGAAGGTCCGGCGAGTTGATCTCGATTACGCCGCCGATGCGGTCAGCCGCGTCAGGGGCGGCCATCGACACCGCCTGGGTTAGCGCAGGACATGGAACTGCCCGCAAACACGGGGCCGTCGGAGTCACGCATGTAGACCATCCCAGGCACCGCCGCGTGTGCGGCCTTCCACAGGTCTTGATGCGCTACCTCGCTGATGGCGTGGTTCTGCCTTTCTGGGCTGGCGTTGGGCATGTTGAGGTCGTCCAGCACCCGCTGACCGTACCCATCCCACTCGTCGGCTCGGGAGGCCCTCTCAATGGCGTCACGTTGCTCGGGCGTCAGGTTGCGGTACTCGATGAAGGCCAAGCACTTCACCGTGCGTCCTAGGGAGTTGGTGTAGGTGACGGGGACACCAGCGCTCGCCCGACCCACGCCATCTTCGAGCGTCTGGAAGGGCGGGATGCTCAACTGGTAGGCGGCGACCGTCCCGGCCCCGGTGAGAGCCACCACGGCCGCCGCCGCGCCAAGGGCTATCCGCCCGAACTTCCGACGGGGACGACGGATAGGAATGGCCCCCGCTACCTCGTCCCTCACTTCCCGCGCGAGTTGCACCGCCGTCGCGCATGCCGCCTGCGACGGTACGAGGGCAGACCGGCGCAGCAAGGCATCGAGTTCTCGGTCATTGAGTCGCGCGTCATCATCCGGTTCCATACCCCCTATATGACCGGCACCGCCGCAAACGTTGCGTGGGCGTCTGAGAACGTCCGGATATGCCGCGATCCGCGCGAATCTGCCGAGTTGGGGATGTCTCCGCGAGGGCAGGTAGCCTGTCAAGGTGCCTCTCGGTGGACTGCGAATCGTTAGTCGCGACCTCTTTGATGTCGAACTTTCCTCGCTGTTGGAGGAGGCTCTCGCCGAACTGAGAGTCCGCTATGGACCACAGGTGTCGTCACCAGTTCTCGCCAACGCTGAGTACCACCTGGCGTTCCTCGAAGGGCAGGCTTGTGGCTGTGGGGCCCTCCAGAAAGTTGAGCCGGGACTGTTTGAGATCAAGCGTATGTACGTTCCGTCCAGGCACCGAGGAAGAGGGGTGGCGCGGGGCATCCTCGAACATCTGGAAGAGCGTGCGCGATCGACGGGTGCTGCACGAGTTCGCCTGCAGACGGGGACCCGTCAGCCAGAAGCCATCTCCCTCTACACGAGTGCGGGATACCAGTCCACGGAATCTTGGGGCCGATACGCCGCCGACCCGAACTCGCTCTGCTTCAGCAAGGCCCTGTCCTAACGAGCGTTGCGATGGACGCTCCTGCCGCTGAGGCTGCGCCACTCATGAAGACGAGGGGCGTGGCAGCGCCACTTCGGCAAGCCTGCCGGGCTAACCTGCGCCGCATGCCAATCCCCGACTTCGTGGTGGAACTCAGGAAACAAGTCGGCCAATCCGAACTGTGGATGCCTGGCGTGACGGCAGTGATCCGCCGAGACGACGAGGTGCTTCTCGTTCGCCGTTCGGACAACGGGGCGTGGGCACCGGTCACCGGAATCGTGGATCCCGGTGAGGAGCCCGCCATGTGCGCGGCCCGGGAGGCGCGTGAGGAAGCCGGGGTCGAGATCCGAGTCGACCGGCTTGCATCTACCTCTGTGATGAGGGGCGTAGTCCACGCGAACGGAGATCGCGCCGCTTACCTCGATCTTGCGTTTGCCTGCACGTGGCTCTCAGGCGAGGCCCGGCCATGCGACGACGAATGCAGTGAGGTGGGGTGGTTTCGCCCCGATAGGTTCCCGCCGATGAAGCAGGTTCTGCTCGATCGCATAGACGCCGCCCTGTCGGACGAATTGGCTGCCCGGTTCAGGCGGTGACCGGGTAGGTCGCGACGCACGCACATGCCGCGTTCCGCGCGGATCTGCCGATGACCGGATGTCGACACGAGACTCATCTGAGCCGTGGTTCGGCCCGCCGCTGAACTTCCCAGAGCAGGGGACAGTCGGCGGCGGCCCGGGTACTCAGCGAAGAAGCGCTCGTCAGTGGCGCCCGTCGGCTGCGGCGAGGTGCCCTAGCTTCGGACCAGGGACTGGGTCGGGGTTGCTGTCCGTGGTGAGCGCGGTGCGTAGCCTCCGACGGGCCGCCCGATAACGCGTGCGTGCGGTCGCTGCCGGTATCCCCAGGATCGAGGCTGCCTCGACCAGGTTGAACCCTTCCCAGTGGTGGAGCCGGATTAGTTCGCCAAGCTCGCTAGGCAGGGAGTCGATGGCGTCGCGGACCTCGTCGAACTGGGCCGGTTCAGTCGGGAAGACGCGAGCTGTGGGGTCCGACATCAGACGGCGAACCAGGGCGCTGCGCCGGATGCGCGCCCGGTTCTGGTTGCGATGGGTGTTGGCCGCGACGCCGTACAGCCACAGCTTGGCTTCGTGCGGGTCGTGCGGGATCTTGTCACGGCGTCGCCAGGCCGTGAGGAACACGTCGTTGAGGGCCTCTTCTGCGTCGTCGGGGTCGCCGATGCGGCGCACGAGGTACGCGTACAGGGCCGACGCGTTGTCGTCCAGAATGAGCTCGAGGTCGAGGCCGTCACTCACCGGCGCCCTCGCCCTTCTTCATGTCGTCGCAGACCCCGTCGGTGGTCATCGAGATGTTTCTGGTCTTGAACCCCTGCGCCTTGACCTGGGCGACGACGGCCTCGAACACGGCGCGGTTCAACGCCATCGACTCGGTGAAGTCGAGGCTGTCCTCCGGATAGTAGAAGTCCGGCCGCGGGCCAGTCCCTTCCCAGGTTGCCTTCGCGTTCGACTCGGTCTGGAACCTGAGCTCGTCGCTGATGTCGAGCGCGCTGATGTCGAGGGTCGCGAGCGCTTCCTGCGCCGCAGCCAGAGCGGCAGGGTTGGCAGCCCCATCAGGAACGAACTCGTACGTCGTGTAGCAGTGGTCGCCGCTGGCCACGGTCTGGGTGTACTCCACGGGCGCCACGTGGCCCACGAACGGCAGGCCGACGGTGGCAGCGGCGCCCGTGCCCACTGCGAGGACCGCGGCGCCGGCGGTCCCGAGGACCGCCGCCCGACGCAGCCATGGTCGAGACGACCTGTTCCGTTCGGCCGCAGCGCGGGCACGCGTCACGCGTGCCGGGTCATCCTCGACGGCGGGTCGAGACGCTGCCAGCAGCGTGTCCAAGGCGGTGTCGTCAATCATGGTGCGGCTCCTTTGGGGTGGCTTCAGCCCCTACATGTCCGGCTGCCACCGTCAGCGTTTTACCCCTACCGCACTTTCTGCGTCGCACAGTGCTCGACGTGGGCTGCACTACAACGCGTCTAGGCCGGGGGATCCGGCACGCTGCAAAGTATGGACGCTGAAACGCACTCATCTGCCGCATTGACGACGGTTCAGGCGGGTGACGCAGTTGTGGGATGACTACCGCCCAACTGCTCGTTCCTGGCGACGACGCCAGCGCAACCCTTCGCATTGCCGTCGCGGCCTACCTCGCGCGATTCAAGGGACAGTCTCGGGTCCACACAGAGTCAGACCTACGCTGCTATGTCAATTGGTGCACCCGACAAGGCCTGGATCCCTTGGCGGCTCAGCGCCCCCATGTCGAGCTGTTCCTCCGTTGGATGCAAGAAATAGGCCGTTACAGGCCATCAACGGTCTCGCGCCGGCTGTCGGTTGTGGCTGGCTTCTACCGCACCTGTGTCATCGACGGCGTCCTCGTGCACTCGCCCGCGGAGTATGTACGGCGTCCACGTGTCTCCGCAGAATCGCCCACGCTCGGCCTCAGCCATCTGCAGCTCGAGGCGATGCTCACTGCAGGCAGGCGATCTTCCAACGTCAACGACTTCGCCCTGGTGACGATGCTCGGGCTCCTCGGTCTGCGGATCTTCGAGGCAACGGGCGCCAACATCGAGGCCCTCGAGGAAGTCCACGGACATCGCGTGCTCCGCGTCCTTGGCAAGGGCGACAAGGTCGCGCTGGTCCCGCTGCCACCCGCGGTGGGGCGCGCCATCGAGCGAGCGGTCGACGGCCGTCTATGTGGCCCGATCCTGAGGAGCCGCACGGGCAGCCGAATGGATCGCCAATGCGCCACTCGCAGGCTCCTCGCCCTCACCCGGGCTGCCGGCGTCACAACCACTGGCGGCGTACATGGCCTCAGGAACCTAAGCGCTCGTCGCTTGTGAAATCACGCTGACGAGCGTGCGGTCGCCCGTCAACGCTTCGGCAACGTGGGTGCCCCGCCAGCCTTCCGGTACGCATCCCAGCCGGCACGCATCCCCTGTTGCTGGGGTCGTGCCTGCGCCAGCATCGTGCGGCGTTGCAGGTGGGTCCGTTCAATTGTCGGGCGCGCGTTCATGCCGAAGTACGCGCACACCTCGATTACCAGCGCGTCAGACACGTCGAGCAAACGGCACCAGCACCGACGACCAGATCGTTGCCGCGTCACCCTCGAGGCCTTCCACCAGCCATCCGCGGCTGTGTGCTGCTCCGGAGAACAGGGGCCACAGCGATTGCTGCTTCGGGGTGAACCGAGCCACCTGGTCCGTCACCTTCGGTGTCAGCAGGGAGGCCTCGCCCTGATACGTGACGAGCCGCGTCTCTTCGCTGCGATCGCCACCCTTCAGTCTCAGCTCGATGCTGGCCTGCCTCATCAGCTTCTGGCCCAGGCTGCGTCCCTCGATGACCCGCACTTTCTCACCCTCCGCGGCGTCGACCTCTCCGAAGCTGTCGAGGGCGTTCGGCGGCTCCTGACTGTCGTGGAGGAGCCTGCCGGCCCACCGTGCGATGCGCTGCTCGGTGGGAACGTCGGGCTGGATGAGCCAGAACGTGAACGCAGCCTCGTAGATGGCTCTGCCGAGCGTCATCGCAGGCAGCGGCATCCACTGGTCGGAGACGACGATCGCCATCAAGCCCCGCACGTGTTCTGCACCGGACGAAAGGTTGAGAATGGCGCCCTTGTGTGCCCACCAGCGGAGGCCGAGCAGGTCCTTCTTCTGCTTGTGGTAGTTGATGTGGTCGAAGTCTGCGCGTGCCGGCGTGCCTTCGGGCGGGTTGTCAGCGAGGCCGTTGGCTTGCTTGAGCAGGCCCGTTAGGTGGCGGACTTGCTGCGTGATGACGCGTGAGGCCAGGACGAACGGGTCGGCGGACACGGGAGCACGTTGCGGCGTATTGGGCCTGCCGGGAGACGGCGTCACAACGACTCGAGAGGGGCAACGGGCGGATTTCTTGCCGTAGTCAACTCTTGTGGTCGGCCAGCCATTCGCGCGCCCATGTGCGCGCTCTGCGGCAAGTGCGGATGCGGCCGGGGCGGCAGGCGACTGCAGCACATACGGAGGCGGTGACCGAGAACATCCGGGAGGCTGCCTATGGTGTGCCGCATGCGACGTCTGGCGCTCGGGCTATTGACGGCGTTTCTCACTGCCTCGTGCGCCGACTCGCACGCTTCTCACCAAGGCAGCGCCTTGGCGTTTGGAGGTGCGATGGATGCGGGCGTCCTGGCACCCGGTTCGGTCAAGCCCGGTGAGGTCCTGGGCTTCGCATTCCCCGAAGTCTGGAACACCTCGTCGGAGCCAGTCACCCTCGTCTCCCTTGAGGTCGCACACGTTCCGCGAGGCATCCAGGTGCTGAAGTACCGCTTCCTGTCCAGCCGCGACACCGAGGGATTTCTGCTCGGCAGCTTTCCCGCCGACGGCGATGACGCAGAAGCCTACGACTTCTATCGGGGGTACACCCGTCCGCGGATCCCCGCAAAGTCACACAGCCGCTACTACGGAGTGGTCTACGTCAAGGTCCTCGAGCTGAACGCCCCGGACCTCACGGGGTGTCAGGTGACGTATCAACTGGGCACACGCACGTATACCCAGTCGACCCACTGTGACTTCAGGCCCAGGCCAGTTCGGCCACCGCGGCCCGCGCCGGTCCCTCCCAGCCAGAGCCGCTGATAGCCGAACCTTGCCGACTGCCCGCTCATCGGCATGACCGGACGGATCTCGGCAGCGTCGGACGATTAGGTGCATGACCCGGATGAGCGCGACCGCACGCTCGGCGGCACAGTGCGCGCTGCCGCTGATGGCGCGGGTCCTGCCGCGTTGGACGCCTCGCAGCAATTCAACGAACGATAAGACCGTCCGCTCCAGCGCAGGTCAGTTCCACCCGTCGGGCGTCTGACTTGGCGAGACCGATCGTCTTGACCGCGGCGGCGCGGCCCGCATGTACGTCCGAGACGGAGTCACCGATGAAGACGCAGTTCGCTGGTTGCACGTCCACAAGTCGCGTTGCTGCGATGACCAGAAACGGGTGCGGCTTGAGGAGGCGGCTGGTCTCCGGAGTGCGGCATGCGTACGCCGCGAAGCGGTCCGACCAGGCGAAGCGGTCGAGGAACGTGCGCACGGCTTCCTCGCTGTTGTTGCTCACGACCGCGAGCGGGATATCACGCTGCGTCGCCTGTTCGAGGAACCATCGGATTTCGGGGCTCGGTTGGCTGGTGCGGGCGCAGGCGACTTCAGCGTTGGTGCATGCTCTCTCGACGTCGCCCATGCGGCTCGTGGCGTTGTGGAACGTCCATCGGAGGACAGCCAGGTGGTCGGTGGTCTCACGGATCTGCGTTGGGAGCTTAAGGCCTTGCAGCGGCGACCGAGCAGCATCAGCTGCCTCTGAGTTCAGGGGCGCCGGCATCAGGGCGGTGACTGGCCCGTCGAAGTCCAGGAGCAGCGCCTTCGCGTTCGCGATCAGCCCCTCGGCGGTGGTCATACCGATGGCCGGGCGATGGTGTCCCAGATGCTCGTGAACCAGGTTCGGGTCTGTGCCACGAATTGCGAGCCGGTCGACTCGGGGTCGCCGTCGTCGGTGTGCTGGAACAGGACGGCGTCCTTGCCCATGGGGTCGAAGATAGGCGTGCGCTTGCCACCGATCTTCACGTCGTGTCGCACCACCGGGTAGTAGCCGAAGAAGACGTCCGCCTCGTTGATGACGTAGGCCTTGAACAGCGGCGCAGAGCCATGCACGCGCGTTTCGACCGACGCCCTCTGCACGAGGCCGAGGTCCTCGAGTTCCTGGACGGACGCGGTGATGCCGCCCGCGTGGCGCCTGCTGATCTCGGCCATACGATCGCGAACGGGACCGCCCGTCTGGGGGTCGTTGTCCGCGCCGACCGGGATGGCCAGCGGCTGGTCCATGTCGGACAGCAGGAGTCGGATCGTGATCGACCGGGGGCTCAGCCGGCCTTCGCGGACCCGGTCGAGCGGTTCGCTGATGATCCCGTGCAGTGTCTCGGCCGTGTAGCCGGAGAAGTCGATCCGGACATGCTCGGCCTCGAACGCCTTCTCGATGTGTGGCCTTAGGCCGACCGGACGTGCGGTGCGCTCGCGCACGAACATCCCGCTGCCCTGACGCGAGGAGACCAGGCCCTCGTCCTTGAGGACGCGCAGTGCCTGCTGGATCGTCATTCGCGCGACGCCGTATCGCTGGGCCAGCTCTGCCTGTGAGGGAAGTCGTTCTCCCGGCTCGACCTTGCGCGTCAGGATCGCGGCGCGCAGTGCAGCCGCCACCTGGAGGTAGGGCGGCCGCGGGTCATCGAGATCGAGCGTCACCCCTCAACTGTAGCGACATGGCTAGCCGACCTGTACTAATTCGGCTGCGGGCCTTGATTTGACTAGCCAACCTAGGCATCCTCGTTCTTGTGCAAATCTGACTAGCCAACCTAGTCAGCACGACCGGAAGGATCTCGGGAGATGGCACTGCAGAAGCGAATGAGGGTCGAGCACGAGGACGCGTTCCCGATGGGGGCGTTCCTGAAGGGTGCGGTCGAGCCGGTCTCGGACTACAACGCCGAACCTCGGGCGGATGGGTCGCGAGCCCAGCAGTTCGACAAGGAGACCGGTCTTCCGGTGTGGCAGGCCACGGTGATCGATGCCGATGAGGAGGCGGGCAAGCGGGACACCGCGATCACGGTGAAGTTCCTGGCCAAGCACCAGCCGGTGCCGCCGGAGAACAAGACCCCCTTCCCGTGGACGCCGGTCGAGTTCACCGGGCTGACCGTGCTGGCTTGGGTGGACGACTCCGGGCCGCGTCCGCGGGTGGCGTGGTCGTTCCGGGCGGAGGACATGGTGGCGCCCACCCACGGCGCTGGCGCTGACAAGGCCTCCGGTGTCACTCCGACCGCATCCAGCAGCTCTGCCAGCAAGGGGGCGGCGTGACGTCGGGGGCAGCGGAGTCGCTGAGTCGGGCGGCGCGGAGGCTGGGTGAGGCCCATGACGCAGCATTGGATGCAGCTCGGGCCGTGGATGGGGTCTCGGACTCGCTCTTCGACGGGGTCCGGGAGGTCATCGTCCGGATGGACGAGGTTCGGGCCTCGGTGGTTCGGGCCCGCGACGCCCTCGACAACGCCGGGGCGTGATCGGTGATGACTCTCGGGAACCTCAATGCCCTCGGACACGTCCTTCCGGCCGCACCCCGGGTCGTGCTCGATCGGGTCGGGTGGCTGGGCCGGTGGTCGCGGCGACACCGCCGCTGGCTCGCCACCTGGCTCGTCGTGGGGGCGGTGTCCTGGCTGACCGGCGACCTCGGCGCGGCGCTCGTGCTGCTCGTCGGTGTCGGCTTCGGCCCCGGGCTGGTGAGTTGCACCTGGTCTGGCCTCGCACCTCGCTCGTACGACCGGCTGCTCGCCGGTCCCGCTCGCCGGGTGGCCTGGTGGTGGCTGGCCCGGTGCCGGTGGGCACGGCTCGCGCGGGTGTGCGGTCTGTCGGACCTGCAGGTGCACCGGGTCCGTCGTGACGAGCACGGCAGACGGCACGAGGAGCAGCGGTGGGTCGCGCCCCGTCTCCGTTGGGTCCGGATCCGCGGGCACCTGCTCTCCCTGACCATCCGGGCGCGGGCGGGGCAGACCCTCGACGAGCTAGAAGCCGGAGCCGAGCGGCTGGCCACCACGTTCGCCGCCGTCGCGCACCGGGTCCGTCCCGTCACCGGTTCCGGGGCGGGATGCACCGTCGTGGTCGAGCTGGTGATGCGCGACCGCCTCACACACGCTGTCGACGCGGTCGAACCGGCCCCAATCGCGGTCGCCGAGCAGGTCCGACTCGGACGCACCCAGGGCGGCGGCGACTGGCTGCTGCAGCTACGCGGGCGACACACGCTGGTGGCCGGCTGCTCCGGCTCCGGGAAGGGATCGGTGCTCTGGGGCATCTGCGGTGGCCTCGCCCCCGCCGTGCGCGCCGACGTGGCCCGCCTGTGGGGTGTCGACCTTAAGCGCGGCGTGGAACTGGCGATGGGTGAGGGACTGTTCTCCACCCGCGCCTACACCCCCACCGACGCGCTCGACGTGCTCCGGGCGCTGATGCGGGTGATCGACGAGCGGGGTGCCCAGATGGCCGGGGCCACCCGGCTGCACGAACCGGTGGTGGGGGACCCGCTGCACGTGCTGGTCATCGACGAACTGGCGGCGCTGACCGCCTACGCGGACCTCGACGTGCGTCGGGAGGCCGGGCGGCTGCTGGCCGAGATCCTCACCCAGGGCCGCGCGTTGGGGGTCGTGGTGGTGGCGTGTGTGCAGGACCCCCGCAAGGACGTGGTCGCGATGCGGGGGCTGTTCACCCAGACCGTCGCGCTACGGCTCCGGTCGGCCGAGGAGACCGTGATGGTCCTCGGCGACGGCATGACCCATGCGGCCCCCGCGCACCGGATCAGCCCCACGAATCCGGGGACCGCGTGGGTGGTCGAGGACGCCGGCGCCGCCGACCGGGTCCGCGCCGACTACTGGCCCGACCCCCTCATCCGCGACCTCGCCGCCCGGTACGCCACCGAGGTCCACGTCGACACCGACCCGCCGCCAAGCGACCCCTCCCACGACCCGGGGTCGACGGCAGACCCAGCCCAGCGCCCGTCCCGGGCCAGGAAGCCGCGGTCACCCCGCAAGCCCCGGGAAGGCCGCGAGGCAGAGCAGACCGGGCACCAGCACGACACGACGGTTGCGGAGGGGGCGGCATGAACGACGTTCAGGGACCCCGCCCGCTCTTCGACTCCCGGTGGATGGTCCACGCGGCCTGTGCGCAGCTGCCGGGGCTGCCGTGGACCGAGAACCGGGCACCCCGGCTGCTGGTCGACCTGATGGCCGAGACCTGCGCCACCTGCCCGGTCCAAGAGGTGTGCGAGGCCTTCGTGCACGAGACCCGAGTCGTGGCCGGCTGGTGGGCGGGCTCGTTCCGCAGCCCCGACCTCAACGTCCAAGCACGCGACAACGACCGCGACGCCGACGCGGCCTGACCCGGACTCGACCGATGACCATCAGCGGCGCGTCTCCCCGGCCCGAGGCCCCTGCGGGGTTCCCCGGGTTCGGGGAGGACGCGCCGCTGGATCTCTCCCACCTCACCGCGACCGCGGAGGCCGGGATCATCGCCCGCCTCCGCGACGGGACCTTGGATGCGTGGGCCGACACCGCCGCCACGGTGGGCTACTGCACCCGCCCGATCCGGCTCATCGGCTCCTCGACCACCGTCGACGCCGCCACCGGCGAGATCCTCGCGACCTTCTCCAGCCGCGAGGCTCCGCTGGGGGTGCTGCACCGGCCCTGCGGCAACCGGCGCGCCGACGTCTGCCCCTCGTGCTCGCGGACCTACGCCCGCGACACGTTCGCGATGATCAACGCCGGCCTGGTCGGCGGGAAGACCGTCCCCGAGACGTTGCGGACAACCCGCTGCTGTTCGTCACCTTCACCGCCCCCTCCTTCGGCCACGTCCACGGCCCCCGGCCCAAGAGCGGCCACAAGACCGGCGGGCGGTGCCGCCCCCGCGACAAGACCACACTCTGTGAGCACGGCCGACCGTCCGGCTGCATGGGCATCCACGGCGAGGACGACCCCGCCAACGGGGCCCCGCTGTGCTGGGACTGCTACGACTGGGCCACCGCGGTCGTGTGGCAGTGGTGGGCACCCGAGCTGTGGCGCCGCACCACCATCGCCATCCGACGCGGCCTCGCCCACGACCTGGGCGTGAAGGAGAAGCAGCTCAAGGACGTGGCGTCGTTGCAGTTCGCCAAGGTCGCCGAGTTCCAGGCCCGTGGCATGGTCCACTTCCACGCCCTGATCCGCCTCGACGGCCCCGACGGCCCCGGATCCCCCGCACCCCTCGACGGTGACACCCTCGCTGACCTGGTCGAGGCTGGGGCCCGTGCCGTCGAATACGTCGCGCCCGCGATCGATCCCGACGACACCGACCGGGTCCTCGCCTGGGGGCAGCAGCTCGACATCCGGATCGTGCGGCAGGGCCGCCGCACCGACGACCCCGACGGCCCCCTCCTTCCGGAGCAGGTGGCCGGCTACCTCGCGAAGTACGCCACCAAGGACGCCTCCTCGCTGCGCGACGCCGAACACCAGCAGCGCCCCCACCTGGCCCGGATGACCCGGACCTGCCGCAACCTCGCCGACCGCGCCCGCCGCCACGACCACGAGACCCCCTACTTGAAGCTGCGCAAGTGGGCCCACATGCTCGGCTTCCGCGGCCACTTCTCCACCAAGTCCCGCCGCTACTCCACCACCCTGGGCCGCCTGCGCCGCGCCCGGCACAAGTTCCAGACCGAGCCGCCGAGGCCCGCCGCACCGGCGAAGCGCTGGACACCCGCGACCTCGAGGCACGCCTGCTGGCCGACGACGAGGAAACCACCCTCGTCGTCGGCTCCTGGGCCTACCAAGGCACCGGCTGGACCCGACCCGGCGACGAAGCGCTCGCCCTCGCCGCCGCCGCACGAGCCCGTGAATACGCCCAGTGGTGCGCAGACCAGAGCAGGACCAAGAAGCACACCAACTCGGGAAGGTGAGACAGATGGAAGCGATGGAGCCGTTGATGACGATCGACGAGGTGGCCGAGTACTTGCGGGTCCCGGTCCTGACGATCCGTTGGCTCAGGCAGGAGGGCCGGTTTCCTCCGGCGGTGAAGGTCGGCCGTCGACTGACGTGGGAGCGGTCCGTGGTCGTGGCGTGGGTGGAGCAGCAGCGGGAACCGGCCGCATGAGCGTCCAGCGGTACACCACGGCGGACGGGAAGGTCCGATACCGGGCTCGCGTCAAGCACCACGGCCGGGAGGTCGCCACGCGTGTCTTCGACCGCAAGCGTGACGCCGAGGCGTGGGAGGAGGACCAGAAGCGCCGCTTGCGGCTGGGGGAGTGGTTCGACCCGCGTCGGGGTCGGGTCGCGCTCTCGGTGGTGGCGGCGGACTGGCTCGACTCGCGACAGTCGATCAAGCGGAACTCCCTGGCCCTGGAGACGGGCGCGTGGCGGCGTCACATCGAGCCCAGGTTCGGCAAGGTCCCGGTCTCCTCGATCACGACCGCGGAAGTGTCGACGTGGGTCGGCCGGCTGGTTGCCGAGGGCATCGCGCCGTCGACGGCCGCTCGGTACCTCGGTGTGTTCCGCAGGCTGCTGGCGTTCGCGGTGCAGGACGGGCGGGTGACGGTCAACGTCGCGGCCGCGGTGAAGCCACCCACGGCGGGTTATGCCAAGCGGGAGGGGCAGTACCTGTCCCGCGAGGAGGTCCGGGCCCTGGCGGAGGCGTGCGCCGGCGAGTACGCCGACGTGGTGTGGGTGCTCGCGTTTGCCGGCCTCCGTTGGGGCGAGCTCGCAGGACTCAAGGTCGGCGACCGGGTCAAGGTGCCCGGCGAAGGCCTTCGACTCCAACGGACGGTCATGTCGAGCAAGGACCGGGGGGCGCTCTTCGAGGACTCGCTGAAGAACAGGCGGTCCCGCACCGTCCCGCTGGTCTCCGACCTGGTGCCGATCGTCGACAAGTGGTCGGCGGGCAAGACGAACGGCGACTGGCTGTTCCACGCCCCGAAGGGCGGGCCTCTGAGTGAGCCGAATTGGAAGCGGTCCGTCGCCTGGTCAGCGGCGGTCAAGAAGATCGGCAGGCCCACGCTCAGGGTGCACGACCTGCGCCACACCTGCGCGTCCCTCTGGCTGGGCGCAGGTGCGGACCCGAAGGTGGTGCAGAGGATCCTCGGTCACGCCTCCGCGGCGATGACAATGGACCTCTACGGACACCTGATCGACCACAACCTTTGGGCCTCGGCGAAGCGGCTCGGGGGCATCCTGGGGGCATCTGAGCCGGAAAGCGGAAGGCCCCACTCCGCCGACGAGGGCGAAAGTGGGGCCTGACCTGCTATGGAGCGTGGAGCGGATGACGAGACTCGAACTCGCGACATCGACCTTGGGAAGGTCGCGCTCTACCAACTGAGCTACATCCGCAACGACCCCCGCCAAGGGGTCGCGCACATGCTAGTTCATCAGTCGCCGCCGGGTGACACGGGTCGGGCGGCGAGCGGTACGGCGAGTCGCGCCAGCGTCGGGTAGCGCGGGGTGACCGCGTCGCCGGAGGAGCGTCCGGTGACCCGCCGGTGCAACCAGGGCAGCGCGGCCTCGCGGGTCCAGGCGAGGTTCTCGCGCAGCTGCTCGCGCCGCGACGCGGTGGGCTGGCCGGCGAGCGGAAGGGGTGTCAGGTCGTGCCCGACGCCGAGGGTGTCGAGCACCTCGATGGCCATCCGCTGGTGCCCGGCCGGGCCCATGTGCATCCGGTCCTCGTCCCAGTAGCGCCAGTCGCGGTACTCCCGCAGCCGCCAGAAGTCGACCACGGTGGCGCCGTGCCGGTCGGCGGCCTCGCGGACCAGCTCGTTGTAGAGGGCGAAGCGGCCGCGGACCGGGCGGTAGATCGCCGACCCGCCGGGGTCGAAGGCGGTCCACACCAGCACCCGGGCGCCTGTGGCGGCCAGCCTGCCGAGCGCCCGGTCGTAGTCGGCGACCAGTGCGTCCAGGTCCACCCGCGGCCGGAGGATGTCGTTCGCCCCGGCGTAGATCGTCACCAGGTCGGGCTCGAGCGCCACCGCCTGGTCGAGCTGCTCGCGGATGATCGCGTGCAGCTTGCGCCCGCGGATCGCGAGGTTGGCGTAGCCGAACTCGCGGTCACCGTCCCGGTGGGCCTGCGCCGCGAGCACCTCGGCCACCCGGTCGGCCCAGCCCCGCAGGCCGTTGGGGCGCCCGGGATCGGGGTCGCCGACCCCCTCGGTGAAGGAGTCGCCGAGGGCGACGTAGCGGTGGAAGGGTCCTGCGGTCGACATGGCCCCATCCTCACGGTCCCGACAAGCCCGGCCGTCGCGGGGGTCGTGGGGGTCTCGGCAGGCCAGACCTGCGCGGGGATCCCGCGCCCGCGCGGGTAGGGTGCCAGCGTGCTGCTGTCAGACCGCGACATCCTCAAAGAGATCGACGCCGAGCGGATCCGCCTCGAGCCGTTCGACACCGGGATGCTGCAGCCCTCCTCCATCGACGTGCGGCTCGACCGGTTCTTCCGGGTCTTCGAGAACCACAAGTACCCGCACATCGACCCGGCCGAGGACCAGTCCGAGCTGACCCGGGTGGTCGAGCCCGACGGCGAGGAGCCGTTCATCCTGCACCCGGGGGAGTTCGTGCTCGGCTCGACGTACGAAGTGGTCACGCTGCCCGACGACATCGCCGCCCGGGTGGAGGGCAAGTCGTCGCTGGGCCGGCTGGGGCTGCTGACCCACGCGACCGCCGGGTTCGTCGACCCGGGGTTCTCCGGCCACGTCACGCTGGAGCTCGCCAACGTGGCCACGCTGCCGATCAAGCTCTACCCGGGCATGAAGATCGGCCAGTTCTGCTTCTTCCGGCTGACCTCGCCCTCGGAGCACCCGTACGGCTCGGCGCGGTACGGCTCGCGCTACCAGGGCCAGCGCGGCCCGACGCCGTCGCGGTCGTACGCGAACTTCCACCGCACCCGCATCTGATCGCGTCGGCCGGCGGCCTCAGGCGTCGATCCGGTCGGCGAGCCGCCGCAGCCGCTGGGCGAAGCGGTGCCGGTGCGGCTCCGCGGGGACGCGGGGGCCCGAGGCGCGGGCGACGCGCTCGCGGATCTGGTGCCGGGCCTGGGTCTCGATGGGGTCGTGGGTGCCGTTCATGGTGGTCTCCCTGGGGATCGGCTTCGGTGGATGGCTGGGGTGCTCGTGGCCGGGCTCAGACCTGGGTCAGCAGGATGTCGCCGCTGACGGTCTTGGCGCGGACCTCGACGTGGTCGGCGCCCTCCTGGGGCTGGCCGGCGCCGTTGAGGTCGGAGCGGATCTCGCCGCTCACGGTGGAGATGTCGGTCCAGACGGGGACGCCGGCCGGGATGCCGAGCTGGACGTCGCTGGAGGCGCCCTTGACGGTCACCCGGCCGCGGTGGGCACGACGGACCTGCAGGTCGCCGCTGCCGGTCATGAACGAGAGGTCGTCGCGGGTCTCGGCGACGGTGAGGTCGCCCGAGCCGGTCTTCACGACGACCGGGCCGGCGGCGTCGCCGATCTCGACGTCACCGGAGCCGGTCGAGACGGCGGCCCCGGCCGCGATCGCGCCGAGCGTGACCTCGCCGGAACCGGTCTTGAGGCGCAGGTCGCCGCGCGCTTCGCGGATCCGGATGCTGCCGGAGCCGGTGCTCACCGAGCCCGGCCCGGCGAGCAGCTCGAGCTCGACCTCGCCGGAGCCGGTCCTGACCTGGCAGGCCGCCGCCTGACCGTCGACGGTGACGTCGGCGCTGCCGGTCTTCACCGCAACGTCGCTGTCGGTGGGCAGCGTGACGACGACGTCGAGGCGCTGGTCGCCCCCGAAGAAGCCGCCGCGCTGCTTGGGTGCGACGACGCTGACCTGGTCGCCCTCCTGGGTGACCCGGACTTCGTCGGCGGCCCGGCCGGTGACCTCGACGTGGGTCTCGGTCGTGTCGACGGCGTGCACGGTGACGCTGCCGCTCCCTAGCTCGACGTAGAGGTCGACGGGGCGGTGGCTCTGGAAGTGGTGCTCGGACATGGCTGGTTCCCCTGCTCTGGATGGGTTCGAGGTGTGTTCGTCCGCAGGACCAGCCTGCTGCCGGTCCCGTCGGTGTGCTTGACGGTGCTTGCCTGTGTGTGCGCCTGCCTGGTGCGGGCGCCTAGATCCAGCCGGTCATCCGGCGGTGCCCCCGGGTGGTGCCCTTGCCGAACGGGTCGCCGCCCAGGAACGGGATGCTGGAGAGGTCGAGGTCGACGTTGATGGCGTTCTCGCGGGTGGCGGCCCGCACGATGTTGACCAGCCAGGTGTTGAGCGAGTGGCCGGACCGGGCGGCCAGCTCCTCGGCGCGGGCCTTGACCGACTCCGGGATGCGCAGCGTGACCCGGGCGGTGCTGCCCTCCTCCTCGGTGTCCTCGGGGCCGGTGGCCGTCGACGGCGCGGCCGGCGCCGCCGCGTCGGGGGCGGCGACGTGCACGACGAAGGCGAGGTCGCGGCCGTCGAGCCGGACGTCGACGCCGCCGGCGGGCATCTCCGCGGTGATCTCGGCGGCCGCCTGCGACGCGGCCTCCATCAGGGCGAGGCGGGCGGCCGGCTCGAGCGCGAAGGTGAGCCGCTCGGCGGCGGCCCGGGTCTCCGGGCCGGCGGCGTCCGCGGCGGCGACCAGGTCGCGGCGGAGGCTGTCGATGTACGGCGTGATGTCCATGTGCACCACGATGACATCATAGTGATGTCATGTCAAGACAGCGTGACGTCATGTTTGGCGTCACCTCGCCACGGGTAGACGAGCAGACGGCCGTCACCCCGGTCTCCAGGCGGGTCCCCACGGTGCTCGGCGGCCACCAACGAGACGGAAGGGCAGCTCCATGGCTGACTCGGGCATCACGGTCCTCGCGAGCGGCACGCTCATCCAGGCGAACGCCGTGGACTACCTCATGCTGATCATCTACTTCGGCTTCGTCGTCGGCATCGGGTTGATGGCCGGACGCCAGGTCTCGGAGTCGCTGGACTTCTTCCTGTCGGGGCGGTCGATGCCTGCCTGGGTCACGGGCCTGGCCTTCATCTCCGCCAACCTCGGCGCGGTGGAGATCATGGGCATGTCGGCCTCGGGCGCCCAGTTCGGCCTGCCGACCGTGCACTACTTCTGGATCGGCGCGATCCCCGCGATGCTGTTCCTCGGCGTCGTGATGATGCCGTTCTACTACGGGTCGAAGGTGCGCTCGGTGCCGGAGTTCATGGCCCGCCGCTTCGGTCCGGGGGCCCACCTGGTCAACTCGATCTCGTTCGCGGTGGCGCAGCTGCTGATCGCGGGGATCAACCTCTTCCTGCTCGGCAGCATCGTGCACGCGCTGCTGGGCTGGCCGCTGTGGGTAGCCCTCCTGGTGGCGGCGGCCGTCGTGCTGTCGTACATCACCCTGGGTGGCCTGAAGGCCGCGATCTACAACGAGGTGCTGCAGTTCTTCGTGATCGTGGCCGCCTTGCTGCCGCTGACCCTGCTCGGCCTGCACAAGGTGGGCGGCTGGAGCGGCCTGAAGCAGCAGATCACCGACGCGGCCGGCAAGGGCGGCGCGCCGTCCGCGGCCGACCAGCTCAACTCCTGGCCCGGCCAGGCCCTGTCCGGGTTCGACTCCTCGGTGCTGTCGGTCATCGGCATCGTCTTCGGCCTCGGCTTCGTGCTGTCCTTCGGCTACTGGACCACGAACTTCGTGGAGGTACAGCGGGCGATGGCCTCGGACTCGATCTCCTCGGCGCGGAAGACGCCGATCATCGGTGCCTTCCCGAAGATGTTCATCCCGTTCATCACGATCCTCCCCGGCATGCTGGCCGCGGTCCTCGTCAGCGAGATCGCCAAGGTCAAGGCCGGCGGCTCGGTGCCGGGCGGGTCGTCGGGCCACGGGGTGACGTACAACGACTCGCTGCTGCTGCTGATGCGTGACGTGCTGCCCAACGGCCTGCTGGGCCTGGCGATCGCGGGCCTGCTGGCCGCGTTCATGGCCGGCATGGCCGCCAACATCTCGGCGTTCAACACGGTCCTCAGCTACGACCTCGTGGGTGACTACCTCCTCAAGGGCCGCGACGACGCCTTCTATCTGCGGATCGGCCGGTGGGCGACCGTCGGCGCCACGATCGTCGCGGTGTTCACCGCCGGGCTGGCCAGCAACTTCAGCAACATCATGAACTACCTGCAGACGCTGTTCGGCTTCTTCAACGCCCCGCTGTTCGCGACGTTCATCCTCGGCATGTTCTGGAAGCGGATGACGCCGACCGCCGGCTGGCTGGGCCTGGTGTCCGGCACGGTGTCCGCGATCGCCGTCGCGTTCCTCAGCGAGGACGCCTTCGGCTCCCTCAGCACCGGGGTGATCCCGGTCGGTGGCCAGGGCGCCGCCTTCCTGGCCGCCGGTGTCGCGTTCGTCGTCGACGTGGTGCTGAGCATTGCGGTGTCGCTGGTGACCGAGCCGAAGCCGGTCTCGGAGCTCAAGGGCCTCGTCTACTCCGAGACCCCCAAGGAGGACCTGGTGGACGGCCGCGAGGCGGGCTACCCGTGGTACCGCCGGACCCTGCCCCTCGCCGGAGTGGCGCTGGTCATGGTCATCGCCCTGAACGCTGCCTTCTGAGGAGGACGACATGTCGACCACCAACTCGCACCAGCACACCGCCGGCCTGCTGGACATCCGCAACATCATCGGCAGCCTGCTCGGGATCTACGGCGTGATCCTGGCGCTGATGGGGATCTTCGCCGACCCCCAGGAGGGCAAGACCGGGGGAGTCAACGCCAACCTGTGGGCGGGGATCGTGCTCGTCGTCGTCTCGGCGCTCTTCATCGCCTGGGCGAGGCTCCGCCCGGTCGAGGTGCCGGAGGATGCCTCCGCCGCTGCGGCCGAGACGGGCGAGGCGCCCGCGCACATGGACGCCCACTGACCCCTGACCGCTGCCCATCCACCGGGGGTCGCGGCCCCGCCCGGCGGTGAGCTGTCCACCGTCTGGCGCGTGGTTTCGGTGGATGGGTCACCGCTGGGCGGCGTGCGGTGTGGTCCGCGGTGAGCTGTCCACCATTGCTGGGCCGAGGTCGGTGGCTGAGTCACCGCCGGCGTGGCTGGACGGAGAACGCGGTGGCCGCGACGTACGAGGTACGTCGCGGCCACCGCGTTGTCGTGCGACTCGGCTGAGGTCGCCGGTCAGAGGTCGAACAGCGACCCGGACTCGTTGATGTCCACGTCGGTCTTCGGCTGGTGCGCCTCGCCGTTGGCCCGGGGTGCCGGCTTGGTCGGCTCCTCGGGCTTCTCAGGCTCGGGGTCGGGCTCGGCCGCGGTCTCCGGCTCGGACCGGACCTCGGACTCGGCCGGAGCCTCGGACTCCGCCGGCTGGCCGGCCGCGGCCCCACCGGCCGCCGCCGTGGCGGCCGCGCTCAGCTCAGCCCCGCCCACCGGCCCCTCGGCCGGGTGGCCGCCGTCCTCGTCGGCGCTGTCCTCGTCGGCCGCCTCGGGGGCGGGTTCAGCCGCCGCCTCCGGCTCGGCGTCTGCCGCCTCCGGTGCGGGCTCAGGCACCGCTGCGGCCTCGGGCTCCACGGCCGCTGAGGCGGCCACCGCCTCGGGTGCGGCGATGTCGAAGAGCGAGCCGCCCTCGGGGATGGCGCTGGACGGAGCCGGAGCGGCCTGGGCCTTCTCGGACTTCGCTGTCGTCGCCTCCGCTTGGGGCTGCTCCGCCTCGGACGCTGCGGCCTCGGGGGACTCGCTGCCTCGCCGCTCGTCGCCGGCGCGGCTCGGGGGCCTCGGCCGGCTCGGGAGCGGCGATGTCGAACAGGGAGCCCTCCGACGGGACCTCCGCGGCCGGCGCGGCCGACCTCGCGGCCGACTTCTCGGCCTTCGGCTCCGGCTCCGTCGTCGGCTCCGCGCTGGCCCTCGGCTCCGGCTCCGCCTCGGGCTCGGTCGTCGGCTCCGCGCCGGCCTCCGGCTCCGGTGCCTCGAGATCGAAGAGCGATCCGCCGGCGCCGAGGTCGATGTCCGTCGAGGCGGACTCGGTCGCCGGCGCGGTCTCGTCCGCAGGAGCGGGCTCGGCCGCAGCCTGGGCGGCGGGCTCCGCGTCGGGCTTCGCCGTTGCCTCGGCCGCGGGCGCCTCCGGCTCGCCCCCGCCGAGGTCGAAGAGCGACCCGCCGGCGCCGAGGTCGTCGCCAGCCGAGGCGGCCTTGGCCTCGGGCTCGGGCGAGGCCTTGGGCTCGGGCGGCCTCGGGCTCGGGCGAGGCCTTGGGCTCGGGCTCCGCCTTCTCGTCAGCGGCCTTCCCGGCAGCCGCCGGTCCCGGGGTGGCCTCCTGCTCGCCGCCGAGGTCGAACAGCGACCCGCCCGACGAGGCGGGCTCGGCGGCCCTGGCCTCCTCCTGGACCGACGCCGAGGGGGTCGCGGTGGCAGCCGGCTCCTCCTTCGCCTCCGGCTCGTCGAACAGCGAGGACCCGCCGGACGCCTTGGCGGCCGGGCCGGCGTCCTCGGTGGCGGTGACGGTCTCCTCGGTCCGGGTCACGTCGCCGGCCTCCGGCTCGGCCTTGGTCGCGGTGTCGGTGGCCCCGGCGGTTCCGGCCGCGGCAGCCGCAGGCGCAGCAGCCCCGGCGCCGGCAGCAGCACCCGCGCCCGGCTGCAGCTTGGTGGCGGACTCGCCCTTCACCGACGCCAGCAGCATCTGCGCGACGTCGAGGACCTCGACCTCCTCGCGGGCCTCGCCCCTGGACTGCTGGGCGGTCAGGCCGTCGGAGAGCATCACCCGGCAGAACGGGCAGCCCACCGCGATCTGGTCGGCACCGGTGCCGACCGCCTCCTCGGTCCGGTTGAGGTTGATCCGCTCGCCGAGGTTCTCCTCCATCCACATCCGGGCGCCGCCGGCGCCGCAGCAGAAGGACCGCTCGGAGTTGCGCTCCATCTCGCGGTACTCCGCGCCGGGCAGCACCTGCAGCAGCTCGCGCGGCGGGCTGTAGACGCCGTTGTGGCGGCCGATGTAGCAGGGGTCGTGGTAGGTGATCGAGCGCTTGTGCGCGCCGGCGCCGTCCTGGACGGGCGTCAGTCGGCCCTCCCGCACGAGGCGGTTCAGCAGCTGGGTGTGGTGCACGACCTCCAGCTCGATGCCGAACTCCTTGTACTCGTTCTTGAGCGTGTTGAAGCAGTGGGCGCAGGTCGAGACGACCTTCTTGACCTTCGCCTCCTTCAGGGTCTCGACGTTCTGCTGGGCCAGGCCCTGGAAGACGAACTCGTTGCCGGCGCGGCGGGCCGGGTCGCCGGTGCAGGTCTCACCGTTGCCGAGCACGCCGAAGCTGACGTCGGCCATGTTCAGCAGCTCGGCCACCGCCCGGGTGGTCTTCTTGGCGCGGTCCTCGTAGGCGCCGGCGCAGCCGACCCAGAACAGCCACTCGACCTCGTCGAGGGACTCGATGCTCTCGCCGACGACCTTGACCTCGAAGTCGAGGCCCTTGGCCCAGTCCATGCGCGCGTTCGGCGACATGTTCCACGGGTTGCCCTTGTTCTCCAGGCCCTTGAACAGCCCGTTGAGCTCGGCCGGGAAGTTCGACTCCACCAGGATCTGGTAGCGGCGCATGTCGACGATGTGGTCGACGTGCTCGATGTCGACCGGGCACTGCTGCACGCAGGCGCCGCACGAGGTGCAGGACCACAGCACGTCGGGGTCGATGACCGCGGCACCGTTCTCCGGCATGTAGAACCAGTCGTCACCGGTCTCGCCGACCAGCGGCCTCTCGGCCTCCCTGGTGAGCGTGTCGTTGCCCTCGAGCAGCGCGGCGCGCTCGCCCTCGGGAGCCTGCAGGTACGGCGCCTTCGCGTACGCATGGTCGCGCATCGCGGTGATCAGCAGCTTGGGCGACAGCGGCTTGTCGGTGTTCCACGCGGGGCACTGGGACTGGCAGCGGCCACACTCGGTGCAGGTGGTGAAGTCGAGCAGGCCCTTCCAGCTGAAGTCCTCGATCGAGCCGACGCCGAGCATCGCGTCCTCGTCGAGGTCGTCGATGTCGTCGAGCGTGATCGCCTTGCCGGCCGACGTGAGCGGCTTGACCGCGCCGAGGGCGGTGCGGCCCGAGGGCTCGCGCCTGAACCAGATGTTGAAGAACGCCAGGAACCGGTGCCAGGCCACGCCCATGGTCAGGTTGACCGAGATCGTGATCATCCAGACGAAGGAGATCAGGATCTTCAGCATCGCGACGAGGTAGATGAAGTTCGCGAGCCACGCCTCGGAGTGCCCGTCGAACATCCCGCCCAGCCAGGCGGTGAACGGGAAGTGGAAGGCGGAGGCGTGGCCGGGGTCGGCGCCGTACTGCGCGATGGCGTACTCGGCGCCGCGCAGCAGCACGATGCAGATGCCGACGCCGAGGATGACGCCCTCGACGAAGTAGGCCTGCCACATGGTCGACCCGAAGAAGCGCCCGCGGGTGCCGCGCTCGCGCTCCTTGGGCCGGGTGGCCCGGTAGGCGATGAAGCCGATGATCGCCGCGATCATGATCCAGGTGACGGCCTCGGAGACCCACTCGAACAGGAAGAAGGTGCCGAGCCACGGGATCGCGAAGTGGGCGTCGAAGAGCTGGCCGAACGCGGTGACGAGGGTGAAGAACAGCAGCCCGAAGCCGATGAAGACGAACCAGTGCGCGGAGCCGACGAGCGTCCACTGGAGCATCCGGGTGTGCCCCAGGGTCTCCTTGAGCATCGTGGCGGTGCGGGCGCCCGGCCGGTCGGTGCGCCGGGCCGGCTGCCCGGTCCGGATCACCCCCAGCATCTCGCGGATCGCCCTGACGAACAGGGCGATGCCGACCGCGGTGATGGCCAGCGAGACAACGATGGCGAAGATCTGCATCCGGTGAGGCTCCTCGTCGAGGTGGTGCTCGTCGTACGTGCTGACGGGCGTGGCGAGCCTAGGGCCGTGCCGGCGCGCCCGTCAGTCCCCGGGCGGGGTGACATGGATCCTACCGCTCGGTAACTTCTGCGTCTCAGGCGGCTCGTCGTACGCCGGTGACCCGGCCGCCGCGGTCGAAGACGACCTGCATCCGCACCGACGGCTGCGCGCCGGTGCGTGCGCAGAAGGTGTAGGTGTCGCCGAGCCGCTCGTACGGCTGGCCGACCGCCTTCATCACCGCACGCGTGGTCATCCCGCGGTGCAGGATCTTCTGGACCCGGCTGGCCGGCTTGCGCTGCTCGGGGTTGCGGCAGGAGTCCGGCGCGATGCCCTGCGCGCGCTCCCACATCTGCAGGTAGGCCTCGGCGCCGCGGGCCATGTCGTCGAAGATCTGGTTGCCGTCGCCGGCGTGCTGGGCGTCCGCGACCTCGCGCAGGTCCTGGATCCAGTCCGGGTAGAGGCCGTACTGCGCGACGCCGTCGGCGTTGATGTCGTAGACCCGCTGGCCGGCGTGCTGCTGGTGGACCGTGACGCCGCCGAGGCCGGTGAAGGGGTAGGTGACGGGGTTCGGCACGTCGGTGCCGCGCGGGTCGCCCTGGGCGCCGAGCCCGTTCATGTCCGCGCCGTAGCCGATCCCCCAGTAGTAGCGGCGGTCCGCCCAACCGAGGTGCGCGCGCCACTTGTCCACGAAGCCGGTCGAGTCGCCGGCGTACGGCGTGATGAACCCGCCCAGCCGGTAGATCCGGGGGTAGGCGTCCGGGGTGGCCCACGAGTGGCTGGAGACCACGCCCGAGTAGTGCATCGCCTCGAGCTGGTCGAGCGAGGCGTTGCGGGCGGCGACGCTCATGTGGTCGGGGTCGAAGATCATGTGCCGCTTCGCCAGCCCGTTGATCGTGTCCTGGCCCAGCGTGGTCAGGCCGCGGGAGTTGCAGTGGTCCGGCGGCGGGTAGGCCGGGGTGGCGACGTGCGAGAGGTCGGTCAGCTCCCCGATCGCGCCGAAGAGCGCGTCCTGCTGCTCGGGGGAGATCTCGGGCGCGGCGTACTGGTCCTTGTCGTGGGACAGCCCGTCGGCCGGCTCGCACTGCCGCATGTCCCAGTAGGAGCCGGTCTCCTTGAAGTTGGCGTTGTTGACGATCGCGCCGGTCTCCCCGTTGTCGCCGGCGACGCCGGCGAGCGCGTTGTCGAACTTGTTGACCAGCTCCATCTGCCGCACCCCCCAGCCGCGCACCCGGGTGAGCTCGCGGTCGATGTGCTGGGGGCTGCAGACGCCGGCGGGCTGGTCGCCGGTCGGTCCGGCCTTGAACGTGCAGCCGAAGGGCACGCTGGTCTCGATGCCCATGATCACGGCCATCTTCCCGGCGTTGACCACCCTGCGCGCCTGGAAGGGGTTCTTCACGATCCGGTAGAAGCCCTTGCCCGGGCCGCCGAACTGGGCGTCGATGTAGTCCTGCATCTGGTACATGTCCCGCGCCTGGCGGTGCAGCGAGGGCATGTCCTTGCACTCGGCGTACGTGGCGTTCTTGTGCAGCGGGTAGACCTCGCACAGCTGGTTGTTCTCGACCAGCAGGTTCACGAAGATCCGCTGCCCGCCGCGCCAGGACCGCTCCAGCCAGCGGTAGTAGGTGCCCTCGTGGGTCAGCGACTCCGGCGCCGGCCAGTCCTTGAAGGTCGGCCAGCCGACCGGGTCGTGGTGCGGCGATCCGGACAGGAAGTCCTCCAGCACGCCGCCGAACCCGCCGGTCGCGGTGTGGTCGGGGCAGTCGACGAGCGCGTACGGCGCCCCGAACCGGTCCCAGGGCTTGCCGCAGTGCGCCGAGCCGCCGAGGAACTCGAAGGCCATGCCGTGGGTGTGGGCGTCGACGAAGCCCCGGACCTCCTGGTACGGCGTGGTCCCGGCGTGCGGCCGCCCGGACACGTCGATCTGCGACTCGGGGTAGGCGGTGCAGCCGTGCGTGCGGGTGAGCCGGAACGCCGTGCGGCCGTGGTCGCGCAGCGTTCCGGCGCCGCTGCGGAAGATGGTCCGACCGCCACGACGGCGGGCCGTCCACACCGTGTCGTCGGACGGCTGGTCGGCGAGGCCGGTGGGGGACACGAACCGGCGGTCCGCGGTGTAGAGGAGGTACTGCCCCAGGTCGGTCGGCCTGAAGAACAGAGGCCGGCCGCCGCGCGTGAGCCGGTAGCAGCCGTTCGCCATGGCGTAGCGGTCCTGCGGGTGCCGCCGGCGCTGCTGCATGACCGGCACGGTCCGCAGCGTCGGGTCCGGCAGGGCCCGCTCGCCGGCGACGTACGACGCGCTCGCGGCCTTCTCGGCGTCGGTGGTCGGGTCGACCGCCTGGGTGTCACCCGAGCGGGAGAGTGCGTTCTTCGTGGTGGGGTCGAAGTGGTCGTGCGGCGCGGTGCCGGGAGCGTCGACGTGCAGCGGGCCGCCGGGCCGGTCCCGGTGCGGCCGGGCCTCGAGCCGGGCGGCCTTGCTGGCGTCGTACCTCCCGAGCAGGGTGCCCTCGCGGCCGCCCCACGACGGGCCGTCGACCAGCGCCAGTGCGCCGACGACGAGCGTGACGGCCAGTGCGGCGGAGCCGGCCAGCCGGACGACGGGACCTCGGTTGCGTGGCGACACGTGCGCTCCTTCCCCAGCGGGGTGCTCGTGTCGTCAACGACGATCCGGCCACGGGGTCACTCGCGCGGGGTCACTCGACGCGCGGGGTGCCGCCGATCCGGCGGGTGAGGGCGTCGGCGGTGCGGCGGACCTCGGTGGCCAGGCGCGTGGGGGCGTCGGTGGTGCGGCCGGCGGGGGACGGGTCGGCGCGGGCGGGGTCGGGGGCCGGGTCGGCGGCCGGGTCGTCCTGGGCGAAGGTGGCCGCGACGCCGGCGACCGGGTGGCCGTTGTGGTCGAGGACGGCGGCGGCGACGCTGACCAGGCCGGGCGTGACCTCGCCCTGCTCCACGGCGTACCCGCGCCGGCGGGTCTCGGAGAGCACGGCGCGCAGCGTGCTCAGGCTGCGCGGGCCGGTGCCGTGCCGGTCGACGAACGCGGCGGGGCCGGGGTAGAGGGCGCGGACCTGGGCGGGCGGCAGCAGGGCGAGGATCGCCCGTCCACTGGCGGTCAGGTGCGCGGGCAGCCGCACGCCCACGTCGGTGACCAGCGGCGGCCGCCCGGGAGCCCGCTCCTCGACGACGTAGAGCACGTCGCGGCCGTGCAGCACGGCGAGGTGGGCGCTCTGGCCGACCCGGTCGACCAGGGTGGCCAGCGCCCGCCGCGCGATCCGCTGCAGCGGTTCCTGCCGCGAGTAGCCGCTGCCGACCTCGAACGCGGCGACCCCGAGGCCGAAGCGGTGCTCCTCGGGGAGGTGGACGACGAAGCCCTCGTCGACCATCGCGCCGAGGAGGTGGTACGCCGTGCTCCGCGGCAGGTCGCAGGCCCGCATGATCCGGTCGAGGGGGACCGGGTCGGGCTGGCTGGCCAGGAAGCGCAGCACCCTCAGCGCACGCGTCGCCGCGGGGACCTGGCTCATGGCCGCGACCCTAGCCGCCGGGGACGGCCTCCGGCCGCCGCAGGCCGGTCAGAACCGCTTGTCGTCGGGGTCGACCCGGTTCGCCTCGCGGATCCGGTCCTCCTGGTGCGCCTGGTCGACCTGCACGCCCCTGCGGGCCTCGGTGGCCTGCTCCTCGGCGCGCTGGGCCTCCAGCCGGGCGGCCTCGGCGCGGGCCTCCGCGGCCCGGGCCTCCTGCTCGGAGCGGGCGATCTCGTCGGAGCGGCTCGCGGCCTCCTGCCGCAGCTGGCCCGCCTGGGCGCGCCGCTGCTCGTGCTTGCGGTTGCGCATCATCGCCGCCACCACGACGGCGAGCAGCACCAGGACGACGACGAGGACGATGATCCAGCCGATGGTTGACATGGTCCCTCCGGGGTGTGGTCCCGGGGTGGGCCCGGGTCTTGCGAGGTGAGTACCCGCTGGCGACCCGATCCACGCCTCCGGGTCCCGGTCAGCGCAGCTCGCGCTCGCCGTGCACGGGCACCAGCGGTGCGGCGAGCACCGGGAACAGCGCCACCAGCGCGAACGCGGCGGCGTACCCGAGGTGCGAGATGGCCAGCCCGGCCACCGGCGGCACCGCGGAGGCGGCGAGGAACTGCGCGGTGTTCTGGACCCCCAGTGCCCGGCCCGACCAGTGCGGCCCGGCGCGCTCGGCGACCGCGGTGAAGGCCAGGCCGTTGTCGGCGACGGTCAGCACGGTCGCGACCACCATCAGCACGACCGCCAGCGGCCAGCCGAGCCCGGCGGCCAGCCCGAGCGCGGCCATGACCGCGGCGGCCGCGACCGCGACCCATCGCAGCGGGTGCATCCGGCTGCCGACCAGGTCGGAGAGGTGGCCGACCGCGATCCGCCCGAGGGCGCCGGCCAGCTGGGCCACCGCGACCACGGCCCCGGCCGCGGCGGGGCTCCAGTCGCGGTCCTGGACCAGCCAGACCAGCGCGAACGTCCAGACCACGAACTGGGGCACCACCAGTAGCACCGAGACACCGTGCACCCGGGCGAGGAACCGGTCGCGGCGGTAGGGGTTGGCCGCGGCCCCGCCGCTGCGCCGGTCGGGGCGGGGCGGGTCGACGACCACGGCGAGGACCAGGACGAGGGCCAGCGCACAGGCGGCCGTGGGCACCCACAGCGCCGAGCTGACCCCGGCGTGCTCGGCGACCACGGCGATGGTCACGGCCGCGATCCCCACCCCGACGGGCTGCGCCATCTGCCGGATGCCCATCGCCAGTCCCCGGCGCTCCGGTGGGAACCAGCCGACCACCACCCGGCCGCTGGCCACGTTGCAGCTGGCGGCGGCGGCGCCGGCCAGCACCAGGCTCGCCGCGAGCACCCAGGTGCCGTGCGTCGAGGCAGCGACGGCGCCGAGGGCGGTGGTGGCCGCCAGTCCGGTGGTGAGCGCCCGGCGCTCGCCCCAGCGGTCGGCGGCCGCGCCCCAGGCGACCAGCGCCAGCATCACGCCCACGGTCGGGGCGGCCGCCACCAGCCCGGCCCGGGCCAGGTCGAGGCCCTCGCGCTGGTGGAGGCTGGGGATCAGGAACGCCGGGCCGTGGACCATGATCGCCGCCGAGGCCTGGGCCAGGGTGCTGGCCGCGAGCATCGCCCAGCGGCGTGCGGTGCCGGGCGACCGCTCGCGGACGGCGGGGGCGGTCGGCGGGGTCACCGGCACAGTCAACGCCGTACGCCCCGGGCCCGGTCGCCGCGTCTTGCCTGGCGATCCGTGAGATGTGCCGCACGCGGCCCGCCGTACGTCCCGTCGAGTGCCGGTGAATCCTGCAGCACGCACCGACGCCGGGCCCCGTGGGGTGCCCGGCGTCGGTGGTGTGACAGGCGGTGCTGGTTCAGCGACCGCTGCGGCGGACGAACAGCTTCGCCTGGCCCAGGTCGAGCACGGCGCCGGTGCCGTCCAGCAGCGTGATCCGCAGCGAGGTCACGGAGATGCCGCCCCGGATCTTCTTCGTGAGACCGGACTCCAGCTTGGCCACGCCGGGGATGGTCAGCGTGTCGCCGGGGTCGGGGATGCTCTGCGCCTGGCCGTTGGCGGTGATGGAGCCGATGGTCGTGCCGCGGGTGTTGCGGACGACGTGGCCGAGGTGCTTGCCCGAGCGGCGCACGTTGACCCGCCCCTCGATGCCGTCGACGACCAGCGCGCCCCCGCCGATGTTGATCGAGGCGACCTTGGCCTCCTGGAAGCCGCCGGCGCGCTTCATCGTCTGGTTGGCCCGGTGGGTGGACTCCACCGCACCGACCTCGATCTGGTCGGCGAGGTTCACGCCCGCGGTGTTGCGGGTCACCGTCTTGCCGCCGGTGCCCTGGCAGGGCATCGGCTGGAACGGCACCCGACCGGTGGCGATGTTGTCGTCAGCGGCCCGCACCTTGAGGGCGGAGCCGTAGCCGCCGAAGATGCCGCTCTTGATGCCGCCGCTCATCTCGGCCACGGTGTGGCCGATGCGGACCCGGGTGTCCGACGGGATCATCTGCACGTTGAGCACGTCGTTGTGGGCCCGCGCGCCGCCCCGGGTGACCGACTTGCCGGGCCTGCCCAGCGAGATGCGGGCGAGGCCGGGAACCGTCACGGTCTGGCCCGGGTCCGGCAGCGGGATCGTCTGGGTCGTGCCGGCGACGGTGAACTTGATCCGGGCGACGTCCGCGGTGTTCTGGGCGTGGAAGCCGTGTCGGTCGTGCCACACCTTGGAGTCCGACCTGACGCCCGCGATGGCGAGGCGCCCCAGGCCGGAGCTGGCGAGGACGATGTCGGCGGTCGTGCTGCGGGAGTGGGTGATGACCGTGCCGTGCTTCCTGTGCGTCCACACCTTGGTCGTCACCGCGCCGATGGTTCCCGCGCCGGGCAGCTGGACGTCGGTCACCTTGTTGCGGTGGACGGTCCCTGCCATGTTGGTGCAACCGATGACGGTGTAGGCGGTGCTTCCGGACCCGGCCGGGACCTGCCCTCCCCGGACCCGGGTGCCGAAGCCGGAGGTCTTCATCGCGAACGCCGTCGCGGTGTGGCCGGCTCGGGCGGCCCCGGGGCGGGCTGCGGTCGCGACGCCGTCGGTCGTGCCCACCGCGATCCCGGTGGCTGCCAGGGCGAGCAGGCTGGTGCTGGCGATGAGTTTCCGCATGAGCTCTCTTCCTTACGTTCGCGAGTCCCGGCAACGCTGCGCTCCGGGCATCGATCCGTGCACTGACAAGGCCCGGCACGCCCCATGCGTCCCCCCGAGCTCTTCGGCCAGATACCCACATCTGATGATTGGTATACGCACCAGTAACAAGAAAGTGACGGGTGCGCGGCTGTGGCGGCCCTCACAGGGCCGTGGATCTCGGATCCGAGACATCTCGGCGCCGTCGGTGCTGGTGGTGGCCGGGGCCCGGGCGTTGGATGGGGTCATGCCCCCCAAGCCCGTCGCCGTCGGCACCGGCGCCCTGTCACCCGAGGACGTGCTCGCGGTCGCCCGCGACGCCGCGCCCGTCGAGCTCACCGCCGAGGCCGTCGCGGCCATCGGCCGCGCCCGGGGGGTCATCGACGCCCTCGCCGCCTCCGAGACCCCGACGTACGGCGTCTCGACCGGATTCGGCGCCCTCGCCACCCGGCACATCCCCAGCGACCTGCGCGCCCAGCTGCAGCGCTCGCTGGTCCGCTCGCACGCCGCCGGCTCCGGCCCCGAGGTCGAGCGCGAGGTGGTGCGCGCGCTGATGCTGCTGCGCCTCTCGACGCTGGCCACCGGGCACACCGGGATCCGGCTCGAGACCGCCCAGCTGCTCGCCGACCTGCTCAGCCACGGGATCACCCCGGTGGTGCGGGAGTACGGCTCGCTGGGCTGCTCGGGCGACCTCGCCCCGCTGTCGCACTGTGCGCTGGCACTGATGGGCGAGGGCGACGTGCGCGACGCCGACGGGGTGCTGCTGCCGGCCGCCGAGGCGCTCGCGGCGGCCGGCCTGGTGCCGGTCGAGCTGGCCGCGAAGGAGGGGCTCGCGCTGATCAACGGCACCGACGGGATGCTCGGCATGCTGGTGATGGCGATCGCCGACCTGCGTCGCCTGCTGCGCACCGCCGACGTCGCCGCCGCCATGTCCGTCGAGGCGCAGCTCGGCACCGACCGGGTCTTCGCCCCCGAGCTGCAGGCGCTCCGCCCGCACCCCGGGCAGGCGCTCTCGGCGGCCAACCTCGCGGCCTGCCTGCGGGACTCCGGCGTCGTCGCCTCCCACCGCGGCCCGGACTGCAACAGGGTCCAGGACGCCTACTCGCTGCGCTGCTCGCCCCAGGTGCACGGCGCGGCCCGCGACACCGTCGAGCACGCGGCGACGGTCGCCGGCCGCGAGCTGGCCTCGGCGGTCGACAACCCCGTGGTGCTCCCCGAGGAGGGCCGGGTCGAGAGCAACGGCAACTTCCACGGCGCCCCGGTCGCCTACGTGCTCGACTTCCTCGCGATCGTCGCGGCCGACGTCGCCTCGATCAGCGAGCGGCGCACCGACCGGTTCCTCGACAAGGCCCGCAACCACGGGCTGCCGCCGTTCCTCGCCGACGACCCCGGCGTCGACAGCGGGCACATGATCGCCCAGTACACCCAGGCCGCGATCGTCTCCGAGCTCAAGCGGCTCGCGGTGCCGGCCTCGGTGGACTCCATCCCCTCCAGCGCCATGCAGGAGGACCACGTGTCGATGGGCTGGTCGGCGGCGCGCAAGCTGCGCCGCTCGGTCGACGGGCTCACCCGGGTCGTCGCGATCGAGGTGCTCACCGCCGCCCGGGCGCTCGACCTCCGGCGACCGCTCCAGGCCTCGCCGGCCACCGGCGCCGTCGTACGCCTGCTGCGCGAGTCCGGGATCGAGGGCCCCGGACCCGACCGCCACCTCTCGCCCGAGATCGAGGCCGCCGTGGAGCTGGTCCGCTCGGGCGCCGTCCTCACCGCCGTCGAAGAAGTGATCGGAGACCTCGCATGACCACCAACCCCCGGCCCCAGAATCCCAGGCTGCCGATCCACGCCGCCACCGGCACCGAGCTGTCCGCGAGGTCGTGGCAGACCGAGGCGCCGCTGCGGATGCTGATGAACAACCTCGACCCGGAGGTCGCCGAGCGCCCCGAGGACCTGGTCGTCTACGGCGGCACCGGCAAGGCGGCCCGCAGCTGGGAGGCGTACGACGCGCTCGTCCGCACCCTGCGCACGCTGGCCGACGACGAGACGATGCTCGTGCAGTCCGGCAAGCCGGTCGGCGTGATGCGCACCCACGAGTGGGCGCCGCGGGTGCTGATCGCGAACTCCAACCTGGTCGGCGACTGGGCCAACTGGGAGGAGTTCCGCCGGCTCGAGGACCTGGGGCTGACGATGTACGGCCAGATGACCGCGGGCTCGTGGATCTACATCGGCACCCAGGGCATCCTGCAGGGCACCTTCGAGACCTTCGCCGCGGTGGCGGACAAGAAGTTCGAGGGGTCGCTCGCCGGGACGATCACGGTCACGGCCGGACTGGGCGGGATGGGTGGCGCGCAGCCGCTCGCGGTCACGATGAACGACGGGGTCGTCATCTGCATCGAGTGCGACCAGTCGCGGATCCAGCGCCGGATCGACCACCGCTACCTCGACGTCCAGGCGGGCTCGCTGGAGGAGGCCGTCCGGATGGCGGTCGAGGCCCGCGACGAGCGCCGGCCGCTGTCGATCGGCGTGCTCGGCAACGCCGCCGAGATGGTGCCGGCGCTGCTGGAGATGGGCGCGCCGATCGACGTCGTCACCGACCAGACCTCGGCCCACGACCCGCTGTTCTACCTGCCGGTCGGCACCGCCTTCGAGGACTGGGAGCGCGAGCGCACCGAGGACCCGGCCGGGTTCACCAAGCGGGCGCGGGAGTCGATGGCCGCGCACGTGCGCGCGATGGTGGAGCTCCAGGACCGCGGCGCCGAGGTCTTCGACTACGGCAACTCGATCCGCGACGAGGCTCGCAAGGGCGGCTACGACCGGGCCTTCGAGTTCCCCGGCTTCGTGCCCGCCTACATCCGGCCGCTGTTCTGCGAGGGCAAGGGCCCGTTCCGGTGGGCCGCGCTCTCCGGCGACCCCGCCGACATCGCCGCCACCGACCGTGCGATCCTCGAGCTGTTCCCCGCCGAGGAGAAGCCGGAGTACGAGCGGCTGCACAAGTGGATCACCATGGCCGGCGAGCGGGTGCACTACCAGGGACTCCCGGCACGGATCTGCTGGCTGGGGTACGGCGATCGGCACCGCGCCGGGCTGAAGTTCAACGAGATGGTCGCCTCCGGGGAGCTGAAGGCCCCGATCGTGATCGGCCGCGACCACCTCGACTGCGGCTCGGTCGCCTCGCCGTACCGCGAGACCGAGGCGATGCTCGACGGCTCCGACGCGATCGCCGACTGGGCGCTGCTCAACGCGCTGGTCAACACGGCCTCCGGCGCCAGCTGGGTGTCGATCCACCACGGTGGCGGCGTCGGCATGGGCCGCTCCATCCACGCCGGCCAGGTCTGCGTGGCCGACGGCACCGAGCTGGCCGCGCAGAAGATCGAGCGGGTGCTCACCAACGACCCGGGCATGGGCGTGATCCGGCACGTGGACGCGGGCTACGAGCGGGCCGCCGAGGTGGCCGCGGAGCGCGGCGTACGCATCCCCATGGCCGAGGCCGATCGGCCGGAGGCCGCGACGGGCGAGCGCGGAGCCGAGGCCCCGGAGGGCTGAGCCACCCCCGCGTGAGCGGGACCACGACATCGCATCGGTCATCGATGCATACCTCGGCCCGGAGCGGGCAGGTTCCTCCCTCGGAGGACCTGCCCGAACCCGCGCGCCTCCTCAGGGCGCGTGCCACGAGCTAGAGGAGGACCGTAGTGGTCAACGTGCTGGAGCCGGTGGAGGAACCGGCACCCGACTACGGGGTCGACGACGTCGTGGTGACCGAGTCCGGCGTGATCCGCCGGGCGATCGGCGCCGCGGCGATCGGCAACATCACCGAGTGGTACGACTTCGGCGTCTACGCCTACTTCGAGCCCACCATCAAGAAGGTCTTCTTCAGCGACCTCGGCGACACGGCCGGCACGATCGCGACGTTCGGCCTGTTCGCGGTCGCGTTCCTGGTCCGACCCTTCGGCGGCATGTTCTTCGGTCCGCTGGCCGACCGGATCGGCCGCAACAAGGTGCTGGCCACCACGATGATCCTGATGGCGCTGGGCACCTTCTCGATCGGCTGCATCCCCAGCCAGTCGCACATCGGCCTCTGGGCGCCGATGCTGCTGCTGCTCGCGCGGCTCGTGCAGGGCTTCTCCACCGGTGGTGAGTACGGCAACGCGATGACGTTCATCGCCGAGTACGCCCCCGACCGCCGCCGCGGCTTCCTCGGCAGCTGGCTGGAGTTCGGCACCTTCGTCGGCTACCTGATGGGCGCCATCATCGTGACCATCGCCGGTGCCACGCTGAGCGACAGCCAGCTGCTCGGCTGGGGCTGGCGGATCCCGTTCTTCGTGGCGCTGCCGCTGGGCATCGTCGGCGTCTACCTGCGCACCCGGCTGGCCGACACCCCGGCGTACGCCGCCCTCGAGAAGGAGTCCGCCGAGCGGGAGAAGGCGAACAAGTCCGGGCACGAGGCCCGTCGGCTCGCCCACCTGTGGCCGTTCGTGGCCGTGTGCATGGGCCTGGTGATCGTCTGGAACGTCACCAACTACATGCTGACCTCCTACATGCCGACCTACGTGACCGAGACCGTGCCGGACGCCACCGGCGGCGGCCTCTCCTCCACGACCTCGCAGTGGATCCAGATCGCCGTCATGGTGGTCGCGCTGTTCACGATCCCGTTCCTGGGCATGCTCTCCGACCGCGTCGGCCGCAAGCCGATCGCCTGGACCGGCGTCGCCGGCCTGATCCTGCTGTCGTTCCCGATGATCTGGCTGATCCGGGCGCAGAGCGTGTGGTCGATCTTCGTCGGGCTGCTGATCATGGGTCTGGTGCTGATCACCTTCAGCTCCACGATGCCGTCGACGCTGCCGTCGCTGTTCCCGACGCAGGTGCGCGGCGCCGGGCTCTCGGTGTCGTTCAACGTCGCGGTCTCGCTGTTCGCCGGCACCACCTCGGTGGTCGTGGGCGCGCTCGTGGGTGCCACCGGCGACCTGAACTGGCCGGCCTACTACCTGATCGGCGCCGGCGTCATCGGTGGCGCCGCTCTGCTCTTCCTCAAGGAGCCCAGGGGCGAGCGGATGTGGGGTTCGGCCCCCGCCGCCCACTCCGAGGAGGAGGCCAGGGAGCTGGTCGCCTGACCCGAGCGGCCGCGCACGCGGCCCCGGCCCGGGCCGGCTGCGGGCGCGGCCACGGACGCCGACGGCCCCGGTTCCCTTGTGGGGAGCCGGGGCCGTCGTCGTGTCGGGTTGGGATTCGGTGGCGCTAGTAGTAGCGACGCCGGGTGCCGCCGATCGGGACGAAGTTCAGGACCAGTCCGACGACGATGAGAATCAGACCGATCCAGACGAGTGCCTGAACGGTGAACAGACCGATGATGAGAAGAATCAAGCCCAGGATGACCATGCCAACCTCCTCCCAAGGTCAGGGTTGACAGCGTTGTACCACTCCGGCGGGCTTCACAAACCCGTCCGCGCCGCGGGGTCGCGGCAATTGGTCAGATGACTGGTCAGGCCTGCAGCGCCAGGATCGCGTCGTGGATCGCCAGTGTGCGCTGCGCGGACTCGACGTGCAGGTTCTCCACCATCTTCCCGTGGTAGGTGACGACGCCGGATCCCTTGCCGTCCTCCCAGGCCTGCAGGATGCCGCGGGCGTCCTCCACGGCCTTCGCGCCGGGGGCGAAGGCCCCGTTGGCGCCCTCGACCTGCCCGGGGTGGATGAGCGTCTTGCCGTCGAAGCCCATCTCGCGGCCCTGCCGGCACTCGGCGAGGAAGCCGTCGGTGTCCTTCACGTCGTTGTAGACGCCGTCGAGGATCTCCACCCCGGCGGCCCGGGCGGCGAGCAGCGCCATCGACAGCGGGGCCAGCAGCGGGCCACGGCCGGGCACGTGCTCGGCGTACAGCTCCTTGACCAGGTCGTTGGTGCCCATCACCAGCACGGCCAGCCGGGCGGAGGCCGCCGCGATCTCGCGGGCGTTGAAGATCGCCTCGGGGGTCTCGACCATCGCCCACAGGCGGGTGTGGTCGGGGGCACCGGCCCGCTCGATCGCCGCGACCAGGCCGCGCACCTCCTCGGCGCTGTTGACCTTGGGCACCACGATCCCGGCCGGGCCGGCCTGCGCGGCGGCCTCCAGGTCGGCGTCGTGCCACTCGGTGCCGAGGCCGTTGACCCGGATCGTGAGGGTCCGCCGGCCGTACTCACCGGAGGCGACCGCGGCCGCGGCGGCCTCACGCGCGGCGGGCTTGGCGTCCGGGGCCACCGCGTCCTCCAGGTCGAGGATCAGCCCGTCGCAGGCGATCGACTTCGCCTTCTCCAGGGCCCGCTCGTTGGAGCTCGGCATGTAGAGCACCGAGCGCAGCGGGGTGAACTGGGCCGTGTGCTGGGTCGTGGGCTGGGACATCAGGCCTCCTCGATCGCGTCGTACGCCTGCTTCAGCTCGGGGTCGATCGCGGCCAGCTGCTCGGCGAGCTCGACCATCACCAGGCACTGCTTGAGCGAGGCGTCGTCCTCCATCTTGCCGTCGAGCATCACCGCGCCGGTGCCGTCGCCCATCGCGGCGACGACGCGCCGGGCGTGGGCGACGTCCTCGACGCTGGGGCTGAACACCCGGTTGGCGATCGCGATCTGCTTGGGGTGCAGCGACCAGGTCCCGACGCAACCGAGCAGGAAGGCGTTGCGGAACTGGTCCTCGCAGGCCACCACGTCCGCGATGTCGCCGAACGGCCCGTAGTAGGGGTAGATCCCGTGCATCGCGCAGGCGTCGACCATCCGCGCGATCGTGTAGTGCCACAGGTCCTGCTGGAACGTGCGGCGCTGGGCGTCCACGTGCGCGACGCCGAGGTCGTCGCGGGGCGGGTCCTGGCGGACCAGGTAGCCGGGGTGGCCGCCGCCGACCCGGGTGGTCTTCATCCGGCGGTCCGCGGCCAGGTCGGCCGGGCCCAGCGAGAGGCCCTGCATGCGCGGGCTGGCGCCGCAGATCTCCTCGACGTTGGCCATGCCGCGGGCCGTCTCGAGGATCGCGTGCACGAGGATCGGCCGCTCCAGCCCGGCCTTGGCCTCGAGCTGGGCGAGGATCCGGTCGACGTAGTGGATGTCCTCGGCACCCTGCACCTTGGGCACCATCACCACGTCGAGCTTGTGGCCGATCGCGGGGACCAGCGTGGTCAGGTCGTCGAGCACCCACGGGCTGTCGAGCGCGTTGATCCGGGTCCACAGCTGGGTCTTCGCGTCCGGGCCGCCGAGGCCGTCGGTGCCCTGCGCGATCCGGACCAGGCCCTCGCGCGCGGCGTCCTTGTTGTCGGCCTTGACCGCGTCCTCGAGGTTGCCGAGCAGCACGTCGACCGTGCCCACCATCTGCGGGATCTTGGCGGCCATCTTCTCGTTGCTCGGGTCGAAGAAGTGGATGGCGCGGCTCGGGCGGGCCGGGACCTCGCGGAGGGGCTCGGGCGCCCCCAGCGCGAGGGGGCGGAAGAAGTCCTTGGCGCTGCGCGATGAGGTGGGCATGCGCGGAACGTAGCAGCGGGCGTTACCGCCCGGTATGACCGAGGCAACAGGCCGCGACGTACCGGCCCCTGCCGCGGGGGCGCGGCTTCACCTAGGTATGTCGCTGGAGCCTCGCTTCCCTCGTCGAATTCGACCGGGGGAGTGGGGTCTCGGCTACATACCTAGGTGAAGCCACGTCGCGGGCTGCCCTGGGGCGGGCAGGCTCAGCGACGCCACCAGCGCCGGCGCCTCGCGGGCGCCTCGGTTCCGCGCTCGGCCCTCCGGGCGGCCTCGGCCCGTCGTCGCTCGAGCAGGTCGGTACGCCGGTCGCGCCAGGCCGCGACCTCGTGCTCGAGGTCGCGCGGCATCGTGACCAGGGGCGGCCCCTCGGGCAGCCGGTAGCGGGCGGCGATCACGCGGCCGTTGAAGTCCTCGAGCTCGCGACGGACCTCGGTCTCGGTGTTCAGGGTGTCGAGCCGGGCGTCGAGCTCGGCGTCCTCCTTGCGCAGCTGCACCGACGCAGGCAGCACGCCGGTGACCTGCTCGCGCTCGACCAGCTTCTTCAGCCACCAGTCCGGGTCGTGCTGGGTGCCGAGGTCCTCGATCGGCTTGCCGGCGCCGGGCAGGTCGTCGAACTCGCCCTTGGCCATCGCGACCCGGATCTGCTGGTCGACCCAGCTCGCCTGGTGCTGCATCCGCGCGGCGGCGGCGCCCTGACCGGTCCGGGCGTCGCGCGCGGGCGCGCCGTCGTCGTGCTGCTGCGGCTGCCTCTCGCTGTCGGGCACGTGCCTCACCCCCAGGTGCCCGAGGATAGCCGGGTCGTCCGCATGAGCGGGTGCTAGAGGTGCCGCTGGTGCGGACGACCCGGCAGGCAGAGGAGGGCGGCGGCCGCGAGCAGGGCCGCGACCGCGCACACCGACCAGACCGTCAGGTAGCCGGCGAGCGGGGCGTGGCCGGCGCTCGGGTCGTCCAGCGAGCCGGTGGAGGCCAGCGCGATCGCGAAGACCGACGAGGCCAGCGCGCCGCCGACCGTCTTGGTCGCGTTGGTCATGCCGGTCGCGAAGCCGGTCCGCGCGGGCGGCGCCGCGGCGGCCGCGGCGGCCGGCAGCGCCGCCACCAGCGAGCCGGAGCCGATGCCGGCGACGGCCATGTTCAGCAGCGCCTGGCCGGTCGTGGCGTGGAACGGCAGCCACAGCGCGTAGCCGGCGGCGACCAGCAGCGCGCCGAGCGCCAGGGCGCCGCGCTCGCCGAGCAGCCGGGTGGTCAGCGGCAGCGTGAATGCGCCGGCGGCCAGCGCGAGCACGTAGACGCCGATCAGCGTGGAGACGAATCCCGCGCCGGCGCCCAGCCCGTAGCCGGCGACGGCGGGGTCGGTGCGGGCGAAGGTGGACAGCGGGATCTGGGCGCCCAGCACCGACATGCCGAAGAGGAAGGCCGTGAGCTGCACCGGCCACTGCGGCCGTTCGGCGAGCAGGCGTACGTCGACCAGCGGCTCGGCCCGCCGCGCCTCCCACCGGACGAACGGCACCGCCGCGGCGAGCCCGGCCACGACCAGCGCCCACGCCACCGGGCTGCCCGGTCCCTGCAGCCGGACGACGATCAGGCCGCCCATGACCAGGCCGAGCACCGACGTGACCAGCAGCAGCCCGGTGCCGTCGACGCCACCGGCCGCGGTGCCGGGCCGGTCCTCGACGCCGACCCAGACCAGCAGCAGGCACGCGGTGACCACCACGGCGGGCAGCGCCAGCAGCACCGTCATCGACGTCGCCCCGACCAGCGCACCGCTGGTGAGCGCACCGATGATCACCGACAGCTCGAGCGCGCCGACGAGCACCGCCGCGGCCCGCCGGGTGAGCAGGTCCTGGCGCCCGGACCCCGTGGTACGCCGGTGCACGATCGCGATCTCCATCGGCAGCCACACGACGTAGGCGCCCTGGATCGCGAAGCCGAGGAGGAAGGTGGTGAACGACGGGGCGAAGGCGAGCACCCACGACCCGAGCGCCGTCACCGCGGTCGAGAGCAGCAGCACCCGCTTGTGACCGATGAGGTCGCCGAGCCGGGCCAGCAGCGGGACCACGAGCGCGGACACCACCAGCTGGGCCGCCTCGAACCAGTTCACGTCGGCGTCGCGGATGCCGAGGTGGCCGGCCACGTCCTTCCACACCGGCGTGTAGTAGCCCTGCAGCACCCCGCTGGCGACCTCGACGCAGACCAGGAACCCGACCACGCGGGCGAGGCCGGGCAGCGCCGCGGCAGTGCGGGGCGGCTCGGGCAGGCGGACGTCGGTCATGCGGGGTCCCTTCGGTGGCGGTCGGTCACAGCTGGCAGCCGGGTCGCGGCGCTCGCCCCAGCGCGTCGGTGTCGAGGCGGACGAGCTGGGGCACCAGCGGGCGGGTGCCGTCGCGCTGGTAGGGCCGGGCGCCCGACTCCGAGAGCGCCCACAGGTCCCCGCGGCGGTCGAAGGCCAGGCCCTCGGCGCCCGGCAGGAACGCGACCCGGCGGCCGCCGGGAAGGCGCAGTGCGCCGCACCGGGTGACGCTCTGGGCAAGCCACAGCCCTCCGCCCGGCCGGCTCGCGACGCCCTGCAGCCAGAGCAGGCCGCGGCTGGTGGCCACCGGGCCGACCGGCCGGTCGCGGCCGTCGCGCGGGCGGCCGGTGGTCAGTGCGGCCACGCCCGGTGCGAGCACCCGGCCGCGGTCGAACCACGCGACGTCGGAGGGGTGGCCGCGCTTGTCGAACCGGCCCAGCCCCAACCGGGCGCCGCCACCGGTCAGCGTCGAGCCGCGCAGCGGGTCGACCAGCCGCCAGGACCGGCGGACCGGGTCGCGCCCGGTGCCGACGAGAGCGGGGTCGAGCAGCCACAGCCGTACGGTGCCGGTCAGCCAGAGCCCCTCGGGGGTCAGCGCGAGGCCGCCGCCGTGGTGGCAGCCCGGCAGGTCGTCGGTGCCCGTCAGCCGCTCCCCGGTGCGCAGCGAGATCCGCACCACCTCGCACCGGCGGGTGCCGGTCCGCCGGTCGAGCCGGTAGCCGCCGACCCAGGCGGTGTGCCGGTCCAGCGCGAGGCCCTGCGGCACCAGGCCCCGGTCGGCGCCGGGCAGCCAGTACGCCGCGCACACCGCGCCGCTGACCGGGGTGGTCGCGAGCGGACCCTCGGCGTACGAGATCTCCGGCCCGCGGACCCGGCCGCGGGTCACGCCGCGGCAGCCCGGCCGGCCCGCCGGGCCCAGCGGGCCCTGCTGGGCCTGGTGGGCCTGGTGGGTCCGGGACCCGGAGGAGGCGCCGCGGGAGGAGGGGTCGGGGTCGCCCCCGGCGGTGCAGCCGGCGAGGAGGAGACCGGCGACGAGCGCGGCCGCGGCCGTCCTCATCCGGGCAGGCCCTCGAGGAGCGCGCGGTACCACCGCACGCCGTCGAGCAGGTCCTCGACGCGCAGGTGCTCGTCGTAGGAGTGGATCGACTCGCGCTGGGCCCGGGTCATCCGGAAGGGCACGAACCGGTAGACGCGCTCGCAGATCGAGGTGAAGGCGCGCGCGTCGGTGGCGGCCATCATGACGTACGGCGCGGGCACCGCCTCCGGGAAGACCTCGCCGATCGTGGCCTCGAGCAGCGCGAACGCGTCGTCGCGCGGCGACACCGGGCTGGGCTCGCCCTCCTCGAGGACGCGCACCTGCACCTGGTCGTCGGCGATCGCACGGCGCACGTGGTCGAGCACCCCGGCCACGGTGTCGCCCACCATCACCCGGATGTTGACGCCCGCGGTCGCCGTGGAGGCGATCACGTTGAGCGCGGGGGAGCCGGCGAGGGTGGTGACCGCGAACGTGGTGCGGGTCATCGCGGCGGTCTCCGGGCCGGCGGTGAGCAGCGCCCGGGTCAGCAGCGGCTGGAGCCGGGCGGCGTTGGCCATCAGCGGCCGCAGCGGCAGCGGCGCGTGCGGGGCGAGCCGCCGGAACAGCTCCAGGGTCGGCTCGGGGGTGCCCGCCGGCATCGGGGACCGGTCCAGGCGCAGCACCGCCCGCGCCAGCCGGGCGGTGGGGCCCATCCGGGTGGGCGTCGAGGCGTGCCCGCCGCGCCCGTCCACGCGCAGCTCGAGCGAGGTGACGCCCTTCTCGGTCACGCCGATCGCGCCGACCGCGGCCTGCACTCCCGGGAACGCGTCGTGGGCGATCGCGCCGCCCTCGTCGAGCACGAACCAGGGTCGTACGCCGCGGCGCACCAGCTCCTCGACCGCGAGCGGGGCCGCCCGGCCCATCACCTCCTCGTCGCAGCCGAAGGAGAGCCAGACGTCCTGCGCCGGGGTGGTCCCGTCCTCGAGCAGCGCCTCGACGGCCGCGCAGATCGCGACCAGGCTGCCCTTGTCGTCGAGGGTGCCGCGCCCCCAGATGCTGCCGGCGACCACCTCGCCGCCGAACGGGTCGTGCTGCCAGGGTGCGTCCTCGTCCACCGGCACCACGTCGAGGTGGGCCATCAGCACGACCGGGCGTCCGGCGCTGCGCCCGGGCCAGCGGAACAGCAGCCCGTGGGTGTGGACGCGGGTCAGCTCGAGACGCTCGTGCAGCAGCGGGAACTGGTGGGCGAGCTCGGCGAGGAGGGCGTCGAACGCGCTCATGTCGGTGCCGGTGCCGGTGCCGTCTGTCTCGGGGCCGTCGGGGTGGCGGTGGGAGACCGTCGGGATCCGGACCAGCGCCTGCAGCGCGGCCACCACGCGCTCGTTCCCCGTCCCCTCGCCCGCCGTCATGGCCGCACGCTATCCGGGTCGTCCGCCCCTGCGGGTGCTCGAGGGCCCGCTCATGCGGACGACCCGGTCGGGCTTGTCTCGGATGCGAGACCGTTGGCCGGTGGCGGTCGTTGACCGGGGGTGGCTAGGCCGGTGGACTGGCGGGGTGCCCCCACTGACCGCGATGGACCACCTCGTCCATGGGCCGGCGCGCCCGCCGCGCGGGGGAGCCCTGCGCGCCGCCCGCGGCCGGGTGGCCGATCGTCATCACGCCGACCGGGTCGAAGTCGTCGGGGATGCCGAACTCCCGGCGTACCGCCGCGTCGCGCTCGGGCGGGATGCCGAAGAAGCACGAGCCGAGGCCCTCGTCGACCACGGTCTGCATGATCAGCAGGCTGGCCATCGCGGCGTCCATGTGCCAGAACGGCATCGGCCAGCGGGCCTCGTCGCGGTCGGTCCAGCCCTTGTCCGGCTCGGCGTAGCGTCCCAGGTAGGCGGCCTTGCTGGAGCACGGCACCACCACGACCGGCGCGCGCATCATGCCGGCCAGCCAGGTGTCGGGGTGCTCGAGGTCGCCGGGGTCCGCGGCCGTGGTGCGCCACCAGCGCGCGACGTCGGCCGGGGTGTCGAGCACGAGGAACGCCCAGCCCTGGCTGAAGCCCGCGTTGGGGGCGCGTACGCCGTTGCGCAGCGCCCGGTCGACGATCGCCGGGTCCACCGGCCGGTCCGCATAGCTGCGCACCATCCGGCGCCTGTCCACCACGTCCTGGAACTGCATGGGAGCGAGCATGCCTGACGACTTCGAGCGGATGTGGGCGGACCTGGCCCCGGTGGGCCGGTCGGCGGCGTCCGGCGGCTACTTCCGCCAGCCGTTCCTGACCGCGGAGGGGGAGCTGCGCGCGTGGTTCGCCGAGCAGGCGGCCGCCCGCGGCCTGGCCCTGTCGACCGACCCGGTGGGCAACATGGTCGCCTGGTGGCGCCCGGCCGGGGTGTCGGGGCCGGGCGTGCTGACCGGGTCGCACCTGGACTCCGTGCTCGAGGGCGGGGCGTACGACGGGCCGCTCGGCGTGGTCTCCGCGCTGGCGGCGCTGGACCTGCTGCGCTCGCGTGGGTTCGTGCCGTCGCGGCCGCTCGGGGTGTCGGTGTTCGTCGAGGAGGAGGGCTCCCGGTTCGGCCTGGCCTGCCTGGGCTCCCGGCTCGCGTCGGGGGCGATGGCGTGGTCCGACGCGCTGGCGCTCACCGACCGGGACGGGGTCTCGCTGGAGTCCGCGCTGGACCTTTCCGGGCTCGGCGGCCCGTCGTACGAGCCCTGGGAGCTGGGCGCGGAGGTCTCCTGCTTCGTGGAGCTGCACGTCGAGCAGGGCCGCGACCTCGTCGACCGCGGCGCGCCGGTGGGGGTGGGCAGCGGGATCTGGCCGCACGGGCGCTACCGGTTCGACTTCACCGGGGTCGCCGACCACGCCGGGACCACCCGGATGGAGGACCGCAAGGACCCGATGCTGACCTACGCGATGACCGCGCTGGCCGCCAACAAGCAGGCGCGGCTCGGCGGCGGCCGGGCCACCTTCGGGCGGATCGACGTGGCGCCCAACGGCACCAACGCGATCCCGTCGCGGGTCTCGGCGTGGCTGGACGCCCGCTGCGACTCCGAGCCGGCGCTCGCGACGCTGGTCGAGGAGGTCACCCGGATGGCGACCGAGCGGGCCGGGCGCGACGGCACCTCGCTGGAGGTCACCGCCGAGTCGGTCTCGCCCGCGGTCGGCTTCGACCCGGCGCTGGCCGCCGCGCTGGCCGCGGACCACGAGGAGGGCGACTGGCCGGTGATCCCCACCGCGGCCGGCCACGACGCCGGCATCCTGTCGGTGGCGGGGGTGCCCACCGCGATGCTGTTCGTGCGCAACCCGACCGGGGTCTCGCACTCGCCCGACGAGCACGCCTCGATGCCGGACTGCCTCGTCGGCGTCTCCGCCCTCGCCGACGTCCTCGAGCGGCTCGCGCGGTGACCCGCGCCTCGTCGTACCTCCTCGAGCGTGCCTGGGTCGACGGCGCGGTCCGCGAGGACGTGCTCGTGGTGATCGAGGACGGGGTGTTCGTGCAGGTTTCACCGGCCGACCGGCGAAACCTGCACCTGTCGGCCCAGGCCTCGGCTGACGAGTGGGGGAATCACCGGCCGGCCGGCGAAACCCGCACCCTCCCCGGCCTCACCCTCCCCGGCCTGGCCAACTGCCACAGCCACGCCTTCCACCGGGCGCTGAGAGGGCGGACCCAGCGGGAGCGGGGGACGTTCTGGACCTGGCGCGAGCAGATGTACGCCGTGGCGGGGAGCCTGGACCCGGACCGCTACTTCGCGCTGGCCCGGGCCACCTACCGGGAGATGGCCGCGGCAGGGGTCACGACCGTGGGGGAGTTCCACTACCTGCACCACCGGCCCGACGGCACGGCGTACGCCGACCCGAACGCGATGGGCGACGCGCTGGTCGTGGCCGCCCGGGAGGCGGGGGTCCGGATCGCGCTGCTCGACACCTGCTACCTCAGCTCGGGGTTCGGGGCGCCGCCGGAGGGCGCGCAGGTGCGCTACGACGACGGCGCCGCCGACGCCTGGGCCGCGCGCGTCGACCGGCTGGCCGGGCGGCACGCGGACGCCGCCGACGTCGTGGTCGGCGCCGCGATCCACTCGGTGCGGGCCGTGCCGCCGGACGCGATGGCCCGGGTCGCGCGGTGGGCGCAGGGCCGGGAGGCGCCGCTGCACGTCCACCTCTCCGAGCAGGTCGCGGAGAACGACGCCTGCCGCCAGGCGCACGGCGTCACCCCGACCCGGCTGCTGGCCGACGCCGGCGCGCTCGGACCGCTGAGCTCGGCCGTGCACGCCACCCACCTCACCGACGACGACGTCCGGCTGCTCGGCGAGAGCGGCACCCGCGCCTGCTTCTGCCCGACCACCGAGCGGGACCTCGGCGACGGCATCGGCCCGAGCCGGGCGCTCCACGACGCCGGCAGCCCGCTCACGCTCGGCAGCGACAGCCACGCGGTGATCGATCTCTTCGAGGAGATGCGCGCGGTCGAGCTCGACGAGCGGCTGGCCACCCGGCGGCGAGGCCACTGGGCGGCGCCCGAGCTCCTCGAGGCGGCGACCACGACCGGCCACGCCAGCCTGGGTTTCCCGACCGCCGGCCGGATCGCCGTCGGCGCCCGCGCCGACCTGGTCACCCTCGACACCCGCGCACCGCGGACCGCGGGGACCGGCGCCGACGAGGCCACGGCCGTCTTCGCCGCCACCGCCGAGGACGTGGTCCACGTGGTCGCCGACGGCCGCGTCGTGGCCCGCGCCGGCGACCGGGACGAGGTCGGGCGCGAGCTCGACGCCGCGATCGCGGCGGTCTGGAAGGAGCTGGCATGAGCACGCTGATCACGAACATCGGGGAGCTCGTCACCAACGACCCCCACGCCGAGGACCTGCTCGGCGCGGTCGAGGACGCCGCCCTGGTCGTCGAGGGCCGCGACGTGGCCTGGGTGGGCCGCGCCGCGGAGGCGCCGGCCGCGGACACCGTGGTCGACGTGGGTGGCCGCACGGTGCTGCCCGGCTTCGTCGACAGCCACAGCCACCTGGTCTTCGCCGGCGACCGGTCCGCGGAGTTCGCCGCGCGGATGGCCGGGGAGTCCTACGCCGCGGGCGGGATCCGCACGACGGTCGCCGCGACCCGGGCCGCGACCGACGAGCAGCTGACCGCCCACGTCGGCCGGCTGGTCGAGGAGATGCGCGGCCAGGGCACGACCACCGTCGAGATCAAGAGCGGCTACGGCCTCACCGTCCGCGACGAGGCGCGCAGCCTCGCCGTCGCCCGGCAGTTCACCGAGGAGACGACGTTCCTCGGCGCCCACGTGGTCCCCGCCGACACCGACCCGGCGGAGTACGTCGCGCTCGTGACCGGGCCGATGCTCGAGGCGGCCGCGCCGTACGCCCGGTGGATCGACGCCTTCTGCGAGCGCGGCGCGTTCGACGCCGACCAGGCCCGCGCCGTGCTCGAGGCCGGCGCCGCCCGGGGGCTCCGCGGCCGGCTGCACGCCAACCAGCTCGGCCCCGGCCCCGGCGTACGCCTCGCCGCCGAGCTGGGCCTGGTCGCCGTGGACCACTGCACCTACCTCGACGACGCCGACGTCGCCGCGCTGCGCGACTCCGGCACCATCGCCACCCTGCTGGCGGGCGTGGAGTTCTCCACCCGCCAGCCCTACCCTGACGCCCGGCGGCTGCTCGACGCCGGCGTGCGCGTCGCGCTGGCCAGCGACTGCAACCCGGGCTCGTGCTTCACCAGCTCGCTGCCGTTCTGCCTCGCGCTCGCGGTGCGGGAGATGGGGATGACCCCGGCCGAGGCGGTGCACGCCGCGACGTACGTCGGCGCCGCCGCCCTGGACCGCGACGACGTCGGTGCGCTGGTGCCCGGTCGCCGGGCCGACCTGCAGGTGCTCGACGCCCCGTCGCACGTGCACCTCGCCTACCGCCCCGGCGTCCCGCTGGTCCGTGGCGTCTGGGTGGGCGGCCGCCCGGTCACTCCGGCCACCTGAGGCCCCCTCAGCCGGGAGATAAGGCAGTTGCCCGATGTGGGCGGCTACCTCAGTCGACGAACCTCGGACTCGTCACCGAGGAGCTGAGGAGCCCACCATGTACGACTACACGACCGCCTTCATGAAGTCCGAGCTGGCCTATCGCACCGACCGGATCCGCACAGGGCGGGTGGTGCGCCGCGGCCGCGGCCGGCTGGCACGGGGCCGCCGGGGACAGGACGGGACCCGGCGCTGAGCGCCGCGGCGACCCGACACGACGGACCGATGTCGACGACGGTGCCGAATCAGGTGGACACCCACGAGATCATGGACGGCGTGGCGACGCACACCAGCCGGACCCTGGTCGGGCGCGACGCCGAGCTCGCGGAGATCGCTTCGCTGCTCGGCGTCCGTCCCGCGCCCGGACAGGCGGCCGGACAGGCGGCCGCGCAGGCTCCGGGGCAGCAGCGCGCGGTCGTGCTGCTGAGCGGGGACGCCGGCGTCGGCAAGACCCGGCTGCTCACCGAGCTGCGCGACCTGGCGTTCACCGAGGGTTGGCAGGTCGTCGCCGGCCACTGCCTCGACTTCGGCGACAGCGCGCTGCCCTACCTGCCGTTCTCCGAGGTCCTCGGCCGGCTGGCCACCGACCTGCCCGAGGTGGTCGCGCAGGTCGCCGCGGCCCACCCCTCGCTCAGCCGGCTCCAGCCCGGACGCCGCGTGCTCGGCGCGCCCGACGGCTCGACCGGCACCGGCTCCTCCGCCCTGGACCGCGCCGACCTGTTCGAGGCCGTGCACGCGCTGCTCGAGGCCGCGTCCGCGGTCGCGCCGCTGCTGGTCGTCGTCGAGGACACCCACTGGGCCGACCGGTCCACCCGCGACCTCCTCAGCTTCCTCTTCTCCCGTCCGTTCAGCGGGCCGGTCGGCCTGGTCGTGTCCTACCGCTCCGACGACCTGCACCGCCGCCACCCCCTGCGCCGCCAGGTGGCCGAGTGGTCCCGGATCCGCGACGTCGAGCGGGTCGCGCTGGCGCCGCTGCCGGCCTCGGCGGTGCGCACCCTCATCGCCGAGCTCCGCCCCGACGTGGCGCTGGACCAGGGCGAGGTCGCCGACATCGTCGACCGGGCCGAGGGCAACGCGTTCTTCGTCGAGGAGCTGGTCGGCGCCGCCTGCGGACCGGGCAGCTGGCTGCCCGACGACCTCGCCGACGTGCTGCTGGTCCGGCTCGACCGCCTCGACGACACCGCCCGGCAGGTGGTCCGGGTCGCGAGCGTGGCCGGGCGCCGGGTCTCCCACGACATGTTGGCCGCCACCTCCGGGCTGTCCGCGGTCGAGCTCGACGAGGGCCTGCGCGCGGCGGTGGAGACGAACGTGCTGGTCGCGGGCCAGGGCCACTACGCTTTCCGGCACGCGCTGCTCGGCGAGGCGGTGTACGACGACCTCCTGCCCGGCGAGCGGGTCCGCGTGCACGCGGCGTACGTGTCCGCGCTCTGCGACGGCTCCGCGCTCGGCACCGCCGCCGAGCTGGCCCGCCACGCCCGCCTGGCCCACGACCTGCGGACCGCGCTGAGCGCCTCGGTCCGCGCCGGCGACGAGGCGACCGCGGTCGGCGGCCCGGACGAGGCGGCGCACCACTACCAGCAGGCGCTCGGGCTGCTCGCCGACCCGCGAAACGGGCTGGAGCTCGACGAGGACCTCTCCAAGCTGGTGGCCCGGACCGCGGACGCGCTGACGGCCAGCGGGCACCCGATCCGGGCGGCCGCCCTGGTGGCCGAGCAGCTGGCGCGGCTGCCGGAGGACGCGCCGTCCGCCCAGCGCGCCCGGATGCTCTCCGCGCGGGCCGGCGCGCTGCTCCTGATCGAGACCGACGAGGACCCGGTGGCGATCTCCCAGGAGGCCCTCGACCTCGCGCCCGAGGGCGCCAGCGGGCTGCGCGCCCGGGTGCTGGCGATGCACGCGCGGATCCTGTCCTCGCGCGGCCGGTTCGAGGAGGCGCAGGCCTTCGGGCTGGAGGCGCTCGGCCTGGCCGAGCGGCTCGACCTGCCCGAGCTGGCGTCGGAGGCGCTGACCACGCTGAGCGGGCTGAAGAAGGCCGGCCCCAAGGAGACGCTGCGCAGCGCGCTGGAGGAGGCGGTCGCCCGCGCGGCGCACGCGGGGGCGCTGCACGCCGAGCTGCGCGGCCGGTTCCTGCTGGGCCGCAGCTACCAGGACTGGGCCGAGCTCGACCGGGCGGCGACGTGGTTCGGCAGCGCGATGGCCCGCGCCGTCGAGGCAGGGGTGCCGTGGGCGCCGTACGGCTTCGAGTCCCGGTGGCAGCTGGCCTGGATCCACCTCACCCGGGGGGAGTGGGACGAGCTCGCGGCGGTGTGCGAGGCCGCCGGGTCCACGCCGCCGTCGATCCCGCGGGCGCTGCTGGACGGGGTGCGGCTGCTCGCCGCGACCGGCCGGGGCGAGGACGTCGCCGCCGAGGCCCACGCGCTGCGCCGCTTCTGGCGCAAGGAGGGCGCGATCGCCATCCACTCCAGCGCCGTGGAGATGCTGCAGGCGGGGCTGCGTGACGACGCGGCGGCCGCGCTGGCGGTCTACGACGACGTGGTCGGGGTGCTGGGCCAGATCTGGCACGAGTGGTTCAGCGCCCGGATCCGGCTGGCGGCCGTCGCGGTCGGAGCCGTCGCCGACGCGATGCCCCGGGTGCCGGCCGCCGAGCGGGCGTCGTACCTCGCCCGCGTCGAGCGGCTGCACGCCGACGGCCACGTGGTGCTCGAGCGCTACACCGACCCCTCCGGCCACTGGGGGCCCGAGGGGCGGGCGTGGGTGCAGCGGCTCGACGCCGAGACGCTGCGCGCCCGGTGGCTGGGCGGCGTCGACGTGCCACCGCCGGACGAGCTGGTCGCCGCCTGGCGGGAGGCCGAGCGGCTGTTCGCCGAGTTCGGCGACGTGCACGAGCTCGCCCGGGTCCGGGTCGCGCTGGCCGCGGTGCTGCGTGCCCGTGGCGACCAGGCCGGCGCCCGGGAGGTCGCCGACCTGGCCCGGGAGACGGCGCACCGGCTCGGCGCGCAGCCGGTCCTCGACCAGCTCCTCGCGCTGGGCAGCACCCCGGCGCGCGGTGACGGGACCTCCGACGCACTGACCTCCCGCGAGCGGGAGATCCTCGAGCTGGTCGCCGAGGGCCGCTCGAACGGCGAGATCGGCCGGCAGCTGTTCATCAGCGCCAAGACCGTGAGCGTGCACGTGTCCAACATCCTCGGCAAGCTCGGCGCCGCCGGCCGCACCGAGGCCGCCGCGATCGCGCGGCGACGGGGACTGCTCGGCTGAGCCGGATCCGGACCGGGGCCGGCGCCCGGGCACAATCGCGTCGTGACCTTCCGATGTGCCGCCGCCAGCCTCCGCGACGCCGAGCCGATGGCGGGCACCGCCCCCGAGGACGACGCCTGGCTGCTCGTCGAGGACCCCGGCCCGTGGGGCCGCAAGGCGGTGGCCGAGAGCCGCCTGCCGGAGCGCGTGCGCGACTTCCTCGCCGCGCTGGAGGGCGTGCGCGTGCAGCTCGTGCGCCGGCCCGCCGGCAGCGCGGTCGCGGCGTCCGGCGGCGTCCGGGTCCTCGCCGCGCACCTCGGGGCCTCGCGGCCGCGGGTGTGGTCGGCGGTCCTCGACGACGTCACCGAGGTCTGCGACCTCGACCCCGTCGCGCTGCGGGCGGGCGCGCCGGCCCTGCCGGCGTACGACGACCCGCTGTGGCTGGTGTGCACCAACGGTCGTCGTGACCGCTGCTGCGCCGAGGCCGGCCGCCCGGTGGCCGCGGCGCTCGCGGCGCGCTGGCCGGAGGCGACCTGGGAGACCAGCCACCTGGGCGGCCACCGGTTCGCCGGGACGCTGCTCGCGCTGCCGGCCGGGCTGGTGCTGGGGCGGCTCGGCGCCGCCTCGGCCGTCGACGCGGTGGCCGAGGTGGCGGCCGGCCGGGTGCCCGCCGACCTGGCGCGCGGACGCGCCGGGCTGCCGGCGGCCGCCCAGGTGGCCGAGCTCCACCTCCGCGGGCGGCTGGGGCTGACCGGTGCCGACGAGGTGGCGCTGGTCGCGGTCGACGGCGGCCGGGTCGTGCTGGCCGCGGCCGGGGCCGAGCACGTGGTCGAGGTGCGGCGCACGCCGGGGCCGCCGCGGCGGCAGAGCTGTGCCGAGGACCGCCTCAAGCCGACCTGGGAGTACGCCGTCGAGGGCGTGACCACGTCGGCCCCGGCGCCGCGCTGACCCCGGCCGCGACCGGTCGGAGGCCCGGGTGGGAGTCCCGGACCGGTCAGCCGTGCAGCCGGACCGGCAGCGAGTCCACGCCGAAGACGATCGAGAGCGGCCGGTGGGCCACCTCGCCGGCCGGCACGCCGAGCGCCAGGTCGGGGAACCGCCGGGCCAGGGCGGGGAAGGCGGTCCGCAGCTCGAGCCGGGCGAGCTCGGCGCCGACGCAGCGGTGGAACCCGTGGCCGAAGGCCAGGTGCGAGGCGGGGGCCCGGTGGGGGTCGTAGCCGCCCCCGTCGGCCGCGGCCCGGTTGGCGGCGGCGAGGTGGCAGATCACCACGTCGCCGGGGGAGAGCCGGCGGCCGCCGACCTCGGTGCCGCGACGGACGAACCGGGGGAAGGCGATCTGTACCGGCGAGAGCAGCCGCAGCAGCTCCTCGACCGTGCGGTCCACCGCCTCGGGCCGGGTCGCCAGGGCCCGGTAGTCCTCGGGGTGCTCGAGCAGCACCAGCGTGCCCAGCGACAGCATGCTGGCGCTGGTCTCCAGCCCGCCGGTGAAGACGCCGTCCGCGAGCCCGGCGAGGTCGAGGTCGCTGATCGCGTCCCCTTGGTCGCGGATGATGTCGCCGATCAGGCCGTCGCCCGGGCGGTCCCGCTGCCGGCGGGTGACCTCCATCAGGAACCGGCGCGACTCCGAGACGGCGCCGAAGACGTTGGTGCCGCCACCGCTGACGTCGAAGCGCTTGGCGCTGAGGGTCCGGAACGTCTCCCGGTCGTCGTCGGGCAGCCCGAGCAGCTCGCAGATGACCGCGAACGGCACCGGGAACGCGAGGTCGCGCACCACGTCGGCGTCGGGGCCGCGCTCCTCGAGCACGTCGAGCTGGCGCGCCACCACCTGCGCGATGAAGGGCCGCAGCCGCTCGAGCTTGCGCATCGTGAACTGCGGCGTCAGCAGCTTGCGGAGCCGGGTGTGCTCCGGCGGGTCGGTGAAGCCGAGGCCGCCGATCTGCTGGTCGTCGGAGCCGGAGCCGCCCACGAAGGGCCGGATGTCGTTGCTGAACTCGGTCGCGTCGGCGAGCACCGCCCGTGCCTCGGCCGGGCCGGTGACCAGCCAGACCTTGAGCCCCAGGAAGGAGGCGAGCAGGTGCACCGGCTCGCGGTCACGCAGCTGCTCGAGCCGGGGCAGCGGGTCGACGCCGGTGCGCTGCAGCGGCCAGGCGAGCCGGTCCGGGACCCGGTCCAGGCTGCTGAGGTCCACGGCGCGACGCCCGGACAGGGCGAGCAGCCGTCGCCGGGCGTGCCCGGCCAGGGTGCTTGCGACGCGCCCCATGTGCCTGTGCCTCCCCCGGATGAGCGTTTCTCCTGACACCCCGAGCCTAGGCGGTCTCCCCGCCGCCCGTCGGCTCGGCGCGCGGAGGACACCCGGGAGCGACCGGGATGGCCTGCTCCTCCTCCTCGTGCGGGGCCGGGTCGAGCCTGGCGATCCAGACCAGGCCCACGACCACGCCGGCGGCGGCGACGACCTGCACGGCGAGCGAGAGGGGGCCCTGGACCGGCGCCTCCCCGAAGACGAACCAGCCGATCACCATGGCCACGAGCACGTTGACGACGTTGAGCACCGGCATGGAGGCCGCGAGGTGGGAGGCGTGGAACGCGCGCTGGTTGGTGGTCACCGCGGTGAAGCCCGCGAGCAGCAGCACCCACGGCAGCCAGCCGGTCAGCGTCGACCAGAGCCCGACGGTGGTCAGCTGGTGCGCGAGCAGCTTGATGAGTCCGGCCATCAGCCCGAAGACGACGCCGGCGCCTGCGCCCAGCAGGCCGGAGCGCCGCACGGGGTGGCCCTGCCGGGAGGCCAGCAGCATCAGCCCCGCGAACACCAGGGCTGCGGTCGCGACGCTGAGCAGGGCCCGCCCGGTCGAGGGGACGGTGACGCCCGGTGAGAGGTGGGTGGCGGCGAGGAAGCAGCCCAGGCTCGCCACCGTCAGCAGCACCGCGAGCAGCTCCGCGCGGGGCGGCAGGTGGCGGCTCATCGCCGCCCGGACCGGCACGGCGAGCACCACCCCGCCGAGCATCAGCGGCTGCACCAGCGCCAGCGACCCGAGGTGCAGCGCCACCGCGTGCAGGCCGAAGGACACCAGGCCCAGGGTGGACGCCGCGAGCCACAGGGGCGTCCGCGCGAGCCGCAGCACGAGGCGGATGGCGCCGGTGGCGGCCGGGACCCCGCTCGCGGCGCGGTGCTGCAGGGACGTGGACACCGCGAACCCGCTGGCGGCGCCCAGCGCGACCACCGAGGCGTTCACCGCGGCTCCGGGGCGGGGTCCGCGTCCCAGCCGAGCAGCGTCGCCACCTGGCTGTGCAGGGTCATGGGGTCGAAGGGCTTCGCGATCACCCCGTGCACGGCGAGCTCGGCCCAGCCCTCGCGCTCACCCGCCCGCACCTTGGCGGTCAGCAGCACGACGGGGATGTCGGCCGTCGCGGGGTCGGCCTGGAGGTGGCGGAGCGTCGTGGGTCCGTCCATGCCCGGCATCATCACGTCGAGCAGCACGGCATCGGGGCGGTGGGCCCGGACCAGGTCGAGCGCGGCCTGCCCGCCGTCGGCTGCGAGCACCCGCCACCCGGCGACGACCTCCAGCGACATCTGGGTGACCTCGCGGACCGAGTCGTCGTCGTCGACGACCAGGATGGTGGGCACGTTCATGCTGGGCCTTCCTGGTCGCCGGGAGGGCCCAATCCTAGCCGCGGGACCCGCCCCCCGAGGCCAGGGGAGCGCCCCGGCTCAGCTCGGCGTCGTGGCGCGCGGTCCGTGGAAGGAGGCGGAGTAGTAGGTCTGCCGGTCGATCGGGGCGACGTCGACCTGGGCGCGGCCGGTGATGATCCGCTCGATGGAGTCGCCGAGGCCGATCACGTCGTCGTTGAAGGCGCAGATGTCCCAGGCGCACACCGCCCGGCGCTCCACGAGCAGCTCGACGATCGACTCGACCATGCTGCGGAAGATGTGGGTGCGGCGCCGGCTGCGGTGCACCAGCGTGAAGCCGAGGTAGTAGACCGCGTCGCGGGCCGTGTGGTCGGGGTAGTGGTGGGCGAAGTAGCCCGGGCTGATCCACGGCACGGTCTCGAGGTGGGTGGTCAGCGTGGACATGCCCACCGCCTCGTCGCCCTCCCAGGCGACGTACTTGTCCACGCGGGGGTCGCTCATCTCCTCCAGGAACTCGTGCTCGTGGAGGAGCTGGCGGGCCACGGCGCGGGTCTCGAGCGCGCCGAAGGTGTCGCGGTAGAGCGCGAAGTACCGCGCGGAGGTGTCGGCGTCGACCTCGTGCTCGACGGTCACCCGCACCGGGTCCGGCTCCTCCTCAGCCACGCGCGGACCAGCCCGCCACCTCGTAGGTCGCCACGACGACGGCACAGGCGGGCGTGTCGGCGCAGCGGGCGGCGGCGGTCACCGACCGGACCGGGCCGTAGTGGCCGCCGCGCTGCTCGCCCATGTCGGTGAGGCTGAGCCCGATCTCCTCGAGCACGGCGTCCTCGGTGGCACCGGCGTGCTCGACGAACAGCCCGCCGGTCTCCTCGCCGTAGGTCCACCCCAGTCCGGCCCAGGCGCTGTCGCCCGGCTGGTCGGCGTACGCCGTGGCCAGCACGCAGTAGAGCCGGTCCCCGTGCGCCGCGACGAGCGGCGCGGCTGCCGGCTCGGGCAGCTGCACGATGCGGCTGCGCGGTGGGATCACCGAGGACAGCGTCACGAGGTTGAGGTTGCCGACGCCGGCGGCGAGCAGCGCCGCGTCGAAGGCGGCCAGCCGGGTCCGTGCGCTGCCCGTGCCGGTCCGGATCGTGATCTCCGGGCCGCACCCGGCCCGCCTAGAGCCCTCCATGCGTGTGTCCCTGCCGCCTCTCGGTCGTCGACTCCACCACCTCCAGCAGCCGCTGCCGGAGCTCGGCGGCCGGGTGTGCCCCTGCCGTCAGCAGCGCAGTATGGCCCAGCCCGAGTCGGGCCCGGTCCCCGGGCGCCACCTCGGCGGCGGTGTGGGCCACCAGTGCCGCGTCCGTCAGCGCCGGGTCGGCGCGCCACGCCGCCAGCACCTCGGTCTCGGCTCCCGGGAGGTCGAGGTCCAGCAGCAGGGCGTGGGGGCGCAGCTCGCGTCCCTTCACCACCGCCTCCGGCGCGGACGTGGCCCGGTAGGCGTCGAGCCCGGCGCCGGCCAGCAGCTCCGCGGTCCGCTGGGCGCGCGCCTCGTCCCGGTCGACGACCAGCACCCGGCGCCGGTCCGCCGCGCGGCGCGGGGCCGGGACGAAGGCCTCGTCGCCGGGGGTGGGCCCGGCGGTGGGCCCGGGGGTGGGCCCGGGGGTGGGCAGGGTGAACAGCACCCGGGTGCCCCGGCCGAGCTCGCTCTCGGCCCAGATCCGGCCGCCGTGGCGGTCGATGATGCCCCGGCTGATCGCCAGGCCCAGGCCGGTGCCGCCCATCTGCCGGGAGTCCGAGGAGTCCACCTGCTGGAAGCGCTCGAAGACCGACTCCAGCTTGTCGGCGGGAATGCCACGGCCGTGGTCCTCGACGCGGAACAGCATGTAGTCGCCGCGGTGCTCGCAGCCCAGCTCGACGACGCCGTCGGCCGGGGAGTACTTGATCGCGTTGCCCAGCAGGTTGGTCAGGGTCTGCATGACCAGGTCCTCGTCGGCGAGCACCTCCCCCGGGCAGCCGTGGACGTCGAGCCGGACCCGGCTCGCCGTTGCCAGCCCCTCCAGCGCGGTGGCGGCGGTGCGCAGCAGCGCCGCGCCCCCGTGTGGGACCAGCTCGAGCGGTCGGTTGCCCGAGTCGAGGCGTTCGATGTCGAGGAGGTCGTTGATCAGGCGGGTCAGGCGCTCGCTGTTCTGCATCGCGATCGTCACCAGCGGGCCCGCGCGCGGGGGCAGCTCGCCCAGCTTGCCGCCCGAGAGCAGGCCCAGCGAGCCCCGGATCGAGGTCAGCGGGGTGCGCAGCTCGTGGCTGACCACCGAGAGGAACTCGTCCTTCATCCGGTCGACCTCGCGCCGCTGGGTCACGTCGCGGAAGACCACCACGGCGCCACGCACCTGGTCGTCGTCGACCAGCGGCGACGCGGTGATCTCCACGGGGAACGTCGTGCCGTCGGCGCGCAGGTAGACGTCCTCCTCGGCGTGGGCGACGATCCGCGCGGCGATCGCCTCGTGCACGTAGCAGCCGCGGTAGTCGAAGGGCGTGCCGTCGGCGGGGGGCGCGTGGAAGACGTCGTGCGCGGACCGGCCGAGCAGCTGCCCGGGCGACCACTGGAGCGCCCGGGCCCCGGAGGGGTTGACGAAGGTGACCCGGCCGTCCGGGTCGACGCCGTAGATGCCGTCGCCGACCGAGGTCAGCAGCACCTCGTTCTGGCGGGCCAGCCGCCGCAGGTCGGCGGTCTGCTCGGCCACCTGCAGCTCCAGGCCGCGGCGCAGCCGGGCGTTGTCGACGGCCAGCAGCAGCTGCCGCACCCCGGCGGCCAGGATGAGCACCAGCCAGAGCAGCGCCTGGGGGACGGTGAACCGGCCGCCCGGCCCGAAGGTCACCTGCACCACGCCGGCGACGAGGAGCACCGCGAAGAGCAGCACCGTGCCGCGGGCGTCGGAGGACCCCCCGGCGGACGGCACGACCGCCTCGTCGCTGCGGTCGCTCGGGTACCACGCGGCCAGCCCGATCAGCAGGTAGCCGACGATCCAGCCCAGGTCGAGGTAGGTGCCGAAGTGGAACCGGCCCTGGGCGGCGAGCACGGCGAAGGAGAGGTCGGCGACGGCGTACATCAGGAAGCCGGCGCTCACGAAGGCCAGCGCCGAGCGGTCGGCGCCGCTGGTGCGCAGGATCAGCAGCAGCGCCACCGTCGCGAGCACCACGTCGAGGACGGGGAACAGCAGTGTGGTCACCCGGGTCACCACGTCGCCGTGCACGCTGTCCAGGAGCTCGCCGTAGACCAGCACCGAGGCGACGACCAGGACGGCCGCGGCCGCGACCAGCCCGTCGAGCACCATCAGGAGCTGGTCGACGCCCCGTCGGCGCACCGTCGGGAAGCGCAGCAGCGCGATGATCGAGAGCAGCAGCGCGACGGCGATGCTGGTGTTGCCGACCACGCTCGGCGACGACACCGGGTCGGCGCCCACGAGCACGACCCAGACGTTGCCGGCGATGGCGACCACCGCCGCGCTCACCAGCAGCTGCCAGGACCGCCGCCGGCGACCGGTGGTCTGGCGGCGGCGCTGGGCGCAGCTGACCGCGGCGAAGAGGCCGGCGACGAGCAGCCCCAGCGCGCTCACGGCCTGCCGGAGCCCGAGCGGGGCCTGCGGCTCCATCAGCACCGCGAAGGCGACGACGAGGAGCAGCACGCCCGGCAGGACCACGAGGAACCGGCGGCGCTGCGCCGGGAGCGACGCGGTGGCTGCCATGCGGGGACGCTAGCAGCGCGCGGGTCGCGCCCGGGCCCGACACGGCCCGTACGCCCTCATACGGCCCCGGGAGCCCTTGACATACCCGTAGTATGCGTGGATGGCCAGCCTGGAGCAGGATGTCGATGCCCTGACCGAGCAGCGCTTCCGCCGGATGAGCTTCACCGGCGGCGACGGGCTGCCGCCGGTCGACACTCACCGGGCTGCCGCCCGGGCCCCGCTGGCCGGTGCTGCTCCAGAGCGCCGGGATGCTGCGCTTCCGGCACCGGTTCCACCCCTGGCTGCACCGGCGGTACGGCGACGCCTTCACGGTGCGGCTGGTCCCCGGCGGCCAGCCGCTGGTGCTCTTCACCCGGCCCGAGCACGCTCGCGAGATCTTCGCCGGCGACCCGGAGGTGTTCCACGCCGGCAAGGGCAACGCGATCCTCGGGCCGATCATGGGTGAGCACTCGCTGCTGCTGCAGGACGGCGGCGAGCACCAGCGCGCCCGCCGGCTGCTGACGCCGGCCTTCCACGGCCACGCGCTGCGCGGCTACGAGTCGCTGGTCACCCAGGTGGCCCGCGAGGAGGTCGGCCGCTGGACCCCCGGCGTCACGTTCCGCTCGCTGGACCGGATGAACGCGCTCACCCTCGAGGTGATCCTGCGGGTGGTCTTCGGCGTCACCGACGAGCGGCGCCTGGCCCGGCTCCGGCCGCGGGTGAACGCGACCGTCGAGATCAGCCCCGCGGTGCTGCTCGGCTGGGGCTACCCGTGGCTGCAGCGGTTCGGGCCGTGGCGGCGCACGGTGGACAACCAGCACGAGCTGGACCGGCTGATCCACGCCGAGATCCGCGAGCGCCGCCGCGCCCCCGACCTGGCCGAGCGCACCGACGTGCTGTCCCGGCTGATCCGCGCGCACGACGACGAGGACGGGTCGGACTCGCTCGACGACACCGAGCTGCGCGACCAGCTGGTCACGCTGCTGCTCGCCGGGCACGAGACGACCGCCACCGCGCTGGCGTGGTCGCTCTACGAGCTCGGTCGCGACCCGGGGCTGCTGGCCCGCTCGCGGGAGGCGGCCCGTGCCGGCGACCCGGACGGCGACGCCTGGCTGGAGGCGGTGCTCAAGGAGTCGATGCGGCTGCACCCGGTGATCCCGATCGTCGTGCGCACGCTGGTGCGGCCGGCCACGATCGGGGGCTGGCACCTGCCCGCCGGGACCACCGTCGGGCCGTCGATCATCGTCGGCCACGCGCGCCCGGACAGCCACCCCGACCCCGCGGTGTTCCGGCCCGAGCGGTTCCTCGGGCAGAACCCGCCGGCGAACAGCTGGATCCCCTTCGGCGGTGGGGTGCGCCGCTGCATCGGCGCCGGCTTCTCGCTGATGGAGGGTGTGGCGGTGCTGCGCGAGGTGCTCACGGCCTACGACGTGGCCGCGGTCGGCGAGGACCGCCCCCGGGTCCGCAACATCACCAGCGTGCCTCGGCACGGCGCGAGGATCCGCGTGGCACGCTGAGCTCGTGGCCCTGCGCGTGATCGGGGCCGGGTTGCCCCGGACCGGCACGGAGTCGCTGCGGTTCGCGCTGGAGCGGCTCCTCGGTGGTCGGTGCGCGCACATGCGCACCATCCCCGGGCACCCCTTCGACTGCGGTCCCGGCTGGCGGCTCGCCCTCGAGGGCGGGACCCCGGACTGGGACGCGCTGCTCGAGGGGTACGTCGCGGGCGTGGACTGGCCGGTCGGGCTGTTCTGGCGCGACCTCGCCGGGCACTGGCCCGACGCGCTCGTCGTGCTCTCCGACCGGGACTCGACCGAGGCCTGGCTCGACAGCCTGTTCGCCACCGTCGTCCCGGCGGCGCGCGCCTGCGCCGCCCCGGACTGGGCGGGCGACCGCGACCTGCTGCTGATGATGCAGCGGTTCGCGGGGACCGCGGACTGGGACGACCGTGCGGCCCTCGGTGCGGCCCACGACCGCTGGACGGCCGAGGTGCGGGCCACCGCTCCTGCCGGGCGGCTGGTGGAGTGGCCGACCGGCGCGGGGTGGGATCCGCTCTGCGACGCCCTGGGCCTCCCGGTCCCGGACGAGCCGTTCCCCTGGACCAACCGGCGGGAGGACTGGCGGGCCTGACGCCGGCCCGGCCCCGCGCCCGCACCCGCCGGAATCGGGGTGCGACCGGGGCGAGTGGCTGCGACGATTGCTCCTCGTGAACGACGCATGACCTGGCGCGAGCGGCTGCGCGCCGTACGCATGGACGTGACCCCGCTGCGCGACTCGCGCGACTTCCGGCTGCTCCTCGGGGCCGGCACCGTGTTCTACCTCGGCGGGATGATGACCTACGTCGCCGTCCCCTACCAGGTCTACTCGCTGACGGGGTCGAACTTCGCGGTCGGCGCGATCGGCCTGGTCGAGCTGGTGCCGCTGGTCGTGTTCGGGTTGTACGGCGGGGCGCTGGCCGACCACGTCGACCGGCGCCGGCTGCTGATCTGGACCGGCGTGGCCCAGGCGGCCTTCACCGCGGTGCTGGCGGTCAACGCGTTCGCCGCGCAGCCCAGCGTCCCGGCGATCTTCGTGGTCTCGGCGCTGCTGGCGTCGTCCTCCTCGCTCCAGCGGCCCTCCCGCGAGGCGCTGATGCCGCGGACGGTGCGGCACGACCAGGTCGCCGCCGCCAACGCGCTGACCAGCCTCGGCATGCAGGTCGGGGTGCTGGTCGGGCCGGCGATCGGCGGCCTGCTGGTCGCCTACGTCGGCACCGGCTGGTGCTTCGTCGTCGACATCGGCGGGCTGGCGGTCGCGAGCCTGCTCTACCTCGCCATGGGGTCCTACCCGCACCGCGAGGAGACGACCCCGCCGAGCCTCGCCGGCATCGGGCAGGGGCTGCGCTATGCGTTCTCCCGCCGGGACCTGCTCGGCACCTACCTGGTCGACATCGCCGCGATGCTGCTGGCGCTGCCCGTGGTGCTGTTCCCGGCCCTGGCCCAGGAGGTCTTCGGCCGGCCCGAGCTGCTCGGGCTGCTCTACTCCGCGGAGACGGTGGGAGCGCTGCTGGCCACCGCGCTGAGCGGGTGGACCTCCCGGGTGCACCACCACGGCCGGGCGATCGTGCTCGCCGCGGCGGTGTACGGCGCCTGCGTCGCGGCCGCCGGCGTGATGCCGGGCCTCTGGTTGGTGGCGGTGTGCCTGATGCTCTCGGGTGCGGCCGACATGGTCTCCGGGGTGTTCCGCGGGACCGTGTGGAACCAGACCATCCCCGAGGGGATGCGCGGCCGGCTGGCCGGCATCGAGATGCTGTCCTACTCGCTGGGCCCGCTCGGCGGGCAGGTCCGGGCCGGCGTCACCGCCGACCTGTGGACGGTCCGTGGCTCGATCGCCAGCGGTGGCCTGGCCTGCGTGGCCGGGGTCGGCCTCACGGCGCTGGCGCTGCGCGACTTCTGGTCCTACGACGCCCGCACCGACGTGCACGCAGTGGCGGAGCGGGCGGCCCGCGCCCGGGCGGGTGAGGCGGTCCGGGACGCGTGAGGAGCGCGCCCCGGACCGCCTCGGCCGATGATCCTCAGCGCAGGTGGGTCAGCGCCCACATGCCCATCAGGGCGTGCGGCATGCCGTCCTCGTCGCTGGGCCACCAGCACGCCTCGACGTACTTGCCGCGGGGCAGGTCGTAGCGCCACAGCACGGTGTGGCCGGGGCCCACCACGAGCGTGCCGGCCATGGCCCTGAGGGCGAAGTCGGGCTGGCCCTGGGCCCCGCCGTCGAAGTACTTCTTGACCATGTGGTGGGTGGTCGAGCGCTTGACCCGCATCAGGTCCACGAAGTGCGGCTCGTCGGTGCGGTTCGTGGTGCGCATCCATCCCGAGTGCCGGCGGACGCCCGGGTTGCCGAACCGGTCCTCGCGGACCATGTTCACCCGGCCGGTGGCGTGCGGCAGCGCGCGCCGCTGGTGGTGACCGGCGACCCGCATCCGGGTCATCGTCCCCTTGTCGAGGTTCGCGATCAGGTAGTGGCCGCGGTCCAGGTGGGTGGCGAACGACGCCGTGCGGTGCCGGTAGACCTGCGACCCGCCGTAGAACTCGACGTGCTTGTCGATGCTGCGCACCGCGTGGACGTCGCCGTTGAACAGCGTGCTGAAGTCCTTCTGCAGGTCGGCCACGGAGTAGCCGTGGTGCAGGCGCATCACCTCGACGGTGCCGCCCCCGCCGGCGCTGCGGATGTTGACGATCGTGTTGCCGGGCCGGAAGGTGCTGTGGGACCGGGTCAGGCCCTTCTTGGTGACCCGGACGTTGACCACCACCGGCGGCAGCCGCCGGGCGGTGGCGTGGCCGGCGGCGGTCCGGTGGGCCGTGGCGCCGGACGCGCTGGCGGCGCCGAGCGTGGTGGCCGCGAGCGAGGTGGCCCCCAGTGAGGTGGTGAGGGTGACGGCGGCGAGCAATGCCGTGCTGCGTGACCTGAAGCTGGCTCTCATGGTTGTCCTCCTCCGTTGTCCGGGGGACCGAGCAGGCCCCCGGGGGGAGTCGAGCACCACGGCCGCCGCGCCGCCACCGACATGCCCGGATATCCTCCTGACGGTGGATGCCGATCACCCGGGAGGATGACCCGCCTGCCGCCCCGGGTGGGTCCGGTTGGAGGCCTCCCCGACAATGGTGGGGCAAGCGTCCGGCGCAACGAGGGGGCACAGCCAGGTGGATGACGGAGACGGCCGTCCGGTCCTGACCGGCCTGCTCGCGCTCGTGGGCGTGGCCCTGGCGGTGGGCTTGGTCCTCGGGCTGGTGGCGGTGGCCGGGGCCCGGATCGCCGGGCTCGGCGGGGGCCAGGACGGCTCGCAGGGCACGGCACAGCGCTCGATGTACATGCCCGAGCCCTCGAAGACCTCCTCGCCCTCGGGGCCGCTGATCACGCTGGCGCCCGGCGAGACCCGGGCGCCGTCCTCCGGCTCGTCCCCGGCCAGCCCTGCGCACCAGCCGAAGAATTCGAAGCACGCGAAGAAGCCCAAGAAGTCGAAGATCTCGCTGTCCGCCGGGGCCACCTCGGTGGCGCCGATGCAGCAGATCGACCTGACCGGCGTCTACCCGGGCGGAGAGGGCGCGATCCTGCAGGTCCAGCGGTTCACCAACGGCGCCTGGCAGGACTTCCCGGTGACGGTCTCGGTCAGCAACCAGACCTTCTCGACCTACGTCCAGACCAGCCAGACCGGCCAGAACCGGTTCCGCGTCGTCGACACCGACAGCGGCATGGCCTCCAACCCGGTGCGGGTGCAGATCGGCTGAGCGGCCAGGCCGCTGCGCCGCGCCTCGCCCCCGCTCGCCCCGGTCAGGCGGCGCTGCGGACCGGCTCGCGGTCGTCGACCTCGACGGTCGGGACCACCGTCGGCGTACGCCGGCGCAGCATCGCCTGCACGGTCGGCTGGCCGGCCAGCACGCCGCCGAGCACCAGCACCATGCCCACGGCCTGGGCCCAGCCGAAGAGCTCGCCGGCGAGCACCACCCCGAGCAGCGTGCCGACGACCGGGTTGACCAGGCCGATCAGCGAGACCACGCCGGCGGGCATGCCGCGCAGTCCGGTGAACCAGCAGTAGTAGGCCAGGCCGGTGCCGATCACCGACAGCCACACGAAGCCGCCGACGGCCGGGAGGTCCAGCGCCGGAGGGGCGCCCTCGACCATCAGCGCGACGGGGACGAGCAGCAGCCCGCCGACCACCAGCTGCCAGGACACCAGGGTCAGGCTGTCCACCGGCACCGGCCAGCGCTTGACCAGCACGTAGCCGATCGCAGAGACCAGCACCGAGCCGAACGCTCCGGCCAGGCCGATCGCGTCGACGTGGCCGGGGGAGCGCAGCACCAGCAGGCCCACGCCGAGGGCGCCGACCAGCGCCGCGCCGACCCGGGCCCAGCCGGGACGCTCGCCGAGCCCGGGCCAGGCCAGGCCCATCGTGACCAGCGGGGCGGTCGCCTGCAGGGTGGCCGCGAGGCCGCCGGGCAGGTGGTAGGCAGCGAGGAAGATCAGCGGGAAGAACATCCCGATGTTGAGCACGCCCAGCACCAGCGACCGCCACCACCAGCTGCCCTGGGGCAGCCGCCGGCGCATCGCCAGGATCACCAGGCCGACCGGCAGTGCCCGGACCGCCGCCGCGAAGAGGGGGCGGTCCGGCGGCAGGTAGGCCTCGGTCACGTAGTACGTCGAGCCCCAGGCGATGGGGGCGACGGCCGTGACGAGGGCCAGGCGGGCCTGATTTGTTTCCATGGAAGACACAATAGTTTCTTTGGAAGGTATATTCCTGCCATGGCGAGCGATCTCGATCACGTCGGCAGGGTGATGGCGCAGTGGGGCGAGGCGCGCCCCGACCTCGACGTGTCGCCGCAGGGGGTGATCGGCCGGCTGCACCGGCTGGCGCTGCGGCTGACCGAGGAGCTCGTGGCGGTCTACGCGCGCTTCGGCCTGGGCGAGGGGGAGTTCGACGTGCTCGCCACGCTGCGCCGCGCCGGCGCGCCGTACGAGCTGACCCCCTCCGAGCTCGCCGCCTCGACCATGGTCTCCTCCGGCGCGGTCACCAAGCGGGTGGACCGCTGCCTGCAGCAGGGCTGGGTCACCCGCCGGCACAGCGACCGGGACGCCCGGGGCCGGGTGATCGCGCTGACCGACGCCGGCCGCGAGCTCGTCGACCGGGCCTTCGACGCGCACATGGCCAACGAGCACCGGCTCGTCGGCTCGCTCAGCGAGCGGCAGAGGGCCCAGCTCGCACACCTGCTCGAGGTGTGGGGCCGGGCCCTCGACGCCTGAGCGTGTCGGGACTCAGCTCGGGATGAAGTCGAACGTGTCCGGGTTCGGGCCGTTGCGGCCGTCCTCGCCACGGTCGAGGCCGCTGATCTGCTCGACCTCGTCGTGGGTCAGGGAGAAGTCGAAGATGTCGAAGTTCTCCCGCATCCGGTCCTGGCTCATCGACTTCGGGAAGACGATGTCGCCACGCTCGACGTGCCAGCGCAGCGTCACCTGGGAGGCGGTCTTGCCGTAGTTGGTGCCGATCTTGTTGATCAGCTCGTCGTCGAGCACCTTGCCCTGCGCGATCGGCGACCACGCCTCGACCTCGACGCCGTGGCGGATCGAGGCGGCCCGGGCCTCCTCGTTGGTGAAGTAGGGGTGGACCTCGATCTGGTTCACCGCCGGGACCACGCCGGTCTCGGTGACGATCCGGTCGAGGTGGGCGGGCTGGAAGTTCGAGACGCCGATCGAGGTGGCGCGGCCGTCCTCGACGAACTCGGCAAGGGTCTTCCAGGTGGAGACGAAGTCGCCGTCGTACAGCGTCGGCAGCGGCCAGTGGATGAGGAACAGGTCGATCCGGTCCAGGCCGAGCTTGGTGAGCGTCTCGTCGAAGGCCCGTCGTGCGTCGTCCGGCTTGTGGAACCCGTTGTTGAGCTTGCTGGTGATGTACAGCTCGTCGCGGGCGATCCCGGAGGCCTTGACGGCCTCACCGACGCCCTCCTCGTTCTGGTACATCTCCGCGGTGTCGATGTGGCGGTAGCCGACCTCGAACGCCTTGCTCACGGTCTCGGCGGTCTCCTCCGGCGGGACCTGGAAGACGCCGAAGCCGAGCTGTGGGATCGTCGTGCCGTTGTTCAGGGTGATCGTGGAAACCGTCATGGTTCGCATGACAAGGCACGGCCCGCAGGTATTCCACGGGTTGCGGCCCTCAGGCGGGGACTGTGAACCTTCCCACTGTGGAGTTCACCGAGCACGACACCCGACTGGCCGCCTACGCGGTGATCGTGGACGAGCACGACCGGATGCTGTTGTCGCTGTGGAACGAGGGCCCCGAGCCGCAGTGGACGATGCCCGGCGGCGGTGTGGAGCTGCACGAGACGCCGGAGCAGGGCGCGGTCCGCGAGCTGCGCGAGGAGACCGGGTACGACGTGGCGCTGGCCCTGCTCGCCGCGGGTCGCGGCGCGACCTCGTGAGCCTGCGCCGCGACGCGCAGGCCGCGCTGGAGGAGATCCTCGGTCGGGACGACCCGGGCATCGTCGGCGTGGTGCTCTCCGGCTCCGCCGCGCGCGGCATGGCCACCGAGCGCTCCGACGTCGACGTCATCGTGGTCTGGGACGAGCTCGACGGCCGGACCACGTGCCGCAGCGACCTGGTCGACGAGTGGCCGACCACGCTGGCCGAGCTCGAGGACGTGCCGCCGTTCGGCTCGATGGGCTGGTGGGCGCGCTGGTCGTTCGCCTGGGTGCCGGTGCTCCGCGACGACACGGGCGGCCGGCTGGCCGAAGCCGTTCGACGCCAGGCCACGCTCACGCCGCAGGAGCAGCGACACGTCCTCACGGACGGCGACCGGCTCGACGGCTGGGTCAACTTCGCCTACCGCGCGCTGAAGTCCGACCGCGACGGCCGGGCGCTGGAGAGCAGGCTTGACGCCGCAGAGTCCGTGCCCTGGCTCCTCGACACGATCTTCGCGCTGGCGGGACGGGTGCGCCCCTACAACAAGTACCTGGCCTGGGAGCTGCGTGAGCACCCGCTCGACGTCCCGGAGTGGTCGGCCGAACGGCTGCTCCCACAGCTGCAGCGCATGCTCGACGGCGACGTCGTCGCCCTGCGGGAGACCTTCGCGGTCGTCGACCGGGAGCTGCGCCGGTGGGACGCCACCCACGGGGGCGTCGAGCTCGGCGAGATGGTCGACGCCTGGGGCGACGAGCTCGCCGTCTTCAGCCAGCCCTCGACCAGACCCCGGGACGTGCTGACGTGACCCCGCAGGCTCCGGGGCAGCCTCCGCGGCGCTACACCTCGACCGAGGAGGACAGCGCCCGCTGGACGCGGTTCCCGTTCCGCGACGGCGACATCGTCGTCAGCACGCGCTCCAAGAGCGGCACCACCTGGATGCAGCAGATCTGCCTGTCGCTGGTGCACGGCAGCCCGGACCTGCCCGCGCCCCTGTCCGAGATGTCGCCCTGGGTGGACTGGCTGGTCGAGTCGGAGGCATCGCTGTTCGCGCGCCTCGACCGGCTGCCCGGCCGGCGGGTCCTCAAGACCCACACGCCGCTGGACGGCGTGGTGCTCGACCCGCGGGCGTCGTACGTCGTGGTGGTGCGGGACCCGCTCGACATGGCCGTCTCGCTCTACCGCCAGGGGGACAACATCGACCGGGAGCGGGTCGCGGAGCTCTCGGGCCGCCCCTTCACGGCACCACCTCCTCGGCCACCGCTGTCGGAGTGGCTGGTCGCGTGGACCCGCCAGGAGACCGACCCCGTCACCTCGATGGACTCCCTGCCGGGCGTGGTGCACCACGCGGCCGACGCGTGGTCGCGTCGCGACGCGGGCAACGTGCACCTGGTGCGCTACGAGGACCTGTCCGCCGACCTCGAGGGCCAGATGCGCCGGCTCGCCGGGCTCCTGGGCCTCGAGGTCGTGGCCGACCGCTGGCCCGCGCTGGTCGAGGCGGCCGGGTTCGCCGCGATGCGGGCCGCGGCCGCCCGGCGGGTGCCGGACACGCGTGGCGTCCTCCGCGACCCGCAGGCGTTCTTCCGGCGGGGACGGCCGGGCTCGGGTCGCGAGCTGTTGCCGGCGTCGGAGCTGCCCGCCTACGAGCGGCGCGTCCGGGAGCTGGCCGAGCGCTACGCCCCGCCCGGCGAGGCCCGGGACGTCGCCACGCTCCTCGGCATCTCCGTCGTGGGCTAGCGTCGGTGGACGTGGCAACCGTCGACGTGCGGCCGTACGCGCCGCGGGACGCGTCCGGGATCGCCCGTCTGTCCACCACGGTCCAGTGGCCGTCGCTGACCGACCCGGCCGTGGTGCACCGGGTGTGCACGGCGCCGGGTGCGGTGGCCTACGTCGCCGAGCACCGCGATGACGACCGGGATGGCGACCGGGGCGAGGGCCGGGGTGAGGACGGCCGCACGCTCGTGGGCTGGGCGCAGGCGCTGGGCGACGGCGTGCTGCAGTCGCACCTCGGCTTCGTGGCGGTCCACCCCGACCACCGCCGGCGCGGGATCGCCCGGCTGCTGGTGGTGGCGACGTTCCAGGCCACCCAGACCCTGCGGATGGACCTGATCACCGACGCGGCGGAGGAGTTCTACGCCAGCTTCGCCCACAAGCGGATGAGCGGCTTCCGGATCTACCCCGGGGCCACCGACTGAGCCCGTGGCCGCCCCGGGTCGTGTGCTTCCCAAACGCGCCGGGGCGCGTGCTGAGGCACACGACCCGAAGTCGCCGGTCGCAACGGGAACAACCCCGTCGTGCCCTCCGTTGAGCCCAGTGAGCAAAGTTGAGTTGAACTGGCTCAACTTGTTTGCCAGACTCACCGCACCCGGCGCAGGATGGCGTCACACAGACCTGAACCAGGCCCCGTCTCGGACGGGGCTTCGACAAGCGGAGGTAACAACCCATGGCACGTGCGGTCGGCATCGACCTCGGCACGACGAACAGCGTCGTCGCCGTCCTCGAGGGTGGCGAACCCACCGTCATCGCGAATGCAGAGGGCGCCCGCACCACCCCGTCGGTGGTGGCGTTCGCCAAGTCCGGGGAGGTGCTGGTCGGCGAGGTCGCCAAGCGCCAGGCCGTGACCAACGTCGAGCGCACCATCCGCTCGGTGAAGCGTCACATGGGCACCGACTGGACCCAGCAGGTCGACGACAAGACCTTCACCCCGCAGCAGATCAGCGCGTTCGTGCTGCAGAAGCTCAAGCGGGACGCCGAGGCCTACCTCGGCGAGCCGGTCACCGACGCGGTGATCACCGTCCCGGCGTACTTCTCCGACGCCCAGCGCCAGGCCACCAAGGAGGCCGGCGAGATCGCGGGCCTCAACGTGAGCCGCATCGTCAACGAGCCGACCGCGGCCGCGCTGGCCTACGGCCTCGACAAGGGCGACGACCAGACCATCCTGGTCTTCGACCTCGGCGGCGGCACCTTCGACGTGTCGCTGCTGGAGATCGGCGAGGGCGTGGTCGAGGTCAAGGCCACCTCCGGTGACAACCACCTGGGTGGTGACGACTGGGACGCCCGGGTCGTCGACTGGATGATCAAGAAGTTCAAGGACAACAACGGCGTCGACCTCGGCGCAGACAAGATCGCCAAGCAGCGCCTCCAGGAGGCCGCGGAGAAGGCGAAGATCGAGCTGTCCTCCTCCAGCGAGACCACGATCCACCTGCCCTACATCACCCACGGCGAGTCCGGCCCGCTGCACTTCGAGGAGAAGCTGACCCGCAGCGAGTTCCAGCGGCTCACCTCCGACCTGCTCGACCGCACCCGCGAGCCGTTCAAGTCGGTGCTCAAGGACGGCGGCGTCGCGGTCAAGGACATCGACCACGTCGTGCTCGTCGGCGGCTCCACCCGGATGCCGGCGGTGACCGAGGTCGTCAAGGAGCTGCTCGGCGGCAAGGAGCCCAACAAGGGCGTCAACCCCGATGAGGTCGTGGCCGTCGGCGCCGCCCTCCAGGCCGGCGTCCTCAAGGGCGAGGTCAAGGACGTGCTGCTGCTCGACGTCACCCCGCTCTCCCTCGGCATCGAGACCAAGGGCGGCGTGATGACCAACCTGATCGAGCGCAACACCACGATCCCGACCAAGCGCTCGGAGATCTTCACCACCGCCGACGACAACCAGCCGTCGGTCGAGATCAAGGTCGCGCAGGGCGAGCGCCAGATGTGGGCGCAGAACCAGCCGCTCGGCAACTTCGAGCTGACCGGCCTGCCGCCGGCCCCGCGTGGCGTGCCGAAGATCGAGGTGACCTTCGACATCGACGCCAACGGCATCGTGCACGTCACCGCCAAGGACCAGGCCTCCGGCAAGGAGCAGTCCATGACGATCTCCGGCGGCTCGGCGCTCGGCAAGGACGAGATCGACCGGATGGTCCGCGAGGCCGAGCAGTACGCCGAGGAGGACGCCAAGCGTCGCGAGGCCGTCGAGGTCCGCAACCAGGCGGAGTCGCTGGTCTACACGACCGAGAAGTTCCTCGACGAGAACGGCGAGAAGCTCCCCGACGACGTCAAGACCGAGGTTCGCGCCGACGTCGACGCGCTCAAGGCGACGCTGGAGAACGACGACTCCTCGGCCGAGGAGATCCAGGCCGGCGTGACCAAGCTCGGCGAGTCCAGCCAGAAGATGGGCGCGGCGATGTACGCCGCGGCCGAGGCGGACTCGGCGGCCGCCGGCGGTGCCACCGGCGCCACGGGCGAGGCCGACGAGGACGTCGTGGACGCCGAGATCGTCGACGAGGACACCACCGACACCGCGGAGGGTGACAGCAAGTGACCGACTCCCGACCCGAGTCGGACGTCGCCCCGGAGGGGGAGCCGCAGCCCGAGGCTGCGGCTCCCCCCGAGGGGGCCGCGCCCGACCAGTCCGCGCCCCAGCCCGAGGCCGAGGCGCCCGCGGAGACCGGCGAGGACGCCGGAGCGGGCGGCCGGACAGGTGGCCAGGCGGGCGACGAGGAGCTCGAGGACGACCTGACGCGCACGAAGCGCGACCTGGCCGGCCTCACCACGGACCTGCAGCGACTGCAGGCGGAGTACCTCAACTACAAGCGCCGCGTCGAGCGGGACCGCGAGCTGGTGCGCGAGAACGCGACGTACGCCGCGCTCGTGCCGATCATCGAGGTGCTCGACACCATCGACCGGGCTCGCGAGCACGGCGACCTCGACGCCGGCTTCCAGACCGTGGCCGACCAGCTCGAGCGGGTCGTCGCCAAGCAGGGCCTGACCCGGTTCGGCGAGGCGGGCGACCCGTTCGACCCGAGCCTGCACGAGGCGCTGTCGCACATCGGGCAGGATCCCGAGGTGTCGGTCACGACGTGCAAGGTGATCGCCAAGGCCGGCTACCGGATCGGCGACCGCGTGGTCCGGGCCGCCCAGGTGCTCGTGGTCGACCCGGCCGACGAGCAGCAGTAACGATCGACGACGGAGAGGGGGTGCGCGGATGAGTGCCACCGAAGGGATGCGGGCCGACTGGGCCCAGAAGGACTTCTACGCCGAGCTCGGCGTGAAGAAGGACGCGACGGCCGAGGAGATCAAGAAGGCCTACCGGAAGCTGGCGCGCGCCAACCACCCCGACTCCCACCCCGGCGACTCCGCCAAGCACGAGAAGTTCAAGAAGGTCGCCGAGGCCTACGACGTCGTCGGCGACCCCGAGAAGCGCAAGAAGTACGACGAGATGCGCGAGCTCTACGCCGGCGGCGGCTTCCGGGGCGGCTTCCCCGGCGGCTTCGGCGGCGGTGGTGGCGGTGGCGCCGGGGGCGCCGGTGGGTTCGACCTCAACGACCTGCTGCGCGACCGCGCCGCCGGCGGCGCGGGCGGAGGCTTCGGCGACATGTTCGGCGACCTCTTCGGGGGTGCCCGGCAGCGCCCCCAGCGCCGCCCGCGCAAGGGTGCGGACGTCGAGTCCGGCGCCACGATCAGCTTCACCGACGCGCTCGACGGCGTCACGATCTCGCTGCGGCTCACCTCCGACGCCCCCTGCCCCGACTGCAACGGCACCGGGGGCAAGCCCGGCACCAAGCCGCACGTGTGCCCGGAGTGCGAGGGCGCGGGCTTCGTGGTCGCCTCCGTCGGCGGCGCGTTCTCGATGAACGAGACCTGCCCCGCCTGCGGCGGGCGCCAGCTGGTCTACGACGAGCCGTGCCCGACCTGCCACGGCAGCGGTCGCGGCCTGTCGGCCCGCACCATCCAGGCGCGGATCCCGGCCGGGGTGCGCGACGGCCAGCGGATCCGGCTGCGCGGCAAGGGCGCGGCCGGCGAGAACGGCGGCCCGGCGGGCGACCTGTTCGTCACCGTCAAGGTCTCTCCGCACCGCCTCTTCGGCCGCAAGGACGACAACCTCACGCTCGACGTGCCGGTGTCCTTCGACGAGCTCGCCCTCGGCGCCGAGATCAAGATCCCCACCCTGGGCGGTGCCCCGGTCACGCTCAAGGTGCCCGCCGGCACGCCCAACGGCCGGACCTTCCGGGTCCGTGGCAGGGGCGCGCCCCGGTCCGACGGCACCCGCGGTGACCTGCTGGCCACCGTCGAGGTCCAGGTCCCGGCCGTGCTCGACGCCGGGGCGCGGGAGGCCGTCGAGGCCTACCGGGCCGCCACCTCGAGCCGGCCGCTGCGGGCCAACCTGTTCGAGAGCGCGTGATGCCCACCCGTCGCGAGTTCCGGGCGCCGACGCCGGACGCGGCGGTCTACGTCATCAGCGTGGCCGCCGAGCTGACAGGCCTGCACCCGCAGACGCTGCGCACCTACGAGCGGCTCGGGCTGATCACTCCCGGGCGCACCGGAGGCGGCGGTCGGCGCTACTCCCACCGCGACATCGAGCTGCTCCGCGAGATCGCCGAGCTCAGCGCCGCGGGCATCGGGCTCGAGGGCGTACGCCGCATCCTCGAGCTGCAGGACCGGGTCGCCGCGCTGGCCCGACGCAACGAGGAGCTGGTCGCCGAGCTCGACGCGACCCGCGAGGCGCTGCGCCAGGCGAGCCTGGTCCGGCGCACCAACGGCCGGGCCGAAGTGGCCGCCGTCGCGGTCAACAAGCTGCCCGTGCTGCGGCAGCCCGGCCCCGGCCAGTCGCTCGTGGTCTGGCGGCGCAACGGCCGCTGACCCGGTCCGGGCCGCCGCGTCCGGCGGTGAGCTGGCCACGTGTCGAGCGGTCCGGAGGGTGGCTGACGCACCGCTGGGTCCGGGTCGCCGCGTCCGGCGGTGAGCTGGCCACGTGTCGAGCCGTCCGGAGGGTGGTTGACGCACCGCTGGGTCCGGGTCGCCGCGTCCGGCGGTGAGCTGGCCACGTGTCGAGCGGTCCGGAGGGTGGTTGACGCACCGCTGGGTCCCGGGTCCGGCCGCCGCGTCAGCCGATCGCGCTGCGCATCCGGTCGAAGCGCCGCGACATCTGGTCGGCGTACGCCGTGGCCATGGCGCCGCCGCCGTTGTACTCGTGGGCGGCCGAGCGCCAGCTTCCCGTGGCGTGGTGCAGGGCGGCGAGGTGCCGGAACCCGACGACCATGTTGGGGTAGGGCTTCCAGGCGCCGCCCAGCCGGTCGGCGCGGTCCTGGTAGCTCCACCAGGTGAGCTGCATCGGGCCGACCCCCTGCATCTCGCCGGTGCGCCGGCGGACGTGCCTGTAGGCGAGGTACTTCGAGCGGGTCACCTTGCCGGCGCCGGCGAAGACCGTCGGGTCGTGGCCGAACACGTTGCGCCCGCCACCGGTCTCCTGCACCAGGAAGGCGCAGCCGACGTAGAGGGGGATGTCCGCCGCGCGCGTGGCCCGGCGGGCGGTCTGCGCCATGGTGCACCCGGCGCGGCGGGCGGCCTGGACCCGGCTGTCCGCGGAGCGGTGCCCGGTCGCGTGTGCCGGCTGACGCTGCTGGCGCGGGTGGCCCGGCCGGGGGTGCTGGGGGTGCGAGGCGTGCTGGGCCGCCGCGGAGCCGCCGGTGCGGTGGCCCGGGTCGGCCGCCGCCGGGTCGTCCCAGCCGAGGGCCGGGACGACGAGCTGGAGCAGGGTCAGCAGGGCGTAGAGGAGGGGCACCGCCGCGTGGGCAGGCCGGAGGGGCAGGCGGGAGGGGGACACAGGGGAGTACCTCGGGGATAGCTGGCGGGGTGCCCGTCGGCGGCCGGTCGACCGGCCGCTCCCCCACGACGGACCCGGGCACCGGCGACGCGGACCCCGGGATGAGATCACCGGGTCGCCGCGGCCGTGCCTGTCGGTCAGGCCCCCTCGGCCGGCGCGGGCGCCGACCAGGAGGACCTCTGCCATGGTGGCAAGAGGGCCGAAGGTCCTCAAACCCGGGCCGGGAGTCCTTCGTCACATGGCCCAGCTGGGCGTCACCCGGCCGCAGGCCAGGAGGAGGGACGTCGCAGGCCCGCGGGGATCCGGGTGTCGCCGTCGCCGCGCGCCGCCTCGAGCTGCGGACCGCTGAGGAACAGCACGTCGTGCAGGTCCGCGCCCCGGAGGTCGGCCCCGCGCAGGTCGGCGCCCAGCAGGTCGGCGCGGCCGAGGTCGACGCCGCGCAGGTCGGCGCCGATCAGCAGCGCGCCGCGCAGGCCCGCGTCCCGCAGCGGCCGGCGCCGCAGGTCGCGCCCGGCGCGGTCGGCGCGGGTGAGGTCCGGCGCCGCGGGGTCCCGGACCCGGCGGCTGGCGGCGGCCAGCAGCGTGCCGCACTCCTCGTGCAGCGCGTCGAGGTCGGCGGCGAGCAGCTCCACCGGCGCGGCGTCCCGCAGCGCGAGCAGCCTCCGGGCCAGGTCGGCCGCGGCCCGGTCCGGCGTACGCCGGCGTACCTCCTCGAGGTGGGCGAGCATCTCGTGCAGCCGGCGTACGACGGAGAGCACCGCCGCCATCTCGCCCAGGTCGTCGTGCTCGCGCCAGGACCGGCCCGCGTAGGTCACCTGGGAGACGTGCTGGCCGGCGCCGAAGCAGTCGAAGATCGCGCAGCCCGGCCAGCCCCGCTCGCGCAGGTCGGCGTGGATGCCGCAGCGGTCGTCGTCCTGGAGGTGGCCGCAGGGCACCCCGCCGGGCTTGTCCGCACCGAACCCCGCGTCGCGCCGGTAGGGGAGCAGCACGCAGCACAGCGCGAAGCAGCGCGAGCAGTCGGCCACCAGCTCGAGGTCGCGGCGGGGGGCGGGGGAGGGGGACGGCACCCGGAGATCCTCGCATCTGCGTGAGAGGGCACCAGGGGGAACTCTCAGCACGTCGAGACGGCACTCGCTGCAGCGGGATCGCCGTCTCACGGCCGCGAAAGTGCCTCTGACTGCCGTCTCACGATGTGAGGCTGTTGACAGGTCCTTCCCAGATGTAAAGCAGGCTGGATAGCCTGCGCCGGTTGGGCCTCGTCCGCAGGGGGTAGGTCCGAGGGGGTGACGGCGATGCTGGACGCGATCCGGGACTGGGCCGCGGGCCTGGACTGGTGGCACGTCGCGAGCGTCCCCGTCTTCACCGGCGTGGTCGGCTGGCTGATCAACTGGTCCGGGCTGGTCATGCTGTTCTCAGCCGGTCCGCTTCCACGGCGTGCGGATCCCGGGCATGCGCGAGCTGGCGACGGTGCTGCCGCGCAAGGTGCAGGAGGTGCCGGGGCTGCTCCAGGGCGGGGTGGGCTGGCAGGGGATCATCCCGGCGCGGGCGGCCAAGATGGGCAGCATCGCGGTGGACAAGGCGATCTCGAAGCTCGGCACCCCCGGTGACTTCTACCGCGAGCTGGAGCCGGACCGGATCGCCGAGCACATCGTGACGCAGTTCCGGCCCGAGATCCCCGCGCTGGTCGAGCAGGTGATGGACGCCGAGCACCCGCGGCTGTGGCGCGACCTGCCCCGCCCGCTCCGCGACCGGGTCGTGGACCGGGTCCAGGCCCAGCTGCCCGCGGTCGTCACCCGGGTGACCGACGAGATCGGCCTGCACATCGACCAGCTGCTCGACCCCAAGATCATGGTGATCGACCACTTCCGCGAGAACCCCGCCCTGGTGGTCCGGATCTTCCGCGACTTCGGCCAGCGCGAGCTGAACCTGATGGTCGCCTTCGGGTTCGTCTTCGGCTTCCTGCTCGGCGTCCCGGTGGCGGTCGCCGACAGCCTGGTCGGCCGGTGGTGGCTGCTGCCGGTCCTGGGCGTGGTCGTGGGCTGGGCGACCAACGCGCTCGGGATGTGGCTGATCTTCGAGCCGCCCGAGCCTCGTCGGGTCCTCGGCGTACGGGTGCACGGGCTGTTCCCGCGCCGCCAGGCCGAGGCCGCGGAGGTCTACGCGCGGATCATCGCCGAGGACGTCATCACCCTCGAGCGGATCGGCACCTTCCTGCTCGAGGGTCCGCGCGGGGACCGCACCCGCGCCCTGCTGGTGACCGCGCTGCGCCCGGCCATCGAGCGGGCCGCCGGCCCCGCCCGGGCCGCGGTCCGGGTCGCGGTCGGGCCCGAGCGCTTCGACACGATCCGCGACTCGGTCGCCCGGGAGGCGGTCGGGCGCACGCTCACCCCGCTGACCGACCCGGCGTTCAGCCGCCGGCAGGCCGAGAGGATCCGGGTGCTGGTGGCGCGGCGCACCCGCGAGCTGCCGCCGCGGGACTTCGTGGAGATGATGCGCGCCGCGATCCGGGAGGACGAGTGGATGCTCTACGCCCACGGGGCGATCATGGGCCTGGCCGGCGGGTTCCTGCACCTGTGGCTGTTCGGGGTGGGCCGATGAGGAGGCGGCGGTGAGCGAGCGCAGGAACCTGCCCGAGCAGGTCGGGCCGGCGCTCGAGGCGCTGCCCGGGCTGGCCCGGCTCGCCGCCTCGGCCGCGTGGCACACGACGGAGTGGGGCGTGCGCACCTCCGCGCGGGCCGGCCGGCGGGTCGCCCGGGCGGTCGCCGACCCCGAGGAGGCCGCCGCGCTGGCCCGCGACGCCAACGGCGCGGCCGCGGCGCTCGGCGACCTCGCCCGGTCCGTCTCCGCCGGGGTGCCGCTGCCCCGGGCGCTGCTCAGCGCCGGGGAGCTGCTCGGCGAGCTGGTCGAGCCGCCGGCCGGCACCGGCCATGGGCTCCCCGGGGCGACACCCGGCACGACACCCGGGGCGGCGACCGGGGCGGCGCCCGGGACGGCGCCCGCGGCCGACCTGCGCCGGCGGGGGGCCGAGCTGCTCGAACGGTCGCGCGACGTGTGGAGCACCGAGGCGGGGCACCCGGCGTACGAACGCATCCTCGACGAGCTCGCCCCCGACGAGGCGCGGATCCTGCTGCTGCTCCTCGAGGGCGGGCCGCAGCCGAGCGTCGACGTGCGCACCGGCGGACCCGTCGGCATGGTCAGCAGCCAGCTCGTCGCCCCCGGGCTGACCATGATCGGCGCCCGCGCGGGCTGCCGCTGGACCGACCACGTCCCGGCGTACCTCAACAACCTCTTCCGGCTCGGGCTCATCTGGTTCTCCCGGGAGTCGCTGCGCGACCCGATGGAGTACCAGGTGCTCGAGGCGCAGCCCGACGTCCTCGAGGCGGTGCACTCCGTGCGGTTCGCCAAGGTGGTGCGGCGCAGCATCCACCTCACGCCCTTCGGGGAGGACTTCTGCCGCACCTGCCTGGTCGACGAGGACTCGGCGGCCGCCGAGTTCCCCGGGCATGCCACCCCACCCACCGGCGAGGCGACCGAGCCGACCGGCCGGGCATGAGGGGCGGGGCGGACGGTTGCGGCGGGATGGACGGATGGGATAGGTGAGAGACATGCTGGTCGTGGACGGGGGAGGCCTCACCGACGCTGCGAGCGCGGTCGAGGCGACGGCGGGCACCCTGGAGGACCTGGACGTGGCGGGGCCCTTCGCCACCGCGTCCGACGCGCTTGCGGGATCGCGCACCAGCGAGTCGTGCCTGTGGGTCTCGACCCGGCTCGGTGCGGCGCTGCAGGTCTACGCCGAGGGCCTGCGGTCGCTGGCCTCGGCGGTCAGGACCAGTGCGCAGGACTTCGCGACGACCGACGCCGACGTCGCGGCGGGGCTCGCGGGCGGACCCCGGTGAGTGCGTTGACGATCGCCCAGGTCCGGGGCTGGCGGCCGGGCGAGCTCGCGGCCGCCGCGACCGCGCTGGGGGAGGCGGGCGACGTCGTCGACCGCGAGGCCCGCGACCTCGTACGCACCCTCGAGCTGGCGCTGGCCGACGCCCAGGGTGCCTGGGCCGATGCCGCCGCCGAGCGCGCCGCGGAGGAGTCGAAGACCGGGGCCCGGCTCGCCGATGCCCTCGACGTCGCCCGGGCGGCGCTCAACAGCGGCGCGAGCGACATCGGGCACACCCGCAGCCGGCTGCTGGACACGATCGCCGGAGCCGAGGGCGAGGGGTTCACGGTCGGCGAGGACGGGTCGGTCCGTGCGCCCACGCTGCCGCCCGTGATGAGCTCGCCCGAGCAGGCGGCGGCGGCCGCCGCCGAGCGCGACGAGGCGCAGCGACACCTCAACGGCCGCGCCGCGACGTTGGCCGGCGACATCGGAGACGCACTCACCGCCGTTGCCGACGCCGATGCCGCCACCGCCGACGCGCTGGCCAGGGCCGAGATCCCGCAGACGCTGGAGTCGGCGGTCAAGGCCTACCTCGAGCGCGCGATCACCAGCAGGGACCTGCTCGGCTCGCTCGGCGTCGCCGGCGGCGCGGTCACCCTCGGTCTGACGCTGAAGAAGGCGGTCGGGCTCTTCGGGCGCAGCAAGTCGTTCCTGGACTTCCTGAAGTCCTCGACGGCGCCGATCAGCGACTACCAGACCTTCCTGCGGGACCTGGACGCCAGCGACTCGGCGCTCAAGGCGTTCGCCAACGGGGCGGCCGACGGCGGCTTCGCCCGGTTCCTCATCGGGAGCCGGGCCGCGCGGCTCGCCGGCAAGGCGTTCCTGCCGCTGACCGTGGTCAGCGGGGCGATGGACGCCGTCACCGGTGGCGGGTACGACGGCGCGCGGGGCTGGGCCACCCGGGGCTTCGGCGTGGCCGGTGCCGTCGGCGGCGGTGCCATGCTGGCCAGCTCGGCGGGCCTGATCGCGCTCGGGCCGGTCGGTGTCGGGATCGCCGGGGTGGCGGTCCTCGGCTACGGCGCGTGGTCGCTGGGCAACGCGATCTACGACCACTGGGACGACATCAAGGACTTCGGTGGCGCCGCGCTCGACTGGACCGGGGACCGGTTGGGCGACGCCTACCAGGCGGCCGGCGACGCGGTCGACTGGGCGGGGGACCGGCTCGCCGACGCGGGCGAGACGCTGAAGGACATGGGATCCTCGGCCCTCAGCACCGTCAGCTTCGGCCTGCTCTAGGTTCTTCCCATGACCGATCCGACGAGCGCCGGCGCGACAGTGCCGGACCTCGAGACCGTCTTCGTCGACGTGCTGACCGACGAGGAGCTCTCCGTGCTGGCCCGCCCCGGCGCCATGCCGGTGATGCCGTTCCTCTCCGACCTCCCCGGGCCCGACCACGACGTCGCGCGCCGCTCGGCGTACCGCTCGCTGCTCGCCCGTGGTGTCGTGGACCCGCCCACGCCGCAGGCGGTCGCGGCTGCCACCGCGTTGCGGGACGGCTCGGTGGAGCTGCAGGTGCGTCAGGACATCGCCTCGGCGGTCGCCCTGCGGGAGGGGGCCGAGGTGGTCGTGGCGCTGGCCCGCACCACCGCGGTGGCCCAGGACTACTGGTACGCCCACCTCGTCGACGACGTGGTCCTCCTCGAGGAGGTCAGCCACGACGGGCTGCACCGGTTCGCCCTGGCGCGCGCAGACCAGCTCGACGCGCTGGCCGTCGCCGCGGCCGTCCACCCCGAGGCCGGCGACGGCGGAGGCGGGACGGTCGCCGTGGACGCGGCCCCCGACGACCCCACGCCGCCGGACGAGGTGCTCGAACGGCTCGGCGCGGCGTTCCTGCGCACCGACCTCGTGGTGCGCCGCCCCGGTGACGACGAGCCCCCGGTCCTGGCGCTGTTCACCGGGCCCGGTGGCTGCTGGCTCGTCGATCCCCGCCAGGCCCCCACCCGGGCCGAGCCGGTCACCGGCACCCGCGCCCGTGGAGCGGTCGAGGAGTCGGTGGCTGCGGTGCGCGCCGAGGCGGCGGTGCTTCGTGGCTGAGCTCGAGGGCGGGCACGCGGGAGGTCACGGGGCCGGGCGGATCCCGGTCCCCGGCCTGCGGTCCCGCTCGGCGTCGATGTGGCTCTCGGTACTCGTGGCGGTGGTCGCCGTGCTGGGCATCGTCGGCTGGGCGCTGGCGACCCAGCCGGTCACCAACCAGGTCGCCGCCGTCGTCCTCGCCCTCGTCCTCTTCGGCGGGCTCGGCGCGCTGGCCGCCCGGCGCAGCTGGATGGACACCGACCGCGGGAGGCTGGTGCACCGGTCCTGGAGCCTGCGGCAGCAGGAGATCGCCTGGTCCGAGGCGTCCCGGCTCCGGTTGCAGCCCAACCACGCCGGGCAGCTGATGCTGGAGGTGCGCGGCGCGGGCCGCCGGTCCTCCCTCCACCTGCCATTGGTCGCCGTCGACCTCGGCGGCGACCGCAGCCAGCCGCCGGAGGTGCTGCGCGCGCTGGCCGGCCAGATCGAGGCCTGGACCCCCGAGCGCGGCTCGGTGGCCCGCCAGCTGCGCGCCCAGGCCGACCACCTGGCCGGCGGTGGCGGGGTCCGGGAGTCGCCCCTGGCGGCGGCCCACCTGGTGCGCGGCCGCTGAGGCCGTGCCAGCGTCGCTGCTCGTCGCCGGCACCGGCTCCGATGCCGGCAAGAGCGTGGTCACCACCGCGCTGTGCCGCGCCTTCGCGCGTCGGGGCGTGCGGGTCGCGCCGTTCAAGGCGCAGAACATGTCGAACAACTCGATGGTCTGCCCGCTGCCCGGAGAAGAGGCCGGCTTCGGCGAGATCGGCCGGGCCCAGTGGGCGCAGGCGCTGGCCGCCCGCGCCGAGCCCGAGCCGGCGATGAACCCGGTGCTGCTCAAGCCCGGCAGCGACCACCGCAGCCACGTCGTGGTCATGGGCCGTCCGGCCGGCGACCTGGTCGCCGCCGACTTCCTCGGGGGCCGCACGGCCCTGCGCGACGCGGCGTACGCCGCCTTCGACGACCTGGCCGGCCGCTACGACGTCGTGGTCGCCGAGGGCGCCGGCAGCCCGGCCGAGATCAACCTGCGCGCGGGCGACTTCGTCAACATGGGGCTGGCCCGGCACGCCGACGTGCCGACGGTGGTGGTCGGCGACATCGACCGCGGCGGGGTGTTCGCCGCGATGTTCGGCACCCTCGCGCTGCTCGAGCCCGCCGACCAGCGGCTGGTCGCCGGCTGGATCGTCAACCGGTTCCGCGGCGAGCGGGCGCTGCTGGAGCCGGGCCTGGAGCAGCTGCGCGCGCTCACCGGCCGTCAGGTGTACGGCGTGCTGCCGTGGCACCCCGACCTGTGGCTGGACAGCGAGGACGCCCTCGACGTGGCCGGACGTCGGGCCGCGCACCCGTCCGACGGCGGAGGGTCGGTGCTGCGCGTGGCGGCGGTCCGGCTGCCGCGGATCAGCAACTTCACCGACCTCGACGCCCTCGGCCTCGAGCCGGGCGTGGACGTGGTCTTCGCGTCCGAGCCGCGGGCGCTCGCCGGCGCCGACCTGGTCGTGCTGCCCGGCACCCGTGCCACCCTGGCCGACCTCGCGTGGCTCCGCGAGCGCGGCCTGGACCGCGCGGTGCTCGCCCACGCGGCCGCGGGGCGCCCGGTGCTCGGGATCTGCGGCGGCTACCAGATGCTGGGCCGCTCGGTCGTGGACACCTCCGGGGTCGAGGGGCCGGCCGGCTCGATGGTCGACGGGCTCGGGCTGCTCGACGTGGCGACGGTCTTCGAGGCGGAGAAGACACTGGCGCTGCCGCGGGGCCGGGCGCTGGGCCAGGACGTCGCGGGCTACGAGATCCACCACGGTCGGGTCGAGGCCGGGCCGGGCGTCGAGGCGTTCCCGGGCGGGGCGCGGGCCGGGGCCGTGGCCGGCACGCTGTGGCACGGGGCGCTGGAGTCCGACGCTTTCCGGTCGGCCTGGCTCGCCGAGGTGGCGGCCACGGTCGGGGTGGCCCACCAGCCGTCGGGGGTCCGCTTCGCCGAGCGCCGCGAGGCCCGCTTCGAGCTGCTGGCCGACCTCGCCGAGGCGCACCTCGACGTCGACGCGCTGCTCGACCTCGCGCTCGGCGGGCCACCCGCCGGCCTGCCGCTGCTGCCGCCCGGCGCCGGGCCGTGAGCCGGCGCTCGCTGGCGGGCGTGGGCGGTCCCCGGCGGGCAGCCGCGGGGGCCGGGTCGGGACGCGGGAACGCTCTCCGCCGACCGGCCGCCGCATGTGACGCGGACAATTCACCAAAGTTGAGCGGAACAGACTCAACTTCTCGCGCGTTGGCACCAGTGACGAGCACACTGGGTGCCGTCCACGAGGGATCTCCGCAGGAGAAGACACGCAGATGAGCCAGTTCGGCGCCGAGAAGTTCACGACCCGCAGCCGCGAGGCGATCGAGGCTGCCCAGCTGTCCGCGACGACCGCGGGCAACACCGCCACCGAGCCGATCCACCTGCTGGTCGCGCTGCTGCGCCAGGAGGAGGGCACCGCCCGCAACCTGGTCGCCAAGGCCGGGGTGGACGCCGGCCGGCTGACCCAGCAGGCGGAGGCGGTGATGAGCGCCCTGCCCCGCGCCAGCGGCACCACGGTCCAGCAGCCCGCGGCCTCCGCCGCGATGACCCGGGTGCTGGCCGGCGCGCTCGACCTGGCCGCCGGCATGAAGGACGACTACGTCGCCACCGAGCACCTGCTGATCGCGGTCGCCGGCACCGACAGCCCGGCCCAGAAGGTGCTGACCGACGCCGGCCTCACCGAGAAGGGGCTGCGCGAGAGCGTGACCGCCGTCCGCGGCAACCGGCGGGTCACCAGCGAGGACGCGGAGTCGACGTACGAGGCGCTGGAGAAGTACTCGGTGGACCTGACGAAGGCGGCCGAGGACGGCCGGCTCGACCCGGTGATCGGCCGGGACAGCGAGATCCGCCGGGTCGTGCAGGTGCTGTCGCGGCGCACCAAGAACAACCCGGTGCTCATCGGCGAGCCCGGGGTCGGCAAGACCGCCGTCGTCGAGGGCCTGGCCCAGCGCGTGGTGGCCGGCGACGTGCCCGACTCGCTCAAGGGCCGCCGGGTGCTCAGCCTCGACCTGGCCGCGATGGTGGCCGGCGCGAAGTACCGCGGCGAGTTCGAGGAGCGGCTCAAGGCCGTCCTGGAGGAGATCAAGGACGCCGGCGGCCAGATCATCACGTTCATCGACGAGCTGCACACGGTCGTCGGGGCCGGCGCGGGCGGCGACTCCGCCATGGACGCCGGCAACATGCTCAAGCCGATGCTGGCCCGCGGCGAGCTGCACATGATCGGCGCGACCACGCTCGACGAGTACCGCGAGCGGATCGAGAAGGACCCCGCGCTCGAGCGCCGCTTCCAGCAGGTCTTCGTCGGCGAGCCCAGCGTCGAGGACACCATCCAGATCCTGCGCGGCATCCAGGAGAAGTACGAGGCGCACCACGGCGTCCGCATCACCGACGCGGCGCTGGTGGCCGCAGCCACCCTCTCCGACCGCTACATCCCCGGCCGCCAGCTGCCCGACAAGGCGATCGACCTCGTCGACGAGGCCGCCTCGCGGCTGCGCATGGAGATCGAGTCCTCCCCGGAGGAGATCGACCAGCTGCGCCGCCAGGTCGACCGCATGAAGATGGAGGAGTTCGCGCTCGACAAGGAGAGCGACGAGGCCTCGGTCGAGCGGCTCGGCAAGCTCCGGGCCGACCTCGCCGACCGTGAGGAGGAGCTGCGCGCGCTGGAGTCGCGCTGGGAGCGGGAGAAGTCCATCGCTCGAGGGCGAGGGCGAGCTGCGCCGCCGGCTCGACGCAGCTGCGCATGCAGGCCGAGCGGCTGCAGCGCGAGGGCGGCGAGGCAACCTCCGCAGGGCCTCGGAGATCCTCTACGTCCAGATCCCCGCAGCTCGAGCAGCTGCTCGCGCGAGTCGGTCGAGGCCGAGAAGTCCGACATCGAGCCGCTGGTCGGCGAGGAGGTCGGCGCCGAGCAGGTCGCCGAGGTGGTCGAGGCCTGGACCGGCATCCCCACCGGCCGGATGCTCGAGGGCGAGACCGCCAAGCTGCTGCAGATGGAGCAGGTCATCGGCGAGCGGCTGATCGGCCAGCGGGCCGCGGTGCAGGCGGTGAGCGACGCCGTACGACGCTCCCGCGCCGGCATCGCCGACCCGAACCGGCCCACCGGCTCGTTCCTGTTCCTCGGCCCCACCGGCACCGGCAAGACCGAGCTGGCCAAGTCGCTGGCGGACTTCCTCTTCGACGACGAGCGGGCGATCGTCCGCATCGACATGAGCGAGTACTCCGAGAAGCACGCGGTCGCGCGGCTGGTCGGCGCCCCTCCCGGCTACGTCGGCTACGAGGAGGGCGGCCAGCTCACCGAGGCGGTCCGCCGCCGGCCGTACTCCGTGGTGCTGCTCGACGAGGTCGAGAAGGCCCACCCGGAGGTCTTCGACGTCCTGCTGCAGGTCCTCGACGACGGACGGCTGACCGACGGCCAGGGCCGCACCGTGGACTTCCGCAACACGCTGCTGATCCTGACCAGCAACCTCGGCTCGCAGTTCCTGGTCGACCCGACCCTGGGCCGGCAGGAGAAGCGCGACTCGGTGATGGCCGCGGTGCGCTCCTCGTTCAAGCCCGAGTTCCTCAACCGGCTCGACGAGGTGGTGGTCTTCGACGCGCTCACCCGCGACGAGCTGACCCACATCGTCGACCTCCAGCTCGGGCTGCTCGAGCGCAGGCTGGCGGTCCGGCGGATCTCGATCGAGGTCACCGACGCCGCCCGCACCTGGCTCGCCGAGGCCGGCTACGACCCGGCGTACGGCGCCCGCCCCCTGCGGCGGCTGATCCAGACCGCGATCGGGGACCCGCTGGCGCGGATGCTGATCGCCGGCGAGGTCACCGACGGCGACCGGGTCACCGTGGACCGGAGCGAGGACGGCCTGATGCTCTCGGTGTGACCGACCGTTTGGTGGAATGGGCGGCATGAGCAGCCCCACCCGGCCACCCACGGCGCCGACCCGCCCCCGTCAGGTCACCCTGGCGGCCACGCTGATCATGGGCGGGTCGGTGCTGCTGGTGCTCACCGCGTTCCAGCGGATGAACGGGCTGCACAGCCTGGAGACCCAGCAGGCGGTGCAGGACTTCGTGGGCGGCCCGCCCGGGTCGGACCTCGGGATGAGCGCCGCGGGGGTGCTCGAGGCGCTGCGGGTCGTGTGCCTGGTGGCCGCCGGCTGCGCGACCGCCGCGGCGATCCTCGGCTTCGAGGTGCTGCGGCGCAACCGTGCGGCGCGGGTGGCGCTCACGCTGCTCGCGCTGCCGCTCTTCCTCAGCGGGCTGGTGACCGGCGGCTTCCTGTCCTCGGTCGTCGCGGCCGCCTCGGTGATGCTGTGGCTGCAGCCGTCCCGGGACTGGTTCAGCGGCGTGCCCGCGTCGCCGGGGCCGGACGCCCGGGCCGAGCCCCGCGCCGGCTCGACGCCGGGGGAGCCGGGGCCGACCCGTACGCCGGGTCCGCCGCCCCACGCGCCGTGGCCCCCGCAGCCGTGGGAGCGGACCGAGCACCTGCCCCGGCTGGCCACCGACCCCGCCGTACGCCCGCCGGCGCTGGCCTGGGCGTGCGGGCTCACCTGGCTGTTCGCCGGCCTGACCGCGGTGCTGATGTCGGCCAGCATCGCGCTGCTCGCCGTCAGCCCCGACGTGGTCTTCGAGGAGCTGCACCGGCAGGACCCCCAGCTGGCCCAGGCCGGGTTGGGCGACGACGCGCTGCGCGCCGCCACGTTCGTGGTCGGCGGCGTGCTGGTGGTCTGGTCGCTGGGCGCCATCGTGCTCGGGGTGCTGGCGTTCCGCGGGGTGCGCTGGGCGCGGAGCGCGCTGCTGGTCTCGGCCATCGCGTCGGCGGGCTGCTGCCTGCTCGCGAGCGTCGGCCAGTTCGTGATGCTGGTGCCGCTGGCGGCCAGCGTGGTCGCGCTCGCGCTGCTGGTCCGGCCCGACGTGAAGGCCTGGTTCGCGCGTCGTTGAGTTGGGCCTCCCCGGGCCTTCACTTGGGCCTACCCGCGCAGCAAGGCCCAACCCGACGCCCGGGGAGGCCCAACTCAACGTCTCAGGCGTGCAGGTCGGCGCCCTTGAGCCGGCGCAGGCCCTCCTCGATCATCTCGGGCTCCTTGCAGAACGCCCAGCGCACCAGGTGCCGGCCGGCGCCGGGCGCGGACGGCTCGTCGTAGAAGACCTGGGTGGGGATCGCGACCACGCCGGCCCGCTCGGGCAGAGCGGTGCAGAAGGCCATGCCGTCCTCCCAGCCCAGGGCCGAGACGTCGGTGTTGACGAAGTAGGTGCCCTCCGGGACCCGCACCCCGAGCCCGGCCTCGGCCAGCCCGGCGCACAGCAGGTCGCGGCGCTGCTCGAGGGTCGCGGCCAGCTGCCGCGGCCACTCCGGCTCCTCGTCGAGGGCCAGCGCCACCGCGGGCTGCAGCGGCGAGCCGGACGTGAAGGTCAGCCACTGCTTGGCGGCCAGCACCGCGTGCACCAGGTGGGCCGGCCCGGTGGCCCAGCCGACCTTCCAGCCGGTGAAGGACCAGGACTTGCCCACGCTGGACAGCGTCAGCGTCCGCCCGGCCATCCCGGGCAGCGTGGCCAGCGGCACGTGGCGGTGGCCGGTGAAGGTCAGGTGCTCGTAGACCTCGTCGGTGACCACCACCAGGTCCCGCTCGGTGGCGACGTCGGCGACGACGGCCAGCTCCTCGGGGGTGAGCACGGTCCCGGTGGGGTTGTGCGGGCTGTTCAGCAGGATCAGCCGGGTCCGGTCGGTCACCGCCGCGCGCAGCTCGTCGGCGTCGAGGCGGAAGTCGGGGGCGCGCAGCGTCACCGGCCGTCGTACGCCCCCGGCCATCTGGATCATCGCGACGTAGGAGTCGTAGTAGGGCTCGAGCACCACCACCTCGTCGCCGGGGTCGACCAGCCCGAGCAGGGCGGCCGCGATCCCCTCGGTGCAGCCGGTGGTCACGACCACCTCGGTGTCGGGGTCGAGCTCGATGCCGTAGTTCCGCTGCTGGTGCCGCGCGATCGCCTGCCGCAGGACCGGTACGCCGAGGCCGGGCGCGTACTGGTTCTGCCCGTGCTCGAGCGCGTCGACCGCGCGGGCGATCACCGACGGCGGGCCGTCCGCGTCCGGGAAGCCCTGGCCGAGGTTGACCGCGCCGGTCCGCGCGGCCAGCGCGGACATCTCGGAGAAGATGGTCGGGGGGATGCCCTGCAGGCGGGAGGCGAGCATGGGTCCGAACCTAACGCGGATAGTGTGCCGACGTGACCAACGCCGACCTCGACCTCGCCCGCGACATCGACGCCCGCTGCCGGCTGACCGGTGAGTTCACGCTCCGGTCAGGCCAGGTGTCCCCGGAGTACTTCGACAAGTACCTCTTCGAGTCCGACCCCCGGCTGCTGCACCGGGTCGCCCAGCAGATGCTCGACCTGCTGCCCGCCGACACCGAGCTGCTCGGCGGCCTCGAGCTCGGCGGCATCCCGATCGCGACCGCGGTCAGCGGCCTGACCGGGCTGCCGGCGCTGTTCGTGCGCAAGAAGGCCAAGGAGTACGGCACCTGCAAGCTCGCCGAGGGTCCGGACGTCGCGGGCCGGCGGATCACGATCATCGAGGACGTCATCACCACCGGCGGCGCGGTCCGCGACGCGACCCGGGCGCTGCGCGACGCCGGCGCCGTCGTCGAGGTGGTCGTCTGCGCGATCGACCGCAGCCCGGAGGGCCAGAACCCGCTGGCCGACGTGGAGCTCGAGGTGCGCCCGGTGCTCACCAAGGCCGAGCTGGACGCGGTGCACGCCCGGCGCTGAGCCGCCGCTGAGGTGCCCCGGCGCTGAACCCCGGGGGTGCCGTGCCGGCGGGGTGGCTCAGGCCGCCTCGTCGGCGCTCTCGTGGCTGCGGTGGCGCCACCACTCGATGGCGATCGGGATCACCGAGAGCACCAGCAGGCCGAGGATGACCAGGTCGATCTTGCTGGCCAGCCACGGCACCGCCTGGCCCAGGAAGTAGCCGAGCAGCGTGATCACCAGGACCCACAGCACCGCGCCGACCGCGCTCCACACCAGGAACTTGCGCCGGCCCATGTTGGTGATGCCGGCGACCAGCGTGATGTAGGTGCGCACGAACGGCACGAACCGGCCGATCACCAGCGCCTTGCTGCCGTGCCGGTCGAAGAACTCGTGGGTGTGCTCGAGGTGCTTCTTCTTGATCAGCCGGCCGTCGTGGTCACCCAGCCGCTGACCGACGCCCCGGCCCAGGCCGTAGCCGGTGACGTTGCCGAGGAAGGCCGCGAGCGAGAAGGCGGCCAGCGCCACGAAGATGTTCAGGTGCAGCTGGCCGCCGGCGATGAACAGCCCGACCGCGACCAGCAGCGTGTCCCCGGGCAGGAACGGGAACAGCAGCCCGCACTCGATGAAGACGATGGCCAGGCTGATCCAGACGAACTCCGCGTGGAAGTGGTCCAGCAGCCAGGTGGGATCCATCCACGGGATGCCCAACAGCATCGGGTGGAGATCGAGCAGGGCAGTCACGGGCCCACGCTACCGGGCTGCGCCTGAGTACCCGGCAGGCGCGGGTACGGTTCCGGCTGTGGAGGAGCGGGACGTGGCGGCCGGCACCCCCGGCCACGAGCAGCGCCGGGCGCCGTACGACCCGATGCCGCACGGACCCGCCGAGGTGGGCGTGGGCCCGTGGCCGGGACCGTGGCCGGAGGGGGAGCGGTACGACCCGCGGCTGCTCGCCGAGGGGGACCGGCGCAACGTCGTCGACCGCTACCGCTACTGGACCATGGAGGCGATCGTCGCCGACCTCGACACCCGGCGCCACGACTTCCACGTGGCGATCGAGAACTGGCAGCACGACTTCAACATCGGCACGATCGTGCGGTCGGCCAACGCCTTCCTCGCCGCCGAGGTGCACATCGTCGGCAACCGGCGCTGGAACCGGCGCGGGGCGATGGTCACCGACCGCTACCAGCACGTGCGGCACCACCCGGGTGTCGCCGACCTCGCGGCGTACCTCCACCAGCTGCCCGGCGGGCCGGTGACGCTGCTCGGCATCGACAACCTGCCCGGCTCGCAGCACCTGGAGACGATGACGGTGCCGCGCCGGGTGTGCTTCCTCTTCGGCCAGGAGGGCCCGGGCCTCTCCGAGGGCGCGCGCGAGGCGGTCGACGGCACGTTCTCGATCGCGCAGTTCGGCTCGACCCGGTCGATCAACGCCTCGGCGGCCGCCGCGATCGCGATGCACACCTGGATCCGCGAGCACGCCGACCTGTCGGGCGACGCCGCCTGGCGGGGCTGAGCGGAAACCCGATCAGGCCTGTGCGAGCACGCCCCGGAGCGCCTCGAGCCCGCGGGAGGTGTGGCTCTTGACCGTGCCCTCGGTGATGCCGAGCTCGCGGGCGGTCTCGGCGACCGACAGGCCCAGCCAGTGCCGCAGCAGCACGGTCTTGCGCTGCATCAGCGGCAACGACTGCAGCGCCTCGAACAGAGCGGAGCGCTCCTCGACCCCGAGCTCCTCGCGGGCCGAGCGCTCCGGGGCCTCCGCCGTCGACCGCTCCCGGCGCCACGGTCGACGCGACTCGTCGATGTTGGCGCGCACGATGATCGTGCGCACGTAGGCCTCCTCGTGGCCCTCGCGGCGCACCCGCGGCCAGGCGACGTACAGCTTGGTCAGCGCGGTCTGCACCAGGTCGTCCGCACGGTGCCAGTCGCCGCAGACGGCATAGGCGATCCGGCGCAGGTGAGTACGCCGCGCCCGGACGAACTCGGAGAACGCCGCGTCGCGGCTCTCCGCCCGAGATGGCACGGTCACAGCAGACCACCGCCACCCTCGGCATACCGCTTGCGCGCCATCTGGAGGAAGTCGTCGATCGTGGCCCCGCCCTTGGCCTTCGGGACGGCGATGTACTGGCCGGGCTTGCCGTCGAAGCTCCGCGCGATCACGTAGTAGCGCTGCCCGTCGGCGGCCTCGACCTCGGCGACCGCGGTGTGGTCGTCCGGCCCGGCGAAGGAGTCGCCGACCGAGACGTGGGCACGCTGCTCGAGGATGGTGGCGCCCTTGACCGGCCGCAGCTGCTCGGTGTCGCCGACGAACTCGACCAGGTCGAGGTGGGCGATGCCGGGCAGCACCGGGCGGCCGACCGACTCCGGACCGGACGCGGTGCCGCTCTCTCCCCGCACCCAGGTGCGGAAGGACTCCTTCTGCCCGCCGGCCCACGCCAGCGCCCCGCCCGAGCTGCCGTCGCCGGCGTAGCTCAGCGCGTACCAGTAGGTGACGCCGCGGAAGCGCACCGCGACCCCGACCGACTTCTGCGGCGGGTCGAGGTGGAAGGGGTTGTCGATGCGGGCCACCAGGGTGGCCCGGTGGTCGATCACCACCGCGCCGCTGTCGTCGTAGGACACCAGGTTCAGGTCGCCGAGCGCGTGGTCGATCTCCGCGTTGCTCGGGGTGCGCTCGGCACGGGGCTGCTCCGACGGCGTCGGGCCGGTGCTCGGGTCCGCGGCTCGGCTGGCGTCCTGCGTCGCGCCGGGGCGGGTGGCGACCGGCACGCCGTCCGCGCGGTCGCTGCCGGCGCCGGTCGCCGCCCACGCGGTGCCCCCGACCACGGCCACGGTCGCCAGCGCGGCGCCGGCCACGGCGAGCCGCCGGCGGCGCAGCGCGCGGCGGCCGGCGGCGAGCAGCTGCTCGACCCCCGCGTCCCCGTCCCCGGCGTCCCCGGCGCCGTCGGCCGGTCCCGAGCCGAAGCTGCGGTCGATCTCGTCCTTGATGTCCATGTCGCTCCCCGTCGTGCGGTCTCACCAGGGAAACGGAGCGAGGACGCCGGAGGTTGTCATCCGCAGCAGTGCGGAGATCCGGTCGACCGCCCCCGTGGCGTCGGCGACCACGGTGCCGACGTCGTCGGGCAGGTCCCAGGGGTCGATCAGCACCAGGGGGACGCCGGTCCGCCGGGCCAGCGCGATCTCGGTCAGCGTGCCCCAGCTGCAGCCGACCGCGACGACCGCGTCGGCGGCCCGGACCAGCAACCCGTTGCGCATCTCGCCGAGCCCGGTCGGCAGCAGGAAGGTGTGCTCGGCGGCGCCGGCGGACCGGTCCAGCCCGGGCAGCAGCCCGATCGCGACCCCGCCCGCGCCGGTGGCGCCGCCCGCGGCGGCGCGCATCACCCCGTGGTGGCCACCGGTCAGCACGACCGCGCCACCCGCCGCGAGCAGCCGGCCCACCTCGGTGGCGTGCCTCAGGTCGCTCTCCCGGGCGGTGTCGGCGGGTCCGACCACCGCGACGTAGCGGCCGGCCAGGCCCGCCGAGCCCGGGCCGCCGCTCACGGGCGCTCCCGGCGCAGGTCGGCCAGGAGCCGGCGGTGAGCCAGCTCCAGGACCGCCTCACGGGCGGGCAGGTCGGCCAGCAGGTAGGCGTGACCGAGCGACCCCCGGGGCGCGAAGGAGACCCGCTGCCCGACCCGGGCCCGGTCCGGACCGAGCGGGTCCACCCGGGTCTCGAGCAGGACGCGACCGGGGGCGCGCACGGCCGCCTCGAGCGCGAGCCGGTGCCGGCCCCCGTCGTACGCCGTGGCCTCCAGGACCCGCCAGAACCCCGCGGTGTCGCCGGCGGCCAGCAGCGGGGTCCCGGGCGGCTCCCACGCGCGCCCGGCGCCGCCGGCCAGCCGGTCCAGCGCGCCCCGGACCACGAACGGCGCCGCGTCGAGGTACCACCGCCGGCCGGGCCGCCCGGAGGCCACGGCCGCCCAGGCGGTGTCCGCCGGGAGGTCGACGTCGCTGGTCCGGCTGCTCGTGCGCAGCGTGGGGAGCCCCATGCAGGCACGGTAGCGACGACGGGCGAACGCCCCTCGGCGACGGGCCGGCGAGCCACTAGGGTGGGATGCGCCCAGCCGCCGGCCCAGGAGTTCCGAGATGCCCATCGCCACCCCCGAGATCTACGCCCAGATGCTCGACGCGGCCAAGGAGAACGCCTTCGCGTTCCCGGCCATCAACGTGTCGTCGTCGCAGACGCTGAACGCCGCCCTGAAGGGCTTCGCGGACGCCGGCTCCGACGGCATCATCCAGGTGTCCACCGGCGGCGCGGAGTACTTCTCCGGCCCGTCGGTGAAGAACATGGTGACCGGCTCGGTCGCGTTCGCCGCGTTCGCCGCCGAGGTCGCCAAGAACTACCCCGTCAACGTCGCGCTGCACACCGACCACTGCCCCAAGGACAAGCTCGACGGCTTCGTCCGGCCGCTGCTCGACATCTCCGCCGAGCGGGTGGCCCGCGGCGAGCTGCCGCTGTTCCAGTCGCACATGTGGGACGGCTCGGCGGTGCCGCTGGAGGAGAACCTGCAGATCGCCCAGGAGCTGCTCGAGAAGGCCGCCAAGGCCCGGATCATCCTCGAGATCGAGGTCGGCGTCGTCGGTGGCGAGGAGGACGGCGTCGTCGGCAAGATCGACGAGAAGCTCTACTCCACCCCCGGGGACGCGATCGCCACGATCAAGGCGCTCGGCGCCGGTGAGAACGGCCGCTACCTGACCGCGCTGACCTTCGGCAACGTGCACGGCGTCTACAAGCCCGGCAACGTCAAGCTGCGCCCGGAGATCCTCCAGCAGGCGCAGGAGGCGGTCGCCCGAGAGCTCGGGCTCGCCGACGGGTCGCGCCCGTTCGACCTGGTCTTCCACGGCGGCTCCGGCTCCACGGCCGAGGAGATCGGCGCGGCTGTCGACTTCGGCGTGGTCAAGATGAACGTCGACACCGACACCCAGTACGCCTTCACCCGCCCGGTGGCCGCGCACATGTTCACCAACTACGACGGCGTGCTCAAGGTCGACGGCGAGGTCGGCAACAAGAAGGTCTACGACCCCCGCTCGTGGGGCAAGGCCGGCGAGGCCGGCATGGCCACCCGGGTGGTCGAGGCCTGCGAGAACCTGCGCTCGGCGGGCAAGGCCGTGTCCGCCTGATCCCTCCCAGCCACCTCGTCCGGCCCGGTCGCGCCAGCGACCGGGCCGGATGACGTTGCGCGAAGCCCTCAGCCGGCCTCGGGGGCCGCGGGGGCCGGCCGGCCCGCAGCCGGGGACGAGGCCTCCTCGGCCACGACACCGAAGCCCTGGTGGCGCGGCCTCTCGAAGAACAGCACCGCGACGAAGCCCACGACGAACGCGAACGCCGGGAGCAGCACCGAGGTCGCCATGGCGTCGCTGAACGACTGGGCCACCTGGGGCGGCAGGGCCGCTCCGGCCGAGCCGCCCTCGCCCTTGAACGACGGCAGCCCCTCGGCGGCGAGCCGGGAGTCGATCAGCACGGCGATCGCGGCCGAGCCGAGCACCGCGCCGACCTGCCGGGTGGCGTTGTAGACACCCGACCCGGCCCCGGCCAGCTGGACCGGCAGGTTGCGGGTCGCGGTGGCACTGTTGGGCGCCCAGACGAAGGCGTTGCCGGTGCCGAAGACGACCATCGGCGGGACCGTCCACCAGATCGAGGTGTCCGGGGTCATCACGCGGGTGAGCCACAGCAGGCCGACGAACAGGCACGCGAAGCCGAACGCCGTGATCACGCGGGGGTGGACCCGGTCGGTCAGGCCCCCGACGAACCGGGCGAGCACGATCGTCATCACCGCCATCGGCACCAGCAGCAGCGCCGCGCGGGTCGGGCTGAGCCCGCGCACGACCTGGGCCCAGATCATGATCGGGATCGACAGCGAGGTGATCGAGAATCCCATCACCGTGATCGCGACGTTGGCGAGCGAGAAGTTGCGATCGCCGAAGAGCCGGAGCGGCACCAGCGGCTCCTTCCGGTTGCGCCACTGCCAGGCCACGAAGGCGCCGAGCACCACGACGCCGGCGGCGATCATCGCCCAGATCGCGGCGCTCCAGGAGTACTGGTGGCCCTCCTGGATGCCGAAGACCAGCAGGAACATCCCCACGCCGCTCAGCGCGACGCCCAGCCAGTCGAAGCGGTGGCTGTGCGTCTCGAGCTTGGGCACCAGCCGCCAGGCCAGCACGAAGCCGACGATCCCGACGGGCACGTTGACGAAGAAGATCCACTCCCAGCCCAGGCCGTCGACCAGCACCCCGCCCAGGATCGGGCCGACCAGGGTGGCGACGCCGGCGGTGGCACCCCACAGCGCCATCGCGGCGCCTCGTCGTTCGGCGGGGAAGATCCGGGTGATGATCGCCATCGTCTGGGGCGTGATCATCGAGGCGCCGATGCCCTGCACGACGCGGGCGGCGATCAGCGCCGCGATCGTCGTGGTCAGGCCGCACCACAGCGACGCGAGCGTGAACACGGTCAGCCCGATGAGGTAGAGGCGCCCGGGGCCGAACCGGTCACCGAGCCGGCCGGTGATCAGCACCGGCACGGCGTAGGCGAGCAGGTAGGCGCTGGTCACCCAGACGACGTCGTTCACGCCGGCGTGGAAGTCCTCGATGATCGCCGGTGTCGCCACCGAGACGATCGTGGTGTCGACCAGGATCATGAAGAAGCCGATGCACAGCGCGAAGAGCGCCGGCCACGGGTCCTTCTGGTCGGTGGCGGAGGGCGCAGCGGCGCCGGGTTCGGCTTCGGCGTGGGTCATGCCTGTAGTCAACACCGCGGCATGGACAATGCATCCCATGCCTCACGTCGACCTGATGGCGGGACCCCCGCCCACCCACCTGCCCGACGACCCGGCCGCGGCCGACCTGGCCATCGGCGAGGCCCCCGCCTCCGTCGTACGCCGCCACCCGGCCTCGCCGTACGCCTGGGCCGCGATGGCCGAGCTGGCCCGCGACCAGGGCGCCGACGACGTCAGCGTCTACGCCTACTCACGCGTCGGCTACCACCGCAGCCTGGACCTGCTGCGGCGCAACGGCTGGAAGGGCCACGGCCCGGTGCCGTGGTCGCACGAGCCCAACCGAGGGTTCCTGCGCTGCCTGGCGCTGCTCGCCCTCTCGGCCCGCGCCATCGGCGAGACCGAGGAGTGGGAGCGGTGCTCGGAGTTCCTGCGCGACTCCAGCCCGGAGGCGTACGAGGTGCTGCTCGGCTGACCCCGGCGGGCGGGTCAGGGGGGTCTCGAGGCTCCTCGCTGGCGCTCGTCGCACCTCGACCAGCGGCGGTCAGGGGGCGAGCAGGGAGCGCACCTTGTCGGTGCCGAGCGCGACGATCAGCGTGGGCAGCCGCGGCCCGCGGTCGGCGTCGACGAGCAGGTTGTAGAGCAGCCTGAAGAACGCCTTCTGGTCGGCCTTGACCTCGTCGGTCGGGTCCGCGTCCAGCGGCAGCCCGTGGGCGAGCTTCGGGACGCCGTAGACCAGCGTCGTCACCGGCGCGATGTCGAGCTCCTCCGGCAGCCCGTCGAGCAGCAGCCGGAGCCACCGGCGCTCCGGCTCCTCGAGGGCGCCGAGCCGGTCGAGGTCGGGCTTCTCGCGGACGGTGGTGCGCTGGTCGGCGGGCACGAAGTCGCCCATCCACGTCATCGCTCGGGACAGCCGCGGCTCGAGCTGGGCGACGTCGTCGTGCTCGTAGCCCACGTGGCCGATGGTGCGGCTGATCAGGTCGGCGCTGCCGGCGGTCACGTCGGCGACCGAGGACAGCACCCGGAACGGCACCACGACCTCCGGCGTCGGCAGGGTCCCGGCGCTGGTCGTGCTCGCGGCGCGCTCGAAGGCCAGCACCTGGGCGTCGCGCCTCTCGGGGTCGGCGGCCTTGCGGCCCAGCGCGTCCCACTCGTCGTAGAGCCGGACCACCTCGGGGCCGAAGTCCACGTTGAAGGCCTGCTTGGGCTGGCGGCGCACGTAGAGCCAGCGCAGGATCGGCGCCTCGAGGATCTGCAGCGCGTCGGCCGCGGTCGGCACCTTGCCGCGGGAGGAGGACATCTTCACCTGGCCGCCGGCCCCCACGAACGAGTAGCCGACGAACGACGGCGCCCGGCCGCCGTAGATCTCCTTCACGATCTCCTTGCCCACCGTGTACGACGAGCCGGGGGTGGCGTGGTCGACGCCGCCGGGCTCGAAGTCCACGCCCTCGACCGCCCAGCGCATCGGCCAGTCGACCTTCCACACCAGCTTGCCCTCGTGCTGGGTCGCGAGGTTGGTGACGCCCTCGAACCCGCAGGCGGCGCAGGTGTAGCCGAGGTCGGTCGAGTCGTCGTCGTAGGACGTGACCGTGGTCGTGTCGCGGCCGCACTCGCGGCAGTAGGGCTTGTAGGGGAACCGGGACAGGTCGCCGGCTGTCGTGCCGGCCTCGTCCTCGTCGGCGACGGAGTCCGCGAGCGCCTCGGCCTCCTGCTCGCTCTCGGCGACCGGAGCGGCCTTCTTCGTGCGGTACGCCGCGAGCACCCGCTCGATGTCGTCGCGGCGGCGTACGGCGGTGAGGACCTGCTCGACGTACGCGCCGGCACGGTACTGCTCGGTCTGGGAGACCTCCTCCATCTCCACGCCGAGCTCGGCGAGGGAGGCGCGGAGCGGGGCCTTGAAGTGCTCGGCCCAGGAGGTGTGGCAGTCCCAGGGGTCGGGCACGGCCGACAGCGGCCGGCCGATGTGCTCGCTCCAGGACGGGTCGACGCCCGCCGGCACCTTGCGGAAGCGGTCGTAGTCGTCCCAGCTGTGCAGGTGGCGGCAGCGGATGCCGCGGCGCTTGATCTCCTCGGCGACGAAGTGCACGGTGAGGAACTCGCGCAGGTTGCCCAGGTGCACCGGCCCCGAGGGGCTGGCCCCCGAGGCGCACGTGATCAGGCGGCCCTCGTCGGTGCCGGCCTTCTCGTCGGCCTGCCGGGCGTGCCGGATCGCGTCGTCCGCCGCGCGGGTGACCCAGTCAGTGGGCTGGCCGGTGGCGCCTCGTGCCATGCGCTGCTCGCTCCTGCTCGGTGGGGGATCGTGGGTTCGGCAAACGCTACCGGAGCGGGCGGGGGCGTCCGAAGGCGATTGCCGTGGCCCAGCCGGCGGGAGGGTGCCGGAGGCGCGGCAGCGGGACAGTCGGAAGGGCGCCGGAAGCGTCCCCTGCGGCGTTTCCGGCGCCCTTTCCCTGCGTCGCTGCTCGACCGCATCCCCCGATGTGGGTCGTGCCGCTCGCACGGCTTCTCCCCGAGAGGAGAGGCGTGCGTGTTGACGCGCCCCAGCATCTTCGCACTGACATGTCCATGCCATGTGGTCATCGGCTGTCGGTGGCACTAACCTGCCAGGATGCCGCGTCGTCAGCCGTTCAGCGTCATGACCGCCCTGGGTTTCCCGCCGGCGGTGGACCGGCTCTACGAGCGGGTGCGCAAGCAGTCCGGCCGCGAGGTGGTGTCGGTCGCGCAGGCGCTGTTGCGTACGCCCGAGGAGCTGGTCGCCGACCTGGCCCCGCTGATGGACGCCGAGGTGGTCCGGGTCGAGGACTCCCGGGTGTTCGTCGAGGGCCCGGCCGCGGCGGTGGCCCGGCTCGTGGCCGAGCAGGCAGGCGAGGCGGCCCAGGCCCGGCGCCGGCTCGACGCGCTCTCCGCGGCGATCCCGTTCCTCACCGCGGGGTCGGCCAAGCCGGGCCCGGGCGAGGTGCACGGCGTCGAGTCGCTCGACGGCGAGATCAGCTCCGGGGGACAGCCGGTGGAGCTGATCGCGGCGCTGATCGCGCAGAGCAAGGGAGACCTGCGGTGGCTGCGTCCCGACCAGTGGCGGATCCCGCGGGAGGACGCGATGCTCGAGGTGATCCGTCAGCTGGTCGCCTCGGGCCGGCGTTCCCGGGCGATCTACCCGGTGCGCGCGTTGCAGGAGGCGCCGGAGACGCTGCGGGCCCGCGCCGAGGTGGGCGAGCAGATCCGGGTGCTGCCCGACCTGCCCACCCGGATGTTCATCATCGGCACCACCCATGCGGTGCTCCCCGAACCGCTCGGGTTCGTCGACGAGCCCCGGTCGCTGGTGCGCCAGCAGGGCCTGGTCGAGGCGTTGATCCTCTGGTTCGACCTGATGTGGGAGCGGGCCGCACCGGTGCCTGCGCTCGACCTCGGTGAGGCCCGGCCGGACATGCGCCGGTTCCTGCTCCAGCAGCTGGCGTCCGGCGCCCAGGACGAGCAGGTGGCACGCACCCTCGGGATCAGCCTGCGGACCGTGCGCCGCCGGATCGCCGACGTGCTGACCGAGCTCGGCGCGGACACCCGGTTCCAGGCCGGGGTGGAGGCGGCGCGGCGGGGCTGGCTCTAGGTTTCGGGACGCTCGCTTGCGCTCGCTCCTCAACCAGCGAGCGGAGCCTCCGGGCGGCGTCAGCTGGTCTGGGCGGGCAGCACCATGCAGTAGGCCCCGGACTCCACGTGCCAGGCGCGCTGCCGTTCCGGCCCGTAGATCTCGCCGTCGGCGCTGCACCAGAAGGGCTCGCCGGAGATCGAGACGGTGGAGCCGTGCAGGTAGTCGACCTCCTCCTGGAGGTGGTGCTTGCCGCGGCCCAGCGTGGCGCCGTACTTCACCCGCTGCCAGGGGTTGACCGAGCGGGAGATCAGCACGTCGACCCTGCCGTCCCCGGGGTCCGCCTCGGGGGTGAGCTCGGTGCCGCCGCCCACCGAGGGCCCGTTGCCGATCGCCACCATGAGCACCGGCTCGTCGAAGTCGTTGACGACCTCGCCGTCGACCTCGACGCGCAGCCGCAGCACGGGCGGGTTCCAGGCGGTCATCGCGGCGCCGATCGGGTAGCCGAGGCGGCCGAGGTTGGCCTTCCCGACGCCGATCGAGCCGAGCCGCTCCTTCCAGCGGGCCCCGCGCCGGCTGGCGTTCGCGCCGGCGCCCACGTGGACGCTGTTGACGACCACCTCACCGACCTCGTCGACCACCAGGTCCATCGGGGTGGGCCTGCCGGTGACCACGATGCGCGCCGCCTCCTCGATGTCGAGCGGGATCTCGACGCCGCGGGCGAAGTCGTTGCCGGTGCCGAGCGGCAGCAGGCCGAGGACGGCGCTCTTGAGCTCGTTGCGCCGGTGCAGCGCGGCAATGACGGCGTGCAGGCTGCCGTCGCCGCCCGCCACCACGATCCGCCGGGACGCAGCCCGGTGCAGGACGCCGTCCAGCTCGCCCGGGTCACCGGTGGCCTGCACCTCGACCGAGGCCTGCTCGCGCAGGACGGCCAGGGCGCGCTCGAGCGACGCCTCGTCGGCGGTGCCGGCGTCGCTGTTGGTGATCACGAGAAGCGGGTCCACCCGGCGGACCTTATCCGAGGTCCGGTCGGCGCAGCAGGGACTCCGGACCCGCTGCGGTATCGTGTGGCCGCAAGAGCCCCGGTGCGCTGTTGCCGGGGCTCCTTGCGTTTCCACGGGTGGCTGTGTCCCACGACCGGCTCGTGGTCTCGACAGGCTCGACCAACGAAGACGGATCGACCAGGAGGCAGCGATGCCCGCGATTGTCATCCTCGGCGCCCAGTGGGGCGACGAGGGCAAGGGCAAGGCGACCGACCAGCTCGCCACGACGGAGACCATCGACTACGTCGTGCGCACCAGCGGCGGCCACAACGCCGGTCACACGATCGTGGTGAACGGCGAGAAGTTCGCCACCCACCTGCTGCCCAGCGGCATCCTCACGCCGGGTGCGACGTCGGTGATCGCCAACGGGGTCGTGGTCTCGCCGGAGGCACTCTTCCGCGAGCTCGACGCCCTCCTCGAGCGCGGGGTGGAGGTCGCCGACCTGGTCGTCAGCGCCAACGCGCACGTCATCGCGTCCTACCACTCGACGATCGACAAGGTCGCCGAGCGCTTCCTGGGCCAGAACAAGCTCGGCACCACGGGCCGCGGCATCGGCCCGGCGTACGCCGACAAGATCAACCGCATCGGCATCCGCGTGGCCGACCTCTTCGACGAGGGCATCCTGCGCGAGAAGGTCGAGGCCTCGCTCGACCTCAAGAACCACCTGCTGGCCAAGGTCTACAACCGCCGCGCGATCGAGGTGGACGCGGTGGTCGAGGAGCTGCTGTCCTACGCCGACCGGCTGCGCCCGATGGTCCAGGACACCTCGCTGCTGCTGAACCGGGCGCTCGACGAGGGCCGGACGGTGCTCTTCGAGGGCGCCCAGGCCACCATGCTCGACGTCGACCACGGCACCTACCCGTTCGTCACCAGCAGCAACCCGATCGCCGGTGGCGTCTGCACCGGCGCCGGCGTCGGTCCGACCCGGATCGACCGGGTGATCGGCGTGATCAAGGCCTACACCACCCGGGTCGGCTCCGGACCGTTCCCCACCGAGCTGTTCGACGAGGACGGGGAGAACCTGCAGCGGATCGGCGGTGAGATCGGCGTCTCGACCGGACGCACCCGCCGCTGCGGCTGGTACGACGCGGTCGTCGCCCGCTACGCCAGCCGGGTCAACGGGCTCACGGACTTCTTCCTCACCAAGCTCGACGTGCTCGACAGCTGGGAGCGGATCCCCGTCTGCGTGGCCTACGAGATCGACGGCGTCCGGCACGACGAGATGCCGATGACCCAGACCGAGTTCCACCACGCCAGACCGGTCTACGAGTTCTTCGACGGCTGGCAGAGCGACATCTCCGGCTGCCGCACCTTCCACGACCTGCCGAAGAACGCGCAGGCCTACGTGCAGGCGCTCGAGGACATGTCCGGAACGCGGATCTGGGGCGTCGGGGTGGGCCCGGGCCGTGAGCAGACCATCGAGGTGCACGCGTGAGGGTGCTTGTCGTCGGCAACGGCGGCCGCGAGCACGCGCTGGCCCGCGCGCTGGCGAACGACCCGGGCGTCGAGGCGGTCCATGCGGCCCCCGGCAACCCCGGCATCGCCGCCGTCGCCATGCTGCACGACGTGGACCCGCTGGACGGTGAGGCGGTCGCCGACCTCGCGGTCGACCTCGGCGCCGGGCTGGTCGTGGTCGGACCCGAGGCGCCGCTCGTGGCCGGCGTGGCCGACGCGGTGCGTGAGCGCGACATCGCCTGCTTCGGCCCGACACGCGAAGCGGCCCGGCTGGAGGGCTCCAAGGCGTTCGCCAAGCAGGTGATGGAGGCGGCCGGCGTGCCGACCGCCGCGGCCCGCGTGTGCTCGACGCCCGCCGAGGTCGCCGCCGCGCTCGACGAGTTCGGCGCGCCGTACGTGGTCAAGGACGACGGCCTGGCCGCCGGCAAGGGTGTCGTCGTGACCTCCGACCGGCAGGCGGCGCTCGACCACGCGGCCGGCTGCGCGCGGGTCGTCGTCGAGGAGTTCCTCGACGGCCCCGAGGTCTCGCTGTTCGCGATCACCGACGGCGCCACCGTCTACCCGCTGCAGCCCGCCCAGGACTTCAAGCGCATCTTCGACGGCGACGAGGGGCCGAACACCGGCGGCATGGGCGCCTACACGCCCCTGCCCTGGGCGCCGGGCGGCCTCGTCGAGGAGGTGCTCGCCACCGTGCTGCAGCCGACGGTCGACGAGATGGCGGAGCGCGGCGCGCCGTTCGCCGGGCTGCTGTACGCCGGGCTAGCCCTCACCTCCCGCGGGGTCCGGGTCGTGGAGTTCAACGCCCGCTTCGGCGACCCCGAGACCCAGCCGCTCCTGGCCCTGCTCGAGTCGCCGCTCTGCGCGCTGCTCTACGGCGCGGCCACCGGCACGCTCGCCAACGTCGAACCGCCCGCCTGGCATCCCGGGGCGGCCGTCGCGGTCGTGCTGGCCAGCCGGGGCTACCCGGAGTCGTCGTCGAAGGGTGACGTGATCACCGGCGTCGACGCGGCCGAGGGGCTCGAGGGCGTGCACGTGATCCAGGCGGGCACCGGGCTCGCGGGCGACGACCTGGTCACCGCCGGCGGGCGGGTGCTCGCCGTCGTCGGCACCGGTGCCGACGTGGCGGCGGCGCGGGCCGCGGCGTACGGCGGCGTGGCGGCCATCTCCTTCGACGGGGCCCAGCACCGCACCGACATCGCGGCGTCGGTCTGACACCGCCGTCGAGGAGTCGCCGTGACGCAGGGGGACAGCGCTGTCCGGGGGGTGGTGTCGCCGTCCTAAGCAGAGGGGCACAGCTGTGCCCCTCTGCTTAGGACGGCGAGGGCCCCCTCCAGCCAGCCAGGGCTCCCGGACGGGACGGCCATCCACAGGCCAGGGCATCGAGCCTCCCGGGGGGACGGATCAACCCCTAGCGTCGGCCCATGCTCATCAGTGGTCGGCAGGCGACGATGCTCTTGGTCGACTCCGGGCTGACCCAGCGCCAGGCCCGATCCGTCCTCGCCGCCGGCCTGGCGGGGTTGCCGATGGCGACTCCCGGGGCACAGCTGTACGCCGAGGAGGCTGTCCTCGGTCTGGCGGCCCGTCCCTGCCTCGATCGGCAGGAGGCGGCCGAATCATGCCCGGGAGCGCTGTTCGTCGCTCGCCGGTGGGTCGACGTCCTCGCTCCTCGTGACGACCAGGTCCACGCGCTGACCCGGGGATGGAACCTCGGCGTGCGCGGCACTAACGTCTCACTGACCGTCCACCTGCACGCCCGTGGTCGCTTGCCCTTCGTGGCCACCGTCTGCGGCTTCGTCGTCCTCGGGGCGGAGATCTCGCGGCTGCTCGGCGAGCCGGGCGGCACGACGTACCGGATGGAGCTGGCCGAGCCCGGTGCCTGGTACGCCTCCCTCGCCGACCGTCGCCTTCGTCTCGGTCCTGGACGTGACTTCGCGCTGCTGGGCTGGTGAGCGTCCCGCAGCGACACCTCGGTCGGGCGGCGCGGTGGACCGTGGGAGAATCGGCCGTCCCCGCCCCGAGGAGAACGCGTGACCGTCCCCAACGTCCTGGCCACCCGCTACGCCGGCGCCGACCTGGCCCGCATCTGGTCTCCGGAGCACAAGATCGTGCTCGAGCGCCAGCTCTGGATCGCGGTGCTCGAGGCGCAGCGCGACCTCGGCATCGAGGTGCCCGACGGGGTCGTCGAGGCCTACCGTGCGGTCGTCGAGAAGGTCGACCTGGACTCGATCGCCGCGCGCGAGCGGGTCACGCGCCACGACGTGAAGGCACGGATCGAGGAGTTCTGCGCGCTCGCGGGGCACGAGCACATCCACAAGGGCATGACCTCGCGCGACCTGACCGAGAACGTCGAGCAGCTGCAGGTCCGCCAGTCGCTGGCGCTGCTGCGGGACCGGGCCGTCGCGGCCCTCGCCCGGCTCGGGCGGTTGGCCGCCGAGCACGAGACCACCGTGATGGCGGGCCGCTCCCACAACGTCGCCGCCCAGGCGACCACGCTGGGCAAGCGGTTCGCGACCGTGGCCGACGAGATGCTGATCGGGCTGGAGCGGGTCGAGGACCTGCTCGCGCGCTACCCGCTGCGCGGCATCAAGGGCCCGATGGGCACCGCCCAGGACATGCTCGACCTGCTCGACGGCGACGCCGGCCGGCTCGCCGACCTCGAGCAGCGGGTCGCGGCGCACCTCGGCTTCGAACGGGTGCTGACCTCGGTCGGCCAGGTCTACCCGCGCTCGCTCGACTTCGACGTGGTCTCCTCGCTGGTCCAGCTCGTGGCCGGGCCCTCCAACCTCGCGACCACGATCCGGCTGATGGCCGGCAACGAGCTGGTCACCGAGGGCTTCAAGGAGGGCCAGGTCGGCTCCTCGGCGATGCCCCACAAGATGAACAGCCGCTCGTGCGAGCGGGTCAACGGCCTCGCCGTGGTGCTGCGCGGCCACCTGTCGATGATCGGCGAGCTCGCCGGCGACCAGTGGAACGAGGGGGACGTCTCGGACTCCGTCGTACGCCGGGTCGCGCTGCCGGACGCGTTCTTCGCCGCCGACGGGCTGTTCCAGACCTTCCTGACCGTGCTGGAGGAGTTCGGGGCGTTCCCGGCGGTGATCCAGCGCGAGCTGGACCGCTACCTGCCGTTCCTGGCCACCACCAAGGTGCTGATGGCCGCGGTCCGCAACGGCGTCGGCCGGGAGAGCGCCCACGAGGCGATCAAGGAGGCGGCGGTCGGCACCGCGCTCGACATGCGCCGCGGCCAGGCCGAGAACGACGTGTTCGCCCGGCTCGCCGCCGACCCCCGGCTCGGGCTGACCGCCGAGCAGCTCGCCGGCCTGGTCGCCGAGCCGATCGCGTTCACCGGTGCCGCGGTCGACCAGGTGCAGGTCGTGGTGCGCCGGGTCGAGGAGGTGGCCGCCCGCCACCCCGACGCGGCGGCGTACGCGCCGGGCGCCATCCTCTAGCCTCCCGGCGAGCTCCGGCCGGCCCAGCCCACGCCGCTCAGCCCTCCCGGCCCTCGCGGACCAGTGACCGAACGGCCATCGCCATGGCCAGGCCCAGCACCCCGAGCGAGGTGAACAGCGCGGCCCGCAGCGCCGCGCCCGCGCCGGCTGACGACGCGACGCCGTAGACGGTCATCAGCAGCGCCGCGCCGATCGAGGACCCGATCCGCTGACCGGTCTGCAGCGCACCGCCGGCGGCCCCGGCCATCCGGTTCGGGACCTCGGCCAGGCTCAGGGTGATGTTCGGGGAGACCACGCCACCGCCGCCGAGGCCGGCGAGCAGCAGGGTCGGCACCACCACGACCCACAGGCCGCTGGTCGGGTGGCCGGGCACGAGCAGCGCGGCCAGCAGGACGCCGGTCATCATCACGCCCAGCGCCAGCACCGTGATCAGCCGGTGGATCCGCGAGACCAGCCGGCCGGCGAGCGGCGCGGTGAACGCCGAGCCGATCGCGAACGGGGTGAGCAGCAGTCCGGCGGCCAGCGGCGAGAGGCCGAGACCGTCCTGGAGGTAGACCGAGAGCACCAGGAAGATCCCGGTGAAGCCGAGGAAGTAAAGCGCGCCGACGGCCAGGCCGTTGGCGTAGCCGGGCGTGCGCCGCAGCAGCGCCACGTCCAGCAGCGGCGGGTGACCCCGCTGCCGCACCCGGCGCTCCCACCGGACGAAGCCCCACAGGAACGCGGGGGCCCCGACGAGCAGCACCAGCGGCAGCCGGGCGCCGCTCTCGATGCTCACCAGCGGGAAGAGCAGGCAGAGCACGCCGCCGCCGAGCAGCAGCGCGCCGAGGTGGTCGAGCCGGGTGCGGCCGGTGTCCCCGGCGCCCTGCTCGGCGCCCTGCTCCCCGGCCGAGCGGCGCGGCACCAGCCGGGCCACGAACACCATCGCGACCAGCCCGATCGGCACGTTGACCAGGAACAGGTAGCGCCAGCCGTTCGCCTCACCGAGGGTGCTGATGATCAGCCCGCCGATCACCGGGCCGAGGCCCGAGGAGATCGACACGGTCAGGCCGAAGAAGCCGAACGCCCGCCCGCGCTCGGGCCCGCGGAAGAGCTGCTGGATCAGCCCGGTGTTCTGCGGGGTGAGCAGCCCGGCCGCCGCACCCTGCAGCAGCCTGGCCGCGATGACCCACACCGCCCCCGGCGCCAGGCCGACCGCCGCGCTGGTGACCACGAACCCGACCAGCCCGACCAGCATCATCCGGCGCCGGCCGAAGGCGTCCCCGAGCCGGCCGCCGGTGACCAGCGTGAGGCCGAAGGTCAGCGCGTAGCCCGAGACCACCCACTGCACGGTCGAGGTCGAGGTGTGCAGCCCGACCCGCATCGACGGGATCGCGACGTTGACGATCGTGACGTCGAGCAGCGCCATGAAGCCGATGACCAGGGTGACGCCGAGGATCCGCCAGCGGCGGGGGTCCGGCTCGAAGGCGTCGTCGCCGGTCCGGGACGTGGTGGCCTGCTGGTCGCTCACCTCCCCACTCTTGCCAACCGCCCCAAGCCGCGCCGCCCCGGGTGGTCCGGCACAGGCACAATGACGTCATGCGCAGGGCGGTGGAGGTGACGGTCAGGGGCCGGGTGCAGGGCGTGTCGTTCCGGGCGTACGCCGAGGAGCAGGCGCGCCGGCTCGGCGTGGCCGGCTGGGTGCGCAACGAGCCGGACGGGTCGGTGGCCGGACACTTCGAGGGGGAGCCGGCCGCGGTCGACGCGCTGGTCGACTGGTGCCGCAGCGGGCCCCGGCTGGCGCGGGTCGAGGGTGTCGACGTCCGCGAGTCCGCGCCCGAGGGCGCCTCGTCCTTCGGCGTCCGGTTCTGAGCCGGGCGCCGCCGGGTCAGGCCGTGGCCGGGACCACGTCCGCCGCCCGCGCCGGCGCCGGCTCAGACAAGGGCCTTCCCGTCGTGGTTGGCCAGCTTCTGCGCGATCGTCGCGAGGTCGGCCCGCCAGACGTCCTCGGGCGCCGGCGGCAGGATGTCCTTCCACTCGGCGGCGAACGAGCCGAGCACGCCGGTCAGGTTCCTGGTCCGCGCCATGAACCACACGTGCAGGTGGGCCGAGCCGTCGCCCCAGCGGTTCACGTGCACCCGGCCGATCTCGGGCAGGTGCGCCATGATCCGGGTCAGCCAGATCGAGAGCCGGCCGTACTCCGCGGCCATGTCGTCGTCGAGGTCGGTGAAGTCCAGGTGCTCCCTGGTCTGCAGGAACAGCATCACCGGCAGCCCGCTCGGCCCCGCCGGGCGGGTGACCACCCACCGGTCGTTCTCCCAGATGTCGGTGCCCCGGTCGCGGGTGCAGGTCGGGCACCCCTCGGTGTCCACCTCACCGGCCCGCGGCTCCTCCTCGGCCGGCGCGGGCAGCACCTTGGGCGCCAGCGCGCCGTCGACGACCTCCCACGGGAAGATGTCCCACTCGACCAGTGCGGGGGTGGGGAGACGGCCTCCCTCCCCGGTGACAGCGGCGATGCGGGCATGGACCTCGGCTGCGGACTCCGGCATGCGCACACTGTGCCATCCCGGCGGGCCCCGATCCGGACGACCCCGGCACATCCTGGGGGCACATCCCGGGGGCGCATCCCTGGGGACGGATTTGGTCCGGCCGTCGGCCCGCCCCGACGATCTCGTGGTGACCATCCCCGTGACCGTCTCCATCACCCGCCACCTCGACCCCGGTCGCGAGGCGGAGATGATGAGCTGGATGACGGCCGGCATCACCCTGGCCGAGAAGTTCCCGGGCTTCCTCGGGGCCGGCTGGGTGCGTCCCGAGAGCGACTCGGAGACCTGGCACGTGCTCTACCGGTTCGCCGACGCCGGGTCGCTGGCCCGCTGGGAGTCCTCCCACGAGCGCCAGTGGTGGCGCGACGCGTCGACCGGACTGGGTGTCGTGGAGTCCCGGGTGGAGAAGCGCACCGGCATCGAGGGCTGGTTCGACGACCCGGTGGACGCCGACGTCCGCGACCTGCGGCTGCCGGCCCCGGCGCCGCCGCGCTACAAGCAGGCCACGATCATCTGGCTGGGCTTCTTCCCGCTCAGCCTGCTCTCGACCTGGTTCCTCGCCCATCACCTGACCGGGCTCGGGATCCTCGAGCGGGTGCTGCTCAACACCCTCGTGATGACGCCGCTGATGACCTACCTCGTGCTGCCGCGGATGACCCGGGCGCTGCGCTGGTGGCTGCAGGAGGAGCCCCCGCCGTGGCGGCGGAGGGTCGCGGGCCGGCCGATACCGTGACCGGATGAGCCACCCGCCGCTTCCGACGTACGACGAGGACGCCGCCGTGGTCGTCCCGGCCCCCGGTGGTGGTCCCGGCAACTGGTCCGGCGCGGCCAGCGCACTGCTCCACGACGGCACCTTCTGGCTGACCTACCGGGTCCGGCGCCCGCTCACCGACGGCCGCGGGGTCAGCGTGGTGGTGGCCCGCTCCGGGGACGGGCTCGCGTTCGAGACCGTGGCCGAGGTGCACCGGGACGCGTTCGGCGCGGAGTCGTTCGAGAAGCCGGTCCTGGTGCCGCTGCCCGACGGCCGGTGGCGGCTCTACCTCTCCTGCGCCACGCCGGGCAGCAAGCACTGGTGGGTCGACAGCCTCACCGCCGACGACCCGGCCTCGCTGCCGCACGGCGAGCGGGCGGTCGTGCACCGCGGCGACGAGCTCACCGGGGTCAAGGACCCGGTGGTGCACCGGCGCGCCGGCGGTTGGGAGATGCTGCTGTGCTGCCACCCGCTGGACCTGCCCGGCGAGGAGGACCGGATGACCACCCGGCGGCTGACCAGCGACGACGGCCTCGCCTGGACCGACTGCGGCGAGGTGCTGGCGGGCCGGCCGGGGGAGTGGGACGCGCGCGGGGCGCGGGCGACCACCGTGCTCGGGGCCGACCCGCTCACGGTGCTCTACGACGGTCGCCCGGACGCCGCCTCGAACTGGCACGAGACCACGGGGCTGGCCCGCTGGCGGGACGGCCGCCTGGCGCCGGTGCCGGGCGCCGGCCCGCTGCGCTCGCCGTACTCCGACGGCGCGCTGCGCTACGCCACCGCGGTGCCGCTGCCGGACGGGCGGACCCGGTTCTACGTCGAGGCCGCCCGTCCCGACGGCGCGCACGACCTGGTCACGCTCGTGCGCTGAGGTGGCGGACGGCACGACGGCCCCGGACCGGGTCGGTCCGGGGCCGTCGTCCGAGCGGCGTGGTCAGCACGCGCGGCGGTAGGTGCCGGGCTGCGGGCTGGGCGCCTTCGTGGACTTCGAGTCCTTGCGGCTCAGGTTCCAGTAGCGCAGCCAGTCCATCTGCATCCGCGACTTGTCCATCTTCGCGTGGTGCGCGCCCTTCATCGTGAACTTCACGGCGAACTTGGTGCCGGTCAGGGCGTCCTTGCGCTTCTCGGTGCTGACCACGTGCGCGTCGACGAACCACGAGATCCGCTTGTGGGTGACCTCGACCGCGAAGGTGTGCCACTGGTCGTCGTGCAGGCCGATCCGCTTGTGCATGGCGTAGCGGTGGTCGGGGCGGCTGCGGATGTAGTGGGTGGCCGAGTGGTGGTGCGGGGCGTAGGTCTCCAGGGCGACGTTCTTCGCGCCGCAGTACTGCTTGCGGCCACCGGCCGGCACCAGCTCGGTCATCACCTTGTAGGCGTGGTGGCCCGAGCCGTACTGGCGCGAGCGCAGCCGGATCTCCCAGCGGCCGACCTCGTGGCCCCGGGTCACCTGCCGGGCGCTGACGGTGCCGTGGTTCGCGGTGTTGAGCGTGAGCATGCCGTGCTGGTTGCGCACGGCGCCGGGACCCTTCACCCGCCACTGGCCCTTCTTCAGGTGGCCGATGAACTTGTAGTTGGTCTGGGGCTTGCCCCAGCCGTACTCGCTGCCCGCGTGCACCGGGCCCGGGGGCTGGGCGTGGTGGGCGTCGGCGGAGGAGGTCATCGAGGTGACTCCCAGCGCGAGGGCGACCGCGGCGGTGGCGGAGCCCAGCGTGGTGAGGAGCCGGCGGTCGGGGCGGGGCGGCGTGCTCATGGTCGGCCAACCTATGTGGACGAGCCGGAGCCCCGTCAAACCGGCCGGACCATCTGGGGGACGTCGGCGGCGGCCGGTCCCCCTCCGGTCCGCGGCCCGTCCGCCGCCGCGGCGGCCGGGACCCCGGCCTAGGCTGGCGGCCGTGGCCGACCTGAACATCCCCACCGCCCCCGACCTCGACGGCGCCCGGCACCTGCACAGCGGCAAGGTGCGCGACCTCTACGAGGTCACCGGCGGCGAGCACGACGGCTGCCTGCTGATGGTCGCCAGCGACCGGATCTCCGCGTTCGACTTCGTGCTGGACACGACCATCCCCGACAAGGGCGAGATCCTCACCCGGATGTCGCTGTGGTGGTTCGAGCAGCTGGCGGACCTGGTCCCCAACCACCTCGTCTCGCTCGACGTGCCGGCGGCCGTGCGCGGCCGGGCGGTGGTCTGCGAGCGGCTGGCGATGTTCCCGGTCGAGTGCGTCGCCCGCGGCTACCTGACCGGGTCCGGCCTGCTCGACTACCGCGCCACCGGCGAGGTGTGCGGGATCGCGCTGCCGGACGGGCTGCAGGACGGCAGCCGGCTGCCCGGGGCGATCTTCACGCCCGCGACCAAGGCCGAGCTGGGCGACCACGACGAGAACGTGTCGTACGACGCCGTCGAGCGCCAGGTCGGCGCGGAGGTGGCCGCCCGGCTGCGCGAGCTGACCCTGGCCGTCTACGCCCGCGGTGAGCAGGTCGCCCGCGAGCGTGGGATCATCCTGGCCGACACCAAGCTGGAGTTCGGCGCCCGGCCCGACGGCACCACCGTGCTCGCCGACGAGGTGCTCACCCCGGACTCCTCGCGGTTCTGGCCGGCCGACCAGTGGCAGCCGGGCCGCGCGCAGCCGTCGTACGACAAGCAGATCGTGCGCAACTGGCTGCTCTCGCCGGAGGCCGGCTGGGACCGGGCCGCAGGCGGGCCGCCGCCCGCGCTGCCGCCCGAGGTCGTCGAGCGGACCCGGGCGCGGTACGTCGAGGCCTACGAGCTGCTCACCGGCGAGTCCTGGTGAGCGGGTCGCGCGCGTGACCGGCTCGGGACGGGTGCCCTTCCCGGTGCCGGCCGAGGTCGCGTTCGACTACCTCGTCGACCCCCGGAACCGGCCCGCCTGGCAGTCCAGCCTGGCCCGGGTCGAGGACGTCGACGGGGAGCCCCGGCTCGGGCAGCGCTGGACCGACGTCACCCGGCCCGGCCTGCGCCCGGCCATGGAGACCACCGAGCTGGACCGGCCGCACCGGTGGTCCGAGCGCGGCAGCTGGCGCGGGTTCTCGGCCCGGCTGACGCTGGACCTCCGCCCGGCCGGCGCGGGGTGCGAGGTGGACTTCGAGTTCGCGGTCGTGGGTGCCGGCCCGCTCGCGCCGGTCGGCGCGGTGCTCACCCGGCTCGCCGTCCCCGCCGTGCGGGCCGACCTGCGACGTGCGGCGGACAACCTCTCGCGGCGTTCATGACCGGTGAGTAGGTTGGCCCCACCACTGAGTCGTGATGGAGGCCACGTTGTCGTACAACCTGTCGACCCTGCTCGAGGACAGCGCCCGGCGGTTCCCGGAGCGGGAGGCCGTGGTCCTGGGGGACACCCGCCTGACCTACACCCAGGTCGACGCGGCCGCGAACCAGGTCGCCCAGCTGCTGACCGCGCGGGGCATCCGGCCCGGGGACAAGGTGGCGCTGAGCTGCCCGAACCTGCCGTACTTCACGATCGCCTACTTCGGGATCCTCAAGGCCGGCGCGACCGTGGTGCCGCTGAACGTGCTGCTGAAGGGCCGCGAGATCGCCTACCACCTCGACGACTCGGGCGCGAAGGCCTACCTGTGCTTCGAGGGCACCGCGGACCTGCCGATGGCCAAGGAGGGGTACGCCGGGTTCTCCGACGCGCCGGGGTGTGAGCACTTCTTCGTGATCACCGCCGACCCCGCCGGCGCCTCGCCGATCGACGGCACCGAGACGCTGGGGGCGGGGATGGCCGACCAGCCCCCGACGTTCGAGACCGTGGCGACCGACGAGGACGACACCGCGGTCATCCTCTACACCTCCGGCACCACCGGGCAGCCCAAGGGCGCCGAGCTGCGGCACCGCAACATGCGCGACAACGCGCTCGTGGGCGAGGAGCTCTTCGGAGCGTCCGCCGAGAGCCCCGACACCTTCCTGTGCGTGCTGCCGCTGTTCCACTCCTTCGGGCAGACCTGCATCCAGAACGGCGCGTTCGCCTTCGGCGGGACCGTCGTGATGCTCCCCCGCTTCGAGGCGAAGGCCGCCCTGCAGCTGATGGGCAGGGAGAAGGTCACCTACTTCGCCGGCGTGCCGACGATGTACTGGGGCCTGCTCGGCGCGCTGGAGGAGGTCCGGGCCTCGGGCGGTGTCGACGTCGAGGAGCTCGCCCGCAACCTGCGCGTGGCGGCGGCGGGCGGGGCCGCGCTGCCGGTGGAGGTGCACAAGGAGTTCCAGCGGAAGTTCGGCGTCACGATCCTGGAGGGGTACGGCCTCTCGGAGACCTCGCCGGTGGCGAGCTTCTCGCCGCAGGGCGAGGAGGTCCGCGTGGGCTCGATCGGCAAGCCGATCCCGGGCGTCGAGATGACGCTGCTCCAGCCCGGCACCTGGGACGAGGTGCCCGGCGAGCTCGAGGCGGACGGCAGGACCGCGGTCGGGGAGATCGCGATCAGGGGCCACAACATCATGAAGGGCTACCACGACCGGCCCGAGGCCACCGCGGAGGTGATGCGCGACGGCTGGTTCCGCTCCGGCGACCTCGGCCGCCGCGACGCCGACGGCTGGTACTACATCGTCGACCGGTCCAAGGACATGATCATCCGCGGCGGCTTCAACGTGTACCCCCGCGAGATCGAGGAGGTCCTGATGACCCACCCCGCCGTCTCGCTGGCCGCGGTCATCGGCGTGCCGCACGAGAGCCACGGCGAGGAGATCAAGGCGTTCGTCATCCTCGAGCCGGGGGCCACCGCGACGGCCGAGGAGCTGGTCGCCTGGGGCAGGGAGCAGATGGCGAACTACAAGTACCCGCGCCTGGTCGAGGTCGTCGACTCGCTGCCCATGACCGCGACCGGGAAGATCCTCAAGCGCGAGCTGTCGTGACCGAGCCGGCGAGGCCGGGTCGCGCCGCCACGGTTTCACCTAGGTATGTCGCCGAGGTGTCACTTCCCTCGTCGAGTTCGAGGCGGGAAGTGACCCTTGCCCGACATACCTAGGTGAAGCCATCGCCCACGGCGCCCGAGGTGGGCTGGTCCGCAGCCGCCAGCCGGCTCAGGCGAACGGGTTCGGCATCGCACCGGGCAGCCTGGCGAGCATCTCCCGGGCCTGCTGGGCGACCTTGTGCTCGACGAGCACCTCGTACTTGGTGGCGATGACCGAGGTGACCGAGGAGAAGTCGCGGTGGCCGCGGGTGGCGGCGTAGCCGGCCAGCGCCCAGATGAGCCCGAACAGCGCACCGAAGACCATCGTCGAGAGCACCACGGCGACCGCGCTGGTGCCGGTGTCGAAGAGCGCGAAGATCAGCCCGACGAACAGGCCCAGCCACACCCCGGAGAGCAGGCCGCCGACCGCGACCCGGCCGGTGGTGAGGCGGCCGGTGATCCGCTCGATCCGCTTGAGGTCGGTGCCGACGATCATGCACTGCTCGACCGGGAACTTGTTGTCGGAGAGGAAGTCCACGGCCCGCTGGGCGGCCTCGTAGTCGTCGTACACCGCCAGCGACTGCGGGAACTGCAGCTTCATCGGTTGCTGGCGCGGGAAGGCCGAGGGCATGCTCATGCCCCCAGTCTGCCGGAACGGACCGGCGGGGACCGGGAGGCGAAGGTCCCGTTAGACTCGGTGCCGCATTGCCCCCCTCTGGTGCCCCAGGAGCCCTCCGTGCCCCGAGTCGTCGTCGACGTCATGCCCAAGCCCGAGATCCTCGACCCCCAGGGGAAGGCCGTCCTCGGCGCCCTGCCGCGGCTCGGGTTCTCCGGCGTCACCGATGTCCGCCAGGGCAAGCGCTTCGAGCTCGAGGTCGACGGCGAGCTGACCGAGGAGGTCCTCGCCGAGGTCCGCCAGATGGCCGAGACGCTGCTGTCCAACCCGGTGATCGAGGACTTCACGGTCTCCGTGGAGACCCCGGTCGCGCCGGTCCCGGGGGCGGGCGCGTGAGGGTCGGCGTCGTCACGTTCCCGGGCTCCCTCGACGACGTCGACGCCCGGCGCGCCGTCGAGCTCGGCGGCCACGAGGGCGTCGCGCTGTGGCACGGCGACCACGACCTGGGCGGCGTCGACGCGGTGGTCCTGCCGGGCGGCTTCTCCTACGGCGACTACCTGCGCTGCGGCGCGATCTCCCGCTTCTCCCCGGTGATGACCGAGGTGATCGAGGCGGCCCGCCGCGGCATGCCGGTGCTCGGCATCTGCAACGGCTTCCAGATCCTCTGCGAGTCCCACCTGCTGCCGGGTGCGCTGATCCGCAACGACCACCGCAAGTTCGTCTGCCGCGACCAGCGGCTGCGGATCGAGAGCAACCGCACCGCCTGGACCTCGTCGTACGACGAGGGCGCCGAGGTCACCATCGTGCTCAAGAACGGCGAGGGCGGCTTCGTCGCCGACGGCGAGACCCTGGACCGGCTGGAGGGCGAGGGCCGCGTGGTCGCCCGCTACCTCGGCGGCAACCCCAACGGCTCGATGCGTGACATCGCCGGCATCACCAACGAGGGCGGCAACGTCGTCGGCCTGATGCCGCACCCCGAGCACTCGGTCGAGGAGCTGACCGGGTCCGGCACCGACGGGCTGGGCTTCTTCACCTCGCTCGCCGCGGCCGTCCTCGCATGAGTGCCGCCCGGCTCCACCCGCGCGGCCTGTTCCGCCGGGTCGCCGTCGCCGAGGCGGTCACCTGGGCGCTGCTGCTCTTCGGCATGGTCCTGAAGTACGGCACCGGCACCACCGACCTGGGCGTCCGTGTCTTCGGCATGGTCCACGGCATCGTGTTCATCGGCTACTGCCTGGTGACCCTGCTCGTCGGCGTCGACCAGCGCTGGTCCCGCGGCCGGGTGCTGCTGGGGCTGGCCTGCTCGATCCCGCCGTTCGCGACCGTGTGGTTCGACCGGTACGCCGAGGCGCGCGGCGCCCTGGGGGAGCACTGGCGGCTGCGCTCGGCGGCGCCGGCGTCCCTGCTCGAGCGGGCGGCCGCCTGGCTGCTGCGCAACCCGGCCCGGGGTGCGCTGGCCGGCCTGGTCGCGGTGGCCGTGCTCACCGGCGTGGCGCTGGTGGCCGGGCCGCCTGCGGGCTGAGCCCGGCCCCGACTCAGCCGACCAGCCCGACTCAGCGCTTCGCGGCCCGCATCGCCGACCACGTGGGACCGGCGGCGATGCCGTCGACCCGCAGCCCGACCCGGTCCTGGTAGCCGCGCAGCGCCGACTGGGTGTCCGTGTCGAGGACGCCGCTGACCTTCAGCTGGGTCCGGCGGTACGCCGCGTTGAGGGTCCGCTGCAGCCGGCGTACGTCGCTGCTCGCGGAGCCGAACTTCACCAGCGGGCTGCCACCGTCGGCCAGCAGCGTCATCCAGCTGCGCCGGGTCCAGGCCCGCCCGGCGGTGAGTCCGTGGGCGGTCTGCCAGGCCTGGGCGGCCGCGGCGGTCTTGGCGTCGTACGTGCCCGAGACCTTGCCGCCGTAGGCGTCGTGCTCCTGCAGCAGGCACTGCAGCGTCTTCACCAGCATCCGGGCGGGGGTGTAGCTGTCGGTGGCCGGGTGCAGCTTCGGGTAGTCGCGGTGGTTGACGACCGTCTTCGGGCAGTGCGCCTCCCGCGGGGCGACCGAGCCGCGGCCCAGGTCGAGGAAGTTGCGGTCGATGTTGACCCGGGCGCGGCCCCAGGTCTCGTCGTGGCCGCCCTGGTACTGCTTCACCCGCGCGTGCGGCATCCAGCCGTCGGAGCGGATGTAGGACGTGGAGGTGTCCGCGTGGCCGTCCCAGCGGGCGATCCAGATCTGGTCGGGGAGCGTGAACTGGCCGGGGCGCTGCACCCGCGCGTCGTCGAGCATCTTGATGCCGGAGCCGGCGCTGGAGTAGACGCCGGAGACGTAGCCGAGCGCGTGGATCTGGTTGGTCCACGCGGACAGGAAGGCCAGCGCGGACTCGCGGCAGGCGGTGTTGCCGAGGTCGAAGCCCTCGAGGTCGTAGAACATGGTGCTGCCGGGCACGATCCCGAGCGCCTTGGCGGTGGTCACGGTCTTGCTGGCCTCGGCCTTGCCCTGGCGGCGGGCGGGCAGGTAGTTCTTGTGCTTCCCGAGCTTGGGGTTGATCGTCTTGTCGTCGCCGTACCGCGGGAACCGCGGCTGGCACGACGCCTGCGGGCCCAGCGTGATCGGCAGCAGCCGCCAGCCCTTCGCCAGCTGGGTGCTGACCCAGCCCGCGCTCAGGTAGGTCTGGTCGCGGCAGGCCCGGGAGTCCCCGGAGATGTAGATGCCGACCCCCCAGAACGGCGAGTGTCGCCGCCACTGGTTCATCGTGTGCTGCGACGGGGCCTGGCACTGGTCGAAGCCGTAGCCGGTGAAGTCGCCCGGCGTGACCGGGTTGCCCTCGCGCGCGCTCGCGCCCGGGGCCGAGGTCGTGACGACGGCGACGGTGGCGAGGGCGGCCAGCAGGCCGGTGACGAGGCTCAGGACCGGGGCGCGGCCGGTCCGTCGGGCCGGTCGGAACATGGGGGACTCCCGTGGTGCAGGGGCGGAGGGCGGTTCACCATAACCTCAGGAATCACAACCGTCACAGCAGTTGCAGACAACTACAGATCTGTAATTCGTGGCCCCGTTGAGTTGGGCCTCCCCGTGCGCCGAGTTGGGCCTCCCCGCGCGGGGAGGCCCAACTCGACGGCCGGGGAGGCCCAACTCAACGACCGGTCGGGCGAGGGGTCAGGCCGCGTCGGCGACCGGGACCTCCTCGGGCTCGAGCGCGGCGACCGGGGCCGGGGCCCGCCGCGGCCGCAGGGCGACCGCCGTCACGAGGAACGCGACCAGGGAGAACCCGGCCGAGGTGAGGAACGCCGCCCGCACGCCCGGCACGAACTGGCCGGGCACCGCGCCGGTGGCGTACACCGACACGATCGCGGCGACGCCGACCGCGGCACCGAGCTGCTGGGTGGTCTGCAGCAGTCCGGAGGCGGACCCGGCGTGCTCGGGCTCGACGCCGGAGAGCACGGTCGCGGTGATCGGCATGAACACCAGTCCGGTGGACAGGCCGGCGATCAGCACCGGGCCGAAGACCGAGCCGAGGTAGCCGTCGGTGGCGGTCAGGCCGCTGAGCCAGGCGTACCCGACCACCAGGGCCGCGGTGCCGGTGAGGATCATCCGGCGCGCGCCGACCCGGCCGATCAGCCACGGGGTCACCCGCGACATCGCGAAGACGCCGAGGCTGAAGGGCAGGAACGCCAGCCCGGTCTCGAAGGGGCCGAAGCCGAGGACCAGCTCGTCGTACTGCACGACGAGGAAGAACATCGACAGGTTGGCGCCGATCACCAGCGCCATCGCCATGAGTGCGACGACCCGCTCGCGGTTGCGCAGCAGGTGTGGCTGGACCAGCGGGTGGGGGTGTCGGACCTCGGTGCGGGCCAGCACGGCGAGCAGCACCAGGCCGGCGGCGAAGCCGGCGAGCGTGCGGCCGGAGAGCCAGCCGTGCTCCGGGGTGCCGATGAACGACCAGACGATCGCGACCGCGCCGAGCGTGGCGGTCAGTGCGCCGACGAGGTCGAAGCGGCCCGGCCGGCGCGGGGTCTCGGCCACGAACCGCGGCACCAGTGCGAGCACGGCCAGGCCGATCGGCACGTTGATGAACAGCGTCCAGCGCCACGAGCCGAGGTCGGTGACCACGCCGCCGAGCAGCAGGCCGAGCGAGGCGCCGGCCGACGAGACCGCGCCGAAGAGCGCCAGCGCCCGGTTGCGGGCGGCCTGGTCGGGGGCGCTGGTGGTCAGCAGTGCGAGCACGCTCGGCGCGGCCATCGCGGCGCCGGACCCCTGGAGGGCGCGGGCCAGCACCAGCTCGGTCGGCGTCTGGGCCAGCCCCCCGAGGAACGAGAACAGCGTGAACACGGTGAGCCCGATCTGGAACATGCGCAGCCGGCCGCGCACGTCGCCCAGTCGGCCGCCGAGCAGCAGCAGGCCGCCGAACGCGAGCGTGTAGCCGTTGAGCACCCAGGACAGCGAGGCGGGGCCGAACCCGAGGTCGGCGTCGATGCGGGGGAGCGCGACGTTCACGACGGTGGCGTCGAGCACGAGCATCAGCTGGGCGAGCAGCACGATGGCGATGCCGGTCGCGGCGCGGCCGGCGTCCGTCGGGAGGTCGGAGGGGAGGTCGCGGGCCCGCTTGCGGGCAGGGGAGAGCATGGAGAGTGGCATGGTGGGTCAGTCCTGTTTCTGGTCTTGCCGACCGACGTAGACTTAGCGGAGAATGACTCCGGTTCTGGATCAACAGTAGCGGAGAGTGTCTCCGGTTAGCAAGGGGTGTTCTGTGCGCGCTGACGCCAAGCGCAATCGCGACCGGATCGTCGACGTCGCCCGCGAGGTCTTCCGGGAGAAGGGGTACGACGCCCCGCTCGACGAGGTCGCCCGGCGGGCCGGTGTCGGAGCCGGCACGCTCTACCGCCACTTCCCGACCCGGGACGCGCTGCTCGACGCGATCATGCAGAGCTGGGTGGACCGGGTGAACGAGGCGACCGAGAAGACGCTGGCCTTCGAGGGGTCCGACCGCGACCTGCTGGTGGCGTGGCTGGAGACCTACGCGGGGCTGATCTCGCTGCACAAGGGCGGCCCCGCCAAGATCACCTCGGCGATGGGCGACCCCGAGTCCCCGATCATGGGCAAGTGCCAGGTGCTGGCGCAGGCCAGCCAGCGGGTGATGGACCGGCTCGATGCCGACGGCGCGCTGCGCCCCGACGTCGACGCCGTCGCGGTGTGCAAGCTCGTCGGCGGCGTGGCGACCGTCGCGGACAACGCCGACCAGCCGCTCAGCACCGTCCGCCCGCTGCTCGAGGTCGTCGCCGACGGCCTGCTTCGCTGAAGTTTACCTTCGGGTGTCGCGCAATGAACAATTGCCGACCATGTTTTTGAGGCGGGGGCGTGATGAAAGTTCAAGTTTTCCCCTTGTGGGGCTCTTGAGGATGTTGAGATTGCGCGCCGACCTCCCGAGGGGGCAGGTCGTGGAGGGAGTAGCAACTCAGATGACGCTCAATTTCGCACCAGGCGAAGCCAATGTTGTGGCTACAAGTTCAGCCCTTCAGTCGTTCTCTTCTGGCTTCGGACCGAGATCGGCGCCTCGAGCACCCGTGTGGTGGTCAACCAGCCCAACACCGTTGGCGTGATTCCGCGGGTCCTCGGATCAGGCGTATCCGCTGGCCAACGTCCAGCGTCGGGGTGAATACAGTTCAAGATCTTCGCGCGGGCAATCCGTCGGTGGTCGAGCAGCGACCCCGGCTGAGCCTGCGAAGCCGGGACGGAGCGTGTCGAGACCCGGTGGGCCGCAAGCGGGCCTCGAGCGAGCCGCCGGTAGATTGAGGCCGTGCCCGAGACGACGCCCCCGCCCGTCAAGACCGCCCTGGACACCGTCGCCGTCGCCAAGGACGACCCGCACCGCGAGCAGCCGTGGGCCGACCTGGGCCTGAAGGCCGACGAGTACCAACGGATCCGCGAGATCCTCGGCCGCCGGCCGACCAGCAGCGAGCTGGCGATGTACTCGGTGATGTGGAGCGAGCACTGCTCCTACAAGAGCAGCAAGGTCCACCTCAAGCAGTTCGGCGAGCTCGCCGACCAGCTCGCCGCGGAGGGCCGCTCGGGCAAGATGCTGGCCGGCATCGGCGAGAACGCCGGGGTGATCGACGTCGGCCAGGGCTACGCGGTGACGTTCAAGGTCGAGAGCCACAACCACCCGTCGTACGTCGAGCCGCACCAGGGCGCCGCGACCGGCATCGGCGGCATCGTCCGCGACATCCTCGCGATGGGCGCCCGCCCGGTCGCGGTCATGGACCCGCTCCGCTTCGGCCCGCTCGACGCCGCCGACACGCACCGGGTCCTGCCCGGCATCGTCGAAGGGGTGGGGCACTACGGCAACTGCCTGGGCCTGCCCAACATCGGCGGCGAGGCGGTCTTCGACGAGACCTACCTCGGCAACCCGCTCGTCAACGCGCTGTGCGTCGGCGTGCTCCGGCACGAGGACCTCCACCTGGCCAAGGCCAGCGGGGCCGGCAACCAGGTCATCCTCTACGGCGCCCGGACCGGCGGCGACGGCATCGGCGGCGTCTCGATCCTCGCCAGCGAGACCTTCGAGGACTCGGGCCCGGCCAAGCGCCCCAGCGTGCAGGTCGGCGACCCGTTCATGGAGAAGCTGCTCATCGAGTGCACGCTGGAGCTCTTCGCCGCCGGCCTGGTCGCCGGCATCCAGGACCTCGGCGGCGCCGGCCTGTCCTGTGCCACCTCCGAGCTGGCCAGCGCCGGCGACGGCGGCATGCACGTCGAGCTCGACCGGGTCCCGCTGCGTGACTCCACGCTGGCGCCCGAGGAGATCTTGATGAGCGAGTCACAGGAGCGGATGATGGCGGTCGTCGAGCCCGGCGACGTCGAGGCGTTCCTGGCGGTCTGCGCCAAGTGGGACGTCGACGCCACCGTGGTCGGCGAGGTCACCGACACCGGCCGCCTGCACATCGACTGGCACGGCGAGCGGGTCGTCGACGTGCCGCCGCGCACGGTCGCGCACGAGGGCCCGACGTACCAGCGCCCCTTCGCCCGCCCGGACTGGCAGGACGACCTGCAGGCCGACGGCGCCGAGCGGCTGCCGCGCCCGACGACCGGCGCCGAGCTCCGCGACACGCTGCTGCGCCTGGCGGCCAGCCCGAACCTGTGCGACAAGTCGTGGATCACCGACCAGTACGACCGCTACGTGCGCGGCAACACGGTCCTCGCCCAGCCCTCCGACAGCGGCATGGTGCGCGTCGACGAGGAGAGCAACCTCGGGGTCGCGGTCTCGACCGACTGCAACGGCCGCTTCGCGAAGCTCGACCCGTACGCCGGGGCGCAGCTGGCCCTGGCCGAGTCCTACCGCAACGTGGCCACCGGCGGCGCCACCCCGCTGGCGATCTCCGACTGCCTGAACTTCGGCTCGCCGGAGGACCCCGCCGTGATGTGGCAGTTCGCCGAGGCCTGCCGCGGCCTGAAGGACGGCTGCCTGGAGCTGGGCACCCCGGTCACCGGCGGCAACGTCAGCCTCTACAACCAGACCGGCGAGACCGCGATCCTGCCGACCCCGGTGGTGGCGGTGCTCGGCGTGATCGAGGACGTCACCCGGCGTACCCCCTCGGCCTGGGCGGCGACCGGCGACGCGGTGTTCCTGCTCGGCGAGACCCGCGAGGAGCTCTCCGGCTCGGAGTGGGCGCACGTCGTGCACGGCCATCTCGGCGGCCGGCCCCCGAGGGTCGACCTCGCCCGCGAGCGGGCCCTCGCCGGGCTGCTGCGCGACGGGGTCGGGCTGCTCACCAGCGCCCACGACCTCTCCGAGGGCGGCCTGGGCCAGGCCCTGGTCGAGTCGGCGCTGCGCCACGACGTCGGCGCCACCGTCGACGCTGCCCGGCGACGCGTTCCTCGACCTGTTCGCCGAGTCGGCCGGCAGGGTGCTGGTCACGGCGCCGGCCGCCGACGAGCAGGCGCTGGCCGACCTGGCCGCGCGGCACGGCGTACCGCTCACCCGGCTCGGCGTCACCGGCGGCGACGCGCTGGTCGTCGACGGCCAGTTCGAGGTGCCGCTGGCCGAGCTGCGCGAGGCCTGGGCCGCGACCCTGCCTGCCGCGCTCGCGTGAGTCCCGCGTGCACCGCCGCGTGCACCGCCGGACCCTGCTCACGGTCACGGCGCTGGCCGCGCTCGGCCTCGGGTCCGGTTGCGAGGACGCGGCGGTGACCGGCCGGCGGACGATCAGCTACGGCGACGACCCCAGCCAGTACGGCGAGCTCACGCTGCCCGAGGGCACGCCGCGCGGCGTGGTCGTGGTGATCCATGGCGGGTTCTGGCGGGCCGCCTACGACCTGGATCTGGGGCGGCCGCTCGCGGCGGACCTGGTGGCACGAGGCTGGGCGGCCTGGAACCTGGAGTACCGCCGGGTCGGCCCTGCCGGCGCGACCGGTCACGGGGCGGGTGGGGGTGTCCCGGCCACCCTCGACGACGTCGCGGCCGGGATCGACCGGCTGGCCCACCTGGACCTCGACCTGTCCACGGTGGTCGCGCTGGGCCACTCCGCGGGTGGCCACCTCGCGGCCTGGGCCGCCTCGCGGGGTCGCTTCGAGCGGTGGGCCTCGGGCGTGCCGCTCACCCACGTGGTCTCGCAGGCGGGCGTGCTCGACCTGCGTGCCGCCTCCGAGGAGTACCTCGGCAACGGTGCGGTCGAGGCGTTCCTCGGCCACCCGCCCGGCCCCGCCGACGACCCGGTCGACCCGGCCCGGCAGGTGCCGCTCGACGTGCCGCTGTGGTGCGTGCACGGGCGGGCGGACGACGTCGTACCGATCTCGCAGTCGCAGGGGTACGTCGCCGCCGCGACCGCCGCCGGTGCCCGGGCCGAGCTGGTGGCGGTGGACGGCGACCACTTCGTGCTCATCGACGCCGCCTCGCCCGCCTGGGCACGGACCGTGGCGATCCTCGACACCATCGCCTGACGCCGAGTCGGCGCTTGTTGACCGGTGGAGGACGCCGAGTCGGCGCTGGTTGACCGGAATCCGGCGTACTGCGTCAACGAGCGCCGACTCGGCAGGGCCTGGGGTGTCAACGAGCGTCGACTCGGCAGGGCCTGGGGTGTCAACGAGCGCCGACTCGGCGTCAGAGGAGGCCTTCGCAGAGGTGCTCGGCGATCGCCAGCGACGAGGTGGCGCCGGGGGAGGGGGCGTTGCGGACCGCGGTGACCGGGCCGAGTCGACTGATCCGGAAGTCGTCGACCAGGCTGCCGTCGCGGTCCAGCGCCTGGGCGCGGACGCCGGCGTGCCGGCCGTCGATGTCGGCGACGCCGAGCTCCGGCACGTAGCGACGCGCCGCGGCGACGAACGCCCGGCGCGACAGCGAGCCACGCATCTCGGTGGCGCCCATCCGCCAGTGCTGGCGGGCGAGGTGCCGGAACCCCGGGAACGCGAGGGTCTCGGCGAGCTCGCGCGGCCGCAGCGAGGAGCGCCGGTAGCCCTCGCGGGCGCCGGCCAGCACGGCGTTCGGGCCGACGTCGAGCCGGCCGTCGATCCGGCGGGTGAAGTGCACGCCGAGGAACGGGTAGCGCGGGTCGGGCACCGGGTAGACGAGCCCGCGCACGAGGTGGGTGCGCTCGGGCCGCACGGTGAGGTACTCCCCGCGGAACGGCACGATCGCCGGCTCGGCGTCGTCGCCGGCGAGCCGGGCCACCCGGTCCGACTGCAGCCCCGCGCAGATGACCACGTGGTCGAAGGGTCGCCGCTCACCGTCGGCGTGGACGTGCACCAGGTCGCCCGCCCGGTCGATCCGGTCGACGGCGGCGCCGAGCCGCAGGGTGCCGCCGGCGGCGACCACGTCCTCGGCGTACGCCCGGGCGACCGCGACGAAGTCCACGATCGCGGTGGTCGGCGAGTGCAGCCCGGCCACGCCGGTCACGTGCGGCTCGAGGTCGCGGATCTCCGAGGGGCTCAGCCGGCGCAGGCCGGGCACACCGTTGTGGCGGGCGCGCTCCTCGATGTCGCGCAGCCGCGGCACCTCGTCGGCGGTGACCGCGACGACGGTCTTGCCGCACTCGACATAGGGGATCTCGCGCTCGTGGCAGTAGTCCCGCAGCAACCCCACGCCGCGGCGGCACAGTGTCGCCTTGAGCGAGTCGCGCGGGTAGTACAGCCCGGCGTGCACCACGCCGCTGTTGTGGCCGGTCTGGTGGACGCCGACGGAGGACTCCTTGTCGAAGACGGTGACCTCGGCCCCCGGCCGCAGCTCCAGCAGCCGGCGGGCCACCGCCAGACCGAGGATGCCGGCGCCCACCACCCCCACGCGGGTGGGGGCCGACCGGTCGTTGCTCGCGCTCACGCGGTCGAGGGTACGGCGGGCCTCGGGGCCCGCCTCCGGGCTCGCGACCCACGTCACCGGAATTGGTGGTGCAACCCCAAGGCTGGGGCCAGCCGGCCGATACCCTGCGCTGGCAGCGGGCGTCGCCATTCGGGAGGACGTCGCCCCGGCACCGAACCGAGGTGGTCCATGCACTCGCTGGAGGGCATCCAGCTGCGGACGCTCATCACCCAGACCGACGTCGGCATCGCGGCCTGCAACCGTGGCGGCCGGCTGACCATGCTGAGCCCGGGCCTCGAGCGGCTGCTCGGCCTCGAGTTCCGGCCGTTCGCCGAGCACCAGCTGGTCGACGGCTTCGGCCTGTACGACGCCGCCGGCGAGCGCCGGCTGTCCCCCGAGGAGATCCCGCTGATGCGGGCCCGCCACGGCGAGACCGTGCGCGACGCGGTGATCTGCGCCCGGGGCTCCGGCGGCGGGCTGGTGCACCTGCGCTGCAACGCCGCGCCGGTGCGCGACGACGCCGGCGTGCTCCGCGGGGCCATCGTCCTGGTCCAGGACGTGAGCGCCGAGTGGGCCGCGGTGCGCCAGCAGAACGAGCTGCGCGACCGCCTGGTCTCCACGATCAACCACCAGCTGCGCACCCCGCTCACCTCGCTGGTGGGGCACACCGAGCTGCTGGAGGACTGCGCCGAGGAGGTGCCGGAGGACCTGCGCCGCTCGCTCGCGGCGGTGTCCGAGGCCGGTGCCCGGGTCGCGACCCTCCTGCAGACCGTGACCGAGCTGGTCGACCTCGACCTGCAGTCGCGGCTGACCTGCGGCCCCTGCGACCTGGGCCGGCTGGTCTGCGAGGAGGTGGACCGCTGGCAGGACCGGGCCCGGGCGCGCGGCCTGGCCATCGTCGGCTGTCCGGCGCGCGGCCCCGAGGTGGTCATCGACGCCGCCCGTGCCCAGCGCGCGGTCCGGGCGCTGCTGGACAACGCGGTGACCTACGCCCCGTCCGGCTCCCGGGTGTACGTCGAGGTCGACGCCGACCCCGACTCGGTGCAGGTCGTGGTGGCCGACGAGGGCGACGGGATCGCGCCGCAGGACCGGGACCGGCTGCTGCAGCCCTTCGAGCGCGGCCACCACCCGCGCCAGGACGTGGGTGGCCGCGGCCTGGGCCTGGCGGTCGCCAAGACCGTGGCGACCGCGCACGGCGGCCGGCTCACGCTCTCGACCCGGCACCCGTCCGGCCTGCGCGCCGCGCTCTGCCTCCCGCGGGACCTGGCGGGGTCGTTCGCCTCTGCGTGACCGGCCGCTGATCCGCCCGGGGTCGCCGCAACGTCGCCGCGACGCCGTCGCAGGGCCGCTGCGGCCGGGGCCTCGGCGACCGGGCCCTCAGCGACCCGCGGGCGCGAGCAGTCGGACCCGCAGCACCCGCTCGCGCTCCCGTGCCTCCTGCTGGTCGAGGCGACGGGCGGCGAGCAGCTGGGGCAGCGAGACCAGGCCGATCAGCCGGGCCGGGTCGTCCCGGTCGACCACCGGCAGCGTGGTGACGCCGTGCACCGCCATGGTCTCGGCGGCGTGCCGCAGCGTCTGGTCGCCGTGGGTCAGCACCGGGTCGCGGGTCAGCAGCTCCTTGACGGGGGTGGTGCCCCGGCCCGCCGCACCGGCCCCGAACAGGTCGCCGCGGGTGACCAGGCCGAGCAGGGCGCCGCCGTCGGTGACCACCGGGTAGAGCTGCTGGCGCCGGTCGGAGGAGTCGTCGGCCGGGTCGCCCAGGGCGGAGTGCGCCGCGGCGACGTCGAGGTCACAGCGCAGCTCCAGCACGTCGTCGGACATCACCTCGGAGACGAACAGCACCTCGAGCGGGTCCACGTCGTACTCCCGGGTGAGGTGGTAGCCGCGGCGGGCGATCTTCTCGGTCAGCACCGACCGCTTGAGCAGCAGCACCGAGACCGCGAACGCCGTGGTGCAGCCGATCACCAGCGGCAGCAGCGCGTCGAACCTCTGGGTGAGCTCGAGGGCGAAGATGACCCCGGTGAACGGCGAGCGCATCACGCCGCCGAGCACGCCGGCGAGGCCGATCAGCGCCCAGAAGCCGGGGCCGACGGCGGGGAACAGGTGCCCCTCCAGGGTGCCCAGCGCGCCGCCGATCATGAACACCGGCGCCAGCACCCCGCCCGAGGTCCCCGAGCCGAGGGACAGGCCCCAGATCAAGGTCTTCACGACGAGGATCCCGGCGACCAGGCCGAGGCCGAGCGACCCGTCCAGCTCCGCGCCGATCACGTCGTAGCCGACGCCGAGCGCCTGCGGCACGAACAGGCCGCCGACCCCGATGACCAGGCCGCCGATCGCCGGCCACCACATCCAGTGGATCGGCAGCTTGTGGAAGACATCCTCCGAGGCGTACACCAGCCCGGTCGCGACCACGGCGAGCAGCGCGGAGACCAGCCCGGAGACCACGCAGAGCAGGTACGTCGAGGTCGTGACGTGCAGGTGCCCGGCGGCGGGGAACAGGGCGCCGGAGCCGAGCAGCGGCCGGCGCAGCACGCTGGCCACCGAGACGGCCGCGGCGACCGGCACCAGGCTGCGCGGGCGCCACTCGAAGAGCAGCAGCTCGACCGCCAGCGCGAGCGAGGCGAGCGGCGCGTTGAAGGTGGCGGCCATCCCCGCGGTGGCGCCGGAGACCAGCAGCACCTTCCGCTCGTCGGCGGTGAGGTGCAGGAGCTGGGCGAACAGCGAGCCGATCGAGCCGCCGGTGGCGATGATCGGTCCCTCGGCGCCGAACGGGCCGCCGGTGCCGATCGCGATCGCGGCCGAGACCGGCTTGAGGACCGCGACCCGCGGCTGGATCCGGCTGCCGTTCATCAGGATCGCCTCGATCGTCTCGGGCATCCCGTGGCCGCGGATCTTCTCCGAGCCGTACCTCGCCATCAGGCCGATCACCAGGCCGCCCACGACCGGCGCGAGCAGCACCAGCCACCACGGGTGGTCGGCGGCGCCGGGCGCGACCAGCCCGGTCCCGACCCGCTGGTAGAAGACCGCGTTGGTGACCAGGCCGATCAGCCGCAGCAGGCACCACGCGACGCCGGCGCTGACGGCGCCGATCGGGACCGCGAGCGCGGTGATCAGGACCATCCGCGGGGTCGCGGAGAAGTCGCCGAGGTGTCGGACGTCGCGGACGGCTGGGGGCATGGGTCATCCTGGGGAGAAATAATCGGGTCACGACATATTACGATGGGTCCCGTGCCCACGGACAACCAGTACGAGCTGCTGCTCGCATTCCGGACCCGGCTGCGTCGCTTCGACAGCTGGAGCCGGGACGCCGCGGCCGAGCACGGGCTGACCCACGCCCAGCACCAGCTGCTGCTGGCGATCCGCGGGCACGCCGGACCTGCCGCCCCGACGATCGGGGACGTCGCCGAGTCGCTGCTGGTCAAGCACCACACCGCCAGCGAGCTCGTGGACCGCACCCAGGCGCTCGGGCTGCTCGAGCGGGTGCGCGACCCCGACGACCACCGTCGGGTCCGGCTGCTGCTCACCGAGCGCGGGCGCCGGGTGCTGGGGGCGCTGACCGAGGTGCACCTCGAGGAGCTGCGCCGGCTCGCGGGGGTGCTCGAGCAGCTCTGACCCGGCGCTCGCCCCCTACGGTGGGGCCATGTACCTGGAGAACCTCGTCTTCGACGCCGTCGACCCGCAGCGGCTGGGCCGGTTCTGGGAGGCGGTGGTCGGCGGCGAGCGGCTGACCGACGAGCCCGAGGGCTTCGAGACCCGGCTCACCGTCGAGGGCGGGCCGGTGCTCGACCTGTGCTTCCAGCGCGTCCCCGGGTCGCCGGCCGGGCCGCCGACCGACCTGCCGCGGCTGCACCTGGACCTCGCCGGTGGGCCACGCCGGCCCGAGGAGGTCGAGCGGCTGATCGGGCTGGGCGCCCGCCGGCTCGACATCGGCCAGGGCGAGGTGCCCTGGGAGGTGCTCGCCGACCCGGAGGGCAACCCCTGCTGCGTGATGGAGGAGCGAGCGGTGGCCGCCGGCGCAGGACCGCTCGCGGCACTGCCGCTCGACTCCGCAGACCCGGACCGGGACGCGGGGTTCTGGTCCTGGCTGACCGGCTGGACCCAGGCGGCGCCCCGGTCCCTGCGCCACCCGTCGCGGCGCGGCCCCGTGCTCGCCCTTTGCCCCGAGCCGGCCGGCAAGGGGGCGACCAAGAACCGGCTGCACCTCGACGTCCGGCTCGAGGCCGGCGAGGACCCCGACCGCGTCGCGGCCGGCATCGCCGAGCGCGGCGGCCGCGAGCTCCACCCGGTGTGGGGCGACCTGCCGTGGCGGGTCTACGCGGACCCGTCCGGCAACGAGTTCTGCGTGCTCCCCGCGCGGTCCTGAGGGGCCTGGTCCACACCCGCGGCGGGCCCACCGGACGGCACAGGTCACGGATCGGTAACGGCGTGCCGAACTCCCGGCGGCTCCGGTCCAGACCACCTAGATTGCGCGCGGGCCCCACTCATGGCCCGCCCCCGCGGGTGCCGCGGCGGCTCCTTCCGCAGAAGTGATGGCCCCTCATGTCGCGTGCCCTGCCACGCCCGCGCGCCCACGCGCTGGCATCCCTCGTCGCCCTCGCCGCCGTCGGGCTGGGCGGCGCCACCGTCGTCACCGCCCCGGCCCAGTCGGCCGCGCCCGCGGGTGACTGCGCGACGGCCTTCCCGATCGACCAGCTGGCCGCCGGCGACGCCGTCACCGGCCTGACCGTGACCCACGGCACCACACCGGAGGGCTTCACCGGCGAGGTGCTGGGGGTGCTGCACGACGGCATCGGTCCGGGCACCGACATGGTGATGGTCCGCCTCAGCTCCCCCGAGATCGACCGGGTGGGGATCTGGGAGGGCATGTCCGGCTCCCCGGTGTACGCCGCCGATGGCCGGCTGATCGGCGCGGTCGCCTACGGCCTGGCCATGGGCGGCTCCACGGTCGCCGGCGTCACGCCGTTCTCGGCGATGCAGGACCACCTGGCCGAGACCCCGAAGACCGTCCGCGTCGACGGCGCCACCGCCCGCACGATCGCCCGCCGCGCCGACGTGGGCGTCGCTGCGGCCAGCGGCGGCTTCCAGCAGCTCGCGATGCCGGTGGGCGTCGCCGGGGTCGGCGCCGCGCGCCTCGCGGCCGCGGAGCGCCACGCGGCCGGCCACCGCTGGCTGCCCAGGTCGACGTACGCCGTGGGCCGCGCGTCGGCCGACGCCGCCACCGCCGACTCGATCGTGGCGGGCGGCAACCTCGCCGCCTCGCTGTCCTACGGCGACGTGACCATGGCCGCGGTCGGGACCGCCACCTCGGTGTGCGGCGACCGGGTGCTGGGCTTCGGCCACCCGGTGGAGTGGCGGGGCGCGACCACGCTCGGCCTGAACCCCGCCGACGCGATCTACATCCAGGACGACCTGGTCGCCGGCTTCAAGGTCGCGAACCTCGGCGAGCCCGTCGGCACCATCACCCAGGACCGCGGCACCGGCATCGCCGGCACCCTGGGCAGCCTCCCGGCGACCACCGAGGTGTCGGTGACGATCAACCGCGACGGCCACAGCCGCACCGGGGTCTCGCACGTCGCGCTGCGCACCCCCGACGCGCTGGCGACCACCACGTTCTACGGGCTGGCCGCCGACCTGCAGGCCGTCGTCGACGGCCCGGTCACCGGCTCGGACGAGCAGAGCTGGACCGTCTCCGGCACCGACGCCGACGGGGCGCCGTTCGAGCTGTCCTCCTCGAACCTGTTCTCCTCCAAGCACGACCTGACCTGGCGGGTCGGCTACGAGGTCGGCGACCTGGTCTACCGGCTCGCGCACGTGCCGGGCATCACGATCGACTCGATCTCCCTCACCAGCGACCTCGCCGAGGCGGTGCCGACCTACCACGTGACGGGCCTGCAGGCCCGGCAGCACGGGGTGTGGGTGCCGGTCGGCCGGCGCAGCCCGCTGCTCGCCCACGCCGGCGGCACGCTGGCCGCGCGGGTCGTGCTCGCGGGCGGCGGCCAGCAGCACACCGTCCCGGTCCGGCTGCAGGTCCCCGACCGGCTGGCGGGCAAGGTCGCCTTCCTGGCGGTGCTCGGTGGCGACAGCCTGGGCCACAGCCGCCCGCCGCGCTCGGTGGCCAAGCTGGGCGCCTGGCTGGACCGGCTGGTCCGCAACGACGAGCTCGAGGTGTCCCTGGTCGGCGGTGGCGGCGGTGGCGGGTCGCACGTCGTGTTCCTGGGCCGCACCGCGGCGCAGCTGCGCACCGGGGCGGTCCTCGGCCCGGTCGACGGCGTCGTCAAGGGCCACGCGTTCGCGCCGGTGCTGGTGAAGTAGCAGCGGCACGTCGGCGGCGGGCCGGTCCGGGTGCAGGCACCCGGGCCGGCCCGCTGTCGTCGTCGGGGGCGGGTACGGACCTTCGGCCCGTTGCCCGTGATCCGGCCGCGTGCGACCGTGTCCCGGGCCGTCGCCGACGACGCCAGGAGGAACCATGACGACTGCACCGCGGGCCGGCGTACCGGCCGGAGGGCTGCTCGACGACGACGAGGTGGCCGCCCTCGACCGGTGGTGGCGGGCCGCGAACTACCTCGCGGTCGGCCAGATCTACCTGCTGGACAACCCGCTGCTGGAGCGGGGGCTGACACCCGAGGACATCAAGCCCCGGTTGCTCGGCCACTGGGGCACCACGCCGGGGCTGAACCTGGTCTACACCCACCTCAACCGGCTGATCCGCGCGCGCGACCTCGACGCGATCTTCCTCGCCGGACCCGGCCACGGCGGCCCGGCCGCGGTCGCGAACGCCTGGCTGGAGGGCACCTACAGCGAGGTCTACCCGCACGTGTCCTGGGACCGGGACGGGATGCGCGAGCTGTTCCGGCAGTTCTCGTTCCCGGGCGGCATCCCCAGCCACGTCGCCCCGGAGACGCCCGGCTCGATCCACGAGGGCGGCGAGCTCGGCTACGTCCTCTCCCACGCGTACGGCGCGGCCCTGGACAACCCCGACCTGCTGGTGACCGCGGTGGTCGGCGACGGCGAGTTCGAGACCGGCCCGCTGGCGGCCTCCTGGCACGCGAACAAGTTCCTGGACCCGGTGCACGACGGCGCGGTGCTGCCGGTGCTGCACCTGAACGGCTGGAAGATCGCGAACCCGACCGTGCCCGCGCGGATCCGGCGCGAGGAGCTGCTCAGCCTGCTGCGCGGCTACGGGCACGAGGTGCTCACCGTCGAGGGGGACGAACCCGCCGACGTGCACCGCCAGCTCGCCGCCGCGCTCGACCGGGCCCACGACACGATCCGGGAGATCCAGCGGGCCGCGCGCGAGCACGGCGACCTCGAGCGGCGGCCCTGGCCGATGGTGCTGCTGGTGACCCCCAAGGGGTGGACCGGCCCGGTCGAGGTGGACGGCCACCGGGTCGAGGGCACCTGGCGCTCCCACCAGGTGCCGATCGCCGAGACCCGCGAGAACCCCGAGCACCGGCAGGTCCTCGAGCAGTGGCTGCGGTCCTACCGCCCGCAGGAGCTCTTCGAGCCCACCGGCACCCCGGTGCCCGCCGTACGCGCGCTGGCGCCGGACGGCCCGCGGCGGATGAGCGCGAACCCGCACGCCAACGGCGGCCTGCTGCGCACGCCGCTGCGGCTGCCGGACTTCCGCACCCACGCCGTCGAGGTGCCCGAGCCGGGCGGGTCGATCCACGAGCCGACCCGGGTGCTGGGCCGCTACCTGGTCGACGTCGTGCGCGAGAACCCCACCGACTTCCGGCTGTTCGGGCCCGACGAGACCGCCTCCAACCGGCTGGACGCCGTCTACGAGGTCACCGACAAGGTCTTCGAGGGCGAGATCCGCGAGATCGACGAGCACCTCGCCCGGTCGGGGCGGGTGATGGAGATCCTCTCGGAGCACACCTGCCAGGGCTGGCTCGAGGGCTACCTGCTCACCGGGCGGCACGGGCTGTTCAGCTGTTACGAGGCGTTCATCCACCTGATCGACTCGATGTTCAACCAGCACGCGAAGTGGCTCAAGACCACCCGCGGGCTCTCCTGGCGGCCGCCGATCTCGAGCCTGAACTACCTGCTCACCTCGCACGTGTGGCGCCAGGACCACAACGGCTTCTCCCACCAGGACCCGGGCTTCATCGACCACGTGGTCAACAAGAAGGCCGAGGTGGTGCGGGTCTACCTGCCGCCGGACACCAACACGCTGCTCTCGACGATGCAGCACTGCCTGGCCAGCCAGCACTACGTCAACGTCGTCGTCGCCGGCAAGCAGCCGGTCTTCGACTGGCTCGGCCCCGAGGAGGCCGACCTGCACTGCGCCCGGGGCGTCGGGATCTGGGACTGGGCCTCGAACGACGACGGCGACCCCGACGTCGTGATCGCGTGCGCCGGCGACGTGCCCACGCTGGAGGCGCTGGCGGCGGTCTCGATCCTGCGCGAGCACCTGCCGTCGCTGCGGATCCGGTTCGTCAACGTCGTGGACCTGATGAGGCTGCAGGACGAGAAGGAGCACCCGCACGGCCTCTCCGACCGCGACTTCGACACGATCTTCACCGCCGACCGGCCCGTGATCTTCGCCTACCACGGCTACCCGTGGCTGATCCACCGGCTGACCTACCGCCGCACCAACCACCACAACCTGCACGTGCGCGGCTACAAGGAGGAGGGCACCACGACCACGCCCTTCGACATGGTGATGATGAACGACGTCGACCGCTACCACCTGGTCATGGACGTCATCGACCGGGTCCCCGGCCTCGGCTCGCGGGCCGCGCTGCTGCGACAGCAGATGGGCGACACCCGGCGCCGTGCCCGGCAGTGGACCCGCGAGCACGGCGAGGACCTGCCCGAGGTGCGGGCCTGGAGCTGGAGCGAGCTCGCCGCCCCCGGCCGCGGCCGCTCCCCGTCGACCACCGCCAACCCGGCCCCCACCGACGCGCTGTGAGGGCCACCCGTCGCATGTAACGCGGGGTTAGGGGCTCTGCCCGCCGGTTCGGCCGGCGCGGTCGAGCCCCTAACTGCGCGTTACAACTTCTCGGCCAGCACCGCCACGGCCGCGCGGGCGATCGCCAGCTCCTCGTCGGTCGGTACGACGAGGACCGCGACCGGGCTGTCGTCGGGGGAGATCCGGCGCGGACCGTCTCCTGGGGCGGCGTTGCGGACCGGGTCCACCGCGAGGCCGAGCGCGGAGAGCCCCGCCAGCGCGTCGGCCCGCAGCCGGGCCACGTGCTCGCCGACGCCCGCGGTGAACACCAGGCCGTCGAGACCCCCGAGCACGGCGGTGTAGGCGCCGACGTACTTGCGCAGCCGGTGGCAGTAGACGTCGTAGGCCGTCCGCGCGGCCACCGAGCCCGCGTCGACCGCGGCCAGCAGGTCCCGGAAGTCGTGGCAGCCGGCCAGCCCCTGCAGCCCGGAGCGGTGCTCGAGCAGGTCGTCGAGCTCCTCGGCGTCGAGACCGGCGTGCCGCATCAGGTGCAGCAGGATCCCCGGGTCGAGGTCGCCGCCGCGGGTGCCCATCACCAGCCCCTCCAGCGGGGTGAGCCCCATCGAGGTCTCCACCGGCCGCCCGGCGTTGACCGCCGCGGCCGACGCGCCGTTCCCGAGGTGCAGGGTGACCAGCCGGGCGTCCGGCCGGCCGAGGAGGCGGGCGGCCTCGCCGGCGACGTACTGGTGGCTGATCCCGTGCGCGCCGTACCTCCGGATCTCCTCGCGCCCGGCGAGCTCCCGGTCCAGCGCGTAGGTCGCCGCCGCGGCCGGCAGGTCGGCGAAGAAGCCGGTGTCGAAGCAGGCGACCTGCGGCAGCGAGGGGTACGTCGTCCGCGCGCTGCGGATGCCCTCCAGTGCGGGCGGGTTGTGCAGCGGGGCGAGCCGGGCGGCGTGCTCGATGTCGGCGAGGACCCCGTCGTCGACCAGGTGCGGCCGGGTCAGCCGGGCCCCGCCGTGGACCACCCGGTGCCCGACCGCGACCAGCGACCCCTCCGCGACGCCGGAGCCGACCAGCGCGTCGTGGACCGCGGCCAGCGCGGCCGCGTGGTCGTCCCCGTCCAGCGCCGCCTCCCGCTCGCCGCCCGCGTCGGTGTGGGTCAGCCGGGCGTCGCCGCTGCCGATCCGCTCGACGATCCCGCGCACCGGCGCCCGGCCGGAGGCGGGCTCCACGACGCGGTACTTCAGCGAGGACGAGCCGGCGTTGAGCACCAGCACCCGTTCCGCCATCCCCGCCTCCCTCGTCGGTCCGCCCACGGTACGACGGGGGCGTGGGGGACGCCGACCTGCGCTCGATCGTCTGGAGATCGGACCTCTACTGATGAGCAACCGTCGCATCTGCGAGCAATTGTTCGGGACCCGCCCGGCAGCCGCGCCACCCCCGCCGGTCAGGCGCTGCCGACCGCCGCGGCCGCCGCGACCGGCTCGCCGGCGAGCTCGGCCTGCCACACCCGGGGGTGCGGCACCGCCCGGACGCTGGTGGCCAGCGTCGGCACCAGGGCGACCGCCGCGGTGAGGACGGCCAGCCCGGCGATCGCGGCGGGCCCGCCCAGCGTGCTGAGCAGCAGGCCGCCGACGACCGGGGAGAGCGGCATGACCGACATCGACAGGAACTGGGTGGCGGAGGTGACCCGGCCCACGAGTGGCTCGGGGGTCAGCGCCATGCTGTAGGCGCTGATGCCGGCGTTGCCGGCGGGGTTGAGCAGCAGCCCGGTGAACAGGGCCGCGCCGACCACCAGCGGGTTGTTCCAGAACACCAGCGGCACCAGCAGCGGCACGAAGCTCCACGCGACGAGCACGGTCAGCCGGCCGGTCGCGAGCCGGTCGATGATCGCCGGGGCGGCGAGCGCGCCGAGGATGCCGCCGAGGCCGGCGGCGGTGGACACGACGCCGATCTCGGCCGGGTGGAAGCCGGCCCGGACCAGCCGCAGGATCGCGACGAAGAACACCGCGTTGATGGTCAGGTTGGCCATCGACGACCAGGCCAGCAGCACCCGGAAGAACGGCCGGCCGGCGATGAACTGCACGCCCTCGGCGATGTCCTCCTGCGGCGAGCGGCGGGGCCCGTCCTGGGGCGCGGGTGCGAGGTCGGCGCGCAGCCGGCCGAGCATCAGCCAGGAGAACGCGAAGCTCACCGCGTCGGCAGCGAACGGCAACCAGCGGGCCACGCCGTACAGCAGCCCGCCCAGGGGGCCGCCGAGCAGCTCGGCGACGTGCTGGCGGGCCTGGTTCTGGCTCAGCGCGGTGGACAGCTGCTCGGTCGGCACCACGGTGCGCACCGCCGACCGCTCGGCCGGGCCGAACACGCCGGCGCAGATGCCGGTGAGGAACGCGACCACGGTGAGGTGCGGGATCGTCAGGTGGCCGGCGAGGCCGGCGAGGGCCAGGGAGGCGTACAGCACCAGCCCGGCCGCGCTGGCGGTGCGCATGATCCGCCGCCGGTCGTAGCGGTCGGCGAAGACGCCGCCGGGGAGGAGGAAGCCGACCATCCCGGCGAGGAACGCCGCCTCGACGAGCGAGGCGGCCAGCGCGGAGCGGGTCAGCTGGTAGGCGAGCAGCGGGAACACGAACATGCTCATGCTGCTGCCGAGCGCGGAGACGGTCTCCCCGATCCAGAGCACGGAGAAGTCGCGGTTGCGGGCAAGGGCGCGGTAGCCGGTCATGTTCCGCACCATATGTTGCGCAAGAACACTTGCGCAATAGTTCTTGCGGAAATGGCTAGACTGCCGACGTGGCCTCTGACGAGTACGTGCACGACCCGCGGGTGCTCCGCGCGATCGCCCACCCCGTGCGGACCCGGATCCTCGGCGAGCTCGAGGCCGGCGGTCCGGCCCGCGCCGCCGACGTCGCCCGGGAGCTCGACGTCCCCGCCAACCAGGCGAGCTTCCACCTGCGCCAGCTGGCCAAGTACGGCCTCGTGGAGGAGGCGCCGGGCGAGGCCCGGGACAGGCGCGACCGGGTGTGGAAGCTGACCCGGGCGGCGGAGCTGACCGTGCGGCTCAACGAGCTCGAGAAGGAGCCCGGCGGTCGGGCGGCCGTGGCGGTCTTCCGCCGCAGCGCCGCCGACTGGTCCCACCAGCTGGTGGACACGGCGATCAACGGCGCCGAGGACGTCGGGACCATCCGCACGGTCATGCACCAGACGGTCAAGCTGACCAAGGACGAGGCGCTGGAGCTGCAGGACGACCTGCAGCAGCTCGTCGAGGGCTGGATCGCCCGGACCCGCGGCCGGGACGACGACGAGCGGCGCACGTACGTCGTGATGCAGGTGCTGCAGCCCTACCCCCAGGTCGTCGAGGGCGGGCCGGGCGAGAAGTCCTAGGCTCGTCCCGTGCCCGCCCGACTCCGTCCCGCCGACCCGGTCGCCGTGGCCGAGGCCCGCGCCCGGCTCGAGGCTGCCCGGGCCGCGTCGACCAGTGCCGACAAGGCCGACCTGCGGCTGCTCACCAAGCACTACCTGGCGCTGCTGGAGACCCGTGCTCCCGGCCGGTCGGTCGAGGTCCGGGTCCCGCCGTACGCCGCGGTCCAGGTCGTCGAGGGCGTGCGGCACACCCGCGGCACCCCGCCCGCGGTGGTCGAGATGGACGCCGAGACCTGGATCGCGCTCGCCACCGGCGCGCTGGCCTGGCCCTCGGCCGCGTCCTCCGCCCGGGTCCGCGCCTCCGGCGAGCGCGCCGACCTCACGCCGTACCTGCCGCTGGGGTAGGCCGCCGGGGTGGGTCGGCGCGGTGAGGTGCGCGCGTCCCGGACTACCTCGCGGCGCCCACCCCTGGCCCACCCCTGACCCTCGCCCGGACCCGCCGCACTAGGGTGGCGGCCATGACGAGCGAGGACGCCACGGCCGAGATCAGGAGCAAGGTCCAGGCGGTGCTGCCGGGGATCCGCAAGGACCTCGAGGACCTGGTCCGCATCGAGTCGGTCAGCGCCGATCCGGCCCGCAGCGCCGAGGTGCAGCGCAGCGCGGAGGCGGTGGCCGAGCTGTTCCGCGCCGAACGCTTCGACCGCGTGGAGATCGTCAGCCACGACGGCGGGGCGCCCGCGGTGATCGCCCACAAGCAGGGTCCGGAGGGCGCGCCGACGGTGCTGCTCTACGCCCACCACGACGTGCAGCCCGAGAACGACCACGCCGACTGGGACAGCCCGCCGTTCGAGCCCACCGAGCGGGACGGCCGGCTCTTCGCCCGCGGAGCCGCCGACGACAAGGCCGGCATCGCCGCCCACCTCGGCGCGCTGCGCGTGCACGGCGACGACCTGCCGGTCAGCGTCACGATGTTCATCGAGGGCGAGGAGGAGGTCGGCTCCGAGACCCTGCCCGACCTGCTGAAGGCCCACCAGGACGAGCTCGCCGCCGACGTCATCGTGATCGCCGACTCCGGCAACTGGGACATCGGCGTCCCGGCGCTGACCACCAGCCTGCGCGGGCTGGTCCGCGTCGACGTCGAGGTCCGCACGCTCACCCACGCCGTGCACTCCGGCATGTGGGGCGGGCTGGTGCCGGACGCGCTGATGACGCTCTCGCGGGTGGTCGCGAGCCTGCACGACGACCGCGGCAACGTCGCGGTCGCCGGACTGCACAGCGGGCCGGCCGCCGACGTGGAGTACCCCGAGGAGCGGCTGCGCGCCGAGTCCGGCGCCGCCCCCGGCGTCGAGTGGATCGGCGACGGCTCGGCCGTCGAGCGGCTGTGGACCAGGCCCTCGATCAGCATCACCGGCCTGGACGCGCCCAAGGTCGACGGCGCCAGCAACACCCTGGTGCCGGCGGCCCGCGCCAAGATCTCCATGCGGATCGCGCCCGGCGACACCACCGAGAACGCCCTGGCCTGCCTCAAGGCCCACCTGGAGTCCCACGTGCCGTGGGGCGCCACGCTCGGCGTCACGGTCGTCGACACCGGCGAGGCCACCGCGATCGACGCCACCGGGCCGGCGTACGACGTCGCCCGGGCTGCCTTCACCGAGGCCTGGGACGGCACCGCCCCGGTCGACATGGGCGTCGGCGGCTCGATCCCGTTCATCGCGGAGTTCCTCGAGGCGTTCCCGCAGGCCAGCGTGCTGGTCACCGGCGTCGAGGACCCCGACACCCGCGCGCACGGCGCCAACGAGGGCCTGCACCTCGCGGAGTTCGAGCGGGTCGTGCTCGCCGAGGCGCTGCTGCTCCACCAGCTCGGCAATCTCTGAGCCGGCCGGCTCCGAATTCTCAGGCGTGCGCGCCGAGAGCCTGGCCTTCCTGGCGGGCCACCGGCGCGCCCGGGTGGACGCGCTCACCGACCGGCTGGTCGAGACCATCGGCGCCAGCAACCCCGGCTACCGGGCGGTCCGGGTGGTGCCGCTGGAGGACCTGCGCGAGTCGTGCCGCGACAACATCACCCGGGTGCTCGAGCTGCTCGGTGACGCGGTCGCCGGGCGGGCGGTGCCCGGGCCCGGCGAGCCGGCGTACGACGCGGCGCGCGCGACCGGCCGGCGGCGCGCCGAGCAGGGGCTGCCGCTGGACGACGTGCTGCGCTCCTTCCGGATGGGCGGCCGGCTGATCTGGGAGGACCTCGTCGACCAGGCGCCGGCCGACCTGGGCGCGGCCGAGCTCCGCGAGGTCGGCACCCGGCTGTGGGAGGTCGTGGACGAGACCTCGGCCCAGGTGGCCGCGGAGTACCACGCCGTCGAGCGGGCGGCGGTCCGCGCCGACGAGCAGCTGCGCGCCGGCCTGTGGGAGGGGCTGCTGGCCGGCCGGGCCGGCGAGCCCGGCTTCGCCCACGAGGCCGCCCGGATCCTCGACGTCCCGGTCGAGGGCCGCTACCTCGTCGTGCTGGCCGACGGCGTGGACCCGCGGCGCGTCGAGGAGGCACTGCTGCCCCAGCCCTCGGCGTGGGTGCGCCGCGCCGGCGGCGTCGCCGGGCTGGTGCCGCTCGGCCGGCGGCCCGCCGGGCCCGTGCTCGCGGCCCTGGCCCGGCACGCGGAGCGACCCGGCGCGGGGCCCGGGGCGGGGTCCGGCGCCGGGTCCGTGGCGGTGTCCGCCCCGGTGACGGGCCTGGCCGGGGTGGGCGCGGGCACCCGGCAGGCGTCGCTGGCGCTGCGCACGCTCGCCGGCGAGCCCGGTGTGGCGGCCTTCGACGACCGGCTCCCGGAGGCGCTCCTGCTCCGGGCGCCCGACGTCGCGGCCCGGCTGGTCGACCTGTGGCTGGGTCCGGTGCTGGCCCTCCCGCCGGCCGAGCGCGACCCGCTGCTGGAGACCCTGGACGCGTGGGTCGCCACCGGCGGCTCGCCCACCCACACGGCCACCCGGGTGCACTGCCACCGCAACACGGTGCTCAACCGGCTGCACCGGGTCGCGGTGCTGCTCGGTCGCGAGGACTTCGACACCGTGCCACCGCTCGAGCTCGCGCTGGCGCTGCGCTCCCGTCGTACGACGGGCTCCGACTGACGGAGACGTTGGGCACTCTGCACAACCAGCCGGGCCCGAGGGTGGGCGGCGCGGGCATGGCGCCCGGGAGTGACGGCTGTCACGCTGGGTGCGGGAGGGAGCAGCCTGCCCGACGCCCCGGCGTCGCGGCTCGATGCTCCTGGAGGAACACGCATGACACGCCACCCCCACGCCCGCCCCGACGCCCGCACGGAGAGGCAGCAGGACCCGGCAGCACCGATGCCGCTGCGCCGCCGCAGCTTCCTCGGCTACGTCATGGCCGGCGCGACCCTCGTGGCCGCCGCCGACCTCGGTCTGGCCCGGCCCGCGCACGCCGCGGTGCCCTCGGCCGTCCAGGTCCCCGAGCTCTACGACCTCGAGGACCTGCAGACCGACGCCGCCCAGCCCACCGCGAACCTCATCACCGTCACGATCAACGAGGACGGCACCGCCTCGTTCGCGATCCCGCGGATGGAGGTCGGCCAGGGCATCACCACCTCCACGGCGATGCTCATCGCCGAGGAGCTCGACCTGCCACTGGAGAAGGTCGTGGTCACGCTCGCGCCGGCGCGCCCCGAGCTGCTGATGAACCAGCTGACCGGTGGCTCCAACACCACGGTCTCGACGTACACCCCCGTGCGCGTCGCCGCCGCGATCGCCAAGGGCGCGCTGCTGGACGCCGCCGCCATCCAGCTCGGCGCGGAGGTGGCCCGGCTGCAGAGCCACGAGGGCGTCATCACCGCGCCCGACGGCAGCTCGGTGACGTACGGCGAGCTGGCGACCAGGGCCGCCAGCTCGACCGACCGCGCTGTCCGGGTCGACCTCAAGCCGCGGTCGGACTTCTCGGTCATCGGCACCCCGCGCAACCGCGACGACGCCCTGGCGGCCGTCACGGGGCGGAAGAAGTTCGCGATGGACCTGCACGTGCCCGGCGCCCTGCCGACGATGGTGTGCCGGCCCCCGACGCTCAACGGCTCGCCCCGGCGGCTGCGCAACAAGCGCGAGATCCTCGCGATGCCCGGCGTGAAGAACGTGGCCAAGGTCGACACCGGCATCGCGGTGCGCGCGAAGACCTTCGGCCAGTGCATCGACGCGATCCGCGCGATGGACGTCGTGTGGAACCCCGGCCCGATCGAGGGCGAGTCCGACCAGACGATCCTGGCCCGGCTGCGCAAGGCGGAGCTGCCGCTCGCGGTCCCGGACGTGCCCCTCCTCGCCCGGACGGTCGAGGAGAGCTTCACGTTCATGTTCCGCAGCAGCGCCGCCCTCGAGCCCAGCTGTGCGGTCGCCGACGTCCGCAAGGACCGGGCCACGATCTGGGCCGGGCTCAAGGTCCCGATCCTCGCCCAGCAGAACATCGCCAAGGCGCTCGGCATGACCCAGGACCAGGTCCAGGTCAACGTGATCACCGGAGGCGGGTCCTTCGGGCACAAGCTCTTCAGCGACGCCGCGATCGAGGCCGCGAAGATCTCGCAGAAGATGGGCAGGCCGGTGCGCCTGATGTGGCACCGCGCCGACGAGCCGCGCCAGGGCCGGCTGCACCCGATGGTCACCTCGCGGATCCGCGCCACCCACCTCGCCGGCCAGGTGCTCACCTTCGAGCAGCGCAACACCAGCGTCGTCACCGACTTCAGCCACGGGCTGGGCGAGATGATCACCTCGACCATCGACGAGGCGCCCACCGAGGTCGGCCGCACGGTCGGTGGGCTGGGCTTCTCCGAGACGATCTTCACGCTCACCCAGGAGCTTCCCTACAACTTCGGCCTGGTCACCCAGCTGCTCAACGAGACCGACGACCGCTTCAACACCGGCAGCATGCGCAACATCTACTCGCCCGACACCGCGGTCGCCAACGAGCTGGTCATCGACAAGATCGCCAGGCAGATGGGCAAGGACCCGCTCGCGTTCCGGCTGGAGTTCCTCAAGGACGACCGGACCAGGGCGGTGCTGCAGAAGGTCGCCGACGAGGGCGGCTGGGGCCGGACGATGCCCAAGGGGACGGCCCAGGGCATCGCCATCCACAAGGAGTACAAGGGCGCCACCGCGGTCCTGGTCGAGATCGACTGCCGGCCCCGGACGGTCGACCGCGAGATCTACCACGCCGTGACCGGCCCCCGGGTCACCAAGGCGGTGCTCGCCGTCGACGCCGGCCTGGTGGTCAACCCGCGCGGGCTCGAGGCGCAGATGATCGGCGGCTTCTCCGACGGGCTCGCGCTGACGCTCACCAGCAGCTGCCACCTGCGCGACGGACACTTCCTCGAGGCCAGCTGGGACAACTACTTCTACACCCGTCAGTGGAACGTCCCGCCGGACTTCGAGGTCCACGTCATGCCCTCGGACTCCGAGCAGCCGGGTGGCGCCGGGGAGGCCGGCGTCGCCGCCTCGGCCGCGGCCGTGGCCTGCGCCTACGCCCGGGCGACCGGGACGATGCCGACCCGCTTCCCGATCAACCACGGCACGATCTCGTTCACTCCGAAGTCGTTCGTCCCGCCCGTCCCGCAGTCGCCCACCACCGGGCTCGACTACACGTACTGAGGAGCAGACCATGCCCAAGCAGACCTTCGTCCTCAACGGCAAGAGCATCACGGTGAACGTCAAGGACGACGTGCGCGTCCTGTGGGTCCTGCGCGACCTGCTGGGCGTCACCGGCCCGAAGTACGGCTGCGGCATCAACGTGTGCAAGGCGTGCACCTCCCACATCAACGGCAAGGCGTTCAACCCCTGCTCGGTGCGGGTCGGCGACCTGCGGCCCGACGACGAGGTCACCACGATCGAGGGCCTGCCCGACGCCCCCGACGGTGGCGGCGGGGACCTGCACCCGATGCAGCGCGCGTGGCTGGACCGCGACGTAGCCCAGTGCGGCTACTGCCAGCCCGGGCAGATCATGGCGGCGGTCGCGCTGGTCCGGAAGGTGCGCCGCGAGGGCCGCTCGATCACCGAGGCCGACCTCGACGGGATCCGCAACATCTGCCGCTGCGGCACCTATACCCGCATCCGGGAGGCGATCCGGCAGGGCGAGCACGCCATGTGAGAGACCGGGCCGTACGGCGGGGAGTGTCAGTCGCGGAGCGGCAGCAGCACCCGGAAGGTGCTGCCCTTGCCGAGCTCGGAGTCGACATCGATCCGGCCGCCGTGGCGCCGCACGATGCGCTGCACGATCGCCAGCCCCAGGCCGGTGCCGGGCTGGGCGGCGGCCTCGGGGTTGGTGCTGCGGAAGAACTCCTCGAACAGCCGCTCCTGGTCCGACCGCGAGATCCCCAGCCCGTCGTCGGTGACCGAGAACAGCAGCTCGTCGCCGCAGGCGTCGAGGCGGACGACGACGTGGCCGCCCTCGGGGGTGTACTTCACGGCGTTGCTGACCAGGTTGCTGCACACGCGGTCCAGCTCGTCACGGTCACCCATGGCCACCATCGGCCCCGGCGGCGCCTCGACGCCGACCCGCACCTGCTTGCGGTCCGCCGCGACCGAGGTCAGCTCGACCGCCTCCGCGACGACCTCGCGCAGGTCCACGGGCGACGGGATCACCGGGTTGTCGGGGTCGCCGACCTTCGAGAGCAGCAGCAGGTCGTCGATGACCTTGCCCAGCCGCTGGGTGGCGCGCTCCATCACCTGCAGCGACCCCCGGGTGGTGCCGGTCAGGTCGGGGGAGCACTCGAGCATCTCGAGGTGCCCGGTGATCGCGGTGAGCGGGTTCTTCAGCTCGTGGGCGACCGTGGTGATCAGCTGGCTCTTGTAGCTGTCGAGCGCCTGGAGCTCCTCGACCAGCTGGTGCTCGCGCTCGAAGGTGCGCGCGTTGAGGATCGCCCGGCCCAGGTCGTGGCCGATGTCGAGCGCGGCGGTCTGCTCGAACGGGCTCCACTCCGCGTCGCCCTCGGTGCGGGTGAGCACCAGGTTGCCCAGGCACTCCGGGCCCGCGCCCAGCGGCACGAACAGCAGCGAGCCGATCCCGATCGTCTCGAGGAAGGCCAGGATGAGCTCGCCCTCCGACCCCGAGACCACGTCGCTGAAGTCGCGGCCGCGCTGCACGACGCCGACGCGCTGCGCCTCCCAGGCCCGGCGGGCGGACGCCTCGGCGATCGTGCGCAGCTCGGGCGTCAGCGAGACCTCGACGCCGTCGACGGAGTGCACGAGGCCCGAGCCGTGGCCGTCCTCGTCGAGGGTCTGGATCCACATGCCCCGCGCCTGGAAGCCCTCGACCAGCGCCTCGTGCACGTCGCCGAGGATGCTCTCGATCCGCAGCTGGGCGCTGGCGTGCCGCACCACCTCGCGAGCGGTCTCGGCCAGGCGGACCTGGTGGGAGAGCTTCTCCCGCTCGATCGCGCTCACCACGGCCCGGCCGGCCATCTCGGCGTACCGCTGGAGCAGCTGGCGGCGGGCCACGCCCGGTCGCCGGCCGTCCTCGGGCAGGTCGATGGCCAGCGTGCCGCGCAGCACCCCCTGCTCGTCGTACAGCGGGGCGATCAGCAGGTCGAGCGGGTGCCAGGCCTCGGGGTCCTCGATCGGGGTGATGTCGGGCACCCAGCCCCACGGGTCGTCCTGGTCGAAGTCGAGCCGCTCGTGCGGCACGAAGCGCAGCAGGCCCCACTCGTCGGCGTGCGCGATCTCGCGCTCGAGCCGGTCGATCGGGGTGCGGGTGCCGAGCAGCTGCTCGTGCGCCTCCTCGCTGCCGGCCACCGCCAGCACCTCGAGGCGGCCGTCGTCGCGGGCGACGCTGATCGCGGCCACCCCGAACCCGGCCAGCTGCGTGACGCCCTCGGCGATCGTCTGCAGTGCCTCGCGCGAAGCGTCGTACCACTCGCTCGGATGCGCAGGGCGCTGCTGCAGGTCGGTGGGATGCCCGGTCATTCACTCTCGCTGTCGACGACTGTGACCCACCTTACGTCCCGGTTCCCCCTTTGGGGCGAGATCCCGGAGTCCCGGCCGGGACCGGTCGGGTCCCGGTCCTCGCCGGATGGGACCGGAGGGGGGATGTCTCCTAGACTCGGGGCCGTGCCCTACCAGAGCAGTACGCGCAAGGGCGGTGACGGCCGGCTGACGGCAGCGCTGGACCCGCTGGAGCAGGGACCCCAGGACGCGTGCGGCGTCTTCGGGGTCTGGGCCCCGGGGGAGGACGTCGCCAAGCTGACCTACTTCGGGCTCTACGCCCTCCAGCACCGCGGCCAGGAGTCCGCCGGCATCGCCGTCAGCAACGGCCGGCAGATCCTCGTCTACAAGGACATGGGACTGGTCTCCCAGGTCTTCGACGAGTCCACGCTGGAGTCGCTCAAGGGCCACCTGGCCATCGGGCACGCCCGCTACTCCACCACCGGCGCGAGCACCTGGCAGAACGCCCAGCCCACCTTCCGGCCCACCGGCCACGGCTCGATCGCGCTGGGCCACAACGGCAACCTGATCAACACCCACGAGCTGTCGCAGCTGGTCGCCGACCTGCCCGGCCCGGCCGAGGAGCTGGAGCTGCAGGGCCGCGACCTGGAGTCCTCCACCAACGACACCGGGCTGGTGACCGCGCTGCTCGCGCACCACCCCGACACCACCCTGGAGCAGCGGGCGCTGGAGGTGCTGCCGCAGCTGCGCGGCGCCTTCTGCTTCGTGTGGATGAACGAGGACACGCTCTACGCCGCCCGCGACCCGCAGGGCATCCGCCCGCTCGTGCTCGGCCGCCTCGAGCGCGGCTGGGTGGTCGCCAGCGAGGACTCGGCGCTGGCCACCGTCGGGGCCAGCGTGGTCCGCGAGGTCGAGCCCGGCGAGATGCTGGTCATCGACGGCAACGGGCTGCGCTCCCACCGGTTCGCCGAGCCGCAGCCCAAGGGCTGCGTCTTCGAGTACGTCTACCTCGCCCGCCCGGACGCCAACATCGCCGGGCGCAGCGTGCACGAGGCGCGGGTGGAGATGGGCCGCCGGCTGGCCCGCGAGTTCCCCGTCGAGGCCGACCTGGTGATGCCGGTGCCCGAGTCCGGCACCCCCGCGGCCGCCGGGTACGCCGAGGAGAGCGGCATCCCCTTCGGCCAGGGCTTCGTGAAGAACGCCTACGTCGGGCGCACGTTCATCCAGCCCAGCCAGACCCTGCGCCAGCTCGGCATCCGGCTCAAGCTCAACGCCCTGGAGCACATGATCCGGGGCAAGCGGATCGTGGTCGTCGACGACTCGATCGTGCGCGGCAACACCCAGCGCGCCCAGGTGCGGATGCTGCGCGAGGCCGGGGCGCTGGAGGTGCACGTGCGGATCTCCAGCCCGCCGGTGAAGTGGCCGTGCTTCTACGGCATCGACTTCGCCACCAGGGCCGAGCTGATCGCCAACGGGCTCGCGGTCGACGAGATCGCCGCCAGCGTCGGCGCGGACAGCCTCGGCTACATCTCCCTCGACGGGATGGTCGAGTCGACCGGGCTGCCCTCGGGGCGGCTCTGCCAGGCCTGCTTCACCGGCGAGTACCCGATCGAGCTGCCCGACGAGAGCCTGCTCGGCAAGCACCTGCTCGAGGCCTCGCTGAGCTCCCCGACGGCCGGCGAGGCGCTGCCGGTCCTCAACAACCCCTAGGAGTCCCGTGTCCGACCCTGGTGCCCAGAACGCGTACGCCGAGGCCGGCGTCTCCATCGAGGCGGCCGACACCGCCATCGAGCTGATGAAGGGCTGGGTCGGCAAGGCCAGCCGGCCCGAGGTGATCGGCGGGCTCGGCGGTTTCGCGGGCCTCTTCGACGCCAGCGCGCTGACCCGCTACCGCCGGCCGCTGCTGGCGACCTCCACCGACGGGGTCGGCACCAAGGTGGCGGTGGCGCAGATGATGGACGTCCACGACACCATCGGCTTCGACCTGGTCGGCATGGTCGTCGACGACCTGGTCGTCTGCGGGGCCGAGCCGCTGTTCATGACCGACTACATCGCCACCGGCCGGGTGGTCCCGGAGCGGATCGCCGCGATCGTCAAGGGCATCGCGGAGGGCTGCGTGCTGGCAGGCTGCGCGCTGGTCGGCGGCGAGACCGCCGAGCACCCCGGGCTGCTGGCCCCCGACGAGTACGACGTCGCCGGGGCCACCACCGGCGTGGTCGAGGCCGACGCGCTGCTCGGACCGGCCCGGGTCCGCCCGGGTGACGTCGTGCTCGCCATGGAGGCCAGTGGCCTGCACTCCAACGGCTACTCGCTGGTCCGCCACGTGTTCCTGACCAAGGCCGGCTGGGCGCTGGACCGCGACGTGCCCGAGCTCGGCCGCACGCTGGGCGAGGAGCTGCTCGAGCCCACCCGGATCTACGCCAAGGCGTGCCTGGAGCTGGCGTCGCGGACCGCCACGCACGCGATGTCGCACGTCACCGGCGGCGGCCTCGCCGCGAACCTGGAGCGGGTCATGCCGGTCGAGCTCAGCGCCACCGTCGACCGCGCCACCTGGCGGCCGCAGCCGGTCTTCGACCTGGTCCGCCGGGTCGGCGACGTGCCCCAGGCCGACCTCGAGGCGACCCTGAACTGCGGCGTCGGCATGGTCGCGCTGATCGCCCCCGACGACGTGGACGCGGCCGTGGAGCTGCTGGCCGGCCACGGGATCCGGGCCTGGGCGGCCGGGGAGGTCGGGGCCGACGCGCAGCGCGGCGGCAAGGTGACGCTGCAGGGCCAGCACCCCGGCTGGTGACGCCGCCGGCTCCCCGGCCGGGTGCCCGGTCGGTGGGGCCTGCCGACGGAGTCGGTGGGGGCCGGTGAGCGGCCCGCGGGAGCCGGTCTGTCCGCCGCTGGCGAAATCCCGGGCTGCGATGTGCAGGAACAGCCGCCCACCCGGTAGCCTTTCGACCACGAGAGAATTGTTCAGAAGTCCGGGCGCCCCACCGCTCAAGGTTCGGGCCCCGGCCGAGCGTGCGAGGGGGCTGACCCTATGGGGCGCGGCCGAGCGAAAGCCAAGCAGACCAAGGTCGCCCGCGACCTGAAGTACCGCACTCACGAGACGGACTTCGGGAAGCTGGCGCAGGAGCTGCATGGCGGCGAGAGCGACAACAAGGACCAGGACGAGTCGCCCGACGGGTACGACGACTGGTCGGACTACGCCGAGCCTCGTCGCGATTGACTGCAGACCCGCGTCACCGCCTCGTGCGGTCGCGGGTCGCGTCATGCGTCCTGGCGTCCGGGGCGACCACCTCGTCTGGCGTCCCCCGGGACGTCATGCGTCCCGGTCGCTCCGGCAACCGGGACGCATGACGTCTGCGTCGCCTGCGTCGGGACGACTCAGCGCGGGTTGAGCCAGAGGCCGCGGAGGCGGCCGACGTCGTGCATGCGGCGCTCGGCGAGCCGGTCCGCCGCGATCGCGGGCGGGACGGCCTCGGAGCGCGCGAGCTCGAAGACCCGGCGCGTGGTGTCGAGGATGCCGGTGGCGCGCTGCTGGGCACGCTCGAAGGAGAAGCCCTCGAGCTCGTCGGCGACCTGGATCAGGCCGCCGGAGTTCACGCAGTAGTCCGGTGCGTAGAGGATGCCGCGCTCCTGCAGCGCCTTCTCGATGCCCGGGTGGGCGAGCTGGTTGTTCGCGGCCCCGCAGACGACCTTGGCCGACAGCACGTCGACCACGTCGTCGGTGAGGGCCCCGCCCAGCGCGCACGGCGCGTAGACGTCCAGCGTCGAGGCCACCAGCGCCTCGGTCGTCGCCGCGGCGGTGACCTGCGGGAACTCGTCGCGGATCCGGTCCACCGAGGGCTGGTGCACGTCGGTCACCACCACGCTCGCGCCGTCCTCGATGAGGTGCCGGACCAGGTGCCGGCCGACCTTGCCGACGCCGGCCACGCCGACGGTGCGCCCGGCGAGAGAGTCGGTGCCCCACACCTGCTCGGAGGCGGCGCGCATGCCCTGGAAGACGCCGTACGCCGTCAGCACCGAGCTGTCGCCCGCGCCCCCGTGGGCGACGGTGCGGCCGGTGACGTAGTGGCACTCGCGGGCGATGTGGTCCATGTCGTCTGAGAAGGTCCCGACGTCGCAGGCGGTGTAGTAGCGGCCGTCGAGGGACTGCACGAACCGGCCGTAGGCGCGCAGCAGCGCCTCGGACTTGCCGGTCGCCGGGTCGCCGATGATCACGGCCTTGCCACCGCCCAGGTCGAGCCCGGCGAGGGCGGCCTTGTAGGACATGCCGCGCGAGAGGTTGAGGACGTCGTGGACCGCGTCGGCGGTGGTGGCGTAGGGGTAGAAACGGGTGCCGCCGAGGGCGGGCCCGAGCGCGGTGGAGTGGATCGCGACGATGGCCTTCAGGCCGGAGGCGGGGTCGTTGCAGAACACGACCTGCTCGTGCTCGGAGCCCAGCTCGAACACGTCGGCGTCGAGTGCAGACATGGGGATGACCACTTTCTGTTGTCGGCCACGGGGTGGGTGGCGCTGGTGTCGCGGACCCGCGGGGGTGGTGCGTGTCCGTGATCACATCGTAGGCCCGTGCAGCCGCCCCGCCGAGTCGGCGCTCGTTGACGCCGTGGGCACGCCGAGTCGGCGCTCGTTGACGCGTGGAGTGTGAACCCGTCAACCTGCGCCGACTCGGCGGAGTGCGGGGTCAGGCGCGGAGCAGCACCAGGTCGCCGTGGGTGCCGTAGCCGGGCAGCGGGCCGCCGTAGGGCGTGCCGTCGAAGGCCACCATCAGCCAGCCGCCGTCGTCGGTGGGGACGAGGGTGGGCCAGGGGATGTTGGAGAGGTACGGCGCGTCCAGCGCGCCGAGCGGGGCCAGGTCCAGGTCGAGCACGGGGTAGCCGCGGCGCCGCCCGCGCCGCCCGTCGCGGCCGTCGCTGGCCAGCACCCGCCAGGCGCCGTCGAGGTGGACCAGCGTGGTGCCCTCGGTGGCGATCCGGGTGGGATCGGCGGCCCGCAGCGCGAGCGCGTCGAGCGAGGGACCCTCGGCGAGCGCGGGGTGGAAGCGGAAGAAGCGTCGCGCGCTCACGAAGCCCACCAGCCACCGGTCCCGGTCGCGCACCAGGTGGGGGTCCCAGACCCCGACCGAGCGCAGCCCGTCGGTGGGCAGCGCGAGGCGTCGGGTGTCCAGCACGTGCCGACCGGCCAGGAGGTCGGCGGACGTCTCGGCGAGCGTGACGGCCACGGTGGCGTCCGGCCGCCCCGGGTCGAAGTCGCCCCAGGTGCTGGTGGCGACCAGCCACCGGTCGCCGTCGCGCACGAGGTGGGTCGCGTGGTCGCCGAAGACCCCCGCCCGCCCGGGCCGGCGGAAGAACAGGTCGGCGCGGTGCTCGACCTCGAGGCTGCCGGTGTCCAGCGCCCAGACCGAGGTGTGTGCGGTGTCGAAGAAGCCCGGCCCCGCGCTGGTCGCGGTGAGCAGGAGCCGGCCGTCGTCGGGGCGGTACGCCGATCCGTCGGCCCGGCTCACCACTCGCACGTCGCGGAACCCGAGCTGACCGAAGCCGCCCGCGCGCAGCCGCCCGGTCGGCGGGCGGCCGGTCCCGGTCCAGCGGTGGCCGGTCGAGAGCGCGGCCAGCCAGGCCTCGTCCCGGGTGTCGACCCGGTCGTGCAGGTCGACCCGGCCGCGGACCGTCCAGCCGTCGTCGTCCGCGTCCGGGTCCCGGTCCGGGTCCCGGGACAGCACGGCGAGGTGGGTGCCGGTCAGCACCAGGGCCACGCCGGCCGCGGGCTGCGCCGCCCGGCCGTGCCGCCGGCTGCGGTGGGCGCTGGTCCGTCCGTTTGTGGTCACCGACAGGCCGAGCGTCCCGGACCCGTCGTACCAGCCGGCGAGCCGGGTGTCGCCGGAGACCAGCTCGAGCTCCAGCCGTCCGTCGATCTGGCCGGGGTCGAGGTCGGCGACGACCGCGGCGTACGGCGCGGGGTGCGGCGTGGGCGTCGATCCCTCGGCCGTCAGTGGCTGCTCGAGCAGCACCGAGCCCGGCGAGACGAGGTCGACCGGCCGACGGCGGGCGACGACCTCGAAGCGCGGCAGCACGCCGACAGTCTCCCAGCCCGCCCGGCCTCGGCCCGCAGGAGGAGACGCGGGCTCAGCCGCCCGCCGTGGCGGCCTGCAGCGCGTCGACGGCCCGGTCGACGTCCTGCACGAGGTCGTCGAGGAGCCGCTCGGCACCGGTGGTGCTGCCGGCGGCGCCGGCCTGCTCGAGACGGGCCGCGGTGGCGGCGACTCGCGGCAGGCCGAGGTTCAGCGCGCTGCCCTTGAGCTGGTGGGCGGTGCTCTGCAGCCGGGTGGCGTCGCGGTCGGCGACGGCGGCGCGGATCGCGACCACCTGGTCGCCGACGCGGGACATGAACGAGGCAGCCGTGCGCTCGAAGAAGCTGATCCCGTCCTTGCGCAGCTCGCTGAGCAGCGACACCCGCCCCTCGTCGAGGTCCGGGCCGAGGTCGGTGCCGGGGCCGCCGGCGGCCGCCGCATCGTCCGCTCCCGCCGCGCCGGCCGCGGATGCCGCGCCGGCCGGGGACGCCGCGCCCTCGCCCTGCCCCGCCCGGGTCCGAGCCCACCGCCGCACCAGCACCTCGAGCTCGCCGGCGTCGACCGGCTTGGTCAGGAAGTCGTCCATGCCCGCGGCGAGGCAGCGCTCCCGCTCGCCCTCGAGCGCGGAGGCGGTCATCGCGATCACCGGGACCCGGGCGCCGTGCGGCTCCCGGGAGCGGATCACCCGGGTCGCCTCGAAGCCGTCCATGTGCGGCATCCGGCAGTCCATGAGCACCAGGTCGAAGCCGTGGTCTCCCTCGAGGCGGGCCACCGCCTCGGCCCCGTCCCCGGCGACCTCGACCTCGCAGCCCAGGGTCTCCAGCAGCCCGGTGGCCACCAGCTGGTTGACCTGGTTGTCCTCCACGACCAGCACCCGGGCGCCGAGCCGCGGGCTGTCGGGTCGGGCGGGCGAGCGCGCGGGTCGCTCGCCCGCCAGGTCCGCGGTGAGCAGCCCGGCGACGGCCTCGTGGAGGTCGTCGTGCCGGACCGGCTTGTCCAGCGCCCCCTGCAGCCCGGCCGCGCGCGCCCTCTCCGGCCCCACGTCCTGGTTGGAGGAGAGCAGCAGCATCGCGGGCCGTCCCAGTGCCGGGTCGGCCCGGATCGTGCGCGCCAGGGCCAGCCCGTCGGTGCCGGGCATCACGAGGTCGAGCAGTGCGGCCTCGAACGGCCGGCCCTCGCGGGCCGCCCCGCCCAGCGCGGCCAGGGCGTCCTCGGCGGAGGGTACGGCGACCGCCTCGATCTCCCACGCGGCGAGCTGCTCGGTCAGGACCAGCCGGTTGGTCTCGTTGTCGTCGACCACCAGCACCCGCCGGCCGCGCAGCCTCGGTGTCGAGGGCGACCGCGGCGCCGGCGGCCGCACGGCGCGCGCGAACGACGCGGTGAACGTGAACCGGCTGCCGTGTCCGGGGCTGCTGTCGACCGTGAGCGTGCCACCGAGGGCCTCGGCCAGCTGGCTGGAGATCGCCAGCCCGAGCCCCGTGCCGCCGTGCCGGCGGGTCGTGGAGGGGTCGGCCTGGGTGAACGCGTCGAACAGGGTGGCCTGGGCCTCCGGCGCGATGCCGGGGCCGGTGTCGGTCACGTCGACGCGCAGCACCACCTGCTCCGGCGTCTCCCGCTCCACGTGCGCCGCGATCACGACCTCGCCGTGGTCGGTGAACTTCACCGCGTTGGACCCGAGGTTGGTCAGCACCTGCCCGAACCTCACCGAGTCCCCGCGCAGGATCTCCGGCACGTCGGGGTGGCAGGCGGCGACCAGCTCGAGCCCCTTCGCGTGCGCGGCGCCGCCGAGCACGCCGGTGACCTGGTCGAAGACGGCGCGGACGTCGAAGTCCGCGGTCTCGAGGTCCAGCCGTCCGGCCTCGATCTTCGACAGGTCCAGGATGTCGTTGATGATCCCGAGCAGGGTCAGGCCGGCGCGCTGCAGGCCCTCGGCCAGCCGTCGCTGGTGGTCGTCGAGGTCGGTGCGCAGCAGCAGCTCGTTGAGACCGATCACGCCGTTCATCGGAGTGCGGATCTCGTGGCTCATCGTGGCCAGGAACTCCGACTTCAGTCGCGAGGCCTCCATCGCCTGGTCCCGCGCCTCGGCAAGCTCCTGGGCGTGCCGCTCGCGCTCGGCGACCAGGCTCAGCTGGCCGGCGATCTGGCCGATGAGGAACAGCGAGTTCGCGTCCGGCGGCGTCTCGTCGGCGAGCAGCTCGACGACCGCCGCGGCCTTCCCGCCCAGCAGCACGGGCACCGCCACCAGGCTGTGGGTCTCGCCGTGGTCGCCCGCCGGGGCGACCTCCACCTCCTGGGAGCGACGCGCCCGCTCGGCCAGCGCCGGGTCCGGCGCCGGCAGCCACGCGTGGTCGGCGGCCGCCAGCGGCACCCGGCCGAGGGTGCCGTCCGGCCCGGGCGTGTACAGGCCGAGCGCAGCCCAGGAGGTGTAGAGCGGCAGCCCGAGGGCGGCGTTGCGGACGGCCTCGACCAGGCTGGTGGCCTGGTTGGCGGCCATCGCCATCTCCTGGAGCAGCTCCAGGCGGCGGGTGGCCTCGGCGGCAGCGTGGTCGGCGCGCTTGAGCTCGGTGATGTCCTGGCTGGTGCCGCTCATCCGCAGCGGGGTGCCGTCCGGCGCCCGCTCGAGGCGGCCCAGGCCGCGGATCCAGCCCACGCGGCCGGTCGCGCGCACCACCCGGGCGTCGAAGCTGAACCGGTCACCCTCGGCCAGGCAGGACTCGACGGTCCGGGCCACCCGCTCACGGTCGGCGGGGTGGATCCGCGCCAGGAACCCGCCGTACGTCGCGTCGTCGGCGCCGGGCTCGAGCTCGTAGATGCGGTAGAGCTGGTCGGACCAGGTGACGGTGTCGGTGGTGACGTCCCACTCCCAGCTGCCGATCCGCGCGATCCGCTGCGCCGTGGCCAGCTGCTGCTCGCGCTCCTGCAGGGTCTGGAGCAGCGACTTGCGCTCGGTGTACTCGGTGACCCGGTGCAGCCAGCCGGTGCGGCGCCCGTCGGGGTCCCGGAGCGCGCGGTAGCTGACCAGCACCCAGACCCGGCTGCCGTCGGGCCGCACGAACAGCGACTCCAGGTTGTCGGCGCCCCCGTCGTCGTCCCCGTCGTCGGCCCCGTCGTCGGCCACGGAGGCCAGCCGCGCGAGGTGGGCCCGGAACTGCTCGCGCCCGTCCTCGTCGAGCGCCTCCTCGAGCCGGAGCCCGGTCATCTCCGCGGGGGACCGACCGATGAGCTCGGCCATCCGTGCGTTGGCCCAGGTGACGGTGCCGCGGTCGTCGAAGAGGCAGAGGCCGTCGGGGCTGGCCTCGACCAGCGAGCGGTACAGCTGCGCGTCGGGCTCCACCCGTCACCTCCCGTCGGTGCGTGACCCCCATCATCCACGCCCGCCCGTGAGTGCCGGCCGAGGTGGGCGCCGAGCTGCGCGCCGAGGTGTGCGGAGAGTATGGCGGGTCCGCGGTCAGCGCCCACACGGGCGTCCGGGGCCGCGTCCGGAGGCCGGTGACCGGCCGGGCCCGGGGCCGCGGCCCCGGCGCGGCTCAGAGGTCGCCGTTGGCCTTGCGGTTGGCCTCGTCCACGAGGTCGCGGGCGACCTCGCGCAGCTTGACGTTGGCGGTCGAGGAAAGCCGCACCAGGTAGCGGAAGGCGAGATCCTCGTCGAGCCCGAACCGTTCCATGGTCAGGCCCACCGCCTGGCCGATCAGCTTGCGGCTCTCCATCGCGATCTCGAGGTTGTCCTCGCGGTGGGACCGGGCCAGGGCGACCGCGGCGTGCACCGCGTACAGCGACGCCAGCCGCCTGGTGTCGGGGGAGAGACCCCCGCCGTGGGCCGCGTAGACCGTGAGCGCGCCCCAGTTCCGCTCCGCGGCCACCAGCGGGACCGACAGCTGGGCGTCGATGCCGTGGCGCAGCGCGACGGGGAGGTAGCCCGGCCACGCCTGCTCGTCGCGCACGGGGTCGGCGACCGCGACCTCGGTGCCGCGGATCGCGTGGGGGCAGGTGCCCTCGTCCAGGGAGTGCTGGGCGGCCTCGAGGTCGAGCACCGAGCTGTCGGAGAAGGCTGCGGTCGTCACACCGCCGCCCCGCTGCTGGAGGCAGAGCCCGACCCGGTGCCCGGCCGGCAGTCCGGCGTGCAGGCACGCCGCGACCGCGGCGAGGGTGGACTCGAGGTTGCCGTGGGAGTTGATCTCCCGCACGGCCCGGGTGAGGAGGTCGGCGAGGTCCGGCCGGCTGGCCACGTTGGTACTCCGGGGGTGGTGCTGCCCGTGCGCGAGGGCGCGGGCCCGCCGCCGTACGGACGGCTCCGGGGCCCGGTCGCGCGGGCTGTTCTTCCAACCCCGGGGATGCGGAGCCTATCCCACGGCAACCGCTCGGCTGGACGGAGCCCGGAACGGGACCGAGGTCAGCCGGAAGGCTCCCCGTCGAGAGGGCCGTCGAGCGGGCCGTGCAGCGTGCCGTCGAGCAGGCCCTCGGCGACCTCGTCGAGGGGGATCCCGTGGGTGGCCGCGTGCCCGCGCATCCGGGCCAGCGCCTCGTGCAGCGAGATGCCGTCGCGGCCGGCGAGGAACCCGCGGGCCCGCTCGAGCGCCAGGCGCTCCTGCAGGGACGCCTCCAGCCGCTCGGCGCGCTCCTCGACGTCCTCCTCGGGCTCGTGGGCGAGGCTGCGGCGCAGGTTGCACACCACGCCCCGCACGAGCGGGTCGTCGAGGAAGTTGGTGAACGCCGCCTCCGCCCAGGCCCAGCCGGCCCCCCGGCGTACCCGCACCTCCTGGGCCGGGCGCGCGCCGGGCTCGGAGACCACCCGGGCGAGCACGACCCCGAGCCGAGCGCGGTCGTCGGGGTGCAGGTGCGCCAGGAAGGTGGTGCCGATCAGCTCCTCCTCCGACCACCCGAACAGGTGCCGGACCGCGGGGGAGGTGTAGGTGATCGTGGTGTCGGCGCGAAGAAGCAGCGCGGCGTCGGCCGAGCGCTCCAGCAGCGGACGCAGTGCGGTGCCGAGGTTGGTGGAGATGCCGATGATCGCCACGAGCTGCCCGCCGCGGTAGATCCCGGTGTCGGTGACCAGGGCGGGGAAGATCGAGCCGTCCTTCCGGCGCACCGGGAAGCCGCCGGACCACGGCACCCCGCTGTGCAGCGCCCGCATGATGTCCTCGGCGGTCTCCCGGGAGACGTCGGGCACGGTGACCTCGCCGATGTTGCGGCCCAGGACGTCCTCGGCGGCCCAGCCGTAGAGTCGTTCGGCCGCCGGGTTCCAGTCGAGGATCACGCCATCCGGGTCGGTGGTGATGACCGCATGTCCCAGCGCGGCGACCTGCTCCTCGGCGGTGATCGTCGTCATGGCTCCATGGTGGCGCGCGCCCCGGCTGGTTGGCACCTGCCCGGCCGGGCACTCCGCCGTCGGTTTCCCGGGCCCAACGACCCGGGTGGTCGGGGACTTCTGGCCGGCACCGGTGTTTGGCCGCCGCGGGACGCGGGCATCCTCCCAGCACCCGATCGTCCACGTTGGAGTCTCATGTCCAGCCCGCGCTACCTGACCTGCCCCGACTGCGGAGCCGCGGTGGATCGCGCCACCGGCTCCCCGCACCGGTGCGACCCCGTGCACCAGGCCGAGTACGAGCTGCTCGGCCGCCGCCTCGAGTGCGACGCCTTCGAGGACGGCCTGCGGCACTGGCTCGCGACCGTCGACGGCCGCTTCGAGACCTGGCTGGCCGTACGCCGGGTCCGCGGCGCCGCCTGAGCCCGCCGCCTGAGCCCGCCGCCTGAGCCGATCGTCCGACCCGCTGCTCGGGCCCGCGCGAACGCGGGCCGCCGGACGCCGATCCGGAGGATTAGGCCGGTGTGATCCCGGGCACAGTCCTCGTGGCCGCACCCCCTGCGCGGCCGGAAAGGGATGCTCGTGCTGCCCCCACCCGCCCCGGACCTCTCGGCGGTGTCCACCCTCCTGCTCGACGCCGACGCGACCCTGGTCGCGGCCGAGGAGCCGGCGTACGCCGCGGCGGCCGACGTCCGGCGCCAGCTGCTCCACCGGCTCGCCGCCACCGGCTGGGACGTGGACCGGCTGCGCGCGCAGTGGCGGGGCCGGAGCTTCCGCCGGCTCGCCTGCGACCTGGCGGCGGAGGAGGGCGTCCGGCTGGGAGCGGCGGAGCTGGCCGACTGGGTCGACCGCGAGGAGCGGTGCGTCACCGCCCGGCTGCGCACGTGCCTGGCCCCCGACCCGACCACGGTGCGGGCGCTGACCCGGATCGCCGAGGGCCGCCGGCTCGCGGCGGTCGCCTCCTCGTCCTCCGCGCGCATGGACGCCTGCCTGGCGCCGGCCGGGCTCGCCGACCTGGTGCCGCCGGAGCGCCGGTTCAGCGGTGAGGACTCGCTGGCCCTGGCCGCCAGCAAGCCCGACCCGGCGATCCACCTGCACGCGGTGCTCCGGCTCGGGGCGGCCCCGGCGGAGACGCTGGCCGTGGAGAGCACCCGCTGCGGGGTGCGCGCCGCGGTGGCCGCCGAGCTGCCCACCATCGGCAACCTCGTCCACGTGCCCCGCTCCGAGCGCCCGGCGCGCCGGGCCGCCCTGCTCGACGCGGGTGCGGTGCGGGTCGTCGAGGACTGGGAGGAGCTGGCCGCGCTGCTGGCCGAGGGGGCGGCCGAGGGTGCGGCCGAGGGGGCGCCGCAGCCGGCTCGCCGCCGGCGCGAGGCGGTGCGCGTCCCGGCCCCGCGCCGGCCGTCGCGCCGCCCGGTGCGTGGCCAGGTGGCGGCGAGCGTCGCGGCGGTCTGACCCCCGGCGCGACCTCCGGAGGAGACGCCCGGCGCGGTCCGGTGTGACCCCCCGCATGTGACCGGGGCCCGCCCGGCCGGCGTTTGTGTCGCGCCCGTCCGGGAACGCTGGCCTCGCGGGGAGATGGGAAGGTCCATGCACGCAACGCCGGCCGCCATGGCCGTGAACTGGCAGCACCTCGGGCTGGGCGTCGGCACCGCCCTGGTGGGGGCGCTGGCCGTGATCGTCGCGACCCGCGTGGTGCTGGCGCTGGGGGCACGTCGCTGGCCCTCGCTGCGGCACCTGATCCGGGCCGCGCGGATCCCGTTCCGGGTGCTGGTCCTCCTGCTGGCTCTCAACCCGGCGGTGGCGGTGCTGCGGCGCCACGAGGCCGACAGCAGCTGGTGGGCGTGGACCACGATCAGCGCGCGGGTGCTCGCGATCGTGGCGCTCGGATGGTTCCTGACCACGGTGGTGCTGTTCGTCGAGGACTCCGGGCTGCGGCGCTACCGCACCGAGGCCCGCGACAACCGGATCGCCCGGCGGCTGCGCACCCAGACCCTGGTGCTGCGCCGCCTCACGGTCAGCGCGGGCGTGCTCGTGACCACGGGCGCGGTGCTCTTCAGCTTCCCGCAGGTGCGGGTGGTCGGCGCCAGCCTGCTGGCCTCGGCCGGCGTGATCAGCGTGGTCGCCGGCCTGGCCGCACAGTCGGTGCTCGGCAACGTCTTCGCGGGCATCCAGCTCGCGTTCAGCGACGCGATCCGGCTCGACGACGCGGTGATCGTGGAGGACGAGTGGGGCTGGATCGAGGAGATCACGCTCTTCTACGTCGTGGTGCGGCTGTGGGACGACCGGCGGCTCGTGCTGCCCTCGACGTACTTCACCACCACCCCGTTCCAGAACTGGACCCGCACCCACTCCGAGCTGCTCGGCTCGGTGGAGCTGGACCTGGACTGGCGCGTGGACACCGCGGAGATGCGGCGGGCGCTGGACGTGGCGCTCGCGCGCACCGACCTGTGGGACGGCCGGGTGAAGGTCCTGCAGGTGACCGACGCGATCGGCGGCTGGGTGCGGGTGCGAATCCTGGTCACGGCCGCGGACGCGCCGTCGCTGTTCGACCTGCGCTGTCACGTGCGCGAGCACATGGTGGCCTGGGTCCGCGACCACGCCGACGCCGGCCTGCCCCGCCAGCGCGTGGAGATGGTCGAGGCGCCGGCGCCCTCGTCGTTCGAGCCGGTGGACGACCGCCGCGACGGCGGCCTCTTCCACGGCGACCCGGCGGCCGACGAGCGGGCCCGGCGGATGGGGACCGGCACGATCCCGATCCCCCGCCCGGACCCGCTGCCCCCGGACCAGCGGCGGGAGCCGCCCACCGACTAGCCGGTCAGTCGGTCGCCGACAGCACGCACCAGACCGCCTTGCCGCTGTCGGTGGGGCGGGTGCCCCAGCGGTCGGCGATCGCGGCGACGATCTGCAGGCCCCGGCCGTGCTCGTCCTCGGAGTCGGGGCGCTGCTTGCGGGGCTCGTAGCTGGCGTGGTCGTGGACCTCGATGCGGATCTCGCCGTCGTCACCGAGGACACGCAGCTGCAGGGGTGGCACGGCGTGCAGCGAGGCGTTGGTCAGCAGCTCGCTGGTGACCAGCACCGCGTCGTCGATCGCGGTCCGGGCCGCGCCGAGCTCGCGCAGGTGCTCCGACACGGCGCGGCGGGCGGCCGAGACCGGCACGTCCGCGTCGTCCCACTCGAGCGTGAGCTCGCTGGCGGCGGCGCCGCGGTGCACCCGCGCGACCAGCACCGCCACGTCGTCGTCGGGTCCGTCGGGGAGCCGGCCGCTGACCAGGGTCGCCGGCGCGTGGCGCAGCGGGCCCTCCAGCCGCTCGACCAGCCCGCGCAGCGCTTCGACGCCGTCGTCGAGGTCCTCGCCGCGCCGTTCCACCAGGCCGTCGGTGTAGAGCACCACGGTGCTGCCGGGCGCGAGTGGGAGCCAGCGGTCGCTGACGTTGTAGAGGCCCACGCCCAGCGGGGGGTCGGCGGCGTCGTCGACCACCGTGGCCGTCCCGCCGGGCCCGACCACCAGGGGTGGCAGGTGGCCGGCGTTGGCGAACCGGAGCGTCTGGTCGGCGGGGTCGAAGACGGCGTAGAGGCAGGTGACGATCTGGTCGGCGCCGAGGTCGCGGACGATGCCGTCCAGCGACTCCAGCAGGTCGGCGGGCGCCAGGTCGAGCCGGGCGTAGGCGCGCACGGCGGCGCGCAGCTGGCCCATCACCGCGGCCGCCTGGACGCCGCGGCCCATCACGTCGCCGACCACCAGGGCGGTGCGGCCGCCGCCGAGCTCGATCACGTCGTACCAGTCGCCGCCCACCTGGGTGCCCTCGACGCCGGCGCGGTAGTAGGTCGCGACCTCGAGGTGCTCGAGGTCGTAGTCGGTCTCGGGCAGCAGGCTGCGCTGCAGGGCGTCGGCGATCGCGTGCTCGCGGCTGGCGGCCTCGGCCGCGGCGGCCGCGCGGGCCAGCGCCTCCTCGGCCGCCCGCTGCTCGGTGATGTCCTGCAACGAGCCGCGCAGCAGCCGCGGCCGGCCCTCGTCGTCGGTGTCGCCCACCTCGGCGTGCACCCGGACCAGCAGCTCCCGGCCGTCTGGGCGTTGGACCCGGGCGTCGTACTGGACGTCCTCGCCGGGTGCGGCGGCGGCCAGGGCGTCGGTGACCAGCCCGCGGTCGGCGGGGTGGAAGACGGTCTCGACCAGGCCCTCGAACCCCAGCACGGCCAGCTGCTCGGCGCCGAGGCCCACGAGGTGCCGGAACTCCTCGGTCGTGCGCACGGCGCCGGTCTCGAGGTCGAGCTCCCAGCTGCCCAGCTTCGCCAGCCGCTGCGCCTGGTCCAGCAACGACTGGCTGCGCGCCATCTGCTCGCGGCTGCGGCGCGCCCGGTCCAGCTCGAGGTTGGCCCGGACCCGGGCGAGCAGCTCGCGGGCGGCGAACGGCTTGACCAGGTAGTCGTCGGCGCCCGCCTCGAGCCCCTCCAGCGTGCCGTCCTCGCCGGCCCGCGCGGAGAGCATCACGACCGGGACGTCGGCGGTCTCCGGGCGGGCCCGCAGCTCGCGGAGCAGCCCGAAGCCGTCCAGGCGGGGCATCATCACGTCGGTCAGCACCAGGTCGGGCGGGTCGGCCAGCGCCTGCTCGAGGCCGTCCTGCCCGTCCACCGCCACGCCGACGCGGTAGCTGCTGGTGAGCAGGCTGGTGACGTAGGTGCGGATGTCGGGGTTGTCGTCGACGACGAGCACCAGGGGCCGCGTCGGGTCGTGGTCCGGGGCGGGGGTCCCGGCGGCGTCCTGGGCGAGCAGCTGGCCGGCCTCGGCGAGGAAGCCGTCGAGCACCTGCTGCGCCACGCCGGTGCCGGGGGCGTGGGCGAGGTGCTCCGGGTCGAGGTGCGCGGTGCCGAAGGGCACCCGCACCCGGAAGCTGCTGCCGGCGCCGGGGCTGCTGCTGACGTCGGCCTCGCCGCCGTGCAGCGCGGCGATCTCGGCCACCAGGGCCAGGCCGATCCCCGAGCCCTCGTGGGTGCGGGACCGGGCGCCGCTGACCCGGTGGAAGCGCTCGAAGAGGTGGGCCTGTTCCTCGGCCGGGATGCCGGTGCCGGTGTCGGTGACGGTCAGCACCGCGCCGTCGCCCTCCGCGGCGAGACGCACCACCACCCCGCCCTCGAAGGTGAACTTCAGGGCGTTGGAGACCAGGTTCAGCACGACCTTCGCCCACAGGTCCCGGTCGACGTGCACCGGCTCCGGCAGGTCGGGGCAGTCGATCTCGAGGTCCAGCCCGAGCCGGTGGGCGGCGCCCTCGAACATGCTGGCCAGCTCGCGGGTGTAGCGGCCCAGGTCGACAGGCTCGTACGACGCCTCGACGCGCCCGGACCCCATCCGGGAGAAGTCCAGCAGGGTGTTGACCAGCTTGAGCAGCCGCTGCCCGCTGCGGTGGATGACCTCCACCCGCTGCCGCTGGTCGGGCTCCAGCGGGTGGTCGGTGTCGGTCAGGGCGTCCTCGGCCGGGCCGAGGAGCAGCGTGAGCGGCGTGCGGAACTCGTGGCTGACGTTGGTGAAGAAGTCGGTCTTGGCCTGGTCGAGCTCGGCCAGGGTCTCGGCCCGCTGCTGCTCGAACTCGAAGGCCCGGGCGTCGGTGATGCCCGAGGCGAGGTGCCCGGCGACCAGCCCGAGGAAGTCGGCGTACCCCTCGTCGAGCGGCCGGAACGGGTTGAGCCCGGCGACCAGGAAGCCGTACGGCGCCTGGGTGCCCTGGACGATGGGGATGACCGCCGCCCGGGCCGGGGGCCGCGACCAGCTGCCGGTCGGGAGGTCCTCGAAGCGGCCGTGGAGGTCGACCTCCAGCACGCCGCCGTCGGGTCGCGGCCAGGTGGCGGCGCCGCCGGGGCCCAGCACCGGGGGTGCCGCGGGGTGGGGGCCGTCGAACCCGGCCGATCCCGCGAGGCGGGCGGTGGTGGCGTCCCCGTCGTAGAGGTAGACCAGGGCGAACGGCAGGTCGGCGGGCCGCTGCGAGAGCTCCGCGCAGGCCGAGGCCACCGACTCCGCGACGGTGGTGCTGCTGCTGGTGCCGAGCCCGAGGTCGCGCAGGGTCTGCATCCGGCGGCGGGCGATGACCTCCTGGGTGTCCTCGCTGACCACGCAGAGCATGCCGGCGATCGACCCGTCGTCCCGGGCGAGCGGGCTGTAGGAGAAGGTGTGGTAGGTCTCCTCGGTGTAGCCGCTGCGCTCGAGGAAGAGCATCAGCTGCTCGTCCCAGGTCGCCTCGCCGGTGCTCATCACCCGGTCGATGCGCGGGCCGATGTCGTGCCAGATCTCCGACCAGACCGTGGAGGCGGGCTTGCCGAGCGCCCAGGGGTACTTCGCGCCGAGGGTGTCGCGGCGGTAGGCGTCGTTGCAGAAGAAAGTGAGCTCGGGGCCCCACGCCATCCACATGGAGAAGCGCGAGGACAGCACGATCCGCACGGCCGTCTGCAGGCTGTTCGGCCAGGCCTCGAGCGGGCCGAGCGGTGTCGCCGCCCAGTCGACCGCCAGCAGGTCGCGTCCGACCGCACCGCTGCGGAGGAAGGTGTCCCGCACGGCGGTATCCCCTCAGCCTGGGCCACGGTGGGTCCGTGACGGTCGCCCCCGATTCTAGGACGTGCCCCGTCGGGCGGCCCGGGAACAGCGGGTCCCGTCCCCGCCGGGCCAGGTGCGGCCCCCGGACCCTTGACGCGGGGCGCCCTCGGCGGCGAGCGTGCCGGCATGCAGCGCGCACCGCACGAGAACGTCGCGACCGTCCTGGTCGACCCGGCGGTCCTCCGCGACCTGGAGATGCACCTGATGTCGCTGGACCTGCGGCTGTGGCCGATCGCGACCGCCCCGATCTGCGAGGACGGCCCGCGGCGGGCGTTCCAGGTCCGGCGCCGGCTGCTGATGGGGCGCCGCGGGGCCTGGGACGACGCGGCGGCGTGGACGCCGGTGTGGATCGGCTTCGGGGAGAGCTGGTACGACGGCGACGAGCCGCTGCCGTGGTCGGCCCACCAGGCGCTGTGGCGGACGCTGGAGCGGTACGACGGCCACCTGCGCTACCGGCTCGGCCTGGGCGGGGTCCCGCGGCTCGCCGTACCCGCCGAGCCGACCGTGCGCACCGCCTGATCCCGGCCGGAGCGGGCCCGCTCCACGAGCGGGCCGGGCTCAGCCGGTCGGGCGGCTCGGGCTGCTCGGCTGGTGGGGCTGCTCGGGCTGGTGGGGCTGCTCGAACCGGCCGGGGACGCGGAGGGGGCGGTGGACGTGACCGTGACGTCGCGGCAGGCGTTGGCCTCCTCGCGGGCCCGCTGGTCCAGGTCCTCCAGCTGGTTGAGGAAGTCGATGATCTTCTGGGCCCGGAAGTCCCGGATCGCGGAGACGTTGTCGCGGATCAGCGCGGTGGCGTCCCGCACGGTCTGGGCCGCGGCGAGGCACTCGTCGGGGACCACCACGGCGGTCCCGCCCGCGGATGAGGAGGCCTGGGTCGGGGAGGGGCTCGGCGTGCCCTGCGCCCGGCTGCCGTCGCCGCCGTCGAGGGCCACCCCGACCACGAGGCCGCCGAGCAGCACACCGAGCACGAAGGTGCCGGCCGGGAGCCAGGCCAGCGCGCGGCCGGCCGCGCCCCCACGTCGGTCCTCACGTGGCTCCTCACGTGGTTCCTCGGGCATCGCTCTCCCCTCAGCCCGGCGACCCACCCGGCGTCGGTTCCACGCACGGGGCGCCGCGAGCGCCTAGATTGAGTCGGTGGGCCTCTCGATCCGGACAGCCGACCCGGCCACCCTACGACTCATGGACGCCCTCGTGGCGTTCTGGTTCGTGCTCTGGCTCGTGGTGGGGGCCTGGTCCGGCTACACCATGTGGCAGCTCTCCGGGCTCGGTGACACCGTCACCAGCTCCGGCCAGGCGATCGGCTCCGCCGGCGCGGCGCTCGAGGCCGTCGGCAAGGTGCCGGTGGTGGGGGAGCGTCCCACCGAGCTCGGCCGGGAGGTCGTCGCGACCGGCGCCGACGTCGCCGACCGCGGGCAGCGGGTCAAGTCCGAGCTGCGCCAGCTCTCGCTGCTGCTCGGGCTGGCGATCGCGCTGGCCCCGACCACGCCCATCGCCGGGCTGTACCTGCCGCTGCGCCTGGCCCGACGGCGGGAGACCGCCGAGCTGAGGCAGGCCCTGGACCGGCACGGTGGCGACCCCGGCCTGGAGCGCTACCTCGCGGAGCGGGCGTTGCACTCGCTGTCGTACGCCGAGGCGCACCGCCTGGTCCAGGACCCGGCCCGGGCCGTCGCCGAGGGGGACGCGCGCCCGCTTGCCGACGCCGAGCTCGCCCGGCTCGGTCTGAGCCGGCCACAAGCCTCGCGGTCCTGACATGAGCCCGCCGCACCGGTCGACCGGCGGGCGGCGGGCGCGCGCGGTGTCCGGCCTGCTGGTGCGGCTGCGGTGGTGGGTGATCGGCTTCTGGGCGCTCGCCGCGTTCGCCTCCCTGCTGCTGCCGAGCCTCGGGGACTCCCAGGGCCGCGGCGACATCCGGGGGCTGCTGCCGAAGGACACCCCGGCGGTCTCGACCGAGCTGCGGTCGGTCGACCTGTTCGGCTTCCCGCTCAGCGGCCGCACCGTGGTCGTGCAGCGCGACCCGCACGGGCTGTCGGTCTTCGACCAGGCCCGCACGGTGGTCAACGCCGTGGCCGTGGAGAAGCACCAGCGCCCCGAGCTGCGCCGGCTGCGGGGTGCGCTGCCGCTGACCAACGGCCTCGGCGCCTTCCCGGGCTCCCGGGAGGAGGGGACGACCGCGCTCACCTACCTGCTCTTCGACCCCTCGGTGTCGTTCAGCGCCCAGACCCGGGTCGCCCGCCGGTACGCCGCGGTCTCGTTCGGGGCCCGCGACAGCTTCGTGGGCGTGACCGGGTCGGTGCCGGCCCGCGCCGCGCAGGGGCAGATCATCCACGACTCGCTGCCGCTGGTGGAGAGCCTCACCCTCGGCGCGATCCTCCTGATCGTCGGCGTGGCGTTCCGGTCGGTCGTGGCGCCGCTGCTCGCGGCCGTCACCACCGCGGTGGCCTACCTGCTCACCATGCACGTGGCCGGTGAGCTGGCCCAGAGCCTGGGGTTCGCCACGCCCAGCGAGCTCGAGCCGGTGATCGTGGCCCTGCTCCTGGGGGTGGTCACCGACTACGTGGTCTTCTACCTCGTCGCGCTGCGGCAGGAGCTCGAGGTCACCGCGGACCGGCTGGAGGCGGCCCGCTCGGCCACCGCCCGGTGCACGCCGATCGTGGCCGTCGCCGGCCTGGCGGTCGCCGCAGGGACGGGGGCGCTGCTGGTGGCGCAGTCGCTGTTCTTCCGGGCGCTCGGTCCGGCGCTGGTGTTCACGGTGCTCTCCGGGCTGCTGGTGGCCGTGACCCTGGTCCCGGCGCTGTTCTCGGTGCTCGGCGGGTGGTTGTTCTGGCCGGTGCGGCCCCGGCCGCGGCGTGCTGCCCCGCGCCCGGAGACCCTGCGGATGCGGGTGCTGGTCGCGCTGGCGCACCGGCGGCGTACGGCGGGGCTCACGGTGGCCGGCTGCGTCGCGGTCCTGCTGCTCGCGGCGCTGCCGCTGCTGCGGCTCGACCTGGGGGTCTCGTTCGTCGGCTCGCTGCCACCGGACAACGGGGTCCGGCAGGCGGCCGCGGCGGCGCGGGCGGGCTTCGCCCCCGGCATCCTGTCGCCCACGACCGTGCTGCTCGAGGGGGACCGGCTCGACCAGCAGCGCGGCCGGCTGCGCCACCTCGGCCACCTCCTCGAGCGGCAGCCGGGCGTCGCGGGGGTGCTCTACCCGGGGTCGCTGCCGCGGCGGCTGGAGCGCGACGTGCTCACGACGCGGGACGGCCGGGCCGCCCGGCTCCTGGTGGTGCTCGGCGACCCCGCGCTCGGGGCCGCCGCGATCGACACCGTGGACCACCTCGACGCCCGGCTCCCCGGCCTGCTGCGCGAGAGCGGGCTCGGCTCCGCCACCGCCGGGCTCGCCGGCGACACGGCCGCGGCGGCGTTCATCGTCGACCAGACCAGCGGCGACCTGCTGCGGATCGCGCTGGCGGCGCTCGCCGCGAACCTGCTGATGCTGATCCTCTTCCTGCGTGCCGTGGTCGCCGCCGCCTACCTGCTGCTCGGCAGCCTGCTCTCGCTGGGGGCCGCGCTCGGGCTGACGATGCTGGTCTTCGGGCACCTGGACCCGGGGCAGGGGCTGACGTTCTACGTGCCGTTCGCGGCCGCAGTGCTGCTGCTGGCGTTCGGGTCGGACTACAACATCTTCGCGGTGGGGAACATCTGGGAGGTGGCGCGGACCCGGCCCCTCCCCGAGGCGGTGGTCCTCGTGATGCCCAGCACGATCACCGCGATCCTGGTGGCCGGGCTCGCGCTGGCGGCGAGCTTCGGGCTGCTGGCGGTGGTGCCGTTGGTGCCGTTCCGGCAGCTGGCCTTCGTGATGCTGGTGGGGATCGTGCTGGACGTGCTGGTGGTCCGCTCGCTGCTGCTGCCGGCGATGCTGACCGTGGTCGGACCGGCCAGCGCCTGGCCGAGCCGGCTGGGCGGGGCGTCGCGGACCCCGGACGCCAGCGGGTCGGACGATGCCGGGCCGGATGATGCCGGGTCGGGGTCGGACGCCGGTGACCCCGGAACGACGAGAGCCGCAGGTCGATGACCTGCGGCTCTCGCGGTGGTGGGCAGGGGCGGGGTCGAACCGCCGACCTTCCACTTTTCAGGCGCTGAGCCAGCCCTTTGGACGGGTGGCGAGCAGGTTTCCTAAGCGCGACACTGCACAGATTGGTCGCCTCTGGCTCCCGGGGATCGCTGGGGGTTGCGGTCAGCGTTGCGGTCAACTGGCGGTGGGTAGGACACATGCTTCCAGGTCGTCTTGTGCGCGTTCAGGGGCGAACGGGTAGCGCGGCCCAGCGGCGTGGGGCTCTGGAAACTTGACGCGTTCCCCGACTGGGCAGAGACGAGAGAAACAGAAATGAGAGAGGGGTCGCCGGGGCTCCCGAGCAGCATGCGGAACCCGTGCGGTTATCGCTCGGACATGTGAGGAAGGCTGTTAGCCTCCGCTCCATGGTCTCGGGGGAGAAGTTGCCGGAGGGATGCCCGCCCGACGGACATGAAGCCGCCGTTGGGACGTTCTATCGGTTGGCAGAACCGCACCATCAGCCTGGTGAGAAGACCGGACCTGAGAGTTGGGTGCTTCCAGTGAACTTCCCCAAGAGCAAGCAGTGTTTCGGTCAAGTTGATCGATGCGGCTGCTACGGGCATTCCCTCTTCGGAGATGTTCAGGTGTTGCATGACGCTCGCCAGATCCTGCGCTGGGCGCGCAAGAAGTCGATTGCAAGAGTCGAACTTCAACCCACGATGGGTCGGATCCTGGAGACGCACAGTGACGTTGGGCCGACGCACTTTGACTGGTGGCCCACGCCTCTCGATCTCGTTCCTGATGCAGAAGTCATCGAGGGGCAGGCATGACGGCCGACATCGCGGCCGTGCTCCCGTACGGGTCGCTTGACGATCCAGAGGTCTACTTCGAGCACGACGGCCCGAAATTCTTCTCCGTACGTGTCCGCAGGTTTCCGATGTACTTGCTGGCGATCTGCGTCGATGAGACAGACGAGCAACTTGTCTTCATCTACGTTGCGTTGTCCGAAGAGCGGTTCAGGCAGGTGCGTTCGGGCCATGTGACGTTGCTTGATGCCTTCTCTGCTTCCGATGTGGGCGAGTTGTGGCGAGTGATCGAGGATTACTCGGACGGCCTGTCCGTCGCCGCCGAGCCGGTGATCTTCCAGGAGTTGCCTCACGACTACTGGCCCCTGCCCGACGCACGGCTAGGTCTTCCAACGCCGTCGGCCCCGGCGCTAGATCCGGTTGAGCTGTCTTCATGGGCATCCGAGGGGATGCGGTTTGTGGCGGCCATTGAGCTCGATCCTCATGGCGAGAATCTGACCGAGTTCCCGCTGCGCGGTCTGGGGCAAGTTGGCACGGCCGTACAGGAGTCGGTAGACGCGCTGGCGCAAGAAGAAGTGGGTGAGCCGACCGATCGCGGCCCGATCGCGAAGCGGATCACGGAGGATGTGCAGCTATCGACGCTCGCCTTGCGGGCTGCCTCTTTTGCCATCGTGGTTGGGACGGACAAGCGCGGCGCCCTGATGGACAATGGGCCGAAGGTGCAAGCCACGCTTGATCGACTCGTCAGTCTGATCCAGGTGGGGACAGACCCGGATGAGCTGGTGACGGCCCTACGCGCGTACGGCTCGCGGGCGCGAGGGAAGTTCACAAACCTGCTACGGGCAGTCGGCAGTCATGGGAGTGGGATCGGCGTCCTCACGGCACCCCAAGTGGGACCGCCGCGCGAAGGGCGGATGACCGTCGGCGAGGTCGTTCGTGCACTGCAAGCCATTGACAATGTCGATGCGATAACCGGGTCCTTGGAAATACGGCGCGGCACGCTTACCGGATCCAACACGCGACGAGCCACCTTCGAACTCGTCGACAATGCGTCGATGAACCGATACTCGGGCCACGTCGCAGAGGCAGCGAGGGCGCAGATTGACGGCCTGTCGGTCGGCAACTCAAGCTTCGTGTCAGCGACGTTGGTGGAGGAGGTCGACTTCGCTGCCGAAGATCAGGAGACGGGGCGCAAGTACACGCTTGTGGCTATCCACCCGCTCGCGGAGTAGGCGGGCCGAGGACGGCGCGCAGCGCCGCCCGCAGGGCCCGCGCCGGCGCAGCCGGCGCCTTGATTCCTTAGAGCCGTATCCGGCAGTCGCGAGGTCCGCGCGGGTCTCCGTGGGCGTTGCTGGCCAGCCAGAATCGCGCGTGCACTTGCGGCTCGAGCGGACGCTATGCCGCCGCGCATCTGCGGCAAGAGATTGCCTCTGCCGTGATTGTGGGCCGACTCAGTGCCGCTAATCAATCCCGGTCGACTTCCAACGTGGTTACGGTCGCCAGCATGTGGTGGCTGATCCTGCTCGTGCTCATCGTTGGCGGCGTCGTGCTGTACGTCCGTTCATCGTCCAAGAAGCCCCAACCACCACGCCCGGTTTCCAGACGACCTTCGCGCCCGACACAGCGCTCGCCCCGGCCCAGCCTGGCAGCGGAGGAGGCGCGGATCCGTCGAGAGGTCGAGGCCGAAACCGCCCAGATGATGCGTCACATCGAAGCCGAGGCGGCACGGATGCAGCCCGAGATCGAGGCCGACGCGTCGAGAATTCAGGCGGAGGTGATGCGTGAAGCCGGGGCAATCGCGTTCGAGGAGGATGATCCCGAGCCCGTGGAGGAGCCCGGCCGTGTCGTATGGCGCGACGACTACGTGTCGAAGGAGGACGAGGGACGCTACATGACCCGGAAAGCTGACGGCCTGCCGAATCTACATATCGCGGACGCTGGCGACCGGCTGGCGATCTGGTCTCCGGTCGATGGTGGGGGACTCATCAATCCGAAGGGACCAGGACTCCGCCACCTCGGGTTGTATGCGTCGTACGCCCGGGGCGCGGATCACTACCGCAGCGCCTATCGAGCCGCCGACCTGAGCAAGGGCAAGTGGGTGGACCTCGTGCGAGAGCCCGACAACCCGCACGACAAGAACGCCGTGGCGATGTGCGCTCCCGGCTCGAGAATCGCGTTCGCGTACGTGCAGCGTGGGCGAGCGCCTGCGGTGGCCCGCCGCATGGACGCGGGCGAGGACATGGCTGCCGTGTCGATGCGGGGTCCGGGCAAGGGTCGCGATGATGACTCGACGTTCGTCCTCATCGGCAGTCGCGTCGACCTGACCGCGATGCTCGACGCCTAAGGGCCAGTCCCTGTTCGCACCCCTCGGGCACACCATCGGCAGAACCGCCGCCCCATCAGCGGCAGATGAGTGCGTTTCAGCGTCCATACTTTGCAGCGTGCCGGATCCCCCGGCCCAGACGCGTTGTAGTGCAGCCCACGTCGAGCACTGTGCGACGCAGAAAGTGCGGTAGGGGTAAAACGCTGACGGTGGCAGCCGGACATGTAGGGGCTGAAGCCACCCCAAAGGAGCCGCACCATGATTGACGACACCGCCTTGGACACGCTGCTGGCAGCGTCTCGACCCGCCGTCGAGGATGACCCGGCACGCGTGACGCGTGCCCGCGCTGCGGCCGAACGGAACAGGTCGTCTCGACCATGGCTGCGTCGGGCGGCGGTCCTCGGGACCGCCGGCGCCGCGGTCCTCGCAGTGGGCACGGGCGCCGCTGCCACCGTCGGCCTGCCGTTCGTGTACCACGTGGCGCCCGTGGAGTACACCCAGACCGTGGCCAGCGGCGACCACTGCTACACGACGTACGAGTTCGTTCCTGATGGGGCTGCCAGCCCTGCCGCTCTGGCTGCGGCGCAGGAAGCGCTCGCGACCCTCGACATCAGCGCGCTCGACATCAGCGACGAGCTCAGGTTCCAGACCGAGTCGAACGCGAAGGCAACCTGGGAAGGGACTGGCCCGCGGCCGGACTTCTACTATCCGGAGGACAGCCTCGACTTCACCGAGTCGATGGCGTTGAACCGCGCCGTGTTCGAGGCCGTCGTCGCCCATGTCAAGGCGCAGGGGTTCAAGACCAGAAACATCTCGATGACCACCGACGGGGTCTGCGACGACATGAAGAAGGGCGAGGGCGCCGGTGAGTGACGGCCTCGACCTCGAGCTCATTCTGGACGACAACGCGTCGGCCCTGTACGCGTACCTCGTGCGCCGCATCGGCGATCCCGACGACGCAGAAGAGGCCCTCAACGACGTGTTCCTCACGGCCTGGCGACGCCGTGACAAGATCCCGCACGACCCGCACGAAGCCAAGCTGTGGCTGTACGGCGTCGCGGCCAACGCCCATCGCAACCAGAACCGGGCGCGCATCCGGCGCAGCGCCCTGGTTCGCCGTCTGATGTCGGACCCCACAGCTCGCGTCTTCCCGACTGAACCGGCCCAGTTCGACGAGGTCCGCGACGCCATCGACTCCCTGCCTAGCGAGCTTGGCGAACTAATCCGGCTCCACCACTGGGAAGGGTTCAACCTGGTCGAGGCAGCCTCGATCCTGGGGATACCGGCAGCGACCGCACGCACGCGTTATCGGGCGGCCCGTCGGAGGCTACGCACCGCGCTCACCACGGACAGCAACCCCGACCCAGTCCCTGGTCCGAAGCTAGGGCACCTCGCCGCAGCCGACGGGCGCCACTGACGAGCGCTTCTTCGCTGAGTACCCGGGCCCGCCGCCGACTGTCCCCTGCTCTGGAAAGGTCAGCGGCGGGCCGAACCACGGCTCAGATGAGTCTCGTGTCGACATCCGGTCATCGGCAGATCCGCGTGCGCATCGCGGCAAGTGCGGATGCGGCCGGGGCGGCAGGCGACTGCAGCACATACGGAGGCGGTGACCGAGAACATCCGGGAGGCTGCCTATGGTGTGCCGCATGCGACGTCTGGCGCTCGGGCTATTGACGGCGTTTCTCACTGCCTCGTGCGCCGACTCGCACGCTTCTCACCAAGGCAGCGCCTTGGCGTTTGGAGGTGCGATGGATGCGGGCGTCCTGGCACCCGGTTCGGTCAAGCCCGGTGAGGTCCTGGGCTTCGCATTCCCCGAAGTCTGGAACACCTCGTCGGAGCCAGTCACCCTCGTCTCCCTTGAGGTCGCACACGTTCCGCGAGGCATCCAGGTGCTGAAGTACCGCTTCCTGTCCAGCCGCGACACCGAGGGATTTCTGCTCGGCAGCTTTCCCGCCGACGGCGATGACGCAGAAGCCTACGACTTCTATCGGGGGTACACCCGTCCGCGGATCCCCGCAAAGTCACACAGCCGCTACTACGGGGTGGTCTACGTCAAGGTCCTCGAGCTGAACGCCCAGGACCTCACAGGGTGTCAGGTGACGTATCAGCTGGGCACGCGCACGTATACCCAGTCGACCCGCTGTGACTTCAGGCCCAGGCCAGTTCGGCCACCGCGGCCCGCGCTGGTCCCTCCCAGCCAGAGCCGCTGATAGCCGAACCTTGCCGACTGCCCGCTCATCGGCATGCGCGCGCACTTGTAGCCGGACGGTCTATGCCGATATCAAGACCGCGGTCTTGTCGTCATGACGTTTGCTACGCGGGACGGCCTCGCCGTTCGGGTCGCCATCCTCTGCGCCGACGACCTGATTGAGCACGGCGGCACAACCGTCACGTGCGGTCATCGAGGGGATTGCGCTCCAGGACGCGATGGCCCACGGATGAACGATGGCTGCGGCTCCGTCAGACATGAGAACCAACGCTGAGGCGTCGCCGTGTGGGTAGTGCCACTGATGGGCGTTGTGTGCGGCCGCGGGGTCGGCCTCGGCGATCCAGTAGCCATTGTGGGTGTTGCGAACGTGACGCTGCTTTTCCTGCAGTTCGTGGAGCAACCGCTGATGTTCTTCGTCGTAGCCGCGCCCGGCCACGAGCCTCTCTCGATAGGTCGCGCGAATCTCGGGCGCGACTCCACCGAGGACGTCGTCGGTCATGACCTCGACCTTGCCGATGCCGCGCTCCACCACGATGGTTGAGTCGCCAAGCAGCAGACATTCCACGTGCGCGCCGCTCCAGCGGGCCAAGGCAACAGTGCTGGAGGGTGACGAGCCAGGTTCCAGTCCGTGGGCGTCCGCCACGACCTGAATGGCCTTGGCCAGCACGTGGCGAAGGGACTCCTGCGAACTGATTGCCGCCTCGATCGCGTGGCCGAGCTGTTCGGCGTACCACCCGCCGTCGCGACCTGCCGGTTGCGGTGGCCAGGCAGACGCCCCATCCAGCACGGCGGCGTAGTAGTCGCCGACGAGATAGCGGTCCTGATTGGCCTGCCCGTCCCCTTGGATGGTGGCGGCGTCTACGACCCTCATCGGTGGACCTGGGCGGACCAAAGCTCGTCAGTCTCGGTGACCTTGTCGTCCTGGAACTGGCTGTGCACGACCATCGAGAAGCGTCGGGTGCCAAGGCGCTCGTACAGCTCCGTCAGGTTCTGGGCGATGTAGTCGATGGCCCCGAGGGAGCCCAAGGCGTGCACGCCGGCGATTACGAAGAGCGTTCCGCCTTGGTGGGCGAGTCGACCCACGTAGGCGATGTCGGAGTTGTCCTTGTCTCGATCCAGTGGCGACACCAGCGGCTGGCGTGTCTCGCGGTCGCGGATGACCCAGCGGCCGTGGTCGTCGGGGCTGAAGGCAAGCCACGGGTCGGAGTCGATGGCTTCTGCGGTGACGGACGAGGACTTGGGGCCGCAGATGGCGATGGCCCCATCCGGTGGGTTCCATTCTCCTGAGACGGGGATCTGGGCCTGCCGCACTTCGAACTGCAATCCCTCGAGGAAGTCGGTGAGTCGCTGGGCAGAGAGGCTGTCCTCGGCCGCGATGACCCCTCCATCACGACCCGGCATGGCTCGCAGTGGGACAGCGACGGTGATGGGGCCGACCCCGAAGAAGGCTCGTTCGGCGGGAGGGCCACTCTGTCGGATCTGGCTGACGCGGCCCTTGGACAGGCCGAGTGCGGCCGCGACGGCTGAGTAGCTCATCCCTGTATCGCGAGCGGCGCGTTCGATCGCTTCACGCCGAAGCCGGGCGAGCTCCACGCCCCGCTGCTGGTAGACGGCCATGAGTTCGGTGGCGCGTCGAGCCTGCCGAAGCGGGTCCCGCTCCGACTGCACGTCCTCGAACTCGTCCGACACGCTGAGCAGTTTAGGCCCCTTGACACCTCGCAAGAACCTGCCTACCTTCGGTTTATCCCCCTAAACATCGAAGGGGTCATCTCGGGCCTCGTCGTTTAGGCCCCTAAACGAAGGAGTGGTTTATATGGCGCTCAACCGCAGGTTCCCGATGGAGTTCGGCGTGGCGTTCCCGCTGGGTCTGTTCGTGATCTCGGAGGTGGATGCGGTTCTGGACTTCGAGAAGTCGACGAAGGACCGCAAGGTGCAGCAGTTCGACCAGGAGACGGGGCTGCCGCTGTGGCAGGTGACCTGCCTGGACCCGGATCCGGAGGCGAAGAAGTCGCAGAAGACGGTGACGGTGAAGATCGCGGCGAAGCACCAGCCCGTGCCCCCGGAGAACAAGGACGGGTCGCCGTTCACGCCGGTGGAGTTCGACGGACTGATGGCGCTGCCGTGGATCGAGGAGTCGGGGAACTTCTCCAAGATCTCGTGGTCCTTCCGGGCCGAGGAGATGCGGGCGCCGAGTGCCGGGGCGAAGAAGCCGCCCGCCACCGGGTCGGCCGCGTCCGGCAGTTCGTCCGGCTCGTCCTCGGCTGCGGCCTGACGGCCCGCCGTTCTGTCTCGGGAGTGATGGGTATGTCGGTCGTGGCGGTTGCGCTGGTGCTCGGCGCTTTGTTGATGCTGCTGGTCAGGACGAACCAGACGGGGTTCGGGTCGGCGCTGGTGGCGGTGGTCTTCGGGCTGGTGCTGGCCTCGACCCCGGCGGGTCCGGTGCTGCACCACACGTTGAGCCAGGTTGGCGGCTGGACCTGGGGCGAGGTGAGCTCGCTGTGAACCGGCTGGGAGGCGCCGAGCACGGCGGCGGCCCGTTCCGGCTCAACGTCGCCAAGGTCCGGGTCCCGCTCACGGCGGTGCTGGCCGCCTGGTTGGGGAAGAAGGCCGCCGACGGGCTGGGCTGGCTGGTACGGCGGCCTGTCGCGATGGTCCCGCCCCTGATCCTCGTCGTGCTGGCGACGGTGTGGCACCGGCACGGGACGCTGCCGATCCTGCTGCTGGCCGGCGGGACCGTGGCGGGTCTGGGGTTGTGGCGCTGCTGGTGGCCGGAGTCGTTCACGATCCACGTGGTCTGGCGCGCCCGGGGCATGTGGCGGGGCCGGTGGACCTACCGGTACTGCTGGCAGCCCGCCATGGTCACCACCGGCCTCGCGGTCGTGGTGGACGGTCGGGAGTACCTGCCCAAGGTGCGGTCGGTCCGGTCCACCGGGGGTGTGGACCTGGTCCGGGTCCGGATGCTCCCGGGCCACACGATGGAGGACTGGACCGACGCGGGACCGCGGTTGGCGCAGACCTTCGACGCCCAGGAGTGTCGGGTCCGCTCGGTGCCTGGTAACCGGCGTGAGCTGCTGCTGTGGCTGCTGGTCCACGACCCCCTCACCGAGCCGGTCCCACCCTTCGACGCCCCCGAGGAAGTGAACATCACCGGCCTGCCGGTGGCCAAGCGGGAGGACGGCCTGCCCTACCGGCTCCGGCTGCTGGGCACCCACCTCCTCGTGGTGGGGGCGACCGGCTCGGGGAAGGGCTCGGTGCTCTGGTCGCTGGTCCACGGCCTCGCCCCGGCGATCCGCGACGGGCTGGCCCAGGTCTGGGCGCTGGATCCCAAGGGCGGGATGGAACTGGCCGGCGGCCGCGCCCTCTTCGACCGGTTCGTCTACGGCGACCCCGACGACGCCTCGACGCTGGACGCGTACGAGCGGGAGTTCGCCGAGGTCCTCGAGGACGCCGTCACGGTGATGCGTCGCCGCCAGTCCGCGCTGCGCGGCGTCACCCGGCTGCACACTCCCACGGTCGAGGAGCCGTTCATCGTGGTCATGGTCGACGAGCTCGCCGCCCTGACCGCCTACGTCACCGACCGGGACGCCAAGAAGCGGATCACCGCGGCGCTCGCATTGCTGCTCTCCCAAGGGCGGGCGGTCGGGGTCACCGTGGTCGGTGCGGTGCAGGACCCCCGCAAGGAGGTCCTCGGGCTGCGGGACCTATTCCCCACCCGGATCGCGCTGCGGCTCACCGAACCCGAACAGGTCGCCCTCGTCCTCGGCCAGGGGGCCCGGGACCGCGGCGCCCTGTGTGACCGGATCCCCGAACGGCTGCCAGGGATCGGCTACGTCGGCATCGACGGGATCGCCGAACCCGTCCGGGTCCGGTTCTCCCACGTCACCGACCCCCACATCGACGCCCTGGCCCGCGACTACAACCCCGACGCCCACGTCCGCGGCGAGGTCCACGACGACCACCCGGATACCTCGGCGGGACGGGAGGCGGCATGAACACCTTCGACCTCGGCACCGACCCGATGGACACCCACTGGATGCGCAGGGGCGCCTGCATCGACCACCCCGACCTGGGCTGGCTCAAGGACCCCGACCGGGTCGGGCTGGGGGAGGAGGCCACCATGGCGGTGGTCTGTGAACGGTGTCCGGTCCAGGTCGAGTGCGTCCGGTACGCCGACGCCACCGAGGTCACCGGCGGGTTCTGGGCCGGCCACCACCGCACCCACACCGGGCCGATGCTCCCGCTCACCGGGGACGCCGCATGAGCCGCCGAACCCTCACGCCCTCACCGTTCACCAACGACGACATCCGCGAGGTCGCCGCCACCCACGGCGTCTGCGTCCGGCCGGTGCAGCGCAAGGTCACCGACCAGCAGACCGGCGAGGTCCACAAGCTCGTCATCCCCTGCGGCTCCACCCGGGAGTACCGGTGCCCGCCGTGTGCGAAGAAGGCACGGGCGCTGCGGATGCAGCAGTGCGCCGAGGGCTGGCACCTCGACGAGGACCCCCTGCCGCCCGAACCGGAGGATCCGCCGCTCGACCAGGAGGACGGGCCCGGAGACGAGGGTGAAGAGTCGTCGCGGACGGTGCGGTCGACCCGGCGCCGCTCCGAGGTGCCCGACCTGCCGAGGGTGCCGGTCGAGCACCGCTCCGTCGGCAAGACGTTCACCGCGAAGGACGGCACCACCTACCGGCCCTCGATGTTCGTCACCGTCACGCTGCCCTCCTACGGCAAGGTCCAGCCGTTCCGGAAGGGCGAGCGCACGGCCGGGGCCGGGTGTCCGGTCGATCCGGCCACCTACGACTACCGGCGTGCCGCGTTGGACGCGCTGCACTTCTCGAAGGGGTTCGACCGGCTGATCCAGAACCTGCGCCGCTGCGCCGGGTTCAAGGTCCAGTACTTCGCCGCCATCGAGGAACAGCTCCGGCTCGCCCCGCACGCCCACATCGCGCTGCGTGGCGCGATCCCGCGGGCGATCCTGCGCGAGGTGGTCAAGGCGACGTACTTCTCGCTTTGGTGGCCGCCCCACGACCGGCCGGTCTACGTCCACCGCACCCCCGAATGGGACCCGGTCGAGGGCTGCTACCGCGACCCCGACACCGGCTTCCCACTCCAGAAGTGGGAGGAGGCCATCGCCGAGCTCGACCACCCCGACGCCCGACCCGCACACGTGGTCCGCTTCGGCACCCAGGTCGACATCAAGGGCATCATCGCCCCCTCTGAGGACGCCAACCGGGCCATCCGGTACCTGACCAAGTACCTCACCAAGTCCGTCGCCGAGACCCACGCCGACCCCGAGGCCCCGGACCCCGCCTACGAGGCCCACGTCGACCGGCTGCACGCCGAGGTCCAGTACCTGCCCTGCTCCGAGGGCTGCGCGAACTGGCTCCGGTTCGGCATCCAACCCAAGGACCCCGCCCCCGGGATGACCCCCGGCATGTGCCCCGGCAAGGCCCACGACCGGGAGAACCTCGGCCTCGGCGGCAGGCGGGTTCAGGTCAGCCGATCCTGGTCCGGCAAGACCCTCGCCGAACACCGCGCGGACCGGGCCGAGGTGGTCCGGCAGGTCCTCGCCGAGTCCGGCATCGACGCCCCGGATCGGGACCGCTGGTCCGCAGAGGTCCTCACTGACGACGGCCGCCGCCGATTCGTCTGGGAGGACATGCCCACCGACGACGCCGACTACATCGACGTCGTCATGGCCTCCATCGCCGAACAACAACGCTGGCGCACCCAGTACGAGACCGCCAAGACCCGGTGGGACGCGGCTCGGGCCAGCCCTGTGGACACCCGTTCGGCAACTCGCCCCAACAACGCCGCCTGACGGCGGCCCGCAGCCAGCCCCGCCCACACCGGACCACTTCTTCCTCGTCCTCCCGACAGCCAGCCCGCATCAGGTCGCCTGACTGGCCGTCAAGGGTGAGCGAAGCGAATCACGTAGTGACACCGAAGGTGCCCTTGACGGGCAGACAGGCGACCTGACCATCCAACTGGCGGGAGGACGAGGAACCCACCCGCCACCAACGCTCGGGAGATGAGATGGCACTGGAGAAGATCCTGCTGACGCCGGAAGAGGCCGCTGAGGTCCTGGGCATCGGCAAGTGCACGGTGTACGACCTGATCCGGATGCAACTTCTGCGGTCGGTGAAGATCGGCCGATCGCGGCGGATTCCGGTTGAAGCCTGCCGCGAGATGGTCGACCGGATGCTCGACGAGGAGTCCGTGGCGTGACTCGGCGTGGGAATGGCGAGGGGACCCTCTGGAAGAAGCCTGATGGTCGCTGGTGCGGTGCGGTGTACGCAGAGACGACGAAGGGGACCCGGAAGCGGGTCTACGTCTACGGCAAGACCCGGACCGAAGCGCGGGAGAAGCTCACCGCGTTGCAGCGCGATCTCGACCGCGGCGTCCGCGTGCCGGCGGAGAACTGGACGATCGAGGCCTATCTGACCCACTGGCTGGAAACCGTGGTGAGGCCGCACAAGGCCCCGAAGACGCACCAGGGCTACGAGCTGGTCGTTCGGCGACACATCCTGCCCACGCTCGGTCGCAAGCGGCTGAAGAGCCTGTCGGTGCCGGACGTACGGAACCTCGTAGACCGGCTCCAGGAGCAGGGGATGGGCACCCGTGGCATCCAGCAGACCCACGCGGTGCTGCGCAACGCCCTGCAGAGTGCGATGCGAGATGAGCTCGTGGTGCGCAATGTCGCCAAGCTCGTCCAGGTAAGGACGCCGACGTACGAGGTGGGGCGGGGATTGAGCGTGGCCCAGGCACGGACGCTGCTGCGGCACACCCGCTCCGACCGGCTGCACGCGTTGTACGTACTGGCGATCTACCTCGGCCTGCGTCGCGGCGAGGTTCTGGGCCTTCGTTGGCAGAACGTCGACCTGGAGCAGGAATTCCTCCAGGTGACGCACACGCTCCAGCGCGTCGACGGTGAGCTCCGGTTCCAGCCGCCGAAGACTCGGACCTCGCGCCGAACCGTTCCGCTGCCCGGTCCGTGCGTCGAAGCGCTGAGGGCGCACAAGGTGGCCCAGGACAAGGAACGGCTGGTCGCCGGGCCGAAGTGGTGCGACCAGGACATGGTGTTCTCGACGATCATCGGGACCCCCATCGAGCCGGACAACCTCAGCCGCAGCTGGTACAAGGTCCGCACCGTGCTGGGGGAGCCGGCGCCGCGGTTCCACGACATGCGGCACACCTGCGTGAGCCTGCTGTTGGCGGAGGGAGCCCCGCCGCACGTGGTCCAGCAGATCGTCGGGCACAGCGCGATCGACGTGACCATGACGATCTATGCGCACGCCTCTCTCGATGAAAAGCGGACAGCCCTGAGGCGGCTCGGTGAGCGGCTCGCCTGACGCGGTTGCGGTCAGAAATGGCGGTCAGACGTGCGGGCAAAAAGAAGCCGCAGGCCAGAGGTGGACTCTGACCTGCGGCTTTGCTTGTGGGCAGGGGCGGGGTCGAACCGCCGACCTTCCACTTTTCAGGCGGACGCTCGTACCAACTGAGCTACCTGCCCCACTCCGCCGACCGTTCGGGAACCCCGGTCGGTGACGGACCTCAGGAAGGATACATGTGCGCGCACCGGCGGTCATATCGGGCCCGGACGACGGACCGGCGGCGCGCGCCCGGGCGTTTGGAGGGGTGTGCGGGCCGCCCCTATGCTGCTCGCAGCAGTCCGGCCCCCATCGTCTAGCGGCCCAGGACCCCGCCCTTTCACGGCGGTAGCGCCGGTTCGAATCCGGTTGGGGGTGCGAGTCCGAGGGGGTCGCGGTTCCCGATTGGGATCCGGCAGCCCCCATGGGTTAAGGTTTCACCCGCCTCGCCAGCGAGGCACCGCAACAACACACCTGGCCCCGTAGCGCAGTTGGTTAGCGCGCCGCCCTGTCACGGCGGAGGCCGCGGGTTCGAGTCCCGTCGGGGTCGCAGAGGAGCGCTCCGGACCATCAGGTCCGGAGCGCTCGTTGCATTTCCGGGGCGCGACAATGGGCGGATGGCGATCGAGATGGGCCCCGAGGCCTTCGACGCGCTCGTGGACCGGGCCCTCGACGACATCCCCGACGAGCTCGCCTCGCTGGTCCGCAACGTCGTGGTGCTCGTCGAGGACGAGCCGCCGGAGGGGGAGCCCGCCGACCTGCTCGGCCTGTACGACGGGGTCGCGCTGACCGAGCGCTGGGGCACCCCGCCGGTGGAGCTGCCCGACCGGATCCTGGTCTTCCGCGGCCCGTTGCTCGACCTGTGCGCCAGCGAGGCGGAGCTGGAGCGGGAGGTCCGGATCACCGTGGTGCACGAGATCGCCCATCACTTCGGCCTCGACGACACCCGGCTGCACGAGCTCGGCTACGGGTAGCCTCGCCCGCCACCGCGGGTGACCGGCCGGCCCCTAGGAGCTGGGGACCGAGTGGCTCTCCCACGGCACCGGGGCGCCGCCCGCGCCCTGGCGGACGAACTCGCCGAGGAACCAGCGCTGGAACTGCTGCTGCTCGGGGCTGCGGGCCAGGGAGAGCAGCCGCTGCTGGCGGCAGAACTCGTCGGCGAGCTCGAGCAGCTCGAGGAACCGGCCGATCTGGCCGGCCGTCTCCCGGCGTACGCGCACCCGCAGGTCGGTGTGCTCCCGCCCGTGGTGCAGCGCCTCCTCGATCTGCTCGGCGCCCATGTTCTCGCGCAGCTCGCGGTCCAGTGCGCCGAACACGTCGGAGAGGCTCTTGGCCAGCGGGTAGTCGGACTCGTGCGCGAGCGCGAGCAGCCGCACCTCCCGGCGCAGCTCGCGGTAGTGCTGCTGGAAGAGCAGGTGGGTGTGCAGGGGCACGCCGAGCACCGTGACCTCGACGTCGTCCTCGTGCGGCTCGCGCGGCGCGGGGTGGGCGAGGCCGGTGACCACGCCGTCAGTGAGCCGCTCGCGCACGTGGTCGCTGGGGGTGAACCACACGACCTTGCCGTCGTCCTCGATCTCCGCGCCCCAGGCGTCGGCACAGCGGGCCACGATCCCCAGCCCGCGGCCGAAGGTCAGCAGCAGCTCGCCGGCCTCGGTCGGCAGCGCCTCGGGCAGCGCGGGCGGCTCCACCGAGCCGTCGCGGACCTCCACGCGCGGGTGCTCACGGGTGCCGCGCACCCGCACCGAGATCGGCGGCACGGCGTGCAGCAGCGCGTTGGTGACCAGCTCGGAGACGCCGAGCTCCGCGCACTCGACGAGGTCGGGCCGATCGATGTCACGGCAGGTCTCGACCACCCAGCGACGTGCGTTCTGCACGCCACGGGGACCTGAGCCCAATGTGAGGGCCGGCCTGTTGAGTGGCACGTGGGGGCTTTCATCTGCGGGAGTCGTTCACGTCATTCTCCTGCCGAGTACCCCGGAAAATTCGCTACGAAACGTGCGGGGGCGCAAAGTTTCGGCAGCGTTCGACGGCTCACGCGGCGGGAATGCCACCCGATTGGTCAAGCGTTGTCGTCCGGCGGGACAATGAGGAGTGGAGCAGAGGGCCGTCGGGTACGACGACCGACGTCGCCGCAGGAAAGGACCGGCATGGCAGGCACGCAGACCGAGCAGGACCAGGCCACGCAGCAGGACGGGGACGGGCGCCACCGGGTGGTGGTGATCGGCTCCGGCTTCGGGGGCCTCTTCGGCACCAAGGCGCTGCGGCGGGCCGACGTCGAGGTGACCATGGTCGCGAAGACCACCCACCACCTGTTCCAGCCGCTGCTCTACCAGGTGGCGACCGGGATCCTGTCCGAGGGCGAGATCGCCCCTCCGACCCGCGAGGTGCTCAGCGGCCAGCACAACGCCCAGGTGCTGCTCGGCGAGGTCAGCGGCATCGACCTGGAGGGGCGCACGGTCACCTCCAAGGTGCTCGGGCGCGAGACGGTCTCGTCGTACGACTCCCTGATCGTGGCCGCCGGCGCGGGCCAGTCCTACTTCGGCAACGACCAGTTCGCCGAGTTCGCCCCCGGCATGAAGAGCATCGACGACGCGCTGGAGCTGCGCGGCCGGATCTTCGGCGCCTTCGAGCTCGCCGAGCTCGGCGCCAAGCGCGGCGACAACGTCGACCACCTGCTCACCTTCGTCGTGGTCGGCGCCGGGCCCACCGGCGTGGAGATGGCCGGCCAGATCGCCGAGCTCGCCCACCGCACCCTCAAGCGCGACTTCCGCTCGATCAACACCCGCAGCGCGCGGGTGGTGCTGGTCGACGCCGCGCCGCAGGTGCTGCCGCCGTTCGGCCAGAAGCTCGGCGCCAAGACCAAGACCGAGCTGGAGAAGCTCGGCGTCGAGGTGATCCTGGGCGCGATGGTGACCGACGTCGACGAGCGCGGCATCGAGATGAAGTTCAAGGACGGCCGGGTCGAGCGCATCGACACCGTCACCAAGATCTGGGCCGCCGGCGTGCAGGCCAGCCCGCTGGGCCGGACGCTCTCGGAGCAGACCGGCGCGCCGCTGGACCGGGCCGGCCGGATCAGCGTCAACCCCGACCTCACGCTGCCCGGGCACCCCGAGGTGTTCGTGGTCGGCGACATGATCTCGCTGAACAACCTGCCGGGTGTCGCGCAGGTCGCCATCCAGGGCGCGAAGTACGCCGCCGAGGAGATCGACCGGCGGTTGAAGGGCAAGCCGTCGCAGGGCCCGTTCAAGTACTTCGACAAGGGCTCGATGGCGATCATCAGTCGCTTCCGGGCGGTCGCGATGGTCGGCAAGCTGCGGCTGACCGGGGTGATCGCGTGGCTGATGTGGCTGGCGGTCCACCTCGTCTACATCACCGGGTTCAAGAACCGGGTGACCGCGGTGCTGCACTGGTTCGTCTCCTTCCTCGGCCGCGGCCGCTCCGAGCGGACCACCACCGAGCAGCAGATCTTCGCCCGCACCGCGCTGGCCCGGCTCAAGGGCGGCGCCGCCGACCTGGTCTCCGAGCCGGGCGCGTACGACGCCGCCCGGTCGCTGCTGGAGACCACCCGCCGCGCCGAGCTCGAGGCGATCGCGGCCGAGGAGACCCGCCTCACCGACGAGCACGAGCGCGGGGTCACCGCCGGGGAACGCCGCTCCGCCTCCTGACCCCAGCGCGAGAGGGCACTTGGGGGCACTCTCAGCCGCGCGAGACGGCACTTGGGGGCACTCTCAGCCGCGCGAGACGGCACTTGGGGGCACTCTCAGACGCGTGAGAGAGCAGTCAGAGGCACCCTCAGACGCGCGAGAGGGCAGGCAGAGGCAGTCTCCCGCAGCGGAGAGGGACGTGGCGGCACTCTCGGTAGCGCTGCCTGCCCGCGGGCCGGCCCGGTCGGGCGTACGCCGGGCCCGACGGCAGCTCTCAGAGCGTGATCCAGTAGCGACGCTTCCCCGCCCGGACGTCCTCGAGCCGGCCGCCGGCGCCCTCGATCGTGCGGCGTGAGGCCACGTTGTCCTCGTCGCAGGTCACCAGCACCCGGTCCAGGCCGAGCTCGGCGGCCCGCGGCAGGCTGAGCTCGAGCGCTCGGCGCGCATGGCCCTGGCGGCGACGGGACGGCCGCACGGAGTAGCCGATGTGCCCGCCCTGCTCGAGCAGGTAGTCGTTGAGCCGGTGCCGCAGCGCGAGGAAGCCGATCATCTCGCCCTCGTCGGCGATCCAGAAGTAGTCGCAGGGCACCCGGTCCGCGGGGAGCTCCGTCGCGGGGTCGGCGAAGCGCAGCCGGTCGGCGACGAACGCCGTACACGCGTCGCGGCCGGTGAACCGGTCCTCCGGACCGATGCCGGACCCGTGCGGGAACTCCTCGCCGAACTCCTTCAGCGTCGCCTCCCAGGAGTCGTACCAGCGAACGTCGGGAGTCACCAGCTCGGTCATGGGGTGATTCGACCAGCACCGACCGGGGCCCGGCCACCGGATAACTGCCGGGGATCGCCGTCTCGCGCGCGTGGGAGTGCCGGGGATTGCCGTCTCGCGCCGGTGGGAGTGCCGGGGATCGCCGGGGATCGCCGTCTCGCGCCCGTGGGAGTGCCGCGGGCCGCCGACTCGGCGGGGCCGGGGTGTCAACGAGCGCCGACTCGGCGGATCGGGTCGCCGTCCACCCACACCCCGCCCACGTCCGCGTCGGTGCCGAGCGCGAACGTCCGGGCCAGCGCGGCCTCGGGGGAGGGGGCGTGCCGCAGCGCGACGTCGAGGGTCGTGCCGGCGGCGGGCCGCAGCCACACCGCGTCGAACCGCTTGCCCACCGACAGGTCGCCGACCAGCGAGGACAGGCCGAGCGCGGCGGCGCCGGCCGCGGTGGCCAGGTGCAGCAGGTGGGCCGGGGTGAGCGGGTAGCCGGCGGCGCCGAGCTGCTGCTGGGTGAGGTAGGCCTGCAGGCCCTCCTTGAGCATCGAGAACCCGGTGCCGGCGCCGACGTCGGACCCGAGGGCGAGACGCACGCCGGCGTCGACGTGCCGGGCCATCGGGAACACCCCCGAGGCCAGCGCGGCGTTGCTGGCGGGGCAGTGCGAGACGGTCGCCTCCCGCGCGGCGAGCAGCTTGAGGTCCGCCTCGGAGGGATGCACGTCGTGGGCGAGCACGCTGCGCGCGCCGAGCAGGCCGTGCCGGTCGTAGCTCTCGGTGTAGGAGCAGTCGAAGAGCCGCTCGACGTGCAGGATCTCGTCGAGGTTCTCGTTGAGGTGGGAGGTGAAGAACGCCCCCGGCACGTCGTCGAGCAGCGCCCGACAGGCGGCGAGCATCTCGTCGCTGCACGAGAGCGAGAAGCGCGGGATCACGGCGTAACGGTTCCGCCCGCGACCGTGCCACCGCGAGGCCAGCGCCAGCCCGTCCTCGTGCCCGCGCGCCGGGGTGGTGAGCAGCGAGGGGCGCAGCAGCCGGTCGCTCACGACCAGGCCGCTGGTGACCCGCAGCCCCACCCGCTCGGCCGCGGAGAAGAGCAGCTCGACCGCCGGGGCGAAGTGCGCGCCGAAGACAAGCGCGGTGGTGGTGCCGGCGCGGGCCAGGGCGGCCACGAAGTCCTCGGCGACGCCGGCGGCGTACGACGGGTCCGCGAGCCGGGCCTCCTCGGGCAGCGCGCACTGCTCGAGCCAGTCCAGCAGCGGCATCCCGAGCCCGCCGATCACCCGGACCTGCGGGAAGTGCACGTGCGTGTCGACGAAGCCCGGCAGCAGCAGCCCGCCGGTGAGGTCCACGACCTCCTCGTCGGGGTGCCGGGCCCGCAGCGCCGCCCAGGGGCCGCGCTCCTCGATCGCCCCGCCCCGCACCAGCAGCGCGGCGTCGTCCTCGGCCCGCATCGGGGCTCCGGCGAACGGGTCGTCGGGGGTGTCCAGCACGGTCCCGCGGAACAGCGTCACCGGCTCACGTCCTCGTCGTACGACGGGGCCGGCGACCGGTCGGACGCCGGTGCGAACGACCGCAGCAGCGCCGCGGCCACGCCGACCGCGATGGTGGCCGGGTCCTTGCCGGAGAGCTCCGGCAGCCCGATCGGCGTCGTGATCCCCTCGAGTGCGTCGGGGGAGTGCCCCTCGGCGCGCAGCTTGCTGCGGAACCGCGCCCACTTCGCGGTCGACCCGATCAGCCCGACGCTGCCGAGCCGGTCGGCGTCGCCGTCGACCAGCCGCAGGGCCGCGTCGCACAGCGCTGCGTCCTCGGCGTGGTCGTGGGTCATCACCAGCACGTGCGTGCCGCGCGGCAGCCCGCCGAGCACCAGCTCGGGCAGCACCGGCACCGGGTGGACCTGCACGCGGGCGACCGCGTCGTCGAGGACCGCCAGCCGCGCCGCCGCGAGCTGGTCGGGGCGGGAGTCGACCAGGTGCAGGTCGAGCTCGTGCCGCGCGAGGATCCGGGCCAGCTCCCAGCCCACGTGCCCCATCCCGAAGACCGCCACCGCCGGCACCACCGCGAGCGGCTCGAGCAGCAGCGTCACCTCGCCGCCACAGCACTGCACGCCGTGCTGGTAGGGCGCCCGGTCCGAGAGCCCGACCTCGAGCAGCGCGGGGATCGCCTCCTCGGAGCCGGCCAGCATCGCCCGGGCCCGCTCGACCGCGACCGCCTCGAGGTTGCCGCCGCCCACCGACCCCCAGGTCGCGGACCCGGCGACGACCATCTTCGCGCCGGCCTCCCGCGGCGCGTGCCCGCGCACGCGCGCGACGGTGACCAGCACCCCCGGCGTACGCGTCTCGCGGAGCCGGGCGACCGCCTGCAGCCAGTCAGTGCCGTTCACGGCCGCTCACACCCCGTCCACGCCGGAGGGTGCGAGCGGGCCGGGTTCGAGCGGGGCGGGCTCGAGCCGCGCCGCCGCCCGCTCCGAGTTCGGTCGCAGCGGCGGCCCGTCGGTGGTCTCCGGCTCGACGGCGTCCGCGTCCCGCGCCGGGGGTCGGCCACCGCAGCGGGCGGACTCCAGCGCCCAGAAGACCGCCTCCGGGATCGCCGGCGAGGCGAGGTCGACGCTGGTGCCGGCCGGCCCGAACGCCGCGGCGGCCTGCCGCAGCGCCTCGCGCACGCAGAACGCCAGCATCAGCGGCGGCTCGCCCACGGCCTTCGAGCCGTGCACGACGCCGTCCTCCGTGGCGTCCGCCAGCAGCGCCACGTGCAGCTCCCGCGGCATCTCCGAGAGGCTCGGCAGCTTGTAGGTGCTGGCCGCCTGGGTGAGCAGCCGCCCGCGGCCGGGCCGGTCGGACTCGTCCCAGCGCAGGTCCTCGAGCGTCAGCCAGCCGGCGCCCTGCACGAACCCGCCCTCGATCTGCCCGAGGTCCACGAGCGGGGAGAGGCTGTCGCCGACGTCGTGGACGATGTCGACGCGGCGCAGCACGTAGCCGCCGGTGAACCCGTCGACCTCGACCTCGGCCACGGCGGCGCCGTACGCGAAGTACTTGAACGGCTGCCCGGTCATCGTCGTGGAGTCCCAGTGCAGGCCCTCCGTCTTGTAGAAGCCGGCGGCCCACAGCTGCACGCGGTCGAAGTACGCCGTGCGCACGACCTCCGCCCACGGGGTGTCCGCGCCGAGCCGCTCGGCGACCGGGCGCAGCCTCGCCATGACCTGCCGGCAGGCGTCGGCGATCGCGGCGCCGTTGAGGTCGGCGCCGGAGCTCGCCGCGGTGGCTGAGGTGTTCGGCACCTTGTCGGTGCGGGTGGGGGCGAGCCGGACCAGCTCGAGGGGTACGCCGAGCTCGGTGGCCGCGACCTGCCGCATCTTGGTGTGCAGCCCCTGGCCCATCTCGGTGCCGCCGTGGTTGATCAGCACCGAGCCGTCCTTGTAGACGTGCACGAGCGCGCCGGCCTGGTTGAACGCGGTGAAGTTGAACGAGATCCCGAACTTCACCGGCGTGATCGCCAGCCCGCGCTTCGTGTGCTGATGGCTGGCGTTGAACGCGGCCACCTCGGCGGTGCGCCGCTCGAAGCCGGAGCTCTCCCGCAGCTGGGTCCACACCCGCTCGAGCCGGTCGGCGTGCCGCACCTCCTGGCCGTACGGCGTGGCCTGGCCGGGCGCGTAGAAGTTGCGGCGGCGCAGCTCCGCGGCGTCGAGGCCGAGCAGCGGGGCGCACCGGCCCAGCACGTCCTCGATCACCAGCATCCCCTGCGGCCCGCCGAAGCCGCGGAACGCGGTCTGCGAGGTCTTGTGGGTGCGCGCGACCCGGCCGTGGACCCGCACGTGCGGGACCCAGTAGGCGTTCTCGACGTGGCACAGCGCCCGGGCCAGCACCGGCTCGGACAGGTCGAGGCTCCAGCCGCCGTCGGAGGTCAGCGTGGCCTCGAGCGCCTGCAGCCGGCCGTCGTCGTCGAAGCCGACCCGCCACTCGGCGTGGAAGCCGTGCCGCTTGCCGGACATGGTCATGTCCTGGGTGCGGTTCAGCCGCAGCCGGACCGGCCGCCCGGTCAGCACCGACCCGAGCGCCGCGACCGCGGCGTACCCGTGCGGCTGCATCTCCTTGCCACCGAACCCGCCGCCCATCCGCAGGCACTGCACCACCACGTCGTGGCTGGCCAGCCCGAGCACGTGGGCGACGATCTCCTGGGTCTCGGTGGGGTGCTGGGTGCTGCACTGCACGAACACCTGGCCGGACTCGTCCACGGTCGCCAGCGAGTTGTGGGTCTCGAGGTAGAAGTGCTCCTGGCCGGCGAGGTCGAGCTCGCCGCTGAACACGTGGGCCGACCCGGCCAGGCCGGCCTCGACGTCGCCGCGGGCCATCGTCGGCTGGCCGCCCTGGAAGCTGCCGGCCGCGATCGCCTCGCGCACGGTGAGCAGCGACGGCAGCGGCTCGTAGTCGACCTCGACCGCGGCCGCCCCGAGCCGGGCGGCCTCCGGGGTCTCGCCGAGCACCCAGCAGACGGCCTGCCCGTGGAACATCACCTCGTCGGGGAACAGCGGCTCGTCCCCCTTGACGCCGGAGTCGTTGGCGCCGGGCACGTCGTCGCGGGTGAGGACCCGCACCACCCCCGGAACGTCGTACGCCGGGGCCGGCCGCAGGCCCCTCACCCGGGCGTGGGCGTGGGGCGCCTGGACCGGCCAGGCGTGCAGCAGGCCGGTGGCGCGGGCGCCGAGGTCCTCGGTGTAGAGCGCCTCGCCGGTGACGTGCAGCTCCGCGCTCTCGTGCGGCAGCGCTGCCCCCACCCCGGTGGTCGAGCTTGTCGAGACCTTCATGCCGAAACCTCCTCGCCGGTCGTGGCCCACAGCCTCAACAGCGCCTGGCGCAGCATCGCCGAGCGGTACGCCGCGCTGGCCCGGTGGTCGTCCATCGGCGTGCCCTCTCCCGCCATCACCTCCGCGGCGGCCCGGACGGTCTCCTCGGTCCAGGGCCGGCCGGTCAGCACCTCCTCGGTCGCCAGCGCGCGGACGGGGGTGGCGGCCACACCGCCGAGCCCGATCCTGGCCCGTCGCACGACGCCGTCGGTGATGTCGAGCGCGAAGCCGACGGCCACGCTGGAGATGTCGTCGAATCGGCGCTTGGCGATCTTGTGGAACGCGGTCACGCCGGCCAGGGGCAGGGGGACCCGCGCCGCGCGGATCAGCTCGTCGGGGCGGCGGACGGTCTGCCGGTAGCCGGTGAAGAACTCCGCCAGCGGCACCTCCCGTTCCGCGTCGGCGGACGCGAGCACGACGGTCGCGTCGAGCGCGAGCAGCACCGGCGGCAGGTCGCCGATGGGGGAGGCGGTGGCGAGGTTGCCGCCGAGCGTGGCGGCATTGCGGATCAGCCGGGAGGCGAAGAGTGGGAACACCTCGACCAGCAGCGGGATCCGGCCGCCGAGGCGGCGCTCGACCTCGGTGAGCGTGAGCGCGGCGCCGATCTCGACCGCGGTGTCGTCGACGGCGAAGCCGCGGAGCTCGGGCAGCCGGTCGATCGCGACGGTCAGCGGCGCCCGGGTGGCGCGCAGGTTGACCTCGACGCCCCAGTCGGTGGAGCCGGCCACGACGGCCGCGCCGGGGCGCTCGGCCAGCACGGCGAGCGCCTCGGCCAGCGACGCCGGCCGGACGAAGGAGGAGCCGTCGCCGTCGATCCGTGTCGAGGCCGGCAGGGGCGCCGGCAGGTCCCGGCGGACGCCCAGCGGATCGTCGGCGGGCGGCTCCAGCTCGAGCGCGTAGGCCGCGTCGCGGATCGGCCGGTAGCCGGTGCACCGGCACAGGTTGCCGCTCAGCGCGTGCAGGTCGAAGCCGTTCGGGCCGTGCTCGTGGCGGTCTCCGTCGCCGGCGGCGTCCGTGCCGTTCGCCGTGCGGCCGGGCCGGTAGTACTCGGCAGCCATGCTGCACACGAAGCCCGGCGTGCAGTAGCCGCACTGCGACCCGCCGCGGTGGGCCAGCTCGCGCTGCACCGGGTGCAGGTCGCGGCTGCTGCCGAGGCCCTCGGCGGTGACGACCTCCTGGCCGGCCAGCGCGGCGGCCGGCAGCAGGCACGCGTTGACCGCGGTCCACTCGGTCCCGGCGGAGTCGTCCGGTCCGGCATCGGCGGCCGGCCGGGCGAGCAGCACCGAGCAGGCGCCGCACTCGCCCTCGTTGCAGCCCTCCTTGGCGCCGGTCAGGCCGAGGCCGCGCAACCAGGCGAGGGCGGAGGTGTACGCCGGGGTCCCGGCCAGCGGCCGGTCCGTGCCGTTGACGGTGGCGGTGGGTGTGTCCATGGATCCGTTCCCTGCTCGCGGTGGGGCGCCCCGCGGGTCGCGGGGTCGCCGGCGGCCGCGGCGCCGGGCTGGCGGCGCCGCGGGTCAGCAGGGTCGGTGGCCGTGGGCCACCCGGCCACGCACCCAGGCGGTGCGGTGGACGCGACGACGTACGTCGTCGGGGTGCCGTTCGAGCACCGTCATCACCTCCGGGCAGGCCTCCCACCGGCGGATGGGTCGCCGGTGGTCACGAGGCGAACCTACGTCGCCTGTGACCCGCGCCACAAGCACCCCGGCGCCGACGGCGGGTCGTGCGAGCGCAGGGCGCGCCAGGAGCCCCGGCGCGCGGGTCTCGGATGCGAGAGGAGATCCCGGGTCACCCCGTGGCTCGGGATCTCCTCCGGGATCGACCCACCGAGGGACGGAGGGATCGGCGGAGGGATCGGTGGGCCCCGTGGGACTCGAACCCACAACCAAGAGATTAAAAGTCTCCTGCTCTGCCAATTGAGCTAGGGGCCCGGGGGATCAGGGGGTTTGGTCAGGAGTTCCCTCAGGACAACATCCGTGCCGTTCTCCCCAACCTGGGCCCGGTCACGGTAGTCAACCACGCACCACGAACGTGCGGCGCCGGCGCCCTCTGGCAGCCGCCCGTCGGCGAGTGACCGCGCTCATCCGGCAACAGCCGGCGCGTCGACGGCTGCTTCGTAGCACGCGTCCGCCAGCGCGAGGATGACGCCGTTTGCGGTCGGGGATGGACGTCTTGTGTGTGACCTCGGCGGCTCAGGAGGCGGTCGGGCCCCGCGACATCACGCGCGCGATCAGCTCGAGCCCGTGACGCAGCGCCTCGTCCTGCACCTCGGCGTTGAGGCCGACCCGGATGCCATGGGCGGGGAGGGCGCGGTCGGCGACGTAGTCGCCGCCGGGCGCCACCAAGATCTCGTCGTCGCGGAGGGCCGCCACGAGAGACCCGGCCGACCAGGGGGCGGGCAGGTCGACCCACAGGTGAGGTGAGCCGGGGTCGCCGTGCACGTCCGGGCCCCCGAGGATGTCGCGAGCCAGGGCGCCCCGCTCGTGGCAGGCCGTGATCCGCCGCTGCACGATCTCCTGTGCCGTCCCGTCGCGCACCCACCGAGCGACGACCTCACCGAGCAGCGGTGGCAGCAACCAGGTGGAGGCCCGCAGGGCGGCCGCGACCCGGGGATGGACCTGCTCGGGAGCCGACAGCATGCCCACCCGCATGCCCAGCGCCAGCACCTTCGCTGCACTGGCGATGTGGCAGGTGCGGTCCGGCGCGAGCGCCGCGACCGGGTCGGGCCGGTCGGGGGAGAGCTTCCCGAGCGGGTCGTCCTCGATCAGCCAGAGCTCGCGTCGTGCCGCCACCTGGGCGAGCTCCTCGCGGCGATCCCGGGGCATGGTGCGGCCGCGGGGGTTGTCGAAGGTCGGCTGGACGTGGACCGCACTGACCGGCTCCCGCGCGCAGGCGTCGTCGAGCGCGGCAGGCAGCATGCCGTCCTCGTCGCTGTCGACCACCGCCAGCGGCACCGACAGTGCCCGGGCAGCAGCGATCAGTCCGGGATTGGTCAACGCGGTGGTCGCCACCTTCGAGCCGGCGGGCACGAGCACGAGGAGGCAGAGCGCGAGGGCGTGCTGCGCGCCAGCGGTCAGCAGCATGTCGTCCGGGCGAGGCGCGAAGCCGCGGTGCGCCACCCACGCCGCGGCGGCCGCCCGGTGGGCGGGGTCGTCCGCGCTGTGCTCGGTGTCGGCCACCATCTGCAGCGCGATCGGGTCACCGGCGAGGGAGCGCAGCGTCCCGGCGAGCAGCTCGGCCGGCGAGGGGCCGGCGGCGATGGGCGGATGGAGCGCCGACAGGTCGATGGTCGTCGACCGGGCAGGCGCGAGGCCGAAGGCGCTGCGCACGTAGGTGCCGCGCCCCACCTCGCCGCCGACCAGTCCACGGCGCTCGGCCTCGGCGTACCCGCGCGCGATCGTACGCACCGTCACGCCCAGCGTCGCGGCGAGCGCCCGGTGGGTGGGCAGTCGATCACCGGGGGCCAGCAGTCCCCGAGCGAGGTCGCGGGCGATGGCGTCGGCGAGCGCGACGTACGCCGGTCGGTCCGCGGCCAGGTCGCCCGGTCGCCATGCCGCTTCCCCCGCCATGAGGACATCATGTCGGGTTTCAATGATTTTGCTTGACGTCACGATTGAATCCCTTCTAGGGTTTCAATCATGACATGGAAGAGCGTGGAAGGGGAAGGGCGATGGGCGGAGAGCGCACGAGCCGGAGGATGAACACCGGTCGGACCGAAAACGGTCTGCGCTGGCGCGGAGGCTTCGGCCGCATCTGGGGGTCGATCGCGGTCAGCCTGATGGGTACCCAGGTGTCCCTGCTGGCGCTGCCGCTGACCGCGCTGATCGCTCTGGACGCCACCCCCAGCCAGGTCGCGCTGCTGGCCGCCGCCGGCACGGCGCCTTTCCTGGTCTTCGGGCTGCCGGCGGGCGCGTGGGTGGACCGGTGGTCCCGGCGCGCGCTGATGGTCGCCACCGACGTCCTGCGCGGGCTGCTGCTGGCGAGCGTGCCCGCGGCCTGGGCCCTCGGGGTGCTGACGCTCGCCCAGCTCTACCTCGTCGCCTTCGGCGTCGGGTCGCTGAGCGTGCTCTTCGACGTCGCCTCGCTGACCGTCCTGCCGGCGTTGGTGCCGCGCGGGCAGATCGCCGCCGCCAACGGCCGACTGGAGGCCGCCCGCGCGGTTGCGCAGACCTCGGGACCCGGCGTGGGCGGCGTGCTCGTCCAGGTGCTGACCGCGCCGCTGGCGATCGCGGTCGACGCCGTCAGCTACCTGGTCTCCGGGGCGTTGCTGCGCGGGCTTCCGAGGGTGCCTGCGCCTGAGCGGCCGGCCGAGCGGGAGCCGCTGCTGCGCCAGGTGACCGCCGGCCTGGCGTTCTGCCTGCGGCACCGCTACATCCGGCCGCTCGCCCTGGGGGCAGCGTGGATGAACCTGTGGGTCGAGGCGTTCCTCTCGATCCTGGTGACGTACGCCGTGCGGGACCTGGGCCTGTCCGCCGCGACCGCCGGCTTGGTGCTGGCCGGGTCGAACGTCGGCTACCTGCTCGGCTCGTTCCTGGTCCCGTGGCTCAACCGCACCTGGGGTGTCGGTCGGTCCATCGTCCTGGGCGCCGCGCTGCAGGCCGGATTCGTCGTGGCCACGCTCGCGCGCACCGGGCTGCCCGCCCTGTGGCTCACGATCGGCCTGGCGATCAGCGCGGCCGGCACCGGCATCTGGAACGTCGACGCGGTCAGCCTGCGCCAGGCGACCACGCCGGAGCCCATGCTGGCCCGGATGAACGCCAGCAACCGGTTCCTCATCTGGGGGACGCTGCCCCTGGGCGCCGCTCTCGGCGCATGGCTGGCGAGCTGGATCGGCCTGGCCGACACCGCCCTGGTCGCCGCGGTCGGCGCGCCGCTGAGCGCGCTGCCCGTCGTGTTCTCCGCCGTTCGTGGTGTGGACGCGATGCCCGATGACGACCCGGCAAACCCCGAGCGCGGTGGTCCCACGTGCGCGCCGGCCGACGTCACGGCCGTGGTGGAGGTCGCCATATGAATGGCGAGGTCGCCGTGCTGGCGTCCTTCACGCTCTGCGCCACCCTGCTGACCATCACCCCCGGCGCCGACACCTTGCTGGTTCTCACGCAGGGGGTGCGCTCAGGACGCCGTGCCGCCCTCGCCTGCGCGCTCGGCGTCAACACCGGCCTGGTGTGCTGGGCCCTCGCGAGCGTGGCCGGCCTGACCGCGCTCCTCGCCGCGGCCCCGTGGGCCTACCGGATCATCCAGATCGGGGGAGCCGTCTATCTGGTCTGCCTCGGCGTCACCGGACTGTGGCGTCGGCGAGGGGCCGGTGCGACGGCCGTCTCCGTCGCCACCCCGGTTGAGATGCTGCCGTCCCACGCCTTCCGGCGCGGCCTGGTCACGAACCTGCTCAACCCCAAGGTCGGCATCTTCTACGTCAGCCTGCTCCCCCAGTTCGCGTCCCCGACCCACCGGGGCCCGGTGCTCCTGCTGGCCCTGGCTGCGATCCACCTCGCCCTCTCCGTCGCCTGGCTGGCCGCGGTCGGCTCGGCCTCGGCACGGGCCGCCCGCTCGCTCTCGACGCGCACGACCCGGCACCTGGAGCGCCTCGGGGCGCTCACCCTGGTCGGCGCCGGGGTCGCGATCGCCGGAGCAGCACGGTGACCCCCGCCGGTTCTGACGTGGCGGCCGTCCTGCGACGCGGCGGCTGCGGCACCGCAGATGCGGCTGGGCCCGCTCCCGAGGACGTCGCCCGCGTCGTCGCCACGGCGGTGGCCGAGGACTGTTCCGACCACGACATCACCACCGCGGCCACCGTCGCCCCCGGGCGGCCGGGCCGTGCGGAGCTGGTCGCCCGAGAGGCCGGGGTGGTGGCCGGGCTGCCGGTGGCCGAGGCGGTGTTCCGCCGTGTCGTCGGCGGTGACGTGGCGGTCCGGCCACGGGTGCGCGACGGAGACCGCGTCGCGGCCGGGCAGGTGCTGATGCGCGTCCACGGCGACACCGCAGGACTGCTCACCGCGGAGCGTCCGGCGCTCAACTTCCTCTGTCACCTCTCCGGGGTGGCCACCCTGACCGCCGCCTGGGTGCAGGCGGTGGCCGGCGCCGGCATGAGTGTCCGCGACACCCGCAAGACGACCCCCGGGCTACGGGCCCTGGAGAAGTACGCCGTGCGCTGCGGCGGCGGCGTCAACCACCGCCTCTCCCTGGCCGACCAGGCCCTGGTCAAGGACAACCACGTCGTCGCGGCCGGGGGCGTCGCCGCCGCCTACGCGATGGTCCGCGCCCGTCACCCCGAGGTGCCGATCCAGGTCGAGGTCCAGACCCTCGACGAGCTGCGGGAGCTGCTCCGGGTGCACGCGCCGCTGGTGATGCTGGACAACATGTCGGTCGAGGAGATGCGCGAAGCGGTCCGCCTCACGCGGGGCCGGGCCACGCTCGAGGCCTCGGGGCGGCTCCGGCTCGAGGAGGCGCACCTCGTGGCCGGCACCGGGGTGGACTCGGTGGCCATCGGCGAGCTCACGCACTCCGCGCGGGTCCTCGACATCTCGATGCGGCTGGTCGGTGAGGCAGCGCCCGCCTACCCGGGATGCGTCCGATGACCGCGGTCGCCGCGGCGGTCGCGTACGCCCTCCTCGCCGCGGCCGCCGGCTTCCAGGCAGCGCTGGCGCTGGGAACCCCGTGGGGGAGGTACGCCTACGGCGGACGGGCTGCTGCCGAAGACGGCCGACTCCCCGTCCGGCTGCGCGTCGCGAGCGCTGGCACCGTCCTCGTCATCGGCGTGGCCGCCGGCGCCGTGCATGCCGACAGCGCTCCGGGGACGTGGGCGTTCACGGCCCTGTTCGCGGTGAACACCGTGGCCAACCTCGCGGGGACGCACGCCGTGGAGCGCTGGGGCATGTCCGCTGCCACGGTGACCCTCGCGGGCGCCTTCCTGACGTTGGGACTCACGTGAGACCGGCATGGCGACGTACGACGCCATGAGCACCTCCGAGCTGGTGATCGCGTTCTACGCCGACCTGTGGAACCAATGGGACGACACCGCGGTCGACCTGCTGCTGGCCGACGACTTCACCTTCCGCGGGTCGCTCGGAGACCAGACCCGCGGGCGCGACGGGTGGCGTCGCTACCGGGACCTGGTCCGCACCGGCTCCAGCGACTTCCACAACGAGGTGCAGGTGCTGGTCGTCGACGGCGACCAGGCGGCGGCGCGCCTGTGGTACACCGGCGCCCACGATGGACCGCTCGGCGACATGCCGCCCACCGGACGCCGCTTCGGCTACGCCGGCGCCGCCTTCTTCACCGTGCGCGGCGGGCAGCTGGCCGACGCCTGGGTGCTCGGGGACCTGCCCGGGCTCCGCGCGCAGCTGGGCGCCGACTCGTGACGGAACGCCCGCCACCGATGCCGCATGCTCGGCAACAGGTGCACCCGGTCAGTGGCCGTGGTCGCGTCGCGCGCACCAGCAGATGCGGTCCATGGACTCGCGCTCGAGGTCCTCGGGTGGTCGTTGGCCGCGCTGCTTGAACTGCCACATCATCGCCCGGGCGGCGCCGTGGGTGAGGCTAGGGCGAGCAGTGCCTTGAAGGCGTCCCGGGAGGCTCGGGTGACCTGGCGACACCTCTGGCGACACCCCTCCGGTGCCGGGCGGCCGGGAGGAGGGTCCTCCGCCGTCGCGCCGCGGCAGCGAGAATCGGGACCAACGGCTCTGGGGGTGCGGATGTGCTCCGCTGGACTGGTGGCGTGGCTCCTGGTGCATCCGCCGACGAGGTGCGGACCATCACGACCTGGCGCGCGCTGTTCGAGACAGCGCCGATCGACGGGCAGACGGCGCCCCGCATCCTGCGGCGGCCGGCCGCCGTCCCTGGTCTTCTTCGTCCGTGCCCACGCATCGGGAGGTGAGTGCCACGAAGACGCTGGCCGGGCTGGCGCCGGTGGCGGTCGTGCTCGTGTCGGTGGGAGCGCTCGTGTGGTGGCTGCTGGACCGCGGCAGCGCCCTCGCCCCGTGGCTGGTGGCGGCGGTGCTGTTCGCCCACGGCTGGGTGCACCTCGTCTTCCTGGTCGCGTCCCCGGGGCGCCGGTCCGACGATCAGCGGGGGGACAACCCGTTCGACCTGGACCGCTCGTGGCTGGTCGACCGGGGAGCAGACCCCCGCCTGCTCCACGCGGGGGGTGCGGCGCTCGCCGTGGCGACGTTCGTGGCGTTCGCCGTGGCCGCCCTCGCGGTGCTCGGATGGCTGCTGCCGGCCGGCTGGTGGGTCGGGTTGGTCCTGGTGGGGGTCGCGGGCTCGACGGTGCTGCTGGCGTTGTTCTTCGTCCCGACGCTCGTCCTGGGGCTGGTCATCGATGCGGGGCTGCTGGCCCTGGCGATCCAGACCAGCTGGGAGGTCACCCGGTGACCCGGCGTGTGGCGTCCGGGGGCGGCGGCACCGTGACGACCGGGCAGGTGGCGTGCAGCGCGCAGTGCCTGCTCACCGAGCCGAGTGCCAGCACCTCCAGATGGTGACGCGTGCGACCCACCACGAGGAGGTCCGCCGATGCAGCGGCCTGGACGAGCCCGTGCCCGGGGTCGGCCTCGATGGTCGCGCGGCGCACCCTGAGGCCGGGGTGGTCACCCAGGACGGGGGTGAGCAGCTCCTCGAGCGGCGCCGGCAGGGTGTGGGGCGACGGTGGCCGGGGGTCGTCGTGCGGGAAGGCCAGCCCGGGGTACTGCCACAGGTGGACGACGTGCAGCTCCACCTGGCGCAGGGCGGCCTCCGCGGCGGCCCACCGGGCGGCGGCGACCGCCCCGGGGGACCCGTCGAACCCCACCACCACCGGAAGGTCGTGCTCGGGTGCGGCTGCCATGTCCGGACCCTACGCCCGGCACGGGCCCGGTCTGGGTCCGGCGTGGCCGCCCCTCACGGGGCGTATGTCGCCGGCGTGGCGGTCGCCGACAGCCCCCGCGCGCGCAGCCCTCGGTAGGCGAGGAGCTTGATCGGGTCGAGCAGGAGGAACTCCGCCACGGCCCACGCCCAGGCCAGTCCCACCAGGCTCCAGCCGATCGGGGTCATCAACGTCCCCGAGACGGCGATCGCCGTGGCCAGGAGCTGGGTGCCGAGGACGGCGACGAGCAGGATCGTCGCGGGGCGGTGGGACCAGAACGGGCCTCGGGTACGCGCCAGGAAGACGGTGAGGTGCCCGCTGACCGACAGCTTCAGGTAGACCAGCGTGCGGATCTCCCCGTGGCCGAGGGAGACCTGTGCGTGGCTGATCCACGCCAGTCCGAAGGTGGAGACCACGCCGACGACGCCGAGCACGGCCGCGATGGTCAGGACCTCGGTGAGGTCCCAGCGGTCCGGCCGAGCGGAGGGGAGCACGCGGTCGTAGGCGATGGTCAAGATGGCGGCGTCGTTGAGGATCGCCAGCAGCACGACCTGGACAGGCGTGACGGGGAAGAAGCCGAACACGACGATGGTGAGGGTGACGAAGCAGACGACGCGGATGGTCTCGGTGATCCGGTAGATCGAGTAGTTCTTCATCCGCTGGAAGACCTCGCGGGACCGGTAGATCGCCTCCACGATCGTGGACAGGCCAGGGGCGAGCAGGACGATGTCGCTGGCCGCGCGTGCGGCGTCGGTGGCGCCCGAGACGGCGATCCCGGCGTCGGCGCGCCGGAGCGCGGCAGCGTCGTTCACGCCGTCGCCGGTCATCGCGACGATGTGGCCACGCTCCTGCAGGGCGGCGACGATGCGGTACTTGTCCTCGGGGACGACCTCGGCGAAGCCGTCGGCGCGTTCCACCGCGAGCGCGAGTGGCTCACCGTCGGCGGCGTCGATGCTGCTGGCCGGCACGATCCGCTGACCGAGGCCGATCTCGCCCGCGATCTCAGCGGCGATCTCACCCCGGTCGCCGGTCACCATCTTGACCCCGACACCGAGCCGGCCGGCCTGCTGGAGCGTCGAGGCAGAGTCCTGGCGGGGCGGGTCCTGCAGCGCGAGGACCCCGGTGACGGTCCACCGGTCGCCGTCGGGGCCGGCGGTGATGCCGGGCCCGACGGTGCGGGCCACGGCGAGGGCTCGGTACCCCTTGGTCGCGAAGGTGTTCGTGACCTCGCTGAGTCGTTCGGTGGCGGTCGCATCGACGCCGGGCAGGTCGAGCACCGCCTGCACCGCTCCCTTGGCGACGCGACGCCGTGACCCATCGGGACCGGTTGCCGTCGCGTCGGCGTACTTGCGAGTGGCGTCGAACGGGTGCAGGTCGCCGGCCTGCCAGCCGTCGAGCGCTCCGACATCGAGGGCGGCGACGATGGCGTGGTCGATCGTGTCGTCGGTGCCGGCCTCCGCGGTCAGCGCCGCATCGCGGAGCACCTCCGCCCTGGTGGCGTCGCTGAGGACGACGACATCGGCGACCGCGAGCTCGTTCCTGGTGATGGTGCCGGTCTTGTCGGCGCACAGGACGTCGACGCCGGCCATCTCCTCCACGGCCGGCAGGTGGCTGACGACGGCCTCGTGCCTCGCGAGCTCGCGCGCTCCCACCGCCATCGTGACCGACAGGACCGCCGGCAGGGCCACGGGGATCGAGGCGATCGTGACGACCAACGCGAACTCGAGGGTGCTGGTGAGGCCGGTGCCGCGCGCGAGCGAGACGACCACGATGACCGTGACAAGGGACAGCGCCAGGACGATGAGGTACCTGCCGATGCGCAGGACCGCCAGCTGGAAGTGGCTGACTGGCGCCTGACGGCCCGCCAGCTGAGCCGTCCGGCCGAGCATCGTGGCCGCTCCGGTTGCGACGACCCGCAGCAGGGGCGTGCCGCGCGCGACGGCCGTCCCCGAGTACCCCGGATCTCCTACGGCCTTCTCCGCGGGCAGCGACTCGCCGGTGAGCAGGGACTCGTCGATCTCGCCCCCAGAAGTGAGGATGTGCCCGTCAGCGGGGATGATCTGGCCGCGTCCCACGCGGACGAGGTCGCCGGGCACCAGGTCGGCCGCGGGGACCGTCTGCCAGGCTCCGTCGCGCTTGACCTCGCCGGAACGTGCGAGTCGCTGCTGCAGGGCGGCGATCGCGCTCTGTGCCTGGTGCTCCTCCCAGAATCCGACGCCACCGTTGAGCAGGAGCAGTGCGGCGATGATCCCGAAGTCCACCCACCTGCTGGTCGCTGCGGTCAGGACCAACGCGATCTCGATCATCCACGGGATCGGTCCCCAGAAGTGTCCCAGCACCTCCAGGAGCACGCTGCGGTGCTCGTCCTCGATCGTGTTGGGACCGTAGCGGCCGAGTCGTCGCGCTGCCTCGGTGCCGCTCAGGCCATCGTCCTCACCGCGGATGCTGTCCGCCCGGCGGTCGGGGGCGTTGCGGACGTCGCGGAGCCGGTCACGGTCGTCGGCCCGGGTGGGCGGCGGGGTATCGGTAGCGGGCGCGTCGGACTTCGGCCCCAGAGGACTGCTGCTCTCGGTCATGCCCCTCCTCGCCCGCCCGACGCGGCCTGGTGCCGACTTCAACCGGTGACGCCCTCGTGCACAGGCAACCTGCGTGTCGGGGGAGGCGTCAGGGGCCAAGGTCCGCGGGCTGAGGAGTACGTCGGACGCTGTGCCGTCGGCGTGGCGGCGCTGCTGGTGCGGGGCGGGCGACCGGGCAGGACACTGCCAGCGCGGCCGACGTGGACCGGGCAGGGACGCGCTCATCCGGCAACAGCCGGCGCGTCGACGGCTGCTTCGTAGCACGCGTCCGCCAGCGCGAGGATGACGCCGTTGATGCCGGGGCCGTCGCTGAAGAAGTAGTCGGCCACGGTGTTGTGCGCGCCTTGGTTGCCGATGACCGCTTCGGTGACCGCGGCCTGAGAGTCCCGGGCCTCCAGGAACTGCCTCTTGGAATTCACCCGCGTCTGCTTGACCAGATCGGGGTAGGCCAGCAGGCCTTGGACGAACTCCCGCACCTGGGACTCGTGAGCGACTCGGCCCTGAAGGGGTCGTTCATCTTGTCGATGACCGCCTGGAGTGCGACGTACTTCGGTTCCCCTCTTCGTTCCGGTGCCGGCGGCGCTGATGCCTCTGAGCCGCCCGTCCCCGGTCAGGGAGATGTCGACCTCTGCTGCCCAGCAGGGAACTCGTCGTCCTCCTCGAGCGCCCGGGCGTGGTGGCGCGCGTAGTCGTGCTGGACCGGGCTGATCGCCGTCGAGAACGCGTTGTCGCCCCTTCCGCCCGCAGTGTGCGGATCTTGGCGTCGCCGGGCCAGTCGGTGCTGGCTGATCCATGACCGGGGAGGTCGACCCGCACTCGCGGGCCAAGGCCGGACGGCCGGACCAGCACGCCAGCTCAACCAAACCGAGTGAACGCTCAGGAAGCGCGCCCCACCTGGCGGCATCCTCGGGCTTGCGCCGGGGTGACCCACCGATGCGGGGGCTCTTGACAACGCCGATGTGAACCGGGGAGTGTTGGCGATCACACGCGCGTGAAAACGTTTCCACACTTTTTGCATAGGTGGTTCTCACATGGCATCCTCCCAAGCCGTGACCAGCAGTACGGGCCGGAAGGCCGAGACCCCGAGAACAGGCAACCGCCGCCTGATCATCGCCATCGGTCTACTGCTGATCATCACGCTGGGCTATATCGACCGGGTCAACATGTCGGTCGCCGCGCCCCACATCATCGACAAGTTCGGACTGTCCAAGGGGCAGTTCGGAATCGTCTCTTCGGCCTTCAACTGGAGCTACGCCCTGTGCCTGGTTCCCGTGGGTCTCCTGGCCGACCGGGTCGGGACCAAGGTGATGCTGCCGCTGGCCATCGTGTTGTGGTCCGTCGGCGCGGGCGCCACGGGCCTGGCCATTGGCTTCGGGTCCCTGATCGTGGCCCGGCTGGTGATGGGCGTCGGTGAGTCACCCGTGTTCCCGGCCGGCAATCTGGTGATCCGCGAGTGGGCCCCGGCCACCGAGCGCGGCCGGTTCAGCGGGCTCTTGAATGCTGGCCAGCTGGCGGGGCCGGCCATCGGGGCGGTCGTGGCGGCGTACCTGGTCAGCGCCACGGGCTGGCGCGCTTCCTTCTACATCCTGGGCGCGTTCGGCGTGCTGGTCGGACTGGTCTGGTTCGCCATCTACAGCAAGCCGGAGTCCAGTCGGTGGCTCAGCCGCGGGGAGCGGTCGCACATCCTCGCCACGCGCGACACCCTCGAGGCGGAGACGGCCGTGCCCATGAGGCTGACGAGCCTGCTGCGCACGAGGACCATGTGGGGCCTGATGCTCACGCAGGGCTGCGCGGTCTACACCAACTACCTGTTCCTGTCGTTCCTCCCCCTCTACCTGGTGGACACCCGCGGCTTCAAGGACCTCGGGGCCGGCTGGGTCACGGGCGTGACCTACGGCGTCGCGGCAGTCGGCAGCCTGGTCGCCGCGGCGGTGAGCGACCGCTCCCTGCGCGGCAAGGACGTCAGCAACGGCGCCCGCCGCGGCTCGCTGATCGTGATGATGCTGCTCGGGTTGCCGCTGCTGGCGCTGCCGTGGATCTCCAGCACTGTCTTCGTCATCGTGCTGATCTCCTGGGTCCTCGTGGCGGCGATCTCCTCGATCTCGCTGAACTACGCGCTCGCCGGCGACCTCACCGTGGACCGCTCCTCGGCCGGTGCCGTGTTCGGCCTGACGACGCTGGGCGGCAACCTCTTCGGGCTGCTCGCCCCGATCGTGACCGGCTACCTCGTTGACTGGACCGGCAGCTACACCTGGCCGTTCATCGTGGCCGCCCTGCTGCTGTTCGTCGGCAGCATCATCACCACCGTGCTCTCGCGGCAGCCGCTGCAGCCGACCCCGGTGGGTGCGGAGGTCGCGTGACCCAACAGCCGCTCGCCCCCATCGAGTATGCCGCGCACCGCCTGGTGCCCGGCGTGCCCGCCAGGTCGACCACCCACGTCGGCATGGGCTGGAGCTCGGTGTACCTGCTGCAGGCACCCGGTGCCACCATCCTCGTGGACACCGGGCCGCCGGCGTACGTCGACCTGCTGAAGGCCGGGCTCGCCGAGTTGGACCTCCGGCCGGGCGACGTGACCCACCTGCTGGTCACCCACCTGCACTGGGACCACGTCTGCAACTTCACGATGTTCGACAGCGCCCAGGTCGTGGTCGCCGAGGTCGAGCTCGACTGGGCCCGCCGGCAGCCTGCGGGCACCCTGTTCGTGCCCGACGTTCACGTGGAGAAGCTCCACCGGATGCGCGACCAGCTGCTGCTCGTGCGCGATGGTCAGCAGCCGGTCCCCGGGATCACCACGATCGCGACCCCGGGGCACACGCCCGGTCACGTCGCCTACCAGGCACCGACTCCGAGCGGCGATCTGCTCTTCGCCGGCGACGCGGTGAAGAACCGGCGGGAGCTCGCGACCGGCGAGGCGGAGTCCACCCTGGACCCGGCAGCCAGTAGGGAGTCGATCGCCCGGATCCGCGACCGGCTCGCCGCCGACGCCAGACGTGAACTGGTGCCCGGCCACGACGTCCGCCTCGGCTGGCGTGGCGGCGACGTGGTGACCCTGGAACCGTTGGACTGTGACGTCGTCGCCTACGTGGGCGACCATGGTGCGCCGGTGTGCAGGTCGTTGGCATGAGAAGGAGGGGGACGGTTCGATGGCCACGTTGAAGGCGGTCGCCGCACAGGCGGAGGTCTCGATCGCCACGGCGTCGCGGGCCCTCTCGGGCCACCCGCGGGTGGACCCTCAGACCCGAGACCGCGTCCGGCGGGCAGCGGCCGCGGTCGGGTACCGGCCGAACGCCGCGGCCCGGGCGTTGAAGAGCAACCGGTCCTCCCTGGTCGGCCTGGTGCTGCCGAACGTCGACAGCCACTTCTATGCCGGGATCTCGACCCGGATCCAGAAGATCCTCGGCGAGGAGGGCTACCAGGTCATCATGTGCTTGCACGGTGAGGATGCCGACATGGAGCGCGAGCACCTCCTGCGGCTCCAGAGCCTGCCGGTCGCCGCGATCGTGCACGCACCCACCACGGGCCGCAGCGCCCGGGCGGTCTACGACGAGGCCGGGCTCGAGAGCCCGTACGTCGTGGAGGTGAACCGTCGCTCCAACGACGAGAGCACCGACGCAGTGTGCTGCAACGACTACGAGGGCATCCACCAGCTCGCCAGCACGCTGCTCGAGCACGGCCACACGCGGATCGCCATGATCACCGCCCAACCGCAGGAGTCCACCGCACAGGAACGACTGGCCGGTCTCCAGGCGGCCTTCGACGACGCTCGGGTCCCCTTCGACCCCCACCTGGTCTACGCCAAGGAGTACTCCGAGGCGTGGGGCCGTGACGCGCTGCGTCAGATCATGGCGCTGCCCGAGCCCCCATCGGCCGTCATCGTGCCCGCGAACGTGCTGGTGCTCGGCGCGCTCGAGGCGGTCGCGGACCTGCGGCTCTCGATCCCGCGCGACCTGTCCCTGGTGACCTTCGCCGACTTTCCCTGGCACCGGCTGTACAACCCGCCGCTCACGAGCTTCGAGCGCCCTCACGACGCCATGGCCTACGAGGTCTGCCGTCTGGTCGTGCGTCGCCTGAGCCGGCCCGACGAGGCGCCCGCGGTGGCGCCGAACATCGTCCGGGTCCCCGGACAGCTGAAGATCCGCGCCTCCATCAAGACCCTGGCGTCAGCGACGACGCCACCATCACCGACGCACCACGAGGAGCCAGTCGCATGAACGACCCGCAGCCCCAGCCCACCCCGGCACAGGAAGTGGGCGAGCCCGGGCGCCGACGTGCGGTCACGTCGTACGGCGACGAGGGCTTCAGCGGGTTCCTCCGCGGCGCCTTCCTGGCCGGGTCCGGTCGTGATCGTGAGGACCTCGCCCGGCCGGTGGTCGGCATCGTCGACACCAGTTCCGACTTCAACCCCTGTCACCGGCAGATGCCGCAGATCATCGACAACGTGAAGCAGGGCGTGCTCGAGGCAGGCGGGCTGCCGATGGTGTTCCCCACCATCAGCCTCGGCGAGATCCTCCTGTCGCCGACCTCGATGCTGTTCCGGAACCTGATGGCGATGGAGACCGAGGAGATGGTTGCCGCCCAGCCGATGGACGCCGTCGTGCTCATCGGCGGCTGCGACAAGACGGTGCCGGCTCAGCTGATGGCGGCTGCGTCCAGCGACGTGCCGGCCATCGTCGAGGTGACCGGGCCGATGATCACCAGCACCTGGCGCGGCGAACGACTCGGCGCGTGCACCGACTGCCGGCGCATGTGGGCCAAGCACCGCGCTGGCGAGCTGGACGAGCAGGAGACCGAGGAGGTCCAGGGCGCCCTGGCCACCACCCCGGGCACCTGCATGGTGATGGGCACTGCCTCCACGATGGCGAGCATGGCCGAGACCCTCGGCATGATGCTGCCCGGCGGCGCGACACCTCCCTCGGCCACCGGCGAGCGGTTGCGTCACGCCACGGCCACCGGCCGCCGCGCGGTGGAGCTGGCGCGCACCGGCACCATCGCCCGGGACATCCTCACCCGGGAGGCCTTCGAGAACGCGCTGACGGTGCTGGCCGCCATCGGCGGCTCCACCAACGCGATTGTGCACCTGCTCGCCATCGCCCGCCGGGCGGGCGTCGACCTGACCCTCGATGAGTTCGACTCCGTCGCGCAGCGCATCCCGTTGCTCCTCGATCTCAAGCCGTCCGGACGCGGCTACATGGAGGACTTCCACCGCGCCGGTGGCGTCCCCGTCCTGCTCAAGGCGTTGCGCGACCACCTCCACCAGGACACTGTGGGTGTGCTCGGGGTGCCGCTGCGAGAGCTGCTGGCGGACATCGAGCCGCCGGCAGATTGGCAGGACATCATCCGGACCCCCGATCTACCGCTCGGCGACGCCGGGGCACTGGCCGTGCTGCACGGCTCGCTCGCGCCCGACGGGGCCGTGCTGAAGGTCTCGGCGGCCACCCCCGAGCTGCTCGAGCACACGGGCCCGGCGGCGGTCTTCGATTCACCGGCCGACGCCGTCGAGCGGCTCGACGATCCCGACTCGGGGATCACCGCCGATCACGTGCTGGTGCTGCGCAATGCTGGGCCAGTCGCCGCCGGCATGCCCGAGGCCGGGTCGCTGCCCATCCCCAAGCACCTGGCCGCACAGGGCATCAAGGACATGGTCCGGGTCTCCGACGCCCGGATGAGCGGCACGTCCTACGGGACCGTGGTCCTGCACTGCGCGCCCGAGGCCGCGGTCGGCGGACCGCTCGCGTTGGTGCGCGACGGCGACCTGATCGCGCTCGACGCGCAGCAGCGCAGCATCGACCTGCTCGTGTCGGAGGAGGAGCTCGAGGCCCGGCGCGCGGAGCTGCGGCTCCCCGAACCAGCGGTGCGCGGCTGGCGCCGGCTGTACGCCCAGACGGTGCAGCAGGCCAATCTCGGTGCCGACCTGGAGTTCATGGGGCCTGGCCGATGAGCGACTTCGACCATCCTCGCCTGGACGCGCCCCGGCTGGCCGATCTGCTCGGCCGCCGGGCCCCGAACGTCACCCTGCACCGGCTGCGCCGGCGGTCTCCGCAACGTTCGCCGGCGGGGGATCCGGCGGAGCGCGCCTTCGCCGCCCTGCGCCCGCAGCTAGGGGCGGTGAGGCCGGGCGACACGGTCGCAATCGGTGTCGGCAGCCGCGGGATCAGCCACATCAGCGAGGTCGTGGCGGGCATGGTCAGGGCACTGCGCGAGGTAGGCGCCGAGCCCTTCATCATTCCGGCGATGGGCTCGCACGGGGGCGCCGACGCCGAGGGTCAGCGCCAAACGCTGGCTTCGTTGGGGGTCGCTGAGGACGCGGTCGGCGCACCGGTACGCGCGACCATGGAGACGGTGGCGCTCGGACGCGCCGACGACGTCGACGTGGCCATCGACGCATACGCCGCCGAGGCCGACCACATCGTGCTCACCAACCGGTTGAAGAGCCACACCTCGTTCAGCGGCCAGCTGGAGTCGGGGCTGGCGAAGATGTTGGCGATCGGGTTCGGCAAACAGCACGGCGCCGAGGAGCTGCACCGGCTCGGACCGACGCAGATCGAGCGCCGAATCCGCACTGCCGCCCGGCACACCTGCTCGGTCCGGCCGGTGCTCGGCGGCCTGGCGCTGGTCGAGACCGAGACCAAGGAGCTGGCCGCCATCGAGTTCGTCGGAGCCGACGGGATCGGCGGACCAGACGAGGCCGAACTGCTGGCCCAGGCCAAGCAGCACGAGCCCCGACTGCCCTTCGACCAGCTGGACGTGCTGGTCGTCGACGCGATGGGCAAGAACTACTCCGGCACCGGCATGGACACCAACGTCATCGGGCGCCGCATGGTGCGCGGCATGCCGGAGATCCCCGCACCCCGGGTCACCAACATCGTCTGCCTCGAGGTCACGCCGGAGTCGCACGGCAACGCGGTCGGGATCGGGCTCGCGGACTTCATTCCCGCCCGAGCGTTGGCCGGTGTCGACCCCGTCGCGACATACGCCAACACGCTGACCGCGGGGTCCCAGGGGGTGCAGCGCGCCCAGATCCCGATCACCCTGGCCGATGACGCTGACGCGGTCGCCGCCGCCATCCTCACCAGCGACGTGCCCGACGCCAGTACCCTGCGGCTCGTCCGGATCCGCAACACGCTGCACCTCGGCGACCTGCTGGTCACGGAGCCCTTGCTGGAAGAGGCCCGGAAGGCCTACGACGACACTGGGGAGACCACCACACTGTTCGCGCTCGACGGACAGCTGGAGAGTTGGTGACGTTGTCGCGCGGCCGAGGGAGCCGCCCCTCGATGCTGGGCCTGTTCATCCCGGTGGCAGGACGACGGCGGAGTCGCTATCGGAGGTGACCCAGATCCCGCTCGGCCGCTGGTGGGCAGCAACCGGGCTTTCCGATACTGGACGTTTCGCGTTCCTGGTCCGAGGTCGTTGGCGGCCGAGTCCCGAAGGTCCCGGTCAGAACCAATCTCCTGCCGCCCAGGGCCCGGGGGATCGGCAGGCTGGCCGGAAGAACCTCGGCAGGAGAGTCGGGTAGCGCGCGAGGTCCTGGACCACGATGACCTTGGCCCGCGCCGAGCGGTCGGCCGCCGAAGGCCGTCCGGCTCGTGAGGTCGCGCCGCGGGCTGAGGTCGGGACCAACGACTCCGAGGGTGCAGATGTGTCCCGGTGAACTGGGCGCTGCTCCCACCCCGGGCCACCTGCGCGTTCCGCGGCTCCTAGGCTTCATCGCGTCCAGAACCTTCGAGGAAGGACCTGATCCGTGGCTCGTCGCAGCCCCCGCCCTGAGCAGACCGCCGATGTCGGGGCCTCACGACGCGCCGCCGCTCGGGCGGAGCTGCAGCGCGCCCAGGCGCGCGCCAAGCGACGCGGCCGCCTGCTGGCCGCCGGGGCGGCCATCGTCGCCGTGGCGATCGTGGCCGCCGCGGTCGTGGCCATCGGGCTGAGCTCCCACTCCGGCGGCGGGGCGGCCTCCTCCTCGGCCAGCTCGGCGGTGATCTCGAAGGTCACCGGCGTGCCGGCCGCCACGTTCGACAAGGTCGGGGCGGGCGGGGTGACCAGCAGGCCCTCGCCGCTGAAGGCGCCGGCGCTGACCGCGGACGGCAAGCCGCGGGTGCTGTACGTCGGCGCGGAGTACTGCCCCTACTGCGCCGCCGAGCGGTGGGCGGTGGTGGCCGCGCTGTCCCGGTTCGGCACGTTCTCCGGCCTCGGCCAGACCCACTCGGCGACCGCCGACGTGTTCCCCGACACCGCCACCCTGAGCTTCCACGGCGCGACCTACCAGAGCCGCTACCTCTCCTTCACCGGCAAGGAGCTGCAGAGCAACAAGGTGCAGGGCGGCAGCTACGCCCCGCTGGACACGCTCTCCGCCACGGACCAGAAGCTGCTCGACACCTACGACACCTCCGCCCACACCGGCACCCAGAGCGGCAGCATCCCGTTCCTCGACCTCGGCGGACGCTTCGTCTCGGCCGGCGCCAGCTTCAGTCCCCAGGTCCTGGCCGGGCTGACCCACGAGCAGATCGCCGCGCAGCTGGCCGACCCGAGCAGCAAGGTCGCGCAGGCCGTCGACGGCACCGCCAACATCTTCACCGCCCAGCTGTGCACGCTCACCGACCAGCAGCCCGCCTCGGTCTGCAGCTCCGCCGGCGTCACGGCCGCGGCGAAGTGAGGACCCCGTGACGAAGGCCGCCACCGTCACCCGGGTCCCCGAGCACCCGCCGACATGGGCGAGCGCCACGACCGTGGTCCTGGCCCTGGTCGGGCTGGGGCTGTCGGTCTACCTCGCGATCGAGCACGCGACCAGCAGCACCACGCTGGCCTGCCCCGACACCGGCACCGTGAACTGCCTCAAGGTCACCACCAGCAGCTACTCCCGGGTCCTGGGGATCCCCGTGGCCTACCTCGGCGTGGGCTACTTCGTCGTGGCCACCGCGGTGGCCCTCGCCTCGCTGCGCGTCCAGAGCCGGGCCATGGGCCTGGTGCGGGTGGCGGTCGCCGTCCTCGGGATCGGCTTCGTGTTCTACCTGGTGTGGGCCGAGCTGTTCCGGCTGCACGCCATCTGCCTGTGGTGCACCGGGGTGCACGTCATCACCTTCCTGCTGTTCGCCGTCACGCTGCTGGGCGAGGCCCTGCGCGTCCCTGAGGAGACCCCGACCTGGGCGCATGAGTGAGCCGGTCAGGTTTGCTGCAGCCCGACCGCGTGCCGTTTCCGGTGTTGTTGTCGAGACACCCCTGGTGGGCCCCCGAGCCGCTGGCGGACGTGCAGACCGGTGGTGCGCTGTTGTGCGCCGCCGGCGACGGGATGGTGATGGCGATCGGGATCGGGCTGATGATCAGCGTGATCACAAATCCCTCGCGGCGTGTCCGGGCCGTGGCCCGGGTAGGCCGGGCGCCCGCCGCGCCGCCCTGGTGCAGCACGTCGAACACCGTGGTGAGGGGCGGCTGGCCGAGGCGAAGGCCGATCGCCTCGGCAGCGCCGTCTTCGCGGTCCCCGCGCCGACGACGACTTCCTCGGTCGACTCCTGGAGGCAGATGACCGGCCCCGGCGCCCGGCGGCCGCGGCCCTGACCGCCCCCGACGGAACAGCGCCCGCCCTGACCACCGTGCTCACCGTCCTCGACCGGCTCCACCGGGCCGGGGCGGTCGACAAGCAGCGGCCGGAGGGTGGGGAGCTGCAGTTCAGCCTCTCGCATCACGACGCCGACGAGGTGCCCGACGACATGCTCGGTGCCCTGATGCGCAGCAAGGACCGCACGGCAGCGCTGCCGAGCCTCGCCGGGTCCCTCGACACCTCGGACCTCGAAGCGCTGCACGCGGTAGTGCACCGGCTCGCCGGCGGGGCCTCGGCGCTGCGGCTGACCTGGCTCATGCCCCTGCGGCAACCTCGGCGGGGGCGGACTCGATCCTTGGCTCGTCCCCGGACAGGAGGCGCCCACTTTGCGGGGTACCTGTTCGGCCAGCTCGTCTCCTGCCGCCACGCATCACTCCAGCATGGACCGAGCGCGCAGAATGGCGGGAAGAGCGGCCGTCGCGCTCCGTCCGAGTCTTCGCATTCCGGTCTTTGTCGTGCGCGGGGGCGCCGCTAGGAAGCGATGTGGCCTGTGACGTGGGCATCGATCCGGTCGCGCGCGGCGGTCACCAGCTCAGGAGCGAGCTCGTGATGATCGCGCACCGGGCGCTTGGCGGACATGTGTACGGCCGCGACGCCTGAAGCCAGCAGCTGGCGGACGGCTTCAATCGTCACGCCGCCGCCCGCCATGACCTGGATCGGTGTTCCCGCTCCGGCCCCGGCGGCTGACACCATCTGCGCGATGGTGTCTGCCGCGTCTCCGGCGGCGGGGCGACCGCCCGAGGTGAGGATCCGGGTTGGGGCCAGGTGGCGGTCGGCAGCGAGCGCGGCGGCGGCCTCGATGGGATCACGGCTCGCGTCGATGCAGCGATGGATCGTCACCGAGACGTCAGCCCGGACCGCCCGTGCGGCGTCGGCCATGATCCGCATGGCGCTGAGGTCGAGAGTGTGTGCCTCGGTCAGCGCGCCGATCACGACACCGTGAACCCCCGCTCGCACCAGGGTGGCAGCCTCCTGCGCCATGAGAGCCACCTCGTCGGGCTCGTACAGGAAGTCACCCGGCCGGGAACGGACCAGGACGTGTGACTCAGCCCCGGTGGCCAAGGTGGCCTCCACCAGCGCCTGCGAGGGAGTCACCCCGCCGGTCTCGAGTGCGACACACAGCTCGACTCGATCTGCGCCGTGACCGATCGCCTGGGCAGCGGCCGTAGCGGAGGTCACGGCGATTTCCAGCTGCGGCCGGTCGGCCCTCATGGGCGAGGTCACTCGTCGTCCCCCACCAGCGGCTGGTTGGAGGGTGGGATCATCCGGGCCGAAAGGTCGGGGGCGAAGGTCGGCGGGTCGAAGGGGACCATCGGGCGGCGGATGCGGTGGTGGCCCAGGCGGGAGAGGTTCTGGTCGACACCGCCGGGGGTGAGCGCCATCATCCAGTCGGCCGCCATGTCGTAGAGCTCGGGTTCGAGGTAGCCGATCTTGACGAACACGATGTCGGCGGCGCGCGGGTCCAGGTCGAGGTCTGTGAAGTCGTGCTCGTGGTGATACGGCTTGCGGAGCTTGGTGACGATCACGTGCAGACCGCCCACGCGGATGACGACCTCGCTCTCCGCGTCGTGGTCGCCGTGGCGGATCGCGTGAACCACGCCGGTGAAGGTGACCGGCCCCTCGTGGGCGTGGTCAACGGCCGCCCCCGCGGTGATGGTGACGGTCGCTCCGACGCCGGCCTCGACGGCGGCGGCGATCGCGGCTGGTCCCGGTATCGACGCGTAGATCACGGTGCACCCGGGGTCCGTCATGGCAGGATCGGCGAGCAGTCGCGCCAGGGTCCAGGTGACGTCACCGGCGCCACCGGCGGTGGGGTTGTCACCGCTGTCGCTGATGAAGTACGGCCGTCTCTGGGAGGCGAGGGCGGCGGCGACGGTCTCGGCCAGAGTCCCGGTCGGCGCAACGAACTCGAAGTCCGGGCCGGCCTCCCAGAACGCCCTGGCCAGCCGCTCGGCTTGGGCCTTGACGGCCGATTCGTCGTCTCCGGTCACCACGGTCACTGCACGGTTGCGGGGCTCGTCGGCCCACGCGTAGCCCACCCAGATGGCGGCGTCGAGCACGCCGGGCTGCTCGGCGGCGTCGTACACCTGGTCGTAGACGCTCCTGGCAGGATCGATGCGCGTCGAGGTCTTCTCCCCCGGAAGCAGGACGGGGATCGGGATCCATGCCTTGAGCGGTCGGCCGGCGCCGGAGACCAGGCGCTCGGTCAGGTCGCGGACCCCACGCTCCTTCGTCTCGAGCCAGTCCTCGTGCGGCGCCATCCGGTAGCACGTGATGAGGTCGCTGAGATGGGCCAGGTCGCGGCTCACGTTGCCGTGCAGGTCCATGGTGGTCGAGATCAGCACATCGGGTCCGACGGTCTCGCGGATGCGCCGCAGCAGGACTGCTTCGGCATCCTGGAGCCCCTCGACGGTCATGGCGCCGTGAATGTCGTACCAGAGCCCGTCGAGGGCCGGGGCTCCGGCGAGACGCTCGATGATCTCATCGGCGAGCGTGGCGAAGGCGTCCGCCGTCACCACGCCACCGGGCAGCGACTTCCCGACGAGCGTGGGATACCACTCGGCCGCGGCGCGCAGGGGAGTGCCCTCACCGAGGAACGTCTCATAGCGGTCGAGGACCTGCCCCTCGCGTGCCGGATGGAAGGCGGCGGCCTCGGTGCGGGCGGGCGAGAACGTACTCGCCTCGATGCCCAGCCCGGCGATGGCGATGCGCGGCAAGCGGCCGATCGTCTCCTCCTCGGGGTCTGCCTGGTGATGGGCGGCGGTGTCAGACACGGGATTCCTTCCGGCTCTGTTGGCTGCGGTTGGTCGGAGGACCAGGGGTAGGGGTGGCGGCGCCTGAAATGGACTCGAGGGTCGCGTTCAGCGACTGCTGCAGGGCCTGCAGGCCGGCCCCGACCAGGCCGGCATCGGCGCCCAGGCGCACGCGCTCGATGACCAGGTGGCGGGTCAGCAGCGGATGACAGCTCTCGTACAACTGGCTGCGCACGGCGGCCACGAAGGGCTCCACCGTCGAGAGGATGCCGCCGAGCAACACTGCGTCCGGGTTGAAGAAGTTGACGTTGGCGCTGAGCACCTCGCCCAAGTAGGCGCCGGCGCGGCGCACCTCTTGGTTGGCTATCGGGTCCCCGGCCTCGACCAGGTCGATGACGTCCTCCGTGCTCGAAACCGGGCGGGAGAGCTCGGCGAGACGGCGCTGGAGGGCGGCACCCGAGGCGACGGTCTCCAGGCAGCCGACATTGCCGCAAGCGCAGGGGACCTCGCCTGCGGAGAGGACACGCACGTGGGTGATGTCACCGGCAGCGCCGTGGGCACCCAGATAGAGGTGGCCGTCCATCATCACGCCGGTGCCGATCGCGGTGCCCGCCTTGACCGTGATGGAGTAACGGAAGGCGCCGCCCTGGGCCGCGTCCTCGCCGACCGCCATCATGTTCGCGTCGTTGCCGATGGCCGCGATCACGCCGAAGCGGTCCCGGAGCCGCTCGCGCACCTGATAGCGGTGCCAGCCCGGCATGCGCGAGGGGCTGTCGACCCAGCCCTGCTCGAGGTCGACCGGGCCGGGCAGCGAGACCCCGACCGCTGACAGGGTCCCGCGCGTGTTCTCGCGGAGCCCGTCGAGGACCTTGCCGAGCCCATCGAGACAGGCCTCCGGACCCAGCGAGAGGTCGAAAGGCACCGTGGCGACGCGTTCGCAGGCCGCGCCGCTCCGGACCACGCCCACCCGGACGTGCCTGCTGCCGAGATCGGCGGCAAGCGCGTACTCGTCGGTGTTGCCGATCCGCAGCACCCTGCGCGGCCGTCCGCCCCGCGACGACTCCAGACCACCCTCGGCGACCAGGCCGCGGCCGATCAACTGCTGCACGGCGAGCGAGACGCTGCTGGGGGCCGCCCCCAGCTGCCGGGCCAGCTCGGTTCGCGTGGTGGCGTGGCCGCTCGCGATGAGCTCCAACGCGCGTGAGGCAAGGGTCTCGGCGCTGGCGCCGGCGGGTCGAGCGCTTACATCGGGTCGTGGCACGTTATTTCGATCTCCGGACGCCAAGCGGGGTGCTCGGCTCGAAGTGAAGGTTAGCCTGCACCGCGATCACGGTGAAAGAGCGCGTAGTTCCGCCAGATTTGGCGTAACGGAGTTGTTACAGGAAGCCCCTGACTTTTTTCAGCTGCGACGGGCTAAGTTGCCGCAACGGCATGCAGCGCGCTGCCGAAGCCGATCTCTCGCGTCGGCCTGACTCCCCAAGGAGAACGATGTTTCCTGCACGCTCTGCGGTCCGCCGCGTCGCCTTCGCGGTCTCCGCGGTGGCGGTGGCAGCCGCGACGTTGGCTGGCTGTTCATCGGCCGGCTCGCCCTCGGCAGCGAATGCCGGTACCGACTCGATCAGCTACGCCTTGCCACCCGACTTCACCCCGAACTGGATCCTTCCCATCGGGGCCCCCGGGAAGCTCAACACGAACAATGGTTCGATCGCGGCCTCGCTGTGGGAGCCGCTGGTGGCATACGACGGCTCCACCGGGTCGGTCGACTGGCACAAGGACGCGAGCATCGCCAGCGACGTGAAGTTCAACGCCCAGGGCACCGCGGCGACCGTCACCCTCGCCAACCGTCACTGGAGCGACGGAAAGCCGGTCACCTCGCGCGACGTCGAGTTCTGGTTCAACCTGATCGAGGCTGACAAGAAGAACTGGGGCAACTACAACCCCGGACAGGCGCCGGACAACTGGAGCAAGCTCACGGTTGTCGATGACACGCACTTCACGATCGCCTTCGACAAGGCCTACAACACCGACTGGATGCTCGCGAACCAGCTGAGCCTCATCACCCCGCTGCCGCAGCACGTGTGGGACAAGACCAGCGATTCCGATGAGCCGGGCGACTACGACGAGACCCCGGCGGGCGCGGTGAAGGTCTGGGACTACCTCAACAAGGCCGCTGCTGACATCAGCCACTACGCCTCGAGCCCGCTTTGGAAGGTGGTCGACGGCCCGTACACCGTCTCGCGCTTCACCACCGCCGGAAACGTGACGCTGAGCGCCAACGCGAAGTACGACGGCGGCGACAAGGCGCAGATCGCGACGGTGAACCTGCTGCCCTTCACCTCGGCCGACGCTGAGGAGAACGCGGTCCGCGCCGGCGAGGTCGACTACGGCTACATCCAGCCGACCTCCATGGCGCAGAAGGCGTCGTTCGAGTCTCGGGGCTACCGGGTCGAGCCCTGGACCGGCTGGGCTATCACCTACTTCCCGTACAACTTCAACAACCCCACCATGGGCCCGGTCTTCAAGCAGCTGTACGCCCGCCGGGCCATCCAGGAGTCCGTCGACCAGGACAGCCTCGTGAAGGGCATCTTCAACGGCACGGCCACGGCCGGGTACGGCCCCATCCCGCAGTCGACGACCTCGCACTTCCTCGCGCCGACCCAGTCGGACAACCCCTATCCGTTCTCGAACGCGGACGCCAAGAAGCTGCTCACCGACCACGGGTGGGTCGCCGGATCGGACGGCATCATGGTGTGTCAGCACGCCGGCTCGGGCGCCGGCCAGTGCGGTGCCGGGGTGCAGGCAGGGACCAAGTTCACGATGCAAGTGCTAGGACAATCGGGCTCGCAGGTCACCGACAACGAGATGAGCGTCCTGCAGTCCTCCTTCAAGGACTCCGGCATCGGCTTCACCATCAAGGAGGCGCCGGTGAACACCGTGCTGGCGCAGACCCCGCCCTGCGAGTCCAGCCAGGCGATCTGCAAGTGGCAGCTGTCCTACTTCGGCACCGCGGGCAGCTGGTACTTCGCCGCCTACCCGACCGGTGACTCGCTGTTCATGACCGGCGGCGGCGCCAACTTCGGCAGCTACAGCAACCCCCGGGCCGACGCCCTGATCAAGGCCGCCACGCAGTCCAACGACCCGAGCGCCATCACGGACTACAGCGCGCTGCTGGCCCAGCAGCTGCCGGTGGTATGGCTGCCCGAGCCGGACTACCAGATCTCGGTGATCAAGGACGGCCTCGAGGCCCCGCAGGACCCGCTGGCCAACTTCCACCCGGCCCGCTGGTCCTGGAGCAGCTGACGGGTGCACCCAGGCGGCCGGGGCGCCAGAGGATCTGGCGCCCCGGCCCGCAAGGCATCACGACGGCATGCCCTCTGTGAAGGACTATCCATGGCAACAGCGCTCTACATCCTGCGGCGGCTCGTGCAGGCCGTGGTCGTGATCTTCATCGTCACGATCCTGGTCTTCGGGTTGCTCCACTCTCTGCCGGGGGGGCCGGCGCGCGGCGTGCTCGGCATCAAGGCAACGGCCCAGCAGATCGCCGCGTTCAACCACCAGCAAGGTCTGGACAGGCCGTTGCCGGTGCAGTACTTCATGTACCTGCGTCGACTGCTGCACGGGGACCTCGGCACCTCGTTCACTCTCAACGCCCCCGTCGCACAGCTGATCGTGCAGCGCCTGCCGAAGACGTTGGTGCTCACCATCGCCCAGGCTGTGCTCGCCCTCCTGATCGCGATTCCGGTGGGGATGTGGCAGGCAGTTCGCCGCAACCGCCCCGCGGACTACGTGCTGACCGCGGTCAGCCTGGTGCTCTACTCGACCCCGGTCTTCTTCTTCGGCGTGGTGCTGATCGCGATCTTCTCCCAGATTCTGCCGTGGCTCCCATCTCAGGCCCCCAACGGCGAGAGACTGGTGCAGATCCTCGCCCACCCGGCCGGCCTCGTCCTCCCGATCGCGACGGGCGCGGCGGCCATGGTCGCCGTCTTCAGCAGGTTCATGCGCTCGGCGACCTTGGAGAACCTCGATGAGGACTACGTGCGCACGGCCCGTGCGGGCGGCACCCCGATGGGCCTCATCCTGCGGCGGCACGTGTTCCGCAACTCCCTCACGCCGGTCATCGCGATGCTGGGCTACTACGTCCCGGTGCTCTTCGGCGGCTCACTCGTCGTTGAGCAGCTGTTCAACTACCCCGGCATGGGGCTGCTGTTCTGGAGCGCCGCGCAGAGCTCGGACTTCCCCGTACTGCTCGGCTGCGTGCTGGTCATCTCGATCGCCACCGTCGTGGGCGGGCTCCTCGCTGATCTCCTCCAGGCCATCGTCGACCCCCGGGTCAAGACCTCCCGTTCCTAAGCACCGAAGGCGCGCCCCATGAGCTCACTTTCCACCTTCTCCTCCCCGGAGGCGTCACCGGCGCCGGATGGCAGCGACGCCACGGCGCCTGCCCGGACCGGGGTGTCCGGCCGGGCCATGGCCTGGCGGCGCTTCCGCCGCAACCGCCTGGCCCTGGTCGGCCTCGGTGTCGTGGTCTTCTTCCTTCTCTTCTGCTTCGTCGGCCCGCTGGTTCACCACACCGATCAGTCCCGCACCGACCTGCAGGCGGTCAACCTGGCACCGAGCTCGGCGCACTGGCTCGGCACCGACTCGGTCGGCCACGACGTGCTGGGGCGCCTCATGTATGGCGGCCAGATCTCGCTGCTGGTCGGTGTCTCGGCAGGGATCCTCGCCATCGTGATCGGTGCCCTGTGGGGGTCGATCGCCGGCTACCTCGGCGGCTGGGCGGACACCGTCATGATGCGCATTGTCGACGCCGGTATCGCGATCCCGGCACTGTTCATCCTGCTCGTGATCTCGGCCATCTCCACCCCTGGCGTGCTGGGCCTGATCGCGATCCTGGGCGCCGTCTCCTGGCTGGTGCCGTCACGACTGCTGCGGGCTGAGACGCTCACCCTCAAGCAGCGCGACTACGTGCTGACCCTGCGCGCCGTGGGCGGCGGCCACACCCGGGCCATCACCCGGCACATCTTGCCGAACAGCGTCAGCACGATCGTCGTGTCGGCCACCTTCCAGATCGCCGATGCGATCCTCCTTGTCGCCTATGTCAGCTACCTCGGTCTCGGTGTGCAGCCGCCGCAGACAGACTGGGGCGGAATGTTGAGCGAAGGACTCAATGCCGTCTACAGCCACCAGTGGTGGCTCCTCGCTCCACCCGGCGTGGCGATCATCCTTGTGGTCTGCGCCTTCAACGCCATCGGTGACGGTCTTCGCGACGCGTTCGCGGTCAGGGGACGATGATGACCAGCAACCACGTGCTCCGCATCAACGACCTGACCGTCGGCTTCGGCACTGAGGGTGGCCTGGTCGAGGCGGTGCGCGGTGTCAGCCTGGACCTTGCCGCGGGCGAGACCCTGGCCCTCGTGGGCGAGTCCGGCTCGGGCAAGAGCACGGTCGCGCTGGCGGCGCTCGGCCTGCTCGGCTCCACAGCGGTGCTGGACGGCAGCATCACCGTGGGCGAAACCCCCGTGGTAGGCGCACCGGAACGCGACCTGCGCGCGCTTCGCGGCAAGGTCGTCTCCATGGTCTTCCAGGAGCCTGCGACTGCGCTCAACCCCCTCATGCACATCGGGGACCAGATCGCTGCGGTGATCCGCAACCACCACGGGGTTCGGCTGGGTGCCGCGCGCGCCCGCGCCGTCGAGCTGTTGGCTCGTGTCGGCCTGCCGGACCCGTCCGCCCGCGCCCGCGCGTTTCCCTTCCAGCTCTCCGGCGGGCAACGGCAGCGCGTGGTGATCGCGATGGCGATCGCCAACCGGCCGAAGCTGCTGATCGCCGACGAGCCCACGACCGCGCTCGACGTCACCGTCCAGGCAGAGATCCTCGATCTGCTGCGCGGCCTCGCGGCCGAAGAGGGCATGGGTGTGCTGCTGGTGACACACAACATGGGCGTCGTGGCCGACTTCGCGGACCGTGTGGCGGTCATGACCAACGGCACGGTGGTCGAGCACGGCACGGTCGATGAGGTGCTGCTGCGACCGCGCCACGCGTACACACGGGCCCTGCTGTCCGCCGTTCCGCGGCTCGTCATCGGCAACGAAGACACCGCGACGGAGGACACACGCGTGCACGACGTGGCGGACGGCGGTCCGCCCGAGCTCGGTGCACCGGACGCCCAGGAACGGCCGCCCGGCGTCCCCGAGATGGAGGAGACGTTCGTCGAGGTGAAGGACGTCTCGGTACGGTTCGGCCGCGGCACCGCCGCGGTCCATGCCCTCAAGCAGGTCAGCCTGGATGTCCGCGCCGGCGAAACCGTCGGTCTCGTCGGCGAATCGGGGAGCGGGAAGTCCACGATCGCCCGAGTGGTGCTGGGACTGATCTCGCCGGCGCAGGGAAGAGTCGAAGTCCTCGGCCACGACCTGACCAGGATGCGAGGTCGTCGCCTGCGTCGTGTCCGAGCCGGCATCGGCGTCGTGCTGCAGGACCCGGTGGCCTCGCTGGATGCCCGTATGAGCGTGGCCGACTGCATCGCGGAACCCCTGGTGATTCATGCCAAGGGCATGAACCGTGCCGAGCGCCGTCGGCGTATCGCAGAGGCGCTGGAAGCCGTGCGGCTCCCGCCCAACCTCATGGACCGGGCGCCGCGTGAGCTCTCGGGCGGTCAGCGCCAGCGGGTCAGCGTGGCTCGCGCGCTGGTGCTCCGTCCGCGGCTCCTGGTGGCGGACGAGCCGACGAGTGCCCTGGACGTGAGCGTGCAACGAACTGTGTTGGAGGTCATCACCGAGCTGCAGAGCGAGCTCGGGTTCGCCTGCCTCTTTGTGTCCCACGACCTCGCGGTCGTGCAGGAGTTTGCCCAACGTGTCGTCGTCATGCGAAACGGAGAAGTGATCGAACGAGGACGCACGGTCGAGACCCTCTCCCATCCCGAGAGGGAGTACACCCGGCGGCTGCTCGCCGCCGTCCCGATCCCGGACCCGGTTGAGCAACGTGCTCGCCGGGCACCAACAAGCTAGTGCTCCAGCCATGAGCACGCGGCCCACCCTCTCGCACGAAAGTCCCCAGTTGAACGAGAACCCCCCCAGCCCCGAACGCACACCTGGTGGCGGCCCTGGCGCCGATGTCACTGACGAAGCAGTGATCGCGGGCGTCGACATCGGCGGTACGACGACCCACGCGGTCTTGTGCACGCCCGACTTCGGAGTCCTCGCCCGCACCAGTGCTCCCACCCCGACCGCAGGCGGGGGCACCGCGATGATCGGCCTCGCGATCGACCTGGTCGAACACCTGCTCGCCGAGGCGGGAGCGGCGCGTGCCCGACTCATCGGGGTCGGCGTGGGCGCGGCGGGCGTGGTCGACAACGAGGCAGGCGTGGTGCTCGTCGCCAGCGACACCTTCACGAACTGGGCCGGTCATCCCATCACCGGCACCATCACCGAGCGCTTCGGCGTGCCCGCATTCCTGGAGAACGATGTGAACGCGTTCCTCGTCGGGGAGGTCTTCGCCGGTGCCATCACAGGAGAGGCGAACGCGCTGGCCATCATGCTCGGCACCGGTGTCGGGGGAGCGCTGTGGCTGGACGGCCGTCTCTATGGCGGGCCCCGCGGCGCCGCCGGCGAGATCGGACACACCCCCGGCTTCGGTGTGCTGCCCTGCAGCTGCCGACGCCACGGCCACCTCGAGACACTCGCCGGCGGTCGTCAGCTGGGCCTTCGCTACGCCGAGCGTGCCGGAGCAGCGGCCGGGCCCGAGGTCGGCGCCGACGAGGTCTACCGCCGTGCGATCGAAGGTGACGCAGTGGCCCGCGAGGTGTTCGCGACTGCCGGCCGCGCCCTTGCCCAGGCGATCACGACTGTGGCTGCCCTCATGGACGTCACCACTGTGGTGATCGGCGGTGGCGTGGCCAACGCCTGGCCTCTGCTGGAGCCGGCGATCCGGCGGGAGCTGGACGCCGAGCCACCGGTGAGCGGACATCCGATCGTTCTCCAGCACAGCACCCTTGGCGATGATGCGGTCGCCGTCGGGGCCGCGATCCAAGCTCACCGCCGCCTCGCCGCCCCCGTCCCCTCGATGCCGCGATGAGCGCGATGTTGGCGCCCGGTCGAGGTTCCCTCGTCGTGCGGGGCGGAACCGATGTTGCTGGCGCGCCGGTGACAGTAGTCGTGCGCGACGGGCACGTCGTGCACCCCGATGACGTCGGCACCCGGGGCGCGCAGGGTCCGGTGCTGGATGCCACCGGGCTGACCGTCGCGCCGGGGCTGATCGACCTGCAGGTCAACGGCGCCTGCGGCGTCGATGTCACCGCCGAGCCAGAGCGCCTCTGGGAGGTCGCGGCCGGTTTGCCGAGGTTCGGGGTGACGGCGTTCGTCCCGACCGTCATCACCTCGGCGCCGCAGGCCCGCGAGCGTGCACTGGCCGCTCTGGCCGCCGGCCCGGCGACCGGATGGAGTGGTGCCGTCCCCCTGGGTCTGCATTTCGAGGGACCGATGATCGCGCCGGCGCGCAAGGGGGCTCATCCGCCGCAGTGGCTGGCGCAGCCATCTCTGGAGCTCGTGGCGGGCTGGAGCCGGGCGGGAGGGGTGCTGATGGTGACCATCGCGCCGGAGCTTCCGGGCGCGTTGGACGTCGTCGAAGCCCTGACCGCGCGCGACGTGGTGGTTGCGGTCGGCCATACCGAGGCCGATGCCGGGTGTGTGCAGGCCGCGGTGAGGGCCGGCGCGCGGATGATCACCCACCTCGGCAACGCGATGCCGCCGATGATGAGCCGCGATCCCGGGCCGGTAGGTGCGGCGTTGGGTGGCGACGAGCTCGTCGCGGGCGTGATCACCGACGGGCATCATCTCGATGGGCTGACCGTCAGTGCTGCCTGGCGCGGACTCGGGCCTTCACGGTTTCTGACCGTGACTGACACCACCGCTGCGCTGGGTATGCCGGAGGGCCCGTCGCGGTTGGGAGACCAGGACGTGGTGGTGGCGCGGGGGACGGTCCGGTTGGCCGATGGCACTCTGGCCGGCTCGGCGGCCTCGCTGCCGCAGTGTCTCAAGTTCTTGCGTGAAGCAACCGGTTGCTCGCTGGCTGAGGCGGTGGAGACGTGCGCTGGGAACCCGGCCGCGGTCCTCGGCGACAGCGGTCGCGGCGTGTTGCGCCCGGGGTCGCGCGGTGACCTGACGCTGCTCGACGAGCGGCTCGACGTGGCGGCCACGATCGTGGCCGGCGTCCTGGTCCATGGAGACGTGCGCTGATGGAGGTTGTGGTCGGCGGCACGGTCGAGGAGATTGCGACACTGGCCGCAGACGCCGTCGAGTCCTTGGTTCGGGGCTTGCCCACCGCGGTGTTGGGCTTGGCGACCGGGTCCACGCCGCTGCCGTTGTATCGAGAGCTGATCGCTCGGCACCGGTCCGGTACGGCCCCTTCCTATGGCGAGGTTCGGACCTTCAACCTCGACGAGTACGTCGGGCTGCCCCCCGCGCATGAGCAGTCCTACCGGGAGACGATCTGCCGGGAGCTGACCGACGCGTTGGGCATCGACCGGGCCCGGGTCCATGGCCCCGACGCCGATCCCGACCGGCTCGCCACGTCTGGGGCCCGATATGAGGCTGAGATCGCCGAGGCCGGGGGCATCGATCTCCAGATCTTGGGGATCGGATCCAACGGGCACCTGGCCTTCAACGAACAGGGCTCGTCGCTGACCTCAACGACCCGCGTCAAGACCTTGACCCGCCGCACACGACAAGACAACGCCCGATTCTTCGGGTCGGTGGAGGCGGTGCCGCGGCACGTGATGACCCAAGGCATCGGGACCCTCATGCGCGCCCGGCACCTGGTGCTGATCGCGACCGGTCACGCCAAGGCCGAGGCGGTGGCTGCCATGGTCGAGGGGCCGGTGACGGCCTCGTGCCCCGCCTCGGCGCTGCAGTTGCATCCCCACGTCACAGTGCTGCTGGACCCGGCGGCGGCCGCGGCGCTGGTCCGGCTGGACTACTACCACGAGGTCTACGCCAACAAGCCTCCCTGGCAAACACTCTGAGCCGGCCCGCTTGGGGCGGGATGGACGTGCTTTGCCCTTCCGCCCGCCGAGTCGCCGACGCAGGCCCGGGGTCGTCGGCCGACCCGCTCCGCCCGACCCCGCCCCGGTCGACGTCGGTCTCCAGCGGCCGTGCCCGGACTGGACCGAGCGCACGCACCACGTCGCCGGCCCCGTCGCCGCCCTGCCGCGCCGGCTGCTCGAGGTGGAGTGGCTCACCGGAGACGGGGAGGCCGGGCTCGCCGCCCTGGGGTTGTTGGCCGCGTCGGCCGACGGCGCTGCGCACGCGCGAGGACGGCCGGCGCTCGCCGGTGGGCGTAGCACCTGATCGCCCCACGGCCGCAGGACGTGTGCGACCTCGCCCGCACCTGTGCGGCGGCACGCATGCCCGAGGCACCTCTGACGAAGGGAAGTACGCTGCGTGGCCCGCTGCGGTTCAGCAGCGACGCAGGGCCCGGTGCAGTCGAGCCGGGTCGGGGGGAGGATGCACGACCAGTCCACTATTCACTCCATGACTACATCGAGTGCATACTTGAGCCATGTCGTTGGGAATGGTGCTCCTCGGGGTCCTCGCCGAGCAGCCCGCACACGGCTACGACCTCAAGCGCGCCCACGACGACCGGTTCCCCTCCGCCCGCCCGCTGGCGTACGGGCAGGTGTACGCGACCCTGTCCCGTCTCGAGCGCGACGACCTGGTCGAGCTCGCCGAGACCACGCGCGGCGCCGGACCCGACCGGGCCGTGTACGCGATCACCGAGCAGGGACGCGGCGAGCTCGCCGGCTGGCTCGCCGCGGTGGAGTCCCCCGGGCCGTACCCGGCCGAGGAGCTGGTCCGCAAGACGATCACCGCGCTCCACCTCGGCGCCGACGCCGACGACTTCCTGGCCCGGCAGCGGGCCGCGCACCTCGCGGCCATGCGCCGCCTCACCAACGACCGCGCGGAGACGCCCGAGCTCGGCGCCCGTCTCGCCATCGACCACACCCTGGCTCACCTCGACGCCGACCTGCGGTGGCTCGAGGAGACCCGCGACCGGGTGGCTCGGGACACGACCGGAACCGGAGGCCGTGAGGCGGCCGGCCAAGCAGGAGGAGACCGATGAACGGCACCATGCCCGCGCCCGACGAGCCCGGGGCCGGCTCCGGACCAGCCGCCGGGCCGCTGCTGTCCGCACGCGCCGTGCACAAGACCTTCGGCGCGACCCCGGCGCTGCGCGCGGCCTCGCTGGACCTGTACGCCGGCGAGGTGGTCGCGGTGACGGGTCGCTCGGGCAGCGGGAAGTCGACGCTGCTGCACTGCCTGGCCGGCGTGACGGTCCCGGACACCGGCGCGGTGGTCTACGACGGCCAGCGGCTCGACCAGCTGTCCGTCGACGACCGCAGCCGGCTGCGCCGCCGGCACTTCGGCCTCGTGCTCCAGTTCGGCCAGCTCGTCCCGGAGCTGACCGCCGCGGAGAACGTCGCGATCCCGCTGCTGCTGGAGCGCCGTGCCCGCGCCTCCGCGCAGGCGGCGTCGATGGAGTGGCTGGACCGCCTCGAGGTGGCCGACGTCGCCGACGAGCGGCCGGCCGCGATGTCCGGCGGCCAGGCCCAGCGGGTCGCGATCGCGCGGGCCCTGGTCACCTCTCCGCGCGTCGTGTTCGCCGACGAACCGACCGGCGCCCTGGACACCGTCACCGGCGACCTCGCCCTCCAGGTGCTGCTCTCCGCCACCCGCGAGACGGGCGCTGCGCTGGTCCTGGTGACCCATGACAACAGGGTCGCCGCGGCCGCGGAGCGGGAGGTCGTGCTCCGCGACGGGACCGTGGACGCGCCCGCGGCGGCCGAACGACCCGGGTCCGGTCGGTCATGACCGGACCGACCGTCGGGACCGGCCCGCACGCGGCCGGCGTCCGCCCCGGCCGGCTCCGACCCCTGCTGCCCATGGTGGTCGCGGGCGCCGGTCGCGGTCGCGCGGTGCTCGTCGTGGCGACCACGTCACTGGTCTGCGGGCTGCTGCTGGTCGGTGCGTCGATCCTGCGGCTCGGGGACACGCCCGGGTACGGCTCCGTGTTCGGTCCGGGGCACCTGTTCCAGCCGATCGCCGACCCGGGCACCCGCGGTGGCGTCATCGTCGCGATCGTCCTCATGCAGCTCCCGCTGCTGCTGCTCCTCGACCAGGCGGTCCGGCTCGGTTCCACGAGCCGGCATCGTCGCTACGCCGCGCTCGCGGTCGCCGGGGCCACGCGCCGCGACCTGCGCCGGTGGGCGACGGTTGAGGTCGGCGCGCCCGCCGCGGCGGGCGCGGTCCTCGGGGTCCCCGTGTGGTGGCTGCTGCGGCTGCTGCTCGGCCACCAGCTGGCCGACCGCGAGATCGGGGCGCTGGTGCCCACCACCGTCGGACCCGGCCCCTGGGCGTTGGCGGTCATCGCGGCGGTCTGCGGCTACGGGGTGTGGGCCGGCCGGAGGGCAGGCTCGCAGATGACCGCGCTCCTGTCGGCCTCGCGGGGCGTACGCCGCCCACCGCGGCCGTGGGGCGCGCTGGTGCTCTTCGGGGCGCTGCTCCTGTTCGCGAAGTTCCTCGATGCGGACAGCGAGCTCCTCGGGTTCTGCGCCGTCGTGGCGCTGGCCGTCGGGGTCGCCGGCCTGGCGCCCTGGACGGCCCACCGGGTCGCCGTCCTCGTGGCCCGGGCCGCCGGCACGGTCCCGACCCTGCTGGCCGCGCGTCGCCTGACCAGCGACGCACGACCCGCGGGCCGCGCCGCGGCCGCGATCGGCGCGGTCGGCCTCACGATGGGGGTGGTGGCCGTCCTCACCCGGATCATCCTGCAGCGCAACCTGGACCCGGGCGGCTACCTCCCGGTGTACGTCGCCGCTGCCTGTGCCCTCGCAGCGATGCTCGTGATCGCGACGTCGCTGGCCGTGCACTCGGCGGAGACGGTGCTCGAACGCCGCCGGGAGATGGCCGCCCTGGTCGCCAACGGCGTCCCGGTGTCGGCCCTCGTCGCGAGCCAGCGGGCCGAGTGCCTCATCGCGACCGTTCCGCTGGCGCTCGCGGGCACCCTGCTCGGCGGGTTCGGGTACGGCCTGTTCGCCGGCCTCGACACCGCGACGACCGGTTGCGTCCTCCTCGCGACCGCGGCGGTCGCGCTGGTCGTGGTCGGCGCCGTGTGGGCCACGACCCGGATGCTGCGCCCGTGGGTCATGGACGCCGTCTCCCTGGAGCAGCTGCGCACGGAGTGAGCCTCCACCCTGGGCCCGACCCGGGCCTAGACTGCACCATGGCGAGGGACACGCTGCCGACGGACGTCTACGAGGCCGAGCTGCTCCGGCTGCAGATCGAGCTGGTCAAGGTCCAGGAGTGGGTGCGCGCCGAGGGCGAGCGGCTGGTCGTGGTCTTCGAGGGCCGCGACGCCGCCGGCAAGGGCGGCACCATCACCCGGATCACCCAGTACCTCAACCCGCGGGTCGCCCGCGTCGTCGCGCTCCCGGCGCCCACCGAGCGGGAGCGCGGCCAGTGGTACTTCCAGCGGTACGTCGAGCACCTGCCCGCCGCCGGCGAGATCGTGCTGATGGACCGCTCCTGGTACAACCGCGCCGGGGTCGAGCGGGTGATGGGCTTCTGCACTCCGGACGAGTACCGGCGCTTCCTGCACCAGTGCCCGATCTTCGAGCGGCTGCTGGTCGAGGACGGCATCCGGCTGCGAAAGTACTGGTTCTCGGTGAGCGACCAGGAGCAGGAGCGCCGCTTCAAGTCGCGACGCAAGGACCCGCTGCGCCGCTGGAAGCTGTCCCCGATGGACATGGAGTCGATCATCCGCTGGGAGGACTACTCCCGCGCCAAGGACGAGATGATGGTCCACACCGACATCCCCGAGGCGCCGTGGTACGTCGTCGAGAGCGACGTGAAGAAGCGGGCCCGGCTCAACATGATCGCTCACCTGCTGTCCACGCTGCCGTACGCCGAGGTCCCCCGGCCGAAGGTCGAGCTGCCCCCGCGCCCGGCGCCGCGGGGCTACGAGCGGCCCCCGCGGGAGCAGACCCACTACGTGCCGGACCACTCCGCGACGCTCGGAGCCTGACCCCCGGGGAGCCCGGCGCCGGTGTGGCGGGGACCGGGTCAGCGGCGCCGGTCGCGTCGGTCCTCGCGGCGGTCGCCGCGGTCGTCACGCCGGTCCTCACGGCGATCGTGCCGTCGGTCGACTCCGTGGGCGACCACGACGGCGCCGCCGACGGCGGCAGCGGTCCGGCGCCTGCGTCGGGCTGCGAGTGGCATCTCAGACTCCTTCGGCTTCCTCGGCGTCGGCCTCGAGCGCGGCCAGCACCGCCTGGGTGGGGATGCGCCCGGAGGCGACCATCTGGCCACCCATCTGGCGCACGGCGGCGCCGAACGGCGCGGCCCACTTGTTCTCCCAGACCAGCAGGGCGGCGGAGTGCCCGGGCTCGATGGTCTCGGCGAGGTCGAGCACGTCCCGCTCGGAGAGCACCATCGCGAGGTCGGCCTCGGCGGCCCGGATCTCGCCGAGCTCGCTGGTCTCCAGGTCGGAGATCTCCGACATCTGCAGGGTGCCGTCCTCCTGCTTGCGCAGGAACAGCAGGTCGAGGATGTTGACCAGGTCGCGGTCGACGAGGTCCTGCAGGTGCGGTGCGACCTGGCCCCGGCCGAAGTCCAGCCCGGGAAACTCGACGACGAGCCAGTCGACGGGGCCGAGCTGGTCGATGGTTTCAGTCATGCGGAGGACCTGCTCTCTGGGGATTCGGGTGTCCTCCTCCACGGTCGACGAGCCACCCGGCGACGGCATCACCCGCCGGGGATGACGCACCGTCGATGCCGCCGCGGAATCGTCGGAGGGCATGACGAGTGTGCTGCTGCCGGTCGACGAGCGAACCGTCCTGGGGCGGGAGGCGCGACGGCAGGTGCCGCGCTCCGCGCACCGGGAGTGGAGCGAGCAGACCGGGCGACCGGACCCGGTCCGGCTGCTCGAGGAGCAGAACGCGCAGCGGCTGCCCTGGCTGGTGCCGGTGCGGCACTCGCGGATGCGGGTCAACCCGTTCACCTTCTACCGGGGCACGGCGCGGATCATGGCCGCCGACCTGGCCACCACGCCCAGCTCGGGGCTCCGGGCCCAGCTGGGCGGCGACGCGCACCTGTCGAACTTCGGCGCCTACGCCTCGCCCGAGCGGCAGCTGGTCTTCGACGCCAACGACTTCGACGAGACCCTGCCCGGGCCGTGGGAGTGGGACCTCAAGCGGCTGGCCACGAGCTTCACGGTCGCGGGCCAGCACCTGGGCCACGACCGTGCGACCTGCCGCAGCGTCACCGCGGAGGTGGTCCGGGCCTACCGCCAGGCGATGGCGCAGTTCGCGGGTATGGGCTTCCTCGAGCTCTGGTACGACTACCTGACCGTCGAGGAGGGGGTGAAGGGCCGCCGGCGCCGACAGCCGTGAGGCCCGCAAGCAGGTGCGGCGGTTCTCGACCAAGGCCCGCTCGAGGACCAGCCTCCACGCGCTCGGCAAGCTGACCGAGGAAGTGGACGGGCACCGGAGGTTCCGCAGCGACCCACCGCTGCTGGTCCCGCTGCGGCAGCTGCCGGCCGAGGTCGACCCGGCGACGCTCGAGCAGGCCATCCGCGCCGGTTTCGCCGCCTACAAGAGCAGCCTCTCCGACGAGCGGCGCGCCCTGGTGGAGAAGTACACGCCTGTGGACATGGCGATCAAGGTGGTCGGGGTCGGCAGCGTCGGGACCCGGTGCTTCGTGATGCTGCTGCAGGGCCGGGACCAGCGCGACCCCCTCTTCCTGCAGGTCAAGGAGGCCGGCCGATCGGTGCTCGAGGAGCATCTCGGCCCCAGCGTCTACGACAACCCCGGCCGGCGGGTCGTGGAGGGCCAGCGCGCGGTGCAAGCCCAGTCGGACATCTTCCTCGGCTGGGCCACCGGCCGCGAGCAGCGCGGCTTCTACATCCGCCAGCTGCGCGACTGGAAGGGCTCGGCCGAGGAGTCCGGCGGCAGCCCCGACCGGCTCCGGTTCTACGCCCGGCTCTGCGGCCGCACGCTCGCGCGCGGCCACGCCCGGACCGGTGACCCCGTCGCGATCGCGGCGTACGCCGGCACCGGCGACGCGCTCGACCGGGCGATGACGGCGTTCGCGGAGGCGTACGCCGAGCAGAACCTCCGCGACTACGCCGCCTTCCTCGACGCGATCGAGTCGGGGCGGCTCGAGGTCTCCGAGACCGGGGGCGTCCCGCTGCTGGTCTGAGGACGCGCCCACCCGGCCCGTCGTGCGGGCGCGCCGCGGCTCACCCGGGGCGGACGACGCCCGGCGGGCGTTTCCCGGGCAGGCTCGAGGCCCCGGCAGCGACGCGAGCGCGAGGTGGGTGGCATGCTCCTGGGACGGCGTCACGAGCCGACGACTGCGCCGACGCACGGGTCGCGCTGAGCCCGCCGTGGACGGGGCGGCGATCCTGCTGGTCACCGGCGCCGTGTTCGGCTGGGGCCTGGTCTCGGCACGCCTCGAGCGGGCGGACCTCTCCGCGCCCATCGTGTTCACCGCGCTGGGCGCGGCGGTGGTGGGCCTCGACCTGGTCGACTCCCACCGGGCACCGGAGACGCTCAAGCCGCTGGTGGAGGTGACCCTGGTCTGGGTGCTCTTCTCCGACGCCGCGCGGGTGCGGGTGCACGACCTGCGCCGCGACGCCGGCCGGGTCCTGCGGCTGCTGGGCATCGGCCTGCCCCTCAGCGTGCTGGCCGGCTGGGGCCTGGCCGCCTGGCTGTTTCCCACCACGGACCGGTGGTTGGCGCTGCTGCTGGGCGCGGCGCTGGCACCGACCGACGCGGCGCTGGGCGTCCCGGTCGTGACCAACCCGGCGGTGCCGGCCCGGATCCGCCGCCTGATCACCGTCGAGAGCGGCCTCAACGACGGGATCGTCACCCCGGTGGTGATGCTCGCGCTGGCCGGCGGCGCCACCGCGGAGGGCCTCGCGGGCGCGCCCGGCGTGGCGGAGGCGCTCCTCGAGCTCGCACTGGGTGCCGGCGTCGGCGGCGCTGTCGGGCTCGGTGGCGGCCGGCTGCTGAAGTGGGCCCGGCGCCGGGGCTGGGCGTCCGACGACTTCTCCGGGGTCGCGGTGCTGGCGCTGGCCCTGGCCGCCTACGAGGCGGCGCTGCAGCTGCACGGCAACGGCTTCGTCGCGGCCTTCTGCGGCGGCATCGCCTTCGGCGCCGCGGCCGGCCGGCGCGCGCCCCAGGAGCTGCTGTTCCTCGAGCAGGCCAGCGGCCTGGTGTCCCTGCTGGTGTGGGTGGGCTTCGGCGCGATCGCGGTCCCGCTGATGCCGGACCGGGTCGACGCGAGCGTCGTGGTGTACGCCGTGCTCAGCCTCACGGTGGTGCGGATGGTCGCGGTGGCGCTGGCGCTGCTCGGCGCCGGCCTCGACCGGCGCAGCGTGCTCTTCGTGGGCTGGTTCGGCCCCCGCGGGCTGGCCTCCCTGGTCTTCGCCCTGCTCGCGCTGGAGGAGCTCGGCCGCGGCGCGGACGAGGCCGTCGTCGTCATCGGCGTGACGGTGCTGCTCAGCGTCGTCGCCCACGGGGTCACGGCCGGCCCGCTGGCGCAGCGGTACGGGCGGACGGCGGCCGCCCGGGCGCCCGAACCCGGCCCACCGCTGGCCGACCTGCCGGTCCGGGGGCTGCCCCGCCGCGGCCACCGGTGAGCGGCTCCTCGGGGCCGGGGCCGGGGCCGGGGTCGGGGTCAGGCGTCGGCCGCGCAGCGGAAGCCCATGTTGCCCGTCGAGCTGTCGGGGGTGTTGGCGGTCCGGGCCGCGACCCGGTAGCGGTTGCAGTAGGAGTGGTGGCACAGGTAGGAGCCGCCGCGGATCACCCGGGCGTCGCCGCTCCGTGGCCCCCGCGGGTCACGGGCGGGGGCGGCGGCGTGGGTAGGGCTGAACCAGTCGCCGCACCACTCCCAGACGTTGCCGGCCACGTTGTGCAGGCCGAAGCCGTTGGAGTCGAAGGCGTCGACCGGCGCGGTGCCGAGATGGCCGTCGTCCAGGGTGTTCTCGACGGGGAAGGTGCCCTGCCAGATGTTGCACTTCCACACCCCGCCCGGGGTCAGCTCGTCCCCCCACGCGTACTTCGCCCCCTCGAGCCCGCCGCGGGCGGCGTGCTCCCACTCGGCCTCGGTGGGCAGCCGACGTCCCGCCCAGCGGCAGTACGCGACGGCGTCGTGCCACGAGACGTGCACGACCGGGTGGTCCATCCGGCCCGTCATCGACGTGTCCGGGCCCTCGGGGTGGCGCCAGTCGGCGCCGTACACCTGGCGCCACCAGGGCGCCTGCACCACCGCGCTGGTGTCCGGGAAGTCCGGGGGCAGCAGGCCGGCGAAGACGAAGGACCAGCCGTACCGCTCGGCGTCGGTGCGGTGGCCGGTGGCCTCCACGAACTCCGCGAAGGCCCGGTTCGACGTGGCGTAGCGGTCGATGCGGAACGCCGAGAGCGTGACCGGGCGGACCGGGCCCTCGCCGTCGGCGGGGAACCCGTCCGGGTCCTCGCCACCCATCGCGAACGTCCCGCCCGGCAGCAGCACCAGTGAGCTGTCCGCGACCGGGCGCGCGGTGGTCGTGGCGGTCCCGGGCGTCTTCGCGACGGCGGGCCGGGGCGCGTCCTGCGGGGCGGGGCCGTCGCCGGTCCCGTCGCCGGCCTCGTCACGGGCCTTCCCGCCGGCCCCGCGGGAGGCCGTGCAGCAGGCGGGCCGGGCCGCCTCGGGTGGCTCGCCGGTCGTCCCGCCGGCGGGGCTGGTGCGATCGGGGTCAGGCATGTGGATCTCCCTCGTCGCCTGCGGCGAGCACCCTCGCTCGGCCGGCCGTTGCCGGGGCACCCCGCCCCGGGCGCTGGGCCCGGTGCGCGCGCCCGGTCCTACGACCGACCATGGGGGGGCCTGACCCGGCCGTCGTCCCCCGCCGGGGATGACCTCGCTCCGGGGTGTACGCACGTGCGTACACCCCGGAGCGGCGTCGCGGCCGGGCGGTAGCGTGCCGGCATGGTGGGTGGTGGCGTCCCTGCGGACGACGACGGGTCCGGCGGAGCGGCCGAGCCCGAACGCGTCGGCCTGCTCAGGCTGCACGAGCTGGTGCCCGCGGCCGAGGAGCTCGACCTGACCGACGAGGTCGACCGGGAGCGGCAGCTGGGGGAGCTCGGGCGGACCGACTGGGACGAGATCGTCGTCGACGCACCGGACCACCACAGCGACGGGCGGGTCGCCGGCCCCGACGTCGGGGGCGGTGCCGGCCCCGGGGGCGACCAGGACGGCGAGCCGCTGAGCGAGGGTCAGGTCCGCGGGATGCTCGAGCACCGGCTCGGCGCCACCCCGCTGGAGCAGGTCGAGCCGCCCGACGCACCGGAAGGCCCCGACGGCCCAGACGGCCCGGGGCGACCCGCCGACCCCGACCGGGCGCCAGAGGAGCACGACTGACCGGTCGCGCTCAGGCCTCCCGGCGTACGACGAGGGCCGCGACGTCGTCGTCCCGGGTGGGGTCGCGCACGTCCTCGACCACCGCGGCCAGTGCCCCGGTGAGGTCCTCGGCCCGGCCGAGCCCGCGGGCGGCGGCGATCAGCCGGTCCATCCCGGCGTCGGTGTCCTCGCCGCGCCGCTCGATCAGCCCGTCGGTGTAGAGCAGCACCGCGTCGCCGGGCGCGTAGGGGAGCGTGACCACGCCGCGGGTGCCCCGGCCGGCGCCCAGCAGCATCGTCTCGTCGGCGCGCACGATCGCGACCTCCGAGCCGGGCCGCAGCAGCAGCGGCGCGGGGTGGCCGGCGTTGATCACGTCGATGGTGCCGCGGCCGCGGTCGGCGACGGCGTAGGCGAGCGTCACCAGGTGCTCGAGGTCGAGCCGCTCGAAGACGTCGTCGAGGCGGCTCAGCACGGTCGCGGGGTCGGGGTCGATGGCGACCAGGGTGCGGATCGCCGAGCGCATCTGGGCCATCACCGAGGCCGCCTGCACGCCCCGGCCCATCACGTCGCCGACGAAGAGCGCGAGCCGGTCGCCGTCGAGGGGGACCACGTCGTAGAAGTCGCCGCCGGCGTCGGTGCGGCCCGCGGGCTGGTAGGCCACCGCAGCGCCCCAGCCCGGCGTGTCCGGGAGCCGCTCGGGGAGCACCGCCTGCTGCAGCCGCAGCGCCACGTCGCGGACCTGCGAGTGCAGCTGGGCGTTGTCGATCGCGACCGCCGCGCGGTGGGCGAGGTCCTCGCCGAAGGCCAGGTCGTCGGCGGTGAACCGGCGCCCGCTCTCGCCGGCCACCCAGGTGACCACGCCCAGCACCCGGTCGTGGACCTTGAGCGGGCAGGACAGGGCGCTGCGCAGGTTCAGCTCGCGCACCAGCCGCAGGTGCTCCTCGTCGCGCGCGGCCTGGACCAGCATCTCGTCGGTGACCTCGGGCACCAGCAGGCTCTTCCCGGTGCGCAGCACCTGGTAGCCGCCCTGGCCGGACTCGGGGTCGGCGGGGTACTTCTCCTCGAGCTCGGCCACCAGTGGTGCGCTCTCGGGCTTCGCGTGCGCCACCGAGAGGTTGCGCAGCCGGCCATCGTCCTCCAGCGCGATCGCGCACCAGTCGGCGAACCACGGTACGGCCGCCTCCGCGACCGCGACCAGCGTGCTCTCGTAGTCGAGGTCGCCGGCCAGCCGCGCGCTCGCGTCGGCCAGGAACGCCAGCTTGGCCTCGCGGTCCGCCGCCTCCTCCTGGGTGCCGATGCGGTCGATGGCGTGGGCGCAGATGTCGGCGAGAAGCCGCAGGAACAGCAGCTCCGGGCCGTCGACCCGACGCCGGCCGGGGAACGAGAGGGAGACCGCGCCGAGCGGCCGGCCGGCCACCAGCAACGGCAGGCAGGTCGTGGACAGCTCACCGGCGTCGCCGCTGGCCAGCCCGGGGAACCGGGCCGCCATCTCGTCGCGACCCTCGACGATGACCGGCTTGCCGGACCGGACCGCCTCGCTGGCGGGGTTCGCGTCGCTGACCGGGAACGTCGACCAGCGCGAGGCCACCGCGTCCGTGACGCCGCGCACGCCGATCAGCGCCAGCGTGTCGTCGTCGACCAGCAGCGCGATCGAGCCGACGGTCGCGCCCGCGGCGTCGGTCATGTGGTCGGTGACCACCCGGGCGACGTCCTCGACGCTGGTCGCGCCGAGCAGCTCCGCGGTGACCGCGGCCAGCCGGTTGAGGCGGCGGGTGAGCAGCCGGGCGTACGCCGTCGGCGAGCTGCCCTCGTCGGGCTCGCCGGCGTGGGTGTCCTCGGCGAGCAGCAGCACCCCGGTGGTGCGCAGGCCGTCGTTGACCGGCGACCAGGAGGTGGCCATCTCGCGGGCGCCGCCGCCGGCGACCGTCAGCCGCAGGTCGCCGTTCCACGCCGCGCCGGTGAGCACCCGCGCCAGCACCTGCCGGGCCGCGTCGCGGTCGACGTCGGCGAAGATCGTGGAGGTGAGCGGAGCGCCGCGCAGCTCGGACTCGCTGGAGCCGAACAGGCTCACCGCGGCGTCGTTGCAGTAGATGACCGTCCCGGCGGCGTCGACCGCGACGGCGGCCACCGACAGGCCGTCCAGGAGTCGACGCGACGGCAGCCACGCCGAGGTGCTGGCCACGGGTACGGGCGCCACGGGTCGATCCTCTCACGTCGGGTCCGGCCCCGAGACGGTCCGGCGTACGGCGTACCTGCGTGCCGCGGGCCCCATTGTGGAGCAGTCGGGTGGCGGCTGTCCCGGTAACCCCGGATCGGCCCTCCTGAGGACCTCCGGAAACCCGATGTTCACCCCGTCGGCGAGAAACCCCGTCCTGAAAGGTGGACCCGGGGCCGGTCGTTGGTAGGGTTTGGGGTGCAACAGGTGCAAGTTCCAGCAGGTCTGACGCCCGCGGAGTTTGTGATCCAACGGCGTTTCTTCTTCGTGTGCCCCATTCACGCAAGTCGGAGCGACGTGTCACCGCATCTGATGTGGGCCGTCGAAGTGACGGCTCTCGCCCCGATGAAGGAGTAACGAGCAAATGGCTCAGGGCACCGTGAAGTGGTTCAACGCCGAGAAGGGCTTCGGCTTCATTGCGCAGGAGGACGGCGGCGACGACGTCTTCGTGCACTACTCGGCGATCCAGTCGCAGGGCTACAAGTCCCTCGACGAGAACCAGAAGGTCGAGTTCGACGTCACCCAGGGTCCGAAGGGCCCCCAGGCGGAGAACGTCCGTCCGGTCTGATCCGGACCTAGCTGCGGACAGCACCTGTCCGACGCTTCGAGTGCGAGGCCTCACCCTTCGGGGTGGGGCCTCGTGCCGTCCCACGGCCCGGTGGAGCCGGGTCCCGTCCCCCGAACAGGTCAGATTCCGAACCCCGGGTTTGATTCCGAGAACCCTCGGGCACCCTTGAGGCAAGGCACGCCCAAGACCCCCCAGCGGCAGTTCCCGTCCCGCTCAGACCCAGGGAGCACAAGTGCAGCACGACCAGTTCGACGTCACGCTCGAGGACGCCGACCTGCTCGGTGAGGTGGAGCTCACCACCAACCTGATCATCGCGGCCACCGAGGCCGACGAGCACCTCTCCGCCGAGCAGATCGACAAGATCCTCGGCGTCCCCCCGAGCGCCGACTGACGGCGCCGCCGGCCGGCGTACCCCCTTGGCTCCGATACCCCTGAGGGGTACCTTCGAGGCATGGCAGAGCACCAGCACGGCTACATCCACCGCAAGGACGACTACCTCAAGCGGCTGCGGCGGATCGAGGGCCAGGCCCGCGGCCTGCAGCGGATGGTCGAGGAGGAGCAGTACTGCATCGACATCCTCACCCAGGTCTCCGCGATGACCAAGGCCCTGCACGCGGTCTCGATCGGGCTGCTCGAGGAGCACATGAACCACTGCGTGGTCGACGCCGCCCGGGCCGGCGGCCCGGACGGTGACCAGGAGGCGCGCGAGAAGGTCAGCGAGGCCGTCGACGCCATCGCCCGGCTGGTCCGGTCCTGAGCGCGCTGTCCTGTCCCTGATCCACGACCTGCGTGAGGAGCACCCGATGAGCAACGTGAGCACCTGGACCGTCTCCGGGATGACCTGCGGCCACTGCGTCGCCTCGGTCTCGGAGGAGATCACCGAGATCGACGGCGTCGAGGACGTCGCGGTCGAGCTGGAGTCCGGCACCGTCACGGTGACCAGCGCCGCCCCGCTGGAGCGGGCCGACGTGGACGCCGCCGTCACCGAGGCCGGCTACGCGCTGGTGTGACCAGCGCCGGGCCGGGGCCGGCCCGGCGCGCCGAGCGAGGGCACCACGAGGGATGAGATGACCAGCACCACCGAGGGCCGCGACGTCGAGCTGCTGATCGACGGGATGACCTGCGCGTCCTGCGCGAACCGCATCGAGCGGAAGCTGAACAAGCTCGACGGCGTCGCGGCCAGCGTCAACTACGCGACCGAGAAGGCCTGGGTGAGCTTCCCGGTCGCCGTCACCACCGACGACCTGCTCGACACCGTGGAGGCGGCCGGCTACCACGCCCGGCTGCCCGCGCCGCCGGCCGCGGAGGCCGGCTCGGGCGGCTCGGCCGGCTCGGCCGGCTCGGGGGAGCCCACGGAGGACGTCGACCAGCGCCGGCTCGGCCTGCGCCTGGTCGTGGCCGCCGTGCTCAGCGTCCCGGTGCTGGTGCTCGGCATGGTGCCGGGCGTGGACGTGCCGGGGGAGGGCTGGATCTCGCTGGCCCTCGCGACCCCGGTCGTGTGGTGGGCGGGGTGGCCGTTCCACCGCGCCGCCGCGCTCAACGCCCGGCACGGCAGCACCACGATGGACACGCTGGTCTCGCTCGGCGTCGCCGCCTCCTGGCTGTGGTCGCTGGTCGCGCTGTTCACCGGGGGCGACCTCTACCTCGAGGCAGCGGCGGTGGTCACGACGTTCCTGCTCGCCGGCCGGTGGTTCGAGGGGCGCTCCAAGCGGCGGGCCGGTGACGCGCTGCGCGCCCTGATGTCGCTGGGCGCCCACGAGGTCGCGGTGCTGCGCGACGGCGCCGAGGTGCGGGTGCCCGTCGAGTCGCTCGCGGTGGGGGACCGGTTCGTGGTCCGCCCCGGCGAGAAGATCGCCACCGACGGCGTCGTCGAGGACGGCAGCTCCGCGGTCGACGCCTCGATGGTCACCGGTGAGTCGGTGCCGGTCGAGGTGGGCCCGGGCGCGGCCGTGGTCGGCGCCACCGTCAACGCGGGCGGCCGGCTGGTGGTGCGGGCCACCCGGGTCGGCGCCGACACCCAGCTGGCGCAGATGGCGCGGCTGGTGGAGCAGGCCCAGACCGGCAAGGCGCAGGTGCAACGCCTCGCCGACCGGGTCTCGGGGGTCTTCGTGCCGATCGTGATCGGCCTGTCCCTGCTGACCCTGGCCGGCTGGCTGCTGGCCGGCGCGGGCGCCGGCGCGGCGTTCACCGCCGCGGTCGCGGTGCTGATCATCGCCTGCCCCTGCGCCCTGGGCCTGGCCACGCCGACCGCGCTGCTGGTCGGCACCGGCCGTGGCGCCCAGCTCGGCATCCTGATCCGCGGCCCGGAGGTGCTGGAGTCCACCCGGCGCATCGACACGGTCGTGCTCGACAAGACCGGCACGGTCACCACCGGCCAGATGGCGCTGGTCACGGTGGCCCCGGCCGACGGCGAGTGCGCCGACGACGTACGCCGGACCGCGGCCGCGCTCGAGGCCGGCTCGGAGCACCCGGTGGCCCGCGCGGTCGTCGGCTCGCTCCTCGACGACCCCGGGCTGCCGCCGGTCGCGGACTTCGAGAACCTCGAGGGGCTCGGCGTCCGGGGCCGGGTCGCGGACCGGGTCGTGCTCGCCGGCCGCCCCGGGCTGCTCGCCGACCGGGGGATGGCGCTGCCGGCCGAGCTGGCCGCGACGGTGGAGGAGGCCCGGGCCGAGGGCCGGACCGCGGTGGCGATCGGCTGGGACGGCCGCGCCCGCGGCGTGCTGGTCGTGGCCGACACCGTGAAGCCGACCTCCGCGGAGGCGGTGCGCCGGCTCCGGGACCTGGCCCTGACGCCCGTGCTGCTCACCGGCGACCACGAGCGGGTCGCCCGGGCCGTGGCGGCCGAGGTCGGCATCACCGAGGTGGTCGCCGACGTGCTGCCCGCCGACAAGGTGGACGTGGTCAAGCGTTTGCAGGACTCCGGCCGGGTGGTCGCCATGGTCGGCGACGGCGTCAACGACGCGGCCGCGCTGGCCCAGGCCGACCTGGGGCTCGCGATGGGCACCGGCACCGACGTCGCCATCGAGGCCAGCGACCTGACCCTGGTGCGCGGGGACCTGCGGGTCGCCGCGGACGCGGTCCGCCTCTCCCGGCGTACGCTCGCGACGATCCGGGCCAACCTGTTCTGGGCGTTCGCCTACAACGTCGCCGCGCTGCCCCTGGCCGCCGCCGGTCTGCTGAACCCGATGATCGCCGGCGCCGCCATGGCGTTCTCCTCGGTCTTCGTCGTCACCAACAGCCTGCGGCTGCGCCGGTTCCGGTGAGCCTGCCGGGCTCTCTCCGGGGCGCCGGCGGCAGCGCGGGTGGTAGTCGTCGTGGGGTGGCCGCGGGGCGGATGCCACGGCTTCACCTAGGTATGTCGACGAGGTGCGACTTCCCGGGTCGAATTCGACGAGGGAAGTGAGCCTCCAGCGACATACCTAGGTGAAGCCACCCACCCGAGCCGCGCCGAGCCGCGCCGAGCTGCGCCGGCGAAGCCGCGCCGCCCCCACGGCCGGCCCACCAGCTAGCAGGTCGCGAACAGCACCGGCCCGGAGCTGAGGTCGGAGAGCACGTATGCCCCCGACCGGGGCACCAGGTCCATCAGCACCAGGTCGCCGTCGGCGGTGACCGAGCGCACCGAGAACCGGTCGCCGAAGTCGCCGCCCTGGCCGGGGGCCGGGCCGCGGACGAGGGTGGCGCGGGTGTCGGCGTTGGTCCGGGCCTGGTCGGCGCCGTCGAAGGACATCACGACCTTCACGTGCCGGTCCGGCTGCACCGACATCGCGAACCCCTCGACCGGGTTGACCGTGCCGGCCGCGCGCAGCAGCTGGGCGCCGGCGGCCTGGTCGGCGGCGTCGGCGTGGCCCATGGCGAGCGCGGAGCAGGTGTAGTCGCCGTCGTAGATCGCCGCGCTGAGCGGGGAGCCGCTGGCGTCGGCGACGTGGGTGAGCTGGTCCGAGGGCCCGTCCCCGGAGCCGGAGGTGGCGTCGCCGACGGCCCGGCGCAGGTAGGAGGCGTTGTCGCTGGTCAGCACCAGGTGGTCGGCGGCGTCGAGCGCGACGTACTGCAGCTCCGGGGTCAGGTCCGGGCCGATCGTGCCCAGCAGGTCCTCGCCGCCGTCCCACACCCCCGTGTCGGTCGAGGGCCGGGTGTAGCCCGCCTCGGACAGGTCGGTGCCGATCCGGTCGAAGTCGGTGCCGTCGGGCAGCTGCAGGATCACCACCGCGCCCTGGGTGGACTGGCTGAACAGCTCCCAGTCGGCGGTCGCGGGGGAGAAGCCGTACGCCCGCTGCAGCACCGGTGCCGACTGCACCAGGGCCGAGCTGGAGGTGAGGTCGGCGTCGTACCCCCGGTCGAGGAAGTGCCGCAGCCGGCCCACCGGCGACGAGGCCGACAGCGAGGCCCCGAGCTCGCGGCGGACCGCGGCCCAGTCGGTCCACGACAGCCGCTCGGCGTCCGGCGGCGCGAGCGCGACCGCCCGCTGCAGCGTGGTCCGGTCGTGGCCGCGCCACCACCAGGCACCACCGGCGGCCACGCCGGCCAGGAGCACCACGAGGAGCGCGACCAGCACGACGGCGAGCGGGCGCTTGCGCACGGGGTCTCCTGTCCGGGGGCGGGCAGGTGTGAGACTAACGCCATGGCCTCCAGGGACGTGATCGCCGCCGGTGCCGTGGTGTTCGGGCGGGGACGCACGGTGCTGCTGGTGCACCGGCCCCGGTACGACGACTGGTCGTTCCCCAAGGGCAAGCTCGACCCGGGCGAGCACCCGGTGACCGCCGCGGTCCGCGAGGTCGAGGAGGAGACCGGGCTGCGTGTGCGGCTGGGCGCGCCGCTGCCGTCGCTGCGCTACCGCAACGGCGGGGACCGGATGAAGACCGTCCACTACTGGACCGGCCGGGCCGTGGACGGCGAGGACGTGAGCGGCTACGTCCCCAACGACGAGATCGACGCCGTCGAGTGGGTCGACCGCGACGAGGCCGAGCGGCGGCTCACCTACCCCCACGACCGGGAGACCCTGCAGCGGGCGCGCGCGCTGCCCACCAAGACCCGGGCGCTGGTGGTGCTGCGCCACGGCGCGGCGCGCTCGCGCAGGGCCTGGCGGCACGACGACCGGCTCCGCCCGCTGGTCCACGCCGGCCAGGAGCAGGCCCGGGCGCTGGTCCCGGTCCTCGGTGCGTACGACGTGGGCCGGGTGGTCAGCTCGAGCAGCACCCGGTGCGTGGAGACCGTGGCGCCGTACGCCGACGCGACCGGGTGGAAGGTCGAGTCCCAGGACGGGCTGACCGAGGAGGGGGCGACCGCCGAGTCGGTGCTCGCCCTGGTCGACGGCCTGGTCGCCGGGGACGACGGCGCGGTGGTCTGCACCCACCGGCCGGTGCTGCCCGCGGTCTTCGACGCGCTCGGCCTCGAGGATCCCCAGCTCGACCCCGGCGGGATGCTGGTCGCCCACCTGCGCAAGGGACGCGTGGTGGCGACCGAGGTGCAGCAGGCCCGGTGAGGCCGTGGGGCGGCCCCGGCAGGGCGGCCGGGTCGACCGTCGGGCGCGCTCGTTCAGGTGAGGGCCGTCTCATCCCCGGCCGGATGTCGGCCAACCGGTCGGTGACGTTCACCCCTCGTTCACCGACGGCCGCGGAACGCGTCACCTCGGCTCCCTACCTTCGCTGGTGTCATCCCCGAGAAAGACATCAGGAGATTCGAAGTGAAGCGCACTTCCATCCGCCGTGCGGCCCTGCCCGGCATCGCCGTCCTCGGTCTGGCGGTCTCCGTCTCCGCCTGCGCCGCTGGCAACGAGAGCAACAGCTCCGGCAGCTCCAGCGGCAGCCTGAGCGGCACGCTCAACGGCGGCGGCTCGTCGGCCCAGGAGTCGGCCATGAGCGCCTGGCGCGCCGGCTTCCAGAGCCAGAACGGCGACGGCGTCACCGTCAACTACGACCCGGTGGGTTCGGGCACGGGCCGGGCGAACTTCATCTCCGGCGCCTACATGTTCGCCGGCTCCGACGCCGCGCTGAGCACCGACGCCGGCGAGCTGGACAAGGCCAAGCAGCGCTGCGGCGGCGACGTCATCGAGATCCCGGACTACGTGAGCCCGATCGCGGTCGTCTACAACCTCGACGGCGTCGACAACCTGCAGCTCTCCCCGGAGACCCTCGCCGACATCTTCGCCGGCAAGATCACCAAGTGGAACGACCCGGCGATCGCCAAGGACAACCCCGACGCCCAGCTGCCCTCGACGCGGATCACCCCCGTGCACCGCTCGGACGACTCCGGCACCACCGAGAACTTCACCGACTACCTCAACCAGGCCTCGAACGGGCACTGGAAGTGGGCGAAGGACGGCGTGTGGCCGATCAAGGGCGGCGAGTCCGGCGAGGGCACCTCCGGCCTGGTGGCCGCGGTCAAGGCCGGCCAGGGGACGATCGGCTACGCCGACGAGAGCCAGGCCGGCAGCCTCGGCCAGGCCGCGATCAAGGTCGGCTCGACGTACAACAAGCCGAGCGCCGAGGGTGCCGCGAAGGTGCTCGCCGTCTCGCCGCGGACCCAGGGTCGCGGCAAGAACGACATGGCGATCGACGTCGACCGCACCACCACCGAGTCCGGTGCCTACCCGATCATGCTGACGTCCTACCTGCTCGCCTGCCCGACCTACGACAACGCCAACGACGCCGCGCTGGTGAAGGGCCTGCTGTCCTACATCGTGTCCGACGCCGGCCAGCAGGCCGCGGCGAAGCAGGCGGGCTCGGCGCCGCTGGACTCGAAGCTGGCCGGCCAGGCCAAGTCGATCGTCGACCAGATCTCCGGGAAGTAACCATTCAGCCCCACAGCGCCAACAGCGTCATCCCGCGTGCGGCGGGCCGGTCCGACCGGCCCGCCGCACACGGGCGTTCCCACCCGTAGCACCGTCGGCCACTCGGGGCCGACCGCCCGACCCGAGCTGACCCGAGCAGCCACTCAGCAAGGAGCATCGTGTCCGTCACCACCTCACCGGAGCAGGACGCCCCGGCGACCGCCAGGGCGGCGAAGCCACCCCGCAGCCGGGGGGACCGGATCTTCGCCGGCGTCTCCCGCGCGGCCGGCCTCTTCATCCTGCTGGCCCTCGCCGGCGTCTTCGTCTTCCTCGCCATCGAGGGCGGGCCGGGCCTGAGCCAGGTCACGTCCACCTACGCGCCCAACCACGACTTCCTGTCGTACGTGTGGCCGCTGGTCTTCGGCACGGTGCTCTCCTCGGTGCTCGCGCTGGTCGTGGCGGTGCCGCTGGCCTTCGGGATCGCGCTGTTCATCTCCCACTACGCGCCGCGCAAGCTGGCCGTGCCGGTGGCCTACGTCATCGACCTGCTGGCGGCGGTGCCCTCGGTCGTCTTCGGCCTCTGGGGTGCCCGGTCGCTGGCCACCTGGCTGGTGCCGGTGCAGCACTGGCTGGCGGTGCACGTCGGGTGGCTGCCGTTCTTCGCCGGTCCGTCCTCGGTGACCGGCCGGACGGTCTTCACCGCGGCGCTCGTGCTCGCGATCATGATCCTGCCGATCACCACCGCGATCTCGCGCGAGGTCTTCGCGCAGACCCCGCGGCTGGACCAGGAGGCGGCGCTGGCGCTGGGGGCGACCCGCTGGGAGATGGTGCGGCTCTCGGTCTTCCCCTACGCCCGCTCCGGGATGGTCTCGGCGGTGATGCTCGGCCTGGGCCGGGCGCTCGGCGAGACGATGGCCGTCGCGATGGTGCTCTCCGCCTCGCCGGTGGTGACCCTCAACCTGATCTCCAGCACCAACCCCGCCACCGTGGCCTCCAACATCGCCTCGAGCTTCGCCGAGGCCACCCCGGCCAAGCTGCACGTGCTGATCGCGACCGGCCTGGTGCTGTTCGCGGTCACCTTCCTGGTGAACTTCGCCGCCCGGTGGGTCGTCAACCGCAACGAACGGAGGATGGCCCGATGAGCACCGCCGACCTCTCGTCGAAGGACCTCGCCGTGACCATGCGGCTCTCCCGACCCCGGCTGCCCCGGTGGGCGCCGGCGCTCGCCGGCGTGCTCGTGCTGGCCGCCACCGGCCTGCCGGCCATGCTGCTCGGCTGGTCCCTGATCGGCTGGCTGGCGCTGGCCTGGGTGCTGTTCCTGGTCGCGCTCCCGGCCTGGTCCGGGGCGGTGGAGAACCGGCGTGCGGCCGTCGACCGGCTGATGACCTCCCTGATCTGGTCCGCCTTCGGCCTCGCCGTGCTCCCGCTGGCCTGGCTGATCTGGACCGTGGCCAGCCAGGGCCTGCCGGTGGTCAACGGCGAGTTCCTCACCTACTCGATGCGCAACATCGTCGGTGCCGGCGGCGGGATCTTCCACGCGCTGGTCGGCACCCTGCTGGTCACGCTGGCCGCCGCGGTGATCTCGGTGCCGGTGGGCATCTTCGCCGCGATCTACCTGGTCGAGTACGGCGCCGGGACGCGCACCGGGCGCTGGATCACCTTCCTGGTCGACGTGATGACCGGGATCCCCTCGATCGTGGCCGGCCTGTTCGCGCTGTCGCTGATCGTGCTGCTGCTCGGCCCCGAGACCCGGATGGGCTTCGGCGGCTCGATCGCGCTGTCGCTGCTGATGATCCCGATCGTGGTGCGCTCGACCGAGGAGATGCTGCGGCTGGTCCCCGGTGACCTGCGGGAGGCGTCGTACGCCCTGGGCGTGCCGAAGTGGCGCACGATCGTCAAGGTGGTGCTCCCGACCTCGATCGGGGGCATCATCACGGGTGTGACGCTCGCGATCGCCCGCGTGATCGGTGAGACCGCCCCGCTGCTGGTCATCGCCGGCAAGACCGACTCGGTGAACTGGAACCTCTTCAACGAGCGGATGTCGACGCTCCCGGTCTACATCTACTACTCCTTCACCCAGCCGGGCGTACCGCCGGTCGGCACCACCGTGGCGCCGGGGATCCCTCGCGCCTGGGGTGCCGCGCTGGTGCTGATCGTGATCGTGATGGTGCTCAACCTGGCAGCGCGGTTGATCGGTCGTATGTTCGCCCCCAAGAAGGGCTGACCCCGGCGACCCCGGGCCCTCTTCTTCACCAGACCTAAGGAACTCACCATGGCCAAGAGCATCGACGTCTCCGACCTGAACATCTACTACGGCGACTTCCTCGCCGTGCAGGGCGTCAACATGACCATCAAGGCGCGGTCGGTCACCGCGTTCATCGGCCCGTCGGGCTGCGGCAAGTCGACCATGCTGCGCTCGCTGAACCGGATGCACGAGGTGATCCCCGGCGCCCGCGTCGAGGGCAAGATCACCGTCGACGGGCAGTCGCTCTACGACCCCTCGATCGACCCGGTCGAGGTGCGCCGCCAGATCGGCATGGTCTTCCAGCGCCCCAACCCGTTCCCCACGATGTCGATCTATGACAACGTGCTCGCCGGCAACCGGCTCAACGCGCGGAAGCTGAAGAAGTCCGAGGCCGACGACACCGTCGAGCGCTCGCTGCGACACGCGAACCTGTGGAGCGAGGTCAAGGACCGGCTGAACAAGCCCGGCATGGGCCTCTCCGGCGGCCAGCAGCAGCGGCTGTGCATCGCCCGCGCGATCGCCGTCGAGCCGCAGGTGCTGCTGATGGACGAGCCGTGCTCGGCCCTCGACCCGATCTCCACCTCTGCGATCGAGGACCTGATCCACGAGCTGAAGTCCGACTACACGATCGTCATCGTCACCCACAACATGCAGCAGGCCGCCCGGGTCTCCGACGAGACCGGCTTCTTCAACCTCAAGGCCACCGGCGAGCCCGGCCACCTGGTGGAGTTCAACCCCACCAAGAAGATGTTCACCAACCCCGACAACGAGTCGACCGAGGCCTACATCTCCGGCCGGTTCGGCTGAGCCCTCCCGAACGACCCCGGACCGCGCCGGGCGGGGGCTGTCGGGCTCGGGCTCGGCTTCACCTAGGTATGTCGGTGGAACCCCACTCCCCTCCTCGAATTCGAGGGGGGATGTGTGGACTCAGCGACATACCTAGATGAAGCCCAGGGGGATGCCCGGTCCCGCCACCCGCGGTCCGTTCGCGTCCGGGCAGGTCGGCTCGACGACCGGCCCGGGGAGCATCCACAAACGCGCGTCCCACCCGGTTGTCCACAGCCAGCCGCCGCGCGGCGCCCGGAGGCCGCCTCCGTGTGGCGAACTCGGGTCATGGACGAGCTCCGCGCCCTGTGCGCAACGAACGGATTCTTCACCCGGCAAGAGGCCCGGGACTGTGGCTACCGTGGCAGCGCGATCGACGCCGCGGTGAGGACGGGGGTGTGGCGGCGCTTCCGTCGCGGCTTCTACACCTTCGAGGACCTCTGGGCTGCGATGGACGATGTCGAGCGGCACCGGATCCGCTGCCTGGCCGTGATGCGCTCTCTCGGGCCGAAGGTGGCCCTCAGTCACGTGTCGGCCGCGGTCATGCACGGCGTCGACATCTGGGGGATCGACCTCTCGCGCGTCCACGTGACGCGGCTCGACGGTGCGGCGGGTCGAAGCGAGGGTGACGTCTTGCACCACGAGGGCTTCTGTGTGAAGGACGACCTGGTCACGCGGGACGGGCTGTTGCTGGTCAAGCCGGAGCGTGCCGCCATCGAGGCGGTGACGCACTCGAGCCCCGAGGTGGCCCAGGCTCACTTCGACAGCACGCTGCACCACGAGCTGTGTGACCAGCCGGCGCTGATGCGGCAGTTCGAGCTGATGTGCCGGTGGCCCTACACCCAGCACCTGCGCCTGCCGGCCACGCTGGCGGACGGGCGGTCGGCATCGATCGGTGAGAGCCGAGGTCGCACGTTCTGCAGGCGCCACCGCATCCCGATGCCGGAGCTGCAGCAACCTGTCCTCGACGCCGACGGCACCCTGCTCGGGACGACGGATTGGTACTGGCCCGGCCTTGGCTACGGCGAGTTCGACGGCAAGCTGAAGTACGGGCGTCTGCTGCGACCCGGCCAGTCCCCGGGGGAGGTCGTCTTCGCCGAGAAGCAGCGCGAAGACCTCATACGCGAAGCCACGAGACTTCCGATGATCCGCGTCATCTGGAGCGACTACGACCGGCCCAAGGTCCTGGCGGCCCGCTTTCGACGCGTGCTGGGGCTGCCGGACTGATGCTGGCAGCGATCGGGCACGGCTTCACCTAGGTATGTCGGCAGACGGTCACTTCCCGTTCCGAATCCGACCCGGGAAGCGAGCATTGAGCGACATACCTAGGTGAAGCCATGGCACCCGGGCCCCGCCCCGAGGACGCCTCAGGCCGGGATCAGCAGGTGCAGGATCTCGTAGACGATCGCGGCGGCGACACCGGCGGCGGGGACGGTGAGCACCCAGGCGATGACGATCGACCTGGCGACGCCCCACCGGACGGCGGAGAAGCGCTTGGTGGCACCGGCGCCCATCACCGAGGAGGTGATCACGTGCGTGGTGGAGATCGGGGCCTGGAAGGCGAAGGCGGTGGTGTAGAGCACCCCGGAGGCCACCGCCTCGGCGGAGAACCCGCGCGCGGGGTCGAGGTGGATGATCCGGCGACCCAGGGTCCGCATCACCCGCCAGCCGCCCGACCAGGTGCCGAGCGAGATCGCCGCGGCCGCGGAGCAGATGACCCAGACCGGCAGGCCGTCGTCGGCGGAGACGTAGCCGCCGGTCAGCAGCGCCAGGAAGATCACGCCCATCGTCTTCTGCGCGTCCTGCAGGCCGTGCCCGAGCGCCATGCCGGCCGCCGAGACCGTCTGCGCGGCGCGGAAGCCGCGGCCGGTGCGGTGCGGGTTCCGCTTCCGGAAGATCCACAGGATCGCCAGCATCAGCGCGAACGCGAGCAGGAAGCCGACGATCGGGGAGAGCACCATCGGGATGATCACCTTGTCGGTGATCACCGACCACTGCACCGTGGTCCCGGAGACCAGCGCGGCGCCGATCAGGCCGCCGATGAGCGCGTGCGAGGAGGAGGACGGCAGGCCGAAGTACCAGGTGATCAGGTTCCAGGCGATGGCCCCGAACAGGCCGCCCATGACGATGATCAGGCCGGAGGTGCCGGAGGGCGGGCTGATCACGCTGCCGACGGTGTTGGCCACCTCCTGGCCGAGGAACGCGCCGACGAAGTTCATGACGGCCGCGAGCACGAGGGCGATGCGGGGGGTCAGGGCGCGCGTCGAGACCGAGGTCGCGATGGCGTTGGCAGCGTCGTGGAAGCCGTTGGTGTAGTCGAAGACCAGGGCCACGACGACCACCGCGATGATGATCGCGAGTGTCATCGGGTCAGGACTCCTTGACCGCGATCTGCTCCACCGTGTTGGCGACCTTCTCGAAGGCGTCGATGGCGCCCTCGAGCGACTCGACGATGTCCTTGAGCTTGAGCACCTCCATCGCCTTGTACTCGCCGGAGAACAGGTTGGCGAGCGTACGACGGTGGTTCTTGTCGCCGGCGTTCTCGAGCCGGTTGACCTCGATCCAGTACTCCTCGAGGCTCTGCATCGACTGCAGCTGCGGCATCGCCGCGGCGGTCACCTCGGCGCACCGCTGGATCACCTCGACCTGCGCGGACAGGTCCGTGGGCAGGTCCTTGACCTCGTAGAGCAGGATCTGGTCGACGACCTCGTCCATCATGTCCATGACGTCGTCGAGCCCCGAGGCGAGGGAGTAGATGTCCTCCCGGTCGAACGGCGTGACGAACGTGCTGTTGACCCGGCGCACGATCGCGTGCGTGGTCTCGTCGGCGGCGTGCTCCGCCTCGCGCATGCGGCGGGCGACGTCCTCCCGGTCCGAGGTGTCGCTGAGCATCTCGGCGAGCAGGCCGGCCCCGGTCACGAGGTGCTGGGCCGACTCGGTGAAGAGGTCGTAGAACGTGCTGTCGACAGGGCGGAATCGCAAACCCACGAAGAACTCCTGGTGAGGAGGAGAAGAACGGCCCTCATGCTAGGGGGTCGGTCGCGCAGATCCACAAGTCAGGGCGGTGTCAAGCGCCCGTACGCCGCCGCCGCTGCCGCTCGATGAGCGCCTCCTGGAGGTGCACGTCACCGTGGTTGCGGGTCCAGCTGCCGTCGCTGCCGAGCTGCCAGGCGTCGGTCTCGGGGTCGAACGCGAGGTCGAGCACGCCGGCCACCGCGTCCCGTTCCTCCTCGCCGGGCAGTCGCACCAGCACCTCCACCCGCCGGTCGAGGTTGCGGTGCATCATGTCCGCCGACCCGATCCAGGCCACCGGCTCCCCGTTGTTCTCGAACCAGAAGACCCGGCTGTGCTCGAGGAACCGGCCGAGCACCGACCGCACCTCGATCGACTCCGAGAGGCCCGCGACCCCCGGCCGCAGCGCGCAGATGCCCCGGACCAGCAGCTGGACGGGCACCCCGGCCTGCGAGGCGAGGTAGAGCGCGTCGATGACCGCCTCGTCGACGATCGAGTTCGCCTTGAAGCGGATCCGCGCCGGGCGGCCGTCCTGGTGGTTGCGGATCTCCCGGTGGATCTGCTCGACCAGGCCGCTGCGGATCGAGTCGGGGGCGACCATGAGCTCGCTGTAGATCGCGTTGCGCGACCACCCGGAGAGGTTGTTGAACAGGTGGGCGACGTCCTCGGTGATCCGCGCGTCGGTGGTGATCAGCCCGAGGTCCTCGTACAGCCGGGCGGTCTTGCCGTTGTAGTTGCCGGTGCCGAGGTGGGCGTAGCGGCGGATCCCGTCCGGCTCGTCGCGCACGACCAGCGACAGCTTGCAGTGCGTCTTCAGCCCGACCAGGCCGTAGACGACGTGGCAGCCGGCCTGCTCCAGCTTGCGCGCCCACCGGATGTTGGCCTGCTCGTCGAAGCGGGCCTTGATCTCGACGATCACCAGCACCTGCTTGCCGGACTCGGCGGCGTCGATGAGCGCGTCGATGATCGGGGAGTCGCCGGAGGTGCGGTAGAGGGTCTGCTTGATCGCCAGCACGTGCGGGTCGGCGGCGGCCTGCTCGATGAACCGCTGCACCGAGGTGGCGAAGGAGTCGTAGGGGTGGTGCAGCAGCACGTCGTGGCGCCGGGCCGCCTTGAACACGTCGACCGGCGCGGCCGACTCGACCTCGGCCAGCCGGTGGTGGGTGGTCGGCACGAACGCGGGGTACTTCAGCTCCTCGCGCGGCAGGTCGGCGATGTCGTGCAGCCCGCGCAGGTCCAGCGGGCCGGCGAGGTGGAAGACCTCCTCGGTGGTGATGCCGAGCTCGGAGACCAGCAGCTCCAGGACCGCGGGGGAGATCGACTCCTCGACCTCCAGGCGCACCGGCGGCCCGAACCGGCGGCGCAGCAGCTCCTTCTCCAGGGCGGCGAGCAGGTTCTCGGCGTCGTCCTCCTCGACCTCGAGGTCCTCGTTGCGGGTCACCCGGAAGCTGTGCACCTCGAGCACCTCCATGCCCGGGAACAGCCGCCGCAGGTGCTCGCGGATGACGTCCTCCAGCGGCACGAACCGCTGGTTGCCCAGCGGCACGAAGCGGGCGAAGATCGGCGGCACCTTCACCCGGGCGAAGTGCTCCTTGCCGGTCTTGGGGTTGCGCACGAGCACCGCGAGGTTCAGCGAGAGCCCCGAGATGTACGGGAACGGGTGCGCGGGGTCGACCGCCAGCGGGGTCAGCACCGGGAAGACCCGGTCGCGGAACAGCCGCTTGCAGTACTTCTGCTCCTCGCGGTCGAGCTCCTCCCAGCGCACCAGCGAGATGCCCTGCTCGCCCAGGGCCGGCACGATCTCCTCGCGGAAGAGCCGCGAGTGCCGCTCCATCAGGGCGCCCGCGGTGGTCCAGATCTGCTCCAGCACCTCGCGCGGCAGCATGCCCGAGGCGGCGCGGACGGCGAGGCCGGCGGCGATCCGGCGCTTCAGGCCGGCCACGCGGACCATGAAGAACTCGTCGAGGTTGCTGGTGAAGATCGCCAGGAACCGGACCCGCTCCAGCAGCGGCAGGTCGGCGTCCTCGGCCAGCTCGAGGACCCGCTGGTTGAAGTGCAGCCAGGACAGCTCGCGGTCGAGGAACCGGTCGTCGTACTTCTCGACCGCGGCCAGCTCGGCGTCGTCGGGGTAGTACGGCGGCTCCACGTCGAAGGTCTCGTGCCCGCCCCGCTCCTCGACGGGTTGAGCGACGCTCGGGACCGTCTCGGGACTCATCGGCCCAGTGTGGCACCGGCAGGTGAACGGAGGGTGACGTTCGGCGTCGCTCCCATGGGGTACAACACTTGTATGGACGGTTGCGCCAGGGGGGTGCGGCGCGGCTTCGACCCGCGCCCGTCGAGCGTCTCCGACGCGCGCCGCCTCGTGCGCGAGGAGCTCCGTCGCGCCGGTCGGGAGGACCTCCTCGACGCTGCCGAGCTGCTGGTCACCGAGCTGGTGACCAACGCGCTGGTGCACACCGGCACCCGGATGGAGGTGTGTGCGGAGGTGGACGACGGCGGCCTGTACGTCGAGGTCCACGACGCCAGCCCGCAGCTGCCGCTGGTGCGCCACCACGCCGACCTGGCCGGGACCGGCCGGGGGCTGCGGCTGCTCCAGCACATGGCGGACCGGTGGGGGGCCGAGCCGCGGCCGGGGGGCAAGTGCGTCTGGTTCGAGCTGACCTCCGGCCAGCACGCCGACGAGTGGCTGGCCACCACCCTCACCGGGGACGACCTGCTGCTGGTGCTGCGCGACGACGGGGCCGGTGCCGTGCCCGTCGAGCTGCTCAACGTGCCGCTGCTGCTGCACCAGGCGTGGGCTCAGCACGCCGAGGCGCTGCTGCGGGAGTACCTCCTCACCACCATCGGCGAGGCCGATGGTGCGGCGGCGCTGCAGGCCCACGCGGCCGCCAGCGAGGCGGTCGCGCTGCTGCTCGAGCAGCTGCCCGACCCCTCGGTGGCCGAGGACCCCGACCAGCTGATGTCCCACGCCGTGGAGCCGATCGTCTCGCGCCCGCGGCTGGTGCTGTCGGTGCCGCGGGACTCGCTGCCGGCCTTCGGGGTGCTCGACGAGGTGCTCGACACCGCGCTGCGGCTCGCCGAGACCGGGGCGCTGCTCACGCCGCCGACCCAGCCGGAGATCCGCGCCTTCCGCCGCTGGATCTGCCAGGAGATCGAGCGGCAGAGCGACGGCGGCCGCCCGACCCCGTGGCGGGACCAGAGCGACGCGGCGCCGCCGGCCAGCCAGCCGCTGCCCCCGGCGCTGCTCGCCGAGGTGGCCGACGCCCGGCAGCCGCTGGTCGCTGCCGACGACGCCAACGGGATCGTGGCGGTCAGCCGCCCCGCGCTCGCCCTGCTCGGGTACGACGAGGCGGGCGAGCTGGTCGGCCGGCGGCTGCTCGCGATGATCCCGCCCCGCTACCGCCAGGCCCACCTGGCCGGCTTCACCATGCACCTGGCCAGCGGCCGGGCCCCGATCCTCGGCCACGCCGTCCGGGTCCCGGTGCTGCGCCGCGACGGCTCCGAGATGCCCGTCGAGCTCCTCGTCGAGGCCCGGCGCCCGCCCGGCGGCCACCGGCTGTTCGTCGCCGAGCTGCGCCCCTGACCGCCCCGGCCCCACGCATTACCCACCAGTAGGGTGACCGCGTGAGCCGTGCCGAGACCCTGACCAAGCTCAACGAACGCCTCCAGACCGCCAGCCTCCACGGCGCCCTGGCGCTGCCCGAGCCGGTGCAGCGGCGGCTGGCCGGCCGCCCGATCCGGCGCGACGGGCAGACCCTGGCCACCGACACCCAGCTGATGCTGCGGCTGCTCCGGCTGGCCCGCGAGCCCGGCGTGGAGACGCTGCCGATCCCGGCCGGCCGCCGCGCCCTGGACCGGCAGGCCGCGATGAGCGCCGGCCACCAGCCGATCGGCGCGGTCCGCCACCTCACGGTCGCGGGCCGCCCGGCCCGGCTCTACCTGCCCACCGGCGCCGCGACGACCGGCCCGACGCTGCTCTTCCTGCACGGCGGCGGCTGGGTCTACGGCGGTCTGGACTCCCACGACGGCAGCTGCCGGTTCCTCGCCGAGCGCAGCGGCGTGCGGGTGCTCGCGGTCGACTACCGGCTCGCCCCCGAGGACCCGTTCCCGGCGGCGTACGACGACGCCTGCGCGGCGTACCGCTGGCTGGTCGACAACGCCCGGACCGTCGGCGCGGACCGCGACCGGCTCGCGGTCGGCGGCGACTCCGCCGGCGGCTGCCTGGCCGCCACCACCGCGATCGAGGCCGCCCGGGAGGGGCTGCCGCTGGCCTTCCAGCTGCTGGTCTACCCCGGCACCGACCACACCGCGACCGCCGGCAGCCGGGCGCTGTTCGGCGAGGGCTTCTACCTCACCCAGGACTTCATGGACCTGGCCTCCGGCAGCTACGTGCCCGCGGACGCCGACCCGCGCGACCCGCGGCTCTCGCCGCTGTACGCCGACCTGCCCGCGGGCCTCGCCCCGGCGTACGTCGCCACCGCCGGCTTCGACCCGCTGCGCGACGAGGGCGAGGCCTATGCCCGCAGGCTCGTCGACGCGGGGGTGGAGGTGACCGCGCGCCGGTTCGAGGACCAGATCCACGGGTTCTTCAACGTGCTGCTGGCCCGCTCCAGCCGGGCCGCCAACGAGGAGATCGCGCAGGCGCTGCGCGCCGGGCTCGGCTGAGCGCGGTCCTCAGGACTCGTCGGCGAGCCCAGGGGAGCCCACCCGCCACGCGGCCCCGCCGAGGGCCAGGGCGGCCACCGCGGCGAGACCGCCGACCACCCAGCCGGCGGTCCCGGCCAGCAGCACGCCGGTGAGCAGCAGCGCGGCGACCGCGGCGACCAGCACCGCGAGCACGGTCAGCCCGAGCGCGGCCTCGCGGTTGCGGGCCGCGGCGTGCCCCACAACCGGCGCGGGCCCCAGGTCGGACCCGGGGACGTCCTCGCCGGCGGTGGTCGGCAGCGCCGACAGCACCACCGGGTCGGGGCGCTGCCACCAGCGGCGCCGGGCGGTGAGCTCCTGCACCAGCAGTGACCGGGTCTCGGCCAGCGCGACCGCGAGGTCGCGGGCCCGCTCCTCCGCCTCGCGGCGCTCGCGCAGCGCCTCCTCGGCCAGCTCCGCCTGGTGGCGTACGGCGGCCTCGACGGCCGCCCGGTCCTGGGCCCGCTGCTCGGCGACCGCCTCCGCCGCCTCCCGGGCCCGGGCCTGCTCGGCCGCGGCGGACTCGGCCTCGGTGCGGCCGCGGACCGCGTCCGCGAGCTGCGCGGCCTGGGTGGCCGCCTCGGCCGAGGCGGCCTCGAGCACCTCGCGGGCCTGCCGTTCGGCCTCGAGGCGCTCGTGCGCGGCGGCTCCGGCCTGCTGGCTGCGCTCCTCGGCGGTGCGCTCGGCGGCCTCGCGGGCGGCCAGCGCCTCCGCGGCGGCGCGCTCGGCCTGCTCCCGCTGCTGGTGGGCGCGGTCGGCGGCCTCGGCATGGGTGCGGGCGGTCTCGTCGGCGGCGAGGCGCGCCTCGTCGGCCACCTCGACTGCCCGCGCGTGCTCCTCGGCGGCCCGGGCCCGCTCCTCGTGGGCGAGCCGGGCGGCCTCGTGGGCGGTCTGCTCCGCGGCGGCGGCGCGGCCGGCGGCCACGGCCTGGTCGTGGGCGGCCCGCTCGGCGTCCTCGCGCGCGGCCTGGGCGGCGTCGGCGAGGCGGGTGGCGTCAGCGGCGGCGGCCTCGGCCCGGGTGCGAGCGGCGTGCGCCTCGCCCGCCTCCTCGGCCCGGTCCCGGGCGGACTCCTCTGCCTCCGCGCGGGCGCGCGCGTGAGCGCGGGCGGTCTCCTCGGCCGCGCCTCGGGCTCCGGCCTGCTCCGCGGCGGCGGCCTCGGCGGCCTGCCGGGCCTCGTGGGCCTCCCGGCTGGCCTCCTCGTGGATCGCCGCCGCCCTGCCGGCGGCCTCGGCGAGCTCGGTGGCCCGGTGCTCGGCCGCGAGCCGGGCCTCGTGCGCCTCCCGGGCCGCGACGGCCTGCTCCGTGGCGGCCCGCTCGGCGACCTCGCGCTGGGAGGCGGCGACGTGCGCGGCGTGCGCCTGGTCGCGGGCGGACTCCTCGGCGGCGCCGTGCTCGGCGTGGGCACGCTCGGCGGCCTCGGCCTGGGCGCGCGCCCGTTCCTCGGCGGTGGCGCGGGCCGTGACGTGCTCGGCGGCCAGCGCCTCGGCGGCCGCGCGCGCGGCGGCCTGCTCCGCCGCGGCGGTCTCGGCGGCCTGCCGGGCCTGGTGCGCCTGGCGGCTGGCCTCCTCGTGGGCGGCGGCGGCAGCGGCCTCGGCCTCCGCGCGCTCGGTCGCCCGCTGCTCTGCGGCGCGGCGCGCCTGGTGCGCCTCCTGGGCGGCCTCGGCGAGCCGGTGCGCGCGCTCCTCCGCGGCTTCCCGGTCGGCGGCGGCCCGCGTGGCCGCGTCGGCGTGCGACCGGGCGGACTCCTCGGCCTCGACCCGGCCGGCGTACGCCCGCTCCGCGGCCTCCGCCCGCCCCCGCGCCTGCTCCTCCGCAGCCCGGCGGGCGGCGACGTGCTCGGCGGCGAGCGCCTCGGCATCGGCGCGGGCCTCGGCCTGCTCCCGGGCCTTCAGCTCGGCGAGCCGTCGGGCGAGCCGGGCGTCGTTGGCGGCCTGCTCGGCGGCGGCGCGCTCCTCCACGTGGGTGGCCAGCGCGGCCTCGGCCTGCTCGCGGGCCTGCTGCGCCTCTGCGGCGGCGGTGGCGTGCGCGGCCGCCGTACGGTCCGCGTCCGCCCGCCCGGCGAGCGCCTCCTTCGCGGTCTCCTCGGCGACCATCCGCTCGGCGGCCTGCTCGGACGCGGCGAGCTCGGCGGCCCGCCGCAGGCCGGCCACCCGTTCGCCGGCCGCGACCTGCTCGGCGGCGCGGTCCACCGCGCGCTGCAGGTCCTCGGGGGAGGTGGGGGCGGCGTCGGCGCGGCGTCGCCACAGCCGACCGCCGTCGTTCGGGCGCCCGCGGTCGCGCGGGGCCCCGGTGCCGGCGGGGTCGTCTGGGGTGCGGGGGGCGGCCGTGCTCATCGGGCGCGAGCGTAGTGCGTCACAACCCCACCGCGGTGCGTCGGGACGGCGTACGCGGCGGTAACAGCGCCCCGGGATCTTGTTACCGAACTGTGGATCGTGCGTGGACCGCGCGTGCCCCCCGGGTTGAGGACGCCTCCCTAGTTTTTGGGACACAAGGAAACGGCCCTCCCGAACCAGGGGGCCACGAGTGGGGGGGATCCCATGAACAACAAGACCCGCAAGCTGCTCATCCCGATGGGCACGCTGCTGCTGGCCGCCGGCGTGACGTTCGGCTCCGGCGCGACCTGGACGTCGCAGCACTCGATGACGGCCTCCGTCACCGGCGGCCACCTGCTGAACTCGAGCGACAAGGAAAACACCTCGGTGCTGTCGATCGACCACCTCAAGCCCGGTGTCCAGAAGGACGGCGTGATCACGCTGACCGAGGACCCCTCGAACGACGTGGACGGCACCCTCAAGCTCGTGGCCTCCAACGTGTCCAACACGTTCGACCAGTACCTGCTGGTCCGGGTGACCTCCAGCACCGGCACTGACACCTCGGACAGCACGTGGTTCCCCGTGACGGACCTGGGGTCGGCCACGGGTGGCGAGGTCCCCCTGGTCGACCTCAACGACGGCTTCGGCACCGCCACCGTCACGATCTCGGTCAAGCTCGACGAGAACGCGCCGAACAGCGACCAGGGCAAGAAGGTCTCGGCCGACCTGCAGCTCGTGACCACCGCGACCACCGACAACAGCACCAACACCACCGTGAACTGGACCGCTCCGGTCACCAACAACTGACCGGGCGCCAGACACCCAGGGGGAGCAGGGACATGGAGATCGAGATCGAGCAGCGTCGCTCGCGCAGCATCGTGGGCGCACTCACCACCGTGCTGACCATAGTGGCGACGCTGCTCGGTCTCGCCCTCCTCCTGCCCGCCCTGTTCGGCATCCAGCGCTATGTCATCAATGGCACCTCGATGACCGGCACGATCAACTACGGTTCGGTCGTGTTCGACAAGGTGGTGCCGGTGGGCGACCTGCGGGTGGGTGACGTGATCACCTACCAGCCCCCCGCGGGCAGCGGGGTCGACCACATGGAGACCCACCGCATCGTCGCCATCCACGGGGACGTGTTCCGGACCCAGGGCGACGCGGTGCCCCAGCGTGACCCGTGGAAGTTCAAGCTGGACCACCCGACGCAGGCGCGGGTGGCGTTCTCGGTGCCGTACGTCGGCTATCCGTTCCTGTGGCTGGCCGACCGTGACAGCCGGATGCTGGCCATCGGAGTGCCCGCCGGACTCATCGCCCTGCTCAGCCTCTGGCAGATCGTCACGATCCTGCGGGGCAAGGACGAGCAGGCCCCGACTCGGTCCGGGCACTCCGGGCACTCCGGGCGCCCGTCGGTCCCGGTGAGCGGCTAGCCATGCGCAACCGCATCCTGCTTGCCCTGGGCGCGCTGCTCTGTCTGGGCAGCGCGCTGATGGGCGTGCAGACCTCGGGGGCGACGTGGGTCGACACCAGCACGTACGACGCACACGTCACCGGCGGGGACTGGACGCCCCCGGTGGTCAGCCTGGACGTCCCCAGCACCGTCTCCCCGGGCGCCGCCGTGACCGTCACGGCAACGGCGTACGACGAGTACTCCTCGATCGACCTGGCCAGTGTGAGCGTCGAGCTGTTCGCCGACGGCAGCTGGTCTCCACTCACCACCGGCTGCTCCAGCAGCCTCAGTGGCAGCAACGACAACCAGGCGACCTACACGTGCGCGTGGGTCAGCCCGGGATCATCCGGCGGCTACCAGCTTCGCGCCAGCGCCACCGACACGGCTGGAAACTCCGCAACGGCTGTCGCGACCACGACGGTGACGGCCCCTGACAGCGGCGTCATCGTGCTCGATCCGATGCCGGGCACCGTCAACGGCACCGTCGTGGCAACGGCCACGTTCTACAGCCAGTCGTCCCTCTACACGCAGATCTCCTACCGCCGGGTCGGCGACTCGGGTTGGACGTCACCGAACGAGTGTGGCGGCTGGTTCACGACCTACCAGGCCTGCTCGCTGGACACGACCAAGCTGACCGATGGCCAGTACGAGATCCGGGCCGAAGGGGGCGCCATGGACGGCTGGCACCTGGTCAGGAGTGACGACTACCAGACCATCACCGTCGACAACACGGCCCCCGGCGACGTGGGCCTGGTTGTTCCCGCCGGCAACCTGAGCGGCACCGTCGCGCTGACGGCAACCGCCACCGACGCGACCTCCGGGCTGGCGACCCTCGCGATCGACTACCGCACCGGGAACGGCGCCTGGACCACGTGCGGCACGGGCACGACGTCGCCGTACACCTGCCACCTGGACACGAGCTCGCTGACCAGCGGCGCGAGCTACGACTTCCGGGTCACTGCGACGGACCAGGTCGGCAACAAGAACACCGCCGTGGTCAACCGCACCGTGGACAACACTCCCGCCTCGGTCTCGATCACCTCTCCCGCGGGTGGCAGCGTGATCGACAAGAGCACCACGATCAGCGTCGACGCGACCTCGCCGCGCGGCGTCACCGGTGTCACGGTCACCGCGGTGAAGTCGGGGGGCTCGACGATCTCCGTCTGCACCATGGCCGCGAAGCCCTACGCCTGCGCCTGGAACACCACCGCGCTGTCCGCCGGAAGCTACGACCTGCGGGCGACGGTGAGCCAGGGCTCCGGGCCCGACGTGACCTCCAGCCCGGTCTCGGTCGGCATCGACCACAACCCAGGAACGGTCGCCCTCACGAACCCCGGTCCGGTGAGCCACAAGGCGGCAGTGGACGTCGCGGTGACCGCGACGGCGCAGAGCGGGGTCGGCGGGGTGACGCTGACGGTGACCCCCACCAACCCGTCCGGGTCGGCGAGCACGCTCACCTGCACCAAGTCGGCCGGCGGTTACACGTGCCCCTGGGACCTCGGCAGCGTCGCCTACGGCAGCTTCCAGCTGCAGGCACAGATGACGCAGGGCAACGGATTCACCGTCACGTCGTCGACAGTCGCAGTCGTCGTCGACAACACGACCGGCTCGGTGTCGATCAACCCCTTGAACCCCCTGCCGGTCAACGGCAAGGTCAAGGGCGTCGAGACGCTGGCCGCGACCACCAGCGCGAACGCGCCGATCACCTCGGTCCGGTACGACGTGGTGGCGCACGGCGGCAGTTCCTGGGCGCCGCTGTGCACACCCGCCGCGACTCCCTACACCTGCCCGTGGGACACCACGAAGCTCGCCAACGGCTCCTACGACCTGCGCGCCGTGATGACCCTGGTCAACGGGGCCACCTTCACCTCCTCGACCATGACCACGACCGTCGACAACGTCACCGGCTCGGTGTCGATCAACCCCTTGAACCCCCTGCCGGTCAACGGCAAGGTCAAGGGCGTCGAGACGCTGGCCGCGACCACCAGCGCGAACGTGTCGATCACCTCGGTGCGGTACGACGTGGTGGCGCACGGTGGGAGCTCGTGGACGTCTGCGTGCCCCCCGACCGCCAGCCCCTACAGGTGTGACTGGAACACCACGACGCTCGCCAACGGTTCCTATGACCTGCGTGCGGTCATGACCCTGGCCGGCGGCGCCACCTTCACCTCGTCGACGGTGACCGTCGTGGTGGCGAACCTCCGCGGCGTCGACGTCCAGGCCGGCAACGGCAACGGCAAGGTCGAGGTCGGCGACACGATCAGCTTCGCCTATTCCAGCGAGGTCGACCTGGCGACGATCAAGGCCGGCTTCACCGGGTCTCCCACCGCCGTGAGCATGACCTTCCACGGCGGTGGCATGGGGCCCGCTGCGGGTCCGGACACCCTGACCTTCGGCGCCGGTGTTTACCTCGGCGAAGTCACGTTCGCGCAGAACTACGTCGACAAGTCGGACACCGTCCCCGTCACCGGCTCGATGAGCGCGACGACCGATTCCAGCGGCAGGACCGTGGTGACGGTCGCGATCACCGACATCAATCTCGTCGACCCCCCGGGCCCGGCCGGGCCCAAGTCCCCCTTCAAGGACGCCAGGGCCACCAGGGGCACCATGTCCTGGACGCCCGACCCAAACGTCCAGGACAAGGCCCATCTGGTCGGGTGCGACCCGACGGCGGTCTCCGAGCCGGACGCAACCCCGGACGCCGACTTCTGACCTACGCCCGCCGGTACATCACGTGCGTGTCGGCATCGGAGTGGTCGAACCCAAGCCCGGAGTAGACCGCGATCGCGGGCGCGTTGTCGGACTCGACGTAGAGCAGGACCTCCTGCGCACCCCCCTGGACGAGGTGGTGCAGGCCGGCGAGCGTGAGCGCCTTGCCGAGTCCGCGGCCCTGGGCGGCGGGGTCGATGCCGACGACGTACACCTCCCCGAGCTCTTGGGAGTGCCGCTTGGTCCAGTGGAAGCCGAGCAATTGCTCGCCGTTCATGGCGACGATCAGCCCGGCCGGGTCGAACCACCCCTCGGCCATCCGCTCGGCCAGGTTCGTCTCGTCCATCGCGCCCTGCTCGGGGTGGCTCGCGAACGCCGCCGCGTTGACCCGCAACAGCTCCCCGGCGTCCTCGGGCCGGTAGCCGCGCACCGTCACCCCCTCCGGCTCCCGCAGCGCCGGCAGCGGCACCGACGACGGCCGGCGCATCACCCACAGCTCCCGCACCCGCTCGAACCCGCAGCGCTTGGCCAGGGCTGCGGCCGCCGGGTGGTCGCCGTGGGACCAGGCGGACAGGAGGCCGGCGACCTCGGTGAGTACGCCGTCCAGCAGCGCCGCCCCCTCGCCCCGCGCCCGGGCGTCGGGGTGCACGACCAGCGTCAGCTCGCCCCCGATGTCCAGCGCGAACCCGTGCTGCGACTCCCAGCGCCGCACTCGCTCCGGGTGGTGGCGCAGCGCCAGCCAGGTCGCCTCGTCCAGGGGTGCGGCCCCGTCGGCTGCCTCGGCCGCCGCCGCGATCTGCTCGATGCTGCCGATGTCGAAGTCCACCCGGCCAGCCTAGAGAGGGCCCGAGCGACCGTGGAGTCCGCGGCGCACCCGGTACGCCGGGGACCCACGGTCGGCTTGTCCACAGGGCAGGAATCGGCCCTTTCCGGGGGGCTCCCGGACGCGGGAGGCTCGCCGCACGGGGGAGATCGACGAGGCGGCGCTGGGTGCGCTGATCGCGACGCACGACGGGCTGATCACCCGCGCCCAGCTGCGCACGGTCGGCGCCACCAAGGGAGACCTGGAGCGGATGCTGCGTCGTCGCGAGCTGGTCCGGGTCCACCGGGGGGTCTTCGTGGACCACACCGGCCCACTGTCCTGGCACCAGCGCGCCTGGGCGGCGGCCCTTCACGCGGCCCCGGCGGCGCTGTTCCTGCAGTCTGCCGAGGAGCCGCCGCCGCAGACGCCCATCCACCTGGCCATCGACGCCACCCGTCGCGTCGAGCGGGTCGAAGGCATCCGGGTCCACCGGGTGCGCCACCTCGACCCGATGGTCCAGTGGCACCTCGGGCCGCCCCGGGTCCGAGTCGAGGACAACACGCTCGAGCTGGCCAGTCGCGCCCACGACGAGCTGGAGGTGATCCGGGTGCTCACCACCGCGGTCGGCTCCCGGCGTACGACGGCGAAGCGGCTGCGCGCCACGCTCACGAAGCGGACGCGCATCCACCGGCGTGCGTTGATCGCGGCGGTGCTCGACGACCTCGAGCACGGCGCCTGCTCAGTGCTCGAGCAGGGCTACCTGACCAAGGTGGAACGGGCCCACGACCTGCCAACCGCCACCCGGCAGCGGCGGCGCACCGGGGTCGGCGGCGCGGAGTACCGCGACGTGGAGTACGAGGAGTTCGGGCTGGACGTCGAGCTCGATGGACGGGCCGGGCACGCCGCTTGGGACGCGCAGGGACGCGACGCCGACCGGGACCTCGACGACCAGGCCGAGGGACGGGAGTCGGTGCGGCTGCGCTGGGCGCAGGTGTACGGCACGCCCTGCCGCACCGCCGAACGACTCGGGCGCATCCTCGTCCGCCGGGGCTGGTGCGGGCGGCCCACCGCGTGTGGGCCGGGTTGCGAGGTCGGCGAGGCTGCTGCCTGATCGTGGAGTCGCCGGCGTACCTGGCACGCCGCAGACTCCACAGTTCGCGTGGCTCCAGCGGCGGCCCTCAGGCCTCGGCCGCCTCCCGCGCAGCGACGACGTCTCGGGACGCCTCCTTCTCCTTCGCCGGCAGCACGAACCGGTAGCCCACGTTGCGGACCGTGCCGATCAGGTGCTCGTTCTCGGGCCCGAGCTTGGCGCGTAGCCGGCGCACGTGCACGTCGACGGTGCGGGTGCCGCCGAAGTAGTCGTAGCCCCACACCTCCTGCAGCAGCTGCTGGCGCGAGAAGACCCGCCCGGGGTGCTGGGCGAGGAACTTCAGCAGCTCGAACTCCTTGAACGTCAGGTCCAGCGGCCGCCCGCTCACCTTCGCGGTGTACGTCGCGTCGTCGACCACCACCTCACCGGAGCGGATGACGTGCGCCTCCGGGTCGTCGGCGGACCGCGCGGCGGCGAGCCGCCCCAGCGCGAGGCGGATCCGGGCCTCGAGCTCGGCGGGGCCGCAGGTGTGCAGGACGACGTCGTCCATGCCCCAGTCGTGGGCGACCACGGCCAGCCCGCCCTCGGTGGCCACGAGCAGCACCGGCGCGTCGGAGCCCGTCGTACGGATCAGGCGGCACAGGTCGCGGGCGTGGGCGAGGTCCTGGCGGCCGTCGACGAGCAGCAGGTCGACGTCGGGCGCCTCGAGCAGGGCGCTGCCCTCGGCGGGCAGGATCTTGACCTGGTGCCCCAGCAGGGAGAGGCCGGGGAGCACCTCGACGGACGGTTGCAGCGCGCTGGTGAGCAGCAAGAGGGTGCTCATGGGAGCCTCCCGGTGGCCGGGCGGGGACCGGGACGCGACGCTGGGCCTCGGTCGTTTCGTTGATCGGGGAGAATACCGGACCATGGAGCGCCCCACGCCGACCTCCGAGGTTCCTGAGACGACCGGCCCCGCCGCGACCGGCACCGTGCACGTGCACTACTGGGCGTCGGCGAAGGCCGCGGCCGAGGTCGCCGGCGACGAGCTCGAGGTCGAGGGCGCGCTCACGCTCGCCGAGGTCGTACGCCGGGTCCTGGCGCTCCACCCCGGCTCGCGGCTGCCCGAGGTGCTGGCGACCTGCTCGGCGCTGGTCGGTGACCGGCCGGTCGGCGCGAGCGACCCCGAGGAGGTCTCGGTCGCCCCCGGACAGGCCGTGGAGTTCCTGCCGCCGTTCGCCGGCGGCTGACCCGCGGTGCCGGCTGCCGCCGAGGTGGTCTGTACCGGTCGCAGGGGCCCGCTACCCAATAGTGGGGACCCGTCCCGATCTCGCCGCGCCGGCACCGAAGGCGCGCCAAGGTTGTCTCCGAAGTCGACGGGCGGACGTCGGATCGGACCGGCGGGGTGAACGGTCCGGGGGGCCGACGGGCGCCCGGTCGGCGGCGATGGTGTGCGGGGGACGGACCTGGCGTCGAAGGGCGCCGGGTCTGCGGGGGATGTGCACCGGCACGCCGGCGGCGCCGTACGCCTGTCGACGACCCACGGGGAACCGGGGGACGACAGAGGGCCGCTCCCGCGGTGGGAGCGGCCCTTCGTCGTGTGCCGGTCGGTGCGGCCGGGGTCAGGCCTCGATCGCGGTCCGGCCGGAGTCGGTGCCGGTGCCGATCTCGATCTTGCGCGGCTTGGCCCGCTCGGCGACCGGCACGACCAGGCGCAGCACGCCGCCCTCGTAGCCGGCCTCGATCCGGTCGAGGTCGAGGTTGTCGCCGAGCACGAGCTGGCGGCTGAAGACGCCGCGCGGGCGCTCGCTGGCCAGCATCTCCCAGTCGCCGTTGCGGGGCACCCGCTCGGCGCGCACGGTCAGCACGTTGCGCTCGACGTCGAGGTCGATGCTCTCCTTGGCCACGCCGGGGAGGTCGAACTCGATGACGAACGTGTCGCCCTCGCGCCAGGCGTCCATCGGCATCACCGCAGGACGGTTGGTGGTGCCGAACAGCTGCTGGGTGAGGCGGTCGAAGTCGCGGAACGGGTCGGTGGTGCGCAGCAACATCGCGTGGTCCTCCTGGTTCTCCTCGTCGGGCGCCGCGGTCGCGGCGTCGTACCTGTATCAACGGTTACAGGTTTCTTATATTCCAAAACTCAGGCAGAATCAACCCCCGTTGGTCGAGGTGCGACGAGCGCCAGCGAGGAGCCTCGAGACCCAGCAACCCGAGAAGGAGCCCCGATGCCCGAGGAACACACCCGCGGCGTCTTCGCGATCTCGGTGGCCGCCGAGATGGTCTCGATGCAGGTGCAGAACCTCCGCGTGTACGAGCGGCGCGGCCTCCTCGAGCCGGACCGCACCACGGGCGGCACCCGCCTCTACAGCCGGGCCGACATCGAGACCCTGCACCGGATCCGCGACCTGCTCGCCGACGGCCTCAACCTCGCCGGCATCGCCCGGGTGCTCGAGCTCGAGGCCGAGGTGGCCCGGCTGCGGCACCAGAACGCGCTGCTGCGCGCCTCCGGACGCACGCCGGGCCGCGGCTGAGCCCACCACCAACAGGGCCCGGGCGACCGGTGCGTCGGCACGACCCGGGATGGCGCATTTGCTTCGTGCGCTCGAGACAGAATCTCACTAGCATGGCGCGCGGAGCCTCAATCGGACCGCTCCTGAGTCCCCAGACCGGGTGGTCCGACGTGCCGCAAGGTGCGAGTCGGGGCATCAGGGGTGCCCATCGCGTCCTTGGTCCTCGGCGGGTCTCCACGCTCGCGGGCGGACGATCGCCGGCCGTGAGATTCCGGAGAGCGCGAGCTGGTCCCCTGTCAGCCCGAGCGATCCGCGAGGCCGGTGGGCGCCCGACGCGTCGGGCGTCCACCGGTCGCCGCACCGGACGGACCGGCCGCGCCGCTCAGGCGGGTTGTCCCAGGTCAGCGGCTCGGCGGTGCCGGCCGGTCGGGCGGACTACCCCGGATGGGACCAAGGTCCCGACTTCGCCGCCGGACGGACGCATGACGCAGATGGGGTATGACCCGGACCCGGTGGGGTACTTACCGTGGGAGTCAATCACCTCTCCGGACGCCCATGAGTCCCGTGACCGGGCGGAGGTGGGGTGTCGGAGCCGCGCGGGCAGTGGAACAGGGGCCCTCCCGCAGCGGCTCCGATCACGTCCGGACCCGGATCCGGCCTCTCCCGGGCCCAGGACCCGGGAGAGGTCAGGGCGAGGGCCGCCCCAGCACGGCCTTGGCGATCCGCACCCGGTGGGCGTGCGTCCAGTGCCGGTGCCGCATGGTCACCGCGCCGATCGTCCACCGGGCGGTCGAGCGGTCCGGCTCGCCGTAGAGGTAGAGCCCGCCGGCGCAGTCCCAGCTGATCCGCTGCCGGTGGAAGGTCCCGCTGGCGCCCTGCACGTAGGTGCACTTGCGGCCGTTGGCCAGCTGCAGGCCCCAGAGGTTGCGCGGCCGCCCGGTCGCCGCGGGGAGGTGCCGCAGCCGCACCCGGGCGGCGGAGCGCAGCCAGGGCGACGCGGCGCAGAGCACGTGGGGTCGGCTGCCCGCCCCGCGCTCCGCCCAGCAGGGGTCGAGCACGAGGTTGCCCGAGAAGCAGCGGTAGGCGCCGTTGCCGACGGCCTCGGACCCGGCGAAGCAGTGGCCGCGCCCGCGGCGCAGGGTCACCCGCCAGCTCGGCTTCATGACGCCGGCGGCGGTCACCGGCGAGAGGCGTACGACGTGGGTCGCGTCCGCCGGTCCGCCCGGGTCGGCTCCGGCGGCCGGACCGGGTCCGCCGGCGACCAGCAGTCCGGCGACCACGGCCACGATCGCGGTCACTGCGAGCGTGGCGACGGCTGCGGTGGTCCGGCGGGAGCCGGTGGTGCGGCTGGTGCGGGTGCTGCGGATCGTCGACATGGCGTGCCCCCTGGGGTCCCGGTCGCGGCTCGGCGTGTGCGTGGCGTGTGCTCGGCGAGGTGCCGATGCACGTGGGACGCTCCCAGCGTAGATCCGGTTGCCGCCGCCGTCAGCCCGCCGAGGCGACGAGGATCCTCGCGACGGCGGCTACTGCCCCTTGGCCGCGTACGCCGCCTCGACCGCGGCCTTCTGCGGCCCCCACCAGTCGCGGTGCGCCTGGTACCACTCGATGGTCCGCGCCAGCCCGGCCGCGAAGTCGCCGAAGCGCGGCTCCCAGCCCAGCTCGGTGCGCAGCTTGGTGGAGTCGATGGCGTAGCGCAGGTCGTGCCCGGCCCGGTCGTTGACGTGGTCGAAGTCGTCCTCGGGCCGGCCGAAGTGCTTGAGGATCATCCGCACCACGTCGAGGTTGTTCAGCTCGCCGTCCGCGCCGATCAGGTAGGTCTCGCCGATCCGCCCGGAGTTGAGGATCGTCCAGACCGCCGAGGAGTGGTCGTCGGCGTGGATCCAGTCGCGCACGTTCTGCCCGGCGCCGTAGAGCTTGGGCCGGCCGCCGTCGACGACGTTGGTGATCTGGCGCGGGATGAACTTCTCGACGTGCTGCCACGGCCCGTAGTTGTTCGAGCAGTTCGAGATCGTCGCCTGCACCCCGAAGCTGCGCACCCACGCCCGCACCAGCAGGTCGGAGCCCGCCTTGGTCGAGGAGTAGGGGGAGGACGGGTTGTACGGCGTGGCCTCGGTGAACCGCTCCGGGTCGTCGAGCTCGAGGTCGCCGTACACCTCGTCGGTGGAGATGTGGTGGTAGCGCACCCCCGCCTTGCGGACCGCCTCCAGCAGCGTGAACGTGCCGACCAGGTTGGTCTGCACGAACGGCGAGGGGTCGCGCAGCGAGTTGTCGTTGTGCGACTCGGCCGCATAGTGCACGACCGCGTCGTGCTCGGCCACCAGCGGCTCGACCACCGAGGCGTCGGCGACGTCGCCGACCACGAGACGGACCCGGTCCTCGGGCAGGCCGGCGATCGAGTCGCGGCTCGCGGCGTACGTCAGCTTGTCGAGCACCGTGACGGTCGCGTCGGTGTGGTCGACGAGGAAGTGGACGAAGTTGGAGCCGATGAACCCGGCGCCGCCGGTGACGAGGATGCGCACGCGACTTGACTCTATACGCACTGCGCTGCCTGACTTGGCCCCATGCGAGGGATCATCCTGGCCGGCGGCACGGGTTCACGTCTGCACCCGATCACGCAGGGCATCAGCAAGCAGCTCGTCCCGATCTATGACAAGCCGATGGTCTACTACCCGCTGTCGACGCTGATGCTGGCCGACATCCGGCAGATCCTCGTGATCACCACCCCGCACGAGTCCGAGGCGTTCCAGCGCCTGCTCGGCGACGGCTCCCAGTGGGGGATCGAGCTGACCTACAAGGTGCAGCCGAGCCCCGACGGCCTCGCGCAGGCGTTCACGATCGGCGAGGACCACATCGGCGACGACAGCGTCTCGCTGGTGCTCGGCGACAACATCTTCTACGGCGCCGGCCTGGGCCTGCACCTGCGGCGCTTCCACGACCTCGAGGGCGCGGTGCTGTTCGGCTACCGGGTGGCCGACCCGACCGGGTACGGCGTGGTCGAGTTCGACAAGTCCGGCCGGGTGCTCTCGCTGGAGGAGAAGCCGGAGCAGCCGAAGAGCAACTTCGCGGTCCCGGGCCTCTACTTCTACGACAACACCGTGGTGGAGCGGGCGCGGAACCTCAAGCCGTCGGCCCGCGGCGAGCTCGAGATCACCGACCTGAACCGGCACTACCTCGAGGAGGGCAAGCTCCACGTCGAGCTGATGCCCCGCGGCGCCGCCTGGCTGGACACCGGCACCTTCGACGCGATGAACGACGCCAGCAACTTCGTGCGCGCCATCGAGAACCGCCAGGGCACCAAGATCGGCGCCCCCGAGGAGATCGCCTGGCGCCGCGGCTGGATCAACGACGACCAGCTGCGCGAGCGCGCCGAGGGCCTGGCCAAGAGCGGGTACGGCGAGTCGCTGCTGGAGCTGCTCGAGCACCACTGACCGAGCGGCTCGCCGCCGCTGGTCGGCTCAGTTCCGTTCGTCGAGCTCGTCGAGACCGATCACCGTCGTCCCCGCCGCCTGGCCGACGTGGTCGGTCGACACCCCGATCCGGCAGACCTCCCCGGTCGCGGCGTCCGCGGTGACCAGCACGGCGTGCACGCCGGTCGGGCTCAGGTCGGGGACCGGCTCGGGGTCCCTCGGCGCGACCGGCCCGGTGGTGACGATGTGCGGGAAGTCCCCGACCAGCCGGACGTGCAGCAGCCGTCCGGACTCGCACCGGTGCCCGGTGTTGGAGTCGGTCACCGTGCCGGTCCCGGTGGTGAAGCCGGCGCTGGTGAGGTGGGCCCCCTCACGGGCGACCAGTGCCCGGGCCACCGCGGTCGCCGTACGCAGGTCGCTCGAGGCGGCCGGGTCGCGGCTGGCTTCGAAGGGAGGGCCGGAGGGCCGCGAGCTCGCGCAGCCGGCAAGCCCCGGCAGCAGTGCCGGCAGCAGGGCGACGGCGACGGGCAGGAGAAGTCGTCGGTTCACCCGGGTGGGACGTGTGGAGCGCGGCCGAGGTTCCATGGGGGTAGGTGATCCGGGTTCGCCGGTCGGAGGGCGGTCCGCCGTGCAACACTGCAGCCGCTTCGTGGAAGCACGGTCCGTCGTCGAGGAGCCCGAGGAGGCGTGAGCCATGGTCCCGTTGGAGTCCGAGGAGCGCCCGTGGGGCTCGTGGCACGTCATCGACGTCAACCACGGCTACAAGATCAAGCGGATCCACGTGAACCCCGGCTGCCGGCTGTCCTACCAGACCCACGCCCACCGCTCGGAGCACTGGGTCGTGGTGTTCGGGGTGGCCACCTGCACGATCGACGACGAGGTGATCGTCGCCGGGCCCGGGCACTCGGTCGACGTGCCGCTGGGCGCGAAGCACCGGCTGGCCAACGAGGGCGAGCAGGAGCTGGTCATCGTCGAGGTGCAGCACGGCGCGTACACCGGTGAGGACGACATCGAGCGCATCGAGGACGACTACGGGCGTTGAAGTCGGGCGGCGGTCTACGTCCGCCGTCGGAACCTGACGTCGCCGTTGGGCAGGTGTGCGACCAGGTAGCGGTCGTCGTGGGCCCGCTGGTGGTGCCACGGACAGAGCAGCACGCCGTCCTTCAGGTTGGTCTGGCCGCCGTCGAACCATCGCTCCCTGTGGTGCGCATCGGTCCAGGCGGCGGGCACGTGACAGCCCTCCGCCCGGCACCCCTCGTCGCGGATGGTCATCGCGAGGCGCTGGTTCTTGTCGAAGAGCCGCTTGGTCCGACCCAGGTCGAGGACAACCGAGTCACCGTCCGTCACGGCGGGCAGGATCCCCACGTTGCAGGTGTGCCGGCGCGGCTCGCTGACGCTGATCTCCGTGCCGGTCGCGGGGGTGGCGTGGCCGACACCTGAGGCCAGGTCGTCCTTGTCGACGGTGACCACCATGGTGGTGGCGGTGCCGCCGTGCTGGGGGAGCACCTCGGCGGGCAGCCGCTCGAGCATCGCGCAGAATGCCTCGCCGAGGCGGCGATCGTGCGGCAGCTTCTCGACCTCACCCTCGGGCGTCGTCTCGGTGAACGGCGCCGACTCCCGGTGTCGCGGTGAGGTGAACGACTCCAGGTCGCACCGCAGCCGGTCGCCGACGGCGCGCGGCACGTGCCCGCGGAGGTCGGTGGTGCCGTCGGTCCGGTTGCGCAGCTCGAGGAAGGTGCGCCGCCGGGCCCTGCGCTCCTCGGCCTCGGCCTCGAGCCGACGCTTGTCCTTCTCCTTGGCGATCTCCGGCGCGACCATGTCGAGGATCCGGCGACCCAGCCGCTCCAGCTCCTCCGGCCCGTGGTGGGCGGCGAGCTCGATCAGGTGGAGCTCGGCCTTGCCCAGGACGTCGTGGCCGACGCTGTCGGGCAGGGCCTCCAGGGCGTCCACGATCGCGCGTGCCTGGGCCTCGTCGACCCCACCGCCGGCGGAAGGCCTCGGCCACACGGTGCCAGCGCTGGTCGCGGCGGCGGGCGAGCTTCAGCGCGTGCCGGTCGGCGCCACGGCGCCCGTGGCACCGGTGGGTGAGCCACGCGGCGGGGTCGCGGTCACCGGTCTGCTCGGCGACGTCGTCGGCGGCGGCGAGCAGCTGGAGCAGCAGGGCCCGCACCTCCGTGTGAGCCTGCTGAAGCCGGCGGACCAGGGTCGCCTCCTTGTCGGTGGGCGACATCAGGGACGGGCTGATCCCGCGGACCTCCTCGATGTCGGCCAGCAGCCGCTCGGCACACGCCAGCAGCGGGTGTGTGATCGGAGTCGAGGGGTCGGCCATGAACACGCTAGACCCCTCACGCGGGTTCGTCAAGAGATTCGAATAATACACAGACTGTGGATTTCGCTGTGGATCAACGGCGGTATGTCACCGGTGGTCTGCTGGAGCTCGGTTGTAGTCGGAATGCCGTCGCCCCGCCTCGACGTTGACCGCGGCATGAGCGCAGGAGCCTGGGTGCTGATCGTCGCCGTCGTCGCCGCACTGGCCTTCGGCCTCTACCGCGCCGCCACCGACGGCCGCTTTCGCGGCACCCGCCGGGTGGGCGGTGCTGCGAAGGCGGAGTCCAGCATCGCGTCGACCGCCGACACCCCGGGGTCGGCGGAGCCTGCGCCGGCATCGGGTCCGTCGATCACGGACCTGCTGGCCAGCACCGGCCTCGACCTCGAGCTGGGGGAGCGCGCGACGCTGCTGCAGTTCTCCTCCGCCTTCTGCGCGCCGTGCCGCGCCACCCGCCGCACCCTCGCCGACGTCGCCGAGGCCGTCCCCGGCGTCACCCACCTCGAGGTCGACGCCGAGCACCACCTCGAGGCGGTGCGCGCCCTCGGCGTGCTCCGCACCCCGACCACGCTGGTCCTCGACGCCCACGGTGTCGAGGTCACCCGTGCGGCGGGCGCGCCTCGCAAGGAGCAGGTCCTCTCGGCGCTGGCCGGTGTCACCGCCTGAGCGCGGAGATGAGGCTGCTGCCGGGATCTACCGAACATTGGGTGTCGTCGCCAGATGACGCGGGACCCGGCTCGACGGACCGCCTAACGTCGGGGATTGCTGCTGGCCGGGACGTCAATGGAGAGCTCTCGGCGTCCCCGGCCGCAGCGCCAATCGCGGCTCGTTCGAGCCGCTGGCGCGCACCCCGAATGCGGAGCCTGTCCATGAAGTGGACGCCCTGTCCGCATAATGAGACGGAATGGATCCGGACCCCCGGGTGTTACCTACAGTGATGCCCATGTCCTCGACCATGCTGACCAAGCGCCGCGCAGTGGACCACTGCCGCGTGCGCTCGTCGCTGTGTCGAATGTCCTGACGGGTCGCGTCCCGGACTGATCCCCGATCGCGCAGCGCTGCTGCCTGCGATCACTCCCTTCGCCGTACGCCGGCGGACGCGCCCGTGCCCTGTCCCAGGCCCCATCCCGACCGGACACCCCGCAGGAGCGACATGTCCACCCTCAGTCCCACCCGCCCGCAGCAGGTCGTCTCGGCCGCCGGCCGGGTCGACCCCCGCGGCCAGCAGTTCGCCGCCGCGGTCACCTCGGTCGTGCTCGCGGTCGTGCTGCTCGCCGCCCCGAGCCCGGTCGCGGTGATGCTGCTCGGCGTACAGGCGCTGCTGTTCGCGATCGGCGCCGGCCTCGGCGTCCAGCACACCCCGCACGCGCTGGTGTTCAGGACCCTGGTCCGCCCGCGCCTGGGCGCGCCGACCGAGCTGGAGGATGCCGCGCCGCCGCGCTTCGCCCAGACCGTCGGCCTGGCCTTCAGCGTGGTCGGCCTCGCCGGCTTCCTGACCGGCCTGACCGCGGTCGGCCTGGTCGCCACCGGGCTGGCCCTGGTCGCCGCCCTCCTCAACGCGGTCTTCGGCTTCTGCCTCGGCTGCGAGCTCTACCTGTTCACCAAGCGCGTCGCGCGCGCCTGACCCACACAGACCCCGCACCCGCCCGGTGCACATGGAAGGAATGAAGACATGAGCCGCGAGAACACTCTCGTCACCGCCCAGTGGGTGGAGGACCACCTCGACGACCCGAAGGTCGTGCTGGTCGAGGTCGACGAGGACACCACCGCCTACGACAAGGGCCACATCAAGGGCGCCATCAAGCTCGACTGGACCACCGACCTGCAGGACCAGGTCCGTCGCGACTTCGTCAACAAGCAGCAGTTCGAGGCGCTGCTCTCCGACCGCGGCGTGGCCAACGACGACACGGTCGTGCTCTACGGCGGCAACAACAACTGGTTCGCCGCCTACGCCTACTGGTACTTCAAGCTCTACGGCCACCAGGACGTCAAGCTGCTCGACGGCGGCCGCAAGAAGTGGGAGCTCGACTCCCGCCAGCTGGTCGACGAGCTGCCGACCCGCGAGAAGACCTCGTATGTCGCGCAGGAGCAGGACTCCTCGATCCGCGCCTTCCGCGACGAGGTCGTCGAGGCGATCGGCGCGCAGAACCTGGTCGACGTCCGCAGCCCCGACGAGTACGCCGGCCGGCTGCTCGCCCCGGCCCACCTCCCGCAGGAGCAGGCCCAGCGCGCGGGTCACATCCCGACCGCGGCCAACGTCCCGTGGAGCAAGGCGGCCAACGACGACGGCACCTTCAAGTCCGACGAGGACCTGAAGAAGATCTACACCGAGGCCGGCGTCGACTGGAGCAAGGACACCATCGCCTACTGCCGCATCGGCGAGCGCTCCTCGCACACCTGGTTCGTGCTCAAGGAGCTGCTCGGCCAGGAGAACGTGAAGAACTACGACGGCTCGTGGACCGAGTACGGCTCCCTCGTGGGCGTCCCGGTCGCGCTGGGCGACGAGAAGGGTGAGGCCTGAGATGTGCGGAGCAACTGAGGGCGGGCTGTCGCTCGACGGCGTCAACGTCGCCAAGGAGGCGGTCGTGCAGGGTCAGGTGACCCGCGACGGCGCGCCGGTCGGGAACGCCTACGTGCGCCTGCTCGACCGCACCGGCGAGTTCACCGCCGAGGTCCCCACCTCGGCCACCGGGCACTTCCGGTTCTTCGCCGGCCCGGGGGAGTGGACGCTGCGCACCCTGGCCCCGAAGGCCGACCCGGTGGACCGCAAGGTGCACGCCGCGGTCGGCAATGTCGCCGAGGTCGCTGTCGCCATCTGACCCATCGTTGGTCGAGGTGCGAGGAGCGCCAGCGACGAGCCTCGAGACCCAGCAACAAGCCGCAGGGCGGCAACCCACGTGGGTTGCCGCCCTGCGGCGTTTCCAAGGCCAGCCGGACGGAAACGCTCACACCCGTGACCGTCTACCTCGCCTGGACCGACGCCGAGGTCCCCGACGACCTCCCGGGTCCCTGGCAAGAGGTACGCCGGGCCGCCCCCGGCCTGCTCCTGGTCGAGAGCACCGACACCCTCTCCCGCGTCTACCACGAGCTGAAGTGGTCGCTGCCTGACGACAACCCGCTCCTCGTCGCCCCGCTGGCGGAGCGCCCCAAGCTCAAGGGACTGGCGCAAGGAACCCAGACCTGGCTGCGCGACCGGCTCCGGGCGCCGGACCAGCCACCACCTGCTGGCAGGTAGGTCCCAGCAAACTTCCTGGACCGTGTCGGGGATCCGTGGACCGTGCGCCTGCCGCAATGGCGGGTGCTCAATGCGCACGGTGGGAGGGAGCCATGTCGGGGCGTCGCACGAAGATGCGCTCCGTCCAGATCGATGGCCGCGTCCGCACCCTCGAGGCCCAGGGTCTCGTGATCGTCTTCCTGGCGACGATGGTGCTGGTCTGGAAGGCCATGACCTCGGTCTGAGCTGAGCGGCCCGGCCTCGGGGCCGGGGTCAACCCCGCTCGGGCGTCTCCAGGATCAGCGTCACCGGCCCGTCGTTGACCGAGCTGACGCGCATGTCCGCGCCGAAGACCCCGCGCTCCACCCGCGCGCCGAGCCGCTCGAGCTCCGCGCAGACCGCGTCGTACGCCGGCTCGCTGACCGGGCCCGGCGCCGCCGCCTGCCAGGTCGGCCGCCGCCCCTTCCGCCCGTCGCCGTAGAGCGTGAACTGGCTGATCACCAGCACCGGAGCCCCGACGTCGGAAGCCGACCGCTCGGCCCGGAGCAGCCGCAGGTCCCAGATCTTCCGCGCGGTCCAGGCGGTCTCCTCCGGGCCGTCGTCGTGGGTCACGCCGAGGTAGACCAGCAGTCCGGGCTCCGAGAGCCTGCCGACGATCTTCCCGTCGACGGACACGGATGCTTCGAGAACTCGCTGGATCACCGCGCGCAACGACAAGACCTCCTGCAGAACGACCGTGGGGGTCGAGCTCGACGAGCCCCCACTCTGGCACGATGGGCCCGTGACCGACGTCCCCACCGACCGCATCCTGATCACCGTGGCGCCCACCGGCGCCGAGACCAGCAAGGCCGACTGCCCGCAGCTGCCGACCACGCTGGAGGAGCTCGTCGCGACCGCTCGGGCCTGCGAGGCCGTCGGCGCGGCGATGATCCACGTGCACATCCGCGACGCCGGACATCGCCCGACCCTCGACCTGGGCCGGTTGAAGGAGACCGTGGCCGCGCTGCGCGAGAGCACCGACCTGGTCGTCCAGCTCTCCAGCGGCGGCTCGGTCCACGACCCGCTCGAGCAGCGGCTGAAGGTCCTCGACGCCGAGCCCGACTCCTGCAGCCTGACCATGGGCACCACGAACTTCGGCGACGACGTCTTCTCCAACCCCTGGCCGTTCGTCTGCGAGCTCTACCAGCTCACCCAGGAGCGCCGGGTGGTGCCGGAGTTCGAGCTGTTCGACCTCGGTCAGGTGCACGCGCTGCACCGGCTGCTGGACAAGTTCGGCCTGCCGTACGGCGGGAAGGTGCACTGCGACTTCGTGATGGGCGTGCCCGGCGGCATGCCCGGCACGGCCGATGCCCTGGTGGCGGGCGTGGCGGCGCTGCCTGACGCGGTGACTTCGTGGGGTGCGACCGGCATCGGCCGCACCACCCTGCCGGTGATGCTGGCCGCGCTGTCGAAGGGCGGCCACCTGCGGGTGGGCATGGAGGACGTGCTGACGATCAGCAGGGGCGTCCCCGTGGAGAGCAACGGCCAGCTGGTCGAGCGGGCGGCGGAGGTCGCCCGCCGTGCGCAGCGCACGCCGATGTCCGGCCCGGAGGCGCGGACGTTCCTGGGACTGGGGTGAGTCCTGCGCAGACCCGGTGAGCAGTCGGGACCGGCCTCCTGGAGAGCCGCGTCTGCTCTCAGCCCGGCAGTCCCCGAACTTGTCGCGCGGCCTCCCAGGCCTCGAAGCGTCCCGACGGGGTGTCGAGGTGGGCGCGCAGCGTCGGCTCGAAGCCGGCGATCTCCTCGCGCAGCGAGAACATCGTGTAGTCGAGCAGCCGCTCGGGCGAGCACTCGTGGGTCTCGCGTTCGGAGCGTTCCAGCGAAGCGCCGCAGTGGCGGCAGGGCATGTAGCGGGACGAGAGCACAGGGAAACCTCCTGTCGGGAGGATTCCCTGGCGGAAGCTGGGCCAAACGGCCCGTGTGTCCCTGGAGCGGGCGGATCTAGATTGAGTCGCGGCAGGTGCCAGAGCGGAGGCACATGATGGCCAGCAACACAGAAATCGCACGCGACCTCTATCTCGCCTGGAACGAGAGGGACTTCGACCGCGTGACCGAGATGGTCCAGCCCGACTGCGAGATCCTGGTCGCGGGCTCGGGCGAGCGGTTCCAGGGCCCCGAGGGGGTGCGCCGCTACAACGCCGCCTGGGCGGATGGCTTCCCCGACGGCGAGATCACGATCGATCGGGTGACCGACGCCGGGGACTGTGTCGTGGTGGAGTACACGGGGCGCGGCACCCACACGGGCACACTCACCTCGTCGATGGGCTCGATCCCGCCGACGGGTCGGCAGCTGACGCTGACGTTGTGCGACGTGATCGAGTTCGAGGAGGGCAAGGTGAAGCGCCAGCGGAGCTACTTCGACAGCGGCTCGATGATGGCCCAGCTCGGGCTGCTGCCGGAGCAGGCCGCCGCCACGCAGGAGACAGCCCGGTAGGGCAACAGCCAGAAGTCCGCACGGGACCGCCCGGACCAGGTGCCTGCCTCGGGCGGTCTCGCCTCAGTACACGAGCGCCTGGGCTCCTTCGGTCAGGACTTCTTCGGCGAAGACCGCTGCCCCCGCGACTCGCACCCCCGGTACGACGTCGTCCGGCTCGATGGAACGCCGCTGGGCGCACTGGGTGCACAGCGTCACCTGGCCGCCGGTGACGACCGTCTCGAGCAGCGTGTCGAGGGGCGCGGCGAGTGCCAGCTCGAACTCGGCGGCCTTGCCCGGCAAGGCGAACCAGGCCGCTTCCCCGGTCAGCCAAAGGCTCACCCGGGCGCCCGAGCCGACGGCGGCCGCGGCGACGGTGAAGGCCTGGTTGGCGCGCTCCTTGTCGTCGTCGCCGCAGGTGACCTTGATGACGAGGTTTCGGGCCATGGCGTGAGCGTAACTACACTGCCCTGTCATGCCGTTCGAGCTTCCCGACAACCTGCACCCGGACTGTGGTCCCATCGCCTGGATGCTGGGCACGTGGCGCGGCAACGGCCACGGTGACTACCCGACGATCGAGCCGTTCCAGTTCGGCCAGGAGCTGATCTTCACCCACGACGGCCGGCCGTTCTTCCACTACATGTCGCGCGCCTGGATCATCGACGACAACGGCGAGAAGGTCCGCGACGCCGCGATCGAGACCGGCTTCCTGCGGGCCCGCCCCGAGGGCCGGATGGAGTTCCTTCTCACGCACAACACCGGCTTCGTGGAGATCTGGTACGGCCAGGCCGAGGGTGGCAAGGTCGAGCTCACCACCGATGCAGTGGCGCGCACCGATTCGGCCAAGGAGTACGTCGGTGGCAAGCGGTTGTACGGCAACGTCGAGGGCGACCTGCTCTACGCCTACGACATGGCGGCGATGGGCCAGGCGCTCCAGCCGCACCTGTGGGCGCGCCTGCAGCGCGCCTGAGCTCACGCCCGCCCCGCGGTCAGGGTGCTGACCCGTGGAGGTGCTGGTCACCGGCCACGCCGACTGCATCGGGTCGCCGCGACTCTCTGGTCAGCGGTCCGGTGGCGTTCTTCCGCGACCGGATCTTCGACCGCATCCCCGCGGGGGCGGTGCGCAAGCTGGGGGCCGCCTTCGAGTGGGTCCACCGCCAACCGGTGCCCCTGCGCGTGGCGCCGCCGCGGGGGCGGGGGAGCGGCACGGGCCGCGCGGCTGCGGGTAGCGCCGCGTCGTGGGTCCTGTGAGTTGACCGCGGCACCCTGCTCGACCCTCCCCGGCGCCATCGCCCGGCACCTCACAGCCTGTCGCCGATGAAGGGGCTCAGTGCCAAAACAAGGCTCATCGGCAGGGGGCTCCGTTACCTGAGGAGTTTCTTCAAGAAATCCTCTATTTCGGGGATGACGCCGTGTGGCCGGCAGTACGTTGCCTCGGGACTCGCGCTCGCGGGTCCTCACGCAAGGGTGGACGGAGACAGCACATGCAGCTCAAGTCGGGCGTTGCCGCACTGGCGGTGGCGGGCCTGCTGGTGGCCGGAGGAACGGGCACCGCGATGGCGAAGCGGATCATCACCGGGGACGACATCGCGCACAACACGATCACCGCGGCCAACCTCGCCAAGAACAGCGTCGGACGGTCCGAGCTCAAGCCGGGCCTGGCCAAGGCCGGCAAGGACGGAGCGGATGGCAAGGACGGCCAGGACGGGGCAACCGGACCGGCCGGACCGCAGGGCCCTGCCGGAGCGCCGGGCGAGAAGGGTCCGCAGGGGGATCCCGGCGCGCGTGGCCAGAAGGGGGACTCCGGCCTGGAGGGTGCTGTCTACCGGATCGCACACTACGACAACGGCGGTGGAGGCCGCGCCACGGTCGCCTGCGCGGACGACAACGCCACGAGCATGGGGTACACCGCCATCGCCGGCGGTGCCCGATCCGAGGTGTCCAGCGCGACCACCGACTCTCAGCCCATCGTCGCGTCCTTCCCCGGACGCATGGACTGGAGCACCAACGAGCCGAAGGAGAACCGCCTCGACGGCTGGGTCGTCTACTTCGGGAACGGTGACGCTCCCACGGCCAGCAGCGGGACTCTCGAGGTCTGGGCGCTCTGCGTGCCGACCACCTCGATCCCGACCCAGGTCACGCACTACTGATCTCACGACAGAGCACGAGGCCCCCGCCAGCGGCGGGGGCCTCGTTGCATGTGGTCTGGGCCGACCCTCAGCTGCCGCTGTTGATCATGCCCGCGCCGACGGTGACACCGGTGGCCTCGTCGATCAGGATGAACGAGCCGGTGGTGCGGTTCTTCGAGTAGGCGTCGCACAGCAGCGGCACGGTGGTGCGCAGCTGGACGCGGCCGATCTCGTTGAGGCCGAGCTCCTTGGTGTCCTGGTCGCGGTGCAGGGTGTTGACGTCCAGGCGGTACTGGATGTCCTTGACCAGCGCGCGGGCGCTCCGGGTGGTCTGCTTGATGGCGAGCTTCTGGCGCGGGCGCAGCGGCTCGTTGGTCATCCAGCAGATCATCGCGTCGATGTCCTGGCTCGGCTTCGGGGCGTTCTTGATCCGGGCGATCATGTCGCCGCGTGAGACGTCGACGTCGTCCTCGAGGCGGACGGTGACCGACATGGGCGGGTAGGCCTCGTCGATCTCCCTGTCGAAGAGGTCGATGCCGGCGATCTTCGAGGTCATGCCCGAGGGCAGCACGACGACCTCGTCGCCCGGCTTCAGCACGCCGCCGGCCACCTGGCCGCCGTACCCGCGGTAGTCGTGGTGCTCGTCGGACTTCGGGCGCACGACGTACTGCACCGGGAAGCGGACGTCGACCAGGTCGCGGTCGGAGGCCACGTGCACGTGCTCGAGGTGGTGCATCAGCGTGGGGCCGGAGTACCAGCCCATCTGCTCCGAGCGCGTGACCACGTTGTCGCCCTTGAGCGCCGAGATCGGGATGACCTCGAGGTCGGGGATCGCCAGCTTGGTGGCGAACTGGGTGAACTCCGCGTGGATCCGCTCGAAGACCTCCTCGGAGTAGTCCACGAGGTCCATCTTGTTCACCGCGAGCACCAGGTGGGGGACCCGCAGCAGCGACAGGATCACCGCGTGCCGGCGGGACTGCTCGGTCAGGCCCTGGCGGGCGTCGACCAGCACCAGGCCCAGGTCCGCGGTCGAGGCACCGGTGACCATGTTGCGGGTGTACTGCACGTGGCCAGGGGTGTCCGCGATGATGAACTTGCGGGCCGGCGTCGCGAAGTAGCGGTACGCCACGTCGATGGTGATGCCCTGCTCGCGCTCCGAGCGCAGCCCGTCGGTCAGCAGCGCCAGGTCGGTGTAGTCGTAGCCCTTGCCCTTCGAGGTGTTCTCGACGGCCTCGAGCTGGTCCTCGAAGATCGACTTGGAGTCCAGCAGCAGGCGCCCGATCAGGGTCGACTTGCCGTCGTCCACGGAGCCGGCGGTGGCGAACCGGAGCAGGTCCATGTTCTGGGTGACGTTCTCGACGGCCTGCTCACCGGCGGTCTGGTTCTGGTCGGCCATCAGAAGTAGCCCTCCTTCTTGCGGTCCTCCATGGCGGCCTCGGAGAACTTGTCGTCGCCGCGGGTCGCGCCGCGCTCGGTCACCCGGGCCACAGCGATCTCCTCGATGATCTCCTCGACCGTGCCGGCCGTGGACTCCACGCACCCGGTCAGCGTGATGTCGCCGCAGGTGCGGAAGCGCACGGTGCGCTCCTCGGCGACCTCGCCGTCCTTGCACGGGTTGAGCGGCGTCTCGGTCATCAGCATGCCGCCGCGCTCGAAGACCCGGCGCTGGTGGGCGAAGTAGATGCTGGGGATCTCGATGCCCTCGCGGGCGATGTAGGACCAGATGTCGAGCTCGGTCCAGTTCGAGATCGGGAAGATCCGCATGTGCTCGCCCTCGTGGAGCCGGCCGTTGTAGAGGCTCCACAGCTCGGGGCGTTGCATCTTCGGGTCCCACTGGCCGAACTCGTCGCGGTGGGAGTAGACGCGCTCCTTGGCGCGGGCCTTCTCCTCGTCACGGCGACCGCCGCCGAAGGCGGCAGTGAAGCCGTTCTCCTCGATCGCGTTCAGCAGGGTGCCGATCTGCAGGCGGTTGCGCGAGGTCTTGCCGTCGTCGACGACCACGCCGTTCTTGATCGCGTCGTCGATGCTGGCGACCACCAGCTGCACGCCGAGGCGGCTGACCCAGCGGTCGCGGGTCTCCATCACCTCGGGGAAGTCCAGGCCGGTGTCGACCTGCATGATCGGGAAGGGGATCTTCGCGGGGTAGAACGCCTTCTCCGCGAGGCGGAGCATGACGATGGAGTCCTTGCCTCCCGAGAACATCAGGACGGGCTTCTCGAACTCGGCGGCGACCTCACGGAAGATGTGGATCGACTCCGCCTCCAGCTGGTCGAGCTGACTCAGCCGGTAGTCGGCGTGCGTTTCGGTCATGACAGAAAGGGGACCTCTCCTCGGGACAGCAGCCAGCATCGTATCGGGCTGTGACCACATCGAGACAACCGCGGCGACCGGACGGCGCTTCCGGTCACTCCACCCGATCGGGGCTCGGGCGGCTTCCGGCGGGGCGCTCGAGCTCTGCCACCGTCGGCGCTCCCATGAACGGCAGACCCTGCTCCTTGCGCAGGAAGCCCCAGATGATCGGCACCACGGCCACCATCGCGAGCCCGACCAGGGCGATCAGCACCGGGTGGGTCTGGTCCTCGCCGGCGCCCAGCGGCGCCCAGCCGGCCTTGTCGAGCAGTGCGACGCCCGACATGGTCAGCACGATCACGATGCCGCGGCGGATGAAGGACTGCGGCACCTTCGGCGCGATCCTGGCGCCGAGGATGGTGCCGGGCGTGGAGCCGAGGACCAGCGGGATCAGGATGTGCCAGTCCAGGCCGTTGAGGACGATGTTGGAGATCGCCGCGGCCAGCACCAGTGGGACCGCCTGCACCAGGTCGGTGCCGACAAGCTTCACCGCCGAGAGCCCGGGGTAGAGCATCAGCAGCGCGATCATGATCACCGATCCCGAGCCGACGCTGGTGACGCCGACCAGCAGGCCGCCCAGGGCGCCGACGAGCAGCGTGGGCAACGGTCGGATCGGCGGATTCGGGTCGGCGTCCCCGACGCCGCTGCGCACACGGCGCAGGTTGATGTAGAGCCGCAGAGCGTAGGTGGCGGCGGCCAGCAGCAGGGCGAAGCCGATGGCCTCCTTGAGCAGCGTGTCGAGGCTGCCGGGCTCCGGTCCGGCCACGGCATGGATCAGCCATGGACCCAGCAGCGCCATCGGCACCGAGCCCAGGATCAGCCACTTCGCCAAGGTCAGGTTGGGTGACCCTTCGCGGGCGTGCGTGATCGCGCCGCCGGCCTTGTAGATGGCGGCGGCCGTCACATCGGCGGTGACCACGGTCGCGGCGCCACCGACGCCGAGGAAGATCAGCGCCGGTGTCATCAGCGCGCCGCCACCCATGCCCGTCAGTCCCACCACGACGCCGACGACGAAACCGGCCGCCAGGATCGAGAAGAACGTGGCCGTGATCAGGTCACCCATGGCAAGTGACCATACTCTATCCAACTAGTGCAGTTAAAGCGGCGCGCAGACGACTCGTGAGCAGGCCGCGGACGTCGGGGCCGCATCCGGACGGCGCCGGCAGGTGGCGGGGACGTCCAGGGAGACCTCGGCGCTGCCGCGCCGCAGGGCCACGGTGGCCAGCAACTCGCGACCGAGCAGGTCCTGGGGAGCCATTGCGGCCGGCCTCGGCGAACTCCGGGTCGCCTCGGTCGCCGAGCTCGTGTCGGGCGACCAGCCCCATGAAGGGGGGGCAGAGGTTGGCGGGGCAGACGAAGAGGACCTAGAGGGGGGTCTCGCTACGCGCACTCGCGCTCGCTGCTCGACCAGCGACGGGCGCGGCAGTGGTGGGTTCGTCGTGGGTGAGGTCGAGGTAGCCGGCGTCGCGGAGCGCGGTCAGCACGTCGTCGAGGGCCTCCTCGATCGAACGGCCGGTGGTGTCGACGCGGACGTCGGCGTCGTCGGGCTCCTCGTAGGGTGAGGAGATGCCCGTGAACTCGGGGATCTCGCCGCGGCGGGCCTTGGCGTAGAGGCCCTTCCGGTCCCGGCGCTCGCACTCCTCGAGCGGGGTGGCCACGTGGACCAGGAAGAACGCGCCGCCGGCCTCGTCCACCATGGCTCGCACGTCCTGGCGGGTGGCGTCGAACGGGGCGATCGGGCTGCAGACCGCGACGCCGCCGTGCCGGGAGATCTCCGCGGCCACCCAGCCGATCCGGAGGATGTTGGTCTCCCGGTCCTCCTTGGAGAACGTCAGGCCGGCGGAGAGGTGACGGCGCACCACGTCGCCGTCGAGCGTGGTCACGGTGCGCTCGCCGTGCTCGAGGAGGCGGTCCATGAGTGCCCGGGCCAGCGTGGACTTGCCGCTGCCGGAGAGGCCGGTGAAGAACAGGACGAGGCCCTGGCGGTCGGCGGGGGGCTGGTCGAAGTCGATGATCTGGGCGACGTCGGCGGGGTAGCGCGAGAGGCCGGCTTCGGGTTCCGGGGTCTCGCTACGCCCAGCGAGTGGCGGCTCGAGCTCCCCGTCGGAGGGGAGGGCGAGGATCGGGTTGGGGCCGGCGTAGTTGGCGACGACCTGGTGACCCAGGGCGTGGTCCGCCTCGGCGTCGCCGTGGGACGCCAGCGGGACCGCGACCACAGCGGCGTCCGGCAGGTGGTTGGCCGCCGCGAGGGTGGCGCGAAGCAGCGCCACCGGGGAGAGGGCCGGGGTGCCGTGCCCGACCAGGGCGAGCAGCGCCAGCGGGCCCGCCTGGGCCAGCCGGTCGAGCTGGGCCCGGGTGAGGGCGTCGTCGACCGGGACGAACGTGCGACCGGCGTACCGCTCCTGCGCCTGCGCGGGGGTGAGGTAGTGGCTGCGGAACGGCCCGAACTGCGCGTGGGTGAGCACCTCGACCTCGCCGCCGGGCACGCCCACCCGCGCCAGTGGCAGGCCCTCGGGGTCGACCAGCTCGACGGCGCCAGCCGCTGCGGCCTGCTCGGCGACGCCGTCGGGCAGGGTCAGGGTGACGAGGCTGCCGGGCTCGTCGAGGCGGGTGAGTGGAGCCAGTGCGCCGTGCGTGAGGAGCTCCAGGTCGTCGAGCTCGCGGGGCGTGGGGCAGTGTTGCGGGACGGGCGGGGAGGCGGGGTTCGACACGGGCAGCATCCTGCCACCCGGGGCTGGCTACGCTGCGGTGCATGCCTGCAGCCGACGCCGCCCGTCCCGTGCCCGTCGCCGAGATCGTCCGGTCCGGCTTCGTCGAGGGTCACCACTACGGCTCCCTGGTCGCGCTGGACCGCGATGGGGTGGTCGTGTGGTCGGTGGGTGCGGCCGCCACACCGGTGCTGCCGCGATCGTGCAACAAGCCGCTCCAGGCGCTCGGGATGGTCCGGCAGGGCCTCGACCTGCCGAGCGAGCTGCTGGCGCTCGCCTGTGCCTCGCACTCCGGGGAGGGGTTCCACGTCGAGGGTGCTCGACGGATCCTCGCGTCGGCCGGCCTCGACGAGTCCGCATTGCAGACGCCGCCGGACTGGCCGCTGGACGACGAGGCCCGCAACGAGCTGATCCGCGCCGGTGGGCAGAAGTCCTCCATTCTCATGAACTGTTCCGGCAAGCACTCGGCGATGCTCGCCACCTGCGTGCTCAACGGCTGGGACACCGCCACCTACCTGGACCCCCAGCACCCGCTGCAACGGGCCATCGCCGACACCTTCGCGGAGATGACCGGCGAGCCGGTCGAGTGCACCGCGGTCGACGGCTGCGGCGCGCCGCTGCTCTCCACCTCGCTGGTGGGCCTTGCGCGGGCGTTCCGCCGGCTGGCCCTCGGGCTGGACGGCAACGACAAGCCCGACGAGCGCTCGCAGGGGGTGGCGGACGCGATCCGGCAGCACCCGGCGTACGTCTCCGGGACCACCCGGGACGAGCTGGCCCTGCTCACCGCCCTGCCCGGCTCCATCGGCAAGGCCGGCGCCGAGTCCTGCTACGCCGTGGCGCTGGCCGACGGTCGGTCGTTCGCGCTGAAGACCGACGATGGCGCAGCCCGGGTCCGGCCGGTGCTGATGGCCGAGATGCTCCGGCGCGTCGGGGTCCTCGACGAGGACGGGGTCGACGCCGACACGATCCGGCGGACCGGGGAGCTGCCGCTGCTCGGCGGCGGCAGGCCAGTGGGCGAGATCAGGGCCAGCTTCTGACGCTCGGTCCTCGATCGCCGAGGGCTTGCGAACAAGGCTTGCTAGCAGTCCCGGGACTGTGAAAGTCCTTGTCTTTCTGGGACTTCCGACCGTCTGTGAACGGGTTCACTCTCCGGTTGCTTGCATTTGCTAGCTAGTGCTAGCACTGTGGAGACATGGCGAAGGGAAGGGTCGGCAAGACCGTCGGGAACCTCGGCGACTACCTCAAGGAGCAGCGCGTCGCCGCGCAGCTGTCGTTGCGGCAGCTCGCCGAGCAGGCCGGTGTCTCCAACCCCTACCTGAGCCAGATCGAACGAGGACTGCGCCGGCCGTCGGCCGAGGTGCTGCAACAGATCGCCAAGGCGCTGCGCATCTCCGCCGAGCAGCTCTACATCCGCGCCGGGATCCTCAGCCCCGAGGACGGCGTGGGCGGTTCGGTCGAGCTGGCGGTGCTCAGCGACACCGGACTGACCGAGCGGCAGAAGCAATCGCTGCTCGACGTCTACGCGTCGTTCCTCGCGCTCAACACCCGGACCGAGAGCGAATCCGACAACCCCTCCAAGGAGTGATCGACATGGCCAAGACCAAGTTCGACATCAAGACCGAAGCCACCCGCCCGCTCTACGCCGGCGTGGGCGTCACCGACCTCGCCGTGGAGTACGTCCGCGGCTACGTCACCGGTGTGCAGACCCGCGTCGCCGACGTCCAGAAGAGCGTCTCCGGGCTGGACGTGAAGCCGCAGGCGCTGCGCGACCAGGCGCTCACCACGGTCAACTCGCGTGTCGAGGCGCTGTCCAGGGACGCCAAGGCCCGCCGCGCCGCCATCGAGTCCCGCGTCGCCGAGCTGCAGACCGAGGCCCGTGAGCTGCCCAGCCGCGTGCAGGCGCTGCTGAACGAGAACGTCGCCACCGTTTCCGGCGCCTACGAGGGCCTGGCCAAGCGTGGCGAGACGCTCGTCGGCCGGATCCGCGGCCAGGAGTCGACCAAGGCCACCACGACCGCGGCCAGGACCACCACCGCGAAGGCCAAGACGACCACCACACAGGCGAAGAAGACCGCCAGGAAGACGACGAAGAAGGCTTCCTCCGGCGCCAGGTCGACGGCCAAGAAGGCCTCGACCACCGCCAAGAAGTCGCCGGCGAAGCCCTCCGCGAAGGCCACCGCCACCGCGGCGAAGACCACCGCGTCGAACGCCGCCACGGCGGCGACCGAGGCCGCCGAGAAGGTCGGTGACTGAAGAGCACCCCGTGATGAGCAGCTGAGGCTGTTCTGACAGCGCGAGACCCTCGGAGCCGTGCGGTTCCGGGGGTCTTTCGTGTCACCGGGTCCCGAGGCTCGGCGCTGGGCGCCTTCGCACCTCGACCAACGGAGCCCCGGAAGGAGCGCCGACAACGGTAGGCTGAGGGGATGCTTCACGTCTTCGCCCTCGAGCTCGGGATCGTGTTGGTCGTGGACCTGGTCCTGCTCGTGGTCAAGGTCTATGCGTTCGTCAACTCCCTGACCTGGTCCGGACAGCACTACACGGCGGCGAACAAGCTGACCAAGCCGGCGTGGACGATCATCCTAGGCCTCGGGCTGGTGCTTCAGCTTCTGATGCTGCGGTCCTCACCGATCAACCTGCTGAGCCTTGCGTTCACGATCGCCGCCTTCGTCTATCTCGCCGACGTCCGTCCCGCGCTCGCCTCCTTGAGTCGCCGCCGCTGACCGCCCAGCGCAGCCCGAGTGCGGTCATCGAGCGGCGCGGTCAGGCCTCCCTGAACCGGCCGCGCGGGTCGTGGTGGGCGGGAGCCGTTGCACCAGCACCCCGCAGAGCCGTCTCCTCCACGCTCAGCGGGGCACCGCGGGGTCGACTGCCGCCTGGGTCGCGGCGTTCATTGCCCCACCGCCGCGTAGGCCGCCTCGCTGGCCGCCTTGTGCCGGCGCCACCACGGCTCGTGGAGGCGGTACCAGTCGACCGTGGTCGCCAGGCCCGCCTCGAAGTCCGCGTGCTGGGGCTTCCAGCCGAGCTCGCGGCCGATCTTGGCGGCATCGATCGCGTAGCGCAGGTCGTGGCCGACCCGGTCGAGGACCGTGTCGTAGTCGTCGGGGTCGCGGTCGAAGAGGCGCAGCAGGGTCCGCACCACCTCGAGGGTGTTGCGCTCGCCGTCCGCGCCGACCAGGTACGTCTCGCCGATCCGGCCGGTCTGCAGGACGGCCAGGATCGCCGCGCAGTGGTCGTCGACGTGGATCCAGTCGCGCACGTGGCAGCCCGCACCGTAGACCCGTGGCCGGCCCCGGTCGATCAGGGTCGTGATCTGGCGGGGGATGAACTTCTCCACGTGCTGCCAGGGGCCGTAGTTGTTGGAGCAGTTCGAGATCGTGGCCCGCACCCCGAAGCTCCGCACCCAGGCGCGGACCAGGTGGTCCGAGCTGGCCTTGGAGGCCGAGTAGGGGCTGCTCGGGCGGTAGGGGGTCTCCTCGGTGAACCGCGCCGGGTCGTCGAGCGGCAGGTCGCCGTACACCTCGTCGGTGGAAACGTGGTGGAAGCGCGCGCCTGTGCGCCGGACCGCCTCCAGCAGCGTGAACGTGCCCAGCACGTTGGTGGTCACGAACGGTGCCGGCTGGGTCATCAAGTTGTCGCTGTGCGACTCCGCGGCGAAGTGCACCACGGTGTCGTGCATCGCCACCAGCGGCTCGACGACGTCGGGGTGGGTGATGTCCCCGGGCACCAGCCGCACCCGGGACCCGGGCAGCCCGACCAGCGCCTCGGTGCTGGCGGCGGAGGTGAGCTTGTCGAGCACCGTGACCCGGGCGTCGGTGTGCGCGGCCAGGTGGTGGACGAAGTTGGCGCCGATGAACCCGGCGCCACCGGTGACCAGGACTCGTTCCACATCGTGAACCTAGGTCCACCCTCGGACGTCCGGCGGGTCCGCGGCCGCCGCTACGCCAAGTTGGGGATCGTCACCGCCCGGACCTACCGCAGTGGCCGGACGTGCAGGCCGACCTCGGGGTCGACCAGCACCTCCTGGGCGGCGGTGAGGCCGTCGACCTCGAGCTGCGCGTCCGGGGGGACGTTGCGCTTGACCATCGCCAGCGCGATCGGGCCGAGCTCGTGGTGGCGGGCCGAGGTGCCCACGAAGCCGACCACCTTCTCCCCGTTGGTGAGCTCGGCGCCGGCGGCAGGGAGGCGGTTCTCCGACCCGTCCAAGTGGAGCAGCGTCAGGCGTCGCGGCGGGCGCCCCAGGTTGTGGACCCGTGCGACGGTCTCCTGGCCGCGGTAGCAGCCCTTGTCGAGGTGCACCGCCGGGCCGACCCAGCCGGCCTCGTTGGGGATCGTGCGCTGGTCGGTGTCCAGGCCCAGACGCGGCTCACCGGCGGCGATGCGCAGCGCCTCGAACGCCCACAGGCCGCAGGCCGGGCCGGCGGCCTCGGCGTACGTGGTCAGCTGGTCGCGGGGGATGAGGTCGTAGTTGGCGTAGAAGGCGTTCGGTACGGGCAGGTCGGTCTCGCTACGCTCGCTGCCCGACCTGCGATCCTGCTCGCTGTTCCCCACGCGATCGTCCGCAGTCCCGTGCGGCTTGGGACGCCAGGTGACAGCGAGGTCGGCGGTGACGCCGGTGACCTCGACACGCATCATGAAGCGCATCCGGTCCAGGAACTCCACCAGCGCCGCCCCCTGGCCCGGCTCGGTGTGGGCGAGGAACGCCTCGCCGTCGTCGTAGCCGTAGAAGGCGTGCTCGACGTGGCCCTGCGGGCTGAGGACCAGCGCACCGATCCACCTCTTCGGCGGCAGGTCGAGGAAGTACTGCGAGGTCAGCGAGTGCAGCCAGGTCAGCCGGTCGGGGCCCTCGACCCGGATGACGTCGCGGTGGGAGAGGTCCACGAACCCCTCGCCGGACTCCAGCGTGCGCTGCTCGAGGTTGAACGAGCCGTAGTGCGCCGCCACGGGAGCGTCGATGCCGTCGCCGGCGACGGCCCCGGGCAGGTCCAGCAGCTGGCTGCGGTCACTCACAGTTCTCACACCTTCCGAAGACGGTCAGGTGGCCCACGTCGACCGTGAACCCGTGCTCGGCCCGCAACCGCTCGCGCAGCGCGGCGAGCACCTCTGGGTCAACGGACACGATGCGGTGACAATTCCGGCAGACCAGATGGAAGTGCTCGTGGTCGCTCACCGAGTGGTAGGTCGGGGCCCGGTCGCTGAGGTGGGCGTGGCGGACCAGGCCGAGCTCCTCGAGCACCTCGAGCGTGCGGTAGACCGTCGAGACGTTGACCGCCGAGGACTGCTGCCTGACCCGGGCCAGCACCTCGTCGGGGGTGGCGTGCCCGAGCTCCTCGACCGCGCGCAGGATCAGCTCGCGCTGGGGCGTCAGCCGGTAGCCACTGCCCCGGAGCTTCTCGTGCCAGTCGCTGGTCATGGAACCATTCTTGCGCTCCGGGTGCCGCCGGCAACCACGAGCCGGCACCGCCGGATCGCGGCGCTACGCGTCACGGGCGGGCTCGGCCTCCAGCCGGGCCAGGTCGGCGTCGACCATCCGGCCCACGAGCTCCTCGAAGCCCAGCGTGGGTGCCCAGCCCAGCTCCCGGCGTGCCCGCGTCGCGTCGCCGACCAGCTCCGGGGCCTCCTGCGGCCGCAGGAGGTCGGTGTCGACACCCACCAGGGGCGGCCAGTCGCCGACTCCGGCGTGGGCGAAGGCGGCGGCGACGAAGTCGTGGACGGAGTGGGAGGTGCCGGTGGCGACGACGTAGTCGCGTGCGAGGTCGGCGCGGGCCGCCCGCACCATCGCGTCGACGTGGTCGGGGGCCCAGCCCCAGTCGCGCCGGGCGTCGAGGTTGCCGAGCTGCAGCCGGTCGGCACGGCCGCGGGCGATCGCCGCCACGGCGGCGGTGATCTTGCGCGTGACGAACTCGGGCGGCCGGCGCGGCGACTCGTGGTTGTAGAGGATCGCGCCGACCGCGTGCAGACCCCTGCGGCGGTAGACGCCGACCATCAGGTGGGCGTACGCCTTGGCCGCGCCGTAGGGGTTCACCGGACGCAGGGGGGTCTCCTCGTCCTGCGGACTGGTGACCGGCACCCCGAACATCTCCGCGCTGGAGGCCTGGACGACCCGCACCGGCCGGCCGGCCTTCTCCTGCGCCTGCCAGGCCGACTCCAGGAGCGCCGCCGCGGCAGCTCCGTTGACGCGCGCGGTCAGGTCCGGCTCCGCCCAGGAGCGGGCCACGGAGCTGAGAGCGGCGAGGTTGTAGACCTCGTCCGGGGCCAGGTCGACGAGCAGCCGGCGTACGGCGCCGATCTCGGTGAGGTCCTCTCGGTGGATCTCCACGCCCTCCGGGCCGCCGGGCGGCGGCCGGTCACCGGGGTGCAGGAGTGCGTGCACCTCGACGCCCTCGGCCAGCAGCCGCTCGACGAGGTAGCTGCCGTCCTGGCCGGTGGCGCCGGTGACGAATGCGCGGACCACGCTCACCAGCCCTGCCGGGTGGCCTCGAGGTCGGCCTCGACCATCATCGCGACCAGCTCGCGGAAGGCCACCCTCGGCTTCCAGCCGAGCACCTCGCGGGCCTTGCCGGCGTCGCCGACGAGGTGGTCGACCTCGGCCGGGCGCATGAACCGCGGGTCCTGGCGCACGTAGGGGGTCCAGTCGGTCACGCCCACGTGGCCGAAGGCCTCGTCGAGGAAGTCGCGGATGGAGTGGGTCTCGCCGGTGGCGACCACGTAGTCGTCGGCGGCCGGCTGCTGGAGCATCAGCCACATCGCCTCGACGTAGTCGCCGGCGAACCCCCAGTCCCGCTGGGCGTCGAGGTTGCCGAGCACCAGCTCGTCCTGCAGGCCGAGGTGGATCCGCGCCACCGCCTGGCTGATCTTGCGGGTCACGAACTCCGGGCCGCGCCGCGGCGACTCGTGGTTGAACAGGATGCCGGAGGAGGCGTGCAGGCCGTAGGACTCGCGGTAGTTGATCGTCATGTGGTGCCCGAAGACCTTGCTCACGCCGTACGGCGACCGTGGCCAGAGCAGGGTCCGCTCGTGCTGCGGCGACTCCTGCACCTTGCCGAACATCTCCGAGCTCGACGCCTGGTAGAACCGGACGCCCCCGGCCCCGTCGCCCCCCTCCCGGTAACCGCCGTGCAGCCGCACCGCCTCGAGCAGGCTGAGCACGCCCTTGGCCGTGACGTCGGTGGTGAGGTGGGCGTTCTCCCAGGAGTAGGCCACGAAGGAGACCGCCCCGAGGTTGTAGACCTCGTCCGGTCCGGCGTCGCGCAGCGCCCGGAGCAGGCTCGACTGGTCGGTGAGGTCGCCGTTGTGGAGTCTCACCTCGGGCAGCAGCTTCTCGACGAGGCCCCGCTTGGGGTTGTTCTGGCCGCGGATCAGCCCGTGGACGTCGTACCCCTTGGCCAGCAGGAGCTCGGCCAGGTAGAGGCCGTCCTGGCCGGTGATCCCGGTGATCAGCGCGCTCGGCATGCGCTGATTGTGCCGGGTCGGCGCGACAGCAGGGTCGTTAGCGGTACCGACGCACCTGTCCGTGCCGAGTGCGGCTAGAGTGCGGCGGTTGCACGGGGGATTGAGGGCGCGCTCGAGATGAGGACGTGCCCATGATGCCGCCCTCGGTCGGGGCGGATCGTTCGACTGGAGAGGTGCTGGCATTGGCCGGAACGCGCAAGATCGTCACCGTGCACTCGCCCGTCCCCGAGGCGGCGCTCAACGCGCTGCTGACGGGGATCGAGGACGCGCTCCACAGCAGCGGCGCCTCGCGGGTCTGGATCGACGGCACCTGGAGCCCCGACATGGTCGTGATGGCGGACTTCGCCCCGCGCACCGGTGGTCCGGGCGAGGAGCGCCGGTAGCTCGATCTCGGCTGCTCCCCTCGCGCCTCGCCGGGGAGGAGTAGGCTGGAGTCGGCTTCTCGGGCCGATGCTTCGCGTGTGTCGAGGAGTCCTTGCTCCGTGACCACGAAGAAGGCGGGGGCCATGACGACCCGTAGGATCCTCACCCTCCATGCGCCCGTCGGCAAGACGGTGCTGGACGACGTGCTGAGCTCCCTCGAGCACGCGCTGGTCGAGGTCGGGGCCGAGAAGGTCTGGATCGACCCCGCGTCCACGGCCGATCTCACGGTGCTGGCCGACTTCCCCGAATCCGCCGGAAATGTCAACGGCGAGGTGCCCGCCCCACGCGCGGTCGACGAGGACGGTCTGCCGAGGGCGCGCGGTCGCGGCTGAGCCGCGGCCCAGGAGTGATCGCTTCTGGAGGTGGGCCCGTGATCCTGTGGTTCGTGGTGCCCCTCCCACTGGCGGTCCTGGTCGGCCGCGCCTTCGCCGCGGCGGAGGGCGCGGAGCCCATCGAGAGGCGCGTCACCGAGATGGCTTGATCGCCGGCCGTCACTGACCGGGGTCGGGCTCGTTGATCACTGCATGATCCCCGCGACGAACTTCGCCCGAGAGCGCCGCATCCTCACCCTGCACGTCCCGCAGCGGACCCAGGTGGTCGACGAGGTGCTCACCGCCGTCGAGGCCGCGCTGCTCAGTGCCGGCGCGTCCCGGGTCTGGATCGACCCCTCGGCCAGCGACGACATGACGGTGATGGCCACGCTGCCCGACAACACGCCCGCGGACGAGCTGGTCGCCGTACCGCTGCCGCGGGGTCACGCCTCGTCGATCGGTGGCTCGCGCGACTGACACCCATCGAGAGGAGCTGCGGCCCTCGCGGGGGACCTGAGCCGACGGGGGACCGGTTGGTCCGGTCCGGTTCTGTGGTTGTCCCGGGCGAGGCAGGAACCGTTCAAGGTGGACTCGACAGCGGCCTACCGGGCACCTCCGCGACGTTGTTGGGCCCATCGGATGAGGGCGTCGTCAGTGCGCGGCGTGCTGTCGGGGGAGGGTCACCCGGTCCGGCTCGCGCTGGGCCGGCAGCTGCTCCAGGCGCTTGCCGGGGGAGACCAGCGCCAGGAGGCCGCTGAACAGCAGCAGCCCGCCGCAGACCACCTCGGCGCCGGCGGTCGAGCCGATCTCGTGGCCGGCCAGGAACCCGCGCAGGACGAGTCCGACGCCGCAGAGCAGCATCGCGAAGGTCGAGAGCAGGTGACGGCCCGGCTGGCCGAACAGGATGCGCATCGCGCCGGCCGAGGAGAGGATCGCGAAGCCCAGGGCCCAGTTCGCGTTGGTCTGCGCCTCGTGGCCGATCGGGTAGAGGTCCCACTGGGCGAACAGCAGGAACACCCCGACCAGCACCACGATGACCGCTCCGGCATTGGCCAACGGCGGTCGCGGCGCGGCCATCGAGCTGTGCTCCTCGAGCCTGCGCAGCTCGTCGAGGTCGCGGGACTTCCGCTGCACCCTCGGGTCCTCGATCATCGCGCCCGGCTGGACGCCCTCGCGCTTCTCGCCGTGCACCGCCTGCTTCACCTCGTCCGCGGCCGAGACCCGGTGCGCGTCGTACATCACGCCACCGCGGATCGCGGCGGCCCCGCCGACGACCAGCACGACGATCCCGGCGATGGCCCAGATCCACGAGCTGAACGCGACGCCGAGGCCGATCACGACCGCGCCGGCCAGGGCGAGGATGAGACCGAGCCAGACGCCGCGGGGCTTCACGGTGGGGTGGTGCTTGTGCTCAGACATGGGGGTGGGCCTTTCTGTGCGGTGGGGCAATCAGTTCCGTACCCAGTAGGGGCTCCGTTCTCACCTGCGTGTGTGGGGGATCTCGAGGCTCGTCGCTGGCGCTCCTCGCACCTCGATCACCGGTGGGGGTGCTTGAGGGTGAGGCCGTGGCCGGGGGCGTCGCTGGGTGCCAGGTGCGCGTCCGTGGGATCCGGGCAGCCGTCGAAGAGCCGCTGCTCGATCCGCACGTGGTCGTGGAACCACTCCAGGTGCCGCAGGCCGGGGGAGGCGGCGGCGACCGGGAGGGAGAGGTACGGCGCGCAGTGGCCGCTCAGCGGCACGTGCAGCGCGTGGGCCGTCGCGGCGACCCGGCGCCACTCGGTGTAGCCGCCGCAGCGGGTCACGTCGACCTGCAGGCAGTCGACGGTCGGCGCCATCCGCTCGAAGTAGGTGAGGTCGTAGCCGTACTCGCCGGCGGTGACGTCGGCGGCCACCCCGTCGCGCACCCGGGCCAGCCCGGGCAGGTCGTCGGAGGTGATCGGCTCCTCGAACCAGACCACCCCCAGGTCGTCCAGCGCCCGACCGACCCGGATCGCCCGGCCGGCGGAGAAGCCGCCGTTTGCGTCCACGAACAGGTCCGCGTCGCCGGCGACCTTCCCGGCCAGCGCGGTCCGCTCCAGGTCGCGCTCCACGCGGGTGCCCCAGGACTCGCCGATCTTGATCTTCACCCGGCGCAGCCCCAGCTCGCGCCAGCCCTCGACCTGGGCGCGCAGCCGGTCGTCGTCGTACGTCGTGAAGCCGCCGCTGCCGTAGACCTCCACCGGCCGCGGATCGACGCCCCAGAGCCGGTGCAGCGGCACGCCCTGCAGCCTGGCGGCGAGGTCCCACAGGGCTACGTCGACCGCGGAGATCGCCATGCCGACCAGGCCCGGGCGGCCCGCGTTGCGGACCGCCCGGACCATCGCCTCGTTGGCCGACTCCGGGGCCAGGGCATCGCGGCCGTTCACCACCTCGGCCAGCAGGCCGTCCACGACCTGCGCCGCCGCGGCCGGGGCGTAGGTCCAGCCCAGCCCGGTCTCGCCCCCGGCCCGGGCCTGGACCAGCACGATCGTGGTGCTGTCCCAGGTCAGCGTGCCGTCGCCCTCCGGGGCGTCGGTCGGGATCGTCCCGGTCCAGGTCTCGAGGTGGTGGATGGGGGTGTCCGTGGTTGCTGCCCTGCCCTTCGTTGCGGTCGAGGCTCGGCGCTGGCGCGCCTCGCACCTCGACCAGCGATCGGTGGCGGTAGCCCCGCCGTTCGGCACCTGCCGGAGGTGCGCCCGGGGTGTCGAACGGCGGGGACTGTCCGGAGGGGTCAGTCGTGGTCGTGGTGGGGGAGGAACTCCTGGGCCTTGGTCTTGATGCCCTCCTTCATCACGCCCCAGCGGCTCGGGTCGCCCTTGATCAGCGCCTTCGCCGACGAGGTCATCTGGTCGAGGGTGGCGTGCGGGGGGATCGGCGGGATGTCCGGGTCGCAGTGCACGTCGAGCACGTAGGGGCGGTCGGCGTTCAGGGCGGTCTCCCACGCGCCGGCCAGCTCCTCGGGGTCCTTCACCTCGAGCGAGCCCAGGCCGAGCGAGCCGGCGAACCCGGCGTACGAGACCTCCGGCAGGCCCTGGCTCTCCACGAACTTCGGGGTGCCGCCCATCGCGCGCAGCTCCCAGGTGACCTGGTTCAGGTCGTTGTTGTGCAGCACGCACACCACCAGCCGCGGGTCCTCCCAGGTCTGCCAGTGGCGGGCGATCGTGATCAGCTCGGCCAGCCCGTTCATCTGCATCGCCCCGTCCCCCTCGAAGGCGATCGCCGGGCGGCCGGGGTGGGCGAACTTCGCGCCGATCGCGTACGGCACGGCCGGGCCCATCGTGGCCAGGTTGCCCGACAGCGAGCCGCGCATCGCGGCGCGGAACCGGATGTGGCGGGCGTACCAGTTGGCCGAGGAGCCGCTGTCGGCGGCGATGATCGCGTCGGTGGGCGCCTGCTTGGAGAACTCCCAGAAGATACGCATCGGGTTCACCGGGTCGGCCGAGACGTGCGCCTCGTCCTCCATCGTGGCCCACCACTTCTCCACGCTCTGGCAGAGGTCCTCGTGCCAGGACCGGTCGGTCTTGCGCTCCAGCAGCGGGATCAGCGCCCGCAGCGTGGCCGCCGCATCGCCGACGAGGTTGACCTCGTAGGGGTAGCGCATCCCGATCATCGTGCCGTCGATGTCGATCTGTACGGCGCGGGCCTGGTCGAGATCGGGCATGAACTGGGTGTAGGGGAAGCTCGACCCGATCGTCAGCAGCGTGTCGCAGCCCTGCATCATCTCGTAGCTCGGCCGGGTGCCCAGCAGCCCGATCGCGCCGGTCACCCACGGCAGCTCGTCGGAGAGCACGTCCTTGCCGAGCAGCGCCTTGGCCACGCCGGCGCCCAGCAGGTCGACCACCTCGGTGATCTCCCCGGCCGCGCCGCGGGCGCCCTGCCCGACCAGCAGCGCGACCCGCTTCCCGGCGTTCAGCACCTCGGCGGCCTGCTGCAGCGCGTGGTCGTCCGGGGTGGCGCTCGGCCAGCTGATCCCCATGCTGGAGGGCACCATCTTGAACTCGTGCTGCGGCGGGGAGTACTCCAGCTCCTGCACGTCGTTGGGGATGATGATCGCGGTGGGCGCGTGCCGGGTCATCGCCACCCGGATCGCCCGGTCCAGCACGTTGGGCAGCTGCTCGGGGACCGTCACCATCTGCACGTAGTCGCTGGCGACGTCCTTGAACAGGCTCAGCAGGTCGACCTCCTGCTGGTAGGAGCCGCCCATCGCGGTCCGGTTGGTCTGGCCGACGATCGCGACGACCGGGACGTGGTCGAGCTTGGCGTCGTAGAGCCCGTTGAGCAGGTGCACCGCACCCGGGCCGGAGGTGGCCATGCAGATGCCCGGGTTGCCCGAGAACTTCGCGTAGCCGACGGCCTCGAACGCGCTCATCTCCTCGTGCCGGGCCTGGATGAACCGCGGCTGGTCGTCGGCCCGGCTGAACGCGCCGAGGATGCCGTTGATGCCGTCCCCGGGGTAGCCGAAGACCTGGTCCACGCCCCACTCCCGCAGGCGGGAGAGCAGCTGGTCGGCGACGGTGGTCATGAGGTGCCTCCTTCGGTGGTGGACGGTTCGGACGATCAGTGGCTGGGGTCGGGTCGGCGCCCGCGACGCACGGCGTCGGCCAGCACCTCGGCGACGTGCCGGCCCTCCTTGCCGCCGGAGTCGAGCTGGTGGATCTGGGTGCGGCAGGAGAACCCGTCGGCGAGCACGACCGTGTCGTCGTCGGCCTCCCGCAGCGCCGGCAGCAGCACCTGCTCGGCGCAGGCCTCGGAGACCTCGCCGTGCCCGGCGGTGAAGCCGAAGTTGCCGGCCAGGCCGCAGCAGCCGGACTCCAGCCGCTCGGCGTCGACGCCGGCCTTCTCGAGCAGTTGCTTGTCGGCGTCCCACCCGAGCACCGCGTGCTGGTGGCAGTGCACCTGCGCGAGGCCCTTGCGCTGCTGCTGCGGGTCGAGGCGGGGCGGCTCCCAGCCGTCGGTGTGCTGGGTCAGCAGCTCGGCGAAGGTGACCGTGTGGTCGCGGAGCCGGCGTACGTCGGGGTGGTCGCCCAGCAGGTCCGGGGCGTCGGAGCGGAAGACCGCCGTGCAGCTCGGCTCCATGCCGACCACGAACCCGCCGTCGCGGACGTGCGGCGCGAGCGCGTCGACGGTCCTGCGCAGCTGCTTCTTCGCGGTCTTCAGCTGGCCGGTGGAGATCCAGGTCAGCCCGCAGCACAGCGGCTCGGTGGGGATGTCGACCTCCCAGCCGGCGTCCTCGAGCACGGTCACCGCGGCCTGGCCGACGTGCGGGTGGAAGTAGTTGGTGAAGGTGTCCGGCCAGAGCAGCACCCGGCCCCTCGTGCCCTGCCTGCCCGGCTCGGGCGTGTCGGTGCGCTCGGCCCACCAGCGCTGCAGCGAGGTGGCCGCGAACTCCGGCGGGTCGCGGTCCTCGAGCCCGGCGGCCTTCGAGGCGAGCTTGCGCAGCGGGGTGATGCTCGCGGCCCGGTTGACCGCCGGTGCGAGCCGGGCCTTCTCGATCGCGCGGGCGGCGAGCGGCAGGTAGCCGGTCGCGTAGTCCGCGCGCGGCCGCAGCCGGCCGGCGTAGTGGTGGGCGAGGAACTCCGCCTTGTAGGTCGCCATGTCGACGTTGGCCGGGCAGTCGGTCTTGCAGCCCTTGCAGGCCAGGCAGAGGTCGAGGGCCTCCTTGACCTCCTCCGAGCGCCAGCCGTCCTTGATCGGCCCGTCGGCGTGGCCGTCGAGCATCTCGAACAGCAGCCGGGCGCGGCCCCGGGTGGCGTGCCGCTCGTCGCCGGTCGCCTGGTACGACGGGCACATCACCGCCCCGCCCTCGTGGCTGAGCTGGCGGCACTTGCCGACGCCGACGCACCGGTTCGCGGCCTGGGTGAAGGAGTGGTCGTCCTCGGGGTAGTCGAAGAACAGCGGCAGCGGCTGCCGGGGCGCCCAGTGCCCGCCCAGGCGGAGGTTGTCGTCGAGCCCGAGCGGCGGGGTGGCGTTGTCGGGGCGGACCAGCTTGCCGGGGTTCATCAGGTCGTCGGGGTCGAAGAGCGCCTTGAGCCGGCCGAACAGGTCCACGACCTCCTCGCCGAACATCCTCGGCAGCAGCTCGCCGCGGCTCTGGCCGTCGCCGTGCTCGCCGGACAGCGAGCCGCCGTACCGGGCGACGAGGTCGGCGGCGGTCTCCACGAACCGGCGGTAGGTCGCGACGCCCTCGGTCGTGGTCAGGTCGAACGGGATCCGGGTGTGCACGCAGCCCTGCCCGAAGTGCCCGTAGAGCGAGGGGCCGGTCTCGCTGGCGTAGCCGAACTCCTCGTAGAGCCGGCGCAGGTCGCGCAGGTAGTCGCCGACCCGGTCGATCGGGACCGCGGAGTCCTCCCAGCCCGGGTAGGTGTCCGGCCGGTGGGGGACGTGGGCGGTGGCGCCGAGCCCGGACTCGCGGACCATCCAGAGCTCGTGCTCCCTGGCCGGGTCGTCGTAGAACGCGACGTCCGGGGCCAGCCCGCGCCCCTCGAGGTCCTTGACGCACTCGCGGGCGTAGCGGTCGGACTCCTCGACGTCCTCCCCGCCGAACTGCACCATCAGGAAGCCGGTGCCCTCGGGCAGCTCGTCGAGCGCCTCGCCGTTCATGCCCTTGAGCTGCTGGTCGTGGACCAGGTAGTGGTCCACGCCCTCCAGCGCGATCGGCTCGTGCTCGACGATCGCGGGCACCGCGTCGGCGGCGGTCGCGATGTCGGGGTAGCCGAGCACGACCAGGGTCCGGGCCTTGACCACCGGCACCAGGGTGAGCTGGGCGCGCAGCACCGTGACCAGCGTGGCCTCGCTGCCGACCAGCAGGCCGGCGACGTCGAAGCCGTGCTCGGGCAGCAGCGAGTCGAGGTTGTAGCCGGAGACCCGTCGCGGGATGTCGGGGTAGCGCTCGCGGATCAGGTCGCCGTGGTCGTCCCTGAGCCGGCGCAGCGCCTGGTGGATCTCGGCGACCCGGCCGGGCCGGGTCGCGACCGCGGCGTACTGGTCGTCGTCGAGCTTCCTCGCGGTGAACCGGGTGCCGTCGTGGAGCATCACGTCGAGCGCGACCAGGTTGTCGACCACCTTGCCGGTGCGCTGCGCGGTGGCGCCGCAGGAGTTGTTGCCGATCATCCCGCCGATCGTGCAGTTCGGGTGGGTCGAGGGCTCCGGGCCGTAGCGCAGGCCGGTGTCGGCGAGCTGGCGGTTGAGCTCGTCGAGCACGATGCCGGGCTCGACCCAGGCGGTCCTGTTGTCCTCGTCGACCTCGAGCAGGCGGTGGCAGTGCCGGGTGAAGTCGATGACGATCGCCTCGTTGCAGCACTGCCCGGCCAGGCTGGTGCCACCGCCCCGGCTCACCAGGGGGAGGCCGAGCTCGTGGCAGACCCGGACCGCCTCGGCGGCGTCGTCCGTGGTCCGGGGCGTCACGACGCCGAGGGGGACCTGGCGGAAGTCCGAGGCGTCGGTGGAGTACGCCGCGCGGGTGCCGGCGTCGAAGGCCACCTCGCCGTCGACGCGTTCCCGCAACAACTGCTCGGCCCGCTGCAGGCGGTCGTCCTGGCCCTGGTCCTCGCCGTGCTGGCCCTGGCCCTGCTGGCCCTGCTGACCGGTGGTGATCGACACGGCACCCCTCCCTCTCGCTTGGCTCTCGCGCTGCTCGCGTGGCCGGGCGGTACCCGTGCGCTGAGGCATGTATGCGGTGCGGCACAGAATCGGGTCGTGTGCCCAGGAACGCGGCGGCGTTGCCAGGCACACGACCCGATGGGGCCCAGCCGGCTGGGCCCCAGCCGGCTGGGGGTCAGCCGGTGGCCTTGCCGATCAGGTCCCGGGTCCGGTCCACCAGCGAGGCGAACGGACCGACGGTCCACTGGGCGGCGGGCGAGCCGGCGCTCGAGGGGTGCGGGTGGGTCGGCGCCACGGACTCGGCCGCCCGCAGCCTCGTGCCCATCGACCGGCGCTCGTCCTCGTCGCAGGTCTTCAGCACGTGGGGGAACTCCTCGGTCTCCTCGGCCTCGGCGTGCTCCTCGACGGAAGCGCGGAACTCCGCGAGGAGCGAGGAGAACTCGTCGCTGTCGACGTCCAGCTTCTCCAGCCGCTTGAGCACCTCGTTGGCCTCGGCCTCCTCCTCGTTGCGGGCGTCGGTCACCGACTCGCCCGCGGCGTCGGAGGAGACCGGGCGCAGGATCATCTCCTCGGCCGTCTCGTGCACGGCGAGCAGCGCGCGCAGCTCGTCGAACGCCTGCTGGCGGTGCTCGCCCACGGCGGTGGTCACGTCGTCGAACAGCTCACGGACTCGGGCGTGCTGCTCGAGCAGGATGCGGATGACGTCGCCCTCGGGCAGTCCCGCGGCGTTCGCGCGGTCCACAGCGGAGTCGCTCATGGGGGTCCTTTCGGCTCGGGGCCGGCGCCCGGTGCGCCGGCGCGATGTCTGGGCGGTAACCCGTGCGGGCGGTCGCAAACTCGCCCTTCCCGGCGAATCCCGGGCGCCCCGGGCGTCAGTCGACGATCTCGCTCTGGATCTCCTCCAGCGAGCGGCCGCTGGTCTCCGGGACCCGGGCGGCGAAGACCAGGAACGCGACCACGGCGATCCCGGCGTACAGCAGGAACGTGCCCTGGCGGGTGATCGCGCCGGACAGGCTCAGGAAGGTGGCGGCGACCAGGAAGTTCGCGCCCCAGTTGGCGACCGTGGACACCGACATCGCCGCCGAGCGCACGCCGATCGGGAAGATCTCCGAGATCATCAGCCAGAACACCGGGCCGAGGCCGACGGCGAACGAGGCGATGTAGAGCAGCAGGCCGCCGAGGGCGAGGTACGACGCGTTCTGCTGCAGCGTGCTGGACCAGAAGTACGCCGCGAGCACCCCGAGCGCGACCGTCAGCCCGGCGACCCCGGTGAGCAGCAGCTTGCGGCGCCCGACCTTGTCGAGCAGCAGCACCGCCACGATCGTGAACACCACGTTGGTGACCCCGACGAAGACCGTCTGGGTGACCGAGGAGGAGTTGGTCAGGCCGGTGTCCTTGAGGATCGTCGGCGCGTAGTAGATGACGGTGTTGACGCCGACGAACTGCTGGAAGAGCGCCAGTGACAGGCCGACCAGCAGCAGCGGCCGGATCCGGGGCTTGAGCAGCTCGCGCACCTTGGTGTCGCCCTCGCGGCGGTTGGCCTCCTCGATGTCCTCGATCTCCTGGTCGATGTCGGCGTTCTCGTCGCCGTCCCGGAGCTTCTCGAGGGTGTCGCGGGCGCGGTCGCGCTGGCCGTTGCTCATCAGCCAGCGCGGGGTGTGCGGCACGGTCAGCATGCCGATCGCCAGCACCGCGCCCGGGATCGCGGCGACGCCCAGCATCCAGCGCCAGTTGTTGGCGGCGTCCTTGAAGAGGAAGTCCACGATGTAGGCGAGCAGGATCCCCGAGGTGACCGCGAGCTGGTTGAAGGAGACCAGGCCGCCGCGGACCTTCGGCGGGGAGACCTCCGAGATGTACAGCGGGGACACGAACGACGCCGTGCCGACCGAGAGGCCGAGCACGAAGCGGAACGCGATCAGCATCGGCGCGTTGACCGCGAACGCGCAGCCGAGCGCGCCCACGACGTACACGGCTCCGGAGATCACCTTGGTCCACCGTCGGCTGATCCGGTCGGCGAGGTAGCCCGAGGCGATCGCGCCGAGCATCGCGCCGATCAGCAGCACCGAGACGATCGCCTGCTGCTCCAGGGTGCCGGCGTGCAGGTCGTCCTTGATGTAGAGCAGCGCCCCCGAGATGACGCCGGTGTCGTAGCCGAACAGCAGGCCGCCGATCGCGGCGATCACGCTGATGCGGACCAGCAGCCCGTTGCCGCTCTCGCGCATCCCTCCCACGAACGACGTGGTGCTGCTGGTGTCCTCGGTCTTCCCCTCAGCCGGCACGGCCGCCTCCCCTCGCTGACGTGTGCGAGGTGAGGTACCCGGCGGGTCGGGGCTGTATGCGCTCGCGCACACACCGGGGGTGCGTGGCCGTGCGGCTGGGGCGGCACTCAGGCGTGGCAGTTCGCGCCCGGGGGCGCCCGTTCACGCGGGTCGGCCGGCGCCGGCGGGGCGAACTGCCACCGGTGGGTGCCGGGGCTGGGCCCGGGTCAGCCCCAGGGATCGGTGGCGGGCGGGTCGGGCTCCAGCACGGGCGAGCGCAGCACCATCAGCCCGCCGAGCAGCAGCAGGGCGCCGCAGACCCCCTCGTAGACCAGCACCCAGCTGTCCACGCCCCCGGTGACGAGGAACGCGCGGAGCACGAGCCCGACGCCGGAGACGAGGATCGCCGCCACCGAGACCAGGTGCCGCCCGGGGTTGCCGACCAGGATCCGCAGCGCGCCTCCCATCGAGATGATCGCGAAGCCCAGCGCCCAGTTGGCGTCGGACTGGGCCCGGGCGTTCTGCGGGAAGAGCGCCCACTGGGCGTACAGCACCGTCAGCGTCACCAGGAGCACCAGCCAGGCGCCGGCCTGGCCTGCGGGTGGGCGCGGCGCGGTGCGGCGGTACGACGCGAGCCGGGCCCGGTCGTCGTAGTGGAACGCCTCCGGGGTGGCGCGGGTGGCCGGCGTGGCTGCGGGGGCTGGTGTTGCCGTCACGGCTCCTGCCGGAGCCGGCGCGCCTGCGGCCGGGGCCGGGGCGTCCGGTGCGGGGGCGGTGGTGGGGACCGGGGGTGCGGCCACCGTCGTCGTGGGGGTTGTCGCGGTGGTGGCCGGGACGGTCTTCCGGTGCCGGCCCCGGAGGAAGTGAGGGGTGTGCGTGCGGGCCATGGCGCCGCCTCCTGCTCGACGGGAACGGGTCCAGCGTCGACTCGGGTGGCGGTCCCCGGTAGGGCAGAGGGTCCCGGATCGTCGGGGCTTCCCGACGTACCCCGGTGTCAACGAGCGCCGACTCGGCGTACGCCCGGTGTCAACGAGCGCCGACTCGGCGTGCCTGGGTGCCCCACGGCTCCGCCGCGAGGCGCCCCCATCCGGACGGAGTGCGCCGGCCGGTCAGGGCAGGTCGTCGGTGAGCGTGACGACCACCTTCACGTCCTGGGCCGGCGGCTGCTCGAAGGCGGCGGGGGCGTCGGCGAGCGGGATCCGGGTGGTGATCAGCTGCCGCAGCCAGTCGGTGTCGGCGGCGGCCAGCGCGTCGGCGGCGGCCTGGTAGTGGCGCAGGTTGGCGTTGACCGAGCCGACGACCGCGTCGTTCTCGAGCACGATCTCCCGGTTCAGCCCGCCCCCATCCACCGAGACCGACCGGCCGGTGGGGGAGACGCCGGTCAGGCAGACGATGCCGTAGCGGCCGGTGCCGCCGATCGCGTCGAAGACCAGGTCCGGCACGCCGGTGCCCTCGATCACCACGTCGGGGGTCAGCGCCTCGAGCGCCTTGTCGACGGGTTCGTGGTGGTACGTCGCGCCGAGCGACTCGACCAGCCCCGGCTTGGGGCCGTCGGTGACCCGGTCCAGCACGTGCACGTCCAGCCCCTTCTGCACCCCGATCATCGCGGCGAGCAGCCCGATCGGGCCGGCGCCGGTGACCAGCACCGTCTCGGGGGAGAACCAGGCTCGTGAGCCGACCCGCTCCACCTGCTCCCAGGCCTTGGCCACCACGCTGGTCGGCTCGGTGAGCACGCCGGCGAGGCCGAGGTGGTCGGCGACGCGGACGGCGTACTCGGTGGGCACCACCCACTGCTCGCTGCCGTAGCCGTCGACCTCCTTGATGCCGCGCTCGGTGTAGCGGCCGTTGCGGCACATGTCCCACTCGCCGTGCGCGCAGGCGCCGCACGGCTCGGGGTCGGGGCGGCGGACCACGCCGGCGACCAGGTCGCCGGCGGAGAACCCGCTCTCCTCGGGCGCCCGCAGCACCCGGCCGAGCGACTCGTGGCCGAGCACCAGCCGGTCGCGGCCGGACGGCGCCCAGCCGTACTCACCGCGCACGATCTCCTTGTCGGTGCCGCAGACGCCGATCGCCAGGCCCTGCACGAGCAGCTCGCCGGCGCCGGGCTCCGGGGCGGGCACGTCCCGGACCTGCGCCGAGCCCCGGCTGCCGGGCTCGACGGTGAGCGCCCTCACGCGGCGGCTCGGTCGTTGGTGTTCGACTCGGGGTGGGTCAGGTCAGCGACCGCGAACCCGGTGGCCAGCGCGGCGCTCACCAGGGCCACCCGCCGGTGGCCCTTCGCGACCGCCGCCAGCCCGAGCATGCTCGCCGCGTGGATCACGTCGACCGCTGCGTCCGCCTCCGGCACCCAGCTCTTGTGCAGCCACGGCCCGCCGACCGACTGCACGACGTACCTCGCCCCCAGGATCCGTACGCCGGCCCGCGTGCCCTTGCCGTTCGTGGAGCCGGTGAGGCGCAGCGGCAGGGTCGGCCGGGCCAGGCAGACCCCGCCCAGCGCCAGCCGGGCGACGTCCGGGCCCCTCATGCGGCCCTCCGCGCGGCCCAGGCGACGGCCCCGGCGGTCAGCGCCGCGGCGGCCGCCCCGATCGTGCCGTGGTGCTGGGACGCCCACAGCTGCGGGGAGCGGGCGTGGGCCTGGGAGTCGAACTGGCCGTGCGCGCCGAAGTCGCGGCCGTCGGGCCCGTCGGCCGGCTCCCAGAGGTTGGCCGGTTGGTCCTTCGGCTTCGGGTCCGGCGTCTGCTGGGAGGAGTAGCCGGTCTTGGCCAGGTAGCGGTCCAGCAGCCCGCCCGCGAGATGGTTGCCGATGATCGTGCCGACGGTGGAGGCGCCGACCCAGTACTCGCGGCGGTGCGGGTGGTCCGCGGCGTGCACGATCGCCCGCGCGGGCACCTCGGGCTGGTAGATCGGCGGCACCGGCTGCGCCTGGTGCGGCAGCCGGGAGAGCACCCAGCTGAACTGCGGGGTGTTCACCGCCGGCATCTGCACCAGGGTCACCTTCACGTTGCTGTGCTCGTGCATGAGCTCGGTGCGCAGCGACTCGTGGAAGCCCTGCAGGGCGTGCTTGGCGCCGCAGTACGCCGACTGCAGCGGGATGCCCCGGCGGCCCAGCGCCGAGCCGACCTGCACGATCGTGCCCCGGTTGCGGGCCTGCATCCGCTTCAGCGCCGCGCGGGTGCCGTTGACGAAGCCCAGGTAGGTCACGTCGGTGACCCGCTCGAACTCCTCGGGCTCGATGTCCTTGAACGGCGCGAAGACCGAGGTGAACGCGACGTTGACCCACACGTCGATCGGACCGAGCTCGTCCTCGACCTGCTGGGCGGCCTTCTCCACCGCGTGGTGGTCGGACATGTCGACGCTGATCGGCAGTGCCCTCGCGCCCGCCTTCTCGACCTCGGCCGTGACCCCGTCCAGCCCGGTGGTGCCGCGGGCCAGCAGCGCCACCGAGTCACCCCGCTCGGCGAACTTCCGGGCCGCCGCCCGGCCGATCCCTCCGCTGGCGCCGGTCACCACGACCACGCGCGTGCTGCTCATCGCTCGTCCTCCTGCTGTCTCGTCGTGCTCTGTCGTCTTGGGTCGTCCTGGGTTCGTCTGGTCGGTCCGGGTCTGCGGGCCGCCCGGAGTGCCCCGGCTCACCGCCCGCGAGCCCAGAACCCACGGGAGCTCACCCCGGCCTCGCCGAGGCGGGACGCGCTCTCGAGGAGCGCCGCGTGCACGAACGCCTGCGGCAGGTTGCCCCGCAGCTGGCGCTGGATCACGTCGTACTCCTCGGCGAAGAGGCCGGGCGGCCCGAGCGCCCCCCTGTTGCGCTCGAACCAGCGGAGCGCGGCGGGCACGTCGCCCTGGGCGAGTGCGGCGAGCGAGAGGTGGAACCCGCACAGCAGGAACGCGCCCTCGGCCTCGTGCAGCGGTCGGTCGGGGTCCTGCCGGAAGCGGTAGACGTAGCCGTCGTCGGTGAGCCGGTCCACGACCTCCTCGACCGTGCGCAGGTTGCGCGGGTCCTCGACCGGGACGGCCCCACGGATGCCTGGCAGCAGCAGCGCACCGTCGACCCCGGGGTCGTCGGGGGCCCGCTGCCAGTAGCCGTCGGGGTGCAGGCAGTCGCGGTCCACCGAGGCGACCAGCTGGTCGGCGAGCGCCTGCCAGTCCTCGGCCCGGGACCCGCCCCGTCGTCCGGCGGCCGCGCGCAGCCCGGCGGCGCAGATCAGCCGGGAGTGCGCCCAGCGGCGGTCGCCGAGCTCCCAGATGCCGGCGTCGGCGTCGCCCCGGCGCTCCTCGATCGCGTCGACGAGCACCTCGATCGCCTTGGCGCCGTGGTCGTCCAGCCGGCCGGCGCGGTCGGCGGCGCTGAGCAGCAGCAGGCTCTCGCCGAACGCGTCGAGCTGGAACTGCTTGTTGGCGTGGTTGCCCACCCGCACCGGCGCGCCCGGGTAGCCGGGCAGCGGCACGCGGCGCTCGTCGGGGACGGGGTCGCCGTCGACGGTGTAGGCCGGCTTGAGCTGCGCGCCGTCGGCGAGCACCCGCTCGGAGACGAACCGGGTCGCGGCGTCAAGCAGGTCGTGGCCGCCGACCTGGGCGGCCGCCTGGCCGGCGAAGCACTGGTCGCGGATCCAGGCGTAGCGGTAGTCGTAGTTGCGGCCCGCGTCGGCCCGCTCGGGCAGCGCGGTGGTGGCCGCGGCGACCATCGCGCCGGTGCTGGCGGTCAGCCCGCGCAGCACGGCGTAGGAGTGGTGGGACTCCCCGGGCGCGATCGAGGCCGACAGGTCGGGGACCGTCTCCTCCCAGGCCCGGGCGGTGCGCTCCCACGCCTCGGGGGCGTGCGGCGGCTGCGCCGGCAGCGGCTCGCGGCTGATCTCCAGCACCAGGTCGTGGTGGCCGCCCTCGGGGACGTCGAGATCGAGCAGGAGCCGGTCGTTCTCCAGCCGGGCGTGGTCGGGGACGCCGGACCAGCGGTAGCGCAGGTCGCCGGTCCGGCCCTCCCAGACGCCGTCCGCGCTGCGGCGCGCGGTCATCTGGTGCGCGCCGAAGCCGGCCCGGCAGTCCAGGCCGACGCGCACGTGCGCGTCGCCCAGGCTGGCCTCGACCCGGCGCAGCAGCACCACGCGGCTCCGCTCGCCCGGGAAGGCCAGCGCCTCGCGGCACTCGATGACCGCGTCGGTGGCGACCCAGCGGCTGCGCCAGATCAGCGTGTCCTGGTCATAGGAGCCGCCCCAGACGAACCGGTCCGCGCGCGGGGTCACCGAGTAGCTGCCGGCGCCGCCGAACAGCGAGGAGAACACCGCGTCGTCGTGCCACTGCGGCGCGCACAGGAACGCCACGTCGCCGCGCGGGCCGATGAGCGCGCCGCGCTCGCCGTCGGCGAGCAGGGCGTACTGCCGCAGGGGTACGGGCGCTCCGATCGTCCCGCTCATGGCTTCCCGTCCTCGGCACGCGTCTGCACGCAGCTGCCCTCCCTCCGTGGTGGCTCGTCGTCTGAGGCGTACCCGAGCCGGCGGGGATCTATGCGTCAGGGCACAGATGTGACAAGCGGCGCGTTGTGTGCACACCGGGTGGGCCGCGGCGTGGCGTGGTCGTTTGACCGGCACCGGCACGCCGGTGGAGGATCCGTCGATGACCCGCACATCCCGCTCCACCGACGAGCTGGCCGAGGCCTTCCTGACCGCGAGCCGGGCGCTCGTCGGCCTCGCCGTGCAGTCCCTGGGGGCCGCGCCGGTCGAGATCACCATGGCCCAGCACCGGGTGCTGGTGCTGCTGGCCTCCCGCGGGGAGCAGCAGATCGGTGACATCGCGGCCGAGCTGCGGGTCAATCCCTCGAACGCCACCCGCCACTGCGACCGGCTGCAGAAGCTCGGCCTGCTCGCCCGGCAGCGCTCCACGATCGACGGCCGGGTGGTCCAGGTCGCGCTGACCGACGCCGGACGGAAGGTCGTCGACGCGGTCTCCGACGCGCGTCGCGAGGAGATCGCCCGGGTGCTGGGCGAGATGCCCGCCGATCAGCGCTCGGCGGTGCTCGCCGCGCTGGAGTCGTTCTCCGAGGCCGCGCACGAGCGGGCGGACCAGGACTGGGTCACCAACGTCTGGTGACGCCCGCTACGCCGAGTCGGCGCTCGTTGACGCCCGGGTCGCCGCGGGTCGCCGCGGGGTGGCGCGGGGTGGCGCGGGGTGGCGCGGGGTGGCGCGTACGGCGGTGCGTTGGCCACCGTCCTCTGTGCGGATTCGGTGGACGACGCACCGCTGCGGCGGGTCGGCCGGTCGGTCAGGCGTCGAACGCCTCGTCGCCGTCCTCGGAGTCGAAGGGGTTCAGGGCGGCGAACGCGACCAGCGCGGGGGCGATCAGGGCGAACATGCGCCCAGCGTGCCCGATCGGTCGCGCCGACAAACCCGGTTCGGCGAAATCCGGCGCGGCTCAGCGCGGGTAGGCGTCCCCGGCCTGCTGCCGGGCGGCCCAGGCGCTCGCGACCATCTCGCGCAGGTCGTGCCGCATCCGCCAGTCCAGGTCGCGGGCGGCGAGCTCGCCGCTGGCCACGATCCGGGCCGGGTCGCCGGCCCGCCGGTCGTGGACCTCGGGGGTGAAGTCGATGCCGGTGACCTCGCGGATCGTGTCCATGATCTGGCGTACGGAGTGCCCGTCGCCGCTGCCGAGGTTGTAGACCCGCTCCAGCGGCTCACCGGCGACCAGCCGCCGCGCGGCCGCGACGTGCGCCTGCGCGAGGTCGGCGACGTGGATGTAGTCGCGCACGCAGGTGCCGTCGGGGGTGGGATAGTCGTCGCCGTTGATCCGCGGCGTCGCACCCCGGTAGAGCATGTCGAAGACCAGCGGGAACAGGTTGTGCGGGCTGGCGTCGAAGAGCTCGGGGGAGCCCGAGCCGACGACGTTGAAGTAGCGCAGCGAGGTGTGCTTGAGGTCGTGGGCCACCTCGGCGTCGCGCAGCAGCCACTCGCCGATCAGCTTCGTCTCGCCGTACGGCGACTCCGGGCGCAGCCCGGTGTCCTCGGTGACCAGGTCGACGTCGGGCGTGCCGTAGGTGGCCGCGCTGGAGGAGAACACCACCTTGTCGATCCCGCGGGCGACCAGCTCCTCCAGCAGCACCACCATCGCCGAGACGTTCTGGGCGTAGGTGTGCAGCGGGCGGGTGACCGAGACCCCGGCGTACTTGAAGCCGGCGACGTGGATGGTGCCCTCGACGTCGTGCTCGTCGAGGGCGGCGCCGACCGCGGCGCGGTCGAGCAGGTTGGCGCGGACGAACGGGACGCCCTCGGGCACGAACGACTCGACGCCCGAGGAGAGGTCGTCGATCACCACGGGCGCGAGGTCGGCCTGCTGCAGGGCGCGCACCACGTGGGCGCCGATGTAGCCGGCTCCTCCGGTCACCAACCAGGCCACGTCGTGCTCCTCTGTCTCGTGCGTCTCGGATGTCTCGGGCGTGCGGCAGCACGAGCGTAGTGGGGCCCGGATCCGCCGGCGACCCGCCCGTACGGCGACGTGCGTCGACCCGGGCCGCGGTCCTACACTCGCCCGGTTGTGACCTGGAAGATCCCCACCGCCGTCGTCGCCCTCGTCCTGCTGGTCGCGGGCGTCGTCGGCGAGGTCGCGTGGTCCCAGCACGTCATCGGCGCGGACGTCGACCTGACCGCGGGGCCGACCCACCGCACGGTCACCCTGTCGCGCACGCTGGACCGCACCACGCTCGCGGACGGGCCGCTGGCCGGCCGCACGATCGTGATCGACCCGGGCCACCAGCTCGGCAACCACAACTTCCCGCGCAAGATCAACCGGCAGGTGCCCGCGGGCGGGTTCCGCAAGCCGTGCAACTCGACCGGGACCTCGACCGACGGGGGCTACTCGGAGGCGACGTTCGCCTGGCAGGTCTCCCGGCTGCTGCGCGTCCGGCTCCAGCACCTCGGCGCCACCGTGCGGCTGACCCGGCACAGCAACCGGCAGGACCGCTGGGGTCCGTGCGTGGACAAGCGCGGCCGGGCCGGCAACAAGGCGGACGCCGACCTGAAGATCAGCATCCACGGCGACGGCAACTACTCCGCGGGCGCGCACGGCTTCCACGTCATCGCCCCGACCGACCGCCGGCCGTGGACCCACGACATCTACCGCCCCTCGCGCCGGCTCGCGCTCGCCACCCGCGCGGCGCTGCGCCACGCCGGGGTGCCGGTCGCCAACTACATCGCCGGCGGCGACGGGCTGGACTTCCGCTCCGACCTCGGCACGCTCAACCTCGCCGACGAGCCGACGGTGATGGTCGAGCTGGGCAACATGCGCAACCGGCTCGACGCCCGCCGGATGACCAGCGCCCGCGGGCGGGCGACGTACGCCCGGGCGCTCGCCTCCGGCGCCCGGCACTTCCTGCGCTGACCCCGTCGCCCCGCGGCGGCGGCACTCAGGCGTGGCAGTTCGGCCCGCCCTCGCCCCGTCGTACGCGTGAACGAGACCCCTGGGCGGCGAACTGCCACGCCTGAGTGCCTGTGGAGAACGAGATGCGAGGACGGCCCGCCCCGGACAGGATCGACCTGTGGACGTGGTGCAGGCGCTGACCGAGCTGGGCGGCGTCGCCACGTGGGACGAGCTGCTGCGGATGAGCAACCGCCGCAAGGTGCGTACGGCGATCGCGGCGGAGACGATCGTCCGGGTCGCGCCAGGGAGCTACTCGCTGCCCGGGGTCGGGAACGCCCGGGTGGCCGCCGCGCGCCGGGGGCGGGGTCGTGTCGCACCTGAGCGCGGCCCAGCACTGGGGGCTGAAGATGAAGCTGCCGCCCGAGAAGCCGATCGTGACCGTGCCGCGACGGTGCTCGAGGCTGGACAACAAGGACGGCGCTGTCGAAGTGCACTGGGCCGATCTGCCGGCCTCGGCGAAGCGCCGCGGGGTGACCGACCCGATCCAGACCGTGATCGACTGCGCCCGCAGCCACGACCTCGACGTCGCGTTGGCGGTCGCCGACTCCGCGCTGCGCATCGGGATGGGTCGCGAGGACCTGTTGGTCTTCGCCCAGGAGTCGCCGCGGACCGGGCGGTCGAAGGTGGTCCGGGTGCTCGAGCTGGCCGATGGCAGGGCCGCGAACCCGTTCGAGTCGGTGCCACGCGCGATCGCGCTGGGCGTGCCCGGCCTGCACGTCGAGCCGCAGCAGTGGGTCGGCGATGTCGGGCGCGCCGACCTGGTGGATGCCCGGCTGCGGATCGCGATCGAGGCGGAGTCGCACGAGTTCCACTCCGACCGGGCGTCCCTGGCGCGCGACGTGCACCGCTACACCGGCTTCACCCGGCTCGGCTGGCGGGTCGTCCGGTTCACCTGGGAGGACGTGATGTTCGACCCCGCGTGCGTGCGCGCCGTGCTGGCCGACGTCGTGGGAAATGGGTTGGGAGCCGTGGCGGCTGGGTAGCGTGTGGCCCGTGAGCACGCCTGCAGACCTCGAGGTGCACGCCGACGACCTCGACCGGATCAGGACCACGCTGGACGGGGCCGGCCGGACGCTCTTCGGCCACGCGCACGACCTGGACACCGCGCCCGACGCGGGGGCCTCCTCGGGCGAGGTCGGCAACGCGCTGGCCGCGTTGGGCAGCGCGGTCGCCGGGCTGGCGCAGCACCTCGGCACGCTGAGCACCAACGTCGGCACCGCCAACGCCGACTTCGGCGCGACCGATGGGGCGGTCTCCGACGCGCTGCGGCCGGGCGGCACGGCACACCCGGGGACACCGCTGCCGTGAGCGTGCTCGACACCGAGGTGTACGGCGACCCGGCGTCCTGCACCCGCGCGGCCGGCCAGTGCGGGGCGGTCCGCACCGCCCTGCAGGAGGCCGGCTCCGACGTCGAGCAGGCGCGGTCGCTGGCCGGCAGCTGGCACGGCCTGGCCGGTGCGGCGTTCGAGGGCCGGGCCTCCGACACCGCCCGCGACCTGCACGAGCTCGGCAGCCGGGTGCAGGCGCTGGAGCGCGCGCTCACCGACTTCGCGGGCGAGCTGGGCGTCGTGCAGAGCCGGATGGTGCACGCCCGGCAGGTCGCCGCCGCCGGCGGGGTGGGCGTCGCCGGCACGAAGATCAGCCAGCCGGTGGCGCCCGACGCCCCGAGCCAGGGCGAGGTCGACGCCTTCAACCGCCGCGCCGAGGCGTGGAACGAGGCGGTCGAGATCGTCGACGGCGCCCGCGCCAAGGAGCAGGAGGCCCACCAGAACCTTGCCGACGGCATCGCCGCCTCCACCGGCGACGGCTGGCTGGCGAACCTGATGGAGCGGCTCGGGTTCCTGCCGCCCGACTTCGCCGACGGCGTCGACCTCGGCGGCTACGCGTTCGGCCTCGGTGGCCTGGCGTTCGGCGCGACGGCCTCGATCCTGGTCAACGGCAGGTACGGCGTGTTCCAGCCGCGGGTCGGCGGCCGGTTCGGCAGCCCCCGCGGCCTGAGCTTCTGGCAGCGGCTCGACGCCGGCCGCCGCGGCAGCAGCTTCCACGCCCGCCCGGGGATGGCCGCCGAGCGCGGCGCGTGGGCGAAGGCCGGGAGGTTCGGCGGGTACGCCGGTGGCGCGGTCACGGCGCTCACCGCCGGCTGGGACCAGTGGCAGTCCGATGCCGACGACCCCTCGCTGACCGACCTCGACCGCGGCACCCGCGCGGTCACCAAGGGCGTGAGCACCGGCGCGGCCGCCTGGGCCGGCGGCGAGGCCGGCGCCTGGGCGGGCGGGGCGATCGGCACCGCCATCTGCCCCGGCGTCGGCACCGTGGTCGGGGGTGTCGTGGGCGGCGTCATCGGCGGCGCCGTGGGCGCCTTCGCCGGCAGCGAGCTCGGCGACTGGGCCATGGATGGCGCCACCGACGTGGTGGACGCGACCGCGGACTTCCTCGGCGACGCCGGCTCCGCGATCGGCGACGCCGCCTCCGACGTCGGTGACGCGCTCACCTTCTGGGACTGACAGGGTTCGGGCATGGATCTCACGCACGTGCTGGTGCTGCTCGCCGGGGTCGTCCTGGCGGTCTGGAACACCTGGCAGCACCTCGGCCGCTCGCCGGCCGCGCGGGCCTGGAGCGACGACATCCAGGGCGAGCTGAAGATCCGCAGCGTGCTGGTGATCCGGCCGATGCTCGCGGTCGTGCTGGTCGCGGGCGCGCTGGTCGGCCCCACCTCCGGCCCCGACGGCACCCGGCTGTGGATCTCCTTCCCGATGGTGATCGGCCTGCTGGTCGCGTTCGGCTACATGGTGCTGCCGCTGCCGATCCCGCGCTGGGCCCAGCCGGGGTGGTTCCGCTCGCAGCAGCGGCGCGCCCCGGGACGGGCGGCCCGCCGTGGCTGAGCCCCTCGACCACGCCGCGGACGCTCGCGGCCTGCGGCTCCCGGCGTACCTCCAGCCGGTCCCGGCGGACGCCCCGGACCTACCCGCCGAGGTCACCTTCGTGGCCCTCGAGCCCGAGTCCGGGCGGTTCCGCACCAACGTCGTGGTGACCGAGCAGCCGACCGGCGGCCTCGACTTCCGCGACTGGCAGGCCGGCACCGAGGAGCTGCTGCCGCGGACGCTGCCCGACTACCTGCTCGTCGACCTCGAGCGCCTCGAGGTCGACGGCCTGCCCGCCGGCCGCCGGCTCGCGCACCACGCCGGGCCCGGCGGCGAGGCGCTGACCATGGAGCAGTGGTTCGTGCTCGTCGACGGCACCGGCCACACGCTGACGGCGACCGTGGAGACGTGGCGGTACGACGAGCTCGCCGACTCGCTCGCCGGGGTGGCCGCGTCGTGGCGGCCGACCGGAGCCGGACCGACGGGGGAATGATGCTGCTCGAGACCGATCCCGCCAGCGGCGCCGTGCGCCTCGACGCCGCCGGCGTGGCCGCGCTGCTCGGCGCCGCCCGGGGCGAGCCGGTGGAACCCGAGGCGACGGTCGCGCTGGCCAGCGGGCGGCTGGACGCCGCGCTCGGGCTGCTGCGCGACCCGCTCGTCACCGTCGAGCTGGTGGTGGCCGGCGGGTCGGTCCGCCTGGAGCACCGCGGCTGGGTGGGTCCGGACCTCGCCGTGCTGCTCGCGGGGGTGCACGCCGGCCGCGGGCCGCACCTCGGCCCGGACGAGGGGGAGTGGCGGCTGCTGTCGATGCCGCCGGCCTTCCTGACCTCCGGCCTGGTCCGGCTGACCCGGATCCGGCCGCGGCGCGACGTCGGCCAGCCGCTGGCCGGGGCCTGGGACGACGACCTGGTGTCGGCCGACGAGCCCCGCCGGCGGGCGGCGCTGGCCGCGCTCGGCGCCGACTTCGCCTGGCGGCTGCGCGCGACCTGGCGCGGCGGAAACAGGCTGCTGCACGCGGTCGACGGCGCCCGCGGCCTGCACCTCGCCGACGTTTCGGGCCGGCTGGGCCGGGTCTCGAACACGTTCGGCTACCGGGTGCTCTCCACGCTGCTGCCGACCGACGCCGAGCTGGTCGCCGGGTCCGGGGCCGGCGCTGCTGCCGCCGAGCCTGCTCAGTAGTTGAGCTCGCGCCGCCAGGCCAGCGACCCGGGCTCGACGCCGAGCAGCCGCAGCGCGCCGGCGCCGAGCCGCGCCAGCTCGGCCGCGGGGTCGGTCCCCGGCTCGTGGCCGGATGGCCGGTCCGGGTCGGTGGTGACGCACTGCCAGTAGTGCGGGTACGACGGCTGCGTGCCGGTCGGGTCGGGGTCGCCGGGCGCGAGCCAGCCCAGCGACCGGAGCCGCTCGTGGACCACGTCGGGGACCTCCCAGTCGCCCCCGAACCGGGTCGCGCCGACGCACTCGCCGTACCACGCGGTCTCGTCGTCGCGCCGGAACTGCACGTAGCGGGTGGGCGGCGGCGCCGGACGGCGGCGGAGCAGCCCGCTGCGCGGGGGCGCGGGGGGCTGCGGCTCGCCGACGATCACGAACTCGTTGACGGCCAGCTCGGCCAGCGTCCCGGCCAGGCGCGCCTCGACCTGCTGCCACGTGGTGTCGCCGGGCGTCTGCTCGTGCGTCGTCTGCTCCACGCCGGCGAGGTTAACCGCTCGCCGTACGTCGGCGCCCGGCCCTAGGGTGCGGGCATGTCACGGGGGAGAGCGCTGGCGCCGCTGGGCGTGCCCGCGTTCCGGGCCTTCTTCACCGCCAGCGCGGTGAACATGGTCGGCAGCACGATGGCGCCGGTGGCGCTGGCGTTCTCGGTGCTGCACGTGACCGACTCGGCGAGCGCACTGGGCATCGTGCTGGCCTCCAACGCCGTGCCGATGGTGCTGCTCATGCTCTTCGGCGGCGTGCTGGCCGACCGCATCTCGCGGGTGCTGCTGCTGCGCGTCGGCTCGGTCCTGCTCGCCGCCACCCAGGGCGCGGCCGCCACGCTGGTGATCTCCGGCGCCGCCCACCTGTGGATGCTGGCGGTGCTCGAGGCGCTCAACGGGGTGGTGCTCGCGCTGACCTTTCCGGCGTACGCCGCCCTCACACCGCAGCTGGTGCCCCGCGAGCTGCTGCAGGAGGCCAACGTCCTGCAGTCGGTGGTCCGCGGCGGCCTGCGCGTCATCGGCCCGACGATCGCGGCGTGGCTGGTGGTCGGTGTCGGACCCGGCTGGGCGCTGGGCCTGGACGCGCTGACCTGGCTGGTCTCCGGGCTCATGATGCTGCTCGTGCGGATCCCGGCGCGACCACCCGCGGGGGCCGGCACGTCGACGCTCACCGAGCTGCGCGAGGGCTGGTCGCTCTTCACCGGCATCACGTGGCTGTGGGTGGTGGTGCTGGCGTTCGCGGCGCTCAACGCCATGCACTCCGGCGCGGTCCTCACCCTCGGCCCGGCGATCGCCAAGGCGACGTTCGGCGCACGGGGCTGGGGCTACGTGCTCTCCGCCGAGTCGCTCGGCATGCTCGCGATGACCGCGATCATGCTGCGGCGCCGGCTCGAGCGGCCGCTGTTGGTGGGCATGGTGGCGATCTCGCTGCTCGGCCTGCCGATCCTGCTGCTCGGCCTCGACCTGGGGCTGTGGCCGCTGGTGGCCGCGGCCTTCCTCGGCGGGGCGGGCACCGAGCTGTTCAGCCTGGGCTGGCTGCTGGCCATGCAGGAGAACATCGAGGAGCGGATGCTCTCGCGCGCCTTCTCCTACGACATGGTCGGCTCGCTGGTCGCGGTGCCCGTGGGGCAGCTGGCCTACGGGCCGCTCGGCGCCGCGTTCGGCTACGAGCGGGTGTGCGTGGTCAGCGGGGTGGCGTACGTCGCGATCGCGCTGGCCACCCTCGTCTCGCCGTCGGTGCGGGGACTGCAGCGCGCCGCCCCGGCGGCTGGTCCGGCGGCGGGTCCCCCGGTCAGCGGTGAGCTGTCCACCGAACGGTGAGCGCGAACGGTGGCTGACCCACCGCTGCCCGGCGGCTGCCCGGCCCGGCGGTGAGTGGTCCACCGTCCTCTGCCGCGGTTCTGTGGACAGCTCACCGCCGGGCGGGTCGCGGGGGCGGGCCGGGTCCGGGTTTCGCGGCCACCACTAGCCTGTGACCGCCGCACCAGACGACCGCCCGAGGAGACCCGATGACCCAGTCCCCACCCCTGGCCGACTCGCTGGCCGGACGCACCGTGGCGGTGCTCGGCGGCACCGGGCCCCAAGGCCGCGGGCTGGCCCGGCGGTTCGCCGCGGCCGGGCTGCCGGTGGTGATCGGCAGCCGCAGCGCCGAGCGCGCCGGGCAGGCCGCGGCCGAGCTGGCCGAGGCGACCGGTGGCCGGGTGACCGGCGCCGAGAACGCCGCCGCGGCCGACGCGGGCGACGTCGTCGTGGTCGCGGTGCCGTGGGACGGGCACGCCGAGCTGCTGAAGGGGCTCGCCGACCGGCTCGCCGGCAAGGTGGTCGTCGACTGCGTCAACCCGCTCGGGTTCGACAAGCAGGGCGCCTACGCGCTGCCGGTCCAGGAGGGGTCGGCCGCCCAGCAGGCCGCCGTGCTGCTCCCCGACGCCACCGTCGTCGGCGCCTTCCACAACGTCAGCGCGGTGCTGCTCGACGACCCCGAGGTCGACCGGGTCGACACCGACGTGCTGGTGCTCGGCGACGTCCGAGAGGCCACCGACCTCGTGCGCGACCTCGCGGACACGATCCCCGGGGTGCGCGGCGTGTACGGCGGCCGGCTGCGCAACGCCCACCAGGTGGAGGCGTTCACGGCCAACCTGATCAGCATCAACCGCCGCTACAAGGCCCACTCCGGGCTGCGCGTCACGGACGTCTGAGGGGCCGGCATGAGCGAGATCTACCCCGCCTACCCGGCGCCCAGCGCCCGGGCCGTCGAGCTGCACGCCGCGCTCACCGGCTTCGTCCAGGACCGGGTGCTGCCCGCGGAGGCGGCGTACCACTCCTTCCGCGACCAGCACGGCCACGACGACCACACCGTCCCGCCGGTGGTCGAGGAGCTCAAGGCCGAGGCCCGCGGCCGCGGCCTGTGGAACCTCTTCCTGCCGAGCGAGTCCGGGCTGACCCAGCTGGAGTACGCCACGCTCGCCGAGCTCACCGGCTGGAGCAACGAGCTCGCGCCCGAGGCGCTGAACTGCCAGGCGCCCGACACCGGCAACATGGAGCTGCTGCACCTCTTCGGCACGCCCGAGCAGAAGCAGCGGTGGCTGGCGCCACTGCTCGCCGGGGAGATCCGCTCCGGCTTCGCGATGACCGAGCCGGCCGTGGCCAGCTCCGACGCCACCAACATCGAGAGCTCGATCGTCCGCGACGGCGACGAGTACGTCCTCAACGGGCGCAAGTGGTTCACCTCCGGCGCGTCCGACCCGCGCTGCAAGGTCCTCATCTTCATGGGCAAGACCGACCCCGAGGCGCCCCGGCACCGCCAGCAGTCGATGGTGCTCGTGCCGACCGACATCCCCGGCGTCCGGGTCGAGCGGTCGGTGACCGTCTTCGGCCACCAGCACCAGCCCGGCCACGCGGTCACGGTCTTCGAGGACGTGCGGGTGCCGGTGACCCACCTGCTCGGCGAGGAGGGCGGCGGCTTCGCCTGCGCCCAGGCCCGGCTCGGCCCCGGTCGGATCCACCACGTGATGCGGGCGCTCGGCGCCGGCGAGCGGGCGCTGGCGATGATGGTCGCGCGCGCCCAGGACCGGGTCGCCTTCGGCCGGCCGCTGGCCGACCAGGGCGCGCTGCGCGAGCGGATCGCGGAGTCGCGGATCGAGCTGGAGCAGGCCCGCGGCCTGTGCCACCGCGCGGCGTACGTCATCGACACGCAGGGCAACAAGGCCGCCCGGCACCTGGTCTCGGCGGCCAAGGTCGCGGTGCCGCGCACGGTCGCCGGCATCATCGACCGCGCCATCCAGGTGCACGGCGGGATGGGCGTCACCGACGACACCCCGCTCGCCGACATGTGGGGCTGGCACCGCGCGATGCGGATCTTCGACGGCCCCGACGAGGTGCACCTGGCCTCGCTGGCGAAGGCCGAGCTGGCCGCCGAGCCGGCGTTCCGGCTGCCCGGGCCGCGCGCCGCCGACCCGCGGGGCTGAGCGGTGGTGCTCAGGCTGCGGTCGCGCACCTTCGGCGACGACGTGCCGCTGGTGATGGCGATCGTGAACCGGACCCCCGACTCGTTCTACGACCGGGGCGCCACCTGGGCCGAGGACGCGGCGTACGACCGCGTCGCCCAGGTCGTCGACGAGGGCGCGGACCTCGTCGACATCGGCGGGGTGCGGGCCGGCTACGGGCCGGCCGTCGACGCGGACGAGGAGATCCGCCGGGTGGCCGGGTTCGTCGGGCGGGTGCGCGCGGCCCACCCCGACCTCGTGATCAGCGTCGACACCTGGCGGGCCGCGGTCGGCCGCGCGGTCTGCGCGGAGGGCGCCGACGTGCTCAACGACGCGTGGGGCGGGCACGACCCGGAGCTCGCGGAGGTCGCCGGCGAGCACGACGCCGCGCTGATCTGCACCCACACCGGCGGGCTGGCGCCGCGGACCGACCCCTACCGGATCGAGTACGACGACGTCGTGCGCGACTGCATCGACCGCACCACCGCGCTCGTGGCCCGCGCGCTGGAGGCCGGCGTGGCGCGGGAGAGCCTCGTGATCGACCCGGCGCACGACTTCGGCAAGACCACCTTCGACTCCCTCGAGGTGACCCGGCGGCTCGACGAGATGGTTGCCACCGGCTGGCCGGTGCTGGTGTCGCTGTCCAACAAGGACTTCGTCGGCGAGACCCTCGACCTGCCCCCCGGCGAGCGGCTGCTCGGCACCCTCGCCGCGACCGCGGTCTGCGCGCTGGCCGGGGCCCGGATCTACCGGGTGCACAACGTCCGCGAGACCCGGCAGGTGGTCGACATGACCTGGTCGATCGCCGGCCGACGGCCGCCGGCCCGGGCGATCCGGGGACTGGCATGAGCGGCGACCTCCGGGTGGTCCGTGACGTTCCGGCTCCTTCCCGGGCTCCCCAGGGGCCCGATCGTCACGGACTACCCGCCCGGCGGGTCGTGCTGCTGCCGGGCGCGCCGGTGCTGCTGCCCGAACGACTCTCGCTGCACGACCCGGTCCCGGAGCTGCGGACGGCCGTGGACAGGGCGATCGCGTGGGTGGCCGGTGCCGGGTCGCTGCTGCTGCTCACCGACGACGTGGACGAGCCCAACCGGTCCCGAGGCGTGCGCGAGCCGGTCGGGCTGCGGGTCGGGCGGTCGCTGCTGTCGTCGTACGGCTTCACCGGGGAGGTGGTCGAGCGGGTGCTGCCCTCCGAGGAGCCGCTGCCGGCCACCGACGCCGTGCTCGCCCTCGCCTCGGGCAGCGCCCGGCGCCGCGACACCTCGCCCGGGTACGTCGACGAGCGGGCGGTCCCGTTCGACGCCCGGCTCGAGGCCGCGCTGCGGGCGCCGGACACGACCGCGCTCGGCGGGCTGGACGAGGAGCTGGCGGCGGGGCTGTGGGTCACCGGGGCGCGCACGTTTCGTGCGCTCGGTGGGCTGCTCGCCGGCGCCGGGCCGGCCGAGGTGGACCTCGCCGGCGACCCGTTCGGCGTGCAGTACTGGGTGATGAGGTGGACATGCGCGTCCTGATCGGCGCGGCCCCCGGGGGAGAAGTCGACGACGCGCGGCTCGAGGAGCTGTACGCCGTCCCGGCGACCCCCTGGGTCCGGGTGAACATGGTCAGCACCGTCGACGGCTCGGCCACCGGCGAGGGCGGGCTGACCGGGTCGATCAACAACGAGGCCGACCACCGGGTCTTCGACCTGCTGCGCCGGCAGGCCGACGTGGTCGTCGTCGGCGCGGGCACGGCCCGCGCGGAGGGCTACACGGCCCTCGACCTGCCGCTGGTGCTGGTGAGCCGGCGCGGCGAGGTGCCGCCGCGGCTGCGCGGCGCCGAGCCGGGCCGGGTGCTGATGGCGACCTGCGAGCAGGCCGAGCACCTCGCCGAGGCCCGGACGCTGCTGGGGGAGGAGCACGTGCTGGTGCTCGGGTCGCACCGCGTCGACCTGCCGCTGCTGCGCCAGGTGCTGGTCGACCGGGGCTGGACCCGGATCCTCTCCGAGGGCGGCCCGCACCTGCTGCGCGACCTGGTCGCCGAAGGGGTCGCCGACGAGATCTGCTGCACCACCGCGCCGCGGCTGGTCGCCGGCGAGCACCCCCGGATCACCGACGGCCCGCCCGTCGACGTACCGCTGGAGCTGCACACCCTCCTCGAGCAGGACGGCACCCTCCTCGCCCGCTGGTTCCTCCACCCCGCCGGTTGAGTTGGGCCTGCCGGGGCGTCGAGTTGGGCCTGCCGGGGCGTCGAGTTGGGCCTGCCGGGGCGTTGAGTTGGGCCTGCCGGGGCGTCGAGTTGGGCCTGCCGGGGCGTCGAGTTGGGCCCGCCGGGCGTCGAGTTGGGCCTAGGTCGTCCCATGGCCGATGTCCCCGTGCCCGGGCCCGAGCTGCCGGTGCTGGACGCCGAGGAGCAGCGGGTCCTCGGGTGCCTGCTGGAGAAGCAGGTGACCGTGCCCGCGTCGTACCCGCTCACGCTGAGCGCGCTGCGCACCGCCTGCAACCAGTCCAGCAGCCGGGACCCGGTCGTCGACTACGACGAGGACACCGTCGAGGCGACCGGCAAGCGGCTCAAGGACCGCGGGCTGCTGCGGATCGTGTGGTCCGACACCGGGCGCCGCACGCTGAAGTACCACCAGGTCCTCGACGAGGCGCTCGGTCTCGCCGAGGACGAGCGGGCGGTGCTGACGGTGCTGCTGCTGCGCGGCGCGCAGACGCCCGGCGAGCTGCGGTCCCGCAGCGAACGGCTGCACGCGTTCGCCGACCGCCGCGACGTCGAGGAGCTGCTGGGGCGGATGGCCGCGCGGGGACTGGCCCGGGAGCTCGCGCGGCAGCCCGGCCAGCACGACGCGCGCTGGGTGCACTGCCTGGGCGAGGGCACACCTCTCGCGGGCGCGTCGCCCACAGCGGCCGGTGCGGCCGGGTCGGCGGCGGTGGTGGACCGGGAGAGCGTGCTCGCCGACGGGCCCGCCGCCCGCGACGAGCGGGTGCGCACGTCGTACGACGCCCTCGCCGCGGCGTACGCCGACGCGCTGGTCGACGAGCTGCTCGACGGCCAGCCGTTCGAGACCTGGCTGCTCGACCGGGTGGCTGCGCACGCGGACGGCGGCCCGGTCGTCGAGGTCGGCTGCGGGCCCGGCCACGTCACGGCCTACCTCGCCGAGGCCGGGGCGGACGCCACCGGCGTCGACCTGTCGCCGGGGATGGTGGCCGAAGCGCGCCGCCGGTTCCCGGAGGGTGCCTACGAGGTCGGCGACCTGCGGCGGCTGATGCGCCCGACCAGCGCGCCGGGCTGGGCGGCCGTGCTGGGGTGGTACTCCCTGATCCACCTCGCCGCCTCCGAGCTGCCCGCCGCGGTCGCCGCGCTCGCCCGGCCGCTCGCCCCCGGCGGCTGGCTGGTCCTCGCCCTGCACGCGGGGGCCGGCGTACGCCACAACGGCTGCTGGTTCGAGGTGCCCGTCGACCTCGACGTGGTCCTGCACGACCCCGCCGACGTGACCACGGTCGTCCGCGCGGCCGGACTGATCGACGTCGAGTGGTACCACCGCGGCCCGCTCGCGCACCGCGGCGAGACCACCGAGCGGCTGTACGTCGTGGGCCGGGCGCCGGTGTAGTCCACCCGGGCGGGCCCAACTGGACGCCCCGGGAGGCCCAACTCAACACCCGGGGCGGCCCAACTCAACAAGGCTTGTGATTGCATTCACAAAGTCGCGGGCGGGTGGCGACCCCGGTGATCGGGGGCAGGGGCCGCGCGTAGCGTCGAGGTCGTGCTTCCCCAGCTCACGCCCGTCCTGGCCCACCTCCTGCCGATGGCCGCCGAGCCGCCGGGGCTGATGCCCGCGCGCGAGCAGATGGCGGTCAGCCTCGGCTGGCACATCGTCCTGGCCTGCTTCGGGGTCGCGTTCCCGACGATGATCTTCGTGGTCCACCGCCGCGGCATCCGGCGCGAGGACCCGGTCGCGCTCGGGCTGGCGCAGCGGTGGGCCAAGGTCTCGGCGGTGCTGTTCGCGATCGGCGCCGTCTCCGGGACCGTGCTCAGCTTCGAGATGGGGCTGCTGTGGCCCGGCCTGATGGGCCGCTTCGGCGACGTGCTCGGGCTGCCGTTCGCGTTCGAGGGGCTGTCGTTCTTCGTCGAGGCGATCTTCCTCGGCATCTACCTCTACGGCTGGGGCCGGATGCCCCCGCGCCGCCACCTGCTGATGCTGGTGCCGATGGCCACCGCCGGCGTGGTCGGCACCTTCTGCGTGATCGCGGTCAACGCGTGGATGAACATGCCCACCGGCTTCCGGATCGTCGACGGCAAGGTCACCGACGTGCAGCCGTGGCGGGTGCTGTTCAACGGCGGCGCGTTCCTGCAGTTCGCCCACATGTGGGTGGGCGCGTTCATGCTGGTCGGGTTCGTGGTCGCCGGGGTGTACGCCGCGGGCATGCTCCGCGGCCGCCGCGACGAGCACCACCGGCTCGGGTTCACGGTGCCGTTCGCGTTCGCCACCGTGGCGGCGCTGGCGCAACCGGTCATCGGCCACGTCCTCGGCATGCGGCTGGGCACCACCCAGCCCTCCAAGCTGGCCGCCTTCGAGCTCGCCACCCACACCGAGCAGCCGGCGCCGCTGAAGATCGGCGGGCTGCTCGTCGACGGCACCCCGAAGTGGTTCCTGGAGATCCCGAAGTGGGGCTCGTTCATCGCCCGCGGCTCCTTCGACAAGCCGGTGCGCGGGCTCGACACGTTCCCGCCCGCCGACCGGCCGCCGGTCAACGTCACCCACGTCGCGTTCCAGTCGATGGTCGGCATCGGCACGCTGCTGGCGCTCGCGGTGACCGTCTACTGGCTGGCCCGCTGGCGCGGCCTCGACCTGCGCGAGAACCGCTGGTTCCTCCGGTTCGCCGTGGTCGCCGGCCCGCTGGCGGTCCTCGCCCTCGAGGCCGGCTGGGTGGCCACCGAGGTCGGGCGCCAGCCGTGGACGGTGTTCGGCGTGCTCCGCACCGTCGACGCCGCCTCCGGCAACGCCGGCCTGTGGTGGAGCTTCACCGGCGTCGCGATCGTCTACGCCGGCATGACCGTCGGCGCCTGGATCGTGCTGCGGTCGATGGCCCGGCGCTGGCGGGCGGGGGAGACCGACCTGCCGAGCCCGTACGCGCCCGAGGCGCCGCTCGCCGAGGACGCCGCATCCGGGACGGCCGCGGGGCAGGAGGTCCGCCGATGACCCAGGAGATGGCCGTCGCGGCCGCCCTGTTCGCCGGCGTGGTGCTCTACGCGCTGTTCGCCGGCGCGGACTTCGGCTCCGGCTTCTTCGACCTCACCGCCGGGGGTACGGCGGCCGGGCGCGAGCTGCGCACGCTGGTCGACCACAGCATCGGCCCGGTCTGGGAGGCCAACCACGTCTGGCTGATCTATGTGCTGGTGATGTGGTGGACCGGGTTCCCGACCGCGTTCGCCGCCGCGATGAACACGTTGTTCGTGCCGCTGATGCTCGCGCTGCTGGGGATCGTGCTGCGCGGCGCGGCGTTCGCGTTCCGCAAGTACTCCGGCTCGCTGGCGCAGGCGCGGCTCTTCGGCGTGGTCTTCGCGGGCTCCTCGCTGATCACGCCGTTCTTCTTCGGCTGCGTCGCGGGGGCGGTCGCCTCGGGCCGGGTCCCGGCGGACGGGCACGGGCCGCTGCTGTCGTCGTGGCTGACGCCGACGTCGGTCTTCGGCGGGCTGATCGCGGTCGGCACCTGCTCGTTCCTGGCCGGGGTGTTCCTCACCGCCGACGCCGACCGCGCCGGCCACCGCGATCTCGCGCGGACGCTGCGCCGCCGTACCCTCGGCGTCGGGCTGGTCACCGGAGCCCTCGTCTTCGTGGCCCTGGTGCCGATCCAGCACGACGCGCCCACGCTCGCGCACGGCCTGGAGACCCGGGCCGCGCCGCTGATCGTCGTCTCGTTCCTCGCCGGCGCCGCGACCCTGGTGCTGGTGGCGCGGGAGCGGGCCGCGCTCGCCCGGCTCACCGCGGTGCTGGCGGTCGGGACGGTGGTGCTCGGCTGGGGCGTCGGCCAGTACCCCTGGCTGCTGGTCGACCAGGTCACGATCAGCGAGGCGGCCGGCGCGCCGGCCACGCTGACCGGCCTGCTGGTCGTGGTCGCCCTCGCCGCGGTGGTCGTGGTGCCGGCGCTGGCGTACCTCTTCTGGCTCACCCAGACCGAGCGCTGGTCGCACGACTAGGCGTTGAGCTGGGCCTCCCCGGGTGTTCAGTTGGGCCCGCCCGTGCGTCGAGCTGGGCCTCCCCGCGCGGCGAGGCCCAGCTCGAGGCCCAGCTCGAGGCCCCGGGAGGCCCAGGTCACCGAGCGGCGTCGACGTCGACGACGCCGGGGATCGGGGTGGTGCCGGAGAACTGGTCGGCCATCGCGTCGACGCCGCGCTGCGGCCGGGCCCGGTCGAGGAAGGCCGCCCGCCGCTGCTCCGCCTTCTTCTCGGGGTCCACGCCGAAGCATCGGTCCCGGTCGTCCTTCAGCGACTGCTCGCACTCGCCCTCGCGGTTGAACGACCACATCAGCTTCGGGTCGCCGAGCGGCAGGTCGTGGCCCGGCTCGCCGTCGTGGCGGCCGGTGTGCCACGTGTGCCAGGTCTTCCCGTAGGAGTTGACCAGCTTCTCCATGAACGCCGACTCGGCGGCGTCCGGCAGGCCGGGGGCGACCAGCTCGCCGGAGAAGACCTCGTAGTTGTGCGGGTGCCAGTAGTCCTTCTCCTCCTCCGGCAGCGTGTCGAAGAGGCGGCCGGAGACGATGTACTCGATCCCGATCAGGTTCGCCTCCTTGGTGTTGCCGTCGAACAGCACGCACTGCAGCAGGTCGTCGTTCACGACCCGGCAGTAGTGGTGGGCCTCCATCTGCGCGTGCGGCTGGTTCTTCGGGCAGTGGAAGCCCACGACGTACACGTCGAAGCCGCGCAGCGGCGTGGTCGACTGCAGCAGGTGCGCGCCCTGCTCCAGCGCGGCGAGCCAGGCGCCCTTCCTCTCGCCGGCGGGGGTCACGGGGCTCGGGCGGTCGGGGATCGTGATGTGCACGGGTGCCTCCTCGGAACAATTGCTCGAGGAAGGGCGGTACCCACCTGCGGCCGGCCGACCCCACGTCGAGTCGGGCCTCCCCGTGCGTCGAGTCGGGCCGCGCCGCGCGGGGAGGCCCGACTCATGGCCCGGGGAGGCCCAACTCAACCTCGGGGGCGGAGCTCAGGCCCAGGTCGGCTCGTCGGCGCCCCAGGCCCGTCCGACCCAGGAGTACGCCGGGGGCGCGCCTGGCCAGTCCAGCACCGGCGGGGCGCAGCGGATCCGGCCCGCCGGGCCCTCGGCCTCGACCGTGGGCAGCGCGGCGTCGTCCGGGGCGGCCTCGGTCCGGCCGGGCTGGGCCAGCAGCTCGTGGGCCACCCGGGCGAGCGAGACCGAGACCAGGTGGCTGCCGCCGTCGGCGCGCTGGCGCAGCAGCGCGGTCATCACGCCGGCGGCGAGCAGGTGTCCCGCCGAGTGGTCGAGGGCCTGGGCGGGCAGCGCGCCGGGCGTCGTACCGTCCCCGCTCTCGCGCATCGCGATCCCGCTGGTGGCCTGCACGATGCTGTCGAACCCGCGGCGCGCCGACCACGGCCCGCCGCTGTCCCACGCGCTGACCCGGCCCACCACCAGTCCCGGCCGCCGGGCGGCCAGCTGCTCGGGGTCGAGGCCGAACCGGTCCAGCGAGCCGGGCCGGTAGCCCGTCACCACCACGTCGGCCGAGGCGAGCAGCTCCTCGAGCACCTCGTGCCCGGCAGTGGTGGCGAGGTCGACCACCGCGCAGCGCTTGCCCTGGCCGGAGTCGAGGTGCTGCCACTCGATCTCGGGCACCAGCGGGAAGTCCAGCCGCAGCACGTCGGCGCCGGCGTAGGCCAGGTCGCGGGTGGCGGCGGGCCCGGCGATCACCCGGGTCAGGTCGAGCACCCGCACGCCGGCGAGCGGTCGCACGTCGCCGGGCGCCGCGGCGCGCCACGGCCGGGGCGCGGCCCCGCCGAGGTCGGTCAGGCCCAGCAGCGGCCGGCGTGCGACCGCCTGCCCCTGCGGGTGCGCCTGCCACTCCTCGGCGTCGCGGACCTTCACGAGGATCGCGCCGGCGACCGCGGCCGCCTCCTCGAGCTCCTCGGCCTCCCGGGCGGCCACCGCCGCGCGCATCTCGTCCTTGCCCGCGCCCTCGTCGAGCCCCAGCAGCCCCCGGAGCCGGGCGTCGTGGTGCGGGTAGTTGCCGTGGGTGCGGACCCACCCGTCGCCCGCCCTCCAGAACCCGGACAGCTCGCCCCACACCGACGGTGCCTCGCCGTTCCAGCGGAACAGCCGGTCGCTGCGGTACGACGCCGCGACGCGTGCCGGGTCCGGCCGCACCACGGGCGGCTCGCCGCTCCCCGTCGTACGCGCGTCGGACACCAGTCCCGCGGCGACCGAGGACAGCGCGACGCTGTCGAAGGCGAGCTCGCCCACGGCCAGCGTCGAGCGCAGCGGCACCTCGGCCCGCGGGTCGGCCACGCCGGCCAGCTGGTCCGGGTCCCCACCCAGGTCCTGCCAGGCCCGCTCTCCGAATCGACCGATCGCTCCCACGACACCCCTCCTCCCGACCGGCTCACCACCCTCGGCCGGCCTCCCGTTGCGATCCTGACAGGTGGGGCCCCTGTGGCGCGAGAGGTCGGCGGGGTGTCAACGAGCGCCGACTCGGCGTGCCCGGGGTGTCAACGAGCGCCGACTCGGCGTCATCAACAGGGGGTCAGGTGTCGGTGCGGGGGACGGCGGTCCAGGTCAGGTGGGTGCCGCCGTCGGGGGGTGTGGCGAGCAGGAGGTCGCCGTCGTGCCGCTGCGCCCGGCTGCGCAGGTTGCTCAGCCCGCTGGAGCGCGAGGGGTTGCCCAGCCCGTCGCCGTCGTCGATGGCCTCGACGCTCAGCTCCGCGCCGACCAGCCGGACCCGCAGCCGCACGCTCCTGGCGTGCGCGTGCCGGGCGGCGTTGGACAGCGCCTCGCGGGCCACCGCCACCACGTCGTCGGCCAGGTCGGGCGAGACCGCCTGGTCCAGAGGGCCGGAGAACTCCGCGTGCGCGGCGAAGCCCAGCGCCGGGCGGGCCTCCTCGACCACGGCCAGCAGCCGCTCCTTCAGCCCGCCGGCGCCGTGGGGCGCCCGGTTGAGCTGGAAGATCGTCGTCCGGATCCGGCGGATGGTGCTGTCGATGGCGTCGACGAAGTCGCTGAGGTGCTGGCGGTGCCCCTCGTCGTCGGTGCGGTAGACCATCGCCTGCAGCCCCATGCCGGTCGCGAACAGCTCCTGGATGACGTGGTCGTGCAGGTCGGCGGCGATGCGCTGGTGCTCGCGCAGCACGGCCAGCGCGGCCTGGTCGGCCCGGGACTGGTTCAGCTCGAGGGCCACGCCGAGGTGGCCGGCGTACGCGTCGAGCTGGTCGAGGTCGGTCTGGTCGAAGGGACGGCGCCCGGTGGCCCGCCCGACCATCAGCGCGCCCACGACCGTCTTCCCGCGGCACAGCGGTGCGGCGATCAGCGAGGCGAGCTGTGGATCGGTGCACACCCTGGACCCACGGTGCTGGTAGCCCTCGATGAGCGCCGCATCGCCGGAGGTGAGCGTGGGCGCGAGGACGCTGTGCTCGATGGGGACGTGCACGCCGAGCACCTGCGCGGCCAGCGTCCCGGCGGCGGCGGCGACGGCCATCTCCTCCCCGTCGAGCTCGGCGAGCACGGCCACGTCGCCCTCGCCGCCCTGGAGCGCGGCCTGGAGCACCACGTCGATCGGCCGGTCCTGCTCGCCGGCGAACACCAGCTGGCTGGCCTCGGTGGTCAGGGTCTGCCAGCGGCGGCGGCGCTCGGAGTCCTCGTAGAGGCGGGCGTTCTCGATCGCGACCGCGGCGGTGCGGGCCAGGCTGACCAGGAGCTGCTCGTCGTCCTCGGTGAACTCGCCGCGGGTGCTCTCGGTGAGGTAGAGCGTGCCGAAGACGGTGCCGCGCACCCGGATCGGCACGCCGAGGAAGGTGGTCATCGGCGGGTGCCCGCCGGGCAGGCCGGTGCCGCCGGCACCGCGGGGCAGGTCGGTGAGCCGCACCGGACCCGTGGCGTCGACCAGGAGGCCGAGGATGCCGGCGCCCTCGGGTGGGCCCTCGAGCAGGGTCACCTGCAGCTCGTCCATGCCGGTGTGCACGAACTGGGACAACGAGCCGTCCTCGGCCAGCACCCCGAGCGCGGCGTACCGCGCGCCGATCAGGTCGCGCGCGGCGCGCACCAGCCGGTGCAGCACCACCTCGAGCTTCAGGTCGGCGGTGACCAGCGCGTTGGCCCGCAGCAGCGCCCGCAGGCGCCCCTGGGCCTTGAGCACGTCGGCGGCGCGCTCGGTGAGCTGCACCAGCGACTCCTCGAGCTCCAGGCGAGGCACGTCCGGGAAGGTGAGCAGCTCCCGCGGGCCCGGCCGGGTGGGGTCGGTGACCTGCTCCACGACCGAGGAGAGGTCGGTGGTGGCCGGCTCCACGACGGCGCCGGGTGCGCCCCGCGGCGGCACCATGCCGAGGTCGGTGCGCTCGCAGAAGGACACGACCGCCCCGTGGCTGTTGCCCGAGCTGTCCTCGCGCGGGCGCACCACCATGTCGTACCAGCCCGAGGTCCCCGGCGCGGCGCACGGGATCAGCAGCGTGGTGGGGGTCATCAGCTGCCCGCGGAGCGCCTGGACGACGAGGTCGGCGGCGTGCTTGGCCACCGGGTCACCGACGGCGCGGGCGCAGACCTCGAGGTAGGAGACCCCGGGCCCGCAGCGCTCGAGGTCACCGCCGTTGGCGCGGCAGAAGTCGGTCCACGCCTCGTTGACCGCGACGATCCGACCCTCGCGGTCGAGCACCGCGGTGCTCATGACCGGCGCCAGCGGGGGCGCGTGCGCCACACCCGTGAGCGCCGTCTCCTGGTCGGTCATCATCGCCCCCACCCCCGCAGCGCGCGACGGCCCCGCGGTGGCGCCAAGCTCCCTGCTCGCATGCCCATCCCCGAGCTCCCTCCCGGCGTGCGAATCTGCCGCCGCCAGGTGCTGGGGCGACGAGTTGCTCCGGGTCCGGGGAGGCTGACTGCGACACTACCCCCCGCGCGTGCCCCCGGGAAGGCAGAATGGGGCCGAGCCCGCTGCAGCAGAGCGGCGGGCGGTGACCTGGCACGACCTCGGGGACGTGCTCTCGGACGGGGCACCGGGCTTGCCTAGCCAGGGGGACCTGTTGTGTACGACCACGCCCTGTTCCTGAGGACCGTCGCGACATTCAGCGGACAGCTCCTGCAGCCGTACGACGTCGACGCCGTGCTCGGCGACTCGATGCGCAGCTTCGTCGCCATCTTCGACCTCCAGGGCGCGGGGCTGGGCCTGGCCGAGGGTGACACCCTGCACACCACGATCGGCGTCCCCGACCAGATCCTGGAGCTCGAGGACATCCAGCAGCGGCACCAGGTCGGCCCGTGCATGGAGGCGTTCCGGCAGGGCCGCATCGTCGTGGTCGACGACCTCGAGCGGCACGCCCAGGACTGGCCGGCGTACGTCGCCACTGCGGCCCGCCTCGGCATGACGACGGTGGTGGGCCTGCCCCTGCAGCTGAGCGGGAACCTGGTCGGCGCGGTGAACCTCTACTCGGCCGGGCACCGCGACTGGCCGGAGGAGGACCTCGAGGCCGCGCAGGTGCTGGCCGACATGGTCACCAGCTATCTCGTCAACGGCTCCAAGCTGCGCCAGCAGGAGCAGCTGGCCGAGCAGCTGCAGCAGGCGCTCGACTCGCGGACGGTGATCGAGCAGGCCAAGGGCGTGGTCGCCGAGAGCAGGCACATCGGCGTGGACGAGGCGTTCGAGCTGATCCGGCGGCACGCACGCACCCACCACGTGACCGTGCGCGCGGTCTCGGAGGCGATCGTCGGCCTCGGCCTGCGGCTGTGACCGGCTGGTAGGACGGGTGGTTTGCTCCGGACCCGGGTCAGTGCCGGTCCGGTCGGTCCTGCAGCCCGATGCTCACGGCGTTGACCAGCAGCCTCGCGACGAAGCCCACCAGCACCAGGTCGCCGAGCATCTGGATCGTCGCGACCGCCCGGGCCGGCTCGGAGACCGCGGCGATGTCGCCGAAGCCGACGGTGGCGAAGATGGTGACCGTGAAGTAGATCGAGTCCAGCCTGGTCAGCGGCTCGGTGAAGTCCGCGGGATCGGCCCGGCCCATCACGTAGTACGTCGTGGCGAAGACCATGACGAACACGGTGACGCTGAGCACCAGCGCCTCCACCGCCCGCACACGGGGGAAGGTCGAGCGGGTGATCTCGCGCAGGTGCCACGCCAGCACCACGACGACCAGCGCCAGGCCCACGCCGAGGGCCAGCCAGGACGTGCCGTCGAGGTGGGTCATCGGCAGCAGGAAGTACGCCGCACCGATCGCGACCGCGACCGCCAAGGACCGCGCTAGCGAGATCGCCGCCGCACGCCGGGTCGTGGGCGCCACCCGAGCGGTGCCGGCCACCGTCGTACCGGGGTGCATGGTCCGAGTAGACGCCGCCGTACACCGGCGGGGTCTCACCCGTAGCGGGTGATGTGACCGGCGACGCCCCGCCGGACGCTAGTGGTGTCCGAGTGTGCGCAGACGACAGGAGCTCGTCATGTCCGAGACCCAGATGGGATCCACGACCCCCTCGACGAACCCCGCGGCGGGCCCGTCGACCCAGACGCCCCCGACGGCTGCCGGGCAGCCGGTCCACCGGGGCCCCGAGCCGACCGGTTGGGTCGGCTGGATCATGTTCGCCGCGGTGATGATGCTGATGCTCGGGATGTTCCACGCCATCGCCGGGCTGGTGGCGCTCTTCCAGGACTCCTACTACCTGGTCAGCAAGAACAACCTGGTCGTGCACGTGAACTACACGACCTGGGGCTGGGTGCACCTGATCGGCGGCATCGTCATCGTGCTCGCCGGCGTCGGCCTGCTGGCCGGCCAGATGTGGGCCCGGATCGTCGGTGTGGGCCTCGCGGTCCTCAGCGCCGTGGTCAACATGGCCTTCTTCGCCGCCTACCCGTGGTGGTCGGCCCTGATGATCACCTTCGACGTGCTGGTGATCTGGGCGCTCACCGCCCACGGCGCGGAGATGAAGGGGCTGCGCGAGGCGCGCTGAGCAGCATCCGTCGGTAGTCCCCGTCGGTCGGCACCTCGATCCGCCTCAGGGCGGGTGCCGATCGACGGGGACTACCGTCTGCCCGGGGTGCGGACCGGGTCCCGGACGCAAGGGGTCGCTCGCTGGTGCCGTGCTCAGGCCAGGGCGGTGACGCCGGCGACCGAGAACCCGTGGTCGCGCAGGACGCGCACCAGGTCGACCAGGTCGCGGTCCTGGGCGAGGCGGGCACAGAGCACCGTCTGGACCCAGGTGGCCCCGGCGACCGTGGGCACGAGGGCCAACCGGACCGCCGGCCCGATCCGGCCGCGGACCACCACCTCGTAGTGCACCGGCGCGGTCACGGCCGCTCCCCGGGGGAGGCACCGGGGGAGGCGCCGGGGGTGGCGCCGGGGGTGGGCCCGGAGGTGTGCTCCGGCGGGGACTCGTCGTCGCCGGCCACCCTGCGGATCTCGACGACCTCGAGCCCGTAGCCGCGCAGCCGGCGCAGGAACTCCGCGAGCGCCAGCTCGTCGGGGAACCACCCCGAGAGCACGGTCGTGACGTCGTGACCGGTCACCTCCACGTCGCCGAGCTCCTCGAGCAGCTCCTCGGCCACCGCACTGGCCGGCACCAGTCCGTTGATGCGGACCTCGTAGGTGCGGGAGGGGGTCGGCTCGGTCATCGGCTCGGTCATCGCCTCGGTGGGGTGGTGGGCGGCCGTGGGACGGGGCCGCGCGGCTGGGGTCAACGAGCACCACCAGCACACCCCGGGGGCCCGGCGGTGTCCTCACCCGGCAGGGATGAGGGGTCTGCGCTCAGCCGGCCGGACGCTCCGGCTGGCCGAGCAGACCGAGCTCGCGGGCCCGTCGTACGGCGGTGTTGCGGCGGTTCACGCCGAGCTTGCGCAGGATGCTGCGCACATGGGTGCGGACCGTGTTGACCGACACGAACATCCGTCCGGCGATCTCCTCGGTGGTCAGCAGCTCCTCGAGGTGGCCGAGCACCTCGGTCTCCCGGGCGGTCAGCGGCTCCACCACGAGGTCGGCCAGGTCGACCGGCATCGGCCGGGACGACGCGCCGACGGTCGAATGGCCGGTCGGGTGGCCGGTCGGGTGGCCGGTCGTCCGGCTGAGGGCGCGGGTGGCCGGCCGGCCGGCGGGGTTGTCGGAGCCCGCGGTGGCCGCAGCGCCCGCGGTGGCCGCAGCGCCCGCGGTGCCGCCGGTGGCCGGCGCGACGCCGAGCCAGCGGTGCCGCCTGAGCAGCTGCGGATGTCCGGCCAGCAGGCGGCGTACGGTCGGGGCCGCCTCGCGGAACGGCCGCCGCACCTCCTCCTCGGCGGCCAGCCGCAGCGCCTGCTCGACCAGCGTGAGGGCCTGCTGCGGCGAGCGCTGGCGGGACTCGTGGACGCCCTCCACGAGCAGCCGGCTGACCTCCACGGGGAGCGGGGGGTGGGCGGTGCGGGCCTCGGTCAGGGACCGCTCGACGGCGGACCGGCGGCCCTGCTCGGCGTACGCCGCCGCCGCGACGACCGCGCGGCCCAGGTGCCCCTCGTCGGCGATCGCGTCGAGCTCGCGCAGCGCCAGGTCGGCGTGGCCCTGGGCGACGCACACCTCGGCGGCCTGCAGCCGCAGCCAGTCGGTGAGCCAGGGGTCGTCGACGCCGGCGTTCCCGACCGCGGGCGCCAGGCGGTCGGCCGCGGGCCGGACCCCGTGGCCGGCGGGGTCGAGGTGGCCCAGGATGCCGGAGGCGATGGTCCGGCTCACCGGGTCGTTGGCGAGGGCCGTGCAGGCCCGGGCGGTGGCGAGGTGCCGGCGCGCGGCGGCCTGGTCGTCGCGCTCCAGCGCCACCAGGGCGAGCGCGACCGCCGGTGCCGCCGGACGCCGCTCGGCCGGGATCCCGTGGGCGTCGGCCAGCTCGAGGGCGCGGGAGGCGAGCTCCCGGGCCCGGGTCAGCCGGCCGTCGAGCGCGTCGACGAGGGCCTCGTGGCCCAGGACCGCGACCTGCAGGCGCGGCGGCAGGCCGGCCGTCGCCCGGGTCTCGGCGAGGAGGGCCCGGGCGCCGTCGAGGTCGCCGCAGCGCAGCGCGACCACCGCCCCGGCGAGCGCGACGAGCGCGGTGGCGTCCGGGCCGGCCGGGCTGCCCGCGATGGTCCCGACGGCCCGCGCAGCCTGCTGGACGCCGGCCCGGGCGGTGCCGGTGTCCTCGACGCTGCAGGAGCGCAGCGCGGCCACGAGGACCAGTGCCGCCTCGACCGGGTCGCCGCTGTGGTGTGGGTGGGAGCGCAGCGCGCCGCGCGCGGAGTCCAGCTCGGCGGCGCAGGTGGCGTGGTCCGAGGCCCCGAGCGCGAGGGTGGCGCGGACGACGCCGGTGGCGGGGTCGCTGACCCGGAACGGGATGGAGGAGGCCACCTCGGAGACGTGCAGGTCGGTGCCGAGCAGCAGGGTCGCGACCCCGTGGTCGGTCAGCAGCTGGGTCGCGAGGTCGGCCCAGAGCCCCCCGATGGCCAGCTGGTCCAGGGACCGGGCCGGCATCCGGTGCCGACGCAGCCAGGCGGCGGCGCGCCGGTGCAGGTCCTCCGCGACCTCGGGCTGCTCCCAGCCGAGCTGGGCACGCAGCAGGTCGCGGAAGAACGGCGGGTAGCGGTAGCAGCCGGCGTGGTCGGGCACCGGCTCGAGGAACAGGTTGGTGCGGGCCAGCTCCTGCAGCCCGCGGATCGCGGTGGGCCCGGCCAGCTCCTCGGCGAGCCCCGGGTGCAGGGTGTCCGGCACGGAGGTGCGCAGCAGCAGCTCGCGGGTGGTGGGGTCCAGCCCGGCCAGCACCTCGCCGAGCAGGAAGCCGGTGATGTCCGCGTCGCGGGTGACCAGGTCCGCGAGCGTGTCGGGGACCGGCCCGCCGGCGTCCGGGCCGTCGGGGCGTTCCGGACCGGCCGGGCCGCCGTCGGTCAGCGCCCGGGCGGCGAACCTGAGCCCGGCGGCCCAGCCACCCAGCCGGGCGTTCAGCTCGCGTAGGGAGTCCGGGGGGAGCGTGACCCCGTCGAGCCCGAGCAGCTGCCCGGCCTCGGCGTCGGTGAAGGCGAGGTCGGCCGCCCGCACCTCGAGCACCCGCCCGTCGAGCCGGTAGCGGTAGAGCGGCAGCACCGGGTCGACCCGGCTTGCGAGGACCAGGTGCAGCCGGCCCCAGGTGTGGTCGAGCAGGTAGGCCAGCTCGCCCACCTGGTCGGTCGTGCGGAGCTCGAGCCCGTCGAGGACCAGCACCAGGTCACGGCCCGATCCGGCGATGGCGGCGGCGAGCGCGTGCAGGGCGGCCCGGCCGGGGCGCCGCCCGGCCCGGCGGGTCGTGGCCGGCCCGCGGCCGGCCCCCGGGTCGGCCCCGGGGTCGGCGTCGCTGCCGGTCTCGCTGCCGGCGTCGGGCAGAAGGCCCGCCACCGCCGGGGGGAGGTCGAGGCCGAGGTCGTCGAGGGTCCGGAGCAGGGCCGGCCACGGCTGCTGGCCGACCTCGTCGGCCTCGATCCAGCCGATCGGGTCGCTCGCCTCGCGTGCCCACTGCTTCAGCAGCGTGGACTTGCCCGAGCCCGCCGGGCCGCTGACGAGCGTCAGGGGCACCTCGCGCACCCGAGCCAGCCGGCGGGTGAGCCGGGGTCGGTCCACCAGTCGGGGGATCTCGATGTTCACGGCACCTGTGCTCCTGCCCTCGTCTGCCCCTTCTGCACGCTAGGAGCGCGGCCGACCGACCAGCAGAGAAGGATGGCCGTACCGCGGAGGACCTCCGGGACCGTCCGGCCCGCCGGGGTGGGGACTTCGGGGGGACGCCGTCCCGGCCGGCCGAGCGGGTCGACTGGCGGCGCGGCCCGGGGTCGGCCGGGGCGTTCTCATCCGCGACGGGCGAGGCGAGCGCCCCGGCGTACGACGGAGGCTGGGAGGACGCAGGCGTGGCCGCGGTGGCCGGCGCGTCGTACCGGAGGAGGTCGGGTGAGCGATCTGCAGGAGGTCCGGGCTCTCCAGGACAGGATCGCCGAGCTGGAGGCCCAGCTGGCGGCCGAGCACGAGGCGGCCGGGCGCGGGGGCGCGGGGGAGGGCACGGCTCCGCCGGTGCACCGGCACGTCCGCGGCCTGAGCGTGGTCTCCGGGATCCTGGTCGTGCTCGCGGTCGTGCTGGCGCCGCTGTCGGTCTCGGCGGTGTGGGCGAACCGCGAGATCTCGAACACCGACCAGTACGTCACCACGGTCGCTCCGCTCGTCGACTCGGCGGCCGTGCGGTCCGCCGTCGCCGACGAGGTCAGCACGGCCGTGCTGGACAGCATCAACGTCGACCAGGTGACCTCCGAGGCGCTCAAGGCGCTCGCCGCCCAGCCGAACGTGCCGCCGGCCGTCGCCCTCGCGATCCCCGGCCTGCAGACCGCCCTGGTCAACGGGGTCGACAGCTTCGTGCGCGACCAGGTCGCCACCGTGCTGGCCAGCCCCCAGTTCAAGCAGGTGTGGGAGCAGGTGAACCGGGTCGCCCACCAGCAGGTCCTCCGCCTCCTGGAGGGCGAGCAGGGCTCGCTGGTCACCGCGCAGGGCGACACGGTCACGCTGAACCTGGGACCGGTCGTCGCCGAGGTCAAGCAGCGCCTGGTCGCCCAGGGCTTCAGCCTGGCGAAGAACGTGCCCACGACCGACCGGTCCTTCGTGCTGATGCAGTCCTCGTCGATCACCAAGGCGCAGTGGGCCTACAAGGCCCTCGACACGCTCGGCACCTGGCTGCCGGTGATCGCCCTGGCCTGCCTGGCCGGTGGCGTGGCCCTGGCCCGGGACCGGCGACGCGCGCTGTTGAGCGGCTCGTTGGGGGTGGTGGCGGCGATGCTGGTGCTGGGGATCCTGCTCGCGCTGGCCCGGTCGTGGTACGTCGGGCAGACGCCCGGCGACGTGCTCACGCCGACCGCGGCCGGCGACGTGTTCGACACGCTGGTGCGGTTCCTGAGGACCGGGCTGCGGGCGGTGGCGGTGCTGTTCCTGCTGATCGCGACGGCGGCGTTCCTCTCCGGGCCGTCGAGCGCCGCGGTGAGCACCCGGCGTGGCTTCACCCGCGGCATCGGTGCGATGCGGGGCAGCGCCGAGGCGGCGGGCTGGCAGACCGGCCGGGTCGGCACCTGGACCTGGACACACCGCCGCGCGCTGCGCTGGACGCTCGCGGGGCTCGGCGGCCTCGCGCTGGCGTTCTGGAACCAGCCGAACGCCTGGGACGTGGTGCTCGTCGCCGTGCTGGTGCTGGTCGGCCTGGCGGTCGTGGAGTTCCTCGGACGCCCGGCCGGCGTCCGGCCCGCCCAGGAGCGGTCCGGCGCCGGCGGGCCGCCCGGTGGCCCCCCCGCTGGAGCGCCCGGCGACGCGCCCGGTGGGCCGTCGTCGCGGCCGGGTGGCGAGCACCCCCCGATCTGAGTGCCGCTGCGCCCGGCACCCGGGTCAGGAGCCGCCGCCGGGACGCCGCCGCCCCCGCCGCAGCAGCCACCGGAGCCCGACGTAGGTCAGCACCGCCGCGACCACGGCGACGACGATGCCCCAGGAGTCGGCGCTGCCGCGCCACGGCAGCCGGATCAGCAGGCTGCTGCAGGAGATCGTCGGCACGTCCTCCGATCCCATGCAGACCGCTGGCCAGAGCACGACCAGGACCACGAACGCGGCCAGACCGGGCAGCACGACACGCATGGGGGGACGGTACGACGCGGAGCGACCCGGCGGGGCAGCCCGGGCGATCCGTGCCCGGTGCCGCTGCGCTGTCAGCGGCCGGCCGGGCGGCGGGGGCCCCGGGGCTGCCAGTCGTAGACCACCCGGGTGTCGAGGAGGAGGTCCTGCAGCGAGCAGCGCCGGGCACTGACCGCGACCCACAGCAGCCCGATCGGCAGCAGCACGCACGTCGCCGAGCGAAGGACCGCGCCGACGAACCCCAGCGGGCGGCCGTCCCGGCGCTGCACGCGCAGGCCCAGCACCAGGGCGCCGTAGCTGCGGCCGCCGAGCGTCCAGGCCAGCGCGAGGTAGCAGAACGTGACCACGAAGGCCGAGGTCAGGCTGAGGAACAGCCCCGCGTGCGGCATCTGGAAGCCGCGCGGGTCGACGAGGAACATCAGCGCCGCCAGGGAGAAGTAGCCGGCCAGCAGCACCAGCCCGACCACCGCGCCGTCGAGCGCCGAAGCCGCCAGCCGGGTCACGATGCCCGCCCGGCGGCCCTGCCACTCCCGGGCCTCCCGCGGGACGGGCGAGACCCCGCCACCGCCCGTCCCGCCGGACACCCCGGCTCCCGGCGCCTGGCTCAGCCGGCCGGTCCGGTGCTGCCGCGCCCGTGGCGCAGCAGCAGCCGGTCCACGGCCCGACCGACCGCGTGGTCGACCGCCTCGTCGGCCCCGATGCCCTGCATGCGCACGCCGCGGACCGTGTCGGAGGCCATCGACCCGGTCGACTCGCGGATGATCTCGGGGAGGTCGACGCCGTCGATGACCTGCTCGGCCAGCCCGATCAGGTCGACCCGGGCCAGCACGGCGTCGACGAGGGTGCCGAGCTCGACCCGGCGCAGCACGGTCTCGGTCAGGTCGAGGCGGTCGAGGACGGCGTCGAGGTCGAGCCGCTGCGCGACCGCGTCGACGTCGAGGCGGCCGGCGGCCCGGTCCAGGTCGGCCAGCTCCACGATCGCGTCCACGTCGGCGCGGTCGAGCAGGGACAGCACCTCCGAGAGCACCGGCCGCAGGTCCACCCGCTGCAGCACCAGCCCGGTGAGGTCGAGGCGGTCCAGGACCACGTCGAGGTCCAGCCGGCGGGCCACGGCGTCCACGTCGAGGCGGGCCGCGACCGCGTCGAGGTCGACGCGGTCAAGCACCGTGTCGATGTCCACCCGGGCCACGACATCGGCGACGACCCGGTCGAGCAGCCGGTCGACCACGGAGGTCGTCGTACGAACGGCGTAGCCGAGCACCGGCCCGGCGAGCTGTCCGGTGAGGTCCCTGGCGGACGCGGCTGCCGGCCCCACGACGGTCCGGGCGACCGATCGTGGGGCCGACATCAGCAGCGCGAGCATGGCGTCTGGGGTCGGGCGCGTCAGACCAGCGCCTTCTCCTTGAGCCGCTCGTACTCCGGCTGCGAGATGGTGCCCTCGTCGAGCATCCTGCGGGCCGCGGCGATCTGGTCGGCCGGGCTGCTCTTCGCCGCGACCTCCCGGATGTACTGGTCCTGCTGGGCCTTGGCGGCCGCGACGTCTCGCTGCTGCCGCTCGGCCATGCCGCCACCCCGCGCGATCAGGTAGACCAGCGCAGTCAGCAGCGGGAAGACGATCAGGGCGACGACCCAGACCGCCTTCATCACACCCGACTCCTCGCGATCTCGGAAGAGGTCCACGAGGATCGAGAACATCACCATCAGGTAGGCGACGAACGCGAAGCTGATGAAGATGAACCACACGATGTCCCAGAACGACATGGCAGCGTCCTTTCTCTGGTCAACGACTGCAGTCGCAGTGTGCGTTCGCAGCGGCCCCGTACGCCTCGTCCGGAGCGGACGATCCGTGGGGTGCGCCGGGGGTGGGGGTGCTGTTGCAGCGCCCCGCCCAGCCCCGGGAGTGGTCCGCTGGGGGTGATGCGTCCGGATCCGTCCGGGGTTGCGATGGAGGGGCGGTGGGGAGCTCGGAGGGCGCGGAGGTCAGGGTGCGGTACGAAGTGCGGGTGGCGGGGCTGGTCCGGCCCGAGGAGCTCACCGGACCGCTGCACGACGGCGGGCCGGACGACGCGCCGGGGCTGCTGGGCGACGGGGAGGTGGTCGCGCAGGAGGTCTGCACGGTCGTCGAGGCCGACTTCCCCGACCAGGCCGCGCTGCACGGGTTCCTGCACCGGGTGTGGGCGCACCGGCTCCAGGTGCTGGGCGTACGCCGGGGCGGGCGGCGCCGGTCCACCCGGGTCGGTCCGGTGCCGGCGCGGTCAGTCCTGACCGGGGTGGCCGAGGGCCCGGACCAGCTCGTTCATCCGCAGCGAGACGGCGTGGACGTGGGGAATGTCGTTCAGCACGACCGTGCCCTCCTCGCTCGCTGCCGACACCCGCAGCGTGCCGCAGCCGACCAGCCGGTCGAGCAGGCCCTGGTCGAAGGCGACGTCGTTGATCCGGTTGAGCGGGATGTCCCGGCCCTTCCGCCGGAGGATCCCTGAGCGGGTCGCCAGCCGCTCGGTGGTCAGCGTGTAGGTCCGGTTCCACCAGCCCAGCACCGGCCACAGCCCGAAGATCGCCACCACCACGACGAACGCGATCCAGCCCGCCTGGTCGAGCCAGGCCAGGAAGCCGCTGTCGGGGGAGACCGCCACGACCAGCGCCAGCCCGACCACGGCCGCGGCACAGATCAGGATCGCACCGAGCAGGTGCTTCCAGTGCTCGCGGGTCTCGAGCACCACGCGCTCGTTCGGCGAGAGCTGGTCGGCAGGAAGCCCCATGCTCCTCAGCGTGGGCACCGCAGGGCGGCCGGGGCAGGGCCGGAGGTCCGGGTGCGACGGGGTCCGGTGGCCCTGCGGTCGGGGGCCGACCCGGGTGGCGGTGAGCCAGCCACCGGTCGGTTCGCGGGACCGGTGGCTCAGTCACCGCTGCCCCGGGGTCGACCGGGGCGCTCAGCCGTCGTCGCGCCCCAGGCCGGCGTGCGTCTCGCGCAGCTGCCGCTTGAGGATCTTGCCGCTCGGATTCTTGGGCAGCGCGTCGGCGACCACGACGTACTTGGGTGCCTTGAAGTGGGCCAGCACCGACCGGCTGTGCTCGATGACCTGCTCGGGGGTCAGGGCCGTGCCCTCCTTGGGGACCACGACCGCGGTGACCGCCTCCACCCAGTGCGGGTGGCTGATCCCGAAGACGGCGACCTCGGCGACGCCCTCCAGCCGGTAGATCGCCTCCTCGACCTCGCGGCTGGCGACGTTCTCGCCGCCGGACTTGATCATGTCCTTCTTGCGGTCCACGACGTAGAGCCGCCCTTCGTCGTCGACGTAGCCGAGGTCGCCGGAGTGGAACCAGCCCTCCCGGAACGCCTCGGCCGTCTTCGCCTCGTCGCGGTAGTAGCCGAGCGTCGCGTGCGGGGAGCGGTGCACGATCTCCCCGACCGTGCCCGCGGGCACCGGCCGGTCGAGGTCGTCGACGATCCGGGTCTCGACGTTGAGCGCGGCCCGGCCGGCGGACCCGGCGTACTCGAGCTGCTCGTCGGGCCCGAGGATCGTGGCCAGCGGGGCCATCTCCGTCTGGCCGTAGAAGTTCCAGAGGTCGACGTCGGGCAGCCGGCGCTGGATCTCCTCGAGCACGGCGATCGGCATCGGGGAGGCGCCGTAGTAGCCCTTGCGCAGGCTGGAGAGGTCGGTGCCCTCGAAGTCGGGGCACCGCAGCAGCCCGATCCAGACCGTCGGCGGCGCGAAGAACTTCGTGACCCGGTGCGCCTCGATCGCACGCAGCACCGCCCGCGGCTCCGGGGCGGGCAGGATCACGCTGGTGGCGCCGAGGTAGACGTCGGTGCCGAGGAAGCAGTCGAGCTGGGCGCAGTGGTAGAGCGGCAGCGTGTGCAGCTCGACATCGTCGGCGGCCATGCTGCCGTCGAGCGCGCAGGAGACGTACTGCCACAGCAGCGACCGGCTCGACAGCAGCGCCCCCTTGGGGCGGGACTCGGTGCCGGAGGTGAACATCATCCGCACCGGGTCGTCGTCGGCCATCGGGACGTACGGCGCGGCGCCGTCGTGCTCCAGCCAGGTCCTCAGGTCGGCCCAGCCGTCGGGTGCGGTGGCGTCGGCCTGCAGGCGCACGACGACCCGCGTGGTGACGGTGCCGCCGCCGGTCGCGAGCGCCTTCTCGGCGGTGGGGACCAGTGCGTCCTCGACCACGAACGCGCTCGACCCGCTGTGCTCGAGGATGAACGCGATCTCCTCCGCGCCCAGCATGAAGTTCACCGGCACCAGCACCACGCCGACCCGGGCCGCGGCGAAGTTCAGCACCGCGAACTGCCAGCAGTTGTGGCACAGCAGGGCCAGCCGGTCGCCCTTGGCCAGCCCGGCTGCGGCGATCGCGGCCGCAGTCCGGTCCACCACCGCGTCGAGCTCGGCGAAGGTCAGCCGGGTCCCCGGGCCGGTGGGGTCGACGACGGCGAGCTTGTCCGGCGTGCGGCGCGCCGTACGACGGGGCAGGTCGCCGAGCGACTGCTGGCGGGCGTGGGTGAGGAGCTCCTCGACCGGCATGGCGATCTCCCTCGGGGCGCGGACGTGTTGCGGTCACCGTAGTGCGGTCGGGTCGGCGGCGCGTCGGTTCCGGACCAGCGGTGACGGCTCGCCGCTCGTCCCTCGCGACGGGTGACGTCCCTCCTCGACTTGGGGGTGACCCCGGCGCAGGCGGGCTCCGGCGGCACTACGGTGTTGCCCATGCGACTCGACTGGATCCCCGCCTCGGCCGCGGCCTTCGTGACCGGTGCCATGGCGCTGACCTTCGGCTCGCTGCTGATGCCCTCGGGGTCCTCCACCTCCGACACGCTGCAGATCGCCCGCACGCAGGACGCGCGCTGGCTGGCGGCGGCGGTCATCTTCTTCCTCGCCTCGGTCACGCTCACGCTGGGGCTGCCGGCGGTGATGAGCCTCTTCGAGCGGCGCGGCCGCGGCCTCGCCATGGTCAGCGCGGTGGTGCTGGCCGTCGGCTTCCTGGGGACGGCGGGCTACTCGATGATCATCGTGTTCTTCCGGGCGATCGCCCTGCAGGCGGGCCAGCACGGGAGCCTGCACGAGGGCCTGACCGGGTCGACGCTCGACCGGATCGTGCACGACCAGGGCCTCACGATCTTCCTCTACGGCTGGATCGCCGGCTTCTACCTCGGGGAGCTGCTGCTGGCGCTCGCGCTGCTGCGTGCGGGCGCCACCCCGAGGTGGGTCCCCGCGGCACTGCTCGCGCACGTGGCCTCGATCGTGGTGAGCCCCTTCCTGCCGCACGCGATCTCCTCGGCGCTGGTGCTGCTGGTCGCCGTCGGCTTCGCCGGCGTGGCGATCGAGGCGGTCGCCCGGGACAACGACCGGCACCGGGCGCATCCGGTCCTGCTCTGAGGCGCCTGGAACCGGTGGGCCGGAGTCGGGCGGGGCGCAGGGCGGGCCGCCGGCGGGGGTCAGCCCAGGTCGGCCGCGAGGGCGGCGCCCGCCTCCTGCAGCAGCGGCACGGCCCGGGCGACCAGCGCCTCGGTCATCCGGGTGGCCGGCCCGGAGACCGACAGCGCGAGCCGGGTGGGCACGTCGGGGACGGGCACGGCCACGCAGCGGACCCCCACCTCCTGCTCGCCCTCGTCGAGGGCGTAGCCGTGCTGCGCGGTCCAGGCGAGCTGGCGGGCGAACGCCTCGGCGTCGGTGACGGTGTTGGCCGTGTGGTGGGGCATGCCGGTGCGGGCCAGGATCCCGCGCACCTGCTCCGGCGGCATCGTGGCCATCATCGCCTTGCCGACCGCCGTGCAGTGGGGGAGGACCCGGCGCCCGACCTCGGTGAACATCCGCATCGAGTGCCGCGACTGCCGCTGGGCGACGTAGACGACCTCGTCGCCGTCGAGCATCGCCAGGTTGGCGGACTCGCCGAGCTCGTGCACCAGGCGGGCCAGGTGGGGCCTGGCCCAGACGCCGAGCAGGTGGGACGAGCTCTCCCCGAGGCGGATCAGGCCGGGGCCGAGGGCGTAGCGCCGGGACTCGTCCTGGCGCAGGTAGCCCAGGTCGACCAGGGTGCGCAGCAGCCGGTGGATGGTCGGCAGCGGCAGCCCCGACTCCGAGGCCAGCTGCGAGAGGCCGAGGACCCCGCCGTGGTCGGCCATGGTCTCCAGCAGCCCGAAGGCGCGCTCGACGGACTGGACGCCGCCCGTGCGGGCGCGACCGGCCGTTCCCTCGGCCGCTCCGTGGGCCGCTCCGTCCGGCGCGGCCTCGGGCGTGGCCTCCTCGGCGCTGGTCGCCATGGCTCCTCCTGGTCTCCGCCCGGGACGGTCTTGCGTGGCTTCCGCAAAACAGATATTACTGTCCGCATCCCGAAATCAACAGTCTGTTGAACGCGCGGGTGCGCGACACCCCCCGACCCCGGAGCGGAGCGAGTGACGACGTGGAGGACCGTGTGACCGTCCCTGCCGGCCTCGGCGAGCAGCTCGACCGGCTGCTGGCCGAGGACGACGCGCGCCTCGCCGCGGCGTACCCGGGTGATCGCGGTGTGCGCCAGCCGGTGCACACCGTCTACGTCCGGGCCGACCGGTACACCGCGACGACCGTGGCCGACTGGGGCCGCGCCGGGCTCGCGGCGCTCGACGAGCACGCGCCGGACACCGCGGCGGTGGCCGCGGCCTGGGGCCTGGACGTGGCGCTGGCCGAGGAGGTGCACGCGGCGGTGCGCCGCAAGCTGGCCGAGCAGCCGATCGAGGACCTGCGCATCGACTTCGAGGACGGGTTCGGGGCCCGCCCCGACGAGGAGGAGGACGCGGCCGTGTTCGCGGCTGCGCAGGCCCTCGCCGCGTCGGTGCGAGGCAGCGCGGCGGCGCCCTTCCACGGCATCCGGTTCAAGAGCCTCGAGGCGCCCACCCGGGCGCGCGGGCTGCGCACGCTCGCGCTCTTCGTCGGCGAGCTGGCCGCGGGCGGCGGGGTCCTCGGACGCCCCGGTGGCGGACTGGTGGCCACGCTGCCCAAGGTCACCTCGGTGGCCCAGGTCGAGGCGATGGTCGTCGCGTGCGGCCGGCTCGAGCAGGAGCACGGGCTGGCGCCGGGCAGCCTGCGCTTCGAGATCCAGGTGGAGACGCCGCAGTCGATCCTGGGCGCGGACGGCACGCTGCTGGTCGCGCGGATGATCCACGCGGGGGAGCGGCGGGTGACCGGGCTGCACTACGGCACCTACGACTACTCGGCCTCCTGCGGCATCGCCGCGGCGTACCAGTCCATGGAGCACCCGGCCGCCGACCACGCCAAGGCGATCATGCAGGTCGCCGCCGCCGGCACGGGGGTGTTCGTCTCCGACGGGTCGACCAACGTGATGCCGGTCGGCGACCACGCCGCGGTGCTGGCCGCCTGGCGGCTGCACGGGCGGCTCGTGCGTCGCTCGCTCGAGCGCGGCTTCTACCAGGGCTGGGACCTGCACCCGGCCCAGCTGCCGAGCCGGTTCGTCGCGACGTACGCGTTCTACCGCGAGGGGCTGCCCGCTGCTGCGGCGCGGCTGCACGCCTACGTGCACGGCGGGGACTCCGGCTACCTCGACGAGCCCGCCACCGCGGCGGCGCTGGCGGGGTTCGTGATGCGCGGCGTCGACTGCGGTGCCGTGACGACGGCCGAGGTCGAGGACCGCATCGGCGTCGACGCCGACCGGCTCGCCGTGCTGGCCCGGCGCAGGCTCTGACCGCCCCCGTGGGTCGTGTGCTTGAGAACGCGCCCCGACGCGTTCTGAGGCACACGACCCGGTCGGGGTGCCGCTAGCCTCGGCTCATGCGCCTGGTCGCCGAGTTCACCACCGAGCCCTTCCACGGGGAGGGGGAGGCGCCCGAGCATGCCCGGGCGGCACTGGTCGCGGTGGAGCGCGCCGCGCTCGACTGCGACTTCGGCCCGCTCGGCACCACCGTGCGCGGCGAGGGCGAGGACGTGGTGCCCGCGTTGGCCGAGGTGCTGCGCGCCGCGCTGGCCCACGGCGCCACCCGGGTCACGCTGCAGGTCGAGCGCGAGGACGTGCCCGACGACGTGCCCGGGGGCGCTCGCGGGGGCGGTGCCGAGGCTGTGGACGAGGGTGCGGATGCCTGAGACCCACCCGCTCCTGGTGGCGGTGGCCCCGCTGCTGGAGCGCCTCGACGCCCGGGTCGTCGCCGCCGACGCGCTCCGCCCCGACGACGTGCCCCTGGTGTGGGACGGCCGCACCGTGGCCGGGGTGCGCCTCCCGGCCGCGGCAGCCTCGGCCTCCGCGGGTGCCCCGGCCGGGGCGGACGCCGCCGAGGCTCCCGTGGGCGAGCCCGCCGGGAGCCTCGAAGCCCTGATCGAGGAGGTCGCCCGGGAGGTGGGCGGTGAGCTGGCCGACCTCCCGCGGGCGGACAAGCAGCGTGCGGTGCGCCTGCTGGAGGAGCGCGGCGCCTTCGCCTTCCGCAAGTCCGCGGAGACCATCGCCGAGGCGATCGGCGTCAGCCGCTTCACCGTCTACAACTACCTCAACCGCGCCCGCTGACTCGGCGCCGGAAGCCGGCCGAGTCGGCGCAAGCTCGCGTCGACGTGCGCCGACTCGACGTGCGGGCGGGTGGGCGCGGGTTTGTTTTCAACAAACTGTTGACGTGATCCGGGTCACGGTGTCACGCTCTTCTCAACGGAGTTGGATTTCCGCGATACGAGAAGAACTTTCCGGAAGGATCGGGGCCGTGGACCTGACCGAGCTCAACACCACCGCCGGCGAGCGGCTCCGCCCCGAGCTGCTGGCCTGCTGCGACGTGCCGGCGTGGGCTGAGGCGGTGCTGGCCGGCCGACCGTACGCCGACCACGACGCGCTCGCGGCGGTCGCCGACAAGGCCGCCCGCGCCTTCACCCGCCCCGACGTCGACCGGGCCCTGGCCGCGCATCCCCGGATCGGCGAGCGTGCCCGGGGGCAGGGCGCCGAGGCGGCCTGGTCGCGCGGTGAGCAGTCCGGCGTCTCCCGCGACCAGGCCACCCAGGCCGCGCTGCTCGAGGGGAACCGCGCCTACGAGGAGCGCTTCGGCCGGGTCTTCCTGATCTGCGCCACCGGCCTCTCCGGGGAGCAGGTCCTCGCCTCGCTGCGCGAGCGGCTCGGCCACGACGGGGCCACCGAGGAGGCGGTCGTCGCCGAGGAGCTGCGCAAGATCGCGCTGCTGCGGCTGGCCAAGCTCGTCGAGGCAACCGACGGGACCGGGCGGGCCGGGCGATGAGCGCGATCACCACCCACGTCCTGGACACCGCGCTCGGGCACCCGGCCGCCGGCGTACGCGTCCGGCTCGAACGGCTGGTCGGCCCCACCCCGAGCGCCCAAGGCGCCCCCGGCACCCCCGACACCGTGCCCCACGTCCTCGCAGAGGCGGCCACCGACGCCGACGGACGCGTCAGCGAGCTCGGCCCCGACCAGGTCGAGGCCGGCACCTACCGGCTGGTCTTCGACGTCGCAGGGTACGCCGCTGCGACCGGGCAGGCCTGCTTCTTCCCCGAGGTCAGCCTCACCTTCGCGCTGACCGACCCCGCCTCGCACCACCACGTGCCGCTCCTGCTGAGCCCGTTCGCCTACTCCACCTACCGAGGGAGCTGATCCCATGGCCATCCGCCTGGGCCCGAACCAGTACGGCAAGGCCGAGAGCCGCGTCGTGCGCATCCACCGGGACAGCCCCCGGCACCAGATCCGGGACCTCAACGTCTCCTCCGCGCTGCGCGGCCGGTTCGAGGCCGCCCACGTCTCCGGCGACCAGCGGGACGTGCTGCCCACCGACTCCCAGAAGAACACCGCCTTCGCCTTCGCCAAGGAGCGGGGCGTCACCTCGATCGAGGAGTTCGCGCTCACCCTGGGCGACCACTTCATCGCCACCGTCCCCGCCGCCGAGGGCGCGCGGGTCGCGGTCCAGGAGTACCCCTGGGAACGCATCGAGGTCGACGGCGCCGGCCACGACCACTCCTTCGTCCGCTCCGGCACCGGCGTACGCACCACCGTCGTCAACATCGACGGCACCGGCGCGGACCGCACCGCCCACGTCGTCTCCGGCATCGAGGACCTCACCGTGCTGAAGTCCACCGGCTCGGAGTTCCACGGCTTCCTGCAGGACCGCTACACGACCCTGCAGGAGACCACCGACCGGATCCTGGCCACCTCGCTGGTCGCCCGCTGGCGCTACGCCCGCACCGACGTCGACTGGGACAAGTCCTACGCGGCGATCAAGGCGCTGCTGCTCCAGAGGTTCGCCGAGATCCACAGCCACGCCCTGCAGCAGACCCTCTACGGCATGGGCGAATCGGTCCTCGAGCAGCACCCGGAGGTCGCCGAGATCAAGTTCTCCGCGCCCAACAAGCACCACTTCCTCGTGGACCTCTCGCCGTTCGGGGTGGACAACCCCGGCGAGGTGTTCCACGCCGCCGACCGGCCCTACGGGCTGATCGAGCTCACCGTCCAGCGCGACGACGCGCCCGTCCCCGGCAACGCCTGGCTCGGCGTGCCCGGCTTCTGCTGAGGACGGGCCGGGTGGACCTGGACCTGGTGCTGCGGGGCCGACGGGTGGTGACGCCCGACGGGGAGACGGCCGCCGCGGTCGGCGTGAAGGACGGGCGGATCGTGGCGGTCGAGCCGCTGGACGGCGGCCTCGACAGTGGCTTCGAAGGCGGGCCCGACGGGGGCCCGGGCGCCGGGCTCACGGCGCCCGCGGTCGTGGAGCTCGCCGGGGACGAGGTGCTGCTGCCCGGGCTGGTCGACTCCCACGTCCACGTCAACGACCCCGGTCGCACCGCGTGGGAGGGGTTCGCCTCGGCGACCCGGGCGGCCGCCGCCGGTGGTGTCACGACCATCGTCGACATGCCGCTCAACAGCATCCCGCCGACCGTCGACCTCGCCGCGCTGGAGGTGAAGCGCAGGACCGCGGCCGGCCAGGCGCACGTCGACGTCGGGTTCTGGGGCGGCGCGGTGCCCGGCAACCTCGCCGACCTGCGCCCGCTGCACGAAGCCGGCGTGAGCGGCTTCAAGTGCTTCCTGGTGCACTCCGGGGTCGAGGAGTTCCTGCCACTGGCCGACGAGGAGCTCGCCGCGGCGATGCGCGAGATCGCCTCGTTCGACGGGCTGCTGATCGTGCACGCCGAGGACGCGCAGGCGATCGAGGGCGCGCCGCCCCCGGAGGGTGGGGACTACGCCTCCTTCCTCGGCTCGCGGCCCCGCGACGCGGAGGACCGGGCGGTCCGGCGGCTGGTCGAGCTCGCGCGGGAGACCGGCTGCCGGGTGCACGTGCTGCACGTGTCCAGCTCCGACGTGCTGCCGCCGCTGGCGGCCGCGCGCGCGGACGGCGTACCCGTCACCGCCGAGACCTGCCCGCACTACCTGACCTTCGGTGCCGAGGAGGTGCCGTCCGGCGCCACCCAGTTCAAGTGCTGCCCGCCGATCCGCGAGCAGGACAACCGTGAGCGGCTCTGGGGCGGGCTGCGCGACGGGGTGATCGACCTCGTCGTCACCGACCACTCGCCCTCGACGATCGACCTCAAGTGCCTCGACACCGGTGACTTCGCGGCCGCCTGGGGTGGGATCTCCTCCCTCCAGCTCGGGCTGGCCGCGGTGTGGACCGGTGCCCGGGCGCGCGGGTTCGGCCTCCCCGATGTCGCCCGGTGGATGTCGGCCGCCCCTGCCCGCCAGGCCGGGCTGCCCGCCAAGGGCGCGATCGCCGTGGGGCGCGACGCCGACTTCTGCGTGCTCGCGCCCGAGCAGGACTTCGTCGTCGACGAGACCCGGCTGCACCACAAGAACGCGATCACGCCGTACCACGGGCGGACGCTGGCCGGGGTCGTGCGCAGCACCTGGCTGCGCGGCGTCCGCATCCACGACCACCAGCACCAGCAGGACCCGCCCGCCTCCCTGCGCGGCCGGCTGCTGAGCAGATCATGAGCATCGTGAGCAGAGGAGAGGCATGAGCGCCCCCGAGCGGCCCCGCTACTACGCACCCACCGGCGGCCACCCCGCCCAGACCGAGCTGACCACGGACCGGGCGGTGTTCACCGAGGCGTACGCCGTGCTGCCGCGCGGCACGATGCGCGACATCGTCACCAGCAACCTGCCGTTCTGGGACGGCACCCGGCTGTGGGTGATCGCCCGGCCGCTGTCGGGGTTCGCCGAGACGTTCTCGCAGTACGTCATGGAGGTGCAGCCCGGCGGCGGCAGCGACCGGCCCGAGCTCGACCCCGGCGCCGAGGGGGTGCTGTTCGTCGTCGAGGGCGACCTGACGCTCCGGATCGAGGGGGAGGAGCACCGGCTGGCGCCCGGCGGCTACGCGTTCCTGCCCCCGGGCTGCGCGTGGCGGCTGTGGAACACCGGCGACGCGGTGGCGCGCTTCCACTGGATCCGCAAGGCCTACCAGGCCGTCGACGGGGTCGAGGTGCCCGAGCCGTTCGTGACCAACGAGGTCGACGTCGAGGGCGGGGAGATGCCCGGGACCCACGGCGCCTGGCGGACCCAGCGGTTCGTCGACCCGCTCGACGTGCGCCACGACATGCACGTCAACATCGTCAGCTTCGAGCCAGGCGGCGCGATCCCGTTCCCGGAGACCCACGTCATGGAGCACGGGCTCTACGTGCTGGAGGGCAAGGCGGTCTACCTGCTCAACAAGGACTGGGTCGAGGTCCAGGAGGGCGACTTCATGTGGCTGCGCGCGTTCTGCCCGCAGGCCTGCTACGCCGGCGGGCCCGGCCGGTTCCGCTACCTGCTCTACAAGGACGTCAACCGGCACGCCGTGCTCTCCCGGCAGTTCGGCTGAGGGACCCGAGACCCCGAGATGACCCCGAGATGACCCCGGGCCACCCGCGGCTGCCCTAGGGTGACGGCGTGGTCGACGGGGTGCAGGCGCGGCAGGTCCAGGACGAGCTCGAGGCGGCGCTGGAGGCGGACGCCGAGCAGCGCCGGCTGGCGGCCCGGCGCGACCGGGCGCGGGCCGAGGCCGGGGCCGCCGCCCGGGCGCTGGCCGTGGCCCGGGAGAAGCACCGGCTCGAGAGCCAGGACGTCGCGAGGCTGGAGTCGTTCAGCCCGACCCGGATCTGGGCCGGCCTGCGCGGCAGCCGCGACGCCGACCTGGCCCGCGAGCAGGCCGAGGAGCAGGCCGCGGCGTACGACGTGTCCCGGGCCCAGGCCCGGGTGCACGCGACGGACGCCGAGCTGGCCGCGGTCGAGGGCTCCCTCGCCGCGCTCGGCGACGTCGGTGCCCGGCGGGAGCGGGCGCTGGCGGCCAAGGAGCGGCTGCTCACCGGCGCCGGCGGCGCCGACGGCGAGGAGCTGGCGTCGGTCGCGGCCGAGCTGGGATCGGTCCGCTCGCAGCTCACCGAGGTGCGGGAGGCGCTCGAGGCCGGGGCCCTCGCCGCCACCCGGCTGGCGGAGGCCGCCACGATGCTGGGCAAGGCCAGGGACTGGTCGACCTACGACACGTTCTTCGACGGCGGCTTCTTCGGCGACATGATGAAGTACGACCGGGTCGACCAGGCGGCGGCACTGATGCGCGAGGCCGACCGGGCCCTGCGGCGGCTCTCCACCGAGCTGGCCGACGTCGGCATGGGGCCGGTGGGCGGCGTCGAGGTGACCGGGATGGTCCGCGCCTTCGACGTGTGGTTCGACAACATCTTCAGCGACTGGTCGGTGCGCAACCGGATCAGCGAGGCGGCCCGGCGTACCGACGACGCCGCGGCGGCCGTGCACCAGGTGCGCGGCCGGCTGACCGCCCGGGCGGAGGCGCTCGCCGGTCTGCGAGGCGCGGCTGCGCACCCGGCGCGAGGAGCTGCTGCTCGCCACCGCCTGACCCGTGCCCCGCGACGGGGCCGGGGCAGAGACCCGGGTCAGCAGCCGGGCCAGCCGTGGGGCTCCGGCGGTCGGCCGCTGGCGGGGTTCCAGCAGCGGCCACGGTCCTCGACCGACCGCAGCGTGGTGCCGTCGGCGCGCAGCCGGACCCGGAAGACGCTGACCGGCTGCCGACCGCGGCGGCACAGGCACACCGCGTGCCGGAACACCCCGTCCTCCACCCACATGGTCTGGGTGGGGTCGCGGTCGATCACGGTGTCGCCGGGGTCGGCGCGCTGCAGTCGCCCGTCGTGCACGATGAGCACGACGGCGCCGTTGCGGCCGCCGTCCCCGGTCCACCCCTCCAGGACCAGCCCCTGGCGCCCGCGCCCGAGCCGGGCGGCGCCGAGCAGCCGCAGCGGCGGATGGCGCAGCGACCAGGTCAGCTCGCCGCCGGTGGCGGTCGTGACCGTGACCGTGCCGGCGGGCTCGTCGACGAACGCGTCGTCGGGCTGGCCGTCGCCGTCGAGGTCGGTGCGCAGTGTCGGGGCCGGCTCCACGGGCTGTGGTGCCGGGCGCGGTGCCCGGGGGTGCCCCGGGCCGCCGGCGACCACCGGCACCAGCACGGCCGCCGCGACGACGGCCGCCGCCACCGCGCCGGCTGCGAGGCCACGGCGACGGCGCCGCTCGCGCTCGCCGAGCCGGGCGACCCCGGTCAGCTCCACGCGGGGCGCGGCGAGCTGGTCGGCGACCAGCCCGAGCTCGCGCCGCAGGTCCTCGTCCAGGCTCATCGACGCTCCTCCTCCTCGACCACCGACCCGCCGACCCGGCCGCGCAGCGCGCGCAGCGCGGCCGACGCGGTCGACTTCACCGTGCCCCGGGAGCAGCCGAGCGCCTCGGCGATCTCCGCCTCCGAGAGGTCCTCGTAGTAGCGCAGCACCACCACGGCCCGCTGCCGCGGCGGCAGCGAGCCCACCTGCGCCCACAGCGAGAGCCGCTCCTCCGGGCCGACCTCCGGGGCGGGGCGCTCCGGCGGGCTGGCCACCAGCCGCTCGCGGCTGAACCGCACCGGGCGGCGGCTGCTGAGGAACGCGTTCGCCAGGACGGTGCGCGCGTACGCCTCGGTCGACGCGGCCGCCCGGGCCCGCCGCCACGCGACGTACAGCTTGACCAGCGTGACCTGCAGCAGGTCCTCGGCGTCGGAGTGCTGCCCGGTGAGCAGGTAGGCGGTGCGGAACAGCGCGCCGGAGCGCGCGGCGACGAAGGACTCGTACGAGCCGTCGTCGTCCATCCGGCCGTCCCCCGTCCGCATCCGCTCGACCTCCACACCACCCCTGACGCCGGTGGGGGTCGATCCGGTTCAGTCCCGCCGTCCCCGGTCGTCCCACGGCCCGGCGGTCCGCGTCAAGGGCCGGGGACGCAGCAACGCCATGCGGGTCGTGGTCCGGGGACCTCGATCTGCATGGCGTTGCGGGCGGCTCCGTGGAGGCGCCGGGTCGACGTGTCGCCGGGGCTACTTGGCCTTGCGGGCCCGGCTGGCGATCTTGGCGCGCTCGTTCTGGTCGAGGATCACCTTGCGGATCCGGACCGTCTCCGGCGTGACCTCGACGCACTCGTCGTCGCGGCAGAACTCCAGGCACTGCTCGAGCGACAGCTTCTTCGGCGGGACCAGCTTCTCGAAGTTGTCGGAGGTGGCGGACCGGATGTTGGTCTGCTGCTTCTCCTTGGTGATGTTGACGTCCATGTCGTCGGCGCGGGAGTTCTCGCCGACGATCATGCCCTCGTAGACCTCGGTGGTCGGCTCGACGAACAGCACGCCGCGCTCCTGCAGCGAGGTCATGGCGTACGCCGTCGCCGCGCCCTTGCGGTCGGCGACCAGCGAGCCGTTGTTGCGGCTGCGGATCTCGCCGGCCCACGGCTCGTAGCCCTCGGAGATGTGGTGGGCGATGCCGGTGCCGCGGGTGTCGGTGAGGAACTCGGTGCGGAAGCCGATCAGGCCGCGGGCCGGGACCAGGAACTCCATCCGGACCCAGCCGGTGCCGTGGTTGGTCATCTGCTCCATCCGGCCCTTGCGGGCGGCGAGCAGCTCGGTGATCGCGCCGAGGTACTCCTCCGGGGCGTCGATGGTCAGCCGCTCGACCGGCTCGTGGACCTTGCCGTCGACCTCCTTGGTGACCACCTGCGGCTTGCCGACGGTCAGCTCGAAGCCCTCGCGGCGCATCTGCTCGACCAGGATCGCCAGCGCCAGCTCGCCGCGGCCCTGGACCTCCCAGGCGTCGGGGCGCTCGGTCGGGAGGACCCGCAGCGAGACGTTGCCGACCAGCTCGGCGTCCAGGCGGTCCTTGACCAGGCGGGCGGTGACCTTGGCGCCCTTGACCCGGCCGACCAGCGGCGAGGTGTTGGTGCCGATGGTCATCGAGATGGCCGGCTCGTCGACGTGGATCAGCGGCAGCGCGACCGGGTTCTCCGGGTCGGCGAGGGTCTCGCCGATGGTGATGTCGGGGATGCCGGCGATCGCGACGATGTCGCCCGGGCCGGCGGACTCGCCGGGCTTGCGCTCGAGGCCCTCGGTGATCAGCAGCTCGGTGATCCGGACGTTCTTGACGCGAGCCGTCGCGCTTCATCCAGGCCACGGTCTGGCCCTTCTTCAGGTTGCCCTGGTGGATGCGCAGCAGCGCGAGCCGGCCGAGGAACGGCGAGGAGTCGAGGTTGGTGACGTGCGCCTGCAGCGGCGCGCCCTCGTCGTACGTCGGGGCCGGGATCGTCTCCAGGATGGTCTTGAACAGCGGCTCGAGGTCGGGGGAGTCGGGCAGCTCGCCGTTCTCGGGCTGGTCGAGCGCCGGCGACGCCGGCGCGGCCGGAGGCGTAGACGACCGGGAAGTCCAGCGCGTCCTGGCTGTGGTGGTCGTCGAGCAGGTCCATGAACAGCTCGTAGGTCTCGTCGACGACCTCGGCGATCCGGGCGTCGCCGCGGTCGGTCTTGTTGACCACGAGGATCACCGGCATGTCGGCGTTGAGCGCCTTGCGCAGCACGAACCGGGTCTGCGGCAGCGGGCCCTCGGAGGCGTCGACGAGCAGCACGATGCCGTCGACCATCGACAGGCCGCGCTCGACCTCGCCGCCGAAGTCGGCGTGGCCGGGGGTGTCGATGATGTTGATCGTCATCGGCTTGCCGTCGGCGGCCGGGCCGGCGTAGTGGACCGCGGTGTTCTTCGCGAGGATCGTGATGCCCTTCTCGCGCTCCAGGTCACCGGAGTCCATGACGCGCTCGGCGACGCTCTCGGCCTGGTGGGCGGTGAAGGCGCCGGCCTGCCGGAGCATCGCGTCGACCAGCGTGGTCTTGCCGTGGTCGACGTGGGCGACGATCGCGACGTTGCGCAGGTCGGTGCGGGCGGTGGTTCCAGGCATGGGGGTACGTCGTCGCTTCCGTAGGGAGTGGAGGTGGGGCCGGGCAGGGGCCCCGGGCAGTCTACGGGCCCCCGGCGTGCGACCCCGCATCGCCGAGTCGGCGCTGGTCGACGGGCCGGCGGTGCCTCAGCCACCGGTTCCGGGCCGGGTTCGGTGGACCGCTCACCGCCGGGCGGGCTGGGCGGCCCGCCGTACGCTCGGCGGCATGGTCACGATCGCCACCGCCAACCGCGTCGACCTCGAGGGGCTGCTGGAGTTCGTCCGGCCCCGGCACAAGATCACGCTGATCACCACCCGCCGCGACGGCCGGCCGCAGGTCTCGCCGGTCACCGGCGGGGTCGACGAGCAGGGTCGGGTCGTCATCTCCACCTATCCCGACCGCGCCAAGGCCGTGAACCTGCGCCGCGACCCCCGGGCCACCGTGCTGGTGCACTCCGAGGAGTGGAACGGGCCCTACGTGCAGGTCGACGGCACCGCCGAGGTGCTCGACATGCCGAGCCAGGAGGCCGAGGACGGGCTCGTCGAGTACTTCCGCTGCATCTCCGGGGAGCACCCGGACTGGGAGGAGTACCGCCGGGCGATGCGCGCCCAGGGCAAGTCGCTGATCCGCCTCACCCCGGAGTCGTGGGGACCGGTCGCCACCGGCGGCTTCCCGCCCGACCGCGCGCCTCGGCCTCGGTAGGGCCGCGACGGGCCCCGGGAGGCGGCCGCGACGGGCCTCGGGAGGCGGCCAGGGCAGCGGCCGCCGTACGCCGGTGACCAGACACCCTTGCCGGGTGTCGGTGCCGTGGTCTTGTCTGGGCACATGACCACTCTCGGGACCTGCCAGTTCGTGCCGCCGTACCTCCTCGAGGCGATCGCCGCCTCGCCGCACGCCGCCGCCGGCCACTGCCGCGCGACCCTCGACGTCGACGCCCGGATGCGCACCGCCCGGACGGCCCGGCCGCCGGCCGTGGCGCCGGAGGAAGCGGTCGCGGCCGCCGGGCCGGCGTGGACGGTGCACACCGCCGACCACGGCTCCGCGCTGCCCGGCCGGGTGGTCCGGACCGCCGGCGACCCGGCCGTCGGCGACGACGCGGTGGACGAGGCCGCGACCGGGATCACCGGGGCGCTGGCGCTGTTCTCGGAGGTCTACGGACGCTCGTCGTACGACGGCCGCGGGGCGCCGGTGAGCCTGACCGTGCACTACCAGCAGGGCTACGACAACGCGTTCTGGGACGGCACCCAGCTGGTGTTCGGCGACGGTGACGGCCGGGTCTTCGGGCGGTTCACCAGGCCGGTCGACGTGCTCGGCCACGAGCTGACCCACGCGGTCACCGAGCACACCGCCGGGCTGCAGTACGCCGGCCAGTCGGGCGCGCTCAACGAGTCGGTCTCCGACGTGTTCGCCTCCTGCCTCAAGCAGCGGCTGCTCGGCCAGACCGCGCTCGAGGCCGACTGGCTGATCGGCGAGGGCATCTTCCTGCCCGGCGTGCAGGCCCGGGCGCTGCGCGACATGGCCGCGCCCGGCACGGCGTACGACGACCCGGCGCTCGGCAAGGACCCGCAGGTGGGCTCGATGTCGGACTACGTCGACACCACCGACGACAACGGCGGCGTGCACCTGAACTCCGGCATCCCGAACCGGGCCTTCCAGCTCGCTGCGACCGCGGTCGGCGGGACGTCGTGGGAGGGGGCCGGGCAGATCTGGTACGCCGCGCTGACCGGCGGCCGGGTCGGCGCGCAGACCGACTTCGCCGGCTTCGCGGCCGCCACCGTGGCCGCGGCCGGCGTGCACGCCGACGCGGTGGGCTCGGCCTGGGAGCAGGTGGGGGTCACGGCGTCCGCCGCGACCGCCGGTGCCGGGGGCGCGGGGGGCCCGGGTGCGGGCGGGGGTGCCGGCGGCGGCGCCTCGGACCGGGTGGCGGTGCGCCGCACCGGCGGCTTCGCCGGGCTGGTGGCCGCCGGCGAGGTCCACCTCGCCGGTGACCCGCGGTCGGGGGAGGTGTGCTCGCTGCTGGCCCGCATCGACCGCTCCGAGCTGCGCGGCGGCACGCCGCACCCGGACATGTTCAGCTACGAGTTCGACCTGGCCGGGCACCGGGCCGTGGTGCCCGAGCAGCACCTCACCGCCGAGCTGCGCCGGCTCGTGGAGCTGCTCCTCGGCGACGGCTCCAGGTAGTCCGTGACGTTCGGGCCCCTCCCGGCGTCCCGGAGGGGCCCGAACGTCACGGACTACCCGCGGGCCTACGCCGGGGCAGGTCGAGGTGGGGTCAGGTCAGGGCCCGGTCCAGAGCGGCCTGCACGTGCAGGGTGGTGCAGGGGAAGACCGGGAGCTCGACGTCGGCCTGCTTGATCAGCAGCTCCAGCTCGGTGCACCCGAGCAGCACCCCGCCGGCGCCGGCGTCCCACAGCTCCTCGATGATCTCGACGACCCGCCGCCGGGTGCGGGGCAGCACCGAGCCGTGGACGAGCTCCTCGTAGATGGCGGCGTTGAGCCAGTCGTGGTGCGCCTGCGCCGGCACCACCGTGGTGACGCCGTGGGTGGCGAGCCGGTCGGTGAAGAAGCCGTCCTCCATCGCGACCTTCGTGCCGATGAAGCCGACCTTGGTCACCCCCTGCTCCCGGCAGGCCTCGGCGACCACGTCGGCGAGGTGGATCAGCGGGATCCCGACCGCGGCCTCGACCTGGCCGGCGACCTTGTGGAACGTGGTCGTGCACAGCAGCAGGAAGTCGGCGCCCGCGCGCTCCACGCCCCGGGCCGCGTCGGCGAGCAGCTCGCCGATCTGCTGCCAGCGCTCCTCGCCCTCGAGCTCGGTGAGCTCGGCGAAGTCGACGGTGCTCAGCACCAGCCGGGGCGAGGACAGCCCGCCGAGTCGCTCCTGCACGCCGAGGTTCAGGTCGCGGTAGTACACCGCGCTGCTCTCCCAGCTCATCCCGCCGATCAGTCCGATGGTCTGCACGCAGGGCAGTCTGGCACGGAGCCCGACGTACGACGGGGGACCGGCCAGCACCCGGACCCCGCCGAGTCGGCGGGCTCAGGACTCCTTGACCCGGTGCACCTTGTGCTGGGCGGCCTGGGCGCGGGGACGGATGACCAGCTCGTCGACGTTGAAGTGCGACGGCAGGCTGGCGATCCACCGGACCGCCTCGGCGACGTCCTCGGCGACCAGCGGGTCGGGGACCCCGGCGTACACCGCGTCGGCCTTCGCCTGGTCCCCGCCGAACCGCACCACCGAGAACTCCTCGGTGCGGACCATGCCGGGCGCGATCTCCGAGATCCGGATGGGTTCGCCGGACAGCTCCAGCCGGAGGGTCTCGGTGACCACCTGGGTGCCGTGCTTGGCCGCGGTGTAGCCGCCGCCGCCCTCGTAGGCGATCCGGCCCGCGGTGGACCCCATGTTCACGATCAGTCCGTCGCCGCTGGCACGCAGCGCCGGCAGCAGCGCCTGGGTGACGTTGAGCAGGCCGAGCACGTTGACCTCGTACATCGCCCGCCAGTCGTCGGGGTCCGCCGACTCGACGGGCTCGGAGCCGAACGCGCCGCCCGCGTTGTTGACCAGCACGTGCAGCCGGTCGCCGACCGCGGACGCCAGGCCGGCGACCGATTCCCGGTCGGTGACGTCGCAGGCGACCGCGACCCCGCCGATCTCCGCGGCGAGGGCCTCGACGCGGTCCCGGCGGCGGGCCGCGCACACGACGCGGAACCCGTCGGCGGCCAGGGCGCGGGCGGTCGCGGCCCCGATCCCGCTGCTCGCTCCGGTCACGACGGCGGTGCGTGAGGTGCTCATGCGTCGATTGTGCCCGGTGGGCCGAGATGGCCCGAAACGGCTCGGCGCCGCCGTGGCGGGCACGTCGCGCCCGGTGGCAGACTGGCCCGTCGACCACGTCCCTCCCCGGAGCTGGAGTCCATGGACCTGCACACCCTGACCCGTCTCGCCGGAATCGTCGGCGGCCTGTGCTGGCTGGCCCGCCTGCTGCTCAACCTGGGTGGCCACGGCGCCGGTTCGGCGGCGGGGGCGCTCTACTGGACGGGGGCGCTGCTGGTCGCGGTCGCGCTCGCCGGCGCCGGCGCCGCCCTGGTCAGCAGCAGCGCCACCTGGCTGCGGGCCATCGTCGGGGTCGCGTTCCCGCTGCTGGTGTGGTCGGTGCTCGGGGTGCTGCACAACGCCGGTGACCCCGAGAAGGTCGACGGCGTCGCCGGGGTGGTCGTGGCGGCCACGGCGACGGTCGTGCTCGCCCGGTCGCGTCCGGACCGGGACGCCCGGCCGGGCGGCAGTGGCGGCAGGGGCGGCAGCGGCGCCACGGTCCCCCCGGGGCAGCGCCGCGCCGACGGCCGCCGTACCCGCCCCTCGCGCGGTGCCCACGCCCGCTGACCCGGCCCGACGGACCCGCGCTCGCACGGTCTCGGCCCGCACTCGCACGGTTGCCGCGGTTGCCGCCCGCCCCGGCGGGTACGGACCGGGGGACGGGGCCGGACGCGCGCGTCCGGGCCTCGGAGGAGGCCGCGAGGGAATGACACGTGACCCGGTGCGGTTCTGGTTGGGCGGAGGAGTCGACGGAAGGGACCACGTGGAGCACAACAGGGACCAGCTCAGGCGCCTGGCGATGATCAGCCTGCACACCTCTCCGCTCGACCAGCCGGGCACGGGGGACGCCGGTGGCATGAACGTCTACGTGATCGAGCTGGCCCGCCGCCTGGCCCGCCAGGGCATCGAGGTCGACATCTTCACCCGCGCGACCAGCTCTGCCCTCGACCCGGTCGTGGAGGCCGCCGACGGCGTCCAGGTCCGGCACATCCACGCCGGCCCGTTCGAGGGGCTCAGCAAGGGCGAGCTGCCCGGCCAGCTGTGCGTGTTCGCGCGCGAGGTGCTGCGGGCCGAGGCCGCCCAGCCGGTCGGCCACTACGACGCCGTGCACTCCCACTACTGGCTCTCCGGGCAGGTCGGCGCCCTGGCCCGCGACCGCTGGGGCGTGCCGCTGGTGCACACGATGCACACGATGGCCAAGGTCAAGAACGAGGCGCTGGCGCTCGGCGACACCCCCGAGCCCGCGGCCCGGATCATCGGCGAGGAGCAGGTCGTGGAGGCCGCCGACATGCTCATCGCGAACACCGACCTCGAGGCCAAGCAGCTGATCAACCTGTACGACGCCTGCGCGTCCCGCGTCGAGGTGATCCACCCGGGCGTGGACCTGTCGGTCTTCCGGCCCCACGACCAGGCGAGCGTCCGCGACGAGCTGGGGCTGCCGCGGGACGCGGTGGTGCTGCTGTTCGCCGGCCGGATCCAGCCGCTCAAGGCGCCCGACGTGCTGCTGCGCGCGGTGGCCGAGCTGCTCCGGCAGGTGCCCGCGCTGCGCTCCCGGCTGGTGGTGCCGGTCGTGGGCGGCCCCTCCGGCAGCGGGCTGGAGCACCCCGAGTCGCTCGCGCAGCTGTCCACCGAGCTCGGCCTCGACGGGCCGGACGGGGTGGTGCGGTTCGTGCCGCCGGTCGCCCAGGCCGACCTGGCCCGGTGGTGCGCCGCCGCGACGCTGGTCGCGGTCCCGTCGTACAACGAGTCCTTCGGGCTGGTCGCCGCCGAGGCACAGGCCACCGGCACCCCCGTGGTGGCGGCGGCCGTGGGCGGGCTGACCACCGTGGTCCGGGACGGGCACAGCGGCCTGCTGGTCGAGGGCCACGAGCCCCGCGACTGGGCGACCGCGCTGCGCCGGGTCATCGAGGACGACGCCCTGCGGGTGCGGCTGGAGACGGGGGCGCTGGAGCAGGCGCGCCAGTTCGCCTGGGAGCGCACCGCCGAGCGCACCCTCGACGTCTACGCCCGGGCCCGCGCGGCCATGCGAGAGTCGGTCTCATGACCGACACCCCCACCCGGGCCGCGGCCGACGCCGAGGCACTCGCGACCATCCGTGACTACCTCGAGACCAGCGAGCTGGAGTTCACCGAGCCCGCCGAGGGGGTCTTCTCCTTCTCGCTGCCGGGGGAGAAGAAGCTGCAGACCGCGGTCCGGCTCGACGTGGGCGAGCACGCCCTCGGCGTGCACGCGTTCGTGTGCCGCCGCCCCGACGAGAACCACGAGCGGGTGCACCGCTGGCTGCTCGAGCGGAACCTGAAGATGTACGCCGTCTCCTTCGCCCTCGACCGGCTCGGTGACATCTACCTCGATGCCCGGCTGCCGCTGTGCGCGGTCTCCGCCGAGGAGCTCGACCGGCTGCTGGGCTCGGTGCTGTCCAACGCCGACGAGTCGTTCAACGCGATCCTCGAGCTCGGCTTCGCCTCCTCGATCCGCAAGGAGTGGGAGTGGCGCAAGCTGCGCGGGGAGTCCACGAAGAACCTCGAGGCGTTCCGCGGCTGGCTCGAGGACGGCGAGGAACCCGCAACCGACGCTTGAGCTGGGCCGGCCGGGGCGTTGAGTTGGGCCGGCCGGGGTGTCGAGCTGGGCCGGCCGGGGCGTTGAGTTGGGCCGGCCGGGGTGTCGAATCCCGTCGCACCAGGCGTCGGTGGGCACCTAGGGTCGCGCCATGGAGTGGCCGCTGTTCGACCTGCGCGTGCACGCCGGGCCGGTGACGCTGCGCCCGGTCGCCGACCCCGACCTCGAGGTGCTCAGCGGGCTCTTCCCGGACGACTTCGACCTCGACCCGAGAGCCGAGCGGTTCCGGGGCCTCGACGTCCGGCGGGACCGGCTGCGGCTGTTCGCCCAGGGGATCTGGCGCTCGCGCGGGACCTGGTCCCCGGCCTCCTGGTGCCTCGACCTGGCCGTGGAGCATGACGGCCGGCTCGTCGGCCTGCAGTCGCTGGAGGGTGAGGACTTCCCGACCTTGCGGACCGTGGACTCGGGTTCCTGGTTGACGCCCGACGTACGCGGCCGCGGCCTCGGCGTCGCGATGCGCACGGCCGCGCTGGGGCTCGCGTTCGACCACCTCGGCGCGGTCGCCGCCGTCAGCTCCGCGGTGCCGGACAACGCGGCGTCCCTGGGCGTGTCTCGCCGCCTGGGGTACGCCGAGAACGGCGTCAGCCGCACCGACTCCCCGCACGGTGTCGTCGAGCTGCGTCACCTGCGCCTGACCGCCGAGGCGTGGCGGGACGCCGGCCATCGCGTGTCGGTCGACGGGCTCGAGCCCTGCCTGGCCTGGTTCGGTCTGGCGCCCTGACCCAGCTCGGCGAGTGGGGTTCGGATCACCCGCAAGGCCCAACTCAACGCCCCGCGAGGCCCAACTGAACGCCCGGGGAGGCCCAACTGAACGCCCGGGGAGGCCCAGCTCAACGTTGGGGGTCAGGCGGCGTCGACGGGTTCCCGGGCGACGGTCCGCTTCTTGCGGCGGGCCACCGCCACGCCGACCAACGCGAGCGCGCCCCCGGCGTACGCCATCGCCGGAGGGGCCTCGCCGAGGAACAGCACGCCCATCACGATGGTCAGCGGCGGCACCAGGTAGGTCGTGACGCCCAGGTTGCTGGCGCTCATGTGGGTGAGTGCGAAGGCGTACGTCGTGAACGCGATCGCGGTCGGGAAGACCCCGAGGTAGACCACCCACAGGATCGACGAGGCCGGCGCGGCGGCGGTCTCGCGCACCAGCTGCCCCGCGAACGGCAGGCACACGAGCGCGCCGACCGTGCAGGCCAGCCAGGTCACGTGCACGGCTGCGTTGCGGGCCATCAGCGGCTTCTGCAGGATCGCGCTGACCGCGTAGACGACTGCGCTGACCACACACAGCGTGACGCCGAGCAGGTCGCGGTCGCCGCCGGGCGAGGTCGACAGCCCGATCAGGGCGACGCCGCCGAAGGCCAGGGCCAGGCCGAGGCCGAGGAAGACCGTGAACCGCTCGGAGAGGAACAGCGCCGCGAGCAGCGCGATCAGCACCGGCGAGACCTGGATCAGCATCGCCGCGGTGCCGGCGTCCACGCGGCGCTCCCCGTCGTTGAGGGCGATGTTGTAGACCCCGAACCACAGCACGCCGATCGCCGCGATCCGCACCAGGTCGGCGCGGCTGGGGCGCGGCACGCCCTTGCTGGCGAGCGCGGCCACGCCCAGGCAGACCGCGCCGACCAGCAGCCGGCCCAGCGACAGGGCGCCGGGGGAGAAGTCGTCGCCGAGGTAGCGGATGGCGACGAAGGCCGAGGCCCACAGCAGCAGCGTCACCGCGACCGCGGCCACCGGCAGCCACGCGGGCGGTGCGGCGGCGGGCCCGGTGCTGCGGGGACGGGCGGGGGTCGTCGTGCTCACCGGACCAGCCTAGGCAGCGCCACCGACACCGGACACGCGGTTTCCGGACGTCGATGCGCGACATCCCGCCACCGCCGGCGGCGGGTGGGGAGGTGACCCCGCTCGAGCGGGTGTCGCGCGGTTTGGACGAACGTTCTTCCAAACCGCGAGAGGCCGCAGGACGGTGGCCCCGGGCGGGGTGCCCTGCCAGGCGAGGCGCCGCACCACCAGCGGTCCAGGGGCCGCCCACGAGCGGGTCGAGCGGCCCTACAGGTCGAGCTTGTAGCCCAGCCCCCGCACGGTGACGAGGTACTTCGGCTCGGCGGGGTCGGGCTCGAGCTTGGCCCGCAGCCGCTTCACGTGCACGTCGAGGGTCTTGGTGTCGCCGACGTAGTCCGAGCCCCAGACCCGGTCGATCAGCTGGCCGCGGGTGAGCACCCGACCCGGGTTGCGCAGGAACATCTCCAGGAGCTCGAACTCCTTGAGCGGCAGCCGCTGCTCCTCGCCGTCGACGGTCACGACGTGCCGCTCGACGTCCATCCGCACCGGGCCGGCCTCGAGGGCCGCGGGCTCCAGCTCGGGCTCCTGGCCGCGGCGCAGCACCGCGCGGATCCGGGCGACCAGCTCGCGGGGGGAGTAGGGCTTGGTGACGTAGTCGTCGGCACCGAGCTCGAGGCCCACCACCTTGTCGACCTCGTCGTCCTTGGCGCTGACCATGATCACCGGCACGGTGGAGGTCTGCCGGATCTGCCGGCACACCTCGGTGCCGGGGATGCCCGGCAGCATCAGGTCGAGGAGCACGATGTCGGCGCCGTTGCGCTCGAACTCGGTGAGGGCGTCGTGGCCGGTGGCCGCGATCGCCACCTCGAAGCCCTCCTTGCGCAGCATGTAGGAGAGGGCCTCGCTGTAGCTCTCCTCGTCCTCGACGACGAGTACGCGGGTCATCGGTCTTCCTCCTGGTCCGGTTCTTCGGCGGGGCGTGCGTCGGTCGGGGCCTCGGCCCGGGACGTGTCGGTGCTGGCGGGGTTGCCGGGCAGCACCAGCGTGAAGGTGGAGCCCTGCCCCTCCGCCGACCACACCCGGACGTCGCCGCCGTGGGTGGCCGCGACGTGCTTGACGATGGACAGGCCGAGGCCGGTGCCGCCGGTGGAGCGGTGGCGGGCCGGGTCGACCCGGTAGAAGCGCTCGAAGATCCGGTCGATCTCGCGCTCGGGGATGCCGATGCCCTGGTCGACCACGGAGATCTCCACGGTGTCGTCCTCGGTCTTGGTGGTCACCAGCACGGTGGAGTCGCAGTCGGAGTACGAGACCGCGTTGGCGACCAGGTTGGCCACGGCGGCGGTGACCTGCTCGGGGTTGCCGAGCAGCTGCACCCCCGGGGTTCCCCCGGTGACGATCGAGATCCGCTTGGCCTCGGCATCGATCGCGGAGGTGTCCACCGCCACCCGCAGCACCTCGTCGAGGTCGACGACCAGGGGCACCTCCAGCGGCTCGTCACCCTGCAGCCGCGACAGCTCGATCACCTGCTGGACCAGCCGGGAGAGCCGGTCGCTCTCGGTCAGCATCCGGCTGGCGAACCGCTTCACCGCCTCGGGATCCTCGGCCGCGTCCGAGACCGCCTCCGCCAGCAGCCGGATCGCCCCGACCGGCGTCTTCAGCTCGTGGCTCACGTTGGCCACGAAGTCCCGGCGCACCGACTCCACGCGGCGCTCGCGGGTCCGGTCCTCGACCAGCACCAGCACCAGCCGCGAGCCCAGCGGCGCCACCCGGGCGGTGACGTGGCGCGACGGCAGCCCGCGGCGGACCATCTCGAGCTCGGTGTCGCGGATCTGCCCGTCGCGGCGGACCTGGCGCACCAGGTCGGCGAGGTCGTCGGGGGCCAGCGCGGTGCCGCGCACCAGGCCCAGGGCGTACGCCGGGGCCGAGGCCTTCAGGACCGTGTCGTTGTCGTCGACGACCACCGCGCTGCTGCGCAGCACGGAGAGCACGGTTGCCACGCCGGCCGGGACGACGGGCTCCTCGACCGGGACCAGGTGCCGCTGCTGCCGCTCGCTCACGTGCCAGGCCAGCACGCCGCCGCCCGCGACGATCGCCCCGATCAGCGCGGCGAGGAACGCCTGCGTCGTCGGATCCACGGGCCAAGAGTACGCAGGCGGCCCGCCGGGTTCCGCGCCGGAGATGGCGGCTTCGCAACGTTCACCCCGCGTTCACTCCAGCGCCCCGGCTGGTCACCTGGGCCCCCTAGGCTCCGGGTCATGCGTGACGTGTTCCATGAGCAGCTCGACTCCGTCTTCGACGACCTCTCCGGGATCGCCCAGCGGGTCGAGGACGCCGTACGCCTCGGCACCTCGGCCCTGCTCCGCGGTGATGTCGAGCTCGCCGAGCAGGTGATCAGTGCCGACGTCGACATCGACCGGGCGCGGGAGCGGGTGGAGGACAAGGCGTTCGCGCTGCTCTCCCTGCAACAGCCGGTGGCCGGCGACCTGCGCACGATCGTCGCCGCGCTGCGGATGGTGAGCGAGCTGGAGCGGATGGGCGACCTGTCGGTGCACGTGGCCAAGGTGGCCCGGCTGCGCGCCCCCAACGTCGCCGTGCCCGAGGAGATCCGCCCGGTCGTCGCGCGGATGGCCGAGGTCGCCGAGGACATGGTGGCCCGGGTCCTGGAGGTCATCACCGGCCGCGACGTGGAGTCCGCGATCGCGCTCGGCCGCGACGACGAGGAGATGGACCAGCTGCGCCGCAGCAGCTTCACCCAGCTGCTCTCCGACGACTGGGCCCACGGGGTCGAGGCGGCCGTCGACGTCGCCCTGCTCGGCCGCTACTACGAGCGGATCGCCGACCACGCCGTCTCGGTCGCGAACCGGGTGGTCTTCGTCGTCACCGGCCAGAACCCCCGCACCGTGGGGGCCCGGGGGTCGGCCGGCTGACGGCCGCCAGGGCCCGCTGCAGGAATCACCGGCCGGCCCGGTGAGACCCTCAGCTGTCGGCCCAGGCCTCGGCCGACAGGTGAGGGGACGGGCTGACACCTCCGGTGGCGGTGTCCGCCGGGCGGCTGACCGGATCGTGCCGGCCCGAGCCTCGGCCCGGGTCTGGCCGGTTGCCGGATCTCGACGCGCCCGTCGCGACCCCGCATCTCGGTCGCGGGGCTTGCTCGATCTCGGTGACCCCACGCGTCGAGCGACTTCGTCGCTCGACGCTGGTCACCGACCCTGGTTGGCGACTGCGGCGGCAGCCTCGGCGGCGGCCGCCGGGTCGAGGTACTCCCCACCGGCGACGGTGGGGCGCAGCTGCTCGTCGAGCCGGTAGACCAGCGGCATGCCGGTCGGGATGTTCAGCCCGGCGATGTCCTCGTCGCCGATCTGGTCGAGGTGCTTGACCAGCGCCCGCAGGCTGTTGCCGTGGGCGGCCACCAGCACCGTGTGGCCGGCGCGCAGGTCCGGCACGATCGAGGACTCCCAGTAGGGGAGGAAGCGGGCGATCACGTCCTTGAGGCACTCGGTGCGCGGCATCTCGTCGCCGAGCCCGTCGTACTGCGGGAGCCCGACCTGGGAGAACTCGCTGTCGTCGTCCAGCGGCGGCGGCGGGACGTCGAAGCTGCGGCGCCAGAGCATGAACTGCTCCTCGCCGTACTGCTCGAGGGTCTGCTTCTTGTTCTTGCCCTGCAGCGCACCGTAGTGACGCTCGTTGAGCCGCCAGGAGCGGCGCACCGGGATCCAGTGCCGGTCGGCGACGTCGAGCGCCACCGCGGCGGTGTTGATCGCGCGACGCAGCAGCGAGGTGTGCACGACGTCGGGGAGCACCCCGGCGTCGCGGATCAGCTCGCCGGCGTGCAGTCCCTCGGCGTGGCCCTTGTCGTTGAGCGGGACGTCGACCCAGCCGGTGAAGAGGTTCTCGGCATTCCACTCGCTCTCGCCGTGGCGGAGCAGCACCAGTGTGTACGTCATGGTCACTGGGTGGGGGTGGGGCTGGGGGACTCGGCCGGCTCGGCGGCGCCCGAGGGCGACCCGGAGACCTCCGAGGGGGACACGGACGGGCTCTGGGAGGCGCCGGAGCCGGACCCGGAGGAGTCGAGGCCGGCGTAGATGCCGTCGTCGGTGACCACCAGGACCTTCATCGAGACCTGTTCGCCGGAGCCGAAGCCGACGGTGACCGGGACGAAGTCGCCGGCCTTGAACGATCCGGAGACCGGGATGCCGCCCTGGTTGGCGAGGTTCACCAGTCCGCCCTTGTCGACGGTGATCGGGGAGAACGACTCGGCCTGCAGGGTGTTGCCGTCGGCGCCCTGGAGCGACTCCACGGTGTTGGACTTCTCCTGGTTGTTGTTGGAGAAGCTCGCGATGAAGGTGCCGGAGTTGTCCTGCTTGGACACGATCACCGCGCCGAGCACGTCGACCGAGGCGTCACGCTGGTTCACCCCGTCGGCCGCCGTGTAGACGCGGTCGGTGGCGTAGTTGAAGCCACACGACGTCAGCAGCGGTGCGGCGAGCACGAGGCCGCCCAGGGCCAGCGCCGTGGAACGGCGGATCGTGCGGCGAGAGTTGCGTCGCAGGTGCATCTTCAGGGCCTTCGCAGGTCATCGGCGGCCGCGGCGCGGCGCCGGGTACGGCGGTGCGGGGTGCACGGTTCTGCGCACAGCCTAGCGGTCGGCCGCCGCGCCCCCGGGGCCGGTCACTGGGTCAGGCCGAGCTGGCTTCCCGTGACGAGCATCGCGGCGAGGACGAGGGCGGTCCACGCGAGCGCGATCACCAGCAGGCGGGGGGCGCCGGTGCGCAGCGCGATGCGCAGCGGCAGTGTCCGCCAGCCGTCCTCGTGGTCGGGCACCAGGCCCGGCAGCGCGCACAGCACGTGCGCGCCGAGTCCGAGCAGGGCCGCGAGCACGGTCATCAGGACCGTGGGAGGTGCGCCGGTGGCCGTCCCGCCCCAGCCGCCGTACGACAAGAAGGCGGGCAGCAGCGCGTAGGACGCCGACCAGGTGAGCCAGGACAGCAGGCCCTTGCGCAGCACCACGTTGCCGAGCAGGCCGAGCACCACCGAGAGCAGGTACGCGCTGCCGGCCGTCACGCCGCTCGAGACCGCCAGCGGGATCACCAGCAGCACCCCGCAGCCGAGCGCGAACCACACCGTGCCGGCCTCCAGCCGGCCCTCCGCGATCGGCTTCACGGTCCGCTGGTGGCGCCGGTCGCGGTCGCGGTCGACCAGGTCGTTGTGCCAGCCGAGCACCGCCTGGCCGACCAGGACGGTGGCCAGCACCAGGCCCACCTCGCGGGCCGAGCGTCCCGCCAGCGCGGCGGCGACGGCCACGCCGAGCGCGGTCAGCAGGCCCTGTCGGGGGTGGGCGGTCCGGGCCAGCAGCACCGGCCAGGCGGTGGCCAGTGCGGGACGCCGGGTGGCGCGTCGGCGGGGGCGGTCCCCGGCGGCCCCGCCCCTGCCCGTGCCCTCCGTGGCCACTTCGGTGCCCTCCGTGGCCTCGTCGGCGGCCCCGTCGCCAGCTCCGGCGGTGGCCACCGGCCGGGCGACGTCGGCCGCGGCGTCAGCGGAGCCGTCGCGTGCCGGTCGCCTGCGCTTGGAGAGGGCCATGCCGGGAAGTATCGCCCGCCGACCCTCCGGACGGGTGGATTCCCCTCCCGCGGGGCGGCCCCGGGCGGGTCCCGGCGCCGCGCCACCACACGGATCCACCATCTGTCAAGCCGGCATTGTGGGCCTGACCTGCACAAACGCGGAAAGGGCGCCCGGTGGAACGTGTTAGACTAGTCACCGAGGAAGGGGTACCTGACATATGACGTTCACTGTCGGCGAAACGGTCGTCTATCCAAATCACGGGGCCGCGGTCATCGAGGACATCGAGACGCGGAAGATCAAGGGAGAGGACCGTCAGTACCTGGTGCTGCGGATCGTCGCCCAGCAGGACCTGGTCGTGCGTGTCCCTGCGTGCAACCTGGACCTGGTCGGCGTCCGCGACGTCGTCGACAAGGAGGGACTCGACCGTGTGTTCGACGTCCTCCGTGCGGCGCACGTGGAGGAGCCGACCAACTGGTCGCGACGCTACAAGGCCAACCTGGAGAAGCTGCACAGCGGCGACGTCATGAAGGTCGCCGAGGTCGTGCGTGACCTGTGGCGCCGCGAGCGGGACCGCGGCCTGTCCGCGGGTGAGAAGCGGATGCTCGCCAAGGCGCGGCAGATCCTCGTCTCCGAGCTGGCGCTGGCCGAGCACACCAACGAGGACAAGGCCGAGGCCCTCCTCGACGAGGTCCTCGCCTCCTGAGCGACACCCGAGCCTCAGCGCTCTGCAGGACCCCGGGTCACGGACCCGGGGTCCTGCTGCATTTACGGGCGGCCCCGCGACGTCATACGTTCTGGGGGCCATGACCCTTGACTCGTACGCCGCCCCGGACGACCCCACGCCCGCGCTGGGCATCGTGGTGGAGGCCGACCGTGGCTCGCTGCCGTTCGCGCTGATCCACGGGGAGGCGCTGGTGGCCTGCGCCGCCTGGGCGCTGGGCGAGGCCGGGATCGTCCCGGTCGACGTCGGCACCGGGTGGGCGGAGCTGGCCGAGTCCGGGGAGCCCGTCGTGCTGCACGACGCGCTGTGCCCGATGACCCCCGCCTCCTTCCTCGCCGCCTGCGTCGCGCGGGCGGTCGAGGCCGACACCGTCGTCGTGGGCGCCCGCCCGGTCACCGACACGGTCAAGCACGTCGAGGACGGCGTGGTCGGTGAAACCGTCGACCGCAGCACCCTGGTCAGGGTCGCCTCGCCGGTGGTGCTGCCGCCCTCGGTCGTGGCCGCGCTCGAGGGCTGGCCCGGCACCGACTTCGCCGGGCTCGTCGCCGCCCTGCGGGAGCGGTTCCCGGTCGAGCTGCGTGAGGCGCCCCCCGAGGGCCGGCGGGTGGCCTCCGAGGACGACGTCCGGCTGCTGGAGGCGCTGACCGGGCGGTAGTCCGTGACGTTCGGGCCCCTCCGGGACGCCGGGAGGGGCCCGAACGTCACGGACCACCCGAGCGGCCCCACCTGAGCCGGTCGGCCAGGGCCACGTCCTCGGGGAAGGTGATCTTCAGGTTCAGCGGGCTGCTCGGGACGGCGGCGATGCTGAGGTCGGCGTACCGCTCGAGGCAGGCGGCGGTGTCGGTGCCCTCGAAGCCGTCCTCGGCGGCTCGGCGGTAGGCCACCAGCAGCTCGGGGGCCCGGAATGCCTGCGGGGTCTGCACGCCCGCCAGCGCCCCGGGGACCGCCGCGCCGTCGGCGGCGAGCAGGCCGGCGAGGGGTACGACGGGGATCGCGCCGCCGTGCGTCGCGGGCGGCCGTGATGGTCCGCTCCCACAGCGGCGTGCCCGCGAGCGGCCGGGCGCCGTCGTGGATCGCCACCACGTCGACCGCACCCGACTCGATGTCGCCGGCCAGCGCCCGCAGCGCGCTCCACTCCGAAGCGTGCCGCGTCGACCCGCCCGGCACCACGACCGCCTCGCGGTCGCCGAGCCACGGGGTGACCGCGTCGGCCACCGCCCGCTCCTCGCCGGGCCGGACCACGAGCACGACCCGGGCCACGTCGCCGACCTCGAGCGCGGCGCGCACCGACCAGGCCAGCACGGCGGCGTCGCCGAGCGGCAGCAGCACCTTGTTCACGTGCGCGCCGACCCGGCTGCCGGAGCCGGCGGCGAGGATCACGACGGCGGCGGGCACGGCCGCGATCCTACGGACTCCTGCGCGTGGCGGTCCTCGGGGTCGGGGCCGCTCGCGCCGGGTGCGGCCGTCGCCTCCGGCCCTGGCGGGTGCACGGGCTGCGGCGGGCTACTGACCCCGAGGCGGTCGAGGGTTTTCACGGCTGTTACACGGCGAAACCCCGCCTTGACACCCCCGGCCTAGCGTCGGAGCTCACCAAGGAGGACCTTCGATGACGCACCCTCGCAGGAGGCACGACGCGATCGGCCGGAGGATGCTCGGCCCTCGTGTGGTGCGGGCCCCGGGCGGGCCGCGCCCCACGATCCCGGGTGGCGCGCAGGCTGGTGCGGCCGGTCCGGTGGGCGGCTCGGTGGGGGCACCGGAGGCGCTCTCGTGAGCGCCCGGCCCCCGTCGTACGACGCCGCCGAGGACTGGCAGCCGGTCTGTCGGCTCGCCGAGCTCGAGGTCGAGCGGGGCGCGGCCGCGCTGGTGCACGGGCAGGCGGTGGCGGTCTTCCGCACCCACGACGACGAGGTCTACGCGCTGGGCAACCACGACCCGTTCGCCAAGGCCTCGGTGCTCGCGCGCGGCATCGTGGGGACCCGCGGGGACGTGCCGTTCGTGGCCTCGCCGAGGCACAAGCACGCCTTCGACCTGCGCAGCGGCCGCTGCCTGGACGACGTGCACGTGTCGGTGCCGGCCTACGCCGTACGCGTGGTCGAGGGGGTCGTGCTCGTCGGTCAGCGCCGGGCGCCGTGACCGCCGAGTCGGCGCATGTTGCACGCGCCACCTGTCAACGAGCGCCGACTCGGCGTGTCCGGAGTGTCAACGAGCGCCGACCCGGCGTGCTAGGTGGGGACGACCAGGGCAGTGGCGATCGCGGCGACGCCCTCGCCGCGGCCGGTGAGGCCGAGCCCGTCGGTGGTGGTGGCGGAGACCGAGACGGGGGCGCCGACGGCGTCGCCGAGCGCCCGCTCGGCCTCGGCCTTGCGGGGGCCGAGCCGGGGGCGGTTGCCGATCACCTGCACCGCGACGTTGCCGACCTCGAAGCCCGCGGCGCGCACCCGGCGCGCGGTCTCGGCGAGCATCGCGCAGCCCGCGGCGCCGGCCCACTCGGGCTCGGCGGTGCCGAAGTTCGAGCCCAGGTCGCCCAGCCCGGCCGCCGACAGCAGCGCGTCGCAGGCGGCGTGCGCGGCGACGTCGGCGTCGGAGTGGCCCTCGAGGCCCTGCGGCTCGTCGGGCCAGCCGAGGCCGGCGAGGTGCATGGGCGCGCCGTCGACGAGCCGGTGGACGTCGGTGCCGATGCCGATGCGGGGCAGATGGGTTGACTGCACCACCCGATCATGCCTGAGCGACAATCGGAGGTTGTGAGGACATTCCGGGGCGCCCCGTGGGCAGCGTGGTCGCTGGCCGGCGTGCTCGCGGGGGGAGCCGGGCTGGCGACCAGCTACTTCCTGGCGATGGCGATGACCCTCCGGGACTCGCCGGTCCTCGCGGTCGCGGAGCTCATCATCCGGCTGACCCCGGGCGCGCTCGTGGAGAAGGCGATCTCGACCGTCGGGCACCAGGACAAGCCGCTGCTGGTGAGCGGGGTGCTGGTGGTGACCGCGCTGCTGTTCGCGTGGGCCGGCCGGCTGCGCGCGCGCTCGTGGTGGCAGCCGCTGCTGGTGTACGTCGGGCTCACCGCCGTCGGGGCGTACGCGGTGGCCGACCAGCGCGGTGCGGGGTCCGTGGACCAGGTGCCGGTCGCGGTCGGCCTCCTCACCTGGGTCGGCCTCCTGGAGGTGCTGACCGCGCCGCTGCGCACGGCGGCCGCGGGAACGGCCGCGGGCGCGGCCGGGAGCGCGGACACGACGCCCACCCGGGACGACGTACCCACCCCCGCCGGATCGCGGCGGGGCTTCCTCCTCGGCGGGCTCCTGGTCGCCGGCGTGTCCGTCGCGGTCGGCCTCGCCGGCCGGGTCGTCGGCAAGGGCCGCCGGCAGGTGGAGGAGTCCCGCCGGCTGCTTCGGCTGCCCCGGGTCACGGCGCCGGTGGTGCCGAAGCACGCGACCCTCGACCTCGAGGGGCTCTCGCCCTGGGAGACGCCGGCCGACGACTTCTACCTGATCCACACCGCGATCGTGGTGCCGGCCATCGCCGCCGACAGCTGGACGCTGCGGCTGCACGGCATGGTCGACCGCGAGCTGGAGATCACCTACCGCGACCTGCTGGCGCGCCAGCACACCGAGGACTGGATCACCCTCAACTGCGTGTCGAACCCGGTCGGCGGGCCGCTGATCGGCAACGCCTGGTGGAGCGGCGTCCGGCTCGCCGATCTGCTCCGCGAGGCCGGCGTGCACGCCGACGCCGACGCGGTGCTGCAGACCTCGCAGGACGGCTGGACCTGCGGCACCCCGCTGTCCGCGCTGACCGACGGGCGGCCGGCGATGCTCGCCCTCGCGATGAACGGCGAGCCGCTCCCGATCGACCACGGGTTCCCTGTGCGGACGATCGTGCCGGGGCTCTACGGGTACGTCTCCGCCTGCAAGTGGGTGGTGGACCTCGAGGTCACCCAGTTCTCCCGGATCTCGGCGTACTGGACCCAGCGGGGCTGGTCCGAGCGCGGCCCGGTGAAGCTGTCCTCGCGGATCGACGTGCCGGGCGACGGTGCGGAGGTGCCCGCGGGCACCGTCCGGATGGGTGGCGTGGCCTGGGCCCAGCACGTGGGGATCGAGTCCGTGGAGGTGGCGGTGGACGGTGGCAGCTGGCAGCAGGCGGAGATCTCGCACCCGCCCACCACCGATGCGTGGGTGCAGTGGGTGGCCTCGGCGCAGCTCGACCCCGGTGACCACCAGGTCAAGGTGCGCTGCACCGACCGCAACGGGCTGGTGCAGACCGGCGTCGACCGCGACGTGCTGCCCGACGGTGCCACCGGCTGGCACACGGTGGGCTTCACGGTGACCGACTCGTGACCGACTTCGCCGGCCGGCCCGGGGCCGCGCTGGTCGTCGGCGGCAGCGGCGGGCTCGGGGTGGCGATCGTGCGGATGCTGGCCCGACGCGGGTCCGACGTCGCGCTGACCTACCGCACGCGCAAGGACGCCGGCGAGTCCGTCTCGGCGTCGGCCCGCGAGTGGGGCGTGCGGGCCACGGCGTACGAGCTCGACCTCACCTTCCCCGAGGCCGCCGCCGACGTCGTGGCGGCCGCCGCGGAGGACTTCGGTGGGTTGCACACGGTGGTGTACGCCGCCGGCCCGCACGTGCCGCTCAGCCACCTGTCGGCCGTCGCGCCGGAGACGATGACCGCGCAGCTGTCGGCGGACGCGGCCGGGTTCTTCGCCGTGGTCCAGCCGGCGCTCCCGCACCTGCGGCACGCCCGGGGCGCGATCGTGGCCGTGACGTCGGCGGCGACCGGCCGGCACTCCGCCCGCGCCGGGCTCTCGGCGGCCCCCAAGGCCGCGGTGGAGGCGCTGGTGCGCGGGCTGGCGGTGGAGGAGGGGCGCTTCGGCGTCCGCGTCAACGCGGTCGGACCCGGCATGCTCACCGACGGACTCGCCGGCCGGCTGATCTCCTCCGGCGAGCTCTCGCCGACGGACCTCGACCGCAACCGGGCCAGCGTGCCGCTGCAACGGTTCGGCACCGCCACCGACGTCGCCGAGGCCGTCTGCTTCCTCGCCTCGGGCCGGGCCGGATTCATCTCAGGCCAGAAGCTCGATGTCGACGGGGGCTGCGGGGCCTAGGCGCGGGACCGGGAGACCAGACCCGGCGACGGGACCTCTCCACCGCACCGGGCAAGCGCCCGGCCGCCGGGACGGGAAATCCTCCGGACGTACCCCGGTCTCGCCGGACGCATGCCTGCGGTCTGGACCCGTCGCCCAGGCAGGTTCGGACCCGGACGCGCGCGGGTAATGGCACCGCACCGCAGCATCTCGGGGTCTGGCAGCGGACATCCGAGATTGGTGGGGGATCGAACATGAGAATCATCGCGGCCTTGACCGTGCCATTGCTGACGCTGGGAGCAGCCGTGCTGACGGTCTCGCCGGCCTCGGCGCACACGCCCGAGATCAGCGCTTCCTGCGACGGCGTCCACCTCGGCGCCACCGCCTACGACGCCAGCATGGCGAACCGCTGGTCGGTGACCATCGACGGCGTGACCCAGAGCGGCACCTTCGGGTCGTCGTTCGACCGGACCTTCCCCGTCCCCCAGGACGGGGCGACCACCGACTGGTCGGCCTTCGTCGAGGCGGCCGACGGCAGCTACCACGGCGAGGGCGCCGGCACGGTCGGTCCCTGCGGGACGCCGCCGCCGACCGACGCCTGCCCGGACCTCCCGGGTGAGCAGCCCGAGGGCACGCAGTGCACGCCGCCCCCGGACGTCGAGCGCTCCGAGCAGCAGTCGCTCGACGGCTGCCACGTGACGTTCCAGGGCACCGCGTACGGCGCCGGCGCGCTGACCTACGACGAGGAGTACACCGACACCTACGTCTTCAACGAGCAGACCAACACCTGGGACCTCGTCACCGACACCACCGCCACCATCGCCAACCTGGACTTCGCGGCGTGGTCGGTGCAGGAACAGGTCGACCACGGCTGCACCAGGAAGCCGCACCAGCCGCCGGCCGAGCACTCGAAGCACTCGTGGACGCACCTGGACTGCGGTGACGACGTGCGGGTGACGACGACGGTGACCACCAGGACGCCGTACGTCTATGACGAGAAGAGCAACACCTGGGTGCCCGGCAAGACCGTCAAGCACAAGACCACGCACGAGACCCCGGTCAAGCCGGGCGAGTGCGGCGGCACCGAGAGCGGCCCGGCCCAGCCGTCCGGCACCACGCCGTCGTCGGGCTCGCCGGTCCCGACCGTCATCGACGCCGGCCTCACCGCCGCACCCGCGGCCGCCCGGACGCCCTCGGCGTCGGCGCCGGGTCGGCAGTCGCAGGGACCCGGTGTCCCGGCCCTGCTGCTGGTCTCCGGCATGGTGCTCCTCGTCGCCGGTGCGTTGCGGGTCCGCCGCGGCTGAGCGACACACCTGACCTGCTCGAGCTGGGCCTCCCCGCGCGGGGAGGCCCAGCTCGACGGTCGCAAGGCCCAACTCAACACCCGGCCAGGCCCAACTCAACACCCGGCCAGGCCCAACTCGACGTTGCTCACCAGTTGGAGTGGTGACCGCCTGGGAGCGGGTGGGCGTCGTCGTGGATGACGTAGACCAGCCCGCCGGAGCGGTCCAGCCACGCGTCCTCGAACTCGCCGCGGTCGTAGGTGCGCCGGACGCCCCTGCGGTGCGGGGCGGCCGGGTCGTTGACGACGACGTCGCCGGAGGTGGTGAAGCCGCGGATCACGACGAGGTGCCCGGCCGTCGCGGAGATCGGGGCGTGCGAGAGCTGGCCGCTGCTGAACGAGATCGAGGCGACCAGCGGGATCCCGGCCGCGATGAACCGCTCGGCCTCGTGCAGCGAGCGCAGCCGGGTCACGAACGCGTGGCCGACCCGCGGGGCGGCGAACGCGGTGTTGAACGGCCAGTTGCCGGTGCCCTGGTAGGCCGCGTCGTACGTCGACCGGGCGGCCGCGTCGACCCACGGGTCGGTGTGGCCGGCGGGGATCCAGCGGTAGGACCGGGGCCTGGGCAGGTCGCCGTAGTAGCCCAGCACCATCGAGGTCGACGTCGGTGAGCACCAGGCCTCGCCGCCGCCACCCCAGGCCGGGTAGTGGCCGCGGTGCGCCATCTGCGAGTAGCGCGGCACGTCGAGCACGGTCCCGTGCCGGCTGGCGCGGCCCGGCGCCGAGGTCGGCACGGTGCCCGCCGGCACGCGCGAGGCCATCGCGCCGAGCGTGGACACCACCGGGCTCCTCGAGTGCGCGCCGCTGCGGCGCATCACCCGCACGTCGAGGCGGTAGGACGTCAGCCCGCTGTCGGAGTGCACCTGCCAGGTGTCCACGTCGACCGAGGCCAGGTCGTCGGCCTGACCCGAGACCGACGTGCGCCGGGTGAACCGGTCGCCGGAGGTCCAGCGCCCCAGCACGTCCCACGAGGACCGGGTGCCGTCGGCGGCCCGGCCGCGCACGCGCACCTCGATCCAGCTGTCGCCCGGGGTCCGCGCCGACCACGACGCGACGAGCTGGGTCAGCCCGAAGCCGGGGGAGACCCACGGCCCGACCCACCGGGCCACGTCGTACTGCCGGCCGTCGTAGCGGCGGTGCCGCACCTCCGTCCCGTCGAGCGCCAGCCCGGGCTGCCACTCGGTGTAGGAGATCTGCCGCGCGGGCGCGGTGGCCGCCGCGGCGACCGCGGGGGAGCCCGGGGCGACGCCGGCGAGGAGCCCGGCCACCAGGGCGAGGAGGAGAGCGGGGACGGAGCGGAGCGGGGGAGGTCGGCGCACCCGTCGACGATAGGTCACACCAGCCCCACCCGTCCCAGGGTTCGAGGATGCGGGGCGCGCCTCGCCGTACTCCTAGAATGAGGCGGGTGACCTTCAGGCTGTACGACACCGCGACCCGCGAAGTCCGTGACTTCGTCCCCCTCGAGGAGGGGAAGGCGGGTCTCTACGTGTGTGGCCTGACCGTGCAGAGCGAGCCGCACGTCGGCCACGTCCGCTCCGGGGTCAACTTCGACGTGCTGCAGCGCTGGCTGCGCCACGTCGGCTACGACGTGACGTTCATCCGCAACATCACCGACATCGACGACAAGATCCTGGTCAAGTCCGCCGAGCAGGGCCTGCGGTGGTACGAGCTGGCCTACCGGATGCACCGCGAGCTGGACAAGGCGTACGCCGCGCTCAACGTGGCGCCGCCGACCTACGAGCCGGCGGCCACCGGGCACGTGCCGGAGATGATCGAGCTGATCGCGACGCTGATCGCGAAGGGGCACGCCTACGCCGCCGAGGACGGCTCGGGCGACGTCTACTTCGACGTGCGGTCCTGGCCGGCGTACGGCGAGCTGACCCGCCAGCGCATCGACGACATGGAGGCCGCCGAGGACGCCGACCCCCGCGGCAAGCGCGACCCGCGTGACTTCGCGCTGTGGAAGGGGTGGAAGAAGGCGACCGAGCCCGCGACCGCCGCCTGGCCCAGCCCGTGGGGCCCGGGGCGCCCGGGCTGGCACATCGAGTGCTCGGCGATGGCCGGCAAGTACCTCGGCCCCGCCTTCGACATCCACGGCGGCGGCGTCGACCTGCGCTTCCCCCACCACGAGAACGAGCAGGCCCAGTCCCGCGCGGCCGGCCACCCGTTCGCGTCGTACTGGATGCACAACGCCTGGATCACCACCGCCGGCGAGAAGATGAGCAAGTCGCTCGGCAACAGCCTCACGATCCCCGCCGTGCTGCAGCGCTTCCGCGGCGTCGAGCTGCGCTACTACCTGGTCTCCGCGCACTACCGCAGCCACGTGGAGTTCAGCTTCGAGGCGCTGGAGGAGGCGGCCGTCGGGTTCCGGCGGATCGAGGGGTTCGTCGCCCGCGCCGTCGAGCTGGTCGGCGAGGTCCCGACCGGCGGCCTCCCGTGCGCGTCGTTCGTGGAGGCGATGGACGACGACCTCGGCACGCCCGCCGCGATGGCGGCCCTGCACGACGTGGTCCGCGAGGGCAACAAGCTGCTGGCCGCCGGTGCTTCCCCGGCCCTGCGCGGCAACCTCGCCTCGGTGCTGGCGATGCTCGACGTGCTCGGCCTCTCGCCGTACGACGCCGCGTGGGTCGGGCGCACCGGCGGCGAGGACGAGCGGCTCACCCAGGCGGTCGACACCCTGGTCGCCGACCTGCTCGAGCAGCGCGCCGCGGCCCGCGCGGCGAAGGACTTCGCGGCCGCCGATGCGATCCGCGACCGGCTCAAGGCCGCGGGCATCGAGATCGAGGACACCCCGACCGGCCCCAAGTGGGCCCTGGAAGGCAAGAACTGACGTGGCAGGCAATTCGCAGCGCAAGGGCGCGATCCGCAAGTCCGGCAAGGGCCCGACCGTCGGCTCCGGCGGCCGGGTCAAGCGCGGGCTCGAGGGCAAGGGCCCGACGCCGAAGGCCAAGGACCGCCCCAACCACAAGGCCTACAAGGCCGCCCAGCGCGCCCAGAAGGAGGGCCAGGCGCGCCCCCGGCGCAAGCAGGGCGGCTCGGAGGCCGAGTGGGTCGCGGGCCGCAACTCCGTCGTGGAGGTGCTGCGCGAGGGCGTCCCGGTCACCGGGATCTACGTCGCCGAGGGCGCCGAGCGCGACGGGCGGCTGCGCGAGGCGTTCGCGCTGGCCGCCGACCGCGGGCTGAGCCTGGCCGAGGTGAGCCGCAACGAGCTGGACCGGATGACCGGCGGCGCCGTGCACCAGGGCCTGGCGGCCCGGCTCCCGGCGTACGAGTACGCCCACCCCGACGACCTGCTCGACCGCGCCCGGGAGGCGGCCGAGCAGCCGCTCGTCGTGGCGCTGGACTCGGTGACCGACCCCCGCAACCTCGGCGCGATCGTGCGCAGCGCCGCCGGCTTCGGCGCCCACGGCGTGCTGATCCCCGAGCGGCGGGCCGCCGGCATGACCGCCTCGGCGTGGAAGACCAGCGCCGGCGCGGCGGCCCGGGTGCCGGTGGCGCAGACGGTCAACCTGGTCCGCCAGCTCAAGGCCTACCAGGACGCCGGCTGCATGGTGGTCGGCCTGGCCGCGGACGGCGACGTGTCGCTGCCCGACCTCGACCTCGCCGACGGGCCGCTGGTGGTCGTGGTCGGCTCGGAGGGCAAGGGCCTGGGCCGGCTGGTCGCCGAGACCTGCGACCAGCTCGTGTCGATCCCGATGGCCAACCAGCTGGAGTCGCTGAACGCCGGGGTGGCGGCCTCGGTGGCCCTCTACGCGATCGCCCGGGCCCGCGGCTGACGTGGCCTGAGGGGACTGCGGTGCAGGTGTCGCGAGCCGGTCGCGCGACGGCGTACGTCGTCGCGTGGCTGGTGGTGACCCTGCTCGCCTCCCTGGCGTTCTTCCTGCTGAGCAGCCGCACGGTCGTGCTGGCCAGCCACGACGCCGAGCTGCGGCCGGACCTGAACGGCAAGGTCGTCGTGCGGACCGGCCCGGTGCTGCCCGACCTGAGGATGGACAGCGGCCACCTGCTCGGCGTGGACGTCCGGCTCGGCAAGACCGACGCGAAGTCCACCCAGGAGCTGGTCCGGCGCTACGCCTACATCGCCTCCCAGCCGGAGGGCCAGGTGGCCAAGGTCCGTGAGGCGCTCACCGACATGGCCTGGTCGGCCCTGCTGCGCGGCGCGGTCGTCGGGTCGGTCCCGATCGGGGTCTGGCTGCTGCTGGGCCGGGCGCGGCGCGGCGAGCTCTACCGGCGCACCCGCTCCCCGGCCGGGGCGGTGTCCGGGGTCGTCGGCGCGGTGCTGGTGCTCGCCTTCTGGCAGCCCTGGCAGAGCACCGACGACCCGGTGGAGTCCGGCCGCGGCTGGATGTCGCTGGGTGAGTTCCTCGGCCCCGAGGTGCCGCTGCCCGAGGAGGCCCGGGGCATCGAGGTCCGCGGCGACGTCACCACCAACCAGACCCGCCGGCTGATCGAGAGCGCGATCAGCACCTACGACAAGAGCAAGAAGTTCTACGCCCGGGCCGCGGACGACGCCGGGAAGCTCGAGCTGCACCGGCCCGAGGACGGCGAGACCGTCGTGCTGCTGGTCTCGGACCGCCACGACAACATCGGCATGGACAAGGTCGCGCGGGCGATCGGCGACGCCGGCGGCGCCACGGCGGTCTTCGACGCCGGCGACGACACCTCCACCGGCAACAGCTGGGAGGCGTTCTCGCTGGACTCGCTGGACGCGGTCTTCCACGACCTGCCGCGCTGGGGGATCGCCGGCAACCACGACCACGGGCCGTTCGTGCACTCCTACCTCGCCGACCACGGCTGGACGATGCTCGAGGGGGAGGTCGTGGACGGCCCGGCGGGCACGACGCTGCTCGGCGTGGACGACCCGCGCTCGAGCGGGCTCGGCGACTGGCGAGACCAGAGCGGGTTGAGCTTCGCCGAGGTCGGCCACAAGCTGGCCGACGTGGCCTGCAACGCCCCCCAGCGGGTCACCACGATGGTCGTGCACGACGCCGACCTGGCCCGTGAGGCGCTGCAGCGCGGCTGCACCGACCTGGTCCTCGCCGGCCACCTGCACGTCCAGGTCGGCCCGACCCGGGTGGTCGGGCAGGACGGCAAGGCCGGCTACAGCTACACCAACGGCACGACGGGCGGCGCGGCCTACGCCATCGCGGTCGGCAGCAAGCTGCGCCGGGAGGCCGAGGTGACGCTGGTGACCTACCGCGACGGCCGCCCGGTCGGGCTGCAGCCGGTGATCCTGCAGACCAACGGGATCTTCCACGTCCGCGACTACCAGCCGCTGCACGTCAGCACCGACCAGCCGACAGCGCCGCTGGAGGGCCATGACTTCGTGACCGGGTCGCCGTCGCCGCAGCGGGACGGGTCGGCCGCCGGTTCTCGCTGAGCCGTCGGCCCCGGCCGGCTGCTCAGCACCGGCCGCTCAGAAGTAGTCGCGGATCTGCACGCCGCCCGGGCCGAGCAGGGCGTCGAGGGCCGCGTCGTGGCCGGTGCCGCCGGTGAGGTGGCCCGCGAGCCGGAGGCCGGCGCAGGACTGGTCCCCGGCGTAGAGCAGCGCGAGGCCCTGCGGGGTCAGCACCGGTACGTCGTCCGCGGCGGCGGCTCCGTCCGCCGGGCCCCTCCGGCGGCAACAGGTGCGCCCGTCGACGGCCGTGAGCCGGTAGTCGCCGTCGGCGCGGCCCAGCCGGTCGCCCTCGACCCGGAACCGGATCGACGCGTCGAGCGCCGTCGGCAGCCCGGTCAGGGCGCCGGCGACGTCGTGCACCCGGAGCATGTAGGGGTGCCGATCGACGACGTCCCAGTCGGCGAACGGCAGCACCAGCCGGGCGTGGTCGCTGCCCGAGCTGCGCACGCGCACCGACCCGGTCACCGGCGCGAACGACCCGAGCAGGCGCCACAGCGCCCGCGCGGCGTCCGGGGTGAGCGCGACCAGGTCCTCGACCTCGATCGTGGCCGACCGGTCGTAGCCCCGCCCGCGGCGCCACGACGCGTAGCCGACCAGCCGCCCGTCGGCGTCCTCGGCCAGGCTGAGCCCGGTCACGCCGGCCAGCAGCTCGGCGTCGGTGCCGGGGAAGGCGGCCGTACGCCGGGTCAGCGGCCCGGACTGCGCGGCCGCCCACGCGTCGTACACCGCCCGGACGGCCGGCACGTCCTCGAGCCGGGCCCGCCGGGTGGTGACGTCCTCCGGCGCGGCCACCGAGGGCAGCAGGGTGCTGGGCACGGAGACGGTGTCGTAGGAGCCGACAACCTCGTAGCCCAGACGGCGGTAGATCCCGGGGGCGGTCGGGAACAGCGTCGAGACGACCTCGCCGCGGGCCGCCGCCTCCTCGAGCAGCGCCGTGAACAGGCCGCGCAGGAACCCGTTGCCGCGACGCTCGGCCACCACCGTCACCCCGCCGACGCCGCAGGTCGGCACCTGGGTCCCGCGGAACCACGAGGCGAACTCGTTGCCGACCACCCGGGCCACCAGCTCGCCGTCCTCGAACGTGCCCCAGGCGTGCCGCCCGGGTCGCGGGAACGTGGCCGGGTCCGGCGCCGGTGCGCCGGGAGGCAGCTCGCCGAACGCCTCGGTGCCGAGCCGGAGCGACTCGTGGAAGTCGTCGGCGGTGAGCTTGCGGGTCAGGCGTTCCGGTTCCCGGGAGATCGGCATGACCCGCAACCTACGGGGGCCGGCGGCGTCCCACCCACCGAGGTGCGGGACGCCGGTGGCGCGGTCCTAGGATCGAGGACATGTCCGCGAGCTTCGAGCGCCTGCTGCCCACCGAGGAGGCCGAGGCCCTCCTCGAGCTCACCCGCGAGATCGCGACCCGGGAGCTCGCGCCCCAGGCCGCCGAGGCCGAGGAGGCCGGGGCCTTCCCCGCCGAGGCCTATCGGCTGCTCGGCAAGTCCGGGCTGCTCAGCCTGCCGTTCGCCGAGGAGCACGGCGGTGGCGGGCAGCCCTACGAGGTCTACCTGCAGGTGGTCGAGGAGATCGCCACCGCCTGGCCGAGCGTCGGCGTCGGCACCAGCGTGCACACGCTGACCGCCTCGGTCGTCGACCACAACGGCAGCGACGAGCTGCGCGCCCGTTGGCTGCCGCAGATGCTCTCCGGCGACTGGCTGGGCGCCTACTGCCTGTCCGAGCCGCAGGCCGGCTCCGACGTCTCCGGGATCCGCACCCGTGCGGTCCGCTCCGGCGAGGAGTACGTCGTCAACGGCACCAAGCAGTGGATCAGCAACGGCTCCTGCGCCGACTACTACATCCTCTTCGCCCGCACCTCCGACGACCCCAAGCGGGGGTTGTCGGCGTTCGTGGTCCCGGCCGACACCGCGGGGATGGGCTTCGGCGCTCCCGAGAAGAAGATGGGCCTGGCCTGCGACGTCACCACGCAGGTGCTCTTCGAGGACGCCCGGCTTCCCGCCGACCGGCTGGTCGGCGAGGAGGGCGCCGGCATGCGGGTCGCGCTCTCGGCGCTCGACGCGGGCCGGCTCGGCATCGCCGCGGTCGCCACCGGCATCGCCCAGGCCGCGCTGTCCCACGCGGTCGCGTACGCCGGCGAGCGGGTCCAGTTCGGCAGGCCGATCGGGGAGCAGCAGGGGCTGCAGTTCCTGCTCGCCGACATGGCCGCCGAGGTCGAGCGCGCCCGGGCGACGTACCTCCACGCCGCCCGGCTCAAGGACGCCGGTCGCAGCTACTCCCGGCAGGCCTCGATCGCCAAGGTGACCGCCACCGACGCCGCCATGCGGGTCACCACCGACGCGGTGCAGGTGCTCGGCGGCAACGGCTACACCCGCGACTACCCCGTCGAGCGGCTCTTCCGCGACGCCAAGGTCACCCAGATCTTCGAGGGCACCAACCAGATCCAGCGGATGGTCATCGGTCGCGACCTCCTCCGCTGACCGCCGAGCCGGCGAGCGCCGACTCGCGGTGGGGTTGCGGGTGTCAACGAGCGCCGACTCGCGGTGGGGTTGCGGGTGTCAACGAGCGCCGACTCGGCAGGCTAGTCGGGCACGGTCGTGATCGCCTCGTCCGGCTTCTCGGCCAGCACCGTGTCGATGTAGTCGCGGGCGGTGTCGAGGATCGAGACCTCGTGGCCGGCGCGCTCGGAGAGGTACCACCGGTGCACGAGGATCTCGTGGAACACCTCGGCCGGCTCGAGCTTGCCGCGGGCCTCGCGCGGGATCATCGCGACGACCGGGTCGTAGACCTGGGTCAGCCACCGGTTCGCCACCAGGGAGCGGTCCTCGCGGCCGAGGTCGAAGGTCGCGGTGAACGACGCGATGTCGTTGAGCAGCCGGCGGGCCTGGGCGTCCTCGACGTTGAGCCCGGTCAGCCCCTGGAGCTCGCGCCGGTGGTGGCCGAGCTCGACGACCTTGGGCTGGATCCGCACCTGGTCGCCGTCGAAGTCGGTGATGATGTCGAGCTCGTCGACGTCGAACCCGAGGTCGTTGAGCCGCTCGATGCGCCGCTCGATCCGCCACATCTCGTCGGCGGAGAACTCCTCCTCGGCGGTCAGCTCGCGCCACAGCGCGTGGTAGCGGTCGGCCAGCATCTCGATGATCTCGTGGGCCTGCACCTCGTGGTCGAGGGAGTCGCTGGCCTGCAGGTCGAGCAGCTCGGCGAAGACGTTCTCGGTCGCCACGGTCACGTCGTACTCCCGCATCTGCCGGGCCAGGCTCGGCTTCAGCTCGCCGGTCTCGGCGTCGACGAGGTACGCCGCGAAGCCGCCGGCGTCGCGGCGGAAGAGCACGTTGGACAGCGACACGTCGCCCCAGAAGAAGTCGGCCAGGTGCAGCCGCACCAGCAGCACCACCATCGCGTCGACCAGCGAGGGCAGGTTGTCGGCGGTCAGGCCGTGGCTGAACAGGCTGCGGTAGGGCAGCGAGAACTGCAGGTGCTGGGTCAGCAGCGCCGCGGGCAGCTCCTCGCCGTCCTCGTCCACCCGTCCGGTCACCACGCCCTGCGGGACGACGGCGGGCAGGCCGAGCCGCTGCAGGTCGCGGAGCAGGCGGTACTCCCGGTAGGCGATCTCCTCCTGGGTCTCCTTGATCGCGTAGGTCCGCTCGCCGAGGCGGACGATGCGCACCACGTGGCGGGACAGGCCGCGGGGGAGGGGGACGACGTGCTCGTCGGTCCACTCCTCGAGCGGGGTCGACCAGGGCAGGGTCATCACCGCCGGGTCCGGCCGGGCCGTCACGATGCGCAGCGCCATGGGCTTCAGGCTAGGGGGTACGGCGGCGTCCGGACACTCCCCGGCCCGTGCCGTCCGGCTCGAGGAACACCGCGCCCGGCCCCCGGTCGGCCACCTCGTCGTGGGGGTTGTTCAGCGCGCAGGTGCGCAGGCTCAGGCAGCCGCAGCCGATGCAGCCGTCGAGCTTGTCCCGCAACCGCTCCAGCCGCTCGATCTGCTCGTCGAGGCGCGGCCGCCAGTTGCGGCTGAGCCGTTTCCAGTCGGCCTTGGTGGGGGTGCGGCCCTCCGGGAGCGTCGCGAGCGCGTCGGCGACCTCTTCGAGCGTGAGGCCGACGCGCTGGGCCGCGCGGATGAACGCCAGCCGTCGCAGCGTGGGCTGCTCGAACCGGCGCTGGTTCCCGGTGGTGCGCACGGCGTGGATGAGGCCGCGGGACTCGTAGAACCTGATCGCCGAGGTCGCGACCCCGGCGCGCTCGGAGAGCTGGCCGATCGTGAGCTGGTGCACGTCGCCAAGATGCCTTGACTTGAAGTGAACTTCAAGTCGCAGGATCGTTTCCGTGAGCGAGATCGAGAGACTGATGAGCCTGATGACGGGGGACGAGAAGCACTCGGCCGCCGCGACGTCGACGCTGGACGTGATCCGGGTGCTCTACGAGCGGGTGCTCGACGTGAGTCCCGGCGCCGCGGGGGACGCCCGGAGGGACCGCTTCCTGCTGTCGAAGGGGCACGGCCCGATGGCGTACTACGCCGTGCTCTGCGCGCGCGGGTACTTCCCCGAGGACTGGCTGGCCGGGTGGGCATCGTGGGACTCCCCGCTGGGCCGCCACCCCGACCGCAACCTGGTGCCGGGGGTCGAGATCTCCTCCGGCTCGCTGGGCCACGGCCTGCCCCTGGCGGTGGGCACGGCGCTCGGGCTGCGGGCCCAGGGCATCGGCTCCCGCGTGGTCGTGCTGGTCGGCGACGCCGAGATGGACGAGGGCAGCAACCACGAGGCACTCGAGCTCGCGGCCGCGCTGGCGCTCGACGCGCTGACGGTGGTCGTGGTCGACAACCGGTCCTCGTCGTACGCCGTCCCGGGCCGGATCGAGCAGCGCTTCGCCGTCGAGGGCTGGCACGCCGTGACCGTCGACGGCCGGGACCACGGGGTCCTGGAGAAGGCCCTGTCGCACCGTGAGATCGGCCGCCCGAACGCGGTCGTCGCCGTCGTGGAGGAGAAGAAGTGACCGGCTCGAACCGTCTCCAGTTCGCCCGCACCGCCGCCGACCTGGTCGACAGCGACCTGTCCGTCTCGCTCGTCTACGCCGAGATCTCCGGCCAGTTCTTCGGCCCGGTGGAGGCCCGGCACCCCGACCGGGTGGTCAACGTCGGCATCCGGGAGCAGCTGCTGGTCAACGTGGGCGCGGGGATGGCGCTCACCGGGATGCGCCCGATCGTGCACACCTTCGGCTCGTTCCTCGTCGAGCGCGCCTTCGAGCAGGTCAAGCTCGGCTTCGGGCACCAGGACGTCGGGGGCGTGCTGGTCGGCTCGGGTGGCTCGTTCGACGTCGCCGAGGGCGGACGGACCCACCAGGTGCCCGGCGACGTGGCGCTGCTGGACACGCTGCCCGGGGTCTCGATCCACGCGCCGTCGACGCCGCTGGAGGTCGACGCGGTGCTCCGGCGCACCGTCGCCGGGTCGGGGCTGCACTACGTGCGGGTCGTCGAGCAGGCCAACACCCGCTCCTTCCTCGACGCGCCCGGCCGCTTCCACGTCGTACGACGGGGGTCGGGTGCGACCGTGGTCGCGCTCGGCCCGGTCCTCGACGCCACGCTGGCGGCGACCGAGGGGCTGGACGTGACCGTGCTCTACGCGAGCACGGTCCGGCCGTTCGACGGGCGGGGCCTGCGTGCGGTGCTCGGCTCGCCGGAGGTCGTGCTGGTCGAGCCGTGGCTGGTCGGCACCTCCGCCCACGTGGTGTCCGCGGCGCTGTCCGACGTGCCGCACCGGCTGCTCGCGCTGGGGGTGGGCCGGGAGGAGCTGCGCCGCTACGGGTCGCCGGAGGACCACGTCGGCGCCCACGGCCTCGACGCGGCCGGCATCCGCAGGGCGCTCGAAGGCTTCCTGTGGGCTGCGGCGTGAGGTCCGGGGTCGCACGGGTCGGCCTGCGCCCCGGCACACCCTGGCCCACCCGACCGGCCGGCGCGGCGACTAGCATGTGGCCTCGCCGCGGCCCCGTGCCCCGGCGCCGCCGGTGTAGCTCAGTTGGTAGAGCGTTCGCCTTGTAAGCGAAATGTCGCGGGTTCGACTCCTGTCACCGGCTCCGACGCCCGACGCGGCCCGCGGTCAGCGGGGCCGGTCCCGCACGGTGAGCAGCACCCGGCAGCCACCGGCGGGCGCGTCGTCGATCACGAGCTCGTCGACCAGCTGGCGCGCCGCCCACAGCCCCATCGACCGGCCCCCTTCGGGGCGCCGATAGCCGGTCATGGGGTCGAGGTCGCCGGCGCCGGCGTCCTCGACCAGGCAGGTCAGGTCCGCCGTGTCCGCCCACAGCGTCACCCGCACCGGAGGGCGTCCGTGCAGCAGCCCGTTGGAGGTGACCTCGTTGACCGCGACGCGGAAGTCCTCGACCGTCCGTCGCGAGACCGCGGTGAGCCGGTTCGCCACGGCCCCGACCAGGTCGCGCGCCCCCGACAGCTGCCAGGGCTCCCGGATCACCGTCGCCGCGGTCGGCGGGTCGAGCGGGACCGCCGGCCGGGCCGCGAGCGGGGCGGCGAGGAACACCGCCGGTTCGACGTACGCCGGGTTGTCCCGGTCGGCGAGGTCGACGTTGACGGTGCGGTGCGTGGCCAGCGCGGCCTCGATCACCCACGCGGGCCGGATCCGGCGGTCGTAGGTGCACAGCGCGACGAACGGGTCGGCGCCGAGCGCCGCGTCCACCGCGGACTCGTAGCGGTGCCAGGCCGCCTGCGTGGGGTCGTCGTGGCCGGGCGGCACGGTCCCGGTCACCCACAGCTCGGTCGGCTCCGAGCGCTCGGCGAGCGCGCGCTGGTAGTCGAAGAGCGTGCGAGTGGGCTGGTGGTAGAGGTCGCCGTCCAGCCCGTAGGACAGCCTCGGCGACGAGCCCAGCACCTGCCGCATCAGCACCAGCCGCTCGGCGGAGCCGTGGACCAGCACGTCCGCGCCCGAGTCCAGGCCGCGCGCGACGAAGGCCCGGGTGGCCTCGATGAGCTCCTCGTCGGTGTCGTGGACCAGCAGGCCGTGCCGGAAGGCGGCGTGCGTCGTCACTGGGTCTCGCCTCCCACCTCGATGCGATCCTCCTGGTCGATGCCGAGCAGGTGGATCAGGTGTGCCACGTGGGGCTGTGGTGCCTGCAGCCGGACCCGACCCCCGTCGCGCCGGTAGTCGAGGGTCCCGAACAGCAGCGCCCGGGCGCCCGGCAGGTCGAGGAAGTCCACCAGGCTCAGGTCCAGCACGAACAGCGCCCGGTCGGTGGCCGCCGTCTCGGCGGCCAGCAGGGAGCGCAGGGTCCCCTCGTTGGTGATGTCGAGCTCGCCGGCCACCGCCAGCCCGCAGTCCGCAGGGGCGGCCTGCAGCAGCTGCTGCCGCAACCCCGCGCGGTGGGACCGGCTGAGGAAGCCGACGGTGTCCCGTGACTCGGGCGCCGGGTACTGGCACATCGCCGACAGCGGGCGGGTCGTGCACAGCCGGTCGACCGCCTGCTCGACGAGCTCGTGCCGGCTGCGGGGGATCACGCCCCAGGCCGTGGCCGCGTTCCCGGACCAGCGCACGGACGGGTAGCCCTCGGCCAGCGCCCCGTCGACGAGCGCCTCCATGAAGTCGACGTCGTACGCCATCCGGTCGGCCGGGACGACCTGGATCTGGCCGCGGTCCATCGCCCCGAGGGCGCCGGCGTCGCCCTGGAGCAGCCCGGCGGCCGAGAGCGCGGGGGCCTCGTCAGGCGGCTCGGTGTAGAGGATCTTCGAGCCCAGCTCCAGGCCACGACGCACCCACGCAGCGACGCCGTCGCGTCGCTGCGCCTCCTCGTCGTAGAACAGCAGCAGGTGCCCGTCCCAGCCGGGGCGCCAGCCCAGGGACCTCACGCGCCCAAGATACTCCGACATCCGGCGCGGGGAAGCCTGCCCGGGCGGGGTGCCCGCGGTCAGCGCAGCCGGCGCGCCTCGAAGGTCATCGGCGGCTCGGCCAGCGCGTCCTGCGCCGCGACCAGCTGGATCTCGCGGGTGCCGGCGGCGATGGTCTGCTCGAGCACGGCGAAGACCGACGAGGCGGTGCTGGCCAGCGCGGTCTCCGGCGAGCGGCTGGTCCGCAGGTGCGCCAGGTAGAGCGCCGCGGTGACGTCGCCGCAGCCGTTCGGGGTGATCGGGAGCAGCGGCGTGTTGACCGCCCACGCGCCCTGGTCGGAGACGGCGACGAGGTCGAGGGTGCCGTCGGGGATGTCGGCGTGCAGCACGCTGGTGACCAGCACGTCGCGCGGGCCGCCCTCGCGTACGACGTCCACCGCGTCCAGCACCTCGGCCAGGGTGCCGGTGGTGCGGCCGGCGAGGAAGTCGAGCTCGAACTGGTTCGGCGTGATGATGTCTGCCCTCGGCACGACGGTGTCGCGCAGGTACTCCGGGATGCCCGGGCGCACGAACATCCCGCGCCCGACGTCGCCCATCACCGGGTCGCAGCAGTAGACCGCCTCGGGGTTCAGCTCCTTGACCCGGGTGACCGCGTCGAGGATGACCGCGCCGACCGCCGGGTCGCCCTGGTAGCCCGACAGCACCGCGTCGGCCTCGCCCAGCACCCCGCGCTCCTCGATGCCGGTGATCACGTCGCGCACGTCGTCGGGCGCCAGCAGCGGGCCGCGCCACTCGCCGTACCCGGTGTGGTTGGAGAAGTGCACGGTGAGGACCGGCCAGACCTCGTGGCCCAGCCGCTGGAGCGGGAAGACAGCGGCGGAGTTGCCGACGTGGCCGTAGGCCACCGAGGACTGGATCGACAGGATCTTCACCCGGGCATCCTAGGGACGGGCCGTCTCTCCCCACCTGCGTAGGGTCGGGAGCATGAGCGAGATGAGCTACCGCCCGCTGGGCGACTCGGGACTGATGGTGAGCGCGGTCGGCATCGGCTGCAACGCGTTCAGCCGGCGGGTGGACCTCGACGGCGTGCGGGACGTCCTCGCGGCCGCGCGCGACACCGGCGTCACCCTGCTCGACACCGCCGACGTCTACGGCGACCCCGCGGGCGGCTCGGAGGAGCTGCTCGGCGAGGCGCTGAAGGGGCAGCGCGAGGAGTTCGTGGTCGCCACCAAGTTCGGCATGGACATGGGCGGCGCGAACGGCGCCGACCACGGGGTGCGCGGGGCGCGCCGCTACGTGCGCCGGGCCGTGGAGGCCTCGCTGCGCCGGCTGCGGACCGACCACATCGACCTCTACCAGCTGCACCGGCCCGACCCGGTGACGCCGATCGAGGAGACGCTCTCGGTGCTCACCGACCTCGTGCACGAGGGCAAGATCGGCTACCTCGGCTGCTCGAACTTCGCCGGCTGGCAGGTGGCCGATGCCGACTGGACCGCCCGCACGGCCGGCCTGGAGCGGTTCGTCTCGGTGCAGAACCGCTACTCGCTGCTCGACCGCACCATCGAGGAGGAGGTCGTGCCCGCGTGCGAGACGTTCGGGCTCGGCGTGCTGCCGTACTTCCCGCTGGAGTACGGCCTGCTCACCGGCAAGTACCGCCGCGGCGAGGGCGCGCCGTCCGGCTCCCGCGCCGCGCTCGACCCGAGCCGGGCGCAGTGGCTGGAGAGCGCCGACTGGGACCGGATCGAGGCGGTCGGCAAGTACGCCGAGGCGCGCGGGCTCTCGATGCTCGACGTGGCGATCGCGGGGCTGGCTGCGCAGCCGGCCGTGGCCTCCGTGATCTCCGGCGCGACCTCGGGCGACCAGGTGCGGACGAACGCCGCCGCCGTGCGCTGGGAGCCGACCGCGGAGGACCTGGTCGAGCTCGACGCGATCACCAGCTGACCCCGGGTCGTCCGCACGGGCGGGTGCTGGAGGTGCCGCTGGTGCGGACGACCCGATCAGGCAACCTGGAGGGAGCGCTTGGACAGGCCCATCCAGAACCCGTCGATCACCTGCAGGCCGGGGGCCTCGGGGTCGGTGGCGGCGCCGAGGGTGACGAACAGCGGCGTGTAGTGCTCGACGGTGGGGTGCGCGTACGGCATGCCGGGGGCGTGGGCCCGGTAGCCCGCGAGCTCGTCGACGTCGCCGCGGGCCAGCGCGTCGGCGGCCCAGGCGTCGAAGTCCGAGGACCAGCCGGGCGCCTCGGCGTCGAGGCGCCAGGAGGTCAGGAACGGCAGGCCGTGGGTGAGGAACCCCGAGCCGATGATCAGCACGCCCTCGTCGCGCAGCGGCCGGAGCCGCTCGCCGAGCCGCATCAGCCGGGCCGGGTCCTGGGTGGGCAGCGACATCTGCAGCACGGGGATGTCGGCCTCGGGGTACATGATCTTCAGCGGCACCCACGCGCCGTGGTCGAGCCCGCGGCTGGCGTGCTGGTGCACGGGCTCGGTCGCCGGCATCAGCCCGGCGATCCGCCGGGCGAGGGCGGTGGCGTCGGGGGTCTCGTACGTCATCCGGTAGTACTTCTCCGCGAAGCCACCGAAGTCGTAGACCAGCGGGGCGCCGCTCGCCGACAGGCTCACCGGCGCGGACTCCCAGTGCGCGCTGACGATGAGGATCGCGCGGGGGCGCGGCAGGTCTCCGGCCCAGGCGGCGAGCTGGCCGGACCAGGTCGGGTCGTCCAGGAGCGGGGGCGCACCGTGGCCGATGTACAGGGCGGGCATGCGATCGTTCACATCTGCTCCAATGATTGAGGATTCAACTTTATTCCTCGGGAGCCCGCGACGCCAGCCCGTGCCGCCAGTTCATGGGCGGGGCCTCACTGCGCCAGCTCGGCCAGTGCCTCCAGCTCGCCCGGCGTGCCCAGCGCGATCAGCACCGCGCCGGCAGGGACGACCAGGTCGTCGGCGGGGTTCGGCTCGAGCCCGTCGCCGGTCGAGCGTCGTACGGCGAGGAGCAGGGCGCCGGTCCGGGCGCGGATGCGCAGCTCGCCGAGCGACCGGCCCGCCACCTCGGAGCCGGCCGAGACGGGGACCTGCTGCACCCGCCAGTCGACGTTCTCGTCGTGCATGACCACGTCGAAGAACTCCGCCACGTCCGGCTGCAGCGCGAACACCGCGAGCCGCCGACCGCCGATCCGCTGCGGGTTGACCGCCCGGGTGGCGCCGGCGAGCCGCAGCTTGACCTTGGAGTCGGTGGTGCGGGCGCGCGCGACGATCACCACGTCGGGGCGGATCGCCCGCGCGGAGAGGGTCGCGTAGACGGTGTCCGCGTCGTTGTCGAGCGCCACCACGACGGCCCGGGCGTGCTCGAGCCCGGCCTCGCGCAGCACCCGGTCCTCGGTGACGTCGCCGATCAGGTGCGGCACTTCGGGCGGGAGGTCGCCCAGCCGGGAGGCGTCGGTGTCGACGACCACGGCCTCGTGGCCGGCCGAGGCGAGGAAGTCGGTCGTGGCCCGGCCGACCCGCCCGTAGCCGCAGATGATCACGTGGCCGCGCAGGGCGGCGATCCGGGCGTCCATGCGTCGCCTTTCCAGGTGCTGACGGAGCTGGCCCTCGGTGAGGATCTCCAGGGCCACCCCGAGGTTGTAGAGGACGGTGCCGACGCCGACGATGATCAGCGCGATCGTGAAGGCCTGCCCGCCGGCTCCCAGCGGCCGGACCTCGCGGAAGCCGACCGTCGAGACCGTGGTGACGGTCTGGTAGACGGCCTCGAGGAGCGTGAAGCCGAGCAGCAGGTAGCCGACCGTGCCGAAGATCGTGACCGCGACGAGCGCGGCCACCGCGACCAGGAGGCGACGTACGCTGCCCACGCGGTGACCGTAGCGCCCCGGAGCATCCGTGGTGGCCGTCTCGTGCAGGTCGCAGTTCTCGGTGGTCGAGGTGCGAGGCGCGCCAGCGCCGAGCCTCGAGCCCCCACTCGGCGGCTCGCTGTCCGTGGGCGGTGGCGGGGGTTGGCAGTTGTGGGGGTGCGGCGCTGCGTCGGTTGGCGTCGGTGCCCGGCTCACGGTCGGCTCAGGGGCTGCTGGTCGCGGCCGGTCAGGACTCGCTCCGGGGTGTACGGACGTACGTGCACCCGCCTCCGCGCAGCACCTCGGGGCGGTCCTGGAGGGGCGACTCGAAAGCGTTACCGTTTCGTGACCTGAGGCCTGTGGGGAACCCCTCCTGGCAGGGTCGGAGTGTCGGTGCCCTCTGGTTGAGTCGGGTCATGGAGCAGCCCCCGACCCCGCCGACCGGTCCCGTGCCGACCGGTGCCGTGCCGTGCGGGCCGCGGGTGTGGTCGCGGCTGCCAACGCGCTGGTCGAGGGGGTCGATGAGGAGCTGTGGGCCGCCCGGACTCCGGAGGAGCTGGTGGCGGCCAACGAGGAGATCGAGCGGCTGCGCGCCCACCTGGCCGCGGTCCAGGCCTCCATCGTCACCGAGGTCGCGGACCGCAAGATCGCCAAGGACCAGTTGGCGTGGGGCTCGACCGCCGACTGGTTCACCCACACCGCCGGGCAGCAGCGCACGGTCGGTCACCGCACGGTGCGCCAGGCGCCGGTGCTGGTCCGTGAGCGCACCGCCACCCACCACGCCCTGACCCGCGGGGTGGTGTCGCCGGAGCAGGCGGCGGTGATCGTGGACGCCGTGGACGCGCTGCCCCTCGACGAGGCGCTGCGCGCCAAGGCCGAGGGAATCCTGCTGGAGGAGGCGTCCCGGCTGGACGCCACCGCCCTGGCGCGTGGTGGGCAAGAAGATCGCCGCGGTGGTCGACCCCGACGGTGAGGAGCGCCGCCAGCAGCAGAGGCTGGACCGCGACGAGCGCGCCGCCCACCACCGCCGGTTCCTCTCCATCACCGACGACGGTGCCGGCGGGGCGTGGGTGAAGGGCCGGGGCACCGCCGAGGACGCCGCGATCCTCAAGGCCGCCCTGCTCCCGCAGACCAAACCCACCCCCGCCGCCGGGGACCCCCAGCACCCTCAGGACCCCGAGCAGCAGCTGGAGACCGATCCGCGGGACCACGGCGCCCGCCTGTGGGACGCCCTCGTGGACACCTGCCAGCACGCCCTGGCCACCGACCTGCCACCCCAGTGCCACGGCGCCCGACCCCGGCTGGCGGTCACCACAAGCCTGGAGTCCCTCCGCTCGGGACTGGCCGAGCGGATCGACTGGACCCACCTCGGCGAGACCGACCCCACCAGCACCGACCCCACCGGCACCGACCCCACCGGCACGCTGCTCGATGGCTACCGGTGCCCCGGCGGCACCACCGAGGACGGCACCCACCTCTCACCGGCCGCCGTGCGGCGGCTGGCCTGCGACGCCGACCTCATCCCCGTCGCCCTCGGCGGCCGCGGCCAGGTCCTCGACGTCGGCCGCACCAACCGACTGGTCACCGCCGCGATCTGGACCGCCCTGGTCTGCCGCGACCAGCACTGCGCCTTCCCCGGCTGCACCCGACCACCGGTGATGTGCCACGCCCACCACATCACCCACTGGGCCGACGGCGGCACCACCGCCCTGGCCAACCTCGTCCTCCTGTGCGGCCACCACCACCGGACCATCCACCACACCCCCTGGCAGGTCCGGACCAACCCCGCCGACGGCAGACCCGAGTTCCGACCACCACCCAAACACGGCGCCCAGCAGGACTGGGTCCGATCACGACCCCGACGGGAATGAGCGTCGGCGTAGCGTGTCGCCTCGACGGGAGGAGGCGCGGCGATGCCACTGAGCGTGTGCACCGACCCGTCGCCGGCCATCTGGATCACCGACAGCGAGCTGCCCTGGCCCCGTCTGATCACCCTGGGGCCCCCGGGGTTCGCGGCGTACGCGCGCCTGCGGTTCATTCCGGACCCCGCGTATCCGGGTCAGTCGGAGAACGACGTCGACGTCGGGTCTGAGGGTCCCTCCGGGCACGAGCGGTTGGGCACCGGGCTCGAGGTGCTAGGCGCACACACCGACACACCCGACGAGATCTACTACTGCATCTGGGACGGCTGGGGCTGGGCGCCGCCCGCCGCGGACCCGGTCCCCGATCAGACGGGCCGGGTGGACGTCTTCGGCGAGGACGGGCCGCGCCTCCCGTACCGCTCCTACCACCTGCTGCGCGGAACCGTCGCCGACTTCGGGAGCTGGACGCTGGAGGGCGCGGCGCCCCGCCGGCCGGGGCCGGAGCTGCCGGATCCGGCGTTCGTGTGGCCCGCCGACCGTGCGTGGTGTGTTGCGAACGACGTGGACCCGCACTACGCCGGCATCGGCGGCCCGGAAGTGGCGATCGCCGACCTCCTCGAGGCTCCGGGCCTCGACGTCGTCCGCGCCGACCCCGCCGCCGAGCAGCCGTCCTACCGCTGAGGAACGACGGGCCGCTGGCTCACGCCGGCAGCCGCCAGTCGACCTCGGAGCCGCCCTGCTCGACCAGCAGCCGGTTCACCCGGCTGAACGGCCGGGAGCCGAAGAAGCCGCGCGACGCCGAGAGCGGCGACGGGTGCGCGGACTCGACCCACGGCACCGGCCCGAGCATCGGCTTCAGGCCCTGGGCGTCGCGGCCCCAGAGGATCGCCGCGAGCGGGCCGCCGCGCCCGGCCAGGGCGTGGATCGCGCACTCGGTGACCTCCTCCCAGCCGCGGCCGCGGTGCGAGGCCGCCTCGCCCGGCCGCACGGTGAGGGCGCGGTTGAGCAGCATCACGCCCTGGTCGGCCCACGCGGTCAGATCGCCGTGGGCCGGCGTCTCGATGCCGAGGTCGGTGCGCAGCTCGGCGTAGATGTTGGCCAGGCTGCGCGGCACCGGGCGCACGTGGGCGTCGACCGCGAAGCTCAGCCCGATCGGGTGCCCCGGGGTGGGGTAGGGGTCCTGGCCCACGACGAGCACGCGCACGTCGGCCAGAGGCCGCTGGAAGGCACGGAAGACCCGGTCGCCGGTGGGCAGGTAGGGCCGTCCGGCGGCCAGCTCCTCGCGCAGGAACCGTCCCATCGCCGCGATCCGGTCGTCGACCGGCGCGAGGGCCTCGGCCCAGTCCGGCGCCACCAGGCCCTGCTCGACCAGTCCCGCGAGTGCTCCCATGGCCGGTCAGGGTAGTGAGGGTCGCGGCGCTGATCCGGCGCGCCCCCGCGGGCGCCGGCTCAGCGCGTGGCCAGCACCTCGGCAGCGGCGCGTTCGCCGGCGGCGGGCTCAGGTCACCCCGGGCGGTGGACCGGGGCTCGTCGAGACTCCCCGTCCCCGGGTGGTCTCACCCGTGCACGTCCACGACCACCACGGCCCAGTTGTCCGGGGCCCCGGCGGCCTCGACGGCCTCGGCCACGGCGTCGGCCACGGCGGCGGGTGGCTCGTCGGCGACCAGGAGCATGGTGAGCTGCTCGGGCTCGAGCACCGCATGCACGCCGTCCGTGGTCAGCACGAACCGGTCGCCCGACAGCGTGGTGCGCACCGCGAGGTCGGGCTCGAACGGGGCGTCGGCGGCGAGGGCGCGGTTGAGGTAGGCGCGCCGTTCGTCGGTGCGGGCCTCCTCCGTGGTGAGCCGGCCCTCGTCGACCAGTGTCTGCACGACCGTGTGGTCGCGGGTCAGTCGCTCCAGCCTGCCCTCCCTCACCAGGTGGGCGCGGGAGTCGCCGATGTGGGCGATCATCGCCTGGCCGTCCGCGAGGACCACCGACGTCAGCGTGGTGCCGGCGTCCGGGTCGCCCTGCGCCGCGGCGATCGCGGCGTCCGCGGCGCGGCGCACGGCCTCGTCCAGCTCGGCGACCGTGCGCGGCGGGCCCGCGGCGGGCGAGCACAGCACGCCGACCGCGGCGTCTGCGACGCCGGCGACCTTGCCGGTGCCGTCGGCGACGGCGAACACCGGTGAGGCGAGGGCGTGGGCATCGAGCTGGGCGTCGCGCCGGCCCGTGCCGGAGCGTGCGGCGTGGTCGAGCCGAACGGTGTGCGTGGAGGGATGGTCGGACATGGTGTGCTCCTCGTCGGTGAGCTCCTCGACGAGCCGGGCGACCAGTTCCCGCGCGGTGGCGGTGTCCGCCTCGACCTGGCGCCAGTACGACGTCAGGGCGGCCGCCGCGGCCGGGCCCGGCAGGTCGGCGACCTCCCGGATCCGGGCCAGCGGCATGCCCGCGAGCCGCAGCCGCGCGACCAGCCGCGCCCGTCCGAGCTGGTGCTCGGCGTAGCGCCGGTAGCCGCTGGCGGCGTCGACCTCGATCGGCGTGAGCAGGCCCATCTCGTCGTAGAGCCGCAGCGCCTTCGGGGTCAGCCCGCTGGCGCGGGCGAACTCACCGATCGTGACCAGGCCCATGCTCGCCTCCCTGTCGCCGGGTGTCCCGGCTGGCCGTCGCCGGTGGTGACCGGCTCGTCACCGGCGCGGGTGCGCCGGCGGCGACCACGCTGGGGCTTGCCGTCGGGGCAGAGTCAACACCCGGCGCGCGCCCGGCGTGTCAACGAGCGCCGACTCGGCGTGCCCGGGCGTGTCTGGGGCTACTGGGACAGCGCGCGGGAGCCGCCGGAGCCGTAGCGGCGGCGGGGGTTGGCGCCGATCGCGTCCGCGGAGGCTCCCTTCGCGGGCGCCTTCCTGGCCGGCGCCTTCGCCGTGGCCTTCTGGGCGGGCGCCTTCTTGGCCGGTGCCTTCTTGGCCGGTGCCTTCTTGGCGGGCGAGGACTTCGACGAGGTCGTCTTCCGGGCCGTCGCCTTGGCGGTGGAGGTGGCCTTCTTCCGCGCGGTGGGCGTGGGTACGCCGTCGGCGGGGCTCGACCACTGGGCGATCCACTCGTCGAGCACCTGCCAGGTGGTGGTCCGGGCGCGGCGGCCGGTGAGCATGCCGAGGTGGCCGCCGGGGACGATCTCGAAGCGGACCTCCGGCGAGCCGGTGAGCAGCGGCACCACGGCCTTGACCGCCGGCGCGGGCGCGATGCCGTCGGTGGCGCCGCCGAAGACCAGCACCGGCACCGAGATGTCCGCGAGCGAGATGGTGCGGCCGCCGAGCTCCATCGACCCGGTCACGAGCGCGTTGCCCTTGATGAACCGGTGGTAGAGCTGCCCGAACGTGCGGCCCGGGTAGGCGATCATGTTGGCGGTGAACCGGTCCACCGCCTCGAGCTGCGCGAGGAACTCGGTGTCGTCGAGGTGGGTGGCGACCGCGACCGGCTTGGTCACCAGCTTCTGGAACGACGAGAGCTGGAAGGCCCACCGCACCAGCGGCTTCGGGGCCCCGCCCACCGCCTGGTAGGTGCGGGTGATCATCCCGCGGCCGGCGGTGAGGTTCAGCAGCGGCCGCAGCGGCGCGACCAGCGGCACCTGCTTGACGTCGACGGGGGACCCGACGATGGTCAGCGACGCGATCGGCAGGTCCGCGCTGTCGGCGGCCGTGAGCATCGCGAAGATGCCGCCCAGGCTCCAGCCCACGACGTGGACGGGGCGGCCACCGGCGTGCTCGGAGACCTCGCGGATCGCGGTCGGCACGACCTCGTCGATCCAGTGCTCCATGCCGAGCGCGCGGTCGCGGAACGAGACCTGGCCGTACTCCACCAGGTAGGTCGGCCGGCCCAGCGTGACCAGGTGCTCGACCAGCGAGCAGCCGCGGCGCAGGTCGTAGCACAGCGCGGGCGCGGCCAGCGGGGTGACGAGCAGGACCGGGTCGCCCTGCTCCTTGACCTTGCCGGAGGGCCGGTAGTGGTAGACCTCGCGCAGGGTGCCCTCGTCGATGAGCGTGCGGGGCATCGGGCGGAGATCGGCCAGCCCGCCGTACAGCACCTTGTGCGCGACGTTGCTGGCGGCGGTGACGACCTGATCGGGCTTCGGGACCAGATCCATGCGGCGAAACGTACCCGACGACGTGGCAGCGCGGGCAGGGTCGTGCCACGTCGCCTCGACCACACCGCCCGCACGAGCCGGCGGGTGCGGCGGGTACGCCGGGGTCAGTCCGCCACGTAGCCGCGCGCCATCCAGCGCCGGGGCTCCTCCAGCGGCGCGAACCCGAAGCGGGCGTAGACCTCGTGGGCGTCCTCGGTCGCCAGCACCGCCCGCTTGACCTGCCACGCGGCGAGCCGCTCGTCCACCGCGGCGAGCAGCGCGGTGCCCACGCCCTGGCCGCGGGAGGCCCGGTCGACGTAGACGTCGCACAGCCACGCGAAGGTCGCCCGGTCGGTCACCAGCCGTGCGTAGCCGACCAGCCGGCCGCCGTCGTACGCCCCGAAGCTCACCGAGCCGGCGATCGCCCGCTCGACCACCTCGCGCGGCCGGCCGAGCGCCCAGTAGGCGTCGGTGGACAGCCAGCGGTGGACGGTGTCGACGTCGAGCAGCGAGGGGTCGGTGGAGACGACCGGGCCGTGCTGGCCGGGCTGGCCGTGCTGGCTGTGCTGGCTGTTCTGTCCGGGGTCGGTGGCGGTCACCTCAGGACCGCTTGGCCGGCCGCACGGTCTTGCCGTGCGAGGGACGGATCGCGGCGAGCTCGGTGAGGAAGCTCTCCGCCCAGGCGGTCACGTCGTGCTGCAGAACGGTCTTGCGCATCGCCTTCATCCGGCGCGAGCGGTCCTTGTCGTCGGCCTCGTAGGCCTCGAGCAGGGCGGCCTTCATGCCGTTGATGTCGTAGGGGTTGATCAGCCACGCCTGCCGCAGCTCGTCGGCGGCGCCGGCGAACTCCGAGAGCACCAGCGCGCCGTCGTCGTCGTAGCGGCAGGCGACGTACTCCTTGGCGACGAGGTTCATGCCGTCGCGGAACGGCGTGACCACCATGATGTCGGCGGCGCGGTAGAAGGCGGCCATCTCCTCACGCGGGTAGGCGGAGTGCAGGTAGTGGATGGCCGGGCGGCCGATCTGGCCGAGGTCGCCGTTGATGTGGCCGACCAGCCGGTCGATGTCGTCGCGCAGGATGCGGTACTGCTCGACCTGCTCCCGCGAGGGGGTGGCCACCTGCACGAAGCAGGCGTCCTCGACGTCGAAGTGGCCGTCGAGGATCAGCTCGCTGAACGCGCGCAGCCGCGCGTAGATGCCCTTGGTGTAGTCGAGCCGGTCCACGCCGAGGAAGACCCGGCGGGGGTTGCCGAGCGCCTCGCGGATCTCGGCGGCGCGCTTCTCCACCCGCTCGGAGCGGGCCAGCTCCTCGTAGGCCGCGGTGTCGATCGAGATCGGGAACGCCGCGGCCCGGACCGTGCGCCCGTCGGGCAGGTAGACCAGGTCGCGGTGCGTCTTGTGCCCGACCCGCTGGCGCACCAGCCGGACGAAGTTCTGCGCACCGCCGCTGAGCTGGAAGCCCACCAGGTCGGCGCCGAGCAGGCCCTCGAGGATCTGCCGGCGCCACGGCAGCTGCTGGAACAGCTCGGCCGGCGGGAAGGGGATGTGCAGGTAGAAGCCGATGCGCAGGTCGGGGCGCAGCTCGCGCAGCATCTGCGGCACCAGCTGGAGCTGGTAGTCGTGCACCCAGACCGTGCCGCCGTCGGCGGCCTCCTTGGCGGCGCGCTCGGCGAACCGGCGGTTCACGGTGACGTAGGCGTCCCACCACTCCCGGTGGAACTCCGGCTTGGCCACCAGGTCGTGGAAGAGCGGCCACAGGGTGGCGTTGGAGAAGCCCTCGTAGAAGTACTCGATCTCCTGCTGGCTCATCGAGACCGGCACCAGCGACAGGCCGTCGGCGTCGAACGGCTCGTCGTCGGAGTCCGCGCCGCCCGGCCAGCCGATCCAGGCGCCGTCGTTGGCGCGCATGATCGGCTCCATCGCGCTGACCAGGCCGCCCGGCGAGGGACGCCACTCGCTGCTGCCGTCGGGCAGCGTCACCCGGTCGACGGGCAGGCGGTTGGCGACGATGACGAGGTCGGAACCGGAGGAAGCCACGTGCCCAACCCTAGGGTGTGCAGGCCAACCCGACCTCCCCCTCAGGGGCGAGCGTCCACGGGGTAGGCCACCCCGACCTGCGCGCGCAGCGCGTCCATCTGCCGCATCAGCGTGAGCGTCCGGGCGTGCGGGACCAGCGGGCTCTCCCGCGCGCCCGACCGCAGGCAGCGCTGCACCTCGGCGATCTCGTTGCCGTAGCCGCGGCCCAGCACCGGCTCGTCGGGCTCGATCTCGACCGGCTGCTGCCGGGCGTCGAGGTCGTTGGAGCCGCCCCGGGCGTACGGCGTGAACCGGGCGCTGGTCGGGTGGTGGAAGTCGTCGACCTCGATCCGGCCCAGGTCGGTGGCCACCGACGCGGCGCGCGAGGACCACGACGTCATCGACGCCGACATCGTGGCCAGCGCCCCGCCCGGGTAGCGACCGGTCACCGCGACCGCGAGGTCGATGCCGCCGGGGGAGAGGTGCGCGACCCCGGCGAGCTGCTCGGCCTCGCCGAGCAGCAGGTGGGCGAACGTGAGCGGGTAGATCCCCATGTCCAGCAGCGCGCCGGCGCCCAGGTCCGGGTCGAGCATCCGGTCCTCCGGCGGCGCGTCCACGCGGAAGCCGAGCTCGGCGTGCAGGTGCTGCGGGCGGCCGAAGCGGCCCGCGGCCAGGTCGGCCGAGAGCCGGCGCACCACGGGGTGGCACGCGGTCCACATCGCCTCCATCAGGAACCGGTCGTGGCGGCGGGCCAGCGCCACCATCTCCTCGGCCTCGGCGGCGTTCAGGGTCACCGGCTTCTCGCACAGCACGTGCTTGCCGGCCTCGAGGGCCAGCCGCGCGTGCTCGAGGTGCAGCGCGTGCGGACTGGCCACGTAGACCACGTCCACGGCCGGGTCGGCGACCAGGTCGGCGTACGACCCGTGCGCCGTGACGGCGCCGTGCCCGCCCCCGTGCCGGGCGGCGAACGCCTCCGCCGACTCCCTGCGGCGCGAGCCCACCGCCGCGAGGCGGGCGCCGGGGACCACCGCGAGGTCCTCGGCGAAGGTGTGCGCGATCTTGCCGGTCGCGAGGATGCCCCATCCGATCTCGTCCACGGCCCAGACCCTAGAGTGAGGGGTCGGCACGGCCTCGGGGGAGGCGTCCTGGGGAGGCGTCGGGGGCCGTTCTGCGGGCGCGCCGTCGACCGGTGACGGGCGTGCCGTGGGCGTTCCGCGACTCGCGGGGAACGAATCACATCGTTGTGGTTCGATCGCCTACACTGAGGATCCAGAGCTTGGCAAGACACGTAACCCCGGGGAGACTGCGCATGGACGCCGCGAACGCTTTCCACGGCCAGGAGGCGGACGACTCCGCTCCCCGGCTCAGCGACCGCGACCGCGACATCCTCGAGTTCGAGCGCCAGTGGTGGAAGTACGCCGGCGCCAAGGAGACCGCGGTCCGCGAGAAGTTCGACATGTCCTCGACCCGGTACTACCAGGTCCTCAACGCCCTGATCGACCGGCCCGAGGCCCTCGAGGCCGACCCGCTGCTCGTCCGCCGGCTGCGCCGCCTGCGCGCCGCCCGGCAGCGGCAGCGCTCGGCCCGCCGGCTCGGGTTCGAGGTCTGAGCCCGTGCTGCGCAGCGGCCGCCGCGTCCGTGACGAGCGCGGCGTGGTCTTCCCCTCGCCGGTGGTGATGCTCAGCGTCATCGCCGTGGCCATGGCCGGGATCGCGTTCTTCGCGACCCGCGGGCCCGACACCGCCGACCGGGACATCACCACGGTCGCCGGGGCCGAGCAGCACCACGCCCCGGCCAAGGCGACCGACGCCGGCTCGTCGCAGGACGGCAAGGACAAGCCGAAGGCCCACGAGCACAAGAAGCCCGAGCACAAGAAGAAGAAGCCCGCCGTCCAGCGCGGCAAGGTCTACGTCGAGGTCTACAACAACTCCGGCATCACCGGGCTCGCCGGCCAGGTCGCCAACAGCGCCACCAACGCCGGCTGGAACGTCGTCGGCTCCGACAACTGGTACGGCTCGGTCCCCGCCTCGACGGTCTACTACCCCCAGCGGCTCGAGAAGGCCGCCAAGGTGCTCGCGCGCGACCTCGGCATCCACCGGACCATGCCGGCCGTGGACCCGATGCGGCTCGACCGGCTCACGGTGATCCTCACCGGCGCGCTGGGCTGAGCCTGGTCGCCTGCAGGATTCACCGGCCGGCCGGTGAATCCTGCACCTGTCGGCCCAAGCAGCGCCCCTCCGGTGAGGGAACGGGCCGGCAACTCCCGGCGTGCGCGGATCGTGGTTGGGTGTCCTCCATGGAGTTCACCTCTGCCGACGGTGAGCGGCGGTACGCCGAGCTGGTGCGGGCGGCGCCCGAGTGCGTGGTCGCGCTGGACTTCGACGGGACGCTCTCGCCGATCGTCGACGACCCGACGCAGGCCTACATCCACCCCGACGCCGGCGACGTGCTCGTGACCCTGGCCCGCCAGGTGCTCGCGGTCGCGGTCGTGACCGGCCGGCCGGCGCGGCAGGCGCTGGCGCTGGGCGGGCTCGAGGAGGTCGGCAACGCGGTGGCCGAGGTGGGCAAGGAGCTCTACGTCTTCGGCCAGTACGGCAACGAGCGCTGGTCGTCGACGAACCGGCGGGTGATCTCGCCGCGTCCCCCGCACGGGCTGGCGACCTTCCTCGGTGAGCTGCCGAAGCTGCTGCGGCAGGCCGACGCCGCCGACGCGTGGATCGAGGAGAAGGGCCTCGCGGTCGCGGTGCACACCCGCCGGCTGCCCGACCCGCAGGCGGCGTTCGAGCGGCTGCTGCCGCTGGTCCGGGAGCGCGCCGAGCGGCACGAGCTCACCGTCGAGCCGGGCCGCAACGTCGTGGAGGTGCGCTCGCCGGGCATGCACAAGGGCGTCGCGGTCGACACGCTGGTGGCCGAGCTCGACGCCGGCGCGTTCCTCTTCGCCGGCGACGACCTCGGCGACGTCGAGGCCTTCCACGCGGTGCGGGCGCTGCGCGACCGGGGCATGCCCACGCTGCTGGCCTGCGCCGCCTCGGAGGAGGAGAGCTCGCTCGAGGCGCTCTCCGACGTCGTCGTCAAGGGACCCGAGGGGGTCCTGCAGCTGCTGCGGCAGCTCGCCGCCGACGCGGAGGCGCTGCGCGCCTGAGCCGGGCTCGGGCTCGACGTGGGGCGGTGGGTGGTCCACCGGATTCGGCGCAGGATCGGTGGCTGGGTCACCGCCCGCCTGCGCGGCCGGCCCGGGCGACCGGGCGTACGGCGGCCGGCGTACCGATGACCAGCATCCGGACTCGAGGTACGCATGCTGAGACGACCTGTCGTAGAGTCGTGCCTGCTCATCGAGAGGGACTGAGGGAACGGCCCTGTGACGTCCCGGCAACCGCCGCGAACCCCCGCTGCCGCCCGTGCGGCCGCGGTCGCGGAAACGGTGCCAATTCCGGCCCGGTAGCGAGAGACGCCCGGGGAAGATGAGGAGGAGGACTTCATGAGCGCCGTCGTTGCCGAGCAGGGTTCCACCACCCCGAGCACCCCGGACACCGCAGCAGGCCTGCGCCCCGGTGCCTTCGGGAACGCCACCGCGCTGTCGTGCCGCGAGTGCGGCCACCAGGTGGCGCTGGGCCCGCACTACGCCTGTCCGGAGTGCTTCGGGCCCCTCGAGGTCGCCTACGACTTCCCGGCCGTCACCCGCGAGCAGATCGCGGCCGGCCCCCGCAACATCTGGCGCTACAAGGCGCTGCTGCCGGTGCCCACCGACATCGAGCAGAGCCCCAACACCGAGCCCGGCTTCACCCGGCTGCTCAAGGCCGACAACCTCGCCCGCGAGCTCGGCCTGGCCAACCTGTGGGTGAAGGACGACTCCACCAACCCCACCAACTCCTTCAAGGACCGTGTGGTCGCCTGCGCGCTGAGCGCCGCCCGCGAGCTGCACGCCAAGGTCTTCGCCTGCCCGTCGACCGGCAACCTCGCCAACGCGGTGGCCGCGGCCGGCGCCCGGGCCGGCATCAAGACCGTCGTCTTCATCCCCTCGGACCTCGAGAAGCCCAAGCAGGTCAACTCCGCGGTCTACACCGACTCGCTGGTCGCGGTGAACGGCAACTACGACGACGTCAACCGGCTGGCCTCCGAGATCGCCGGCGAGGAGGAGGGCTGGGCGTTCGTCAACGTCAACGTCCGCCCCTTCTATGCCGAGGGCTCCAAGACCCTCGGCTACGAGATCGCCGAGCAGCTCGGCTGGCGGCTGCCCGACCAGATCGTCATCCCGGTCGCCTCCGGGTCCCAGCTGACCAAGGTCGACAAGGCGTTCCAGGAGCTGATCGCACTCGGGCTGGTCGAGGAGAAGCCGTACAGGATCTTCGGCGCCCAGGCCACCGGCTGCTCGCCCGTCTCCGTGGCGTTCAAGGAGGGCCACCAGGTGGTCCGCCCGGTGCGTCCGGACACGATCGCCAAGAGCCTCGCGATCGGCAACCCGGCCGACGGCGTCTACGTGCTCGACGTCTGCCGCCGCACCGGCGGCGCGGTCGAGGACATCACCGACGACGCGGTGCGCGAGGGCATCCTGCTGCTGGCCCGCACCGAGGGGATCTTCACCGAGACCGCCGGCGGCACGACGACCGGGGTGCTGAAGAAGCTCGTCGAGACCGGCCAGCTCGACCCCACGCTCGACACCGTCATCATCAACACCGGCATGGGGCTGAAGACCCTCGACGCGGTCGCCGACTCGGTCGGCCCCGCGGCGACCATCGACCCGTCGTACACCGCCTTCACCGCCACGGGTCTGGCGTGACCGCCCACCACGACAGGAGCATGCAGCCATGAGCGTCTCGGTCCGGATCCCCACGATCCTGCGCACCTACACCGGCGGCGAGTCCGAGGTGTCCGCCTCCGGCGCCACCCTCGCCGAGGTCCTCGACGACCTCGACGGCAACTACGCCGGCATCAAGGGCCGCATCCTCGACGAGGCCGGCGACCTGCGCCGGTTCGTCAACGTCTACGTCGGCAACGACGACGTGCGGTTCCTCGACAACCTGGCCACGCCGACGCCCGCGGGCACCCAGATCTCGGTGATCCCGGCCGTCGCCGGCGGCTGAGGGGGCCGCGCGCCCGCAGGTAGCCCGGCCGGTGAGCCCGGTGACATGCCCCCGGCCGACTCAGCGCGGGGGCTCCTCCGAGTGCGGGCCGGTGCGGTCGACGACCAGCTCCTCGCCCTGCCCGGAGACCAGGAACGTCGCCGCGAGGCACGCGACCGGGACGACCACGAGGGCGAGGAATCCGAGCGCGCCGCCGAACGCCGCGTTGTCCTGCCCGTAGTCGCCGGTCAGCACCACCCCGAGCGACCACAGCGCGTTGACGGCCATCGCGACGGACAGGCGCCCGGACCAGCGGCGGAAGAGGTAGAAGCCCATCCCGACCAGGGTGGTGAGGATGACCTGGAAGAGCACGGTGGCGGGGTCGGCGCCCTCCAGCAGGTTGCCGACGTGGAAGACGCCGTAGAGCAGGCACGCCACCAGCGCGGCGACGCCCTCGGTGCGCCCGTGGGTGCGCAGGCAGCGCAGCACCAGCCCCCGGAACACCAGCTCCTCGGTGAGGCCGAGCAGCGCGGCCGCCACGACCGCGGCGACCAGCAGGCCGCCGGGGACGCCCGGCCAGTCGACGCCGGCCAGCCGCAGCAGGCCGCCCGCCGCGAAGACCAGGGCGACGACGCGCAGCGCCTGCCGCATCGGCAACCGTCCGGGGTCGTGCCAGACCATGTCCCACCGGGTCCACAGCGTGAACGCGACGACCAGCGCCCCGGCGACGGCCAGTGGCAGCACCGCGCCCCGCCAGGCGTTCCCGGCGCTGTCGAAGAGGTCGTCGTACGCCACTCCGGTGACCAGCCGGGCGCTGACGAGCACCACGAGGTAGCCGACCGCGAGGCCGACGCCCAGCCGTGGGGACGGCTCGAGCCGGAACTCGGCGGGGTGCTCACGCGCCATCGGGGTCGTCATCGCGCGCCTCCCGACGGGCGCGCCGGGGGCGCCCTCGGTCCAGAGTCACGCGAGCACCGGCATCGTCGACAGGGACCTCCTGCCCCGGAGGTGGGGCCGAGTGACAGCACCGGTGGCCGCGCCGAGGGGGTTCAGAGCCGCGCCCGACGCTCCAGCAGGTGGGCGCGTTCGGCGAGGTTCGAGCAGCGACCGACCGCCTCGTCGTACGCCGTGGCCGCCTCGGCGACCCGTCCCACCCGGGCCAGCAGCTCGGCCCGCGCGGCGGGGAGCCGGTGGCCGGGCAGGTCCCGCGCGGTGAGCCCGTCGAGGAGCGCCAGGCCGGCCAGCGGCCCGTCGGCCTCGGCGATCGCGACCGCCCGGTTCAGCCGCACCACCGGCGAGCCGGTCAGCTCCTCGAGCTCGCGGTAGCGCTCGGCGATCCGGCCCCAGTCGGTGTCCCTCGCGCGCGGCGCGACCGCGTGCTCGGCCGCCACCAGCGCCTGGAGGAGGTACGGCGCGGCCGGGGCGTGCACGTGCGGCGCGAGCAGCTCCAGCGCCTCGGCCACCTCGTCGTGGTGCCACCGGTGCCGGTCCTGGTCGGCCAGCAGCACCAGCCGCCCGTCGGTCACCCGGGCGTCGCGGCGGGAGTGCTGGATCAGCATCAGCGCCAGCAGCGCGTCGAGCTCCGACCGGCCAGCGAACGCCGCCGGCAGCAGCGAGCGCAGCACCCGGACCAGCCGGATGGCCTCGGCGGCGACCCCGACCCGGACCGGGTCCTCGCCGGAGCCGGGGGCGTAGCCGGTCGTGAACGCGAGGTAGGCGACGTCGGCGACGACGCCGACACGGGCCGCCAGCTCCGCGCCGGCGGGCACGGCGAACCGCTCGCCGGCCAACCGCTTGCGGGCCCGGGTCAGCCGCGCGGCCATCGTCGGCGTGCTGACGAGGAACAGCCGGGCCACGTCCTCGGTGGGCACGCCCAGCACCAGCCGCAGCGTGAGCGCGGCCGCCGACGCCGCAGGCAGCGACGGGTGCGCGCACAGCAGCACCAGCCGGAGCCGTTCGTCGCGCACCTGCTCGCCGGCGTCGGCCATCACGCGCTGCGCCTCCTCCTGCAGCTCGGCCTCGACCGCGAGCAGCGGCAGCCTGCGCGCGGCGGCGGCCTCGGTGCGCAGCCGGTCGGTGATCCGCCGCCGGGCGGTGGTCAGCAGCCAGGCGGGCGGGTTGGCCGGCACGCCCGCCCCGGGCCAGGTGCGGGCGGCCGCCTCCACGGCGTCGGCCAGCCCGTCCTCGGCGAGGTCCAGCCGCCGGTACTGCGCGACGAGCAGGGCCAGCAGCCGGCCCCACTCGGCGCGCAGCGTCGTGGAGAGGGCGTCGGTCACGCGGTCCCGGAGTGGTCCACGGTGGCGCGCACCTCGACCGCGCCGTCGGTCCCGGTGAGCAGCCCGCACACCTGGAGCAGGTCGTCGAGGTCGTCGGTCTCGACGACGTAGTAGCCACCGAGCTGCTCCACGGTCTCGGCGTACGGCCCCTCGGTGACGGTCACCGCGTCGAGGCCGCCGCGCACGACCCTGGCCTCGCGGGAGTGGGTCAGCTCGTTGCCGCCGACGACCTTGTGTCCGCGCTCGGCCAGCAGGCGGGCGAACTCGCCGTGCCGGGCGTACAGCTGGGCGCGCTCCTCCTCGGTGGCGGCCTCCCAGGCGCTCTCGTCCCCGGGCAGCAGCACGACGTACTCGGTCATGGTGGGCTCCTCTCGTCGATCTCGAGTGTGTCATCGTGATGACGGGCGAGCGGGGGCCCGATCGACAGCGGGCCGGAAAATTCCTTGGGCCCGGGCCGGGAGCCCCCTAGCCTCGCCCGGTGACCCCCCGCTCCGTGCCGCCCGTGCTGCTCGCGACCTTCTCCCTGCTCCCCGACGGCGAGCCCGGCGGCGAGCTGCTGGTCCGCGCCCTCGCCGACCGCGGGATCGAGGCGGCGTGGACGACGTGGGACGCCGCGACCCGGTGGGCCGACGCCGACCTGGTGGCGGTCCGCGCGACCTGGGACTACCACCGCCGGTGCCGTGACTTCCTCGCCTGGGCCGCCGAGGTCGACCGGCGGACCCGGCTGCTCAACGGTGCGGAGGTGTTCGCGTGGAACGCCGACAAGGCCTACCTCCTCGCGCTCGCCGACCGCGTCCCGGTCGTGCCCTCGGTGCTCCTCGACGACAGCGACCCCGAGGGCGGGTTGCGCGGCGGCCTCGAGCGGGCGCTGGCCCGCTTCGGCACGGTGGTGGTCAAGGCGCGCACCGGCGCGAGCGGGGTCGGTGTCGTGGTCGCCGAGGCCCCCGACGACCAGCGGCTCGCCGGGCTCACGGCCGGCCCGTGGCTCGCGCAGCCGCTGGTGGAATCGGTGCGCACGCAGGGTGAGACCTCGGTGTTCGTGCTCGACGGCCGTGCGGTCTCGCAGGTCGACAAGCGGCCGGCGCCCGGGGAGATCCGGGTCCACGAGGAGTACGGCGGCAGCTCGCGGGCCGTGCCGATGGACGACCGGGCCGCGGCGGTCGCGGTCCGCGCGATGGCGGCCGCCGGCGCGCTGCTGGGCCGGCCGCTGGACTACGGCCGGGTCGACCTGATGGAGCTCGACGGGGAGCCGGTGGTCAGCGAGGTGGAGCTGATCGAGCCGGGCCTCTACCTCGACGTGCTGCCCGGCAACGCCGACCGGTTCGCCGAGCTGGTGGCCAGCCGGCTCTCATGAGCCCGCGGGCAGCGCGCGGGCGAACTCCGCGACGACCTCCGCGGCGGTCCGCTCGCGGGTGAGGTCGGCGACGCCCTGCCCGGCGTAGACGTGGGCGACGGAGTAGTCGCCCGCCTCGACCGCCGCGCGGAACCGGGCCCGGGACTCCTCGTCGAGCTGGTCCTCCCGGCCGGCCCAGGCCTCGAAGTAGGCGTTGGCGACCGCGCGGCCCCCGAACTCCCGCGGCCAGGGCGCCTGCTGGGCGACGTCGAAGACCCGGCCGTAGCCGGTCCGGTCGGCCTCGAGCAGCGCGGCCCGCGCCGCGGGGCCGCTGTCGGCCTCGACACAGCCGAGGAAGGCGGTGCCCACCCAGGCCCCGGCGGCGCCGGCGGCGAGCACGGCGGCCAGACCCCGGTGGTTGAGCAGGCCACCGGCGGCGTAGACCGGCCGGTCGGTGCGCTCGAGCACCAGCTGCAGCAGCGGCAGCGTCGCGAGCTCGTTGCGCCCGTGGCCACCGCCCTCGCCGCCGCGGGCGACCAGGACGTCCACACCCGCGGCCTCGGCCCGCGCGAGGTCGTCGAGGCTGCCGACCTGGGTGGCGGTGGTCAGCCCGGCCTCGCGCAGCCGGCGCACGGGCTCGGCGTACTCCCCGAAGCTCACCGAGACCAGCGCCGGCCGCAGCTCGAGCACGGCCTCCAGCTGCTCCGGGTTGGCCTCGAGCGCCCACGCCATCAGGCCCACGCCGTACGCCGTCCCGTCGGCGCCGGCCACCGCGGCCTGGTCGCGGATCCAGCCGGCGTCGGGCGCGTGGCCGACCCCCACCATGCCGAGCCCGCCGGCCCGGCTCACCGCGTGGGCCAGGCGGCCGCCGCCGGGGCCGGCCATCGGCGCGCCGATCAGGGGGACGCGGGTGCGCAGCGCGGCGGGGAGGGCGGCGGCTGGCGGGGTGGACGGGGTGGCGGGGAGATCCATGTCCGCCACGCTAGCCCGGGTCGTCCGCACCAGCGGCAGCTAGAGGTGCCGCTGATGCGGACGACCCGGCGGTCGTCGGTGGAAGAGTGGGGCCCGGCCTCCAACCTCGCGGCGTCGGGCCGCGTTCACAGGGGCATGGGATCCACGAGGGGGCGGCGTGCCGGCAGCTGACCGCGAGTCGTTCACCCGGTGGGCGAGCGAGCGGCAGCTCGCGCTGCTGCGGATGGCCGTGCTGGTGTGCGGCGACCACCACCGCGCCGAGGACCTGGTGCAGGAGGCGCTGACCCAGGTGGCGCTGCGCTGGCGGCGGCTGGCCAGCGGCCACCCCGAGGCGTACGCCCGCCAGGTCATCGTCCGCCGCAACATCTCGTGGTGGCGCAAGCACCGCCGCGAGCTGGTCGCCGAGGTGCCCGACCACGCGCGGACGACCGACGCGGAGGCCCCGGCCACCGAGCGGCGCCTCGCCCTGGACCTGGCCCTGGCGCGGCTGACCCCCAAGCAGCGGACCGTGCTGGTGCTCCGGTTCTACGAGGACCTGCCCGAGCGCGAGACCGCCGAGCTGCTGGGCGTCAGCACCGGGACCGTGAAGAGCCAGACCCACCTGGCCCTGCGCCGCCTGCGCGAGGGCTCGCCCCACCTCGCCGAGATGCTGGAGGACCTGCGATGACCGACCGCGAGCTGCACGACCTGCTGCGCGACCGGGTCGCCGACGTGGGCATGCCCGACCTCAGCGGCGCGGCCTGGGAGCGCGCCCGGACGATCCGGCGGCGGCGCGGCGCCGGCCTGGTCGCCGGGGCGGTCGCGTCGGTCGCCGTCGTCGCGGTCGCGCTCGCCGGGCTGCCGGGCGGCGACCGGAGCTCCGGACCGGCCCCGGCGCCGTCGTCGCCGGCGCCCACGACCCGCCCCGCCGCGCCCGCCTGGCCGGCGGGCTGGCCGGGGGGCGCCCGCGGGACGCGGCCCGACGGGCGCTACCGCGGGTGGTCGGTCTACTGGGGGCCGCTGGCGGACCAGGAGGGGACGCTGCCCGCCGTCGCCTCGCCGCTGCCGCGCACCATCGACCTCTCGGCCCCGGCACCGGACCTCGCCTCCGACCCGGTCCGCTCCGCGCTGGCCGCCTTCGCGCTGACCGACGAGAGCGGCGTACGACGGGTGCTGCTGCTGGCACCCGACGGATCCCTGCGCTCGGTCGACGTCTCCCGGGTGGCGCCGTACGACGACGGCACCGGCCGCGACGTGTCCGTGGCCCGGCCGACCCTGCTCTCGCCCACCGGCCGCTACCTCGCGTTCCCGCAGCAGGGCCGGGTGCTGGTGCTGACCCTGGCCACCGCCCGGTGGCGCAGCATCGACACCGGCCGCGCGCCGACCGCGGGCGTGCAGTGGATGGGCGACACCGACCTGTGGCTGCCGCGGACGCCCCAGGGAGGCGACGGGCCGATGTACTCGCTGGCGACCGGGCGCCGGTCCGGTGGCGCCAACCCGGCGGCGCCGCGCGGTCCGCTCGACGACGGGGCCACGCCCTCCGGCCGGTGGCGGATGGGTCCCGGCGGTGACGCGCAGGGCTGGTCGGGCGTCACGGGTGTGCCGCTGCCACCGCACGCGATCCGCCCGGCCCAGGTGCTCGTCGCCCGGGTTGACGCCCCGCTCGGACATGCGCTGCTCGTGCTCGGCGCCGCGTCGCTGGCGCAGGACCGCACGCGGCCGGTGGACTGCTGCGGCGTGCAGTTCTGGCTGGACGGATCGACGGTCGTCTACGAGTCGGCGGGCTCCGGCGGCCGGCCCGAGCGGCTGGTCGCCTGGCGGGTCGGCAGCCACGACCTGGGGTTGGTGGCCACGATCGAGGGGTACGACGCCGACCGGGAGGGCCTGGTGGCGAGCTACGTGCGGATCTGGGATCGGTAGTCACCGAGCATTTGTTTGCACTCGCCTGGGTCGAGTGCTAAACATGTGACTGGCACTCTCCCCGTGAGAGTGCCACACCGGGCCGGGGAGTTGAGGCCTGCAGCGCCGGCGGGAAGGGTCCGCCGGGTCCGCCAGGTCGTCCGTCGCGGGCAACGAACCGGACCGTCCACGAACTCTTCAATGCGAAGGATCGCAGGAGTTATGCCGAAGCTGATTGCATTCGACGAGGAGGCCCGGCGCGGTCTCGAGCGGGGTATGAACACGCTCGCCGACGCCGTCAAGGTCACCCTCGGCCCCAAGGGCCGCAACGTCGTGCTCGAGAAGAAGTGGGGCGCCCCCACCATCACCAACGATGGTGTGAGCATCGCCAAGGAGATCGAGCTCGAGGACCCCTACGAGAAGATCGGTGCCGAGCTGGTCAAGGAGGTCGCGAAGAAGACCGACGACGTCGCCGGTGACGGCACGACCACCGCGACCGTGCTCGCCCAGGCCATGGTCCGCGAGGGCCTGCGCAACGTGGCCGCGGGTGCGAACCCGATGGGCCTCAAGCGCGGCATCGAGGCCGCCGTGGCCGCGGTGTCCGAGCAGCTGCTCGGGATGGCCAAGGACGTCGAGACCAAGGAGCAGATCGCTTCGACGGCCTCGATCTCCGCTGCTGACACCACCGTCGGCGAGATCATCGCCGAGGCGATGGACAAGGTCGGCAAGGAAGGCGTCATCACCGTCGAGGAGTCGAACACCTTCGGGCTCGACCTCGAGCTCACCGAGGGCATGCGCTTCGACAAGGGCTACATCTCGGCGTACTTCGTCACCGACCCGGAGCGGATGGAGACGGTCCTCGAGGACCCCTACATCCTGATCGCCAACTCCAAGGTCAGCTCGGTCAAGGACCTGCTGCCGCTGCTGGAGAAGGTCATGCAGTCGGGCAAGCCGCTGATGATCATCGCCGAGGACGTCGACGGCGAGGCCCTGTCCACGCTGGTCGTCAACAAGATCCGCGGCACCTTCAAGTCCGTCGCCGTCAAGGCCCCGGGCTTCGGTGACCGCCGCAAGGCCATGCTTCAGGACATCGCGATCCTGACCGGCGGCCAGGTCATCTCCGAGGAGGTCGGCCTCAAGCTCGAGTCGGCCGGCATCGAGCTCCTCGGCCAGGCCCGCAAGGTCGTCATCACCAAGGACGAGACCACCATCGTCGAGGGTGCCGGCGACGCCGACCAGATCGCCGGCCGGGTGAACCAGATCCGCGCCGAGATCGAGAAGTCCGACTCCGACTACGACCGCGAGAAGCTGCAGGAGCGCCTGGCCAAGCTGGCCGGCGGTGTTGCGGTGATCAAGGTCGGCGCGGCCACCGAGGTCGAGCTGAAGGAGCGCAAGCACCGCATCGAGGACGCCGTCCGCAACGCGAAGGCGGCCGTCGAGGAGGGCATCGTCGCCGGTGGCGGCGTGGCCCTGGTGCAGGCGTCGGCGACGGCGTTCGACAAGCTCGAGCTGCTGGGCGACGAGGCCGTCGGTGCCAACATCGTCCGGATCGCCACCGAGGCCCCGCTGAAGCAGATCGCGATCAACGCCGGCCTCGAGGGCGGCGTCGTGGCGGAGAAGGTCAAGAACCTCACCCCGGGCCACGGCCTCAACGCGGCCACCGGCGAGTACGTCGACATGCTCGCCGAGGGGATCATCGACCCGGCCAAGGTGACCCGGTCGGCGCTGCAGAACGCCGCCTCCATCGCGGCGCTCTTCCTCACCACCGAGGCGGTCGTCGCGGACAAGCCCGAGAAGGCTGCCCCGATGCCGGGCGGCGACGGCGGCGGCATGGGCGGCATGGACTTCTGAGTCCCGCCCGCTCGTCCCGAGCAACACACGAGGCCCCGGTCCACACGGACCGGGGCCTCGTGCTGTCCCCGGGTCGCCCCGGCACGCAGCCGTGGCGGCCGAAGGCCATCGCGCCGGGTGACCACCGGCACTGGGGAGTCGGCCGGGCGCGGCCGAAGGTGGCGGCAGGAGGACCCCGTGCGGGGGTCCGTGCGGGAGGTGGCCGACCATGGCCGTTCACGACGCTGCGGCTCTCACCGCCGGGCACTACATCGACTGGGGCGTCATCAGCATCAGCGTCACCAACGCCGCCATCATCGCGCTGATGGTCGCGGTCTTCGTGCTCGCCCTGCTGCTGCCCTTCCCCCATCCGCGCGAGGCGCGCGTGGAGCGCGACGAGCGACCGGATCGCGCGGACCCCGACCGGCCCGGACGGGACGGGTCATGACGACCGGGCAGGTCCCGGCCGCCGCCGGGTCGGGCGCGCCCACCCACAGCTGGACCGCCTGGCTGCGCACCCGGATCGCCGGCCTGGTGCCGTCGGGCCAGGCGCTGCCAGACCGGCAGCCGGCGTACGTCGCTTCCTGGATCTACGTCTTCGGCGTGCTCAGCCTGGCGGCGCTGGTGGTCGTGATCGGGACCGGCCTGGTGCTCTCCATCGGCGGCGTCGCCTGGTGGCACGGCTCCTCGCTGGGCCACTTCGTGAACTCGATGCACCTGTGGAGCGTCGAGGTCTTCTTCGCCGTGATGGTGATCCACCTCTGGGGCAAGTTCTGGATGGCGGCCTGGCGCGGGAAGCGGGGACTGACCTGGGTCACCGGCGTGGTGGCGTTCGTGGCCTCGATCGGGACCGCCTTCACCGGCTACCTCTCCCAGTCCAACTTCGACTCCCAGTGGATCGGCTCGGAGGGCAAGGACGGGATCAACTCGGTCGGCGTCGGCGCCTGGTTCAACGTGCTCAACCCGGGGCAGATGCTGATGTGGCACATCGTGCTGCTGCCGCTCGCGGTCGGGATCATCGTCGTGCTCCACGTCGTCCTGGTGCGGCGGCACGGGGTCGTCCCGCCGCTGGACGCCCACGAGCCCGGCGCCCCGGCCTCCCGGACGGAGGCGAGCTGACGTGGCCACGCTGACCCACCCCCGGTCCCGGACCCGGGCCACCACCCCCGACTCGCACGCCTTCGAGACCCGGCCCTACGACCTGGTCAAGGAGTTCGTGATCGCGTTCGCCGTCGTGGCGGTGCTGACCACCGTGCTCGCCGCCGTCTTCTCATCCCCGGACGACAAGGCGATCACCATGCAGCGCTGGGCGACCGCCGCGCCCGGCGACGTGGTGGCCACCGCGGTCGGCGAGCTCGCGGGCACCACCACCAGCGCGACCTACGGCCCGCCGTACAACCACGCCTCCGACGGCCAGAAGCTGCTCGGGGTGCCCCTGCAGAAGTGGGGTGGCGTGCGGATCCCCGTCAACAGCCAGGACCTCGTGCTCCAGCCGCTCTCCGGCTTCGCCGGCGACCCCCGGCTGTCCGCGGCGCTGCAGCTCTGGCGCGGTGCCTCGGCGGAGCAGCAGCAGGCCTGGGCCACGTCGTACGCCGACGCGCTGGCCAAGGCGGGCGGCGACCCGACGGCCGTGCCGGCGGGCGGCTACGGACCGGTGCCGGCACTGGCGTCGTCGTTCCTCCAGGTGGCGCGCTCCGGAGGACTCGAGGGATCGCTCACCTCGGCGGGCAACTTCTACGGTGGCGACCAGACCCGCTCGGTGCTGCTGCTCGCGGACGGCGCCTACCTCGAGGACCAGGCCGTGGCCCAGCACCTCGGCGGCGACCAGTGGGGGATGATGAACGAGACCGGCAACTACCCGGGTCAGCCGTGGATGTGGCTCTACACGTTCTGGTACCAGGTCAAGCCGTTCTCCACCTCGGCGAACGCCGACGCGGAGGTCTGGGCGCTGATGATGGTGCTGACCCTGGCGCTGGTGCTGCTGCCCTGGATCCCGGGGCTGCGGTCGATCCCGCGCTGGATCCCCGTGCACCGCCTGGTCTGGCGGCAGTGGTACCGCGCCCACCCGCGTCGGTGAGGGGCGGGACGGCGACACATGTAACGCCCGGTTAGGGGCTCTGCCCCGCCGTTCGACGGGAGCGGTGGAACCCCTGACCGGGCGTTACAACTTTTCCGGGTCGGGTCGCTCAGGCGGACTGCCCGTGGGAAGGGCAACCGATCGGGAGCGCCTCGGCCGGACCGGTCGCGTCCCGCGAGTGCCCCCGATCGCCGTCTCACGCTGCCGGGAGTGCCCTTGATCGCCCCTTCGGCCGTTGTGTGAGGCTGGGGGCGTGGACGAGCAGACCCGTAGGGCCCGCTTCGAGGAGATCGCTCCGGCGCTGATCGAGCCGCTGCGACGGTTCCTGGCCCGTCGTACCGATGCCGCGACCGCCGAGGACGTCCTGTCCGAGACGCTGCTGGTGTGCTGGCGCCGGGTGGCGGAGCTGCCGCAGGAGCCGCTCCCGTGGGCGTACGCCGTCGCCCGCAACTGCCTGGCCAACGCCGAGCGGGGCGCCCGACGGCAACAGCGGCTGGCCGCGCGGATCTCCGTGGTGGACCCGCCCGCCGCGGCCGTCCCGGGCCCCGGGGAGGGGACCGGCCGCGACGCCGACGTCGTCGAGGCGCTGGCCCGGCTGCGGGACCAGGACGCGGAGCTGCTGCGGCTGTGGGCCTGGGAGCAGCTGGAGGCTGCCGAGATCGCGACCGTCCTCGACATCACCGCGAACGCTGCGAGCATCCGCCTGCACCGGGCCCGCCAGCAGCTGCGCGAGGAGCTGCGAAAGAGCGACGCCGCTGCCGGACATGACGGGGTGCAGGAGGGGAGGACACCATGACCGACGACCGGCACGACGACGCCGCGCTGCGCGGTCGCCTGCGGACCGCCGACCCGGCGCTCTCCCTGCCACCCGCCGACCCGGGCCGCGTCGCCCGACTCCTGGAGGAGACCATGGACACCGAGAGCAGGCCCGGGAACGGGCCCGGGGCCCCCGCCCCCGAGGTCCCACCGACCCGCGAGACCGGCACCCGCGGTCGCAGCCCGCTGACCTGGCTGGTGGCGGCCGCGGCGGTGCTGCTGATCGTGGGCGCCGCGGCCTTCGGGCTGATGGGCCGGGAGCACGCCACCACCCCCGACCACGCTCCGGTCGCCGGCGGCGGCGCGGGCGACGCCAGCAGCACCACCGAGCTCAGCGCCCCGGCGCCCGCGGCGTACCACGCGCGCTGCATGGTGCCGACCGCCGCGGCGCTGGGGCAGCAGGACCTGGCCTTCGACGGCACGGTCCGCAGCATCGGTGACGGCGTGGTCACGCTGGCCCCCACCCACTTCTACGCCGGCGACTCGACCGACCTGGTCGAGGTGAAGGCGCCGCAGGGCGACCTGGACCCGCTGCTCACGGCGGTGCGGTTCCAGCAGGGCAAGCGCTACCTGGTCTCGGCGAGGGACGGAACCGTCAGCATCTGTGGGTTCAGCGCACCCTGGTCCGCGGGCCTGGCGGCGCTCTACACCCGCGCCTTCGGGGGCCAGTGATGCTGGCCGGGCTGCTGCTCGCCGCCGGCGCCGGTCGCCGGATGGGGCGGCCCAAGGCGCTGGTGCACGACGAGGCGGGTGAGCCCTGGCTGGTCCGCGGCGTCGAGGTGCTCCGCAAGGGCGGCTGCGACGCCGTCACCGTGGTGCTCGGTGCCGCCGCGGACGAGGCGGCCGCGCTGCTGCAGGGGCAGGACGTGGCCGTCACCGTGGCCCAGGACTGGGACGAGGGCATGGGTGCCTCGCTGCGGGCCGGACTGGGCGCGCTCGGCCCCGAGGTCGACGCGGTCCTGGTGTCGCTGGTCGACCTGACCGACGTCTCCGCCGAGGTGGTCGCCCGCGTGGTCCAGGGTGACGTCGACGACCGCAGCCTGCGGCGCGCCGGCTACCACGGCGTCCCCGGCCACCCGGTGCTCATCGGACGCGGCCACTGGCCGGGGGTCACCGCCTCGGCCACCGGTGACAAGGGCGCGCGCGACTACCTCGCCAGCGCCTCGGTGACGCTGGTCGAGTGCGGCGACCTGGCGACCGGCGAGGACCGGGACACGCCCTGACGCCGCGGGTGGCCGAGGCCGCCCGCCGGATCGGGATCGGTCCGCGGGCGGTGCCGGGCTCCACCACCGGCCCCGCTGGGTGATGACCGCCTCGCCGGCGTCGACGAGCCGCCGGGGGCGATCCCCGGGGCAATCCTCGGGGCTCACCCCTCGAGCCTGCCCGGCGCCGCCGACCCGACGCCAACCTGGAGCCAACACCGGGCGAAGTAGCCTCGACCCATGGAGCTTGAGAGCACCCGGGACGTCGCGACCCGCCTGGAGGACACGGGCTACCTGTGCGACGAGGCGCTGGCGACGGTCACCTACCTCGCCCTGCGGATGCAACGGCCCCTGCTGCTCGAGGGCGAGCCCGGCACCGGCAAGACCGCGCTGGCCGAGGCCCTCGCCGAGAGCCTCGACCTGCCGCTGATCCGGCTGCAGTGCTACGAGGGCATCGACGCCACCCAGGCGCTCTACGACTGGGACTTCCCGCGGCAGATCCTGCACCTGCGCGCGCTCGAGGCGGCCGGCGGCGGCGACGTGGAGGTCGAGGAGGCCGAGAAGAGCCTGTACGACGCCCGCTTCCTGCTCGCCCGGCCGGTGCTCCAGGCGCTCCAGGACAGCCCCGCGGTGCTGCTCGTCGACGAGGTCGACCGCGCCGACGACGAGTTCGAGGCGTTCCTGCTGGAGGTGCTCTCGACCTACCAGGTCACCATCCCCGAGCTCGGCACCGTCAAGGCCGCCACCCCGCCGCTGGTCGTGCTGACCTCCAACCGCACCCGCGAGCTGCACGACGCGCTCAAGCGCCGCTGCCTCTACCACTGGATCGACCACCCCGGGCTCGAGCGCGAGGTGGAGATCGTCCGCTCGCGTGCCCCGGAGGTCTCCGAGGCGCTGGGCCGCCAGGTGGTCACACTGGTCCAGCAGCTGCGCGACCGGCACGACCTGCAGAAGCCGCCCGGCGTCGCCGAGACCCTCGACTGGGCGCGGGCGCTGCACCACCTCGGCACCACCGAGCTCGACCTCGCCACCGCCTCGGCCACCCTCGGCGCCCTGGTGAAGTACCGCGAGGACGCCGACCGGGTCCGGCAGGCGCTGGACCAGATGCTGAGGGCGTGATGACCCCGCCCAGCCCGGCCGCCGGAGCCGACACCCCGGCGCGCCGCGGCGCCGACGAGGTCCTGCTCGGGTTCACCCGCGCGCTCCGGGCGGCCGGGGTCGGCGTGACCCAGGACCGCGCCCACGGCTTCCTCTCGGCGGTGGCGCTGCTCGGGCTCGAGGACCAGCGGGCCACCTACCTGGCGGGTCGGGCCACGCTGTGCGCGGGCCCCGACGACCTCGAGCGCTACGACCAGGTCTTCGAGGCGTTCTTCAACGCCCGAGACGGCCTGCCCCGGAGCCGGCCGGCCCAGCCGGGCGCGCCGACCTTCTCCGAGCTGCCCGCCACCGACGGCGGCACCGGCGACGACGAGGCGGCCGACGAGGTCGTCCGGGCGATGGCCAGCGACGCCGAGGTGCTCCGGCACCGCGACGTGGCCGGCATGTCGCCCGCGGAGCGGGCCCGGCTGGCCGGCATGTTCGCCACGATCCGGCCGCGCCCGCCGCGGCGGCGTACCGCCCGGCACCAGGCCTGGCACCGCGGCGAGGTCGACGCCTCCCGCACGCTGCGCGGCAGCCTGCGCCGGATGGGCGAACCCGGCGACATCGCCTGGCGCCGGCGCGGCACCCGGCCGCGGCGCGTGGTGCTGCTCGTCGACGTCTCCGGCTCGATGAGCGGGTACGCCGACCCGCTGCTGCGGCTCGCGCACCGGTTCACCCAGGCCGGGCGCGAGACCGGCGGCGTGGTCGAGACGTTCACGGTCGGCACCCGGCTGACCCACCTGACCCGGGCGCTGCGGCTGCGCGACCCCGAGCGCGCGCTGGTGGCCGCGGGGGAGACCGTGCCGGACTGGTCCGGGGGCACCCGGCTGGGGGAGACCCTGCGGTTCTTCCTCGACCGCTGGGGCCAGCGCGGGATGGCCCGCGGCGCGGTGGTGGTGGTCTTCAGCGACGGCTGGGAGCGCGGCGACCCGTCGCTGCTGGCCGCGCAGATGGAGCGGCTGCGGCGGATCGCCCACCGGGTGATCTGGGTCAACCCGCACCGCGGCAAGGCCGGCTACGAGCCGGTGCAGCAGGGCGTGCTCGCGGCGCTGCCCCACTGCGACGAGTTCATCGCCGGCCACTCGCTGGCGACCTACGCCGAGCTGGCAGAGGTGGTCTCCCGTGCGTGATGTCCTTCCCGAGCTGATGACCTGGTGGCGCGCCGGCGAGACCGTCGGCGTCGGCACCGTGGTCGCGACCTTCCGGTCCGCGCCCCGCCCGCCCGGCGCCTCGATGCTGGTCGGCCCGGACGAGTCCGCCGTGGGCTCGGTCTCCGGTGGCTGCGTCGAGGGCGCGGTCTACGAGCTCGCGCAGGAGGTGGTGCGCACCGGCACCCCGGTGCTGGAGCGGTACGGCGTCTCCGACGACGACGCGTTCGCGGTCGGGCTGACCTGCGGCGGCATCCTCGACGTCTACGTCGAGCAGGTGGACCGGCAGACCTTCCCCGAGCTCGGTGACATCGCCGAGGACGTCGAGGCCGGCCGCCCGGTGGCGATCGCCACCGTCATCGAGCACCCCGACCCCGCCTGGCTGGGCCGCCGGATGGTCGTCCGCCCCGACACCGACGGGAGCGGGTCGCTCGGCTCCTCCCGCGCCGACGACGCGGTCCACGACGACGCGCTCGGCCTGCTCGCGGCCGGCCACAACGCCACGCTGACCTACGGCCCCGACGGGGAGCGGCGCGGCGAGGGGATGCGGGTGTTCGTGTGGGCGTTCGCGCCGAAGCCCCGGATGCTGGTCTTCGGCGCGATCGACTTCGCCGCCGCGGTGGCCCGGGTGGGCAGCTTCCTCGGTTACCACGTGACGGTGTGCGACGCGCGGCCGGTGTTCGCCACCCACAGCCGGTTCCCCGACGCCGACGAGGTCGTCGTGGACTGGCCGCACCGCTACCTCGCCGCCGAGCGGGACGCCGGCCGGGTCGACCAGCGCACGGTGCTGGCCGTGCTCACCCACGACCCGAAGTTCGACGTACCCCTGCTCGAGGTGGCGCTGCGGCTGCCCGAGGTGGCCTACGTCGGTGCGATGGGCTCCCGCCGCACCCACGAGGACCGGCTGGACCGGCTGCGCGAGGCCGGCCTCACCGACAAGGAGCTCGAGCGGCTGTCCTCGCCGATCGGGCTGGACCTCGGCGCGCGGACGCCCGAGGAGACCGCGATCAGCATCGCCGCGGAGATCATCGCCGGCCGCTGGGGCGGCTCCGGCGAGCGGCTCGCGACCACCGACGGGAGGATCCACCGGGGCTGACCTCGACGCTGCCTTCGGGCCACCGGGCCGGTGCTAGGTTGACGGCACACATCGAGCCCCGGGGGTGCCATGGCGCGCGGCGAGCTGCACGAGCGCAGAGTCGCCGCGGTGCGCGCCTGGACCAGCTTCGTGGAGCGCGGGGACGGCGCCGAGCTCGTCGTACGCCCCGAGATCCTGAGCAGCTGGGCGCGCTCGGAGGCCGCGATCCCGCCCGACGTGGCGGGGGCGCCGCTGGCCGACGAGACCGAGACCGCCGCGTTCTGGCGCGACTCGCCGCTGCAGACCGCGGTCCAGCGGGTCGAGGCCGAGCTGCGGCGCACCGCCGAGGACGGCGACCTCGTGGTCGCGGTCACCGACCCCGACACCCGGATCCTGTGGACCTACGGCGGTCGGGTGATGCGCCGCAAGGCCGAGACGGTGAACTTCGTGCCCGGTGGCCGGTGGGACGACCAGAGCGTCGGCACCAACGCCCTCGACCTGGCCAACCGGCTCGCCACCCCCGCGATGGTCTTCAGCGCCGAGCACTACGCCTCGATCGTGCACAACTGGGTGTGCTGGGCGGCGCCGGTGCACGACCCGGTGAGCGGCGCCAAGCTCGGCGTCATCGACCTCTCCACGACCTGGGACCGCAGCCACCCGATCGGGCTGGCCACCGCCCGGGTGATGGCCCGGCTGATCGAGACCGCACTCCCGTGCACCGCGCGGCTGGGCGTCGACGGGGCGGAGGAGCAGGACGAGCCGGGCCTGTGGCTGCGGCTGCTCGGCACCGTCGAGGTCCGCCTCGACGGGCAGCGGCTGCTGCTGAACCGCCGCCAGACCGAGGTGCTGGCGCTGCTCGCGATGCACCCCGAGGGGCTGTCCCTGGAGCACCTGCACGCGCTGGTCTACGGCGACCAGGCGGTCACGCTGTCCACCCTCAAGGCCGAGGTGAGCCACCTGCGCGCCGCGCTCGGCGGGCAGCTCGCGTCGCGGCCCTACCGGCTGACGATGCCGGTCACCACCGACGTCGACCAGGTGCTCGGCCTGCTGCGCGCCGGCCAGGTCGCCGCCGCGGTCGAGGCGTACGGCGGGGACCTGCTGCCCGGCACCAACTCCCCGGCGCTCGTGGAGCTCGCCGAGTACGTCGCGGTCGCGGTCCGCGAGGCGCTGCTGGCCGACCCGGAGCCCGACGCCGTGGTCCGCTACAGCGAGCGCGCGCCGTACGACTCCGAGGTGCTCGAGGTCTGCCTGGACCGGCTGGCCGGTCGCCCGCACCCCGCCGTACCCCTCCTCAAGGGCCGGCTGGCCGTCGCCCGCGCCTGACCCCAGCCTGCCAACCCACCTGCCAACGCCGAGTCGGCGCTCGTTGACACCCACGTACGTCAACCTGCGCCGACTCGACGTGGGTCCGCGTCAACCTGCGCCGACTCGGCGGTCAGACGCCGGAGGCGGTGACGATCGCGTCGGTGAGGAAGCCGGCCACCAGGCCGAGCAGGATTCCGTAGGCGAGCAGGTCGCTGCGCCGGGCGCGGGAGGCGACGCCGATCAGCTGGGTGATGACGTAGACCAGCGACCCGGCGGCCAGGGTCAGGAAGGCGACGCTGAGCGGCTCGCTGGTGAACGTGTGCCCGATCAGCGTGCCGACGAAGGTCGGGCCGCCCCCGATCGCACCGAGCGTGAGCAGGAACGGCCAGGACGGGGTGCGCGGCGCGCCGTCCCCGTCGACGTCCGCGGCCAGTGGGGCGACGATGCCGAAGCCCTCGGTGGCGTTGTGCAGCCCGAAGCCGATGACCAGCATCAGCGCCAGCGCGATCTCGTTGCTGGCTGCGGACTGGCCGATGGCCAGGCCCTCGGCGAAGTTGTGGAGGCCGATGCCGACCGCGATCATCAGCGAGAGCCGGCGCGCGGCCGACCACGAGGCGAGCCCGCGCGGCGGCTGCACCTCGCCCATGGTCATGGCGCCGGGCCCCTGGGGCCGGGCCGGCGTGCCCGCGGGGCGGGCGGCGACCTGGCGGCCCATCCAGCGCTCGTACCAGACCAGGGCGAGCAGCCCGACCGCGAGGCCGCCCACGAAGATCAGCCCGTAGCCGGCCGCCGTGCCGAGCCCGCCGTCGCCGTCGTGCACCGAGCCGAGCGCGGCGTCGATGGGCTCCCAGGCTGCGGACAGCACGTCCCAGACCAGGAACAGCAGCACGCCGACGGCGGTGGCGTTGAGGAACAGCCGCAGCGAGGCCGCGGGCCGGCGGATCCGCCCGACCGGCAGGCCGAGCACGATGGTCGCGCCGGCGACGAGGCCGAGGACGAGCGTCGAGGACAGGCTCACGGAGACTCCGATCGGGGGTGAGAGCGCCGTACCCCTCGAGATTAGGTTCCCCTAAGTTTCCGGGCAAGTCCGCGCGGCGGACCCGGCGCGAGAGAGGGGACCTTCGCCCCAACCTTTCCCCAACCGGACGGACCTACCGTGAGCGGCGTCACAGCTCCACCTCGACCCCAGGAGAGTCGTCCATGACCCGGATCAGTCTCACCGTCGACGGAGCGTCGGTCTCCGACGACGTCGAACCCCGCATGCTGCTGGTGCACTACCTGCGAGAGAAGCTCGGCAAGACCGGGACGGTGATCGGGTGCGACACCAGCAACTGCGGCGCCTGCACCGTCCACCTCAACGGCACCAGCGTGAAGTCGTGCAACGTGCTCGCGGTCCAGGCCGACGGCGCAGAGGTGACCACGATCGAGGGGCTGGCCCGCGACGGCGAGCTGCACCCGGTCCAGGAGGCCTTCCGGGAGTGCCACGGCCTGCAGTGCGGCTTCTGCACGCCGGGGATGATCATGCAGAGCGTCGCGCTGCTGCAGGAGAACCCGAAGCCGTCGGAGGAGGAGATCCGCCTCGGGCTCGAGGGCAACCTGTGCCGGTGCACCGGCTACCACAACATCGTGCGGGCCGTGCAGCAGGCGTCGGGCCAGGCCGAGACCGCGGGGGCCTCGTCGTGACCGCGGTGCAGGAGCGCCCCGCCGCCGAGATCGGCCGCGACCGGCGCCGCAAGGAGGACCAGCGGCTGATCACCGGCCGGACCCGCTGGACCGACAACATCCAGCTGCCGGGCATGCTGCACCTGGCGATGATCCGCAGCCCGTTCGCGCACGCCACCATCACCTCGATCGACAAGAGCGAGGCCGAGAAGGCCACCAACGTGGTCGCGGTGCTCACCGCCGCCGACCTCGGGGAGTCGCTGGGCGCGTGCATCAACGCCTGGGCGATCACCCCCGACCAGGTCACGCCGGCCCACCCGCCCATGCCCGCGGACCGGGTGACCTTCGCCGGCGAGATCGTCGCGGTGGTGGTGGCCCGCAGCGCCGCGGAGGCGCGCGACGCCGCCGAGCTGGTCGACGTGGACTACGAGGAGCTGCCGGCCGCGCTCGACCTCAAGGAGGCGGCGGAGGCCACCCCGGAGAACGGCGGCGCGCTGGCCCACCCCGACCTCGGCACCAACAAGTCGGCGCTGTGGACGTTCGACTCGGCCGAGGCCGGCACCGGCGGCAGCGTCGAGGAGGCGATCGAGAAGGCCCGCACCGACGGGATCGTGATCGAGCGGGAGTACCGCCAGCAGCGGCTGATCCCGGCGTTCATGGAGCCCCGCTCGGTGGTCGTGGACCCGACGGGGGAGCAGATCACGATGTGGTCGGCCACCCAGATCCCGCACATCCTGCGGTTCGCGCTGGCGGCCACCACCGGCGTGCCGGAGTCGAAGATCCGGGTGATCGCCCCCGACGTGGGCGGCGGGTTCGGCGGCAAGCTGCAGCAGACGCCGGAGGAGATGATCGCGTTCGCGGTGGCCCGGCGGCTCGGCAAGCCGGTGAAGTACACCGAGACCCGGTCGGAGTCGCTGATGAGCGGCCACCACGGCCGCGACCAGTGGCAGCGGCTGACGCTGGCCGCGACCAAGGACGGCGCGGTCACCGGCCTCAAGGTCGACCTGCTGGCGGACCTCGGCTCCTACGTGGCGATCGTGGGTGGCGGCGTGCCGGTGCTCGGCGCGTTCATGTTCAACGCGATCTACAAGTTCCCCGCCTACCAGTTCAACTGCCAGACGGTGCTGACCAACAAGACCTGGACCGATGCCTACCGTGGCGCCGGGCGCCCCGAGGCGACGTACGCCATCGAGCGGCTGATGACCGAGCTCGCCGCCGAGGTGGGCGTCGACCCGCTGGCGATCCGGGAGAAGAACTGGATCAGGCACGAGGAGTTCCCGTTCACCACGGTCGCGGGCCTGGAGTACGACTCCGGCAACTACGAGGCCGCCACTGCGAAGGCCAGGGAGCTGTTCGGGTACGACGAGCTCCGGGCCGAGCAGCAGCGTCGCCGCGACTCCGGCGACCCCGTGCAGCTCGGCATCGGCGTCTCGACGTTCACCGAGATGTGCGGCCTGGCGCCGTCCCGGGTGCTGGGCTCGCTCAACTACGGCGCCGGCGGCTGGGAGCACGCGGAGGTGCGGATGCTGGCCACCGGCAAGGTCGAGGTGGTCACCGGCGCCTCGGCCCACGGCCAGGGCCACGAGACGGCGTTCAGCCAGATCGTGGCCGACCGGCTCGGCGTGGCCTTCGAGGACGTCGAGGTCCTGCACGGCGACACCCAGATCTCCCACAAGGGGCTGGACACCTACGGGTCGCGCTCGCTCGTCGTCGGTGGTGAGGCGATGGTCCGGGCCGCCGACAAGGTGATCGAGAAGGCGAGGCCGATCGCCGCGCACCTGCTGGAGGCCTCGGTCGACGACCTGGAGTTCTCCGGGGGCCGGTTCTCCGTCCGGGGCACCGACCAGGGCCTGGCGATCGGCGAGATCGCCACCGCGGTCTTCGCCGCCCACGACCTCCCCGACGGCATCGAGCCGTCGATCGACTCGGAGGCGACCTACGACCCGGTGAACTTCAACTTCCCGCACGGCACCCACCTGTGCGCGATGGAGGTCGACACCGAGACCGGGGCGCTGAAGATGCGCAAGTACGTCTGCGTCGACGACATCGGCAACATCATCAACCCGCTGATCGTCTCCGGCCAGGTGCACGGCGGGCTGGTCCAGGGCATCGCCCAGGCGCTGTGGGAGGAGGCGGTGTACGACGACTCCGGGACGCTGGTGTCCGGGTCGTTCGTGGACTACCTGCTGCCGACCGCGGCCGACACGATCAGCTTCGAGATCGACCACACCACCTCGCCGGCCACGACCAACACCCTCGGCACCAAGGGCGTCGGCGAGGCGGGCACGATCGCCTCGACCCCGGCCGTGGTGAACGCGGTGGTCGACGCCGTACGCCACCTCGGCGTGCAGGACATCCAGATGCCGTGCACGCCCGAGCGGGTGTGGAAGGCGATCAACGGCACCCACGGTGGTGGGCACGCCGACACCGAGGGTGCGGCCGCACCCCACTTCGACGAAGCGACCGGCATGGAGGGCACCGTGGACCGTACGACCGGAGGTGCGGACGCATGATCCCCGCACAGTTCGACTACCTCGCGCCCACCTCGGTCGAGGAGGCGCTGGCCGCGCTCGCCGAGCACGGCGACGACGCCAAGATCCTGGCCGGCGGGCAGAGCCTGCTCCCGGTGCTGCGGATGCGGCTCAACGCCCCGGAGGTCGTCATCGACCTCGGCCGGATCGACTCCCTGCGGGGGATCCGCGAGGACGGCGACGCGATCGTCATCGGCGCGATGACCCCGCACGCGGTGGTCGGCTCCGACCCGCTGGTCGCGCAGCACGCGGCCCTGGTCGCCAAGGCCGTCGAGCACCTCGCCGACGCCCAGATCCGGCACCGGGGCACGTTCGGCGGGGCGCTCGCGCACGCCGACCCGGCGGGCGACCTCGGCGCGCCGGCGCTGGCGCTGGGCGCGCAGTTCGTGATCGCCGGCAGCGGTGGCACCCGCACGGTGGCGGCCGACGACTTCTTCGTCGACCTCTTCGAGACGGCGATCGGCGAGGACGAGATCCTCACCGAGGTGCGGATCCCGAAGCACACCGGCTGGGGCGCGCACTACGAGAAGTTCGTGCGGGTGGCGCACCAGTGGCCGATCGTCGCGGTCGCGGCCGCGGTCCGGGTGGACGGGCCCCCTGACGGCAGGGCGATCGCCGAGGCCCGGGTGGGCCTGACCAACATGGGCTCCACGCCGCTGCGGGCCCGCGCGGTCGAGGAGGCGCTGGCCGGGCAGCCGGCCACGGACGACGCCGTACGTGCGGCCGCCGCCCGCGCCGCCGAGGGCGCGAACCCGCCCTCGGACCTCAACGGCGACGCCGACTACCGTCGGCACCTGGCAACCGTCCTGACCCGACGCGCGGTCCTCGCGGCCGCAGGAGGCTGACGCCCGTGGACCTGCAGCACCGCTTCACCGTCCCGACCGCGATCGACGAGACCTGGGCGCACTTCCAGGACATCGCCTCGGTGGCCGAGTGCTTCCCCGGGGCCACGGTGAGCGCGGTCGAGTCCGACTCGTTCGCCGGCTCGGTCAAGGTCAAGCTCGGCCCGATTGCCCTGCAGTACAACGGCACCGGCACCTTCCTGGAGAAGGACGAGGCCGCGCACCGCTTCGTCGTCGAGGCCAAGGGCAAGGACAAGCGCGGCAACGGCACCGCGGGTGCCACGGTCACGCTGACCATGACCGACGGGGCGTCCGACGGTGGCGGGTCCGCCACCGACGTCGAGGTGCTGACCGACCTGTCGATCACCGGCAAGCCGGCCCAGTTCGGCCGCGGCGTGATGCAGGACGTCTCGGACAAGCTGCTCGGCCAGTTCGTCGCCTGCCTGGAGTCCCGGCTCACCGGCCCGCCGGCCGGGGCGGCGCCGACCGGGGCGGCTGCGGAGGCGGCTGCGGCGCCGACCGGGGCGGCTGGGGCCGGGGCGGCTGGGGCCGGGGCGGCTGGCGGCCCGGTCGCGACGTCGGCCGGGGAGGCCGCCACGACCGGGGCTACGGTCGCGGGGGCCACTGGGGCTGGAGCCGGCGCTGGAGCCGCCGGGCCGGCGGCCCCGCGACCGCCGGCACCGACCGCCGCCGCGGGCGGGCCGCGGCACGCGGCGCCGGCCCCCGGTGAGGCCCTCGACCTGGGCGCCACCGTGCTGCCGGTACTGGCCAAGGCCTACTGGAAGCAGGGCGCGGTGGCCCTCGCCGTCGTCGCCCTCATCTGGTGGTTGGTCTCCCGTCGCGACTGAGCGTGGACCCGCCACGCGACGGTGAGTGAGCCACCTGTGTCGGCTGCAGACCGGTGGCTCAGTCACCGCCGGCGCGGGTCGGCGTCGGCCAGCGGTGCGTCAGCCACCTGTGTCGCGCGCGGACCGGTGGCCTGCTCACCGCCGGCGCGGCCACGGTGCGGCGGCGGGGTCCTGCGGTCAGTCGAGGGTGTCGGCGCCGACCGGATGGCCGGGAGGCGGCCCCACTGCGACCGCCGGGACGGCGGCAGGCTCGGTCGCAGCCGGCGTGCGGAGCCCGTTGACCTCGGGCGGCAGGACGCGCTCGAGCCGGGCGACCGCCAGGACGGCGACACCGACCGAGCCGACGACCAGGATGCCGATGTAGACCGAGCCCAGGTGGTGGCCGATCAGGGCCCCGGCAACCGGCGGCGCGACGACCGCGGGGAGCTGGAACGCCGCCGAGCTCAGCGCGTTGTAACGGCCCCGCAGGTGGTCGGGCGCCAGATCGTTGACCAGTGCCGGGATGGTCGGCTGGAGCAGGGTCTCGCCCAGCGCGAAGACCGAGGCGCACGAGGCGACCAGCATCGTGGCGCCGAAGGTCCCCGGCACCAGTCCGGCCCCGCCGAGCAGCAGCCACGAGACCGCCCACAGCAGGCCCATCATCGCGATGACGCGGGTGCGGCGGCGGCCCTCGATCCGCTGCAGCACCACCAGCTGGAGCACCACGATCACCAGCGTGTTGGCGGCGAAGGCCATCCCGAGGCCCTGGGTCGACACCTCCCCGACCGCCCGTGCGAACGCCGGCATGCCGGTGTTGAGCTGGGCGTAGCCCACGAACGACGCCGCGAACCCGAGCGCCGTCAGCGAGGCCACCGCCGGCCGGCGCAGCAGGGCGAGGTAGCCCACCCCGGCGTCCGCCCCGTGCTCGTGCGGCACCGGCCGCCCGGCCACGTGGCGCAGCGGGAAGAGCATCAGCAGCAGGCCCGGCACGAAGCTCACCGCGTCGGCGGCGTAGATCGCCTGGAACGTCACCATCCGGTGCACGTCCAGGACCGCGCCGCCGACCAGGCCGCCCAGCCCGATGCCGAGGTTGAGCAGCGTGAAGTTCACCCCGAAGTAGCGCTGGCGCAGCTCCGAGGGAACCGCGGCCGCGACCAGGCTCTGCGAGGCCGGCCACGAGACCCCGAAGGCGAGCCCGCTCAGCCCGAGGCCGACCGCGGCCATCGCGACCGTCGAGGACATCATCAGCACAAGGTCGCCGGCGATCAGCAGCGCGAGGGTCGCGATCACGACCCGCCGGGCGCCGATCCGGTCGATCAGCGCACCGCCCGGACCCACCAGCAGGAAGCCCAGGAGCGGTGACAGCCCGAGCAGCAGCCCCACGTCGCTGAGCGAGAAACCGCGCACCTCGTGCAGGTAGACCACGTGGAACGGCAGCACCAACCCGGTGCCGAGGAACTCGAAGACCACCACCGAGAGCAGCAGCCGACCCTCCCGGGGAAGGTCGTGCCAGAACGAGGCGAGGCTGGGGCGCGGGGCGGTCGTGGTGCTCATCGCCGCGAATCCTCCCAGCGACCACCGACACGGGGCACGCGGTTTTCGGCCGCCGCCGTCGCACCAGTCCTAGAAGACGTTCAGCGGGCGGAACTGCACCGAGAGCCGCGGACCGGCGTGCGCGACCTTGGGCACGGCGTGCTCCCAGGTCCGCTGGCAGGAGCCGCCCATGACCAGCAGGTCGCCGTGGCCCATCTCGACCGAGACCGACTCCCCGCCGCCCCGCGGCCGCAGCGCCAGCCGCCGCGGGTCGCCCACCGAGACGATCGCGACCATCGTGTCGCGGCTGCGCCCGCGCCCGATCCGGTCGCCGTGCCAGGCGACGCTGTCGCGGCCGTCGCGGTAGTAGCAGCAGCCGGCGGTGACGAACGGCTCGCCGAGCTCGGGCAGGTAGTGCTCGGAGAGTGCGTCCCGGGCCTGCTCCAGCACCGGGTGCGGCAGCGCCTCGCCGACGCCGTACGTGTGCAGCAGCCGGGGCACGTCGACGACCCGTTCGTACATCTCCCGGCGCTCCGCGCGCCAGGGCACCTCGCCCACGAGGGTGGCGAACACGTCGTCGGCCTCGGGCAGCCAGCCGCGGCGGACGTCCACCCACGCGCCGCGGGTGAGGGGGTGTCGCTCGAGCCCGGCGAAGGAGAGGGAGGTGTCCTCGGCCGCGAAGAGGGTGCCCTGGTAGTCCATGCCCCGATGCTAGCGCGGAAAGTCGAACGCGTGTTCGACCCGCGCGCCGAGAGGCGGGTGGGGCCGGGTCGGGGGTGGCCCCCGGGGCAGGAGGGGACTTCCACCCATGGTCCGCGCTTGGCCGGCCGCGGGATCGTGGAGGCATGACCTCGACGCTCCGGGCCACCGAGCCGGCGCCGGCCCCGGTGGCGGCCCGGGTGCGGCACCTCACCAAGACGTACGGCGCGGGCGCGGCGCTGGTCCGCGCGCTGGACGACGTCTCGCTGGACCTGCTCGCGGGGGAGTTCACCGCGGTGATGGGACCGAGCGGCTCGGGCAAGTCCACGCTGATGCACTGCTGTGCCGCGCTCGACCGCGGCGACTCCGGCGAGGTCTGGATCGGCGACCGGGAGCTGGGCGGGCTCCGGGACGCGGCGCTGACCCGGCTGCGCCGCGACGAGATCGGGTTCGTCTTCCAGTCCTACAACCTGGTGCCGACGCTGACCGCGGAGGAGAACATCCTGCTGCCGCTGGCGATCGCCGGCCGGCGCCCCGACCCGGAGTGGTTCGCGAGCGTGGTCGCCACCGTGCGGCTCGGCGACCGGCTCCGGCACAAGCCCCAGGAGCTCTCCGGGGGGCAGCAGCAGCGGGTCGCGGTGGCCCGGGCGCTGGTGAGCCGGCCGCGGATCGTGTTCGCCGACGAGCCGACCGGCAACCTGGACTCCCGGTCGGGGGCCGAGATGCTGCAGCTGCTGCGCCGCAGCGTCGACGAGTTCGACCAGACCGTGGTGATGGTGACCCACGACCCGGTGGGCGCGGGCTACACCGACCGGGTGGTCTTCCTCGGCGACGGCCGCGTCGTCGACGAGCTGCGCGACCCGACCCGGGAGCAGGTGCTCGCCGTGATGGCCCGGTTGGCCGAGCCCGCGCCCGAGCCGGACCGGGCGCCATGATCCGGGCCTCGCTCAAGAGCCTGCTGGCCCGCAAGGTGCGGCTGCTCATGAGCACGTTCGCCATCGTGCTGGGGGTCGCGTTCGTGGTCGGCTCGCTGGTCTTCTCCGACACCCTGAACCGGAGCTTCACCGCGCTGTTCGCCTCCACCGTCGGCGATGTCGTCGTGCGCCCCGAGGGTGGCACCACCGTCAACGGCCAGCCCTCGACGAAGACCATCCCGGCGTCGGTGGTGGCGCGGTTGCGCACCCTGCCCGACGCCGCCCGGGTGGACGGCAACGTCAGCGCGGTCGGCGCGTTCGTGGTGGGCACCGACGGCAAGGTCGTCGGCGGCTTCGGCCCGCCCGCGCTGGGCGGCAACTGGACCGGTGCGCCCGCCGGCCACGACCTGCCCGGCCTGCAGATCCTGCGGGGCCGGCCACCGCACGGCCCGGACCAGGTGGTGCTCGACGACCGGACCGCCGAGCGCGGCGGCTACGCGCTCGGCGACCGGGTCCGGATGATCACCTCCGGCCGGCTGTCGCTCGGCCCGCGGCTGGTGGGCGTCGCGGGCTTCCCGCAGGGCGGCTCGCTCAACGGCGCCACCCTCGCGCTGTTCGACACCCCGACCGCGCAACGGTTGTTCCTCCACGGCCGCGATGCCTTCAACGACCTGTGGGTCACCGCCCGCGACGGCGTCTCGGAGGAGCAGCTGCGCCAGCAGGTCGACGCGGCGCTGCCCGCCCGGTACGCCGTGGTCACCGGCGACACCGCGGCCGACCAGAGCGCCTCGGACCTGCTGCAGGCGGTCTCGTTCCTCACCACGTTCCTGCTGATCTTCGCCGGGATCTCGCTCGTGGTCGGGGCGTTCCTGATCGTCAACACCTTCTCGATCCTGGTCGCCCAGCGCAGCCGCGAGCTCTCGCTGCTGCGCGCCCTGGGCGCCTCGCGCCGCCAGGTCATCGGCTCGGTGCAGCTCGAGGCACTGGTCCTCGGCCTGCTCGGCTCCACGGCCGGGCTCGGCCTCGGTGTGCTGCTGGCCGTGGGGATCCGGGCGCTGTTCGCGCGCTTCGGGCTCGACCTGTCCGGCCAGGCACTGGTCTTCGGCCCGCGGACCGTGCTCGCGGCGTACGCCGTGGGGGTGGTCGTCACGATGGCCGCGGCCTGGCTGCCGGCCCGGCGGACCGGCCGGCTCGCGCCGGTCCAGGCGCTGCGCGACGACGTGGCGATGCCGGAGTCCTCCCTGCACCGCCGGCTGCTGCTCGGCCTGGCGCTGCTCGGCGCCGGCGTGGTCACGCTGGGCGCGGGCCTGTTCGCGGACGTGCCGCACGCCGGCTGGTTCGTGGGCGCGGGCGTGCTGGCGGTGCTGCTGGGGGTGTCCTCGGCCAGCCCGGTGATCAGCAGGCCGTTCCTGCTGGGTGCGCGCGTCACCTACGCCCGGCTGTTCGGCAGCGTCGGCAACCTCGCCGGCCAGAACGCGCTGCGCCACCCCCGTCGTACGACGGCCACCGCGTCGGCCCTGATGATCGGGCTGACCCTGGCCTGCACGATGGCGATCGTCGGCGACTCCGCGAAGTCCTCGGTGGACCGGTCGGTCTCGGAGAACTTCGTCGGCGACTACATCGTCAGCAACGTCTTCGGGGGCGGTTTCCCCACCGGGATCGCCGACCGGATGGCGCGGGTGCCCGGCGTGGCCGACGTGGTGCGCGAGCGCTACGGCTTCGGCACCCGCGACGGCCAGGACCAGGGCGTCACCGCCACCGGCGCCGGGGGCGCGGCGGCGCTCGGCCTGCGGATGACCGCGGGCTCCCGGTCGGCGCTGGTCGACGGCACGGTGCTGCTCGAGGACTCCTGGGCCGCCGACCACCACCTCGCGGTCGGCGACTCGCTGACGCTGACGATGCCGACCGGGACCCGGCGCTGGCGGGTGGTCGGCACGTTCGCCGACAACCCGGTGGTGTTCTTCCCGGTGCTCACCACGCTCGACACCCTGGCCCGGGCCGGCATCCCCGAGCAGGACAACGCCCTGGTCATCTTCACCGCACCCGGCGCGACCGGCGTCCAGGCCCGGCTCGACCGGGTGGTGCAGCGGCTTCCGGTCGTGACGGTCAAGGACGAGGCGGGCTTCGCCGCGGAGCAGCGCGGCCCGATCGACCAGCTGGTGCAGATGATCTACGCGCTGCTGGGGCTGGCGCTGGTGATCGCGGTGCTCGGCATCGTCAACACCCTGGCGCTGTCGGTGATCGAGCGGACCCGGGAGGTCGGGCTGCTGCGCGCGATCGGGACCAGCCGCCGGCAGCTGCGCTGGATGATCACGCTGGAGTCGGTGGTGATCGCGGTGCTCGGTGCGACCCTGGGCGTGGTGCTGGGGATCGGCTTCGGGGTGGCGCTGATGTACGCGCTGCGCGACCAGGGCCTGGAGGTCATCAGCGTCCCGTGGGGGCAGCTCGCGGTGTTCCTCGTGCTGGCGCTGCTGATCGGCGTCCTGGCCGCGGTGCTCCCGGCGCGACGGGCCGCCCGGCTCGACGTGCTGCGCGCGATCGCCACCGAGTGACGGGTGGGACGGGAAGTGACGACCTGTGCCGAACCAAGGACGGCGGCCCGGTGCCACCCCTACAGTGACGGCCGTGGAGGAACTGTTGGTCACCGAGGGCAGGGCACTCAAGCACGTGCAGGTGCGCGAGTACGTCCGGTCGCTGGTGGCCGGCGCCGCACCTGGCTCGGCCGCGCCGTCCGAGCGGGAGCTGGTGCACCGCTTCGGCGTGGCGCGGATGACCGTGCGCCAGGCGATGGACGCGCTGGTCGCCGAGGGCCTGCTGGAGCGGATCCCGGGCCGCGGGACGTTCGTGGCCCCGCCCCGCCGGGTGGCCACCGGGCCCACGTCGTACACCGAGGAGATGACCCGCCGCGGCCTGCTGCCGGAGTCGCAGACCCTGCTGGCCCGCCGCGAGCAGGCGGGCCCCGGCGTCGCGAAGGCGCTGAGCGTGACCGAGGGCGACGCGGTGATCCACTGGCGCCGGCTGCGCCGCGCCGACGGCGTGCCGATGTGCGTCGAGGACGCCTACCTCAACGAGATCCTGATCCCGGGCTTCCTGCAGGCCGGGATGCCCACCAGCCTGTACGACGCGCTCGGCGCCCGCGGCCTGCGCCCGACCTGGGCCGAGGACTCGATCGCCGCCGACGTGGCCACCGAGGAGGAGGCGACGCTGCTCGAGACCGAGCCGGGCAGCGCGGTGCTGCGGCACTCCCGACGCGCGCTGGCCGACGACAAGATCGTCGAGGTCTCGCGCTCGGTCTACCGCTCGGACCGGTTCACGATGTGGGTCCAGCTGGGCCGGGAGGGCTAGCGCAGCCCAGCCGGCCGAGCTCGGCCACCGGCCGGCCCGACTCCTCGCACACCCACACCGGGTCCGGCCCGCCGAGGTCGGGCTGGATGTAGAGCGCGTGCTGGGGGGCCTCGCCGCAGGCCAGGCACAGCGGCCACCGGCCCACGGACTCCAGCAGGGCGTCCTGCACGTCCTGGGCCACCAGCCCCGCGACGTACACCTCGCCCTCGGGCCACTGCTCGGCCCACCACCGCCGGGTGGACACGGCGTCCTCGAGGGCCGAGACGGCCGCGGGGGTCGCATGGGCGCGGGCCTCGAGGTCGGCGAGGACCCGGGCCCGGGCGTCGAACAGGAGGGTCTCGTCCACCTCCCCATCATGCCCCGCGGGCAAGTCGCGCCGCCGGGCCGCTGTGCGTCGCCGCCGGAACCCGGGGGTCGCGCCCTAGAGTCGGGGCATGGTCGCGGACGGCAGGGTGCTGCTCGAGGTCACCGTCGAGCAGGGTCGCGACGTGCCCGGTGCGCAGGAGGGCGGCGCCGACCGGCTGCACCTGGTCGCGCCGGGCGAGGCCGCCGGCCTCTCCCCGGAGCCGGCCGCGGTCACCGAGGTGTGCCGGGAGACCGACCTGCCGGTGTTCGTGGTGCTGCGGCTCACCGACTCCTGGACCACCACCGGGGGCGAGCTGACCCGGCTGGTCGGCCTGGCCGAGGACTACCTCGCCCGCGGCGCCGCCGGGCTGTGCTTCGGCTTCCTCGACGCCGACCTGCTCGTCGACACCGAGGTGTGCGGCCACCTCGCGCAGGCGCTCCCCGGGGTCCCGTGGACCTTCCCGGCCGCGGTCGACAGCTCGCTGGAGCCCGCCCGCGCCTGGCGGCAGCTGCTCACGCTGCCCGGCCTGGTCGCGGTGCGCTCGGCCGGGTCGCCGCAGGGCATGTCGGTCGGGTACGACGACCTGCTGGCCACGGCCGGCTCCTCGCCGGCGATCGCGCGGCTGCTGGTGCCCGGCGGCGGGCTGCTCGCCGAGCACGTCCCGTGGCTGGTGCGCGCCGGCGTCCGGCAGCTGCACCTCGGCCCGCAGGCCCGCCCGGGCGGCAGCTGGAAGGCCTACGTCGACGCCTCCCACGTCCGCTCCTGGCGGCTGCTCGCCGACGACGCGCTGGACCGGGCCGAGCGGACCTCGGCGTCCTCCGCCGGATGACGGTCCTCATCGACCCGCCCCTGGTCGCGGCCCGCGGCCGGCTGTGGTCACACCTGGCCAGCGACGCCTCCTACGAGGAGCTGCACGCCTTCGCCCGCACCCTCGGCATCCCCGAGCGGGGCTTCGACCGGGACCACTACGACGTCCCCTCGGAGTGGTACGACGACGTGGTCGCCGCCGGCGCCCAACCCGTCTCCTCCCGCGAGCTGGTGCGCCGCCTCACCGCCGCCGGCCTGCGCCGCCGCAAGCGGCGACCGGGCAGCTAGGGGCACTCTCGGGGGCGCGAGACGGCAGTTGGGGGCACTCTCAGCCGCGCGAGACGGCAGTCGGCGGCACTCTCAGCCGCGCGAGACGGCAGTCGGCGGCACTCCCGGCGTGCCGGGCGCAACCTCGGTGACCGGCTGGGACCCGGGGCGGCCGCTCAGAGTGCCGGGGAGTGCCCGGCCAGCGCGTCGAGCTCGCGCTCGACGTTGGCGCGGGCGGCGGCCTCCCAGCGCTCGCGGGCGTAGCCCGTGTGGAAGAGCCGGGGCTTGGCGAGCAGGTCGCGCAGCACCGCGGTTCGCCCGGTGCGGAAGTCCGGGTCGGGCACGTGCGCGAACTCCCGGCGCACGTCGGCGGCGTACTCGGCGTACCGGTCGGCCGGGGCGGCCAGGATCGCCAGGTCCGCGTCCGAGAGCACGGCGCCCGCGGCGTCGCCGTCCTCGGGGCGGTGGGTCTCGGTGAGCCGCACCAGCCGGGCGACCTCGGCGACGACGGGCCCGGGCACGCCGGCCTCCGGGAGCTCGAGCTCGGCCCACACGGCCGACCGCTCCTCGGCGTCCCGCTCGCCGTCGTAGACCGCGTCGTGGAACCACGCGGCGAGCAGCACCGTGTCCCGGTCGGCGCCGGCGACGTCGCCGCCGCCGAACAGCTCCGCGATGCGGTCGCAGACCTCGGTGAGGTGACGGCGGTCGTGGTAGCCGCGGGCGGGGTCGTCGTACGCCGCCAGCAGCCGGTCGCGCAGCCCGGACGCGCCGGGCAGCGGCCACCGGTCGAGGAGGTCAGCCATGGATCACGACCAGCATCGGTGCTCCGCGGGAGTGGTCGGGGGCCCCACGGCACCCCATCGGGTCCCCATCCTAGGGCGAGTCTCCGTCGAGCTCGGGCGGCAGCGGCTCGCCGTGGACGACGACCAGCGACGTGACCGCGCGGGTGAGGCAGACGTAGAGCCGGCGCAGCCCGGTGACCCGGTCGGGCTCACCGGCCACGATGCCGGCCGGTTCGGCGAGCACCACGTGGTCGAACTCCAGGCCCTTGGCCAGGCTCGCCGGCACCAGGTCGAGGTGGGCGTCGAACTCGGTCAGCTGCTCGTCCTCCGGCTCGTCGCCGAGCAGCGCGAAGCCGAGCCCGGCCGACTCGAGCGCGGCCGCGAGCCGGCCGAGCCCGGCGTCCGGCGCGATCAGCCCCACGGAGCCCTCCCGGGCCGCGGCGGCGCGGACCGCGTCCAGCAGCGGGCCGTGGGCTCCGTCGGTCGCCACCACCGACAGCTCGCCGCGGGCGCGCCGCACCGAGGTGGGCGGTTCGAGGTCCGGGGCGATGTGGGGGAGCAGCCGCGCGGCGTACTCGATGACCTCGCCGGGCACCCGGAACCCGCGGGTGAGCTGCTCGACGTGCGCGTCGGGCTTGCCGAGGTGACCGAGCGCCTCCTCCCAGGATCGGGTCGCCCACGGCGTGGTGGCCTGGGCGAGGTCGCCCAGCACCGTCAGCGACCCGGTCGAGGAGCGGCGCGCGAGGGCGCGCAGCATCATCGGCGAGAGGTCCTGCGCCTCGTCGGCGACGATGTGCGCCAGCGACGGGGTGCGCTCGACCAGGTCGGCGGCCTCGTCGACCAGCACCGCGTCGGCCAGTGACCACCGGGTCGACGCGGGGCTCTTCGCGGGCCGCGGCCAGAGCAGGCGCTGCTGCTCCTCGGCGGTGAGCACCCCCTCGGCCGCCGTCGCGAGGAGGTCCGGCTCCGAGAGCAACCGCCACACCAGGCGGGCCGGCTCGACCACCGGCCACAGCGCCCGGGCGTAGTCCTTCACCGGCTTGCTGCGGGCGACCGCGTTCTGCACCCGGTCGTCGGGGGAGTCGCCGGCGAGCTCCATCTTCACCAGGACCCGGTGCGCCAGGGACTGCGGGACCATCGCCCGGGCGGCGCCGTACCTCACGCCGCGGTCGCGCAGCGAGGCGACGACCTCCTCGGCCTCGTACGCCGGGACCCGCCACCGCCGTGCGCCCCGGGGCACCACGAGCGAGTCGGCCGGCGCCTGCACGTGCGCCCACAGCGCGCGCCGCAGCACCTCGGCCATCCGGCCGTCGCCCTTGAGGGTGGCGACCGGGGCGCTGTCCTCGCCGCGGATCTCCCAGCGCGGGTTCTGGTCGCGCAGGCTGCGCGCGACCAGCTCCTCGATCGTGGACTGGGTCGCGTCGATCTCACCGAGCGCGGGCAGCACGTCGCGGATGTAGCGCAGGAAGCTGGCGTTCGGCCCGACGACCAGGACGCCCTGGCGGGTGAGCTGCTCGCGGTGGACGTAGAGCAGGTACGCCGCCCGGTGCAGGCCGACCGCGGTCTTGCCGGTGCCCGGGGCGCCCTGGACGCAGACCGATCGGGACAGGTCGGAGCGGACGATCACGTCCTGCTCGGGCTGGATGGTGGCCACGATGTCGCGCATCGGCCCGACCCGGGGGCGCTCGATCTCGGCCTCGAGGATGGCCGAGTACTCGCCCTGGTCGCCGGCGGCGAGGTCCTCGTCCTCGAACGCGGTCAGGCGGCCGTGCTGGAAGCCGTAGCGACGGCGCCGCGCCACGTCCATCGGCTCGGTGCGGCTGGCGCGGTAGAACGGCAGGCTCACCGGCGCGCGCCAGTCGATGACCAGCGGCTCGCCGTCCGGCCCGGACACGTGGCGCCGGCCGATGTGCCAGCTCTCGCCGGCCGGGCCGTCCCCGCCGGTGGCATCGGTGGCGGCCATGTCGAGCCGGCCGAAGAACAACGGCACGGTCGGGTCGTCGGCCAGCTGCTTCATCCGCAGCGCGAAGGCCGACTCGAGGTACTCCCTGCTCACCCAGTCGCCCGCCGCGGCGGCGTCCAGGGCGGCGGTGCGCTCGCGCATCCGGGCCAGCTGTCGCCGGGACTCGGCGAGGTGCTCCTGCTCGGCGGCGAGCTCGGGATCCGGAGGGTGGTCGGTGGCGGACGGGGCTGGGGGCACGACGAGACCTCCGCGGTCGCGGCTGGTGGGAGGGGGAACGTGACGCTAACAGCCGCGCACCGAGACCACCAGCGGTTTCCGGGCCCACCTGGACCGCCGAGCCGACGCAAGCTGCGCGTCGGGCGGCCCTCGGGCCGCCCGGGCCCTGCCCGGGCTACGCGCTCTCGGACCCTTGGTCGTCGGCGGGGGGCGGTGTCATCGCCCAGCGGATCGTGCCGGTCGCGGCGGTCCCGAGCGCGCGGACCACGGTCCGCTCCGAGACCGGCCACCAGGGCAGCCGCAGCGGACGCCGGGTCCACCGCGGCATCAGGCCGACGGCGGCCGCGACCAGCACGCCGTACGGCGCCCGGGCCACGACCGGCAGCGGCGGCCGCAGCAGCAGGAACGAGATCGCGTCCCGGGCCTCGGGGGTGCCGCGCAGCTCGGGGCGGTACGCCGCCAGCGCCGCCTGCAGCACGGCCTCGGTGGTGGGCGGGTCGACCACCCCGAGCCGCCTGGCGACCTCGGCGGTCTGGGCGACGTAGGTGTCCCGGCCGGCCTGGTCCAGGGGCTCCTTGCCGTAGACGGTGTGGGCCAGCAGGAAGCTGTCGACCTCGGCGAGGTGCACCCACGCCAGCAGGTGCGGGTCGGAGGCGGCGTACGGCGTGCCGTCGTCCATCGTGCCGGTGACCCGCTCGTGGATGGCGCGGACCACGTCGACGGCCTGCTGGGCGTCCTCGGCGTGGCCGAAGGTGGTGACCGCCAGGAACCGGCTGGTGCGGGCGAGGCGCCCCCACATGTCGCCGCGGAAGCCGGAGTGCTCCGAGACCGCGCGCATGGCCGCGGGGTGCAGGGTCTGCAGCAGCAGGGCCCGGATGCCGCCGACGAACATCGAGGCGTCGCCGTGCACCACCGTGATCGGGCTGCCCGGCTCGAACCACCGGGGGCCGGGCCGGTCGTGGATGCGGGCGCGGTGCCGGGCGCCGTCGGGGCCGGCGACGCGCAGGAACAGGGCCTCGCCGAGCCGCCGTCGCGCGGCCCGGACCCTCGCGGTTCCGGGAGGAGTCACCTCGCCATGGTGACCGACCGCACCAAGCCCGAGGAGCACGCCGAGTCAGCGCTCGTTGACGCCCCGGGCGTCAGCCTGTGACGACTCGGCGTACTGCCGCGGGCCTCAGGCCTGCCAGGTCCGCAGCCAGATCGTGTGCGGGTTGTCGATCAGCTTCTTCAGCGCGTCGTCGGTGACCGCGTCCACGACGTCGGTGACGACGTACCCCTGCTGGCCGCGGGTCGAGAGGTACTGCCCGATCACGTTGTCGCCCTGGTCGGCCAGCGCGTTGTTGACCGAGGCGAGCACGCCGGGCACGTTCACGTGCAGGTAGCCCACCCGGAAGCCCGCCTCGAGGTCGGGGGCCTGGACGGCCGGCAGGTTGACCGACAGCGCGGTCTGGCCCTGCTTGGCGAAGTGGGCGAGCTTGCCGGCCACGAAGTAGCCGATCTCCTCCTGCGCCTCCTGGGTCGACCCGCCGACGTGGGGGGTCAGGATGACGTTGTCGAGGCCGCGCAGCACCGACTGGAACTCGTCGCCCTGCGCCTTCGGCTCGACCGGGAACACGTCGAGGGCCGCACCGGCGATGTGGCCGGACAGGATGTTGTCGCGCAGCGCCACGTCGTCGACGACCATCCCGCGGGAGGCGTTGATGAACAGCGAGCGCGGCTTCATCTTCGCGAACTGCTCGGCGCCGAACAGGCCGGCGTTCCCCGGCCGGCCGTCGACGTGGATGCTGACGACGTCGGCCTCGGCGAGCAGCTCGTCGAGGGTGCTGACCCGGTGGGCGTTGCCGTGCGCCAGCCGGTCGGCGGTGTCGTAGAAGATCACTCGCAGGCCCAGGGACTCGGCCACGTTGGAGAGCTGGGTGCCGATGTTGCCGTACCCCACGATGCCCAGCGTCCGGCCGCGCACCTCGTGGCTGCCCTTGGCGGACTTGTCCCAGACGCCGTCGTGCATGCGCTGGGTCTTCTCGGCCAGCCGGCGCGCCAGCATGACGATCTCGGCGATCACCAGCTCCACGACGCTGCGGGTGTTGGAGTACGGCGCGTTGAAGACCGCGACCCCGCGCTCGGCCGCGGCGGTCAGGTCGACCTGGTTGGTGCCGATGCAGAAGCAGCCCACCGCCAGCAGGTTCGGGGCGTGCTCGAGGACCCGCTGGGTGATGTGGGTGTTGGACCGGATCCCGAGCAGCTGGACGTCGGCCAGCGACTCGACCAGCTCGTCCTCGCTCATCGAGCTGGAGCGCAGCTCGACCTCGAAGCCGTGGCCCTGGAGGATCTCCACGGCGACCGGGTGGATGTTCTCGAGCAGCAGCACCTTCACGCCTCCAGCGTAGGAGGGATCCCCGGCCGCGCCGATTCGGCGACGAAGCGTGGGACGCCCGCGCGTCGAGCTGGGCCTGCCGGTGCGTCGAGTTGGGCCTGCCCGGGTGTCGAGTTGGGCCTGCCGGGTGTGGAGGAAGGGCGAGGATGGGGTCGTGGACCCGACCGCCGACTCGTTCCGCGCGCTGGCGCGCAGCTCGCCGTGGCGCTGGACGAGGCTGCACCTGCGGCACCGGTCGGCAATCGTGCCGCCCCGGTTCGGTGGGTGGGTGGAAGCGTGGCTCGCCCGTCCCGACGGCGTTCGCCTCGTCGACGCGCACGACCGTCCGGTCAGCAACAGCCTCGGCGACCAGCGCCCGGGAGGCGAACCGACCGGGCCCTGGCGTCCGTCCGCGCCGTCGTACCGTCAAGACGGGCTCGTCGACACCCGGCCGGACCTCGACGAGGAGGGACTGTTCTGGCAGAGCTACAGCTGGATCGCCATGCTGGACCCGGTCGAGCTGAGCCACCACGTCGCGGTGGAGGGCGTCCGTGAGGACGTCGTAGCCGGTCGGCCCGCCTGGCGAGCGGACCTCCGAGCACTGCCCGGCTATGAGCCGCGCTGCGGTGGCAACTGTTGCGAGCTGCTCTACAGCGAGGCCGGTCTGATGGCCGACTTCCACGACCCGGCGGAGGTGCCGGGGGCCTGGCGCGGCCGGGTCTACCCCGACCACTACGACGTGGCGCTCGACCTGCAGACCAGTGTGGTCGTCCGGTGCCTGCCGGTCGGCGGCGATCCGGGCGCGCCCCGGCTGGAGAACGACATCCTCGAAGCCGACGCGGAGGTGGACGTCAGTTTCAGCTGAACCGGCGCAGATACGCCGAGTCGGCGCACGTACACGCCTGCGGGTGTCAACGAGCGCCGACTCGGCGTACTGCGGCGTCAACGAGCGCCGACTCGACATACCCCGGGTGTCAACGAGCGCCGACTCGGCGTACTGCGGCGTCAACGCCCGGGGAAGCCCAACTCGACACACGGTCAGGCCCAACTCAACGCCCGCGGAAGCCCAACTCAACGCCCGGGGAGGCCCAACTCAACATTCAGGCGGGGAGGTCCTCGGCATCGACGATCCGGTAGGCGTAGCCCTGCTCGGCGAGGAAGCGCTGCCGGTTCTGGGCGAACTCGGCGTCGACGGTGTCGCGGGAGACGATCGTGTAGAAGTGCGCGGTCTTCCCCTCGGACTTGGGGCGCAGCAGCCGGCCGAGCCGCTGGGCCTCCTCCTGGCGGGAGCCGAAGGAGCCGGACACCTGGATCGCCACCTCGGCCGAGGGCAGGTCGATGGAGAAGTTCGCGACCTTGGAGACCACCAGCAGTCCGATCTCGCCGGACCGGAAGGCCTCGAAGAGCCGCTGCCGCTCCTTGACCGAGGTCTCGCCCTTGATCACCGGGGCGTCGAGCGCGGCGGCGATCTCGTCGAGCTGCTCGATGTACTGCCCGATCACCAGCGTCGGCTGCCCCGGGTGCGCGGCCACCAGGTCGCGGACCACGTCGATCTTGTGGTGCGTGCACGACGCCAGCCGGTAGCGCTCGTCGGCCTCCGCGGTCGCGTAGACCAGCCGCTCGTCGGTCGGCAGCGTCACCCGCACCTCGACGCAGTCGGCGGGCGCGATCCAGCCCTGCGCCTCGATGTCCTTCCACGGTGCGTCGTACCGCTTCGGCCCGATCAGCGAGAACACGTCGCCCTCGCGGCCGTCCTCGCGCACCAGCGTGGCGGTCAGCCCGATCCGGCGCCGCGCCTGCAGGTTCGCGGTCATCCGGAAGATCGGCGCCGGCAGCAGGTGCACCTCGTCGTAGACGATCAGGCCCCAGTCGCGGGCATCGAGCAGCTCCAGGTGCGGGTAGACGCCCTTCCGGCGCGTGGTGAGGACCTGGTACGTCGCGATCGTGACCGGCCGGATCTCCTTGACCGAGCCGGAGTACTCGCCGATCTCGTCCGGGGTCAGCGAGGTGCGCCGGACCAGCTCGTCCTTCCACTGCCGCGCCGAGACCGTGTTGGTCACCAGGATCAGCGTGGTGGCGCCGGCGTGGGCCATCGCGGCGGCGCCGACCAGCGTCTTGCCGGCCCCGCAGGGCAGCACCACGACGCCCGAGCCGCCGTGCCAGAACGACTCGGCGGCGTCGCGCTGGTAGTCGCGCAGGTGCCAGTCGCTCTCGTCGAGCTCGATCGGGTGCGCCTCGCCGTCGACGTACCCCGCGAAGTCCTCGGCGGGCCAGCCGAGCTTGAGCAGCGCCTGCTTGAGGTTGCCGCGCTCGGAGGCGTGCACGACCACGGTGTCGTCGTCGACGCGGGCGCCGAGCATGCCGGCGATCTTCTTGGCGCGCAGCACCTCCTCGAGCACCGGCCGGTCGGTGGAGACCAGCACCAGGCCGTGGGTCGGGTGCTTCTCGAGCCGCAGCCGCCCGTAGCGGGCCATGGTCTCGGCGACGTCGACGAGCAGCGCGTGCGGGACGGCGTAGCGGCTGTACTCCAGCAGCGTGTCGACCACCTGCTCGGCGTCGTGGCCGGCGGCGCGCGCGTTCCACAGCCCCAGCGGGCTCAGCCGGTAGGTGTGGATGTGCTCGGGGGACCGCTCGAGCTCGGCGAACGGCGCGATCGCCTTGCGGCAGTCGGCGGCGCGCTCGTGGTCGATCTCCAGCAGCAGGGTCTTGTCGGACTGGACGATCAGGGGGCCGTCGTTCAAGCCGGGACCACCTTCTCGCCGGCCTCGCCGGCCTTCTGCCGGGCGCGGTACGCCGCGACGTTGGCGCGCGAGGAGCACCGGTCCGAGCAGTAGCGGCGCGACTGGTTCGGCGAGGTGTCCACGAAGACGTGGGTGCACGGCGACGCCGAGCACGCACCCAGCCGGGTCGGCCCGAGGTCGCAGACCAGCGTCGCCAGCCCGAGCAGGGACTCGCCGACCAGCAGCTCCGAGACGCTGGCGGTCTTGGTGGCGACGTGCAGGTGCAGGTCCTGGTGGTCGTGGTGGGCGATCCGCGGCGTGATCGGGTGCCGGACCATCAGCTCGTTGAGCTCGTCGACCACGCGCTCGACGTCGCCCTGCTCGCCGGCCTCGAAGACCGGACGCAGCTCGCGCTGGAACTTGCGCAGCACCATGCAGTCGCGGTCGGTGCACTGCGCGTGCAGCCACTCCCGCCCGGCGAGGTGGTCCACGAGCGCGTCGACGTCGGGGATCTCCGCGTTGAGCAGGGCGGCCGACTGTTCGGCGTACCTCAGGAAGTCCACCCGTCGAGTCTACGGACGGCCCGGTGCGCGGGCCGCGGAGCCGCGGCTCAGGAGGCGTCGAGGGGGCGTACGGCGGTGATCCGGTGCACCGCGAACGTCCGCTCGTCGTCGCTGCGCTGGTCGTGCGCGGTGAGCCAGCCGCCCTCGACCCTCACCGGCTCCACGACCCGGTCGGAGCGGGTGCCGTGGTTGTCGACGTAGGAGATGACGACGGTGGTGCCGGTCTCGACCGCCTCGCGCAGCGCGGTGAGCGAGCCGCTGGGGCTGAGCGCGGCCGCCGGCACGGCGGGTGCCGAGGCCGGCGCCGCCGCCCGGTCGCCGGCGCGCACCGCCCCCACGACCTGGGCGACCTGCGCGGTCTGGTGCGCCGCGCGCACGGCGGGGCCGCGCCGGTCCCGCGGGGTGCGGGCGCGCAGCGCGTCGGGCCGGGCCACCCGGACCGTGCCGTCGGCGGCCTCCACCACCGGGGCCGCGCCGAGCTCGCGCAGCCGCGGGAGCAGCACGTCGATCGGGGTGTCGGTGACCACCACGGTGGGGGCGATCCGCCGCAGCCCGAGCGAGGCGGCCTGCGGGTGGTGCACGAGCTCGGTCAGCGCCGCCTCGTCGTCGGCGCGCAGGAACGCCTCGGCGTAGCCGACCCGCACGGTGCCGAAGGTCCGCGCGGTGTCGTCGACGAGGTAGGTCAGCGGCTGGGGGAGCGGGGTGCGCGAGACCGAGCCGAGGAAGTCGTGGATCTCCGCCGCCGACCACCCGGTGTCCAGCGCCCGGCGCACGGAGCCCGGCGTGAACCGGTAGACGGTCGCGCCGCCGCGTGACTCCACGTCGGCGACCAGCTGCAGGGTGCGGGCCAGCGCGGACTCCAGCGGCCCGGGCGCCACCGCGGTCAGGTCGGCCTGCACGAGCACGTGGTCGACCGGCGCGGGCAGCAGCTCCGCGAGCGCTGCCCCGGCGGCGGCGGTGTCGCCGGCCAGCAGCAGGCGTGCGTACGACGCCAGCCCGCCCAGCCCGGTGACCCCGAGCACCGCCGCCTCGGTCACCGCCCAGGCGGCCTGGTCGGCCCGGGTGCGCGGCCGGCGGGGGCGCAACCAGGCGAGGTGGGCGACCAGCGAGGGCACCCCGGTGCCGGTGGCCAGCACCTGCCCGGGCGGCAGCCCGGCCAGCGCGTCGAGCGTCATCCGCCGGGTCTCGGCCTGGGTGCTGGCGGCCAGCTCGGGCGCGAGCGCGTTCCACGCCTTGCCCTTGGTGTCGCGCGAGCCGACCAGCCCCGGCATCCGCGGGCTCTCCAGCCAGGCGGACACGAGGGCGAGCCAGCGGTCGGCGACCGGGTGGTCCACCCACTGGTCGAAGGCGTCGGTCGGCAGCCATGCGGGGCGGCCGTCGGCGTCCTGGCCGGCCGCGAGCAGGCCGGCGGCGTGGGCCACCTCGACCAGCAGCGCCGCGGTGGGCTCGTCGACGTGCATGGCCACGGCGGCGGCCTTCAGGTCACGGACCCCGAGACCGCCGGTGCGCAGCGCGCCGGGCGGCCGGGTGCCCCACTGGTCCAGCAGCAGCTCGACGCGCCGGACCGCCTCGAAGGCGGCGCCCGCCGCGGCCCGGTCGACCAGGGACTGCTCCCGGGCCGAGCTCGCCAGCGCGGGCAGGTCGTCGGCCGGCTCCCGGGTGGTGCGACCGCCGCGCAGCGCCAGGCCGACCTCGCCGGGCAGCACCACCACGCCGCCACCGCGGGGCACCAGCAGGCGCCGGGCCAGCAGCTCCTCGGCGGGGGTGGCCGCCTCCTCGGGGAGCACGGTGTGCCGGGCGGCCCCGGTGGTCGCCTCGCCGCCGTTGTCGGCCACGTGCTCGAGCAGCGTCCGGGCCGGCCCGGACAGCTCGGCGAGCCGGCGCTCGACCTCGGCCGCCGGCGGCGGCTCCGCGGACACCGCGCGCAGGCCGCTGTGGCCGTGCCCGGCGCCGCCGGTGAGGCCGTCGGCCACCCCGGACAGGGGGCGCAGGCCCTGGTCGGACTCCCAGACCAGGGCCAGGTCCACCAGCCGGTCCACGGCGGCCTCGACCGCCGCGGGTGCGGCGTGCACGACCGCGACCAGCCGCTGCCGGGTGGTTTGGCCGAGCACGACGAGGGCATCCAGAGTGCAGAGCTCGAGCCGGTCCAGGTGGTCGAGCGCACGCAGCAGCGAGGCCCGGGTGGCGACCCGGGACGCCAGCTGGCTGAAGTCGTGAGGGGCAGGAGTGGCGAGATCGGGGCGCTCGACCAGCAACCGGGACAACCGGTCGTCCGGCCAGCTGCGCAGCTGGTCGGCCACCGTGCGGAACCCGGGCTCGCGGGCAGGTGATCCGGACATCCCTCCTACGCTATCGGCTCGGCGTCGTGCCCACGGCCGCGCGCGACGCCGTACGCTCCTGCCCACCCAGGAGGTGGGATGACAGAGCAGATGCGCGGGGTCGAGCTCCATCACGGTGCGGCCACCGATGTGGGGCGGGTGCGCGAGGTCAACGAGGACGCCTACCTCGCCGCGCCGCCGGTCTTCGTGGTGGCCGACGGGATGGGCGGCCACGACGGCGGCGACGTGGCCTCGACGATCGTGGTCGAGGAGTTCGCCCGCCTCGCCGAGGAGGGCTATGACCCGACCCGCGGCGCCGATGCGGTCGCCGGCACGTTGCGGGAGTGCCAGGACCGGATCGGCCGGTTCGGGGCCGAGCAGCGGGCCGGCGGGGCGCACGGCTTCCACGCCGGTACGACGGCGGTGGCCGCGCTCCTGGTCGAGGACGACGGGGTGCCGAAGTGGCTGCTGGCCAACCTCGGCGACTCGCGCGCCTACCGCTTCCACGACGGGGCCCTGGAGCAGGTCAGCGTCGACCACAGCGTGGTCCAGGAGCTCGTCGACGCGGGCGTGATCGCCCCCGAGGACGCGGCGGTGCACCCCGAGCGGCACGTGGTGACCCGCGCGCTGGGGGGCAGCGACCGGGTCGAGGCCGACTACTTCCTGCTGCCGCTGCCGTCGGTGGAGCGGCTGCTGCTGTGCTCCGACGGGGTGAGCGGCATGATCGACGACGCCGAGATCGGTGCCATCCTCGGCCGGGCCGCGGACCCGCGCGACGCCGCCGACGAGGTGGTCGCGGCGGCCCTGCGCGCAGGCGGCCGGGACAACGCGACGGCCGTCGTCGTCGATGTGGTGGGATGGACGAACGAGCACTCCTACGACTCCGAGCGCCAGCGGGTGAGTCTCGAACAGAAGCTGGGGGCCCTGCCGTGAGCGAGCACGACCCGACCACCTGGTCCTACCGACCCGGCGACTGGATCGGCATCGTCGGCGAGCACGTCACCGTGGTCCTGCCGCCCACCGAGAAGCACCGGGCCGGCGCGCTGTGGGAGATGGTGGACGAGGGCGCGGGCTTCGACGAGGCGCTGGACGCCCTGATCGCCTCGGGACTGCGCCAGCTGCCCGGGTTCGTCCTGGTGAGCGAGGTCGACGAGGAGACCCGGGTGGTCGTGCGCGGCGCCGGCCGGGCGGTCTTCACCACCGGTGACCAGGTCGTCGAGCTGGACGGCTCGCAGGCCACCACCTGGATCGAGCGCACCCTGGCCCAGGTCAGCAGCGTGCGGATCGAGGTCGCCGAGCCTCTCTCGGACGCGGTGCTGAGCACCTCCGGTGGCCTGGCCCGGGTCGCCGTGGTCGAGCGGTCGGCGGCGGACACCGGCACCCCGGCGCCGCCGTACGCCGCTCCGGCGCGCGAGCCCGAGCCGGAGCCCGTGTCCGGGCCCGTTCCCGCGCCCCACTCCGTTCCGCAGCCGGCGGCGGTCGACGAGGCCCCCGTCCAGCCCCTCGAGCCGTCCTGGACGGCCGCGGAGGACGAGGAGCCCACCCAGGCGGTGCCGTTCCTCTCCGACGTCTTCGGCGACCGGGACGAGCCCCGCGACGCCGAGCCGTCCCCGGTCATCCCGCCGGTCGCCCCGCCGGCGGCCCCGCCGTTCGGCGCCCCGATCCCGCCGCCGCCCCCGGCGCGTCCCGGCGCCCATGCCGCCACCCCGGTGGGGGAGGACGCCGACGGCGACGACGCGGGGGACCACGACGGGCACACCCGCACGGGCGCCTGGGACCCGGGGCAGTTCTCGCGCCCGGAGCCGGGGATCGCCGGCCAGGCCCCGGCACCCAGCGTGACCGCCCAGCCGGTCGCCCGGCTGCAGCTCTCCAACGGTGAGAGCGTCGACGTCGACCGGTCCGTGCTCGTGGGCCGCGCTCCCGAGGCGCGCCGCTTCACCTCGACCGACCAGCCCCGGCTGGTCACGGTGCCGAGCCCGCAGCAGGAGATCTCCTCGACCCACCTGGAGATCCGTCCCGGCTCCGGGGCCGACCACGGGTCGGCCGTCGTGACCGACCTCGGCTCGACCAACGGCACCGTGCTGGTGCAGCCGGGTCTGGCGCCGGAGGAACTCCAGCCGGGCATCCCGGTCCAGCTGATCCCCGGCGCGGTGATCGACCTCGGCGACGGCGTGACCATCCGCGTCACCAACCCCTGACCGGTGCCGGACGTCTCGATGAGCACCGCTCCCGCCGACGCGTCGACGTTCCCGCCCGCCGGGCTGGAGCGTCGCTTCTACGCCTTCACGCTGGACCGGCTGATCGCCTGGACCCTCGAGGCGGTCGTGGTCGTGGCGGCCGCCCACTTCCTGGTCGGCCCGGGGCACCCCTGGGTCGTGGTCGGGCTGGTCGTGGCCGCGGTGGTGGTCGTCGGTCTCGGCTTCGGCCTGCTGCTCGGGCTGCGCGGCACCTCGCCGGGCAAGGTGGCGCTCGGCCTGCGGGTGGTCCGGCCCGGGACCGGACTCCCGATCGGCGCCGGCCCCGCGCTGCTGCGCACGCTGGTGCTGGGCGCCTCGACGCTGCCGACGTTCGGCCTCGGGGTGGCGACCCTGGCGTGGACCGCGGTGATGGACCGCGGGCGGCAGCGGCGCGGCTGGCACGACCACGTCGCCGACTCGGTCGTCGTCGACGTCCGCCCGGTGCCGGTCGAGCCCGAGGAGGTCGTCGAGGCGCCGCGCCAGATCGTGAACCTCACCGCGATGCGGCTGGTGCCCGCGCCGCGGACGGAGCCGGTGTCCGCCCCGGCGCGAAGCCCCCGCCCGGCGCCGGCGCGGATCCCCGCCGAGCCGCGGCTGCCTGCCCAGCCGCCCACGGAGCCGGTCACGGAGCAGCCGGACACGGAGCCGGTCACGGAGCAGCCGGTCACGGAACCGGTCGGTACGCCCCCGCCCGCCCGCCGGCGCAGCCTCGGCGCGCCGCTGGTCGACCCGCCCCTCACCCCCGGTGATCCGCCCGCGGCGCCCGGGACCCCGCCCGCCGCCACCGCGCCCACCGCGCCCACCGCGCCCACCGGGCCGCCGCCCGCGGCGCCCCCGGCATCAGCCCCGACACCAGCCGCGGGCCCCGCGACCGTCGAGCGCACCGCCATGAGCAGCCCCGAGGGGCGCCGCCGGCTGGCGCGGTGGCGGGTCTCGTTCGACTCCGGGGAGTCCTTCCTCGTCGAGGGCCTCGCCCTCATCGGCCGCCGCCCCGAGCCGCGGGCCGGCGAACCGGTCCGCCACCTGGTGCCCCTGCGCTCGGAGGACATGTCGCTGTCCAAGACCCACGCGCAGTTCCAGGTCGCGCCGGACGGCGTCCTGGTCGTCATGGACCGGGGCTCGACCAACGGCTCGATCCTGATCCGGCAGGGCGTCGGCCGCGAGCTGCCCGCGGGCCGCCCCGCCACGCTCCTCGACGGCGACCGGATCCGCTTCGGCGACCGCGAGATGACCGTCGCCCGCGAGGGCTAGCACCGCCCGGGGCACGGGGGCAGGCAGGCGTGGCAGCCCGCGCGGGCCGGCCCGGGGACACGCGGCTCGCCGTACGCCCCGGGTCGAGCTCCCCTCGTGAGTGCCTCGTGAGTGCCCCGTCAGTACTTGGTGGGTGTCGCGTGCCGGGCCGGGCTCACCCCGAGAGCACGTTGGTGCCGCGGCGCGCGTGGAAGACCAGGCTGGTCTCCGCGTGGGCCACGCCGCGCCGCCCGGTGAGGTTGTCGAGCACGAAGTCGCGCAGCTGCTCGGGGCTGGGGGCGGCGACGTGCACCAGGAAGTCGTTCGCGCCGCTGATGTTGTAGGTCGCGACGACGCCCGGCAGCGCCGAGACCTCCTCGGCGAACGCGTCGACATCGGCGCGGAGGTGGCCGGAGAAGCGGATCGCCACCATGGCCTGCACCGGCAGGCCGATCCGGGCCAGGTCGACCTCGGCGGAGACCCCGGTGACCAGCCCGCGCTCGCGCAGCGAGCGGACCCGCGCGAGGCACGTCGACTCCGCGATCCCCGCGGCCCGGGCCAGCACGGTGTTCGGCGCGCGGCCGTCGCGCATCAGCTCGGCCACCAGGATCCGGTCCACCTCGTCGAGCGCCGGTCGGGGCCGCGGTGGCGGCCCCGGCGGCCGGGGAGCATTCTTCGGCATGGTGGGAGGCTACCGCGCCGGGGTCGCAGAAGATTCACTGCAGACGGCGATGGGAACAGGATCTTCGGGTCTGTTGCGGTCCTGACGAGGAAACCCCAGCCTGATGGCCATGACCCACCTCGACACCGACGCCGTCCACCTCGGCCGCGAGGACCTCGGCGACCTCGGCGTGCACGTCCCGCCGATCGACCTGTCCACGACCTACCCGCTGCCGACGATCGAGACCGGCGGCGAGGCCTACGAGAACCTCGCGACCGGCGGGCGCCCGGTCGCTGGGGAGTCGCTGGTCTACCAACGGCTCTGGAACCCCAACGTCGACCGGCTCGAGCGCTCGGTCGCGGCCCTGGAGGGCTGCGAGGGCGCGGTCGCGTTCGGCACGGGGATGGCCGCGCTGGCCGCCGCGCTGGTGGCGACGGTCTCGGCGGGCACGCCGCACGTCGTCGGGGTCCGCCCGCTGTACGGCGGCACCGACCACGTGCTCGCCTCCGGCCTGCTCGGGACCCGGGTCAGCTGGGCCGCCGCGGACCGGATCGGCGAGGCGGTCGGGCCGGACACCGGGCTGGTCGTCGTGGAGACCCCGGCCAACCCCACCGTGGACCTCGTCGACCTGGACGCGGTCGTGGCGCAGGCCGGCGACGTGCCGGTGCTGGTCGACAACACCTTCGCGACCCCGGTGCTGCAGCGGCCCGCCCGCCACGGGGCGGCGCTGGTGATGCACTCCGCGACCAAGTTCATCGGTGGCCACGGCGACGTCATGGGCGGCGTCGTGGCCGGCGACGCGGCGTGGACGACCCGGCTGCGCCAGGTCCGCGCGGTCACCGGGGCGCTGCTGCACCCGATGGCCGCCTACGAGCTGCACCGCGGGCTGCAGACGCTGCCGCTGCGGGTCCGCGCCCAGCAGGAGGCGGCCGCCACCCTCGCCGGGCGGCTCGAGGACCACCCGCGGATCGCCCGGGTGCTCTACCCGGGGCTGAAGCGGTGCGACCCGGCAGGCCTGGTCGGCACCCAGATGGCCGGACCCGGCAGCATGCTCGCGATCGAGCTGAGGGGCGGCTTCGAGGCCGCCGCGACCACCGCCCAGCGGTGCCGGCTGATCACCCACGCGGTCTCGCTGGGCGGGGTCGACACCCTGGTCCAGCACCCGGCCGGACTGACCCACCGGCCGGTGGCCGCGGACGCCCGCCCGGGCGACGCGCTGCTGCGGCTCTCGGTCGGGCTCGAGGACGTCGAGGACCTCTGGGCGGACCTGGAGGCGGCCCTGGGGGCCTGAGCCGCGACCAGGGCGTGCTGCCCAGCCGCCACCGGAGGTTGATCCTGCAGCCGACCAGCCCCCCGTGGCGCGTCTCACCCGCGCCGCGGGGACGCCGAGGTGTGATCGGTCGGCGCCGTGGGTACGGTGCTGGGGGTCATGTCTCAGGTCTGGTACGTCAGCTACGGCTCCAACATGTCCTCCACCCGGCTCGGGTGCTACCTCGAAGGCGGCCGACCGCCCGGCGGCACCCGGAGCCACCCCGGCGCCCGCGACGCCACGCCGCCGCGCCGCAGCATCCCGGTCGACCTGCCCGGCACGCTCTACTTCGCCGGGGAGTCCCGGCAGTGGGGCGGCGGCGGCGTCGCCTTCTATGACCACGACACCCCCGGCTGGACCGCCGCGCGGGGCTACCTGGTGACCGCCGAGCAGTTCGCCGACATCGCGGCCCAGGAGATGCACCGGGTGCCCGAGGAGGGCGACCCGCTGGAGCAGGTGGTCCTCGAGCCGCTCGACGGTGGCCGGCACACGGCCGGCCCGGGCCACTACGAGACGCTGGTCGAGGTCGGGTCGCACGAGGGGCTGCCGCTGCTCACGTTCACCTCGCCGCACGGCGTGGACGGCGTCGACCACAACCACCCGTCCCCGGCCTACCTCGCCACGCTCGAGGTCGGCCTGCGCGAGTCCCGCCGCTGGGGCCGGGACCGGATCGAGGCGTACTTCGACACGGTGGTGCCCACCACCTCGGCGCCGGTCGTTCCGCGCCCCCGCCGCACCGGTGAGGAGGGGCTGGTCCCCGACGGCGTGTCGCACCTCGCCCACCGCCCGCCGCGCTGAGCCGCACCGCCGCGGCGCGGTGACCGTGGCACGCGGCGCGCGGCGGTCCTCTCCCGGATGTCCGGGTATCGATCCGCCCCCCCTGGCCCCGCTCAGCGGGTTCGGTGCCGGCGAGGCCGCCAGCGCCTGCGGTGGGTCGACAGGGCGGCAGCGCGTCGCTCCCGGCGCAGGCGGCGCACCGGCTCGTCGTCGTACGGCGCCAGCGGGCCGGTGACCAGCTCCAGCAGCCGGTCGGCCAGGCCGTCGTTGCGCACCAGCGCGGGCCCGTGCAGGTAGGTCCCGACCACGCGGCCCTGGACCGCGCCCTCGGATCGGCCGTGGCCGTTGCCGACGCCGGTGACCAGGCGCCCCAACGGCCGTGCCGCCGGGCCCAGGCGAGCGTCCCCCTGATGGTTCTCGAAGCCGGTCAGGAAGCCGATCGCGGGGTCTCCGCTCTCGGCCAGGACCTCGCCGACGGCCCGGTGCGACCGCCGGGCACACGTGACGTCCAGCAGCCCCAGTCCCTCGCGAGGCTGTCCGTCCGGTCCGGCGAAGGACCGGGCGAGCAGCTGGTAGCCCGCGCACACCCCGAAGCAGACCGCGCCACCGTCGACGGCCGTGGCGAGCGCCGGCTCGTCGCGCAGGCGGCGCCAGGCCAGCAGCGTCGCGGCATCCTCGCCGCCGCCCACGAGGTAGACGTCGCCTTGCGTGGGGAGCGCCTCGCCGCGCTCCACCGGGAGCACCCGCAGCGGCAGGTCGCGACCGCGGGCCCGGTGAGCCAGGGCGATCGCGTTGCCGCGGTCCCCGTAGGTGCCCAGCACCTCCGGGTAGACCAGGACCACCGTCAGGGTCGACTCGCCGGCCACGGCTCGAGCAACCTCCGGGCTTCCTGGAAGGCGGTGTAGTTGGCGATCACCTCGACGTCGCTCCCCGGCTGCGAGGCGATGGCTGCGGCGAGGTCGGCGGCCTCGTGGAGGTCGGTCAGGCCCGCCATCTCGAGGCGTACCAGCATGTCGGTGCTCCGCCGGCCGGTCACCGTCACCCGACGGCCCTGCAGGGCGGAGAAGCCGACGTCGTAGAGCCACGACGGGTCCCGGCCGTCGACGCCCTCGGAATTGAAGGCGACCACCACGGGGCAGCCGCCGCCGGACACGGTGAGGAGCGCCTCGAGCCAGCTGGCGGGATTCTTGGCCAGCAGCAGCCGCACCCGGTGGTGGGAGTGCTCCACCAGGCCGTAGCGACCGGCCACGTCGGCGATGGAGCGCACGGCCTGCACGGCTCGTGCCGGGGCCACGCCGAGACGGGTCGCCGCGGCGACCGCGGCGAGGGCGTTCGACCTGTTGGCCTCGCCCGGGAGGGACAGGCCGAGCGGCAACCGCGTCCCGGCGCCCACGAGGGCATCACCCTCGAGCCACCACTGCGGTTCCGGGCGTCTCAGCCCGCAGGTGCAGTCCCAGTCCTCGCCCTCGTGGCGGCACGCGTCCCCGCAGCGCGGGCACACCCGGCCGTCCTCGGTCCAGCGCGAGCCCAGCGCCACCCAGGTCTGCCGCGGGGCCGCCAGCGCGGCCATCACCACGGCGGGGTCGTCCACGTTGGCGACCACGTGAGGCACTCCGGGCATCGCCGCGCGCCACGCAGCGGCCACGTGGGCCACCTCGTGGTGGCGGTGCAGCTGGTCGCGGGAGAGGTTGAGCAGTACGGAGAGCGCCGGTGCCGTCTCGGCGACGGCCCAGGGCAGCCAGCCCTCGTCGGTCTCGCAGACGACCAGGTCCGCCTCGTCCGCGGCGAGGGTCCGCACGAAGCCCGCGCGGGTGTTGGCGCCGTCCGCGTTGGTGGCGACCGGCCCGAGCAGCCGCAGGCAGGCCGCGAGGTAGGCGGTCGTGGTGGTCTTGCCGTTCGTCCCGCTCACCAGGCTCAGGTGCCGGCCCGCCGCCAGCTCGTGCGCCGCCCGCGGGGCGAGGCCGAGCAGCACGCGGCCGCCGATCACCCCGCCCGCGCCGCGCCCGGTGGCACGCGAGAGCCGCTCCGAGACGTGTGCGGCCCGACGAGCCAGCTCGAGGCGGGCTGAGTGGTGGCGGGCCGGACCTCCGGCCCGGCGCGCGGGGTGAACACCCTCCGGGAGGGTCGTCATGTGGCCATGGTGACCCCGGGAACCTGCCGTGGACCTGACTGTCGTGACGGTTACCGCGGGAGGGGATGGGACCCCAGTCAGCGACCGCGGGCGTCAGTCGACCGGGTCGCACACCGTGAACAGGCCCGACCGCCCCGGCACACCTCGCCGCCGCCTGAGCGAGAGCGGTCCCGGATGTCCGGAAACCGCTGACACGCGGCAGGTACGTCTGCATGCTGTGAAGGGGCCTGGACTGGGGCCCCTCCACGACGAGCGTCGTGGTGCTCACGACGGAGGACAGTCATGAAAGCCACCTACCGCTTCCTGGCCTACCTGATCCTGTTCCTGGTGCTGGTGCAAGCCGCGGCGATCTCGTTCGGCTTCTTCGGTGTCGGGTCCTGGGTCGAGGACGGCCACAGCCTGACCAAGAGCGTGATGGAGGACAACAGCGCCGGCATCACCGGGGAGGCCGGCCTCGCCGTGCACGCGATCAACGGGCAGATGCTGATCCCGCTGGTCGCCCTGGTGCTGCTGGTCGTCTCGTTCTTCGCCAAGATCGACGGCGGCGTGAAGTGGGCCGCTCTGGTGTTCGGCGACGTCGTCGTGCAGGTGCTGCTCGCGTTCGTCTCGTTCGGTGCCCCGATCGTCGGCGTGCTGCACGGGCTCAACGCGTTCGTGCTCTTCGGGCTGGGGATGACGGCCGGGGCGGCCGCCACCCGGTCCATCAAGGGGAGCGGTACGGCGACGCCGGCGGCGACGACCGTCTGAGCGCTCCGCCCGGACAGCCCTCACCGGTGGCGCGCCGTGGCGCACGCCCCTTCGGGCGGCGTAGTTTTCCGCCATGGATGCCGCGAACCTGTCGTACGCCCAGGGCGAGACCACCCCGCCGCTGCTCGAGGAGACCATCGGCGCCAACTTCGCGCGGACCGTGGCGGCGCACCCGGACCGCGAGGCGCTGGTGGAGGTGGCCAGCGGCCGGCGCTGGACCTGGGCCGAGCTGGACCGCGACGTCGACGCCCTGGCCCGCGGGCTGATGGCCGCCGGTGTGGAGAAGGGGCAGCGGGTCGGGATCTGGGCCCCGAACTGCGCGGAGTGGACGCTGACCCAGTACGCCTGCGCCAAGGCCGGAGCGATCCTGGTCAACGTCAACCCGGCGTACCGCACCCACGAGTTCGCCTACGCGGTGAACCAGAGCGGGATGCGGCTGCTGCTCGCCGCGTCGAGCTTCAAGACCAGCGACTACCGCGGCATGGTCGAGGAGGTGCGCGACCAGTGCCCGACCCTGGAGCGGGTCGTCTACGTCGACACCGACGACTGGCGGGAGCTGGTCGCCGGCGGCACGGCGGTCCCCGCCGAGGCGCTCGCGGAGCGGATGGCCTCGCTGGAGCCGAACGACCCGATCAACATCCAGTACACCTCCGGGACCACCGGCTACCCGAAGGGCGCCACGCTCAGCCACCGCAACATCCTCAACAACGGCTACGTCACGACCGAGCTGATCAACCTCGGGCCGGAGGACCGGCTGTGCATCCCGGTGCCGTTCTACCACTGCTTCGGGATGGTGATGGCCAACCTCGGCTGCACCTCGCACGGCACGACCATGGTGATCCCCGCGCCCGGCTTCGACCCGGCGATCACGCTGCGCACGATCGCCGAGGAGCGGTGCACCGGGGTGTACGGCGTGCCGACGATGTTCATCGCGATGCACAACCACCCGACCTTCGCCGAGCACGACCTCTCCAGCCTGCGCACCGGGATCATGGCCGGCTCGATCTGCCCGGTGGAGGTGATGAAGCGCTGCGTCAACGACATGCACATGGCCGAGGTCTCCATCGCCTACGGCATGACCGAGACCTCCCCGGTCTCCTGCCAGACCCGGGCCGACGACGACCTGGAGCGCCGCACCGCCACGATCGGCCGGGTGCACCCCCACGTCGAGATCAAGATCGTCGACCCGGTGACGGGGGAGACCGTGGAGCGCGGGCAGACCGGCGAGTTCTGCACCCGCGGCTACTCGGTGATGCTCGGCTACTGGGACGACCCGGAGAAGACCGCCGAGGCGATCGACGCCGACGGCTGGATGCACACCGGCGACCTGGCGGAGATGCGCGAGGACGGCTACTGCAACATCGTCGGCCGGATCAAGGACATGGTCATCCGCGGCGGGGAGAACATCTACCCCCGCGAGATCGAGGAGTTCCTCTACGCCCACCCCGACATCGAGGACGTCCAGGTCGTCGGCGTCCCCGACGAGCGGTACGGCGAGGAGCTGTGCGCCTGGGTGAAGATGAAGGCCGGCGCGACCCCGCTGGACGCCGAGGCCGTGCGTGCGTTCGCCACCGGCCGGCTGGCGCACTACAAGATCCCGCGCTACGTGATGGTGGTCGAGGAGTTCCCGATGACCGTCACCGGCAAGATCCGCAAGGTCCAGATGCGCGAGGAGTCCGCGGCGAGGCTCGGCCTGTGAAGGCGGTCAGCGGCTGATCAGCACCGGGATCCGGGAGCGGCTGCCGTTGCCGCCCCGCCAGCTCACCCAACCGTCGTCGGCGGGCTGCGCGCCCGGGCTGCGCCGCACGTGCACGGTGAACTGCACGCTCTCCCCGGGCGCCAGCCGCACCGCGGCCGGCGTCACCGTCACCGTGTGCCGGGCGAACCCGTAGGCGTGCGAGGAGAAGTACAGCGGGCGGTGCCCGGAGTTGGTGATCGTGCGGTGCGCGAGGTCCTGCTCGCCCCGGAGCAGCAGCGAGGGGGTGTTGAGCCGGTCCGCCGGGAGCCGCCCGTCGAGCCAGGCGCGGTAGTCGCCGGGGGCCACGTCGTACACGACGCCGGGCCGTGCCGCCGGCTGCGGGCGGACCCGCCCGGCTCCGGCCCGCAGGGCACTGGGGGCGCCGGCCAGCGGGACGGCGCTCGTGGCGAGCGCCGAGCGGACGACCGGCGCCGGCCACGCCCGGTGCGCGGCGCGCAGCAGGGCCGCGGTGCCGCTGGTGTACGCCGTGGCCGCCGACGAGCCCGACACGAAGTCCCAGCGGGTGTCACGGACGGCGGGAGGCACTGCGCCCAGCAGCCCGGCCCCCGGTGCGACGACGTCGGGCTTGAGGGTCGCCGAGGTCGGGTCGCCAGTCGGTGACCAGGCCGTCACCCGGGCGGGCGGCCGGCTCACGCCGACCGGGCGCAGCGCCACCCGGGCGTCCGGGTGGCGGGCCGCCCAGCGGCGCAGCGTCGTGGCGTCGTGGGCGTCCAGGTGGACGGTCGGCACGCTGTGGAAGTCCGCGGCCACGCCACGGCCGGTGTGGTTGAGCAGCACCATGCCCGCGCCGTCGGCGGTCAGCACCGCCGCGGACTTGTCCACCCGGCCGATCGCGCCGCGCTCGCACAGGACGATCGCGCCGCGGACCCGGCCGGCGTCCAGGCTGCCCGGTGCGCAGACCCGGGCCTGGGCGCGGGTGGCGTCGGGGGCGGCGACGTCGGCGCCCCGCACCAGCGGTGCGGGGCCGACGCCGCGGGTGGCGGCCATCGCGCCGGTCAGCCGCAGGTCACCGGCCACCACCCGGCCCCGGCGTACGACCCCGGTGGTGCTGCCCACGGTGGTCACCCAGGGCGCCGGGTGCGCGGCGTAGGCGCGTCCGGCCTGGTTGCCGGCCGCGCCGACCACCACGACGTCGGCCTCGGCCGCGCCGAGCAGGGCCCGCTCCACGGTGTCGAGCTGGCTGGGGCCGCCCACCGAGAGGTTCAGGACGTCGACGCCGTCGCGGGTGGCCTGGTCGATCGCGGTCACCAGGTCGGCGGTCGCACAGCCGTCGTCGTCGGGGTCCGGCGCCGTCCAGCACGCCTTGTAGACCGCCAGCCGGGCCTGCGGGGCCACGCCGCCGTAGCTGCCGAGCCGCTGGTCGCGGACCTCGACGGTGGTGCCGGCGTTGCCCGCCGCGATCGAGGCCATCTCGCTGCCGTGCCCGTCGTCGTCGCGCGGGGAGAGCGAGGCGGTGCTGCGGACCCGGTCGGCGCCGAAGCCGTCGACGAACCACCGGGCCCCGACCACCTTGCGGTTGCAGGTGTCGGCGCTCCAGCCGTCACCGTCCTCGCAGGCGCCGTGGAACCGGCCGGGCGCGCGGCCCAGGCCGGGCAGCGCCGCGAACAGCGGGCTCTCCGGCCAGATCCCGGTGTCCACGATCCCGATCACGGTGCCGGCACCACCGCGACGGTGCCCGGTCCCGGGGACGCCGGAGGCGTCGGCGCTCCTGCTGCTGCTCGCGAGCGGGCGGACGGAGTTCTTCTCGACCAGCGCCACCCGGGGGTCGGCACTGAGCTCGGCGGCCTGCCGGCGGGTCAGCGGCACCGCGAAGCCGTCGAGAGCGGTGGTCCAGCGGTAGACCGGCGTCGGGGAGCCGACGCCGGCGAGCACCCGGTCCTGGCGGTGCTCGAGCTGCAGCCGGCGCAGCGGGGCCGGCGCGGGGCCGTGGGACCCGGACGTGCCGGGACCCGCGAGCGTGACGAGGTAGAGCGTCGAGGGCCCGGGCGCGGCCGACGCGGCCGATGCGACGGGACCGGCCAGCCCGGCCAGCCCGCACACCCCGGCCAGCAGGCCCGTGGCCACGGCAGCCGCCGCTCTCCTTGCTCGACGCACCGTCCCTCGCTCTCGTCACTCCGCTCGCGTCCCCGCGGACGCGAAGCCGACATTGTGGCCCAGGACGGCCCAGCGTGGCAGCCGTTCTCCACCGATGCCACCCCGGGGCCGGCTGCGCCGCGGCCGGGCCACCTACCCTTGGCGCATGCCCAGCACGCCCCCGCCGCCCAGCACCCAGCGGGAGCTCGTGGTCGGTTTCGACCTCGACATGACGCTGATCGACACCGTGCCGGGCTTCGCCGCGGTCCTGACCGCCCTGGGCGCCGAGCTCGGCGTGGAGTTCCCGGTGGCCGAGATGACCGCCCGCCTCGGACCGCCGCTGGACCACCTGCTCGCGCCGCACCTGGCCGAGGAGGCCGTCGGCCCGGCGGGGGACCGGTTCCGGGCGCTCTACCCCGACCACGCGATCGCCCCGGTCCCGGCGCTGCCCGGCGCCCACGAGGCGATCGAGGCGGTGCGCCGCCAGCGTGGCCGCGTGGTCGTCGTGACCGGCAAGTTCCCGGAGAACGCCCAGCGCCACGTCGACCACCTCGCGCTCGACGTCGACCACCTCGAGGGCTGGGTGTGGGGCGTGGGCAAGGCCGACGCGCTGGCCCGGGAGGGCGCGAGCATCTACGTCGGCGACCACGTCCACGACGTGGAGGGCGCGCTGGCCGCCGGCGCGCTGAGCGTCTCGGTGCTGACCGGGGGCTGCCGCCGCGCGGAGCTGCTCGCGGCGGGCACCCACGTGGTGCTGGAGAGCCTCGAGGAGTTCCCCGGCTGGCTGGAGGAGCACCTGCTCACCACCCGGCTCGCGGCCCTGGAGGCCGACCTCCGCGAGCACGGCTCGGTGCTGGTGGCCTACAGCGGCGGGGCCGACAGCGCGCTGCTCCTCGCCGCCGCCGTGCGCGCGCTCGGGCCGGACCGGGTGGCCGCGGCCACCGGCTACTCCGACTCGCTGCCGCAGGCGGAGCGCGACCCGGCCCGGGAGTTCGCCGAGTCCCTCGGCGTGCCGGTGCTGACCCCCCGCACCCGCGAGATGGAGCGCGAGGGCTACCGCGCCAACGGCGCCGACCGGTGCTTCTTCTGCAAGGCCGAGCTGCTCGACGTGCTGGCTCCGCTCGCGGCCGAGCGCGGCCTGGCCCGGGTCGCGACCGGCACCAACGCCGACGACGCGGTCGCGGGCTTCCGTCCCGGCATCCGCGCCGCCGCCGAGCGGGGCGCCATCACGCCGCTGCGCGACGCCGGGCTCACCAAGGCCCAGGTGCGGGAGGCGTCCCGGCGCTGGGGGCTGCCCACGTGGGACAAGCCCGCCGCCGCGTGCCTGTCGAGCCGGGTCGCCTACGGGATCGAGGTCACCCCCCACCGGCTGGCCCGGGTGGAGCGGGCGGAGGCCGCCGTACGCGCCCTGCTCGCGCAGCACGGAGTGCCCCTCCGCGACCTGCGGGTCCGCGACCTCGGCGACCGCGCCTCGGTCGAGCTCGACCGCGACCTGCTGACCGGCCCGCTGCGGCCCGGCGCGCCGCTCACCGCCGCCGTCGAGGCCGCGGCGGAGGGCGCGGGCTTCCCCCGGGCGGTGCTCGACGCCCGCGGGTTCCGCTCCGGCTCGATGAACGAGGCGCTGCGCCGCTGAACTGGTTGGCGACCCCCGCGCGCGCCGACATAGGCTTGCCCACTCCACGGCACCGGGTCGTGGTCCCGCACACGAGAGGTCAGACCGTGCCCACTGGCAAGGTGAAGTGGTTCGACGCCGAGAAGGGCTTCGGCTTCCTGTCCCAGGACGAGGGCCCCGACGTCTACGTGCGCGCCGAGGCGCTGCCTCCCGGGACCCCCAGCCTCAAGGCCGGCACCCGCGTCGAGTTCGGCATCGCCCAGGGCCGTCGCGGCGACCAGGCCCTCCAGGTCCGGATCCTCGACAAGCCCGCCTCGGTCTCCCGCAGCCAGGCCGCCGCCCGGCGCAAGCGGCCCGAGGAGATGGTGCCGATCGTCGAGGACCTGATCCGGCTGCTCGACGGCATCGGCGAGGGCTACCGCCACGGCCGGCACCCCGACGCCCGGACCGCCCGCCCCACCGCCAAGCTGCTCCGCGCGCTGGCCGACGAGCTGGAGCTCTGACTGCAGGAATCCCCGGTCGGTCGGGGATTCCTGCGGTTGAGGGCCGCTGCACCGCCCATCAGGCGAGGAACGGGCCGACAACCCCCGGCGTACGACGGGCCGCGCCGGCCCGCAACCCGCCCGGGTCCGACCCTCAGCCCGTCCCCACCGGCCGTGCCCCGGCCGGCCGGGTCGCGAGCACGTAGACCGTCCAGGCGGCCAGCACCGCGCAGGCGACGCCGAGGCCGAGCCGGGGGATCAGCGGCAGCGCGATGCCGAGGAACCCGCCGATCACCCAGGCGAGCTGGAGCGTGGTGTCGGACCGCGCGAACGCGCTCGACTGCACCCGCTCGGGCACGTCGCGCTGGATCGTGGCGTCGAGCGACAGCTTGGCCAGCGCCTGCGCGAGCCCGGCGGTGAGGCCGAGCAGCGCGACGGTGACCACCCCGTAGAACAGCGCGGCCAGCAGCACCATCACCGCGTCGGCGACCAGCGCGAGCACCACCGTGACCGCCGGCTTCACCCGGCGGGTCAGGGAGCCGATCGCGATGCCGGCGGTGTTGCCGGCACCCGCCGCGCCGACCACGATCGCGAGCAGCACCTTGGGGTCCCAGCCGCCGATCGGGTTCTCGCGCAGCAGGAACGCCATGAACATCACCAGGAACCCCGAGAGCCACCGCGGACCGGCGTTGGCCCGCAGCGCGAACGCGACCGCCGGGGGCATCCGCGCCGCCGCCGCGCCGGCCGGGGCGCCCGGGGAGCCGGGGGAGGAGCCCGCGGGGCCGGACACGGCGGAGGAGGGGCCCGCGGGCAGCGCCAGCCGGACCTCGCCCACGCTCGAGTCGACCTTCGCCGGCAGCAGGATCGCCAGCACGGTGGCGACCACGAAGAGCGCGAACGCGTAGCGCAGCGACCACTCCGGTCCCACCGTCGAGGCCAGCGCGGCGATCGGCGCCGAGACCGTCGCCCCGACGATCCCGGCGAGCGAGATGCGGGCGTTCGCCTTCACCAGGGTCAGGTTGCGTGGTGTCAGCCGGGGCACGGCGGCCGCACGGGTCACGCCGTACGCCTTCGACGCGACGAGCACGCCAAGCGCGGCCGGGAAGAGCCAGATCGACTGGTCGACCACGGCCGTGGCGAGCACCCAGCACAGGAACCCGCGGATCGCCATCGTGGCGCCGATCGCCCAGCGGCGGCCGTGGCTGAACCGGTCCAGGAACGGTCCGATCAGCGGCGCCACGATCGCGAACGGCAGCATGGTCAGGCCGAGGAAGAGGGCCACCTGGCCGCGGGCCTCGCCGGTCGGGACCTGGAAGAAGAGGGTGCCGGCCAAGGAGATCGCGACCGCGGCGTCGCCGGCGGTGTTGAACGCGTGCATCTCGATCAGCCGGGACAGGCCGGAGTCGCCGGCACCCTCGGCGCGGGCGGCCCGGCGGGCCTGGCCCACCGTCCACCGCCCGGCACGGCCGGTGGCCCGTACGGCGCCGCGCACCCCGCGGGCGCCGAACCGGGCGGTCGACCCGAGCCCGCGCCCCAGGCCACCACCCACGCCGCCACCACGGCCGCCGGCACCAGGACCGGCCCGGCCCCCGGCCCCCGGGTCCGCGGCACCGACGGCCGGGTCCGGCGCGTGCCGGCTCCCGGTCGAGGAGTCGGGGCGGGGGGCGCTCATGCCTCCATCCTGCCTGCTCCCGCGGGCCACCGGGCGGGGCGACACGGACCCGCGTGGCGGGGTCGACCTGACAGCGGCTGGGGCGATGGGTCATGATTTCGCCTGTGATGACCTCCGTGCGCACCAAGCCCGATGCCGCCGCCGTCGCGGCGGTCGACGCTGCCCGCGCCGCGCTGCTGGACGAGGTCGACGCCGCCGACGTGGGCGAGCACCTCGACCACGTCGCCGAGGGCGAGCGGCTGGTCACCCACCTGTTCGCCTGCGAGCGGGCCGGGTACGTCGGCTGGCGCTGGTCGGTCACCGTGGCCCGGGCGCCGCGGCAGAAGAAGGTCACCGTCGACGAGGTCGTGCTGATCCCGGGCGCCGAGGCGATCGTGGCCCCCGAGTGGGTCCCCTACCGCGAGCGGCTCAAGCCCGGCGACCTGTCCCCGGGCGACCTGCTGCCGGTCGCCGACGACGACCCGCGACTGGTCCCCACCTACTCCTTCGGCGACGACCCGCTCGACGCCGACGACAAGGCGCAGGTCCGCCAGGTGGCCCAGGACCTCGGCCTCGGCCGGGTCCGCACGCTCTCGCCGGAGGGCCGTGAGGTCGCCGCCCAGCGCTGGTACGACGGCGACGGCGGTCCGGGCTCGCCCCTGGCGCAGTCGGCGCCGGACAGCTGCACCAGCTGCGGGTTCCTGATGCGCCTCGCCGGCCCGCTCTCGGAGCTGTTCGGGGTGTGCGCCAACGGCGACGCCAACGACGACGGCCGGGTCGTGTCGTTCGACCACGGCTGCGGTGCCCACTCCGAGGTGCGGCTGGCCAAGAAGCACGAGCCGCTGCCGCTGCCCGAGCCGGTCGTCGACACCCTCACCCCCGACGACCTCGAGTCGCTCTGACGGGTCGTCCGCACGAGCGGTGGTCAGGGGACCCGCTCAGGCGGACGACCCGGGTCACTCGGGCGTGCGGGCGTCCGCGCGGCGCCGGCGCCGCCGCCGGCAGTACTCCAGGCCGAACAGCCCGAGCCCGAAGCCGGCCAGGCAGGTCCACAGCCACCACAGGTTGCCCGAGTCCTGGAGGCGGCCGTAGAACGGCAGCAGCGCGAGGAACGCGAGCAGCCACAGGGCCGTGCCCACCTCGACCGTGCGCACCCCGTCGACGTCGAGGGGCTCGACGTCGGCCACGAAGTAGGTGCGGTTGCCGATCTCGTGCTGCATCGGCTGCTCGTCGCGGAGGTCCACACCTCCACGCTAGTCCACCCGGTGCCGTGGGGCGTGTTGTAGGCGGCGGCGCCGGGCTCTGCCACAATGTCCGCCCGTGAGCAATCAGCGCAGAGCTGCCAGCGAGACCACCAGCCGCAGCCGGCGTCCCGCCGGCGGCCTCGACGGTTTCTTCAAGATCTCCGAGCGTGGCTCGACCGTCGGGCGCGAGCTGCGCGGCGGCCTGGTCACCTTCTTCACGATGGCCTACATCATCGTGCTGAACCCGATCATCCTGTCCGGCGCCAAGGACGCGCACGGCGGGTTCCTGGGCGGCACGAGCGACAACTTCGCGATGATCGCGGCCGGCACGGCCCTGGTCGCCGGCGTCATGTCGATCGCGATGGGCCTGGTCGCGAACTTCCCGCTGTCGATCGCGACCGGCCTCGGCCTCAACGCCTTCGTCGCCTTCTCCGTGGCCAGCCAGATGACCTGGGCCGACGCGATGGGGCTGGTGGTGATCGAGGGCCTGATCATCCTGCTGCTGGTCCTGACCGGCTTCCGGACCGCCGTGTTCCGCGCGGTGCCCACCCAGCTGAAGGTCGCGATCTCGGTCGGCATCGGCCTGTTCATCGCGCTGATCGGCTTCGCCGACGCGGGCTTCGTCGGCACCGGTGCCGGTACGCCGGTCCAGCTCGGCTCGAGCGGGACGCTGTCGGGGTGGCCGGTGTTCGTCTTCCTGGTCGGCCTGGCCCTCGTCGTCGCCCTGTGGGTGCTGCGGGTCAAGGGCGCGATCCTGATCTCGATCCTCGCGACCACGGTCGTGGCGATCGTCGTGGAGGCGATCGGCCACCAGGGCGTGAAGTCGGCGACGAACCCCGACGGCTGGGGCCTCAACGTCCCCAAGCTGCCGAGCCAGATCGTCAGCTCCCCCGACCTCGGCACACTCGGTCACTTCAACCTGCTCGGCTCCTTCCAGTCCGCCGGCGTGGTCACGGCGGTCCTGCTGCTCTTCACGCTGGTCCTCGCGGACTTCTTCGACCTGCTCGGCACGATGACCGCGATCGGCGCGGAGGCCGGACTGCTCGACGAGGAGGGCATGCCCCCGCGGTCGCGGAACATCCTCGTGGTCGACGCGCTGGCCGCCAGCGCCGGTGGCGTGGGCGGCGTCTCGTCCAACACCGCGTTCATCGAGTCCGCCTCCGGCGTCGGCGAGGGGGCGCGCACGGGTCTCGCCCCGGTCGTCACGGGCGTCCTCTTCCTGCTGGCGATGCCGTTCGCGACGCTGGTCGACGTCATCCCGAGCGAGGCCGCCGTGCCCGCCCTGGTGCTGGTCGGCTTCCTGATGATGCGCCAGGTCAAGGGCATCGACTGGGACGACGTCGAGATCGCCATCCCGGCGTTCCTGACGATCGCGCTGATGCCGTTCACCTACTCGATCACGGTCGGCATCGGGGCCGGCTTCGTCAGCTACGCGCTGATCAAGTTCGTGCGCGGCAAGGCCGCCGAGGTGCACGTCCTGCTGTGGGTGATCGCCGCGCTGTTCGTCGTCTACTTCGCGATCCACCCGATCACGGGCTGGCTGAACGCCTGAGCGGCTGAGCCGGGGTCCGTCTGGCCCGGGTCGGACCCTGGGTCGGGCCTCCCCGCGTCCCAGTGGCGCGGGGAGGCCCGACTCATGTCACGGGGAGGCCCAACTCGACGGAATAGTTAGCACGGGTAATGAGTTGGGCTAACGACATGCCGACCGTGGAGAAGGTTTCCAGGACCGACGCCGGGCTCGCCGCCGAGCTCCGGCTCTCGGTGATGCGCCTGCGTCGCCGCCTGGCCAACGAGCGCCACCCCGACAACGAGCTGAGCATGAACCAGATGGCCGTGCTCGGCTGCCTGCACCGCAACGGCGACCTGCCCATCGGCGAGCTCGCCGCCCAGGAGCGGGTGCAGCCGCCCAGCATGACCCGGACCGTCAACTGCCTCGAGGAGGGCGGGTACGTCGCCCGCCGGGCCCACGAGACCGACGGGCGCCAGGTGCTGGTGACCCTGACCGACGCCGGCCGCCGCACGCTCCGCGCCGACCGCGCCCGCCGCGACGCCTGGCTGGCGCTGCAGCTGCGCGACCTGGCCCCCGAGGAGCGGGCCGTGCTCCGCCAGGCCGCCCCCATCCTCGACCGACTCGCCCAACGCGACTGACCCGAAGGACCGATCGACACTCTTGAGCCCCACCTTCCGTGCCCTGGCCAACCCGAACTACCGCCGCTACCTCCTCGGCAGCGTGGTGTCGAACATCGGCACCTGGATGCAGCGGATCGCGCAGGACTGGCTGGTGCTGCAGCTCTCCGGGCAGAGCGGCACGGCGATCGGCATCACCACCGGCCTGCAGTTCCTGCCGGTGCTGCTGCTCTCGCCGTACGCCGGCGTGATCGCCGACCGGATGCCCAAGCGCCGGCTGCTGCAGCTGACCCAGCTGGCGATGGCCGCGACCTCGCTGCTGCTCGGCGTGATCGCCGTGGCCGGGGTGGCGCAGACCTGGCACGTCTACGTGCTGGCCTTCGTTTTCGGCATCGGCTCGGCCTTCGACGCGCCCGCCCGCCAGTCCTTCGTCTCCGAGATGGTCGGGCCCGACGACCTCACCAACGCGGTCGGCCTGAACTCTGCGACCTTCAACGTCGCGCGGATCGCCGGCCCCGGCCTCGCGGGGCTGATGATCGGCGCGCTGGGCGGGGGAGTGAGCGCGACCGGCTGGGTGATCCTGATCAACGCGCTGTCCTACGCCGCGGTGATCTACCAGCTGCGGCGGATGGACCCGGCGCTGCTGCACACCGCCGAGCTGCGCCCGCGCACGCCCGGCATGCTGCTCGAGGGCGTCCGCTACATCCGCAGCCAGCCCAAGATGGTGATGATCCTGATCATGGTGTTCTTCGCGGGCACCTTCGGGATGAACTTCCAGATCACCTCGGCGCTGATGGCCACCCAGGTGTTCGGCAAGGGGGCCGGCGAGTTCGGCATCCTCGGCTCGGCGATGGCCGTCGGCTCGCTGGTGGGCGCGCTGCTGGCCGCCCGCCGCACCCGGATCCGGATGCGGCTGCTCGTGCTCGCCGCGCTCGGGTTCGGCGTGGCCAACATCGTCGCCGGCCTGCTCCCGTCGTACGTCGCCTTCGCGGCCTTCGTGCCGCTGATCGGGCTGTGCACGCTGACCCTGCTCAACTCGGCCAACGCCACGATGCAGCTGGAGTCCGACCCCGCGCTGCGCGGGCGGGTGATGGCGCTCTACATGACGATCGTGATGGGTGGGACGCCGATCGGGTCGCCCATCATCGGGTGGATCGGGGAGCACGTCGGGCCCCGCTGGACCCTCGTCTCGGGAGGGGCGCTGACCATCGTCGGGGTGCTGCTCGCGGTCGCCGTCCTAGCACACCTGCAGGGCGGGTGGCGCACCGTTTTGACCCGTGTTCAGCGACCGAGTAATCTCATTCCTCGTGTCTGGGACGACCAGACCGTTGCGCGTGCTCGGAAATAGCCCGCGTCCGCAGCCCACCGGCTCGGCCGCGAGCGGCGCCAGCACTCATCCAACAGGCACAAGCACGACAGGCAACATCATCGTGCCCGGCAAGGCGTCGGGTTCTGACTAGAGAACAAGAAGGGGAACCACCCGGTGCCCACCATTCAGCAGCTGGTCCGCAAGGGCCGCCAGGACAAGGTGTCGAAGAACAAGACGCCTGCCCTCAAGGGATCGCCGCAGCGCCGAGGCGTCTGCACGCGCGTCTACACCACCACCCCGAAGAAGCCGAACTCCGCCCTCCGCAAGGTCGCCCGTGTGCGCCTGAGCAGCGGCGTCGAGGTCACCGCTTACATCCCGGGCGTGGGCCACAACCTCCAGGAGCACTCGATCGTGCTCGTCCGCGGCGGTCGTGTGAAGGACCTTCCCGGTGTCCGCTACAAGATCATCCGCGGCACGCTCGACACGCAGGGCGTGAAGAACCGCAAGCAGGCTCGCAGCCGCTACGGCGCCAAGAAGGAGAAGAGCTGATATGCCGCGCAAGGGTCCCGCGCCGAAGCGCCCGATCGACATCGACCCCGTCTACGGCTCGCAGCTGGTCTCCCAGCTCGTCAGCAAGATCCTCCAGGACGGCAAGAAGCAGGTCGCGCAGCGCATCGTCTACAGCGCCCTCGAGGGCTGCCGCGAGAAGACCGGCACCGACCCGGTGCTGACGCTCAAGCGTGCTCTCGACAACGTCAAGCCGGCCATCGAGGTCAAGCCCCGCCGCGTCGGCGGTGCGACCTACCAGGTCCCGATCGAGGTCAAGGGCGGCCGTGGCACCACGCTGGCGCTGCGCTGGCTGGTCGGCTACGCCCAGGACCGTCGTGAGAAGACGATGTCCGAGCGCCTGATGAACGAGATCCTGGACGCCTCCAACGGCCTTGGTGCCGCGGTGAAGCGTCGCGAGGACACTCACAAGATGGCCGAGTCCAACAAGGCCTTCTCCCACTACCGCTGGTGACCGTACGGCGGTGCCGGCCCGCCACCGCGGGCGGGCGCCGCCGGTCGCCAACCATCATTACTTCCACCGAGGGGATCACGACTAACCGTGGCCGTCGACATCACCACTGACCTCAACAAGGTCCGCAACATCGGCATCATGGCGCACATCGATGCCGGTAAGACCACCACCACCGAGCGGATCCTCTTCTACACCGGCATCTCGTACAAGATCGGTGAGGTCCACGACGGGGCTGCCGTCATGGACTGGATGGAGCAGGAGCAGGAGCGCGGCATCACCATCACCTCCGCCGCGACGACCTGCTGGTGGAAGGACCACCAGATCAACATCATCGACACGCCCGGCCACGTGGACTTCACGGCCGAGGTCGAGCGCTCGCTCCGCGTCCTCGACGGGTCCGTCGCGGTCTTCGACGGCGTCGCCGGCGTCGAGCCGCAGACCATGACCGTGTGGCGCCAGGCCAACAAGTACTCCGTGCCGCGGATGTGCTTCGTCAACAAGCTCGACCGCACCGGCGCGGACTTCTTCCGCTGCGTCGACATGATGATCGAGCGCCTCAACTCCACCCCGCTGGTCCTCCAGCTCCCCATCGGTGCGGAGTCGGACTTCCTCGGTGTCATCGACCTGGTCGGCATGCGTGCCCTGACCTGGCGCGGCGAGACCAAGATGGGCGAGGACTACGAGGTCGAGGAGATTCCCGCCGAGATGGCCGAGCAGGCCGCCGAGTGGCGCGAGAAGTTCCTCGAGACCCTCTCCGAGGCCGACGACGCGATCATGGAGAAGTACCTCGAGGGCGAGGACCTCTCCGTCGAGGAGCTCGAGGCCGCGATCCGTCGTGCCACCCTGGCCGACAAGGTCAACCCGGTGCTGTGCGGCACCGCGTTCAAGAACAAGGGCGTGCAGCCGCTGCTCGACGCGGTCGTGAAGTACCTCCCCTCGCCGCTCGACGTCGACGGCATCAAGGGCCACGCCGTCAACAACGAGGAGGAGGCGATCGTCCGCAAGCCGTCGGACGACGAGCCGTTCTCCGGGCTGGCCTACAAGATCGCCTCCGACCCCCACCTCGGCAAGCTGATCTACGTCCGGGTCTACTCGGGCAAGCTCGAGGCGGGCTCCACGGTGCTGAACTCGGTCAACGGGCGCAAGGAGCGGATCGGCAAGGTCTACCAGATGCACGCCAACAAGCGTGAGGAGATCGCGTCGGTCGGCGCCGGCCAGATCGTGGCCGTGATGGGCCTGAAGGACACCAAGACCGGTCACACGCTGTGCGACCAGGCCCACCCGGTCGTCCTGGAGTCCATGACCTTCCCGGCCCCGGTGATCGAGGTCGCCATCGAGCCGAAGACCAAGAGCGACCAGGAGAAGCTCTCGATCGCGATCCAGCGGCTCTCCGACGAGGACCCGACCTTCACGGTCAAGACCGACGAGGAGACCGGCCAGACGATCATCGCCGGCATGGGTGAGCTCCACCTGGAGATCCTCGTCGACCGGATGAAGCGCGAGTTCCGCGTCGAGGCGACCGTCGGCAAGCCGCAGGTGGCCTACCGCGAGACCCTCCGCAAGGAGGTCACGAACCACAGCTACACCCACAAGAAGCAGACCGGTGGTTCGGGCCAGTTCGCGAAGGTCGTCGTCTCCCTCGGGCCGAACATCGACCCCGAGACCGGCGCCGGCGCGGGCTACGAGTTCGCCAACAACGTCACCGGTGGTCGCGTGCCGCGCGAGTACATCCCGTCGGTCGACCAGGGTGGCCAGGAGGCCATGGAGTTCGGCATCCTCGCGGGCTTCCCGATGGTGGACGTCAAGTTCACCCTCGAGGACGGCGCCTACCACGACGTGGACTCCTCCGAGCTCGCGTTCAAGATCGCCGGCAACCAGGCCTTCAAGGAGGCCGCCCGCATGGCCAAGCCGGTGCTGCTGGAGCCGATGTTCGCCGTCGAGGTGACCACGCCCGAGAGCTTCCTCGGCACGGTCATCGGCGACATCAACAGCCGCCGCGGCCAGATCCAGGCACAGGAGGAGCGCCACGGCGACATGGTCGTCAACGCGCTCGTGCCGCTGTCCGAGATGTTCGGGTACGTTGGCGACCTGAGGTCCAAGACCTCCGGCCAGGCTTCGTACTCGATGGAGTTCGACTCGTACGCCGAGGTTCCCACGAACATCGCCGACGAGATCATCAAGAAGGTCCGCGGCGAGTAATCGTCCGGGACCCTCGGCACCCCCCTTTCAGTACGAGTCAAGTAACAACACACCAGGAGGAGCCCACCGTGGCTAAGGCGAAGTTCGAGCGGAACAAGCCGCACGTCAACATCGGCACCATCGGTCACATCGACCACGGCAAGACGACGCTGACGGCAGCGATCACCAAGGTGCTGCACGACAAGCACCCGGAGCTGAACCCGTTCACGCCGTTCGACGAGATCGACAAGGCTCCCGAGGAGCGCCAGCGCGGCATCACCATCTCGATCGCGCACGTCGAGTACCAGACGGAGAACCGTCACTACGCCCACGTCGACTGCCCGGGTCACGCGGACTACATCAAGAACATGATCACCGGTGCGGCGCAGATGGACGGCGCCATCCTGGTGGTGGCCGCGACCGACGGCCCGATGCCGCAGACCCGTGAGCACGTGCTGCTCGCCCGCCAGGTCGGCGTCCCCGCCCTGGTCGTCGCCCTGAACAAGTGCGACATGGTCGACGACGAGGAGCTCATCGAGCTCGTCGAGATGGAGGTGCGCGAGCTCCTCTCCGAGTACGAGTTCCCGGGCGACGACATCCCCGTCGTGCGCGTGGCGGCCTTCCCGGCCCTCAACGGCGACGCCAAGTGGGGCGAGTCGGTGGCCGAGCTCATGCAGGCGGTCGACGACTACATCCCGACCCCCGAGCGTGACACCGACAAGCCGTTCCTGATGCCGGTCGAGGACGTCTTCACGATCACCGGTCGTGGCACCGTCATCACCGGTCGCATCGAGCGCGGCATCGTCAAGGTGAACGAGGAGGTCGAGCTCGTCGGCATCCGCGACAAGTCGCAGAAGACGACGGTCACCGGCGTCGAGATGTTCCGCAAGCTCCTCGACGAGGGCCAGGCGGGCGAGAACGTCGGCCTGCTCCTCCGCGGCACCAAGCGCGAGGACGTCGAGCGCGGCATGGTCGTCGTGAAGCCGGGCACCACCACCCCGCACACCAACTTCGAGGCCTCGGTCTACATCCTCTCGAAGGAGGAGGGCGGCCGCCACACGCCGTTCTTCAACAACTACCGCCCGCAGTTCTACTTCCGTACGACGGACGTGACCGGCGTCGTGACCCTCCCCGAGGGCACCGAGATGGTCATGCCGGGTGACAACACCGAGATGTCGGTCGAGCTCATCCAGCCCATCGCCATGGACGAGGGCCTGCGGTTCGCGATCCGTGAGGGCGGCCGCACGGTCGGCGCCGGCCGGGTCACCAAGATCACGAAGTGATCCTCGCTGGTCGCTGACCAGCTGATCCACCAGAACGGCCCCGGACCCCGGTCCGGGGCCGTTCTGCATGTCCAGCCACGGCCACGGGAGAATGGCAGCGATGAACGACGCTCACGGCGTGCGGCCCGCACGCCCGCACCACAAGCTGACCGACGACGGCCGGCGGATGCGGGAGGTGCTGAGCTACTCGCGTCGCGGGAACCGGTTCACCCCGCGGCAGCAGGCGGGGTGGGACGCGCACCACGAGGCCTGGGTCGTTCCCGACGAGGCGGTCGACCGGCCCGGCTTCGCCTGGCGCGACTGGTTCGGCCGCGAGGCGCCGCTGATCGTCGAGATCGGCTCGGGCATCGGCGAGGCCACCGCGGCCCTGGCGGCCGCGCGGCCGGAGTGCGACGTGCTCGCCCTCGAGGTGTGGCGCCCGGGTGTCGCCGACGCCCTCGGCCGGGTGGGGGAGACCGGCGCCACGAACGTCCGGTTCTGCTCGGTCGACGCGGTCTGGTCGATGGAGCACCTGCTCGAGCCCGGCAGCCTCGCCGAGCTGTGGACGTTCTTCCCGGACCCGTGGCACAAGAAACGCCACCACAAGAGGCGGCTGGTCAGCCCCGGGTTCGCCGCGCTGGCCGCCTCCCGGCTCGCGCCGGGCGCCTCCTGGCGGCTGGCGACCGACTGGGCCGACTACGCCCGGCAGATGGTGGAGGTCCTCGACGCCGAGCCCGCCCTGCAGGGCGGCGTCGTCGAGCGCTGGCCGGACCGTCCGGTGACCCGCTTCGAGCGCAAGGGGATCGCCGCTGGCCGCGCCATCACCGACCTGCGGTACACCCGCGTCTGATCGTGGCGCCCGGGTCCGGCGGGCACGCCGGGCACGCCGGGCCGGTCACCGCAGCAGCGCCTCGACGGCCTCGCTGAAGACCTCGGTGTGGCGGTCCACGTCGGCCGGGCCGTGGTGGGGCGAGAAGAGCGCCATGTTGTGGAACGGCGTCAGCAGCACGCCGCGGTTGAGCGCCCACAGGTGGAAGAGCCCCTCGAGCTCCTCGTCCACCGCCGCGGCCGCGTCGGCCCCGTTGCGCGGGGGCGGGCAGAACCAGTACTCCGCGCGGCAGCCCAGCCGCTGGACGTGCCAGGGCAGGGCGTGCTGCGCGATGACGCCGGCGACCCCGTCGGTGAACCGCTCCGCCAGCGGGAACGCCGCCGCGAATTCCGGCTCGCGCAGCGCGGTCGACAGCGTGGCGCGCACGGCCGCCATGGCGAGGGCGTTGCCGGTCAGCGTGCCGCCGACCCCGGCGACGTCGATGTCGTGGCCGAGCATCGGACCGGCGAGTCGCTCGGCGACCTCGGCGCTCATGCCGTACGCCGCGACCGGCACGCCGCCGCCGATGGGCTTGCCGACGACCACGAAGTCGGGATCGAGTCCCCAGGCCGCCGTGGCGCCGCCCGGTCCGGCGCAGAGCGTGTGGGTCTCGTCGTTGACCAGCAGGACGCCGTGGCGACGGGTCACCTCGCGGACGGCGTCGAGGTAGCCCTCCTCGGGCAGGACGATGCCGATGTTGGTCAGGGCGGGCTCCATGAGCAGGCAGGCCACGTCGCCCTGCGCGAGGCGGCGGTCGAGGGCGTCCACGTCGTTGAAGGGCACCACCGCGGTGGTCTCGGCGACGTCGACCTGCGGCCCCAGGGCCCCGGGCCGGGCGACGACCCGGTCGCCGTGCAGCACCGCGAGGGTCTCGTCGACGGTGCCGTGGTAGCACCAGTCCATCACCGCGATCCGGGGCCGGCCGGTCAGGTGCCGGGCGAAGCGGAGCACGAAGCGGTTCGCGTCGGTGGCCGACATCGCCATCTGCCACCGCGGGAGGCCGAAGCGCCGCGCCAGCTCCGCACCCACCCACACCGCGTCGGGGGAGGGCAGCATCGTGGTGAGACCGGACCTCGCCCGGGCCGCCACCGCGTCGGCGACCTCCGTGAGGCCGTGACCGGTCATCGCGCCGGTGTCGCCGAGGCAGAGGTCGACGTAGGCGTTGCCGTCGACGTCGACGAGCCGCGCGCCGGAGGCGTGGTCGACGAAGACCGGGAAGGCGCCGGGCCAGCGCGTCATCCACGGCATCGGGACCCCGGCGAGCAGGGAGGTCCCGGCCTGCTCGGCGAGGCGCGCGGACTCGGGGTGCTCGCGCACGAAGCGCTGGTCCTCCGCCGCCCGGAGGCTGCGCAGTCGGTCACGGGCGATCATGGCCGTCACCGTAGTGACCGTGGCCCGCGCGCGGGAGGCCCGAACGGCCCGGGATCTGCTCGTCCGGCCCGGCCTTCCGGGCGCGGACCGCGGCCTTCCGGACCCCGCCTTCGATCCGATTTGGCCCTGCTCGGGATCTCTGCCAAGATAGTCCGGTTGCTCCGGCGGGTCGCCGGGGTGCGGCCACACAACCTTGACTCCTGAATCGCGTCTCCCTCGAGATTGTTTCCGGTGTCTGGCGTGCGGTCGCACCGGTCTCGCAGCGATGCGAGGAGGAGACCCGGTTCAGCCCGACGAACCCGTCGGGCGCCACCAACAAAGACCAGCGAGACCCCGGTTTCGTGTTGCGCTCAGTGCAGGCGACACGCCCGACCGCGGGGGTCGGTGATCCGGGTGGTGGAGCAGGGCGGCAGGCCTCACCCGGGGCCTGGTCGAGAAACCAAGGCACGCGGTTCCGGCCCGCAAGGGCTGGTACGAGATGACTAAGGACGAGAGAGACCTATGGCGGGACAGAAGATCCGCATCAGGCTCAAGGCCTATGACCACGAGGTGATCGACACCTCGGCGCGCAAGATCGTGGACACCGTCACCCGCACGGGTGCCAAGGTCGCCGGCCCCGTGCCGCTGCCGACCGAGAAGAACGTGTACTGCGTCATCCGCTCGCCCCACAAGTACAAGGACTCCCGCGAGCACTTCGAGATGCGCACCCACAAGCGCCTCATCGACATCATCGACCCCACGCCGAAGACGGTCGACTCGCTCATGCGACTCGACCTCCCCGCCGGTGTCGACATCGAGATCAAGCTCTGAGGTCTGACGAGATGACTTTCGAACGCAACGTGAAGGGCCTGCTGGGCACCAAGCTCGGCATGACCCAGGTGTGGGACGAGAACAACCGCATCGTCCCCGTGACCGTGATCGACGCGCGCACCAACGTGGTCACCCAGGTCCGCCAGCCCACCACCGACGGCTACAACGCCGTCCAGGTCGGCTTCGGCGAGATCGACGGCCGCAAGGTCAACAAGCCGCGCGCCGGGCACTTCGCCAAGGCCGGCACCACTGCGCGCCGCCACCTGGTGGAGATCCGCACCGCCGACGCCTCGGCCTACGAGATCGGCCAGGAGCTGGCCGTCGACACCTTCGCCGCCGGCGAGGAGATCGACGTGACCGGCACCAGCAAGGGCAAGGGCTTCGCCGGAACCATGAAGCGTCACGGCTTCTCCGGCGTCTCCGCCTCGCACGGTGCCCACCGCAACCACCGCAAGCCCGGTTCGATCGGCGCGTGCGCCACGCCGGGCCGCGTCTTCAAGGGTGTGCGGATGGCCGGACGCATGGGTGCGGACACCGTGACCACCCAGAACGTCACCGTCCACGCGGTCGACGCCGACAAGGGCCTGATCCTGCTCAAGGGCGCCGTTCCCGGCCCCAAGGGTGGTCTCGTGGTGCTGCGCTCGGCCGCCAAGAAGATCCAGGAGGCGTGAGCATGGCAACCGAGAACGCAGCCAAGGTCGGGACCGTCAAGGTCGACCTGCCCGCCGAGATCTTCGACGTGGCGGTCAACGTCCCGCTGATCCACCAGGTCGTGGTCGCCCAGCAGGCGGCGGCCCGCCAGGGCACGCACGCCACCAAGACCCGCGGCGAGGTCCGCGGCGGTGGCAAGAAGCCCTACAAGCAGAAGGGGACCGGCCGCGCGCGCCAGGGCTCGACCCGTGCGCCGCAGTTCGCCGGCGGTGGCACCGTCCACGGCCCGCAGCCCCGCAGCTACGACCAGCGCACGCCCAAGAAGATGAAGGCCGCCGCCCTGCGTGGCGCCCTCTCCGACCGGGCCCGCAACGACCGGATCCACGTCGTCGAGTCGCTCGTCTCCGGTGACAAGCCGTCGACGAAGGCCGCTCTCGCCGCGCTGACCGGCCTCTCGGAGCGCTCGCGCTTCCTGCTGGTCCTCGAGCGCACCGACGCCCTCACCTGGCTGTCGCTGCGCAACGCGCCCGAGGTGCACATCGTGGCCGTCGACCAGCTCAACACCTACGACGTGCTGGCATCCGACGACGTCGTCTTCACCAAGGGCGCGTACGACGCGTTCGTGAACGGCACCGCGTCGGCGAAGGAGGCTGACAAGTGAGCACCCTGCACAAGGACCACCGCGACGTGCTGATCGCGCCGGTCGTGTCCGAGAAGAGCTACGGCCTGCTCGACGCGAACAAGTACACGTTCATCGTGCGCCCGGACGCCAACAAGACCGAGATCAAGATCGCGGTCGAGAAGGTGTTCAACGTCAAGGTCACCTCGGTCAACACGATCAACCGCCAGGGCAAGACGCGTCGCACGCGCTTCGGCATGGGCAAGCGCCCGGACACCAAGCGCGCGATCGTCAGCCTCGCCGAGGGCCACCGCATCGACATCTTCGGAGGTCCGGTCTCCTGACCGGGCACCTGGATCACGAGGACTGAGAAATGGCTATCCGCAAGTACAAGCCGACCACCCCGGGTCGCCGGGGTTCGTCGGTCGCCGACTTCGTCGAGGTGACCCGGACGACGCCGGAGAAGTCGCTGACGCGCCCGCTGCCCAAGAAGGGCGGCCGCAACAACCAGGGCCGGATCACCACCCGGCACCAGGGTGGCGGTCACAAGCGCGCCTACCGCATCATCGACTTCCGTCGCTACGACAAGGACGGCGTTCCCGCGAAGGTCGCGCACATCGAGTACGACCCGAACCGCACCGCCCGCATCGCGCTGCTGCACTACGCCGACGGCGAGAAGCGCTACATCATCGCGCCGAGGGACCTGGCGCAGGGCGCCGCGGTCGAGTCCGGCCCGACGGCTGACATCAAGCCCGGCAACAACCTCCCGCTGCGCAACATCCCGGTCGGCACGACGATCCACTGCGTGGAGATGCGTCCCGGTGGCGGTGCGAAGATCGCCCGCTCCGCCGGCATGAGCGCCCAGCTGGTCGCCCGCGAGGGCTCGCGCGCCACGCTGCGGATGCCCTCGGGCGAGATGCGCTTCGTCGACGTGCGCTGCCGCGCGACGGTCGGCGAGGTCGGCAACGCCGAGCAGTCGAACATCAACTGGGGCAAGGCCGGCCGCATGCGCTGGAAGGGCAAGCGCCCGACCGTCCGTGGTGTCGTCATGAACCCGGTCGACCACCCGCACGGTGGTGGTGAGGGCAAGACCTCCGGTGGTCGCCACCCGGTCTCCCCCTGGGGCAAGCCCGAGGGCCGCACGCGCAAGCGCAAGGCCTCCGACTCCCAGATCATCCGTCGCCGCAAGTCCGGCAAGGGTAGGAAGTAAGAGATATGCCTCGCAGCCTGAAGAAGGGCCCGTTCGTCGACGACCACCTGCAGAAGAAGGTGGACGCGGAGAACGACAAGGGATCCCACAACGTCATCAAGACCTGGTCGCGCCGGTCGATGATCGTGCCGGACATGATCGGTCACACGATCGCCGTGCACGACGGCCGCAAGCACGTGCCGGTCTTCGTGACCGACTCCATGGTCGGCCACAAGCTCGGGGAGTTCGCTCCCACCCGCACCTACCGCGGGCACGTCAAGGAAGACCGGAAGGGGCGCCGTCGATGACCACCACCGACCGTCAGCGCGTGAGCGCGCGCCGCGAGTCGCTGCTCGGCGACCAGCCGGGCGCCTTCGCCAGCGCCCGCTACGTGCGGATCTCGCCGATGAAGGCACGCCGTGTCGTCGACATGGTCCGTGGTCTTCCCGTCGACGAGGCCCTGGCCCTGCTGCAGTTCGCGCCGCAGGCCGCCTCGGCGACCGTCTACAAGGTGCTGGAGAGCGCGATCGCCAACGCCGAGACCACTGAGGGTCTCGACAGCGGCGACCTGGTCGTGACCGTCGGCCGTGTGGACGAGGGCCCGACCATGAAGCGCTGGCGTCCTCGTGCGCAGGGCCGCGCGACGCGGATCAACAAGCGCACGAGCCACATCACGCTGGCGGTCCAGCCGGCCGACGTGGTTGCTGACAGCAAGAAGGGCGGTTCCAAGTAATGGGCCAGAAGATCAACCCGAACGGCTTCCGCCTCGGCATCTCGACGGACCACAAGTCCCGTTGGTACGCCGACAAGCTGTACAAGTCGTACGTCGGCGAGGACGTCGCGATCCGCAAGCTGCTGTCCAAGGGCATGGAGCGGGCCGGCATCGCCAAGGTCGAGATCGAGCGCACCCGCGACCGGGTCCGGGTGGACATCCACACCGCCCGTCCGGGCATCGTCATCGGCCGCCGTGGCGCCGAGGCCGACCGCATCCGCGGCGAGCTCGAGAAGCTGACCGGCAAGCAGGTGCAGCTGAACATCCTCGAGGTCAAGCAGCCGGAGGTCGACGCGCAGCTGGTCGCCCAGGGCGTGGCCGAGCAGCTCGCCGGTCGTGTGCAGTTCCGTCGTGCCATGCGCAAGGCGATGCAGACCTCGATGCGTTCCGGTGCCAAGGGCATCCGGATCCAGTGCTCGGGCCGCCTCAACGGCGCCGAGATGTCGCGCACCGAGTTCTACCGCGAGGGCCGCGTCCCGCTGCACACCCTGCGTGCCGACATCGACTACGGCTTCTACGAGGCCAAGACGACCTTCGGCCGGATCGGCGTGAAGGTCTGGATCTACAAGGGTGAGGTCTCCGGCTCCCGCGCCGAGCGCCAGGCCCAGGCTGCTGCCCGCGCCGGCGTGCCCGGCCGCGGTGGCCGCCCGTCGCGCGGTGGGGACCGTCCGAGCCGTGGCTCGCGCGGTGACCGCCCGTCGCGCTCGGACCGCGCCGCCGAGGCCCCCGCGAAGGACGCCCCGGTCGAGGCTGCTGCCCCCGCCGCTGATGCTCCGAAGGAGGCCTGAGCCATGTTGATGCCCCGTCGTGTCAAGCACCGCAAGCAGCACCACCCCAAGCGGACCGGTGCGGCCAAGGGTGGCACGAAGCTCGCCTTCGGCGACTTCGGCATCCAGGCGGTGGAGGGCCACTACGTGACCAACCGCCAGATCGAGTCGGCGCGTATCGCGATGACCCGTCACATCAAGCGTGGCGGCAAGGTGTGGATCAACATCTACCCTGACCGCCCGCTGACCAAGAAGCCTGCCGAGACCCGCATGGGTTCCGGCAAGGGTTCCCCGGAGTGGTGGGTCGCGAACGTCAAGCCCGGCCGCGTCATGTTCGAACTGTCCGGCGTTTCGGAGGACATCGCTCGCGAGGCCATGCGCCGCGCGATGCACAAGCTCCCGATGAAGTGCCGCTTCGTCTCCCGTGAGGCAGGTGAATTCTGATGGCTACGACCGCTCACGAGCTCGACGAGATGACCAACATCGACCTCGAGGCCAAGCTGCGCGAGGCCAAGGAGGAGCTCTTCAACCTCCGCTTCCAGGCGGCCACCGGCCAGCTGGAGAGCCACGGCCGGCTCCGCACGGTCAAGAAGGACATCGCCCGGATCTACACCGTGGTGCGCGAGCGCGAGCTCGGCATCCGGACCGCGCCGGGCTCCAGCAACGAGGATGGTGCCGCATGAGCGAGCAGACCAGCGAGAACAAGGTCGAGCGCAGCGCTCGCAAGGTCCGCGAGGGCCTGGTCGTCAGCGACAAGATGGACAAGACCGTGGTCGTGTCCGTCGAGGACCGCGTCAAGCACGCGCTGTACGGCAAGGTGCTGCGCCGGACCAGCAAGCTCAAGGCGCACGACGAGCAGAACGAGTGCGGCGTCGGCGACCGCGTCCTCCTGATGGAGACCCGGCCGCTGTCCGCCACCAAGCGGTGGCGCGTCGTGCAGATCCTCGAGAAGGCGAAGTAGTCCCTCTCGCCTTCCGGCGAGGACAATCCCATTCCAGTTCGGCCAGGCTCGCCGCCCCTGAGGCGGCGAGAACCAGCACGACAACCAGGAGAAACTGATGATCCAGCAGGAGTCGCGACTCAAGGTCGCCGACAACACCGGTGCGAAGGAGATCCTTTGCATCCGTGTTCTCGGTGGCTCGGGTCGGCGCTACGCCGGTATCGGCGACGTCATCGTTGCCACCGTCAAGGACGCGATCCCCGGCGGCAACGTGAAGAAGGGTGACGTCGTCAAGGCCGTCATCGTGCGCACCGTCAAGGAGCGCCGTCGTCCGGACGGTTCCTACATCCGCTTCGACGAGAACGCCGCCGTGATCCTGAAGAACGACGGCGAGCCGCGAGGCACCCGCATCTTCGGCCCCGTGGGCCGTGAGCTGCGCGAGAAGAAGTTCATGCGCATCGTCTCGCTCGCCCCGGAGGTGCTCTGACCCATGGGTAAGAACTCTGTGAACATCAAGAAGGGCGACACCGTCAAGGTGATCGCCGGCAAGGACAAGGGTGCCGAGGGCAAGGTCATCCAGGTGCTCCGCGAGGAGCAGCGGGTGATCGTCGAGGGCGTCAACCGGATCAAGCGTCACACCAAGGTCGTGAACCAGGGTGGCCGCGCCGGGACGACCGGCGGGATCATCACCGCCGAGGCCCCGATCCACGTCTCGAACGTCATGCTCGTCGAGGGTGACGGCGTGACCCGGGTCGGCTTCCGCCGCGACGAGGTCAGCAAGCGGCGCCCGGACGGCTCGACGTACACCGCGACGCGCAGCGTCCGTATCTCGCGCAAGACCGGCAAGGAAATCTGATGACTGAGACCGCACAGCCCCAGGCCTCGGCGGCGACCGCCCCGCGGCTGAAGACGCGCTACCGCCAGGAGATCCTCCCGGCGCTGCAGTCCGAGTTCGAGATCCAGAACGTCATGCAGGTCCCCGGCCTGGTCAAGATCGTCGTCAACATGGGCGTCGGCGAGGCGGCCCGCGACTCGAAGCTGATCGAGGGCGCCGTCCGCGACCTGACCGCGATCACCGGCCAGAAGCCGCTGGTGACCAAGGCCCGCAAGTCCATCGCGCAGTTCAAGCTGCGCGAGGGCATGCCGATCGGTGCGCACACCACGCTGCGCGGCGACCGGATGTGGGAGTTCCTGGACCGCCTGCTGTCGCTGGCGCTGCCGCGCATCCGCGACTTCCGCGGACTCAACCCGAACCAGTTCGACGGCCGTGGCAACTACACCTTCGGTCTCACCGAGCAGGTCATGTTCCACGAGATCAACCAGGACAGGATCGACCGGTCGCGCGGCATGGACATCACGGTCGTGACCACGGCCACCACCGACGACCAGGGTCGTGCGCTGCTCAAGCAGCTCGGCTTCCCGTTCAAGGAGAACTGACATGGCGAAGACCGCTCTGAAGGTCAAGGCCGCCCGCAAGCCCAAGTTCGCGGTCCGGGGCTACACCCGCTGCCAGCGCTGCGGCCGGCCCAAGGCCGTCTACCGCAAGTTCGGCCTGTGCCGCATCTGCCTCCGGGAGATGGCGCACCGCGGCGAGCTGCCCGGCGTCACCAAGTCCTCCTGGTAATCACCTCACCCACGTTGAAGGTCGCGTCGCCACCCCGGGATTCCGCACGGTGCGAGGCGAAACCACGACGAGAAAGAAACCCATCATGACGATGACTGACCCGATCGCAGACATGCTCACCCGTCTGCGCAACGCCAACCAGGCGTACCACGACGCTGTCGCGATGCCGTACAGCAAGCTCAAGCAGGGGGTCGCGGAGATCCTCAAGCAGGAGGGCTACATCACCTCGTTCGAGGTGAAGGAGCCGGCCGAGGGCGAGGTCGGCAAGACGCTGACCATCACGCTGAAGTACGGCCGCAACCGGGAGCGCTCCATCGCGGGCGTGCGCCGGATCAGCAAGCCCGGTCTCCGGGTGTACGCCAAGCACACGGGTCTCCCGAAGGTGCTCGGCGGCCTGGGTGTCGCGATCATCTCGACCAGCCAGGGCCTGCTGACCGACCGTCAGGCCAACCAGAAGGGCGTGGGTGGGGAAGTCCTCGCCTACGTCTGGTGACGACGAGAACTCGCGAAGGAGAGTAGAAGCATGTCGCGCATTGGCAAGCTGCCCATCGCGGTCCCGTCGGGTGTCGACGTCGCGATCGACGACACGCTGGTGACGGTCAAGGGCCCCAAGGGCACCCTGTCCCACACCGTGGCGGTGCCGATCGCCGTCGAGAAGGCGGACGACGGCACGCTGGCGGTCACCCGCCCCGACGACGAGCGGGAGAGCCGCTCGCTGCACGGGCTGACCCGCACGCTGATCAACAACATGGTCGTGGGCGTGACCGACGGCTACGAGAAGAAGCTCGAGATCGTGGGCGTGGGTTACCGCGTCCTGTCCAAGGGCCCCACCCAGCTGGAGTTCCAGCTCGGGTACTCCCACCCGATCACGTTCAACGCCCCCGACGGCATCACGTTCACCGTCGACGGCCCGACCCGGCTCGGTGTCCAGGGCATCGACAAGCAGCTGGTCGGTGAGGTTGCGGCCAACATCCGCAAGCTCCGCAAGCCCGAGCCGTACAAGGGCAAGGGCGTTCGCTACGCGGGTGAGCACATCCGCCGCAAGGTCGGAAAGGCTGGTAAGTGACGATGGCGATCTCGCTGAAGAAGAACAAGCACACTGCGGGTCGCGTCAAGTCGCGCCTGCGCCGTCAGGTGCGGGGCCGCAAGAAGGTCGCCGGCACCGCCGAGCGCCCGCGTCTGGTGGTCACCCGCTCCTCGAAGCACATGTCGGCGCAGGTCGTCGACGACCTGGTCGGCAAGACGCTGGCCTCGGCCTCGACGATGGAGTCCGACCTGCGTGCCCTCGACGGCGACAAGACTGCCAAGGCCAAGCGCGTCGGCGAGCTCGTCGCCGAGCGGGCCAAGGCGGCCGGTGTCGAGGGCGTGGTCTTCGACCGCGCCGGAAACAAGTACCACGGCCGCATCGCGGCCCTGGCCGACGGCGCCCGCGAGGGCGGCCTGACCTTCTGATCGCAACACAGGCAAGAGAGAGAAGAGGAAAGTCTCATGAGCGGAGCCCAGCGCGGACAGCGCGGTGGCGAGCGCCGTGGCGGACGCGACGACCGTCGCGGCCAGGGTGCTGACAAGACCGCCTACATCGAGCGCGTCGTTGCGATCAACCGTGTCGCCAAGGTCGTGAAGGGTGGTCGTCGCTTCAGCTTCACCGCCCTCGTGGTCGTCGGTGACGGTGACGGTCTCGTCGGCGTCGGCTACGGCAAGGCGAAGGAAGTTCCGGCGGCGATCGCCAAGGGTGTCGAGGAGGCGAAGAAGAACTTCTTCCGCGTCCCCCGCATCCAGGGCACCATCCCGCACCCCGTCCAGGGCGAGAAGGCCGCCGGCGTGGTCATGCTGCGCCCGGCCGCGCCCGGTACCGGTGTCATCGCCGGTGGTCCGGTGCGTGCGGTCCTGGAGTGCGCCGGCATCCACGACATCCTGAGCAAGTCGCTCGGCTCGTCGAACCAGATCAACATCGTGCACGCGACCGTCGAGGCGCTGCGGATGCTGGAGCAGCCGGAGAGCGTGGCCGCACGCCGCGGCCTGCCCGTCGAGGACGTCGCCCCCGCCGCGCTGCTGAAGGCGCGCGTCGAGGTCCCGGCAGGGGTCTCCGAGGAGGTGTCGTCCTGATGGCGCAGCTCAAGGTCCAGCAGAAGAAGTCCACGATCGGCTGCAAGGCCAACCAGCGCGAGACCCTGCGCACGCTCGGTCTCAAGCGGATCGGCGACGTGGTCGTCAAGGAGGACCGCCCGGAGATCCGCGGCATGGTCCAGACCGTCCGTCACCTCGTGACGGTCGAGGAGGTCGACTGAGATGACGCTGAAGCTTCATCACCTGCGCCCGGCCCCCGGAGCCAAGACCGCCAGGACCCGCGTGGGTCGCGGTGAGGGCTCGAAGGGCAAGACCGCCGGTCGCGGTACCAAGGGAACCAAGGCCCGCTACCAGGTCCCGGCCGCCTTCGAGGGTGGCCAGATGCCGCTGCACATGCGGCTGCCGAAGCTCAAGGGCTTCAAGAACCCGTTCAAGGTCGAGTTCCAGGTCGTGAACCTGGACAAGCTCGGCGACCTGTTCCCCGAGGGTGGCGCCGTCACCGTCGAGGACCTGGTCGCGAAGGGCGCGGTCCGCGACGGGCACCCGGTCAAGGTCCTCGGCCAGGGCGACCTCTCGGTCGCCGTCCAGGTGAGCGCCAACGCGTTCTCCGGGTCGGCCAAGGAGAAGATCGAGGCCGCGGGCGGCACCACGACCGTCGTCTGAGCCACCCGCGACACGCGGGACAGACATGCATGACAAGGCGCCGGGGCGCGGCAGGTTCCACGAGGAGCCGGCCGCGCCCCGACGCACAACCAGGGACCTGTGTGATGCCTGTTAGGGTTGCGCGGGCCCTCGACCCGGTGGTCGAGCCGTCGAGATCCGAGGCCCGCATCCCCGCTCGGAGAAAGAGGATCCAGTGCTAGGCGCGTTCGCGAACGCTTTCCGGACCCCGGACCTGCGGCGCAAGCTGCTGTTCGTCCTGTTGATCCTCGCGGTCTTCCGGCTCGGGTCCCAGATCCCCACCCCCGGCGTCAACGTCGCCAACGTGCAGACCTGCATCAGCGACGTCGGCAACTCGGGGGTCTACAGCCTGATCAACCTGTTCTCCGGCGGCGCGCTGCTCCAGCTGACGATCTTCGCGCTGGGGATCATGCCCTACATCACCGCCAGCATCATCCTGCAGCTGCTCGTCGTGGTCATCCCACGGCTCGAGGCGCTGAAGAAGGAGGGGCAGCAGGGGCAGACCAAGATCACCCAGTACACCCGCTACCTCACCCTGGGGCTCGCGCTTCTGCAGGCCACCGGCATCGTCGCGCTGGCCCGGTCCGGCCGGCTGCTGGCCGGGTGCGACAAGCCGCTGCTGCACAGCAACGGCACCGCGACCTTCCTGGTCATGGTCGTGACCATGACCGCCGGCACCGCGGTGATCATGTGGCTCGGTGAGCTGATCACCGAGCGCGGCATCGGCAACGGCATGTCGCTGCTGATCTTCACCCAGGTCGTCTCCCGGTTCCCGACCTCGCTGTGGGCGGTCGGCAAGGAGAAGGGCTGGTGGGTCTTCGGCGTCGTGATCGTGATCGGCCTGCTGATCATCGCGGCGGTCATCTTCATCGAGCAGGCCCAGCGGCGGATCCCGGTGCAGTACGCCCGCCGGATGGTCGGGCGCAAGATGTTCGGCGGCAGCTCGACGTACATCCCGCTGAAGGTCAACCAGGCCGGCGTCATCCCGGTCATCTTCGCCTCCTCGCTGCTCTACCTCCCGGCGATGGCGGCGCAGTTCAACCAGAACAGCACCTCGGGCTGGGTCAGCTTCATCAACAGCTACCTCGTCAAGGGCGACCACCCGCTCTACATGGCGGCGTTCTTCCTGCTGATCGTCTTCTTCACCTACTTCTACGTCTCGATCACCTTCGACCCCGTCGAGGTCGCCGACAACATGAAGAAGTACGGCGGGTTCATCCCCGGGATCCGGGCGGGCAAGCCGACCGAGGACTACCTCTCCTACGTGCTGTCGCGCATCACCGCCCCCGGGGCGCTCTACCTCGGCGTGGTCGCGCTGATCCCGCTCATCGCGTTCGTGTTCATCAACGCCAACCAGAACTTCCCGTTCGGTGGCACCTCGATCCTGATCATGGTCGGTGTCGCGCTCGACACCGTGAAGCAGATCGAGAGCCAGCTCCAGCAGCGCAACTACGAAGGCTTCCTCCGGTAGCCGTCTCCTCCCGGCTGTGCCGTCGGTCTCATGCTGTGGCGGACGGGGCGAGGGGACGAGACGATGCCACCAGCATCGAGACAAGACCAGAACGCCGGCAGGCGCCCGCGGGGGAACCCGCTCGGCACGGAGAAGGAGACACCCCGACGATGCGACTGATCTTGATGGGCCCGCCCGGGGCGGGGAAGGGCACGCAGGCGAAGTTCGTCGCGGAGCACTTCGGCATCCCGGCGATCTCGACCGGAGACATCTTCCGTGCGAACGTCTCCGAGGGCACCGAGCTCGGCCTGGAGGCCAAGCGCTACATGGACGCCGGGGAGTACGTCCCCGACGAGGTCACCAACCACATGGTGCGCAACCGGATCGACGAGAAGGACGCCGAGCCCGGCTTCCTGCTCGACGGCTACCCCCGGACCCTGGCCCAGGTCGAGGAGCTCGACGGCATGATCCGGTTCACCGGGCACCGCCTCGACGCGGTCGTGGTGCTGACCGTCGACGAGGACGAGATCGTCGACCGGCTGCTGCAGCGCGCCCAGGTCGAGGGGCGCGCCGACGACACCGAGGAGGTCATCCGGCGCCGGCAGGAGGTCTACGCCGAGCAGACCGAGCCGCTGATCGAGGTCTACCGCGGCCGGGACCTCCTCGTCGAGGTGGACGGCATGGGTGAGGTCACCGAGGTGACCCAGCGCATCTTCGACGCGCTGGACAAGATCGTCCAGAGCTGAGGCGCCAGCGGATCCGCTGATGGTGGTCGAGCGGGCCGCGCGACTGGGGAACGAAGTCGCGCCCGGCGTGTCGAGACCTCGAGAGTGAGGGACGAAGCAGATGGGCTTCCGTGACCGCGGGGTCGAGATCAAGACCCCCGAGCAGATCGACGCCATGCGCACCGCCGGCCTGGTGGTCGGCAGGACCCTGGAGCTGATGCGCTCCTCGGTCCGCGCTGGCATCACGACCGGCGAGCTCGACGCGATCGCCGAGGACCACATCCGCAGCAGCGGGGCGACGCCGTCGTTCAAGGGCTACCACGGCTTCCCCGGCTCGATCTGCGCCTCGGTCAACGACGAGGTCGTGCACGGGATCCCGGGGGAGCGCACCCTCGCCGAGGGCGACGTCATCTCGATCGACTGCGGCGCCATCGTGGACGGCTGGCACGGCGACGCGGCCCTCACTGTCGCCGTCGGCACCGTGCCCCCCGAGGTCACCGAGCTGATGCGGGTGACCGAGGAGGCGATGTGGCGCGGGATCGCCGCGGCGCGGCTCGGCGGCCGCGTCACCGACATCTCGCACGCGGTGGAGTCCCACGTCCGGTCGCAGGGTGACTACGGCATCCTCGAGGACTACGTCGGCCACGGCATCGGCACCGCCATGCACCAGCCGCCGAACGTCCCGAACTACGGCCGACCGGGTCGAGGCCCGAAGCTGGTCCGCGGCCTCGCGCTGGCCGTCGAGCCGATGATCACGCTCGGCTCCAAGGAGACCGTCGTGCTCGACGACGACTGGACCGTGGTGACCGAGGACAGCTCCTGGTCCGCGCACTTCGAGCACACCTTCACGCTGACGCCGGAGGGTGCGTGGGTGCTGACCGCGCTCGACGGCGGCGAGGAGATGCTCGGCCGGCTCGGCGTGCCGTACGGCGGTTCCTGAGCAGCCGAGGGACGAGGCGTCCGGGCACGGAGCCGGACGCCCGCACGCGGGGTTGCCCCGGCATGGGAGGATGGTCCCGCAGGAGGGGAGTATTCCCGTCACGGTGGTGTCGTCAGGACGGCCCGGGCTCGCCCGGACCCGGTGCCACCGGCTCGCCCGTCGAGCGGAAGAGACCTCCGGAGAACTGACCTGTCGGTGCCCCGCGCGCCGCTGACTCCGGAAGAGAACCGCCTCGATGCTTTCCGTCCTGGGTGACTCCGTCGCCTCCCCGCTGGTGTGGGTCGTCACCGTCGTCGTCACGATCGCGCTGCTGTTCCTCGACCTCGTGGTCATCGCCCGACGGCCCCACGAGCCGACCATGGCCGAGGTCGGTCGTCACCTGGCGTTCTTCGTCGGGCTCGCAGTGCTGTTCGGCGCTGCGCTGTGGCTCTTCGCCGAGCCCAACGCGCTGTCGTCCGACCCCGGCCCGGAGTTCTTCGCGGGCTGGTTGACCGAGTACTCGCTCTCGATCGACAACCTGTTCATCTTCATCATCATCATGGCCAACTTCTCGGTGCCCCGGCAGTACCAGCAGACCGCGCTGATGATCGGGATCGTGCTGGCCCTCGTGATGCGCGGGGCCTTCATCCTCGTCGGCGCCGCCGCGATCAACCAGTTCAGCTGGATCTTCTACGTGTTCGGCGCCTTCCTGCTCTGGACCGCGGTGAAGCTGGCCCGCGAGGGGCGCAACGACGACGACGAGGAGTACGAGGAGAACCGGCTCGTGCGGTTCGCCGAGCGGCACCTGCCGGCGACCAGACAGTACGACGGCACCCGGCTGACCACCCGGCAGGACGGGAAGCGGCTGATCACGCCGATGTTCCTCGTCGTGCTGACCCTCGGCACCACCGACCTGCTCTTCGCCCTCGACTCGATCCCCGCGATCTACGGCCTGACCTCCGACCCCTACATCGTGCTCACCGCGAACGTCTTCGCGCTGATGGGGCTGCGCCAGCTCTACTTCCTCATCGGCGGGCTGCTGCAGCGGTTGATCTACCTGTCCTACGGGCTCGCCGTGCTGCTCGGCTTCATCGGGGCCAAGCTGGTGCTGCACGCCCTGCACGAGAACGAGCTGCCCTTCCTCAACGGCGGGCACCCGGTCGGCTGGGCCCCGGACATCCCGATCTGGCTCTCCCTGGTGGTCATCGTCGGCACGCTGGCGGTGACCGCGGTCGTGAGCCTGCTCTCCTCCCGGAACATGTCCCGGCAGGAGATCGAGCGACGCACCATCTCGCTGGGGGAGCCCGAGGACGGGTGAGGCCCACGGAATACCGGGCTCCCCGTGCCGGTTGAGCCCGAGGTGAGTGAGCGCCGTCCGACCCTGTCCGTCCTCGACCTCGTCCCGGTCCGCAGCGACCAGGCCACCGCGGATGCCCTGTCCGCGACGCTGGACCTCGCCCGCGCGGCGGACTCGCTGGGCTACCGGCGCTACTGGGTGGCCGAGCACCACAACATGCCGGCGGTCGCCGCCACCAACCCGCCAGTGCTGATCGGCCTGGTGGCCGGCGCCACGGAGCGGATCCGCGTCGGCTCGGGCGGGGTGATGCTGCCCAACCACGCGCCGTTGGTGGTCGCCGAGCAGTTCGCGCTCCTGGAGGCGGCCTTCCCCGGCCGGATCGACCTCGGCATCGGCCGGGCGCCGGGCAGCGACCCGGTCACCAGCTACGCCCTGCGGCACGGCGCCGGCGGTGTCGACGACGAGGCGGTCTCGCGGTTCCCTGGGTTTGTCGACGACGTGGTGGCGATGATGTCTCCCCAGGGCGCCGCCCTGGGGATCCGCGGCCGGACCTATCCGCTGCGGGCCACCCCCGGGGCGAGGTCCGTGCCCGACATCTGGCTGCTGGGCTCCTCGGACTACTCGGCCCGGCTGGCCGCCGAGAAGGGGATGCCCTACGTCTTCGCGCACCACTTCTCGGGCAACGGCACCGCCGAGGCCCTCGCGCTCTACCGCGACAGCTTCCGACCGTCGCCCGAGCTCGGCCCGGAGATGGCCGAGCCGCGGACGTTCCTCACCGTGAACGCCGTGGTGGCGCCCACCCAGGAGGAGGCGGACCGGCTCGCGCTGCCGCAGCTGCTCTCGATGCTGGCGCTGCGCACCGGCCAGCCGCTCGCCGCCCAGCAGCTCGTCGAGGAGGCCGAGAAGGTGGAGCTGCCGCCGGCCCACCGCGACCTGGTCGACAAGATGCGCGGCCGCTGGGTGATCGGCTCGCCGGACCGGGCCCGCGCGCAGATCGAGGAGCTCGCCGCGGCGTACGACGTCGACGAGGTCATGGTGCACCCGGTGGCCGGCGCCCACGTCGGCACCGAGGCCGCGACCAGCCCGGCGCGCGTGGAGACGCTGCGGCTGCTGGCCGGCTGACCGCCGCGCAATTGGTCTTCGACCGGCCTTTTTGACTAGACTGGCGTGTCGGCCCAACGTGGGTCTGCTTCGTGGTGCCTCGCGGCTGCCCGGATCCCGGCGAAATCACTCCTGGAGTGAGCTCGTCCGTGCCCGGGATGGGGTCCACGAGCGGCTGCACGAGGTCCACCTCCGCCCCCGGGCGGAGGAGGTTCCCGGGCCACCCGGATCCGGTACGCACCGGATCCGGTGCACGACACGGTAGACAACCGACCAACAGATTGTGGAGGACATGCCGAAGAAAGAAGGCGTGATCGAGATCGAGGGCACCGTCGTGGAGGCCCTGCCGAATGCCATGTTCCGCGTCGAGCTGAGCAACGGGCACAAGGTTCTCGCCCACATCAGCGGCAAGATGCGCCAGCACTACATCCGGATCCTCCCCGAGGACCGGGTCGTGGTGGAGCTCTCGCCGTACGACCTCACCCGAGGTCGGATCGTCTATCGGTACAAGTGACAGCCGATATCCGAAAGGACCTCCAGTGAAGGTCAAGCCGAGCGTCAAGCGGATCTGCGACAAGTGCCAGGTGGTTCGCCGCCACGGCCGCGTCATGGTCATCTGCTCCAACCCGCGTCACAAGCAGCGCCAGGGTTGAGTCGCGCCGCCCGCGCCGCGAGGCGAGGGCGAGCGAGACCCAGCTGCACCACAACTGAACACGCAACGTGATCGCTTGGACCCGACAGCCTCGACCATCGAGCAGGGACCGAAACACCTCCGGAGCAAGGGCCGGAGCCCGGGCACGACCCAGGACGCGACACGACCGAAACCCTTGTGAGAATCGAAGGGACACCGCCAGAACATGGCACGCCTCGTTGGTGTCGACCTCCCGCGCGACAAGCGCATCGAGGTCGCACTCACCTACATCTACGGCATCGGCCGTACCCGCGCCCAGCAGCTGCTGGAGGCCACCGGGGTCAGCCCCGACCTCCGCGTCCACGAGCTGGGTGACGAGGAGCTGGTCAAGCTCCGTGACGAGATCGAAGCCAACTTCAAGATCGAGGGTGACCTCCGTCGCGAGGTCCAGGCAGACATCCGCCGCAAGATCGAGATCGGCAGCTACCAGGGTCGCCGCCACCGCATGGGCCTCCCGGTCCGCGGTCAGCGCACCAAGACCAACGCGCGCACCCGCAAGGGCCCCAAGCGCACGGTTGCCGGCAAGAAGAAGGCCAAGTGACGCTTCGCCTCACGGCGCGTCACTGAGCTGACTTCCTCACGACTTCCAGACCAGCTACCTCAGGAGAAACTGCATGCCTCCCAAGAGCCGCACAGCGGCCGGCGCCAAGAAGGTGCGCCGCAAGGAGAAGAAGAACGTCGCCCAGGGCGAAGCCCACATCAAGAGCACGTTCAACAACACGATCGTCACCATCACCGACCCCACCGGTGCGGTGATCTCGTGGGCCTCGGCCGGCACCGTCGGCTTCAAGGGCTCGCGCAAGTCCACCCCGTTCGCTGCGCAGATGGCCGCCGAGGCCGCCGGGCGTCGGGCGATGGAGCACGGGATGAAGAAGATCGACGTCTTCGTGAAGGGCCCGGGCTCGGGCCGCGAGACGGCGATCCGTTCGCTGGGTGCGATCGGCCTCGAGGTCGGCACCATCCAGGACGTCACCCCCACGCCCCACAACGGATGCCGGCCGCCCAAGCGCCGCCGCGTCTGATCGCCCCGCACCCAGCGAATCCAAGGAGACTTTGAAACATGGCCCGTTACACCGGCCCCATGACCAAGAAGTCGCGTCGTCTCGGCGTCGACCTCGTTGGTGGCGACGCGGCGTACGAGCGTCGTCCCTACCCGCCCGGCCAGCACGGCCGCGGCCGCATCAAGGAGAGCGAGTACCTCCTCCAGCTTCGTGAGAAGCAGAAGGCGCGCATCTCCTACGGCATCCTCGAGCGTCAGTTCCACAACTACTACGTCGAGGCTTCCCGCCGCGCCGGCAAGACCGGTGACAACCTGCTGCAGATGCTCGAGTGCCGCCTCGACAACGTGGTCTACCGTGCCGGGTTCGCCCGCACCCGCCGCCACGCCCGTCAGCTCGTCGTGCACGGCCACTTCCGGGTGAACGGCAAGAAGGTCGACATCCCGTCGTACCAGGTGACCGCCCACGACGTCATCGACGTCCGCGAGAAGTCGCTCGAGATGACCCCGTTCATCGTGGCTCGCGAGACCCACGGCGAGCGCGTCGTCCCGGCGTGGCTCGAGGCCATCCCGTCGCGGATGCGCATCCTGGTGCACCAGCTCCCGGTCCGCGCGCAGATCGACGTGCCGGTCCAGGAGCAGCTGATCGTGGAGTACTACTCGAAGAAGTAATCCCACGGTCGGGGGGTCCGCCCCCCGACTGCCCCCTTCCGTGGTCACCGCAGGTGGCCACGGAAGCGGGGTTCCGGCAACACACTTCCTTTTACACCGCAGTTCGGGCCCCTCAAATAGCGGTCGGGCCCGGAAAGGAAAGAATCAGTGCTCATCGCACAGCGCCCCACCCTGTCGGAAGAGTCCGTCGACGAGTTCCGTTCGCGCTTCGTCATCGAGCCGCTGGAGCCGGGCTTCGGCTACACCCTCGGCAACTCGCTGCGTCGCACCCTGCTCTCGTCGATCCCCGGCGCGTCCGTGACCAGCATCAAGGTCGACACCGTGCTCCACGAGTTCTCGACCATCGAGGGCGTCAAGGAAGACGTCACCGAGATCATCCTCAACCTCAAGGGCCTCGTCGTCTCCTCCGAGCACGACGAGCCGGTGACCATGTACCTCCGCAAGTCGGGTGCCGGTGACGTCACCGCCGCCGACATCGCGCCCCCGGCCGGTGTCGAGGTGCACAACCCGGACCTGAAGATCGCCACCCTGTCCGACAAGGGCAAGCTGGAGATGGAGCTCGTCGTCGAGCGCGGCCGTGGCTACGTCTCGGCGGTGCAGAACAAGGGCGCCGACAACGAGATCGGCCGGATGCCGGTCGACTCGATCTACAGCCCGGTCCTCAAGGTGACCTACAAGGTCGAGGCCACCCGAGTCGAGCAGCGCACCGACTTCGACAAGCTGGTCATCGACGTCGAGACCAAGCCGTCGATCCGTCCCCGCGACGCGATCGCGTCGGCCGGCAAGACCCTGGTCGAGCTGTTCGGCCTGGCCCGCGAGCTGAACGTCGAGGCCGAGGGCATCGACATCGGCCCCTCGCCGGTCGACGAGCAGCTGGCCGCCGACCTCGCCCTCCCGGTCGAGGACCTGCAGCTGACCGTCCGGTCCTACAACTGCCTCAAGCGCGAGGGCATCCACACCGTGGGTGAGCTCATCTCGCGCTCGGAGCAGGACCTGCTCGACATCCGCAACTTCGGCGCCAAGTCGATCGACGAGGTCAAGGCCAAGCTGGTCGAGATGGGCCTGTCCCTCAAGGACAGCGCGCCCGGCTTCGACCCGCACGCGGCCCTGGCGGCGTACGGCGACGACGACGACGACGCGTTCGTCGAGGACGAGCAGTACTGATCGCGCTCCGGGGCGGCCGCTCGGCGGCCGCCCCGGCCCAGCCCCTGAAAATCGGCCCGCACGGGTCGTCTACCCCGGTACCTGACACGGCCGGAGAGAAAAGAGAGAAGCAATGCCCACTCCCAAGAAGGGCACCCGCCTCGGCGGCAGCCCGGCCCACCAGCGCCTGATCCTCTCGAACCTGGCCACCGCCCTGTTCGAGCACGGCCGGATCACCACCACCGAGGCCAAGGCGCGCGTGCTGCGCCCGGTCGCGGAGAAGCTGATCACCAAGGCCAAGAAGGCCCACCTCGGTGAGAACAGCCTGCACAACCGTCGCGAGGTTCTTCGGACCATCCGCGACAAGGGTGTCGTGCACGTGCTGTTCACCGAGATCGCGCCGACCTTCGCCGAGCGTCCGGGTGGCTACACGCGCATCACCAAGATCGGCCCCCGCAAGGGCGACAACGCCCCCATGGCGGTCATCGAGCTCGTGACCGAGGAGTACTCGCCGAAGCCGGCCGCGTCGAAGTCGTCGAAGACCGCGACGCCGAAGTCCGCCCCCGCGGCGGAGGCTCCCGCCGAGGAGACCACGGACGAGGCCGTCGAGGCCCCGGCCGAGGACGCCCCGGTCGAGATGACCGAGGAGACCGTGCCGGAGAGCACCGTCGCCGAGGCCGAGGAGACCGAGGACGCCGAGGCGTCCGACGAGGACAAGGCCTGACCCACACCAGGTCAGCGAAGGCCCGTCACCCGCGAGGGTGGCGGGCCTTCGTCCGTCTCGCGCCCGTCGCGCGGCGCCGCCCCCGTCAGCCGCCGCGGGGCAGGGGACGCCGGACGCGACCGACTCGCCGCTCGCCCAGGTCGGCGCGGCGACCGGCGGCCCACCCGTCGGCCCCGCCCGATCCGGACAGCTGCCGGGGCCGGGCGGTGGCGAGCCGCGGGTAGGCGTCGTGGAGGGCGGACTCGACGAGGGCGGACCGGTCGGCGAGCACCAGCTCGGTGGAGGTCCCGGACGCGCGGAACCGCTCCGAGGACGCTGCCTGGGCCCGCCGCTCCGCGGCCTCGAGGCGGTCGCCGACGGCCATCCGGAAGCCGGCGAGCCAGGAACGGCGGAAGGCGGCCTTGTGCTCGTGGGGCGGGACGCGGGTCCGGGCCAGGCCGGTGGCGGCCTGCAGGAGCAGGCTGGTGAAGAGCAGCTCGGTGCGTTCGAGGTCGGAGTCGTGGCCGAACAGGTGCAGCGAGAGCTCCCTGCGCCCCTCGCGCCAGCGGGTCCGCTGCACCGCAGCGCACCGCAGCCGACGGGCGACGGTCCACAGCAGGTCGGCCTTGTCGGCGGCGTACGGCGGGTCCATGGTCAGCACCCGGTCACCCACCGGGTCGGAGGCGGGGTCCGCCTGCGCGAGCAGGGCCTGGTCGATGCCGTAGTCGGCGATGAGCTGGCCCGCCTTGGCGGTGTAGGTGACGGCCTCGTGCTCCGTCGCTGCGGGGTCCTCGGCCAGGGCCAGCAGCTTGCGGACCTTGGCGAGGATCGGGTCGTGGTCGGTCATGGGGTGCCTCCGTGGGTGCGTGCCGACCACGCTGACAGGCGCTGGGGACAGTCAGGGGGCCGATGGCGCGGGTAGTCCACAGGTGCGGCCGGGTGCCGGGCTGCCCGGCTCAGCCGTCCCCGGGCCGCGCCGCGCCGGACCAGGACTCGTCGAGCAGCTTGTGCGCCTCGGCCAGGGAGACACCGAGCCGGCGCAGGCCGGCGGCGTACTCGCCCGCGACCCGGCGGGCGTCGGCCGAGCCCGCGGCGGGGGTGCCGGCCACGAACGTCCCGCGCCGGCCCTCGGTGACCACCACGCCGTCCGCCTCGAGCTCCCGGTAGACCCGCGCCACGGTGTTCACCGCGAGGTGCGCCTCGGCCGCCAGCGCCCGGACGGTCGGCAGCCGGCTGCCGGGAGCCAGCTCGCCGCTGGCCGCGCGGGCCGCGATCTGGCGCCGCAGCTGTTCGTACGGCGGCTCGGGGGCGCCGGGGTCCAGGGGCTGGAGCTCCATGCCCGCAGCCTAGGGCGTGCGGTCGGCGGGTGGGATGGTCCGGGCCCGCCCGTGCCGGACCTTGCGCCGTGCGGGAGAGTCTCCCCATGGAACGTGACGTCCTCGTGGTCGGTGAGGCCCTGGTCGACATCGTCAACGCCGCCGACGGCGAGACCAAGGAGTACGCCGGGGGGAGCGCGGCCAACGTGGCCGTGGCGCTGGCCCGGCTGGGGCGCCCGGTCCGGTTCGCCACCAGCTTCGCCGACGACCGCCACGGGCGCCTGGTCGCCGACCACCTCGCGGAGGCCGGCGTGGAGCTGGCCTGCGACCCCGCCGCGGTCGCGCGGACGTCGACCGCCGAGGCCACGATCGGGGTGGACGGGGCCGCGGAGTACGAGTTCGACCTCGAGTGGCGCCTCAACCCCGTGCAGGAGGAGCCGCACCCGCTGGTCGTGCACACCTGCTCCCTCGGCGCGGTGCTGGCGCCGGGGGCCGACGAGGTGGTGGCGCTGCTGGAGCGGCTGCGGGAGCACTCGACGGTGAGCTACGACATCAACGCCCGCCCCGCGATCACCGGCACCGGCCCCGACGTCGTCGACCGCGTCGAGCGGATGGTGGGCATCGCCGATCTCGTGAAGGCCTCCGACGAGGACCTGGAGGCGCTCTACCCGCGGCTCGGGCTGGTGACGGTGGCGCGCCGCCTGCTCAGCCTCGGGCCGGCCGCGGTGGTGGTCACGCGGGGTGCGGAGGGTGCCATGTGGGTCGGGCCCGACGACGTCGTCGAGATCGCGCCCCGTGAGGTGGAGGTCGCCGACACGATCGGCGCCGGCGACACCTTCGGCGCCGCCCTGGTCGACGCGCTCTGGGAGGCCGGCAGGCTCGGCGCCGACCGCCGCGAGGAGCTCCGCGCGCTTCGGCCCGCCGAGATCGAGGCCCTGCTCACCCACGCGGCGCACGCGGCCGCGGTCACCGTCTCGCGTCCCGGCGCGGATCCGCCGTACCGCCACGAGCTGCCGGGGCTGCTGTAGGTCGCCTGCAGGAATCCCCGGCGGAGGGCGACCATCGGTGCACCCCTTGGTGCCCTAAGGAGAGGGGCACACGCGCGCCCCTCTCCTTAGGGCACCAAGGACCGGCCCTGGCGAGACCGCCCACGACAGCACCGAACTCCTCCGTCGCGAGGAGGACCTGCTGCCTCACGACCGCGGGCTGTGGTCCGTTGCAACGCCCCTCAAGCGCACATCCACCCCCCGCCCACCCGCGCCCACACCCGGGAGCCCCGCGCCGGGGTGAGCCGGGCACCCGGGGCCGCGGTGGGTACGACGGTGGGAGGATGCCGAGTGTGCGGATCCGGATCGACCTCGCCTACGACGGCACCGACTTCCACGGCTGGGCAGCGCAGCCGCGGCTGCGGACGGTGCAGGGCGAGCTCCAGGCGGCGCTGGCCACCGCCCTGCGCGTCCCCGAGGTGGCGGTGGTGTGCGCCGGGCGCACCGACACCGGGGTGCACGCGCGCGGTCAGGTGGTCCATCTCGACGTCGCCGCCGAGGACCTGGCCGCCTCGGCCGGCCGCTCGCAGGACCCGCCGCTGGTGGCGTTGCTGCGGCGGCTGAACGGCATCCTGCCGCCCGACGTGCGGGCCCGCCGGGCGGTGGAGGCACCCGAGGGCTTCGACGCCCGGTTCTCGGCGCTGTGGCGCCGCTACGCCTACCGGGTCGCCGACGACCCCGCTGCCGTCGACCCGCTCACCCGGCGGCACGTGCTGGCCTGGTCGCGACCCCTGGACCTCGACCTGATGAACGCCGCCTGCGCCGACCTGGTCGGCCACCACGACTTCGCGTCGTTCTGCAAGCGGCGCGAGGGCGCGACCACGATCCGCACCCTGCTGGAGCTGTCCTGGGCGCGCGGGGCCGACGGCGTCGCGGTGGCCACGGTCCGGGCCGACGCGTTCTGCCACAGCATGGTGCGAGCCCTGGTCGGCTGCCTGCTGGCGATCGGGGAGGGGCGCCGCCCGGTCTCGTGGGCCGGTGACCAGCTGCGGGCTCGGGAGCGCGACCCGGCGGTGACCGTGGCGCACGCGCACGGCCTCACCCTCGAGGAGGTCGCCTACGCCCCCGACGAGGAGCTCGCCGCCCGCGCCCACCAGGCCCGCGCCAGGCGCGTCGCGGAGTGAGGTCGCGGGCCGCGGCGCGGCACGCCGCACGAGTGGTCACCCGGGCACTGCGGGAGCCGGCTCCCGACCTCGCCCGGGAGCGTGCGACGCTGGCCCTCGTGGAGCAGCATCGATGACGGGCGACCACTACTTCACCGCCGACCCGGAAGCGCCGTTCGCGCGGGAGTCCTTCACCTGCGAGGCCTGGGGGCACGAGCTCGCGCTGACCAGCGGCGCGGGTGTCTTCAGCCGCGGGCACCTCGACCACGCGACGGCGGTGCTCTTCCGGGAGACCGAGCCGCCGGCCGGCGGCCGGGTGCTCGACCTCGGCTGCGGGTACGGCGTGATCGGCCTCGCGATCGCGGTCGCCGTGCCCGACGCGGTGGTCACCGGGCTCGACGTCAACGAGCGGGCCGTGCTGCTGGCCAACGAGAACGCCGCGGCGCTCGGGGTGGCCGACCGGTTCGCCGCCACCACGGCCGCCGGCGTCGACCCGGCCGCGACGTACGACGAGATCTGGTCGAACCCGCCGATCCGGATCGGCAAGCAGGCGCTGCACGACCTGCTGCTCACCTGGCTGCCGCGGCTGGCGCCGGGCGGCCGGGCGGTGCTGGTGGTCGGCAAGAACCTCGGCGCCGACTCGCTGCAGCGCTGGCTGGGGGAGCAGGGCTACCCGACCGAGCGGCTCGCCAGCGCCAAGGGGTTCCGGGTGCTGGAGACCCGACCGGGCTGAGCCGAGGCGGAGCGAGACCCGCGTCGCCGGCCTCACAGGCGGGGGCACCGGGCAGGTTCACCACCGGGGGCCGGCGGGCAGGATGGCGCCATGACCTACGAAGCCGCCGAGAACCGCTACGACACCGACGCCACCGGCATGGAGTACCGCTTCACCGGTCGCAGCGGCCTGAAGCTGCCCGCCCTGTCGCTCGGGCTCTGGCAGAACTTCGGCACCGACCGCCCCGAGGAGACCCAGCGCGCGATCCTGCGCCGCGCCTTCGACCGCGGCGTGACCCACTTCGACCTGGCCAACAACTACGGCCCGCCGTACGGCCGTGCCGAGGAGAACTTCGGGCGCTACCTGCGCGACGACTTCTCGCCCTACCGCGACGAGCTGATCATCTCCACCAAGGCCGGCTACGACATGTGGCCCGGCCCGTACGGCCAGGGCGGCGGCTCGCGCAAGTACGTGCTGGCCTCGCTGGACCAGTCGCTCTCACGGCTGGGCCTGGACTACGTCGACATCTTCTACAGCCACCGCTTCGACCCCGAGACGCCGGTCGAGGAGACGATGATGGCGCTGGACCACGCGGTGCGGCAGGGCAAGGCGCTCTACGTCGGGATCTCGTCGTACTCCGCCTCCAGGACCCGCGAGGCGGCGCAGATCGCCCGCGAGCTGGGCACGCCGCTGCTGATCCACCAGCCGTCGTACTCGATGCTGAACCGCTGGATCGAGGCCCCGGGCACCGAGGGGCGGAGCCTGCTCGACGAGCTCGAGCAGCAGGGGATGGGCTGCATCGTGTTCACGGCGCTCGCCCAGGGGCTGCTGACCGGCAAGTACCTCGGCGGCGTGCCCGAGGAGTCGCGGGCGGCGCGGGAGGGGTCGACGATCCCCGGTGAGCACCTCGACGAGAGGGTGCTCGGCCACGTCCGGCGGCTCAACGAGATCGCCGAGGCCCGCGGCCAGGAGCTGGCCCAGCTGGCGCTGCAGTGGGTGCTGCGCCACGAGCGGGTCACCTCCGCGGTCATCGGCGCGAGCTCGGTGGAGCAGCTCGACACCAACCTCGACGCGCTCGCCGGGCCACCGCTCACCGACGACGAGCTGGCCCTGATCGACAAGGACGCGGTCGACTCGGGCATCAACCTCTGGGCCGGGCAGACCGAGGACTGACCGGCCGGCGGGCCGTCGGGACAGCGTCAGTCGCCGCGGGCGGCCTCCCACAGCCGGACGCCGAGCAGCACCAGCACGGCCAGCAGCGCCCCGGCCAGCACGTCGACGACGTAGTGCTCGCCGTCGTAGACGAGCGCCACCGACATCGCGACGGGATAGGCCAGCAGCAGCCAGCGCGCCCGCGACCGGAGCCGCTGGATGCCGTAGAGGGCCAGCAGGAACGCCATGCCCGCGTGCAGGGAGGGCATCGCCGCGACCGGGTTGCCGATGCCCCGCAGGGCGAGGTCGAGGTGGCCGAGCCCGAGGTCGCTCCAGCCGCGCCCGGTCAGGCGGTGCACCCCCGCGGGCAGGTAGCCGTCCCGGGCGGCCAGCCACGGCGGGGCCATCGGGTAGACCACGTAGACCGCCAGGGCCGCGAAGCTGATCGCCAGGTACCGGCGCATCCACCTCAGCCACTCGATCCGGTCGCGGACCCACAGCACGGTGGCCAGCGTGAGCCCGACCAGGAAGTGCGAGAGGTAGACGGTCGTGAGCGCCACGTCGTACCACCGAGGGGCCAGGTGGCGGTGGCACGGGGCTCCGCACCAGGCCTGCTGCAGCCGCTGGGTCGGGGTGACCCCGGCGCCGAGCCAGCGGTCGAAGACGACGGGCATCGAGAAGTGCGGGGCGATCCCGAGGTCGTCGGTGATCCCGCGGCTGTACATGTATGCCGTGAGCGCGACCAGCGGCAGCCACCAGTCGCGCAGGAAGGCGAGGTGGTGGCGCGGCCGGGCGCCGGCGTTCCAGGCGATGGTGGCCAGCCACAGCCAGCCGAACACCACGAAGACCTGCCGGGGGACGCCGATCTCGACGGTCCAGAGCACCAGCAGGGCGAGGTACGCCGACATCGTCGTGGCGCGCACCCACGCCGGCGTGGCGGGTGCCCGGGCGCGTCTCCGCCGCCCGACCTCCGGCGACGCCGACACCATGCTTCGACGCTAGGCAGACGCGGGGCCGGGGTTCACCCCCGATATGCGGGACGGCCCGCGCGATCCGGGTCCGCCGCCGATCCGGGGGTCACACGCGACGCAGCGCCATCAGGGGGCAGGTGCGCACCGCGTGCTCGGCGAGCTCCTCGAGGTGGGGAGGTACGGCGGGGTCCCGCTCGCCGGTGCGGCTGAGGGGGAAACCCCACTCGTCGCTGGTGAACAGCTCCGGGACCAGCTCGGCGCAGGCACCGTGGCCGTCGCAGCGGGTCCAGTCCACGTGCAGCCGGCTCATCGTCGTGCCTCCAGTCCGCAGTGGCCGGCCAGGTGCCGGTCCACGTGCGGGGCGAAGACCCGCATGGTGCTGGCGACCATCCGGGCGGTCCCGTCGGGGTGGGCGCAGGCGCCCCGCCCGGTCACCAGCAGCCGCATCCGGTCGATCTCGTCCGGCAGGTCGGGGTCGGGCACCCGCCGGGCGAGCCGGCGCAGTCCCTCGGCCATCCGGGGCAGCCCGTTGAGGCACGGGCCGCACTGCTGGGCCGACTCGCCGGCGAGGTAGGCGGCGATGTCGGCGGCGACCCGGATCGGGCAGGTGCCCGGGCCCAGCACGTGCAGGACGCCGGCGCCGACGGTGGCGCCGTACTCCTTGAGCGCCGCCCCGGTCAGCGGGGTGTCGAGGGCCCAGCCGGGCACCCAGGCACCGTGGTAGCCGCCGACCAGCACCGCGACCGGGTCGTCCGGCTCGGCGGGGGCGAGCACCCGGGACAGCGGCGTGCCGCGCGCGGCCTCGACCACACCGGGGTGGGCGACGGCGCCGCTGATCGAGAACAGCGAGGTGCCGGGGTCCTCCTCGGTCCCGGCCCGGCGGAACCAGTCGACGCCGTGCCGGGCCAGCAGCGCCACCTGGGCGAGGGTCTCGGCGTTGAGCACCAGGGTGGGCCGGCCGTCGAGCCCGCGGGTGGTGACCCGGACGAGCGGGTCGCTCGGCACCGCCGGCCGGCCGCTGAGCTGGTTGACGAGCGCCGACTCCTGCCCGGCCACGAAGCCGCCGTCGAGCAGCGCGACCTCGACACCGTGGCCCCGGGCGGCCTGCTCGGCCGCGGCGGGGTGCACGTCGGGGCCGATCGCCAGGACCAGCCGACGGGCGCCGATCGCCCGGCCGACCACCTGCAGGCCCTCGACCACCAGGTGCGGGACCCGGGTGAGCAGCACGGCGTCCTTCTTGCTCAGCGGCTCGCCCTCCATGGAGTTGCCGACGAGCACCGGCCGGCGGCGGCCCTCCGCCACCGACCGCACCTTGATCGCGGTCGGGAAGCCGGCGCCGCCGCGACCGGTCAGCCCGGCTCCCTCGACCAGGGCGAGCAGCTCCTCCAGCCTCAGCCGGGGTAGACGCTCGGCCGGCGTGGCGGCGAGCAGCCGGTGTGTGTCGGGGCTGGCCATCGTGCTCATCGGGCCACCTTCCGGGGAGTGCGGTGCCAGCCACGGCCGGCGTACGACGGGGCGACGCGCCAGGCCGCGGCCGCCCCGACGGCGGCGATGCAGGCGACGGCGGTCGCGCGGAACCAGGGCGTCGCCGCGTCGGTGCCGTTGCCCAGCGCGTGCAGGAGGGCCACCGGCCAGAAGGCGTAGGTCAGCCAGTGCACGGTCCGGAAGACCCGCGGCCCGACCCGGTGCCGCAGCAGGCTGACGACCGTGACGATCGCGAGCAGCTCGACGCCCAGGGTGCCCAGCCCCTGCCACAGCGGCCGGTAGGCGCCGAGGAACGGCAGGAACAGGTCGACCAGCCGCAGCTGGGCGTAGGGGTCGAGGAACAGGCTGCCCACGTGCACGGCGACCAGCGCGGTGCCGGTGAGGGCGGCGGTGCGGTGCACGTCGGCGGCGCCGAACCGGCCCAGCCCGGGCACCGAGCGGCCCGAGCGGGTGAGGATGCCGAGCACCAGGGTGATCGTGAACATCACCAGCGCGACGATGCCGGTGCCCCGGCCGAGGTCCCACAGGGCCTGGTTGGCGGCCGGGTTCATGCTGCGTCCCCCTCGGGCTCGGCCGGCCACCCGTTGCGCAGGTGGACGGTGCCGTCACGGTCGACCAGCCGGGCGGGGAGGCCCTGGGCCTCCAGCCAGCCGAGGCCGCGGCGGCCCTTGACGATCGTGGCCGTGGCGGCGACGTTGGCGTCGCGGCAGCTCGCCGCGACCACGCTGACGGTCCGCCACACCGGGTCGGCCGGGCGACCGGTGCCCGGGTCGATGATGTGGTGCAGCTGCTCGGAGCCCCGGTGCCAGGTACGACGGGTCGTGCTCGACGTGGCCAGGGCGGTGCCGGGCGCCAGCCCGACCTGGGTGGCGGGATCGCGGTCGGTGTCCTGCACGCGTACCTGCCAGCCGGCGGCGGGCGCCGGGCCGGCGGTGGCCATGTCGCCGCCCAGGCTGACCAGCACGCCCACGCCGAGCCGCTCGGCCACCAGGGCGGCGGCCCGGTCCGCGGCCACCGCCTTGGCGGTGGCGCCGAGGTCGATCTCGAGGCCCTCGGGCAGGCGCAACCGGCGGCCGTCCAGCCGCAGCACCCGCCAGCCCGGGACCGGGCGGACCACCGCGACCAGCCGGGGGCCGCTCTCGACCAGCCGGATGTCGCGGTCGTAGCCGAGGCCGGACAGCGCGGCCCCGACGGTCGGGTCGACCGCCCCGTCGGTGCGGGCGGCGTCCTCCAGCGCGGCGGCGAGCAGGTCGGCCAGCACGGGGGAGACCAGCACCGAGCCGTCGGCGCCCGGCCGGAGCCGGCGTACCTCCGCGTCGGGACGGAACCGGCTCGCGGCCAGCTCGATCTCCGCGAGGAGGTCGTCGACGAGCAGCAGGGCCGGCCCCAGCGCGGCCGGGTCGGTCACGACCAGGCGGGCGCGGGTGCTCCACAGCTCCCAGTCGCGGGCGGCGACCGGCGCGTGGCCGGCGTGCAGGGCGACCATGTCAGGAGCCGCTCGACTGCGCCTGCGGCGCGGACCCGGAGCCCGACTGCGGCGGCTGGACCTGCTGGAAGGACTGGGTCTGCTGCGGCTGCTGGCTGCGCTGCAGGTTGGTGCCCTGCTTCACGCCCTGCTTGCTCGCGTGCTGGTTGGTGCCGGACTGTCCGGACTGCCCGGACTGGTTGCCGGTGCCGGACGCGGCGGTGGTCGTCTGCGTCGCGAGGCCACAGGCCGCGGCCACACCCAGGGACGCCGTGGCGGCGCCGACGACCAGGGAGCGTCGTACGGTGCGGGTTCGGCGGATGCGGTCGTTGCGGTCGGAGGTCATGGTTGCCTCTCTCCTCGGGTTCGGCGGTGTCTCCACGGTGACCCGGGTCCCTGTGCCTTCCCTGTGAACCCGGTTCGGGTTCCCGTACTGCCCTCGCCCGCGCGTCGAGTTGGGCCCGCCCGGGTGTTGAGTTGGGCCTGCCCGGGGTGTTGAGTTGGGCCCGCCCGGGTGTTGAGTTGGGCCTGGCCGGGCGTCGAGCTGCGGCTAGTCCGACTGAACACACGGGGAGGCCCGACTGAACCCACGGGGAGGCCCAACTCAACATGAGGGGCCGCACCGGTAAACGGGATGCCGAGCGAGGGGTCGCTGACGGAGAATGGTGCGACGTGGGACATGTGGATGTGGCCGGGGTCAGGTACGAGCTGCCGGACGGGCGGGTGCTGCTCGACGACGTGTCGTTCCGGGTGGGCGAGGGCGCCAAGGTCGCGCTGGTCGGGGCCAACGGCGCGGGCAAGACCACGCTGCTGCGGATCATCACCGGGGACCTCGTCCCGCACTCCGGCGTGGTCACCCGCACCGGCGGCCTGGGCGTGATGCGCCAGATGGTCGGCGCCGCGCTGGGGGAGGACCCGACCGTCGCCGACCTGCTGCTCTCGGTCGCGCCGCCGCGGGTCCGGGACGCCGCGGCCGCCGTCGACCGGTGCGAGCGGGCGCTGATGGACACCGACGACGAGAAGACCCAGATGGCCTACGCCGCGGCGCTGTCGGAGTACGCCGACGCCGGAGGCTATGACCTCGAGGTCACCTGGGACGTCTGCACGACGGCCGCCCTCGGGGTGCCCTTCGACCGCTCGCAGTACCGCTCGCTGCGCACCCTCTCCGGGGGCGAGCAGAAGCGGCTGGTGCTGGAGTACCTGCTCCGCGGCCCCGACGAGGTGCTGCTGCTCGACGAGCCCGACAACTTCCTCGACGTGCCGGGCAAGATCTGGCTCGAGCAGCGGATCCGGGAGTCGGAGAAGACGATCCTCTACATCAGCCACGACCGCGAGCTGCTGGACAACACCGCCACCCGGGTCGTGACGGTCGAGCTCGGGAGCGCGGGCAACCAGGTGTGGACGCACCCCGGCGGGTTCGCGTCCTACCACGAGGCCCGCCGCGACCGGTTCGCCCGCTTCGAGGAGCTGCGCCGGCGCTGGGACGAGGAGCACGCCAAGCTCAAGGCGCTGGTGCTGATGTACAAGCAGAAGGCGGCCTACAACGACGGGCTGGCGAGCCGCTACCAGGCCGCCCAGACCCGGCTGCGGAAGTTCGAGGAGGCCGGTCCGCCCACCGAGCAGCCCCGGGAGCAGCAGGTGAAGATGCGGCTCACCGGTGGCCGCACCGGCAAGCGGGCGGTCGTGTGCGAGGACCTCGAGCTCTCCTTCGACGGGCCCACCGGGGCCGGGGTGCTGATGAAGCCGTTCGACCTCGAGGTCTGGTACGGCGAGCGGGTCGCCGTGCTCGGCTCCAACGGCTCCGGCAAGTCCCACTTCCTGCGGCTGCTGGCCGCCGGCGGGTCCGACCCGGACGTCGAGCACCGGCCGGTCGGGATGTCGACGGACCCGACCACCGAGGGCGTCGCCCCGGTGAGCCACACCGGCAAGGCCCGGCTCGGCGCCCGCGTCCGGCCCGGCTGGTTCGTGCAGACCCACGAGCACCCGGAGCTGGTCGGGCGGACGCTGCTGGAGATCCTGCACCGCGGCGACGCCGAGCCCGATGGCCGGGGGCGCGCGGGGATGGGGCGCGAGCAGGCCAGCCGGGTGCTCGACCGCTACGAGCTGAGCGCTTCGGCCGACCAGCGGTTCGAGTCGCTCTCCGGCGGCCAGCAGGCGCGGTTCCAGATCCTGCTGCTCGAGCTCTCCGGTGCGACGCTGCTGCTGCTCGACGAGCCCACCGACAACCTCGACGTGCAGTCGGCCGAGGCGCTGGAGGAGGGGCTCGCGACGTTCGAGGGCACGGTGCTGGCGGTCACCCACGACCGCTGGTTCGCCCGGGGGTTCGACCGCTTCCTGGTCTACGGCGCCGACGGCGAGGTCTACGAGACCCCCGAACCGGTGTGGGACGAGGGACGGGTGGCCCGCGCCCGATGAGCCAGACGACGCCGCTGGAGATCGTCGAGGTCGACCCCGCCGACGAGGCCACGATCGCCGCCTGGCACGCGGTGTACGCCGCCTCGGCGCACCACGAGCTGGGCCCGGTCGCGGTCCCGTGGCAGCACGAGGAGGTGCGCGCCCTCATCCGGGAGCGCGGCCGCCGGCAGGCGCTCACGGCGTACGCCGGCCTGCGCGACGGCGACCTGGTGGCGGCCGGGATGCTCACGCTGCCGCTGCTGGACAACCGGCAGCGCGCCGAGCTCGACGTCCACGTGCAGCCGGAGGCGCGACGCTCGGGCCTGGGCTCGCAGCTGCTGGCGCACCTGGAGCACCGGGCCCGGGCCGCGGGACGCACGCTCATGTTCGCCGAGGCGTCCTGGCCGTGGGCGGCGGGCACGGAGGGCGCCGGCCGGGCCGGTCCCGAGTTCGCCCGCCGGCACGGCTACGAGCTCGGGATCTCCGACGTGCAGCGGATGCTCGAGCTCCCGGTCGGCGAGGACCGGCTGGCCGAGCTGGACGCCGCGGCCGCACCGCACCGTGAGGCGTACGAGGTGCGCGCCTGGGCGGGGCCGGTGCCGGAGGACCTGGTCCGCGGCTGGGTCGAGCTGGAGGCCGCGGTCGACACCGAGGCGCCCGTGGGCGGGCTCGACCTGGAGCCGCGCGCCGCCGACGTGGCGGCCTACCGCGAGGACGAGGCGCTCACCGCCCGGCAGGGGCGCACCAAGATCAACGCCGTCGCGCTGTCGCGTGCCGGCGAGGTGGTCGCCTACAGCGACGTCGCCACCACCGTGCACGAGCCCGAACGGGCCTACCAGTGGGGCACGCTCGTCCGGCGCGACCACCGGGGGCACCGGCTGGGGCTGGCGCTCAAGCTCGCGACGCTGCGGCTGCTCCAGGACGGCTGGCCCGGGGTGCGCCAGCTGATGACCTACAACGCCGAGGTGAACGGCCCGATGGTGGCGGTCAACGAGCAGATGGGCTACCGCCCGGTGGCCCGCCTCGGGGAGCTGCAGAAGCGGCTGGGCTGACCCCGGTCCAGGCCGTGGCCCGTCGTACGACGGGAGGAGCGGGGCCCGCGCCGTCCGGGAGACGGACCGGACGGACGGGCCCCGCTTCCCCTCTCCAGGGGCAGACGCCGGGCTGGGCGGCGTCGTGTGGTGCTCGACCTCCTCCTCAGGAGGAGGTGGCGTCGGAGTCCAGCGTGAGCTGGACGGTGTGGCTGCTGCCGCTGCGCTGGTAGGTGAGCGTCACCTTGTCGCCGGGGCGGTAGGAGCGGATCGTCGCGACCAGGGAGTCGGCGCCGGTGATCTGGTGGTCGTCGACCTTGGTGATCACGTCGCCGGTGTGCAGCCCCGCCTTCTGCGCGGTGGAGGCGTTGGTGACCTCGCGGACCTGGGCGCCCTCCGCGAGGTCGAGCCGGCTGTTGGTCGCCGCGTCGGAGACCGAGATGCCCAGCCGCGCGTGCGTCGGGGTCTGGCCGTTCTCCATCTGCTGGACGATCGGCATCACCTCGTCGATCGGGATCGCGAAGCCGAGCCCGATCGAGCCGGACTCGCCGGAGGTGCTGCTCTGGCCGGCGGTGCGGATCGAGGAGTTGATGCCGACGACGTGGCCGTTGAGGTCGGCCAGCGGGCCGCCGCTGTTGCCCGGGTTGATCGCGGCGTCGGTCTGGATCGCCGGGTAGACGGTGCTGTTGCCCTGGCTGTCGGAGCCGACGTCCACGGGGCGGTCCAGCGCGCTGACGATGCCGCTGGTCACGGTGGACTCCAGGCCGAACGGCGAGCCGACCGCGACCACGCCCTGACCCACGGCGAGGTCGCCGGACTTGCCGATCGTGGCGGGGGTCAGGCCGCTGACGTTCTGGGCCTGGATCACCGCGGTGTCGGTGAGCGGGTCGGTGCCGAGCACCTTGGCCGGGGCGGTGGTGCCGTCGTTGAAGGACACCTCGATCTGCCCGGACTGGCCGGCGATCTCGACGACGTGGTTGTTGGTCAGGATCTTGCCGTCGGAGCTGAGGATGATCCCCGACCCCGAGCCGGCCGCCTGCGAGCCGGCCACGTCGATCTTGACGACCGAGGGCAGCACCGCCTGGGCGACCTGCTGGACCGAGCCGTCCGCGGCGGGCCGGGTCGGCGTGGACACGACCTGGGAGCTGGCGGCGGCCGTCGGCGTGCTGCCCGAGCCGGAGCCGTTGCTGCCCCACTGGTCCCAGGCGGCCGCGCCGGCCACTCCCGCCGCCCCGCCCACGAGCAGGGACGCGGCGACCACGGAGGCCGCCAGCGTCCGGCCGCTCCGACCGCGCGGCGCACCACCGGCAGGCGGCACGGGGGAGCCGCCCGGGGGGACGCTCGGCGGTTGCCCCGGGGGAGGCCCCGAGGGACGCGCGCCGTACGGCGGAGGGGTGGTCGGCCTTTCACCCGAGGGCGGGACGGAGGGAGTGTCGGTCATGGCTACGAGGTTGCCGTTCTCTCCTGTGACATTCCTGAGACTGGGCTGCACGCAAGGAAAGAACCTGGCCGCGCGTTGTCGCGGGCAGTGGCCTGCGTCACAATCGGCCCATGACCGCCGCCCCCGCGCCCCGCTTCCTCGACGACCGGCTGGCCCACTGGGCGGAGGTCGACCCCGACGGGGAGTGCCTCACCTACCTCGGCCGCACCTGGAGCTGGGCGGCGTGGCACGACCGCGTGCGCCGCAACGCCGGCGGCCTGCGGGCGCTGGGGATCGGCCGCGGCGACGTGGTGGCGTTCCTCGACAGGAACCACCCCGCCTGCGTCGAGACCAGCCTGGCGGCCGGTTCGCTCGGCGCCGCCAACGCGATCATCAACTGGCGGCTGGCCGGCGACGAGGTCGACTACGCCGTCAACGACAGCGGGGCCCGGGTGCTGGTGGTGGGTCAGGAGCTGGCGCCGCTGGTCGAGCGGATCCGGGACCGCCTGCCCCGCGTGGAGAAGGTCCTCGTCGTGACCCCCGACGGCGGTGAGGGCGACGAGTACGAAGCCTGGCTCGCCGCCTCGACACCGGTCGGCCGGAGCGCCGACGTCGACCCGGACGACCCCTGCCTGGTGATGTACTCCTCGGGCACCACCGGTCACCCCAAGGGGGTGCTGCTGAGCCACACCAACATGGTCGAGCACACGCTCAACGCCCACGACGGCTGGGCGTTCGAGCCGGGCGACAAGAACATGGTCTCGATGCCGCTGTTCCACGTCGGCGGCTCGTCGTACATCCTCTTCGGGCTGCACGACGGCGTGCCCAGCATCATGACCCGCGACCCCGACGGGGCCTCGCTGGCCGGCGCGATCCTCGGCGGCGCGAACCGCACGTTCCTGGTCCCGGCCGTGCTCGCCCAGGTGCTGCAGGCCGGCCCGGACGCGGTCGCGCTGTTCGGCCGCCTGAAGACCTACACGTACGGCGCGGCCCCGATGCCGCTGCCGCTGCTGCGGGCCGCCATGGAGGCCTGGCCGGACACCGACTTCATCCAGGTCTACGGGCTGACCGAGGTGGCCGGCGTCGCGACCCACCTCATGCCCGAGGCGCACCGGGACGCCGACCACCCCGAGCGGCTCCAGTCGGCCGGGCAGCCGATCCCCGGTGTCGAGGTCCGGGTCGTCGACCCGGGGACGCTGCAGGACGTGCCCGCCGGCGAGCACGGCGAGATCTGGCTGCGGACCAGGCAGCTGATGCGGGGCTTCCTCGGCAAGCCGGAGGAGACCGCGCGGGTGATCACCGAGGACGGCTGGTTCCGCACCGGCGACATGGGCCGGGTCGACGAGGGCGGCTTCGTCTTCGTCGAGGACCGGCTCAAGGACATGATCATCAGCGGCGGCGAGAACATCTACTCACCCGAGATCGAGCGGGTCCTCGCCGAGCACCCGGCGGTGATGGAGGTCGCGGTGATCGGCGTGCCCGATGACCGGTGGGGCGAGGTGGTCAAGGCGGTGGTGGCGCTGAAGCCGGGCGCCGAGGCGACTCCTGCCGAGCTGATCGCCCACTGCCGCGAGCACCTCGGCCACTTCAAGTGCCCGCGGTCGGTCGACGTCCTCGAGGCGCTGCCGCGCAACCCGACCGGCAAGATCCTCAAGCGCGAGCTGCGGGCGCCGTACTGGCAGGGCCACGACCGCGCCGTCGTCTGAACCGACCGCTCCGCTCCGGGTCGTGTGCCTGAGCACGCGCCGGGGCGCGTCGTGGGGCACACGACCCGTGGCGGCTCAGACCGGCAGGCCCCGCTCGCGCAGCGCCAGTCGCAGGCTCGCTGCGTCGGTGAAGACGATCCCGTCCATGCCGGCGGCCGCGGCGGCCTCCACGTTGCCGGGCCGGTCGTCGACGAAGACCAGCCGGCCCAGGTCCTGGCCGGTGCGGGCACGCACGACCTCGAAGATGCGCGGGTCCGGCTTGGCCAGGCGCTCGGTGCCGGAGACGACGACGTCCTCGAGCAGCGCGAGGAAGTCGAAGAGCCGCGGTGCGTGGGCGTGGTAGAGCTCGTCGGACCAGTTGGTCAGGCCCCACATCGGCACCCGCGCCGCGTGCAGCTCGCGCACCAGCGCGACGCTGCCTGGGACCTCGCCGCGCAGCGAGGCGGGGAAGTGGGCGCGGTAGGCGAGGGCGTGGGGCGTCCAGTGCGGGTGGGTACGCCGCACCTGCGCCTCGGCCTCCTCCCACGACTGCCCGGAGTCGGGGCCGTGGTTCCACGCCAGGAAGTCGAAGTCCTCGGCCTCGAGGAACCGCCGTGCCTCCTCGGGGCCCACGCCGGCCGCGATGGCGCCGTACGGGTCCCAGTCGATCAGGACGTTGCCCAGATCCCACACGACCCCGGACGGCATGCCGTCCGGGGTCGTGTGGTGGTTGCTCTGGTCGGTCACTTCCACCGCTCGGAGGCGGACACGAAGTCCAGCTTCCGGTCGCCGGTGTAGATCTGCTTCGGACGGGCGATCTTCTGCTCCTTGTCCTGGGTCAGCTCCAGCCACTGGGCCAGCCAGCCGGGCGTACGCCCGATGCCGAAGAGGACCGTGAACATCTCCGGCGGGAACTGGAACGCCTCGTAGATCAGGCCGGAGTAGAAGTCGACGTTCGGGTAGAGCTTGCGGCTGACGAAGTACTCGTCCTCCAGCGCGATCTTCTCCAGCTCCAGCGCGATGTCGAGCAGCGGGTTGGTGCCGGTCACCTCGAAGACGTCCTCGGCCGACTTCTTGATGATCCGCGCCCGCGGGTCGTAGTTCTTGTAGACCCGGTGGCCGAAGCCCATCAGCCGCTCGTTGCCGTCCTTGACGCCCTGGATGAAGCCGGGGATGTTCTCCTTCGACCCGATCCGGCGCAGCATCCGCAGCACCGCCTCGTTGGCGCCGCCGTGCAGCGGGCCGTAGAGCGCACCGACGCCGGCAGCCACGGCCGAGTAGGGGTCGACCTGCGTCGAGCCGACCGAGCGCACCGCGTTGGTGGAGGCGTTCTGCTCGTGGTCGGCGTGCAGGATGAACAGCACGTCGAGGGCCCTGACGAGGCGCTCGTCCGCCTCGAACCGCTTCTCGCTCATCTTGAACAGCATCGAGAGGAAGTTCGCCGTGTAGGACAGCTCGTTGTCGGGGTAGACGAACGGCTTGCCCTGGGCGTGGCGGAACGACCAGGCGCCGAGCGTCGGCATCTTCGCGATCATCCGGACGATCTGCATGTGCCGGTTGTCGGCGTCGGAGATGTTCCGGGCGTCGGGGTAGAAGGTGGAGAGCGCGCCGACCGAGGCCATCAGCATCCCCATGGGGTGGGCGTCGTAGCGGAAGCCCTCCATGAAGGTCTTGATGTTCTCGTGCACGAAGGTGTGGTACGTGATCTCGTGGACCCACGAGTCGTACTCCGCCTTCGAGGGCAGGCTGCCGTGGATCAGGAGGTACGCCACCTCGAGGAAGTTGGACTTCTCCGCGAGCTGCTCGATGGGGTAGCCGCGGTACTCGAGGATCCCGTTGTCGCCGTCGATGTAGGTGACGGCGCTGCGGCACGAGGCGGTGTTGACGAAGCCCGGGTCGTAGACCGCCAGGCCGCCACCGTCCTCTCCCGCCTTGATCTTGCCGAGGTCGGCAGCCCGGACGGTGCCGTCGGTGATCGGGACGTCGTACTCCTGTCCGGTGCGGTTGTCACGGACGGTGAGAGAATCAGTCACCCGTTCAACTTAGTCCCCCGCCTCCACGGGGGCGAATCCAGGGTCCGTGCGGTTTTGACCCGCGGGGACGCGCCCCCGTACTCTTGACGGTCGCGACTCCTGCCGCGTCCCGCCCGCCTGCTGTGCGGACGGGGTGCAGTCCCGGAGGCCCGGATCTCCATGAACCGGGCGGGCCGGGCCGTGTTCGTCAGAAGTCGCGGCAGCACCACCCGCCCGGGCAGACCCGGACGGGATCTACGAACGAAGAAAGCAGATCCGCCGTGCGCACGTACAGCCCCAAGCCCGGTGACATCCAGCGCGACTGGCACGTCATCGACGCCACCGACGTGGTCCTGGGCCGCCTCGCCGTCCAGACCGCCAACCTCCTGCGTGGCAAGCACAAGCCCATGTTCGCGCCCCACGTCGACACCGGTGACTTCGTCATCATCGTCAACGCGGAGAAGGTCGCCCTCTCGGGCACCAAGAAGACCACCAAGATGGCCTACCGCCACTCCGGCTACCCGGGCGGCCTGAGCGCCACCCCGATCGGTGAGCTGCTGGAGAAGGACGCGCGCAAGGCGATCGAGAAGGCCGTCTGGGGAATGCTCCCCAAGAACCGGCTCGGCCGTCAGACGCTCAAGAAGCTGAAGGTCTACTCGGGTCCCAACCACCCGCACCAGGCCCAGCAGGCCAAGCCGTTCGAGATCTCGCAGATCTCCCAGTAATCCCCAGAAAGCCTGAGTGAGGAACACAGTGTCTGAGAACACCGCCGAGGAGACCTACGAGGTCAACGAGCAGGGCGTCGCGTACAGCTCGGAGAGCGCCCCGTCCGCCGACTCCGCCCAGCGTCCGGCCACCGTCGCCCCGGCCGCGGCCACCGGCCGTCGCAAGGAGGCCGTCGCCCGCGTCCGCATCGTGCCGGGCACCGGCGTGTGGACCGTCAACGGCCGCACCCTGGACTCCTACTTCCCGAACAAGCTGCACCAGCAGGTCGTCAACGAGCCCTTCGCCGCGCTGGCGCTCGAGGGTCGCTTCGACGTCATCGCCCGCATCCACGGCGGCGGCATCACCGGCCAGGCCGGCGCGCTGCGCCTGGGCGTGGCCCGTGCGCTCAACGCCGTCGACGTCGAGTCGAACCGCCCGACCCTGAAGCAGGCCGGGCTGCTGACCCGCGACGCGCGCGTGATCGAGCGCAAGAAGGCTGGTCTGAAGAAGGCGCGCAAGGCGCCGCAGTTCAGCAAGCGCTGACTCCGGATAGTTTGGGACGCATGTCTCCCAGACTCTTCGGCACGGACGGGGTCCGGGGCCTGGCCAACGGTGATCTCACCGCTGAGCTGGCCCTGGACCTTTCCGTTGCGGCCGCCCACGTGCTCGGTGAGTCCGGCGCCTTCGAGGCGTCGGCCCACCCGGGACGTCCGCTCGCGGTGGTCGGCCGCGACACGCGAGTGTCGGGGCAGTTCCTCGAGGCCGCGGTGGTTGCCGGCCTCGCCTCCGCCGGCGTCGACGTCCTGCTGCTGGGCGTGTTGCCGACCCCGGGCGTGGCCTACCTGACCGACGCGCTCGGCGCCGACCTCGGCGTGATGCTCTCGGCCTCCCACAACGCGATGCCCGACAACGGGATCAAGTTCCTGGCCCGGGGTGGCAAGAAGCTCGACGACGCCATCGAGGTCGCCATCGAGGCGCGGATGCGCGAGCCCTGGCAGCGGCCGACCGGCAGCGGGGTGGGCCGGGTGAGCACCCACCCGACGGCCGTCGAGGACTACGCCGCGCACCTGGACTCCACGCTGGAGCACTCGCTCGCCGGGCTCACCATCGTGCTCGACTGCGCGGAAGGTGCGGCGTACGACGCCGGCCCGCGTGCCCTGCGCGAGGCCGGCGCCACGGTCATCCCGATCCACGCCCAGCCCGACGGCCTGAACATCAACGACGGCTGCGGCTCCACCCACCTCGAGCCGCTGCGCAAGGCGGTGCTCGAGCACGGTGCCGACGCCGGCTTCGCCCTGGACGGCGACGCCGACCGGTGCCTGGCCGTCGACCACGACGGCGAGGTCGTCGACGGCGACCAGATCCTCGCGATCCTCGCGCTCGGCATGTCCGAGGCCGGCACCCTGGCCCGCAACACCGTGGTGGCCACCGTGATGAGCAACCTGGGCTTCGTCAAGGCCATGAAGGCCGCCGGGGTCGGCGTGCGCCAGACCAAGGTCGGCGACCGTTACGTGCTCGAGGCGATGAAGGTCTCCGGCTACACCCTCGGCGGGGAGCAGTCCGGCCACGTGATCATGAGCGAGCACGCCACCACCGGCGACGGGATCCTGACCGCGCTGCAGGTGCTGGAGCGGATCGCCTCGACCGGCCGGACGCTGCAGGACCTGGCGGCGGTCGTCACCCGGCTCCCGCAGGTGCTGGTGAACGTGCCCGACGTGGACAAGGCGCGTGCCGACGACGACCCGGTCCTGGCCGCGGCGCTGGCCGAGGAGGAGGCCGCGCTCGGCGACTCGGGCCGGATCCTGCTGCGGCCCTCGGGCACCGAGCCGCTGGTGCGGGTCATGGTCGAGGCTGCGACGTACGACGAGGCGCACCTCGTCGCCGGTCGGCTCGCCGAGGTCGTCCGGGCCCAGCTGGCCCTCTGAGGCCTTGGCCCCGGGTCGATCGGGGGTGCCTGGGTCTCGTAGCGCCGTGGTTTCCCCTAGGTATGTCGACGTGAGCACGCTTCCCGCGTCGAGTTCGACGGGGGAAGTGACACTCGGTCGACATACCTAGGGGAAGCCACTTCCCGCGCCGGCCCCGGGATCCACCGAAAACCCGTTCCCTCGACGGGCCCGGCCTTCCTAGGCTCAGCGGTGTGAGCGACATCGAGCTGCGGGTCCTCGACCCGACCGACGAGGCGCTGCTGCGCGCCTGGTGGGAGGTGGGGCGCGCGGCGAGCGTCGAGCGGCCCTTCGACGCCTGGCCGGGCTGGGAGGCGATCCGGAAGAAGTTCGCGACGCCGCGCACGGACGGCCACGCGGTGCGGCTCGCCGCGCTGCTCGGCGGTCGGGTCGTCGGGGCCAGCAGCCTGTGGTCCTTCGACCTCGACAACACCCACCTCGCCCAGATCGAGATCTGGGTGCACCCGGACGCGCGCCGTCGCGGGGTCGGGCGGGCGCTGCTCGCGGACGCCGAGGCCCGGGCCCGCGCCGAGCGGCGCACCACGATGGTCGCCACCGCGTTCGCCCCCGTCGGCGCCGAGAGCCCCGGGTCGCTGTTCGCGAGCGCGAGCGGCTACGCGGTCGCCAGCCACGAGGAGACCAAGCTGGTCGACCTCCGGCGGGCGCCGGCCGGCTGGGCGTGCGCTGGACGAGGAGGTCGCCGCCGCGCTCGGCGACCACCGCGTCGTGGTCGCGCAGGAGGCCGTGCCCGAGCAGTACCTCGAGGACTTCTGCGGGCTGCTCTCCGCGTTCCTCGGCGAGGTGCCCACCGGCGACCTGGACCTGACCGAGGTCCGCTGGACACGGGAGCGGGTCAGGGACACCGAGGAGCGGTTCCGCCGCGAGGGCATCGTGAACGTCTACGGGCTCGCGGTGGCGCCGGACGGCCACCTGTGCGGCTTCTCCGACCTGCGCGTGCGCCGCGACGACCCGCGCCACGCGAGCGTCGGCGGCACGCTGGTGCTGCCCGGCCACCGGGGGCACCGGCTGGGCCTGGCGATGAAGCTCGGCACGCACCGGCGGGCGGTCGAGCTGTTCCCGGACTGCGAGGACGTCGAGACCGGCAACGCGGGGGTCAACGCGGCCATGAACGCCGTCAACGCGCAGCTGGGCTACCGCGTCGTCGAGCGCGCGCTGGACCTGCAGAAGCGGCTGTGACCTGCCGAGGGGGTTCTGTGGCGGGCTTGTGAGACAGGCCGTGCCACAGCGTCGCGAAGGCCCGTGCGGGAAGCGGGCCACGATGTTCCGCCTCGCCGCGCACGGGGCGCCGACACGGAGGTGAGCACGCGCATCGGCACCTCCGGTCGACCCCGGCCGAGGCTCGAGCCCCGACGGGGCACCCCCGGCTAGAGCTTGCGGACCCGCACGTAGCGCACCGAGTGGTCGCGGTCCTTGCGCAGCACCAGGGTCGCCCGCGACCGGGTCGGCAGGATGTTCTGGCTCAGGTTGGGCCCGTTGATGGTGTCCCAGATCCGCTCCGCCTCCGCGACGGCCTCCTCCTCGGTGAGGCCGGCGTACTTGGAGAAGTACGAGCCCGGGTCGCGGAACGCGGTCTCCCGCAGGCGCAGGAACCGGTCGACGTACCAGCTGCGGATGTGGCCGGTGCCGGCGTCGACGTACACGCTGAAGTCGAAGAAGTCGCTCAGCGTCAGTCCGGTGCGGCCGTCCTCGCGGGTCCGCGCCGGCTGCAGCACGTTGAGGCCCTCGATGATGACGATGTCGGGCCGGTTGACCACGACCTTCTGGTCGGGGACCCGGTCGTAGACGAGGTGGGAGTACGTCGGCGCCTCGACCTCGTCCTTGCCGGACTTGATGTCGACGACGAACCGCAGCAGCGCGCGGCGGTCGTAGGACTCCGGGAAGCCCTTGCGCTGGAGCAGGCCGCGGCGCTCCAGCTCGGCGTTGGGGTAGAGGAAGCCGTCGGTGGTCACCAGCGCGACGTTGGGGTGCTCGGGCCAGTGGGCGAGCATCTGCTGCAGCACGCGCGCGGTGGTCGACTTGCCCACGGCGACCGAGCCGGCGAGGCCGATCACGAACGGGGTGCGGGGCGGGACCCGGCGGTGCAGGAAGTCCTCCTGCTGGCGGTGCAGCCGGCCCGCGGACTCGACGTACAGGCTGAGCAGGCGGGAGAGCGGCAGGTAGACCTCCTCGACCTCCTCGAGGTCGAGCTGGTCGCCGAGGCCGCGCAGCCGGGTGATCTCCTCGGCGGTCAGCGGGCTCTCGGTCTCCTGGGCGAGCGCGGCCCACGCCGAGCGGTCCAGCTCGATGTACGGCGAGGACTCGCGGCCGAGGTCGTCGGAGCCGTGGTGGTGCCCACCGTTGCCAGACATGCGGGGGATTCTTGCACCCCGGCCGGGACCCGGCGCCGCCCCCCGAGCCGGGAGGCTCCGGCGCGCCGCCCGGCTCTCGTAGAGTGGCGCCCATGTGCGGAATCGTGGGCTACGTCGGCGAGAAGCAGGCGCAGGACGTCGTCATCGAGGGACTGCGAAGGCTGGAGTACCGCGGCTACGACTCGGCCGGCGTCGCGCTGGCCGACGGCGGGACCGTCTCCTGGGCCAAGCGCGCCGGCAAGCTGGCGAACCTGGAGAAGGCGATCGCCGACCGGCCCCTGGCCGCGTCGACCACCGGGATCGGGCACACCCGGTGGGCCACCCACGGCGCCCCCAACGACGTCAACGCCCACCCGCACCTCGGCGCCGGCGGCCGGCTGGCGCTGGTGCACAACGGCATCATCGAGAACTTCGTCGAGCTGCGCACCGAGCTCGAGGACGCCGGCCACGAGCTGGTCTCCGAGACCGACACCGAGGTCGCCGCGCACCTGGTCGAGCGCGAGCTCGAGACCGGCGCCGACCTGACCACCGCGATGCAGCGGGTCTGCCGCCGCCTCGAGGGGGCGTTCACGCTGGTGGCGCTCGACGCCGCGGACCCCGACCGGGTGGTCGCCGCCCGGCGGAACTCGCCGCTGGTGGTCGGCCTCGGCGACGGTGAGAACTTCCTCGGCTCCGACGTGGCGGCGTTCATCGAGCACACCCGCGAGGCGATGGAGCTCGGCCAGGACCAGGTCGTCACGATCACCCGCGAGGGGGTCACCGTGACCGGGTTCGACGGCAGCCCGGCCGAGGGCCGTCGCTACCACGTGGACTGGGACCTCTCGGCGGCCGAGAAGGACGGGCACGACTGGTTCATGCGCAAGGAGATCTTCGAGCAGCCGCGCGCGGTGGCGGACTCGCTGCTGGGCCGGCGTACCCCCGCCGGGCTGCTGCAGCTCGACGAGATGCGGCTCTCCGACGACGAGCTGCGCGAGACCGACAAGATCATCATCATCGCCTGCGGCACCTCGTTCTACGCCGGCATGGTGGCCAAGTACGCCATCGAGCACTGGACCCGGATCCCGGTCGAGGTGGAGCTGTCCTCGGAGTTCCGCTACCGCGACCCGATCCTGACCTCCTCCACCCTGGTCGTGGCGATCAGCCAGTCCGGCGAGACCGCCGACACCCTGCAGGCGATCCGGCACGCCCGGCTGCAGCGCTCGCGGGTGCTGGCGATCTGCAACACCAACGGCTCGACGATCCCGCGGGAGTCCGACGCGGTGATCTACACCCACGCCGGCCCGGAGATCGGGGTCGCCTCGACCAAGGGCTTCCTGACCCAGCTGGTGGCCTGCTACCTGCTGGCGCTCTACCTCGCCCAGGTCAAGGGCACCCGGTTCGGCGACGAGATCACCGAGGTCGTCGACCAGCTGGACTCGATCCCCGGGCACATCCAGCGGGTGCTGGACGACGCCGAGACCGTCTACGCGCTGGCCCGCGAGCACGTCGACACGCGGTCGGTGCTGTTCCTGGGCCGGCACGCCGGCTACCCGGTCGCGCTCGAGGGTGCGCTCAAGCTCAAGGAGCTGGCCTACCTCCACGCCGAGGGGTTCGCGGCCGGCGAGCTCAAGCACGGCCCGATCGCGCTGGTGGAGGAGCGGCTGCCGGTGCTCTGCGTGGTGCCCCCGCAGGGGCGGGACCAGCTGCACGCCAAGATGCTCAGCGGGATCCAGGAGGTCCGGGCCCGGGGTGCGCGCACGATCTGCCTGGCCGAGGACGGCGACGAGGCGATCGCGCGGTACGCCGACGTGCTGGTGCGGCTGCCCCGGGTGCCGGTGCTGCTGCAGCCGCTGGTGGCCGTCGTACCGCTGCAGCTGTTCGCCTGCGAGCTGGCCACCGCGCTCGGCCACGACGTGGACCAGCCCCGGAACCTCGCCAAGTCCGTCACGGTCGAGTAGCCGGTGGCCGTGATCGGCGTCGGTATCGACGTCTGCGACATCGCCCGGTTCGAGGCGTCGCTGGCCCGCACCCCGGGCCTGCTGGAACGACTGTTCACCCCGCACGAGCGGGACCGGCCGCCGGCGTCGCTGGCCGCCCGGTTCGCCGCCAAGGAGGCGCTCGCCAAGGCCCTCGGCGCCCCGGTCGGCATGGCCTGGCACGACGCGGAGGTGGTCTCGGAGGACTCCGGCCGGCCCCGCTTCGACCTGCGCGGCACCGTCCGCGCCCGCGCCGACGAGCTCGGTGTGGCCTCGGTGCACCTCTCGCTCTCCCACGACGCCGGCATCGCCTCCGCCGTCGTCCTCCTCGAGTCCTAGCGCGTGAGACGGCGATCCGGTCAACTCTCAACGGTTCGAGAAGGCAGTTCTGCTGCACCAAGTGCCCTCTCGACCCCCTGAGACTTCCCCGGATCGCCCTCTCGGCGCGTTGAGAGTGCCCCCGAGTGCCGTCTCGCGCTCGGTTAGGTTGGCGGCATGAGGAGCGCGCACACGGTGGAGCAGGTGCGGGAGGCCGAGGCGGCGCTGATGGCGCAGCTGCCGGCGGGGGCGCTGATGCAGCGGGCGGCGGCCGGCCTGGCGTACGCCGTGCTCGACCTGCTCGGCTCGGCGTACGGCCGCCGGGTGCTGCTGCTGGTCGGCTCGGGCGACAACGGCGGCGACGCGTTGTACGCCGGTGTGCTGCTCGCCCGGCGCGGCTGCCGGGTCGAGGCGTGGCTGCTGTCGGACCGTGCGCACGAGGGCGGGGTCGCGGCGCTGCGGGCCGCCGGCGGCCGGGTCGTCCGCACCAGCGGCACCTCTGGCTTCCGCTCCTGCGGACGACCCGAGGTGGTGGTGGACGGGATCGTGGGCATCGGCGGCCGGGGCGGGCTGCGCGAGGAGGCGGTGGCGGCGCTGCGGGCGGTCGCGGGCGTCCCGGTCGTCGCGGTCGACACCCCCTCCGGCGTCGAGGTCGACAGCGGCGAGCTCACCGGCGAGCACGTCCGCGCGGCGCTGACCGTCACGTTCGGCACCCACAAGGTCGCGCACCTCGTCGACCCGGCCGCGCAGGCCTGCGGCGCGGTGCAGCTCGTCGACCTCGGCCTCGACCTGCCGCCGGCCGCGGTCGAGGCCCTGCAGCCCGCCGACGTCGCCCGGCTCGTGCCGCGGCCGACGCCGGACGCGCACAAGTACACCCGCGGCGTCGTCGGCGTCCGCTGCGGCTCGGCCGCCTACCCCGGCGCCGGGCTGCTCAGCGTGGCCGGCGCGGCGACCGGCCTGTGCGGCATGGTGCGGTACGTCGGGGACCGTGGGGTGGCCGACCGGGTCCGCGAGGCGCACCCCGAGGTCGTCGGTGCCGGCCGGGTCCAGGCCTGGGTCGTCGGCTCGGGCGGCGGGGACGACGCCGGCCGGTCGCTCGCCGACGCGGCCGAGGACGGCGTACCCCTCGTCGTGGACGCCGACGCGCTCGCCCACGTCGGTGGCCCGCTGGAGGTCCCGGCGGTGCTCACCCCGCACGCCGGCGAGCTCGCGGCCATGCTCGAGGTCGACCGCGCCGACGTCGAGGCCCGCCCGCTCCACCACGCGCGGCGGGCCGCCGACCGGTTCGAGGCCGTGGTGCTGCTCAAGGGCCGGCACACGCTGATCGCCTCTCCGGAAGGTCCGGTGCGCGTGACCACGACCGGGGTCCCGTGGCTGGCGACCGCCGGCGCCGGGGACGTGCTCGGCGGCCTCGTCGGGGCGCTGCTCGCCGCCGGCCTCGAGGCGTACGACGCGGCCTCGGTCGGCTCCTGGCTGCACGGCGCGGCCGCCACCCTCGCCTCGGCCGGAGGGCCGATCGTCGCGGGGGAGGTCGCCCGTGCGGTGCCGGCCGTGGTCAGGGGGCTGCCGTCCCGCGGATGACGGGGCGGCGACCCCGCCCGGCCCGGTGATGGGACAATCGGGCCCATGACCCCCGCCGCCCGCGCCGAGATCGTGGTCGACGTGGCGGCGATCCGGCACAACGTCGCGGCGCTGCGCCGCGCCGTCTCGGCCGATCGGCCGGTGCAGATGATGACGGTGGTGAAGGCAGACGGCTACGGCCACGGGCTGGTCGAGTCGGCGGGTGCGGCCCGCGCCGCGGGCGCCGAGTGGCTCGGCGTCGCCACCCTCGACGAGGCGATGGCGCTGCGCGCGTCGGGCGACGCGGACCGGGTGCTGTGCTGGCTGACCGTCCCCGACGAGGGCTACGCACCCGCGGTCGAGGCCGACGTCGACGTCACCGCCTGCTCCGAGCGCGGCCTGGCCGAGATCGCCGCGGCCGCCGGGAGCGTGGGCCGCACGGCGCGGGTCCAGCTCAAGGTGGACACCGGGCTCTCCCGGGGCGGCGCCACGGCCGCGGACTGGCCGGCCCTGGTCGCAGCCGCGCGGCGGTGCGAGGAGGGCGGCCGGATCGTCGTGACCGGCGTCTGGTCCCACTTCGCGTGCAGCGACGAGCCGGACCACCCCGCCAACGATGCCCAGGAGCGCGCCTTCCGCGACGCGCTGGCGGTCGCCGAGGCGGCCGGCCTGCGACCCGAGGTGCGCCACCTGGCCAACTCCGCCGGCGCGCTTGCTGCGCCCCTCGGCCCGCTTCGACCTGGTCCGGTGCGGGCTGGCGTCGTACGGCCTGGACCCCGCGCCCGGCCACACGGCCCACCTCTGGCCCGACCTCGGGCTGGTGCCGGCCATGACCGCCCGCGCGCGGCTGGCGCTGGTCAAGCGCGTCGAGGCCGGCGCCGGGGTCTCCTACGGCCACACCTGGACCGCGCCGACCGCGACCACGCTCGGGCTGGTCCCGGTCGGGTACGGCGACGGCGTGCCGCGGCACGCCTCCAACACGGCCGAGTCGTGGGTCGACGGCAAGCGCCGGCCGGTGCGCGGCCGGATCTGCATGGACCAGTTCGTCGTCGACCTGGGCGGGGGTGACGCCCGGGCGGGGGACGAGGTGCTGCTGTTCGGCCCCGGCACGTCGGGGGAGCCGACGGCCCAGGACTGGGCCGAGGCCTGCGGCACCATCTCCTACGAGATCGTCACCCGGATCGGCGGCCGGATGGTCCGCCGTCACGTCGACCGTGACCAGGGAGCACAGGAATGAGCCTCCGTCGCAGGATCCTCGGCCTGGCCGCGGGCGCCGCCGGCCTCGCGGCCGCCGGCACCGCGGTCGAGGTCGCGCGTCGCCGCCGCCGGATCGTCGCGCGCCACGGCGCGGGGGACCGGGTGGCGTTCGGCTCGCTGCGCTCCCGTCCGGTGACTGTCGTCGCCGACGACGGCGTACCCCTGCACGTGGAGGTCGACGAGGTCGCCCCCGAGGGGGCCGCACCCGACGGGGTCGTGGGGCACCCGCCGCTGACGGTGGTCTTCTGCCACGGCTACGCGCTGAGCCTGGACTGCTGGCACTTCCAGCGGGCGGCCTACCGTGGGCTGGTCCGCGCCGTCTACTACGACCAGCGCAGCCACGGCCGCTCCGGCCGGTCGACGCTCGGCCACGCCACCATCGACCAGCTGGGCCGCGACCTCCGGCGGATCCTCGACGAGGTCGTGCCCGAGGGGCCGGTCGTGCTGGTCGGGCACTCGATGGGCGGGATGAGCGTGGTCGCGCTCGCCGAGGAGTTCCCCGAGCTGTTCGGGGACCGGGTGGTCGGCGCCGCACTCATCTCCACCACCGCCGGCGGCCTCGACCCCAGCCGGGTGCTGCTGCCGGTGCTGCCGATGTCGGTCGGCAGCGCGCTGACCCACCGGGCGGTCGCGGTGCTCGGACGCGGTCACCGCAGCGTCGACCGGCTGCGACGGCTGGGCCGAGGGCTGGCGATGGTCGCCACCGACGTGTGGGCCTTCGGCGACGCGGTGCCGGCGTCGTACGTCGACTTCGTCGACCGGATGCTCTCCGGCACGCCGTTCGAGGTGGTCGCGGAGTTCTTCCCGTCCTTCCACACGCTCGACAAGTTCCACGCGGTGGCCGCGCTCGAGCACGTGCCCACCGCGATCATCTGCGGCACCGCGGACCGGCTCACGTCGGTCGGCCACAGCCGCAAGCTGCACGCCCACATCCCCGGATCCACGCTGCTCGAGTGCGAGAAGGCCGGACACATGGTGATCCTCGAACGGCACGACCAGGTCAACGCCGAGCTGGACCAGCTCCTGGCGGCGGCGGCCGAGGTGGTGGACAGCAAGTGAGCCTGGAGATCCGTCAGGTCGGACCCGGCGAGGCCGAGGCGGTCCGCGAGGTCATCCTGCCCGCGTTCGAGGCGCGCCAGCGGCTGGACCCACCCGCCGCCGCGCTCAGCGAGAGCCTGACCGAGCTCGCGGCGATGCTGGCCGACGGAGCCGGCGGCCTGGTCGCCCGCTTCGAGGGCCGGGACGTCGGGGCGCTGGTGCTCGACCCGGTCGGCAGCACGATGTACCTGCGGCGGTTCGGCGTGCTGCCCACCGCCCAGGGGCACGGGATCGCCAAGGCGCTCATCGAGGCGGCCGTCGACGCCTCCCACGGCTTCGACGACCTCACCGTCGTGGCCCGCGAGGAGCTGCCGAAGACGATCCGGTTCTGGGAGCGCCAGGGCTTCCGGGAGATCCGGCGCTTCTCGCCCAACGTCGAGCTGCGGCGCCCGCTGCGCACCTTCCTCTTCGACGCCCCCGACGCCGCCTCCATGCGCGAGATCGGCGAGGCGCTCGCCGGCCAGCTCGTCGCCGGCGACCTGCTGGTGCTCGCCGGCGAGCTGGGTGCCGGCAAGACCACGTTCACCCAGGGCATCGGCAGGGGCCTGCAGGTGCGCGGCGACATCACCTCACCGACGTTCGTGATCGCCCGCGAGCACCCGTCCCTGGTGGACGGCCCCGCGCTGGTCCACGTCGACGCCTACCGGCTGGGCGGGATCGAGGAGCTCGACGACCTCGACCTCGACACCTCCCTCGACGAGTGCGTGACGGTCGTGGAGTGGGGCGAGGGCGTCGCCGAGGGGCTCGCGGAGTCGCGGCTGGAGGTGCGGATCATCCGCGCGCTGGCCGACGAGGAACCCGACTCCGAGCTCGACCCGCGTCGGGTGCTGATGACGCCGATCGGGCCGCGCTGGTACGAGATGGAGGAGCTGTCCCTGCAGCGCGCGCCGCTGGCCGAGAAGCTCAACGAGAACCTGCTGCTCGACTTCACCCGCTGCGAGGAGGACGACCTCGCCGACCTCGACCCCTCGCTGCCGCTGCCGCTGTCGCTGATGGCGGCGGAGCACGAGGGGGGCGTGGTGATGGTCCACAACGCCTGGCGGGACGAGTGGGAGCTGCCCGGCGGACAGATCAAGGACGACGAGACGCCCCGGGACGCCGCGATCCGCGAGTTCCGCGCGGAGGCGGGCGCGGAGCCGGGCGAGGTCGAGTTCGTCGGCGTCGGGACCGTCCAGGTCGGCCACGAGCGGCGCATCGAGCTGGTGGCGATCTACCGCACCGCGCTGGCCGGCCCGGTGGAGCTCGAGGCCGGTGGCGGGGCCGACGAGGTCTGCACCTGGCACGCCGACACCGAGCTGGCCGGGCTGTCGGCGATCGACGCCCACCTCGCGGTGCTCGCGGTCGAGCCGCTCCCCGACGACCGGGTCGCGGCGGCCGAGTAGCCGCCGCGCAGTAGCCTCGACCCGTGCTGCTCGCCTTCGACACCGCCACGCCGTACGTCTCCGTCGCCCTGCACGACGGCGACGACGTGGTCACCGAGCTGACCTCCGAGCGCCCGATGAAGCACGGGGAGCAGCTCGCCCCGCTGATCGACACCGCGCTCGGCCGCGCCGGCCTCGTCCGGCAGGACCTGACCGCGATCGCGGTCGGCATCGGGCCGGGCCCGTTCACCGGGTTGCGCGTCGGGCTGGTGACCGCCCGGACGCTCGCGTTCGTGCTGGAGATCCCGGTGTACGGCGTGTGCTCGCTCGACGTGCTCGCGATCGAGGCGGTCGACACCGGCGCGGTCGACCGTGACTTCGTCGTCGCCACCGACGCCCGGCGCAAGGAGGTCTACCTCGCGTCGTACGACGCCGACGGCGTCCGCCGCGACGGCCCGGTGGTCGACCGGCCCGCCGCGGTGGCGACCGACGCGCCGGTGGTGGGCGAGGGCGGCGTGCTCTACCCCGAGGCGTTCCCGCACGCGGTCGGCCCGGTGCGCCCGGGCGCCGGCTGGCTGGCCCGGGTGGTCACCGAGGAGCGGGCCGAGCTGCACGACCCCGAGCCGCTCTACCTGCGCCGCCCGGACGCGGTCGCTCCGGGCGCCCGCAAGCCCGTCTCCTGACCCCGGCCTGACCCCGGCCCGACCCCGCCATGCCCCCCGCCGAGACCCCGGTCCGCGACGCCGGTCCCGACGACGCGTCCGCGGTCGCCGGGCTCGAGCAGCGCAACCTCGGCATCGACGCCTGGTCCGAGGGGCTGGTGGCCGAGGCGGTGGCCCACCGGCTGCCCACGCTGCGGGTGCTGGTGGCCGAGGCCGGCGACGAGGTCGCGGGCTTCGCGGTCGCCAGCATCGTGGCCGGCACCGCCGAGCTGCAGCGGATCGCGGTCGACCGCGCCCACCGGCGCTCCGGCCTGGCCGGCGCGCTGCTCGCGCGGGTGCGTGAGCTCGCCGTGGACGGCGGGGCCGACCAGCTGCTGCTGGAGGTCCGCGAGGACAACGCCGGCGCGCTCGCGTTCTACGAGACGGAGGGCTTCGTCGAGGTGGGCCGGCGACGGCGCTACTACAAGGACGGCGCCACCGCGGTGGTGCTAGGCCTCGGCCTGGCGCGCGGTCACGGGTCCTGAGGAGAACGTGTGCGCCACGGCATACCCCAGCCGGCGGTAGATCGCCAGCGCCGGTGCGTTGTCGACGTAGACGCCGAGCGTCGCCGTGCCGGACCTGCCGGACTGCGCGCGTCGGGTCAGGGCGGCCGAGAGCTCCCGCCCGAGGCCGCGGCCCCCGCAGCCGGGCAGCACCGACATCCCGCGCAGGTGGCCGCTGCCGTCGTGCTCGCGGGTCAGCGCGCCGGTGGCGACCAGGCGGCCGTGCTCCCGGACCCCCAGCCAGCACTCCACCCCGGGCGAGCCGGGCCGTGCGAACGAGTCGGGGTTCGCGGCGTCGAGCACCGCGTCGACCTCGGCCGGGTCGGCGACCTCCTCGACCGGCACCGCGGGCGGCGGGCAGGGCTGCGCGGTGAGCATCCAGTGCCAGTGGCCCTGCCGCTCGTAGGACCACGCCTCGGGCACGAGCTCGTACGACGCGTCCTCGACCGTCAGCCGCGCCGGGCGCTCGCCGGCCGCGGCCAGCGCCGCCATCAGCGGGACGAGGTCGTCGGCCGGCCCGAGGCAGGTCAGGACCGGCGCCGGCGCCGCCTGCCCGGGGCGCACCCGGCTGCTCTCGACCACCGCGGCCCGCCCGCGCACCCAGGCCCGGAGCGTCGCCGCGGGGTCGACCTGGTGCCGGACGAACGGCAGCTCGCTGCAGGCGGCCAGCTCCCCGGCCGCGACCTCTCGCACCACCGTCACGGGCGACATCCTCGCCCCGGTCTCGGCAGGACGTGCACCGGCCCCGCACAATGGGCCCGTGAGCGAACCCCTGGTCCTCGGCATCGAGACGTCGTGCGACGAGACCGGCGTCGGCCTCGTGCGCGGCCACACCCTGCTCGCGGACGCGGTCGCGAGCAGCGTCGACGAGCACGCCCGCTTCGGCGGGGTGGTGCCGGAGGTCGCGAGCCGCGCCCACCTCGAGGCGATGGTCCCGACCATCGAACGGGCCTGCGAGACCGCCGGCGTGGGCCTGCACGACGTGGACGCGATCGCGGTGACCAGCGGTCCCGGGCTGGCCGGCGCGCTGCTCGTCGGGGTCGCCGCCGCCAAGGCGCTCGCGCTGGGGCTCGGCAGGCCGCTCTACGGCGTCAACCACCTGGCCTCCCACGTCGCCGTCGACCAGCTCGAGCACGGGCCGCTGCCCGAGCCCTGCCTGGCGATGCTGGTCAGCGGCGGCCACTCCAGCCTGCTCCGGGTCGAGGACGTCACCACCGGCGTCGACCCGCTGGGCGCGACCATCGACGACGCGGCGGGGGAGGCCTTCGACAAGGTCGCCCGGCTGCTGGGCCTGCCGTTCCCCGGCGGTCCGCACATCGACCGGGCCGCCCGCGAGGGCGACAGCGTCTACGTCGACTTCCCGCGCGGACTGACCTCGCGCCGCGACCTCGAACGGCACCGCTTCGACTTCTCCTTCTCCGGGCTGAAGACCGCGGTGGCCCGCTGGGTCGAGGCCCGCGAACGCGCCGGCGAGCCGGTGCCGATCAACGACGTGGCCGCCTCGTTCCAGGAGGCGGTGTGCGACGTGCTGACCCGCAAGGCCATCGACGCCGCGGTCACCGAGGGCATCGACCACCTCCTCATCGGCGGTGGCGTGGCCGCGAACTCCCGGCTCCGGTCGATGGCCGAGGAGCGCGCTGCTGCCAAGGGGCTGCGGGTGCGGGTGCCCCGGCCCGGGCTGTGCACCGACAACGGCGCGATGGTCGCCGCCCTCGGCGCGGAGATGGTCGCCCGCGGCCGCACCCCCTCCGCCCTCGACCTGCCGGCCGACTCCTCCCAGCCGGTCACCAGCGTCCTGGTCTGACCTCGAGTCGGCGCATGTTGACGCGTGGGTACGCCGGGTCGGCGCTGCTCGACGCCGTACGGCGGGTGCCGGGCGTCAACGAGCGCCGACTCGGCGAGCGGATCACTCCGAGGGCAGGAACTCCGAGACGATCTCGGGGTTGCGACCGGTGACCGGGCCGGCCACGATCTCCGGGTCACCGAAGTCCAGCGCGACCCGGGCCAGCGACCACCGGTTGTCCTTCAGCCCGACCGTCGCGGCGAGGAGGTGCGTCGCGTCGGCCCAGGCGTAGCGGCTGACCACCTGCGAACCGGGTTGCTGCCAGGTGCCGACCCGCTCCAGGCCGAGGTCGAACACCTGCACCTCGCCGAACATGTTGTTGTCGCCCTCGGCGCCGGCGAGGAACTCGCCGTCGGGGGAGAACTTCAGATTCCCGCCGAAGTTGCAGTTCTTCGCCACCAGCTGACCCTGTGCGGGGTCATAGAGCCCGGAGCAGCCGAACTGGGGGTCGGTGCCGGTGCCGGGCAGGTCGACCGCCCAGAGCTCGCCGCTCGGGCTGACGTCCTGCACCCGGAGCGGCTCTGGAGTGCTCAGCCTCTCGACGCCGCCGGCGGTGAGCTCGTCGCCGGTCGTGGTCCCGTCGCCGACCAGCAGGTGCTGGGCGTCGAGGACGGCATCGATGCTGCCCACTGCCTCGCCGGGCATCGGGATGCCGGGGAGCTCCGCCGGCTCGGCCTCCCCGCTCGCGAGGACCCGCACCGTGAAGTCCTTCGCGACCCAGGCCACGGCGTCGTCACCGGCGCTCATGGTGATCGCGTTGCTCTGGACGGCGTACTGCTTCGCGAGCGTCCCGTCGGCGGCGTAGACCCGCACGGCGAACGGCTTGGACAGCGCGACGACGATCCGGCCGTCGGTGAGGAGGCCGAGCTGCTGGACGTCGGCGTTGTCGACGTCCAGGCGAACGGTGCGCCCGTCGGGCAGGGACACCTCGCCGTCGTGCAGGACCGCCGTGTGCGCGCTGCGGGTCGGGGCGGGCGCGGGCTGCGGCGCGTCGGCACGGTCCAGCTTGCCGGAGAGCACCGCGGGCACCACGGCCACCACCGCCACGGCCGCGGCCACCGCGGCGGCGGCCGTCGCCCGGCGACGCCGCCGGATCTGGCGGGCGCGTCCGCGCACGTCGGTGAAGGAGAGCGGGGCCCCGTGGACACGGTCCGCGTGGCGCTCCAGCTCCCGGGCGAAGGTCTCCTCGGTCATCGCTCCTCCTCCCTGTCGGTCGAGCTGTCGGTCGGTCTGTGGCTGGGGTTCAGCTCGGCCGGCGTCCGCTGCCGCAGGGCAGCGAGGGCCCGGCTGGCCTGGGACTTCACGGTGCCGACCGAGATGCCGAGCACCTCGGCGGTCTCGGCCTCGGTCAGCTGCTCGTAGTAGCGGAGCACCACGACCGCGCGGGCCCTCCTGGGCAGGGTCTGCACGACCTCCCAGACGGCGGCGCCGAGGCCCTCGTCGTACACCTCGTGGACGGGCGCGCCCTCCGGCACCTGGTCGGTCGCGTGCTCGCGCCGCTTCCAGGGCCGTCGCCACAGCGAGTTGTTCTCGTTGACCATGATCCGGCGCACGTAGGCGTCGACGTGGTCGCGCTCACGCACCCGGTCCCAGGCGAGGTACAGCTTGGCCAGCGAGGTCTGCAGCAGGTCCTCGGCCTGGTGCCGGTCGCCGGTCAGCAGGTACGCCGTCCGCAGCAGGCGGGGCTGCCGCGCCTCGAGATACGCCGTGAAGTCGGCGTCGCGGTCGGTCATGGCCGCCTCAGTGTCCCCGATCGTCTGCACGACCAGTGGACGCGGCTGCGCGGCAAAGGGTTGCAAGTCCCGCCGACCGTCGACCGACCACCCGCTCCCTAGGGTGTGCCCAGGACGTGACCGGCCCCGAGACCGGGGCGAGAGGAGAGGACCACGCATGCAGCAGGTGAAGGCGGTCGTCGCGCGCGCCAAGGGCGCGCCGGTGGAGGTCGTGACGATCAACGTGCCCGACCCCGGGCCGGGGGAGGCGCTGGTGAAGGTGCAGGCCTGCGGGGTCTGCCACACCGACCTGCACTACCGCGAGGGCGGCATCAACGACGACTTCCCGTTCCTGCTCGGCCACGAGGCGGCGGGCGTGGTGGAGGCGGTCGGCGAGGGCGTCACCGATGTCGAGCCGGGCGACTTCGTGGTGCTGAACTGGCGCGCGGTCTGCGGCGAGTGCCGGGCCTGCAAGCGCGGCGAGCCGTGGTACTGCTTCGCCACCCACAACGCCACCCAGAAGATGACGCTCGAGGACGGCACCGAGCTGACCCCCGCGCTCGGCATCGGAGCGTTCGCCGAGAAGACCCTGGTCGCGGCCGGGCAGTGCACCAAGGTCGACCCCTCGGCGCGGCCGGCGGCGGTGGGCCTGCTGGGCTGCGGCGTCATGGCGGGCATCGGCGCCGCCATCAACACCGGCGGCGTCACGCGCGGCCAGTCGGTCGCCGTGATCGGCTGCGGCGGCGTGGGCGTGGCGGCGGTCGCCGGCGCGGCGCTGGCGGGCGCGGGCACGGTCATCGCGGTCGACATCGACCCCGAGAAGCTCGAGATCGCGAAGGGGCTCGGCGCCACGCACACGGTCGACTCCTCGAGCACAGACCCGGTGGCCGCGATCCAGGAGCTCACCGGCGGGTTCGGCGCCGACGTGGTGATCGAGGCCGTCGGGCGGCCGGAGACCTGGAAGCAGGCGTTCTACGCCCGTGACCTCGCGGGCACGGTCGTGCTGGTCGGCGTACCGACCCCGGAGATGAAGGTGCCCGACCTGCCGCTGATCGACGTCTTCGGCCGCGGCGGCTCGCTGAAGTCGAGCTGGTACGGCGACTGCCTGCCCAGCCGCGACTTCCCGATGCTGGTCGACCTCTACCGCCAGGGCCGCCTCGACCTCGACGCGTTCGTCACCGAGGAGATCGGCATCGACGACGTGGAGGCCGCCTTCGGCAAGATGCACGGCGGTCCCGGCCAGGCGCCGGTGCTGCGCTCGGTGGTGGTGCTCGGATGACCGCGCGGGTCGACCACGCCGTCTCCGGCGGCACCTTCAGCCTCGACGGCCAGACCTTCGAGGTCGACAACAACATCTGGGTCGTGGGCGACGACGCCGAGTGCGTCGTCATCGACGCCCCGCACTCGGTCGACGACATCATGGCCGTGGTGGGGGACCGGCGGGTGAAGGCGATCTTGCTGACCCACGCCCACGACGACCACTGCCGGGTCGCGCCGGCGCTGCGGGAGCGGGTCAACGGCGGATCGGGCGCGCCGATCATGCTGCACCCCGACGACCGGCCGCTGTGGGAGCTGACCCACGTGCGCGACGGCGAGGGCCACCTGTGGGACGTGGACCTCGCCGACGGGTTCGAGATCGGCGTGGGGGGTACGACGCTGCGCGCGATCCACACGCCCGGCCACGCGCCGGGGGCGGTCTGCTTCCACGCCCCCGACCTCGGCTGCGTCTTCACCGGCGACACGCTCTTCCAGGGCGGGCCCGGGGCGACCGGCCGGTCCTACAGCGACGCGGACCAGATCAAGGACTCGATCCGCGCCCGGCTGTTCGTGCTGCCCGACGAGACGGTGGTCCACACCGGCCACGGCGACGACACCACGATCGGTGCGGAGAAGGCCACCGTCTGAATGTTGAGTTGGGCCTCCCCGGGCCTCGAGTTGGGCCTGGCCGCGCGGCCGGGCCCAACTCAACCGGTCAGAGGGGACGGACGAGCAGCGTGACGCCGTGTCCGGCGGCCCGGGTGAGCACGATCGTGGCCGCCTCGTCGCCGGTCAGGGCGAGCCGCCTGCGCAGCTGGTCGGGCACCACGTCGACGCCGCGCTTCTTGATCGTCAGCGTGCCGACGCCGCGTTCGCGGAGCGCGGCGCGCAGCGCCTTCTCGCGGTACGGCAGCTCCTCGAGCACCTCGTAGCCGCGGGCGAACGGCGTGGGGAACGACCGCTCGGAGGTCACGTAGGCGAGGTGCTCGTCGACCAGCCCGCCGCCCACGGCGGCCGCGACCGCGGTGACGAGGCCGGCCCGGATCACCGCGCCGTCCGGCTCGTAGAGGTAGCTGCCGACCGGGACGACGTCGGCACCGGGGTCGTCCTCGTCGGTCACCGTGGCCAGCCCGCCGCGGCCGATCACGGTGGCCCGCCGGGCGGTCGTGGCCAGCCGGCCCGACCACAGCGCCGCCTCCTTGACCTCGCCGTGGTCGCTGACCCACTCGGCCTCGACACCGGCGGGGACGAGCTCGTGCGGGATGCCCGGCGCCACCTTGACGCAGGCGTCGCGGCGCAGCAGCCCCTCGACGAACGACCAGGGCGGGGTCCAGTCGTCGACGTCGAACGTGCGCCCCCGGCCGGTGCGCCGGGCCGGGTCGGCGAACGCCACGTCGAAGGGCGAGGGGTCGACCGTCGTCGCGTCGGCCACCGTCACCGCGCCGGGAAGGTCGAGCGCGGCCAGGTTGGCCCGGGCCACCTCCACCCGGACCGGGTCGAGGTCGACGCCCGCGCAGGTGACGCCGACCCGGGCGGCGGCGAGCAGGTCGCCGCCGATGCCGCAGCCGAGGTCGATCAGCGTCCGCGTGGCGGCGGCGGCCAGCCGGGCGGCGCGATGTGTGGCGACCGGCAGCCGGGTGGCCTGCTCCAGGCCGTCGGGGGTGAAGTACATCCGCGCGGCGAGGTCGCCGAACTTGGTCTCCGCGCGCCGGCGCAGCGTGGCCTGGGTGAGCGCGGCGGCGGCCCGGCCGGGCTGCTCCGCGGCCGACCCGGGCGCGGCGGAGCGGAGCGCGGTCTGGGCGCGCAGCGGGTCCTGGCCGACCAGCTCGCCCGCCGTCCCGAGCAGCCGCTGTCCGTCGTCGGTGAGCAGCCAGCGGAAGTCGTCGAGGTCCACCCCGCGATCCTCCCAGACGGGGTCGTCCGGACCATTGCTGGCACTCATTCGTGGTGAGTGCTAACGTCTGGATTGGCACTCTCGACATGAGGGTGCCAGCGCTTGCCAGCGACGTGCGACCCCCGCGACGGCGTACCGACCAGCAAGCCCCAACGTCCGGAGGACTCCGTCAGCCCCGCAGGGGGAGGAGGGAGTGCTCCACCCCTACGTCAGCCAAGTGGAGAAAGTGGAGGTCGACATCGTGTCGGTCAACATCAAGCCCCTCGAGGACCGCATCGTCGTCAAGCCGCTCGACGCGGAGCAGACCACGGCGTCCGGCCTGGTCATCCCCGACACCGCCAAGGAGAAGCCCCAGGAGGGCGAGGTCCTGGCGATCGGCCCCGGTCGCATCGACGACAACGGGAACCGTGTCCCGCTCGACGTGAACGTCGGCGACAAGGTCATCTACAGCAAGTACGGCGGCACCGAGGTCAAGTACGCCGGTGACGAGTACCTGATCCTCAGCGCGCGCGACGTCCTCGCGGTCGTTTCCTGATCTCAACGGGTCGTGTCCCTGAGCGTGCGCCACAGCGCACGCCCGGGGGCACGACCCGAACTCGTTAAGGAGAGCAATGCCGAAGATTCTTGAGTTCGACGAGAACGCCCGCCGGGCCCTCGAGCGCGGCGTCGACGCGCTCGCCAACGCCGTCAAGGTGACGCTGGGCCCCAAGGGCCGCTACGTCGTCCTGGACAAGAAGTGGGGCGCCCCGACCATCACCAACGACGGTGTCACCGTCGCCCGTGAGGTCGAGCTGGACGACCCCTTCGAGAACCTCGGGGCGCAGCTGACCAAGGAGGTCGCCACCAAGACCAACGACGTCGCGGGTGACGGCACCACCACCGCCACCGTGCTCGCCCAGGCGATGGTCCACGAGGGCCTGCGCGCCGTGGCCGCGGGTGCGAACCCGATGGGCCTCAAGCGCGGCATGGACGCCGCCTCCGAGGCCGTCGGTGACGCCCTGCGCGAGGCCGCCCGCGAGGTGGAGACCAAGGAGGACATGGCCGCGGTCGCGACCATCTCCAGCCGCGACTCCCACATCGGCGAGCTGCTCGCCGAGGCCTTCGACAAGGTCGGCAAGGACGGCGTGATCACCGTCGAGGAGTCCAACACCATGGGCACCGAGCTGGAGTTCACCGAGGGGATGCAGTTCGACAAGGGCTACATCTCGCAGTACTTCGTCTCCGACCCCGAGCGGATGGAGGCGGTCCTCGACGAGCCGTACATCCTGCTGCACCAGGGCAAGATCTCGGCGATCGCCGACCTGCTGCCGCTGCTGGAGAAGGTCATCCAGGCCGGCAAGCCGCTGTTCATCCTCGCCGAGGACGTCGAGGGCGAGGCCCTGTCGACCCTGGTCGTGAACAAGATCCGCGGCACCTTCAACGCCGTCGCGGTGAAGAGCCCGGCCTTCGGCGACCGCCGCAAGGCGATGATGCAGGACATCGCGACCCTGACCGGTGGCCAGGTCGTGGCCCCCGAGGTCGGCCTCAAGCTCGACCAGGTCGGCCTCGAGGTGCTCGGCCAGGCGCGCCGCGTCGTCATCACCAAGGACAACACCACGATCGTCGACGGCGCCGGCGACGCCGCCGAGGTCGAGGGCCGCGTCAACCAGATCAAGGCCGAGATCGAGTCCACCGACTCCGACTGGGACCGCGAGAAGCTCCAGGAGCGCCTCGCCAAGCTGGCCGGCGGCGTGTGCGTGATCAAGGTCGGCGCCGCCACCGAGGTGGAGCTGAAGGAGAAGAAGCACCGCATCGAGGACGCCGTCTCCGCGACGCGCGCCGCGATCGAGGAGGGCATCGTCCCCGGCGGCGGGTCCGCGCTGATCCACGCCGTCTCGGTGCTCTCCGACGACCTCGGCCTCAGCGGCGACGAGGCCACCGGCGTGCGCGTCGTCCGCAAGTCCGCGGACGAGCCGCTGCGCTGGATCGCCGAGAACGGCGGCCAGAACGGCTACGTCGTGACCACCAAGGTGCGCGAGCTCGGCGTCGGCAACGGCTACAACGCCGCCACCGAGGAGTACGGCGACCTGGTCGCCCAGGGCGTCCTGGACCCGGTCAAGGTCACCCGCTCCGCGCTGGTCAACGCCACCTCGATCGCGGGCATGCTGCTCACCACCGAGACCCTGGTGGTGGACAAGCCCGAGGAGGAGGAGCCCGCCGCGGCCGGTCACGGCCACGGTCACGGCCACTGAGGCGAGCCTCGCGCCGAGCCCGCTCGGCGTGAGGACCTGCGAGGAGGTCGAGCAGCCCCGCGGCCGAGCAACGAGGCCGCGGCGGGTGTAGCGAGACCCAGCGAGGGCCCCGTCCGACGAGGACGGGGCCCTCGTCATGTCCCCGAAACGCCGACGACCCCGACCCGCAACGTCGTCCGGGCACAGTGCTCTGCGTCCGTACGACGACGAGGGGGAGCCCATGCTCTGGCGAGTCCGCACCACCCTGCCCGACCGTCCCGGTTCGCTGGCCGTGCTGGCCCGCAGCTGCGGCGAGGCGGGTGTGAACATCCTGGGCCTGCAGATCTTCCCGGGGATCGACGCGGTGACCGACGAGCTGGTCCTGCGCACGCCCCCGGACTGGGGGCTGCCCGAGCTGGCCGGGCTGGTGGAGTCCTCGGGCGGCCGGGTGGTCGGGGCGGCGCCGTGCACCGAGGCGGCGCTGGGCGACCAGCCCACCCGCTACGTCCTGGCCGCGCGCACGATCCTGACGCAGCCGGCCGCGTTCCCGGAGGTCGTCGCGTCGCTGTTCGACGCGGAGGCCGATCCCGAGCCGGGTGCGCTGGCCCCGGTCCAGGACGTCATGGACATGGTCGTGGGCGACGTGCAGGTGCAGGTGCGGCGCACCGCCCCGTTCACCGCGACCGAGCACGCCCGGGCGGCGGCGCTGGCCGAGCTGGTCACCGACGTGCTCGCCCGCGGGCGCGGCCCGGCCGCCCCGCCGTCGCCCGGCCGGCGGGTCGGCGCCGGCTCGCGCCCGGAGTACGTCGTCGACGGGGATGCGGTCTCCGCGGTCATCGACGGCACCTCGGTGGGCCTGGCCGTGGTCCGTCCCGCGGTCGCGGAGCCGGCCGCGGAGCCGGCAGGGGAGCCGGCGGGGGAGGCCGCGGTCCGCCCGGTCACGCTGCGCGTCGACCCGGCCTGGCAGCGGCGCGGGATCGGCACCCGGCTGCTCACCGACGCGGCCCGGCTGGCCTGCACGCTCGGCGCGCAGGAGATCGTGCTCACCACCCGCGCCGACAACCAGGCGGTGCTGCCGATGGTGCTGGCCGCCGGCCTGCGCGGCCGGATCCGGATGTCCGCCGACGTGCTCACCGTGCGGATCGCGGTCCGCGACCTCAAGCCGCTGCCCGTGTGAGCCGCGCCCCCGGCGACAGCTCTGCGGGACCGTGGCCCCCGTCCGGCGCCGGCGTCCGGCGCCGGCGGGCGGGTCGGGCGGGGTCGCGGCCGCGCCGTACCATGGCCGGGTGGAGATCCCCGAGAAGTTCGCCGCCCTGGGCCTGACCTACGACGACGTCCTGCTGCTGCCGGGACACTCCGACCTCGCGCCGGCCGACATCGACACCACGACCCGGCTGACCCGCGAGATCTCGCTGCGGGTGCCGCTGGTCAGCGCCGCGATGGACACCGTGACCGAGTCCCGGATGGCCATCGCGATGGCCCGCCAGGGCGGCATGGGCGTGCTGCACCGCAACCTCTCGATCGAGGACCAGGCCTACCAGGTCGACCTGGTCAAGCGGACCCAGACCGGCATCATCTCCAACCCGGTCACGATCGGCCCCGACGCGACCCTGGAGGAGCTCGACCGGGTCTGCGGCGAGTACCGCGTCTCCGGGCTCCCGGTCGTCGACGACGACTTCCGGCTGCTCGGCATCTGCACCAACCGCGACCTGCGGTTCACCCCGGTCGCGGAGTGGGCGACCACCAAGGTCGACGAGGTGATGACCCCGATGCCGCTGGTCACCGGGCAGGTCGGCATCACCCGCGAGGAGGCCACGGTCCTGCTGCGCCGCCACAAGCGCGAGCGGCTGCCGCTGGTCGACGACCAGGGCCGGCTGGCCGGGCTGATCACGGTCAAGGACTTCGTCAAGGGCGAGCAGTTCCCGCACGCGTCGTACGACGCCGACGGCCGGCTGCTGGTCGGCGCCGCCATCGGCTACTTCGGCGACTCCTGGGAGCGGGCCACCACCCTGATCGAGGCCGGCGCCGACGTGCTGGTGGCCGACACCGCCCACGGCAACGTCCGGATGCTGCTCGACATGGTCGGCCGGCTCAAGAGCGACCCCGCGACCCGCCACGTGCAGGTCATCGGCGGCAACGTCGCGACCCGCGAGGGTGCGCAGGCGTTCGTCGACGCCGGCTCCGACGCGATCAAGGTCGGCGTGGGGCCGGGCTCGATCTGCACCACCCGGGTCGTCACCGGCGTGGGCGTCCCGCAGGTCACGGCGGTCTACGAGGCGAGCCTGGCGGCGAAGCCGGCCGGGGTCCCGGTGATCGCCGACGGCGGCATGAAGCACTCCGGCGAGATCGCCAAGGCGATCGTGGCGGGGGCCGACGCGGTGATGCTCGGCTCGCTGCTCGCCGGCTGCGAGGAGTCCCCGGGCGAGCTGGTCTTCGTCAACGGCAAGCAGTACAAGTCCTACCGGGGCATGGGCTCGCTCGGCGCGATGTCGAGCCGCGGCAAGAAGTCCTACTCCAAGGACCGCTACTTCCAGGCCGAGGTCACCAGCGACGACAAGATCGTGCCCGAGGGCATCGAGGGCCAGGTCGCCTACCGCGGGCCGCTCGCGTCGGTCGCCCACCAGCTCATCGGCGGGCTCAACCAGTCGATGTTCTACGTCGGCGCGCGCACCGTCACCGAGCTGCAGGAGAAGGGCCGCTTCGTGCGGATCACCTCCGCCTCGCTCAAGGAGAGCCACCCGCACGGCGTGCAGATGACCGTCGAGGCCCCCAACTACACCGGCTTCTAGGTTCGGCAGCAAGGTGTGGTGCGATGAGTAGAACTCGCACCACGCTGCCATTCTGGCTCAACCCGTGGGTGGGCCGCCGGGGAACCCGTGGCCGGCCTGCGTGAGCAGGTGGTTGGTGGACGCCGGGCCGGGTGGTGGCCTCGGTCGCGTCATCGGTTGCCCGTCCCCGACTGCCTGCAGCAGCCGTGCTTCCATCACGCCGGGTGCCACCGACACCTTCACTCATCCACCACACCCTGCTGCCGAACCCGCCGGCTGCTGAGCGACGGGCATCAGCCCCGGAAGGACACCTCGGGAAGGTCGCCCATCGCGAGCTGGGCGTATCCGCGGCGTACGTCGAGCACGTGGTGCTCGGTGTCGTGGAGCAGGTGCCGCACGACCCACTCGACCGTCACCGGCTGTCGGTACACGCCGTGCAGCACCTGACCGCGTTGGCTGTCCGTGAGGCCCGGCACGAGCGCCCGGACGGACTCGCGGCACCCCGCGAGGTCGCCGGGCGGCGTGGGCACCTGCGTCCCGGCGGCCTCGGCCGCATAGGCCAGGAGGGCACCGGCCACCTCGACGCAGTGGGCGGCGTACTCCCGTGCCGACCAGGTGTCCGGCTGCGGGCGCCGGTCGGCGTCCGCGTGATCGAGCAGGCGCTCGAGGCACGCGTACGCCGCGTCGAGGCGTGCGGTCTCGTCGACGCCGTCGACGAGCTCGCGCGCGTCGAAGCCGCACTCGTCGCAGATCTCGGCCATCCGGCCGTCGACGGCGTGCCAGGTGTAGGTCACGTCTCCACCCTAGGAGCACGGGACGGCCGCGCCGCCTTCGCTCGGTAGGGTGGAGCGGTGACCGAGATCGAGATTGGCCGAGCCAAGCGGGCCCGCCGCGCGTACTCCTTCGACGACGTCGCGATCGTGCCGTCGCGACGCACCCGCGACCCCGAGGAGGTGAGCGTCGCCTGGCAGATCGACGCCTACCGCTTCGAGCTGCCGGTCATCGCCGCGCCGATGGACTCGGTGATGTCGCCGGAGACCGCGGTCGCGTTCGGGCGGTACGGCGGCCTCGGGGTGCTCGACCTCGAGGGCCTGTGGACCCGCTACGACGACCCCACCCCGCTGCTGGAGGAGGTGGCCGGGCTCGAGGGCCCGCAGGCCACCCAGCGGATGCAGGAGATCTACGCCGCCCCCATCCGCGCCGAGCTGATCACCGAGCGGCTGCACCAGGTCCGCGAGGCCGGGGTCACCGTGGCCGGGTCCCTCTCCCCGCAGCGGACCAAGGAGTTCGCCAAGACCGTGGTGGACGCAGGCGTGGACATGTTCGTCATCCGCGGCACCACCGTCTCGGCCGAGCACGTGTCCTCCCAGGCCGAGCCGCTGAACCTCAAGGAGTTCATCTACGAGCTCGACGTGCCGGTGATCGTCGGCGGCTGCGCGACCTACCAGGCCGCGCTGCACCTGATGCGCACCGGCGCCGCCGGCGTGCTGGTCGGCTTCGGCGGGGGAGCGGCGCACACCACCCGCACCGTGCTCGGCGTCGCGGTGCCGATGGCCTCCGCGGTCGCCGACGTCGCCGCCGCCCGCCGCGACTACCTCGACGAGTCCGGCGGCCGCTACGTCCACGTCATCGCCGACGGCTCGATCGGCCGCTCCGGCGACGTCGCCAAGGCGATCGCATGTGGCGCCGACGCGGTGATGGTCGGCTCGCCGTTCGCCCGGGCCTCCGACGCGCCCGGCCGCGGCTTCCACTGGGGCGCCGAGGCGCACCACGCCGAGCTGCCCCGCGGCCAGCGGGTCGGTTTCGAGCCGGTCGGCACGCTGGAGGAGATCCTCTTCGGCCCCTCCCGGGTCGCCGACGGCACCATGAACCTGATCGGCGCCCTGCGCCGCTCGATGGCCACCACCGGCTACACCGACCTCAAGGAGTTCCAGCGGGTCGAGGTCGTCGTCGAGTAGCGCGAGGGGGCACTCCCAGACAGCGCTAGGGGGCACTCCCAGGCACTCTCAGGGGCGCGGGAGGGCAGTTCGGTCGAGCTTCAGGGCCGCGAGCGGTCACTCGCAGGCACCGAGCAGCGCCACCAGCGCGCGGACGTACGCCGACTCCGGGTCCACGTCGAGGTGCCGGCTCGGCGTACCACCCACCTCGAGCGTGACCGCCCAGCCGCCCGTCGGGGGTGGGAGCCGCTCGAGGGAGACGAGCGCGTCGCCGAGCAGCTCGCGGAGCTGGTCCTCGCGCGGCAGCCACACCGCCTCCGCCGCCTCGACCGCGTCCAGCGCCCACTCGGTAGTGCCGTTGAAGGCGAGGAGCCGGTCGCCGTCGGGCACGTCGACGAGCTCCACGACCATGTCGCTGAGCACGAACACGTGGTCGTCGAGGTCGCGATCGGGCACGGCGAACCGGTCGCCGCGCTCCGGCGTCCAGCGGACTCCGGCCGCGCGCAGCGCCTGACCGGTCATCAGGTCGAGCATGCTTCCCAGTGTGCGCGGTGCCGCAAGTGTCGGTAAGTGCCGTCTCGAGGCCCTGGGAGTCGACGCAAGTGCCGTCTCGGCGTGCTGGGAGTGCCCCCAAGTGCCGTCTCGGCGTGCTGGGAGTCCACCAAGGTGCCCGGTCGGGCATTGACAATCGGGCCCGATGTGTCAATCGTCTCATCGGCTACCCGAGGGTAGTGAGCGAGACCGGCGTCACATACTCTCGGTACATGAGTGCGCAGCACCCCCAGTCCGGTGGTCCGGTGGTCGAGGGGCCGCACGACCCCGAGCATCGACCCGACCGCGTCGTACGCCCTCGAGCCCGGCTACACCGCCCGGCTGACCAGCCGGGTGCTGGCCACCTCCGGGGAGAGCGTCGAGGTCCGGTCGCCGCTCGACGGGGCGCCATTGGCCCACGTCCCCCAGTCCAGCGACGCCGACGTCGACGAGGCGTTCGCGCGGGCCCGCCGGGCGCAGCAGGCGTGGGTGCGCACCCCGCTGGACGAGCGCGCCGCCGCGCTGCTGCGCCTGCACGACCTCGTGCTGGACCGGCAGGACGAGATCCTCGACCTGGTCGTGCGGGAGTCCGGCAAGGCCCGCAAGCACGCCTTCGACGAGCCGCTGCACATCGCGCTCACCGCCCGCTACTACGCGCGCACCGCCCACCAGTACCTCGACTCCCAGCGCCGGCTCGGCGTGGTCCCCGGCCTCACCCGCGTCGAGCTCAACCGGGTCCCCAAGGGCGTCGTGGGGATCATCTCGCCGTGGAACTACCCGTTCACGATGGCGCTGTGCGACGGACTGCCCGCGCTGCTGGCCGGCAACGCCGTCGTCGCCAAGCCCGACGCGCAGGCCATGCTCACCGCGCTGCTCGGGGCCGAGCTGCTCGAGCAGGCGGGCATCCCGCGCGACCTGTGGCAGGTGGTGGCGGGGCCGGGCTCCCGGGTGGGCACGGCGATCGTCGAGCGCGCCGACCACGTCTGCTTCACCGGCAGCACCGCCACCGGCCGGATCGTGGCCAAGGGCTGCGCCGAGCGGCTGGTCGGCTGCTCGTTGGAGCTCGGCGGCAAGAACCCGCTGCTGGTGCTGCGCGACGCCGACCCGGAGCGGGCCGCGGAGGGCGCGGTGCGGGCGTCGTTCTCGAACGCCGGCCAGCTGTGCGTCTCCGCCGAGCGGCTGTTCGTGGCCGACCAGGTCTACGACCGCTTCGTCGACCGGTTCGTGGCCCGCACCGAGGCGATGACCCTCGGTGCGACGCTGGACTGGGAGAACGACATGGGGTCGCTCATCTCCCAGCAGCAGCTCGACACGGTCACTGCCCACGTCGAGGACGCGGTCGCCAAGGGCGCCCGGGTGCTGACCGGCGGTCGCGCCCGGCCAGACCTGGCGCCGCACTTCTTCGAGCCGACCGTCCTCGAGGGCGTGACCCCGGACATGGCCTGCTTCGGCCAGGAGACCTTCGGTCCGGTCGTCTCGCTCTACCGCTTCCACGACGAGGCCGACGCGGTCGCCCGCGCCAACGAGGGCGAGTACGGCCTCAACGCCTCGGTCTTCAGCCGGGACACCCGCCGGGCCCGGGCGCTGGCCCGGCAGCTGCGCTGCGGCACCGTGAACGTCAACGAGGCCTTCGGCGCGACCTTCGCCAGCATCGACGCCCCGATGGGCGGCATGCGGCAGTCCGGGATGGGGCGTCGGCAGGGGGCCGAGGGCATCCACCGCTACACCGAGCCGCAGTCGGTCGCCACCCAGCGCGTGGTGCGGTTCGCCCCCATGCTCGGGATGTCCGAGGAGACGTACGCGAAGGTGATGACCGCCAACCTGCGCCTGATGAGGAAGCTGGGCCGTCCATGAGCGAGCACCCGCGCGACCAGCACCACCAGAGCCGGAGCGACGGCACCGACGGCGACCACGACTACGACGTCCTGGTCGTCGGCTCCGGCTTCGGCGGCTCGGTCACCGCGCTGCGACTGACCGAGAAGGGCTACCGGGTCGGCGTGCTGGAGGCCGGTGCCCGGTTCCGGGACCAGGACTTCGCCGACACCTCCTGGGACGTCAGGCGCTACCTCTTCCGCCCGGAGGTCGGCTGCTACGGCATCCAGCGGATCGACGCGCTGCGCGACTGCCTGATCGTCTCGGGCGCGGGCGTCGGCGGCGGGTCGCTGGTCTACGCCAACACCCTGTACGAGCCGCTGCCGGCCTTCTACGACGACCCGCAGTGGAGCCACCTCACCGACTGGCGCGCCGAGCTCGCGCCGTACTACGACCAGGCCAAGCGGATGCTGGGGGTGGTCCAGAACCCGCTGCGCACCCCGGCCGACGAGGTGATGGAGCAGGTCGCGACCGAGATGGGCGTGGCGGACACCTTCCACCCCACCCCGGTCGGCGTGTTCTTCGGCGGTCCCGATGACGCGCAGGGCAGCACGGTGGCCGACCCCTACTTCGGCGGCGTCGGCCCCGACCGCACCAGCTGCATCGCCTGCGGAGAGTGCATGAGCGGTTGCCGCCACAACGCCAAGAACACCCTGGTCAAGAACTACCTCCACCTCGCCGAGCAGAACGGCGCCCGGGTGCTGCCGCTGACCACGGTGACCCGCGTGGCGCCGCGTCGTCGGGGCGGCTACGAGGTGCACGTGCGGTTCACCAAGGCCAAGACCGGCCGCCGGTCCGCCCGCCGGGTGCTGACCGCCGAGCAGGTCGTGTTCGCCGCCTCCTCGCTGGGGACCCAGCGGCTGCTGCACCGGATGCGCGACGAGGGGCACCTGCCCCGGCTCTCCCCGCGGCTCGGCCACCTGGCGCGGACCAACTCCGAGTCGATCATGGGGGCGATCGCCCCCGACCTGGCCGTGGACTACAGCCGGGGCGTCGCGATCACCTCCAGCTTCCACCCCGATCCCGACACCCACATCGAGCCGGTGCGCTACGGCAGGGGCAGCAACTTCATGTCGCTGATGCAGACCGTGCTCACCGACGGCGACGGGGCCGAGCCGCGCTGGCGCACCTGGCTGAAGGAGATGTGGTCGCAGCGCCGCCACGTCGCGGACCTCTACGACCTCAGGCACTGGTCGGAGCGCACGATCATCGCCCTGGTCATGCAGAGCCTCGACAACTCGATCACGACCTACACCAAGCGGATCCCGGGCACCCGCCGGCGCTACCTCACCTCGAAGCAGGGTCACGGCGTCCCCAACCCGACCTGGATCCCCGCGGGCAACGTCGCGGTGCGGCTGATGGCGCGGATCATGGGCGGGACGCCGGGCGGCTCGATCGGCGAGCCGTTCAACCGGCCGCTGACCGCGCACTTCATCGGCGGCTGCCCGATCGGCGAGGGTGCCGACGACGGCGTCATCGACCCCTACCAGCGGGTCTTCGGCCACCCCGGGCTGCACGTGGCCGACGGGTCGGCGGTCACCGCCAACCTGGGGGTCAACCCGTCGCTGACGATCACCGCCCAGGCCGAGCGGGCCATGTCGTTCTGGCCCAACAAGGGGGAGGCGGACCCCCGCCCGCCCGTCGGCTCGGCCTACCGCCGCCTCGCACCGGTCGCGCCGGCCCGGCCGGCCGTGCCGCCGCACGCGCCGGCGGCGCTGCGGCTGCCCATCGTCGAGGTCAGCTGACGCCGCTCGGCCCGTCGTACCCCGGGCCGGGCCCGTCCCGGGGGATGATGCCGGCCATGGGGGAGTCGTTCTCGGGGTTCGTGCCCACGCTGGCGCCGCTGCGGACCATGGCCTGGGGGCTGCTGCTGGTGGTCGTGGACCTGCGGGTGCAGGGCCTCGACCTGGTGCCGGACCCGATCGGGTGGGCCGTGCTGCTGGTGGGGGCGCTGCGCCTCGTCCCGCTGCACCGCGCGTTCGTGGTCGTCGCGTGGGCGTCCGGTGTGGGCCTGGTCGCCTCGCTCCCGGACTGGCTCGGGGCGCAGGGGACGCTGCTGACGATGGCCTTCTCGGTCGCGGAGACCGTGCTGGTGTTCGCGACCTGCACCGCGGTGATGGTCCTCGCGCCGGGGCACCGGCGCGGCGCCGACGCCATCCGGTGGTGGGACCTCGGGCTGACCGTCGCCGCGGTCGTGCTGGTCGCGGTGGCGCGCCAGGAGCCCGACCTCGCGGTGCTCCCCGTGCTGGTGGGAGTCGCGGCCCTGGTCGTGCTGGTCTGCTTCCTGGTGCTGCTGTTCCGGGCCTCCCGGGCGACTCCCACGGGCCCCGGGAAAACTCTTCAGGAAATCCCGTAACCCGGCGTACCCCACCTCGTTGAGCCAGCGGATCCGGTCATCATGCTCCCTCCCAAGGACCGGATCCCGCGGTCCAGGCACTGTGCAGCAGATGCGTGGACGAACCAGGGCCCGACCACCCTCCCTCCCCGGTCGGGCCCTGGTCGCATTTCCCGGCCCCCGACCCGTCGGCGCCGCCCGGTCCGTCCGCCGTCCGCGTTTCGCGGCAGTGCCGCCGGTCTCGGTACGCTGAGGCTCGCCGGCGTTCCCCACCCGCGAAGGGATCTCATGACTCAGGTGACCGACCACGACCTGGTCCTGGTGGTCGACTTCGGGGCGCAGTACGCCCAGCTGATCGCCCGGCGGGTGCGCGAGGCCCGCGTCTACTCCGAGATCGTCCCGCACACGACGCCGGTGGCCGAGATGCTGGCGCGGCGCCCGAAGGCGATCATCCTGTCCGGCGGCCCCTCGAGCGTGTACGCCGAGGGTGCGCCCGCGATCGACCCGGCGCTGTTCACGGCCGGGACCCCGGTCTTCGGCATGTGCTACGGGTTCCAGCTGATGGCGCTCGGGCTCGGCGGCGAGGTCGCCCACACCGGCGCCCGGGAGTACGGCCGCACCGCGGTGAGCGTGACCGAGCCGGGCACGCTGCTGGCGGAGCTGCCCGCCGCGCACACCGTGTGGATGTCCCACGGCGACTCGGTCGTCGCCGCCCCCGACGGCTTCACCGTGCTCGCGTCGACCGCCGTGACCCCGGTCGCGGCGTTCGAGGACGTCGCCCGCGGGCTCGCCGGCGTGCAGTGGCACCCCGAGGTGCTGCACACCGAGCACGGCCAGAAGGTCCTCGAGCACTTCCTGCACCAGATCGCCGGCTGCCGGCCCACCTGGACGATGGTGAACATCGTCGAGGAGCAGATCGAGCGGATCCGCGAGCAGATCGGCGACCGCGGCCGCGCCATCTGCGGGCTCTCCGGCGGGGTCGACTCCGCGGTCGCCGCCGCCCTGGTGCAGCGCGCGATCGGCGACCGGCTGACCTGCGTCTTCGTCGACCACGGGCTGCTGCGCAAGGGGGAGGCCGAGCAGGTCGAGCGGGACTTCGTCGCCGCCACCGGCGTCGACCTGCACGTGGTCGACGCCGAGAAGCGCTTCCTCGACGCGCTGGCCGGGGTCTCGGACCCCGAGCAGAAGCGCAAGATCATCGGCCGCGAGTTCATCCGGGTCTTCGAGGCGGCCGAGGCCGACGTGCTGGCCCGGGCCGCGGAGGCCGAGGAGGGCGCGAAGGTCGCGTTCCTGGTCCAGGGCACCCTCTACCCAGACGTGGTCGAGTCCGGCGGTGGCGCGGGCACCTCGAACATCAAGTCCCACCACAACGTCGGCGGGCTGCCCGAGGACCTCGAGTTCGAGCTCGTGGAGCCGCTGCGCACCCTGTTCAAGGACGAGGTGCGCCTGGTGGGGGAGCAGCTCGGCCTGCCCGCCGAGATCGTCTGGCGGCACCCCTTCCCGGGCCCCGGGCTCGGGATCCGGATCATCGGCGAGGTGACCCGCGAGCGGCTCGACCTGCTGCGCGAGGCCGACGCGATCGCCCGCGAGGAGCTCACCCACGCCGGCCTGGACCGGGACATCTGGCAGTTCCCGGTGGTGCTGCTCGCCGACGTCCGCTCGGTGGGCGTGCAGGGCGACGGCCGCACCTACGGCCACCCCGTGGTGCTGCGGCCGGTGACGTCGGAGGACGCGATGACCGCCGACTGGGCGCGGCTGCCGTACGACGTGCTGGAGCGGATCTCGACGCGGATCACCAACGAGGTGGCCGAGGTCAACCGGGTGACCGTCGACATCACCTCCAAGCCCCCGGGCACCATCGAGTGGGAGTGAGCCCGCAGGCCGCCGGCTGCGGCACCCCCTAGGGTTCCCCCATGGCACGCGCGATCCATCACCTCGACCTGTGGGTCGGCGACCCGGCGGTCGCCGTCGGCGAGTGGGGCTGGCTGCTCGGTGAGCTCGGCTGGGAGCAGGACGGCTCCTCCTGGCGGCACCCCGACGGCACCTACCTGTTCCTGGAGCGCTCGCCGGACCAGCTCGACGCGGCGTACGACCGGCTCCGTCCCGGCGTCAACCACCTCGCGCTGACCGTGGAGGACCGGGCCACGCTGGACCGGCTGCGCGCGGAGTCCTCGGCGCACGGCTGGCACGAGATGTACGCCGACCGGTACCCCCACGCCGGCGGGGAGCAGCACACGGCGCTCTACGTCGAGAACGCCGAGGGGTTCGAGGTCGAGCTCGTGCTCGGCGACTGACCCGGCCGGCCGAGGCGAGGGGGAGGCTCAGCCCACCCCGCTCGCGACCAGCGGCTCGAAGGTCGACGTCTCGAGGTCGCCGTCGTGGACGACGATGCAGCTGGACTCCGGCACCTCGCGCCAGGCTCCCCGCAGCCCGCCCAACGGTTCCGAGACGATGATGCGGGCGTCGTCGGTGAGCTCGTGCAGCATCGGGTTGTCCGGGTGCTGCTCCCGCAGGGTCGCGACGTCGGTGCTGTGGAAGAGCGAGCGCGACCGTCCCTCGCTGGAGTAGCGGAACGCCCAGGTGGTCTCGCCGTCGGTCGTGGCGACGGTCATCTGCACCGGGAAGGCGATCCCGCGCCGTCTCGCAGTCTCCTCGACCACGCCGACCGCCCGGGCCACGGCCGCGGGCGGGTCCTCCTCGAGCCCGAACGTCCGCGCGAGGAACAGCAGCATCTCGGTGTCCGTGGTCCCCTCGATGTCGGCGAACAGGGCGGGGTCCACCTGGACCGCCAGGTCGCGCTTCATCTGGTGGAAGCCGTCGATGTAGCCGTTGTGCATCCACAGCCACCTGCCCTGGCGGAAGGGGTGGCAGTTCGTCTGCTGCACCGGGGACCCGATCGCGGCGCGGATGTGCGCGAAGACCCGCGGCGAGCGCACGTGCGCGGCGATCTCGTGCAGGTTGCGGTCGTTCCAGGCCGGTTCGATGCTGCGGAAGACGCCGGGGGTCTCGTACTCGCCGTACCAGCCGACGCCGAACCCGTCGCCGTTGGTGGCCTCCGCGCCCAGGGTGGAATGCATGCTCTGCACGATCAGGGAGTGCTCGGGTCGGTACAACAGGTCCTCCACGAGGACGGGTCCGCCTGAGTACGCCAGCCAACGACACATGGGAGTCTCCGTTCGGGTTGACTGCCAGTTCACACGCGACCGCCGGGCACCGACTCACCCGTCGCGGGTGACTTGGCCGCCGCCGGTGCCCCGGATCGCCCGGTGCGAGGTCGCCCGCAGCGAGTGAGGCGAGCGCACCGCGGGAGCGCGACAGTGTCGCCATGCGCAAGCGGTCGGTGCCGGTTGGTGGGGGGCGGCTGTGCGCCGCCTAGGAGTCGAGGAGGAGCTGCTGCTCGTCGACGCCGCCACGGGCCGGCCCCTCACCGTGGCGGAGCGGGTCATCGGCCGCGCCCCGTCGTACCTCTTCGAGGCCGGCAACGCCGCCTCAGGGGGGAGCTCCGACGGCCCCGGCGGGCACGTGGGGAGCGAGATGCAGCAGCAGCAGGTCGAGATCGACACGCTGCCGCGGTCCGGGATCGGGGAGCTGGAACGCGATCTGCGGGCCTGGCGCTCGGCCGCCGACGACGCGGCCCGGGAGCTGGGCGCCCGGGTCGTGGCGGCGGGCACCTCGCCCCTGCCGGTCACCCCCGCGCCCACGGCCGACCCGCGCTACGCGGCGATCATCGAGCGGTTCGGCCTGACCGCGCGCCAGCAGCTCACCTGCGGCTGCCACGTGCACGTGGCCGTGGCCTCCGACGAGGAGGCGGTCGGGATCCTGGACCGGATCCGTCCCTGGCTCCCGGCCCTGCTGGCGATCAGCGCGAACTCGCCGTACTGGCAGGGAGAGGACACCGGCTACGCCAGCTACCGCTCACAGGCGTGGACCCGCTGGCCCACGGCGGGACCCACCGACCGCTTCGGGTCGGCGGAGGTCTACCACCACCTCGTCGGTGACCTCGTGGAGACCGGGGTGCTGCTCGACCGGAAGATGGTCTACTTCGACGCCCGCCTCTCCGCGGCGTACCCGACCGTCGAGATCCGGGTGACCGACGTCTGCCTCCAGGTGGAGGACACGAGCCTGGTGGCGGCGCTGTGCCGCGGGCTGGTCGACACCGCGGCCGCGGCGTGGGCGGTGGGGGACGAGAGCCCCGACGTGCCCACGGAGCTGTTGCGGCTGGCGTCGTGGCGGGCGGGACACGACGGCGTCGACGGTTCGCTGCTGCACCCGTTCACGGCCCGGCCACGCCCGGCCGACGAGGTGCTCTGCGACCTCGTGGCCCACGTGCAGCCCGCGCTCGTCGACGCCGGCGACCTCGAGCTGGTCGAACGGCGGCTCGCGACGGTGCTCCGACGCGGGACGGGGGCGCGCCGTCAGCGCGTGGCGGGCGCCGGGGGGCACCTGGGCGCCGTGGTCGCGGACCTCGCGCACGCGACGCTCGAGTGAGCTGCGCGGCGCCGAACGAGTCGGAAATGAAGACGCGGGGCAGAGGATGACTCCTCTGCCCCGCGTCGCACCACCATCACTTGAAGATGCTGTACCCACCCGGGCCGACGGCGAAACCGACGATGATGAGGACGACGCCCCACAGGATGTTTCGCTTGAACAGCTGGATGATGCCGGCGATCACGAGGATCACGGCGAGGATCCAGAGCAGGAAGGCCATGGAAGACTCCATTCGGGGATGACGTGCCGACGGCGCCGGCACTGGTGCGTGGGGGAGCGCTCCGCGCCCGGCTCCGGACGATCCGCTCCCCGCGAGGTCCTTACCCGCTCGACCGGCGTTTCAATCTCGGCGCGGATCCCGGCTGAGCCTCCGGCCCAGCAGCGCTCATCGCTGCGTCGGGGTGCGGCTCAGGCCTGGGCGACGACCAGCTCGGTGCGCTCGGCGGCCAGCAGCAGGGCGCCCACGAGGCTGGCCCGCTCGCCGAGCTCGCTGGCCAGGACCGGGGTGAGCGCCACCGAGTCCAGCGCGTGGCGCCGCAGCCCCGTGCGCGCCGACTCCAGCAGCAGGTCCCCGGCCCGGGCCATGTCCCCGCCGACCACCACGAGGGCCGGGTTCAGCAGGTTCACGATGCTGGCCAGTCCCCAGCCCAGGTGCAGGCCGGCGTCCTCGAGGGCGCGCTGGGCGCCCAGGCTGCCCTGCTGGGCGGCGCGGACGACCTCGTCGAGCGTGGCGTCGGGCAGCTGCCCCGAGACCATCGAGAGCACCGTGCTGGACGCGGTGTAGGTCTCCAGGCAGCCACGGCTGCCACAGCGGCACAGCGGCCCCTGGGCGTCGAGCGTCAGGTGCCCGATCTCGCCCGCGGTGCCGCCCGAGCCGTGGAAGAGCTGGTTGTCGATGATGATGCCGGCACCGACACCGGAGGAGATCTTCACGAACACCGAGCTGTCGTGGCCGCGGCCCACGCCCTGGCGGTGCTCGGCGAGCGCACCGAGGTTCGCGTCGTTCTCCACGTGCACGGGGATGCCGAAGAGCGACTCCGCGGCGGCCCGGGCATCCACGCCCTCCCAGCCGGGGAAGATCGCGGAGGAGCGGACGATGTCGTTGGTGACCGGGGCCGGCAGGCCCATGCCGACGTGGCGGACGACGCCCTGGCCCGCTGCCATCGCCTCCATCATCGACCTGGCGAGCTGCAGCGCCTCGTCGTGGTCGTGCCGGGAGGCCTCGAAGCCGCGGCGCTCCTCGACCAGCACGGCGCCGGTGAGGTCGCCGACCGCCACCGCCACGTGGCTGTGCCCGAAGTCGACGCCGGCCACCAGGCCGGCGCCCCGCGCCAGCCGGACCGACGAGCCGCGCCGCCCGCTGCCGCGGTCGGTCGCGACCAGCCCCACGGTGGCCAGCTCGCGGACGATGTTGGAGACCGTGGCCGGCGCCAGCCCGGTGGTCCGCGCGAGCTCGGCCTGGGTGAACGTGCAGGTCTCCTCGCCCGCCTCGCCGGTCGACCCCCCGCGCAGCACGTCGAGCACCCGCTGCTGGTTGGCGGTCCGCAGCGAGGACGTGGACCCCGGGGCGGGGTCGTGGCGGTGGCGAGTCACGGGGGAACTGTGCCCCACGTCACGTTAAAGATCAAGACGTGATCGTTACTCACGAGTCGGTTGCGAAAACTGCGAATTAGCGTTCAAGTCTTGACGGCAACCGTGTGACGGTCAACACTCGTCTCCGTTCCCCGGCCGAGGCCATCGCCGACGCCACACCAGTCGAGGAGAGATACGTGTCCACACCTCTGCACCGCATCGCAGCCCTGGGGGCTGCGGCCATCGTCGCGTCCGGTGCTCTCGCCGCCTGCGGCAGCAGCTCCGACAACAAGGCCTCCGGCTCCGGCGGCTCGGGCGGCGGGATCACCGCGGCGTGCCACCTGTCCAGCCTGCCGACCAGCCAGGCCTCGGCCCCTCCGTCCGGCGGCAGCACCGGCAAGGCGTCCGGCAAGGTCGGCGTGATCCTGCCCGACACGACTTCGTCGACCCGCTACACGCTCTACGACAAGCCGCTGCTGGACAAGGCGCTCTCGGCCGCGGGCATCCAGCCCGACATCCAGAACGCCGGCGGCAGCACCAGCAAGTTCGCGTCGATCGCCCAGAGCATGATCGGCGAGGGCGTGAAGGTGCTGATCATCGACTCGATCGACGCGCCGTCCGGTGCCGGCGTCGAGAAGCAGGCCGCGGCCGCGGGCGTCAAGGTCATCGACTACGACCGGGTCAACCTCGGCGGCTCGGCCGACTACTACGTCTCCTTCGACAACGAGGACGTCGGCCGCCTGCAGGCCCAGACGCTGGTCGACTGCCTCGACGCCCAGCACGTCTCGAACCCGCAGATCCTGATGATGGACGGTGGCAAGGACGTCGACAACAACGCGGTCCTCTTCGCCAAGGGCGCCCACGAGGTGCTCGACCCGCTGCAGCAGCAGGGCAAGCTCAAGATCGTCTCGGAGTCGGTCGTCAAGGGCTGGAAGGTCGAGAACGCGGCCCCGACGTTCACCCAGGCGCTCACCGCCGCGGGCGGCAACGTCGACGGCGTGCTCGCCGCGAACGACGACATCGCCAACGCCGTCATCGGTGTGCTGAAGGGCAGCGGGCTGAACGGGCACGTGGTCGTGACCGGTCAGGACTCCGGGGTCGAGGGCCTGCAGAACATCATCAACGGGCAGCAGAGCATGACGATCTTCAAGAACGTCAAGCTGGAGGCCAATGCCGCCGCGCAGCTGGCCATCTCGCTGATCCAGGGCAACGACCCCGCCTCGGCCGGCCTGACCCTGGACAAGTTCGACGACCCGCAGGACGCCAGCCACGACCTGCAGGCGCTGCTGCTGCCGTCGCAGGTCATCACGCAGCAGAACGTCCAGGACGTCGTGGACTCGGGCGCGCTGACCAAGGACGACATCTGCAAGAACATCGAGGACGCCTGCGCCAAGGCCGGCCTCAGCTGAACGCGGCTCCACGCGAGTGATCGCACCCGGTAGAGCGCACCGGTGGCCGGGCGGATCCCGCCCGGCCACCGGCGCGTGACCGGCCATCCCCACGCAGCACCCACGAACCAACTGGACGGTGAACCCCCGTGCCTGAACCGATCCTCGAGATCTCCCAGCTGAACAAGACCTTTGGTCCCGTGCACGTCCTGCACGACGTCAACCTCAACGTCTACCCGGGCGAGGTCACCGCCCTGGTCGGCGACAACGGCGCCGGCAAGTCGACGCTCGTGAAGTGCATCGCCGGCATCCACCAGATCGACAGCGGGGAGATCCGCTTCGAGGGGAAGCCGGTCGAGCTCCATGACCCGCGTGTGGCCACCGGCCTGGGCATCGAGTTCGTCTACCAGGACCTCGCGCTGGCCGACAACCTCGACATCACGCAGAACATGTTCCTCGGCCGGGAGATCCGCCGCTTCGGGATGCTCGCGGACGGCGAGATGGAGCGCCAGGCCCGCGAGACCCTCAAGGGCCTGTCGGTGCGCACCGTCTCCTCGGTCCGCCAGCTCGTGGCCAACCTCTCCGGCGGCCAGCGCCAGACCGTCGCGATCGCGCGTGCGGTGCTGTGGAACAGCAAGGTCGTCTTCCTCGACGAGCCGACGGCCGCGCTCGGTGTCGCGCAGACCCGCCAGGTGCTCGACCTGGTGCGCCGGCTCGCCGACCAGGGACTCGGCGTGGTGCTGATCTCGCACAACATGAACGACGTCATGGAGGTGGCCGACCGCGTGGCCGCCCTCTACCTCGGGCGGGTGGCCGCGGAGGTCCTCACCTCCGAGACCAGCACCACCCAGATCGTCGAGCTCATCACGGCCGGTCGCAGCGGCGACGTCGGCCTCGCCCCCAACACCGTCGACGCGAACATCTGAGGACCCCGACATGTCTGCCACTGAGACCGCGCCCTCGCCCCGTAGCCCGGAGTCGGACCGTCCCTCGAGCTTCTCGCTGGACATCGAACGACAGACGGTGGGCGGTGCCGTCCGCTCCTACTTCTCCAAGATCCGGTCCGGTGACCCGGGCGCCCTGCCCTCGATCCTCGGCCTGGTCGTCCTGGTCATCATCTTCAGCCAGGTGAGCGACCGGTTCCTGAGCAAGAACAACATCGGCAACCTGCCCGGTCAGGGTGCCTACATCGCCATCATCGGGATGGGCCTGGTCTTCGTCCTCCTGCTGGGCGAGATCGACCTGTCCGCCGGCACCACCGGCGGCATGTGCGCCGCGTTCGCCGCCCGCGCCATCTTCTCCGGGGACCTCCACCAGGCGCTGCCCGCGTTCCTCTACTGGGCGCTGCTGCTCTTCATGGTGGCCGCGATCGCCCTCGCGATCTGGCTGAAGGCATGGACCGGTGCCGCAGCGGTGGCGGTCGGGGTCGTGCTCGTGCTGGCGAACCTCGTGGACAACGTCGCCCTGGCCATGGTGGCCGCGGTCGCGCTGGGCGCCGCTGTGGGCATCGTGACCGGCTTCCTGGTGGCGAAGGTCGGGATTCCCAGCTTCATCGTGACCCTGGCGCTCTTCCTCGCCTGGCAGGGCGTGCTGCTCTTCGCCCTGGACTCGCAGCCGATCGGCACCACCGACTACTCGCTCTGGTACAACCTCGCGAACGCCAACCTCTCGCCGGCCTGGAGCTGGGTCTTCACGCTCGTGGTCGTGGCGGGTTACCTGGCCTTCACGCTGTGGAAGTCGGTGTCCGCTTCGCGTGCCGGCCTGGCTCACGACTCGCTCGCGCTGGTGCTGACCCGGGGCGGGATCATCGCGGCGGTCGGGATCGTCATCACGGTCCTCGCCAACCAGAACCGGAACAACAACCCCTACCTGGTGATCTCGGGTCTGCCGTGGGCTGCGGTCATCGCGATCTCGCTGATGATCGTGTGCAGCCTGGCCCTGAACAAGACGACCTGGGGGCGGCACCTGTACGCCACCGGGGGCAACGCCGAGGCGGCCCGGCGAGGTGGCATCGACGTGGTCCACATGAAGGTCACCGCCTTCACGCTCTGCTCGGCCTTCGGCGCCTTCGGCGGAATCCTGCTGGCCTCGACCTCGCACTCGGTGTCGTTGGACCTCGGCGCCGGCAACATCCTGCTGTTCTCGGTGGCGGCCGCCGTCATCGGTGGTACGTCGCTGTTCGGTGGTCGCGGCCGTCCCCGCGACGCGGTCATCGGTGCGCTCGTCATCGTGATCATCCCCAACGGCCTCGGGCTGCGTCCGAACCTGGGCGTGCAGTACCAGCAGGTGATCACCGGCATCGTGCTGCTGGCCGCGGCAGCGGTCGACGCACTGTCGCGCAAGCGGGCCGCTCGCGGCTGATCCGGCCGCAGCCGCCCCCGGGCACCGAGGCTCCCCCCGGGACCACTCCGCGGGGGGCCTCGGTCATGTGGTGCGGCTGCATGAACCTGCGTCGACGCGCCGGCCAGGTCCAGGGGGACCCGGACCGGTCGACCCACGGGATTCCCGGCAGTGTCCACCCGGGTGGCGGCGAGGTGGTCGGCGTTCAGGTCCACGCCAGGACACCACCGGACCGGGCCGCCGTGATTCGGTGCGGCAGCACGGTGGTTCTCACACATGGAACCACCGCTTGCTGCCGAACCTAGGGGAGGTAGACGGTCTGCCGCACGCCGTCGATGTCGAGGGTGACGTTGGTGCGGTAGCCCTCGGGCACCTGCCACTCGTGGACCTGCGCGCCGCGGCCGTCGTTGCCGATCCGGATGGGGTGGAACACGCAGTCGCACCACGGCTGGCCGGCGCTGTTGTAGACGTAGGCCGTCGGCGTGGTCCCGGACGCGAAGCCGGACGCGTAGACGTCGTACCAGTGGCAGCTGGAGCCGTTGGTGCAGGCGTCGGCGGTCCGGACGAACCGCACGGTCCGGGGCTGCGCCCTTCCGCAGCTGCGCACCGGCTTGCTGGTGGCCTTCTGGAGGGAACCGTCGGAGTCCAGTGTGCGGACCCGCACGCAGGCGCGGGCGCCACCCACCCGGGTCGGCACCGAGACGACCCGGTGGGCGGTCTTCCAGCCGTGGCCGGCGTCGACCTGCATCCTGCGCTCGACCCCGTGGCGCTGCTTGCGCGGCGGCGCCAGCGTGAAGCGCACCGAGCGGTAGCCGGCGTGCGCGTGCACCCGCGGGGGGCCGGGGTCGGCCAGCGGCTTGATCGTCTCGACCGCCTCGGTGGGGGTCGCCGTCGGGGTCGGTGACCCGGTCGCGTCCGTCGCCAGGTGTTGCGTGGGGGTGGCCGCGGGCGCCCGGTCCTCGTCGCCGCCGGCACCGACGGCCACGGCGGTGACGGCGACCGCCACCACCGCCGCGGCGGCGAGCAGGGCGGCCGGCAGCCAGCGGCGCCGCCCGCGCGACTCGGAGTGGGCCGGCGGCGAGGACGGCCGCCAGGGGAGGGACGGGGACACGGACGCGGCCGGCTCGGCCGGGGCCGCAGGTCCGGCCGGCTCCGGCTCCCCGGCGGCCGGCGTGAGCGCGGGCAGGCCGCGGATCACCGTGTGCTGGGCAGGCCCGGGGTCGGCGGCGGGCTCGATCGGGGCGGGCGGCCCGGCGGCCGGCGTCGGTTCCGCCGTCGAGGTCGGCGTCGTCGGGTCCGGCGTCGGCGCGGCTGCGGCGGCGGCGTCGAGGTCCCGGACCACCGCCAGCAGCGAGGAGCGCAGCGCCGACGCGGACGGAGTGCGGCGCTCGGGGTCCTTGTTCATCGCCTCGGCCAGCACCTCGTCGATGCGGTCGTCGAGGGGGTGCCCCGTGGCCAGCTGCGGCACCGGGGAGTTGATGTGGGAGTTCATCATCTGGAAGTCCGTGCCGGAGTACGGCGCGTCCCCGGTGAGGATCGCCCACAGCAGGCAGGCGACGGAGTAGATGTCGCCGCGCTCGTCGGCGGCGTGGCCGAAGTGCCGCTCCGGGGCCATGTACGCCGGGCTGCCGACCAGCGTGCCGGTGCGGGTCAGGCTGCCCCGGCCGTCGCTGCCGCCGTCGAGGGCGATGCCGAAGTCGCACAGGTAGGGGATCAGCCCCTCGGGCCTGCTCCACAGCAGCACGTTGCCGGGCTTGACGTCGCGGTGGATCACGCCGGCGGCGTGGGCGTCGGCCAGCGCCTCGCACACCTGGGCGACCAGGCCGAGCGCCACGCGCCGGTCGAGGGGGCCGTGGGTGCCGATCCAGGTCTGCAGGTCGCCGTCGGGGAAGTACTCGGTCACGAAGAAGACGGTGTCCTCGTGCTCGCCGTACTCGTGGATCCCGACGATGTTGCGCGACCGGATCCGGGCCAGCACGGTGGCCTCGCGGGCGAACCGGGCCTGGTAGTCCTCGCGGTCCGGCAGCGAGGGCAGCACGATCTTCAGCGCCACCGACCGGTTGAGCACGGTGTCGAGGGCCTCGTAGACGATGCCCATCCCGCCGTGGCCGATCTGGCGCAGGATGCGGTAGCGGCCGCCGTACTCGTCGCCCGCCTTCGGAAAACCCGCCATCGCCGCCCTCGTCATGCCGGCCCGCCGGCCGCGCCCCGTGATCCCCGGCGAGTCTACTGTTCCAGCCGGGACCAGCGAGGATCTCCGCAAACCCGGCCCGATGCAAGGGCCGGGTTTGCGGGGACGCGCGGACGGGCGGGGGTCAGAGGGTCCTCACCACCTCCGGCTGGCGCTCCTCCTCGGGCGGGGAGACCCGGTGCTCGCCGCGGTCGAGCCGGCTGGGCCACCAGATCCGGCTTCCGAGGTCGAGGTTGAGCGCCGTGACCAGCACCGACCGGACGATCATCGTGTCCAGGATGACGCCGAGGGCCACCGCCACCCCGATCTCGACGAACCCGACGAGGGGCAGCGTGCCGAGCACCGCGAAGGTGGCCGCGAGCACCAGGCCGGCCGAGGTGATCACGCCACCGGTGGCGGCGAGCGCCACCAGCGAGCCCTGGCGGGTGCCGCGGACCTGGGTCTCCTCGCGGACCCGGGTCATCAGGAAGATGTTGTAGTCGATGCCGAGCGCCACGAGGAAGACGAACACGAAGAGCGGGAACGACGCGTCGGCGCCCGCGAACCCGAACACGTAGTGGAACAGCAGCGACGACAGCCCGAGCGCGGCCCCGAAGGACAGCACCACCGTCGCGATCAGCACCAGCGGCGAGAGCACCGCCCGCAGCAGCACCATCAGCACGAGCATCACCACCAGCAGCACGATCGGGATGATCACCTTGTTGTCCCGGCTGGAGGCGTTCTCCACGTCGAGCGAGATCGCGGAGTTGCCCCCGACCAGGGCGTCGGCGCCGGGCACGGCGTGGACGGCGTCCCGCGCCGCCCCCACCGTGTCGAACGCCTGCTGCGAGAGCGCGTCACTGGTGATGCTCGCCTGCACGTAGGCCACCCCGTCCTGCACCTGGGGCGGCTGGACGTCGGTCAGGCCCTGGACGCCCCGGAGCGCGGAGGCGACCTGCGCGCCCTGGTCGGCGTTGGACACCACCATCAGTGGGTTGGACTGGTCGACCAGGTCGTGCCGCGCCAGCACCCGCTGACCGACGATCGAGTCGAAGTCCTTGGTGTAGGAGTCCTCGGTGGACAGGCCGTTGTGGGAGAGGGCGAGGCTGCCGAAGCAGGCGGCGCCCAGCGCCAGTGCCGTACCGGCCCAGATCGCCCGCGGGCGCACCGCGACCCGCCGACCGACCTTGGCCCACAGTCCGGTGCTGGTCGGCTCCTCGGAGCCGAACGCCGGGCGCAGCGGCCAGAACACCCAGCGGCCGGTGATGACCAGCAGGGCGGGGAGCAGGGTGATCATCACCAGCAGGGCGACGACGATGCCGATCGCGGCCACCGGGCCGAGGCCGGCGGTGGAGTTCATCTCGGCGAAGAGCAGGCACAGCATGCCGAGCACCACGGTCGCCGCGCTGGCCACGATCGCCGGCGCGGCCCGGTGCAGCGCGAACGCCATGGCCTCGTGCCGGTCCTCGTGCCGGCGCAGCTCCTCGCGGTAGCGCGCCACGAGCAGCAGGGCGTAGTCGGTGCCGGCGCCGAAGACCAGCACGGTCAGGATGCCCTGGCTCTGGCCGTTGACCGTCAGGTCGGCGTACTTGGCGAGGAAGTAGATGACCGCCTGGGCGGTGAAGAGTGCGACGACCGCCGAGAACACCGGCAGGACCCACAGCACGGGGCTGCGGTAGGTGAGGAGCAGGATGATGATCACCACGGCGCCCGCGGCGTAGAGCAGCGTGCTGTCCAGGCCGGCGAACGCCTCGGCGGAGTCCGCCGCCTGGCCGCCCTGGCCGGCGATGTGGACCTGGACGCCGGAGATCGCCGCCATGTCGCGCAGCCGGTCGGCGGCGTCCGGCATGTCGTTCCAGCCGTTCTTGCCGAAGTTGAAGGTCACCACCGTCTGGGCGGCCTTGCCGTCCTGGGACGGGATCGGCCCGACCACCTTGCCCTCGACGCCGTCGAGCTGCTGGAACTGGCTCGCCTGCTGCTTGGCGGCGGCCAGGTCCTGCGGGGACAGCCCCGAGTCCTTCTCGTAGACGACGACCGTCGGGATGGCGTTCTCGTTCCGGAAGGCCCCCAGCTTGTCCAACGCCTGGGTCGACTCGGCGCTGGCCGGCAGCCACGAGGAGGACTCGTTGTTCTGGACGTCGGAGAGCTTGGCCGCGAAGCCACTGGCGGCGATCAGGATGACCACCCAGGCGACGAGGACGATCCACTTGGTGACGCGGCCGGTCAGCTTGCCGGCGATCTGACGATGCATGGGGCAACTCCATCAGAAGGTGGGGACGGTCTGCATCAGGGTTTCCCCCGATCAGACCCCATCCGGGGCGCGAATTCATCGCCCGAGGGAGTCACGTGGGGTGGCGCCGACATGCCCCGCCCGGGTGCCGCGTCCCCTACTGTCGGGACATGTGCCGCGGGACCTGGGCGGCGAGCACGCCGGACAAGCCCGCGCTCGTGATGGCCGGCTCGGGACGGACGCTGACGTACGCCGAGCTCGACGACCGCAGCCTGCGCCTGGCCCCACCACCTGCGGGCACGGGGGCTCGACCGCGGCGACGTGGTCGCGCTGGTCAGCGACAACGCGCCCGAGGCGTACGAGGTCTACTGGGCCTGCCTGCGCTCGGGCCTCTACGTCACGGCGGTCAACCACCACCTCTCGGCCGAGGAGGCGTCCTGCATCGTGCGCGACTGCGGGGCCCGGGCGCTGGTGGTCTCCGCGGCCACGGCGGAGCTGGTGCGCGACCTCGACGTGGACGTGGCGGAGCGGCTGTGCTTCGGCGGGCCGGTCGCGTCGTACGCCGAAGGCCAACGGCGCCACGATGGTCGACAGCGAGACCTGGCTGGCGCACCCGGGGTCGGTCGGCCGGGCACTGCTCGGGGTCGTGCACGTCTGCGCCCCGGACGGCCGCGAGCGCGCAGCACCCCGGGCACCCGACGTGGATCACGGCCGGCGACCTCGGGTACGTCGACGACGAGGGCTTCTTGTTCCTCACCGACCGCAAGGCGTTCATGATCATCAGCGGCGGCGTCAACATCTGTCCCCAGGAGGTCGAGGACCTCTTCTCGCTGCACCCCGCGGTCGCCGACATCGCGGTGATCGGGGTGCCCGACGACGAGATGGGGGAGCGGGTGGTCGCGTTCGTGCAGCCCGCTCCCGGCGTCGAGCCGGGCGACGCGCTGGCGGCGGAGCTCAGGGCGTACGCCCGCGAGCGGATGGCGCACTTCAAGGTGCCGGGGGAGATCGTCTTCCGCGAGGCGCTGCCGCGCACGCCGACCGGCAAGATGGTCAAGGGCCGGCTCCGCGAGGAGTGCGCCCAGTGGGCTGCTGCTCCTCAGGCCTGTCGACGGATGAAGTCGCTCATGCCCGGGACGGTGAACGCGAGCAGACCCCGCTCTGGGGCGTAGGCCAATCCCTACTTGATCAACTCGTTCCGCGCGACCGAGAGATCTGAGACCCGCTTCTTGCCCATGGCGGTGACCAGGTCAGCCATCGCAGCCGGTGCCTCGCCACCTGTCTCGCCCAGCGCACGGAGCAGATCCTTCTGCGCGGGAGTAGCCCGCTCCCAGCGGGAGCGGTACAGGCCCTCATCGACCTCGCGCCGGGCGTACTCGCCGCCGACGGCCACGTCCTCGTTGCCGACGGGATCGCCGGTGGCGGCATCCCACACGTGCTTGCCGATGGCCTGCAAGAAGTACGGGTAGCCGCCGGCTAGTGAGAGTGCCTGTTGAAGGGCGTCTTCGTCCCAAGTGACACCACGTTCGGAACTGGGCCCTACGAGCGCCTGGCGCGCTGCCTCATCGCTCAGCAGGCCGATGGGTCGGTAGTCGTACAGCCGTTCGGCGTAGCTCGTCGCCTCGGCCAGCTGTGCCGGAAGCGATGGGAGTCCAGCGCCCACGAACGTGACGGGGAGAGGGGCCGGCCCCTGGCCGATCAGGTGCACCGCTGTGTTGATGGCAGTGAGCTCTTCAGGCCGTGCCTCCTGCAGCTCGTCGACCAGGATCAGGGTGCCGATCCCCAGTTCGGCCGAGGTTTCGCCGAGCACTTCGAACAACGCTGCCAGGTCGTCAGCAAATCGGCCCGAGTCCGCGATCCCCTTGATGAGGGCCACATCCGCGCCCAGGGCGACGGTGCCGGTGGCGGGACTGAACTGCAGGGAGAACGCCTGGAACACGCCCAGCAAGCGCCTGAGTGCAGGTTGGGGGTGCCTCCCCGTAGCCGTGCGCATCGCCTTCACCAACGCATGACTCAACGCGGCGGAAAGCGGCGTCCCGGGTGTGGCCTCGACCTTGGCGGCGATCCACCCCCTACTCGTGACCTGGGAGAGGAGCTCGTTCAGCAGAACGGTCTTGCCAACCCCACGGAGTCCGTTGAGAACCCAGCTCCGGTCTCCTTCACCTATTCGTCAGCCTTGCGACGAACGATCTCGAAAGCATCGAGAATCGGCTCCCGTCCGGCCAGGACTGGCGGACGACGCCCTGCCCCCGGCCGATACGGATTCGCTACTGGATCCATGAATGAGACTTTATCAAGTCGTCTAACAAATCCGCATATACGCATGTAGCCATGCTCATACCTCAGATCCCCAGGCTCCGCCCGATGATCTCCTTCTGGATCTCGGTGGTGCCGCCGTAGATCGTCTGGATCCGGCTGTCGAGGTAGGCCTTGGCGATCGGGTACTCCATCATGTAGCCGTAGCCGCCGTGCAGCTGCACGCCCTGGTCGACGACCTTCTTCTGCAGCTCGGTGGTCCACCACTTCGCCATCGACGCCAGGGAGGTGTCGACCTCGCCGGCGTTGAGCTTGCGCACGCAGTCCTCCACGAAGACCCGGGCGATCCGCACCTCGGTGGCCATCTCGGCGAGCAGGAACCGGTTGTGCTGGAACTTGCCGATCGGGCGTCCGAAGGCCTCGCGCTCGCGGGCGTAGTCCAGGCACAGCTCGAGGACCTGCTCGCAGGCCGCGACCGCGATGGCGGCGATCGAGATGCGCTCCTGGGGCAGGTTCTGCATCAGGGCGACGAAGCCCGAGCCCTCCTCGCCGAGCAGGTTCGCCTTCGGCACCTCGACGTCGTCGAAGAACAGCTCGGCGGTGTCCTGCGCCTTCAGCCCCATCTTCTCGAGGTTGCGGCCGCGCTCGAACCCGGGCATGCCCCGCTCGACGACCAGCAGGCTGATGCCCAGGTGGCCGGCGTCCGCGTCGGTGCGGCAGACCACGATCACGACGTCGGACATGATCCCGTTGCTGATGAAGGTCTTCGACCCGTTGAGCAGGTAGTGATCGCCCTTGTCGACCGCGGTGGTCCGGATGCCCTGCAGGTCGCTGCCCGCGCCCGGCTCGGTCATCGCGATCGCCGAGATCAGCTCGCCGCTGACCAGGCCGGGCAGCCAGCGCCGCTTCTGCTCGTCGGTCCCGAGGGTGCTGAGGTAGGGCACGATGATGTCGGTGTGGACCGGGAAGCCGAGCCCGGAGGCGCCGACCTTGCTGATCTCCTCGGAGACCACCATGTTGTATCGGAAGTCGCGGATCCCCGGCCCGCCGTACTCCTCCTCGACGTCCATGCAGAGCAGCCCGGCCGCGCCCGCCTTGCGCCAGACCTCGCGGTCGACCTGGCCGTCCTTCTCCCACTGGTCGTGGAACGGCACCACCTCGCGCTCGAGGAAGGCGCGGACCACACCGCGGAAGTCCTCGTGCTCCTGGTCGTAGAACGCAGCGCTCATGGGGTCCTCACGGGTCGACGGGCACGTGACGGGGGCAACTGTGACAGTGGTGCTGTCACGATTCAAGAGGCTGCCGGCCGGACGTCCGGGGAACGTCTCGGCAGGTTGAGCTCGGCCAGCGTCGAGGCGGGGCCGAGGTCGCCGAGCCGGTAGCCCTGCGGGTAGGTCGAGGGGCGGTGGTGGTACGCCCCCCGCCGCGGCGGGGCCAGGCGCAGCAACCGCCCCCGGGCGCGCAGGCCGGCCCGCACCCCGGCCTCGAGCCACCGCGGCTGGCGGGGCAGGCCCAGCGCGGTGCGCAGCGGCTCGTCCATCAGCCCGATCGTGACCCGGCGCACGACCGGCCGGAGCGGCCACGGCGCGGTCGCCCGGGCCACCCGCAGGGTGGCCTCGGTGACCTGCCGGTTCGCGGGGTCGAAAGCGAACCGCTCCCGCTCGTAGGAGGTCAGCAGGTCGAGGTAGCCGGCGTAGGTCTCCGGCAGGTCACGGATCCCCATCAGCTCGCCGAACCGCGTGGTGAACCTCGCCAGCGCCCTCAGCTCGACCGGGTCCAGCCGCCGCCAGCCGAACTGCTCGATCCACCGGACCGGGCCGACGATCGTGGTCGCCAGCACGTAGCGGAGCTCGTGGTCCGGGATGTCGTAGTGCCCGTGGATGCGGTTCAGCCGGCGCAGCGCCTCGTGGGAGCGGGCGGAGTCGATGCCCTCGACCGAGGCCTCCTCGGCGAAGAGCAGCGTGTCGTCGTAGCGCTTCACGCCGTCGTGCTCGAACTGGCCGGTGCGCTGCAGCAGCCGTGAGATCGACGGGACGCCGTAGTCGCGCAGGAAGGCGATGCCGGTGCCCTGGGTGTAGTCCCACAGGAACTCGTGCCGGCTGGTGAGCCACACGATCCGGTCGGTGTCGCGCCCGGGGTCGAGCGTGCGGATCTTCCGCAGGACGTCGTACCTGCGGGGGTGGTGGAGCCGTGCTAGGAGACCCATTCCTTGACCTGGGCGATGGTGGCCGCGGGGTCGTCGGAGGCGGGGGAGACCTGCAGGCTGGTCACGCCGGCCTCGCGGAAGGCCGCGATCCGCTCCCGGACGTACGACGCCGGGCCGACCAGGTTGCCCGCCTCGAGCCACTCCAGCGGCACCTTCGCCTCGGCGTCGCGCTTGTTGCCGCCGAGGTAGAGGTCCTGGATCTCCTTGGCCTCCTTCTCGTAGCCGTACTGGCAGGCGAGGTCGTTGTAGAAGTTCTTGCCCCGGGCGCCCATGCCGCCGACGTAGAGGGCGTACATCGGCCGCATGGAGTCCAGCAGCGCCTTGGTCTCCGGGCCCTCGCCGATCGCGACCATGCCACCGGCGCTGATCTCGAGCGGGGCGAGGTCGGGGTCACGCTTGGCGAGCCCCTTGGCGAGCGAGTCGCCCCAGACCTCGTGGGCCTTGTCCGGGTGGAACAGGAACGGCAGCCAGCCGTCGGCGATCTCGGCGGTCATCGCGACGTTCTTGTCGCCGAGCGCCGCGACCCACAGCGGGATGGCGGGCCGCTCGGGCTTGTTGAGCAGCTTCAGCGGCTTGCCGAGCCCGAGGCCCTGGTCGGCCGGCAGCGGGATCGTGAAGATGCCGTCGCTGGTGACAGCCTCGCGGCGCAGGCCGCGCCGGAGGATGTCGATGATCTCGCGGGTGCGGCCCAGCGGCTTGTCGTAGGGCACGCCGTGGAAGCCCTCGATCACCTGCGGGCCCGAGGCGCCCAGGCCGATCACCGCGCGGCCGCCGGAGACGTTGTCGAGCCCGGCCGCGGTCTGCAGCAGCGCGCCGGGGGTGCGCGAGTAGACGTTGAGGATGCCCGCGCCGATCTCGACCGTCTCGGTCTTCGCGGCCAGGTAGCCCATCAGCGTGGGGGAGTCGAAGCCGTACGGCTCGGCCACCCAGATCGTGTCCAGCCCTGCCTTCTCCAGCCCCGCGACCTGGTCGGCGGCCTCGCGCGGGTTCCCGGCGTACACCAGCGGCATCGACAGCTTCATGTCCGCAACCCTGACAGAACCACTGTCACGGACACAAGGACGCCGACGTCGACGCCCCCACGCGCCGACTTCCGCGCAACTGTTCCCGCAGGCGGGCCCCGGGGGTGTCGACGAGCGCCGGCTCGGCGTCAGGAGCGGCCGTGCCAGGAGTCCCACAGGGCGGCGTACGAGCCGCCGGCGGCGACCAGCTCGTCGTGGGAGCCGAGCTCGGCGACCCGGCCGTCCTCGACCACCGCCACCCGGTCGGCGTCGTGGGCGGAGAACAGCCGGTGGGCGATCGCGATCACGGTGCGGCCCTCGAGCACCGCGGCGAGCGACCGTTCGAGGTGCCGGGCGGCGCGCGGGTCGATCAGCGAGGTGGCCTCGTCGAGCACCAGCGTGTGCGGGTCGGCGAGCACCAGCCGGGCCAGCGCCACCTGCTGGGCCTGCGCCGCGGTCAGCGCCCGGCCGCCGGAGCCGACCAGCGTGTCCAGCCCCTCGGGCAGCGCGTCCGCCCAGTCCCGCGCGTCCACGGCGTCCAGCGCCTCGCGCACGGTGGTGTCGGAGGCGCCGGGCCGGGCCAGGACGAGGTTCTCCCGCAGTGTGCCGACGAAGACGTGGTGCTCCTGGGTCACCAGCGCGACGTGGCCGCGCAGGTCGTCCAGCGGCAGCTCGGTCAGCCCGACGCCACCGACGGTCACCGCGCCGGTGCGCGGCGGGTGGATGCCGGCCAGCAGCCGGCCCAGGGTGGACTTGCCGGCGCCGGACGGGCCGACCATCGCGATCCGCTCGCCCACGCCCACGTCGAGGTCGACGCCGTGCAGCACGTCGCGGCCCTCGACGTAGGAGAACCGCACGTCCTCGGCCCGCAGCTCCTCGCCGGCGGGCGTGGCGCCGGTCGCCACCCGGTCGTCGGGCACCTGCGCGACACCCAGCAGCCGCGCCAGCGACGCAGCGCCGAGCTGGAGCTCGTCGAGGATCGAGACCACCCGGTCGACCGGGTCGATGAGCATCTGCACGTAGAGCGTCGCGGCGGTCACGTCACCGAGCGAGACCTGGCCGCGGGTGTAGAGCCAGCCGCCGAAGAGCAGCGTGGCCACCGTCGGCAGCAGGTAGGAGATCTCCATGCTCGGGAAGAACACCGTGCGCAGGTGCAGGGTGTAGCACTCGGCGCGGTAGGACTCGCGGATGTCGTCGTCCATGCTGCGGATCCGCTCGTCGGCGGTGCCGAGCGCCTCGACCGTGCGCGCCCCCTCGACGGTCTCGGTCAGCGTCGCGTTGATCTGGGAGTACGACGCGCTCTCGCGCAGGTAGCCGTCCTTGGCGCGGGCGAGGTACCACCGCAGCCCGGCCACCAGTGGCGGCACGCCGAGCACGCACGGGAGCGCCACCCACCAGCCGACGCCGACCGCGGCGACGAACGTGACGACCGCCGTGATCACCGCGATGGTCCACTCCGGCAGCGCCATCCGCACCGACCAGCCGAGCTGGTCCACGTCGCGGCCGGTGCGGGTCAGCAGGTCACCGGAGCCGGCGGACTCCACGACCCCGACCGGCAGCGCGAGCGTGCTGCCGACGAAGTCCTCGCGCAGCTCGGCGAGCACCTGCTCGCCCAGCGACTGGCTGACGTAGCGGGCGTAGCGGGTGAGCACCGTCTGCGTGAGCAGGAAGGCGGCCAGCGCCAGCACGACCCGGTCGACGTGGCCGACCGTGGTGCCCTCGTCGACCGCCTGCACCAGGTCGCCGAGCAGCCGGGGCGCGGCCAGCCCGGCGAGCGCGGCCAGCACGTGCAGGGTGACCGCGGTCCACAGCAGCCGCGGGTGGCGTCGCGCGATCGAGGCGGCGTACCTGCGCACGGCGGGGGTGTCCGCCACCGGCAGCCGGGTGTCGGGGGCGCTCACGGGTGCACCTCCTCCGGTTCGCCGGCCGCCGGCCGGTCGGTCTCCGGCGGGGTCTCCCGGGTGACCACGGCGCGGTACGCCGGGTCCTCGTCGAGCAGGTCCCCGTGGCGGCCCACCGCGGCGACCCGTCCGTCGCGCAGGAACGCCACCTCGTCCACCGCGTCGAGCACCAGCGGGCTGGTCGTGGTCACGACCGTGGTCCGCCCGGTGCGGTGCTGCCGCAGCCGAGAGGCGATCCGGGCCTCGGTGTGCGCGTCCACGGCCGAGGTGGGCTCGACCAGCACCAGGACCTCGGGGTCGGCGGCCAGGGCGCGGGCCAGCACCAGCCGCTGGCGCTGGCCGCCGGAGAAGGTGCGGCCGCGCTCGGCGACCAGGGTGTCCAGCCCCTCGGGGAGCGCCTCGAGCACGTCACCGGCCGAGGCGGTGTCCAGCGCGGCGCCGACGTCACCGGTGCCGGTGAGGTCGAGCCGGTCGCCGAGGCGGCCGGAGAACCAGGTGGCGCCGGTGTCGGAGACCAGGATCCGCGCGCGGACCTCCGCGTGCCGCAGTGCGGTCAGCGGCACCCCGCCGAGCCGGACGTCGTCGTCGACCTCGGCCGCGCACAGGCCGAGCCGGTCGGCGAGCAGCGCCGACTCGTCCGGCTGCTCGGAGACGATGGCGACCAGCCGGCCGGCGCGGACGTGCAGCCCGCTGCGCACGTCGTGCAGGTCCGAGCCGGGCGGCGGCGACGGCGCGGGCGTCGCCGGGTCGGTGTGGTCGGGGTCCAGCGCGAGGACGTGGCAGACACGACGGGCCGAGACCCGGCCGCGGATCAGCTTGTTGGCGTACTCCGTCGCGGTGCGCAGCGGGATCATCAGGAACGCCGAGTAGCCGTAGAACGCCACCAGCTCGCCGGGACTGATCCGGCCCTCGACGGCGTACCGCGCCCCCAGCCAGACCACCACGACCACGAAGACCCCCGGCAGGAAGATCTCCAGCGCGTCGAGCACCGACTGCACGCGCGCCACCTCGACGCCGGCGCGGCGGGTGCTCTGCGACTCGCGGCGGTAGCGGTCGTGGAAGACCTGCTCGCCGCCGATGCCGCGCAGCACCCGCAGCCCGGCGACGATGTCGCTGGCGGTGTTCGACAGCTCGCCCATCAGGGCGCGCTGGCGCGCCGAGCGGTCCTGCAGCGGCCGCAGCAGCGGGCCGACGAGCAGCATCAGCGCGGGCACGCCGACCAGCACCACGAGCCCGAGCGTGACCGAGGTGCGCAGCAGGATCACCGAGACCAGCAGGAACGACACGATCGCGCCCGAGAAGCGGGCGGAGACGTCCATGACCTGGCCCAGGTGGGACAGGTCGCTGGTGCCGATCGCGATCACCTCGCCGGTGGACACCTTGCGCGGCAGGGCGCCGCCCAGGCGCACCGCCTGCCGGGTCACCAGCTGGACGGTGGTGTAGGCGGCGGTCAGCCAGTTCGTCACCGCGAACCGGTGCCGCATGATGCCGCTGGCGGCCTGGACGAGCCCGACCGCGAGCATCACGCCGGCCCACAGCAGCAGCTGCCGGCCGTCGCGGGCGGCCACGCCGCGGTCGATGGCGAGGCCGATCACCGCCGGCATCACCGCCTGCGCGCTCATCCAGACGATGCCGAAGACCATGCCCATGACCATCGTCCGCCACTGCTGCCTGGCCATCCACCACAGGAAGCGGCCCGGGGACCGGTGGTCCGGGGTCCCGGGGTGGTCGAGGGGGAGCAGGCGCACCTGGTCACGCTACGGATCGCGGGCGCCTCGATGCGACCCGTTTTCCCGGCGTACGACGGGTAGGCGCCGGCTCAGCGGTAGGCGCGCATCAGCCACCGGGGCAGCACGACCAGCAGCAGGAGCAGGACCACCCCGATGCAGGCCGCGACCAGCACCGAGATGGTCCGGTCGATCACGACGTCGAAGACCAGCGTCACGATGCCGAGGATCAGCAGCGCGAGCATGCCGATGACCGCCTGCACGATGCGGTGCCCGGTGTCGACGACCCGCTCCTTGATGTGCGCGCCGGAGAGTCGCCGGTGCACCGCGACGGGTGTCATCACCATCGCGGTGGTCAGGGCCGCGAGCACCACGAGGGCGAGGTAGAGGCCGCGCTGGAAGTCGTCGAGCCTGGCGAAGCCCGACTGGAACGGCAGGGTGAGCAGGAAGCCGGCCGTGAGCTGGGCGCTGGTCTGCATGACCCGCAGCTCCTGCAGCAGGTCGTCCCACTTCCGGTCGAGACGCTCCTCCTTGGTCTCGTTGCGCCCGGAGCGCTCCTCGGGATCCTCCTCGGGCGTCACGGCGTCAGTATGGCAGCGGGACCTCGTCGTGCGGCGGGGTGTCAACGAGCGCCGACTCGGCGTGCGGCGGGATCAGGAGCGGGATCAGGAGGAGGAGGGGAGGCCGAGCCCCTCGACCACCTCGGCGCCGGGGACCTCGGCCAGCAGCCGGCCCGGCAGCAGCAGCTTGGAGCGGCGTACGCCGGAGCCGATGATCGCCACGTCGATGTCGACGACCCGGGCGTCGACGAGCAGCCGCCAGCCCTCGGGGAGGCCGAGCGGGGTGATCCCGCCGTACGCCATCCCGGACTCCTCGACCGCCCGATCCATCGCGAGGAACGACGCCTTGCGCACGTCGAGCGACCGCTTGACCAGGTTGTTGACGTCCGCCCGGGTGTCGGCACGGACCAGGCAGGCGGCGGTGCGCTCCTCGCCGCCGCGGCGGCCGGCGACCACCACGCAGTTCGCGCTCGCCTCCAGCGAGACCTCGTAGGCGTCGGTCATCGCCGCGGTGTCGGCGAGCTCGGGGTCGATCTCGACCACGGCCACGTCGTCGGCGTGCTTCCACTCCGCGAGGAAGCGGGCCACCGGCGCCGCCAACAGCTCCGGGTGGTCGGCGGCGGGCAGGGAGGTCAGGGCACCGAGGTGGGGCAGGCTCACCGCCCCATCCTGACGCGGCCGTCGACGGACGGTCACCCGGGGTTCACGTGGTGACCGCGACCGTGACACCTCGGCCCGGTCTGCTGGCGCTCGTGACCACGATCCCGTTGTCCGTGCCCGCGCCGACGTCCGCTCCCGGGGCTGCGGCTGCCGCTCGCCGCGACTCGCTGGTCGTGACCCCGGCGGTTGCCGCGCATCGCGGCGCGAGCGGCTACCGCCCCGAGCACACGCTGGAGGCGTTCCGGCTCGCCCTGGCCTCGGGCGTCGACGACCTCGAGCTCGACCTGGTGCCCACCCGCGACGGCCACCTGGTGGTCCGCCACGACGCCGAGCTCAGCGTGACCACCGACGTCGCCGACCGGCCCGAGCTCGCGCACCTGCGCCGGGTGCAGGAGGTGGACGGGACGCGGGTCGCGGGCTGGTTCGTCGAGGACCTGACGCTGGCGCAGGTGCGCAGCCTGCGGGCGCGGGAGCGGATGATCCTGCTGCGTCCCGGCAGTGCGGCGTACGACGGCCGCTTCCCGGTCGCCACCCTCGAGGACGTGCTCGCGCTGGTCTCCGACTGGCGGGCCGCCACCGGGCGGGACTCCGGGCTGTTGCTGGAGCTCAAGCACGTCGCCCACTTCCGGCGGGCCGGGCTCGTGCTGGACGAGCTGGTCCTCGACGCCCTGCGCCGGCACGGGCTCGACCACGGCCGGTCCGGTGTCACCGTGATGGCCTTCGAGGAGGCGCCGCTGCGGTGGCTGGCCGCGCGGGTGCGCGTGCCGCTCGTGCGGCTGGTCGACCGGGCAGAGCAGGTCACGCGCGAGGCGCTCGCCACGGTGGCGGAGTACGCCGACGGGATCGGCGCGGGCAAGCACCTGCTGCTGGACCGTGGTGGCGAGCAGGTCGTCCGCGACGCCCACCGGCACTGGCTGACGGTCCGGGCCTGGACCCTGGCCGCCGAGAACCGGTTCCTCGCGCCGGCCTTCCGCACGCCGGCCGGCGTCCACCGGGCGGGCGACCTGGCCGGCGAGGCCCGTCACCTGCTCGCGACCGGCGTCGACGGACTGATCACCGACCACCCCGACCTGGTGCTCGCGGCCCGGGGCCGGTGGGCGGGTCAGGCCTCCGGCATCAGCACCCACGCGACCAGGTAGGCGACCAGCACGCTGCCGAAGCCGAGCACGGTCGCGACGACCGTCAGCACGCGGACCAGCGTGACGTCGACACCGAGGTGGTCGGCCACGCCGGCGCAGACGCCGGCGACCATCCGGTCGTCGCGGGAGCGCACCAGCCGGCGCGGGTGGGAGGTGGGGTGGGCGTTGCTCATCGGGTCTCCTCGGGGGTGTCGGGCTCATCGGTCCCGGGCTCATCGGTCCGGGACTCGGTGGTGGGCTCGGTGGCCTCGGGCTCGTCGGTGTGGAAGAAGGCGGGCTCGTCGGTGTGGAAGAAGGCGGGCTCCTCGGTGGTGGGCCGGACCCAGCCGGTCTGGTGACTGCCCCAGCGGCCACCCCAGCGGTCGTCCCAGGGGTCCTCGCGCCGGCGGCGGCGGTTGCTCAGCGTCGCCGCGACCAGGCCTGCCGCGCCGGCGACCACCCACGGCACGGGCAGCAGCCAGCGCACGTCGTGGCTGTGGGCCACCCCGGACTCGACCAGCCCCCAGATGCCGACCAGGCCGAGGAACGCCAGGCCCATGACCAGCTGGCCCACGTTCACCGGGTGGCGGCCCGAGGGGCGCCGGTCGTCGTACGTCGTCGTGTCGGTCATCACTGGTGCACCTCGATCTGGCCGACGGAGAGGTCGGCGTCGATGGTCAGGAGGGGAGCTCCGGTGCCGGTCTGCACGCCGGCGGTCCGCGAGATGTCGACGCCGCCGTCGTCGCTGCCGAAGAGGCGGATGTCGCCGGGTCCGTGCACGTCGGCGTGGGCGCGGACGGCGAGGCCGTCGGGCACGATCACCTCGAGGTGCCCCACGTCGCCCCTCACCTGCACGGTGCGGCCGTCCAGGGCGTCGAGGTCGGAGACGCCGGTGAGGTCCAGGACGATCTCGCCGGCGCCGACGGAGTAGCGGTCGTGGACCGCCGCCGCCGTGCCCGGGTGGGCCCGCACCGTGGTGCCGTGCCAGTGCTCGGCGCCGCTCGTCGCCGCCAGCGCCACCGCCGAGACCAACCCCAGGAGGATGAGGCCGCCGGCCCGTCCCCAGAACGCCCCCAGCAGCAGCATCGCCGCGGTCAGGCCCAGGGCCAGTGCGGGGTACGCCGAGGCGGCGACGTGGACGCCGGCGAGGTCGACGATGCCGAGCACCCCCTCGGCGAGCACGATCAGTGCCAGGGTGAACCAGAACAGGACCGGCCCGCGTCGGCGCGGCGAGCGGACGGGTGCCGTCCAGGTCACGGCCGCCGGAGGGCCGGTCGCCGGGACGCCGGCCGCCGGAGGGCCGGTCGCCGGGACGGCGGTCGTCGGGCCTTCGGACGCCGGGCTGCCGGGCGGCGGCGGTGGGGGAGCCGGTGCGGCGGGCGCGCCGGCACGTTTCGCATCGCGCCGGGTCAGGAACAGCACCGCGACCAGCGCCACCACCGCCACCGGCCACGGGAACCCGAAGCGGCCGAAGGAGTGGCCGACCAGGGCCGCCAGCGCGAACAGCCCCGCGATCACCAGCGCGACCGTGCGGCTGCGGTCGTCGAGGTGCAGCGGAGCGGTGTCCGAGCCCTGCTCGGGCACCAGCAGCCAGCACGCGCCGTACAGGATCAGCCCGGCGCCGCCGAAGAACACCAGCACCACGAAGGCGACCCGCAGGATCACGGGGTCGATGTCGAGGTGCCGGGCGAGGCCCCCGGCGACGCCGGCGATCTTGCGGTCGGTCCGGCTGCGGCGCAGGCGGCCCAGGTCGCGGACCTCGTCCGCGGTGACCCGGGGGCCCTCGTCACGGGGCTCGCCGGCGGGGCCGCCGGGCGGCGCCTCGGGAGGTGTGGTCGTCATGGCATCCAGCCTGTCGGTCCGCGGGCCCGGACACCATCGGGGACGTCCCTGATCCGGGGGCGGGGCGGGGGACACCCTCTCGGGGTCGGGTCAGGGTTCGTCCTCATGGGGAGCGGGCCGGTGCCGTGTGAGGATGGAGCCGAGATGAGCAGCGCACCCATGACCGGCCCGGCCGGCGAACGCCGCGCCACGCGCGACGCGCGTGAGCCGGTGATCGGCGGCGTTGCCGCCGGCCTCGCCCGGCACCTGGGCGTCCCGGTGCTGTGGGTCCGCGGCGGTTTCGTGCTGGCCGCGCTGCTCGGCGGCATGGGCGTCGCGCTCTACGCCGGGCTCTGGCTGGTGCTGCCGGCCGACTCCCGGTTCGAGGCGGAGGCGCCCGGCCTGGAGAGCGCCTCACGCGGCGGCCGTCGTCCGGCCCGGGGCCGGCGGCTCGGCGACGTGGGTCCGGCCGTCGCCCTGGCGGCGCTCGCGCTCGGCGCGGTCCTGGTGCTCGAGGCGGTCTTCGGCCGGGCTGCCGTCTTCTGGCCGGTGTTCCTCGGCGTCGTCGGCATCGCCCTGCTGTGGCGCCAGGCCGACGAGGCGCAGCGGGAGCGCTGGCGGGACACCACCGGCCGGGTCGACCCGGTCCGGGTGGTCCTCGGCAGCGGCGGCTGGGCCGCCTACGGCCGGCTCGCCGCGGGCGTCGCGCTGGTGGTCGTCTCCCTCGGCCTCTTCGCCTTCCACGGCGGGTCGGTCGCGGTCGCCCGCGACGTCGCCGTCTCGGCGCTGCTCGGCGTGGTGGGCATCGCCATCGTGGTCGGACCGTGGATCTACCGGCTCGCCTCGGACCTCAGCGCCGAGCGTGCCGAGCGGGTGCGGACCCAGGAGCGGGCCGACGTCGCCGCCCACCTGCACGACTCCGTGCTGCAGACGCTCGCGCTGATCCAGAAGAACGCCCAGGACGGCCCGACCGTCGCCCGCCTGGCCCGCGCCCAGGAGCGGGACCTGCGCTCGTGGCTCTACGCGGGCGAGGCCGCCGACGAGAGCACGCTGGCGAGTGCCCTGCGCCAGGCGGCCGCCGCCACCGAGGACGCCCACGGCATCTCCGTCGACGTGGTGGCCGTCGGTGACTGCGACCTCGAGGAGCCGCTGCGCCCGCTGGTCGCGGCGACCCGGGAGGCGCTGACCAACGCCGCCAAGCACGCCGGCACCGGACGCGTCGACGTGTACGCCGAGGTGTCGCCCGACGCCGTCGACGTCTTCGTGCGCGACCGCGGCCGCGGCTTCGACCCCGGCGCCGTGCCCGACGACCGGCTCGGCGTGCGCCACAGCATCATCGACCGGATGGCCCGCCACGGTGGCGCGGCCGAGATCCGGTCCACGGCCGGCGAGGGCACCGAGGTGCGCCTGCACCTGCCCCGCCCGGCCCGCACCCGACAGGAGGACCAGGGATGACCCAGACCGGAGTGCCGGTGCGCGTGGTGGTCGTCGACGACCACGCGATGTTCCGCAGCGGCGTGCGCGCCGAGCTCGCCGCGAGCGGTGCCGGCCAGGTCGACGTGGTGGCCGAGGCCGCCGACGTCGACGAGGCGGTCGCCGCGGTCGAGGCCCAGCGACCCGACGTCGTGCTGCTCGACGTCCACCTCCCCGGCGGTGGCGGGGTCGAGGTGATGCGCCGGACCGCCGTCTCGGTGCCGGGCACCCGCTTCCTCGCGCTCTCGGTCAGCGACGCGGCCGAGGACGTCATCGGCACCATCCGCGGCGGCGCCCGGGGCTACGTCACCAAGACCATCACCGGGCCCGAGCTGGTCCGGGCGATCGGCCGGGTCTCCGACGGCGACGCGGTGTTCTCGCCGCGCCTGGCGGGGTTCGTGCTCGACGCCTTCGCCGGCACCATCGACGTGGCCGCGGTCGACGAGGACCTCGACCGGCTCACCGAGCGGGAGCGGGAGGTGATGCGGCTGATCGCCCGCGGCTACGCCTACAAGGAGGTCGCGAAGGAGCTGTTCATCTCCATCAAGACCGTCGAGACCCACATGTCCAACGTGCTGCGCAAGCTGCAGCTCTCCTCCCGTCACGAGCTCACCCGCTGGGCGTCGGACCGCCGCCTCCTCTGACCGGTGCGCCCGCCCCGGGCCCAGGTCAGTGCCGGTCGCCGGTGGTGGGCCTGGTCCGCGCGAAGACGAGCCACAGCGCGCCCAGGGCGGCCAGGCAGCCGGCGATGAGCGCCAGGGTCGCGGGCTCGTGGACGGCGAGCTGGACGAGGGTCACGACGATGGCGACGGCGCAGGCGGTGGCGCCGAGGTGTCCGAGCACCCGCTCACGGGCGCGGTCGGTGGTGCGGGCGTGGAGATGGTTGATGAGGCCGAACACGCCGAGGAACGTGACCGATCCGAATGCGAGGAGCTGGTTGACGCCGGGCAGCATGGCGAAGGCCGCGCCGAGCAGCGACAGCAGCCACATGGCGTTGGCGGGCACCCCGGACGGCGTCCGGCCCAGGGAGGCCGGCAGCTCGTCGGCGTCGCTGAGGTCGCGGACCAGCCTCGCGGTGGAGAACAAGGTGGCGTTGATGGCCGACGAGGTCGCGAGGACGGCCGCACCGGCGGCCAGCCACAGGCCGGGAGTGCCGAGTGCCTGCTCGCCGACGGTCGCGAAGGCCACCTCGCGCTGGGCGATGAGCAGCTGGTCCGGGACGAGCATCTGGGAGCCCAGCGTCACCGCGACGTAGACGGCGATGACCACGAGCACGGACAGGTAGAGCGCGCGGGGCAGCGTCCGCGCCGGCTGGGCGATTGCGTCGTAGTCGTAGGAGAGCAGCTCGAAGCCCTCGTAGGCGATGAAGATCGAGGCGGCGCCCACGAACACCCCGAGGTACCCGCTGTCAGCGAGCGGGCTGAGCCGGTGGGGTGACCACGCGAACAGTCCGATGCCGGCGATGGCGGCGAGGATGACGATCTTGGTCAGCACCACGGAGTCCTCGGTGATGCGTGACGCGCCGACCCCGCGCATGTTGATGACCAGGAAGGCCCCGAGGACGGCCACGGAGACCGCCCTGGCGACCACGTCGCCGGTGCCGCTGACCCGGGCGACGTAGTGGCCGAAGGTGAAGGCGTAGACCGCCAGCGCGATCACGTAGCCGAAGACGAGGTACCAGCTCGTGATCGCCGCGAAGCGTGGGTGGCCCGCCTCGCGCAGGTAGGCGTACGGTCCGCCCGAGCGTCCCGCTCGCCGGGCGAGCCCCGCGTAGCTGTGTGCGGTGACCAGCGCCACCGCGCCGGCGAGCACGAAGCACACGAACGCGAGATGGCCCGCGAGCTGGACGGTGACCCCCAGCACCGAGAAGATGCCGCCGCCGATCATCCCGCCGATGGCCATGGCCGAGGCGTCCCGCAGCCGTAGCAGACCACCGCCGCGGCGCTGATGACGCTCGGTCCGCGGGTGGTAGGGGCCCGCGCCGTGATCGGCCTCCCCGACCCCCCGCGCTGGTGTCACGCTCGGATCCTCCCAGAGTGCGGCTGCTCGAGGGAGGCAGCCGCTCTTTGACTTCGAGTACTTGAAGTTCCTACGGTCGATGGAGTGACTGCACAGACCACCCAGCACAGCTACACGATCAAGGAAGCAGCCGCGTTGACGGGGCTTCCTGCCAGCACGCTGCGCTACTACGAGTCGATCGGGGTGATCGCGCCGATCAGCCGCGGTGCGAGCAGCAAGCACCGCGTCTACGACGAGGACGACCTCGACCAGCTGATGTGGGTCGCCTGCCTGGCCGCCACCGGCCTGTCGGTGAGCGACATGCGGCAGTACGTCGCGAACGGGCAGCTCGGCCCCGCTGCCGCTGGGGAGCAGATCGAGCTGCTGGCCCGGCAGGAGCAGCGGTTGGCGCTCGAGGCCGAGCACCTCGCCCTGCGCCGGCGGTACGTCCGGCTGAAGATCGACTACTGGCAGGCGGTCCGGGCGAGCGATGCGGCTCGTGCCGACGGGCTGGCGACCGAGGCTCGTGCCCTGGCCGACCAGCTCAAGGCCGTCAGGAGGGCCTGACCGAACCGGCCTGCCCCGGCCACCAGCCTGGGCGCGACGCCGGACCGAGGCACCGGACGCCTCGGCGTGCTCGCACGCCGGCGGTGTCCCGAGCCGCGCTCGCCCGCCGACCCGGGAGAACGAACGACCGGTCAACACAGACGAAGGAGCACCACCCACATGCGCGTCAATGCCTACGCAGCCTCCGCTGCCAACGAGCCGCTGGCCCTCACCACCATCGAGCGCCGCGACGTCGGAGCCAACGACGTCCTGATCGAGATCCAGTACGCCGGGATCTGCCACTCCGACATCCACACCGTCAACGGTGACTGGGGCCCCCAGCCGTTCCCGGTCGTGCCGGGCCACGAGATCGTCGGCGTGGTCGCCGAGGTCGGCGCCGACGTCACCCGTCACCGGGCCGGCGACCGGGTCGGTGTCGGCTGCATGGTCAACTCCTGCGGGGAGTGCACCAACTGTCGCAACGGCGACGAGCAGTACTGCGTCGAGGGCATGGTGCCCACCTACGCCGGCACCGACCGTGACGGCACCACCACCCAGGGCGGCTACTCCACCCACGTGGTCGTCGACGCCGACTACGTGCTCTCGGTGCCCGAGGGCCTCGACCCGGCCGCGGCCGCGCCGCTGCTGTGCGCCGGCATCACCACCTACGCGCCGCTGCGCCGCTGGGGTGCCGGCCCGGGCAAGAAGGTCGCCGTCGTCGGCCTCGGGGGCCTGGGCCACATGGCCGTCAAGATCGCCCACGCCCTCGGGGCCGAGGTCACCGTGCTGTCGCAGTCGCTGAAGAAGCAGGAGGACGGCCTCCGGCTCGGAGCCGACGACTACTTCGCCACCTCCGACCCCGGCACCTTCGAGCAGCTCGCCGGCCGGTTCGACCTGATCATCAACACCGTCAGCGCCAGCATCGACCTCGACGCCTACCTCGGCCTGCTCGCCGTCGACGGCACCCTGGTCAACGTCGGCGCCCCGGCCGAGCCGATCAGCGTCAACGTGTTCTCGCTGATCGGCGCCCGTCGCTCCTTCGCCGGGTCGATGATCGGCGGCATCGCCCTGACCCAGGAGATGCTCGACTTCTGCGCCGAGCACCACCTCGGCGCCGAGGTCGAGGTCATCTCCGCGGACCAGGTCAACGAGGCCTACGAGCGGGTGCTGGCCTCCGACGTCCGCTACCGGTTCGTCATCGACAGCAGCACGCTCGCCTGAGCGTCCAGGAGGAGGAGACGCCATGGAGCTCACCGTGAGCGGCGGCCGGACCGCCAGGAAGCCGATGACCAGGGCCAGGTGGTGACCTGGCTCGACCACGCCCCGGCACCGGCGGGCGTCCCCGGAACGCGCGCACAAGCCGATGCGGATGCGGCAGTTGTCGGACATGAGAGCCACGATCGGCTCGTCGTGCGGCACGCGGGCTGGCCTAGCTCGGCACGCGAGGTTCGGTGAGGTCGACGTCGACCAGACCGGGCTCTCCGTGTTCGTGCAGTCGGGAAGGCTCGACGCGCATGATCCTGGCCGCCCATCGCGGAAGCCACCAGTTCCAGCGGCCGAACAGGACGACGAGCGAGGGCACGAGCACCGCGCGCACGATGGTCGCGTCGATGAGGATGCCGACTCCGAGGCAGGTCGCGAAGACCTTGATATCGGTGCCGGGCGCCGAGGCCAGGGCGGCGAAGGCGAAGAACAGGATCAGCGCCGCGGAGGTGACGAGGCGGCCGGTGCGTCCGATGCCGCGGACCACGGCTGCCTCGGTCGACCCGCTGCGGTCGTACTCCTCCCGCATCCGGGTCAGGATGAAGACCTCGTAGTCCATCGACAGCCCGAAGAGGAAGGCGAAGATCAGGGGCGGCAGCCAGAACGTCATCGCCCCGGTGGCCTCGATGCCGAACACCGCGTGGGAACCGTTGCCCTGCTGCCAGAACCAGGTCGCCAGGCCCATCACGGCGCCGAGGCTGACCAGGTTCAGGATCACGGCCTTGATCGGGAGCAGGATGGAACGGAACGTCCGCATCAGCAGCAGGAAGGTGATGAAGGCGATCAGGGCGATGACCTCGGGGAAGCGGTCGTACACCGCGTGCCGGTAGTCGACGATCGTGGCGCCCAGCCCCGCGGTGCCGATGTAGCCCGGCAGCGGCTTCACCGCTGCGGTCACCGCGTCCACGGTCTGGACCGAGCTGGAGTTCACCGTCTCGTCGGTCGGCACGACGTCGACCGCGGTCCGCCCGTCGGTGCCCGGCGTGTACGCCGCGGACACGCGGATCCCGTCGACCTTCGCCGCGGCCGCCGCGATGGCCGTGGCGTCGTCCTTGTTGTCCGCGAGCAGCACGATCGGGGAGACGACCCCGTTCCCGACGCCTCCGTCGATCAGGGTCTGCAGGGTCCGGTACGCCGGGCTCGACGCCCCCTGGGAGGCCGTGTTGGACTGCCCGAACTGGATGTCGCGGATCGGCGCGACCAGGATCGCCAGCACCAGCAGGGCCGCTCCGCCGAACACCCACGGACGCTTGACGATCGTGCGTGCCCAGGCGGTCCACCCGCGCGAGGCGACCCCCTCCTTGCGGATGCGCGGGATGTCCACGCGTGGCCCGACGGCGGCCAGCATCGCCGGGAGCAACGTGAGCACGACGGCGACGCTGCACAGGGGGATCAGCATGCCGCCGAACCCCATGCTCCGCAGCAACGGCACCGGGATGACGACCAGCGCGATCAGGCTGATGGCCACCGTCACTCCGGACGCGACCACCGCGTGACCGGCGGTCCTCATGGAGATGCGGACGGCTTCGTGGTTGTCGTGCCCGTGTGCGACCTCCTCGCGCCATCGGGACACCAGCAGCAGGGAGTAGTCGATCGCCACGCCGAGGCCGACCAGCGCGATCAGGAACTGCACGACGAAGCTCACGTCGGTGAATGTGGTCAGGAGCAGCACGATGAGGAACGTCGTGAGGATCGAGACGGCGGCGATCAGGAGCGGGACCAGCGCGAGCAGTGACGCGAAGACGAACGCGAGCACGGCCAGGGCGCCGAGGGCGCCGAGCAAGGTCTCCTCCAGCACGCTCGGCCCGCCGCTGCTGCCTCCGCCTGAGGAGAGCTGCTCGTAGCCGGTCAGGCCACCGGTGAGGCCGTGCTGCTCGAGCTGTGCGTTGAACGTGTCCTCGATCCGCTTCTGGTTGGGGTCGACGAACCCCTGCGGCTGTGGCTCGTAGACGATGCCGAACGTCGTTCGTCCGTCGCGGGTGATGAACCCCGGGTCATCTGTCTGGGCGTAGTCGACGACGCGCAGCGAGGGGACCGTGCGGAGCGCCTCGTACACCGCCGCGACATCCTTCGCCGAGCCCTGGACGGTCTGGCCCTGCGGCACCGTGACCACAGGCACGTACGCCGCCTGCGCGTTCGCGCCCTGGTAGGAGGCGATGACCTTCTGCTCGGTCTCGTACCCCTGCTGCCCGGGCAGGGAGAAGTCGTAGCTCAGCCGGTCGGGGACCTTGCCTGCTGCCGCGACGCCAGCCATGAACATCACGGCCCAGAACGCGAAGATCCACCGACGGTGGGCGAGCACGAACGAAGAGAGCCGTTCCATTCGAGCCTCCTCGGCGACAACGGCGGCCGGAACGCCCGTGCCTGTGAGGAAGCCTCGCAGGAGGCAGAACCACGGACAACCGACCGACGACCCCTGGCCGACTACCGGTCGCCCCTGGTCGGCACGGCGGAGGCTCCGGTCGCGAGGTGCCGTGTCGCGCACTCTCGTCGGCCGCCGAGCCACGAGCACCCCACGGCCGCGTCATCCGGTGCGAGGTGCCCCCTGCTCAGCGGAGGCCCGCGCTCCAGCGCTCGTCGATCCGGCCGACCCGCCACACCGCGACCGACACCGCCCAGGTGACCACGAACAACGCCACGATCCCGTAGCCGACGTGGTTGAGATCGAGCCCGGCGACGGCGGCGACGGGGCCGCTGGTGATGCCGGCCTCGTCGGCGACCAGGCCGGTCAGCTCGATGCCGCCGATGATCAGCGCCACGGCGACCGACAGGGCGGTGACCGTGATGTTGTAGTAGATCTTGCGGACCGGACGGGAGAAGGCCCAGCCGTAGGCGACGGTCATGAACGCGCCGTCCAGGGTGTCGAGCAGCGACATGCCGGCGGCGAAGATCACCGGGAGGCACAGCACCGCCCACCACGGCAGGCTCGAGGCCACCGCGCCGCCGGCGATGACGAGCAGGCCGATCTCGGAGACCGTGTCGAAGCCCAGCCCGAAGAGAAACCCGGTGGGGTACATGTGCCAGGGCTTGCTGACCGCGCGGGTGACCCGGCCGAGGATGCGGTTGAGGAAGCCGCGCTTGTCGAGCTGGCGCTCCAGCTCGGCCTCGTCGTACCGGCCCCGGCGCATCCCGCGGAAGACCCGCACGATGCCGACCAGGGCACCCAGGTTGATCAGGCCGATCGCGAGCAGGAAGAAGCCGCTGATCGAGGTGCCCCACACGCCGGTCACCTGCTGCAGAGCGGAGTCCTGGCTGTCGATGCCGCTCGTCAACGCCCGGACGCCGAGGGCCAGGCCGAGGACCATCACGAACACCACCGAGGAGTGGCCGAGGCTGAACCAGAAGCCGGTGCTGAGAGGCCGCTTCCCCTCGGCCAGCAGCTTGCGGGTGGTGTTGTCGATCGCCGCGATGTGGTCGGCGTCGAAGGCGTGCCGCATGCCGAGGGTGTACGCCGTGAAGCCGAGTCCGACCCCGAGGACGTCGTTGCCGACCATCCAGCCGTGGGGGGCCACCACGCCCAGCAGCAGGCCCCAGCCGACGACGTGCAGCAGCACCACGAACCCCAGCGTGCGCGTGAGCGTGTGCCGCTCCTCGCGGGTCAGTCGGCGGCGGGCGGGCCGGTCGATGGTCGTCGGGGTCACGCAGCGATCCTAGGAGCCCACTGTTCGTAGTTGCAAACAATGTGCAACAAGCGGCGAGGTGCCCCCCTACGATCAGCGCCATGCAGACCGCCCGACTGATCCTCCTCTTCCTCCACCTCCTCGGTTTCGCGGCGTTGCTGGGCGGCCTGCTGAGCCAGGCACGGCTGCCGGAGAAGGTCGTGACGCCGCTGATGCGCGACGGGATCGGCACCGCCTTCGTGGCCGGCCTGCTGCTGGTCGGTGTCCTGGAGGCCGGCGACGACCCGGTGAACCACGCCAAGGTCGCGGTGAAGTTCGCCATCGGCCTGGTCATCCTGGTGCTGGTGATGGCCAACCTCCGCAAGCAGCGGATCCCGCAGGGGCTGTGGGCGGGCCTGCTGCTGCTGACCGTGGCCAACGTCGCGGTCGCGGTGTTCTGGGCTCCGGCGCACACGTGACCTCGGGAGAAATTGCACCGACGTCGCAAACCCCCGTGGTTGAGCGGATCTGGGGGTTTCCGGCCGTCAGCGCGCCGTTCCGGGCGGGTTCACAGGTGTAGAACCGTCCCCTCGTGGGCAGGCTGTCGCAAGGTCGACAACCCCCTGTATCCCCTGACCCCGAGGATCACCTATGCCTGACCTTTTCATCGGCGGGGCGTGGCGGGAGGCCTCCGACGGCGCGACGCGTGAGATCCGCTGCCCCGCGGACGGACGCCTCGTCGCGACCGTCAGCGAGGCCTCGGCTTCCGACGCGATCGACGCCGTCGTGGCCGCCCGCAGCGCCTTCGACAACGGCCCCTGGCCGCAGACCCCGTCCCCCGAGCGCGCCGCCCTGCTCCGCCGGCTGGCCGACCGACTCCAGAAGGAGAAGGAGGAGGTCGCCCGCCTCGAGTCGCTCGACACCGGCAAACGCCTGGTCGAGGCGCGCATCGACGTCGACGACGTCGTCTCCGTCTTCCGGCACTTCGCGGACCTCGCCCAGGCCGACGCGGGCCGCGTCGTCGACACCGGCGACCCCGACGTGGTCAGTCGCGTCGTGCACGAGCCGGTCGGCGTGTGCTCGCTGATCACGCCGTGGAACTTCCCGCTGCTGCAGACCTCCTGGAAGGTCGCGCCGGCGCTGGCGGCCGGCAACACGTTCGTGCTCAAGCCGAGCGAGATCACGCCCTCCACCGCGATCTGGCTGTGCCGCACGCTGGCCGAGGAAGGACTGCCCGACGGCGTCGCCAACCTCCTGCTCGGCGCGGGTGACCGGGTCGGACCGACGCTGACCGAGGCACCCGAGGTCGACCTGGTCTCGTTCACCGGCGGCCTGGTCACCGGCCGGCGGGTGATGGCCTCCGCGGCCGCCACCGTCAAGAAGGTCGCGCTCGAGCTCGGCGGCAAGAACCCGAACGTCGTCTTCGCCGACGCCGACATCGAGACCGCGCTGGACATGGCGCTCACGGCCGTGTTCCTCGACTCCGGCCAGGTCTGCTCGGCCGGCTCCCGGCTGATCGTCGAGGAGTCGATCCACGACGAGTTCGTCGACGAGCTGGTGCGCCGCGCCGGTCGGATCCGGCTGGGCGGCCCGTTCGACGACTCCGCCGAGGCGGGTCCGCTGATCAGCGCCGCCCACCGGGACAAGGTCGAGGCGTACGTCGCGGCGGGCCTCGCCGAGGGCGCGACCCTGCGGGTGGGCGGCGCCCGGCCCGAGGGCCCGGCGTACGACGACGGCTTCTTCTACCTGCCCACGGTCCTGGACCGCTGCGCCGCCGACATGTCCTGCGTGCAGGAGGAGTCCTTCGGGCCGGTCCTGACCGTGGAGACCTTCACCGGCGAGGACGCCGAGGCGCTCGAGCAGGCCGCGGTCTCCACCGCCAACGACACCATCTACGGGCTCGCGGGAGCGGTGTGGACGCGGGACGCCGGCCGGGCCGAGCGGGTCGCGGCCGCGATGCGGCACGGCACGGTCTGGATCAACGACTACCACCCCTACGTCCCGCAGGCCGAGTGGGGCGGCTACAAGCAGAGCGGTATCGGCCGCGAGCTCGGCCTCGCCGGGCTCGACGAGTACCGCGAGACCAAGCACATATGGCACCGGACGCGTCCCGAGCCGCAGGGCTGGTTCGACGCAGGGAGGGAAGCATGAGCGCCACGCAGGAGCGGTTCGACTACGTCATCGTCGGAGGGGGCTCGGCGGGTTCGGCGCTGGCCAACCGGCTCTCCGCCGACCCGGGCACCAGCGTGCTGGTGCTCGAGGCCGGCCGCAGCGACAGCCGGCTGGACCCGTTCATCCACATGCCCGCGGCGCTGCCGTACCCGATCGGGAACCGGCTCTACGACTGGAAGTACGAGTCCGAGCCGGAGCCGCACATGGGCGGCCGCCGCGTCTACCACGCCCGCGGGAAGGTGCTGGGCGGCTCGTCGAGCATCAACGGGATGATCTTCCAGCGGGGCAACCCGATGGACTACGAGCGCTGGGGCTCCGACCCCGGCATGGAGCAGTGGGACTACGCCCACTGCCTGCCGTACTTCAAGCGGATGGAGACCTGCACCGCCGGCGCCGACGCCTGGCGGGGCAGCTCGGGCCCGCTGGTGCTCGAGCGCGGTCCCGCCACCAGCCCGCTGTTCGGCGCGTTCTTCGAGGCCGCGCAGCAGGCCGGCCATCCGCTGACCGACGACGTCAACGGCTACCGGCAGGAGGGGTTCGCGAAGTTCGACCGCAACGTGCACCGCGGCCGCCGGCTCTCCGCCGCGCGCGCCTACCTGCACCCGGTCCGGAACCGGAAGAACCTGACGGTCCGCACGCTCGCCCAGGTCACCGGCCTGCGGGTCCGGGGCAACCGGGTCACCGGGGTGGACTACCAGCGCGCCGGGCGGGCCCGTCGCAGTGTGGAGGCCGGCGAGGTCATCCTGTGCGGTGGCGCGATCAACTCCCCGCAGCTGCTGCAGCTCGCGGGCATCGGAGAGGCCTCGTTCCTGTCCTCGCTGGGCATCGACGTGGTCGCCGACCTGCCGGGTGTCGGTGCCAACATGCAGGACCACCTCGAGGTCTACATCCAGCACGCCGCCAAGCAGCCGGTGTCGATCGCCCCGTGGCTCAAGCACCGCCACAAGCCGCGCATCGGTGCCGAGTGGCTCTTCGGCCGACGCGGCGTGGGGGCGTCCAACCACTTCGAGGCGGGCGGCTTCATCCGCAGCAACGACGAGGTCGCCTACCCGAACCTGATGTTCCACTTCCTGCCGATCGCGATCCGGTACGACGGCTCGCAGCCGGCCGCCGAGCACGGCTACCAGGTGCACATCGGGCCGATGTACTCCGACGTGCGCGGCACCTTGAAGATCAAGAGCCGCGACCCGTTCGAGCACCCGGCGCTGCAGTTCAACTACCTCTCGACCGAGAACGACCGCCGGGAGTGGATCGAGATGATCCGCGCGGCGCGGGAGATCCTCGAGCAGCCGGCGTTCGCGCCGTTCTCGGCGGGCGAGATCTCGCCCGGTCCCTCGGTCAGCACCGACCAGGAGATCCTGGACTGGGTGGCCAAGGACGCCGAGACCGCCCTGCACCCGTCCTGCACCGCCAAGATGGGCACCGACGACCAGTCGGTCGTCGACCCGTCCTCGATGCGCGTGCACGGGGTCGAGGGGCTGCGCGTGGTCGACGCGTCGGTGATGCCCTACGTCACCAACGGCAACATCTACGCCCCGGTGATGATGCTGGCGGAGAAGGCCGCGGACCTGATCGCCGGGAACGAGCCGCTCGCGCCCCTCGACGTGCCCTTCTACCGGCACGGCACGGGCATGCCGCTCTACCCCGAGGGGGACCCCCGCAACGACGCGCGTCCGGGCACCGTCCGGGCCGGCAGCTGATCCAGGAGGACTGATGACTGCCACCCAAGAGACCACCTCCACCGTCCCGGCCGGCCCCCCGGACGACCAGCCGGACTGGGTGCTCAACAAGCCGGTGTTCTTCACCTCCGCGGCCATCACCGTGGCGGTGACGCTGTGGTGCGTGGTGCTGCCCGACAACGCCTACTCCACCCTCGAGTCGGTGGTCGGGTGGGTCTCCACCTGGTTCGGCTGGTACTACATCGCGCTGACCACCACGGTGCTGGCGTTCGTGATCTACCTCGCCGTCTCGCGCTACGGGCGGGTGCGGCTCGGCCCCGAGCACTCGCGGCCGGAGTTCTCGACCGGGGCGTGGGCGGCGATGCTGTTCGCCGCCGGGATCGGCACCGACCTGATCTTCTATGCCGTCTACGAGCCGGCGTACCAGTACCTGCACCCGCCGAGCATCAAGGGCGGGACCGTCGAGGCCGCCCGCGAGGGCACCGTGTGGACGCTGTTCCACTACGGCCTGTCCGGGTGGGGGATGTACTCCCTGATGGGCATGGCCCTGGCCTACTTCGCCTACCGGATGGGGCTGCCCCTGGCGGTGCGCTCGGCGCTGTTCCCGATCTTCGGCAAGCGCATCAACGGCGGCATCGGTACGGCGGCCGACACGGCCGCGATCCTTGGCACCATCTTCGGTGTCGCCACCTCGCTCGGCATCGGCGTGGTCAGCCTCAACGTCGGCCTCGAGATCGTCTTCGGCCTCTCGGTCGGGCTGCCGGTGCAGATCGGCCTGGTCGTGCTGGCCATCACCATCGCGACCCTGTCCGCCGTGACCGGTGTGGACAAGGGCATCAAGCTCATCTCGCAGTTCAACGTGCTGCTCGCGATCGTCCTCGCGGGCTTCATCCTCGTCACCGGCAAGACGGCGTTCCTGCTCAACGCCATGGTCGAGAACGTCGGCGACTACGTGCGGATGTTCCCGGGGTTGACCAACCAGACCTTCGCCTACCAGGACACCGGCGACTGGATGAGCCTGTGGACGCTGTTCTTCTGGGCCTGGTGGATCGCCTGGGCGGCCTTCGTCGGCCTGTTCCTGGCGCGCATCTCGCGGGGGCGCACCATCCGCCAGTTCGTCGCCGGCACGATGATCATCCCGTTCAGCTACATCGTGATGTGGATCGCGATCTTCGGCAACGCCGCGCTCGAGCAGATCCGCAGCGGCAACACCGACCTCAAGAAGATCGTCAACGACGCCAGCGGCCCCGACACCGCGCTCTGGTCGCTGCTGCAGCAGTACCCCGGATTCACCTTCGTCGCCGGCCTGTTCATCCTGATCGGGCTGCTGTTCTACGTCACCTCGGCCGACTCCGGCGCGCTGGTGATGGCGAACCTGTCCAGCACCCTGAAGACCGCGAACCACGACGCGGGCCCGCAGCTGCGGATCTTCTGGGCGGTGGCCACCGGGGCGCTCACGCTGGCGATCATCGCCGCCGGCAACATCTACGCGCTGCAGTACGCCACCGTGATCGTCGGACTGCCGTTCGCGTTCGTGATGGTCGGCGTCATGTGGGGGCTGTGGAAGGCGCTCGCCGCCGAGGGACACCTGGCCGACAGCAGGCGGGGCACCCTCCCGGGCGCGCTGTCGGGCCGCAGCTCGCACGGCGAGCGCGAGCGCAGCCACGCGTCCTGGCAGTTCCGGCTCCGTCGGGCGATGGACTTCCCGGACCAGCAGCGCGTCGACGACTATCTCGCCTCGGTGGCCACCCCGGCCCTGGAGGAGGTCGCGGACGAGCTGCGCGAGCAGCTGGTCGACGTCGTCGTCGCGTCGGTCGTCGATGAGGAAGCCGAGCCGGCCGTCGAGCTGATGGCCGGGGTCGGAGAGCGGCCGTTCGTCTACCGGGTGCAGCGCAGCCGCGCACTCACCCCGACCTACGGCGGCCGGGTCTCGCGGCACGACGACTGGCACTTCCGGCTGGAAGTGCACCTGCGTGACGGCGGGCAGGGCTATGACGTGATGGGCTACACCCACACCCAGCTCATCGACGACGTGCTCGACCAGTACGAGCAGCACCTGGAGTTCCTGCGGCTCGCCGACGGGGTCGTCTGACGGTGCGGGCCCCGGCCGGCCGACGGGGGAGGAGGCCGGCCGGGGCAGTCCGCGGGACCGGGTGCAGCAGCACCCGGGTCAGGACAGGTGGTGCACCTCCTGCAGGCCGTGCACCGGCGTCGGGATCCCCTCGTACCTCGCCTTGAGCTGCAGCGAGAGGTAGAGCGAGTAGTGCCGTGACTGGTGCAGGTTGCCGCCGTGGAACCACAGCGCCTCCTGCCGGGTCGGCTTCCACATGTTGCGCTGCTCGCCCTCCCACGGTCCGGGGTCCTTGGTCGTGTCGGAGCCCAGCCCCCAGACCTTGCCCACCGTGTCGGCGACCTCCTGGGAGATCAGGTCGGCCGCCCACCCGTTCATCGAGCCGTAGCCGGTCGCGTAGACCACCAGGTCGGCCGGCAGCTCGGTGCCGTCGGCGAGCACCACCGCGTCCTCGGTGAGGTGGTCGACCTGGCCGTGCACGAGCTTCACCTCGCCGTCGGCGACCAGCTCGGCGGCGCCCACGTCGATGTAGTAGCCCGACCCGCGGCGCAGGTACTTCATGAACAGGCCGGACCCGTCCTCGCCCCAGTCGTGCCAGAAGCCGGCGGCCTCGAGCCGCTCGTAGAAGTCGCGGTCCCGCTCGGCCATCTTCTCGTAGAGCGGGATCTGGAACTCGTGCATGATCCGGTAGGGCAGCGAGGCGAAGATCAGGTCCGCCTTCTCGGTGGTGATGCCGGCGGCGAGGGCCCGCTCGGAATACAGGTCGCCGAGGCCGATGTCCATCAGGGTGTCGCTCCTGACGATGTGCGTGCTCGAGCGCTGCACCATCGTGACGTCCGCGCCGTGCTCCCACAGCGCCCCGCAGATGTCGAAGGCGCTGTTGTTGCTGCCGATCACGACGCAGCGCTTCCCGGCGTACGCGTCCGGCCCGGGGTGCGCGGAGGAGTGGTGCTGGTCGCCGCGGAAGACGTCCTGGCCGGGCAGCTGCGGGATGTTCGGCTTGCCCGACATGCCGGTCGCGAGCACCAGCTGCTGCGGGCGCAGCGTCAGCGGCTGGCCCTCCCGCTCGACCTGGACCGTCCACTCCCCGGTCTCGGGGGAGTACGACGCGCTGCGTGCGGTGGTGGAGGGCCAGTAGGGGATCTCCATCACCCGGGTGTAGGACTCCAGCCAGTCGCCGATCTTGTCCTTGGGCGCGAAGACCGGCCAGTTGTCGGGGAACTTCAGGTACGGCAGGTGGTCGTACCAGACCGGGTCGTGCAGGCACAGCGACTTGTAGCGGTTGCGCCACTGGTCGCCGGGTCGCGGGTGCTTGTCGATGACCAGGGTGGGCACGCCGAGCTGGCGCAGCCGGGCGCCCAGGGCGATGCCGCCCTGCCCGCCGCCGATCACCAGGACGTACGGCTGGGTCGTCGAGCCCAGGGACTCCGCCTCGGCCTGCCGCCGCTCCAGCCACGTGGTCCGGTCGGGGTCGGCGCCGTGCTGGGCACCCATGGGCCGCCGGCCGCCGCGGGGCTCCTCGTGGCCCTTGAGCTCGTACATCGTCGTCAGGAACGTCCAGGCCCGGAGCGCGCCGTCCTCCTCCACCAGCCGGACCAGCCCGCGGCCGCGCCCCACGCCGGTCTCGAAGCGGAACCACGCCGTCGTGACGCCGTCGGCCTCCTCGGCCGGCTCCTCGAGGACGAAGCCGCCGGGGTCCGTGCGGTCCAGGGTGGCCTCGAGCAGGTCGGTGACACCCTCGCGCCCCTCGACGGTCTCGATGTTCCACGAGAACGCGATCAGGTCGCGCCAGTAGCTGGTGGTCGCGAACATCCCGGCCGCGCGCGGGACGTCGCGCGCCTGCAGCGCGTCCTCGAGGTCGGCCAGCCACCGCGTCGCGCGGTCCTGGGGCCCGGTCGTCGTGGCGGTGGGCTCGATGGTCTGGGTCATGGTGCCTCCTTCGCTCTGCCCGCAGCCGGGCAGTGACTACGCTGTGACGGAGCACACAACCCGCACCCGTGCCCGCGACAGGGTTGCAGCGGGTTGCACCAGCCCGACCGGCGGGAGGCGCCGTGGACCGACGCGACCTCGACGCACGACGGACCCGGGAGGCCGCCCTGGCCGGGGGCCGGCGCCCGGCCGGCCTCGCGCCCGCGCGGGCCGAGGTCGCGGCCTCGTGGCGACGGATGGCCGTCTGCGGTCTCGATCCCGCCGGCCCGCCGCAGGTCCGCCCGCTGGCGCCCAGCGAGGTGGAGCGCCGCCGGGCGTCCTCGCCGCTGGCGGGGATGGTGTCCTCCCTGGTCCGGTCGCTGGCGCCGGTCGTCGACGCCGGCCACCTCGTGGTGGTGGCCGACGAGGAGGGGCGGGTGCTCTGGCAGCGCGGCAGCCGCACCGTGCGGCGGATGGCCGACGACCTCGGCTTCGTGGCCGGATCGGCCTGGACCGAGGGCAACGTCGGCACCAACGCGGTCGGGACCGCGCTGGTGCTGGGCGCGCCGGTCCAGATCCGGGGCGGCGAGCACTTCGTGGAGTCCCACACCCGCTGGGGCTGCGCCGCGGCGCCGCTCGTGGACCCCTGGTCCGGCCGGACCCTGGGCGTGGTCGACGTGAGCGGGCCCAGCCGCACCCTCCACCCGGCCGAGCTCGCGCTGGTCGACATGGCCGCGAGGCTGGCCTCGCAGGAGCTCCTGGAGGAGCGCCGGCGGCGGCTGGACCGGCTCCGCGGCCACGCGGCCCCGGTGCTCGCCCGCCTCGCCGGGCCCGCGCTGGTCGTGGACCGCGACGGGCACCTCGCCGCGTCGTCCGGGCTCCGCGCGCCGGACCGCGTCTCGCTGCCCGACGACCTCGTCGAGGGTCGGGCCTGGCTCCCGCGGCTCGGCGCGGCCCACGCCGAGGAGCTGGCCGACGGCTGGCTGCTGCGGCTCACCGCGGACGAGGACCGGCCCGCCCCCGGGCGGCTGGTCCTCGACCTCGCCCGCGAGCCCGAGGTGCGCCTCTCCGGGCCGGCCGGCGACTGGGTGCAGCGGCTGTCGCCGCGGCACGCGGAGATCCTGCTCGCACTGGTCGCCGCAGGCCCGCAGGGACGCACCGCGGCCGGGCTCGCCGAGGACCTGTTCGCCGGGTCCGGCCGGCTGGTGACCGTCCGGGCGGAGGTCTCCCGGCTGCGCCGCGGGCTCGGGGGCCTGGTGCTCACCCAGCCGTACCGCCTGGACCCCGAGCTGGCCTGCACGGTGCACCTGCCCGACGACCCGCGCGGCATCCTCCCGGGCTCGAGCGCGCCCGTCGTGCTCCGCCTGCGCCAGGACGCCGCCGCCGGCCGGGACGGGGGCGGCGGCACGTAGGGTTGGGCCCGAGATGAGCACCTCGATCCCGATCCCCGGCCTGGCGTCCGTCGCGTCCGCCGAGGAGCCCCGCACCACCCGCCGCGGACCCTCCGCCGAGGAGCTGCTCGAGGGCCTCAACGAGCCCCAGCGCGCCGCGGTCGTCCACGCCGGGGCGCCGCTGCTGGTGGTCGCCGGAGCCGGCTCCGGCAAGACCCGGGTGCTCACCCGCCGGATCGCCTGGCTGATCTCCGAGCGCAAGGCCCATCCCGGCTCGATCCTGGCGATCACCTTCACCAACAAGGCCGCCGCCGAGATGAAGGAGCGGGTCGAGGAGCTGGTCGGCCGGCGCGCGCGGATCATGTGGGTCTCCACGTTCCACTCCGCGTGCGTCCGGATCCTGCGCAAGGAGATCGACACTCTGCAGTTCGAGGGGGGCGGCTACAAGTCGAACTTCTCGATCTACGACGCCGCCGACCAGAAGCGGCTGATGACGCTGGTCTGCAAGGACCTCGACCTGGACGTGAAGCGCTACCAGCCGAACGCGGTGCTGCACTGGGTCTCCGCGCAGAAGAACGAGCTGCGCGACGCCGAGGAGGCCGTCAAGGACGCCCGCAACGGCCTGGAGGAGACCTACGCCGCGGCGTACGCGCTCTACCAGCGGCGGCTGCGGGAGGCCAACGCCCTCGACTTCGACGACCTGATCATGACGACCGTGCACCTCTTCCAGCAGTTCCCCGAGGTGCGCGAGACCTACCGGCGTCGCTTCCGCCACGTGCTCGTCGACGAGTACCAGGACACCAACCACGCGCAGTACGCGCTGATCCACCAGCTCTGCGCCGACCCGATGGACGAGGGCGGCTCGTCGGCGGCGTCCGACGCGGAGCGGGTCGAGCCGGCCGAGCTGATGGTGGTCGGCGACGCCGACCAGTCGATCTACGCCTTCCGGGGCGCCAACATCCGCAACATCCTGGACTTCGAGCAGGACTTCCCCGACGCGAGCTCGATCCTGCTCGAGCAGAACTACCGCTCCACCCAGACGATCCTCACCGCCGCCAACTCGGTGATCGGCCACAACAAGGGGCGCAAGCCCAAGCGGCTGTGGTCCGACGCCGGCGACGGTGACCGGATCGTCGGCTACGTCGCCGACGACGAGCACGACGAGGCCAGGTTCGTCTCGGAGGAGATCGACAAGCTCGTCGACGAGCACGGCGTCCGCCCGGCCGACGTGGCGGTCTTCTACCGGACGAACGCCCAGTCCCGTGTGTTCGAGGAGGTGTTCATCCGCACCGGCCAGCCCTACAAGGTGGTCGGTGGGGTGCGCTTCTACGAGCGCCGCGAGGTGCGCGACGCCCTGGCCTACCTGCGGATGCTGGTCAACCCGGCCGACCAGGTCTCGCTGCGCCGGATCCTGAACACGCCCAAGCGCGGCATCGGCGACCGGGCGGTCGCCTGCGTCGAGGCGCTCGCCGAGCGGGAGCGGATCACCTTCTGGGAGGCGCTGCGCCGCGCCGGCGACGCGCCCGGCCTCGCCACCCGCTCGCTGACCGCCATCCGTGGCTTCGTCGCGATCGTCGAGGAGCTCCAGTCGATGGTCGAGGCGGGGGAGCGGGCCGACGTCATCCTCGAGACGGTGCTGGCCCGGACCGGCTACCTCGCCGAGCTCGAGGCCTCCGACGACCCGCAGGACGAGACCCGGGTGGAGAACCTCGCCGAGCTCGTCGCGGTGGCCCGCGAGTTCTCCGACGACCCCGTCGCCGGTCCGTCCGCGGATCCCACCGACGTCGACGCGGGCACCGTCGCCCCCGGTCTGGGCGACTTCCTGGAGCGGGTGGCCCTGGTGGCCGACACCGACCAGATCCCCGACGCCCCGCAGGAGGACCAGCAGGACGACGGCGTCGTCACCCTGATGACCCTGCACACCGCCAAGGGCCTGGAGTTCCCGGTGGTCTTCCTGACCGGGCTCGAGGACGGCGTCTTCCCGCACGCGCGCTCCCTCGGCGACCAGCCGGAGCTCGAGGAGGAGCGCCGGCTGGCGTACGTCGGCGTGACCCGCGCCCAGCAGCGCCTCTACATCTCCCGCGCCGTGGTCCGCTCCGCCTGGGGTGCACCGTCGCACAACCCCGGGTCCCGCTTCCTCGACGAGCTGCCGGTCGACCTCGTCGACTGGCGCCGGACCGAGGGCGCGCAGACCAGGTGGGGTCGGCCCGACCTCGCGTCCGGGTCACCCGCCCGGATGGGCGAGCCGACTGCCGCGGGTCGCCGCAACTTCTCCTCCGCCGCCCTCCGCGTGGACGCGGCGAAGAAGGCCAAGCCGGCCAGGGCGATCCCCTCCCTCGAGCCCGGCGACCGGGTGCTGCACGACTCCTTCGGCATGGGCACCGTCGTCGCCGTCGAGGGGGCCGCCGAGAAGTCGGTCGCCTCGATCGACTTCGGCTCCGAGGGCGTCAAGCGCCTCCTGCTCCGCTACGCGCCGGTGGAGAAGCTGTAGGCCGGAGCGGAGCGACGGCCCACAGCTTGATGGTGGTCGAGCAGCGTCCGCGACCGAGCCTGCGAGGTCGCGAAGAGCGCGTCGAGACCGGGTGAGGTGCCCGCCGACGGTGGGGACGGGCCCGCCGTACGACGAGACGGTGGCTGAGGCCAGCGTTCGTCTCACCGGGTCTCGAGCAGTCCGCCGCGACTTCGTTCCTCAGTCGCGACGGACTGCTCGACCACCATCAGCGGATCCGCTGACGCGTCTCCGCTCAGGGCTGGAGCCCGTGGTGGACCAGGGCGTCGTAGGGGTCGACCGGGTCGCCGCCGCCGGGGCGGACCTCGAGGTGCAGGTGCGGGCCGGTGACGTTGCCGGTCGCGCCGACGTACCCGATCAGGTCGCCGGGGCGGACCACGTCGCCGACGCTGACGCCGAAGGCGTTCTGGTGGCAGTACCAGAGCTCGGTGCCGTCGTCGAGGGTGACCACGGTCTTGTTGCCGTAGGAGCCGTCGTAGCCGGTGGAGGTGACGGTGCCGCCCGCGACCGCGTGGATGGGGGTGCCGGTCGGCGCCGCGAAGTCCAGGCCCGTGTGGAAGTGTGCCCACAGACCGCTGGTCTCGCCGAAGCGTGCGGTGAGGTGGTAGCTGTCCACCGGCAGCACCCAGGCGTTGCGCGCGATCTTCTTGGCCTGGGTCTCCGCCTGCTGGGCCAGCTGGGCCAGGGCGGCGTCGTGCTGCTGGGCCTGCTGCTCGGCCTTGGCGACCAGATGGGAGTCGGCGGCGTCGGAGAGGGCGTCGCGTCGCGAGTCGCGGCTGATCGCGGCGTGCCTCGCCTGCACCAGGCTGACCCGGGAGATGTCGCTGGCGCCGCTGAGTGCGCTCGCCTGCGAGAAGCGGGGCTGGTCGGGGCTGGTCAGGTTGGTGCCGGCCGCGGTGACCGCGCCGCCGGCCGAGACCGCGATGGCGGCCATGCCGACGAGCACCGGGGTGGACGGCAGCGACCGGAAGAGCGAGCCCCGCGAGCCCGAGTGACGGGCCGGCTTGTCGGCCCTGCGCCTGCCGCCCGCGGCAGGGGTGGACGACTCCGAGGGTTCGCGGCGCAGGCCGCGACGGTCCGCTCGGTGGTTGCCCATGAAGTGGTCTCCGCAGGTGCTCGGGGGGTGAGACAGCGGGCCTGACTGTAACGGAGGGCACGGAGGCCCGGAAACCGGAACCCCAAATCTGTGTAAATCGCCTCATCGTGCCCGTGGGCCCGGCCCTCGACACGTGGCTTGGGTCACGCCTCGGATAGCCTGCGGCCATGAGCACTGGTGTGACCCCCCGCATCCGCATCGTGGTGGCCAAGCCCGGACTGGACGGCCACGACCGCGGCGCGAAGATCGTGGCGCGCGCCCTGCGCGACGCCGGGCACGAGGTCATCTACACCGGCCTGCACCAGACCCCCGAGCAGATCGTGGAGACCGCGATCCAGGAGGACGCCGACCTGATCGGCCTCTCGGTGCTCTCCGGGGCGCACATGACGCTCTTCCGCCGGCTCGTCGAGCTGCTCGCCGAGCGCGACGCCTCCGACATCGTCGTCTTCGGGGGCGGGATCATCCCCGAGGAGGACATCCCGGTCCTCGAGGAGATCGGCATCGCCAAGGTCTTCACCCCGGGCGCCTCGACCGGCGAGATCACCGGCTGGGTCTCCGAGCACTTCGCCGAGCAGCCCCAGGCCTGAGCCTCCGCCCGGGGCCGCGGCCCGGTGGCGGTGAGCTGGCAACCGGACTGTCGCCTGGAACGGTGGCTGAGGCACCGCTGGGCTGGCCGCGGGGGGCGGACTTCGTACGCCTGCGCTGGCGTCCATGCGCCCCACGAGTTGCGTCCGTCACGTCCGGACACCCGGACTCGTGCCCCGCGCTCGGGCGGGACTATGGTGCCGAAGGGAATCCCTGGACTGTCAACTGAAGAAGGACTGGGTAGATCGTGGACCTGATGGAGTACCAGGCGAAGGAGCTCTTCGCCAAGCACGGCGTGGCCACCACGGTGGGCGTCGTCGTCGAGACCGCCGAGGACGCGAAGGCCGCCGCCGAGAAGATGGGTGGCGTGACCGTCGTCAAGGCGCAGGTCAAGGCCGGTGGCCGCGGCAAGGCCGGCGGCGTGAAGCTCGCCAAGACCGCGGACGAGGCGTTCGAGCACGCGTCGAACATCCTGGGCATGGAGATCAAGGGCCTCACGGTCAACCGGGTGCTCATCACCCCGGCGACGCCGCCGGAGGACGAGTACTACTTCTCCTTCCTGCTGGACCGGGCGAACCGCCGCTACCTGTGCATCGCCAGCGTCGAGGGCGGTGTGGAGATCGAGGAGGTCGCCAAGACCAACCCCGACGCGGTCAAGCAGATCGCGATCGACCCCGGTGCCGGCGTCGACGAGGAGAAGGCCCGCGCGATCGCGACCGAGGCCGAGTTCCCCGAGGCCGTCTTCGAGCAGGCCGTGGAGATGATCCAGGCGCTGTACAAGGTCTTCGTCGAGGAGGACGCCACGCTGGTCGAGGTCAACCCGCTCGCGCGGCTGGCCGGCGACAAGCTCGACGCGCTCGACGGCAAGGTCTCGCTCGACGACAACGCCAGCGAGGTCCGCCACCCCGACCACGCCGCGTTCGAGATCAAGGACGAGACCGACCCGCTCGAGGCGAAGGCCAAGGACAAGGGCCTGAACTACGTCAAGCTCGACGGCCAGGTCGGCATCATCGGCAACGGCGCGGGCCTGGTCATGTCCACCCTCGACGTTGTCGCCTACGCCGGCGAGAAGCACGGCGGCGTCAAGCCCGCCAACTTCCTCGACATCGGTGGCGGCGCGAACGCCCAGGTGATGGCCGACGGCCTCGACGTGATCCTGAACGACGCGCAGGTCAAGAGCGTCTTCGTGAACGTCTTCGGCGGCATCACCGCCTGCGACGAGGTCGCCAACGGCATCAAGGGTGCGCTGGAGATCCTCGGCGACGAGGCCTCCAAGCCGCTGGTCGTCCGCCTCGACGGCAACAACGTCGACGCGGGTCGCGCCATCCTGACCGAGCTGGACCACCCGCTGGTCACCCTGGTCGACACGATGGACGGCGCGGCCGACAAGGCCGCCGAGCTGGCCAACGCCTGAGACCGCCTGAGACGGAGCGAGAAGGAACAATGTCGATCTACCTGAACAAGGACTCCAAGATCATCGTCCAGGGCATGACGGGTGGGATGGGCTCCAAGCACACCACCCTGATGCTCGAGGCCGGCAGCAACATCGTGGGCGGCGTGAACGCCCGCAAGGCCGGCACCAGCGTCGAGCTCGGCGGCAAGGAGCTGCCGGTCTACGGCAGCGTCAAGGAGGCCATGGCCGAGACCGGCGCCGACGTGTCGGTCGTCTTCGTGCCGCCGGCCTTCACCAAGGATGCCTGCGTCGAGGCCATCGACGCGGGCATCGGCCTGCTCGTGGTCATCACCGAGGGCGTCCCGGTCCAGGACACCGCGGAGGTGTGGTCCTACCTGCAGGGGAAGTCCACCCGGATGATCGGGCCGAACTGCCCGGGCATCATCACGCCCGAGGAGTCGCTGGCCGGCATCACGCCGCACACCATCGCGGGCAAGGGCCCGGTCGGCCTGGTGTCCAAGTCGGGCACGCTGACCTACCAGATGATGTACGAGCTGCGGGACTACGGCTTCTCGAGCGCCATCGGCATCGGCGGCGACCCGGTCATCGGGACCACGCACATCGACGCCCTCGAGGCGTTCGAGAACGACCCCGAGACCAAGGCGATCGTGATGATCGGCGAGATCGGTGGTGACGCCGAGGAGCGCGCCGCGGCGTACATCAAGGAGCACGTCACCAAGCCGGTCGTCGGCTACGTCGCGGGCTTCACCGCCCCCGAGGGCAAGACGATGGGCCACGCCGGTGCGATCGTGTCCGGCTCGTCCGGCACCGCGCAGGCGAAGAAGGAGGCCCTCGAGGCCGTCGGCGTGAAGGTCGGCAAGACGCCGTCCGAGACCGCCGAGCTGATGCGGGAGATCCTCAAGGGCCTCTGAGCCCTGACGGACCGAGTCGTCCGCATCACCGGCACCTCTAGCCGCCGGTGATGCGGACGACTCGCATTTCGGGGGTCGGCAGCACTGCGCCCAGGCGCGGACGAACGCCTCCTCCTGGACGCAGTCCTCCGACTCGTCCCCGTCTCGTGTGTGCCGTCGTCTCGGGGGTGATACGCCCCGGGGCAGCTCACGGTTGCACGGCGGAGGAGGAAATCCGCGCGGCAGCTAGCCCTGTGAGGGAGGGGGGAGGGCGGGCAGCCGGTCCAGGGCCCGCCGGACCAGCGCGGGGAAGTCACCGCGCCCCATGGTGACCTTGCCGTCGGGCACGAAGCCGACCTGGGCGACGTGGGTGCCGTCGCGCACGATCCCCATAAGGAACCGCATCGAGGACTTGTCGCTGATCTCGGTGGTGACCTGCCAGACGCTGAGGTCGGTCCGGCGGCGCTCGGTCTGGAGGAGCCGCTGCACCCGGGTGCCGAGGTCCTGGTGCGGGCAGTCGGCCATCCGGTGGCGCACCCGCTGCACCAGGGCCCGGGCCCGGTGCGCCGGCATCGAGCCGACGGTCTCGGTGAGCCCGAAGGTGTCCGGCACGTCCGCACCGGGGACGACGAAGGAACGGGTGAGGTCGGCGGTGATGCCGGGGGCGCTGAAGTCGGTCCGGTCGCAGCCGGTCGCCGCGACGTTGCTCGTGGCCTTGCGGGGCTCGGTGCCGACCCAGGGCCGGCGCACGCCCGCCACCGGGGGCAGGTCCACCGCGGTGAGCATGCCGGGCACCTGCCCGACCGGCACCGGGGCGGTGGGCCGGTGCCGCGGGTGCCGGCTGCAGGAGCCCGCGTCCGGCAGGCCGCACAGGTCATCGACGGCCCCGCCCAGCAGCTTGGCCGCCGCGCCGAGGGGGAGCGGTCCGGTGCCCGGGAGCCGGGCCAGCGTCGTGGTGGTCACCCGGCCGGTGCGGGCCACGCCCACGAGCAGGGTGGACCCCGCCCCGTGCCACCAGCGCAGGGCGACCAGCGTCGCCCGGTCGCCGACCCCGGTCAGCCGCTGGGTCGAGACCAGCTGGGCCCGTGGCTCGGAGCAGCCGGCGTACCAGCCGAGCGTGCGGTCGTAGGTCCGCCCGGCCGCCCGGTCGGAGGCGGAGACCTCGGTGACCTGGAAGGCCGCCGGGGGACGGTCGCCGCCCGTGGCGGGTCCCTCGAAGGTCCGGACCAGGGCGGCAGTGCCGTGCGGGTCGGCGTACCGCTCCTGCTGGCAGGGCAGCACCAGGCCCTTGCCGGCGGTGTTGTCGCTGGTCGCGCCCTCGGTCCACGCACCCGCGTGATGGCCCTGCTGATGACCGGGCCGATGACCGGGCCGATGACCGGGCCGGCCGGTGGGCAGGTGGGCCGCGACCTCCTGGGCGGACAGCATCGCGTCGGCGGGCAGGGTGGCCGGGTCGGCGGCGGCCTCGGCGGCTGTGGCGCCGCCGACGCGGGGAGCGCTCGCCGAGACCTGCTCCCGGCCCAGGCTCGGGTGCACCCCGTCGGTGTCGGTGACCAGCACGCCGGCGACGAGCATGGTCGCGACGGCGGCGGTGGCGCCCACCAGGGTGTGGGTACGGCGCCGCGCGGCGCCGGCCCGCCGGATGATCGTGGCGCGCGGCCACCGGGCGCTGCCCGCGTGCCGGCGCAAAGGCTCGAAGAGCGCCCGGATGCTGGTCGTCGCGACGTCGCGGTTCATCGCGAACCGGGAGGTGGCCGTCTGCAGCTCCCGCTCGGCCTCGGGCTGCGGCAGGCCCACCTCGCGGGCCAGGTCGGCCAGCGAGATCGTCGCCAGGTGCGTGAGCAGCAGCGTGCGCCGCTGGACCGGGCTCAGCCTGCCCAGCGCGTCCAGCGTGGCGCGCAGCTCGGGGTCGAGCGACTTGTCCCGGTGGAACGGTCGGGCGGTGTGGCGGCGCTGGGCGTGCGCCCAGGCCCGGGGGCGCACCCATGCCTCGGGGTCCTCGAGCCGCGAGACCTTGCGCCAGTGGTGCCAGGCGGCGACGAAGGAGTCCCGCACCGCGGCACGGGCCGCGGTCAGGTCACCGGTGAACGCGTAGGTCTGGACGAGCAGGCGGTCGCGCGCGTCCTTGTAGAACGCGTCGAACTCGTCCGGATTCCTCATGGCCGCCACCACCGTAGAGGAGGGCCGCGGGCCCCGGCCAACCGGCGTGGGAGCCGCCGATCGGGACCCCGCGCGGGTGATGATGGCCGGGCCATGACTTCGCTGCTGACCCGCGACCGCTCGACCAGCCCGCTGCGCGGGGACCGCGACCGGGCCACCGGTGGCGGACGCCGGCGGCCGCTGGCCCTCCTCGCCGCCCTCGGCGGCACCCTGGCGGCCGGCACCACCCTGGTGGTCTGCCTGGCGCTGGGCGTGATCGGCTGGTTCCTCACCGACGCGGGCGCCCACGGTGCCCCGCGGGACGGCCTGCGCACCGGGGCGCTCGGCTGGCTGCTCGCCCACGGCTCCGGCGTCTCGGTGCACGACACCGAGGTGACCCTGCTGCCGCTCGGCGTCACCCTGCTGTGCGCCTGGTCGGCGTGGCGGTTCGGCCTCCGGGTCGGTGACGCGGTCTCCGGGCACGGGCCCGACGCCGAGCGGATCGCCGACGGCGAGCGCGACTGGACCGTGGCCAGCGCGTCCCTCTTCTTCACCCTCGGCTACCTCGTCGTGGCGCTGGTGACCCTGCACCTGGCCACCGATGCGGCGACCGGGGCCTCGACCGGCGGCGTGCTGCGGTGGTCGCTGCTGCTCTGCCTCGCGCTCGGCGCGCCGGGCATCGCGGTCGGCTCCGGCCGGGCCGCGATCTGGACGTCGTACCTCCCGATGTCGGTGCGGGCCGCCGCCACCGCCTGCCGCCGGATCCTGGTGACCTGGCTGGTGGTGTCGACGCTGGTGCTGCTCGGCGCCCTGGTCGCCGACCTCGGGCAGGCGGCCAACGTGCTCTCGCGCCTGCACACCAGCACCGGGGAGAGCGTGCTGTTCCTGGTGCTCACGCTGGTCGTGGTGCCCAACGCCTCGGCGTACGCCGGCTCCTGGATGCTCGGCCCGGGGTTCGCGGTCGGGACCCACACCCTGGTCTCCCCGAGCCTGGTGGTGCTCGGCCCGCTGCCGATGTTCCCGCTGCTGGCCGCGCTGCCCGACGCCGGCACGCCCGCACCCTGGCTGTCGGGGGTGATGGTGGTCCCGGCGCTGGTCGCGGCGTGGGCCGCCGCACGCGCCCAGCGCGGGCTGCCCGCGCTCCGCTGGGACCAGGGGGCGCTGCGGGGCTGCGCCGGCGGCCTGATGGCCGGCGTGCTGTTCGGGGTGCTCGCGGCGGTCGCCGGGGGCGCGGTCGGCCCCGGGCGGATGAGCCACGTGGGCCCGGCCGGGTTCGACGTGCTCGTGCACGCGATCACCGCGTTCGGGCTCGGTGGCCTGGTGGGGGGCCTGGTGATGACCTTCCTCCAGCGTCGCTCGGCCCGCCGCTCCGCCGAGACGGGGTGAGGCCGCGCGGCCGCCGTCGCTAGACTGCCGCGCGTGTCGACCCCCAACCCCGCGCGCCTCGTCGTGCTCGTCTCCGGGGCGGGCACCAACCTGCAGGCGCTGATCGACGCCACCGCCGACCCGGCGTACGGCGCCCGGATCGTGGCCGTCGGCGCCGACCGCGACGACATCGAGGGCCTGGCCCGCGCCGAGCGCGCCGGCATCCCGACGTTCGTGAAGAAGGTCGGCCAGTTCTCCAGCCGTGACCACTGGGACCGCGCGATGTCGGACACGGTGGCGGGCTTCGAGCCCGACCTCGTGGTCTCTGCCGGCTTCATGAAGCTCGCGGGGGAGTCGTTCCTCGAGCGGTTCGGCGGTCGCTACGTCAACACCCACCCGGCGCTGCTGCCGTCCTTCCCCGGGATGCACGGGGCGGCCGACGCGCTGGCGTACGGCGTGAAGGTCACCGGCGCGACGCTCTTCATCGTCGACGCCGGCGTCGACACCGGCCCGATCGTGGGCCAGGTGGTGGTGCCGGTCGAGGTCGACGACAGCGTCGAGTCGCTGCACGAGCGGATCAAGGCCGCTGAGCGGCAGATGCTGGTGGACTGCGTGGGCCGGATGGCCCGCGAGGGCTGGTCGGTCACCGGCCGCACCGTGCGCTTCGGCCGCCGCGACGGCTGAGCCGACGGCAGGCTCGGCTTCGCGTCCCCGGCCGCCCGTGCCCTAGGCTGGAGGCACACGACTGGCGCGGGTGGGTCACCACCGGGGAGTGTCCCCAGCAGGGGAAGAGAGCGCATCGACCGCCTGGGTGCCCTCATCGAAGCAACATCCCGATTCGATGAGGAGCAGTGCATGTCCCACGCCGCCCCCGAGGCCACCGACGCGCGGGTCCCGGTCCGCCGGGCCCTGGTCTCGGTCTACGACAAGACCGGTCTGGAGGAGCTGGCCCGCGGCCTGCACGAGGCCGGCGTGACGCTGGTCTCCACGGGCGGCTCGGCCGCCCTGATCGAGGGCCTGGGCCTGCCGGTCACCCGGGTCGAGGAGCTGACCGGCTTCCCCGAGTGCCTCGACGGCCGGGTGAAGACCCTGCACCCGCGCGTGCACGCCGGGATCCTCGCCGACCGGCGCCTGGACTCCCACGTCGCGCAGCTCGCCGAGCTGGGGGTGGAGCCGTTCGACCTCGTGGTCTCCAACCTCTACCCGTTCCGCCAGACCGTCGCCTCCGGCGCCGGCCCCGACGAGTGCGTCGAGCAGATCGACATCGGCGGCCCCTCGATGGTCCGCGCCGCCGCCAAGAACCACCCCTCGGTCGCCATCGTCACCTCCCCGGCCCGCTACGACGAGGTGCTCGCGGCCGTCGCCGCCGGCGGGTTCACCCTCGAGCAGCGCCGGCAGCTGGCCGCGGAGGCGTTCGCCCACACCGCGTCGTACGACGTGGCCGTGGCCTCCTGGATGGGCACCACCCTCACCTCCGGCGGGGAGGGCGGGGGCTTCCCGGCCTTCACCGGCGCGACCTTCGAGAAGGCCGCCGACCTGCGCTACGGCGAGAACCCGCACCAGGGCGCCGCGCTCTACCGGGCCGAGTCGGCTCCCGGGGGCGGCGGGCTGGCCGCGGCCGAGCAGCTGCACGGCAAGGAGATGTCCTACAACAACTACGTCGACACCGACGCGGCGCGCCGGGCCGCCAACGACTTCGACCAGCCGGCCGTCGCGGTCATCAAGCACGCCAACCCGTGCGGGATCGCGGTCGGCGCCGACGTCGCCGAGGCGCACCGCAAGGCGCACGAGTGCGACCCGGTCTCCGCGTTCGGCGGCGTCATCGCGGTCAACCGCCCGGTGTCGGTCGAGATGGCCCGCCAGGTGGCCGAGGTGTTCACCGAGGTGATCGTCGCGCCGGCCTACGACGAGGGCGCCGTCGAGGTGCTGCAGGGCAAGAAGAACATCCGGATCCTCGTGTGCGCCCCCGACGAGCAGCCCCAGCCGGTCGAGACCCGGGCGATCTCCGGCGGCCTGCTCGTCCAGCAGGTCGACCACGTCGACGCGCCCGGCGACGACCCCTCGACCTGGACGCTCGCCACCGGCGAGGCCGCCTCGCCGGAGGTGCTCGCCGACCTCGCGTTCGCCTGGCAGGCCTGCCGCGCGGCGAAGTCCAACGCCATCCTGCTCGCCAGGGACGGCGCCTCGGTCGGCGTCGGCATGGGCCAGGTCAACCGGGTCGACTCCTGCCGGCTGGCCGTGGAGCGCGCGGGGGGCCGGGCCGCCGGCTCGGTCGCCGCCTCCGACGCGTTCTTCCCGTTCGAGGACGGACCGCAGATCCTGATCGACGCCGGCGTGACCGCGATCGTCCAGCCCGGCGGCTCGGTCCGCGACGAGCTGACCGTCGAGGCCTGCAAGAAGGCGGGGGTCACCATGTACTTCACCGGCACCAGGCACTTCTTCCACTGAGGAGCGCAGCGACGAAGTGGAAAAGAGCCGAGTCGGCGCAGGTTGACCGGAGGAGCGAAGCGGGGGAGGTCAACGTGCGCCGACTCGGCGATCGCAAGGCGGCGGTGACGCGCCCGCCGACCGCACGGCACGCCGTACGACGTCAACATGCGCCGACTCGGCGTGCGCCGCGCGCGTCAACATGCGCCGACTCGGCGCTTCCCGTGACACCGATGACAGGATGAGGACATGACCGCACAGAAGCTGGACGGGACCGCCACCCTGAAGGTGATCAAGGCCGAGCTCGCCGAGCGCGTGGCCAAGCTGCGCGAGCTGGGGGTCGTGCCGGGGCTGGGCACGGTGCTGGTGGGCGACGACCCGGGTTCGCACTGGTACGTCAAGGCCAAGCACAAGGACTGCGCCGAGATCGGCATCGCCTCGCTCCGCGTCGACCTGCCCGCCACCGCGACCCAGGCCGAGGTCGAGGCCCGCATCGACGAGCTGAACGCGGACCCGGCCTGCACCGGGTTCCTGGTGCAGCAGCCGACCGGCCTCGACGAGTTCGCGCTGCTCTCGCGGGTCGACCCCGACAAGGACGTCGACGGGCTGCACCCGGTCAACCTCGGCAAGCTGGTGCTGGGCGAGGAGGGCTCGCTGCCCTGCACGCCGATGGGCGTCATCGAGCTGCTGCGCCGGCACGGCGTGCAGATCGCCGGCGCCGAGGTCTGCGTGGTCGGCCGCGGGCTCACGGTGGGGCGGCCGCTCGGGCTGCTGCTGACCCGCCGTTCGGAGAACGCCACGGTCACGCTGTGCCACACCGGCACCCGCGACCTGGCCGCCCACACCCGGCAGGCCGACATCGTGGTGGCGGCGGCCGGCGTGCCCGGCATCATCACCGCCGACATGGTCAAGCCGGGCGCGGCCCTGCTCGACGTCGGCGTCTCGCGGGTGGACGGCAAGATCGCCGGCGACCTGGCCGACGACGTCTGGGACGTGGCCGGCTGGGTCTCCCCGAACCCCGGCGGGGTCGGGCCGATGACCCGCGCCATGCTGCTGTCCAACATCGTGACGATGGCCGAGAAGGCCCGGGGCTGATGGTCGGACGACCCGTGACCGATCCCCAGCTACCCGTCGACCCCGACCCGGCGCCGCCACGTCGCCATCCCTCGACGGTGGGCGGCATGTTCTACCTGGCCGTGCTCGCGCTCACCGCGGTCGGCATCGTCGTGGTGTGGTCGGGGGACTGGCGGGCCGGCGTCCGCTGGATGGGCGGGGCGCTGCTGCTGGCGTCGTTGACCCGGCTGGTGCTGCCGGCGCGGGACGCCGGGATGCTGGCGGTGCGGCACCGGGCGTTCGACTGCGTGCTTCTCGCGGTGGTGGGCACGGTGCTGATCCTGCTCGCCGGGACGATCCCCAACCAGCCCGTCTGAGGTTCGCCGGAGACACCGACGGCCCGCCGGAACCGGTCCGGCGGGCCGTCGTACGTCGTGGAGCGGGACCTCAGATCAGCCCGAGCTCGGTGACCGCGGCGCGCTCCTCCTCGAGCTCGGCGACCGAGGCGTCGATCCGGCCGCGGGAGAACTCGTCGATGTCGAGGCCCTCGACGATCTCCCAGCTGCCGTCCTTGGTCGTGACCGGGAACGAGGAGATCAGGCCCTCGGGCACGCCGTAGGAGCCGTCGGACGCCACCGCCATCGAGACCCAGTCCTCGTCGGCGGAGCCGAGCAGCCAGTCGCGGGCCGCGTCGATGGTGGCCGACGCCGCGGAGGCGGCCGAGGAGGACCCTCGCGCCTCGATGATCGCGGCGCCGCGCTTGGCGACGGTGGGGATGAAGTCGTTCTCGATCCAGCCCTGGTCGCCCACGGCCTCGGCGGCGTTGCGGCCCGCGACCTCGGCGTGGAACAGGTCGGGGTACTGGGTCGCGGAGTGGTTGCCCCAGATCGTCATCTTCCTGATGTCGGTCACGGGGGCGCCGGTCTTGGCGGCCAGCTGCGAGATCGCCCGGTTGTGGTCGAGCCGGGTCAGCGCGGAGAACCGGTCGCGCGGGATGTCGGGGGCGTTCGTCATCGCGATCAGCGCGTTGGTGTTGGCCGGGTTGCCGGTCACGCCGATGCGGATGTCGTCGGCCGCCACCTCGTTGAGAGCCTTGCCCTGGGCGGTGAAGATCGCGCCGTTGGCCGAGAGCAGGTCACCGCGCTCCATGCCCTTGGCCCGCGGGCGGGCGCCGACGAGCAGGGCGAGGTTGGCGCCGTCGAAGACGGTGTTGGCGTCGTCGCCGATCTCCACCCCGGCGAGGGTGGGGAACGCGCAGTCGTCGAGCTCCATGACGACACCCTCGAGTGCCTTCAGCGCCGGGGTGATCTCCAGCAGCCGCAGCTCGATCGGGCGGTCGGCGCCGAGCAGCGCCCCGCTGGCGAGTCGGAAGAGCAGGCTGTAGCCGATCTGGCCGGCGGCGCCGGTGACGGCCACCTTGAGGGGAGTAGCGCTCACGTGGACTCCTTGTCGGACCTCGTGCCCGTGGAACCGGGCGGACGGGTGGATTCGAGGCGACGCTAGCAGCCTCCGGCGCACGGCTCCGGTGGCGTCGAACGGCCGGACCCTCCGGTGCCGGGCGCTCCCGGTCGCGCGGGCCGCGAGCGGGTGCGCCATGCTGGCGCTCGTGGCAGCCGGAGGCGTACGACGCGCGCTCGCCGCCGTGGGCGGCGTACTGCTGCTGTCGCTGTCCGCCTCCGCGTGCGCCGGGGGCCCGCCGACGATCGCGCCGTCGGGGGTGGACGGGCTCACCGTCCCGACCCCCTCGCCCGAGCCCGGCGACTTCGTGGCGACCGTGGACAACCCGTGGTTCCCGCTCGCCCCGGGGAGCCGCTGGCACTACCGGTCCACCGGCGGTTCGGCGGCCGCGACCACGGTCGTGACCGTCGGCGACCGCCGCCGGGTCGTCGACGGCGTCGAGTGCACGGCCCTGCACTCGGTCTCCCGGGACGCCCGTCGGCGGGTCGTCAGCGAGTCCTGGCACTGGTACGCCCAGGACACCGCCGGCAACGTGTGGAGCTTCGGGGAGCGGGCCACGTCCCCGACCTACTCCCCGTCCCCCTCCCGGTCCTCTTCCCCCTCCCCGACGTCCTCGTCGTGGGAGGCCGGCGTCGGCGGCGCCGAGGCCGGCCTGCAGATGGCGGCGCACCCCCGGCTGGGCGACGGCTACGTGATCGCGCATCGTGGCGCCGGCACCGAGGAGCGCGCCACGGTGCTCTCGGTCGACGAGCAGCGCGCGGTCCCGTCGGAGTTCTACACCCACCTGGTCGAGGTGGAGGTCACCTCGACCTCCTCGCCCGGCACGGCCCGCAACCGCTACTACGCCCGCGGGCTCGGGCTGGTCTACGACGAGCCCGCCGACGGTGCGGGCGCGGCCATGGTGCTGGAGTCGTACGCGCGGGGCTGAGCCGCCCGGCCGGCCGGGGGCGATTGCTGGGAGACCGCAGATCTGGGGGCCGGACTTCTGCGGTCTGTCGCCAATCCGCACGTGCGCGGGTGGGGTCGGGTCGGGGGGGGCGGTGAGCTGTCCACCGACCTGGTCGCGGGAACGGTGGCTGTCTCACCGCCGGCCGGAGTGGGGGCCGGACTTCTGCGGTCTGTCGCCAATCCGCACGTGGGCGGGTGTGGACCCACCAGCCGCCGCGGGGCCGGCCTACTCCTCCGGGTTGCGGATCTGGGTGCCCTGCTCTGGCCACGACTGCTGGGCCGGCGGCTGCGGGGGCTGCTGAGGAGCCGGGACCCATTGCTGGGAGTGCGGGTCCCACTGCCAGCCGTTCTCGATGATCGGCTCGTGCCCGGCCAGCTGCGCGTCGGTGTACGGCTGCGCCTCGGCGTACGGCCGGTCCTCGCCGTAGGACTGCGCCTCGGCGTACGGCCGCTCCTGGCCGTAGGACTGCGCGGCCTCCGCTTCGGCCTGGACGGTGGGGTTCTCCTGGTTCCACTCGGCCTGGTACTGGTCCGGGGCGCCGTATCCGGGCACCGCCGCGGGCGCGGGGCGGGGGAAGCTGAAGCCGGACCCCGGGACCGGCTCGCTGTCCGCACCGAACATCAGGGCGTAGGTCGCGCCCGCGATCGCGCCGCCGAGCAGCGGGGCCAGGATGAACAGCCAGAGCTGGACGACCGCGTCGGTGCCGGCGAAGACGCCGACGCCGATGGAGCGGGCGGGGTTCACCGAGGTGCCGGTCGCGCCGATCGAGGCCAGGTGGATCATCGTGAGCGAGAGGCCGATGGCCAGCGGCGCCATCACCGGGTGCTCGTTGCGGGCGTCGGTCACGGCGAGGATCACCCAGAGGAAGACGGCGGTCATCAGCATCTCGAGCAGGAACGCCGCCCACCACGCGAAGCCGGAGCCGGCGTCGCCGTAGGAGTTCTGCGCCATGTTGCCGGTCGAGGAGTAGCCCGGGAAGCCGTGCATGAGCGTGAAGAGCACGAGCCCCGCGGCCAGCGCGCCCGCGAGCTGGGCCGCGACGTAGGTGACCACCTGGTTCCACGCCATCCGGCCACCCATCGCGGCCCCGACCGAGATGGCGGGGTTGAAGTGGCCGCCGGAGACCCGGCCGAAGGCGTAGACCATCACCAGCACGGTGAGCCCGAAGGACAGCGCGGTCGCGACGTAGTTGCCGCCGCTGATCAGCGCGGCGCCGCAGCCGAAGAAGACCAGCACGAACGTGCCGAGCCCCTCCGCGATCAGCTTCTGCGTGCTGGTGGACGTCTCTGCCATCGGCCTCGCCTCTCGTGAGCACGACCCCCGGTGAGGTCGGCCCCAGTCTAGGGGCGCTGCACGGGGCCGGCAGGGGCGAGTGGCCCTGAGCGGGCGTTGATCGGGGTACGGGAGGGTGCGAGGCTGGCCGGGTTCGCCCCGTCAGGTATCTTGACGTCAAGAAATGTTTCCCGAAGCGCAGGAGTCGCCGAAGCCCATGGCCAAGATCATCTACACGCACACGGACGAGGCGCCGCTGCTCGCGACGTACTCGTTCCTGCCGATCGTCCAGGCGTACGCCGCCAAGGCCGGTGTCGAGGTCGAGACCCGCGACATCTCGCTGTCCGGGCGCATCCTCGCCCAGTTCGGGCTCGTCGACGACGCGCTGGGCGAGCTCGGCGCGCTGGCGACCACCCCGGAAGCCAACATCATCAAGCTGCCCAACATCTCCGCCTCCATCCCGCAGCTCAAGGCCGCGGTCAAGGAGCTGCAGGAGCAGGGCTTCGACGTCCCGAACTACCCGGAGAGCCCCTCGACGGACGAGGAGAAGGAGATCCGGGCCAAGTACGACAAGGTCAAGGGCTCCGCGGTCAACCCGGTGTTGCGCGAGGGCAACTCCGACCGCCGTGCGCCCGCCTCGGTGAAGAACTACGCCAAGGCCCACCCCCACCGGATGGGGACGTGGTCCGCAGAGTCGAAGACCAACGTCGCCACGATGGGCCACGACGACTTCCGCAGCAACGAGAAGTCGGTCGTCCTCGAGGCCGACGACGTCCTGACCATCAAGCACGTCGCGACCGACGGCACCGAGACCGTGCTCAAGGACGGCGTCAAGGTCCTCGAGGGCGAGGTCGTGGACGGCACGTTCATGGACGTCGCCGCGCTGCGCCGCTTCCTCACCGAGCAGATCGCCCGGGCCAAGGCCGAGGACGTGCTGTTCTCGGTGCACCTGAAGGCCACGATGATGAAGGTCTCCGACCCGATCATCTTCGGCCACGTCGTGCAGGCGTTCTTCCCGACGCTCTTCGAGCAGTACGGCGAGCAGCTGGCCGCGGCCGGCGTCTCCCCGAACGACGGCCTCGGCGCGCTGCTCTCCGCCACCGCCGATGCGCCCGACGGCGAGGCGATCAAGGCGGCCGTCGAGTCCGGCCTGGCCGAGGGGCCGGCGATGGCGATGGTCGACTCCGACCGCGGCATCACCAACCTGCACGTGCCGAGCGACGTGATCATCGACGCCTCGATGCCGGCGATGATCCGCACCTCCGGCCACATGTGGGGCCCCGACGGCGGGGAGCACGACACCCTCGCGGTGATCCCGGACTCCTCCTACGCCGGCGTCTACCAGACCGTCCTCGACGACTGTCGCGCCCACGGCGCGTTCGACCCGGCCACGATGGGCTCGGTCCCGAACGTCGGCCTGATGGCGAAGGCGGCCGAGGAGTACGGCTCCCACGACAAGACCTTCGAGATCCCCGCGGCCGGCACCGTCCGCGTCGTGGCCTCGAACGGCGACGTGCTGATCGAGCACGACGTGCAGCCGGGCGACATCTGGCGCGCCTGCCAGACCAAGGACGAGCCGATCCGCGACTGGGTCAAGCTCGCCGTGACCCGCGCCCGGGCGACCGGCGTGCCGGCGATCTTCTGGCTCGACGAGACCCGCGCCCACGACGCCAACCTGATCAGGAAGGTCGAGGAGTACCTGCCGGAGCACGACACCGAGGGGCTGACCATCGAGATCATGCCGCCGGCCGAGGCCACGGCGTACTCCCTGGAGCGGATCCGCCGCGGCGAGGACACCATCTCGGTGACCGGCAACGTGCTGCGCGACTACAACACCGACCTGTTCCCGATCCTCGAGCTCGGCACCAGCGCCAAGATGCTCTCGGTGGTCCCGCTGATGAACGGCGGCGGCCTGTTCGAGACCGGCGCCGGCGGCTCGGCGCCCAAGCACGTGCAGCAGCTGGTCAAGGAGAACTACCTGCGCTGGGACAGCCTCGGCGAGTTCTTCGCGCTGGTCCCCTCGCTGGAGCTCTACGCCGAGCAGGCGGGCACGCCCGGCGCCAAGGTGCTGGCCGCCGCGCTGGACCGGGCGACCGAGACGTTCCTCAACGAGGACAAGTCCCCGACCCGCAGGATCGGCGGCATCGACAACCGCGGCTCGCACTTCTACCTGGCGATGTACTGGGCCCAGGAGCTGGCGAACCAGGCCGAGGACGCCGACCTCGCCGCCGCGTTCAAGCCGCTCGCCGAGAAGCTCGCCGCCGAGGAGCAGCGGATCGTCGAGGAGCTCAACGCGGTCCAGGGTCACCCGGCCGACATCGGGGGCTACTACCGCCCCGACGACGACAAGGCCGACAAGGTGATGCGCCCGTCGCAGACCCTGAACGAGGCCCTCGCCTCCCTGTGAGGCACGCCGAGTCGGCGCAGATGTACCCGCACGGGCGCACATCTGCGCCGACTCGGCATTTCGGGGGAATCCTTTCCGCGGTCCGAGCCGTCTCGCACGACCTCCCGCCGGGCACCCCGCTGGAGGTGCACGTCACGGAATAGCGCGACCGGGCGTCGGGGTTGGACACTGGGAGCGCTGCGCACGCCGTCAGCCCGCCACACGCACCCGAGCAGGAAGTCCACCCTTCCGTCATGACGACGTCCGCGCCCGACCAGACCCGAGCCGCACGAGCCGGCGCCGGCACGACCCGGCACTTCACCTTGGCCGTGCTCGCGCTGGCGATGGGCGGCTTCGCGATCGGGACCACCGAGTTCGTCACGATGGGGCTGCTGCCGCAGGTGGCCGGCGGGGTCGACGTCTCCATCCCGCAGGCCGGGCACCTGATCTCGGCGTACGCCCTGGGCGTCGTCGTCGGCGCGCCCGTGCTCGCGTTCTTCGGCGCCCGGTGGCCGCGGCGCGGGCTGCTGCTGGCGCTGATGACGGCGTACGCCGTGTTCAACGCGCTCAGCGCGCTGGCCACCGGCTACCACGTGCTGATGGTGGCCCGGTTCCTCGACGGGCTGCCGCACGGCGCCTACTTCGGGGTCGCCTCGCTGGTGGCCGCGAGCCTGGCCCCCCCGGAGCGCAAGGGCCGGGCGGTGGCGATGGTGATGCTGGGCCTCTCGGTCGCCAACGTGGTCGGCGTCCCGGCCGCGACCTGGCTGGGCCAGACCGTGGGCTGGCGCTCCGCCTACGTGACCGTGGCCGTGCTGGCGCTGGTCACGGCGGTGCTGGTGCTGGCCTACGTGCCCGCGCACCCGCCCGAGCCGGGCGCCCACGGCCGCCGCGAGCTGCGGGCCTTCTCCAGCGTGCAGGTCTGGCTCACGCTGCTCGCCGGCGCGATCGGCTTCGGCGGGATGTTCGCGGTCTACTCCTACATCGCCCCCACGCTGACCCACGTCGGCGGCCTGTCGCAGTCGGCGGTGCCGGTCTTCCTGCTCGCCTTCGGCCTCGGCATGGTGGCCGGGACCTGGCTGGCCGGCGAGCTCGCCGACTGGTCGGTCTTCCGCTCGCTGCTCGGCTCCGCCCTCGGATCCGCCGTCCTCATGCTGCTGTTCTGGCTCGCGGCGCCGCACGGCTGGTGGGCGCTGCCGGTGGTCTTCCTGATCACCACGGTCAGCTCGGTGCTCGTCGTGAACCTGCAGCTGCGGCTCATGGATGTCGCCGGCGAGGCGCAGACCCTGGGCGCCGCCATGAACCACGCCTCGCTCAACGTCGCCAACGCGCTCGGCGCCTGGCTCGGCGGCCTGGTGATCGCCGCGGGCTACGGCTACCGCTCGCCGGCGTTGGTGGGCGCCGGCCTGTCCACCGCGGGGATCGCGGTGCTGGTCTGGTCGGCGCTGGCTCACCGCCGCGCGGCGGCGTACTCCTCGGCCAGCAGGTCGTAGAGCGCGATGTCCGCGAGGCCGTCGCGGACCCGGGTGCCGAGCCGCTCCACGCCGGTGCAGCGGAACCCGTTGTTCTCGATCACCTTGCGCGAGGCGGCGTTGTCGGTCGCGGCGAAGATCTTGACCCGGTTGACGCCGAGGTCCTCGAACGCGTGCCGGACCACCTCGGCGACCGCCCGCGTCGTGACCCGGCGGCCGCGCGCCTCGGGGTGGGCCCAGTAGCCGACCTCGAGCTCCACCCGAGGCGTCCAGTCGAAGATACCGAGCGAGGCCAGCGCGACATCGTCGGCCGGATCCACCACGGCCCAGGTGACGCCACGGCCCAGCGCTCGCTGCTCGGTGCTGTGCTCGAGCCACCAGCGCGCCGACCCCTCGTCGTACGGCGAGGGCAGGTCGCCCAGCCAGTGCTGGGTCTCGGGGTCGGAGCAGGCCTCGACGATGCGCGGCACGTCGGCGTCCCGCCAGGGGCGCAGCCGCAGGCCGTCGGCGTCCAGCACCGGCACGCTCAGCCAGGTGTCGCGCGGCTCGCGCGGGTCGTCGCGGAGCAGGGTGCCGACCCAGGCGTCGCGCAGCTCGCCGCGCTGGGGCAGCCAGCTGCGCAGCGTGCCCTCGAAGGAGAAGCCGAGCCGCCACGCCACCTTGCGGGAGGCCCAGTTGCCCTTGTTGGCGCGCCAGATCACCGTGTGCAGGCCGCGCTCGTCGAACCCCCACTCGAGCAGCAGCCGCAGCGCCCGCTCCATCGCCCCGGTGCCGCGCACCCACGGGTGGGAGCCGTAGGCGATCTCGGCGCGGCCGTGCCCCTCGTCGCGCAGCGAGATCGTGCCGGCGTACCGCCCCTCCACCTCGACGGCGAAGCCCCACTCGGAGTCGTCGACCCAGCCCTTCGGCATGATCTCGGTGACGAACCTGCGGGAGTCCTCCAGCGAGTTGTCCAGCGGCACCGTCGTCCACTGCTGCGACAGCGGGTCCAGGCACTGCTCGTAGGAGCCTCGGGCATCGCTCTCGCGGTGGCCGCGGATCGTGACGGTGCCGTCGGTGAGCGTGGGTGCGGTGGTCATGCGGGCATCCTCTCGTCGGCGAGCAGGTCGTAGGCGGCGAGGTCGACGACCTGCCCATCGCCGGTGCGGGCGGCCCGGCGGCGCACGCCCGCCGGCCGGAACCCGAGCGCCTCCAGCACCCTGCGAGAGGCGGCGTTGGGCACCGAGGCGTACGCCGCCAGCCGGTCCAGGCCGAGGGCGGTGAAGGCGTGCTCGGTAGCGAGCCCGGCCGCGCGCGTGGTCAGGCCGCGGCCCCGCCCCTCGGGGTGGGTCCAGTAGCCCAGCTCGGCCTCCTCGGCGAGACGGTAGAGCCCGACCACGCCCAGCAGCCGGTCGTCGCCGGGCGTGCAGAACGCCCAGGTGATGGTGTGGCCGGTGGCCAGCCGCTCCTGGACCCGGTCGAGGTAGTCGCGAGCCTGCTGCTCGCCGGGGTCGCGCGGCATGAAGGCCAGCCAGTGCTGGACCTCGGGGTCCCCGAGGCCCTCGACCAGCCGCGGCACGTCGGCGTCGGTGAACGGCCGCAGCCGCACACCGTCGCCCTCGACCACCGGGTTCTCCAGCCAGGTCGTCCGGGGCTCGCGCGGGTCGTCGGCCAGCAGGGTGCCCACCCAGGCGTCGCGCAGCTCGCCGCGCTGGGGCCGCCAGCGGCGCACCAGCCCGTCGAGGGAGAAGCCGACCCGCCAGGCCAGCCTGCGCGAGGCCCAGTTGCCGACGTGGGCGTACCAGACGACCGTGCGCAGCCCGCGCTCCTCGAAGCCCCACGCCAGCAGCAGCCGGACGGCCCGCTCCATCGCCCCGCCGCCGCGCACCCACGGGTGCGACCCGTAGCCGATCTCGGCCCGGCCGTCGCCGAGGTCGCGCAGCCCGACCGAACCGGCGAACCGGCCGTCCACCTCGACCGCGAACGTCCACTCCGAGCCGTCCGCCCAGCCGGCCGGGACGATGGTGCGCACGAACTCCCGGGCGTCGTCGTGCTTGTAGGGCACGGGGATCACGGTCCAGGCCTGCGAGGCCGGGTCCTGGCACTGCTCGTGGACGTCGACGACGTCGCCCTCGCGGTGCGCGCGCAGCGTGACGGTGCCGTCGGTGAGCGTGGGGGCCGTCGTCATGGCCGAACCCTGCCAAGCCCGGTCGGCCCGGGCAAACGGGTTTGGCCCGAACTAGTCATGGACGCAGCGCTGCTCCCGCACTGGAATGGAGTGACTTGTGTCCGTCCTGACGGGGGAGACGAGGAAGTCCTGATGACCCAGCCCTACACCGGAACCATGATCCGCCCGGGGGAGCACGGCTACGACGAGGCCCGCCGGGTCTTCAACGGCATGGTCGACCGGCGACCGGCCAGCATCCTCAGACCCCGCGACACCGACGAGGTGGCGGCCGCGATCGAGTCGACGGTCGCCCAGGGGCAGCTGGTCTCGGTGTACGGCGGTGGCCACGGCGTCACCGGGTCGGCCGTCGTCGACGACGGGGTGTGCATCGACCTGCGCGGGCTCGACACCGTGGAGGTGTGGCCGGAGGAGAGGCTGCTCAAGGTCGGTGGCGGGGCCCGCTGGGGCCCGGTCGACGAGGCCACCCAGGCCCACGGGCTCGCCGTCACCGGCGGTCGGGTCTCGACCACCGGCGTCGCCGGGCTCGCGCTCGGCTCGGGCAGCGGCTGGCTCGAGCGGCGCTGCGGGCTCACCTGCGACAACCTCGTGGAGGCCCGGGTGGTCACGGCCGACGGCCGTCGGGTGACCGCCTCCCGCGAGCAGCACCCCGACCTGTTCTGGGGGCTGCGCGGCGGCGGGGGCAACTTCGGGATCGTCACCGAGTTCATCTTCCGGCTGCACGAGATCGGCCCGATCGTGCTGGGGGGCATGCTGCTCTACCCGGGCACCCAGGCCGCCGACGTGATCACGACCTGGCGCGAGCTGGTGGACGGCGCGCCCGACGAGCTCGGCTCGGCCGTCGCGCTGGTGACTGCGCCGCCCGCCGACTTCGTGCCCGAGCCGGCCCGCGGCCGCCCGGCCGTGGGTGTGGTGGTCTGCTGGACCGGCGACCTCGAGCGCGGCCGGCGGCTGCTGGCCCCGCTGCGGGCGCTGGGCCCGGCCGCCGACCTGGTGCAGCCGATGCCGTACACCGCGGTCCAGCGGCTGCTGGACGAGGGGAACCCGCCCGGGCTGCACAACTACTGGAGCGCCGACTTCCTGACCGGCCTGCCCGACCGGGCCGTGGAGAGCCTGGTGACCGCGGCCCAGCCCGCACCCTCGCCGACCACCCAGGTGATCCTGATGCACGGCGGTGGGGCGCTGGCCCGGGTGGGCGAGGAGGAGACCGCGTTCGGGCAGCGGCAGGCGCCGTTCCAGGTGCACTACCTCGGGATGTGGCCACCGGACCACGCCGAGGACGCCCGCAACATCGACCACATCCGCGGCCTGGGCGCCACCGTGAAGCCCTGGACGACCGGCAACGCCTACCTGAACTTCCTCGGCGACGAGGGCCCCGGCCGCGTCGAGGCGGCCTTCGGGCCGACCAAGTTCGGCCGGCTGCGGGCGATCAAGGAGGCCTGGGACCCGCACAACGTGTTCCGGCACAACCAGAACATCCCGCCGCTGCGCCAGCACGGCGATGTCGCGGAGACGCCGGCCCCGGTGACGCTGACCTAGGAGCCTGCTGAACAACACGCTCTGCTCCGCGCCGCGCTGCACGCCCGCTGGCTGCGTTGCCGTCGGTCGACGGGCAACCAGCCCGCCTTCCCTCCGGCGCCTTGCCATCGCACGCGCATCGCGACGCTCGCGACGAGCAGTTGTTCAGCAGCCTCCTAGCCGATGCGCGGCCGGCGGCGGCGGTTTGGGAGACTGGGCGCATGCCCACCCCGACCGCCCCCGCCCGGCCGCGCGTGCTCTCCGGCATCCAGCCGACGGCCGACTCGTTCCACTTCGGCAACTACCTGGGGGCGCTGCGGCAGTGGGTGGACCTGCAGGAGGACCACCAGCCCTTCTTCTTCATCGCCGACCTGCACGCGATCACCGTCGAGCAGGACCCCAAGGTGCTGCGGGACCGGTGCCTGCGGGCCGCGGCCCAGCTGCTCGCGATGGGCATCGACCCCGAGCGCTCGGCGATCTTCATCCAGAGCCAGGTGCCGGCGCACGCCCAGCTCGGCTGGGTGCTGCAGTGCCTGACCGGCTTCGGCGAGGCCCGCCGGATGACCCAGTTCAAGGACAAGTCCGCCAAGGGCGGTGAGGGCGCGGCGAGCGTCGGCCTGTTCACCTACCCGGTCCTGCAGGCGGCCGACATCCTGCTCTACCGGCCGCACTACGTCCCGGTCGGCGAGGACCAGCGCCAGCACCTCGAGCTGACCCGCGACCTGGCCCAGCGGTTCAACCACCGCTACAAGAAGACCTTCCGGCTCCCCGAGCCCTACATCCTCAAGGCGACCGCCAAGATCGCCGACCTGCAGGACCCGACCGCGAAGATGTCCAAGTCCGCCTCCTCGCCGGCCGGCATCGTCGAGATGCTCGACGACCCGAAGGCGAGTGCGAAGAAGATCCGCTCCGCGGTCACCGACTCCGACACCGTGATCCGCTTCGACCCCGAGGAGAAGCCCGGCGTGAGCAACCTGCTCACCATCTACGCCGCGCTCACCGGCCGCACGGTCGAGGCGCTGGCGGAGGACTACGCCGGCCGCATGTACGGCGACCTGAAGAAGGAGCTCGCCGAGGTGGTGGTCGACTTCGTGACCCCGTTCCGCGAGAAGACCCTCGCGCTGCTCGAGGACCGCACGCACCTCACCGAGGTGCTGCGCCGGGGCGCGGAGCAGGCCAACGCCGTCGCCGGGGCGACGCTGCGCGACGTCTACGAGCGGGTCGGCTTCGTCGCGGCCGGCGAGTAGGGCCGACCAGTAGGGCCGACGAGTAGGGTCGGCACGGTACGAGCGAGGAGGCAACATGCCCACCATCGGCGTCGCGCTCGCCATCCCCGAGCCCTGGGCGAGCGAGCTCCAGGACTACCGCACCTCCATCGGCGACACCACCGCCACGACGATCCCCACCCACATCACGCTGGTGCCCCCGACCGAGGTCGGCGAGGACGACCTCGTCGACGTCGAGAAGCATCTCGCCGAGGTGGCCGCGGCGTCCCCCCGGTTCGTCGTGCACCTGCGCGGCACCGGCACCTTCCGCCCGGTCTCGCCGGTGGTCTTCGTGACGGTCGCGGAGGGCATCTCCTCCTGCGAGCAGCTCGCCAACGCCGTACGCCGGGGTCCGCTCGACGTGGACATCGCGTTCCCCTACCACCCGCACGTGACGGTGGCGCACCACCTCGACGACGCCACACTGGACCGCGCCTTCGAGGAGCTCACCGACTTCGAGTGCCGCTTCGACGTGGACGAGTTCCACCTCTACGTGCACGACGAGCAGATCGGCTGGCAGCCGACCCGCGACTTCCCCCTCGCGACCCCTGACGCTGCCGCCACGACCCGAGGAGAGACATGAAGCTCGAGCGCCGGCACGGCTGGCTGCTGATGGCGCTGGCCGTCTGGAACGCCTTCATCTGGCTGACCTTCGCCAAGAACCTCTCCGCCGCGCACGCGGCGGGGGAGGACCGCCCCACCGGCTACTGGGTGGCCCACACCGTGCTGATCGTGGTCGACCTGGTCATCGCCGTGGCCCTGGCGTGGTGGAGCGTCCGCATCCTCCGCGCCCCACGGCACGCCGAGTCGGCGCAGGTTGACGCCGCGGAGCCGGCCACCCGCCGCTGACCGCCCCCTCAATGCGCCGAGTCGGCGCTCGTTGACGCACGTGGCGTCAACCAGCGCCGACTCGGCGAGGTGGGTTCGGGCTCAGAGCCCGTGCCGCATGGCGGCGTGCAGGTCCCAGTTGAGGCGGGAGATCACGTCGAGCGGGATCTCCTTGGGGCAGGCCGCGGTGCACTCACCGATGTTGGTGCAGCCGCCGAAGCCCTCGGCGTCGTGCTGGGCGACCATGCCGACCACCCGGTTGTCGCGCTCGGGCTGGCCCTGCGGGAGCTCGCCGAGGTGGGTGATCTTCGCACCCATGAACAGCGAGGCCGAGCCGTTGGGGCAGGCCGCCACGCAGGCGCCACAGCCGATGCAGGTGGCGACGTTGAACGCCCGCATCGCGTCGTCACGGGGGACCGGGACCGAGTGGGCCTCGGGCGCCGAACCCGTGTTGACCGAGATGTAGCCGCCGGCCTGGATGATCCGGTCGAACGCCCCGCGGTCGACGCAGAGGTCCTTGATCACCGGGAACGCGTCGGAGCGCCAGGGCTCGATGACGATCTCGTCGCCGTCCTTGAACGAGCGCATGTGCAGCTGGCAGGTCGTGGTGACCTCCGGGCCGTGCGCCTGGCCGTTGATCATCAGGCCGCACATGCCGCAGATGCCCTCGCGGCAGTCGGAGTCGAACGCGACCGGCTCCTCGCCCTTGGCGATCAGGTCCTCGTTCAGGACGTCGAGCATCTCCAGGAACGACATGTCCTCGGAGACACCGTCGATGTCGTAGCTGTGCATCGCGCCCTGGGCGGTGGGGTTGGCCTGCCGCCAGATCTTCAGGGTCAGCTTCATGGTTCCCGCGCTCACTTGTAGCTCCGCTGCTTCATCTCGATGGCCGTGTAGACCAGGTCTTCCTTGTGCAGGACAGGGGGCTCGCCGTCACCGGCGAACTCCCACGCGGCCACGTAGGCGTAGCGGTCGTCGTGGCGCAGGGCCTCGCCGTCCTCGGTCTGCGACTCGCCCCGGAAGTGGCCGCCGCAGGACTCGCGGCGGTTGAGCGCGTCGATGCACATCAGCTCGCCGAGCTCGAAGAAGTCGGCCACCCGGCCGGCCTTCTCGAGCGACTGGTTGAGCCCGTCGGCGGTGCCGAGCACCTTGACGTTGCGGTAGAAGTCGTCCTTGAGGGTGCGGATCAGGTCGATCGCCTTCCTCAGGCCGTCCGCGGTCCGCTCCATGCCGCAGTACTCCCACATGATGTTGCCGAGCTCCCGGTGGTAGGAGTCGACGCTGCGGGTGCCGTTGTTGTTCATGAAGTGGTCGATCCGGGACTCCACCGCGCCGCGTGCCTCCACGACCGCGGGGTGGTCCTCGGTGATCTTCTCGAACGGGCCGTCCGCGAGGTAGTCGCGGATCGTGTGCGGCAGCACGAAGTAGCCGTCGGCCAGGCCCTGCATCAGGGCCGAGGCGCCGAGCCGGTTCGCGCCGTGGTCGGAGAAGTTCGCCTCACCGGTCACGAACAGGCCGGGGATCGACGACTGCAGGTCGTAGTCGACCCACAGGCCACCCATGACGTAGTGCACCGCGGGGTAGATCCGCATGGGGACCTGGTAGGGGTCCTCACCGGTGATCCGCTTGTACATGTCGAAGAGGTTGTCGTACTTCTCCTTGATGCCCTCGACGCCCAGGCGGCTGATCGCGTCGCTGAAGTCGAGGTAGACGCCCCGGCGGACGCCCTCGACCTCGGGGCCGACACCGCGGCCCTCGTCGCAGACGTACTTGGCGGCCCGCGAGGCGATGTCGCGGGGGACCAGGTTGCCGAACGAGGGGTAGATCCGCTCCAGGTAGTAGTCGCGGTCCTCCTCGGGGATCTCGCGCGGGTCCTTGGTGCAGTCCGCCTGCTTCTTCGGCACCCAGATCCGGCCGTCGTTGCGCAGCGACTCCGACATCAGGGTCAGCTTCGACTGGTGGGAGCCGGAGACGGGGATGCAGGTCGGGTGGATCTGCGTGTAGCAGGGGTTGGCCATGTAGGCGCCCTTGCGGTGCGCCCGCCAGGAGGCGGTCACGTTGCAGCCCATCGCGTTGGTCGACAGGTAGAAGACGTTGCCGTAGCCGCCGCTGGCCAGCACCACCACGTCGGCGAGGTGGGTCTCGATCTCGCCGGTGACCATGTCGCGGGCGATGATGCCGCGGGCCTTGCCGTCGACCACGATCAGCTCGAGCATCTCGTGGCGGGTGAAGGTCTCCACCGTGCCGGCGTGCACCTGGCGCTCCAGCGCCTGGTAGGCGCCGAGGAGCAGCTGCTGGCCGGTCTGGCCGCGGGCGTAGAACGTGCGGGAGACCTGCACGCCGCCGAACGAGCGGTTGTCGAGCAGGCCGCCGTACTCGCGGGCGAACGGGACGCCCTGCGCCACGCACTGGTCGATGATGTTCACGCTGACCTCGGCCAGCCGGTAGACGTTGTCCTCGCGCGAGCGGTAGTCGCCGCCCTTGACGGTGTCGTAGAAGAGGCGGTGCGCGGAGTCACCGTCCTCCTTGTAGTTCTTGGCGGCGTTGATGCCGCCCTGCGCGGCGATGGAGTGCGCGCGGCGCGGGGAGTCCTGGTAGCAGAAGGACTTCACGTTGTAGCCGGCCTCGCCGAGCGTCGCGGCGGCGGAGGCACCGGCAAGGCCGGTGCCGACGATGATCACCGACAGCTTGCGGCGGTTGGCGGGGTTCACCAGCCGGGCCTCGAACTTGCGCTGGTTCCAGCGCTCGGAGATCGGCACGTCCCGGGGCGCCTTGGTGTCGGCGATCGCGTCGCCGAGCACGTAGAAGCCTGCGGCGTCGTCGTACTCGCCGGCGCTCAGGGCGTCCTCACGCGCGTCGACGTCGGAATGGAACTCCTGGTACTCGTTCATCAGGTTCTGGCCGCCTTAGTTGATGACGCCCGCGAGGACGAAGATCGGGACGAGGGAGAAGCCGCCGGCGATGACGACCGCGAGGATCACGCCGAGGCCGTTGGCGTTGCGGCGGGCACGGGCGTTGTTGGTCAGGCCCAGCGTCTGCGCGGAGCTCCAGACGCCGTGGCGGATGTGCAGGCCGAGGGCCGCCATCGCGACCAGGTAGATCAGCGTCAGCCACCAGGTCTGGAAGGAGTCGACGAGCAGGTTGTAGGGGTCGTTGGTCGGCCCGCCCTGCACGTTGACCTTGCCGACCGTGAAGTTCAGCAGGTGCCAGATGATGAACACCAGCAGCGTCAGGCCGCCCCAGCGCATGAAGCGCGAGGCGAAGGTGGAGCTGCGGTTCTTCTTCACCTGGTACTTCACCGAGCGGGCGTGGTTGGCCCGGCGCCAGAGCTTGGCGGCCGCGTAGACGTGCACGACCACCGAGACGATCAGCACGGCACGGATCACCCACAGCAGCCCGGCCCGCGGCAGCATCGGCTCGCCGATGGTGCGCAGGTGCTCGGCGTACTCGTTGTAGGCGTCGTGGCCGGCGAAGGCCTTCAGGTTGCCGTACATGTGCAGCAGCACGAACAGGATGAAGATGATGCCGCTCACGGCCATCAGGAGCTTCAGTGCGATGGTCGAGCGCGTCGAGCGCGCTCCTTTGACGAGAGTCGTGGTTGCCACGAGACGTCACGGTACCGCGCACAGTTCCCACCCCCGACCTGAGGGGAGTGTGAGATAGGTCCGGTTACCGGGCGGTTTCGTTCAGGCTGCGCTCAGGTCGGCGCGCACGCCGGCGCGCCGGGACCGGGCCCGCGGGTAGTGCTCCTCGAGCAGCTCACCGACCGCCACCCGCCAGTCGCGGCCGGCGGCCGCCACGCGGCCGCACTCGCCGAGCAGCCGGCGCTGCGGGTCGGCGGCCACCGTGGCGACGGCCCGGGCCAGGGCGCCCGGCGAGTCCCGGTCGAGACGCAGGCCGGTCTCGAGGTTGCGGAGCACCGACCGGTCCGCCGGCGCGACCACGGGAACCCCGCTGGCGGCCGCCTCGCGCAGCACGTTGCAGCAGCCCGGGCCACGCCCCGGGTGCACGAGCACGAGGTCGGGAGCGAAGGCCGCGAGCCCGCTGCGCGCCTGCCGCGCGGCGACCAGCTGGACCTGGTGGCCCAGGTCGATCAGCCGGTCGGCCACCGCCTTGAGGGTCCGGGTCGTGTCGTCCACGGCCGGGTGGAACGACTCGCTCACCAACGTGATCCGCATGCCCCCAGACTGGGCGTGCGACCCGACGGGCCGGCTGCCGACCGGTGACACGCATGTGAACTCTGCCCGGCGAGGTCGCCAGGTGGCTCCTACGGTCGGGTGGCTCCGCGCAGGTCCCCCGCGCGGGCGCTGAGCAGCCAGGCCAGCAGGTAGCTGCGGCTGTCGCCGTCGTCCAGGGCGGAGTCGGGCAGGTGGCGGCCGATGTGCAGCGCTCGTCCGGGTTCGGCGAGGGCGAGGTACATCGTCAGGTAGTCACCGAAGCTGGTGTCGAACCCACCCGCGGACGCGTCGGCCACGTTCGCGCGGACCCGCTTCTTGTCCACGTGGCCCTGGGCGAGCACCGGCGGCATCGGCAGCAGCTGGATGCCGAGGATGGCTGCGGGGTCGGCGCTGAACCAGGTCGCCCACTCCCGCTTGCCGCCCCAGTTCAGCGAGACGAAGGAGTGGCCGTAGCCGTCGGGCAGGTGCCGGGGCTGCAGCCAGTAGGCGCGCGCCGCGGCGGTCTCCAGGCTCAGCTGCCAGGTGGCCTGCTGCGCGAGCGTGCGGTTGCCGTCGGCCCGGGCCCACAGGGCCAGCCCGTTCCAGGCGCTGATGGCCTCCGAGCTCGACTCCTGGTTGTTGCCGTCGGCGAAGACGGACTTCCCCGCGGCCCATGAGTGCCCGGCGTACGGGTCGAAGGTGCGCAGCGCCGGCAGCTTGCCGTTCGCGGCCGGGGAGGCGATGTCCTCGGCCAGCGCGGTCAGCGTGGGTCGCCACCGGTCGAGCAGGTCGGGATGCCCCTTGGCCAGCAGCGCCGCCGCGCCGAGGAAGTACCCGTAGTGGAAGTGGTGGTCGTTGAACTCGTCGGACCCGAAGGACGCCTTGCGGCCGAGCACTCCCTTGAACGCGGTGTCGTAGCTGAAGCAGCGGGTGGAGCTCGCCGTGCACGTGGAGGAACGGGTCAGCCAGGCGTCCAGCTCGGAGACCGCACGCTCGCGGATCTTCCGGGCGGCGTCGCCGGCGCCGGCGGCCCGCGCCACACGAGCCAGCTGCGCCATCCGGTAGACGTCCTTCCCGCCGAAGTAGGTGTCGCGTCGGGGAGGAGGCCCGCTGACCTCCTTGGCCACGTCGGCGACAGCCTGCTTCCGGACCTCGGCGCGCGCCCGCCGACCCAGACCGGAGAGGTCTGGGGTCGCCGCCGGTCGCCGGGCGGGGACACCGGTGACGAGGGCACGCGAGCTGATCAGCCGGAGGGGGCCGTACAGCGAGTCGACGCGCCCCAGGACGTCGGGGTGGTCGAGGCGCTGGTGCGGCATGGCCGCCAGCACCGTGCGGTGACCGTGGGGAGTGCGGTAGACGATCCTGGTCCGTGCCCGGCCCCTCGCGACGTCGTAGCCGATCGAGGTGCCGTGGACGGGCACCGCCCCCGCGGCGAGCGCGGTGAGCGTCTTGCCGTGCCGGCCGGCGAACACGAGCAGGGTCTCCCCGCTGCCCAGCCGGACCTCGCCCCCGGAGGAGTCGAGGTCCCGGCGGCTGCCGTCGGCGCGGGCCACCGCGAGCCCGTACGTCGTGTCGCCCACCGTCGTCGCGAGCCAGCGGCCCCCGTCGCGGGTCTCGAGGCCGTCCGGCACCGTCACCTGCTGGGTGCGCAGCGCCGTGTAGCCGACGTAGGGCCAGCCCTCGGCCATGTCCAGGCGGCCGACGCGGGTGCCCGAGGAGGTGTAGGTCGAGGTCACCGAGACCGGGTCGGCGCGGGTGGCGGTGAAGCCGTCGGCCTTGAACCCGAGCCGCAGCTCCGGGGCGAACGGAGCCGTGATGGTCCGGTCCGAGGCGGACACCCGGGGCAGCCCGACCGACACGCCGCTGTCGTCGGCCCGGGCGGCCAGCGGCATCGGGAAGACCGGCTGGGGGTCGTCACCGAAGAGCATGCCCGAGTACCAGCGGTTCGTGGGCGGCGCGAGGCCGGGATCCACCCGCATGGGGCCGGTGTCCCCCTTGGTCTTCGGCAGCTGCGCGGCGCGGGGCGTCCAGCTCGGGGGCGCCTGCCGAGCCACCGGCGTCCAGCTCGAGCCTCCCGCGCGCTGGAAGGGGTCGAAGCTGTCGTGGCTGGTGCCGGGGCTCGACGAGCCGCCGAGGGGGAGCAGGAAGCCGACGCCGATGGCGGCGGCCGCCGCCATCGCGACCAGGCTGAGCGTGGTGCGGTTCCTCATGTGTCACCTCCCGGGGTGAGCAGGCCGGCAGCCGCGGCGCGGACGGACTCGACCAGCCCACCCGTGCGGATCTTCACGTCGACGTCCACCGGGGTGCCGGAGGCGAACAGGCCGCGGTTGTCGAGCAGGGGAGAGACGGCGCGGAGACGGGTCTGGGCCTGGTCGCCCTGGGTCTGCACCCGGAGCCGGGTGACCTCGGCCTGCACGGTCCGCTGGTCAGGGAGCCGGACCGTGACCTGCTTGGCGCGACGCATCAGGGCGTACTCCTTCGGCGTGAGCCGGAAGTCGGCCTGCACGAAGCTGGTCCCCTTCTCCTGGACCCGGGCCAGCGTCTGGTTGGCGACCACGGAGGCGCCGTGGATCGGGTGCACCTCCGAGACCTTGCCCGCAGAGGTCGCGCGGATGACGACCTTGCTCCCGTCGCGGATGTCGTAGGGAGACTTCTTCGGCTTGAGCGCGTGGTTGGCGATGTCGCGGGCGAGCTGGCTGCTCTGGACGACGAACAGGGGCTGGCCCTTCCGGACGTGGTCGCCCACGTCGACGTTGCGCTTGACCACGATGCCGGGGTACGGCGTGGCGACGCCGTACTCGTGTGTGCGCACGGTGGCGCTGACGTCGTGGACGGTGCTGATCCGGTCGTTCATGCTCAGCGTCAGCGCCGCCACGGCGGCGACGACCAGGAGCAGGCCGAACAGGTACTTCAGGCGGGTGAGAAAGCTCATCGGGGGTCTCCAGCGAGGTTCGCGGGCGGGGCGGTGGCGGAGGCGACGGCGGTGGGGGCGGGCGGGCGCCGCCTGCGGCCGCGGCGGGCCTCCCTGCGGGCCCGCCGGCGGGCGGCGCGTGCGGTGCGCGCCTCGCGGTAGGTGACCGTCAGGAAGCTGCCGAGGACGACGGTGTTGAGGGCGTTCCAGGCCAGGGCCACGTTGAACGAGCCGGTCACCTCGGCCTTCCAGGCGCCCACGACCGTGGTGAGCAGCAGGAACAGGAACACCAGCACCTGCGGGAAGGTGTAGTTGAACGGCGACCGCGCCTCGCCCAGCCGGCCGGTGACGTGCCACTGCCGCTCCCGGCGGGTGATGGCGTTCCACAGGGCCTGCATGTAGATCGGGAAGGACGCCGACGCCAGCATCAGCGTCTCCCAGCGGAACGAGCCCATGGTGTAGAGCGCCACCACGATCTGCATGAAGTAGAAGCCGGCGTAGTACATCAGCCAGGTGCCCGTGGGCACCCCGAGCGCCACCGGGGTCAGGTCGAAGTAGATCTGCAGCGGCGGCACCAGCAGCAGCAGCGCCGGGGCGATGCCGTTGAGGTAGAACGTCGCGGTGGTGAGGTACTGGATCCGCTGGTCGGTGGTCAGCCGCCGCTTGCGGCTCAGCGGGTTGTGCCGGAGCAGGATCTCGAAGGCGCCCGTGGCCCAGCGCAGCTGCTGCTTGCTGTAGGCCTCGACCGATTCCGGGGTGTCGCCGACCGCCAGCACGGCGCCGGTGTAGATGGAGCGCCAGCCCCGCTCGTGCAGGTGGATCGAGGTCCAGATGTCCTCGGACTTCGACTCCTGGTAGATGCCGCCGATGTCGGCGACCGCGTTGCGGCGGAAGACGACGTTCGTGCCGACGCAGAACGCGGCGTTGAAGCGGTTCTTCCCCGACTGGATCAGCGAGTAGAAGACCGACTGCATGTAGCCGGACCCCTTGGACAGCACCGTGTGCAGGTTGCCGTAGGTCTGCGGGGTCTGCACGAACGCGACCTTGTCGGTGGCGAAGTACGGCAGCGTCTCGTGGAGGAACTCCGGCTTCGGCGCGAAGTCGGCGTCGAACACCGCGAAGAACTCACTGTCGGTGATCGACAGCGCGTGGTTGATGTTGCCGGCCTTGGCCCCCTGGTTGTCGGGACGGCGCACGTACTCGGCGCCCAGCTCGTGCGCGAGGTCGCGGACCTCGTCGGAGCGGCCGTCGTCGAGCACGAGCGTGCGGTGCTTGCCGCGGATCGCCAGCGCCGCGGCGACGGTGCGGCGGATCACGGCGAGGTCCTCGCCGTAGGTGGTCACGAAGACGTCGACCGAGGCCTCCTCCTCGTTGATCCACACCGGCCACCGGTGGGGTGCCGCCTCCACTCCCTCCGACACGATCTGCCCCGGGTCGAAGAGGTTGCGCTTGGCCTGGTGGTAGGCGAAGTCGCGGGCGTCGTAGCCGCTGGACAGGATCGTCCACAGGGCGAGCAGCGCCTGGGCGATCAGCCAGGTCTCGGCCGTGATGACCAGGGCGAACGGCAGCAGGTCGCCGTGGTGGGAGGGCCGGAAGAGGAAGCCGGCGTAGGCCAGCACACCGATCGTGGCCAGCAGGACCAGCATCATCAGCGAGGGGGAGCTGGACCTGGTGGCGTCGCGCGTGTGCTCGGAGCTCAGTCCTTCGGTGCCCGGTGAAGTCTGGAGCAGTCTTTCGAATGGTGCGGTCGCGATGCTGGTTCTCCTTGTGTGGGGTCGCCGCCCGAGCGCAGCGAAAGGTCGACCGGAGATCCGGTCAGGTCAGGTCAGGTCAGGCGCGGCGATGCCACGCACACGCGCGGCCACCCGGGTGCGGGCGCGCACGTTCGGGGCGCACGGATGCGCCGTTGTCGACGGTGCCCGGACTTGGATCGATCAAACGTGCCTCCGGGCGATGTTCGCGTTGTCGGTGGGAGAGGTGGGACACACATCTGCGGTGTGGCCCCTTTCACATCGGGGCCGCAGTGTGCAGACTCACCTCCAGCACCGGATCGAGCACGGCACCCGCGGAGGTGGCAATGGCGTCGACGGACGCGCAGCGCAGGGCAGCAGGGACGTCAGGCGCGTCCGGAGTGACCGGGCCGACGAGGGCCCGGATCGAGGCCAGGACCCTGCGGACCGACCGGTGGTGGCTCACGCCGCTGGCGACGTTCGTGGTCTTCAGCGCGTTCGTGGTCTTCGCCACCTTCCGCGCCTTCCAGGCCGCGCACTTCTACTCGGCGCCCTACCTCTCGCCGTTCTACTCGCCGTGCCTGAGCGAGAAGTGCCAGGAGGCGGCCGACTTCGGCACGCCGTTCAGCTGGTGGAGCCTGTCGCCGGCGCTGCTCGTGCTGATCTTCCCGCTGGGCTTCCGGATGAGCTGCTACTACTACCGCAAGGCCTACTACCGGTCCTTCTGGCTGAGCCCGCCGGCCTGTGCTGTCGCCGAGCCGCACGGCGGCTACTCGGGCGAGACCCGGCTCCCGCTGATCCTCAACAACATCCACCGCTACTTCTGGTACGCCGCCGTGGTGGTCGCGCTGATCCTCACGTGGGACACCGTGCTGACGTTCCGCGACGAGGACGGTCACTGGGGCCACATGGGGCTCGGCACGCTGATCTTCCTGGTCAACATCGTGCTGATCTGGCTCTACACCCTGTCCTGCCACTCCTGCCGGCACGCCGTGGGCGGTCGGCTGCGGCACTTCTCCAGGCACCCGGTCCGCTACCGGATGTGGACCTGGGTGTCCCGGCTCAACGTCCGGCACTCGCTCTACGCCTGGCTGTCCCTGTTCTCGGTGGCGGCCGTGGACTTCTACGTCTACCTGCTCGCCACCAACGCCTTCGACGACCCACGCCTGTTCTGAGGACCACCGACATGAGTGACCGACACCCGATGACCGGCAACGAGATGTCCGGCAGCGAGGCCGGAGGGCTGGAACGCCACGCCTACGACGTCGTCGTGATCGGCGCGGGTGGAGCGGGTCTCCGTGCCGCGATCGCGGCGCACGACGCCGGTGCGCGGACCGCGATCGTGTGCAAGTCGCTGCTCGGCAAGGCGCACACGGTGATGGCCGAGGGCGGCATCGCCGCGGCGATGGGCAACCGGTGGCCGGAGGACAACTGGCAGGTGCACTTCCGCGACACCATGCGTGGCGGGAAGATGCTCAACAACTGGCGGATGGCCCAGCTGCACGCCCAGGAGGCGCCGGAGCGGGTGATGGAGCTCGAGGACTGGGGCGCGCTGTTCGACCGCACCGACGACGGCCTGATCTCCCAGCGCGACTTCGGCGGTCACCGCTACGCGCGGCTCGCGCACGTGGGGGACCGCACCGGCCTGGAGATGATCCGGACCCTCCAGCAGCGCGCGGTCGCGCTCGGGATCGACGTGTTCATGGAGTGCACCGTCACCGAGCTGCTGGAGGACGTCTCGGGCTCGACCGCGGGACGGATCTCCGGGGCCTTCGCCTACTGGCGCGAGACCGGGCGGTTCGTGGTCTTCGAGGCCCCGGCGGTGGTGCTGGCCACGGGCGGCATCGGCAAGTCGTTCAAGGTGACCTCGAACTCCTGGGAGTACACCGGCGACGGCCACGCGCTCGCGCTGCGGGCCGGCGCGAGCCTGGTCAACATGGAGTTCGTCCAGTTCCACCCCACGGGGATGGTGTGGCCGCCCTCGGTGAAGGGGCTGCTGGTCACCGAGTCGGTGCGCGGCGACGGCGGGATCCTCAAGAACTCCGAGGGCAAGCGGTTCATGTTCGACTACATCCCGGAGTTCTTCAAGGCGGAGACGGCCGACAGCGAGGCGGAGGCGGACCGCTGGTACGAGGACAAGAAGAACAACCGCCGGCCCCCCGAGCTGTTGCCGCGTGACGAGGTGGCCCGCGCGATCAACTCCGAGATCAAGGCCGGCCGGGGCTCCCCGCACGGCGGCATCTACCTCGACATCGCCTCGCGGCGCAGCCCGGAGTTCATCCGCAAGCGGCTGCCGTCGATGTACCACCAGTTCAAGGAGCTGGCCGACGTCGACATCACCGCCGAGCCGATGGAGATCGGCCCCACCTGCCACTACGTGATGGGCGGCGTCGAGGTCGACGCCGACACCGAGCGGTCGGCGATCGAGGGGCTGTACGCCGTGGGGGAGTGCTCGGGCGGCATGCACGGGTCCAACCGGCTCGGCGGCAACTCGCTGTCCGACCTGCTGGTCTTCGGGCGCCGGGCGGGGGAGAGCGCGGCGTCGTACGCCGGGGGCCTGGCCGCGGACCGTCCCGCGGTGAGCGAGGCCGACGTCAAGGCCGCCCAGGCGACCGCCCTCGCCCCGTTCGCCATGGAGGGCGGCGCGGAGAACCCGTACACGATCCAGCAGGACCTGCAGCAGACGATGAACGACCTGGTCGGCATCATCCGCACCGCACCGGAGCTGCAGCGGTCGCTGGAGGAGATCGAGCGGCTCAAGGAGCGGGCCCGGCACCTCGTGGTCGAGGGGCACCGCCAGTACAACCCGGGCTGGCACCTCGCCCTGGACCTGCGCAACATGCTGCTGGTCTCGGAGTGCATCGCGAAGGCGGCGCTGGAGCGCCGGGAGTCGCGGGGTGGGCACACCCGCGACGACTTCCCGCAGGCCGACCCGGAGTGGGGCACGCGGAACCTCGTGCTCCGGATCAACGCCGAGGGGACCGGCGTCGACCTCAGCCACCAGCCGCTGCCCGTCATGCCCGACGAGCTCAAGTCGCTGTTCGAGTAGGGGGACCGCCATGGGATATCAGCTGAAGATGCGGATCTGGCGCGGCGACCGGTCCGGCGGGGACCTGGGCGACTACACCGTCGAGGTGTCCGAGGGCGAGGTCGTGCTCGACGCGATCCACCGCGTGCAGGCCACGCAGGCGGGCGACCTCGCGGTCCGCTGGAACTGCAAGGCCGGCAAGTGCGGCTCGTGCAGCGCCGAGGTCAACGGCCGCCCGGCGCTGATGTGCATGACCCGGCTCTCCGACTTCGACCCGGCCGAGACGATCACGGTCACCCCGATGCGGACCTTCCCGGTCATCCGCGACCTGGTCACCGACGTCTCGTTCAACTACGAGAAGGCCCGCGAGCTCCCGTCGTTCGCCCCGCCGCCGCGCGACCCCGACGGCAAGCGGCGGATGGCCCAGGTCGACGTGGAACGCGGCCAGGAGTTCCGCAAGTGCATCGAGTGCTTCCTGTGCCAGAACACCTGCCACGTGGTGCGCGACCACGAGGAGAACAAGCCGGCGTTCGCGGGCCCGCGGTTCTTCCTGCGGTACGCCGAGCTCGACATGCACCCGCTGGACACCCATGACCGCAGGGCGCTCGCCCAGGACGCCGCCGGCCTCGGGATGTGCAACATCACCAAGTGCTGCACCGAGGTGTGCCCGGAGAACATCCGGATCACCGACAACGCGATCATCCCGATGAAGGAGCGTGTGGCCGACCGGAAGTTCGACCCCCTGGTCTGGCTCGGCAGCAAGATCGGCATCCGCAACAGGGACGACGAGGGCCGCACCGAGGTCTGAGCGCCTGCGGGGATCGTTCCCCGGGATCAGCGGACGGGTTCAGCAGGGGCCGGCCTCGACGTTCGTGCAGGTGTCGTCGCCCGCCCCGACGTCCACGGTGTCGGTGCCCGGCCCGCCGTCGACGGTGTCGTCGGACGCGTCGTCACGGTCGAGCGTCAGCACGTCGTCGCCGTCGCCCAGGTCGGCGGTGAGCCCCGGTGCGGAGTAGATGATCTGGTCGGGGCCGTCGCTGCCGTGGAGGGTGAGCGGCACGAAGGCGTTGAGGGAGTAGCTCTCGAACAGCTCGATCCGGGCGCGCTTCTCGCCCTGCATGAGCAGACCGGCGGACAGGTCGGCCAGCGCCGAGTCGTCCCCGGAGGGGTGGCCGAAGATGACGGCCGCGACGTCGTGGCCGTCGCCTCCGGAGACGCGGTCGCCGTCCAGGATCCAGTCGAGGTGCATCACGTCGTCGCCGGGGCCGCCCCGCAGGTCGGCGGGCCTGCCTTCCGCCCCGGGGAAGCTGTAGATCAGGTCGGCGCCGGGCCCGCCGGCGATCGTGTCGCCTCCCGAGAAGGTGGAGAACTCATCGTCGCCCGGTCCTCCGAACATCCGGTCCGTGCCGGTGTCGCCGGAGCCCTCGTTGACCCGGTCGTCGCCGGCCCGGCCGCGGAAGACGTCGTCGCCCCGACCCAGGCTCCCCAGGTCGTCGCCGGAGGTGCCGAGGATCCGGTCGTCGTGGGCGCTGCCGTGGAACCAGACGAACCCGGGACGGTCGACGATCACGTCGTGCCCCTCACCGGTGGCCCTCCCTGCCCCCAGGTCGAGGTGGACGCCGTGCGCGGATCCGGCGTAGCTGACCGTGTCGCGCTCGTGGCGGCCGAGCGTGGGGTCGGCCTGCCCGGGGTCGAACCCGAGGTTGATGAGGTCGTCGCCGGGGCCGCCGTTGATCGTGTCGCCCACCGCGATGGGCGAGTCCGGGTCCGCGTGCATGCCGGTGCGGTCGTGCCCGCCGTACAACCGGTCGTCGCCGCGTCCGCCGAAGACGAGGTCCTTGTCGCCCAGGGCGCACACGACGTCGTCGCCGCCGCGGGCGTGGATGACATCGGGACCCTGGGTGCCGACGATGACGTCGTCGCCGCGGGTCCCGGTGATCCGCCGGGGGTGACCGGGGTCGTGCCCCACGATGGTGGCCCGCCTGCCGTGGCACGTCGGTGCGGCGGCGGCAGCGCCGTCGGACAGCGCCGGCACCACGACGGTGGTGGCGGCCACGGCCAGGACGGCGACGGCCGAGCGTGCGCGAGTGAACATCTGAGCCCCCTGTGACGCACGTCACTCTAGAGTGCTCTCGTGTCCGCGTCCACGGTCGGGGTCGACAGCCTCTTCCTGCAGGCGCCGCCCCCGCCCACACCGCGGCGAGGACGGGACCAACGGCCGCCCCACGCGGGGGCCGGGTCGGTGCATCATGAGCCATGGTCGACGTGCGTAGCGAGGTCGGAACGGTCCGGACCCTGATCCTCCGGCTCACCATCGGCTCCTTCTCGCTGGCCGCCCTGCTCGGCGTGGTCGCGCTGCTCGGCGGCGGTGCCTTCGGCTCGGTCGAGGGTCGGATCCTGCTCACGACGCTGCTGGTCGGCCTGGTCAGCGTGGCGGTGCTCTGCTACCTGATGAGCGCCGGGACCCGCTACCAGGCGGTGGGCATCGTCGGGGGCGCCACGGTGCTGGTGCCGCTGGTCTGCGGGCTGTTCCTGATCTGGTACGACTACGAGAACGACGTGCCCGAGGCGCTCGGCCGCACCTTCGCGGTCGGCGCGACCGTCGCCGTCACCCTCGCCCAGGCCAGCCTGCTGCTCGCCGTCGGCGCGGTGGCCGGCCCCGTCGTACGCCGGATCCTGTTCACGACCCTCGGGCTGGCGGCCGTGCTGGCGCTCCAGGTGTCCGCGCTGGTCCTCGGCCAGGAGCCGCACGGTCCCTACCTGCGCCTGATGGGTGTGGTCGCGATCCTCGACGTGCTGGGCACGGTCGTGGTCGCGGCCCTCGCCCGCTTCGGCGCCGCCGCCCGCGCCCCGCAGCCGCCCGGCCCGGAGCGCACGACGGTGACGCTGCCGACGGGCGTGGTCGCCCGGGCCCGCGAGCGGGCGATCGCCACCGGGCACTCGACCGAGGAGGTCGTGGCCGCCGCGGTCGAGTCCTACCTCGCGAGCAGCCGGGTGCCCTGAGCGGGGATCGAAAAGGTCACACCCGCTGGAACCTGCTCCCCGACGCCTCCTATCGTTCGGCCCATGACTGTCTCCGGCCCCCTCGAGGAGCCCGCCGAGCTGGAGCCCGAGCAGGGCACGCTCGGCCTTGCCGACCCCGCGGACCGCTGGTCCGTCGCGGACTGGGAGGAGGCCGCGGCCGCCGTGCTGCGCAAGGCGAAGCGGCTCGGCGAGGACGAGCCCGACGCCCTGGTCTGGGAGAAGCTGGGCCGCACCACGCTCGACGACATCCGGATCGCCCCGCTCGGCACCACCGCATCGCTGGCGGGGCTGGCGACGCAGGGCCGCCCGACCCGCGCCGGCGAGTGGGACGTCCGCTCGCGCGTGGTCGCCGGCCGCGGTCGCGCCGCCAACGAGGAGGCGCTGGTCGACCTCGACGGCGGGGTCACCTCCCTCTGGCTCGACGTCACCCCGGGCGACGACCTCGGACAGGTGCTCGAGGGCGTCCTGCTCGACCTCGCCCCGGTCGTGCTCGACGCCCGGGAGGGTGCGGTCGAGGTCGCGCGGGCCTTCCTCGAGCACGCCGACGGGGGTGAGCTGCACCCCGGCACCAACCTCGGCGTCAGCGGCGAGGCCACCGACGCGGACCTGGTCGCGGTCGCCGGGCTGGCACGCGAGGCCGGCGTGCTCGGCGTGGTCGTCGACGCCACCACCGTGCACGACCGCGGCGCCTCGGACGTCCAGGAGCTCGCGCACTCGCTCGCCGTCGGTGCCCGCGTGCTGCGGGTGCTCACCGGGTCCGGGCTCTCGGTCGAGGAGGCGGCGCGGCTGCTGGAGTTCCGCTACGCCGCCACCGACGAGCAGTTCACGACGATCGCCAAGCTGCGGGCCGCCCGTCGCCTGTGGGCGCGGGTCCTCGAGCTCAGCGAGGCGTCGGCCCAGGAGACGGCCGGCCGGGCCCAGCGGCAGCACGTGGTCACCAGCCGTCCGATGATGAGCAGGTACGACCCGTGGGTGAACATGCTGCGCACCACGGTCGCGGCGTTCGCGGCCGGGGTCGGCGGGGCCGACGCGGTCACCGTGCTCCCGTTCGACACCCCGCTGGGGGTGCCCGACGCCTTCGGGCGACGGATCGCCCGCAACACCTCGGCGCTGCTCGTCTCGGAGTCGCACGTCGCCCGCGTCGCCGACCCCGCCGGCGGTGCCTACGCGGTCGAGAAGCTGACCGACGACCTCGCCCGTGCCGGCTGGCAGCTCTTCGGCCGGCTCGAGGACGCGGCCGACCCCCGGGGCCTGCTGGACGAGGCGATCTCCGCGGTCGTCGCCCGGCGGGAGGACGAGGTGGCGCACCGCACGCGGCCGCTGACCGGCCTCACGGAGTTCCCCCACCTGGCCGAGGAGCTGCCCGAGCGGGAGCCGGACCCGACGACGGGCGCGGTCCGCCGCTGGGGCGCGAGCTTCGAGGCGCTCCGCGACGACCCGGCCCGGGCGCACGTCTTCCTGGCGACGCTCGGCCCGGTCGCGGCCCACACCGCACGCGCGACCTTCGCCAGCAACCTGCTCGCCGCCGGCGGGATCGCGGTCGACGTCGCCGGCCCCACCCAGGACGCCGGGGCGCTGGCGGCGGCGTACGGCGGCCAGCAGGTCGTCTGCCTGGCCGGCAGTGACCCGACGTACGCCGAGTGGGGCGCGCAGGCCGCCGCCGCACTGCGGGAGGCCGGTGCCACCCACGTGATCATCGCCGGGAAGCCGGTGGAGCTACGCCGACGACTCCTGCGCGACCGGCGTGGACGCCCTGGACTTCCTGACCCGGACGAGGAGCAAGCTGTCATGACCCCATCCCACGAGATCACTCCGCTGGCGCTCCACGATTCCGCGGGGACCCCGGCATGAGCGTCCCGAAGAGCTTCAGCGGGCTGCCGTTGTCCGGCGGCTCGCAGATGGCGACGGGCGGTGCCACCGGCGAGAGCTGGACGTCGCCGGAGGGCATCGAGATCAAGCCGGTGTACTCCGCGGAGGACACCGCGGACCTCGACGCGCTCGACACGCTGCCGGGCCTGAGCCCGTTCCTGCGCGGGCCCTACCCGACGATGTACACCACCCAGCCGTGGACGGTCCGGCAGTACGCCGGGTTCTCGACGGCCGAGGAGTCCAACGCCTTCTACCGGCGCAACCTGGCCGCCGGCCAGAAGGGCCTGAGCGTGGCCTTCGACCTGGCCACCCACCGCGGCTACGACTCCGACCACCCGCGGGTGCGCGGCGACGTCGGGATGGCCGGCGTGGCGATCGACTCGATCTATGACGCGCGGACGCTCTTCGACGGCATCCCGCTGGACCGGATGAGCGTCTCGATGACCATGAACGGCGCGGTGCTGCCGATCATGGCGCTCTACATCGCCGCCGCCGAGGAGCAGGGGGTGAAGCCGGAACAGCTCGCGGGGACCATCCAGAACGACATCCTCAAGGAGTTCATGGTCCGCAACACCTACATCTACCCGCCGGCGCCGAGCATGCGGATCATCTCCGACATCTTCCGCTACACCGCGGAGCGGATGCCGCGCTTCAACTCGATCTCGATCTCCGGCTACCACATCCAGGAGGCCGGTGCGACGGCCGACCTGGAGCTGGCCTACACCCTCGCCGACGGCGTGGAGTACATCCGCGCCGGCCTGGACGCGGGCCTCGACATCGACCGGTTCGCGCCGCGGCTGTCGTTCTTCTGGGCGATCGGCATGAACTTCTTCATGGAGGTCGCCAAGATGCGTGCGGCCCGGGCGCTGTGGGCGCGCCTGGTCCGGCAGTTCGACCCCCAGAACCCCAAGTCGCTGAGCCTGCGCACGCACAGCCAGACCAGCGGCTGGTCGCTCACCGCCCAGGACGTCTTCAACAACGTCCAGCGCACCTGCATCGAGGCGATGGCCGCCACCCAGGGGCACACCCAGTCGCTGCACACCAACGCGCTCGACGAGGCGATCGCGCTGCCGACCGACTTCTCCGCGCGGATCGCCCGCAACACCCAGCTGCTCCTGCAGCAGGAGAGCGGCACCACCGGCACCATCGACCCCTGGGGCGGCAGCTACTACGTGGAGCGGCTCACCCACGACCTGGCCGAGCGGGCCTGGGCGCACATCTGTGAGGCCGAGCGCGCCGGGGGCATGGCGAAGGCGATCGAGCAGGGCATCCCGAAGATGCGCATCGAGGAGGCCGCGGCGCGCACCCAGGCCCGGATCGACTCCGGCGCCCAGAAGGTCATCGGCGTCAACACGTTCCGCCTCGCGGCGGAGGACCGCCTCGACGTGCTGCGGGTCGACAACGACGACGTCTACCGCCAGCAGCTCGCGAAGCTCGAGCGGCTGCGGGCCGAGCGTGACGACGACGCGGTGCGCGGCTCGCTCGAGGCGCTCACCACCAGCGCGGAGCGCAACAGCGGCAACCTGCTGGAGCTCGCCGTCGACGCGGCCCGGGCCAAGGCCACGGTCGGGGAGATCTCCGCGGCGCTGGAGAAGGTCTACGGCCGCCACCAGGCGGTGATCCGTACGATCAGCGGCGTGTTCAGGGACGAGTCCGGGTCGGCCGGCAGCGACCTCGTGCAGCAGGTCGTCGAGGCCACCGAGGAGTTCGAGGAGGCCGAGGGCCGCCGCCCCCGGATCCTGGTCGCCAAGATGGGCCAGGACGGCCACGACCGGGGCCAGAAGGTCGTGGTCAGCGCCTTCGCCGACATGGGCTTCGACGTCGACGTCGGGCCGCTGTTCTCCACCCCGGAGGAGGTCGCCCAGCAGGCGGTCGACGCCGACGTGCACATCGTCGGGGTCTCGTCGCTGGCCGCCGGCCACCTGACCCTCCTCCCGGCGCTGAAGAAGGCGCTGGAGGAGCAGGGCCGTCCGGACATCATGGTCGTCATCGGCGGCGTCATCCCGCCCGACGACGTGCCCGCGCTGCAGGAGATGGGCGCCGCCGCGGTCTTCCTCCCCGGCACCGTGATCGCCCAGTCGGCCCTCGACCTGCTGGCCCGGCTGCGCGAGCAGCTCGGCCACTGACGCGGGCGCGCGTGCCGGCCCGCCCGGTCGACCTCGACGCGCTCGTCGACGGGGTCCGCGCCCAGCAGCGGGCCGCGGTCTCCCGCGCGATCACGCTCGTGGAGTCCTCGCGCCCTGCCCACCGCGGCCAGGCCCGGGAGCTCCTGGCCCGGCTCAGCGACCCCGAGGTGACCGGCGCCCGCGCCCCGGTGGTGCGGGTGGGCATCTCCGGGGTCCCCGGTGTCGGCAAGTCGACGTTCATCGAGGCGCTCGGCACCCGGCTGACGGCCGCGGGTCACCGCGTGGGCGTGCTCGCCGTCGACCCGAGCTCGGTGCGCACCGGGGGATCGGTGCTCGGCGACAAGACCCGGATGGCGCGGCTGGCGCACGACCCGGGCGCCTACATCCGCCCCTCGCCGTCCGCGGGCACCCTGGGCGGCGTCGCCCGGGCCACGGTGCAGGCGATGGTGGTCCTCGAGGCGGCGGCGTACGACGTGGTCCTCGTCGAGACCGTCGGCGTGGGCCAGTCCGAGGTGACGGTGGCCGGCATGGTCGACACGTTCCTCTTCCTCACCCTGGCGCGCACCGGTGACCAGCTGCAGGGCATCAAGAAGGGCATCCTGGAGATCGCCGACGTGATCGCGGTCAACAAGGCCGACGGCGACCGCGAGGGGGAGGCGCGGTCCGCGGCCCGCGAGCTCGCCGGCGCGCTGCGGATGGTCCGCGGCAAGGGGGAGTGGGCGCCACCCGTGGTGACCTGCTCGGCGTTGGAGGACCAGGGGGTCCAAGACGTCTGGCAGCGGGTGCACGAGCACCGCGAGCACCTCGGCGGCCAGGGGCTGGTCGACAAGCGGGCCGCCCAGCAGCTGGAGTTCATGTGGGCGATGGTGCGCGACGAGCTGGCCGAGCGGCTGCGGCACTCGCCCGGAGTCTCCGCGCTGCGCGAGGAGGTGCGCCGCGCCGTGCTGGCCGGTGAGCTGCCGGCCACCACCGCGGCGGACCGGATCATCGCGGCGTACGACGCCGACCGCTGACCGAGCCCGGGAGCTTCCCTGATCCCGGGTAAGAACCGGTCCGCCCGACCAGTCCACCCCGAAACCCGACGAGGATCCGGGGTGTTCGGTTCGGTTGGGAGGACCCTGATGAACAACATGACCCGTTTGACCAGCGTCCTGACCGTGGCGTCCCTGGCCGCGGCAGGCGTCGGAGTGACCACCGGGAGCGCGTCGGGCGCGGGGGCAGCCCGTGCCGTGCTCGCCCGGGGCCTGATCAGCCCGCTCACCGCGGGCGTGGCCGACAACGGCACCGCGTACGTCTCCGAGAACTTCGCCGGCATGCTCGTCAAGATCCGGCCCGGCCACGCGCCGCGGCCGGTCTTCCACGCGAAGAAGGGCGTCGAGGTGGGCGGGGTCACCGTCGACCCCGGCACCGTGACCTTCACCCTCACCAAGGGGCCCGGCGGCGAGCAGGCGGCCAAGCGCAGCCTGGTCATGCACCTGAGCCACGGCAAGGTCACCCGGTTCGCCAACACCGGCGCCTTCGAGCGCAACAACAACCCCGACGCCGGGGTGACCTACGGCTTCCGGCACCTGAACAAACGCTGCCTGGCCAAGGTGCCCAAGCAGGTCCCCGGGAGGTACACCGGCATCGTCGACACCCACCCCTACAGCACGGCGACCACCGGCAGCACGACGTACGTCGGTGACGCGGCGGGCAACGACATCCTGCGGATCAACGGCCACGGGCACATCAAGCTGGTCACCGTGCTGCCGCCCGTGCCGCTGCGGGTCACCAAGCACCGGGCGAAGGCCAACCACCTGCCGGCCTGCACCGTCGGGCACCGCTTCTGGTTCGAGCCGGTGCCGACCGACGTGGAGGTCGACGGGTCCGGCGGCCTCGTGGTGACCACGTTGACCGGCGCGACCGAGTCCCCCGGCTTCGGTGGCCAGTCGCGCGTCTACCGGGTCGACCCGGCGACCGGCAGGGCGAGCCTGGTGACCAGGGGTCTCGCCGGAGCGGTGGGCCTGGCGATCACCGCGGGCGGCGACTACCTGGTCTCCCAGCTGTTCGGCAACGAGCTCTCGCGGGTCGATGCGAACAACGGGCGGGTGAGCCACGTCCGCAAGGTGAGCCAGCCGGCCGCGGTCGAGCGGGTCGGCGGGAAGGTCTACGTCACCTCCCGGGTGCTGGCCAAGAAGCCCATGGGGAGGCTGCTCCGCTTCCCCGGCTGACGCGGGAGGCGACAGAGGCTGGACGGCGGGCAACGGGACGCAGGGACTAACCTCGTCCCGATGCCCGCCGACGCCTCCCTGGACGCAGCTGCCGTCCTCATCGACTCGGTCGTCGCCACCGGCGCCGACGAGCTGGTGGAGCTGCGCCGGGACCTGCACGCGCATCCCGAGCTGTCCTGGGCGGAGTCCCGGACCAGCGACCTCGTCGCCGCCCGGGTGGAGAAGGCGGGGTGGCGGGTCACCCGCCTGCCCCAGTCCGGCCTGCTGGCCGACCTCGGCGAGGGGGACCCGCTGGTCGCGCTGCGCGCCGACCTCGACGCGCTCCCGGTGCAGGACGCCACCACCGACCCGTGGACCAGCACCGTCCCCGGCGTCGCGCACGCCTGCGGCCACGACGTCCACACCACCGCGCTGGTGGGCACCGCCCTCGCGCTGGCCGAGGTCCACGAGCAGGGGCTGCTCCCCGGCCGGGTGCGGCTGCTGTTCCAGCCCGCCGAGGAGGTGATGCCCGGCGGGGCGCTGCACCTGGTGGAGCTCGGTGCCCTGGAGGAGGTGCGCCGCGTCTTCGCGCTGCACTGCGACCCCGGCGTCGACCTCGGCCAGGTCGGCCTGCGCCCGGGTCCGCTGACCAGCGCGGCCGACCGCCTCGAGGTCCGGCTGGAGGGCACCGGCGGGCACACGTCGCGGCCGCACCTGACCGGTGACCTCACCTTCGCGCTGGCCAAGGTCACCACCGAGCTGCCCGCGATGCTCTCCCGGCGGCTCGACCCGCGCTCGGGTGTGAGCCTGGTGTGGGGCATCGTCAACGCCGGCGCCGCGGCCAACGTGATCCCCGACCGGGGCCTGGTCGCCGGCACGGTCCGCATCCTCGACGCGGTCGCCTGGGCCGAGTGCGAGGCGCTCGTGAACGAGCTGGTCCACGACATCGTCCGCCCGTACGGCGTCGAGGCCCACGTGGTCTACCAGCAGGGCGTGCCGCCGGTGGTCAACGACCCGGTCTCGCACCGGGTGCTGGCCGGCGCCGTGCAGCGGGCCCTGGGCGACCCCGGCCGGGCGACCGCCCACCAGAGCCTCGGGGGAGAGGACTTCGGGTGGCTGCTGGACCGGGTCCCCGGCGCCATGGGCCGCCTCGGGACCCGCACGCCCGGTGGCCCGACCTACGACCTCCACCAGGGCAACCTGCGCGTGGACGAGCGCGCGACAGGCGTGGGAGCCCGGGTGCTGGCCAATACCGCTGTCGGCGCGTTGGTCACCGACAGATAACGACAGATAACAAACCCGGTCTTTGTAGGCCGGTTGCCCACATGGGGCCCATTCCTCAGATTAAGGTGACCCGGCGTGCGCCCGTCCGGTTGGCGTACGGACCAGAGGAATACTTTCAGGAGGGCGCCGTGAAGAAGACGGCACGCACCGCAGCGGTGGTTGGCATCGCTGCCCTTGTTCTTGCCGGTTGTGGCGGCCGTCCGTCGGACAACAAGGCCAGCTCCAACGAGACGCCGTCGTCCTCGACGAGCAGCTCCGCCCCGGCGGAGAGCCACCCCGACTTCAAGGCGTGCGAGGTGTCGGACTCCGGCGGCTTCGACGACAAGTCGTTCAACCAGACCTCGCTCAAGGGCCTGACCGACGCCAAGACCGACCTCGGCGTGCAGACCGCCCAGGTCGAGTCGAACTCCGACTCGGAGTACGCCGACAACATCGACGCGCTGGTCAAGCAGGGCTGCAACTCCATCACCACGGTGGGCTTCCTGCTCGGTGACGCCACCCTGGCGGCGGCGAAGAAGAACCCGAAGATCGACTTCTCGATCGTGGACTTCGCCTACGACAAGGCGCCCAAGAACCTCAAGGGCCTCACCTTCAACACCGCCGAGCCGTCCTACCTCGCCGGCTACCTCGCCGCGGCGGAGTCGAAGTCCGGCATCGTCGGCACCTTCGGCGGCCTGAACATCCCGACCGTCTCCATCTTCATGGAGGGCTTCCGCCAGGGCGTGGAGAAGTACAACAGCGACAGCGGCAAGAACGTCAAGCTGCTGGGCTGGAACGGCAAGGACGGCTCGTTCCTGAACACCTTCGACGACAAGTCCAAGGGCCAGTCGGTCGCCGAGGGCATGATCCAGCAGGGTGCGGACATCATCTTCCCGGTCGCCGGTCCCGCCGGCCTGGGTGGCCTGCAGGCCGCCAAGGACAAGGGTGTCAAGGCGATCTGGGTCGACACCGACGGCTGCGTCTCGGCCGCCGAGTACTGCGACGTGCTGCTGACCTCGGTCATGAAGGGCATGGACGTCGCCGTCGAGAACGCCATCAAGGACTCGGTGGACGGCAAGTTCACCAACGAGCCCTTCGTCGGCACCCTCGCCAACGGCGGGGTCGGGCTGGCGCCGTACCACGACGCCGACTCCGACATCAGCCAGGACGTCAAGGACAAGATCGACGAGCTCAAGCAGCAGATCATCGACGGGTCGATCAAGGTCGGCTGACCTCACCGATCGACACAGCGCGGGGCCGGGTCGGGTTACCGACCCGGCCCCGTGCGTTCTACGCTCTTCGGGTTCCGCGCGTCGCTGCACGGTGCGGGAGTCCCACGTTCAAAGGAGAACGATGAAGCTGGAGATCCGGGGGCTGACGAAGAGGTTCGGGTCCTTCACTGCGAACGACCAGATCGACCTCACGATCGAGCCGGGAGAGATCCACTGCCTCCTCGGGGAGAACGGCGCGGGCAAGTCCACGCTGATGAACATGCTCTACGGCCTGCTCGACCCCACCGAGGGCGAGATCCTGGTCGACGGCGAACCGGTCAGCTTCAGCTCTCCGGGCGACGCGATCGCCGCGGGCATCGGCATGGTGCACCAGCACTTCATGCTGGTCCCGGTGTTCACCGTCGCCGAGAACGTCATGCTCGGCCGCGAGAAGACCCGGGGCCTCGGCTTCCTCAACCGTGCCGCCGCCGCCAAGCTGGTGCGCGAGCTGTCCTCGACCTACAAGCTGGCGGTCGACCCGGACGCGCTGGTCGAGGCGATCCCGGTCGGCGTGCAGCAGCGCGTGGAGATCATCAAGGCCCTGGCCAACCACGCCAAGGTGCTCATCCTCGACGAGCCGACCGCGGTGCTCACGCCGCAGGAGATCGACGAGCTGATGGCGATCATGCGTGAGCTGAAGAAGCAGGGCACCTCGATCATCTTCATCACCCACAAGCTGCGCGAGGTCAAGGCGATCGGTGACCGGATCAGCGTGATCCGCCGCGGCAAGGTGGTCGGCACCGCCGCCCCCACCACCAGCGAGGCCGAGCTCGCCGAGATGATGGTCGGCCGCTCGGTCAAGCTCGTCGTCGACAAGCCGCCGGCCACGGTGGGCGAGCCGGTCCTCGAGGTCAAGGACGTCACGGTCATCGACCAGCGCGGCGTGCAGGTCGTCAAGGACGTCTCGTTCGAGGCCCGGGCGGGCGAGGTGCTCGGCATCGCGGGCGTGCAGGGCAACGGGCAGACGGAGCTGATCAAGAGCCTGCTCGGCCTGGTCAAGCCCGACGCCGGCACCATCACGATCGACGGCAAGGACATCCGCAGGCACGGTCCGCGCGAGAGCCTCGCCGAGGGCATCGGCTACATCCCCGAGGACCGCTCGCACGACGGCTACGTCGGCGCGTTCAGCGTCCGGGAGAACCTCGTGCTCGACCTCTACCGGAACTCCGACTACTCCAAGGGGCTGGCGCTGCGGCTCGACGCCCTGGAGCAGAACGCCGCGCACCGGATCGAGGAGTTCGACATCCGCACCGAGTCGATGGAGACCCCGGTCGCCTCGCTCTCCGGCGGCAACCAGCAGAAGGTCGTCGTCGCCCGCGAGTTCTCCCGCCCGCTGAAGGTGCTGATCGCGTCCCAGCCGACGCGCGGCGTCGACGTGGGCTCGATCGAGTTCATCCACAAGCGGATCATCGCCGAGCGCGACAAGGGCGTCGCGGTGGTCATCGTCTCCACCGAGCTCGACGAGATCTTCGCGCTCGCGGACCGCATCGCCGTCATGTACGACGGCCGCATCGTGGGCACCGTCGCTCCCGACATCGCCCGCGAGGACATCGGACTGATGATGGCCGGCGCCCATGGCCCGGCCGAGGCAGCAGAGGCAACAGGGGCAACGGCATGAGCACGGACACCAAGACCGAGAAGCCGACGCCGGAGCCGGCGCCGGAGGAGCGGGGCCCCGCCCGCCGGTCGATCGCGGCGGCCGACTGGATCCCGTCGGTCAAGACCACCGTCGCCGCGGTCCTGATCGCCCTGGTGATCGGGGCGATCCTGATCGCGTTCTCCACCCGGAGCGTGATCGAGACGCTGCCGTACTTCTTCTCCTACCCCTGGGACTTCTTCTCCGAGGCCGCACACGCGATCGGCACCTCCTACTGGGCGCTGATCACCGGGTCGGTGGGCTCCTGGCACGCGATCGCGACCACGCTGGTGCGCGCGTCGCCGCTGATCTGCGCCGGCCTGGGCGTGACCCTGGCCTTCCGCGCCGGGTTGTTCAACATCGGCGCCCAGGGGCAGCTGATCCTCGGTGCCCTGGCCGCGGGCTACGTCGGCTTCACCTGGAACCTGCCGCCGGGCCTCCACCTGCTGGTCGCGCTGCTGGCGGGCATCCTGGGGGGCGCGGTCTGGGGTGGCGTGGCCGGCCTCCTCAAGGCCCGCACCGGCGCCCACGAGGTCATCACCACGATCATGATGAACTACCTGGCCGCGGCGCTGCTGATCTACTGCCTGGGCAAGGACGCCTTCCAGCGCCCCGGCAGCGACAACACCCAGTCGCCCCCGGTCGCGGACTCGGCGACCTTCCCGAAGGTCGGCAACCTGCACCTCGGGGTGATCGTCGCCTTCCTGGCCGCCGTGCTGGTCTGGTGGATCCTCAGCCGGTCGACGCTCGGGTTCGAGATGCGGGCGGTCGGTGCGAACGCCGACGCCTCGCGCACCGCGGGCATGAGCGTCCCGTTCGTCTACACCGCCGCGATGGTCCTCGCCGGCGGCCTGGCCGGCCTGGCCGCGACCATGGGCATCCTGGGCCACCACGACTCGTTGAGCCCCACGATGGCCGGCAGCATCGGCTTCGACGCGATCACCGTGGCGCTGCTGGGCCGGGCGACGCCGCTGGGCACCGTGCTGGCCGGCCTGCTGTTCGGCGCGCTGAGCGTCGGGGGCGTGGCGATGCAGGCGAGCGCGGCGAGCACCCCCAAGGAGCTCACCGAGGTGCTGCAGGCACTCATCGTGCTCTTCGTGGCCGCCCCCGCCCTGGTGCAGGGGATGTTGCGGATGAGGGCGACCGACGAGAACAAGACCGTGATGGCGAAGGGATGGGGCGGATGAGCGCCGCAGTTGCGAGCGACGTCGAGCAGGTCGGCGGTGCGCAGGTCCGGGACCGGGCCGACGTACGCCGGCAGGTCAAGCTGGTCGTGGTCTTCGCGATCGTGGCGCTGCTGCTGCTGTGGTTCGCGCTCGACATCAAGGACCCGACGGTCAAGTACATCACCGGGGAGCGGGTCACCGCCGACGACCTCGGCACCGAGATCAACGGCCTGCGGATCGTCTGGATCTGCTTCGCGCTGGCGCTGGTCGCCCTCGGGGCGGCCGCGGCCAACAAGGTGCCGCGGGGCATCGTCGGCACGCTCGCCTCGATCGTCGTCGGCATCGCGTTCTTCGTCGGGTTCATCGTCTGGTCCTACGCCGACCAGACCACGCTCGTGATCGCGAACCCGCTGCCCGGCACGGTCAAGCTGGCCACGCCGCTGGTCTTCGGGGCGCTCGCCGGTTGCCTGTGCGAGCGGGCCGGCGTCATCAACATCGCGATCGAGGGCCAGTTCCTGACCGGCGCGTTCCTCGCCTCGGTGTTCTCCAGCGCGTTCTACAGCGCCGAGATGGGCCTGGTCGGCGGCATCCTCGCGGGCGTCGCGATCGCCGCGCTGCTGGCGGTCTTCGCGATGCGCTACCACGTCAACCAGGTGGTGCTCGGCGTCGTGCTGATCGCCCTGGCCACCGGCCTGACCAGCTTCCTGCTGAGCCAGATCCCCGACGATCCGAGCATCAAGCAGTACCTCAACGACCCGCTGATCCTGGCCCCGATCGCGATCCCGGGCCTGGCCGACATCCCGGTGATCGGGCCCACGCTGTTCAACCAGACGCTGCTGGCCTACCTGATGTACGCCTCGGTCGTGATCGTGACCGTGCTGCTGTTCCAGACCAAGTGGGGCCTGCGGGTCCGCTCGGTCGGCGAGCACCCGATGGCCGCCGACACCGTCGGCATCAAGGTGAACCGGATCCGCTGGCAGGCGGTCCTGCTGGGCGGCGTGTTCGCGGGCCTCGGCGGCGCCTGGTTCACCGTCGGCTCGACCGGCTCCTTCGACCAGGACGCCTCCGCCGGCAACGGCTTCATCGCGCTGGCCGCGGTGATCATGGGCCGCTGGCACCCGGTGTGGGCGTCGCTGTCGGCGCTGTTCTTCGGGTTCATGTGGACCCTGCAGAGCCAGCTGGCGTTCCTCGGCAAGATGCCGCCGGAGCTGCTGCGCGCCTCGCCGTACCTCGCCACGATCATCGCGGTCGCCGGCTTCGTCGGACGGGTCCGCCCGCCGGCCGCCGACGGCGAGCCCTACGTGAAGAGCTGACGCGATGGCGGACGGATCCGGCCCGGTCGAGGTCGACTGGGAGTCGCTGAGGGACGCCGCGGTCGAGGTGGCCGGGCGCGCCTACGCGCCGTACAGCAACTACCACGTGGGCGCCGCCGCCCTTGCCGACGACGGCCGCCTGCTGGTGGGCTGCAACGTCGAGAACGCGGCGTACGGCGTGGTCCTGTGCGCCGAGTGCGGCCTGGTGTCCCAGCTGCACGCCACCGGCGGCGGCCGGCTGACCCACTTCGTCTGCGTCAACGGCGACGGCGAGGTGATCATGCCGTGCGGCCGCTGCCGCCAGCTGCTCTTCGAGCAGGGCGGCGACGAGCTGCAGCTGATGACGCCGCTCGGGCGGCGCACGATGGCCGAGGTGCTGCCCCAGGCCTTCGGCGCCGACGACCTCCACTGAACCTCTCGGGCACCCACGCAGGAAGGACTGCCATGGCGCAGCACGACGCCGTCGAGGTCATCTCGGCGAAGCGCGACCAGGCCGAGCTCACCGACAGCCAGATCGACTGGGTGATCGACGCCTACACCCGGGGGTCGGTCGACGACGCGCAGATGTCCGCGCTCGCGATGGCGATCCTGCTCAACGGCATGAGCCGGCGCGAGATCTCCCGCTGGACCGCGGCGATGATCGCCTCGGGGGAGCGGATGGACTTCTCCTCGCTGTCGCGGCGCACCGCCGACAAGCACTCCACCGGCGGCGTCGGCGACAAGATCACGCTGCCGCTCGCCCCGCTGGTCGCCGCCTGCGGGGTCGCGGTGCCGCAGCTCTCCGGCCGTGGCCTCGGGCACACCGGAGGCACGCTCGACAAGCTCGAGTCGATCCCCGGCTGGCGCGCCGCGCTTTCCAACGACGAGATGATGGCGCAGCTCGAGAAGGTCGGCGCGGTGATCTGCGCGGCCGGTGACGGGCTGGCGCCCGCGGACAAGAAGCTCTACGCGCTGCGCGACGTCACCGGCACCGTGGAGGCGATCCCGCTGATCGCCTCCTCGATCATGTCGAAGAAGATCGCAGAGGGCACCGGCTCGCTGGTGCTCGACGTCAAGGTCGGCACCGGCGCGTTCATGAAGCACGTCGACGACGCCCGCGAGCTGGCCGAGACCATGGTGGCGCTCGGGCAGGACGCCGGGGTGCACACGGTCGCGCTGCTCACCGACATGTCGACGCCGCTGGGCCGGACGGCCGGCAACGCCGTGGAGGTCGCGGAGTCGGTCGAGGTGCTGGCCGGCGGAGGCCCCGCCGACGTCGTCGAGCTGACCCTGGCGCTGGCCCGCGAGATGTTGGCCGGCGCGGGCGTCACCGACGTGGACCCGGCCGACAAGCTCGCCGACGGCTCGGCGATGGACGTGTGGCGGCAGATGGTCCGCGCCCAGGACGGCGACCCGGAGGCGCCGCTGCCCCGGGCCCGCGAGACCCACGTGGTGGACGCGCCCGCCTCCGGCACCCTGACCCGGCTCGACGCCATGGCGGTCGGGCTGGCCTCCTGGCGGCTGGGTGCGGGCCGGGCCCGGGCGGGCGAGGCGGTGCAGGCCGGCGCCGGCGTGGTCTGGCACGCCCGCCCCGGCGACGCGGTCACGGCCGGACAGCCGCTGTTCACCCTGCACACCGACGAGCCGGAGCGGTTCGACCGGGCGCTGGCCTCGCTCGAGGGCGGCTACGACATCGCGACCGGCCCGGAGGGGACCGGCTCCGCGTCGTACCAGCCCTCGCCCCTGGTGATCGACCGCATCAGCTGACCGCACCGGGTCGTCCGCATCAGCGGAGGCTCTAGCACCCGCTCGTGCGGACGACCCGGTGGGTCAGGGCAGCAGCAGCACCAGGAACTCGGCGACCAGGGCGGGCTTGGCCTCGCCCTCGATCTCGACCACGTAGTTCATGGTGACCTGCTTGCCCGCGGCGACGTCGGTCACGGCGGTGAAGGTGCAGGTGGCGCGCAGCCGCGAGCCGACCGGCACCGGGGTGGGGAAGCGCACCTTGTTGAGCCCGTAGTTGAGCTTGGCGCCGGGGGTCTGCAGCTCGAAGATCTGGCTGCCGAAGAGGGGCAGCAGCGACAGCGTCAGGTAGCCGTGGGCGATGGTGCCGCCGAACGGCCCCTCCTTCGCGCGCTCGACGTCGACGTGGATCCACTGGAAGTCGTCGGTGGCCTCGGCGAACCTGTTCACCCGCTCCTGGTCGATCGTGACCCAGTCGCTGGTGCCGATCTCCTCGCCGGCCGCAGCCGCGACCTCGGCCAGGGTGGTGAAGACGCGCATGTGGGGCTCCTCGTGTCCGCGTCGGAAGGTGGGCCTTGGTGGTTGGATGGCGGGCATGACCGCCGCCTCACCGGAACCTACCGTCCCTACCCGCGACCAGGTGCTGCGGGCGCCCAAGGTGCTGCTGCACGACCACCTCGACGGTGGCCTGCGGCCCGCCACGATCCTCGAGCTGGCCGCCGACATCGGGCACGAGCTCCCGGCCGACGATGCGGAGTCCCTCGGTCGCTGGTTCGCCGAGTCCGCCGACTCCGGGTCGCTGGAGCGCTACCTGGAGACCTTCGACCACACGGTCGCGGTCATGCAGACCGGCCCGTCGCTGGCCCGGGTGGCCCGCGAGTGCGTCGAGGACCTGGCCGCGGACGGCGTGGTGTACGCCGAGATCCGCTACGCGCCCGAGCAGCACGTCGGGCAGGGCCTGACCCTCGACGAGGTCGTCGGCGCCGTCCAGGAGGGGTTCGAGGCCGGCATGGCCGCCGCCGGCGGGCGGATCGTGGTCCGCCAGCTGCTCACCGCCATGCGTCACCAGGCCCGGTCGATGGAGATCGCCGAGCTCGCCGTCGCGTGGCGCGACCGCGGGGTCGCCGGGTTCGACATCGCCGGCGCCGAGGCGGGGTTCCCGCCCACCCGGCACCTCGATGCGTTCGAGTACCTCCAGCGCGAGAACTTCCACTTCACCATCCACGCCGGCGAGGCGTTCGGCCTCCCGTCGATCTGGCAGGCGATCCAGTGGTGCGGCGCCGACCGGCTCGGCCACGGCGTCCGGATCATCGACGACGTCAAGGTCGCCGAGGACGGCAGCGTGGAGCTCGGCCGGCTTGCGGCCTACGTCCGCGACAAGCGGATCCCGCTGGAGATGTGCCCGGCCTCCAACGTGCAGACCGGTGCGGCGACCTCGATCGCCGAGCACCCGATCGGGCTGCTCACCCGGCTGCGCTTCCGGGTCACCGTCAACACCGACAACCGGCTGATGAGCCAGACCTCGATGACCGACGAGATGTGGTCGCTGGTGCAGGCGTTCGGCTACACCCTCGACGACCTGCGCTGGTTCACGATCAACGCGATGAAGTCGTCGTTCCTGCCGTTCGACGAGCGGCTGGCGATCATCGACGGCGTGGTCAAGCCGGGGTACGCCGCCCTCGCGAGCGACGCCTGAGCCTCCCACTCAGGAGGACGGCGTCACGACGGCCCACGGCTCCTTCCACCCGGTCGGCAGCGCACCGGCGGTCCAGTCCCGACGGGTGAGGACGACCTCGCGGCCGTCGGCCGGGTCGTAGACGGTCAGCCCGCCCTCGTCGGCCGCAGTCACGAGCATGACGTGGCGCGGGGAGAGGTCGTCGCCGACGAAGACCGGCACCGGGTGGCCGGCGTCGCTGGCCCGCGCGACCGCGTCGTACGACGGCCCGCGGTCGTGCGGGTCGACCAGGGTGACGGCGTAGGCGCTGCCCGGAACACCCGCGACCGTGGACATCGCGCGGGCGACGGCCCACGGCTGGGTGCCCAGCGCCTGCGGCCACGGGACCTGCCAGCCACCGCCCGCGTCGCGCAGCCCGTTGGTCCGCTCGTGCATCGCCAGCGCCTCGGAGGCGAAGCGGTCGCCGACCGGGCCCGGGTCGACCTCGCCGGTGGCGGGGTCGTAGCCGGTGAGCACCCTCATGGCGTAGGCCGGCCGGTCGAGCATCCGGGCGAGCACCAGGCTGGCCGAGCCGCAGGTCGTGGGGTCGGGCTGACGGAACGGGTGCCCGCCCGGGTCCCGCAGCCGGGTCGTCGGCTCGAGCGTGGCGACCTCCGCGGGGGTCATCGACCGCAGCCGGCCCAGGTAGCGCCGCAGCGTGGGGCCGCTCAGGCCGGCGCCGACGGCCGCCAGGACCCAGGCCTGCTCCGGGCCGCTGCGAGCCCCGGCCAACGCGTCCTGCACGGCGCGCTGCTGCCCGGGGGAGAGGCGGGCCCAGGCGTGGTCGTAGCTGCGGAGGGCCGGGCCGTGCAGCGGACCGTGCCGGCCGTCCCAGCCGTTCACGACGGTGATCGCGGAGGGGTGCCCGGCCTCGGGGAGGTGGGTGGGCAGCTCGATGCCCTCCACCGCGTCGAGGATCGACCGCCGGGCGGTCCCGACCGCGGCGTCGGCGTCCTCGTAGGCACCCACCAGGTCCGCGAGGCCGGCCACCAGGTCCTCGACGACCGCCACCAGCCGGTCCCGGAGCGCGAACGGGTCGAGGTCGGACCACGACCAGCCGAGTGACTGCTGCGACCGGATCCGCGCCACGCCGCGGGCGTGGCGCGCCCGGGCGTCGGTCATCGCGTCGCCCAGCGTCGTGATGGCCGCGGCGGCGCCGCTGCTGGCCACGCCCACGGTGCCGATCCGGGCCGTGAGCCGGTGCAGCGACCCGCGGAAGCCGTCGGCGGTGCGTCCCGACCAGACCGCGGGCCCGACGGCGCGGGAGACGGCGGCCAGGTCCTCACCCGCACGGTCGACGGCGCTCTCGACCAGCAGCCACCGCTCGCCGGCCTCCGCCAGGTCGGCGGGGTCCGGCCGCGGCGGCTCGGCCGCGGCCCGCAGCACCCCCGCGGCCAGCTCGCCGATCGTGCGCGCGACCTCGGTCGGGGGCCACAGGTCGAGCGCGAGCAGCCGAGCGAGGCTCGAGCGCAGGTCCGCGACGACGCCGGCGTACCAGCTCATGGGCCGGGCCCGGGCGAGAGCCCGTGGAACCGCCCCGCACTGGCGCCGTCGGTGGCGGCGAAGTTGGCCAGGCACTCCGCGAGACCGGCACCGTGCTCCTCGAGCACCGCGCGGGCCACCCGGAGCGCGCCCTCGAGGTCGCGGGCGGCGTCGGCGACGCAGGAGGCGATCCCGGCCAGCGCCCCCGCCCGGTCGCCTGCCCCGGCAGCGTGGCCGGCCGCGCGAGCCAGCTCGTCGGCCGCCCCGTCGCCGCCGGCCCAGGCGCGCCGGACCGCGGTCGGCTGCAGCTGGAGGTCCATGGCGTCCATGCTGCCCGCGAGCCGGGTCGCGCGGAAGCCGCAGCTCGCGGCCTGTGGACGGAGGTCAGCGGGAGGCGGCGCCGGAGTGCCGGCGCAGCTGGTGGATGGAGGCCCGCGCCTCCTCCGGGGTGACCGGGACGCAGCCGTGGTCGACCGCGCCCGCCACCACCCGGCGCTGGTCGCGCATCAGGGCGAGGCCGCGGCGCACCAGCACCAGCGGGGGCTTGCGGCGCTCCCGCAGGTCCCGGGTCAGCCGCCGCCAGAAGGTCACCAGCGGGTGCTGGCGCACGCAGTACGCCGCCGCCAGCAGCGCCGCGTCCCTCGCGGGCTGCACGACATGCTGGGCGAAGATCCCCTCGGCGACGAACAGCGCGTGGTCGCCGAGCTCGAGGGTGCTCCACCCGCAGCGGCCGTCCCGGGAGATCTCGTAGACCGGCACCTCGGCCCGCCCCTCCCGGCACAGCTGCTCCAGCGCCGCGAGCGCGTCCTGCGGCAGCCATGAGTCCGGGTGGTCCCAGTCGACCATGCCGGCGTTGGCGCCCTCGCTGAGCCGAGGAAGGGTGGGGTCGTCACCGTTCTTGTAGAAGTCGTCCAGCCGGAGCACCGGCAGGCCGAGGCGTTCGGCGAGCCGTGACTTCCCGGCCCCCGAGGGGCCGGCGAGGACGATGACCTGCGCGCGCACCCGTCCATTCTGCCGCGTCCGGGCGCCGGGTTTGGCAGCAGGTGGTTCGCTTGGCTGGGCCGGGTGCGTCGTTGCGGAGGAGGTCGGCTGGTGCCCATCGTCGACGTACGCCGGGCCGTGGCCGGCCTGGTGCCCGCACTGCTGCTGCTCGCGCCCGCGCTCAGCGGCTGCTCGGGTGGTTCCCCGACGCCGGCCGCCCGCACCTCCCAGGACCCCAGCGGTTCCAGCAGCCCCTCCGGTCCCGGTGGCGCCGGCGGCTCCCCGAGCGGTCCCAGCGGATCGGCGACGACGGGGGACGCGGCGTCCACGCCTCCGGTGTCGCGGCCGTTCCGGCATCCGCTCCCGGGCATGCCCGCGGTGCAGGACGGCGACGTCTACGCCTCGATCAGGTCGCCGGCCGACGAGCGGTCGAGGGTCCGCGACGACCCCGCGTACCTCTACGTCCCGAACTCCTTCGGGGCCCCGATCACCACGGTCATCGACCAGCGCACCCACAAGGTCGTGCGGGTGCTGCACACCGGGTCGCTGAGCCAGCACGTCACACCGTCCTACGACCTGCGCACGCTCTACGTCGAGGCGAGCGCCTCCAACCGGATCGACGCGCTCGACCCGCGCACGGGCCGGATCACCCACCGCTACCCGGTCGACCGCCCCTACAACCTCTACTTCACCCCCGACGGCAAGCACGCGGTGGTGATGGACGAGGAGCACCAGCGGATCGTGTTCGCCGACCCGCACACCTTCAAGGTGCAGAAGGCGGTCACCGACCGGTCGTGCAACGGACCGAACCACGCCGACTTCTCCGCCAACGGGCGCTACTTCCTCGTCAGCTGCGAGTTCAGCGGATCCCTGCTGCGCATCTCGACGCTGCGGGAGCGGGTCACCGGGCGGCTCGCCCTGCCGGCGGGCGCCAAGCCGCAGGACGTGCGCCTCGCGCCCGACGGGCGGACCTTCTACGTCGCCGACATGGGCCGCAACCTGCTGCTGCGGCTGCCGTGGGACCGGCTGCACGTCGCGGGCCGCACCCGGCTGCCGATGATGCCGCACGGCATCTACCCCAGCCGGGACGGCCGCTTCCTCTACGTCTCCGACCGGATGGCGGGCAAGGTGAGCGTCTTCTCCCTGGCGAAGCACCGCGTGGTGGACACCTGGCCGGTCCCCGGCGGCGGCACGCCGGACATGGGCGGGATCTCCGCGGACGGGCGGACGCTGTGGCTCTCGGGCCGGTACTCGGGCTACGTCTACGGCTGGAACACCCGCACCGGTCGGCTGGTGGCCAAGATCCGGGTCGGCGGCAGCCCGCACGGCCTGCTGGTCTGGCCGCAGCCGGGCCGCTACTCGCTGGGCCACACGGGCAACCTGCGGTGAGGCGCTCCCTCACCCTGCTGGTGGCGCTCTCCGCCCTGGCCGCGAGCGCCTGCTCCGGCGGCGGCACCCCGGCGGCGGCTCCCTCGCGGAGCCCGTCCAGCAGCGCCACGCCGTCCCCGTCGAGCAAGGCGAGCACGGGGAGCACGGCGAGCACGGCCCCGGCGCCGCGGCACCTCGTCGTGCACGCCGAGCGCTGGCGGCTGCCGTACGCCGTGGCCCGCGCGGCGGTGGCGCCCACCGGTGGGGGCCGGTACGCCGTGGCCGGTGGCCTGGTGGCCGGCGACAGCTCCACCGACCGGGTGCTGAGCGTCGACCCGGCGGCCGGCACGGTCACCCCGGCCGCGCCGCTGCCGGTGCCGGTCCACGACACGGCGGGCGCCGCGCGGGACGGCACGGTGCTCGTGGTCGGGGGCGGCAACGCCAGCGAGCAGGCGACCGTGCAGGCGGGCCACGGCGGTGCGTGGACCGTCGCCGGACACCTCCCGCAGCCCCGCTCGGACCTGGTCACGGCCACCGTGGGCGGCCGGGTGCTGGTGCTGGGCGGCTACGACGGCACGAGCACCGCGATGCCGGCGATCCTCGCCAGTCGCGACGGCCGGCACTGGCGAGCGGTGGGCCGGCTGCCGCTGCCGGTGCGCTACGCCGCGAGCGCGGTGGGGGGTGGGTCGGTCTGGCTGTTCGGCGGCGAGCGCGCGGGCGTCGAGCAGCGCGCGGTCCAGGAGGTCGGCGCCGACGGTCACGCCCGCGTGGTCGCCCGGCTGCCGCAGGCTCTCGGGCATGCCGCCGCGGTGCCGCTCGGCGACCGCATCCTGATCGTGGGTGGTCGGCCCTCGGCCCACCGGGTCACCGGCAGGATGTGGTGGTTCGACCCCTCGACCCGCCGCTTCACGCCGGCCGGCCACCTGCCGACGCCGCTCGCCGACACGGCCGTGCTGGCCGACGGCGACACCGCCTGGCTGGTCGGTGGCGAGTCGCCGTCGGTCAGCGACCGGGTCGTGCGGCTTTCCCTGCGCTGAGGGCTCGGCCGCTGATCCTTCAGACGCCGATCGGGTGCCAGACGGTCTTGGTCTCCAGGAACGCCGTCATGGCCTCGAGGCCCGGCTCCAGCGTCCAGTCCGGCTCGGCCGCCGGAGCCCGTCGCACCCGCTTGAGGTTGTCGGCGGCCGCGACCTCCAGCGACGTCGCGAGCGTGGCGTCGCCGGCGATGCCGGTGAGGTCGAGGGCGTTGACGTCCATGTGCGAGGCCAGCCAGGGGCCGATGGTCGCCGCGGAGCCGGTCAGGATGTTGACCACGCCACCGGGGACGTCGGAGGTGGCGAGCACCTCGGAGAACGTCACCGCGGGCAGCGGCCGCTCGAAGGACGAGACCACCACGACGGTGTTGCCGGTGACGATCGCGGGCGCGACCACGCTGATGAGGCCGAGCAGCGAGGACTGCTGTGGCGCCAGCACCGCGACCACGCCGGTCGGCTCCGGGGTGGAGAGGTTGAAGAACGGCCCGGCGACCGGGTTCGCGTTGCCGACGACCTGGGTGATCTTGTCCGCCCAGCCGGCGTACCAGACCAGGCGGTCGATCGCCTCGTCGACGACCTTGTCCGCCCGGCCGGCCGAGAGGCCCTCGGACTGGACGACGGCCTGCACGAACTGCGGGCGGCGGTCCTCCATGACCTCCGCGACCCGGTAGAGGATCTGCGCCCGGTTGTAGGCGGTGCGCGCGGACCAGCCGGCGAAGGCCTTGCGGGCGGCGCCGACGGCGTCGCGGGCGTCCTTGCGCGAGGCGAGGGCGGCGTTGGCCACGAACGTCCCCTTCGTGTCGTTGACGACGTAGGAGTGGCCCGACTCCGAGCGGGGGAAGGCGCCACCGATGTAGAGCTTGTAGGTCTTCCTGACGTCGATGCGCGGCGCAGGGCTCATCACTCGGCTCCCTTCAGGTAGGCCCCGAGGCCGTGCCGGCCACCCTCGCGGCCGTAGCCCGACTCCTTGTAGCCGCCGAACGGGCTGGTCGGGTCGAACTTGTTGAACGTGTTGGCCCAGACCACGCCGGCGCGCAGCGCGTTGGCCATGTGCAGGATCCGCGAGCCCTTGTCGGTCCACACACCGGCGGAGAGGCCGAACGGCGTGTTGTTGGCCTTCTCGACCGCCTCGGAGGGCGTCCGGAAGGTCAGCACGGACAGCACCGGGCCGAAGATCTCCTCGCGGGCGATCCGGTGGGCCTGGGAGACGCCGGTGAACAGCGTCGGCGGGAACCAGAAGCCGGTGCTCGGCAGGTCGCAGGCGGGCGACCAGCGCTCGGCGCCCTCGTCCTCACCGATCTGCGAGAGCTCCTTGATCTTGGCCAGCTGCTCCGCGGAGTTGATCGCGCCGATGTCGGTGTTCTTGTCCAGCGGGTCACCCACCCGCAGCGTCGACATCCGGCGCTTGAGCCGGGCGAGCACCTCGTCGGCCACCGACTCCTGCACCAGCAGGCGGGAGCCGGCACAGCACACGTGGCCCTGGTTGAAGAAGATGCCGTTGACGATGCCCTCGACGGCCTGGTCGAGCGGCGCGTCGTCGAAGACGATGTTGGCGGCCTTGCCGCCCAGCTCCAGGGTGACCTTCTTGTCGGTGCCGGCCACGGTGCGGGCGATGGCCTTGCCGACCTCGGTGGAGCCGGTGAACGCGACCTTGTCGACCCCGGGGTGCGCGACCAGCGCGCGGCCGGTGTCGCCGGCGCCGGTGATGATGTTGACCACGCCCGGCGGGAGGTCTGCCTGCTGGCAGATCTCGGCGAACAGCAGCGCGGTCAGCGGGGTGGTCTCGGCCGGCTTCAGCACGACCGTGTTGCCGCAGGCCAGGGCCGGCGCGATCTTCCACGCCAGCATCAGCAGCGGGAAGTTCCACGGGATGATCTGGCCGGCCACGCCGAGCGGGGTGCTGCCGAAGCCGGAGTACTCCAGCTTGTCGGCCCAGCCGGCGTAGTAGAAGAAGTGCGCGGCGACCGTCGGGATGTCGACGTCGCGGGTCTCCTTGATCGGCTTGCCGTTGTCGAGGGACTCCAGGACGGCGAGCTCGCGGCCGCGCTCCTGGATGATCCGGGCGATCCGGTAGAGGTACTTGGCGCGCTCGCGACCGGGCATCCGGCCCCAGACCTTGTCGTAGGCCTTGCGAGCGGTGGCGACCGCCTTGTCGACGTCGGCCTCGTCGGCCTCGGCGACCTCGGCGAGGACCTCCTCGGTGGCCGGGCTGATCGACTTGAACGGCGTGCCGTGGCCGTCGACGAACTCGCCGCCGATGAACAGGCCGTACGACGGCCTGATGTCCACGATGCTGCGCGACTCGGGCGCGGGGGCGTACTCAAAGGCAGTCATCATCAGTCCAGCGTGAAGTAGTCGGGACCGGAGTAGCGACCGGTCTTCATCTTGGTGCGCTGCATCAGCAGGTCGTTGAGCAGCGTGGAGGCGCCGAACCGGAACCAGTCGGGGTCGAGCCAGTCGGGGCCGGCCACCTCGTTGACCGTCACCAGGTACTTGATGGCGTCCTTGGCGGTGCGGATGCCGCCGGCGGGCTTCACGCCGACCATCTGCCCGGTGGCCTCGCGGAAGTCGCGGACGGCCTCCAGCATCACCAGGGTGACCGGGAGGGTCGCCGCGGGCTGGACCTTGCCGGTGGAGGTCTTGATGAAGTGGGCGCCGGCCATCATCGCCAGCCAGCTGGCGCGGCGGACGTTGTCGTAGGTCTGCAGCTCGCCGGTCTCGAAGATGACCTTGAGGTGGGCGCTGGTGCCGTCGGGGCGTGCGCACGCCTCGCGGACCGCGACGATCTCGTCGTGCACGTGCTGGTAGTGACCGGCCAGGAACGCACCGCGGTCGATGACCATGTCGATCTCGTCGGCCCCGGCCTCGACGGCGTCACGGGTGTCGGCGAGCTTGATGTCGAGGGCGGCGCGGCCGCTCGGGAACGCGGTGGCCACCGCGGCGACGTGCACGCCGCTGTCGCCGAGCACCTCCCTGGCGGTCGCCACCATGTCGGGGTAGACGCACACCGCCGCCGTCATCGGGCAGGTCGGGTCGGCGGGGTCCGGGTGCATCGCCTTGGAGGCGAGCGCGCGCACCTTGCCGGGGGTGTCCTGCCCCTCGAGGGTGGTCAGGTCGACCATCCGGATCGCGAGGTCGAGCGCGAACTCCTTGGCCGTGGTCTTGATCGAGCGGGTGCCGAGTCCCGCGGCCCGGGCCTCGGCGCCGACCTGGTCGACGCCCGGCAGGCCGTGCAGGAACCGGCGCAGCGACTCGTCCGACCGCGTGAGGTCGGAGAGGTCCGCCGGCTGCCGGCCCGCGGGCATGGCAGTGGAGGGGGTGCTTGTCACCGGCCCAGCATAGGGTTGCCTCACCGGGGGAAGGCAATCGAGGACAGGAGTTGGCGCAGTGTCCGAGCAAGCATCCCGCACCGACGGGCCGGTGGAGCGGTTCCGCCCGACCAGTGGACGGGTGATGGGCGCGACCGCGGTCGTCCTGGCCGCCGCCGTCGTGGTGATCGGCGTGGTCGACCGCGAGCACGGATTCTCGCTCCCGGTGGTGTTCGCGGCGCTGTTCCTCGGGATCCTCGCCTGGGCCGCGATGTTGCGCCCGGGGCTGTGGGCGACCGCGGACGAGCTGGTCATGCGCAACATGCTCGAGACCGTGCGGATCCCCCTCGGTGCCATCGAGCGGGTCGCGGTCCGGCAGGTGCTCGCGGTGAGCGCGGGGGAGCAGCGCTACGTCTCCCCGGCGGTGGGCCGCAGCCGCCGCCAGGCCATGAAGTCCAACCGTCGCGACGCCGACCGGCCCGGCCCGACCGACTCCTACGCCGTCTTCGTCGAGGAGCGCATCTCCCGGCTCGCCGAGGACGCCCGGGCGCAGCGGGGCATCGGCCTGCTCTCCGACGAGCAGCTCGAGCTCGCCCGGGGCGTGCACCGCCGTCCCGCCTGGCCCGAGATCGTCGGCCTGGTGGCAGCGGCGATCGGCCTGGCCGCGACGCTCGTCGCCTGAGCCCTGCCCCTGAGCCCTGACCCTGAACCAGGGTTCGCTCAGATCCCGGCCGCGGCCTTGATGTCGTTGCGCAGCGCGTCCAGCCGGCCGGCGGCCGAGATCCGGGCCGCCTCGACACCGTCCCCCTCGGTGACGGGAACGACGACCTCGAGGTAGCACTTGAGCTTCGGCTCGGTGCCGCTCGGGCGGACCACGACCCGGCCGCCCTCGGCGAGCCGGTAGCGCAGGCCCTCGGTGGGCGGCAGGTCGGCGGAGCCCTCGGCGAGGTCGTCGACCTGCTCGACGGCGAGCCCGCCGAGGCTGGTCGGCGGCGTCGCGCGCAACCGCTCCATGGCGGCGCCGATCTCGGCCAGGTCGGTCACCCGGACCGAGAGCTGGTCGGTGGCGTGCAGCCCGTGCTCGGCGGCGATGTCGTCGAGCAGGTCGGTGAGCGTGCGCCCCTCGGCCTTGGCGCCCGCGGCGAGCTCGCAGAGCAGCAACAGCGCAGAGACGCCGTCCTTGTCCTTCACGTGCTCGGGGTCGACGCAGTAGCCGAGCGCCTCCTCGTAGCCGAAGGCGAGCCCGTCGACCCGGCCGATCCACTTGAAGCCCGTGAGCGTCTCGGCGTACGGCTGTCCCGCCGCTTGCGCCATCCGCCCGAGCAGGGACGAGGAGACGATGGAGGCGGCGTAGGTGCCTTTCGCGCCGCGGCGCAGCAGGTGGGCGGCCAGGAGCGCGCCGACCTCGTCGCCGCGCAGCATCCGCCAGCCGTGGGGGCCGGGGACGGCGGCGGCGCACCGGTCGGCGTCCGGGTCGTTGGCGACCACGAGGTCGGCCCCGACCCGCTCCGCGAGCGCCAGGGCCAGGTCCATGGCGCCGGGCTCCTCGGGGTTGGGGAAGGCGACGGTCGGGAACGCCGGGTCGGGCTGCTCCTGCTCGGTCACCACCCGCGGCGCGGCGAAGCCGGCGGTCTCGAGGACCTGCACGACCGAGGTGCCGCCGACGCCGTGGAGCGGGGTGTAGACGAGGTCGAGGTCGCGGGGGCCGTCCTCGGCGAGACCGGCGACCGTGTCGAGGTAGCGGTTCACGACGTCCTCGCTCAGCACGGTCCCGGCGGCGCCGCGAGGGACGTCGCCCAGCGGGCCCACGGCCGCGATCCGCTCGGCGATGCCGGCGTCGGCCGGCGGCACGATCTGGCTGCCGTCGCCGAGGTAGACCTTGTAGCCGTTGTCCTGCGGCGGGTTGTGGCTCGCGGTCACCATCACGCCGGCGACGCAGCCGAGCTCGCGGATCGCGAAGGCCAGCACGGGTGTCGGCAGCGGCCGGGGGAGCAGCAGCGCCGTGAGGCCGGCGCCGGTCATCACCTCGGCGGTGTCGCGCGCGAAGACGTCGGAGTTGCGGCGGGCGTCGTACCCGATGACGACGCTGCTGCCGGGCGTCGCGCCCTGGTCTCGCAGGTACGCCGCCAGCCCGGCCGCGGCGCGGGTGACGACCACGCGGTTCATCCGGTTGGGGCCGGCGCCGAGCGCGCCGCGCAGCCCCGCCGTCCCGAACTCCAGCGTCCCGTCGAACCGGTCGGCGAGGTCCGCCGGGTCGGCGCCGCCCTCGACGTCGGCGATGACCCCCTCCAGCTCGGCCCGGGTCTGGTCGTCGGGGTCCTCGGCGGCCCAGGCGCGGGCGCGCTCGAGCAGGTCGGCAACGTCGGTCATGGGCGGCACGCTACTGCGGCCGCGACGCTCCCTGCGATCCGGCGTCCTGGGACCGATGGGGCCGTTCCTGTTCGGCGGAACACATGAGGGCCGCGGGTGTGGGCGGTCGGGTGCTCAGTGGGGGTGGAGCTCGGTGGTGCCGGAGCGGGTGACCAGGTAGGTGCGGCCGTGGGGGCCGGTCCAGTGGTAGCTGCCGTCCGGCAGTCGTCGGTAGCGCCAGCGGCCGGTGGTCTTGCAGCGGTGGTGTCGCCGGCACAGGGGCGCCATCTTGTCGGGCGCGGTCTGTCCGGGTGGCCCGCCTTCGTCGATCGGGACGTAGGCGATGGTGTGGTCGAGGTCCGCGGCGCGGGCGGGGTGCTGGCACCAGGGGTGGACGCAGTGCTGGTCGCGCTGGATGACCTGCTCGCGCATGGCCTCGGGGGCGTCGTGGCCGTCGACGGCCCACTGCCGGTTGAGGTCGAGGACCGGTGTGATGGTCGCGTCGGGGTTGCCGGCCCAGGAGCCGATGGCTTCGAGGACGGCGGGGTCCAGGCGGGGCGGGACCGGGTGGGGCTCCTCGCCCGCGTGGCGGTCGAGGACGGGGGTGACGGTGACGGCGGAGGCGGCGACCCAGGTCTGGATCTTCTCCTCCAGGACATTGCCGCGTCCCTCCACGCGACCGGCGATGTAGTCGTCGTCGGCGCCGAGGCCGAGCAGGTCGGTCAGGGAGTAGTGCAGGAACAGGTGGGTCGTCGGCTTGCGGGAGCGGCGGGGCTGCCGAGGCGACTCGGGGTCGGGGGAGGCTGTTTCGGCGAGGTCGAGGAGGTCGGCCTCGGGGCCCTGGGGGTCCTGGCCGGCGAGGATGCCGATGGCCTTGGCCTTGCGGGCGCCGAGGGGGTCGGTGTCGCCGGCGGCGGCCAGGTCGGCGGCGATCTGGCTGAGCCGGTCCTCGAAGGCGGTCAGGGCGAGGGTGTCGCCGGTGGCCTCCATCCAGCTGGTGCCGGCGAAGTCGGTGGGCCCGGGGTGGGAGAGGGTGACGTCCCAGGCGTCCTTGCCCTGCTTGGTCTTCTCGGCGAGCAGGTCGGGGTGGTGGGTGGCGATGGCCGCGGCCACCGCGCGGTCGATGGCTGCGAACGAGCACGAGGGCAGGACCGGTGCGAGTGCACGGTCGACGTCGTCGGCGGCGGCCTGGGAGAGCGGGTGGGTGAGCTGCGCGACGCGGCGGGCCTTCCACGCGTCGACCTCGAGGCGCTCGACCCGCTTCCAGCAGCGGGGCAGTCGGTGGTGCAGGTCGAGGGTGTCGGCGATCAGGTGCTTGGCCGCGACCTTGCCGAGGCCCAGGGTCGCGGCGAGGGGTTCGGGGGTGAACGCCGCCACCGCGGGGCAGCCCTCCCCGCCGAGGGATTCGTCCTCGTGCAGGACGCCGGGCAGGCCGGACGGGTCGAACGTCGCGATGCCGTCGGCGTCGTGGCGGGCTGGGTGCACGATGCACCACTGGTTGACCAGCCGCATCCGGTCCCGGTCGGAGGCGCGGAGGGTGCGCTTGTTGTCGCCGAGCACCTCGAGCAGGCCGGCGGCGTCGAGCTCGTCGAGCTCGACGGGTTCGCCCTGCGGATCGGTGATCAGCATGGGACAAGTCCAGCAGAGACCACCGACAGTCGACCCCCGAAATCGGGCTCGTCAGCCGGACCGGTGGAAAGTGCAAGGTAAAACTTTCGGCGGGCGCAGCGGTGGTGCGGGCACTGCTCGTGAACCCGCGCGGCATGCGGCACGAGAGGTCGATAGCGACGGAGCCCCATCACTCGCCTCGGGCATGATCAGCAGCGTGAGCCAACCACTGATTCGGGACTATCTCGACACAGACGAAGCCAGTTGGTTGCGCTGCCGTGTCCTTGGATTCCTCAAGACCAGCTACTACGACGACGTGTGGCGCAAGCACCCGGAATCGACCGATGGGTGGTCGTTGGTCGCAGCGACGCAAGGACAGGTCATCGCGATCTGCGAGGCATCCTCCGCCCCTCACGGCGCGACAATCGACACCATCGTCGTCCACCCCGATCACCAGCGAACCGGGCTGGGCTCAGCGCTGGTTGAGGAACTCATCCGCCGCCTGCGGCGGAGCGGGGTCGCCCAACTGGATGCTTGGACCCGCGACGACCTCGGCACTGTCGCTTGGTACGAAGCCTGCGGGTTTGAGATCAGGTACCGATACCTCCATGTCTTCGCGGAGGGTGAGGCCGAGATGAACGTCGCCGCGACCGTGTCACCCGGATTGATCCCTCGAGCTGGCTTCTTCCACGCGGATACACAAGACCCAATGGTGGAGGCCGATCTACGCCAACAGTTCGGCAGAGTTCATGCGTGTCATCGGTTCGTCAGGGACTTCTGAACGTCGACCGCTCATCGGTATGAGCGTGCGGCCTTACCCTCAATCGACCTGACGGTCGTGGCTGTGCTCACCGTTCGGCACCCACCGAAGCGTCATGTCGGGCAGACTCTCCATGTTGCGAGCCCCATCGCTGGTGTCGAGGACGGCAAAGCCATGACGCCGGTAGAACGCGCGGGCATCGGTGTTCTCCTGGAAGACACGCAGGGAAACCCCTTCGGGGCTGTGGCGCCTGACCTCATCAAGCAGGAGCGTGCCGAGCCCCTGCCGACGGACGTCCGGCCGCAGATACAGATGCTTGAGCATGTCACCATCCAGGGCCGCATAGCCCACGACCTCCGCATCGAGCACTGCGACCCAGGTACGGCACTGTTCGAGGACGACGTCGCTGACCCATTCGGTCACCTGCTGGTGGTTGCGCTTCTGCGGCGGTAGATAGGGCATGGTCACCGACCGAGTCATCATGTGGATGCTGGCGATCGCAGCTGCATCCTCCGTTTCCGCGAGACGGATCCGAGTCCTGCCGTCACCACGCACGGCGGCAACCTACAGACCCGGGAGGACTCGATCCAGCATCGACTCAGAGGTCGATCCAGTAGTGGCGCACCAGGCCGTGCTCGTCGTCGAGGATCCTGTCCAGGACTTCGCCGCTTCGCTCGATGGTCTTGATCGAGGCGGCGTTGTCGTCCGAGCAGACCAGGAGCACGCGTTCCAGTCCTGCTTCCCGAGCGTGCCCCAGAGCCCGGTCCAGCGCCCACGTCGCAAGGCCGTGGCCACGGGCTGAGGGGCGGATGCCATAGCCGATGTGCCCCACACGGAGCACCTCGTCGTTCGTGAAGGGGCGCAGCACGATGCCACCGAGCACGATGTCCTGCTCGACGATCCACCACAGCCGGCCCGGGAGGGAGCGGAGCCTGTCCACCCAGGCGGCGAAGCCTGCGGCACTCTCGAGCTCATCGTGTGGACCGATACCGAATCCGTCCTCGTGCATCCCGGGTCCCCACTCGCGGTGTGACTCCAGCCATGCGGCGTGACGCTCGGCATCGGGCTCGATGAGTTCGGGCATGTCTCAACCTGGTCGGTGGCCGCGGACGCCCGGAGCGCAGGGGGGCGGGATACTGCCCCGGTGGGTGTTCGCAACTACCTCGTCGAGGGCGTCTCCGGAACGGGCAAGACCTCGGTGTGCCAGGAGCTGAACCGCCGCGGCTACCAGGCCGTCAACGGCGACAGGGAGCTGGCGTACCAGGGCGACCCCGAGACGGGTGAGGCGACGGACACCGCCGCACACGAGCACCACATCTGGGACGTACGGCGGGTGCGGACCCTGGTGGCGGACCATCGCGAGCCCGTCACCTTCTTCTGCGGGGGGTCCCGGAACTTCTCGAAGTTCATCGACCTCTTCGACGAGGTCTTCGTCCTCGACATCGATCTCGAGACCCTGCACCGGCGGCTCGACCAGCGCCCGCAGGGCGAGTGGGGATCGAGACCGGCCGAGCGCGACCTCGTCGTGCGACTCCACCGGACCGGGGAGGACATCCCGGACGCCGGGGTGGTGATCGACGCGACGCGACCGCTCGCGGACGTGGTCGGCGAGATCCTCGGTCACGTGGGGCTGCCCGGCTCCCGGTGACCCGTGTTGTCGACGACCGCGTTCTCCGGCCGGTTCTCGGGGGCGAGGCGGCGTGCGCGCTCCTCCTCGATCTCGGCGACCTCCTCCTCCGACGGCTGGATCTGTCGGAACGTCTCGCTGGGGTCGGAGGTGCCGGCACTGCCCTCGGTGTCCTCGGCGGCGCTGCGCCGCTCGAACTCCTCGACCGTCGGCAACGGCGTGCCGCTGTTGTCGATCTCGGCGTTCTCCGGCCGGTTCTCGGGGGCGAGGCGGCGCTGGCGCTCCTCCTCGATCTCGGCGATCTCCGACTGCGGTGGCGTGGCGGTGTCCTCGGCGTCGTCCATGTGCGTCTCCTCCGTGTAGGGGGCCCACCATGCCACCGTCGCGGTCGACGCGGGACCCACGAAAATGCCGCGACAGCGGGGGCGGGCTGCGGGGACGATGACCGCGATGTTCACCTCCCTCCTCCGCCACCTCCGGCCACCGTCACCGCTGGCCGGCCGGCTGGCGCTCCAGTCGCTGCTGTTCGCGCTCGGCGAGGGCACGTTCATGACCGGGTCGGCGGTGTTCTTCACCCAGATAGTCGGGCTGACCGCGGCCCAGGTCGGCCTGGGCCTGACCTTCGCGGGGATCGCGTCGTTCCTCGCGGCGCTGCCGATGGGGAAGCTGGTCGACCGCTTCGGGCCGAAGCGGATGTGGGCGCTCAGCGCGACCGGGCAGGCGGCGATGTTCGCGTTCTGGCCCCTGATCACCGACTTCCGGGGCTACGTCGTCATGGCGGTCGGCATGGAGGTCATGGGCGCCCTCGGGGGCGCGGCCAACGGCGCCTACACCATCGACGTGCTCCCGCCCGACGAGCGGGTGAAGTCACGCGCCTACATGTACTCCGCGCTGAACGTCGGCTTCACCCTCGGGTCGCTGGTGGGCGGCATCGCCCTGGCCTTCCACTCCAACCACGTGCTGCACGCGCTGCCGTGGTTCACCACGGCGGTCTTCCTCGTCAACGCCGTCGCGATCGGACGGCTGCCGCGCGCGCCCCACGACGACCGCACCGCCGAGGAGCGCAAGGTGAAGGTCCCCGGCCCCGGGCCGCTGCGCAACCCCGGCTGGCTGCTCACGGAGTTCTTCTCCGGGGTCTTCTGGACCAACCAGGTGCTGCTCAACATCGTGATCCCGCTGTGGCTGGTCGAGGAGACCGACGCGCCGCGGGTGCTGCTGGCCTTCCTCTTCGGCACCAACACGGTGATGTGCATCTTCCTGCCGATGGTGGCCTCCCGCGGCGTCGAGGACGTGCCGACCGCGCTGAAGGCGGTCCGGGTGTCCTCGGCCTTCTTCGTGCTCTCCTGCCTGATCACCCTGGCCACCCACGACACGGTCGGCTGGCTGACGATCGCGCTGGTGTGGGTCGGGCACGTGACGGTGACCGGCGCCGAGCTCTACCTCTCGGCGGCCAGCTGGTCCTTCGAGGCCGAGCTGATGGACCCGCGCCAGCGCGGCGCCTACCAGGGCGCCTCCGAGCTCAGCGGCACCCTGGGCCGGGTCTGGGCGCCGGCGCTCTACACCTACCTCGCGATGAACTGGGGCGCCACCGGCTGGCTGGTCATCGCCGGGATCATCGTCGTGGCCACGGTGGGGGTGCACCCCTCGAGCCGGATGGCGCTGCGGTTCCTTCAACGGCACGTGCCCGCCGAGGTGCTGGCCGAGGCCCGGGCCTCGGCCCCCGAGGCCGAGGAGGGCCTCGCGGTCGGCCCGCCCTCGCTGATCGACACCGAGCAGCCGGTGGTCCCGACCTAGGCGTCGATCGAGCTCATGTCGCCGTACCTCGCGCCGGCCACCGCCTCCCTCGGCACGGCGTGCTCCAGGGCGGCGAGGTCGTCCTCGCTGAGCCGCACGTCGGCCGCGGCCACGTTCTCCTCGAGGTACTTCACCCGCTTGGTGCCCGGGATCGGCGCGACGTCCTCGCCCTGGGCGAGCACCCACGCCAGCGCGAGCTGGCCGGGCGTGCAGCCCCTGGCATCGGCGATCTCGCGGATCCGCGCGACCAGGGCCAGGTTGGCGTCGAGCGCCTCGCCCCGGAAGCGCGGGAAGTACGGCGTACGCCGGGAGTCGCCCTCGGCCAGCGACCCCTCGTCGGTGATCGCGCCGGTCAGCAGGCCGCGCCCGAGCGGGGAGTAGGGGACCAGGCCGATCCCGAGCTCGCGGATCGTCGGGAGCACCTCGTCCTCGAGGTCGCGGGTGAACAGCGAGTACTCCGTCTGCAGCGCGGTGATCGGGTGGGTGGCGTGCGCCTTGCGGATGTTGGCGGCGGAGGCCTCCGACAGTCCGAGGTGGCGCACCTTGCCGGCCTCGACGAGCTCGGCCATCGCGCCGACCGTCTCCTCGATCGGGACGGTCTTGTCGACCCGGTGCTGGTAGTAGAGGTCGATGTGGTCGACGCCGAGCCGCTGCAGCGAGGCGTCGCACGCGGCGCGGACGTACTCCGGCCGGCCGTTGATGCCCAGCCGGGTGCCGTCCTCGGCGCGCTCGTTGCCGAACTTGGTGGCCAGCTGCACCTCGTCGCGGCGTCCGCCGATGGCCTTGCCGACCAGGCGCTCGTTGGTGAACGGCCCGTACATGTCGGCGGTGTCCAGGAACGTCACGCCGAGGTCGAGCGCCCGCTGGATCGTCTCGATCCCCTGCTGCTCGTCGCCGGTCCCGTAGAACTCGGACATGCCCATGCAGCCGAGGCCCAGGGACGAGACGGTCAGGGGGGAGGTGGAACCGAGGGTTCGGGTGGGAAGCGTCATGACCCCGAGTCAACTCCCGCGGCCAAACGCCGGCGGCCGGGCGCCCGGGGCTCACCCGTGCCGGACGACGCGTGACCGGGCCTCGGTCCGGGAGGCTGGGTGGCATCGCCGTGCGACGAGTGGCCGGTCCCGGCCGGCAGGTCCGCAGGCGCCCGGATGCCGCCACCGCGTGGACGGGCGCCCTGTTCGCGGTGGGCTCGACCTGCTTCCTGGTGGGGCCGCTGCCGGGGTTCGCCGAGCTCGTCGGCCTGCGCGCCGACGGCGCGGTCTTCTTCGTCGGCTCGCTGTTCTTCACCACCGCCGCGCTGGTCCAGTGGTGGTCCACGTCGCGGTCGGCGGAGCGGACGGCCTGGTGGAGCGCCTCGTGGCAGCTGCTCGGGACGCTGTTCTTCAACGCCACCACCCTGCGGGCGCTCGACCACGCCGTCGGGTCGGCGCACTACAACCAGGTCGTGTGGCGACCCGACGCCCTGGGCTCGGTGTGCTTCCTGGTCTCGGGCGGACTGGCCTGGGCGGCGACGGGCGGATCGTGGCGCCGCCGGCCCCACCCCGGCCCGGACGGCCGGATCGCGACGGTCAACCTGGCGGGCTGCGTGGCGTTCGGGGTCTCGGCGGTCACGTCGTACGTCGTGCCCTCGACCGCGACCGAGGTGGACGCGGTGCTGGCGGCGCTGACCACCTGCCTCGGCGCGCTGGCGTTCCTGATCGGCGCGTTGCTCCTGCTCCGACCGCGGCCCGAGCCCGGCGCGGCGAGCTGAGGTCGGCCTCGAGGGTCAGGCCCGGTCGAGGGCCGGCCGGTAGAACTCCGGGGTGGCGAACGGACCGCCGACGTGTGCGGCCTCGGCCTCGTCCTCGGTGCGCGGCCCGACCCGGTCGGCGAACTCCTCGGCGTCGTCCTGCGGGTCGTAGCCCAGCGCCCGGCCGGGCTCGAGGTCCCACCAGGCCCGGGTGTTGGCCGAGATGCCGTAGAGGACCGCGAAGCCGGGGGCGGTGGCGGTGAGCGAGGCCTCCACCATGCGCACGCAGTCGTCGTGGGAGAGCCAGGTCGCCAGGTGCCGCAGGGTCTCCGGCTCGGGGAGGAAGGAGCCGATGCGGCAGGCGACGGTGTCGAGCCCGTAGCGGTCGGCGTAGAGGCTCATCACGGCCTCGGCGGCCACCTTGCCGACGCCGTAGAAGGTGTCCGGGCGCGGTCGCGCCTCCGCCGTCAGCAGGTCGCGGCGCGGCGTGCGACCGACCGCGTGGTTGGAGGAGGCGTAGACCAGCCGGCCCACGTCGTGCTCGACCATCGCGTCGAGCAGCGCGGCGGTGGTGACCACGTGGGAGGTGAACGACTCCGGCAGGCTGCCCTCGGTCGGGTTGCCGGCCAGGTGCACCACCGCGTCCAGCGGCTGCTCGGCGAAGGCCGCGGCCACGGCGTCGGGGTCGGTGCAGTCGAGGAGGTGCCAGGGCCCGTCGTACCCGTCCGGGGGCGGCACGCGGTCCAGGCCCACGATCTCGTGGCCACGGTCCTGCAGGCCGACGGTCAGGACACGTCCGATGGCACCGGCCGCGCCGGTCATGAGGATCTTCACGCCGCGAGGCTACCGGCGCCCGGCTCCGGAGGTGCGCCCCTAGGGTGGTGTGGTGACGGCGTTCCTGATGACCTTCGGCCTCGCCCTGCTCGCTGCCGTGCTGTTCTCGGCCCTCGCGTCGCGCAGCCCGCTCTCCACATCGGCGGTGTTCCTCGCGGCCGGCGTCGTCGCGGGGCCGCTGCTCCTCGACGTCGTCTCGGTCCCGAAGGACACGGTGGAGAGCGTGGCCGAGGTGGCGCTGTTCGCCGTGCTCTTCACCGACGGCCAGCACGCCTCGGTCCGCGTGCTGCGTCGCTCGGGCTGGTCGGCGGCCCGGCCGCTGGTCATCGCGATGCCGCTGACCTTCGCGATCGTGGCGGCGCTCGCCCACTACCTGACCGGGCTGCCCTGGGGCCCGGCGTGCGTGCTCGGCGCGATCCTCGCCCCGACCGACCCGGTCTTCGCCTCGGCCCTGGTGGGCCGGGAGGACGTGCCGAGGGGCGTGCGCGAGGTGCTCAACATCGAGAGCGGCCTGAACGACGGCCTGGCCCTGCCCGCGGTGCTGATCATCGCCGGCACCGTCGGCGCCCACCCGCACGGCTACGCCACCGAGTGGCCCTCGCTGCTGCTCGAGCTGGGGCTCGGCGTCGTCCTCGGCGTGGTGGTGCCGCTGTTCGTCGTCCAGCTGCTGCGGCTGCCCGGCGTCGGGGTCATCGACACCCTGCAGCCGCTCGGCCCGCTCTCGCTGGCGGTGCTGCTCTTCGCGCTGTGCGACGTGCTGGACGCCAACCAGTTCCTCGCCGCCTTCATCGCCGGCGCGACCATCGCGACGATCCGTCCCGGCGCCTCGAACAGCTTCCGGCACACCGGTGAGCTGATCAGCGAGATGGTCAAGGGAGCCGCGCTGCTGGCCTTCGCGGTGCTGCTCGACGCCAACGTCTTCGCCGACGCCGGCTGGAGCGGCCTGCTGCTGGCGGTCGCGGTGGTCCTGCTGTCCCGCCCGCTGCCGGTCTGGCTGTGCCTGCTGGGCAGCGAGCTCACCCGGCGGGAACGGATCGCCGTGGCCTGGTTCGGCCCGAAGGGCTTCGCCAGCGTGGCCTACGGGCTGATCATCGCGTTCAGCGGCATGCCGTACGCCGGGGAGGTGCTCGCCCTGACCGCCGTCGTGGTGCTGGTCTCGGTGCTCGCCCACAGCAGCACCGACGTCACGGTGGCGAAGTGGTGGACCGAGCCCCGGGAGGACCTCAGATCAGCGGAACGACCCGGCCCAACAGTGATCCCATCCGGCTAGCCGCCGCGCGGCCGGCCTCGAGGACCTCCTCGTGGTTGAGCGGCTGGTCGCTGATGCCGGCGGCCAGGTTGGTGACCAGGCTGAGGCCCAGCACCTCCATGCCGGCCTCGCGGGCCGCGATCGCCTCCAGGGTGGTGCTCATGCCGACCAGGTGGCCGCCCAGGACGCCGGCCATCCGGACCTCGGCGGGCGTCTCGTAGTGCGGGCCGGGGAACTGCACGTAGACGCCCTCGTCCAGCGACGGGTCGACCTCGCGGCACATCGCGCGCAGGCGGCTGGAGTAGAGGTCGGTCAGGTCGACGAAGTTCGCGCCCTCGATCGGGCTCTTCCCGGTCAGGTTGATGTGGTCGCTGATCAGCACCGGGGTGCCGGGCTCCCAGGACGGCTTCAGCCCGCCACAGCCGTTGGTCAGCACGATCGCGCGGCAGCCCGCCGCGGCCGCCGTACGCACCCCGTGCACGACGGCGCGCACGCCCTTGCCCTCGTAGTAGTGGGTGCGGCTGAGGAAGACCAGCAGGTTCCTGTCGCCCGAGCGGACCGAGCGGATCTTCCCGGAGTGGCCGGCCACGGCCGCGGCGGAGAAGCCCGGCAGGTCGGTGGTGGCCACCTCGGCGGTGACCTCGCCCAGCGCGTCGACCGCGGGGAGCCAGCCGGAGCCGAGGACCAGGGCCACGTCGTGCTGCTCGACGCCGGTCAGCTCGGCAAGCCTCCGGGCGGCCTGCTGCGCCTGCTGCGTGGGATCCGGCTGCTGGGGGGTCTGCTCTGTGCTCACGAGGCGGGACTCTAGTGTCCCGGGCCCGGTTGCCGGTGGTCGACGGTGCGGTCCCGCAGGTCGAGCTTGTCAGGATCCGCGCGACGTGGGTCTTCACCGTGGCCTCGCCGAGCACCAGCCGGTCCGCGATCTCGGCGTTCGAGAGCCCCTCGGCCACCAGGCCGAGCACCTCCAGCTCGCGAGCGCTCAGCCGCGCCAGCTACGACCGGTACGCCGGTGGCCGGGGGCGGCGCGCGACGAACCGCTCCAGCAGGCGCCGGGTCAGCCTGGGCGCGAGCAGGGTCTCGCCGCGGGCGATCACCCGGATGCCGGCGACCAGCTGGTCGCGGGGGACGTCCTTGAGCAGGAACCCGCTCGCACCGGCGCGCACGGCCTCGTAGACGTAGTCGTCGAGCCCGAAGGTGGTGAGCACGAGGACCCGGGCCGAGCGAGGAGGCGGCGCGCGAGGCGACGCGTGGCCTCGATCGCCGTCCATCACCGGCATCCGGATGTCCATCAGCACCACGTCGGGCGCGGTCCGGGCGACCTCGGCGAGGCACGCCCGCCCGTCGCAGGCCTCGCCCACGACCTCCATGTCGTCCTCGAGGTCGAGGATCAGGCGGAAGCCGGCGCGCACCAGCTCCTGGTCGTCGCACAGCAGGACGCGGATCACGGGGCCACCGTCGGGTCGAGCCTGGCCACGACCTCGAACCCGCCGTCGGGGGTCTGGGACGCGCTGACCGTGCCGCCGGTCGCGCGCACCCGCTCGCGCACGCCGACGAGTCCGTGTCCCGACCCGGGGCCGCGGGTGTCGGCGCCGGTGCCCGGACCGTTGCGCACCTCGACCCGGACGCCGTTCCCCTCGGACGCGATGGTCAGGCAGGTGGGCACCCGACCGGCGTGCTTCACCACGTTGGTGAGGCACTCCTGGACGATCCGGTAGACCGCCAGCTGGGTGGCCGTCGGCAGCTCGGGCAGCGGGCCGATCGAGGCGTCCAGCGGCAGCCCGGCCTGCTCCATGCTCGTCAGCAGCGCCGGGAGGTCGGACACGCCGCGGGCCGGCCGGTGCCCGCCCGGGTCTCGCGGCCTACAGCCCCGTCGAGCGGCAGGGCCTGCGGCGCAGTGCGGCGACGTAGTCGGCGGGCGCGTCGGCGGCCTCGGCCGCGTCGGCCAGCACACCGAGGTGGAGCGCCGAGGGGAGGCCGCCCTCGTAGGCGTCGAGCACGTAGGTCCACGCCACGACCTCGCCCGCCAGCGTCGAGACCCGCACCTTGGTCTTGCGGTAGAGGCCGGAGTCGGCGGACTCCCAGCCGTCGAGCAGCTGCTCGTCGTCCCTGGTGACGTCGTAGATCGCGACGAAGACCTGCTCGATGGGGTCCTGGACGATCGTCGACAGCGCACCGTCCCAGCCGTGCTCCTCGCCGCCGAAGGTCAGCCGCCAGCCGGTGAGCCAGCCGGTGGTGCGCAGCGGTGAGTGGGGACAGCGCGAGCTCATCCGGGCGGGATCGAGGTTGGTCCCGTAGGCGGCGTAGAGCGTCACAGGACCGCAGACTAGTCCCTGCCTTGGCCGCCCACGGCCCCAACTCATAGGCTGGCGGCCGTGACCCACTTCAACGTTCTCGTCCTTGGTGCCGGCCCCGGTGGTTACGTGGCGGCCATCCGTGCAGCCCAGCTCGGCCAGTCGGTGGCCGTGATCGAGGAGAAGTACTGGGGCGGAGTCTGCCTCAACGTGGGGTGCATCCCCTCCAAGGCGCTGCTGCGCAACGCCGAGATCGCGCACATCATCACCCACGAGAAGGACGTCTTCGGCATCTCCGGTGACGCCACGATGGACTTCGGCACGACCCACAAGCGCAGCCGGGGCGTCGCCGACGCCAGCGCCAAGGGCGTGCACTACCTGATGAAGAAGAACAAGATCACCGAGATCAACGGCTGGGGCACGCTCACCGGCCCGAAGTCCGTCGACGTGAAGGACGCCGACGGCAACGTCACGTCGTACTCCTGCGACAACCTGATCATCGGCACCGGCGCCAAGGTCCGCCTGGTGCCCGGCGTGGAGCTCTCCGACAACGTGGTCACCTACGAGGAGCAGATCCTCACCGACTCGCTGCCCGGCTCGGTGGTGATCGGCGGCTCCGGCGCGATCGGCGTCGAGTTCGCCTACGTGATGAAGAACTTCGGTGTGGACGTCACCATCGTCGAGTTCCTCGACCGGATGGTGCCCACCGAGGACGCCGACGTCTCCAAGGAGCTGCTCAAGCAGTACAAGAAGCTCGGCGTGAAGGTGCTCCTCTCGACCGCGGTCAAGGGCGTCGAGGACACCGGCAGCGGCGTGAAGGTCACCGTCGCGCCCGCCGGAGGAGGCGACGAGCAGGTGCTCGAGGCCGACAAGTTCCTGGCCGCCTTCGGCTTCGCGCCGCGGACCGAGGGCTACGGCCTGGAGAGCACCGGCGTCGAGCTCACCGAGCGCGGCGCGATCGCGGTCGACGGTCGCGGCCGCACCAGCGTCGAGGGCGTCTACGCCATCGGTGACGTGACCGGCAAGCTGATGCTCGCGCACACCGCCGAGGCGATGGGCGTGGTGGCCGCCGAGACCATCGCCGGCGCGGAGACGCTGGAGATCGACTTCGACATGATCCCGCGGGCGACGTTCTGCCAGCCGCAGATCGCCTCCTTCGGCTACTCCGAGGCGCAGGCCAAGGAGAAGGGGTACGACGTCAAGACGTCGCAGTTCCCGTTCTCCGCCAACGGCAAGGCGCGCGGCATGGCCGAGGGCGTCGGCTTCGTCAAGATCGTCGCGGACGCGGAGTACAACGAGATCATCGGCGCCCACATGATCGGCCCCGAGGTCACCGAGCTGCTGCCGGCGCTGACGCTGGCCCAGCAGTGGGACCTGACCGCCGACGAGGTCGCCCGCAACATCTTCGCGCACCCGACGCTGTCGGAGGCGATGAAGGAGGCCGTCGAGGGCATCGCCGGCCACATGATCAACCTGTGATGGCGAGCAGCGAGCGCGTCGTCATCGTCGGCGGCGGCCCCGGCGGCTACGAGTCCGCCCTGGTCGCCGCCCAGCTCGGCGCCCGGGTGACGGTCGTCGACACCGACGGCCTGGGGGGCTCGGCGGTGCTGACCGACTGCGTGCCCAGCAAGACCCTGATCGCCACGGCCGAGCTGATGACCGAGGTCGAGGGCGCCGCGGAGCTCGGCGTGCTCCTGCAGGACGGGGAGGGGGACGCCGCCACCACCGTGCGCGTCGACCTGGCCCGGGTCAACCAGCGGGTCAAGCAGCTCGCGGCCGACCAGTCCTCCGACATCGGGCGCCGGCTGGCGCGCGAGGACGTCACGATCCTCGAGGGCCGCGGCCGGCTCGACGGCCCCGGGCGGGTGGTGGTGACCCGGGCGGACGGCACCGAGGAGACGCTGGAGGCCGACGCGATCCTCGTCGCCACCGGCGCGGCCCCGCGGACCTCGCCGTCCGCGCAGCCCGACGGCGAGCGGATCCTCACCTGGGAGCAGGTCTACGACCTGACCGAGGTGCCCGAGAAGCTGATCGTGGTCGGCTCCGGTGTGACCGGTGCGGAGTTCGCCAGCGCCTACCTCGCCCTGGGCGTGGACGTGACGCTGGTGTCCTCGCGCGACCGGGTGCTGCCGGGGGAGGACGCCGACGCGGCCGCCGTGCTGGAGGACGTGCTCACCCGCCGCGGCATGAACGTGCTGTCGAAGTCGCGGATGGACTCGGTGGTGCGCGAGGGCGACAAGGTCACCGTGACGCTCACCGACGGGCGCACGGTCGAGGGCTCGCACTGCATCCTCGCGATCGGCTCGGTGCCGAACACCGCCGACATGGGCCTGGAGGAGGCCGGCGTCTCCCTCGACGACGGCGGCTTCATCGAGGTCGACCGGGTCTCCCGGACCTCCGCGCGAGGGGTGTACGCCGCCGGCGACTGCACCGGCGTGCTGATGCTCGCCTCGGTGGCGGCCATGCAGGGCCGGATCGCCATGTGGCACTTCCTCGGTGACACCGTGCACCCGCTCGACCTGAGCAGGGTCGCCTCGAACGTCTTCACCGCGCCGGAGATCGCCACGGTGGGGGTCTCGCAGAAGGCGGTCGACAGCGGCGAGATGCAGGTCGAGACCGTGACGCTCGGCATGTCGGGCAACCCGCGGGCGAAGATGCAGGGCGTGCACGACGGCTTCGTCAAGCTGTTCTGCCGACCCGGCAGCGGTGTGGTCGTCGGCGGGGTGGTCGTGGCCCCGCGGGCCAGCGAGCTCATCCACCCGATCTCGATCGCGGTCGCCGAGTCGCTGACCGCCGACCAGCTCGCGCAGGTCTTCACGGTCTACCCCTCGATGAGCGGGTCGGTCGCCGAGGCGGCCCGCCGCCTGCACCGGGTCTGACCCGTCACCCCGGAGGGGTCAGATCGACATGCCCCCGCCGCCGGGCGGGTTGAACCCCGACCGGGTGTAGGCCTCGGCGACGCCGCGGTCGGTGTCCGGGGTGTTGCCACGGATCACGTGGGCCCGACGCCCGGTGATCGCCGCGATCGAGCCGGCGACCGAGCCTCCCGGCGTGGGCTGCGCCGCCTCGTGCCACGGCACGTAGCGGTCGCCGACGCGGACCAGGCGGATCTCGGGGTCCTCGCCGCCGGTGATCCGGCGCAGGTCGGAACGGCACACGGGGACCTCGCGCTCGACGCCGCCGGGCGGGGTCCAGGCGACGTCCTGGACCGAGGGGCCGTGCTGGGGGTTGAAGAAGCAGGGCTCGCGCCGTTCGGGCAGCGGGTCGCCGTCGCGGCGGGCGAGGACGCGGGCCAGGTGGAAGCGCCCGTCGTGCAGCACGTCCTCGATCGCGGTCACGGCGGCGGTGTCGCCGGCGGCGCGGAGCCCGGTCTTGGAGCGCTCGTAGAGGTCGAGCGCGCGCTGGTAGTCCTCGCGCATCGCCGGATCCAGCTCGGTCGTCAGCGTCTCGACGTGCAGGTCGGTGAGCTGCTCGCCGAAGACCGTGACGTCCTCCTCGATCAGCTTGCGCGCCTGGCGGAGCTCGTCGAGCGCCGCCAGCCGGCGCTCCTTGCGGGCCCTGAGAAACCACACCATGGTGGGACGGTACCTCCAGGACTCACTGGCCGCGCGTGTTCCGGCGAGCCCGGTTGAGGTCGGCCTCGAGCATCACGTACTTCGGCACGCCGTCGGTGGCCGCGGGGCGGAGGGTGGAGTCGAGCAGCCCGCGCTCCCGCGCGGCGGCGTACCAGGGGACGTAGCGGTCGCCGACGCGGACCAGGCGGATCTCGGGGTCCTCGCCGCCGGTGATCCGGCGCAGGTCGGAACGGCACACGGGGACCTCGCGCTCGACGCCGCCGGGCGGGGTCCAGGCGACGTCCTGGACCGAGGGGCCGTGCTGGGGGTTGAAGAAGCAGGGCTCGCGCCGTTCGGGCAGCGGGTCGCCGTCGCGGCGGGCGAGGACGCAGGCGAGGTGGAAGCGGCCCTCGTCGAGGACCTTGTCGATCGCGGTCACCGAGCCGATCTCCCGGGCGGCGTGGAGCTCGGTCTTGGAGCGCTCGTAGAGGTCGAGCGCGCGCTGGTAGTCCTCGCGCATCGCCGGGTCCAGCTCGGTCGTGAGCGTCTCGACGTGCAGGTCGGTGAGCTGCTCGCCGAAGACCGTGACGTCCTCCTCGATCAGCTTGCGCGCCTGGCGGAGCTCGTCGAGCGCGGCGAGCCGGCGCTCCTTGCGGGCCCTGAAGAACGACACCATGCGAGGACCCTACGTGGCCCGGTCCGGCGGGCCGTCCGGTTGCGGCTCGCCGCTCGGCGTGTTCGGATGCTCGTCCACGTCTCGCTCGACCTCGGGGGTCCCGTCTTGCCTGCGCTCCGTCTCCGCCGCCTGCTCGTCGCCGTCGCCGCGGGCGGTCTCGCCGCCACGATGGGCCCGGCCGCCGTCGCGCGGGCCGACGACCCGGTCACCGTGCCCGACCCGGCCGCGATCACGCTCACCGGTGATGGCTACGGGCACGGCGTCGGCCTGTCCCAGTACGGCGCGTACAGCGCCGCCCACAACGGGCTGGCGGGCTACAAGAAGATCCTGCGCTCCTACTACCGCGGCATCGACCACCGCTTCGGTAGGGCCCGCGGCAAGATGAAGGTGCTGGTCTCGGCCGACGACGGCACCCTGATCGTCCGGGACGCCCCGGGACTCGTGGTCCGGCGGGTCGACACGGGCCGGACCTTCCACCTCGACGGCGTGAAGAAGGCGAAGCGGTGGCGGGTCCGGGCGCGCGGCGCCCGCAGCGAGGTGGCGTACAAGGCGAAGGGCTGGCACGTGCTGCGCACCATCCACGGCGACGCCGAGCTCCAGGCGCACGGTCCGCTCTCGCTGTTCGTGGCCGGCGGGGTGCGGGACTACCGCGGGGCGCTGCGCTCGGCGTCGTACGACGGCCACCGGGTCACCGTGGACGTGCTGCCGATGGAGGCCTACGTGCGCGGCGTGGTGACCAGCGAGATGTACGCGAGCTGGCCGCAGCAGGCGCTGCGCGCCCAGGCGGTCGCCTCGCGCACCTACGCGGCCTACGAGCGCAAGCACACCAACCGCGCCGCCTACGACCTGTGCGACACCGCGTCCTGCCAGGCCTACCGCGGTGTCGCCGGGGAGTCCTCCGGCGGCACCGCGGCGACCCGCGCCACCGCCCACCAGGTGCTGACCGACGACGGCGACCTCGCCTACGCGCAGTTCTCCGCCAGCAACGGCGGCTGGACCGTGGCCGACGACCGGTTCCCCTACCTCCAGGCGCACCGCGACGACTGGGAGGGCGCCTCGCCGGACTACTACGGCTGGACGGAGACGCTCTCCGACGCGGACATCGAGGCGCAGTGGCCGGCGATCGGCAACCTGACGTCGATCACCGTCGACCAGCGCGACGGCAACGACCGCAAGGCCGCCCGGGGTGGCCGGGTGCTGTCCGTGACGCTCACGGGGGACGCGGGGTCGGTCCAGGTCGATGCCGGCACCTTCCAGCGGCGGTTCGGTCTGCGGTCGACGCTGTTCACGCTGGCCGCGTGCGGCCCGGACCAGGCAGACCCCGACTGCCCGAGCTGACGCGGTCGGGGAGGTCAGTCGCCCCATGACTGACGTCCGGCAATCGGGGAGGAGACCTTGAGTCGCCGGGTGGCTCGGAGTCTCCTCCCTGGTTCCGGCCACAGCGTCGTCGCCGCCGGCGCCGCTACCTCGGAGAACTACATATCTGTAGTTCGTCGATGTGAATTGCGGGCCTGCTGGGACCCGTGATGCGATGGGTCGTCACACACTTCACACCTGCCCCTTGGACCCCCGGAGCCACCGATGACGACGACCCGTCGGCGCCTGACCTCTGCCGCCGCCCTGCTCACCGTCGCCGCGGCGACGGTCGGGCTCACCGCCCCGTCGTACGCCGCCGGCGACACCTTCAGGGTGCCTGCGACGGCGACCGTCGTGGTCAAGGGGCACGGCTACGGCCACGGCCACGGCATGTCGCAGTACGGCGCCGAGGGCGCGGCGCGGCAGGGAATGGGCTACCGCGACATCGCGAAGTTCTACTACCAGGGCACCAGCTGGGGTGAGGCCAGGGGCAGCGTGAGCGTGCACCTCAGCGTCAACCCCTCCGACGCCGTCGTGGTGCTGCCGCGTGCCGGCCTCGTGGTGCGGGACCTCGTCGCCAAGAAGCGCACGGTCCTGCCCGACAACGGCGCGAGCCGCTGGCGCCTCGCCCCCGGGAAGAACGGCGGCACCCGGGTCGGCTACCGCGCGGGCGGCGGGTGGCACGGCTTCGCGACCACGAAGGGCGCCGCGCAGTTCGCCGCCCACGGCCAGCCGATCACGCTGATGACCTCGCTGGGCGAGCGTCCCTACCGCGGCCGGCTGCGCTCGGTCGCCCCCGACCCGGGGTCCAGGGGGCGCGACGCCGTGAACCTGCTGTCCCTGGAGAACTACGTCAGGGGCGTGGTGCCGCTGGAGATGCCGGCGCTCTGGAGCGCCGACGCGGTCCGCACGCAGGCGGTGGCGGCGCGCACCTACGCCGCCTACGAGCGCAACCACCCGATCTCCGACGACTACCAGATCTGCGACACCGGGTCCTGCCAGGTGTACGGCGGGGTCGCCGCCGAGCACCCGGCCTCCGACGCGGCGGTGGCCGCCACCCGTCACGAGGTGCTGGTGGCCGACGGCGAGCCCGCGTTCACCCAGTTCGGCGCCAGCTCCGGCGGCTGGACCTCCGCGGGCTCGGTGCCCTACCTCGGCGCACGCCAGGACCCGTACGACGGCTGGGGCGGCAACCCGGTCCACTCGTGGAAGGTCTCGCTGAGCGACGCCACCCTCGAGCGGGCGTGGCCGGCGATCGGCAACCTGCGCAGGATCGTGGTCACCTCGCGCGACGGCAACGGCGACTGGGGCGGCCGGCTGCAGTCCCTGGTGCTGGTCGGCAGCAAGGGCCGGGTCCCGGTCTCCGGCGACACCTTCCGCGCGGTGCTGGGGCTGCGCTCCACCTGGGCGACCTTCAAGGTCAGCCGGACGACAGCCGCCCGGCCGACCCGGGGGTCGGCCGGCGTCGACTGGTCCCTGCTCGCCGCCGACCTGGCCGGCGGCCGCTGAGCAACTACCCGATCACCAGCACCAGGTCGCCACCGTCCACGGCCTGGGTGCCCGGGAGCGCCAGCCGCTGCACGGTGCCGGCGGTCGGCGCGGTGATCGCGGCCTCCATCTTCATCGCCTCGATCGTCGCGACCGTGTCGCCCACGGCGACCTGGTCGCCCTCGGCGACCACGATCGTCACCACGCCCTGGAACGGCGCGGCGACCTGGCCGGGCTTGCCGGCGTCGGCCTTCTCCGCGGCCGCCACCTCCGAGGCGACGCCGCGGTCGCGCACGCTGATCGGGCGCAGCTGGCCGTTGATCGTGGCCATCACCGTGCGGTAGCCGCGCTCGTCGGGCTCGCCGATCGCCTGGACGCCGAGGATGAGCGTCTTGCCCTCCTCGATCGAGACCTCGTGCTCCTCGCCGTGCCGCAGCCCGTAGAGGTAGTCGGTGGTCGGCAGCACCGAGATGTCGCCGTAGGTCTCCCGGGACTCGGCGAACTGTCGGGTCGGGCCGGGGAAGAGCAGCTCGTTGAGCAGCCGCTGCCGGCCGGGCCCGCCGTGCCGGAGCCGCTCGGCCTGCTCGGGCTCCAGCTTCTCCGCCGCCGCCTGCCAGGTGCGGCCCTCGAGTGCCCGGGTGCGGAACGGCTCGGGCCAGCCGCCGGGCGGGTCGCCCAGCTCGCCGTTGAGGAAGCCGATCACCGAGTCGGGGACGTCGAACTTGCCCGGGTTCTCCTCGAACTCCGCCGGGTCGGCCCCGACCGCCACCAGGTGCAGCGCCAGGTCGCCGACGACCTTCGAGGACGGGGTCACCTTGACGACGTGCCCGAGGATCCGGTCCGCCGCGGCGTACATGTCCTCGATCTGCTCGAACTTCTCCCCGAGGCCGAGCGCGATCGCCTGCTGGCGCAGGTTGGACAGCTGGCCGCCGGGGATCTCGTGGGTGTAGACCCGGCCGGTGGGGGAGGGCAGGCCGGACTCGAACGGCGCGTAGACCCGCCGGGTCGCCTCCCAGTAGGGCTCCAGCGCGCAGACGGCCTCCAGCGACAGCCCGGTCTCGCGCTCGCCGTGGTCGGTCGCCGAGACCAGCGCCGACAGCGGCGGCTGGGAGGTGGTGCCGGCCATCGAGGCGGTGGCGGCGTCGACGGCGTCCACGCCGGCGTCGATCGCGGCCACCAGCGTCGCGAGCTGGCCGCCCGGGGTGTCGTGGGTGTGCAGGTGCACCGGCAGGTCGAAGCGCTCGCGCAGCGCCGTGACCAGGGTCCGGGCCGCGGGCACCCGCAGCAGGCCCGCCATGTCCTTGATCGCGAGCACGTGCGCGCCCGCGTCGACGATCCGCTCGGCCAGCCGCAGGTAGTAGTCCAGCGTGTAGAGCTGCTCGCCCGGGTCCGAGAGGTCCCCGGTGTAGCAGAGCGCGACCTCGGCGACGCCCCGGCCGGTGGCGCGCACCGCGTCGATCGCGGGACGCATCTGGTCGACGTCGTTGAGCGCGTCGAAGATCCGGAACACGTCGATGCCCGTCTCGGAGGCCTCGGCGACGAACGCGTCGGTGACCTCGGTCGGGTACGGCGTGTAGCCGACGGTGTTGCGGCCCCGCAGCAGCATCTGCAGGCAGACGTTCGGCACCGCCTGGCGCAGCGCGGCCAGCCGCTCCCAAGGGTCCTCGGCCAGGAAGCGCAGGCCCACGTCGTACGTCGCGCCGCCCCACGCCTCCAGCGACCACAGCTGCGGCGTGGTCCGGGCGACGTGCCCGGCGACCGCGAGCAGGTCCCGGGTGCGGACCCGGGTCGCCAGCAGCGACTGGTGGGCGTCGCGGAAGGTGGTGTCGGTGACCGCGACGCGGTCCTGCGCCCGCAGGCGGCGCGCGAACTCCTCGGGCCCGACCTCCAGCAGCAGCTGGCGGCTGCCGTCCCGGGCCGGCACGGTGAGGTCGACCTCGGGCAGCTTGCTCACCGGGTCGACGCTGACCGGCGCCTCCCCGTGCGGCTTGTTGACGGTGACGTCGGCGAGGTAGCGCAGCAGCTTGCTGCCGCGGTCGCCCTGGCCCCGGGCGGCGAGCAGGTGCGGGTGGGTCTCGATGAACGACGTGGTGACCCGCCCCGCGGCGAAGTCGGGGTCCTCGAGCACCGCCTGCAGGAAGGCGATGTTGGTCGTCACGCCCCGGATCCGGAACTCCGCGACCGCGCGCCGGGCCCGCTGCACGGCGTGGTCGAAGGTGCGGCCGCGGCAGGTCAGCTTGGCCAGCATCGAGTCGAAGTGTGCCGAGACCTCGGCACCGGTGTAGGTCGTGCCGCCGTCCACCCGGACCCCCGCGCCGCCGGGGGAGCGGTAGGTCGTGATCTTGCCGGTGTCGGGCCGGAAGTTGTTGGCGGGGTCCTCGGTGGTGATCCGGGTCTGCAGGGCCGCGCCGCGCAGCACCACGGTCTCCTGCGAGAGCCCCAGGTCGGCCAGCGTCTCGCCCGAGGCGATCCGCAGCTGGGACTGCACCAGGTCGACGTCGGTGACCTCCTCGGTCACGGTGTGCTCGACCTGGATGCGCGGGTTCATCTCGATGAACACGTACGGTCGGGGGGCTCCGCCCCCCGACTGCCCCCCGAGGTCGCGCCCCTCGGCCGCCGCGCGCGAGTCCAGGAGGAACTCCACGGTGCCGGCGTTGCGGTAGCCGATCTCGCGGGCGAAGCGGACCGCGTCGGCGCAGATCCGGTCCCGCAGCTCCGGGTCGAGGTTCGGGGCCGGCGCGATCTCGACGACCTTCTGGTGGCGCCGCTGCACCGAGCAGTCGCGCTCGAAGAGGTGGATCACGTTGCCCTCGCCGTCGGCGAGGACCTGGACCTCGATGTGGCGGGGGTCGACGACCGCCTGCTCGATGAAGACCGTCGGGTCGCCGAACGCACCCTCGGCCTCGCGCATGCAGGTCTCGACCGCCTCACGCAGGCTCTGCCCATTCTGGCCGGGGTCCTCGACCCGGCGCATGCCCCGACCCCCGCCGCCGGCGACCGCCTTGACGAACAGCGGGTACGGCAGCGCCTCGGCGGCCGCGACCAGCTGGTCGACGTCGGTCGAGGGGTCCACCGAGGCCAGCGTGGGCACTCCCGCGGCCTTCGCCGCCGCGATCGCCCGGGCCTTGTTGCCGGTCAGCGTCAGCACCTCGGCGGTCGGGCCGACGAAGGTGATGCCGGCGTTGGCGCACGCCTCGGCCAGCGCCGGGTTCTCCGACAGGAAGCCGTAGCCGGGGTAGACGGCGTCCGCGCCGGCCCGCACGGCCGTCTCGACGATCGCCTCCGGGTCCAGGTAGGCGCGGACCGGGTGGCCGCGCTCGCCGATCTCGTAGGCCTCGTCCGCCTTCAGCCGGTGCTCCGACCAGCGGTCCTCGTGGGGGAAGACCGCCACCGTCCGCGCGCCCACCTCGAAGGCGGCACGGAACGCCCGGATCGCGATCTCGCCGCGGTTGGCCACCAGCACCTTGTTGAACATGCCGACGAGGCTAGCGGCGCCGCGGCGTCCGTGAGAGGCCGTACTCTTCCGCGAGACACCCACGGGGTGTCGTCGAAACGGGAGGAACCACCATGATCCGGCGTGCACTCGTCACCGCGCTGCTCGTCCTGTCCACCGCAGGGATCTCCACCGCCGGCCCGGGCACCGCCCCGGCGACCGCGTCGGACACCCCGGCCCCGGCGGCGGGCGGCCTCGACTACGTCGCCCTGGGCGACTCCTACAGCGCGGGACCGCTGATCCCCACCGCACGCCGTGACCCCGACGGCTGCCTGCGCTCGACGAACAACTACCCCGCCTACCTGGCCGGCTACCTCGACGTGGCGACCTACCGGGACGTGACCTGCTCGGGCGCCAGGACCTCGGACTTCGAGCACCGGCAGTCGCTGGTCGTCGGCACGCCCGCGCCGCCGCAGCTCGACGCGCTCTCGGCCGACACCGACCTGGTCACGGTCGGCATCGGCGGCAACGACTTCGGCCTCTTCGGCTCGATGATCGACACCTGCCAGAAGGTCCGCGACCAGGACCCCGAGGGCGGGCCGTGCCGGGCGGCCTTCACCTCGCGGGTCCACGGACACCGGGTCGACACCAAGCTCCGCGACGCGCGGCGCATCCAGCACACCGTGGGCCACGCGCTGGCGCTGGTGCACCGGCGCGCCCCGAACGCGCAGGTGGTGGTCCTGGGCTACCCGCGGCTGCTCCCGATCACCGGGACCTGTGCGGAGGTGCCGTTCGCGACCGGCGACTACGGCTGGGCCCGCCACGTCGAGCGCCGGCTCAACCGCTCGATCCGCAACGCCGCGGCCGGCCACCGCGCGACGTACGTCAACCTCTACCCGGCCTTCCTGCGGCACGACGCCTGCGGCGGCGACCAGGCCTGGATCAACGGCGCGCAGGTGAAGATCGGCCTCGCGCTCAGCTTCCACCCGTTCCAGGCGGGGGAGCGGGAGATGGCGCGCGCGACCTACCAGCTGATGACCGGGCTGGTCGCGCCCACCGACGGGGACGCGGCGCCGCCGGCGGGGTCGATCGTGGTCAACCCCGTGGACCGACCCGGCGCCGGCGGCGTAGGCGTCAGTCCTTCAGCTCGCAGATGACGGCGCCGTTGGAGACGGTGGCGCCGACCTCGACCTGCAGGCCGGTGACGGTGCCGGACTTGTGGGCCTTGAGGGGCTGCTCCATCTTCATGGCCTCGATGACGACCACGGTGTCGCCCTCGGCGACCTCCTGGCCCTCCTCGACGACGACCTTGACGATGGTGCCCTGCATCGGGCTGGCGACGGCGTCCCCGGAGACGGCGGCGCCGGCCTTCTTGCCGGCGGCCCGCTTGGGCTTCTTGGCGCCGCCCCCGTTGCCGCCGCCTGCGGCGAGGCCGCCGAGCCCGGCGGGCAGGACGACCTCGAGGCGCTTGCCGCCGACCTCGACCACGACCTTCTGCCGGTCCTCGGCCTCGTCGGCCTCGGCGTGGTCGCCGTCGTAGGGCTGGATCTGGTTGTCGAAGTCGGTCTCGATCCAGGTCGTGTAGACGGTGAACTCGCCCTCGCCGGTGGGGTTGGAGGCGCCGACGTACGCCGGGTCGCGGACCACCGCCTGGTGGAACGGGATGACGGTGGGCATGCCGTCGACGACGAACTCGTCGAGCGCGCGGCGGGAGCGCTCCAGGGCCTGGGTGCGGTCGCGGCCGGTGACGATCAGCTTGGCGATCAGCGAGTCGAACGAGCCGGGGACGGTCTCGCCGTTCTCGTAGCCGCCGTCGACGCGGATGCCCGGGCCCTGCGGCGGGCTCCAGGCGGACAGGGTGCCGGGGGCGGGCATGAAGTTGCGGCCGCCGTCCTCGGCGTTGATGCGGAACTCGATCGAGTGGCCGCGGATCTCCGGGTCGTCGTAGCCCAGCTCCTCGCCGGCGGCGATGCGGAACATCTCGCGGACCAGGTCGATGCCGGTGACCTCCTCGGAGACGCAGTGCTCGACCTGCAGGCGGGTGTTGACCTCGAGGAAGGAGATCGTGCCGTCCTTGGCGACCAGGAACTCGCACGTGCCGGCGCCGTAGTACCCGGCCTCGCGCAGGATCGCCTTGGAGGACTCGTAGAGCCGGGTCATCTGCTCGTCGCTCAGGAACGGCGCGGGCGCCTCCTCGACCAGCTTCTGGTGGCGGCGCTGCAGCGAGCAGTCGCGGGTGGAGACCACCACGACGTTGCCGTGCTGGTCGGCCAGGCACTGGGTCTCGACGTGGCGGGGCTTGTCGAGGAACTTCTCGACCAGGCACTCGCCGCGGCCGAAGGCGGTCACGGCCTCGCGGACGGCCGACTCGTAGGCGTCGGGGATCTCCTCCATGGTGCGGGCGACCTTCAGGCCGCGGCCGCCGCCGCCGAAGACGGCCTTGATCGCGACCGGCAGCCCGTTGGCCTCGGCGAAGGCGACGACCTCGTCGGCGTCCTTGACAGGGTCCTTGGTGCCCGGCGCGAGCGGGGCGTCGGCGCTCTGGGCGATGTGCTTGGCCTTGGCCTTGTCGCCCAGCGCCTCGATCGCGGCGGGGGGCGGGCCGATCCAGACCAGCCCGGCGTCGATCACGGCCTGGGCGAAGTCGGCGTTCTCGGCGAGGAAGCCGTAGCCGGGGTGCACCGAGTCGGCGCCGGCCTTCTCGGCGACCGCGATGATCTTGGCGATGTCGAGGTAGGAGTCCGCCGGGGTCGCACCCTCCAGGGAGTGGGCCTCGTCGGCCAGCCGCACGAACAGGGCGTCCCGGTCGGGCTCGGCGTAGACCGCGACGCTCGCGATGCCCGCGTCCTTGCAGGCGCGGATGACGCGGACCGCGATCTCGCCACGGTTCGCGATGAGGACCTTCTGAAGGGGCTTGCTCTCCGGCACCTGGGCACTCCTGCTCTCGGGGGTCCTGCCTTCTCCAACTCCGTTGCGCAGGGTATCGCCACCGCGGGTGCGGCCGCCCCCAGGCCCTCGGCCGCCCGCTGGTTAACAACCGCTAACCGATCCCGCTAGCATGGCCGCATGACGTTCGAGCTGAGCCGTGAGCACGAGGAGTTCCGTCGCAGCGTCCGCGAGTTCGCGGAGGCCGAGATCGCGCCGCACGCCGCGCAGTGGGACCGTGAGCACCACTTCCCGGTCGACGTGGTCGGCAAGATGGGCAAGCTCGGGCTGTTCGGGCTCACCGCTCCGGAGGAGTACGGCGGGGCCGGGGAGGACGGCGACTTCACCAGCCTCTGCGTGGCGATCGAGGAGATCGGCCGGGTCGACCAGTCGATGGGCATCACGCTCGAGGCCGCGGTCGGGCTCGGCATCAACCCGATCCTGACCTACGGCACCGACGAGCAGAAGCAGGCGTGGCTGCCCGACCTGGTGGCGGGCGACCGGCTCGCCGGCTTCGGCCTGACCGAGCCGGGTGCGGGCTCCGACGCCGGCGCCACCCGCACCCGGGCCGAGCTCGACAACGGCGAGTGGGTGGTCAACGGCGCCAAGCAGTTCATCACCAACTCCGGCTCGGAGATCACCAGCGTGGTCACGGTGACCGCCCGCACCGGTCTGCGGGAGAACGGCAAGGCCGAGCTCTCCACGATCATCGTGCCCAGCGGCACGCCCGGCTTCACCGCGGAGAAGGCCTACGACAAGCTCGGCTGGCACGCCTCCGACACCCACCCGCTGAGCTTCGAGGACGTTCGCGTCCCCGAGGCGAACCTGCTCGGTGAGCGCGGCCGCGGCTACGCCCAGTTCCTCGCCACCCTCGACGACGGCCGGGTCGCGATCGCCGCGCTGGCGGTCGGCTGCATCCAGGCCTGCCTCGACATGAGCCTGGCGTACGCCGGGGAGCGGCAGACGTTCGGCGGCCCGATCGGCCGCAAGCAGGGCGTCGCCTTCCAGATCGCCGACCTCGAGGTCATGCTGCACGCCAGCCGGCTGCTCACCTACCGCGCGGCCGCCATGAAGGACGCCATGGACGCCGGCACCGGCGGCTCCATGAAGGAGTTCAAGCAGGCCGCCGCGGTCGCCAAGCTCTACGCCACCGAGTCCGCGGTGACCGCCACCCGGATCGCCACCCAGGTCTTCGGCGGCTACGGCTTCATGGAGGAGTACCCGGTCGCCCGGTTCTACCGCGACGCCAAGGTGCTCGAGGTCGGCGAGGGCACCAGCGAGGTGCAGCGGATGCTGCTCGCGCGCGGTCTTGGCCTGCCGGTCGAGTGAGGCTCGCCGCGGCGACGCGCCCACCGCGCCGCTGCCGGGCCGTCCTCACCAGTTAGCCTTGCCCCATGGGTAGCCGGTGGCAGCGAGTCCTCGCTGAGGCCGGCCGGTTCCTCGCGGTGGGCGGCGTGGCCACGCTCGTCGCGCTGATCATCTTCAACGGGCTGGTGCACGGCTTCAACACCGCGCACCGCGCCCCGCTGGCCGACCACGTCATCTGGGCCTACGTGCTCGCCAACACCGTCGGCATGGCGATCAGCTACCGCGGCAGCCGCAACTGGGCGTTCCGCGACCGGCCGCCGAGGCACGCCGACGGCGGCCGGACGGCGTACGTCGTCATCAACGTGGCCACCATGGCGCTGCCGATCGGCTGCCTGGCGATCAGCCGGAACGCGCTCGGCCTCGACGACCCGATCAGCGACAACATCTCGGCGAACGTGATCGGCCTGTTCCTGGGGCTGGTCGCCCGCTTCTACCTCTTCCGGACCGTGGTGTTCCGGCGACCGGTGCACCTGCCGCACCTGCCGCTGCCCCACCACGAGCCCGAGGTCAGCGAGACCACAGGCTCGTCCACTCGCGCCCCAGCTCAGCGACGAGCTCCCTGACCAGCGGCAGGCTGACCCCGACCACGTTGTGGTGGTCGCCCTCGATGCCGGTGACGAACGCGCCGCCGAGACCGTCGACGGTGAACGCCCCGGCCACGTGCAACGGCTCACCGGTGGCGACGTACGCCGCGATCTCGGCGTCGGAGACGTCGGCGAAGTGGACGGTCGTGGAGGCAGTGGCCGCCGCGACGCGTCCGGAACCGGTCTCGCGCAGGCAGTGACCGGTGCGCAGCACCCCGGTGCGGCCGCGCATGGCCTTCCAGCGGCGCTCCGCCTCCGAGGGCTCGAGGGGCTTGCCCAGCGCCTCGCCGTCGAGCTCGAGCACCGAGTCGCAGCCGAGCACGAGCGCGTCCTGCGGCAGGTCCTCGCGGGCCGCCACCGCGGCGCACTTCAGCTCGGCGAGCTGCAGCGCCAGCTCGGCCGGGGGGAGTCCGTCGAGCTGCGACTCGTCGACGCCCGAGACGATCACGACGGGCTCGACGCCGGCGTTGCGGAGCGTCTGCAGCCGGGCGGGGGACGCGGAGGCGAGGATGAGGGTCACGCCCCGAGCATGCCGCACCTGCCCTCGCAGCCGTGGGCGGGGGAGGTCAGCGGGGGAGCCCGCTGCTCCTCCATCCGCCCGGCCCGTGGGCGGGCGGGCGGCGCACCTTGCGGTGGTGGGCCTGCCACTCCGGCGTACGGCGCGGGGGCGGTGCCTCGGTGCCGCCCAGCGAGGACAGCACCGCCACCAGGGCGGCGACCTCCTCGGGGGTGGCGTGGGGGGAGACGACCTTGAGGAGCGGGGTCTGCTCCGTGGGTGCGGAGTCGTCAGTCATCCGTGGTCACCGTTCCCTTTCGTCTTCCGGTAGGTGCCCCGTGCGCCGAGTCGGCGCACGTTGACCTCCCCCGCTTCGCTCCTCCGTTCAACCTGCGCCGACTCGGCGATATCCCCCTGCTCGGGGGACGCTCCGCGCCCCCACTCACAAGGGGATGTTCCCGTGCTTCTTGGGCGGGAGGCTTTCCCGCTTCGACCTGAGCAGGCGCAGGGCGCGGACGATCTCGACGCGGGTCTCGTGGGGGGTGATGACCGCGTCGACGTAGCCGCGCTCGGCGGCGATGTAGGGGTTGGCCAGCGTGTCCTCGTACTCGGTGATCAGCTCGGTGCGCTTGGCGTCGGCGTCCTCGGCGTTCTTGAGCTCGTTGCGGTAGAGGATGTTGACCGCGCCCTGGGCGCCCATCACCGCGATCTGGGCGGTGGGCCAGGCCAGGTTGATGTCGGCGCCGAGGTGCTTGGAGCCCATCACGTCGTAGGCGCCGCCGTAGGCCTTGCGGGTGATGATCGTGACCAGCGGGACGGTGGCCTCGGCGTAGGCGTAGATCAGCTTGGCCCCGCGGCGGATGATGCCGTTCCACTCCTGGTCGGTGCCGGGCAGGAAGCCGGGCACGTCGACGAAGGTCAGCACCGGGATGTTGAAGGCGTCGCAGGTGCGCACGAACCGGGCAGCCTTCTCGGAGGCGTCGATGTCCAGGGTGCCGGCGAACTGCATCGGCTGGTTGGCCACCACCCCGACGGGCTGGCCCTCGACGCGGCCGAAGCCGACCACGATGTTCGGCGCGAACATCGACTGGACCTCGAGGAACTCCTCGTCGTCCACGACCGCGGTGATGACCTCGTGCATGTCGTAGGGCTGGTTCGGGGAGTCCGGGATCAGCGCGTCGAGGGTCCGGTCCAGGTCGCTGAAGTCGAGGTCCGCCGGGTCGTCGTACGCCGGGGGCTCGTCGAGGTTGTTCTGCGGGAGGAACGAGAGCAGCGCCTTGACGTACTCGATCGCGTCCTCCTCGTCGTGGCCCATGTAGTGGGCGTTGCCCGACTTGGTGTTGTGGGTCCGGGCGCCGCCGAGCTCCTCCATCGAGACGTCCTCGCCGGTGACGGTCTTGATCACGTCGGGGCCGGTGATGAACATGTTGGAGGTGCCGTCGACCATGACCGTGAAGTCGGTGACCGCGGGGGAGTAGACGTGCCCGCCGGCACACGAGCCCATGATCAGCGAGATCTGCGGGATCACGCCGGAGGCGTGCACGTTGCGGCGGAAGATCTCGCCGTAGAGGCCGAGGGAGACCACGCCCTCCTGGATCCGGGCGCCGGCGCCCTCGTTGATCCCGATGATCGGGCAGCCGGTCTTGATCGCGAGGTCCATGACCTTGGTGATCTTCTCGCCGTAGACCTCGCCCAGCGAGCCGCCGAAGACGGTGAAGTCCTGGGAGAACACGCACACCTGGCGGCCGTCGATGGTGCCGTAGCCGGTCACCACGCCGTCGCCGTAGGGGCGCTTCTCCTGCAGCCCGAACGCCGTGGAACGGTGCCGGGCCAGCTCGTCGAGCTCGACGAAGGAGCCCTCGTCGAAGAGCATCTCGATCCGCTCACGGGCGGTCTTGCGGCCCTTGGCGTGCTGCTTCTCGACCGCCTTCGCCGACCCGGCGTGCACCGCCTCGTCGAGCCGCCGGTCGAGGTCGGCCAGCTTCCCCGCCGTCGTGTGGATGTCGATCTCGTCGGGGACGTCGGTGCCCTCGCCCGGCTGTGCGCTCACGTGTGGTGGCCTCCTACTCGACCTCATCAGTCCGTGGGCCAATGTAGTGCCCATGACCTCGCCGCCGCCCGCACGCCCACCCCTGGACCCTGCTCGGCTGGCCGACGCGCCCCCCGGCACGCGTGTGGAGGTGGTCGACGCCGCGCCCTCCACCAACGCGCTGGCGGCGCAGCGGGCGCGCGGGGGCGCCGACGAGGGACTGGTGGTGGTCGCCGAGCACCAGACCGCCGGCCGCGGCCGGCTCGACCGCACCTGGGAGACGCCGGACCGGGCGGCGCTGACCTTCACGGTGCTGCTCCGGCCCCGGCTGGACGCCGCACGGTGGCCCTGGCTGCCGCTGCTGGTCGGGTACGCCGTGGCGCGGGCGCTGCGCGGGGCCGGGCACGACGCGCGGCTGAAGTGGCCCAACGACGTGCTGCTCGGCCTCGAGGAGAAGAAGGTCGCCGGCATCCTCGTGGAGCGGATCGACACGCCGTCGGGGCCGGCCGCGCTCGCCGGGGTCGGGCTCAACGTGAGCACCGCGCCCGGGGAGCTGCCCGTCGACACGGCCACCTCGCTGATGATCGGCTCCGGCTCCGAGCCGGACCGGACCGCGCTGCTGCTGGCGATCCTGGCCGCGGTGCGCGAGGAGTACGACGGGTGGCAGTCGGGCGGGGAGCAGGCGGGCGAGGACCTGAGGGCGGCGTACCTGCGCTCCTGCGTGACCGTCGGCCAGGACGTGCGCGTCGAGCTGCCTGGCGCTGCCCCGCTGCTGGGGCGGGCCACCGGCATCGACGCCGGCGGCCGGCTCGTGGTGCAGGGGGCGGCGGGCGAGGTGGTGGTCGGCGCCGGCGACGTCGTGCACGTGCGCCCCGTGCCCCGGTCGGCTGAGGGCGTCGTCGATCAGTGACATGATCCGCTCGTGGCCATCTCGCAGAAGCAGCTGTTCGACGGCGAGTCCGTCGTGATCAGCACCCGCACGCACCCGAAGGCGCTGCTGCTGCCCGTGCTCGCCCTGGTCGTGCTGCTGGGCCTCGGGGTGCTGGTCCAGGCGGCCGGCGTGCACGTGCTCACGCTCGCGGGCTGGGTGCTCGTGCTGGCGGGGATCGTGTGGTGGGTGGTGCGGCCGTTCCTGGTCTGGCTGACCGCGTCGTACACCTTCACGAACCGTCGGCTGATCACCCGCACCGGCGTGCTGACCCGCCGCGGCCCCGACCACCGGTCTGCCCATGACGGGACCTGAGCTGCCGCCCGGGGAGCCGCCCCAGCGGGAGACCCAGCAGACGCCCGAGGAGCTCCTCGAGCGCGCGATCCTCGGGGAGGACGTCGTCTTCAACGCCCAGGAGGTCTCCCAGGAGACCGGGGTGACGCTCGACCAGATCCGTCGCCTGTGGCGGGCGCTCGGCTTCCCCGAGCACGGCGGGGAGACGGCGTTCACGCGGGCGGACGCCGACGCGGTCTCGACCATGAGCGACGTCGTGGCGTCCGGGCTCATCGACTTCGACCTCGCGGTGAACCTCACCCGCGCCGTCGGCCAGACCGTGGCCCGGCTGGCGGACTGGGAGGTCACCGCACTGGTCCAGCGGGTGGAGGAGCTCACCCTCCCGGAGTCGGGAGGTCGGCTGGGCTCGGCGATGCGGATCGTGGAGGAGTTCAACGCGCCGTTCGAGCAGCTGATCATCTACGCCTGGCGGCGCCACCTCGCGGCCGCGATCGCCCGGGTCGAGGCCGTGGGCGCCGGCGAGGAGGACCTGCACACCAGTCAGCTGACGGTCGGGTTCGCCGACATCGTCAGCTTCACGGCGCTGTCCAACCAGCTGACCGAGGCCAAGATCGGCGACCTCGTCGAGCTCTTCGAGTCCCGGTGCGCGGACGTGGTGGCCGCCCAGCGGGGCCGGGTGATCAAGAGCCTCGGCGACGCGGTGCTCTTCGTCAACGACGACCCGATCCGGGCCTACGACACCGCCGAGGGGATCATCAACGTCGTCGGGCGGGACTCCCGGATGCCCGACGTCCGGCTCGGCCTCGCCACGCGGATCGGTGGTGATGCGGCTCGGCGACGTGTTCGGCCCGCCGGTCAACATGGCGGCCCGGCTGACCGCGGTGGCCCGGCGCAACCGGATCATCGTCGACGCCACCACCGCGGCGCTGCTGCCGGACGACCAGTTCGAGGCCCGGCGGCTGCCCGCACGGCCGGTCCGGGGCTTCGGCATCGTCGAGCCGGTGGCGGTGCGCCGGCACTGAGCTGTCGGACGGCGGGCGCCGGTCCAGCGCGGCCGGGGAAATTCCGCGGATTCGCCGCGCGGAGCGCCGCGGCTTCCTACCGTGTCCGGGTGTTCGAGGTGCAGGACGTGCGGCTCGACCCCGAGAGCCGCCGGACCTGGCGCGGGGTCGAGGAGATCGTGCTGTCCCGCAAGGAGTTCGACCTGGTCCACGCGCTGATCGCCCGCGCCGGCCGGATCGTGACCCGTGACGAGCTGATGCGGGAGGTCTGGGGCACCACGTTCTGGACGTCGTCGAAGACCATCGACGTGCACCTCGGCTGGGTGCGCCGCAAGCTCGGCGACGACAGCCGGCGCCCCCGGCTGATCTCCACGGTGCGCGGCCAGGGACTGCGCTTCGAGACCGGCGACGAGACCGGCGGCCCGGGTCGCTGACCGCTTCACTAGGCTGGCCCGCGTGTCCGAGCCTGCACCCACCCTCGCCGTCATCGGCGGCGGGCAGCTCGCGCGGATGATGGCGCAGCCCGCCATCGCGCTGGGCCTCCCGCTGCGCCTCCTCGCCGAGGGCGAGGGGGTCTCCGCCGCCCAGGTCATCCCCGACCACGTGGTCGGCGACTACACCGACCTCGAGACGCTGCGGAAGGTCACCGAGGGCTGCGTCGCGGTCACCTTCGACCACGAGCACGTCCCCACCGGGCACCTGCACGCGCTCGAGGACGGCGGCCTCGCCGTACGCCCCGGGCCGGAGGCGCTCGTGCACGCCCAGGACAAGGGCGTGATGCGGGCGAAGCTCGCCGAGCTCGGCGTCCCGTGCCCGCGCAACGCCCTGGTGCACTCCGTCGACGACGTGGCGGCCTTCGGGTTCCCGTGCGTGCTGAAGACCACCCGCGGCGGCTACGACGGCAAGGGCGTGTGGTTCGTCCGCTCCCTCGACGACGTCGACGAGGCGTTCCGCGCCGCCCGCGAGGCCGACGTGCACCTGCTCGCCGAGGAGCTCGTGGACTTCCGCCGCGAGCTGTCGGCGCTCGTCGCCCGCTCGCCCAGCGGCCAGGCCGCGGCGTACCCCGTCGTCGCCTCGCTGCAGGAGGACGGCATCTGCAAGGAGGTCGTGGCCCCGGCGCCCGACCTCGACCCCGACCTCGCCGCGGGGGCGCAGGAGATCGCGCTCCGGATCGCCGGCGAGCTCGGCGTGACCGGCATCCTCGCGGTCGAGATGTTCGAGACCGCCGACGGCCGGGTCCTGGTCAACGAGCTGGCGATGCGCCCGCACAACACCGGCCACTGGACCCAGGACGGCGCGGTCACCTCCCAGTTCGAGAACCACCTGCGCGCCGTGCTCGACCTGCCGCTCGGCTCGCCGGCGCCGCGGGTGCGCTGGACGGTGATGGTGAACATCCTGGGCGGACCGGACCCCGGGGTGGGGCGCCTGTACGACGGCTACCCGCACGCGCTCGCGCGCGATCCGCACCTGCGGGTGCACCTCTACGGCAAGGAGCTGCGCCCCGGCCGCAAGGTCGGCCACGTCAACGCCTACGGCGACGACCTCGAGGACTGCCTGGAGCGGGCGCGGCACGCCGCCGCCTGGTTCCGTGGCGACCTCGGCAACGAGAGTGAGTGAGATGAGCGACCGGACCGCCCCCGTGGTGGGCATCGTGATGGGGTCGGACTCCGACTGGCCGGTGATGAAGGCCGCCGGGGACGCGCTCACCGAGCTCGACGTGGCCTGGGAGGCCGACGTCGTCTCGGCGCACCGGATGCCCGAGGAGATGCTGGAGTACGGCCGCCGGGCCGCTGACCGCGGCCTCGCGGTCGTCATCGCGGGGGCCGGCGGCGCCGCACACCTGCCGGGCATGCTCGCCGCGGTGACCCCCCTGCCGGTGATCGGGGTCCCGGTGCCGCTGAAGTACCTCGACGGGATGGACTCCCTGCTCTCGATCGTGCAGATGCCGGCCGGCGTGCCGGTGGCCACGGTCGCGATCGGCAACGCCCGCAACGCCGGGCTGTTGGCCGCGCGGATCCTCGGCGCCTCTGACCCGGAGCTGCGGCAGCGGATGGTCGAGTTCCAGGAGGAGCTGCGCGCCACCGCGCAGGAGAAGGGGAGGGCCGTGCGCGGCGACCAGGCCCGACGGATCGGCTTCGGGACCTGATCGGCCCCCGGTCCGGTCAGGGCGCCGACCGGTAGGTCGCGCCGTTCACCGTCAGGACCAGGGCGGGACTGGTGTCGGGCAGCACCTGCACGGTCACCGGGGTGCCGGCCAGCCCGTCGAGCTCGTCGGCGTTGGCCTCCACCGCGCCGTCGCCGTCGAGGTCCGTCGCGGCCGGGGTGGCCAGGAACGCCGCGTCGCCGACGTCGAGCAGCGTGCCGTCCAGGCAGGTCTCGGCCGGATCCGCGTCGCAGGGCCCCAGCAGGCCGGTCAGCGTGACCAGCTGCGGGTCGGGATCCGGCGGGGGCTCCGTCGTGCCCGGGTCGGACGGATCGGTCGGACCGACCGGGTCGGGGGGCGTGACCGGGTCGCCGGGTGTGGACGGGTCCGTGGGATCGGACGGCGTGCTCGGGTCAGGCGGCGTGGTCGGGCCCGACGGGCCGGGACCGCTCGTCGTGCCGGGACCGCCCGGCGTGCCGTGATGGGGGGACCCGGTCGGGCCGTCGGGGCCCTTCCCCTGTCCTTGCCCTTGCCCTTGCCCCTGCCCCTGGGACTGGTGCTGCCGTGGCCCGTCCCCGTCCCCGTCCCGGCCCTGGTGGTCCGCGCGACCCGGCGTACCTCCGTCGCCGTGGTGCCCGGGAGGCCCGGGGGACCCGCTCGGCCCCGAGTCGGCCACCGCGGGCTGGGGCGCGCTCCCGTCGGGGTGGCTGACGGCGACCTGGACCGGTCCGGTCAGCATCGGGCGTCCCAGCAGCTCGTAGTTCCCGGTGCGGTAGGCGGCCTCGACGGCCAGCACGCTCGCGACGTAGGAGTCGGACGGGTTGTAGCGGTGCACCGCCGCCTGCCGGCCCGCCTCCGTGCCCAGGTCGTCCTGGCCGGAGCAGAGGAACACCGCGGCGCCCAGGGCGGCGTCGTCGAGGTCGTCGGGCGAGCGGACCCCGTCGCCGTCGCCGTCGACCGCGACGACCGCCCAGGTCGACGGCAGGAACTGCATCGGCCCGACCGCGTGGTCCCAGACCGGGTCACCGTCCAGCTGCCCGCCGTCGGTGTCCGGGACCCGGGCGACCGGCCCGCGGCCGTCGAGGGCCACCCCGCGGATCAGGGGGGTGGAGACGCCGTCTGTGCCGAGCCGCGCCCCGGCGTACCGACCGTGGTCGGACTCGACCCGGCCGATGGCGGCGAGCAGGGTCCAGGACAGCCGGCAGGAGCGGTCGGCCTGGGCCATCACGACCGCGGCCCGCTGGTAGGCGAGCAGGGCGGTCGGGGGGATGTCGAGACGGGCCAGCGCCGAGGCCGGCAGCGGCGGGGTGCCCTTCGGCTCCCCGACCCGGGCCTGGTCGACACGGACGGCCGGCACGTGGATCACCGGGTTCGCGGTGTTGTCCGTGTGGCCCGTGGCGGCCTCGGCGCCCCAGACCAGCGTCGCCGAGCCCGCGCCGGGGACGGCCGGCTCGCCCTGGCCGGCGAGGGCCGAGGCCGCCAGCACCACGACCGCGGTGGCCGCGGTCGTGAGGGTGAAGCGGGTCCGTCCGGTCAGGTGCATGGTCCAGCTCGAGTCGGGGGCGGGCGCGTGTCTCGACGCTAGGTCCGACCCCGGACGACCAAAACCCCAAGATTGATGGTCCCGGCGCGGCTCACCCCCGCCGGTCGAGGTCGAGGAACCGGTCGGCGGTCACCGGGATCTCGCGCACCCGCACACCCGTGGCGTGGTACGTCGCGTTCGCGACCGCCGCCGCGGTCCCGACGATCCCGATCTCGCCGATCCCCCGTGCGCCCATCGGGGTGAAGAGGGTGTCCTCCTCCTCGAGCCACTCGGCCTCGATGCCGCGCACGTCGGCGTGGCTGGCCACGTGGTAGGAGGCGAGGTCCTGGGTGACGACGTGGCCGAAGCGCGGGTCGCGCACCGACTCCTCGAAGAGCGCGGCGGAGAGCCCCATCGTCAACCCGCCGAGGAACTGCGAGCGCGCGGTCCGCGGGTTCACGACCCGCCCGACCGAGTACACGCCGAGCAGCCGCGGCACCCGGATCTCGCCGGTCCAGCGGTGCACCCGCGCCTCGGCGAAGACCGCGCCGAAGGAGTGGAACGCGTACCGCCCGGTCGCGGGGTTCGCCGCGGCCGACGCGGTGGTCTCCAGGCCCGGGTCGGGGGAGTCGCCGTGGTCGGCACGGAACCGCTGGGCCGCCGCCACGATCGTCGTGCCCCAGGAGCTGGTGCCCGAGGAGCCGCCCGCGACCGAGGCCATCGGCAGGGAGGTGTCGCCGATCCGCAGGTCGATGTCCTCCAGGTCACGGTCCAGCGCGTCGGCGGCGATCTGGTGCAGCACGGTGCGGGCGCCGGTGCCGATGTCCACGGCGCCGATGTCGACGGCGTACCGGCCACCGTCCAGCGAGCGGACCCGCGCGGCGTTGCCGGGGTTGCGCATCGCGGGGTAGGTCGCCGAGGCCACGCCGGTGCCGACCCACCACTCGCCGTCGACGGTCGCACCCGGACGGTCGGGCCGTCCGGCCCAGCCGAACCGCTCGGCGCCGCGGTGCAGGCAGTCCAGGAGCCGCCGGTTCGCGAACGGGTTGCCGGTCTCGGGGTCGGTCTCGGGCTCGTTGCGCTCGCGCAGCTCGATCGGGTCGACCCCGCAGGCCCAGGCGAGCTCGTCCAGGGCGACCTCGTGGGCGTACATGCCGGGCATCTCGCCGGGCGCCCGCATCCAGGAGGGCACGGCGACGTCGAGGACGGCCAGCCGGTGGCTGGTGCGCCGGCTCGGCGCGGCGTACATCATCCGTGCCGGCGCGCCGGTCTGCTCGGCGAACTCCTTGATCGCCGAGGTCTGCTCCTGCACGGCGTGCTCGAGGCCCAGCAGGGTGCCGTCGCTGCGGGCGCCGAGCCGGACGTGGGAGATGGTCGCGGTGCGGTAGCCGGTGAGCGCGAACATCTGCTGGCGAGTCACCGCCAGCCGCACCGGACGGCCCTCCGTCGTGCGGGCGGCGAGCGCGGCCGCCATCACGTGGGCGTGCGCCTCACCCTTGCTGCCGAAGCCGCCCCCGACGTACGGCGCCATCACCCGCACCTGGTCGGTCTCGAGGCCGAGCATCGGGGCCAGCGTGGCCGCGACGCCGTGCACGCCCTGGCTGGAGTCGTACATGGTGAGCGTCGCGCGGCCGTCCTCCTCGCCCCACCAGGCGGTGGTGGCGTGCGGCTCGAGCGGGTTGTTGTGCTCGTGGGCCGTGCGGTAGGTCTGCTCGACCACCACGTCGGCCTCCGCCAGCGCCGCGTCGACGTCGCCCTCGTCGGTGTCGCTGTCCATCGCCGGGTTGACCGTGTCGGGGCGGTAGGTCGCGTTGTCCTCGCGCAGCTCGGCCTCGAACGGCTCCTCGGCGCAGCTCACCGCGACCAGCGCGGCCCCCTCGCGGGCGGCCTCGGGCGTCTCGGCGAGCACCAGCGCCACGATCTGGCCGCGGAAGCCGATCCGCTCGTCCTGCAGGATCGCGAGCTCGCGGTCGTCGGCCTGCGCGAGCCGGGGCGCGTTGGTGTGGTCGACCACCGCGACCACGCCGGGGTGCGCCAGCGCCCGGTCCACTGCGATCGCGGTCACCCGGCCCTTGGCGACCGGCGACTGGACCAGCCACACGTGCAGCGGGTCGGTGACCGGCACCTCGCTGTCCGGCCCGTGCTCCACGGCGTACCTCGCCCGCCCGGTCACCCGGGCGACGCCGTCGAGGCGCACCAGCGAGGCGCCGACGTGGCGCGGGGTGATCGGCTCGGCCCGGTGCTCGACCTGCTCGCCCATCAGGCGTCCTCCTCGAAGCTCTCGCCGGCCAGCCGCCGCAGCGCCAGCTCGGTGGTGTTGCGGACCATCGCGACCTTGTAGGCCGACTCCGGGCCGGTCGCGGCCCGCTCGAGCTCGGCGTCCGCCGCCGCCCGGACCGCCTCGGTGCTGAGCCGCTGCCCGCGCAGCGCCTCCTCGGCCCGGGTCGCCCGCCACGGCTTGTGCGCCACGCCGCCCCAGGCGAGGCGGACGTCCCGGACGACGGCGCCGGCCGAGCCGTCCTCGAGGTCGAGGGCGGCGGCGACCGAGACCAGCGCGAAGGCGTACGACGCCCGGTCGCGGACCTTGACGTAGGTGGAGCGCCGGGCCGTCGGCGAGCCGGGCAGCTCGACGGCGACGATGAGCTCGCCGTGCGCCAGCGTGCTGTCGAGGTCGGGCCGGTCGCCGGGCAGGCGGTGCAGGTCGACCATCGGCACCCGGCGTTCGCCCTCGGGCCCCAGCACCACCACGACCGCGTCCACCGCGGCGAGCGCCACGGCGAGGTCGGAGGGGTGGGTGGCGACGCAGTCGGGGCTGGCGCCGAGGATCGCGTGGTAGCGGCCGTAGCCCTCCAGCGCCGAGCAGCCGGAGCCGGGCTCGCGCTTGTTGCAGGGCGTGGTGACGTCCTGGAAGTAGACGCACCGGGTGCGCTGCAGCAGGTTGCCGCCCGTGGTGGCCTGGTGCCGGATCTGGCCCGAGGCGCCCGCGAGCAGGGCCCGGGAGACCGCCGGGAAGTCGCGGCGCACGACCGGGTGGGCGGCGAGGTCGCTGTTGCGGACGCCTGCGCCGATGCGCAGCACCGGGCCGTCCCGGCCGTCCTGCTCCTCGATCGCGTCGAGGGGGAGGTGTCGCACGTCGACCAGCCGGTCGGGCCGCGCGACGCCGAGCTTGAGGTGGTCCACGAGGTTGGTGCCGCCGGCGAGGAAGGCCGAGCCGGGGTCGCCGGTCACGAGCGACACGGCCTGGGCGGCGTCGTCGGCGCGGACGTAGTCGTGCTGCTTCACGCCTGCCTCCCGGCGGCCTCGCGGACGGCGGCGAGGATGCCGACGTAGGCGCCGCAGCGGCACAGGTTGCCGCTCATCCGCTCGCGGATCTCGTCGTCGCTGAGACGGTCGAGCTCGGGGTCGGGGTCGGCCTCGAGGTCGCCGGTGACGTGGCTGGGGTGGCCGTCGCGGGCCTCCTGGAGCATGCCTGCGGCCGAGCACACCTGGCCGGGCGTGCAGTAGCCGCACTGGTAGCCGTCGTGCTCGAGGAACGCCTCCTGGACCGGGTGCAGCGCCTCCGCGGACCCGGCCTGGGCGCCGAGCCCGTCGGCGGTGACGATCTCGGCCCCGTCGTAGGACAGCGCCAGCGCGAGACAGGTCAGGTGGCGGCGGCCGTCGAGCAGGACCGTGCACGAGCCGCACTGGCCGTGGTCGCAGCCCTTCTTGGGCGAGGTGACGCCGAGCCGCTCGCGCAGGGCGTCGAGCAGCGTGGTGCGGGGGTCGACGTCGACGGTGCGTTGCCGCCCGTCGACGGTGAGGGTGATCGAGGGGCCGGAGTCCATGCCCCCATCGTTTCCCCTGCGGTCCGATCCATGCCTCAGTCTCCGCGGACCCGGCCGCGCAGGGACTTGGTCTCGCCGCGCTGGCGCTTGGCCTCGAGGCGACGCCGCTGGGAGCCCCTGGTGGGCCGGGTCGGGCGGCGCGGCGGGGGAGGCGGGGCGAGGGCCTCGCGCAGGGCGGCCGCGAGCCGTTCACGGGCCGCGACCCGGTTGCGGTGCTGGGAGCGGTGCTCGGAGGCGACGACCACCAGCGAGCCGTCGACGAGCCGGTCGGCCAGCCGGGCCACCACCCGCTCCCGGCGGGGCTCGGGCAGGGCGGTCGACCGGAGCACGTCGTACGCGAGCTCGACGCGGCTGTCGGAGGTGTTCACCGACTGGCCGCCGGGGCCCGGGGAGCGGGAGAAGCGCTCGACGAGCTCGGCCGCCGGGATCCGCAGTCCCTGCGGGATCCCGGGGCCGGAGGGGACGACGAGGTCCTCGCCCGGGCGGCTCATCCCGGGATCATCGCAGCCGGCGCCACTCGATCGCGGGGCAGGTGTCCATGACCATCGGCACCCCCGCCTCGGTGGTGCGCGAGAACGCGTCGTCGTCGACGACGCCGAGCTGGAACCACACGCCGCGGGCGCCGATCGCGACCGCCTGGTCGGCGAACTCGCCGGCCGCCTCCGAGCGGCGGAAGACGTCGACCACGTCGACGGGGAACGGGATGTCGGCGAGCGAGGCGTAGCCCTGCTCACCCAGCACCGTCGGGGCGCTCGGGTGGACGGGGACGATGCGCTTGCCACGCTGCTGGAGCAGCTCCGCGATGGAGTACGCCGTGCGCGTCGGGTCCCCGGAGAGCCCCACCACCGCCCAGGTCTCGCAGTCCTCGAGCATGAACCTGACCCACGCGGGGTCCTGCCAGTCAGCCATGACTGGGAAACGACGCGACGAGTTCTGCGATTCCCCGAACGCACCACGTCTCCCGGGGATAGCGTTCAGCGTCTTTGCTACCGGGAGGTAGCACACCTGAGTTGCTCGGGAGGGAGCATCCACATGAAGGTTTCTCGCACGGGTCGTCGCCTGGTCGTCTCCGGCGTCGCCACCGCGGTCGCCGCCGCCGGCCTGGTCGGCGCGTCCACCGGCGCCGCCACCGCCGCTGACGGCAGCGCCGCCTACACCTGCAACTTCCCGGCGCCGGTTGGGTCCCAGACGGTGCCGGTCGACCTGTCGACCATCGACATCAGCTCGGCCTTCCCGACGGTTCCAGCGGGTATGCCGATCCCGGCCGGAACGCTGACCGGCACGTACCTCATTCACGCGACCGCCCCGGTAGTTGGCCTGCTGAGCCAGGTCATCAGTGTCGGCTCAAGCGACATGTCGATGTTGATGAGCAACGCGAACGGCGATATTCCGGTCCCGGTTGAAGACTTTGCATTGGGTGCTCCCCAGGTTGCGAGCGACGGGTCCGCGACGATCCCCGCCACGGGTTCCAACGGCGCCTTCTCGATCCCCGGCGCGGGCGTCTACCAACTGACGATGCCGAAGGCGTTCACGTTGACCGCGAAGACGGTTCTTGGGGACGTGCCGGTTCCGTGCAGCACCTCTGACGCCCCCGGACTTCTGGACACCCTGACGGTCGTCAAGAACGACTCGTTCGTCGACGTCAAGACGCCTGCCAAGGTCAAGAAGGGCAAGGTCGCCAAGGTGGTCGCCACCGTCACCGGCGGCGTCACCCCGTTCAGCGGCAAGGTCAACGTCTTCGACGGCAAGAAGAAGCTGGGCGCCGCGAAGCTCAGTCACGCCGGCAAGGCCGTCTTCAAGGCCAAGCGCCTCAAGGTCGGCAAGCACAAGATCGTCGTCAAGTACGCCGGGGACGCCTTCCGTAACGCTGGCAAGTCGAAGGCCGCGCTCGTCAAGGTCGTCAAGTGACCCTGGTCTGATCGCCAGTTCCTCCCGGACGCCCGGTCGGTGCCTCGTGCACCGGCCGGGCGTCCGGCATTGGTGGAGGACGCCGTCGCGGTGGTCGGTCCCGATTGCTGGCCAACCGCAGATCTCCGGCGGGTTCGGTTGCGGTCTGTCGCCATTCGGTGAAGCGGTCGGCGGCGGAGGCCTGGGTGGCGGTGTGTCAGCCACCGTGTCCGGCGGGGAGTCGGTGGGCTGCTCACCGCTGGCCCGGACCCCGCCCCCGCGACAAGCCCCCGCGACAACCCGGTGTGACCGACCTCGCCACCCACCGACCGGTTACCCGGAAGTACGATCGCGCCCATGAGCGCCGACTACCCGATGTACGCCCTCTCGGAGGAGCACCAGGCCATCCGTGAAGCGGTGCGCGCGGTCTGCGACGCCAAGGTCGCACCGTTCGCGGCCGACGTGGACGAGCAGGCCCGCTTCCCGCAGGAGGCCCACGACGCCCTGGTGGCGTCGGACTTCCACGCCCCGCACGTGCCCGAGGAGTACGGCGGGGCCGGCGCGGACGCGCTCGCGACGGTGCTCGTGATCGAGGAGGTCGCCCGCGCCTGCGTGAGCAGCAGCCTGATCCCCGCGGTCAACAAGCTCGGCAGCCTGCCCGTGCAGATCGCGGGCGGCGAGGAGCTCAAGAAGAAGTACCTCTCCAAGCTGGCCGCGGGCGAGGGTGGCTTCTCCTACTGCCTCTCCGAGCCCGACGCCGGCTCCGACGCGGTCAGCATGAAGACCAAGGCGGTGCGCGACGGCGAGGACTGGGTCCTCGACGGCGTGAAGCGGTGGATCACCAACGCCGGCGAGAGCGAGTTCTACACGGTGATGGCCGTGACCGAGCCCGAGAAGCGCAGCAAGGGCATCAGCGCGTTCGTGGTGGAGAGGTCCGACGAGGGCGTCTCGTTCGGCGCCCCGGAGAAGAAGCTCGGCATCAAGGGCAGCCCGACCCGCGAGGTCTACTTCGACAACGTCCGCGTCCCCGCCGACCGGATGATCGGCGCCGAGGGCACCGGCTTCGAGACCGCGATGAAGACCCTCGACCACACCCGCGTGACGATCGCCGCCCAGGCGGTCGGCGTGGCACAGGGGGCGCTGGACTACGCCCTGGGGTACGCCAAGGAGCGCCAGCAGTTCGGCCGGCCGATCGCCGACTTCCAGGGCCTGCAGTTCCTGCTCGCCGACATGGGCATGAAGGTCGAGGCCGCCCGGCAGATGACGTACGCCGCCGCGGGCCGCTCCGAGCGCGGTGACGCGGACCTGACGTTCTTCGGCGCCGCGGCGAAGTGCTTCGCCTCGGACGTCGCCATGGAGGTCACCACCAACGCGGTCCAGGTGCTCGGCGGCTACGGCTACACCCGCGACTACCCGGTCGAGCGGATGATGCGCGACGCCAAGATCACCCAGATCTACGAGGGCACCAACCAGGTGCAGCGCATCGTGATGGCCCGCCAGCTGCTCGAGGGGGTGCAGAGCCAGCTCTGACGGTCTGTCCTGACGGCGCGCGCCGGGGTGCGCGCTCCCGGGCGGCGCCGTCTGCACCGGGACCGGTCGCCGCGGCGTCGTCCGCCACGGACGATGCACCGCCGCCGGGTGGCCCGGATGGTGGGTGGGACGCGGCGGACATCGTCGCGCCCCGTTCACCAGGGAGGACGGCGGCATGCAGGGAACGCTCGGCGATCTCCTGGCGGCCGCAGCGGTCAACCCGGTCCCGTGGGCCCGCTCCCAGATGGCCTTCACGCTCGCCTTCCACATCATCCTGGTGCCGTTGGGGGTGTCCTGGGCGTTCATGACGCTCGTCGCGAACTACCGGGGGGTGCGCCACGGCGACCAGGACGCGCTCTTGCTGGCGCAGCGCTGGTCGAAGTACATGGCGGTGACCTTTGCGGTGGGGGCGGTGACGGGGACCGTGCTCAGCTTCGAGTTCGGCCTGCTCTGGCCCCGGTTCATGGGCCGGTGGGGTGCCGCCTTCGGCATCCCGTTCGCGTTCGAGGGCATCTTCTTCTTCACCGAGGCGATCTTCGTCGCGATCTACCTGTTCGGCTGGCGGCGACTGCGGCCCTGGACGCACTTCTGGACCGGGGTGCCGATCGCCGTCGCGGGGATCTTCGGCGCCGTATCGGTCGTCGCCGCCAATGCCTGGATGAACGCGCCCGGCGGCTTCACCCTGGACTCCAGCGGCAAGGTCGTCCACGTGGACGCCTGGAAGGTCGTCTTCAACAAGGCCATGCCGCTGGAGGCCGCCCACATGGTGGTGGCCGCCTACCTCGTCGGCGGGTTCCTCATCGCCTCGGTCTACGCCGTCGGCATCCTCCGCGGGCGCAACGACCGCTACCACCGACTCGGACTGGCCATCCCCTTCACCGTGGCCGCCGTCGCGACGCCGCTGCAGATGGCGGTCGGGGACGCGCTCGCGAGGTGGGTCTACAACGAGCAGCCCGTCAAGTTCGCCGCGCTCGAGCTGCTGCCGCAGACCGAGTCCCACGCCCCGGAGACGCTGCTCGGGCACCTGAACGCGAACGGCACCGTCTCCGGCGGACTCCCCATCCCCGGGCTGGCCTCCTGGCTCTCCGACCCCGGCACCGGCACGTCCACGGTGGTCGAGGGCCTCGACAGCGTGCCCGCGGACACCCGGCCGACCACCTCCGAGGTCGACCTGGTCCATCTGTGCTGGGACCTCATGGTCGGCCTCGGCACGCTGCTGTTCCTGCTCGCGCTGTGGTACGCGGCCGTATGGGTGTTCCGGCGGCGGATGCCGACCAGCCGGCCGTTCCTGTGGGCCGCAGCCTGCTCCGGCGTGCTCGCGGTGGTCACCATGGAGGCCGGATGGGTGGTCACCGAGGTCGGCCGACAGCCGTGGATCGTCTACGACCTGATGCGGGTGGAGGACGCCGCCACCGCCAACACCGGGGTGTGGATCAGCTTCGTCGTGGTGCTGCTGCTCTACGTCGCCCTGGGCGTGGTCACGATCGCGGTGCTGCACACCATGAGCAAGCGGTTCCGCCGCAGGGGAGGCTTCGTCGAGCAGGACGTGCCCTACGGGCCCCGGCCCGAGCCCGAGCCGGAGCCGGCGAGGTCAGTCGGTCCGGCGCCATGAGCACGCTGGTCGCCGTCGTGCTGCTGGTTGCCCTGGCGGCCTACGCCGTGCTGGGTGGTGCCGACTTCGGGGCCGGGTTCTGGGACCTCACGGCCGGTGGGCCCGAGCAGGGCGAGGCACCCCGGACCCTGATCGAGCACTCGATCGGGCCGGTGTGGGAGGCCAACCACGTCTGGCTGATCTTCATCTTCGTGGTCACCTGGACGGCGTTCCCGGTCGCCTACGAGTCGATCTGGCTGACCATGTTCGTCCCCCTGACCATCGCCGCGCTGGGGATCGTGATGAGGGGAGCGAGCTTCGCCTTCCGCAAGTCGGTCGCGTCGCTGCGCTTCCGGCGCCTCTTCGGGGGCGGTTTCGCGCTCGCCTCGGTGCTCGTCCCCTTCTGCATGGGTGCGGTGGCCGGCGGGATCGCCTCGGGCGAGGTCCCGTCCGGGGGCCGTGCCGGCGACCCGGTCACCAGCTGGCTGAACCCCACCTCGGTCGTGACCGGCGTGCTCGCCATCGTGCTCGCGGCATACCTGGCCGCGGTGTACCTGGTCTGGGACGCCCGCCACGCCGGCGACGAGGCGCTGGAGAGGCACTTCCTGCGACGGGCGGTGCTGAGCGCGGCAGTGGCCGGGGTCGTCTCGGCGGTCGGGCTCGTCGTGGTGCACTCCCGCGCACCCCACGTCTTCGACGGGCTCACCTCCCGGGCACTGCCGGTCGTGGTCCTCAGCGTGGCCTGCGGCACAGTGGCCCTGGTGCTGCTCGTGCGCGGCGCAGCCCGGGGCGCCCGGGTCCTCGCCGCCGCTGCGGTGGCGGGCACGATCGTCTCGTGGGGCGTCGCGCAATGGCCCTACCTTCTCCCCACGTTCCTCACCGTCGACGAAGCGGCGGCTCCCTCCGGCACGCTGACCACCCTCGTGGTCGCCGTCGTGCTCGCCGCGCTGATCGTGCTTCCCGGGTTCGTGCTGCTCTTCGTGCTCGCCCAGCGCCGGCTGCTGCCCGACGAGGGCGTTCCCGACGCGGCCGACGGTCCGCTCGGCGGCACGTCCCCATGACCTCTCGTCTGCCACGGGTGATGTGCCACAGGACGCGTCGTACCGATCGTGGAGCCACACCCCCGCACTCGTCAGGAGCTCCGCGTGACCGCCTCGCCCCGCCCCGAGCCGGGTCCGCACGTCGTCGTCCTGGGGGGCGGCCTGGCCGGCGTCGCCTGCGCGCACCGCCTCGGCGACGAGGGTGTGCGCGTCACCCTGGTGGACCGCAACGACTACCACCAGTTCCAGCCGCTGCTCTACCAGGTCGCCACCTCGCAGCTGCCCGCCGAGGACGTCGCGCGTCCCCACCGCACGATCTTCCGCGGCTACCCGACGGTCGGGGTGCGCACCGCCGAGGTGACCGCGGTCGACCCCGGGCCGCGCAGCGTCACGCTGGCCGACGGCGAGGTCGTCACCGGATCCCACCTCGTGGTCGCGGCCGGCGGCCGCGCCGAGTTCTTCGGCGTCCCCGGCGCCGCCGAGCACGCGTTCCCGCTCTACTCCGTCGCCGACGCCGAACGGCTCCGGCGCCATTCGCGAGGTCTGCTGGAGTCGGCGGCGGGTGAGCCGGAGGCGCTCGACGACGTCCTCGACGTGGTCGTCGTGGGCGGCGGCCCGACCGGCGTCGAGGTGGCGGGCGCGCTCGCCGAGCTGACCCGGGCGCTCGTGGCGGTCGGCGCCATCCCGAGGCCCGCCCGCATCGTCCTGGTGGACCGGGGCGACGCGGTGCTTGGCGCCTTCTCGGAGAAGTCCCACGGCTACGCCCACCGCCGGCTCGAGCACGAGGGTGCCGAGATGCTGCTGGGTCGGGGAGTGCGTGCGGTGCACCCCGACCGTGTCGAGCTCGACGACGGCTCCACCATCCGCACCCGCACGGTCGTCTGGGGCGGCGGGGAGTCGGCGGCGCCCGTGATCGCCGCCTCCGGGCTGCCGACCGGACGCGGGGGCAGGGTGGAGGTGACCGCCGAGCTGACCGTCGACGGCTTCCCGGGCGTGTACGCCGTGGGCGACGTGGCCAACATCCCCGCCGGACCAGATGGCAACGTGCTCCCGCAGCTGGGCTCGGTCGCGCAGCAGGCCGGGCGCTGGGCAGCCGACAACATCCTGCGCGAGCTGCGGGCCGAGCCGCTGGTGCCGTTCCGCTACAAGGACAAGGGCATCATGGCGATGATCGGCCGCAACGCCGCCGTCGCCGAGGTGGGCAAGCACCGCCACCAGGTGGAGGGGCCTGTCGCCTTCGCGGCGTGGCTGGGAGTCCACGCGCTGCTGCTCAGCGGCGCCCACAGCAAGACCGACGCCTTCATGGCCTGGGCCTGGGAGTACTTCGATCGCGACCACGCGGCCGTGGTCGAGAGCTCGACCGCAGCGCCGCACCGCATCGCCTGGGGCGACGCGGACGCGGACGTGCCCACCATCGAGGTCGAGCCGTCGGGAGCGACCACCGGCTCCGACCACTCCTGAAGGAGGACTCCGTGTCCGACCACTACGACGTGATCATCGTGGGCTCCGGCGCCGGCGGCGGCACCCTCGCCCACCGGCTGGCGCCCTCCGGCAAGCGGGTGCTGGTCCTCGAACGGGGCGACTGGCTGCCGCGGGAGATCGAGAACTGGGATGCGGAGGCGGTCTTCGTCGAGAACCGCTACGTCTCTCCCGACACCTGGTACGACGCGAAGGGGAAGGCCTTCCAGCCCCAGGTGCACTACTTCGTGGGAGGCGCCACGAAGTTCTACGGCGCCGCGCTCTACCGGTTGCGCGAGCGCGACTTCGGCGAGCTCAAGCACCACGGCGGCCTCTCGCCGGCCTGGCCCATCGGCTACGACGAGCTCGAGCCCTACTACACCGAGGCAGAGCAGCTCTACCAGGTCCACGGCAGCCGGGGGGAGGACCCGACCGAGCCGCCGGCGTCCGCGCCCTACCCCTACCCGCCCGTCTCCCACGAGCCGCGCATCCAGAGGCTCTTCGACGACCTCGAGACGGTGGGGCTGCACCCGTTCCACGCCCCCTCCGGTGTGATGCTCGACGAGGAGCGGCCCGAGCTGAGCGCGTGCATCCGGTGCGCGACCTGCGACGGCTTCCCGTGCCTGGTGCACGCCAAGGCCGACGCCGAGGTCGTCGCGATGCGCCCGGCCCTGCGGAGCGACAACGTGACCCTGCTCCGCAACGCTCGGGTGCGGCGGCTGGAGACCGGCGCCTCCGGCCGCACCGTCTCGTCGGTCGTGGCCGACGTGGAGGGTGAGGAGCAACGGTTCAGCGCGGACGTCGTCGTTCTCTCGGCGGGGGCGGCCAACTCGGCCGCCATCCTCCTCGCGAGCGCCGGCGACCGGCACCCGCGCGGGCTCGCCAACGGGTCGGACCAGGTCGGGCGCAACTACGTGTTCCACAACAGCCGGGCCTTCCTCGCCGTGTCCGTGGAGAAGAACGACACGCGCTTCCAGAAGACGCTGGGCGTCAACGACTACTACTTCGGGGACGCCGACTTCGACTACCCCATGGGCAACCTGCAGATGGTCGGCAAGTCCTCGGCTCCGATGTACCGCGGTGAGAAGCCCCTCGAGGCGGGGCTCGCGCCGATGATGGCGCTGCGGGACGTCGCGGAGCACGCGGTCGACTTCTGGCTGTCGGTGGAGGACCTCCCCGACCCCGACAACCGGGTCACCCTGAACCGTGACGGTGAGATCGTGCTCGCCTACGCCCCGAACAACCGCGAGCCGCTGGAGCAGCTCTACCACCGGGTGAAGCAGCACCTGGGTCACCTGGGCATGCACCCGCACCGCCTGGTGCCCCGACAGGCCTACATGAAGAACGACGTGCCCGTCGCCGGGTGCGCCCACCAGGCCGGCACCGTCCGGTTCGGCAGCGACCCCGAGACCTCCGTGCTCGACCCGACCTGCCGGGCCCACGAGGTCGACAACCTCTACGTGGTCGACACCAGCTTCTTCCCGAGCATCGGGGCGGTCAACCCGGCACTGACCGCGATCGCCAACGCGCTGCGGGTCGGGGACCACCTCCTCGAGCGGCTCGGCTGAGCCGTTCGAGGTCGCCGCAAGGCTGGATCAGGCGGGGAGCCAGGGCCTGCGCCAGCCGCCGTACCCCTCGACCAGCAGGTCCGCGCCGGCGGGGCCCCACGTCCCGGGCCGGTACGCCTCCACCGGCGGTGGGGCGTCGAGCAGCGGCTGCATCACGCGCCAGGTCTCCTCGACGCTGTCCTGGCGCGAGAAGCGGGTGCTCCGGCGGTTCATCGCCGCGTCCAGGAGAACCTCGTACGGCGTGGGCCCCTCCCCGCCCTCGTCCGCGAACTCCATGTCCAGCTCGATCGGCTTGAGGCCCGCCTCGGCCGCCCGGTGGGCGTCCACCTGGATCCGGATCCCGGTGGCGGGGTCGAGCTTGACGACCAGCTGGTTGGGCTCCGCGCGGCCGGTGAGCCCGAAGCCGAGCCGCGGCGGTCGCTTGAACACCAGGCGCAGCTCGGTCTGCGTCGCCGGCAGCCGCTTGCCGGCACGGATGAAGAACGGCACGCCCGCCCAGCGCCAGTTCTCGATCTCCAGCCGCAGGGCCGCATAGGTCTCGGTGGCGGAGCCCTCGGCCACCCCGGGGATGGCGCGGTAGCCGTCGTACTGGCCGCGGACGTAGTGAGCGGGATCGGCCTCCACCACTGCCCGGAAGAGCGCGGCCTGCGACTCCTTCAGGGTGATCGGGTCACCGCGAGACGGGGGTTCCATCGCGGCGGCGGCGGTCAGCTGCATCAGGTGGTTGACGACCACGTCACGCAGGGCGCCGACCGGGTCGTAGAAGTGGCCGCGGTCCTCGACGCCGAAGTCCTCGGCCATGGTGATCTGGACGCACTCGACGTAGTTGCGGCTCCACACCGGTTCGAGGATCGCGTTGGAGAACCGCAGGTGCAGGATCTCCTCGAGCCCCATCTTCCCGAGGTAGTGGTCGATCCGGAACAGCTGTGACTCGTCGATGTACTGGTGCAGCTCCTCGGCGAGCTCGTGCGCGGACTGCTGGTCGTGGCCGAACGGCTTCTCGACCACGACCGTGGCGTCCTCGGTCAGCCCGGCCCGGGCAAGCCCTTGCACGACCCGGCCGAAGAGGAAGGGCGGGATCTCGAGGTAGAACGCCGGTCGCTCCGCGCTGCTGATCGCCCTGCCCACCCGGTCGTAGGTCGCCGGGTCGGTGAAGTCGCCGTGCACGTAGGACAGCCGGTCCGCGAACCGGTCGAAGACCTCCTCGTCCAGCTCCTCACCGGTGCCGAGGATCGAGCTCCGGGCCCGATCCACGAGCTGGTCGAGCGTCCAGTCGTCCGCGGCCACCCCGAGGACCGGACAGGTCAGCAGCCCGCGCCGCTCGAGGCGGTAGAGGGAGTGGAAGGTCATCACGCGCGCGAGGTCGCCGGTGATGCCGAAGACGACTAGGGCGTCCGCGGGGAGTGTCTCCGTGGTCGGGGTGGGGCGGGTGGCGGTCGCGGTCATGCGGCCACCATCACGCCGGCCCCGCCGCCCCGCCTCGCCCGCAGCAGACGATCCGCGGTGCGGGTGCGGGTGCGACGGCGGTGCTGCCGGACGCTCAGCCGCCGGAGGGCCGGACCTCCAGGTCCTGGCCCACCGAGGAGTCCACGCGGACCCCCAGGAGAGCGGGCACCTCGCCGGCCAGCGCATCGCGCAGGTCGGACGTCGGCGGCAGTGGGGCCGGTGACCGCACCGAGACGATGATGTCCAGCCCCTGGGCCCTGACCCCCGTGACCGTGGCGCCCGGCGTGTGGCTGACCCAGGTCCGGGCGGCGGTGCGGACGGCCTGGGTGTAGTCGTTGAGCAGGTAGGTGGTCACGGTGTTCGCCGCCAGCGGCACGAGCACGACCGTCATCAGCACGGCGAGCACCACGTACGCCCGGCGACGCGACTGCCCGAGCCGCTCGCTGGTCTCCTCCGCGTAGCCGAGCACCGTGAAGACGGCGGTCCCGGCCAGCACCAGCGCCAGCAGGTTCGAGAGGAACAGCACCAGCGCACCCAGCGCGAGTCCGGCGCTGCCGGCGCCCAGGCAGACCCCGACCACGGCCAGTGGCGGGACCAGCGAGATGGCAATGGCGACCCCGGGGAGCACGGCGGCGACGTCGCGCCGCGCCAGGGCCACGGCGCCGGCCAGGCCGGTGGCCAGGGCGGCGATCATGTCGACCACCCCGGGCGAGACGCGGCTGGCGATCTGGCTGTTGTCGAGCAGCACGTAGTCAGCGGGCAGGAGCTGGGAGAAGACCAGGCCGACCAGGACGACCAGCAACGCACCGCTCGACGCCCAGGCGATCGAGCGGTTCGGCTGGCGCTTGGCGATCGCGAGCGCGATGCCCATGATCGGCGTCGACAGGGGCGCGATGATCATCGCGCCGATCACCGTCGCGGTGGAGTCGGAGAGGACACCGGCGGACGCGATCACCGCGGACAGCGTGAGCATCGTCCAGAAGGACGTGCGCTTGGCGCGGACGTCACCGGCGCCGAGGTCGAGGTCCCCGGTGAGCTCGTCGAGCGTGCGGCGTTGGGTCTCGGGGAGCAGCGTCCCGCGGATCTGGTGGGCCATGACTGAGTATCCGTCCGCCCGGCGGCAGACGGGGCCCGTGCCGCGGGCGGCTCAGTGGTCGCGGAGCGGGCCGACGTCGGAGCCGTCGGCGTGCCAGCGCTCGAGCAGCACCTCGGTGGCGGCGAGGGTGCGCCGCCAGGAGCCCGGCGCGGCGGTGCGGTCGGTGTCATGGAGCAGCAGGGTGCCGCCGGGCGCGAGCGTCCGGTCGATGCTGCGCACGATGCGCTGCGGCGTGGCGCCGCGCTCCCAGTCGCGGCCCCAGGCCGACCAGAGCACCGGTCGAAGCCCGGTCGATCCGGCCGCGAGCAGGGCCTCGGTCGTGGTCACGCCGTACGGCGTCCGGTAGCAGCACACCGCCTCGCCGGTGAGGCCCTCCAGCAGGTCGGCGGTGCGGCGTAGCTCCCCGGCCAGCCGGCCCGGCCGCTTGAGCGCGACGCAGCGATGGTCCCAGCCGTGCACGGCGAGCTCGTGGCCGGCGGCCGCCATCTCGCGCACCAGCCCGGCGTTCTCCGCCACGAAGGCGCCGAGCAGGAAGAACGTCGCGGTGCGGTCGTGGCGGGCGAGCAGGTCCAGGAAGCGTGGCGTCGAGCGCGGGTCGGGCCCGTCGTCGAAGGTCAGCGCGATGTGGGGACCCGCGGTGATCCCCGCCAGGCCGGGGGTGATCCGCCGGCGCAGCGGCCCCACGGAGGCCAGCAGCGGCAGCGCGTCGGCGACCACCGCGCCCGCGGCGAGGGCCGCCGTGCGGCGGGCCACGGTCACGCGGCGCCGACCGGGGTCCGCGCGGGGGGGAAGAGCACGTCGAGCAGCGGCCGGTGGACGGGGGTCTCCGGGCCGGATGCGCGCCCCCGGGCCAGCGCCCTCGCGAGCGCGGGCGCCAGCTCGGCCGGGTCGCGCACGAACGGCGCGGCCCCCGAGGCGGCGAGGGCCTCGGCGTTGGTGGTGCCGTGGCCGGGGAGCTCGCGGTAGCTGAGGAGCGGCGTGCCGGACGCGAGCGCCTGCAGGCTGGTGAAGCCGCCGGAGTTCTGCACGACGACGTCGGCGGCCTTGATCAGGTCCTGCAGGTCCTCGCGCCAGCCGAGCGAGACGACGCCGGGCACGCCCTGCAGCTTGTGGTGCAGCCCCTCGTTGCGCCCGGTGACCACGACGGGTACGGCGAGCCCGGTGGCGGCGATGTCCCGCGCCGACTCCGTCAGCTCGCCGATGCCCAGCGACCCGCCCACCACCAGCGCGACCGGAGCGTCGAGCGGCAACCCGGCCCGGGTGCGCACCGCGGTCCGCTCGGCGGCGGTCAGCGGCACCTCGCAGCCCTTCGGCACCAGGGCGGTCACCAGCTCGACCCGGGCGCCCAGCTGACGGGCCTGCGTGGCCGCGACCTGCTGGTGCGCGAGGTGCAGGTCGATGCCCGGGTGCACCCACAGCGGGTGGACCGAGGCGTCGGTGAGGTAGGTCAGCGCCGGCGCGGCGAGCCGGTCGCGCTGCCGCAGCCGGCCGAGCGCCTGGCTCGCGAACGGGTGGGTGGAGACCACGAGGTCGGTGCCGGTCCGGGTGAGGGCACGGATCCGTCGCGAGGGGAGGGCGGAGACCGCGCCCACCACGCAGCGGTGCAGCAGCGTGCCCGGCTGGAGGTGGCGCAGCAGCAACCCCCACGACTGCGGGCTCAGCTCGAGCTGCTCGAGGTAGAGCCAGCGCACCAGCGGGCCCACCCGGGCGGGGAAGAAGTCCACGATGTCCCAGACCTGCACCCGGTGGCCCGCCTCGACCAGGCGCCACGCGATCTCCTGGGCGGCGGAGTCGTGGCCGGCGCCGAAGCTGCCGGAGATCACGTGCACGCCCAACGGCCCGGACGCGAGGTCGACCACGGCGGCCGCGTGGTCGTCGCTCCGGGCTGCGGAGCGCAGCACGCGAGCGGGCGCCCGGAGCGAGCGTCCCGGCGTGGCGGTCCGGAACGACGTGCCCAGGGCCAGGCCGGCGAGCGTGACGACCAGCGCCAGCACGAGGGCGAGGAGGCGGGCCACGTCCTGGTCGTGCCCGACGGCGCCGGTGTCCTGGAGCAGGTCGGACGTCCCGAGGTCCACGGCGTAGCCGGCGCCGACGACGGCGGCGGTGACGAGCACCTCGACGGGACGGAGGCTACGGCGGCGCGAGGCGGCAGGGGCGGGCATGGGAGGAACGTTCGCGGACCTACCTGAAGCGTTGATGAAGCCGTCTCCCGTACCCCCTTCACACTCCCTTCATGCCGGCACAGCACGGTGGACTCCAGGACGGGGCCCCCGAGCGGCCCCGCGGAGCCCCCGGGAGCAGCCATGAGCACCGTTTCCTCGGTCCGGTTCGCGGGTCGCGCCGCCCTGGTCGTCGGCGTCGCGGCCACCGGCCTGTGGGCCGCGACCCATGGCATCGCCGGGGTCGGCTGGTCGGCCGTGCTGGCGGTGCTGGGCGGCGTCTCGTGGCACTGGCTGGTCCTGCTCGCGGTCGTCTGGCTGGGCGGGCTCGGCATCTACTCCCTCGTGCTGGCGGCCTCGCTGCCCGGCCTCGGCGTACGACGCAGCCTGCTGCTCAACCTCAGCGGCAGCGCGGTCGCCAACGTCGTGCCGCTCGGCGGCGCCGTCGCCACCGCGATGAACTGGCGGATGGTCCGGTCCTGGGGTCACTCCAACGGCGCGTTCGCGGCGTACTGCGTGCTCACCAACCTCCTCGACGTGCTGGTCAAGCTGTTGCTGCCACTGCTCGCGGTGCTCGGCCTGGTCGCGCTGTCCCAGCAGGTCCCGCCGTTGCTGTGGGTGCTGGCCGGCGCCGGCGCGGGCGCCGTGCTGCTCGCCGGGGTCGCCTGGGTGCTGCTGCGCCGGGTCGACCCCGACTCCGCGGGCCGGTTCGGCGGGCGGGCGCAGGCCCTGCGCGACGGCCTGCGGGACACCGTGGCGCAGATCGTCCGGCTGCTGCGGCGGGGGTGGGCGCAGCTCCTGCCGGCGTCCGTGGGCTACGTGGCCGCCCAGGTGGCGCTGCTGTGGTGCGCGCTGCACGCCGTGGGCCTGGGCCCGGGCCTCGCCGTCGTCGTCACCGCCGCCGCCGTGGAGCGGCTCGGCACGCTGGTGCCGATCACGCCCGGCGGCACCGGCATCGCCGAGGCCGGCACGATCGCCTGGCTGGTGGCCGCCGGGCTCGACCCGGGGCGTGCGGTCGCCGGCGTGCTGCTCTACCGCGTCTTCCTGATCGCGATGGAGGTGCCGGTGGGCGGCGCCCTGCTCGGCGCCTGGGCGCTGCTCCAGCGGGTCGCCGCACCGGCGCGCCGGGAGGCGCTGTCGTGAGGATCCTGCACGTCACCGACCACTTCCCGCCGGTGCTGGGCGGCATCGAGACCCACGTGGCCCAGCTGGCGGCCCACCAGGCGGCCCGGGGCGACGAGGTCACCGTCCTCACCTCGACGCCGCACACCGCAGCCGACGGTCGCCCGGCCATCGACCCCGAGGGGGTGCGGGTGCTGCGGGCGCGGAGCAGGTCGGAGGTGTTCCCGTTCGACTTCCACGGCTACGACGTCGTCCACGCGCACATCTCGGTGCTCGCGCCGTTCACCTCGCGGGTGGCCGCCGTCGCCGCGCGCCGGGGCGTGGCCACCGTGGTGACCGTGCACTCGTTCTGGGACGGCTGGGGGCCGGTCGCCAGGCTGGCGGCCGACGTCGCCGGGCTGCGCGCCGCCCCGGTCGGCTGGAGCGCGGTCAGCGGGGTCGCGGCCGACCAGGTGGCGCGCCGCCTGCCCGCTGCCGCGGAGGTGGCGGTGCTGCCCAACGCGGTCGACGTCGCGGCCCGGGAGCAGACCCCGGACGGGCTCGACCGGCCGGTGCGGCTGGTCAGCACCATGCGGCTGGCCCGCCGCAAGCAGCCCCTGCAGCTGCTCGAGGCGTTCGCGCGGCTGCGGCGCCGGACCGACCTGCCGGTGACGCTCACGGTGGTGGGGGACGGCCCGCTCATGGACCGGGTCGCGCGGCGGGCCCGGCGTGCCGACCTCCGTGGCGCGGTCGAGCTCCCCGGCCGGCTGGAGCCGGTCGAGGTGCAGCAGGTGCTGCGGGGCGCCGACGTGTACGTCGCGCCGGCACCGCTGGAGTCCTTCGGGCTGGCCGCGCTCGAGGCCCGCTGCGTCGGGCTGCCGGTGGTGGCCCGGGCGGGCAGCGGCGTGCAGGACTTCGTCCGCCAGGGCGTCGAGGGCTGGCTGGTGCCCGACCGGACCGCACTGGTCGAGCGGCTGCGGCTCCTGGTCGACCAGCCCGCGGTGCGGCTCCGGGTGGCCGAGCACAACCGGACCAACCCGGCCGGCTTCACGTGGGCGCACGCGCTGGTGCGCAACGACGAGCTCTACGCCCGGACCCTGGCCGGGGCCCTCGTCGCCGAGCGGGGCGGGTCTTCGTGAGGCCGTCGTACACGCTGGTGGCCTTCCACGCCCACCCCGACGACGAGGCGCTGCTGACCGGCGGCACCCTGGCGCGGGCCGCCGCCGAGGGGCACCGGGTGGTGCTGGTGACCGCGACCGACGGCGCGCTCGGCCTCGCCGGTGAGGAGGACGGGCGCGGGCCGGGTCTGGCCGCGCTGCGGCTCGCCGAGCTGCATGCGGCCGCCGATGCCCTGGGCTGCGCCCGCGTCGTGGTGCTGGGCTACGCGGACTCGGGCCTGCACGGCGAGAGCGCCCACCCGTCGGCCTTCGCCCGCGCCGACGTCGACGAGGCCGCGGGGCGGCTGGCCGCGGTGCTGCGCGAGGAGCGCGCCGACGTGCTGACGATCTACGACGCCAACGGCGGCTACGGCCACCCCGACCACGTGCAGGTGCACCGGGTGGGGACCAGGGCCGCGCGGCTGGCCGGGACCCCGGTCGTGCTCGAGGCCACCGTGCCGGCGAACGCGTTCCGCCTGGCGCTGAGGGTGCTGCGCCTGGCCGGCCGGGCGCTGGGCCGCTCCGCCCCGCTGGGCGAGCGCGACATCTTCACCGACCGGGCCCGGATCACCCACCGCGTCCGGGTCCGTGCCCACCTCGGCGCCAAGCGGCGGGCGCTCGCCGCGCACGCCAGCCAGCGACGTGGGGGGACGCGGGTGCTCGAGGGGCTGCTGCGGCTGCCCCGGCCGATCTTCGCGCTGGCGCTGGGCACCGAGTGGTTCGCCCAGCAGGACGCCGCCCCAGGCACCCGCTGCCACGACGTGTTCAGCGGCGTCCGGTCAGCGTGAGCTCTCGACCGCGGACACCGTGGTCGGGTCCAGGCAGGCGGCCGGCAGCTCGAACCAGCGCAGCTCCTCGAACTCCACGGACGTGCTCGCGGCGGTCCGGCCCAGGTCCGGGGGAGTGGCGGCCGCCAGGATCGAGGAGGCCTCGGCGAGGTGCTGGGCCAGCGCGGACTCCGGCGCGGTGTCGTCGTGGTGGGGGTAGGTGAGCCGCCCGTCCTCGTCGTACCCGACCTGGTGCAGTCGCAGCGGGGGCTCGACCGGGCCGTCGCGGTGGGTCCACAGTCCGCGCCCGGGGTCGAAGCGGTAGCGGTCGAGCAGCCGCCAGCCGTCCCTGGCCACCAGCCGGACCGCCTCCACGAGGTAGTCGAAGACCGCCTCGGAGATGAAGTAGTTGAAGCACACCCGGACCCAGCCCGGCTTGATGCCCTCGCAGCCGCGGGTGATCTCCCGCTCGAACGCGTGCGAGCGGTCCAGGTCGATGCCCAGCAGCCGGTGTCCGTACGGCCCGGCGCACGAGCACCCGCCCCGGGACTGGATGCCGAAGAGGTCGTTGAGCAGCGCCACCACGTAGTTGTGGTGCAGGTAGCTGCCCCGCGGGCCGCGCACCACGAACGAGACGATCGAGAGCCGCTCGGCCTCCCGGTTGCCGAGCACCTCGAGCGCCGGCTCCGCCGACCAGGCGTCCAGCGCCCGGTGCACGTAGCTCTCCTCGTGCGCGCGGATCACGTCGGTGCCCACCGCCTCCTTGAGCTGGAAGACCAGCCCCGCCCGGATCGAGCCCACGATCGCGGGGGTGCCGCCCTCCTCCCGCTGGACCGGGTCGTCGAGGTAGCGGTGTGCCTCGGGGTTCACGTAGGCGACCGTCCCGCCGCCGGGCACCACCGGCACCCGGTTGGCCACCAGCTCCCGTCGTACGACGAGCACGCCGGGGGTGCCCGGTCCGCCGATGAACTTGTGGGGGCTCAGGAAGACCGCGTCCTTGTAGGACAGCGGGTCGTCGCGCCCGGGGCCGTGCATCTCGACGTCGACGTACGGTCCGGCGGCGGCGAAGTCCCAGAACGACAGGGCGCCGTGCCGGTGCAGGAGCGAGGAGATCGCGGCGGTGTCGCTGATGATGCCGGTGACGTTGCTGGCGGCCGAGAAGCTGCCGATCCGCAGCGGCCGGTCCGCGTGGCGCACCAGCTCGGCCTCGAGCCGGGCCAGGTCGATGTGACCGTCGCCGTCGGCCGGGATGGCGACGACGTCGGCGATCGACTCCCGCCACGGCAGCTCGTTGGAGTGGTGCTCGAAGGGTCCGATGAAGACGACCGGCCGCTCGTGCCGCGGGATCGCGTCGGAGAGGTGGTAGCGGTCCTCCAGAGTCGAGGGGATGCGCAGGCCGAGGATGCCGACCAGCTTGTCGATCGCGCCGGTGCATCCGGACCCGGCGAAGATCACCAGCGTCTCGTCGTCGCCGCCGACCGCCTCCCGGACGATGCGCCGGGCGTCCTCACGCAGCCGGGTGGTCTGCAGCCCGGTGCCGCTGGACTCGGTGTGGGTGTTGGCGTACCGGGGCAGCACCTCGTCGCGGATGAAGTCCTCGAGGAAGTCGAGCGCCCGGCCCGAGGCGGTGTAGTCGGCGTAGGTGACCCGACGCGGCCCGAACGGGCCGTGCATCAGCTGGTCGTCGCCGATCAGGGACTCCCGGACGCGTCGCAGCAGCGGTGTCTCGGCCGGCGGCGGCAGCGGGCGGTCCATGTGCCGACCCTAGGGCCGGCGGCGGTCCGCGTCGAAGGTCCAACGACCCGCGCTCACATGGCCTCCTTGATGCCGTGCCGGATCAGCCAGGTGTTGACCGGGTAGGCGGTGGCGAAGCCGAGGATCATGCCGAGCTGCATGCTGGCCCAGTAGACCGGGGAGTCCGGGTGGATGTGGTGCGGCGCGGGGAAGAACACGAACGCCTGCAGCGCCATCCAGCCGAACAGGCCGACCTCGAAGGCGGTCAGGGAGAGGATGTCGGCCTTCGCGGCGGCCACGATGCCCTTGCGGAAGCCCAGGCCCCGCATCGGTGCGATCGCGAAGTACTGGAAGGCCAGCCCCAGGCCGACGGCGAGCACGTAGTCGCCGATGAACTCCGCGAACACCGTCTCGCCAGCGATCGAGAGGCCGAGCAGGAAGATCGCGGTCGCGGCGATGATGTCCCCGAGCGTGCAGCCGGCCCCGCAGTGGCTGACCCCCACCGAGGTGGTGGCGAAGTCGGACTTCTCCGGCGGCTCGTCCAGGTCGTGCTCACGCAGCCAGCGGTGGCTCTTCGGCCTGCCCCAGCGCCAGTAGCCCCAGACGGCGACCGGCCCGAGGTACAACGCGGTCACCGGCCAGACCCACTCCATCACCGGCATCATCTGTCGGTACCCTCGGCCGCGGATGTCGGCGAGGATGACCGCGGCGCACGCCAGGGCGAGCGCGAGCGCGGCCCAGGACACGGCGACCAGCCAGGGAGCGGGCATGAGGGGACCGACCTCCTTCGGTAGGTGAACAGATACCCGTCTGGGGTATTCGTCCTACGTACCCGGGAGGTCGGTCCCGAAACGCCGCAGGCCGGGCCGGGCCGCCGCGGTCAGCGGAAGGCGCAGCCGGTCGAGAGGCCGAGACGTCTGAGGATGCTGGCCGCCGGGCAGGAGCCCGTCAGGCTCGGCTGCAGCAGGTTGGCGCCCACGAATGCGGTCAGCAGCAGCCACCAGTCGGACACGGTCACGGCCGGCAGCACACTGACCAGGGTGAGGCTGCCGGCCAGGACCAGCACCGCGCGGTGGACGTTCATGCTCACCTCTCCGGTCTCGGGTCGGCGCTCAGCGGCCGAACAGCTTGCCGAGGAAGCCGCCCTGCTTCTCGGCCTTGGGGTGGCCCGGGCAGCGCTGCGAGGCGGGCACGCCGGCGAGCACCTGGTTGACATGCATGCCGCAACCGGCCCAGGTGGTCTTGCCGCAGGTCTTGCAGACAACGGGACGACACATGGGGGATCTCCTTCTGTGGTGGGGGTGTCGGGTCGATCAGTCGTGCGAGAAGCGGATGTCGGGCAGGATCCGGCCCAGCCAGCGAGGCACGTACCAGGCGGCTCGCCCGGTGACGCGCAGCATCACCGGCAGCAGGACCAGCCGGACGAGGAAGGCGTCGAGCAGCACCGCGATGCCGAGGATCACACCCATCTCCTTCGGCGGCAACGGGCCGGAGAGGGAGAACGTGAAGAACACCGCGACCATGACCGCGCCGGCCGCGAAGATGACCCGGCCGGAGTGGGCCAGGGAACCGACCATGGCGTCCTTCGGGTCACGGCTGTGCTCGTAGTGCTCCTTGGCCGAGGCCAGCAGGAAGACGGTGTAGTCCATCGCGATCGCGAAGATCATCGCGAAGAAGAACACCGGCGCCCACGCGTCGAGGAAGCCCTGGGACTCGAACCCCAGGAACCCCGAGCCCCAGCCCTCCTGGAAGACCAGCCGGGCCACGCCGAAGGCCGCGGCGGTCGACAGCAGGCTGGCCAGCGTGCCGAGCAGCGCGATCAGCGGCGCCTGCAGCGCGACCAGCAGCAGCAGGAACCCGAGGGCCAGGATGACGCCGATGACCAGCGGGGTCGAGGAGTCGAGCTGGGTCTTCAGGTCGAGGTTCTCGACCGCGGCGCCCCCGACCTTCGCGGTGGAGGGCAGGTCGGCACGGAGCCGGTCGACGGTGGTCGACAGCGCGGGGTTCGAGGGGTCCACGGTCGGGACGGCCTGGATCAGCGCGTACGACGAGTGGTCCGTGGCCGGCATCGCGGGCATGGCGCCGGCGATCCCGGGGTCCTGGGCGAGGACCGCGGACGCGCGGTCGGCCTGGGCCCGGTCCACGACCACCTGCAGGGTGCCGGGTGCGCCCTCGCCGAAGCTCTTCTGCACCTGGTCGTAGCCGACCCGGGCGGAGGCGTCGTCGGGCAGCACCTTGATCGAGGGCATGGCGGTCTTGAGGCCGATGATCGGGGCCGCGAGCGCGAGCAGCACCACCAGCGACGCCAGCCCGAACAGGGCGGGGCGGCGCCACAGCCGCTCGCCCCAGGCGCGGAACCGTGGGGAGGCGTGCTCACCGGAGTGGACCCACGGCAGCGACAGCTTGTTGATCCGCTGGTCGAGCTTGAAGAGCACCAGCGGCAGCAGGGTGAGCGTGGCGGCCAGCACGAAGACGACCGAGAGCATGATGCCGCCGGCCATCGACCGGAACGAGGGGGAGGGCACGAGCATCACGGCCGACAGGGAGATCAGCACGGTCGCGCCCGAGAGCAGGACCGCCTTGCCAGCGGTGTCCATGGTCTCGGCGACCGCCTGCCGTGGCGAGTCGTGGTCGCCCATCCTCGCGGCCCGGAAACGGACGACCAGGAACAGCGCGTAGTCGATGCCCAGGGCGAGCGCGAACATCATCGCGAAGTTCATCGCCCAGATCGAGACCGGCACCAGGTGGTTGATCAGGACCAGCGAGCCGGCGGAGGCCACCAGACCCGAGAGGGTCAGCACCAGCGGGAGCCCGGCGGCGACCAGGGCCCCGAACGCGAGGACGAGGATCGCCAGCGTGACCGGCCAGGAGAACATCTCCGACTTCATCATGGCCGAGAGGTTCGCGGCGTTGAAGTCCGACCACAGCAGCGAGGCACCCGTGGGGTTCACCTGCACCGTGCTGGTGGACAGGCCCTGGAGCTCGCCCTTGAGGTCGTCGGCGACCTTGACCATCTCGTTGGTGTCCACGCCGGCGCCGGCGAGCAGCACCGCGGTCGAGCCGTCCTTGCTCAGCGTGGCGCCGGGCTGGGGCTGCACGACGTCGGCGATGCGGGAGTCGTGCTGGAGGATCTTCGTGGCCTCGGCCAGCACCTGCTTGCCGTCGCCCCGGTCGACCGGGCCGTCGGTGGAGTGCACCACGACCTGGATGGCCGAGCTGCCGTTGCCGCCGAAGTGCTGCTGGGCCAGCTCGCGGGCGGCGACGGACTCCGAGCCGTCGGCCTGCCAGCCGGCGCCGGAGAGCTGCGCCTCCACCTTCGGGGCGAAGACCCCGAGGCCGACGATGACCAGCAGCCACACGACGGTGGTCAGGCGTGCGTGCCGGGTGACGGCGGTGCCGAGGCGGCCCAGTGGGCCCGGGCGGTACCCGATGTCGGGATCGATCGTCGAGACGTGCCGGCCGGTGGTCGACGTGGACATGTGTCTTCTCTTTCGTGACTGGAACGAGTGGGGGGGCGGGTCAGGCGAGGGCGGGGATCGCCTGAGCGGCGGTCGCGACCGCGACGACGACGACGAGGCCGGAGAAGGCCGCCGCGAGCCGGCGGGTGTCGGTCCGGGCGGCGAGCCGTGCGCCGAGGACCCCGCCGACCGCGGAGGCCGCGGTCAGGACCAGGACGAGCCCCCAGTCGGGGTGGGCGCCCGCTCCGGCACGCACGGCCAGGGCGACGGCGCTGGTGATCGTGATGACGACCAGAGAAGTGCCGGCGGCGTACTCCATGGGCAGGGCGAGCGCGAGGGTCAGGGCGGGCACCACCAGGAACCCGCCGCCGACGCCGAGGAAGCCGGTCAGCAGCCCGACCACGGTGGCGGTCACCAGCACCTTCAGGGCCCGGGGGCACTGGCAGGCGAAGGTGGGGCTGAACGTGATGATCGGGTCGTCGAGGCGGGCCCGGCTCGAGGGAGTGCCGCCGCCGCGCCGCACCTGGCGCAGGACCATCAGGCCGCCCACCACGAGCATCAGCACCGCGAAGGCGGCCATCAGCACCGGCTCCGGGACCGTGGTCGACAGCTTCGCCCCGACCACGGCGCCGCCCACTGCCACGACGCCGAAGGCGACGCCGCGGCCGAGCAGCACGTTGCCGGCGCGGTGCGCCGTCGCCGCGCCGAGCAGCGACGTCACGCCGACGACGACCAGCGAGCCCGTGGTCGCCGCCGACGGGTCCTGGCCCAGCAGGTAGACCAGGACCGGGACGGCGAGGATGGAGCCGCCGCCGCCGAGCGCGCCCAGGCTGAGCCCGATCAGCGCGCCGGCGACGAGGGCGATGAGCGTGAGCGTCACGCCTGCGGCCCCACGAGGTGCAGGCTGACCTGCTCGGCGTTGTCGAAGGAGTCGTCGATGGCGACCAGCCTCCGGTCAGCCGCAGCCAGCATCGAGGCCGCGACCGAGGCGCGGTAGCCGCCCGCGCAGTGCACCCACACCTCGCCGTCCGGGACCTCCTCGAGGCGCCCCCAGAGCTCGTGCAGCGGGATGTTGACGGCGCCGTCGATCCGGGCGGACTCGTGCTCCTCGGCGCGCCGGACGTCGAGGACGACCACCGCGCGGTGGTGACGGACCTGCGCGAGGTCGGCGAAGGTCCCGGTCGGGAACGAGCCCAGCTCGCGGTCGCTCCAGTCCTCGGGGCCGCCCGTGGCGTGCGCGGCGGGCCGGTCGATGCCGATCCGGACCAGCTCGCGCTGGGCCTCGGCCACCTGCTCGGAGCTCTCGCCGAGCAGCGTGACGGGGGTGCCCCAGGTGATCAGCCAGCCGAGGTAGGTGGCGAAGCCGCCGTCCAGGCCGAAGTTCAGGGTCCCGGGTGCGTGGCCCGCGGCGAACGCGGTACGGCTGCGCAGGTCGACCACCCACTCGCCGGCCTCGATGCGCTTGCGCAGCTCGCCGGCGTCGGCGAGCGACGGCGGGCTGAGGTCGGGCGCGGACGGGCCGGCGGCGTTGGCCGGTGCCATGTGGGCGTAGTACGCCGGCCAGGCGCCGAGGCCGTCCAGCAGCTCCTTGACGTAGGTCTCCTCGTCCTGGGTCAGGACGGGGTTGGACCGCTTCTCCTGGCCGATCGTCGACTCCTCGGCCTCGGACTGGGTCGCGGAGCAGAAGGAGCCGAAGCCGTGGGTCGGGAAGACGCCCGCGTCGTCGGGGAGCAGGCCGGCCAGCCGGTGCGCGGAGGCGTGCTGGTGGCGGACCAGGTCGTGCGTGTGCTCCTCGCCGAGCAGGTCCGGGCGTCCGGTGGCGCCGTAGAGCAGCGAGCCGCCGGAGAACACGCCCACCGCCGACTCGAGGCCGCCGTCCGCGGCGCTGAGCGCGTAGCTGAGGTGGGTGAAGGTGTGGCCGGGCGTGGCGAGGGCCGTGACGCGCATCCTCGTGCCGACCTCGACGACCTCGTTGTCGCGCACCGGGGTGCGCTCGAAGGAGACCTGGTCCTCGGCGTTGACGAGGTACGCCGCGCCGGTGTGCTGGGCCAGCGCCAGCCCGCCGGTCACGTAGTCGTTGTGGATGTGGGTCTCGAAGACGTGCGTGAGCCGCACTTCGTGCTCCTCGAGCAGGGCCAGCACCCGGTCGATGTCGCGCTGCGGGTCGACCACGAAGGCGACCTCGCCGTCGTGGACCAGGTAGCTGCGGTCGCCCAGGGAGGGTGTCTCGAGCGGGACGACGGTCAGGCCGTGGCGGCCGGTGCTGCTGGTGGTCACAGTCCCACCTCCACCGGGTGGCCGGCGGTGATCCAGCCGTGGGTGCCGCCGGCCACCGAGACGGCGTCGAAGCCGGCGGCGTTGAGCAGGTCGGTCATGGCGCGCGACCGGTTGCCGGAGGCGCAGATGACGTGGACCGGGGTGCCGGGGTCGAGCTCGCCGAGGCGGGCGGCCAGCTGGCCCATGGGGATGAGCCTCGCGCCGGGCACGTGGCCGTCGGCGTACTCGCCGCGCTCCCGCACGTCGACGGTCACGCCGTCGTCGCGGCGGGCGGCGTAGGTGTGGATGTCGATCTCCGGTGTCTCGTCGGGCATGCCGAACGTCCTTTCGCCGGGGTGTGTCAGCTCCTGAATACCCTAGGGGGTATGCCGGTCTCAAGCAAAACACCCGCCGGGGTATTCCCCGACCCGTGCCTCGGTACCGTCGCCGGCATGGGAGAGACCATCGAGATCAAGACCGACGCCGGCACCGCCGAGGCGTACCTCACCCGCCCGGACGGCGACGGCGGCCCGCGGCCCGGCGTGCTGATGTTCATGGACGCGATCGGCCTGCGGCCGCGGATCGAGCGGATGGCGGACCGGATCGCCTCGTGGGGGTACGTCGTGCTCGCGCCGAACGTGTTCCACCGCGACGGCTCGGCGGCGGAGCTGGCGCCGCCCGGAGACCTGACCATCGCCGAGAACCGGGAGGAGTACTTCGCCCGGGGCGGGGTGATGGAGCGCGTCCAGGGCTACACGCCCGAGCAGTCGGACCCCGACACCCTGCGCTGGGTCGAGACCTTGCTCGAGCACGCCCGGGCGCCGATCGGCGTCACCGGCTACTGCATGGGCGCGCGCCTGGCCACCCGGGCGGCCGGGCTGCGCCCCGACGTCGTGGCGGCCGTCGGCGGCTTCCACGGCGGCGGGCTGGTCGTCGACGGTCCTAACAGCCCGCACCTGATGCTGGCCAAGGCGCGGGCCGAGTTCGTCTACGGCCATGCCGACGGCGACCACTCGATGCCGGTCGAGGCGGTCGAGCAGCTCGGCGCGGCGCTGGAGGCCGCTGGGCTACGTCACACCAACGAGATCTACGAGGGCGCCCAGCACGGCTACACCATGGCCGACACCGCGCCGTACCACGAGGCGGCGACCGAGCGGCACTTCGGGGCGCTGCGGGGCCTGTTCGAACGCACCCTCTGAAATCGGTACCCCACGGGGGCATGGCGGTCGGCGCTCCCGGGTACCTGCTCGCCACGGGCCCGGACGGAGTCGTCACCAACGGGGGCGGCATCGACTCCCGGGCCCGGCCATCGTCGGCGCGAGTCGACCTCGGGCGACCACTGCAGACCTCACGCAGCCTGCTGCGGTGGTCGCCCGGGCGGTGGCGCTGGCTATAGTCGTGGGGGTGCCCGCCCGACTGCCTGGCCCCGGAAGGTGATCGTGTCGCACAACGACGCCGAGGACTTCGCCGCGATGGCGCTGTCCTTGCACGACGAGCCCACCCTCGACGAGACCGTCGAGCGGGTCCTGGACTTCGCGACGAAGGCGGTCGCGTGCGACCACGCCGGCGTGCTCTTCGTCCACGCGAAGTCGCAGGTCGAGACCGTCGCGGCCACGCACGACCTGATCGCCCGGCTCGACCTGGTGCAGGTCGAGCACCAGCAGGGGCCGGACCTCGACGTCCTGCGCCGCCCCGCCGACTGGGTGATCGTCACCGACACCCGGACCGAGGAGCGGTGGCCGGCCTGGACCCGGGAGGTCGCGGGGGCCGGCTTCCGCAGCATGCTCGGGATCCGTCTCTACACCAGCTCCGCCGCGATCGGGAGCCTCAACTTCTACGCCGGCGACGCCGATCACTTCACCCCCGAGGACGTGGACGTCGCCAACATCTTCGCCCGGCACGCCGCGGTGGCCCTCTCGGCGGCCCGGGAGACGGCGAACCTGTGGCGCGCGATCGACGCGCGCCGGCTCATCGGCCAGGCCCAGGGCATCTTGATGGAGCGGTTCGCGATCGACGCCGAGCAGGCGTTCGCGGTATTGCGCCGCTACTCCCAGGATCGCAACCTCAAGCTGCACCACGTGGCCGAACGGCTGATCGCGACACGAAGGCTGCCCGAATGAGCCGGCCGGTCGCCGCCCTGCGGGGCGACGCCGACGAGGCGTCCGGCCGGTTGGTGAAGCTGTCCAACGACACCAACGTCCGTGTCGTCGAGGTGGCGCGGGGCGCTGGTGCCCGCCGCCAGCGGCGCCTGAGCAACCGTCGCCGGAAAAGCGGGTTTGGGGTCCTCCCCGGCGGGTAGGAGACGGTCGGTTCCCGGGTCGTGCGCGGCCTGCCGACCCCTCACCCCGGCGGGTGTGGTGTCCGGCAGTCGTGGCGTGACACGCTCGGGAGCATGTGGTCGAGCAGCCGTGCCACGAAGAGCAACTCCGAGATGGAGGTGTTCCCCGATGGGGCACGTCGCGACATCCCAGACCACGACCGCGGTCGCTGAGCGCCCGGTCGACGCCCGAGCCACCCGGCGCGCGGAGACCGCACGCCTGCTCGAGGAGGCGTCCCTCGCGGTGTCGGAGCAGGAACGCGCGTCCCTCCTGGAGGACGTGATCCGCCTCAACATGCAGGTGGCCGGCGAGATCGCCCGCCGCTACCACGGCCGGGGGGTCCCGTCCGACGACATCGACCAGGTCGCGAACCTGGGGCTGGTCAAGGCCGCCCAGGGCTTCGACCCGACGCAGGGCTCGGACTTCCTCAGCTTCGCGGTCCCCACCATCCGCGGCGAGATCCGGCGCTACTTCCGCGACTTCGGCTGGACCATCCGTCCGCCCCGGTCGATCCAGGAGCTGCAGTCGAAGATCACGGCCGCCGAGGGCCAGCTCTTCCAGGCGCTGGGCCGTTCACCGCGCCCCAGCGAGATCGCCGAGCACCTCGGGGTCGACCTGGAACAGGTGCTGGACTCGCTGGGCGCCAACGGCTGCTTCTCCCCGGTCTCCCTGGACACCCCGGTGGCCGAGGGGGAGAGCGGTCCCGTCGACCGGCTCGGTGGACCCGACCCGGCGTTCGCCAGCGTCGAGGCGCGGGTCGCGCTGCGCAGCGTGATGCGGGGGCTCACGCCGCGCGAGCGCCGGATCCTCGAGATGCGGTTCTTCGGCGGCTGCACCCAGGCCGAGATCGGCGCCGAGGTCGGCGTCACCCAGATGCAGGTGTCCCGGCTGCTCTCCCGGCTGCTCACCCGGATGCGCAAGCGGCTGGAGGAGCAGGCCCCGGCCGCCTGACCGGTCGGGGCGGGGGACGCCTCAACCCGGGAAGATCCGCGGGAGCTCCGACGCGCGTCCGGTGAACCGGGGCGCGCGCTTCTCGCGGAACGCCGCCACCCCTTCCTTGCCGTCCCCGACCGAGGTCCAGAACATGGCCAGCGAGTCCGAGAGGTGCGCCTCCAGCGGGTCCGCCGCCGCGCTGTTGCGGTAGAGCATCCGCTTCGCCAGGCCGAGCGCGACGGGGGACCGGTCGACCACGAAGGACCGCGCCAGCTCCTGGGCCGCGGGCAGCAGGTCCTCGGGCTCGTGCAAGGAGCGGACCAGGCGGCCGTCGTACGCCGCCTGCGCGTCGAGGACGCCGGCGGCGTAGACCCACTCCAGCGCCTGCTGGATGCCGACGATCCGGGGGAGGAACCAGCTCGACGCCGCCTCCGGGACGATGCCGAGGCGACCGAAGACGAAGCCGATCCGCGCCCCGGTCGAGGCCAGCCGCAGGTCCATGGCCAGCGTCATGGTCGCGCCGATCCCGACCGCAGCGCCGTTGATCGCCGCGATCACGGGCTTGGGGAGCGCGTGGATCGCGAGCGTCACCCGGCCGCCCGTGTCGCGCACGCCGTCGTGCCAGGGTGCCTCGTCGAGGTGGGCGCGCAGCTCCTCCGGCGTGGGGGAGAGGGACTCGTCGAGGCCGAAGACGTTGCCCTCGGCCGAGAGGTCCATCCCGGCGCAGAACGCCCGGCCCGCCCCGGTCACCACGACGGCGCGGACCGCGTCGTCGCGCGCGTCGGTGAGGAAGAACCGCTCCAGCTCGCGCGCCATCGTCAGGTCGAAGGCGTTGAGCGCCTCGGGACGGTCCAGGGTCAGGGTGGCGACGCCGTCCGGGTCGACCTCGACCGACAGGGTCTCGTAGTCGCCGCATGCTCAGTCCCCGCTCTGCCCGGCGATGCCCGTCGGCGTGCACAGGCTCTTCGGGATGTCGCCGGTGTCGTCCTTGATGATGTAGTCGAACATCTTCTTCGACCGCTCGGGGTCCCAGTGCACGAAGAAGTCGGAGATCGGCACGCCGCAGGTCAGCCCCTTGTCGCCGTTGACCCGGGTCATCGCCATCGCCCACATCGCCGCCCGGATCGGGCTGGTGCCCTTGCCGAACGCGAACGAGTCCGGGGCGGCCATGTTGATCTTCCAGTAGCGGAACGGGTTGATGAAGGTCCACGGCGAGACGACCTTCTTGCCCACGGACGAGACCACCTCGCGCTGGTGGGCGGCGCGGCCGAGGTCGCCGTACTTGTCGACGTGCCGGGACCGGGCGTAGGCCAGCGCGGTCGCCCCGTCGGCCTGCTGGCAGCCCTTCTTCACGTCGAGGTTCGCCAGCTTGTCCTTCATGTCCTGCTTCGGGCAGATCTGCACGCCGCCGACGGCGTCGACCACGTCGACGACGCCGCCGAAGCCGATCTCGACGTAGTCGTCGACGCGGATCCCGGTGTTCTGCTCGATCGTCTTCACCAGCAGCTTCGGGCCGCCGTAGGCGTAGGCGGCGTTGATCTTCGTGGTGCCGTGGCCGGGGACGTCGACCGACGAGTCGCGGGGGATCGACATCAACAGGTTCGGGCCGGAGCCGGTGTGCAGCAGCATGATCGTGTCGGTGCGCTGGCCGACCGCGTTGCCGGTGCCGAGCTTCTTGCGCTCCTCGGGGCTCAGGCCGGCCCGCGAGTCGCTGCCGACCATGAGGTACGTCGTGCCGGGCTGGTCGGCCGGTCGCGAGCCGCTGGGCTCGAAGTCGACCTTGTGCACCTTCGACCACGCGAACAGCGGCACCGCCACCAGCCATACGACCCACAGCAGCAGCAGGGCCAGCAGCCAGCGGGCCCGGAAGCGCGGCCGGCGGGGCCGGCGGGAGGGGCCGCGGGCAGGGGCGGGGGGCCGGCCCGGCGGCGGCGCGGCCGGCGGGCGCGAGGGACGGTTCGTGCCGTCGACCCGTCGACCCCTGCGTCGACCCCGGGCCGGGGCGGGGGACCGCCGGCATGGCGCGGGTCTCGTCGGGGCGCGGCTGGCGGGGCACCGGTCGGGTCGCGTCGTCGTCCGGCGGCGCGCCCTTGCCGCCGTAGAGCCAGTCGAACTGGGGGGTGCCGTCGTCGGGTCCGCCGTCACCGCGCGGTCGGTCAGCCATGCGGGAACGCTACCGTGCCCCCGTCCTGGGTCAGCCGGCACGGCGGGTGGTCGCGACCAGCTCCGCCAGGGAGTCCGCGATGCCCGCGGCCAGCACCTCGAGGTCGGTGGTGGTCTCCCGGTCCCCGGTGATCCCGAAGGTGAGGGTGTCGCGGTAGGAGAACATGGCCACCCCGATGCGCACCCGGTCCGCGATCGGCACGTAGGGCAGCATCTCCAGCGCCTCGCGGCCCAGCGCATAGAGCGGTGCCCGCGGGCCGGGGACGTTCGTGGTGACCGTGGTGATCTGGTGCTGGGGCAGCCGCCAGCCCAGCCGCAGCCCCCAGGACACCGACGGGAACGGGCTGAGCTCCGCGGCCTCGGTGATGCTCTCGCCGGCCTCCGGCTCGTGGCTGCTGCGCAGCCCCCGGATCCGGCGGCGGATCGTGGCCAGCCGGTCGACCGGGTCCGCCACGTCCACGGGCAGGAAGGGCAACATCAGCGAGACGCGGTTCTCCAGCACCGACTCCTCGCCGGGGGCCCGGGTCGACACGGGCACCAGCGAGCGCAGGGTGTGGGCGTCGGTGGGCTCGCCCCGGGCGAGGAGCAGGCGCCGGAAGCCGCCGGTCACCGCCGCGAGGGCGACGTCGTTCACGGTGGCGTCGTACGCCGACCGGACGGTGAGGAGGTCGTCCATCGGCACCGTGGTCCACCGGTAGCGCCGGCCCCCCGCGAGCGGTCCGGCCAACGAGCTGCGGTGCACGGGCCGGACCGCGCCGCCGAGCGTCAGCAGCCCGGTCGTGGTCCGCGCGGTCGTGCGCACCAGCCGCCGCGGCGTCCGGGCGGCGTGCGCCAGCGTGCCCGCGAGGTGGACCGGGGAGGAGATCAGCTCCCGCAGCGCGCCGACGGTGAACTGCGTGGTGGTGGCGGACGACTCCGGGAGCCAGGTGTCGGGCACCCCGGGGCGCTGCTCCGGACTGGGATCCAGCAGCAGCCGGTAGAGGTCGGTGCCCGAGACGCCGTCCACGACGCTGTGGTGGACCTTGGAGAGCAGCGCCCAACGCCCGTCGGACAGGCCGGTCCAGAACCAGTACTCCCACAGCGGGCGGGTCCGGTCCATCCGCGTGCTCATCAGCCGGCTGAGCAGGTCCTCGACCTGGTGCCGTCCGCCGGGCGCGGGCACGGCGATCGCGCGCAGGTGGTGGTGGATGTCGAAGTCCTCGTCGTCGACCCAGGCGGGCGCGGCCAGGCCCAGCGGCACCGGCCGCAGCTTCTGGCGGTAGCGGGGGATGAGCGGCAGTCGTCCCGCGATCGTCTCCACGAGCTCCTCGAACGGGGGTGCCGGGCCCGCGAAGACGGCGAGGGACCCGATCGCCAGCGAGGCGGCCGGATCCACGTCCTCGGCCTCGAGGAAGGCATCCGCGAGAGGGGTGAGTCGCTCCACCCGACCAGCCTCGCGCCGCGCCCGGAGACCCGCCGGGGGCGGACGTACCCGCCCCTCGGGCCCTTGGGCCCTGTGGGCCCCCGCCCACCGGGGGGACCGTGGTGGCCAGCATGCGAAGGCCCGACGGTCCGAGGAGGACGACCAGCGACATGAGCGACCTGGAGCACCGGCGCACCGAGGCGGAAGCACGCGAGACGGCCGGTCGGCACAGCAGCGCCGACCGCGCCCGGCTGTGGGCGAGCCTCAACAAGTACCTCGCCTCGGAGGGCCGGCACGCCCACCGGGTCGCCGAGGAGGAGCGCAAGTCGGCCCCGGACCAGTCCGGGCGCCGACGGGACTGACGGGTCGCGACGTGCGCAGGACGGTCGACCCCGTCGACACCATCTGGTTGAACATGGACCGGGCGAACAACCTGATGGTCATCGAGTCGCTGCTGACCACGGCCGACCCGATCGACCCCGCGCGCTTCCTCGAGGTGCTCCGCACCCGGGTCTGCGAGCGCTACCCGGTCTTCGGGCAGCGACCGATCCCGCCGCGGACGCCCCTGGGCATGCCGCGCTGGGAGGACGTCCCCGACTTCGACCCGGCCACCCACGTGCGCTCGCTCCGGCTCGCTGCCCCCGGCGATGCCCACGCCCTGCAGCGGCACGTCAACAGGTATGTCGGCACGCCGCTGCCCCGGGACCGTCCGCTGTGGCAGATGCACCTGATCCACGGGTACGGCGGGGGCTCGGCGCTCTACTCCCGGCTGCACCACGCGATGGCCGACGGCATCGCCCTGATGAACGTGCTGCTGTCGATGACCGACCCGACGCCGGACGCGCCGCCGTGGGAGCCCGAGCTGGGCGAGCACCGCAGGTCCGGCCCGGTGGGCACCGCCGTGCACGCCGTGGAGTCGGTCGCGGGCACCGCCGGATCCGCCCTGCTGGACCTGCCGCACGTGCTCTCGCCGACCGGCGTGGCCGATGCCGTGACGTTGGCCAGGCAGACCACCGGGATCGCCGCGAAGCTGACCCTCACCCGGTTGCCGAGGTGTGCGCTGACCGGGGTGCCCGGCCAGCGCAAGCACCTGGTCTGGGCTCCGCCGCTCCCGCTCGCCGACGTCGTCGCCGCGGGCCACCGGACGGGGACGACCGTCAACGACGTGCTCGTGGCCGCGCTGGCCGGCGCGGTCTCGACCTACCTGCGCGACCACGACGGAGTGGCGGTGGACCTGCCGACCATGGTGCCGGTCAACCTGCGCCCCGTCGACGAGCCGCTCCCGCGGGAGCTGGGCAACCGGTTCGCGCTCGTGCTGTTCACCCTGCCGTCGGGGCTGGACACGCCGTTCGCGCGGCTCGCCGAGACCAAGCGGCGGATGGACCAGATCAAGCACTCGCCGGAGGCGGTGCTCACCTTCGGGCTGATCCGGGGGATCGGCCGGACCAGCCGGGAGATCGAGCGCTACCTCGTCGACTTCTTCGCCGACAAGGCCAGCGGGGTGACGACCAACGTGCCGGGACCGAGGTCGACGCGCTACATCGCCGGCGCCCGGATCGACTCGATGCTGGGCTGGGCGCCCCAGTCGGGGGACCAGACGCTGGGGACCTGCATCTTCACCTACGACGGGCACGTGCACATGGGCTTCAAGGTCGACGCCGACACCGTCGCCCACCCCGAGGAGCTGCTGACCGCCTTCGTCGCCGAGATCGACGCGCTGCTCCACCTCGCGGAGGCGGGGTGAGCGGGGCGAGCACGACACGCACGTCGGCGGAGGGGGCGCCCGCGCGGGGACTGGTGCACGCGACGGTGGACGCCTTCGTCGACAGCACCCGTGCCCTGGTCGAGGCGGTGGCCACCGCCGGCGGTGGCGCCCTCGGGGCCCTGCCGGCTCCGGTGCCGACCAGCGTCACCCGGATGCTGGTCTCGCTGCGCAAGCTGGTCGACCAGATGCCGCCGCTGACGGCGGAGATCGACGTGGTGGTCCGCGAGGTGCACGCCAAGCGGCTGAGCATCGAGGCCCTGCAGGCCGAGCTGGCCACCCTCGACGAGCAGCTGGAGGTCCTCGAGCGGTCGTTGCGGCCGGTGGTCGCGTGGAGCCGGCAGTGGAACCGGCTGCGGCGGTCTCTCACCGAGGCCCTGCCCGGCGGCCCCGAGGCCGAGGAGAGCAGGAGCAGCGTCGACTAGGTTGCGGGGCATGGCCAGCAACCTGGGTTCCCTGCCTCCGTCGTACGCGCGCGTCTCGCTCGCGATGATCACCTCCAACCGCGAGGCGAACCTGCTCGGCAACATCCACGGCGGCGAGGTGATGAAGCTCGCCGACTCGACGGCGGGTGCGGTGGCGCAGCGGCACAGCGGCGGCCCCGCGGTCACCGCCGCGATGGACGAGATGGCGTTCCTGGAGCCGGTGCACGTCGGCGACATCGTCCGCACCTTCGCCCAGGTGAACTGGGCGGGCCGGTCCTCGATGGAGATCGGGGTGCGGGTGGAGACCCAGCCGTGGAACGACCCGACCGAGCACACCCTGCACGTCGCCTCGGCGTACTTCGTGTTCGTCGCGATCGACCCCAACGGGCGGTCGAGGCCGGTGCCGGGGCTGCACCCGGAGACCCCGGTCGAGGTGCGTCGGCACCGGGAGGCGGAGATCCGGCGCGCCCACCGGCTCGCGAAGCGTCGTGAGATCGAGACGGGGAGGTCCTCCGGCGCGTCGTGACCCGGTGTGGCGCCTGTGACTGGTGATACTGGGCGGGCACGACCCTTCCCCACGCACCACCAGCAGAGAGGCACCCGATGCCGCCCGTCTCTTCCCCCGGGTTGCACGACCGCCAGGGCACCACGAGCTCCCGCACCGACGAGCGGGCCGCCCGGGTCCGCTTCCGTCGCGCCATGGCGCTGATGGTGATGACGTTGCTGCTCCCCGGGTCCGCCCAGCTGGTGGCGGGCAGCCGGAGGGTGGGCCGCATCGCGCTGCGGATCTGGGCGCTCCTGGTCGTCGGCTTCGTCGCGACCCTGGTCGTCGGCGTGGCCTGGCACGAGCTCGTCTTCTGGCTGGTGTCCAACACCCTGCTGCTCGGCCTGCTGCGGCTCGCCCTGATGGCCGGTGCGATCGGGTGGGCGCTGCTGTTCGTCGACGCCTGGCGGATCGGCCAGCCCCTGACGCTCACGATGGGCCACCGGCGCGCGGCAGTGGGGCTCAACGGCGTGCTGTGCCTCTCGGTCGCCGGCAGCCTGCTCTTCGGCGCGCACCTGGTGGGCGTGCAGCGCGACTTCATGCTGAGCATGTTCGGCAGCGGCACGGTCACCGATGCCCACGACGGGCGCTTCAACGTGCTGCTGATGGGCGGTGACTCCGGCGCCGGGCGCTGGGGCCTGCGCACCGACTCGATGACGGTGGCCAGCATCGACGAGAAGACCGGCCGCACCGTGCTGATCGGGCTGCCCCGCAACATGACCAACTTCCCGTTCGCGCCGCACTCGAAGATGGCGAAGTACTGGCCCCAGGGCTTCAACTGCGGCTACCCCGCCTGCGAGCTCAACGGCGTCAACACCTGGGTCGGCGACAACCTCGACAAGTTCAAGGGCGTGAAGGACCCCGGCGTGACCGCCACGATCTCCGCGATCGAGGGCATCACCGGGCTGAAGATCAACTACTGGGCGATGGTCAACCTCCAGGGCTTCAAGGACCTGGTGGACGCGGTCGGCGGGGTCACCCTCAACGTCCGCCAGCCGATCCCGGTCGGTGGCCTCGGCGACGACGTCGTCGGCTACATCAAGCCCGGCGTCCGCAAGCTCGACGGCCACGACACCCTCTGGTTCGCCCGTGCGCGCGACGGCTCCGACGACTACTCCCGCATGGCCCGGCAGAAGTGCGTGATGGGCGCGATGCTGAGCCAGATCAGTCCACAGGTGGCGGTGCGCAACTTCGAGAAGATCGCCAAGGCGAGCTCGGCGATGATCTCCACCGACATCCCCGCCAGCGAGGTCGACCGGTTCATCTCGCTCGCCCTCGCCGCCAGGAGCCAGAAGATCTCCACGCTCTCGCTGGTCCCGCCGATGGTCAACACCGCCCACCCCGACATCAAGCTGATCCAGCGCAAGGTGACCGAGGCGATCGACCACTCCGAGGGCACCGCCACGGCGAAGGCCGGCGGCCACCACAAGCACAAGCAGTCGCCGGCGTCGGTCACCGGCGGCTCCCTCGGCTCGCTGAGCACCGGCTATGCCGCCAACCACGCTGACGACCTGGCCTCGGCCTGCTGAGCCCACCCTCGTGGTTGACATCTGAAGAGATGATCAGATATTCAGGGGCCATGGGAAAGACGTTCAGGCTCCTTGCCGGCTGCGCCCTGGCCACCACCTGGGCCGAGGCGGTCGCGCACCGGCTCCGCCGGGAGTACGCCGCCACCGGCACCTTCAACGGCCCCACGGTGGGGCTGCTCTACTCGGCCTACGTCGTCGAGGGGGCGGCGTTCGTGGCGGCGGCACGGTCCCGGCGCCCGCCGCTGCCCCTGCCGGGTCGCGCCTCCCGGGTCGCCGGCTCGGCCCTGGCGGTCCTCGGTGGCTGGGGTGCGGTCGGCGGCATGCGCCGCTTCGGCTCGGCCGCCCAGGTCTCGGGGACGGAGCCGGGGGCGCTGGTCACCGACGGGCCCTACCGCTTCACCCGCAACCCGCAGTACCTCGGGCTGGTCGCCTGCCTCGCCGGGGTCTCGATGGCCACCCGGTCCGGACCCGCGGCGATGCTCACCGCGGTGGCCTGGTCGACGCTCGACCGGTGGATCCCCAGCGAGGAGGCGCACCTGGTCGGGGTCTTCGGGTCCGCCTACACCGACTACGCCGGCCGGGTGCCCCGGTGGGCCTGAGCGGGGGCGCCGGGCAGGACCCGACCGCCGACGACGGCCGGGTCGAGACGGTCCGCGCGGCCATGCCGGCCCCCGAGGCGGTGGCCGGGACGGCCGAGGTGTTCGCGCTGCTCGGTGACCCCGCGCGGCTCACCCTGATGCTGGCGCTGGTGGAGGCGGGCGAGATGCGCGTGGGCGACCTGGCGACGGTGTGCGAGATGCAGGAGAGCCGGGTCAGCCACGCGTTGCGGCTGCTGCGTGCCCACGGGGTGGTGGCCGCGCGCCGCGCAGGCCGGTCGGCGTTCTACCGCCTCGAGGACGCCCATGTCCGGATGCTTCTGGACCTCGCCGTCGCCCACACCCGCCACGCGCCCCCGGGGCCGGCTGGGTGAGTTCGTCCGACTCGTGCGGTCCCCCTAGGGTGTGGGCCGTGACCGACCCGACGACGTCCCCTCGCGTGGTCGCCGTCGTGGTGACCTTCAACCGGCTGCCGCTGCTGCAGCGGCTGGTGGCCCGGCTGCGTGAGGTGCCCGGCCTCGACGAGGTCCTGGTGGTCGACAACGCCTCCACGGACGGGACCGGTGAGTGGCTCGCCGGGCTCGAGGGGCAGGTGGACCCCTCCGAGGTGCAGATGGTCGCGGCGCCGCCGGTCCTCGGCCGCACCCTGGACCGCAACCGGGGCGGGGCCGGGGGCTTCCACGACGGACTGTCCTGGGCGATGGAGCGGGGCGCCGACCTGGCCTGGTTGATGGACGACGACGGGCTGCCTGACCCCGGCTGCCTGGCCACGCTGCTCGAGCGCCGCGACGAGCTCGACTTCTGGGGACCGGTGGTGGTGGCCGAGGAGGACCCGACGCAGCTGGTCTTCCCGATCCGCCTGCCCGGTGGCACCCGGGTGGTGCACCGGATCGACGAGGTGGTCGCCGCGGCGGCCGACGGCGTGATCCGCGACGTCGTGATCCCCTTCAACGGGGTCCTGGTCACCCGCGAGCTCGTCGAGCGGATCGGGCTGGTCCGCGAGGAGTTCTTCATCTGGGGCGACGACCACGAGTACCGCCTGCGAGCGGAGCGCGCCGGGGCCCGGACCGCCACGGTCGTCGGGGCGCGGGTGCGCCACCCGCGGGTCGGCGACCTCGGCACCCCGATGATGTTCGGGCGCACCACCTACAACCACAGCCCCAGCGACCTCAAGCACTACTGCATGGCGCGCAACAACCTGCTGAACCTGCGGGACTACCGCGGCTGGCCGCACGCCCTGGCGTTCGTCGTGAAGACCGTGTGGTTCTACACGCTGACCCGGCCGTCCGTGGGGCGGCTGGGGCTGAGCGCGCGCGCCATGCTCGCCGGGCTGCGCGGTGACTTCACCGGCCACGAGAGGTTCCTGCGATGAGCACCGGCCCCACCGAGAGCGTCGCGGTCGTCATCGTGACCTTCAACCGCGCCGGCCTCCTCGTCGGGATGCTCGACGCGCTGGCGGCGCAGACGCGCCGCCCGGACGCCGTCTTCGTCGTCGACAACGCCTCGACCGACGACACCCGTGCCGTCCTCGAGGGCCGGACCGACCTGCCGCTGCACGTGACCACCACGCCCGAGAACCTCGGCGGCGCCGGTGGCTTCCACCTCGGCGTCTCCCAGGCGTACGACGCCGGGTTCGACCGGATCTGGCTCGTCGACGACGACGTCGTCCCGGCGCCCGACTGCCTCGCAGTGCTCATGGCGCAGGACGAGGCATGCCTGCTCTCGGTCCGCGAGGACCGCTCCGGCCGCCTCATCGAGAAGGCCGCCACCCACTTCGACCTGCGCAACCCGTTGGCGCTCAAGCCCAAGACCCGGATGGTCGAGACCGACTGGAGCACCCGGGCGGCCATGCCCGAGCTGGTCGAGATCCAGAACGTCGCCTTCGAGGGCTTCATGGTGCGCCGCGAGGTCGTCGCCGCGATCGGGCTGCCGGACCCGTCGTTCTTCATCTTCTACGACGACGTCGACTTCGCCCTGCGCACCCGGCGCGCCGGGTTCCGGATCTGGGGCGTCCGCGATGCCGTGCTGGTGCGCCAGCTCGACTTCGACCAGCAGCACGACCTCGCGGGCTGGAAGGGGTTCTACATGTTCCGGAACCTCTTCGTGGTTCACTTCCGGTACGGCGAGAACACGTTGGTGCGGCTCAAGCCGTACCTCATCGCGGCCGCGGTGGTCGCGCTGAGCCCGATCCGTGGGGGACGGGCCGAGGCCCGCAACGTGATCCGGGCCATCACCTCCGCCCGGAGCATGCGTCGGGTGCCCGAACCCGGCCCCCCGCGTCGCTAGACTTGCCGCCGCGTCACAACCGTCAGGAGCCCTTCCCTTGCCCGTCTCCGAGTCGTCCGCCCCCGAGTCCACCCCCGACCTGGTCGTCGTCGGCTCCGGCTTCTTCGGCCTCACCGTCGCCGAGCGCTGCGCCACCGAGCTCGGGCTGAAGGTCCTGGTCCTCGAGCGTCGCCACCACCTCGGCGGCAACGCCTACAGCGAGGCGGACCCGGAGACCGGGATCGAGATGCACGTCTACGGCGCGCACCTCTTCCACACCTCCAACGAGAAGGTCTGGGAGTACGTCAACCGGTTCACGTCGTTCACGAACTACCAGCACCGTGTCTTCGGCCAGTACGACGGCCAGGTCTACTCCCTGCCGATGAACCTGGGCCTGATCAACCAGTTCTTCGGCAAGAGCCACACCCCCGACGAGGCGCGGGCGCTGATCGCGGAGCAGGCGAGCGAGTTCGACACCGCCGAGGCGTCGAACTTCGAGGAGAAGGCGATCTCCCTCATCGGCCGCCCGCTCTACGAGGCCTTCATCAAGGGCTACACCGCGAAGCAGTGGCAGACCGATCCCACCAAGCTGAGCGCCGACATCATCACGCGCCTCCCGGTCCGCTACAACTTCGACAACCGGTGGTTCAACGACAAGTACGAGGGTCTCCCGGTCGACGGCTACACCGCCTGGCTGACCAAGATGGCCGACCACCCGAACATCGAGATCCGGTTGAACACGGACTTCTTCGACTCGGCAAACGGAGTTGCCGAGGAGTTCAAGGGCAAGGTGCCGATCGTCTACACCGGTCCGGTCGACGAGTACTTCGGGAACTGTGAGGGCCGGCTCTCGTGGCGTACCGTCGACCTCGAGGCCGAGGTCAAGCACGTGGACGACTTCCAGGGCTGCGCGGTGATGAACTACAACGACCAGGACGTGCCCTGGACGCGGATCCACGAGTTCAAGCACTTCCACCCGGAGCGCACCCACATCTCGGGCAAGACTGTGATCGTCCACGAGTACTCGCGCTTCGCCGAGGACGACGACGAGCCGTACTACCCGATCAACACAGCCGAGGACCGGGAGAAGCTCCTGAAGTACCGCGAGCTCGCGAAGAAGGAGCCGATGGTGCTCTTCGGTGGCCGGCTCGGCACCTACAAGTACCTCGACATGCACATGGCCATCGGCTCGGCGCTGTCGATGTACGAGAACAAGCTCAAGCCGCACTTCGCCGACGGTGCGGCCCTGCAGAGCGGAGGCGTGGACGAGTGATCACCGCACGAAATCGCGTCCTTCCCCCGCTTCGCTCCTCCAGCCCACGATTCCGAGGGGACCCCGAATGAGCACCGGAATGACCACCGTGCGACGGCTGCTGCAGCGGCAGGTCCTGCCGACCGACCGGGACAGCGACGTCTTCGCGCTGTACGTCGACCCCGACCCCGCGATCCTGGACGCCGACAAGTACGAGGTCGGCACGAACCGCAACGCCCGCGACCTGAACGCGGTGGCGATGCGCCAGTCGATCGCGTCCGGCGAGGGGATCCACCTCGACCAGATCGAGTCGCGCACCACCCTGCGGGTCAAGGCGGGGCAGCGGCTCTCCTTCGGCACCTACTTCAACGCGTTCCCCGCGAGCTACTGGCGGCGGTGGACGGTCGTCTCGGCCGTCACGCTGAGCGTCAAGGTCGTCGGGCGCGGGGCCTCCGTGGTCGTCTACAAGTCGATGGCCAACGGCCGCTCGCAGCGCGTCGACTCGGCCTCCACGGGCAGCCAGGTCGAGGGGACCTTCGAGTTCGACCTCTCGCTGAAGCCCTTCGTGGACGGCGGCTGGTACTGGTACGACGTGACCGCCGGCGACGAGGACGTCCTCGTCGAGTCGGCCGAGTGGACCGCGGAGGTGCCCGAGGACCGGGCGGCCCACGGCACCGTCGACATCGCCATCACCACGATGAACCGGCCCGACTTCTGCGCCAAGCTGCTCACCCAGCTCGGCGAGGACGAGGTGCTCCGGCCCTACCTCGACACGGTCTTCGTGATGGAGCAGGGCACCCAGAAGGTCGTGGACTCCCCGGACTTCGCCAAGGCCGAGGGGCTCCTCGGCGCCACCCTGCGGGTGCTCGAGCAGGGCAACCTCGGCGGCTCGGGCGGCTACGCGCGCGGCCAGCTCGAGTCGGTCCGCAAGGGCACCGCGACCTACGCGATGATGATGGACGACGACGTCGTCTGCGAGCCCGAGGGCGTCATCCGCGCGGTCACCTTCGGCGACCTCGCCCGCCGTCCCACGATCGTGGGCGGCCACATGTTCAGCCTGTTCTCGCGCTCACGGCTGCACAGCTTCGGCGAGATCGTGCAGCCGTGGCGGTTCTGGTGGGAGTCGGCCCCGGGAGTCTTCGGCGACTGGGACTTCGCGGCCCGCAACCTCCGCTCGGCGCGCTGGCTGCACCAGCGCATCGACGTCGACTTCAACGGCTGGTTCATGTGCCTGATCCCGCGCCAGGTGCTGGCCGAGATCGGCCTCTCGCTGCCGGTCTTCATCAAGTGGGACGACTCCGAGTTCGGGCTGCGCGCCAAGGAGGCGGGCTACCCGACGGTGACCTTCCCCGGCGCCGCCGTGTGGCACGTGCCGTGGACCGACAAGAACGACGCGCTCGACTGGCAGGCCTACTTCCACCAGCGCAACCGGTTCATCGCCGCGCTGCTGCACTCGCAGTACCCCAAGGGTGGCCGGATGATCCGGGAGAGCCGCAACCACCAGATCAAGCACCTGGTGTCGATGCAGTACTCCACCGTCGAGCTGCGCCACCAGGCGCTCGAGGACGTCCTCGCCGGCCCGGACCACCTGCACGAGGTGCTCGGCACGAAGCTGGCCGAGGTCAACGCGTTCCGCAAGCAGTTCTCCGACGCCCGGCTGGAGGCCGACCCCGACGCGTTCCCGCCCGTGCGCCGCAAGAAGCCGCCGCGCAAGGGCCGCGAGGACACCGGCCTCCCCGGCCGCTGGTCCCAGCTGGTCACCGCCGGCCTGGCGCCGGTCCGCCAGCTCACCCGGGCCCGGGAGCTCTCCCGGGAGCACCCCGAGGTGGAGATCAAGGCGATGGACGCCAAGTGGTACCACCTCACCCGCTTCGACTCCGCGATCGTGTCGATGAACGACGGCGCCTCCGCCGCGCTCTACCAGCGCGACCCGGAGAAGTTCCGCGAGCTGGCCACGAAGACCATCGAGATCCACGAACGGCTCCGGCGCGAGTGGCCGCGGCTGGCGCAGGAGTACCGCGCCAAGCTCGGCGAGATCACCTCCCCGGAGACCTGGGAGCAGACCTTCCGGCCGTGGACGCAGGGGGACGACGCCCCCGGGGAGGGTGATCGATGAGCCAGACCGCTCGCGCGGTCCACGTCGTCGACGAACCCCTGGCCACCCCGTCCGCCAACCAGGGACTGTTCGAGGTCTTCCGGCGCCGCTACCTGCTCAAGCTGCTGGTCCGCCGCGAGATCGCCGCGCGCTACCAGGGCTCGTTCCTCGGGCTGATGTGGTCCTACATCAACCCGCTGAGCCAGTTCTTCATCTACTGGTTCGTCATCGGCTACATCATGGGCACGCACAAGAACGTGGAGAACTTCCCGATCCACATCTTCGCGGCCCTGATCGTCGTCCACTTCTTCACCGAGACGTTCAACGCCGGCACCCGCTCGATCGTGCGGAACAAGTCGCTGGTCAAGAAGATGGCGCTGCCCCGGGAGACCTTCCCGGTCGCCTCGATGCTGGTCTCGCTCTACCACGTGGGGCCGCAGCTGGTGATCCTCGTGATCGGCTGCGTGTGCTTCGGGTGGACCCCCGACCCGATGGGCATGGTCGCGGCGTTCCTCGCGCTGCTGGTGATCACGCTGCTCGGCACGGGCATGGCGCTGCTGTTCGCCGCTGCCAACGTGTTCTTCCGCGACTTCTCCAGCGCCGTGAACATCCTGACCAACTTCGTGCGGTTCGGCGTGCCGATGATCTACCCGTACACCAAGATCACCACCAACTTCCCGAACTACGTGGACGTCTACCTCTCGAACCCGATCGCGGACGCGGTGCTGCTGATGCAGCGCGCCTTCTGGGTGGGCACCACGAGCAACCCGGCCGAGAAGGCGAAGACCGACCTGCCGCCGAACCTCTTCGAGCTCGGCGTGTACGCCGTGATCGTGTCCCTGGTCATCCTGGCGCTCGGTCAGCTCGTCTTCACGCGGCTGCAGAACCGGATCCCGGAGCGTCTCCAGTGACCGAGTCGATCGTGGTGGACGACGTCACCAAGACGTTCACCCTGCGCTACCACCGCACCTTCAAGCAGATGACCGTGGCCATGCTCAAGGGGCACGACATCAGCGACGACTTCAAGGCCCTCGACGGGGTGTCGTTCTCGGTCCAGCAGGGCGAGTCCATCGGCCTGATGGGGCTGAACGGCTCCGGCAAGAGCACCCTGCTGAAGCTGATCAACGGGATCATGAAGCCCGACTCCGGCTCGGTGCTCACCCGCGGCCGGATCGCCGGCCTGATCGCCACCGGCGCCGGCTTCCACCCGCAGCTGACCGGTCGCGAGAACGTCTACCTCAACGCCGCCATCCTCGGCATGACCGAGTCCGAGACCCGGCGGAAGTTCGACGAGATCGTGGACTTCGCCGACATCGGCCGCCACCTCGACGCACCGGTCGGCAACTACTCCTCGGGCATGTTCGCCCGCCTGGGGTTCTCAGTGGCGATCCACGTCGACTCCGACATCTTCCTCGCCGACGAGGTGCTGGCGGTGGGGGACAAGCCCTTCAAGAAGAAGTGCATGGAGAAGATGGCGGAGGTCCGCGACAGTGGGCGCACGCTGTTCTACGTCAGCCACGCCGCCGGGTCGGTGCGCAAGATGTGCGACCGGGTCATCGTGCTCGAGCAGGGCCGGGTCGGCTTCGACGGCGACGTCGACGAGGGCATCCACTACCTCAAGTACGACACCGACAAGGACAGCGAGAACCCCGAGGACGAGGAGTCGACCGAGGACGACGAGCTCGGCGCCGACGTCTGACCGGTCCCCGCCCCGGCGTGTCGTGGGCGTGCTGCGCCCGCGTGCCGCACCCTGAACTTGACAAATCCCGGACAGGGCGGCGTGTCGAGTGGAAATTACACCGTTGTAGTTACTCGGGTTCTCTTCCGGACGGCGTGTGACTCATGTGAAAGTTGCGCCACGTGTGAATCTTCCCCCGCACTGGAGCTGCCACCCATGCCCCCTAGCAAGTCGCGTTTCGTCACCGCCTGCCAGCAGGTCCTGGCCCTCGGTGTCGTCCTCGCCGCCCTCACTCCTGCCGCGAGCGTCATCAACCTCGACGTGGTCCGGGAGCACCCCTCCGCCGCGGCGGGTGGGGCGCAGCCGGGCGCCGTCGCCGCCTTCGCGGCGTACACCCGCGCCTCGGCGAAGCCCTCGCGGGTCCCCACCACGACGGTGGACTCCAAGGTCCACTCCTACGCGCTGACCGCCCCCCTGGGGGCCCGGACCAGCCCCGCGCGGCTGGCCGGCCGCGTGCGGGTGACCGGGGGATCGACCTGGCTGACCAGCACGCCCGAGCCGGTGACCGGCTACGGCGCCGTCGGCGTGACCTGGGCGCACGGCGTGCAGGTGCCCCAGGACCAGCTCGGCTTCCAGGCCCGCACCCGCACCGACGGGACGTGGTCGAAGTGGCTGGAGCTGTCCTACGACGCCGACCACGGCCCCGACCCGGGCAGCGCGGAGGCCCGGCACGCCCGCCCCGGCACCGACGTGCTGCTGATCGGCAAGGTCGACCAGGTCCAGGTCCGCGCGCGTGCCGCCCACCGCCGCGCCTTGCCGGTGGACATGAGGCTCGCGGTCGTCGACCCGGGCAAGGCCGCCCACTCGGCTCCCGAGCGCGCCGCGCTGGACACCGGCACGATGGACGGCAGCTCCGAGCCGGCCGCGGCGACGTCGGCTCCGGCCGGCTCCTCCTCCGCCGACAGCACGAGCAACGGGTCCGACGCCGCGTCGCTGTCCGCGGCGGTCTACACCCCCAAGCCGGTGATCTACTCGCGCGCCCAGTGGGGCGCCGACGAGCGGATGCGGGACAAGAGCTCCCTGCACTACTACGAGGTGCACGCGGGCTTCGTCCACCACACGGTGAATGCCAACAACTACACGCGCGCCGAGGTGCCGGGGATCATCCGGTCGATCTACGCCTACCACACCCAGTCCCGCGGCTGGAGCGACATCGGCTACAACTTCGTCGTCGACCGCTTCGGCCGCATCTGGGAGGGCCGGTACGGCGGCGTCGACCGCCCGGTCGTCGGCGCCCACACGCTGAACTACAACGACTACGCCTTCGCGATGTCCGCGATCGGCAACTACGACATCACGCGGCCGTCCAAGGCGATGGTGCAGGCCTACGGCGCGCTCTTCGCCTGGAAGCTCTCGCTGCACGGTGTGGACGCCTCCTCGACCAAGCAGTGGGTCGGGTCGCGATACTTCGAGGCCATCAACGGGCACCGCGACGCCGCCGCTACCGCGTGCCCGGGCCGCTACCTCTACGCGAAGATCCCCAGGATCCGGAAGCTCGCCGCGGCCGCCCAGCAGGGCTGGTCGGGCCGTGAGCTGGAGTCGGACCTCGCCTCCACGCCGTACCCCGACCTGATCGTGCGGCGGGCCAGCGACGGCCAGGGGGTCATCATCCCCACCGGGGGGATGACCGGCTTCGAGGCGCCCGAGAGGATCGGGATCACCGACGCCGACCTGACCGTGGCGACGCCCGACGTGACCGGCGACGGCCAGGGCGACCTGGTCGTGCGGTCCTCCGACGGCGTCTCCCGGGTCTACCCGGGCAACGGGGCCGGTGCGTTCGGCGACCCGATCCGGCCCAGCCGCCGCTTCGCCACGCGGGACCTGGTGACCGCGGTCGGCGACTTCGACGGGGACGGCCGCAACGACGTGGTCGCCCGGCGCCGGGGCGACGGACGGCTCGAGCTCTACCGCGGCAACGGCCACGGCGGGTTCAAGCGGACCGTGCTGGCCACCGGCTGGTCGGCGTACGACGCGATCGCCGCCACCGGCGACCTCGACGGCGACGGCCACCCGGACCTGCTCGCCCGCGACGACGCCGGCCACCTGTGGCGGTTCCCTGGCCTGGGCCGCAAGCTCGGCACGCCCGTCGAGGAGCCGGGCAGGTGGGGCCAGTACACGACGCTCACCGGCTACGGCGACTTCAACGGCGACGGCCACGGCGACCTGCTCGTCGCGGCCAAGGGGAAGTCCGGACGCATCCGGACCGGCCGCGCCGACGGGACCTTCGCTCCCGGGATCGGGATGGTGACCAAGGTCGCCAGGGCGACCGCGGTGACCGCGGCCGACCTGACCGGCAGCGCGGCGCCCGACCTGGTCACCACCAGGTCGAGCGGGCTGCAGCTGCTGCCCAACACCGGGCACACCGAGCTGGGCCGGCCGATCGAGACCGGCATGAACCTGAAGGCCGACGACCTGGTGCTGAACGCGGGCGACTGGAACCGCGACGGCCACGGCGACATCATCGTCCGGATCCACCGGACGGGCGCGCTGAAGGTGCGGCTCGGCGACGGGGAGGGCCACTTCGGCCACCCGCGCACGATCGGCAAGGGGTTCCGCAGCGTCGGCCTGCTGGCCGCGGTGGGTGACATGACCGGGGACGGGTGGCCGGACCTGATGGGACAGCCCCGCGGTGGCGCGATGCGCATCTACCCGGGCAACGGCACCTCCGGGCTCAAGGCCAGCTACGTGGCGCACGGCGCGATCTCCGCCGGCAGCCAGGTCGCGGTCGGCCGGTGGGACGGTGACGGTGCGCCCGACAGCCTGTTCAGGAGCGGCAACAAGCTGTCGCTCTACCCCGGCAACGGGCCGGGCGGGCTCACCAACCCCGAGGCGCTCGGGCTGAACCTCTCCCGCTACGACTGGGTGGTCGGCATCAGCGACGAGAACCTGACCGGGCACCCCGACCTGGTGGTCCGCGCCAGGAAGAACGGGCGCCTGTGGCTGATCCCGGGCACCACCAACGGGTTCGGCAAGCGGCGCTACCTCGGCGACGGGATGGGGGCCTACGACCTGGCCGGGTGACCGGTCACGTTCCTGGCCCGCTCAAGGGAAGCGAGCCGTGGCGCGCTCGGCGACGTAGGTCGCCTCGAGGCGCTCCGGTTCGGAGTGGGACACCAGGACCACGGAGCCGCCGCGTGCGAGCGGCTCCGCGAAGGAGGCGATCTCCGGTGGGGAAGCCGGGTTCGACTCCGTGAGGAGACGGCCGCCGTCGGTGAGGAGACTCCCGGCGGCGGCCGTCTGCCACAGCTCGCCCTGCGTGACTCCGGGGAGCGCGAGCTCCTCGGGGCCGGGCGGGTCCCACGGGACGAACGCGTCGGGCTGGCCCCAGATCTCCACGCCCACGTCGTGCACGCCCGGCGGCAGCGGCTCCGCGAAGCGCACCCCCAGGGGCAGCAGGGAGCACGCCAGCACCGGGAGGTCGTCGGCGCGGGCCGCCCACTCCGACAGGCCCTCCGGCCCGCAGACGACGGCCTCGGCGTCCTCGGCGGGGCCGACGACCAGGCCCACCGTCCACGCCGCCCCCAGGAAGACCGGGCCGAGCCAGTGGGACGGCAGGTCGAGGTGCAGCACCTGCCCGCGCTCGAGGTCGTGCTCGTCGGAGAGCAGGGAGGCCGCCTTCGCCACCCAGTTGGCGTACGTCGTGACCGAGAGCTCGACCCGCTCGCCGCTCGCGTGGTCGTACCACGTGACCAGCGGTCGGCCGGGGTCGGTGCGGAGCTGGCGTTCGAGCAGGGCGGCGAAGGTCGTCACCTCCCGCACCCTAGAGGCCCGGTGTCGGAGGCACGTCGCCGGAGGTGGAGGGGAGCGGCCCCCGCGCCACCTATGCTGCGCCCATGCCTGCACATCCCCTCGAGGGCTTCTGGGCCGTGATCCCCGCCGGTGGCGCCGGGACCCGCCTGTGGCCCCTGTCGCGATCCGCGTCGCCGAAGTTCCTCCACGACCTGACCGGCAGCGGGCACTCGCTGCTGCAGGAGACCTGGGCGCGGCTCGCGCCGCTGGCCGAGGACCGCTTCCTCGTGGTGACGGGCCGGGCGCACCGGGACGCCGTGGCGGCGCAGCTGCCCGCGCTGCCCGGCGAGGCGGTGCTGGCCGAGCCTTCGCCACGCGACTCGATGGCGGCCATCGGCCTCGCGGCGGCGATGCTGGAGCGGCGCGACCCGACCTCGGTGATGGGCTCCTTCGCGGCCGACCACGTGATCAGCGACCCCGACCTCTTCGCCGACTCGGTCCGCACCGCCGTCGACGCGGCCCGCGAGGGCTGGCTGGTGACGCTCGGCATCCGGCCGACGTTCCCCTCCACCGCCTTCGGCTACATCCACCTCGGCGACGACCTGGCCGGGCTCGCGGGCGCGCGGGAGGTCCGCGCGTTCGTGGAGAAGCCGTCCCGCGGGGTCGCCGAGGAGTACGTCGCGACCGGGGCCCACCGCTGGAACGCCGGCATGTTCGTGGTCCGGCCCGGGGTGCTGCTGGACCTGCTCGGGCGGTGGCACCCCGAGTTCGCGGCCCGCCTGCGTGAGATCGCCGCCGACCCCTCGCTGCTGGAGGAGGCCTGGCCGACCCTGCCGCGGATCGCGCTGGACCACGCCGTGGCCGAACCGGCGGCGGAGGCCGGGCGGGTGGCCGTCGTGCCCGCGGACTTCGGCTGGGAGGACATCGGCGACTTCGACTCGCTGGCCACGCTGCTGGGGACGAGCCGCGCGGCGGAGGATGGCCCCGCCGTCCTCGGTGACGAGGCGCTGGTGCGCCACGTGGACGCCACCGGGCTCGTGGTTCCGCGCTCCGGCCGGGTCGTGGCCGTGGTCGGGCTGGAGGACGTCGTGGTCGTCGACACCCCGGACGCGCTGCTGGTGACCACCCGGGCGCACGCCCAGTCGGTCAAGCAGGTCGTCGCCGGCCTGCGGGAGACCGACCGCGCCGACCTCGCCTGACTCGGCGGGTCACATGGACTGCGGCTCGGGGGAGTCGGTGTAGGGGTACTTCAGCATGAAGGAGTCCAGGGCCGAGCCGGAGATGCCGGAGCAGTACTGGAAGACGCCCTTCTGCTTCTTCGGGTCGGTGTTGCCCGACCCGCCCGCCGACCAGTGCGTGAACGCGACGTGCTCGCCGCTGGGGAACTTCTTGCCGCCCTCGTCGGAGGACTCCCAGGGCGCCGCGATGAACTTGTGCCGCCAGTTGGTGGTGCCGCCCAGCTTGTCGGCGATCGCGCGGAGCTCGTCCATCGCCTTGCCGCTGTCGGCGATGGTCTTGTCGTACCACAGGATCGTGTAGCCGTGCTCGAGGTTGTGCACGAGCACCTCCAGCGCCGGGCGGTCGCTGGTGTAGAGCTTGCGGGCCATCGGCGCCGGCGCCATGCCGGCGACGTTCCAGTGGGCGCCGAAGGCGGGCGGCGCGGTCTTGTAGTCGACGGTGGTGCCCTCCGGCACGTGGTCCTGGTTGCCGTCGGCCTTCTTGAGGAACGGCTTCTGGCAGACCGAGGCGGGGGCGCCGATGTCGGCCAGCGTCTTGCTGGCGTAGGCCCGCTGGTCCCACCAGTCCTTGACCGGCTTGAAGGCGGCCGCGCCCACGATCAGCACGGCGACGACCACGCACACCAGGACGATCACCAGTCCGCGGCGCTGCTCGCCGCTGCGCTGCTTCTTGAGGGACTGCGCGATGACCGCCTGGCGGTCGGACTTGGCGGGCTTCTTGGCCACGGGTCGGCTTCCTCGAGTGGTGCGGGCGCGCGGGCGCGCAGGGGACTGCCGCCGGGTGCCCGACGGGCGGTTCGTTGTCGGTTCGGGGGCAGAGTCTACGTACCGGCGGGACGCAACCCGAGCCGGCCGGCCGCCGGAGCGTCGTCGAGCTCCCAGCCGTGGGCGAACGCCAGGGCGCGGACCGGGACCGCGTCGGTCTCGCGCCAGGCCAGGCTGAGCACGTCCTCGCCCTCGAGGGTGACGTCCAGCCGCGGCCCGAGCACGGTGCGCAGGGCGTCGACAAGCTCGCCGGCGGACGCGGGGGCGCCGAAGCAGACCCGGTCGGCCGGGTCGCCGGCCAGCGCGCGGACGACGGCCTCGCGGGCGCCGTACCCGAACAGGTCCGCCCCCTCGCGGCGCACCAGCGCCGCGGCGCCGGGACCGTCGTCCTCCGGGGCCAGCACCTGGTGGGCCAGCCCGCTGACGACGGCGAAGGGCCGGCCGCCCAGCTTGCCGGAGGCGAGCTCGGCGGCGCCGGCGAGCTCGTCGGCGACCGCCGGCGCGGTGACCGCCAGCGTGTTGCCGTGGGCATCGGTGCGGCCCGCGAAGTCCTCCAGCACCCGGACGCCCGCGGCGCCGATCGCGATGTCGGTCTGGCCCTCGCGCCAGGCACGGCCCGCCGTGTCGGTGACCACGACGCCGACGTTGGCACCCGCACGGTCCCGGATGGTGTGGCGCAGGGCGCGCGCGGAGCGGTCCGGGTCCTCGGGCAGCAGCACCACGGTGCCGGCCCCGGTGTTGGAGGCGTCGATGCCCGCCGCGGCCATGGTCAGGCCGTGGTGGGTGCGCACGATCGTCGTCGCGCCGCGCCGGGCCACCACCCGGGCGGTCTCGCCGGGCAGCGCCTCCTCCCGGGTGCCGGGCCGCACCCGTCCCTCGGCCTTGCTCACCACCTTGCTGGTGACCACCACGACGTCGCCGTCGACCAGGTCGACGAGCGGGAGGAGCAGGGCGGCGAGGTCGTCGCCGCCACGGACCTCGGGGACCCCGTCGGGGGCGCGGACCTCGAGGCTCACCGCCCCGTGCCGCCCTCGACGAGGCGTACGGCGGCCCGGGCCATCGCGGCCGTGGCGTCGTGGTCGGTCATCATCAGCGGCACGGCCTCGCAGGCGATCCCGGCGTCGGTCAGCCGGGGGACCTCGGCGGCGTCCCGCTCGTCGACCAGCCAGCCGTCGAGGAGGCCGCCGTCGGCCCGGCCGCCGTAGTGCAGCCCCACCCCGGCGGCGCTGACCTCGACGCCGATCGCGGTGAGCACCTGCTCGGCCATGCCGCGCACGTGGGTGCCGCCGACGATGGGGGAGAGGCCGACCACGGGAGCGGCGGTCCCGGCGAGGGCCCCGCGGACCCCGGGCACCCCGAGGATGGTGCCGATCGACACCACCGGGTTCGAGGGCGGCAGCACCACCAGGTCGGCGCCGGTGATCGCGTCGAGGACGCCGGGGGCGGGGGAGGAGCCGTCGAGGCCGACGAAGACCAGCGCCTCGGCCGGCACCTGGGCGCGCAGCCGCACCCAGTACTCCTGGAAGTGCACCACGCGGCGGCCGCTCGGCGCCTCGGCGTCGGCGATCGCCACGTGGGTCTCGACCCGGTCGTCACTCATCGGCAGCAGCCGGACCCGGTCGCCCCAGGTCGGGGTGAGCCAGCGCCGGCACAGCGCCTCGGTCACCTGGGAGAGGGAGAAGCCGGCGTCGAGCATCTGGGTGCGCACCAGGTGGGTGGCCACGTCCCGGTCGCCGAGCCCGAACCAGGTCGGCTCCACGCCGTACTCCGCGAGCTCGGTGCGCACGCTCCAGGTCTCCTCGCGCCGCCCCCAGCCGCGCTCGGTGTCGATGCCGTCCCCGAGGGTGTACATCACCGTGTCGAGGTCGGGGCAGACCTTCAGCCCGTGGACCCACAGGTCGTCGGCGGTGTTGGCGACGACGGTGACCTCGGCGTCGGCGTCGATCCCGGGCAGCGACCCGGTGCCCAGGCCGTGCAGGAGCCCCTGCAGGAACCGGGCGCCACCAATTCCGCCGGAAAGCACCGTGATGTTGCGCATGGGGCATATCTTTGCGCACCACGGGCCACCCCCTGCCCAGCGGCAGGGTCGGGCCCGGTGCGGAGACCCCAGTGGCATGGCCCGTTCGGGTGGTTGCTCCCCCCTATACCAGATCCCCGCTTGACTTCCGATGTACGACAGGCATGTAATTCCCACAGTGTTCTTCGCACGTTCGAGCCGGTCCTTCCGATAAGGAGAGCGGCTCGCGGGGGGCAGAGCGGGATGGATGCAGTACCGGGTCGAAAGGGCGAGGGCCGTGAGAGAACTCTTTCTCCTCGACGGGGACGCCGAAGCAACGGGGTGGCAGGAGCGCGCACTGTGCGCGCAGACGGACCCCGAGGCTTTCTTCCCCGAAAAGGGTGGATCGACAAGGGAGGCCAAGAAGGTCTGCCTGACGTGCGAGGTGCGGGACGACTGCCTCGAAGCCGCACTGATGAACGACGAGCGCTTCGGCATCTGGGGCGGCCTCTCCGAGCGGGAGCGGCGCAAGCTCAAGAAGCGCGCGGTCTGACGGTGGCCGGGAGCGCCCCGGTGACGGGGCGCACACCCGGCTGACCGGGGCGGTCACCCGACCGCCGGGCAGGGTCCGGGCCCGTTAGGGTTCTTGGTCATGCCCACGACGGTCACCGCGCTGCTGGTCAGCCACGACGGGGAGCGCTGGCTCCCCGCGGTGATCTCGGGACTCCAGGCGCAGACCAGGCCGGTGGACCGCGTGGTCGCGGTCGACACCGGCAGCAAGGACGCCAGCCCCGAGCTGCTGGGGAGCGCCTTCGGCGAGGTGCTCCAGCTGCCCGGCTCCACCTCGTTCCCCCGGGCGGTGGCCGCCGGCCTCGACCGGCTGGGCGGTGACGACGGTCCCGATGACGGCCCCGATGACGGCTGGGTGTGGATCCTCCACGACGACGCCAACCCCGACCCGGGGGCGCTCGCGGCGCTGCTGGAGGCCGCCGAGGAGCACCCGGACGCCGACGTGCTCGGCCCCAAGCTCCGGGAGTGGCCCTCCCTGCGCCGGCTGCTCGAGCTGGGCGTGACGATCTCCGGCACCGGCCGCCGGGAGACCGGCCTCGAGCGCGGGGAGTACGACCAGGGCCAGCACGACCAGGTGCGGACCGTGCTCGCGGTCAACACCGCCGGCATGCTGGTGCGCCGTCGGCTCCTGACCGAGCTGGGCGGCTTCGACGAGCAGCTGCCGATCTTCGGCAACGACATCGACTTCGGGTGGCGCGCCGCCGCCGCCGGGCACCGCACGATCGTGGTGCCGCAGGCGGTGGTCTTCCACGCCGAGGCCGCCCACCGGGGCGTGCGGCGGACGCCGCTCACCGGCCGGCACACCCACTACCAGGAGCGTCGGGCCGCCCTGTTCACCCTGCTGGCGAACTCGCGGGCCCGCGCCCTGCCCTTCCAGCTGCTGCGCCTGGGCCTGGGCACGCTGCTGCGGATGATCGGGTTCCTCCTGGTCCGCTCGGTCGGCGAGGCCCTCGACGAGCTCGCCGCGCTGGTCTCGCTCTACTCCAGCCCGCGCCAGATCCTCGCCGCCCGCCGGTCCCGCCAGGGCCGCCAGGTGGCCGACCCCGCGGCCCTGCACGGGCTGCTCGCGCCGGCCTGGCTGCCCTACCGGCACGGCCTGGACTTCCTCGGCGACGTGGTCACCGCCGTCACCCTGCAGGCGCAGGACGTCGCGGAGCGGCGCCGGGCGGCGGCCGCCGAGAACGAACCGCCGCCGGTCGTGCGCAGGCCCGTCGCCCGCGACGAGGACGTCATCGGCGAGGACACCGGCCTGGTCGCGCGGTTCGTGACCAGCCCGGTCGCGCTGGCCATCTCGCTGTTCGTCCTGCTGGCCCTCATCGGTGCGCGGCCGGCGTTCGCCAGCCTCGCGGGCGGCGGTCTCTCCCCGGTGCCCGAGCAGGCGGGGGACTGGTGGCGGCTGTGGACCGAGTCCTGGCACCCGCTGGGCCAGGGCACCGACGTGCCGGCTCCGGCGTACGTGCTGCCGCTCGCGCTCGCCGCGACCCTGCTGGGGGGCAGTCCGTCGGTGGTGGTGACCGCGGTCTTCGTGCTGGTCGTCCCCCTCGGCCTGTGGGGGGCGTGGCGGTTCCTGCGGGTCGCGGGCCGGCTGGCCTCCCGCGCCGGCTCCCCGCGGCTGGTGATCCTGTGGGGCGCGGCCACCTACGCGCTGGTCCCCGTCGTCAGCGGCGCCTGGGGCGACGGGCGCCTCGGCACCGTCGTGGTGGCGGCGCTGCTGCCGTGGCTGGCGCACGCCGCGCTCGGCTTCGCCGATCCCGAGCCCGACCGCCGGTGGCGCGCGGCGTTCCGGACCGGCCTGCTGCTCGCGGTGGGCTCGGCCTTCGCCCCCGGCCTGTGGTTCTTCGCGCTGCTGCTCGGCCTGGTCGTCACCGGCGCGGCCGCCGCGGTGGTGCGCTCGGCGCTGCAGGACCGCTCCGCCTGGGGGCCCCCGGCCACGGCGCTCGGCCTGGTCCCGCTCCTGCTGCTGCCCTGGTGGCTGCCGGCCCTGCTGCACGGCGCCGGACAGGCGCTGGTGCTGGAGACCGGGCGGCTCCCGGTCGCGGCCGTGGACTCCTGGGACCTGCTGACCGGGCGGGTCGGCGACCTCGGGGGGCCGTCGTGGCTGGGCGCGGTGCTGGCCGTCCTCGCGCTGCTGGCGCTGCTGCCGCGCGCCACCCGCATCCCGGTGCTGGTGTGCTGGATCGTCGCGGCCGTCGCCGCGGTGACCGCCGCCGTCTGGGGCGCCTTCACGCTCGACCTGGCCGCCACCTCGACGCCGGCGGGGCTCGGCTTCCTGGTCGTGGTCGTCCAGGGCGCCTTCGTCGTGGCCGCGTCCCTCGGGGGCCAGGAGCTGGGCCGCCAGCTGGCCTCCGGCCTCCCGGCCTGGCGCCGGGCGGGGGCGGCGGTCCTCGCCGTGGGCGCCGCGGTGGTGCCGGTCGCCGGGCTCGGCTGGTTCGTCGCCGGTGGCCATGACCGGCTCGACGAGACCGCCGGCGAGGGGATCCCGGCATACATGGTGCTGAGCTCGATGGAGGGGCCAGGGCACGGCATCCTCGTCGTGCGTGGCGACGTCCGGCACGGCCTGACCTACTCCGTGCGCCGCGGCGACGGCGTGACCCTGGGCGAGGACGAGATCGTCGGCCTGACGGCCGAGGACACCGGCTTCACCCGCACCGTGCGCACGCTGGTCTCCCGGCCCACCCCGGCGGTGGTGGACACCCTGGGCAAGGACGGCATCGAGTACGTCGTGCTGCCGTCTCCCGCCGACGGTGACGTGGCCGCGACCCTCGACGCCACGGGTGGGCTGGTGCAGGCCAGCGCCGAGGACCGGTCCACCCGGGCGTGGCGGGTCAACCGGCCGCTGTCGGCGTCGGCCGTGGACGGCCCCCGGTCCTGGCTGAGGATCGGGCTGCTGGTCCTGCAGGGACTGGCGATCGTGGTGGTCGCGGTGCTCTGCGCGCCCACCAGCGAGAGGAGGCGCCCCCGATGAGCACGCCGACGCCGCCCCCGGCTCCGCCCTCGCCCCGGGGCAACCCGGGCCGCCGCTCGGCGCGCGGCCGGGTGTCCCTCGACCTGGTGGGGGTGCTCGCGATCGTGCTGCCCCTGGTGACGCTGGGCGCCGCGCTGCTGCTGCACGTCGACGGCGTCCACCGGAGCTCCGCGCACCCGACCCGCACCCCGCTGACGAGCGCCTCGGTCGTGTGCCCGGCCCCGCTGCCGGGCGCCCGGTCGGCCTACCTGTCCACCACCCGCGCGGGGGTCCGGGGGAAGGTGGCGCTGCGCAGCGACGACGGCCGCTCCTCCGCCCGTCTCGCCGAGGGCACGGTGACCACCGTGCACGGCGGGTCCGGGCCGCTGGTCGCGACCGGCACCGGCGACCTCGCCCCCGGCCTGGTCGGGGCCCGCTTCGGCACCGCCGGGCACCTCGCGGTCGCGGCCTGCCGGCCGACCTCCCCCGACCAGTGGTTCACCGGGGTCGGCGGCGCGGCGAAGCACAGCTCGGTCCTCGAGCTGGTCAACCCCGACGCCGGGCCTGCGGTCGCCGACGTCTCCGTCTACGGCGGCGCCGGCGAGGTCGACGTGCCGAAGCTCAACGGCGTGTCCGTGCCCGGCCACGCCAGCGTGTCCCTCGACCTCGCGGAGGTCTCGCCACGGCGCGGCGACCTCGCGCTGCACGTCGTGAGCGAGCGGGGCCGGATCGCGGCCTCGGTGCTGGACGGGTCCGACGAGCTGGGCGGGGGCGCCGCGAGCAAGGACTGGCTGGCGCCCCAGCCGGCGCCGTCGACCGAGAGCTACGTGCTCGGCCTCGCCCCCGGCTCCGGCAGCCGGCTGCTCACCCTGGCCAACGACGGCGCGGACGAGGTCCGGGCCAGCATCCGCTTCGTCACCGAGGACTCCGTCTTCGCGCCCGAGGGCGTCGACGACGTGCGGGTCCCGCCGCAGTCGGCGACCCGGGTCTCGCTGGCCTCGGCCCTGGGCTCGCGGAGCGCCAAGGGCGTGGTGGGGCTCGAGATCACCTCCAGCCAGCCGGTGACCGCGACGCTGCGCAGCCTCGTGGGCGGGGACCTCTCGCACTCGGTGGCGGGGCCGGCACTGCGCACCGGGACCTCGGTGCTCGTGCCGTCCGGCAGCAAGCAGGTGGTGCTCGCCGGCTCCAGCGGGGTCGGCGCGGTCACCGTGGTGGCGCGGTCCGCCTCGGGCAAGCAGCTGGCCAGCACCCGGACAGGCGTGCGCCCGGGCCGCGGCGCGGTCGTGAAGGTCCCGGCCCGCGCCGCCCTGGTGCAGGTCACCCCGCAGGGCACCGACGTGCACGCCGCCGTGGTGGTGACCGGCGCCGGCGCCGCGGTGGTCCCGCTCGAGGACCCGGTCCTCAACGGGCTCGTGCCTGACGTCGCGCCCGGCCTGCCCCGGTAGCGTCAGTCCCGGTCGTCGCCCTCGTAGCGCGGGTCCACGTCCTCGGCGTCCATCCCGAGCAGCTCGGCGACCTGCTCGACGACCACGGTGAGCACCATCGCCTCCAGCTCGGAGCGGTCCTCGCACCGGTGCTCGATGGGGCGGCGGAAGAGCACCAGCCGGGTCGGCTGGCCGGCGGTGCCGCGGACGAGCGAGGACAACGGGACGGTCTCGGTGCTCCAGTCGTCGGGGATCTGCGGGGTGTCCTCGACGGCGTACTCCACGAGCCCGAGCCGCTGCTGCCAGCGGTCGTCGATCTCGGTCACGATGCCCAGGGCGAGGTCGTCGAACCGCTCGCGCCGGGTGCGCAGCTCGGGCTGCCCCGGCACCCGGGGCAGCACCCCCGGCCCGCGCATGCCGCGGCCGCGCCGGTCGCGGCGGCGGGGGCGTCCCTGGCGGCTGGCGTCGTCCACGCCGCGAGCCTAATCCGGGTGGTGGGTCCCGGGAGGTACCGTCTGCCCGTGAGTTCCGTCCGCCGCTGCTCGCGCACCGCCTGTGGTCGCACCGCGATCAGCACGCTGACCTACGTGTACGCCGACCAGACGGCGGTGCTCGGTCCGCTGGCGACCTACGCGGAGCCGCACGCCTACGACCTCTGCGAGGCCCACAGCGAGCGCCTCTCGGCGCCCCGGGGGTGGGAGGTGCTGCGGCTGGCCCCGGACCCATCCGCGCAGGGGCCCAGCAGCGACGACCTGCTCGCGCTGGCCGACGCGGTCCGCGAGGCCGCCCGTCCTGCGCCCCAGCCGCTGCGCCCGCCGCCCGCAGCCGAGACCGGTCGCGAGACCGGGCGCCGTGGCCACCTGCGGGTGCTGAGCAGCGACTGACGGCGCCCGACGGGGGAGAACCGCCGCCGGGCGACCGACGACGCCGGCGCGTCCCCTAGGCTCCGGGCATGGCCGACACCCTCGATCCCGCGAACCTCGACGCCGTCTTCAAGGCCTACGACGTGCGTGGCGTGGTGCCCGACCAGATCGACGAGCGGCTGGCCCGCGCGATCGGCCGGGCGTTCGTGGAGGTCGTCAAGGCGGCCACCGTGGTGGTCGGGCACGACATGCGGCCGAGCTCGCCCGGCATGGCCGGCGCCTTCGCGACCGGCGCCAGCGAGGCCGGCGCCGACGTGGTCATGGTGGGGCTGGCCTCCACCGACCAGCTCTACTTCGCCTCCGGCCACCTCGACCACCCCGGCGTGATGTTCACCGCCAGCCACAACCCCGCCCAGTACAACGGCATCAAGATGTGCCGGGCGGGCGCCCAGCCGGTGGGGATGGAGACCGGTCTCGCCGAGATCCGCGACGCGGTGCAGGGCGGTGAGACGGCCGCCGCCGGGCCGCAGGGCACGATCAGCGAGCACGACGTGCTCGAGGCGTACGCCGCCCACCTGCTGCGGCTCGCGCCGGTGCGCGGCCGGCGGCTCAAGGTCGTGGTCGATGCCGGCAACGGGATGGCCGGGCACACCGCGCCGGCCGTCTTCGCCCGGCTGGGGGCGGACCGGGTCGAGCTGGTGCCGATGTACTTCGAGCTCGACGGCACCTTCCCCCACCACGAGGCGAACCCCATCGACCCCGCCAACCTCGTGGACCTGCAGCAGCGGGTGCTCGCCGAGGGCGCCGACCTCGGCCTCGCCTTCGACGGGGACGCCGACCGATGCTTCGTCGTCGACGAGCGCGGCCGGGCGGTCTCGCCGTCCACGCTGACCGCGCTGATCGCCTCCCGCGAGCTGGCCAAGGAGCCGGGCGCCGCGGTGATCCACAACCTGATCACGAGCCGCGCCGTCCCCGAGCTCGTGACCGAGCTCGGCGGCCGGCCGGTGCGCACCCGTGTGGGCCACTCCTACATCAAGGCGACGATGGCGGAGACCGGGGCGATCTTCGGTGGCGAGCACAGCGGCCACTTCTACTTCCGCGACTTCTGGCGGGCCGACTCGGGCATGCTCGCCGCCCTGCACACGCTGGCCGCCCTGGCCGAGAGCGACCGCCCGCTCTCCGAGCTGCTCGGCGAGCACGAGCGCTACGTGCTCTCCGGGGAGATCAACTCCACCGTCGCGGACCAGGTCGCGGTGACGGCCGAGGTCGAGGCGGCGTACGCCGGCAGGGACGGCGTGTCCGTGGACCGCCTCGACGGGCTGACCGTCACCCACCCAGACTGGTGGTTCAACGTCCGGCCGTCGAACACCGAGCCGCTGCTCCGGCTCAACGCCGAGGGGCGCGACGAGGCCACCATGAGCGAGGTCCGCGACGCCGTGCTCGCGATCATCAGGAGGGAACGCCCGTGAACATCGACCCCCGGCTGCTGGAGATCATCGTCTGTCCGCAGTGCCGGTCCGGGCTCGAGCCCGTGGCCGAGGAGCTCGTCTGCACCGGCTGCGGCCTCGTCTACCCGGTGCGGGACGACATCCCCGTGCTGCTGGTCGACGAGGCCCGCAAGCCCGCCTGAGGGGACCGGCGACCATGGCGACCTGGTTCGACGAGTCCCGCCTCGACGACGAGGCGGTCCTCTCCGCCAACGACCCGCTGCTGCGCCCGCTCGCCGAGGCCGGCGCCCGGGTGCGCCGGGAGTCCATCGACGCCTCGGCGGCCGCCGCCGAGGCAGTGGCCCGCAGCCAGGACCTGGCGCGTCCGCGAGCCGTCATCGCCGCCGGCCCGGACTCGCGCCTGCTGCGCGCGGTCCTCGAGCCCTGGTGCCCGGTGCCGTTCGTCGCCTGGCCGGGGCCGATGCTGCCCGGGTGGGCCGGCAGCCTCGACCTGGTCGTGGTCCTGGCCCCCGACGGCGGCGACACCGGCACCGCGTCCGCAGTGGCGGAGGCGGTCCGCCGCGGCTGCCAGGTGGTGGTCGCCTGCCCGCCCGACTCGCTGGTCGCCCAGCACGCCGTGGGCCGCTGGGCCACGCTGCTGCCGACGGTCACCCGCGACCAGCTGGCCACCGCGGTGGTGATGCTGGAGTACCTCGACCGGGTCGGGCTCGGCCCCCGCGCCGACGCCGGGGTGGTCGCCGAGGCCCTCGATGCGGTCGCGATCGCCTGCTCGCCGCACCGGGACCTCGCGGTCAACCCCGCCAAGATGCTTGCGATCGCGCTGGCCGACGCCACACCGCTGGTCTGGGGCGGGTCGGTGCTGGCCGCGCGTGCCGCCCGGCGCGTGGCCGAGTCGATCCGCCGGGCGAGCGGCCGCACCGCGCTCGCCGGCGACGCCGAGCACCTGCTGCCGGTGCTCGAGGCGGCCCGGGCCCGCGACGTGTTCGACGACCCGGTCGCCGACGGCGGCGGCGAGCTGCGGCCGATGCTGCTGGTGCTCGACGACCGCGCCGAGGACCCGGTGGTGGACGAGCAGCGCGGACGCCTCGAGGGCGGCGCCCGCGGGCGCGACATCCGCGTGGAGACCGTGACCACCGACGCGCCCACCGAGGTCGCGCGCTACGCCTCGCTGCTGCTCCAGGGCACGTACGCCGCGGCGTACCTGCGGCTCGGCCTGGTCGAGGAGTAGCCACCCGATAGCCTTCCGCGCATGTCGGCAGAGGGTGGGAACAAGGCGGTCATCGCGGCGCTGATGGCCAACCTGGGCATCGCGGTGACGAAGTTCGTGGCGTTCTTCCTCACCGGGGTGAGCTCGATGCTGGCCGAGGCCATCCACTCGGTCGCCGACTCGGGCAACCAGCTCCTGCTGCTGCTCGGCGGCAAGAAGTCGCGGAAGGTGGCGACCCCCGAGCACCCGTTCGGGTACGGTCGCGAGCGCTACGTCTACTCCTTCCTCGTCTCTATCGTGCTGTTCTCCCTCGGCGGCCTGTTCGCCCTCTACGAGGCGTGGCACAAGTACCACGAGGTGCACGCCGCCCACGGCCACCCGGCCGACTCGGTCCTCGACAGCCGCTGGTGGTGGGTGCCGCCGCTGGTGCTCGGCGTCGCCATCGTGCTGGAGGGCATGTCCTTCCGGACCGCGATCGGGGAGACCCGCAAGATCAAGGGCAGCGCGACCTTCGCGCAGTTCATCCGCCGGGCCAAGCAGCCCGAGCTGCCGGTCATCCTGCTCGAGGACTTCGCGGCCCTGATCGGTCTCGGCCTCGCCCTGGTCGCGGTGGTGCTGGCGCTGCTGACGCAGAACCTCTACTTCGACGTGGCCGGCACGGCGCTGATCGGGCTGCTGCTGGTCGTGGTCGCGATCGTGCTCGCCACCGAGACCAAGAGCCTGCTGCTGGGGGAGTCCGCCAGCCTGCCGGCCCAGCAGCGCATCGCCGACGCCCTCGCGGGCACGACCGGTGTCGAGCGGATCATCCACATGAGGACGATGCACCTCGGCCCCGAGGAGCTCCTGGTGGCGGCGAAGATCGGCGTGCCCGCCGGTGCGACCTCCGAGGAGGTCGCCGTCGCCATCGACGCCGCGGAGGTCTCGATCCGCAGCGCCGAGCCCACGGCGCAGGTCATCTACCTCGAGCCGGACATCTACCGCAGCGACTACGTGCCGGCCGAGCGACCCGAGCCGCCGGCCCCGGCCGGCCACTGACCGGCCACTGACCGGCCACTGACCGGCCGGCTCCCTGGCCGGCCGCCTGAGGGCCCGGCACCCGGGTCCCCCGGGCAGGTCATGGTGCGCCGGAAATTCTGCGCGGGGTGACCCGGCGTCCTACGCTGGCGGAGTCCGCGTGGGAGATCCCGAGGATGCGCAGATGCGCGACGCAGACGCTGGCTCCACCCGTTCGAGGAGACATTTGATGGACTTCAAGGTCGCCGACCTGAGCCTGGCCGACTACGGCCGGACCGAGATCACCCTCGCCGAGCACGAGATGCCGGGCCTGATGGCCATGCGCGCGCGCTACGGCGACACCAAGCCGCTGGCGGGAGCCCGGATCGCCGGGTCCCTGCACATGACCATCCAGACCGCCGTCCTGATCGAGACCCTGGTCGCGCTCGGCGCCGAGGTGCGGTGGGCCTCGTGCAACATCTTCTCCACCCAGGACCACGCCGCGGCCGCGGTCGTCGTCGGCCCCGAGGGCACCGCGGAGGACCCCCGGGGCGTCCCGGTCTTCGCCTGGAAGGGGGAGACGCTGGAGGAGTACTGGTGGTGCACCCAGCAGATCCTGCGGTGGCCCGACGACCGGTTCGCGAACATGATCCTCGACGACGGCGGCGACGCCACCCTGTTCGTCCACCTCGGGGTCGAGGCCGAGAAGTCCGGCCAGGCGCCGGACCCGGCGACCGCGAAGAGCCACGAGCAGAAGGTCATCTTCGAGGCGCTGCAGGCCTCGCTCGCCGAGAGCGACGAGCGGTGGACCAAGGTCGCCAACGAGATCCGCGGCGTCACCGAGGAGACCACCACCGGCGTGCACCGGCTCTACGACATGATGAAGGAGGGCTCGCTGCTCTTCCCCGCCATCAACGTCAACGACTCGGTGACCAAGTCGAAGTTCGACAACAAGTACGGCTGCCGCCACTCCCTGATCGACGGGATCAACCGGGCGACCGACGTGCTGATCGGCGGCAAGGTCGCGGTCGTGTGCGGGTACGGCGACGTCGGCAAGGGCTGCGCGGAGTCGCTGCGCGGCCAGGGTGCGCGCGTCATCGTCACCGAGATCGACCCCATCTGCGCGCTGCAGGCCGCGATGGACGGCTACCAGGTCTCCACCCTCGACGACGTGCTCGACATCGCCGACATCATCATCACCTCGACGGGCAACCGCGACGTGGTCACCGTCGAGCAGATGGCCCGGATGAAGCACCAGGCGATCCTGGGCAACATCGGCCACTTCGACAACGAGATCGACATGGCCGGCCTCGAGACCTACCCCGGCGTGGAGCGCAAGAACGTCAAGCCCCAGGTCGACGTGTGGACCTTCCCGGCCGCCGATGACCGTGCCGGGCACTCGATCATCGTGCTGTCCGAGGGCCGCCTGATGAACCTCGGCAACGCGACCGGCCACCCGTCGTTCGTCATGTCCAACTCGTTCACCAACCAGGTGCTGGCCCAGGTGGAGCTGTTCACCAAGCCGGAGGAGTACCCGGTCGGCGTCTACGTGCTGCCCAAGCACCTCGACGAGGAGGTCGCCCGGCTGCACCTGGAGGCGCTGGGCGTGAAGCTCACGACGCTCACCGACGACCAGGCCGCCTACCTCGGCATCGACGTGTCCGGCCCGTACAAGTCGGAGCACTACCGCTACTAGGCGCCACCCACGAGGGCCGTCCGGACCGGGTCCGGGCGGCCCTCGTGCGTCACCTCCCACGGTGCGGACGCCCGACTGGCAGAATCGGAGCATGACGCAGCCCGCCGACCCGCAGGCCGAGAACTCCTGGAAGGGACGCATCCTCGTCGTCGACGACGATGCCTCCCTCGCGGAGATGCTCACGATCGTGCTGCGGCAGGAGGGCTTCGACAGCCGCATGTGCACCCGGGGCGACCTGGCCGTGGAGGAGTTCCGCGACTACCGCCCGGACCTGGTGCTGCTGGACCTGATGCTGCCGGGCAAGGACGGCATCGACATCTGCAAGGAGATCCGCGCGGAGTCCGGCATCCCGATCGTGATGCTCACCGCCAAGGGCGACACCGTCGACGTGGTGGTCGGCCTGGAGTCCGGCGCCGACGACTACGTCGTCAAGCCGTTCAAGCCCAAGGAGCTGGTCGCCCGGATCCGGGCCCGGGTCCGCCGGTTCGACACGCCTGCGCCGGAGTCGCTGACGATCGGCGACCTGACCATCGACGTGGCCGGCCACTCGGTGGCCCGCGACGGCGCCCCCATCAGCCTGACCCCGTTGGAGTTCGACCTGCTGGTCTGCCTGGCCCGCAAGCCGTGGCAGGTCTTCACCCGGGAGGTGCTGCTGGAGCAGGTGTGGGGCTACCGGCACGCGGCCGACACCCGGCTGGTCAACGTGCACGTGCAGCGGTTGCGCTCCAAGGTCGAGCACGACCCGGAGAACCCCGAGATCGTCGTGACGGTGCGCGGCGTGGGGTACAAGGCGGGGAACGCCTAGGTCCGTGTCTCCCGGTGCCCTGCCCCCGCGCGGCGTCCCCTCCGGACTGCGTCGGGCCCTGACCTTCTGGCGCCGCTCCATCCAGGCGCGGGTCGTCGCGAGCACGGTCGTGCTCTCGGCCGTCGTGGTCAGCATCGTCGGGTGGTACCTGCTCCAGCAGACCCGGCAGGGGCTCCTGGACCACCGGGTCGCCGCGGTCGTCGGCGAGGCCAACAACGAGACGACCGAGGCCCGCAACCGCCTCGCCGCGGCGCCGGGCACCGACATCGACGCCGCCTCCCAGCAGCGCGAGCTGGTCGAGCCGATCATCGAGCGCGGCCTGACCCGTGGGTTCGACGTGGTGCTGGCCGGACCGGTGGGGGAGGGCGGCCGGATCGCCGACGGCGGCGCCGAGTCGACCCCCGGCCTCGACCTCGCCAGCGTCCCCGCGTCGCTGGAGGGGCACTTCGACCGGATCGCCGGCACGGCCTGGACCTACACGCGCATCCGCAGCACCGGGTCGGACGGCGTCGCCACCGACACCCCCGGCGTGGCCGTCGGCTCCCAGGTCACCCTGCGCGCCGACGGCGGGACCTACACGCTGTACTACCTCTTCCCGCTCGACGAGGAGCAGCAGACCCTGGCCCTGGTGACCCGGGCGCTGCTGACCGCCGCCGTGCTGCTGCTGGTGCTGGTAGCCGGCATGACCTGGCTGGTGACCCGCCAGGTGGTCACCCCCATCCGGATGGCCCGCCAGGTCGCCGAGCGGCTGGCGGCCGGGCAGCTGCAGGAGCGGCTCCGCGTCTCCGGGGAGGACGACCTGGCCCGCCTGGCCACGTCTTTCAACCAGATGGCGAGCAACCTGCAGCGCCAGATCCGCCAGCTCGAGGAGCTCAGCAGGGTCCAGCGCCGGTTCGTCTCCGACGTGTCCCACGAGCTGCGCACCCCGCTGACGACCGTGCGGATGGCCAGCGACGTGCTGCACGACGCGCGGCACGAGTTCGACCCGGTGACCGCGCGCGCCGCCGAGCTGCTGCAGACCGAGCTGGACCGCTTCGAGACGCTGCTGGTGGACCTGCTCGAGATCAGCAGGTTCGACGCCGGGGCGGCGAAGCTCGAGGCCGAGGACGTCAACCTCGTCGACGTCGCCCACCGGGTCGTGGCCATGACCCGGCCGCTGGCCGAGCAGCGGGGCGTCCACGTCGTCGTCCAGGCGCCGGCCCACCCCTGCGCGGCGGAGGCCGACGTACGACGGGTCGAGCGGATCGTGCGCAACCTGGTCACCAACGCCATCGACCACGCCGAGTCCCGCGGACGCGGGGCGGAGGTGGTGATCCACGTGGCCGGGGACGACCACGCCGCCGCGGTCGCGGTGCGTGACTACGGCGTCGGCCTGGCCCCGGGGGAGGCGGCGATGGTGTTCAACCGGTTCTGGCGGGCCGACCCGGCCCGGGCCCGGACCAGCGGAGGCACCGGCCTGGGGCTCGCGATCTCGCTGGAGGACACGCACCTGCACGGCGGCTGGCTGCAGGCGTGGGGGCGGCCCGGGCGGGGCGCGCAGTTCCGGCTGACCCTGCCCCGGCGGGCCGGCACCCCGTTGCGCCAGAGCCCGCTGCCGCTGGTGCCCAGCGACGCCGAGGAGGTGGTCTCGTGACCCGCCGACGCCCGTGGACCCTGGGGGTCGTCGCGGCCGTCCTGTCGGTCGCCCTGTCCGGCTGCCTGCAGATGCCCGAGAGCGGGCCCGTCGTCGAGACGAGGTCGAACGGCTCGCTGGACGACCAGCCGATCATCAACATCGACCCGCGCCCGCCGAGGGCGGGCGCCTCGGCCACCGAGGTCGTCAAGGGCTTCCTCGATGCGATGACCGCGACGCCCATCCAGACCACCGTCGCCCGCGAGTTCCTCGCCAAGGACCTGCGCACCTCGTGGAACCCGCAGCGCCGGCTGATCACCTACGCCGACGCCTCGCCGCCGCGGCTGCGTGGCCCCAGCCGGGTGTCGGTCACGCTGACCAGCGCCGACCAGCTCGACGGCCGCCTGGCCTGGAAGGGACGGCTGCCGCGGTCGAAGCGGGTCGTGGACTTCCCGGTGACGATGGAGAACGGCGAGTACCGCATCGCGGGCGCCCCGAACGCGCTGATCGTGCCGGAGACCTGGTTCGAGCAGCGGTTCCGCGAGGTCTCGCTCTACTTCTTCGACCCCACCGCCACGATCCTGGTCCCCGAGCCGGTGTTCGTGCCCCGCGGCGACCAGCTGACCACCGCCCTGGTCAAGGGTCTGCTGCGCGGGCCGGGCCCGGACCTCGACCGGGTCTCGCGCAGCTTCATCCCGCCCGGCCTGGACTACGGGGTCTCGGTCACGGTCTCCGACGCCGGCGTCGCCCAGATCTCCCTCAAGGGCGACGTGAGCCCGGAGAACTCCCAGGCGGTGGACCTGCTGATGGCCCAGTTCGCCTGGACGCTGCGGCAGGACCCCGCGGTGCGGGCGTTCCAGGTGTCGGTCGGCGGGCAGCCGATCCAGCTGGCCGGCGGTGTGAGCGAGGTCAGTGTCGAGCAGGGCGCGGCGTACGACCCCACGGGCTTCCGCTCGAGCTCGCTGCTCTACGGGCTCCGGGACGGGCTGCTGGTCTCCGGGACGGTCTCGGGGCTCGAGCCCGTCGACGGCCCGCTCGGCAAGGACCGCGAGGGGCTGCGCTCGCTGGCCGTGAACCTCGACGCCACCCATGCGGCCGGGGTCTCCGACGACGGCCGATCGGTGCTCGTGGCGCCGGTGCACGGCCCGGGCACGGAGGTGCGGCAGGTGGTCAGCGGGGCCAGCGACCTGCTGCGGCCCGCCTGGGACTTCGCCGACCGGCTCTGGCTGGTCGACAACGGGCCCGACGGCGCCCGGGTCTCCTACGTGTTCCACGACCGGGTGACCGGCGTGCGGGTCCCCGGCGTCACCGGGAGCCGGGTCAGGGAGTTCCTCGTCTCGCGGGACGGGTCCAGGCTGGTCGCGGTCGTCCACCGGGGACGCGCCGGGGACGCGATCATGGTCAGCCGGATCCGGCACGACGACCAGGGGCACGTCCTGGGCGCCGACCGGGCCCGGCGGCTCAGCTGGGAGGGCAGCGGGCAGCTGCGGATCCGCGACCTCGCCTGGCGCACCACCACCAGCATCGCCGTGCTGAACCTCGTCGGCGACCAGCTCGCCCAGGTCCGCGCGCTGCCGCTCGACGGCTCGCCGCCGGCGATCGGCAGCCTGTCGACGACGCTGCCCGGCAACATCGAGGGACTGGTCGGCTCGCCGGCCCCCAACGAGGACCTCTACTCCCGGACCCGGTCCAGCCTGCGCGACCTGTCCAGCTCGGGGCGGGGCCTGCAGAACCTCGAGTCCGGGACCACCGCCCTGGGGTACGTCGGCTGATCCACAGGCGCGCAGCCGACCGCTTGTGGGCGGCGTGGCGCTCTGGTCCGATCGTGGCGTGCCCGCCACCCTGCCGCCACTGCGCGACGCGGCCGCCGACCTGCTGCTCGGCGGCCGGTGCCTGGGCTGTGCGCGGCCGGGCCGGCTGCTGTGCCCGGGCTGCGCCACCGGCCTGCCGAGCGGGGCGCACCCGTCCTGGCCGTCGCCGACGCCGCCGGGACTGGCGCCGCCCTGGGCCGCGGCGGAGTACGCCGGGGCCGTGCGGGCGCTCGTGGTCGGCCACAAGGAGCATCGCCTGGTCGGGCTGCGCCGGCCGCTGGGGCGGCTGCTCGCGCAGGCCGTGACCGCCGCCCTGGCCCCCGCGCTGGCCCCCGCCGTGACCCCCGGCCCGACCGCGGCGCTGGCGGCCGGCGTCGGCGTCGGCGCCCAGGCGGCGCCCGTGGTGCTCGTGCCGGTGCCCTCCCGACCCGGCAGCGTGCGGGCCCGCGGCTACGACCCGACGTACGCCCTGACCGTGGTGGCCGCGCGGCTGGTGCGGCGCGGCGGCACCGACGTCTCGGTGGCGCGGCTGCTGCGGACCCGACCAGGCGTGGTCGACCAGGCCGGGCTCGGTGCGGCGGCGCGGGCGGCGAACCTCGAGGGCTCGATGACCTGCCCGGGGCGAGGCCTGCTCCGGCTCGCCCGCCGCTGCCCCCACGCGCGGGTGCTGGTCTGCGACGACGTGCTCACCACCGGCGCCACCGCCCGGGAGGCCCAGCGCGCGCTGGAGTCGGTGGGCCTGCAGGTGGCTGCCGTGGCGGCCGTGGCCGCCACCCGGCGGCGGTTGCCACCGGCGTCCGGGGAGCGCCGGTGATTTGTGGGCCCCGGCCTTTCGCCGGGCCCGGTGGTCCACTAGCGTCGTTGCATGGAGTCCGTCCGGGTCCGTGGTTGCGTCGTCGAGGCGCCCCGGCCCGGGGTGCACCGACGGCTAGCCGATGCCAGTCGCAGGCGAAGCGGTCCACGTAAGTCCCCCGGCGCGTCCGCGGGACGATCACGGTGCGGCTTAGAGGTAAGTCCTGCCCCGTCCCCGTCGTCAGACACGACGCCGGACGGGAGAAGGGCAGTAGTGGCAGAGAAGCTGCGAACCCCTCAGCAGGCGATTGTGGGGTCGAAGACCAGGTCGGCCGGACGGACTCCTCCCACTCCTGTGCGCGAGAAGCGCGTGAAGGGGAGCGGGTGCTGAGAAACCAACCAAGCACCGGGAGGTTCACATGGAAGTTGTGGTCACGGGTCGACACTGCGAGGTGTCGGATCGGTTCCGCAGTCACGTCACCGAGAAGCTGACTCGGCTCGAGAAGCACGACCACCGCATCATGCGGGTCCACGTGGAGGTGGACTGCGAACCCAATCCGCGCCAGCACGACCGTGCGGTCCGCCTGGAGCTGACCGCCTTCTCCAAGGGCCCGGTGATCCGGGCCGAGGCCGCCGCCGAGGACAAGATGGGTGCCCTCGACCTGGCCGTGGACAAGATGGCCGCCCAGATGCGCAAGGCCGCCGACCGCAAGCGGATCCACCGCGGCCGGCACGCGCCGGTGTCGGTCGGCCAGGCGCTCGCGGACGCGCCGGTGGAGATGCCGGAGCAGCAGTCGGAGGACTCGGTGACCGAGCGGCGGGTCGGCCCGATCGCGGTGACCGGGGACGGGCCGCTGGTGGTGCGCGAGAAGACGCACTCGGCCGTCCCGATGACCCTCGACCAGGCGCTCTACGAGATGGAGCTGGTCGGCCACGACTTCTACCTCTTCGTGGACAAGGAGAACGAGCGACCGGCGGTCGTCTACCGCCGTCGCGGCTACGACTACGGCGTGATCTCGCTCGACCTGGACAGCCAGGCCTAGGGACGCACCGAGACCCGTCGTACCCCCGCGTCAGGGAGGGGTGGCCCGTCCGGGCCACCCCTCCCTGCTGTCCAGGGCCCCACGCGGGTCCCGTCGGCCTCCCGTCCGTGCCATGATGCGCACGTGGCCGAACACGAGACCGAGTCAGAGCCCGAGCCCATCCGGGTCCTGGTCGTCGACGACCAGGAGCTGTTCCGCCGCGGGCTGACCATGCTGCTGGCCGTCGAGCCCGGCATCGAGGTCGTCGGCGAGGCCGGCGACGGCATCGAGGGCACCACCCTGGCCGAGAGCGCGGCGCCCGACGTCGTGCTGCTGGACATCCGGATGCCCAAGCGCTCGGGCATCGAGGCCTGCCTGGCCATCAAGGAGACCGTCCCGTCGGCCAAGATCATCATGCTGACCGTCTCCGACGAGGAGGCCGACCTCTACGAGGCGGTCAAGTCGGGGGCCGCGGGCTACCTGCTCAAGGACTCCTCGATCGAGGAGGTCGCCCAGGCGGTCCGCGTGGTCGCGGACGGCCAGTCGCTGATCAGCCCGTCGATGGCGGTCAAGCTCATCGACGAGTTCAAGCAGATGTCCCGCCCCGAGCGCGAGCACGTGCCCGGGCTGCGCCTCACCGAGCGCGAGCTCGAGGTGCTCCGGCTGGTCGCCAAGGGCCTGAACAACCGCGAGATCGCCAAGCAGCTGTTCATCAGCGAGAACACCGTCAAGAACCACGTGCGCAACATCCTCGAGAAGCTGCAGCTGCACTCCCGCATGGAGGCGGTCATGTACGCCGTGCGCGAGAAGCTGCTCGACTTGCCGTAGCCGGCCGAGGAACGAGGCCCGCCGACGAAAGCAAGTCGGGTCGAGGAGCGTCGACGCAGACCCGAGGTTGGGAGGGGCTGAGTGACGCGTCTCGAAACCCGGTGAGACGACCGCCGACCGCAACCGCCGCGGTCGGCGTACGACGGTGACCGGTGCCGCAGCCGACTCTCGTCGGTGGCTGGTGGTTGACTCTGCTCCGTGACGCAGCAGACCCTCTCCACCGCCCAGGCGCGCCGCGTGGCCCTGGCCGCCCAGGGGTTCCTCGACAAGCGGCACGCGGTGCCGACGATGCGGACCTTCACCCGCACGCTCGAGCGCACCGGCGTGCTGCAGGTGGACTCGGTCAACGTGCTGCAGCGCGCGCACTACATGCCGCTCTACTCGCGGATGGGCCCCTACGACGTCGAGCTGCTGCGCCGCGCCGCCGAGCGCCGGCCGCGGCGGGTGGTGGAGTACTGGGCCCACGTCCAGGCGTTCATGCCGGTCGAGCTGTGGCCGGTGATGCAGCACCGGATGGGGGAGTACCGCACCCGGCGTGGCAAGTGGGGGATCGTCGACGAGGACCCCGAGCTGGAGAAGAGCCTGCTCGAGGAGGTGCGCGAGCGCGGCGCCTCGACCGCGCGCGACCTGGACGACGGCCTCCCCCGGAAGAAGGAGCACTGGGGCTGGAACTGGTCCAACACCCGCCGGGTCCTGGACTTCCTCTACACCGTCGGTGACCTGGCCATCGCCGGTCGCAACGGCCAGTTCGAGGTGCTCTACGACCTGCCCGAGCGGGTCATCCCGCGTGCGGTCCTGGACCGGCCAACGCCCTCGCTCGCCGAGGCGAACCGGGAGCTGGTGCGCCGGGCGGCCCGGTCCCACGGGGTGGCCACCGCCCAGTGCCTGCGCGACTACTACCGGATGCACACCAGGCACGCCGGCCCGGCGATCGAGGAGCTGGTCGAGGAGGGCGAGCTGGTCCCGGTGCAGGTCGACGGGTGGAAGCGCCCGGCGTACCTCCACCGCGACGCCCGGCTGCCGCGCCGCGCGCACGCCCGGGCGCTGCTGAGCCCGTTCGACCCGCTGGTGTGGGAGCGCGAGCGCACCGAGCGGCTCTTCGACTTCCGCTACCGGATCGAGATCTACGTGCCCGCGGCGCAACGGGTGCACGGCTACTACGTGCTGCCGTTCCTGCTCGGCGACCGGATCGTCGGCCGGGTGGACCTGAAGGCCGACCGGAAGGCCGGACAGCTGCTGGTCAAGGCGGCGTACGCCGAGCCCGGCGCCCCGGCGGAGACCGCGGAGGAGCTCGTCGCGGAGCTCCGCGACCTGGCCGGCTGGCTCGGCCTGTCCGGCGTCGTCGTCGAGCCGCGGGGCGACCTGGCCCCGGCCCTCGCGGCCCTCGCCTGAGCAGCGCCCCGACCCAGGTGCGGTCCAGGCGCCGGCCGCCCGCGCTGACCCCGGCCCTCGGCTCCCGGTGGGGCTCCTGGGCGAGCATCACCGGCACGCCGTCGCCGCGCTGTCACGCGTTCGGTTAGGGTCCGCCCGGTGCGCTGGGTAGAGTGGCGCAGCACTCAACTGATCAGGAGTTACACCGTCGTGCCTGCCATTCTTGACAAGATCCTCCGCATCGGCGAGGGCAAGATCCTGCGCCAGCTCGAGGCGATCGCGCAGGCCGTCAACGCCATCGAGGACGACTTCGTGGCGATGAGCGACGACGAGCTGCGCGGCATGACCGCGGAGTTCAAGGAGCGCCTCGCCGGCGGCGAGGACCTCGACGACCTGATGCCGGAGGCGTTCGCGACGGTCCGCGAGGCGGCCAAGCGGGTCATCGGCCAGCGGCCCTACGACGTGCAGGTGATGGGTGGCGCCGCGCTCCACCTCGGCAACATCGCCGAGATGAAGACCGGTGAGGGCAAGACCCTCGTCGCCACGATGCCGTCGTACCTCAACGCGCTGACCGGCAAGGGCGTCCACATCGTCACCGTGAACGACTACCTGGCGAAGTACCAGTCCGAGATGATGGGCCGCATCCACCACTTCCTCGGTCTCGAGACCGGCGTGATCCTGCCGGAGATGACCCCGGCCGAGCGGCGCGTGGCCTACTCCTGCGACATCACCTACGGCACCAACAACGAGCTCGGCTTCGACTACCTGCGCGACAACATGGCCGGCTCGATCGAGGAGTGCGTCCAGCGCGGCCACCACTTCGCGATCGTCGACGAGGTCGACTCGATCCTGATCGACGAGGCCCGCACGCCGCTGATCATCAGCGGCCCCACCCAGGACGAGGTGCGCTGGTACGGCGAGTTCGCGCGCATCGCCCGCACCCTGGTCAAGGACGTCGACTACGAGGTCGACGAGAAGAAGCGCACGATCTCGGTGCTCGAGCCCGGCATCACCAAGGTCGAGGACCACCTCGGCATCGAGAACCTCTACGAGTCGGCGAACACCCCGCTCATCTCGTTCCTGAACAACTCCATCAAGGCCAAGGAGCTGTTCCGCAACGACAAGGAGTACGTCGTCATGGACGGCGAGGTGCTCATCGTCGACGAGCACACCGGCCGGATGCTGGCCGGGCGCCGCTACAACGACGGCCTGCACCAGGCGATCGAGGCCAAGGAGGGCGTGGAGGTCCGCGAGGAGTACCAGACCCTCGCGACGGTCACGCTCCAGAACTACTTCCGCCTCTACGAGAAGCTCTCGGGCATGACCGGCACGGCCATGACCGAGGCCGCGGAGTTCGACAAGATCTACAAGCTCGGCGTGGTGCCGATCCCGACCAACAAGCCGATCGCGCGCGCCGACCAGTCCGACCTGGTCTACCGCACCGAGGAGGCGAAGTACCTCGCGGTCGTCGAGGACATCGCCGAGCGGCACGCCAAGGGCCAGCCGGTGCTGGTCGGAACGGTCTCGGTCGAGAAGTCCGAGCACCTCTCCCAGCTGCTGCGCCAGCGCGGGGTGCCGCACACGGTGCTGAACGCGAAGGTGCACGCCGACGAGGCCAAGATCGTCGCGCTGGCCGGTCACAAGGGCGCGGTCACGGTCGCGACGAACATGGCCGGTCGAGGCACCGACATCATGCTCGGTGGCTCGGTGGACTTCCTCGCCGACCAGGAGCTCCGCAAGCAGGGCCTCGAGCCCGCCGGCGAGACCGCCGAGCAGTACGACGCCGCCTGGCCCGCCATGGTCGAGAAGATCAAGGCGCAGGTCGCGGCCGAGCACGACGAGGTCAAGGAGGCCGGCGGCCTCTACGTCGTCGGCACCGAGCGGCACGAGTCGCGGCGCATCGACAACCAGCTGCGGGGTCGTTCCGGCCGCCAGGGCGACCCGGGCGAGTCCCGGTTCTACCTGTCGCTGCAGGACGAGCTGATGCGGCTGTTCAAGTCCGACTGGGTCGACCGCGTGCTCCAGGTGCTGAAGATCCCCGACGACGTCCCGATCGAGAACAAGCGGGTCACGAACGCGATCGCCAACGCGCAGGGCCAGGTGGAGTCGCAGAACTTCGAGTCCCGCAAGAACGTCCTGAAGTACGACGACGTGATGGACCGGCAGCGCAAGGTGATCTACACCGAGCGCCGCCGGGTCCTCGAGGGAGCCGACCTGCGCGAGCAGATCCGCACCTTCATCGACGACGTCGTCACCGGCTACGTCGGTGGCTTCACCCAGGAGTTCGCCGAGGAGTGGGACCTCGAGGCGCTGTGGACCGCGCTCCGCCAGCTCTACCCGGTGTCCCTCGACCCCGAGGTGCTGGAGAAGCAGGCCGGCGGCCGGATCAACCTCGAGGCCGAGGACCTCGTCGAGGCGATCCGCCAGGACGCCCACGAGGCCTACGACCGGCGCGAGCAGGAGGTCGGCGAGGAGGTCATGCGCGAGCTCGAGCGGCGCGTGATCCTCTCGGTGCTCGACCGCAAGTGGCGCGAGCACCTCTACGAGATGGACTACCTCCGCGAGGGCATCTACCTGCGCGCCTACTCCCAGCGGGACCCGCTCGTGGAGTACCAGCGCGAGGGCTTCGACATGTTCGCCGCGATGATGGACGGCATCAAGGAGGAGGCCGTCGGCTTCCTGTTCAACCTCGAGGTCCAGGTCGAGCCCGAGGAGGAGGCCGAGGCGGAGGCCGAGGTCGTCGAGCCGATGCGCCAGCCGGTCCCCGGCGCGCCCGGCTACGAGGCGCCGCACATCCACGCGAAGGGGCTCGACCGGCCGCAGCAGCCGGCCAACCTGGCCTACTCGGCTCCCGCCGAGGACGGCGAGGCCGAGGTCCGTGCGGCGGCCGCCGCGAGCGCCGACGACGAGTACGCCGGGGTCGGCCGGAACGACAAGTGCCCCTGCGGCTCGGGCAAGAAGTTCAAGCAGTGCCACGGCCGCCCGGGCGGCCCCACGGGCCTGACGGCGCGGGTGTCCTGACGCTCGCCTAGGCGAACTCCAGGGCGGTGCAGAGCCAACGGCCCTCGCGTCGCTCGAAGCGGGCGGCCAGGGCCCGGGAGCGGTGGCCGTAGCGGACGTGCACGCTGACCTCGGCGACGTCGGGGGAGAGGAAGCTGGTGTGCACGCCGCGCACCTGGGGGCGCACGGGTTGCACCCGGCCCTGCCCGGGCAGGTGGTGGCCGGCGCGGGCCACGAGCTGGGCCCGGCGCTGCAGGTCTGCGTAGACCCGGCGGCTGGACCAGCGCAACAGCTGGGAGGCGGGGCGGTCGCCGCCGACGATCTCGACGGCCGCCTGGGCATACCTGCGGGACCACTGCTCGAGGTCGCGCCGCGCGACCCGCCCGAGCGCGATGACGTCGCCCGAGGCGCGCTCGTGGCGGAACGCCGCAGGGGGTGGCTCGTGACGGGGCTGCAGGTCGAGCGCGAGCGTGCCCTGCACGCTGGCGACGGGGACCGGCGCCGGGAACGGCAGCACCCGGTTGCTCCGGGCGCCGGCCGGGTGATCGGGCTGCGGGCGGTCCGGGTGGTCGGTCGGGGACATGGCTGACTCCTCTCGTGGTGGTGGTGAGCCGCTCAGGCGCGCGGGACGCGCAGCCGCTCGCCGGGTCTGATCAGGTCGGGGTCGGGCCCGATCACGGCGCGGTTGAGGGCGTAGATCCGCCGCCAGCGGTCCGCGAGCGTGCGGTCGGTGGCGGGCCCCGGCAGGGCCTGGCCGGCGAGGTCCCACAGCGTGTCCCCGGGGCGGACGACCACCGTGCGGGACCGGTGCGCCGGTGCGAGCGCCATCGCGGGCCGGGGCGCGCCGGCCCGACGCGGCCCGGCGCCGGTGGCCCGGTCGGGGAGCGGCAGCCCGTCGAGCGAGGCGGTGACGGCGGCGCGGGGGTGCCCCGGGCCCGAGCCCGGGTGCGGGTGCGCGTGCTGGGCGTGGGCCGGCACCGCGAGGCCGCCGGTCAGCGCGGCGCCGCAGGCCATCAGGACCAGGCGGCGCACCGGTGCGGGCAGCACGCCCGTCCGGCGGCCGGTGCGGCCCCCGGCCGCCGCGGCGGCCACCAGGACCGTGCCGCACCACAGCCAGGCCGCGACCGCGACCGACACCGCGGCGCACAGCCACTCCAGCAGGTCGGTGAACGGCACGGCCGCGAGGCGGCCGTCGCGGAGTGCCGCGGCCGCGGCGGCCAGGTCGGGCGCTACGGCGGCCGCCATCCCGACGACCGCCGCGGTGCCGGCCAGGGCGACCGCGAGGCACCGCCCCGGTGAGGCGTCGACTTGTTCGTTCATGCTCGACCCTTGCGTTTGCTTTCGTTTGCTGCAGTCAACGCATCTTTACTCGCGGGGTCAACGGTTCATCCACAGGTGCGGAGCTGCACGGCTTGCGCTCTCCGCCGCGTCGGCGGTCGCTGTCGACGTGGCCGTCAGGACGGAGGAACGACGCGGAGCTCCCTGACCGGGTCCGCCGCTGACAGGGCGATGGCGTGTCGCGGGCGGCCAGGGCTACCTCGGCGGCGGTGGATCAGCCACCGTTTGGCTGAGTGGAACGGTGGCCAGGCCACCGCCGACCCCGCGCGGGTCGAGCCAGCGGTGGATCAGCCACCGAATCCACCGACGTTTCGGTGGCTGAGTCACCGCCCAGCCCTACCGCGGCCCCCGGCCCTCCGGGATCCGGGACGCCCCGGTCCACAACCTCACCACGGACCTGGCGCGGCGGGTCACGTCTACGCCCGCGCATCCTCCACGCCGCTCACCTTGCGCCGCTACCACCCGGGTGCAAAGCCGAGGCAACGCAACAACGGCAGCCGCGGGGTTGTGGGAGGGTGACGCCATGACCTGGGAGGAGGAGCTGTTCGCCCTCCTCGACGACCTCGAGCAGCAGGCGGAGTCGCTGTACGACGCCGAGCGGCACCTCGAGCTGGCCGACCGCAGTCGGGCGGAGTACCACCACGTGACGCTCGCCAGCCGGTTGATGGCCTCGGTGGGCCTGGACGTGGTCCTCGACCTGCCGGGCATCGGCACCGTGCCCGGCGTGCTCGAGCGGCTGGCGGCCGGGTGGGGCCTGCTGCGCGGTCCCGGCCAGGACTGGGTGTTCCGCACCGAGGCGGTGCTCCGCGTCCTCGGCGCCTCGCCCCGCTCGGTGCCCGAGGTCGCCTGGTCACCCGTGGCGCGGCTGGGCCTCGGGTCGGCGCTGCGCCGGCTGGCCGACGCGGGGGAGCGGTGCGTGCTCCACTTGCGCGACGGAGGGAGCCAGGAGGGCCTGCTGCGCCGGGTCGGCGCCGACTTCGTCGAGGTCGAGGCGGGTCAGGGGCGGGTCGAGCTGGTGCCGTTCAGCGCGCTGGTGGCGGTGCAGAGCCGCCGCTGAGGCGGGCCTTCGTCAGGTCGCGTCGGCGTCGTACGGCGGGAGCTCGTCGGCCTCGAGCGGTCGCAGCCCGCGCCGGGCGGGCAGCGCCTCCTCGCGGTCGGCCTCCTCCATCGCCTCGGTGATGTGCCTGCGGACGATCGTGCGCGGATCGAGGTCGCGCAGCTCGAGGTCGGCGTACTCGGGGCCGAGCTCGGCCCGCAGCTCGTCACGGGCGGTGTTGGCGAGCACCTTGGCCTTGCGGACCAGCTGGGCCGCCTGCCGGGCGAGCTCGGGCAGCTTGTCGGGGCCGAACACCAGCACGGCGACGAACGCGATCACCGCCATCTCCGGCAGTCCGACCCCGAACACGGCTCAGGGCTTGCTGGTCGGAGTGAGGCCGAGCTGCATGCCCGCGAGCCCGCGGCTGCGGCCGGAGAGCTCGCCGGCGACCTCGCGCAGCACCGTGGCGGCGGGCGCGGTCGGGTCGGACTCCACGATCGGCTTGCCGACGTCGCCGCCCTCGCGCAGCGAGGTGTCCAGCGGCACCCGGCCGAGCACCGGCACGTCGTAGCCGAAGCGCTGCGACAGCGTGCTCGCGACCCGCTCGCCGCCGCCGCTGCCGAAGACCTCGAGGCGGTGCTCCTTGCCCTCCGCGGTGCAGTGGGGGCAGGGGAGGTAGCTCATGTTCTCGACGACACCGACGACCCGCTGGTGCATCATCGAGGCCATCGTGCCGGCCCGCTCGGCGACCTCGGCGGCCGCCTCCTGCGGGGTGGTCACGACCACGACCTCGGCGCCGGGCAGGTGCTGGCCGAGCGAGATCGCCACGTCGCCGGTGCCCGGCGGGAGGTCGAGCAGCAGCACGTCGAGGTCGCCCCAGTAGACGTCCGCGAGCATCTGCACCAGGGCCCGGTCGAGCATCGGGCCGCGCCAGGCGACGACCTGGTCGCGGCGGGGCTTGAGCATGCCGATGGAGATCACCGAGACGCCGCTGGGCGTCGGGACCGGCATGATCAGGTCGTCGACCTGGGTCGGGCGGGCGTCGGCCACGCCGAGCATCGCCGGGACCGAGTGGCCGTAGATGTCGGCGTCGACGAGGCCGACCCGCAGCCCCTGCGCCGCCATCGCCAGCGCGAGGTTCACGGTGACCGAGGACTTGCCGACCCCGCCCTTGCCGCTGGCGATCGCGAAGACCTTGGTCAGGTTCCCCGGCTGCGAGAACGGGATCTCCCGCTGGGCCTGGCCGCCGCGCAGCGTCTGCTGCAGCTCCGAGCGCTGGTCGGCCGACATCACGCCGAGCTGGACGTCCACGCCGGTCACGCCGGGCACCCGGGTCACGGCCGCGGTGACGTCGCGGTTGATGGTGTCCTTCATCGGGCAGCCGGCGACGGTCAACAGCACGGTCACGTGCACGACGCCGGCGTCGTCGACCTGCACGGACTCGACCATGCCGAGGTCGGTGATCGGACGCTTGATCTCCGGATCGTTGACGGTCGCCAGTGCGGCGTTGACCTGCTCGAGGGAGGGCGTGCTCATGATTCCCCAGTCTAGGTGGTGGGGTGGCCCCCTACTGCGCCGGTCGGGGTGTCGGCTCCGTCTCCTCCTCGTCGGACCGGTTCAGCTCCTCGAGGTCGGACAGCAGCGAGCGGAGCTCCGAGCGGAGGAAGTCGCGGGTGGCGACCTCGCCGACCGACATCCGCAGCGAGGCGACCTCGCGGGCCAGGAACTCCATGTCGGCGTGCGCCCGGGAGTCGGCCTGGCGGTCGGACTCCGCGATCACGCGGTCGCGGGCCTCCTGCCGGTTCTGGGCGAGCAGGATCAGCGGAGCGGCGTACGACGCCTGCAGGCTCAGCATCAGCGTGAGGAAGATGAACGGGTAGTCGTCGAAGCGCAGGTCGCGGGGGGCGAGCAGGTTCCAGCCGAGCCAGATCGCCACGAAGGCGGTCATGTAGATCAGGAACCTCGCCGTGCCCATGAACCGGGCGAACTGCTCGGCGAAGATGCCGAACGCGTCGGCGTTGTACGTCGGGCGCCGCACCAGCGGCCGGCGGCGGGCGTCCCTGGGCGTGTCGAGGCGCCCGCCCGCCGTGCGGGTCGTCTCAGCCACGGCCCACCCCCGGGCGGGCGTCGCCGGGCCGCAGGGGGGTGTCGCGCCAGTTCTCGGGCAGCATGTGGTCGAGCAGGTCGTCCACGGTGACCGCGCCGATCAGGCGGCCGTTGTCGTCGACCACCGGGGCGGCGACCAGGTTGTAGGTCGCGAGGTGGGCCGCCACCTGCTCGATGGTGGCCTCCGGGCGCAGCGGGTCGATCGTGTCGTCGATCGAGCCGGCCACCAGCGTCGAGGGCGGCTCGCGCAGCAGCCGCTGGATGTGGGCGACGCCCAGGAACTTGCCGGTCGGCGGCTCGAGCGGCGGCCGGCACACGAACACCATCGCCGCCAGCGAGACCGGCAGGTCCTGGTTGCGCACGTGGGCCAGCGCGTCGGCGATGGTCGCGTCGGGACCGAGGATCACCGGCTCGGGCGTCATCATCGCGCCGGCGGTGTGCTCGGCGTAGGACATCAGCCGCTTGACGTCCTCGGCCTCGTCGGGCTCCATCAGCTGCAGCAGGGTGGCGGCGGTCTCCGGCGGGAGGTCCGCGATCAGGTCGGCCGCGTCGTCGGGGGACATCTCCTCGAGGATGTCGGCGGCGCGCTCGGAGTCGAGGTGCTCCAGGATCTCGACCTGGTCCTCCTCCGGCAGCTCCTCCAGCACGTCGGCGAGCCGCTCGTCGTCGAGGGCGGCCACCACCGCCGTACGCCGCTCGACCGGCAGGTCGTGGATCATGTTCGCCGCGTCGGCGGGGCGCATCTCGTTGAGCGCGGCGATCAGGTGGGTGGCGCCCTGGGTCTCCTCGCGCCGGGTCAGGCCCTCGACGTCACGCCACTCCGCGACGTGGGTCTGGCCGCGGCGGCGCAGGCCCTTGGCGGGCTCCTGCACCGCGACCCGGGAGAGGACCCAGTCGCGGTTGCGCGCCTGCTCCATGCCGACGTCGTAGACGGTGCCGGTGACGCCGATGCCGGGGATGCGCACGGTGCGGTCGAGCATCTGGCCGATGACGAGCGTCTCGGTGGAGCGCTGCTCGAAGCGACGCATGTTGAGCAGCCCGGTCGTGTAGACCTGACCGCTGTCGATGTTGGTGACCCGGGTCATCGGCACGAAGATCCGGCGGCGGCCGAAGACCTCCGCGACCATGCCGAGCACCCGCGGCTGGTTCACCTCGGAGCGCACGGCCACCACGAGGTCGCGGACCTTGCCCACCTGGTCGCCCAGGGGGTCGAAGATCGGCAGCCCGACGAGGCGGGCCGCGAAGACGCGGGTGGGGGTCGTGCTCACGCCCCTGACGCTACCGGCCGGGCGCATCCTCGCGCGCGCAGCATCGCCGGGCGGGGCGGCACGGCCGCGGGATAGCATGGGGGCGATTTCCGCGTGTCCGTCGTGTCGCCCCTCGGAGGTGTCCATGTCCCGCCGCGCCCCGGGGCCCCAGCGGCCCGCCCGGCCCGGTCCACGACGGCGACGCTGGGAGCCGGCCACCGTCGGCACCGTGGCCCTCGCCGTGCTGCTGCTGGTCCTCTCGGCGGTGTTCCTCGCCTGGGGCCACCTCGGTGGCAGCGTCCGGCCCTCGGCGGCCGAGGTGCCGCCGCTCGGCTCGACCACCTCGACCACCTCGCCCGCCGACCCGTCGGTCCCGCCGTCGATCACCCCCTCGATCACCCCCTCGATCACCCCCTCGATCACCCCGGCGGTGACCCCGTCCGCGAGCACGCCGGCCACGAGCACGGCGCCGGCCGCCGCGGCGACCACGAAGGCCCCGCCGGCGCAGGACATCGTGGCGCGCGCGAAGCCGATCAAGCGGGCGCCCGAGGTGGTGCTGCCCACCATCGACGCGGTGCCCCCACTGACGTTCCGCGTCAGCTCCTTCAACATGCTGGGCGCCTCCCACACCGTCCCCGGCGGTGAGCACGCCGGCCGCGCGCCGGGTCCGGTCCGGGCCCGGTGGGGCTCTCAGCTGCTGCGCGGTGCCGGAGTGTCGGTCGCGGGGCTGCAGGAGCTCGAGCCCTCGCAGTACGCCGCCTTCCGGGCGGCCACGCCCGGCTGGGACGCCTACCCGGGCGACCGGCTGGTCCGGAAGTCCACCGCGAACTCGATCGTGTGGGACACCTCGAAGTGGACGCTGGTCGAGGCGCACACGATCGCCATCCCGTACTTCCACGGCCGCTCGACGCCCATGCCCTACCTCGAGCTCAGGGACCGCGCGACCGGCCGGGAGGTCTGGTTCGCCAACTTCCACAACCCCGCCAACGTGCACGGTCCCGCGGCCCGGTTCCGCGGCGTCGCGGTGGCCCGGGAGGCCGCGCTCGCCAACCAGCTGACCAGCGCGGGGAAGTCCCTGGTCATGACCGGGGACATGAACGACCGCGAGGCCTACTTCTGCCCGATCACCACCCGCACCGGGATGCACGCGGCGCTGGGCGGGTCGACCGGCCCGACCTGCACGCCCCCGAAGGCGCACCTGACCGTCGACTGGATCATGGGCTCCCCGGACGTCGCGTTCAGCAACTACCACTCGGTCAGCGGCGGCCTGGTCTTCCGCACCAGTGACCACCACTTCCTGTGGACCGACGCCACGGTCGGTGGAACCGTGGCGCCGGCCCAGTGAGCGCGTGAGCGCCGGCTGAGCCTCAGGGGGTCGTGGGGTCGGTGACGGGCGCCAGGGCCGTGAGGCCCTGGTCGAGGTCGAACCGGCTCCCCGTCACCGAGGGCAGGCCCAGCAGGCCCAGCGCCAGGTTGGCGACGTCGCCGTTGCGCAGCGGCTGGGGGGTCTCGTCGTAGGCCTGCCGCCGGTGGGTCGCGGCGTACGACGGGTTCAGCGCGTAGAGGTCGGCACCCTGGGCGATCCCGGTGCCCCAGACCAGCAGCGGCACGGTGTAGTTGGCGCGACGGGTGGCGTCGCTGCCGTCGTGGGCGCGGCCGCCGTAGTCGGAGGTCAGGATCACCACGGTGTTCTCGGCGAGGTCCGGGTCGGAGCTGACCGCGGTCAGCACCTTGGCGACGAGCTTGTCGGTCTTGGTGAGCGCGGCGAACCAGCCCGGACGCATCCATCCCTTCCGGACGCCCTTCCGGGCCGGGCCGGAGAGGTGCGCGAAGCTGAAGGCGGCGGGGTCGGTGGTCAGCTGCGTGACGAGGTTGCGGACCGCGGCGACGTCGTCCTTGCCGTTGCTGTAGGTGGTGATCTTGTCGCGGCCGTCGTCGGGGAGGTAGGGGTCGGTCCCGCCGTTGGTCGCGTCCCAGCTGCGCGCGACGACGTCGAGCTCGTCGCGGCTGCCGAAGAGGGCCGTGGTGCCGCCGAAGTTGTGGACCAGGTCGAAGACGCTGGAGACGTACTTGCCCCCGTGGGCCGCCCGCAGGGTGGACCCGCTGTCCTGGGCGGAGGCGTACCCGTGGCCGCGCGAGGCCAGGTCGACCGGCCGGCCGGTCAGCATGCCGAACACGTTGGGCAGCCGGGTCGTGCTCTCGACCTCGCTGCGCGCGTCGAGGGTCGAGGCACCCTCGTCGATCATCTGGGCCAGCGCGGGGAGCCGGCCCGCGGCCACCTGCTGGGCGACGCCGCGCGAGCGCAGGCCCTCCACGTCGAGCACGACCACGTGCTGCACGGGGCTGGTCACCGGGACGGGCGGCAGGGACGCGGTGGCGTAGACCATCGGGTGGTCGGTGGTCTTGCGCACCAGGGCGTCCTTCAGGGCGGTGTAGCCGGAGAAGGAGACCTGGGGGCTGCCCATGATCCAGTCGATCTGGGTCGGGCGCGGCACCGTGCACGTGCCGCCGTCGTTGCTGCCGCCGTTGGCCGACTTCAGTGTCGTCGCCGCGGTGATCGGGCAGAAGAACTTCGCGCGGTCGTTCATGTCGCCGGTGAAGAAGACCGGGACGTCGGGGGTCTCCTCGTGCAGGGCGTTGACGGTGTCGGCCTCGATCGCGACGGCCTTGTTCCGCCACTTCTGGGCGGCGCCCTTCTTGTTGGCGGGGTTGTGGGTGTTGAGGAACCAGGCCTGCTGGCCGGTGTGCAGGTTCTGCAGCAGCACCAGGGGCTTGCGGATGGGGTTGCCGTGGAAGTACGGCACCACGATCGTGCGCGACTCGACCAGCGCCCAGTCGGCCTTGCGCCAGGCGACGTTGTTGGCCATCGCGGCGGTGCCGAACGACTTGCCCGGGAACATCCCCCAGGTGGTGCCGTCGACCTGCTGGAACTTGCGGTACTGCGGGAGCTGCATCTCCTGGAAGCCCACGACGCTGACCCGGTGCTGGTCGAGCAGGTCGGCGGCCCACACCATCCGCTGGGCGCCGACGGCCCAGCCCTTGCGCTCGCCGCGGGGACCGGTGTGGCTGGCGCCGAGCAGGTTGAAGGAGCTGACCACGAAGTCGGTCGAGGCCGGCACCGGCGTCACGTCCGGGGTCCCGGTCGAGGCCTGGCTCGCCGTGGGCAGCAGCGCGCCGCCGCCGAGGGCGAGGGCCACGACCGCGGCAGCGGCCGTACGGCGGGGGGCGCGGCGGCGGGCGCGGCGGCTGGCCGTCATGAGGCTGAGAGTCATGCGAGGGTTCCTGCTCGTCTCGGTGTCGTGTCCGGGTCGGGCCTCGGGACACGTCTCCGAGGGTGACCAGCGTGACCAGTGTTACTGGTGATGCTGCAACCCGCCAGAGATTCTCGCGAACTACGAGCCTGTAATTCTCGGCGGCCTCTTGAGTGTCTGGTGGGACTGGTGGGAGTGTCGTGACGACAGTGACGGACGCGGCGGGTGGACAGCCCCGCCGCCGTACGCCGGTCCGTCAGCGCAGGCCGTCGATGGGATCCGGGACCGTGACACACGCAGACGACCACACGCACGAGCGCCGACAAGGCCAGCCAGCCGGCACCCCGGCGCGCTGGCTGCGGGGCCTGGGGACGGCGCTCGTGGCGGCCCTGGTGCTGTCGGCGACGCAGTCGCCCGGCAGCGCCGCGGCAGCCGCGCCGAAGCGCCAGCCCACCGCGAACGTGCACTTCAACGACCCGCTCGGCTCCTCCGCCGAGCAGCGCCGGCTGCTCACCCAGCTGATCGGGGCGGTCAAGCGTGCACCGGCACGGTCGACCCTGCGGATGGCGGTGTTCTCCTTCGGCGACCCCGAGACCGCCGACGCCGTCATCGCCGCCTACCGCCGCGGGGTGCGGGTCAAGATCGTCTTCGCGGGCAACCACACCTACCCCGCGATGGCGCGGATCATGAAGGTGGTCGGCTCGGACACCTCCGCGCGGTCGTTCGCGGTCCAGTGCGACGCGAGCTGCCGGGGCAGCCGGGGGCAGATGCACGCGAAGTACTTCTCCTTCGGGCACACCGGGGACCGGCGCTGGGTCACCATGGTCGGCTCGGTCAACGTGACCCGCCACAACGCCGAGCAGCAGTGGGCCGACCTCTACACGGTGGCCGACGACCGGGCGTACTACCGGGCCTACCTGCACTGGTTCAAGCAGCTGAAGCAGGACCAGCCGCTCGACGAGCCCTACACCCGCAAGTCGGTGCCGGGGAACCAGATCGACTTCACCCCGCTGACCGTCTCGGCCACCCGGCCCGATCCCGTGCTGCGCGCCCTCGACAACGTCAGGTGCGAGGTGACCAAGGGCGACATCGACCCCGACGCGAAGCACCCGGACCGGGTCGTGGCGACCCGGCTGCTCATCGGCGCCTACGCGTGGAACGGCGACCGCGGCAAGAGGATCGCCTGGAAGGTCGCGCACATGCAGGCGGCCGGCTGCCGGACCAAGGTGTTCTTCGGTGACGGGATCGGCGGGGCGGTGCGCTCCATCCTCGCCCACCACGGCGTGGCGCTGCGGGAGAGCGCCCGGCGCAAGGTCACCACCCACGAGAAGCTGATGATCGTGCACGGGGCGGTGGGTGACCACGCCCGCACCACCTGGGCCTGGACCGGCTCGCACAACTGGAGCAGCCGGGCGCTGCGGCGCGACGACCTGATCGTCCGGGTCACCGACGAGCAGGTCGCCCTCGACTACCGCTCCGGCTTCCTGCGCATGTGGGACCGGGGCAAGGTGGTCAGCGACGGCTCGGCAGGCGACTGAGGCCGGTCGCCGCTGGGCTACGATGCCCCGATGCTGGCCAGTGAGGTCGTCGTCGACGACGAGGGAATCCTGCTCGGCGACCCCGGCCGGGAGGTCGTCATCGACGCCCTGTTCGACGGGCGGCGGATCTGGTCGTTCTGGCTGCCCAGGGACGCCGAGGAGCGGGGGAGCGGCTTCCACGTCGCCTGGCCCGAGACCCTGCGGGGCTTCCTCGACGGCTGGACCGAGCTGACCCTCGCCGAGCACGGCAGCGACGACGCGATCTTCACCGGCGAGGTCCACCTCGGCTCTGGCGAGGACCGGATCGCGGTGGTCAACAAGCAGGGCAAGCCGCTCAGCCTCGACAAGTACCTGCGGCGCGTGCAGTCCTTCGACACCCGCAGCGCCGAGCACGTCGAGCCGCTGCTCGACGCGATCGACGACGTGCTCGACGCCCTGCGCCGGGTGGGCGTGGACGCGTTCCTGGCCTACGGCACGCTGCTGGGCGCGGTCCGCGACGGCCGGCTCATCGGCCACGACAGCGACGCCGACCTCGGCTACGTGTCGGTCCACGAGCACCCCGCCGACGTGATGCTGGAGTCCTTCCGCGTCCAGCGCCGGCTCGCCGAGGAGGGCTACCCGATCACCCGCTACTCCGGCGCGGCCTTCAAGGTCGACGTGCGGGAGAGTGACGGCACGGTCCGCGGCCTCGACGTGTTCGGTGGCTTCATGCGCGAGGGCCACCTGTACCTGATGGGCGAGATCCGCACGCCGTTCGAGCGCGACTGGGTCTTCCCGCTCGGCAGCACGACCCTCGAGGGGCGGGAGTACCCGGCGCCGGCGAACCCCGACCGGTTCCTCGCCGCGACGTACGGCGACTCCTGGCGCAGGCCCGACCCCGCCTTCCACTTCTCCACCCCGCCCTCGACGTACCGCCGGCTGAACGGCTGGTTCCGTGGGATCCGCGTGGGCCGGCCCACCTGGGACCGCCTCTACGCCGCGCCCGGGAAGCCGAAGGGCAAGGCCTCGCCGTTCGCCCGGTGGGTCTCGGAGCGCGAGAGCGAGCCCGGCGCGTTCATCGACATCGGCTGTGGCCGCGGCCGTGACGTGGCGCTGATGGCCCGGCGTGGCGTGCCCTCGCTCGGTGTCGACGTCCACCCCCGGTCGTTCCGGGCCCAGGCCCGCGCGCTGGACGCGGAGCTCGGGCCCGCGAACCCGGCGAGCTTCTGGACCTGCAACCTCTACGAGCTGCGCCACGTCGCGGTCACCGGCGCGCGCATCGCCCGGATGCCCGGCGACCGGGCGGTCATGGCCCGGCACGTCGTCGACGTGCTCACCGCGGCGGGTCGCGACCAGCTGTGGCGGCTCGCAAGGATGGCGTTGAAGGACCCGGGCGGCCGCCTCTACCTGGAGTTCCTGTCCCACGAGGGCCGGGACGGGTACGCCGCGGAGCGGCACCTCGAGGTCCGCCCGCCCGCCAGGATCAGGGCCGAGCTGGAGGCGCACGGGGCCGAGGTCGTCGAGCAGGAGGTCCTGCCCGTAGGCTCCGGCCCGGACTCGTCCCGGGTCTGTCGGATCGTCGCCCAGTGGAGTCGGTGAGCAGCATGCCAAGCAACAGCCTGTTGAACGCGGTCAGGGGCCGGATCGGCTCGTCGACGGTGGCCGACCTGCGTCGCCGGGTCGAGGAGCTCGAGGCCGAGGTCCAGGAGTGCCGCGCGGTCAACCTGCGGGTCGCCGAGCTGACCGACGTGGTCACCGAGCTGCTCGTGCCGCTCGCGCAGGGCGACGACGAGAAGGTGCAGGCGCTCCTCGAGCGCTACCACGGGAGCCTGTGACCCGGTGGCGCGTCGCGTCTTCGTGCACCCGGGACTCCCCAAGACCGGCACCACCTACCTGCAGTCGCTGCTCTGGGCGAACCGGGCGGCGCTCGCGGAGCAGGACGTGCTCTACCCCGGCCGGGCGCCGCGGCAGCACATGTGGGCGAGCATGGTGGTGCGGGAGCACCCCGGCGTCGCCAACCGCCAGCCCGCCGTCGCGTCCTCGTGGTCGGGGCTGCTCGAGCAGCTGGCCGAGTGGCCGGGGACCGGCCTGGTCAGCCACGAGTTCTTCGGCGCCGCCACCGCCGCGCAGGCGGCCGCGGCGCTCGAGGCGCTCGGCGACGCCGAGGTGCACCTCGTGGTCACCGCGCGCGACGTGCTGACGGTGGCGACGAGCTACTGGCAGGAGTACGTCAAGCACGGGTTCGCCGGCGCCGACCTCGACGAGTTCCCGGCCCCGACCCAGCCCTGGGACGAGTGGGGCTGGCCGGCCATCGACCTCGAGGGGGTGCTCCGGCGCTGGGCTCCCGGGCTGCCGCCGGAGCGGGTGCACGTGCTCGTGGTGCCCGGCTCCGAGGCCCCGCGGGAGGCGCTCCTGCACGAGTTCGCCGCGGTCCTGGGCGTCGACGTCACCGGTTTCACCTCCACCCGGGCCAGGGAGAACGGCTCGCTGGGCGTGGTGGAGGTCGAGCTGCTGCGCCGGATCGGCCGCGAGCTCGACGGGTTCACCGCCGCGATCGACCGGGGCGTCTGGATCCGCAGCTACCTCAGCCAGGGCAAGCTGGTGCCGCGCCGCGGCGAGCGGTTCCTGCCTTCGGCGGAGCGGGTCGCCCAGCTGCGCGAGATCGCCGAACGGGCCGTGGCCCACGTCCGCGACGCCGGGTTCACCGTCCACGGTGACCTCGACCGGCTGCTGGTGCCCGCCGAGCTGCCCGAGCTGCGCCACCCGGGGTCGGTCACCGAGGGCGAGCTGCTCGACGCGGCGGTCGGGACGATCGCCGAGCTGATGACCGACGTGCGCCGCTTCCGTCGGGAGAACACCGAGCTGCGCAAGCAGGCGGCCGCCCGGAAGGCCGCACCCGCGCCGGAGGCGGCAGCCCCCACGGACGGCGGCCTGCGGGGCCGCGTCGTCGGCGCCGTACGCCGGCTCCGTCAACCGCGGTCGTGACCCCTAGGATGACGCGCATGCCCGGCGACCCGCTGTTCCTCCACATCGGCCTGCAGAAGACGGGCACGTCCTATCTCCAGAGCATCTTCTGGCAGAGCCAGGACTCGCTGCGCGCGCAGGGCCTGGACATGGTGCCGGGGTCCAAGCGCGACACCTTCTGGCTGATGCTGCGCGTGCGCGGCCGCTACAACCCCGAGTTCGACCCGCCGGCCGTGGCCCGGGCGCTGGACCGGCTGCCCGCGGCGCTCGCGCGCGCTGTCTCGGGCCGCGCGCTGGTCAGCGAGGAGTCGCTGGCGCCGGCCGACCAGGCCCAGATCCAGGAGCTGATGGACGCCTGCGCGGGTCGCGAGGTGCACGTGGTCGTCACCGTGCGCGACCTGGCCCGACAGATCCCGTCGGCCTGGCAGCAGACGCTGCAGGGTGGCGGCGCCGACTCCTTCCCCGTCTACCTCGACCGGCTCCGGAAGAACGAGGGGAAGCCGAACGGCCGGCTGTGGCGCAACAAGGACGTCGTCGGCGTGCTCGAGCGCTGGCGCGAGTTCGTGCCGCCCGAGCGGATCCACGTGGTGACGGTCCCGCCCTCGGGCAGCGACCCCGAGCTGCTCCTGAAGCGCTTCTGCAGCGTCATCGGTGTCGACGAGGGGTTGCTCGACCGCGAGGTCGCCAAGAGCAACTCCGCGCTCCGGCACGTCCACGCCGAGGTGCTGCGCCGGGTCAACGCCAACCTCGACCGCAGCCACCGCCGCCGGGACGTCTACGGCGACATCGGGAAGCGCTACTTCGCCGTTCGCGTGCTCGGCGACGCCGACGGTGGCGGCGAGAAGGTCAAGCTGCCCCGCTCGCTGGAGCCATGGTGCACCGAGGTCTCCCAGCGCTTCGTCGACCACATCGCCGGGGGCGGGTACGACGTGGTCGGTGACCTCGACGACCTGCTGCCGACCGGTTCGGCGTTCGCCGACCGGATGCAGGAGCCGACCGCCGACGAGGTGGCCGACGCCGCCAGCGCGGCGCTGGCCACCGTGTTGACCGGGCAGATGGACAAGCTGCGCAACCGTCGCGCCACCGCGCAGGCCGCACCGGCCCGCGCCTCGCTGCCGCGCCGCGCGGCACGCCGGGCCAGGCGGCTGATCCAGCGCCGCTGAATCGCTCGAACCCGTGCGACTGCGCAAGTTCTGTGCCGCATGTGGTCCAATGGATGCCGTTTTGCAGGCACATGGGGAAGGCTTCGTCACATGCTCCGACGTTTCGGCCTGGCGCTCGTCGTCGGCCTGTCGATCCTGATCCCGGTCACCGCGGCCCAGCCCGGCGCCGCGGCCGCGGGCACGTCCGTGACCTCCCGGAAGGCCGGCCCCTGGCGACCGGCCGCCGGTGCGGCGTTCAACAACCCGGTCGGGGGCCCGGCACAGCGGGCGAACCTGATGCACCGGCTCGGGCTGGCGATCAGGCACACCCACAAGGGGCAGACGATCCGGATCGCGACGTACTCCTTCGACCGCAAGGACATCGCGAACCTCCTCATCAAGGCCCACCACCGCGGCGTGCACGTCCAGATGGTCGTCAACGACAACTGGACCTCCGCGGCCACCAAGCACCTGCGCCACGTGCTCGGCCACAACCCGCACAAGAGGCACTTCGTGGTGATCTGCGAGGGATCCTGTCGCGGCGGGCCGGGCAACCTGCACATGAAGGTCTTCTCCTTCACCAGGACCGGCGGTGCCTCCCACGTGCTGATGACCGGCTCCACCAACCCCACCAGCCGCGCGGTCAGCCTGCAGTGGAACGACCTGTTCACCGAGGTCGGCAACAAGGCCCTGTTCTCGACCTTCGTCGGCGTGTTCAACCAGCTGAAGCTGGACAAGAAGGTCACGCCACGCTGGGTGGAGTACAACGGCAACGGCATGGACGCGACGTTCTACCGCAAGTCCGCGCAGCAGCGCTCCAGCGTGCGGTCCCAGCCCGCCAGGAAGGCGCCGGCCCCGGAGGACGACCCGGTCAACCAGCGGCTGAAGCGGATCCGCTGCAAGGCGGTCAAGGGCGCGGGCATCAACGGCCACACGGTCGTGCGGATCATGATGTACGCCTGGCAGAACGACCGGGGCAAGTACCTCGCCGACCGGGTCGCCTCGATGGCGCGGCACGGCTGCGTCGTCAAGGCGGTGCTGAGCCGGTCGGGGCGCGGGGTACGCAAGATCCTCGCGGCCGCGAACATCCCGATGCGCAGCGCCGACTGGCAGTACAACGACGAGGGCAAGGTCAACTTCTACTCGCACCTGAAGGTGCTGGCGGTCAACGGCACCTACGCCAGGAAGCCCACGCACTCGGTCTGGACGGGCTCGGAGAACTGGTCGCGGATGTCGTTCCGCAACGACGAGATGATCCTGCACATCGCGAGCACGCAGACCTACCGCCAGTACCGCGCGGAGTTCAACTACCTGTGGAAGAACGAGACGCACCCGATGGACGTGCACCCCACCACCAAGCCGCCCCGGTGACGATCATCACGAGCAGGCGCTGAGCGCCGGAGGCGGCCCTAGACTCCCTCGCAACCCGCATACCGACGGAAGGTGGCGTCCATGCGCCTGTGCGAGACCGAGGGTCTCACCGAGGACCAGAACGAGATCCTGAAGGCGGTGCGGAGCTTCGTCGAGAAGGAGATCCTTCCCGTCGCGACGGAGCTCGAGCACGCCGACACCTACCCCCAGGAGATCGTCGACGGGCTCAAGGAGCTCGGCATCTTCGGGCTGATGATCCCCGAGGAGTACGACGGGCTCGGAGAGTCGCTGCTGACCTACGCGCTGTGCGTGGAGGAGATCGCCCGGGGCTGGATGAGCGTGTCGGGTGTCATCAACACCCACTTCATCGTGGCCTACATGCTGATGCAGCACGGCACCGAGGAGCAGAAGCGCAAGTACCTGCCGAGGATGGCGACCGGCGAGGTCCGCGGCGCCTTCTCGATGTCCGAGCCCGGCCTGGGCTCGGACGTCTCGGCGATCAGGACCAAGGCCGTCAAGGACGGCGAGGACTACGTCATCGACGGCCAGAAGATGTGGCTGACCAACGGCGGCACCTCCACGCTGGTCGCCACCCTGGTGAAGACCGACGAGGGCGCGGACTCGGTCTACAAGAACATGACGACGTTCCTGGTCGAGAAGGAGCCGGGCTTCGGGGAGACCGCCCCCGGCCTGACCATCCCGGGCAAGATCGACAAGATGGGCTACAAGGGCGTCGACACCACCGAGGCGGTCTTCGAGGGCCACCGGGTCTCGGCCGAGCAGGTCCTCGGCGGGGTGCCCGGCAAGGGCTTCTACCAGATGATGGACGGCGTCGAGGTGGGCCGCGTCAACGTCGCCGCGCGTGCGTGCGGCATCGCGCTGCGGGCCTTCGAGCTGGGCATCGCCTACGCCCAGCAGCGGGAGACCTTCGGCAAGCCGATCGCCCAGCACCAGGCGATCATGTTCCGGCTCGCGGAGATGGCGACCAAGGTCGAGGCCGCCCACGCGATGATGGTCAGGGCCGCCCGGCTCAAGGACAAGGGCGAGCGCAACGACGTCGAGGCCGGGATGGCCAAGATGCTTGCCGCGGAGTACTGCAACGAGGTCGTCGAGGACTCCTTCCGGATCCACGGCGGCTACGGCTACTCCAAGGAGTACGAGATCGAGCGGCTCTACCGCGAGGCGGCGTTCATGCTGATCGGCGAGGGCACCAGCGACATCCAGAAGATGATCATCGGCCGCCGGCTGCTCCAGGACTACAAGCTCGACTGACCGAGCGGCACCCGGGGCTCGCCACGGCCGCGGGGCGGGAGGGGGCAGGCCTAGGCCTGCTTCTTCCCGCCCTTGCGCTTCTTGCCCCACTTCTGGGCCTTCGCGCCGTCGCGGCGCTTGAGCGCCCGGTTGCCGTCCCGGAGGACGGTCGTGAGCCCGGCGAGGGCGGCATCGCGCTCCTGCTCGGCCGTGATCGTCGTGGGGTCGACTCCGCGGACGTCGAGCGGCTCGAGGTCGGCGAGGTCGCCGATCACACGGACGCCGAGCCCGGCGATCTTCCTGCTCTCGGCGGCGGAGCGCTTGCGCAGCCACCGGGGGACGGCGAAGCCGATCGGCTCCTCCTCGCCCTTGTGCTGGACGAGCGTGTGCTTGGCGAACGCCTTGACCCGGCGCGTGTAGTCCCGGCGGGACAGCCCGGCGAGCTCGAGGTTGATCCGCCGCATCAGCACCGCGGAGGCCGCGCCCAGCGACTCGTTCGCGCGTGGTGCGTCGTCCCAGTCGTCCGGCTTGATCCCGGCCGCCGCGGAGAACCTCTCCCACAGCAGCTCCGGCGGCGCCCCGGGGGGCGGCACCGTGACGACGACGACCCTGTCGGCGCCGACGCCCTCGGTCCAGCGGCGCAGGATCCGCGCGGCCGCCTGCTGGTTCCAGAAGTGCCGGCCTGCGTCGTCGTCCTCGTGCTCGATCCCGTGGACGTACTCCGCCCAGGTCCACGTCTTGCGGTTCTTGACGCTCTCCTGCCACATGGCGGGGACGTTGCGGCCGAGGTCGCGCAGCGTCACGACCACGGTGAGCTCGGTGCCGGGGAACTCCTCGACCATCTTCTGGATGCGCACCGGCCGGATCGGGCCGAGGTACTCCATCGACACGATGGCCGTCCCGGGATGCGCCTGGACCTCCGCGCGCAGCTCCGCCCACTTGCCGGGGCGGGCGTGCGCCATCTCCAGGAAGTCCTGCACGGCGTGCACCTGGCGGGCCCAGCTGGGGCCGGGGAAGAGGACACCCTGCGCCGCGAGCCGCTCCCGGTTGGCGTTGCACCGGCCCTGGATGAAGGTCGTGCCGGACTTCATCAGCCCGACGTGCAGCACCAGTCGATCGGCCACCGGCCCTGCCTTCCTGACGACGGTCGTGGACGGCTCATCCTCGCACAATTGCCTCGACGCCAACCGGCCCGGGCTGCGAGGCTGGGCGCACCGACTGGAGGAGGAAGACATGCCTGGGACGAGCGGCACGAGCGGCTCCAACGACGACCTCAAGGCCCGGATGAAGGAGGCCCTCGCCAGGAAGAAGTCGAACGACCAGGGTGTCCCGCACGGCACCCCGCCGCGCGAGAAGGCGCACGGCTCGGAGGTCGTCGGCGGCGCCCCGAAGATGCACCGGCGCAAGGCCGGTGGCGGGGGCTCCTGAGGCGCCGCCACAGATTGGTGGTCGAGGTGCGAGGCGCGCCAGCGCCGAGCCTCGAGACCCCGCTGGCGGCCCGCCGGCCGTAGGTGGTCGCGGGGGTTGGCAGTGATGGCGGTACGGCGCCGCGTCAGTATGTGGTCGGCGCCCGGCTCCCCGTCCGCTGGTCGCGGCCGGTCAGGACTCGCTCCGGGGTGTACGCACGTGCGTGCACCCCGGAGCGGCTCTCGAGTCGTCAGGGCTCCCGCATTCCGTTGACACCAGGGGTTCCGGTCAAGGTGCGGGGGCCCGTGGCGAGCGTGGGGCACGATGTTCGACATGACGGGAACGATGCCCTCGGCCGACCCTCGGTCGCCTGCGCGATGGCTCGTGTCGCCGACCGGTCGCCTGCTCGGCGGCACCGCCGTCAGTGCGTCGGCGAACCTGGTGGTTGCCGTGGTCGGGTGGCTCTGTGCGCCGCCGATCGACGGGGAGCTGGTGTTCGAGACGCCGGTGACGATCGCGTTCGTGATCTCCCTGGCGGTCGGGGTCGTCCTGCTCAGGAGAGCCGGGATGCGCTGGTCCGGGGCGGGGGTCCTCGCGGGCGCGCCGCTGGCGATCGTGCTGATCCGCCCGGTGCTGACCCTGCTGTTCGGCTGGTAGCCCGCGCCGCGCCCGCGCCGGCCGTTCGGTGGTCGAGGTGCGGGAGCGCCGCGCCGCCGTTCGGTGGTCGAGGTGCGAGGAGCGCCAGCGACGAGCCTCGAGACCCCTGTTCGGCGGCTCGCTGGCCGTGGGCGCTGGCGGTTGTTCGCAGTTACGGGGTACGGCGCTGCTTCTGTCGCGGCCGGCGCCCGGCTCACAGTTCCGCGGGGGAGGCTCGACGGCCGGGCTGAGTCCCGCTCCGGGGTGTACGAACGTGCGTACAAGAATCGCTGGCCGTGCCGCTCAGTGCGGGCGCTCGTACTCCAGCAGCACCGGATGTGGCGCGAACGGTGATCGGGACGTAGTGCCGGTGGGACTCCAACCTCGCCGTCCCCAGAACCGCCGTGCCCGATGGTTGGCCTCGAAGACGTGCAGCCAGAGCCTGCGGTGCTCGGTCGGCCAGGTCTCGAGCAGGGCGTCGTGGAGCTGGGTGGCGAGCCCGGTTCCCCAGCTCGCGAGCGCGGTGCCGAAGTGGAGGAGCTCGTCCTGACGCCGGGCCGCGAAGCCCGTGAGGCGGTCGGCGTCGTCGGTGGAGACGTAGACGGCGACGTCGGGGTCCTCCAGCTCGGCCCGCCACCGCGCCAGGACCGCCTCCCGTGGGAAGGGGTGCGTGTCCTGGGCGAAGACGTGCGCGAGCGCAACGACCGACGCCTCCTCCTGCAGCGAGAGCAGCTCGACGAGGTCGGACTCGACCGCTGCCCTGAAGTGCATCCCTCCATGGTGGCGGCGAAGACTCGAACGGCGCGAAGGGTTTCGGGAAGCTCGCGCCCCGCGGCCGTGAGGTTCCCCACGAGTAACCCCGCGCCCGGCGTACTTCCGCCACGATGGGCGCGAGCAGTTCGGGGCGCAGCGAGAGAAAGGGAGTGGGCATGCAGTTCGGTCGCAGCTACGAGGAGTTCGAGGTCGGGGCGACGTACAAGCACTGGCCCGGCAAGACGGTCACGGAGTACGACGACCACCTGTTCTGCCTGCTGACCATGAACCACCACCCGCTGCACCTGGACTCCCACTACGCGGGGGAGACCACGCAGTTCGGCAAGAACGTGGTGGTCGGCAACTACGTCTACTCGATCCTGCTCGGCATGAGCGTGCCGGACATCTCCGGCAAGGCGATCGCGAACCTCGAGATCGAGTCGCTGCGCCACGTGGCGCCGACCTTCCACGGCGACACGCTCTACGGCGAGACCCGGGTGCTGGACAAGTGGGAGAGCACCTCGAAGGACGACCGGGGCGTGGTCCACGTCGAGACCGTCGGCTACAACCAGGACGGCAAGGTCGTCTGCCTGTTCCGGCGCAAGGTGATGGTGCCCAAGCAGAACTACCTCGAGCAGCGGGGCGGCGAGCAGCCCGGCCGGCCGGTGCCGCGGCCGGACAAGAACTGGCCGGGGGAGACCCCCCAGAAGGACTAGTGTCCATCCCCCAGACGGGGGGTTGATTTTGGTGACGAGTCGTGACCTGTGGCACGGTCCGTCGGGTGAGTGCTGAGAACCAGACGACGCAGACCCGGACGCCGGAGACCCGCACCCAGGGGTCCACCGACACCGGCTTCTTCGGCCAGCCGCGGGTCCTGGCCAACCTCTTCGGCGTGGAGATGTGGGAGCGCTTCAGCTTCTACGGCATGCAGGGCATCGTCCTGCTCTACCTCTACTACCGGGCCTCCCAGGGCGGCCTGGGGATGGACCAGGGCACCGCGAGCGCGGTGATCGGCGCGTACGGCGGCCTGGTCTACCTCGCCACGATCCCCGGCGCCTGGCTCGCCGACCGGGTCCTGGGGTCCGAGCGGACGCTGTTCTACAGCGCCTGCCTGATCATGCTCGGCCACATCGCGCTGAGCGCACTGCCCGGGTACGCCGGCGTGATCGCCGGCCTGCTCATGGTCGGCATCGGGTCCGGCGGCCTGAAGGCGAACGCGACCGCGCTGGTCGGCACCCTCTACTCCGAGCACGACGAGCGTCGCGACGCCGGCTTCTCGTTGTTCTACCTCGGCATCAACCTCGGCGCCCTGTTCGGCCCGCTGCTGACCGGGCTGCTGCAGAAGGAGGTCGGCTTCCACGTCGGCTTCGCCGCTGCCGCGCTGGGCATGTTCCTCGGGCTGGTGCAGTACACGATCGGCCGCAAGCAGCTGCCCCCCGAGGCGCACGCGGTGCACAACCCGCTGACGGCGTCGGAGCGCACCAGGATGCTCGGCCTCGCCGTGGCGTTCCTCGTGGTCGTGCTCGTCCTCGTGTTCAGCGGCCTGGTCACCCCCGAGAACCTCGCCACCTGGGTGCTGGTCACCACGGCGGTCGGTGCGGTGCTGCTCTTCCTGCGCATCGTCACCAGCCACCGCGTGAACGCGGTGGAGCGGGGCCGGGTCTGGGCGTTCGTGCCGATGTTCCTCGCCAGCACCGCGTTCTGGTCGCTCTACCAGCAGCAGTTCACGGTCGTGACGATCTACTCCGACAAGCGGCTCGACCGGAACCTGTTCGGCTGGGAGATGCCGGTCTCGTGGGTCCAGTCGATCAACCCGGTGTTCATCATCCTGCTGGCCGGCGTGTTCGCGGCGATGTGGACCAAGCTCGGTCCCCGGCAGCCGTCGACCCCGATGAAGTTCGCGCTCGGCACCGTGATCATGGGCGTCGCGTTCCTGCTGTTCGTGCCGATGGCCGGCGGCGGCCCGCAGAGCGCCCCGCTGCTCGCGCTGGTCGGCATCCTGCTGGTCTTCACGCTCGCCGAGCTGCTGCTCAGCCCGGTCGGCCTGTCGCTCGCGACCAAGCTCGCCCCGGAGGCGTTCCGGACCCAGATGGTCTCGCTGTTCTTCCTCTCGGTGGCGCTGGGCTCGGTGCTGGCCGGCTACCTGGGCAAGTTCTACTCCGCCGACCACGAGACGGCGTACTTCGGGATCCTCGGCCTGGTCTCGGTGGCCGTCGGGCTGCTGCTCGCCGCCGTCACGAAGCCGATCCGGCGCCTGATGGCCGGGGTGCACTGACCCCGGGGACGAACGCCCGGGCGAGCGGGAGGATGCCCAGGACCAGCACCATCGGCACGGCGAAGCCGAGGCGCAGCGACCCGGCGCCCACCACGCCGGTGAGCACCGCCCCGAGCAGCGCACCGACGTAGTTGAACTGGTTGAACCGCGCGATGACGGCGTCGACCCGGGCCTGGCGCAGGGCCGGGTCGAGGTCCTGCCCGCCCGCCAGTCGGGCGGCGGCCGAGAAGCTGAGCGGGGCGATCACGGCGACGCCGGCCCCCAGCACCGTGAACCCCACGACGGCGACCGGCCAGGTGGGGGCGAAGACGACCACGGCGAGCGAGGCCGACGCCACGACCGCGCCGACCCGCAGCACCGGAACGGCGCCGTGCCTCCCGACCAGGTGGTCGCCGGCGAGCCGCACCACGCCGCTGGCCAGCAGGTAGGGGAAGGTCGCCAGCGCCACCAGGCCCGAGGGGGTCGCAAAGGTGTGGTCGAGCATCAGCGGTCCCCAGGTCTGGGTCGCGGTGTCGACCATGTAGAAGAGCACCATCGCCAGCCCGACCAGCAGGATCGGGCGCCAGGGCACCGCCACCGCCTGCGCGGCCCCGGTCGGTCCGTGGTCGCGGCGCAGGAACGGCGCCAGCAGCACCACCCCCGGGACCACAGCGAGCGCGGCGAGCGCGGGCAGCGGCATGGACGCGGTCGCCAGCGCCAGCGCCGCCCCCACGATTCCGCCGAGGGTCCAGGCGCCGTGGAAGGACGGCAGGATCGGCCGGGCGTAGCGGTGCTCCAGGGCCACCGCCTGCATGTTGGTCGAGGCGTCGACGACGCCCAGGCCCACGCCGTAGACCGCCAGCCCCGCGACGAACACGGCCCGGTCGGGAGCGGTGGCGAGCACCGGGACCGAGACCGCCAGCAGGCCCAGGCCGGTGCGCAGCAGGGTGGCGCTGTCGCGGCGCTTCGCGAGGGACTCCGCGACCACCGAGCCGGCGCCGGCCAGCAGCACCATCATCAGCAGCAGGCCCGACAGCACGAGCTCGGAGAGGTCCCACCGGTCGGAGAAGTCCGGCAGCCGCGTGGTCAGGCTGATGAAGACCAGCCCCTGCGTCCCGAAGGCCGCCGCGGTGGCCATCCGGGCGTGGCGCAGCTCCGCGGGCCGGCGGGCTGCCTCGGGCGCGGGCGTGCTCATGGGGCGATCGTGGCACGGGCCCGGCCGGGGCCCGTGCCAGACTCGCGACCATGAGCGAGCAGCAGGTGTGGTTGGTGCGGCACGGCGAGACCGAGTGGAGCCGCGACCACCGGCACACCTCGACGACCGACCTGCCGCTGCTCCCGGACGGGGAGCGGGTCGCCAAGGGGCTGGCCGAGCGGCTCGCCGGCACCGAGTTCGCCCGGGTGCTGACCAGCCCGCGGCAGCGGGCGCAGCGCACCGCCGAGCTGGCCGGGTTCCCCGACGCCGAGGTGGACGACGACCTCGTCGAGTGGGCCTACGGCGAGTACGAGGGCGTGACGACCGAGGAGATCCGGCGCACCGTGCCCGGCTGGACGGTGTGGACCCACCCGACCCCGGGCGGCGAGACCCCCGAGCAGGTCTCGGCCCGCCTGGACCGGGTCGTGGACCGGGTCCGGGGCGCCGGCGGACCGGTGCTGGTCTTCGGCCACGGCCACGCGCTGCGCGCCCTGACCGCCCGGTGGCTGGGGCTGCCGGCCACCGACGGCCGGCTGTTCCGGCTGGACACCGCCACCGTCTCGGTGCTGGGCCACGAGCGCGAGGCCCCGGTGGTCCTGCGCTGGAACTCTTGACGCCGGGGGCTGGTCCCTCCACGGTTGTCGCATGTTGCTCGAGGTGGGCTGCCCGCGCTGCTCGACCCCGGTCGCGCGGGGTGGGTCGGCCGGGTGGTCCTGCCCCGAGCACGGCCCGATCGACCCGATGCGCCGGCCCCGGGAGGCGTCGTACGACGCGTTCGCCGAGCACCTCTTGACCGCCGACGGCTTCCCGACGTACCTGCCCTGGCCGATGAGCCCGGGCTGGACCGTCAGCGACTTCGCCGTCGTCGGTGAGGGGAGCCGGATCAGCGCCACGCTGACCTGCGCCGCGGGGCCCAGCGAGCTGGACGGTCCGGTGGACGTGGTGGTGGTCGCCGAGGAGACCGGCACCGGGCTGGGGGCCCGGCTGGCGGGGCTCGACCACGACGACCCCGGCCCCGAGGTGGGCACGGGGCCGCCCGGCGTGCGGATCAAGGTCGAGAGCCAGGTGGTCCCGCTGTGGCTGGTGTCGATCAGCACCGGCGACGGCGAGCAGGACCGCTCGGTGCTCGCCGGCGAGGCCCAGGGCCGCTGGCTGTGGCTGGTGCTGCGCCCGGCCTCGGCGATCCTGATGCTGCGCGAGGACTGGATCCTGCGCGACGTCTCACGGATCGGGGCGCCGCTGCTGGAGACGCCGTTCGGGGGCGCCGCGCCGCTCTGGTGAGCCGCCGGCGCCAGCCGGTCGGCCGCCCTCGGGCCGCCGTCAGCCGGTCGGGACCAGGAATCGGGTGAGCACCCGCAGGAACGCGTCCGGGGCCTCGAGGTGGACGTCGTGGCCGGCCCCGGCCACCGTGACCAGCTCGGTGTCCGGCCGCAGCGCGCACATGCTCTCGACCTCGCGCTCGCTGAGCGAGCCGTGCTCGCCGCGCACCACCAGCGTGGGGGCCCGCACCTGCGACCACTCCTCGAGGAACGCGCGCTCGTGCACCGCCGCGACCGCCCGGGTCAGCGTCGCCGCGTCCCACTGCGGCCACAGTCCGTCGGCCCGCTCCTCGAGACCGTCGGCCCAGGCCTCGGCGACCATCCGCGAGGTGCCGAAGAAGGCGAGGAACTCCTCCCGGTCGGCGAACGGCGCCGGCCACGAGGCCAGCCAGTCGCCGATCGTCCCGGTCGCGGTGCCGCCGTCCCCGCCCAGCCCGCCCTCGACCAGGACCAGCCGGTCGACCCGCTCCGGCGCCCAGGCGGCGAGCAGCATCGCGGTGTGGGCGCCCATCGACTGGCCCACGACCGGCACCTGGTCGACCTGCAGGTCGTCGAGGACGGCGAGGACGTCGTCGACGTACGCCCGCCGGGAGACGTCGTCGGGGCGCCGGGTGCTGCTGCCGTGGCCGCGCTGCTCGACCGAGATCACGCACCAGTCGGCGCGCAGCGCCTCGATCGTCGCGCCCCACTCGAGGGCGTAGCCAGCGAGACCGTGCAGGAGCACCACGATCGGCTTGTCCTCGGCGGTGTCGTAGTACCAGATCTCCGCGTCGGTGCGCTCGACGCGTCCCCAACCGGCGCTCATGTGGCGAGTCTGGCACCCCCGCCGAATCCGTGGGAGCCCCGCCCACCTCCTAGCATGCGGACTGTGCGTATCGACCTCCACACCCACTCGCGGGCCAGCGACGGCACGCAGAGCCCGGGGGAGCTGGTCCGGGCGGCGTCGGCGGCGGGCCTGGACGTGCTCGCACTCACCGACCACGACACCGCCGAGGGCTGGGACGAGGCCGCCGCGACGGCCGCCGCGACGGGTCTCGCGCTGGTGCCCGGCATGGAGATCAGCACCCGCCACGCCGGGCGCGGCGTGCACCTGCTCGCCTACCTGCCCGACCCGACCCACCCGGCGCTGGTCGCCGAGCTCGACCGGATCCTCGAGGGCCGCAGCTCGCGGCTGCCGGTGATGCTGGAGCGGCTGCGCGAGCTCGGCATCGAGATCGACGACGAGGACGTGCACCGGGTCGCGGGCGACGCGGTCGCCGCGGGCCGGCCGCACGTGGCGGACGCCCTGGTCGAGCTGGGGGTGGTCGCCGACCGCTCCGAGGCGTTCCGCCGCTACCTGAGCGCCGGGCGCCCGGCGTACGCCAACCGGTACGCCGCGCCGCTGGAGCGGATGCTGCAGATCGTCGACGCGGCCGGCGGGGTCAGCGTCATCGCGCACCCGTGGGGCCGGCACGGCCGGCAGGAGCCGGACGAGGCCACGATCGCCGCCCTCGCCGAGGCCGGCCTGGCCGGCCTCGAGGTCGACCACCAGGACCACGACCCGGCGGCGCGCGAGCGGCTGCGCGCGATCGCCCGGAACCTCGACCTCGTGGCCACCGGCTCCAGCGACCACCACGGCACCGGCAAGGTCGACCACGAGCTGGGCTGCAACACCACCGCCCCCGAGCAGCTGGAGCGGCTGCTGGAGCTGGCCGGGCGGGCCGCCGCCCGCTCCGGCCGCGACACCCCGGCGGTGGTGGGCCGGTGAGCGCGGTGCTGAACACGCTGCTGCTCACCGAGGTCTTCGTGACGCTGTTCGTGATCATGGACCCGGTCGGCACCATCCCGATCTTCCTGTCGCTGACCTCCGGACGGTCCGCGGCGACCGCCCGGAGGTACGCCTGGCAGGCGGTCGCGGTGTCGTTCCTCGTGATCGCGATCTTCGCGTTCTTCGGCCAGCAGATCCTGGGCTACCTCGACATCTCCCTGGCCGCGCTGCAGTGTGCCGGCGGCCTGCTGCTCCTGCTCGTGGCCCTGGAGCTGTTGACCGACCAGGAGCAGGAGCCCACCGCGGCGGTCGGCTCCAACGTGGCGCTGGTGCCGCTCGGCACCCCGCTGCTGGCCGGCCCCGGCGCGATCGTGGCCACCATGGTCTTCTCGCGGCGGGTCCACGACGTGTCGGACTTCCTCGCCGTGGGCCTCGGCGTCGTCGCCGTGCACGTGTGCCTGTGGGCCGCGATGCGCTACTCGCTGCCGATCCTGCGGCTGATCCGCGAGGGCGGCGTCCTGCTCGTCACCCGGATCTCCGGCCTGCTGCTCTCCGCCATCGCGGTCCAGCTCGTCGCCGACGCCGTCCGCGCCTTCATCGCAGGCGAGGGCTGACCGACCCCGCCGCCTCGGGTCGCCGCGCCTTGCGGCGGCTACTTCCGGCCGACGGACTGGAAACGCTGCAGGAGGCTCCGGGGCAGCAGTCGGGTGACCGTGGTGACCGCCTTGTAGCGCCTGCTGGGGATCGACAACGTCCGGCCGCGGTCGAAGTCGGCGAGCGCCTCGGCCACGAGGTCGTCGACGTCGAGCCACATGAACGCCGGTGCGGAGTCGCGGCCGACGTCCATCCGCTCGTGGAACTCGGTGCGGGTGAAGCCCGGGCACAGCGTCATCACCCGCACGCCGCGCGGGGCGTACTCCGCGGCGGCCCAGGAGCCGAAGCTGTTCACCCACGCCTTCGCGGCGCTGTAGGTGCCGCGGGGGAGGAACGCTGCGACGCTGGAGACGTTGATGATCCCGCCGTGGCCGCGCCGGGCCATCGGGCCCAGCGCGGCATGGCTGAGCCGCAGCACCGCGGTGACCAGCAGGTCGAGCATCGCGGTCTCCTCCTCGACGGTGTTGTCGAGGAAGCGCCTCTTCAGCCCGAAGCCGGCGTTGTTGACCAGCAGGTCCACCGACCGGTCGGGGTCGGCCAGGCGGGCCTCGACCCGGGCCAGGGAGCTGCGGTCGACCAGGTCCGCGGGGAGCACCTCGGCGGCCACGTCGTACGACGCCCGGAGCTCGGCGGCCAGCGCCTCGAGCCGCTGCTCGTCGCGGGCGACGAGGACCAGGTCGTGCCCTCGGCGGGCCAGCTGCACCGCGAACGCACGGCCGATGCCGGCGGTCGGGCCGGTCACCAGGGCGGTGCCCGGGGTGGGTCGCGTCTCAGACATGTGGCCAAGCAAACAGGTGTCGCCGCAATTCGGGCAAGCGGGTCGGGCATGATGTCGACCGATGACCACCACACTCGCGGTCGCCAACCAGAAGGGCGGCGTCGCCAAGACGACCACCGTGGCGTCGCTGGGCGCCGCGCTCGCCGAGCTGGGCCACCGGGTCCTGCTGGTCGACCTCGACCCGCAGGCCTGCCTGACCTTCTCCCTGGGCATCGACCCGGAGGACCTCGAGCTCTCGGTCCACCACGTGCTCACCAAGGGGCTCGACCCCGCCGAGGTGGTCATCGAGACCGACGACGGGGTCGACCTGCTGCCGGCGACCATCGAGCTGGCGCGCGCCGAGGCGGACCTGCTGACCCGCACGGGGCGCGAGCACGTCGTGAAGTCCGTGCTCGAGGCGCTCGAGGAGGACCTCGCCGACGAGTTCTACGACTGGGTGCTGCTGGACTGCCCGCCCTCGCTCGGCGTGCTGACCGTGGCGGCGCTGACCGCCGCCAACGGCGTGCTGGTGCCGCTGCAGTGCGAGACCCTGTCGCACCGGGGCGTGGGCCAGCTGCTCGACACGGTCCACGACGTACGCCGCTTCACCAACCGCAAGCTCGAGGTGTGGGGCGTGCTGCCGACGTTGTACGACGGCCGCACCAACCACGCCCGCACGGTGCTGGAGACGATCAGCGACACCTACGACCTCGAGGTCGTCGAGCCGCCGATCCCCAAGACCATCAAGTTCGCCGAGGCGCCCGCCGCGGGCCGGTCCATCCTGGCCACCAACCGCAGCAACAAGGGCGCCCAGGCCTACCGCGAGGTGGCCGCCAACCTGGTCGAGCGGAGCAAGCGGCCGCGCCGCCCCGCCCGCAAGGCCTCGTCGAGGAGGAGCTGAGCCGTGGGTCGTCACCGTGAGCAGCAGACCCGAGCCCGCTACGGACGGATGGCCGTGCTGGGCTCCTCGGTGACGGTCACGCTGGTCGCCGTGCTCGGCGGGACCGGTGTCCTGCCCTCCGCCGCTTCCAGCCACCGCCCCGACCCCGCGGCGGCACGCCTGGCCTCCGCGCCGGCGGCGGCGACCCGCAGTCCGCAGGGCCCGGACCGGGCGGCCGACCGGCAGGCCGACCAGAAGGGGCTCGCGGCGGCGCGCCGTGGCACGGCCCACCGCGGCGCCAGCAGGCAGGGCAGCCCCGACGCCGTCGAGCTGCGCGACCGGACCACGGGGGACACCGCGCTGCCGCTGCGCTCCGGCGAGGGCCGGCGGATCGTGTTCAGCCAGAACCGCCAGCGGGTGTGGCTGGTGGGTGCGCACGACCGGGTGCGCCGGACCTACCCGGTGAGCGGCAGCGTCACCGACAACCTCGCGCCGGGCACCTACTCGGTCTTCTCCCGCTCCGAGCAGGCCTGGGGCATCGACGACTCCGGCACGATGAAGTACTTCGTCCGGTTCGCCCACGGCCACAACGCCGCGATCGGCTTCCACGACATCCCGATCAAGGACGGCCACCTGCTCCAGTCGGTCACCGACCTCGGCACGCCGCAGTCACACGGCTGCATCCGCCAGCGGCGTACGGACGCGATCGCGCTGTGGCGGTTCGCCCCGGTGGGCACCACCGTCGTGGTGGTCTGACCCCGCCCTGTTGAGTTGGGCCTGGCCGGGTGTTGAGTTGGGTCCGGCCGGGCGCGCCGGCCCGGGGAGGCCCAACTCGGTGCCCGGGGAGGCCCAACTCAACGGTGGGGCGTGCCGGGTGTCAGTCGGTGCTGGCGCCCGAGCCGGACGAACGGCGGCGGCGACGACGGTTGCGGTTGCGGCCGGCGCCCTCGGGACGCTGACCCGCATCGGAGCCCGCGCCGGCGGGGCCGGACTGGCCGGACTGGCCGGCCTCCGCGCCCTCGACGGGCTGGCCGCCGCGGCTGCGGGTGCGGTTCCGGTCGCGGTTCCGGCTGCGGGCCGGCCGGTCGCCGCCGGAGCGGTCGGAGCCGCCGGAGCGCTCCCGCGGGGCGGGGTCGACGATCCGGCCCTTGGTGCCCGGGGCGATGCCGAGGTCGTGGAAGAGGTGCTCGGAGGTGGAGTAGGTCTCCTGCGGCTCGTCGAAGGGCAGGTCGAGCGCCTTGTTGATCATCTTCCAGCGGTGCAGGTCCGCCCAGTCCACGAAGGTGACCGCGACGCCGGTCGCGCCGGCGCGGCCGGTGCGACCGATCCGGTGGACGTAGGTCTTGTCGTCCTCGGGGCAGGTGTAGTTGATGACGTGCGAGACGCCGGCGACGTCGATGCCGCGGGCCGCGACGTCGGTGGCGACGAGGACCTGGATCTTGTCCTCGCGGAACCGCGCCATCGCCCGCTCGCGGGCCGCCTGCTGCATGTCGCCGTGCAGCGGGCTGGCCTTGAAGCCGCGCTCGGTCAGGTCGTCGGCGACCCGCTGCGACTGGCGCTTGGTGCGGGTGAAGACGATGACCTTGCCGGCGTCCTCGGCCTGCAGGATCCGGCCGACGATCTCGGGCTTGTCGAGGTCGTGGGCCTGGAAGATGAACTGCGCGGTGGCGGGCACCGTGGCGTTCTCGTAGGACGACTCGGCACGGATGTTCATCGGGTGCCGCATGTGGGTGCGGGCCAGGGAGACGATCGCCGAGGGCATGGTGGCCGAGAACAGCATGGTCTGCCGGGTCTCGGGGGTCATCTTCAAGATCCGCTCGACGTCGGGCAGGAAGCCCAGGTCCAGCATCTCGTCGGCCTCGTCGAGGACCAGCGCGTGCACGTGGGAGACGTCCAGCGCCCGGCGGTTGGCCAGGTCGATGAGGCGGCCGGGCGTGCCGACGACGACGTCGACGCCCGACTCGAGCGTCTCGAGCTGCTGGTCGTAGCCGACCCCGCCGTAGACGGTGAGGACGCGCAGGCCGCGGTCCTTGCCGGCGAGGGCGAGGTCGCTGGAGACCTGCAGCGCCAGCTCGCGCGTCGGCGCGACGATCAGCGCCTGCGGCTTGCCCTGCGGCAGCTCGGCGTAGTCGGGGTCCTTGGGGGAGATGCTGCGCTGGAGGACCGGGATGCCGAACGCCAGCGTCTTGCCGGTGCCGGTGCGGGCCTGGCCGATCAGGTCGGTGCCCATCAGGGCGACCGACAGGGTCATCTCCTGGATGGCGAAGGGGGTGGTGATCCCGGCGCGCTCGAGCGCGTCGCAAATCTCGGGGAGCACCCCGAGCTCTCGGAACGTGGTCACGTCTTCTGCTTTCGTGAGTAGCTGCTGCGGAAGGACTTCATCCGTGCGGCAAACTCACTCAAGCGGTCTCAAGGGCCTGCCGCGCACATGCCTGGGACGCTTCCCGCCGGCGGCGGGCGCGACGATGGTTCCTCTGCACTGTATCGGTAGGGTGCGCGCATGCCCGAATCGTCCGAATCGTCGGCGCGTGCCGCCGAGCCCGACGGCCCGCTGGCCTTCCAGGACCCGGAGTACCGTGAGGCCGTGGTGGACCTGCTGGGGGCCATCGCGTACGGCGAGATCTCGGCCTTCGAGCGCCTCGGCGAGGACGCCAAGCTGGCCCCGGACCTGCGGGACAAGGTGGCGATCGGCGCGATGGCCACCGCGGAGTTCGGGCACGTGGGGCCGCTGCTGGACCGGCTCACCGAGCTCGGCGCCGACCCGTACGCCGCGATGGCGCCGTTCCGCTCGGCGATCGACCTCTTCCACGAGCACACCGCGCCCGCTGACTGGTACGAGGGGCTGGTCAAGGCGTTCGTCGGCGACAACCTCGCCAACGACTTCTACCGCGAGATCGCGGCCTACCTCGACGCCGACACCCGCGAACTGGTGCTGGCGTCGCTGGAGGACAGCGGCCACTCGGCGTTCGTCGTCGACCGGGTGCGTGCGGCCATCGCGGCCGACCGCCGGCTCGGTGGCCGGCTGGCCCTGTGGGGCCGGCGGCTGATGGGTGAGGCGCTCATCCAGGCGCAGCGGGTCGCCGCCGAGCGGGACGCGCTCTCCGCGCTGCTGGCCGGGGGAGTGGACCGGCCCGGGCTCGACCTGGCCGCGATCGGGCGGATGTTCACCCGGCTGACCGAGCGGCACGCCGAGCGGATGGCCGAGCTCGGGCTGGACTCCTAGCTCCGGAAGCCGACCGCCCCGATCACGCCGCCGCCGATCTCGACGTAGGCGAGCTTGTCGGCGGGCACCACGACCTTGCGGTGCTTGCTGTCGGTGAGCACGAGGACGCCGCCGGAGGCGACCGCCTCGGTCACGGCCTTCTCGACGCTCTCGGTGCTCTCGTCGGTGTCGACGACGAGCTCTCGGGGGGCGTGCTGGACGCCGATCTTGACCTCCACGGTCGGATCCTTTCGGGTCGTCTCGGTCCGGATGTCTGTGGTCCGGCTGTCAGTGTTCGTCGGTGAGCGGGTAGCCGCGGATGCCGCGCCAGGCGAGCCCGGCCACGAGTGCGGCCGCGTCGGCCTTGGAGATGCCGGCGCCCTCGGACAGCCAGAACCGGGCGCTGACCTGGGCCATTCCCACCAGCGAGACCGCCAGCAGCCGCGAGGGGTGGTCGGGGAGCCCGGTGTCGTCGTGGATGACGTGGGCGATCATCGAGGCGCACTCGCTGGTCACCCGGTCGACCTGGGCGCGCACGGCCGTCTCGTTGGTGAGGTCGGACTCGAAGACCAGGCGGAACGCGCCGTTGTCGCCGGCGACGTACTCGAAGAACGCGTCCATCGTGGCCGCGACCCGCAGCTTGTTGTCCTGGGTGGACTCCAGGGCCTTGCGGCAGTTGTCGATGATCATGTCGCACGAGGCGTCGAGCAGCGCGAGGTAGAGGTCGAGCTTGCCGGGGAAGTGCTGGTAGAGCACCGGCTTGGAGACGCCGGCGCGCTCGGCGATGTCGTCCATCGCCGCCGCGTGGTAGCCCTGTGCGACGAACACCTCGAGGGCGGACTCGAGCAGCTGGGCGCGACGCTCCCGGCGCGGCATGCGACCACCACGGGGTCGCGAGGTGGCGGTGTCGTAGTGACCGGCGCTCAACGCATGCTCCTCGACCTCGGCTCGGGGCGGCTCGCCCCGCGAGGTCGCAGCCTACCCGCTGGTCAGCTCCGTCCGGATGGCGGACCGCGTGGGGTGGGCCACGGGCCCGCCGGGAACATGACAGGTGCGGAGGCTGTTGTGCCGAGCAGACCCGGAGAACCGAGATCAAGTTCGAGGAGCGTGCTGTGCCCTTTCCCCCACTCGTGGAGCCGGCCGACGAGCTGACCATCGACGAGGTGCGGCGCTACAGCCGGCACCTGATCATCCCCGACGTCGGGATGGGTGGCCAGAAGCGACTGAAGAACGCGAAGGTCCTCGTGATCGGCGCCGGCGGCCTGGGCAGCCCCGCGCTGCTCTACCTGGCCGCTGCGGGCGTGGGCACGATCGGGATCGCCGAGTTCGACGAGGTCGACGAGTCGAACCTGCAGCGCCAGATCATCCACGGCCAGTCCGACGTCGGGAAGCCCAAGGGGCTCTCGGCCAAGGAGTCCATCGCCGAGGCCAACCCCTACGTCGACGTGGTGCTCCACGAGGAGCGGCTCGACAACGACAACGTCATGGACGTCTTCCGCGGCTACGACCTGATCGTCGACGGGACCGACAACTTCGCGACCCGCTACATGGTCAACGACGCGGCGTACTTCCTCGGGATCCCCTACGTGTGGGGCTCGATCTACCGCTTCGACGGCCAGGCCTCGGTGTTCGCGCCGACCATCGCCGACGACGCGCCCTGCTACCGCTGCCTCTACCCCGAGCCGCCGCCGCCGGGCATGGTGCCAAGCTGCGCCGAGGGCGGCGTGCTGGGGGTGCTGTGCGCCAGCATCGGCTCGATCCAGGTCAACGAGGCGATCAAGCTGCTCACCGGGATCGGTGATCCGCTGGTCGGCAAGCTGATGATCTACGACGCCCTGGAGATGGAGTACCGCAAGCTGAAGGTCCGCAAGGACCCCAACTGCGCGCTCTGCGGGGAGAACCCGACGGTCACCGAGCTCATCGACTACGACGCCTTCTGCGGTGCGATCTCCGAGGACGCCGCCGACGCGGCCGCCGGCTCGACCATCTCGGTGACCCAGCTCGAGCACATGCTCAAGGAGCGGGAGAACGGCCAGCGCGACTTCGTGCTCGTCGACGTCCGCGAGCCCAACGAGTACGAGATCAACAAGATCCCGGGCTCGGTGCTGATCCCCAAGGGCGAGTTCCTCAACGGCAACGCGCTGGGTCAGCTGCCCAGCGACAAGCAGGTCGTGCTGCACTGCAAGAGCGGCGTCCGCTCCGCGGAGGCGCTGGCGGTGCTCAAGGGCGCGGGCTACGCCGACGCCGTGCACGTGGGCGGCGGCGTGGTCGCCTGGGTCAACCAGGTCGACCCCAGCCAGCCGTCGTACTGACGGCGGCCCTCACTGGCGGTGACGCCGACCACGGCCCGCCCGACCACTGGTCGGGCGGGCCGTTCCGCGTCTCCGTGCCCGGCTGCTGGCCCGAGGTGACTACTCGGGCGTAACCCGGCCGGGCCGACCCTCGTTGTGCAGGTCACACGCCGCCGTCCAGAGAGGGAACGCCCCATGCCCCAGCTCCCGTCCACGTCCGGGACCGTCCGCCGCGGCAGTGCCGCGCTCGCCCTGCTCGGCAGCGCCGTGCTCGGCGCCGCCGTGGCCACCCCGGCGCCCGCCGAGGCCGCCACCCAGTGGGCGCCCGCCGGCACCGCGCAGATCCACCCCGGCACGATGATGTACACCGACGGTGCCCAGTGCACCGCGAACTTCGTCTACACCGACGGCGCGGGCAACGTCTACGTCGGGTACGCCGCCCACTGCGCCGGCACCGGCTCCTCGACCGACACCGACGGCTGCCAGACCGACTCGGTCCCGCTGGGCACCAGGGTCGACTTCACGAACGACGGCAACCTCGCCAGCGAGGGCACGGTCGTCGGGCACGGCACGCTGGCGTACTCCTCCTGGATCACCGAGCACCAGCTCGGCACCAGTGACCCGAACACCTGCGCCTACAACGACCTGGCCCTGGTCAGGGTCGACCCCGCGGACGTCGGCACGGTGAACCCGAGCGTGCCGTTCTGGGGTGGCCCGACCGGCATCGACACCGACGGGACCGCGGCCGGCGACCGGGTGTGGACCTACGGCAACTCCAGCCTGCGCGGTGGCCTCTCGCCGCTCTCGCCGCACACCGGGGTCAGCCTCGGCGACGACGCGGCCGACGGGGGCTGGTCGCACCCGCTCTACACCGTCACCCCGGGCATCCCGGGCGACTCCGGCTCGGGGTTCATGAGCGCCGACGGCAAGGCGGTCGGGGTGCTGTCCACGCTCGGCCTCGCCCCGCTGCCGGCGTCGAACAACATCGGCGACCTGGCCAAGGAGCTGGCCTTCGCCCAGCAGCACTCCGGCCTCTCCGGGCTGCAGCTGGTCAACGGCACCGAGCCGTTCAACCCGGTCCTCTGACGCCGGGCGCCCCGCCCGCGGCGCGGGCGGGGCGGCCGACCGGGCCCGTGGGCTAGGTTGACCGCCCATGGGGGCACGGCGGGCATCGGTCGTTGCCGTGGCGGCGGTGGCCGCCACGGTGCTGCTGGTGTCCTTGCTGGTCACCTGGGCCGCGTCGATCGGGCCGGACGCGGTGCTCACCGGCGCCGGGCCCGCCACCCACCGGATGAGCGCCAGCCCGACCGACACAGCCACGCCGTCCGGCACGCCCACCGACGCGAGGTCCCAGCGGGATCCACGGGACCGCCCCCAGGGACACCACCCCGTCGCCAACGCGCTGCTGGGGGTCCTCGCCGTCCTGGTCATCGCGGCGCTCCTGGGCCTGCTGGTCCTGGTGCTGCGCCGGCTGTGGGAGGCCTGGACCCTGCGGCGCCGGCCCCCGCCCGAGCCGGAGCGGGCCGACTTCGACGCGCTCGAGACGCCGCGGCGACTCGCCACGGAGATGGTCCGCGACGCGGACCGGCAGCGTGAGCTGCTCGAGCAGGGCGACCCGCGCAACGCGATCGTGGCGGCCTGGCACCGGTTCGAGGAGCAGGCGGCCGAGGCGGGCGTACGACGGCGGCCGTGGGAGACCTCCGCGGAGTTCACCCTGCGGGTGCTCGAGCTCGTCGACGCCGACAGCACCCAGGTGGCCCGCCTCGCCGCGCTCTTCCGCGAGGCCCGCTTCTCCGAGCACGCCCTGGGCGAGCCCGCCCGTGCCGAGGCGCTCGCCGCGCTGGACGCCGTCCACGCCGGGCTGCTGGCCGTCGCGGGGGGCCGCCGGTGAGGCGGCCCGGGGGCCTGCGGACGCAGCTGCTGCGGGCGCTGGTCGCGCTGCTGCTCTTCGCGGTGCTCGACGTGGTCTTCGCCGTCGTCGACTTCGCACCCGACGCGCCACGGCTCGCGCTGCTGGTCCTGGTCGGCGCCGCCGGGGTGGGGCTGCTGCTCGACAGCGTCGACGACGGCGGGCCGCCGTGGCCGGACCGGGGCAGCCGGCCGGTCCTCCCGCGCGGCTCGGACGCGCGGCTCTCGTCGTACGTCCGGCTGGTGGAGGACCACCTGACCGCGCGCACGCCCGACGGGGGCCTGCGCGACCGGCTCGTGGAGCTGTCCGGCGGCCGGCTCGCCGAGGAGCTCGGGGGACCGGTGCGTCGGTTGAGCCGCGCCGAGATCGACGACTACCTGAGGAGGATCGAGGAGCAGTGACGAACCAGATCGAGGCGGTGCCGACCGTCGAGGAGGCGTCCCGGGTGGCCGGGCAGGTGCTCGACGAGGTCGAGCGGGCCGTGGTCGGCAAGCGCGCGGCGCTCTCCCTGGTGCTGGCGGCGCTGCTGGCCAAGGGGCACGTGCTGCTCGAGGACTTCCCGGGGCTGGGCAAGACCCTCGCGGCCCGCTCGTTCGCGCAGGCGCTCGGCCTGGACTTCCGTCGCGCCCAGTTCACGCCCGACCTGCTGCCCGCCGACCTGACCGGCTCCTTCCTCTACGACCAGCGCCGCGGTGAGTTCGACTTCCGCCGCGGCCCGCTGTTCACCGGGCTGCTGCTCGCCGACGAGATCAACCGGACCCCGCCCAAGACCCAGTCGGCGCTGCTCGAGGCGATGCAGGAGCACCAGGTCACCGTCGAGGGCGAGACGTTCCGGCTGCCCGAGCCCTTCCACGTGCTCGCGACCGCGAACCCGATCGAGTACGAAGGCACCTACCCGCTGCCCGAGGCGCAGCTGGACCGGTTCCTGCTCCGGGTGGCCTTCGGCTACCCGACGGCGACCGAGGAGTACGACGTGATCGCGCGCCGGCTCGACCGCCGCCGGGAGGAGGTGGTCCTGGACCGGGTGACCGACGCCGCCGGGCTGGCCGGGCTGCAGGCCGCGGTCGAGACCGTGCGCGTCGACCCGAGCGTGGGGGAGTACTGCGTCGCGCTCGCCGCCGCGACCCGCGAGCACGCGGAGGTGCTCACCGGCTCCAGCCCGCGCGGCTCGCTCGCGCTGGTGCTCACCGCGCGCGCGTTCGCGGTGCTGCGGGGCCGCGACTACGTGGTCCCCGAGGACGTGAAGGCGGTCGCCCGGTCGGTGCTGGCGCACCGGATCACGGTGCGTCCCGAGCTGTGGATGACCGACGCCAGCGGCCGCCGCGTCGTCGACGAGGTCCTGGCGGCGGTGCCGACCCCGCGCACGCTGGAGGGCGCGCCCCAGGGCTCGGTCGAGGGCTCGGTCGAGGGCGCGCCGCGCTGATGGGTGGCTGGCAGCCGACGGCGGCGCTCGGCCGGGCCCTGGGCCTGGGCGGCCTCGGAACGGTGGTCGCGGTGCTGTTCGGCGAGCCGGTGATCATGGTCCTGACCGCGCCGTTCCTGCTGCTCGGCGCGCTCGGCCTGCTGCACCGGCCCCGGTCCTCGCCGCGGCTGGGCACGACGCTGGACCACGCGCTGGTCCACGAGGGGCAGGGCACGACGTCCCGGCTGCACGGCGAGGACCTGGCCGGCGTCGAGCACGCGACCCGGCTGGCGGCCGCCGTCCCGCACGTGGCGCTGCAGCCCTCCGCGGGGCGGATCGGTCGGCTGGTCGGGGCAGACGGCGAGCTGCCCGCCATCGAGGTCGGGCCGCGCCGGTTCGGCCGGCGGAACCTGGGCGACGACGTGGTCGCGCTCACCAGCGCCTGGGCGGGCTACCGCTGGGGCCCGGTGGTCCTGGTCGGCAGCCAGCTGCAGGCGCTGCCCGTGCGCGCGCCGTTCGACTCGCGTGCCGAGGCGCCGCAGCCGCTCGGCCTGGTCGGGGCGCACCGGTCCCGCCGGCCGGGCGAGGGGACCGAGCTCGCCTCGATCCGGCCGTTCCAGACCGGCGACCGGCTGCGACGGATCCACTGGCGGGTCTCGCTGCGCACCGACGCGCTGCACGTGGTCAGCACCCGCGGCGAGGAGGACAGTGCCGTGCTGCTGCTGGTCGACGCGCTGGCCGACCACGGCCGCTCCGGCGGCATCGACGGGGAGGCGAGCAGCCTCGACGTGTCCGTGCGGGCCGCCGCGGCCGTCGCCGAGCACCACGTCCGGGTCGGCGACCGGGTCGGCCTGCGGGTGGTCGGCACCGGCGGGGAGTCGGTGGGCTACGGCACCGGGCAGCGGCACCTCCAGCTCCTGCTGGGCCGGCTGGCCGGGCTGCAGGTGGGCACCCCCCGGGGCCTCGACGCCGACCGGGTCCAGCTGCGCGCGGCGGCCGGGACGGTGGTGATCGTGCTCTCCCCGATGCTCTCGGAGGCGATGGCCTCGGTGACCGCGACGCTGGTGCGCCGCGGCCTGCCCGTGCTGGTCGTGGACACGCTGCCCGCCGACGCGGCGCCGGCGGTGGTGGAGGGCACCGACCCCGCGGTCGCCGCGCTGGCGTGGCGGATGCGCCGGATCGAGCGGCAGGCGGTCCTCGACCGGCTCGCCGCCCTCGGCTGCCCGGTCGTGCCGTGGCGCGGTCCGGGCACCCTCGACGACGTGCTGCGCCGGCTCGCCCGGCGCGCCCAGCTGCCCCAGGTGCGCGCCCGGTGATCGCCCCGTGATGGCTGAGTGGAGCCGCGGCCAGTGGGCGCTGCGGCTGGTCGTCGCCCTGGGGCCGGTGCTGGCGCTGCTGTGCACCGGGCCGGCCGGCGCGTGGCCCCGGCCGTGGCTGGTGCTGCTGGTGCTGGTGCTGTCGCTGCTCCATGCCCGGGTCCCCGACTCCGGGGTCGGCACCGGCGCCCTGGGTGCGGTGCTGGTCTGGTGGGGGCTCGCCTTCCGCGACGGGCTGCACGCCTGGGCGCTGCCGTCGGCCGCGCTGCTGCTGGCCGCCCACCTGGCCGGCCTGCTGGTCTCCTACGGCCCGGACCGGCTCGGGGTCGACCCGGCGACGGTCCGGCTCTGGGTGCGGCGCGGGGCCGCTGCCTGGCTGGTCGCGCCGGTGGTCTTCGGTATCGCACTGCTCGTGCGCGGCCGCTCGGACACCCCGGGCGTCTGGGTCGGCGGCCTCTCGGTCGCGCTGGTGGCGATGGTGGTGGCCTCCCTGGCCCTGGCACGGGATGACTGATGGCGCGCATCGACCCCGAGGAGTACGCCGAGCTGGTGCTGCGCTGCGTCGAGCAGGTGCCGCGCGGGCGGGTCACGACGTACGGCGCGATCGCCGAGGCGGTCGGGGCCGTGCTCGGGGGCGGCGGCCCCCGTCAGGTCGGGTCGGTGATGTCGGCGTACGGCGGCCCGGTGCCGTGGTGGCGGGTGGTCCGTGCCGACGGGTCGCTGCCGCCGAGCCACCAGGGCGAGGCCCGGCAGGCCTACCTCGAGGAGGGCACGCCGCTGCGCCCGTCGGGCAACCTCGACATGGCCCGCGCCCTCTGGCGGCCCACCCAGGACGACGTCATGCGCCCCGAGGCCTCCGGACCACGGGACGCCTGACGCCGGCCGCCCGGATCAGCCGCGGGTGCGGGTGAGCTCGGCCAGCCGGGCGAGCGCCTTCGGGAAGATCTCCGCCGGCGGGGTGACCAGGCCGGCGCCGACCTGGCCCACGCCCGCGACCTTGCCGGCCATGCCGGTGTTGATCTGGGGGAGGATGCCGGTCCGGCAGACCCGGGTCACGTCGATGCCGGTGGGCACGCCCTGGAACTCCAGGACCGGCACCGACCAGCGCGGGTTCTCGCCCAGCGTGATCTCGTGCATCCGCCGGGTGGTGGCCAGCGCGTCGGGCACCGAGCCGCCGACGAGCCGCACGATCGCGGGCGCGGTGGCCATCGCGAACCCGCCGATGCCCGCGGTCTCGGTGATCGCCGAGTCGCCGATGTCGGGATTGGCGTCGTCCGGCCCGTAGTCGCCGAGGAAGAGCCCGTCGGCGAGCTGCGCCGGGCCGGTGAACCACTCGTCGCCGGTGCCGGCCACCTGGACGCCGAAGTCGGTGCCGTTGCGGGCCATCGCGACCACCATCGTCGAGCCCTCGATGCCGCGGGCGGCGTCGAGTGCCAGCTTGCAGGCCGGCATCGCGAGGTTGAGGAAGAAGTGGTCGTTGCCGCCGATGAAGCGCAGCACCTCGGCGACGTCCGCGCTGCTCGCGCCGCCGGCCCCGGTGGCCTCCACCATCGCGGGCGCGAGGTCGCGCAGCAGCATCAGCGTGCCCGCCCGGTTGCGGTTGTGGGCCTCGTCGCCCATCTGCAGCATCTGGGTGAGGATGCCGGTGACGTCGACCGGACCCGACCGCTCGACGGTCGAGCGAACGGCCCGCTGGAGCAGCGGGCCGAGCACCTCGCGCATCCAGCGCAGGCGGGTCAGCACCTCCGGCCCGTAGGCGCCGTAGCGCAGCACCTTGCCCAGGCCCTCGTTCAGCGAGCAGTGGGTGCGGGCGCCGGTGGCGAGGTCCTCGAGCACGAACATCCACATGCTCGGCGTGACCACGCCGGCCATCGGGCCCACCGCCCGGTGGTGGTGGCAGGGGTCGAGCGAGACGTCGGTGCCGCGCTCGAAGAGCCGTACGGCGTCCTCCGGGTCCGCCGCCAGGCCCTCGAGGGCCGCGCCGCCCATCAGCGCCCCGCGCATCGGACCGGAGGCCCGGTCCCACGTGATCGGCGGGCCGGCGTGCAGGAACTGGCCGGGCTCGAGGCCGAGCACCTCCGAGGCGGGGGCGACGTCGACCAGGTGGGCGGTCACGCCCAGCATCGCGGACAGCGCCCGCTGGTTGGCCGCGAGCCGCAGCGGGTCGGCCGCCACCGTGGCCAGGTCGGCCTCGGTGCCGGTCATCGGCGGGCGCCAGTCGACGCGGGTGACCTCCACGGCCTGGGCGGCCACGGCATCGGCGAACAGGTCCGCGCCGGCGGACACCACGGTGGTCGGCGTGCTCATGAGAGGGCCTTTCCGGTCGGGGGGAGGAGCGCCAGCGCGCGGCGGGCCGCGCGGGCGTTGGAGAGGTGGACCTCGGCGCCGGCGTCGACCAGGGCCCGGACCTGGCGCTCGAGGCCCTGCGGGTCGGCGTCGGTGCCGACGACCGCGACCACGACGGGCACCCCGGCCGCCACGACGGCCGCGACCGCCGGTGCGAGCAGGGCCGCGGGGTCGGGCTCGGAGCCGTGGCCGAGGACGACGTCGAGCAGCACCACCGCGGTGCGCTCGTCGGCGGCGACCCGGGCGAGCTGCTCCAGCCGCAGCGTCGGGTCGATCATCGGGTGGGCGCGGCCCGCGGTGAGCGCGTCGTCGCCGAAGTCGACGAACGTGTGGCCGGGGCCGTCGGCCGGCGCCTCGAGGTCCGCGCCGAGCGCGAGCTCCGGGGCCAGCGGGATGTTGCTGTGCACCGGGCCGAGCGCCTCGCCGGCGATCAGCATCGCCTCGTCGCACAGGGTGCCGCCCACGAACAGCCCGCGCAGCGCGGTCCCGCGGCCGGCCGGTGCGGCCTCGCCGCACGCGGGCCAGGAGGGTACGTCGTGGCCGAGCCGGCGCAGCACCGACTCCGCGGCCCCGGTGAGGTCCGGCCGGCCGGCCCCGAGCAGCGCCAGCTCGACCGGGGTGCCCAGCCCGGCGGCGTACTCGCGGATCTCCGCGGCCACCTCCTCGGCCGGCGGCTTGGAGACCACCACGATGAGCTCGACGGCCGGATCGGCGTCGAGCCGGCGCATCGCCTCGCGGGTGGACAGGCCGCGGACGTCGGCGGACAGGTCGCGACCTCCGACGCCGAGCGCGGACGTCACGCCCACCCCGGCGTGGTCGAGCAGCGCCAGCAGCTGCTGGCAGCCGGTGCCGGAGGCGGCGACGAGGCCGACCGGCCCGGGGGAGACGGTGTTGGCGAAGCCCAGGCCGAGGCCGCCGACCACGGCGGTCCCGCAGTCGGGGCCCATCACGAGCAGCCCGCGGTCGGTCGCGGTGCGCTTGAGCGTGATCTCCTGGTCGAGGGGCACGTTGTCGCTGAAGATCATCACGTCCCGGCCGGCGTCGAGGGCGTCCATCGCCTCGACCAGCGCGCTGGCGCCGGGCACCGAGACCAGCGCGAGGCTGTCGGCGGGGCCGCCGGCGGCGTGCCGCAGGGCGGCGCCGGTGGTGCGCGGCGGGGCCTCCTCGCGGGGCCCGGTGTCGCGACGGCTGGCGTCACGCAGCGCCTGGTCGACCGCGGCGAGCGCCCGGTCGAGCCCCGCCGGGTCGGCCAGTCGGAGCGCCACCACCATGTCGTTGGTGCCGGCCTCGGCCGGCACGGCGAAGCCCATCTGGGTGAGCACGTCGACGTTCAGCGCGGTGGCCATCGCCACCTGGGCCGCGGCGACGCCGTCGACGCCCTGCACGGTGCGGCTCACCTGCAGCAGCGTCACCGAGTCGGCGTAGGCGCCGGGGCGCAGCTCGACGTGGGTCAGGTCGGTCATGCAGCGACTCCGTTCGTGTGGTCGAGCTCGGTCCGGGCCAGCAGCGCGCCGTAGAGCAGCCCGCCGCCGGAGGTGTGGCCCACGGCGGCGAGGCGGGCCGCCCGGGAGGGTTCGTCGGGGGTGCCGACCGCGGTCAGGTAGGCGGCGAACTCCGGCAGCACCTCGCCGTGCAGGGCGCAGTCCAGCAACGTCGCCGAGAGCAGGGTGGTGCCGGCCGCCAGCGAGCGGACCGCGGCGTCCACCACCGGGGTGGGCCGGCCGGCGGCGCGGTGCGTGGCCAGCCAGCCGCAGAGCACGTCGTCGCCGAGCGGGGTCAGGCCCCCGCCCCGGCCCACCAGGTGGGCGACGTCGGCGGGTGCCAGCGGCCGCGGGAGGTCGCCGGCCAGGCCCGCGGCCCCGACGAACGCGACCACCTCGGCGGGCAGCGCCGGCTCCGCGGTCGGGGGGACGCCGAGGCGCAGCGCCGCGGGCTCGCGGCGCGGCACGCCGACGTCGACCAGGCGGCCGAGGTCGAGCCGGACGCCGTCGACGTGCAGGAGCCCGCCGGCGATGTGCGCCGTCCGGCCCTCGAGCGGGCCGAGGTCCCCGGTGGCCAGGCGCAGCGCGTTGGGGACCTGGGCCGCGTCCCGTCCGACGACCCCGAGGCACCAGCCGTCGAGGTCGACGTACACCGCGTGCCGGCCCCGGTGCAGCACCGGCCGGGTCCCGTCGGGCGCGCGGCGCAGCCGCTCCCGGACCCGGGGCGGCGCGCTGACCGCGACGGGGTCGGGAGCGACGGAGCCGGGAGCCACGTTCCCCGACGCTAGTGGCGCAGGTTACGGTTTGCCGATGTGAGGTTGTGCCAACGATCGGCCGGAGGGAGCGCAAACCTTGACACCGAATGAGCGTGGGGCTGCGGTGGCGCTCGCCCGCGTGGACGCCCTGCACACCGGGTTGACCCAGATCGTGCTGGAGGGCGGCAACCTCGACGGCATCGCCGCGGAGGTGGCGCGGGTGCTCGACGTCGGCGTCGCGTTCACCTCCACCGACGGGCGCGAGCGGGCCTCGGCGTTCTCCGAGGAGCACCGCCGGCTGCTCGAGGAGCACGGCCTCCTGGACCCCACCGGACGGCTGCGCACCGAGCGGATCGGCGGGGCGGCCCACGCGGGCCCCGGAGAGGTCCGCAGCCTGCGGGTCGCGGCCGGCGGCGTGGACCTGGCCCGGCTGGTCTGCCTGCGCGGTGGCGGGCCGATCGACGCCGACGACGTGCACGCCCTGGAGCGGGCCGCGGCGGTCGCCGCGCTGCTGATCACCCGCGAGGAAGCCGTCACCGCGGTCGAGAACAAGTACCAGGGCGACTTCCTGCGGGACCTGCTGCTGCGGCGCACCTCGGACGAGGAGTACGTCGCCGAGCACGCCGACACCTTCGGGTGGGACCTGCGCCGGCCGGTGGTCGTGGTCTCCGCCGAGATCGACCCGTCCGGGCCCGACGAGCCACCGCCGTCGCGGGGGCTGCGCCGGCTGTGGCAGGAGCGCTTCTCCGCCGCGTGGCGCCAGGTGACCCGGGGCATCGACCCCGCCACCCCCTGCGTCGACTTCTCCTCCGAGGTGGTCACGCTGCTCCCGGTCGACGAGCCGGTCGGGCACGAGGGCGCGCCCGCCGGCCACGACGTGCTGCGGCGGGCGGTCACCGCGGTCACCGGCGACAAGGGCGGCGGGCGGCGGCCCTTCTCGGTGGGGGTGAGCCGGGTCGCGACCTCGCTCGAGGCGCTGCCCGAGGCCTACGCGCAGGCGCGCCGGGCGGTCGAGGTCGGCCGGCGGGTCTCCGGGGGCGGGTCGACGACGTTCTTCGACCAGCTCGGGCTGCACCGGCTGATCGCGCTGGTCCCCGACACCGGCGAGCTGCGGGCCTTCACCCGCGACGTGCTCGGGCCGCTGGCCGAGGCGACCACGGAGGCGGCCGACCTGCGCGAGACCCTGCAGGTGCTGCTGGACACGAACTTCAACGTCGCCGAGGCCGCCCGGCTGCAGTTCTTCCACTACAACACGATGCGCTACCGGGTCTCCAAGCTCGAGCGGCTGCTCGGCCCGCTCTCCAGCGACCCGCACCTGCGGCTCGACGTCGCGGTGGCGCTGCGGGTGCTGGAGATCGCGGGCTGACGGCGCCGGGCCGCCGTCCGGCGGCGGTGCGCCCGGGCCGGTTGGGGGCCGCCCGTGGCGACCGGCACGGACGCGCCCACAACACATGCCATCGGGAACGGCGTTCCTTCGGCACTCCTCGCCGTCGAGGGTGTGTCATGTGGATCACTAACTTGAGGGCACCTCGGGGCCATCACCGCAAGCGAAAGGGTCCTGTTCAATGTCGATGTTCAAGTGGGATGTCGTCCATCCCGCGCCGGGCGAGGCCGTCGGTCCCCGCCAGCGCCTCCCGTGGGGCAAGACCGTGGGCCTCGGCGCCCAGCACGTGGTCGCGATGTTCGGTGCCACGTTCGTCTTCCCCCTCGTCATGGGGCTCGACCCCAACCTGGCGATCATGTTCTCGGGTATCTGCACGGTCCTGTTCCTGCTCGTCTGCCAGAACCGGGTCCCGAGCTACCTCGGCACCAGCGCCTCGTTCGTGGCCGGTGTCGCCGCGATCCGGGCCCAGGGCGGCGACTCCGCCGACGTGACCGGCAGCATCCTGGTCGCCGGCGTGGTGCTGGCCCTGGTCGGACTACTGGTGCACTTCTCGGGTGGCGGGGTGATCCACAAGATCCTGCCCCCGGCCGTGACCGGCGCGGTCGTCATGCTGATCGGCTTCAACCTGGCGCCGGTGGTGGCCGGCATCTACTGGCCCCAGGACCAGTGGGTCGCGCTGCTCACCGCCACCTTCATGGTGTGCGCGGCGGTGCTGTTCCCCGGCTTCTGGTCGCGGGTCGCGGTGTTCCTCGCCCTGATCTTCGGCTACCTCGTGTCGTGGCTCTTCGACGCGGTCTTCGGCCAGATCCACTCCATCACGGGGTCGAGCAACGGCCAGGAGATCGACCACGACCGGGTGAGCTGGGGCCTGGTCAAGGCCGCCGACTGGGTCGGCTTCCCCAGCGGGAAGCTGGCCGACGGGGTGTCCGTCGTGCACGGTCCCAGCTTCTCGCTGACCTTCATCCTGCTCGTGCTCCCCGGTGTCATCGCGCTGATCGCAGAGAACACCGGCCACGTCAAGGCGGTCGCCGAGATGACCGGCGACAACCTCGACCCGTTCATGGGCCGGGCGATCGCCGCAGACGGTGCCGCGACGGCGCTGGCCAGCCTGTTCGGCGGGTCGCCCACCACGACCTACGCCGAGAACATCGGGGTCATGGGCGCCACCCGGGTCTACTCCACCGCGGCCTACTACGTGGCGGCCGCCGTGGCGATCCTGCTCGGCCTGTGCCCGAAGTTCGGGGCGATCGTCAGCGCCACCCCGGGTGGCGTGCTGGGCGGGATCACCGTCGTGCTCTACGGCATGATCGGCCTGGTCGGTGCGAAGATCTGGGTCGAGAACAACGTCGACTTCGGCGACCCCGTGAACATGGTCGGCCTGGCGGCCGGCTTGATCGCGGGCATCGGCGGGGTCACGCTGACCTTCACCGACAACTTCTCGCTGAGCGGCATCGCGCTGGGCACGATCCTGGTGATCGTCTACTTCCACATGGTCAACCGGGGCCACCGCACCGGCGGGCACCACACCGCCGGGCACGACACCGGTGCCGGGCCCCAGCACCGCGGCGCCGACGAGGTGACGAGGGCACTGTGAAGCCAGCACCGTTCGACTACCGCCGACCCGGGTCGCTCCCGGAAGCACTGGCAGCCCTGGCCGGCGAACCGAACGCCAAGGTGCTGGCCGGTGGCCAGAGCCTGGTCCCGTTGCTGTCGATGCGGCTCGCGGCCCCGACGCTGCTCGTCGACATCAACGCGGTCCCCGGCCTGGACACCATCGAGGTGAGCGAGGGTGGGAGCACCCACCGTGACCCCGGGGTCACGGTGGGGGCCCTCGCCCGGCACGCCGACGTCCTCGCCCACGAGGACGCCCGCCGGGTCCAGCCGCTGCTGGCGATGGCGCTCGGCCACGTCGCGCACGCGACGATCCGCAACCGCGGCACCACCGTGGGCTCGATCGTGCACGCCGACGCGGCCGCCGAGATGCCGGTCGTGCTGAAGCTCCTCGGCGGACATGTCGAGGCCGAGGGCCCCGGCGGCCGGCGCACGATCGCCGCCGACGACCTCTACCTCGGGCCGCTGGAGTCCTCGCTGCACCACGACGAGATCGCGGTGTCGGCGTCCTTCCCCGCACTCGCGCCCGGCGCGGGGGTGGCCTTCGACGAGATCGCCCGCCGGCACGGCGACTACGCGCTGTGCGGCGTCGCGGCCCTGGTCCGCCTCGACACCGCGGGTGCGGTGGTCGAGGCCCGGGCGGGCTACCTCTCGGTCGCCGAGGTCCCCAGCGTCGTGGACCTCACGGCCGAGCTGGCCGGCGGCGTCACCGACGCCGCCCTGGCCGCAGCGGGGGAGAGGGCGCTGGCCGCCCTCGATCCCGCCGACGACATCCACGCCACCGCGGCCTACCGGGCCCAGCTGGTGCGCGTGCTGACCGCGCGCGTGCTGCGCTCGGCGTACGACGACGCGGTCGCCCGGAGCGGCACCCCTAGCGAGGACGAGTGATGACCGACGAGCTCCACCAGGTCCGCCTGACCGTGAACGGCGTGACCCACGACGTGCAGGTGCCGGCGCGGCGGCTGCTCTCCGACGCGCTGCGCCACGACCTCGGCCTGACCGGCACCCACGTCGGCTGCGAGCACGGCGTGTGCGGTGCGTGCACGGTGCTCGTCGACGGCCGGCCGATGCGCTCCTGCCTGATGTTCGCGGTCTCCGCCGAGGGGGCCGAGCTCACCACCGTGGAGGGCCTCACCGAGGAGGACGGGTCGCTGGGCCCCGTGCAGCAGGCGTTCGCCGAGTGCCACGGGCTGCAGTGCGGCTTCTGCACGCCGGGCTTCCTGACCACCATCACCGCCGGGCTGCGCGAGAACCCCCGCCCGACCCGGGAGGAGTGCCGCGACATGATCGCCGGCAACCTGTGCCGCTGCACCGGCTACCAGAACATCGTCAAGGCGGTCGAGCGCGCCGCCGAGCTGGCCGAGGAGCGCGGATGACCACGAAGCTGATGGGCCAGCCGGTCCAGCGGGTGGAGGACCAGCGGTTCCTGCGCGGCCTGGGCCGCTACGTCGACGACGTCGCCGTCGACTCCGAGGCCGGCACCCTGCACGCCGCGGTGCTGCGCTCCCCGCACGCGCACGCCCGGATCGTCGACATCGACGTCAGCGACGTGCTCGACGTCGAGGGCGTGCACGCCGTGTGGACCTACGACGACCTCACCGGCCCGCTGAGCCCCCTGATGGCCGAGCCGCTGCCGCTGCTGATCCCGCACCCCGCGCTGACCCACGGCCGCACCCAGTACGCGCTGGCCAGGGACGAGGTCAACTACGTCGGCGAGGCGATCGCCTTCGTGGTCGCCGAGGACCGCTACGTCGCCGAGGACGCCGTCTCGCGGATCCGGGTCGAGTACGACCTGCTGCCCGCGGTCGTCGGCATCGACAACGCCCGCGCGGCGCGGAACCTCGTCCACGACGACGTGCCGGGCAACGTCGGCGCCCGCCTCGAGCAGAACGTCGGTGACGCCCCCGCCGCGATCGCGGGGGCGCCGCACCGGCTCGAGCTGGACCTGACCATCGAGCGCAGCGCCTGCATGCCGATGGAGGGCCGGGGCACGGTCGCCCGCTGGGACGCCGACCTCGGCCGGCTCCAGATGTGGACCTCCACCCAGAGCTCCACCGGCGTCCGCGCCGCCGTGGCGGTCAAGCTGGGGCTCGACCTGGGCCAGGTCGACGTGATCACCCCCGACGTCGGCGGTGGCTTCGGCGTCAAGATCAACCACCCGTGGCCCGAGGAGCTGCTGGTGCCGATGGCGGCCCGCGTCCTGGGGCGCACGGTGAAGTTCACCGAGGACCGCCGCGAGCACTTCATCTCCTCCGCCCACGAGCGCGGCCAGGTGCACCACGTCACCGTCGGCTTCGACGACGACGGCCGGCTGCTCGGCCTCGACGTGGAGTTCTGGCACGACCACGGCGCCTACACGCCCTACGGCCTGATCGTCCCGATCATCACCTCCACCCAGCTGCTCGGCCCCTACAAGCCCGGCGCCTACCGGGTGGTCTTCGAGTCGCTCTACACCAACACCGTGATCGTCACGCCCTACCGGGGAGCCGGCCGACCCCAGGGCTGCTACGTCATGGAGCGGACCATGGACGCGATCGCGTCCTACCTCGGCCGGGACCGCACCGAGGTGCGGGCGGCGAACTTCATCCAGCCCGACGAGTTCCCCTACGACCAGGGGATGGTCTTCCAGGACGGTCGCGAGCTGGAGTACGACTCCGGCGACTACCCCGCCTCGCTGGAGAAGCTCAAGGAGCTCATCGGCTGGGACGACTTCCCGGCGTACCAGCGGGAGATGGCCGCGCAGGGCCGTCGGGTCGGCATCGGCCTGGCCTGCTACGTCGAGGGCACCGGCGTCGGCCCCTACGAGGGCGCCCACGTGCACATCGAGACCACCGGCAAGGTCAAGGTGGCCACCGGCCTGACCACGCAGGGCCAGGGCCACGCGACGGTGTTCGCCCAGCTGGTCGCCGACGAGCTCGGCGTCCGGTTCGAGGACGTCGAGGTGGTCACCGGCGACACCCGGCGGATGCCGTACGCCGTGGGCACCTTCGCCTCCCGCGCCGCGGTGATGAGCGGCTCGGCGATCCACCTCGCCGCGAAGCGGGCGAAGGAGAAGGTGCTCAAGATCGCCGCCGACGCGCTCGAGGCCGACGAGCGGGACCTGCAGATCGTCGACGGCGTGGTCTCGGTCAAGGGGTCCCCGGACACCTCGCTGGACCTCGGCACGGTCTCGGTGCTCTCCAACCCACTGCGCTACGCCTTCGACGAGGCGTCGAAGGCCGCGACCCAGTTCTCGGTCGGCGACCCCGGCAAGCCGCCGGTCCCGGAGGACGAGGAGCCGGGCCTGGAGGGCCGGGACTTCTACTCCCCGGAGCGGGCCACCTTCGCCTCGGGCATGCACGCCGCCATCGTGGAGACCGACCCGCTGACCGCGGAGATCACGATCCTGAGGTACGCCGTGGTGCACGACTGCGGCCACCTGATCAACCCGATGATCGTCGAGGGCCAGATCCACGGCGGCGTCGCCCAGGGCATCGGCGGCGCGCTCTACGAGCGGATGGCCTACGACGAGTCCGGTCAGCTGCTCAACGCCTCGTTCATGGACTTCCTGATGCCCTACGTCACCGAGGTGCCGGACTCGATCGAGATCGACCACCTCGAGACGCCCTCGCCGCTCAACCCGCTCGGCATCAAGGGCGCCGGCGAGGCCGGGGTCATCCCCACCTCGGCGGTCTTCGCCGCCGCGATCGAGGACGCCGAGGCCCAGTCCTCACCGGGGCTCTCGATCACCGCCATGCCCATCTCCCCGTCCGAGCTGTTCGAGCTGCGCCAGCACTCGTCGGCCGGCTCCGCCCCCGAAGGGACCCGTTCGTGAAGTTCACCGGTGACGCCACCCTCAACGCCCCCGTCGACCGCGTCTGGCAGGCGCTGCTCGACCCCGCCGTGCTCGTGCGCACGATCCCGGGCTGCGAGCGCCTCGAGGCGAAGGGCGAGAACGCCTACGCGATGACCGTCACCGCCGGGGTCGCGGCGATCAAGGGCACCTACTCCGGCTCCTGCGAGCTCTCCGCCCTCGACCCGCACAGCTCGCTGGTGATGAAGCTGCAGGGTGCGGGCACCCCGGGCACCATCGGCGCCGACGTGAGCGTGCTGTTCCAGGACGGCGGCGACGGCACCACCACGATCACCTACGACGCCGACGCGGTCGTCGGCGGCATGGTCGGCGGCGTGGGCCAGCGGATGCTGACCTCGGTCTCGCGTCGGATGGCCGGCGAGTTCTTCGGCAACGTCGACGCGGTGCTCGGCGGGGCCGCGCCGGCACCGGCCCCGGTCGGGGTCGCCGCGGCGGCCGCCGCGGCCGGCGCCCCGGTCGAGGCGCAGCCGGGCGTCTTCGTCGCCCCGCCGAAGGCCGGCGCCGCCTCGTCGTACGACGACTTCCTCAAGGGCCTCGCCGTCGGCGCCGGACTGGTGCTGGCCGGTGTGGTCGTCGGCGGCCTGTTCGGTCGGAGGCGCTGAGCGCGATGGCGGACCTGTCGGTCGACTCGACCGCCCGGGACCAGGCGGCGGCGGTCCGCGCGCGGGACGTCTCGGCGCGGGAGCTCCTCGAGCTGCACCTCGAGCGGATCGCGGAGCGCAACCCGCAGCTCAACGCGATCGTCTCGCTCGACGAGGAGCGGGCCCGGGAGGGCGCCGCCGCGGCCGACGAGGCGCTCGCCGCGGCCGGCCGGGGCGGCGCCGGGGTGGGGCCGCTGCACGGGCTGCCGTTCGCGTTCAAGGACACCCACGCGGTGGCCGGCTGGCGCACGACCTACGGCTCGCCGCTCTACGCCGACCACGTGCCGGAGCGCGACGAGCTGCTCGTCGAGCGGGTGCGCGGCGCCGGGGCCGTGGTGCTCGGCAAGACCAACGTCCCGGAGTTCGCCGCGGGTTCCCACACCTTCAACCGCGTCTTCGGCACCACCCTGAACCCGGTCGACCCGACCCGGTCGGCGGGCGGCTCCAGCGGCGGAGCGGCGTGCGCACTGGCCTCCGGCATGGTCCCGCTCGCGGACGGCTCCGACATGGGCGGCTCGCTGCGCAACCCGGCCTCGTTCTGCGGCGTCGTGGGCCTGCGGCCCTCGCTGGGCCGGGTCCCCGAGTGGCCGCTCTACAACCAGTGGGAGTCCACCTCGGTCGGTGGTCCGATGGCCCGCAACGTCGGCGACCTGGCACTGCTGCTGTCGGTGCTGGCCGGCCCGGACCCGCGGGCGCCGCAGGCGCTGGGCGAGCCGGGGTCGGCGTTCGCGCCGCCGGTGAGCGGGTCGCTGGCCGGTCTGCGGGTCGCGCTGTCCGTCGACCTCGGCGGCGCGTTCGAGGTCGACCACGAGGTCGCCGCGGTGGTCGCGTCGTCGGCGTCGGTCCTCACCGGCGCCGGCGCGTCCGTCGCCGACGCCCACCCCGACCTCGGGCCGGCCGACGACACGTTCCGCACCCTGCGGGCCTGGCACTTCCAGGCCAAGTTCGGCCGGCTGCTCGCCGAGCACCCCGACTCGTTCAAGCCCTCGCTCGCGGACAACATCCGGGCGGGGGAGTCGCTCACCGGCGCCGACGTCGCCCGCGGCTACGCCCAGCGCACGGCCCTGGCCGAGACGATGCGCGAGTTCTTCGCCGGCGTCGACGGCCCGGCGTACGACGTGCTGGTGCTGCCGGTCTCCCAGGTGCCGCCGTTCCCCGCGGACCAGGAGTTCCCGACCGCCATCAACGGCCGGCCGATGGAGAGCTACCTGGACTGGATGCGCTCGGCCTACTTCATCACCGTCACCGGCTGCCCGGCGATCTCGGTGCCGTGCGGGCGGACGTCCGACGGGCTGCCGGTCGGCGTGCAGATCGTGGCCCCGCACGGCCGCGACCGGTTCCTGCTCGAGGTCGCCGCGGCGTTCGAGGAGGCTGTGGGCGAGGTGCCGGCCGGGCTGACGGGGTCGTCCGTCCCGGCGGCGGTGGGCGCGTGCGCGACGGGTGACTCTCGGCTCCCGGGTGCGGCGGGGGAGCGGCGGGCTGTCGGCGGGCTGCCGGCGTGTCTCGGGCGGGCCGCTGCCTGGTGGACCAACCTTCGACCACCAACCGGGTCACCGGCTCAGGCCGGGGCGGGCGAGGTATGGCCGGTCCGAGGCGCTGCCCGCTCCAGGCGCCGGGACCCCGCGCCCGGGCAACTCGCCCCCGGGCTACCCGCACCGGGCAACCCGGCGCGGGTAGGTTCGGCCCATGCCCGTCGAGCTGCTCCGCACCGAAGCCCTCTCCGACCGCGCGCCCTACGCCTACGCCTCGCGGGTGTCCGGGGGCGGCGTGATCTTCACCGCCGGGGCCTGCCCGCTCGACGCCGAGGGCCGGGTCGGCCCGGTGGGCGACTTCGCCGGGCAGGCGCGGGTCGTCATGGACAACCTCGGGGCCGCGCTGGCGACCGCCGACGCCCGGCTCGAGGACGTCGCGAAGACGACCGTCTACGTCGCCACCGACCGACGCGAGGACCTGCTCGCGGTCTGGGAGGTCGTGCGCGCGGCGTTCGGGGAGCACGACGCGCCGAGCACGCTGCTCGCCGTACCGCTGCTGGGCTACGAGGACCAGCTGGTCGAGGTGGAGGCCGTCGCCGTCAGCTGAACGGCCCCGGCCCGGTCCGGTGCGCGGCACCGGCTCCGGGCCTCACTCCAGGTAGCCCTCGACCGTGCCCTCGGGCCGGACCTCGGCCGTGCGCGGGTCCTGGCCGTGCTCGCGTCGGGCGCGCCGCTGCCGGAGCAGGTCCCAGCACTGGTCGAGCTCGACCTCGAGCCGCCTGAGCCGCTGGTGCTCCTCGCTGGCCGAGATCTCGCCGTGGCCGAGCGCCTCGCGCAGGCGGTGCTCCTCCTCGACCAGGTCGTGGATGCGCTGCTGGAGGTCGGGATCGTCGCTCATGGATCGAGTCTGGCACTGCGGGGTCCGAGAAGGATGCCGCGCGGGGGTCCGGATCATGGAATGCTGCGCCGGTGCCCGGACCCTTCGACGACGCAGGCAGCCTCCGCGAGGCGTACGCCGCCGTGGACTGGTCGGCCACCTCGCTCGGCCCCGTCGAGGGCTGGAGCGTCGCGCTGCGCTCCTCGCTGGACATGGCGCTGAGCACCCGCTTCCCGGTGACGCTGCTGTGGGGGCCGGAGTTCGTGCTGCTCTACAACGAGGCCTATGTCGAGCTCATCGCCGACAAGCACCCCCGCGCCCTGGGTCGTCCGGCCGAGCTGGTCTTCCCGGAGGCGTGGGACACGGTCGGCCCGCTGATGAGGGACGTGTACGTCGAGGGCCGGGCGAACTGGCTGGAGAACCAGTACCTGCCGCTGCGCCGCTCGGGCTTCCTCGAGGAGTGCTGGTTCAGCTACTCCTACTCGCCCGTGCGCGGCGCGGACGGCACGATCGAGGGCGTCATCGACATCACCACCGAGACCACCGCCCAGATGATCATCGGCCGGCGGCTGCAGATGCTGGCCGAGCTGCGCGACGCGCTCGCGCCGGTGCAGCGGGTCGAGGACGTGCCGGCGCGCGCCCTGGAGGTGCTGCGCGCCCACCCGGCCGACGTGGAGGCGGCCGAGGTGCGCGTCGCCGGGGTGCCGCTCGACCCGGACCCGTCGCTGCCGCTGGAGCCGTTGGCGCCGCTGACCGGCGACCTCTCGCTCGAGGCCCTCGACGACGGACTGGTCGCCTGGCTCCCGCTGGCGCACGAGGAGGGCCGGCTCGACGCGATGCTCGTCGTACGGCTGAGCCCGATGCTGCGGCGCGACAACGGCTACTTCGACTTCCTGCGGCTGGTCGCCGGCGCACTCACCCAGGCCCTGGAGTCCGTGCGGATCCGGGAGGCCGAGCGGGTGTGGTACGAGGAGCTGCAGCGGAGCCTGCTCGCGCGCCCGACCAGCTACCCGGGCGTGGAGATCGCGGCGTCCTACCAGCCCGCCGCCGAGATCGCCCAGGTCGGCGGTGACTGGTACGACGCGTTCCGCGCCCCCGACGGCTCCCTGGCGCTGGTCGTGGGCGACGTCGCCGGCCACGACGAGCGGGCCGCCGCGTCCATGGGCCAGATCCGGAACATGCTGCGCGGGGTCGCGCACACCCGGCAGGGGGACCCCTCCGTGGTGCTGTCGCAGCTCGACGGCGCGATCGCGGGCGTGGAGCTGCCCGGCGTGGCGACCGCGGTGCTCGGCGAGCTCGAGCCGGCCGGCGCCGACGGGTCGATGCACCTGCGCTGGTCGAACGCCGGGCACCCGCCTCCGGTGCTGCTGGAGCCCGACGGGGCCGCGCGGCTGCTCGAGACCGAGCCCGACCTGCTGCTCGGCCTGGAGGTCGGCACCGACCGCCACGACCACCGGCTCGACCTGCTGCCCGGCTCGTTCCTGCTGCTCTACACCGACGGGCTGGTCGAGCGCCGGGGCGCGCGGCTCGAGGACGGGCTGGCCTGGCTGCTCGACCAGGTGCGGGGCCGCGCGGACCTCTCCGCCGAGCAGCTCGGCGACCACCTGCTCGGCCGGCTCGAGGGCCGCGCCGAGGACGACGTCGCGCTGCTCGTCGTACGCATCGCCCCCTCCTGACCGGCGGTGCCCATCGGCCCACGCCGATGGGGGACGTTCGTCCCTGCCGGTGGCGCGGCCGCGGGCGTCACCATGGTGGTGCGCCACTTCCTCGAAGAAGAGCGCGATGGACCGTAGGTGAGGGCTCGCTCGACGGGTGAGACGTCGCGACGACCGGGTGGCGAGGTCATCGGAGCCGGAACCTGCGGACCACCGACCGGGAGCGCCACCTGGACCGGTCACAGAGGGGCCCTTGCGACTCATACTTGCGAGGGCCCTTCGCCCTGTCCGGGCCGATGTGCGCGACAATGCCTCTCGTGACGTCCGACTCGGGGATCTATGAGGTGCTGCACCGGGTGGTCCCGCCGCTGGCCAAGGCGATCTGGCGGCCGACCGTGGTCGGTCTCGAGCACGTGCCGCGGACCGGTGGCGTGATCCTGGCCAGCAACCACCTCAGCTTCGCCGACTCGGTGGTGATCCCGGTGGTGGTGCCGCGCAAGGTGGTGTTCCTGGCCAAGTCCGACTACTTCACCGGCCGCGGCGTGAAGGGCACCGCCTCCCGGCTGTGGTTCGAGGGCCTGGGCATGCTGCCGGTCGACCGCGACGACACCAAGGCCGCCCTGGCCAGCCTCGACACCGCGCTGGAGGTGCTGGCCCGCGGCGAGGCGTTCGGCATCTACCCCGAGGGCACCCGCTCGCGCGACGGCCGGCTCTACCGCGGCCGCACCGGTGTCGCCCATCTCGCGCTCACCGCCGGCGTCCCCGTCGTCCCGGTCGGGCTCACCGGCACCGAGAAGCTCCAGCCGGTCGGCTCCTCCCTGCCGCGCGTCGTCCCGGTCACCGTGCGCTTCGGCGCCCCCGTCGAGGTCGCCGGCCGGTTCGACGGCGTCCCCACCGGGCGCGCCCGCCGCGAGGTCACCGACGAGATCATGGCCGCCATCGCGCACCTCTCCGGCCAGGAGCCCGCCGGCGTCTACAACGAACGCCCCGCCGACACCTGACACGTCCAGTTGGGCCTGCCCGGGCGTCGAGTTGGGCCTCCCCGGGTGTTCAGTTGGGCCTGCCCGGGCGTGTGCGCCCGGCAAGGCCCAGCTCAAGGCACGGTGGGGCCCAGCTGAACGTGGCGGCGGGCTGGCAGGGGTTGCCTACAAATCGGCGTTCCGTCGGCAGATGCTGCCGTGGTCCGGACCGGTCGCCAGCGACTTGAATGTCCGGCATGACGAACAGCTCGCCCGAGGGTCGGCGACGGATCAGGATCGGCATCGACACCGGTGGCACCTTCACCGACGTGGTGGCCTTCGACGAGGACTCGGGGGAGCTGGTCACCACCAAGACCCCGTCCACGCCGAGCAACCCCGCCGACGGGTTCATGGCCGGCATCGACAAGGTGCTCGGGCTGATGGGCCTGCCGGAGGGCTCGGCCGGAGCCGGGGGCGGTGGCGACACGATCACGGCGGTCAGCCACGGCACCACGGTCGCGACCAACCAGCTGCTCGAGGGCAAGGTCGACCGGCTCGGCTTCGTCACCACCGAGGGCTACGAGGCGATGCTCGAGATCGCCCGCCAGTCGGTGCCGGACGGCTACGGCAACTCCTACTTCTGGGTCAAGCCCGAGCGGATCGTGCCCCGCCACCTGGTCAAGGGCGTCGGCGGCCGGCTCGACTTCACCGGCGCCGAGGTGCGGCCCTTCGACGAGGACCGCGCCCGCACGGTCGCGCGCTGGTTCCGCGACCAGGGCATCAACACCCTCGGCGTGTGCTTCCTGCACGCCTACGCCAACCCCGAGCACGAGGAGCGGATGCGGGCGGTGCTCGCCGAGGAGCACCCCGAGGCGGTCGTCTCGCTGTCCAGCGAGGTGCTGCGCGAGTACCGCGAGTACGAGCGGGCGATGACCACGCTGGTCGACGCGGCGGTCAAGCCCCGGCTCTCGGCGTACGTCAACAACATCAAGGCGCGGCTCGCGGCGTACGCCGGGGCCTCGACCGGACGGACCGTCCCGTTCTACGTGATGAAGTCCAACGGCGGCGTGCTCTCCGCCGACGAGGTCGTGCACCAGCCGATCACCACCGTGCTCTCGGGCCCGGCCGCGGGCGCGCTGGGCGCCGCGCTGATCGCGAAGGTCGCCGGCTTCGACAAGGTGCTGACCTCCGACGGCGGGGGCACGTCGACCGACGTGTCGGTGGTCATCGACGGCGAGCCCACGCTGACCACCGAGGGCAGCGTCGGCGCCTTCCCCTCGAAGATCCCGATGATCGACGTCGTCACCGTCGGCGCCGGCGGCGGCTCGATCGCCTGGCTCTCGCCGGAGGGCACCCTCAAGGTCGGTCCGCAGTCGGCCGGCGCCGACCCGGGCCCGCTCTGCTACGGCAAGGGCGGCACCGACGTCACCATCACCGACGCGCACGTGTTCCTGGGCCGGATCCCCCCGCACCTGCTCGGCGGCGAGATCCCGCTCGACGTCGAGGCGGCCCGGCGCGGCATCGAGGAGCTGGCCGACCGGCTCGGGCTGACCCCCGAGGCCTGCGCCACCGGCATCCTGGAGATCTCGGCCTGGAACCAGGCCAACGCGCTGCGCCAGGTGACGGTCAAGCGCGGCCTGGACGTCCGCGACTTCACCCTGACCACGTTCGGCGGCTCCGGCTCGCTGCTGCTGTGCCGGCTCGTGGACGTGCTCGGCCTGCCGACCGTGCTCGTGCCGCCGAACCCCGGCAACGTCTCGGCGTTCGGGCTGCTGACCGTCGACGTGAAGAACGACTACGTCCAGACCCACGTCGCGCTCGCCGACTCCCTCGACCCGGACACGGTCGCCGGCGTGCTCGACTCGCTGACGGCCCAGGCGGCCGAGGCGCTGGCCAAGGAGGGCTTCGAGGAGGCACGGCACTCCTTCGCCCGCACCGCCGACCTGCGCTACTTCGGCCAGGCCTTCGAGGTGCGCGTCCCGGTGCCCGACGGGCCGGTCGATGCCGCGGCTCTCGACGAGGTCGCCCGCCGCTTCCACGCCGAGCACCGGGCCCTCTACGGCTACGACTTCTCCGGCGACCCCTCCCAGCAGGTCGAGTGGGTCAACCTGCGGGTCTCGGGCATCGGCCCGATCCAGCGCCCGGAGATCCGCCGGAACCCGCTCGGGGACGGCAGCGCGCCGGTCGCCGGGGGCCACCGCCCGGTGTGCTTCGACCCCGAGGACAAGTACGTCGACAGCCCGGTCTACTGGCGCCCCGACCTGCGGCCCGGCACCACGGTGACCGGCCCCGCGATCATCGAGGAGTTCGGCTCCACGGTTCCGCTGCACCCCGGCTTCACCGCCCGCATCGACGAGTACCTCAACATCATCGTGACCCGCGAGGGGGAGAAGTGATCCCGGTCGACACCAGCACCGCGCCGCAGACCGGCTCGGCGGACACCGGCAGCCGACGCGCGCCGACCCAGTTCCCGTTCGGCAGCCTCACCGCGGACGCCGGTGCGAGCGCCGACCCGGTGCTGGTCGAGATCGTCCAGGGCTCGCTGGCCAGCGTCGAGATGGAGGTCGAGACCGCCATCGCCCGCACCAGCCGCAGCCCGATGATCCGCGACGCCCACGACTTCCGCGCCGGCATCCACGACCGGCTGCTGCGCAAGCTCACCGGCCGGTCGTACTCCGCGCTCGTGCACCCGGTCGCCCGGGACTTCCCGATCGAGCAGATGCGCGAGGGCGACGTCTTCTTCCACAACGACGTCTACCGGTCCGAGGGCGGGATCGGCCACCTGCCGGACCTGTGCGTGACCGTCCCGGTCTTCGCGGGCCCGGAGGGGGAGCGGCGGGTCGTCGCGTTCGTCCAGGCGTTCGGCCACCACGACGACATCGGCGGCGCGGTGCCCGGATCGATGCCCTCGCACGCGACCAGCGTGTTCGAGGAGGGCCTGATGGTGCCGCCGATCCGGCTGTGGGACGCGGGCGTCCCGAACCGGGCCGCGCTGTCGATCATGACCCGCAACTCGCGGATGCCCGAGAGCCTCGCCGCCGACCTCGACGCGGAGTGCTCGGCCTGCCTGATGGGCGCGCGCCGGCTCGGCGAGCTCTTCGACCGGTACGGCGTGGAGACGGTCGAGTCCTGCTTCGACGCGATCATCGACCGCACCACCACGACGTACCGGCGCGAGATCCTCTCCAAGATCCCGGTCGGCACCTGGGTCTGGGAGGACTACGCCGAGCACGACGGCGTCGACGAGCCGCAGCTGCACACCCAGCGGATCACGCTGACCCGCACCGCGGCCGACGACCCCGAGGGCGAGCGGCTGGTGCTCGACTTCGGCGGCACCAGCCCGCAGGCCCGGGGGCCGATCAACCACTGCGGCGACTACAGCGACGGCGTCTTCCTGAAGAAGTGGCTGGCGCCGATCCTGCGCAACCTCGCCGACAGCCCCGAGCGGATGGCCGAGCTCGACGTCAACGAGGGCATCGTGCCGCTGATCGAGATGCGGTTCCCGCCGCCGGGCACGCTGCTGACGCCGGTCTTCCCGGCGCCGACCAACGCCCGCACGTTCGTCATCCTGCGGCTGCTCGGCGTGCTCGCCGGCGTGGTCGCCAAGGCGGTGGACGGGCGGATGCCGGCCGACCAGGAGACGATCCGCTACACCGGCGTCTACGGCGAGGACCACGACGGCCGGCCGTACCTCATGCGCGAGGTGCTCGGCGGCGGCTCCGGCGGCCGCTACTACGCCGACGGCGAGGACACCATCCACGTGGTGCCCGACTCCCGCAACCTGCCCACGGAGTTCACCGAGGCACGCTTCCCGTTCCGCGTGGAGTCGCTGTCGCTGGCCATGGACTCCGGCGGCGCCGGCCAGTTCCGCGGCGGGCTGGGCTACGAGAAGCAGATCCGGATGCTCAAGGACGCCCACTTCATGTCGATCGCCGACCGGTCGATCCTGGCCTGCTGGGGCGTCAAGGGCGGACTGGCCGGCCGGCCGTTCCAGGTCACCATCGACCCGGGCGGCCCGAACGAGCGCGAGGTCGACGCCCTCGCCGACTCCGAGCCGGTCGAGGCCGGCGAGGTGATCCGGATCCGCACCACCGGCGGTGGCGGCTGGGGGAACCCGCTCGAGCGCGATCCCGAGCTCGTCGTGCGCGACGTGGTGTGGCGCAAGGTCTCCCCGGACGCGGCGCTGGCCGACTACGGCGTGGTGCTGACCGGCTCGCTGGCAGACGACTCGCTGGGCTACGACGCCGCCGCGACGACCGCCGAGCGGGCCTCCCGCCCGGCGCCCGCCGAGGCGTTCTTCGACCGTGGGCCCGGCTACGCGCGGCTCGCGGCCGGCGCGGCCGCGGCCGAGGTCGACTGGCTCTGAGCGGGCCGTGAGCGCGAGATGACCCGGGCACGCGTCGCTGTCCTCGGCGGGACCGGCAAGACCGGTCGCGCCGTGACGGCGGCCGTGCGGGCCCGCGGCGCCGAGGCGGTGCCGCTGGGCCGGGCCGCGTGGATCGACCTGGCGGGGGCGCTCGCGGGCTGCCGCGCGGCGTACGTCGTCGCCCCCAACATGCACGCCGACGAGGGTGCGTACGCCGAGACCGTCGTCGACGCCGCCCGGCAGGCGGGGGTGCGCCGGATCGTGCTGCACTCCGTGGCCTCGCCCTACGTGCCCGCGATGCCGCACCACCTCGGCAAGGCGGCGGCCGAGGACGTCGTGCGGCGCTCGGGGACCGCGTGGACGATCCTCCAGCCGGGCGCCTACGTGCAGAACTTCGAGCCCGGCGACGAGGTCCTGCTGCCGTACCGGCCCTCCGCCCCCTTCGGGTTCGCCGACCTCGGCGACGTCGCGGAGGTGGCGGCCGGGATGCTGCTCGAGGACGGGCACGAGGGGGCGACCTACGAGCTCGCCTCCTTCCGCGCCACCGTCGGCGAGCTCGCCGCCGCCCTCGGCTCGCCGCTGCGACAGGTGCGCCCCCGGGACTGGGCCCGCACCGCGGGGGCCGGGCTGGAGCCCCGGGTGCGGGACTGGCTGCAACAGATGTTCGCCTACTACGACCGCCACGGGCTCCCGGTCGGGACGCTGCCGATGCGCACGCTGCTCGGGCGGCCGCCGCGGTCGCTGCGCGACGTGCTTGAGGGCCGCTGACCGGCGGGCTTCACTGGAGGAAGGGCGCCGACCCCCGCGGTGCCGACCGAGGTGAGACCCATGCTGGACGCGCTGCACAGCCACATCCTCTTCACCCACGAGCACCTGGCCGCCCGGCTCGACCGGGCGAGCGCCATGCTGCACACACCCGGTCAGCCCCGCAAGGCGGTCGAGCACATCGACAGCCTGCTGGCCGCCACCGCCCAGCACCTCGCGGCCGTGGACGCCGTGCTCCTCCCGGCGGTCCGGCACTCGGCGTCCGACGGGGGCCGGGTCGTGCACGACTACCTGCACACCGCGCGGGAGCTCGAGCTCGCGCTGGCCCACGTCAAGGCGCGGGAGTACGGCTCGGTCTACGACGTGGGCCGCTCCTGGAAGGCGGTCTGGAACGACGTCGCCGTCGCGCTGGCCCGCCAGCGCGAGGCCGAGCGGGGGCTCGTCGACCGGCTGGCCGTCGGCCTCGACCCACCCATGCTCGCCCGGCTGTCCGACCGGCTGCACGCCGCCGAGCTCGCCGCCCCCTCGCGCCCGCACCCCTACGCGCCGCACACCGGCTTCCCCGGCCTGGTCGCCCGCCGGGTGCTGCACCTGGTCGACTCGTTCTGGGACACCACCGAGGGCCGGATGGTCCCCGAGCCCGTCCGTCCCGCGCACGGTCCGCCCGGCCGGATGACGCAGTACCTGCTGGCCGACCCGCGGTTCGACGAGGAGTGAGCGCTGCCTGCGGGTTTCACCGGCCGACCCCTCAGCGGCCCCAGACCTCCTCGGCCAGCTCGACGAGCAGCGCGAGCTTGGCCTTCTCCTGGTCGACGCTGAGCGCGTTGCCCTCGAAGGTCGAGGAGAAGCCGCACTGCGGGGAGATGCACACCTGCTCGAGGCCGACGTACGCCGAGGCCTCGTCGAGCCGTCGCCGCAGCACGTCCTTCGACTCCAGCTCGCCGCGCTTGGTCGTCACCAGGCCGAGCACCACCATCTTGCCGGGCGGCACGTGCCGCAGCGGCCCGAAGCCGCCGGACCGCTCGTCGTCGTACTCCAGGAAGAAGCCATCGACGTCGAGCTGGCCGAACAGCGCCTCGGCCACGAAGTCGTAGCCGCCCTCGGCGGCCCACGAGGAGCGGAAGTTGCCGCGGCACATGTGCGTGGTGACCGTGAGCCCGGCGGGCCGGCCGGCCAGTGCCTCGTTGAGGTGCCGGATGTAGGCCTCGTGCAGGTGCTCGGCGTCCTCGCCGCGGTCGGCCATGGCCGCACGCTGGGCCGGGTCGTTGAGGTAGGCCAGCGAGGTGTCGTCGAGCTGGAGGTAGCGGCAGCCGAGGTCGTGGACCCGGCGCACCTGCTCGCGGTAGGCCGCGGTGAGGTCCGCCCAGAACTCCTCCACCGAGGAGTAGACGTCGGGATCGATCGACGCGGCCCCGCCGCGGTAGTGGACCATGCTCGGCGAGGGGATCGTCAGCTTCGGGGTCACCCCGTCGCCGACGTGGTCGCGCAGGAACGCGAAGTCGTCGCCGAAGATCGTCTCCGACAACCCGATCCGGCCGTCCACCCGCAGCGCCGCCGGGGTGAAGTCGAGCTCGCCGTCGGGGTTGCGGAAGTGCACGGTCAGGTTGTCCGAGGCGCGGCTGATGCCGTGGAGGGCGTAGATGAAGTCCATGTGCCACGATCCGCGGCGGAACTCCCCGTCGGTGGCCGACCGCAGCCCCGCCTCGCGCTGGAGCTCGATCACCTCGAGGACGGCGCGGTCCTCGGTCTCGCGCAGCGCGGCGGCGTCGAGGCGGCCGGCGGCGTGCTCCTCGCGGGCCCGGAGCAGGTACGGCGGGCGCAGCAGGCTGCCGACGTGGTCGGCGCGGAACGGCGGCGTGGTGCGGGTCTGGGTCCCGGTCTGGCTCCGGGGCTGGTCTGCGGGCACGGGTCCTCCTCGAGCGGACGGGCGGGACCGCTCCACCATGGCACGGCGTCCCCACCCGCGACCCGGGACTGGTTGACTGGCGGCCGTGGAGCGACCCCTGACCCTCATCACCGGCGGCACCCGCGGCATCGGCGCCGCGACGGCGCTGCGGCTGGCCGCCGACGGCCACGACCTGGTGCTCGGCCACGCCCGAGACGACGCGGCCGCCGAGGAGTGCCGGCTGGCGGTCGAGGACGCCGGTGCCCGCTGCCTCGTGGTCCGCGCGGACGTCACCGACCCGGCCGGCGTCGAGCGGCTCTTCGCCCGGGCCGCCGCCCACGGCCGGCTGACCGGGGTGGTCAACAACGCCGGCGCCACGCTGCACCTCGGCCCGCTCGCGGAGACCCCGGTCGACGTCGTACGCCGGGTCGTCGACCTCAACCTGACCGGCGCGCTGCTGGTCGCGCGGGCCGCGGTCCGCGCGCTCGCCCGGTCCTACGGCGGGTCCGGTGGCGTGCTCGTCAACGTCGGCTCGGGGGCGGCGACCCTGGGCGCGCCGGGGGAGTACGTGCACTACGCGGCCGCCAAGGCCGGCGTGGACGCGCTCACCGTCGGGCTGGCCCAGGAGGTCGCCGACCAGGGCGTGCGGGTGGTCGGGGTCGCGCCCGGCCTGGTGCGCACCCGGATCCACGAGGACGCCGGCGACGCGGGGCGCCTCGAACGGATGGGCGCGAAGGTCCCGCTGGGCCGCGCGGGGGAGCCCGCGGAGGTCGCCGACGCGATCGCCTGGCTGATGAGCGACCAGGCGTCGTACGTCACCGGGACCACGCTGCGGGTCGCGGGCGGGCGCTGAGCGCCCCCCAAGGCGGTTGGCAAGTCTTGCCAGCGAAACCCGCGCTGGTTGGTCGCGTGACACGGTGCTGCCGGGTGTCCCGGGTCACTAGGTTCGACGCATGAAGGTCCTCCTCGCGCTCGGCGGCAACGCCATGACCAACACCGACGGCCGGGCGCGGCCCGAGGACCAGATCGCCGCCGCCCACGTGGCGATGGAGGCGGTCGCGAACCTCCTCGAGCACGACGTCGACGTCGTCATCACCCACGGCAACGGGCCCCAGGTCGGCAACCTGCTGGTGAAGAACGAGCTCGCCGCCGCGGTGGTCCCGCCGGTCCCGCTGGACTGGTGCGGCGCCCAGACCCAGGCGACGCTCGGGTTCGTGCTGATGAACGCCCTGGACGCGGCGCTGGCCGGCCGGGGCGTGGACCGGCGGACCGCCGCGGTCGTCACCCGCGCCCGCGTGGACGCCGACGACCCCGGCTTCACCCGCCCGACCAAGCCGATCGGCCGGTTCCTGCCGGCCGAGGAGGCCAAGCTGCTCGTCGAGCACGGCGAGACCTGGGAGGACCGCGGCGAGAAGGGCTGGCGACGCGTGGTCGCCTCCCCGGAGCCGCTGGAGGTGGTCGACGCCCCGGCCGTCCAGGCGCTCGTGGAGGCCGGCTTCGTCGTGGTCGCCAACGGCGGCGGCGGGATCCCCGTCGTCCGCGACGCCGAGGGCACCCTGCACGGGGTGGAGGCGGTCATCGACAAGGACCTCGGTGCGGCGCTGCTGGCCCGGGACGTCGCGGCCGACGTGCTGGTGATCGCCACCGACGTGCCGAACGCCGTCCTCCACTACGGCACCCCCGAGGCGCGCCCGCTCGGCGAGGTCACCGTCTCCGAGCTGCGGGGGTACGCCGCCGACGGCCACTTCGCCAGCGGCTCCATGGGGCCCAAGGTCGACGCCGCGTGCCGCTTCGTGGAGCAGGGCGGATCGCGGGCGGTCATCACGAGCCTCGACCACATCGTGGAAGCCATCACCGCCGACGGCGGAACCGTCGTCGTACCCGACCAAGGAGAGAACTGACAGTGCCCAGCGCCATCGAAGTACGCAAGGTCCCGATCCACTCGGTCGCCGACGCCTCGGAGCTCGCGAAGCTCATCGACGACGGCGTCATGGAGGCCGACCGGGTCATCGCCATCATCGGCAAGACCGAGGGCAACGGCGGTGTCAACGACTACACCCGCATCATCGCCGACCGCGCCTTCCGCGAGGTCCTGGTCGAGAAGGGTGCCCCGGCCGAGCAGGTCAAGCAGGTCCCGATCGTGTGGTCCGGCGGCACCGACGGCGTGATCAGCCCCCACGCGACGATCTTCGCCACCGTCGACGCCGAGCCCACCGACGAGCCGCGGCTGACCGTCGGCTTCGCGATGAGCGAGCAGCTGCTGCCCGAGGACATCGGCCGCACCGCGATGATCGGGAAGGTCGCCGATGCGGTGAAGGTCGCGATGGAGCGCGCCGGCATCGCCGACCCCAAGGACGTGCACTACGTCCAGACCAAGACCCCGCTGCTGACGATCCACACCATCCGCGACGCCAAGAGCCGCGGCAAGACCGTGTGGACCGAGCACACCCACGAGTCGATGGACCTCTCCAACGGCTGCACCGCGCTCGGCATCGCCGTCGCGCTGGGCGAGATCGACATGCCCTCCGACGAGGACGTCATGCACGACCGCTCGCTCTACTCCTCGGTCGCCTCCTGCTCCTCCGGCGTCGAGCTCGACCAGGCCCAGGTGGTCGTCGTCGGCAACGCGCCGGGCGTGGGTGGCCGCTACCGGATCGGCCACTCGGTGATGAAGGACGCGCTGGACCAGGACGGCATCTGGGAGGCGATCAAGGACGCCGGCCTCGACCTGCCCGAGCGCCCGCGCACCTCCGACCTCGACGGCCGGCTGGTCAACGTCTTCCTCAAGTGCGAGGTCTCGCAGGACGGCGAGGTCCGCGGCCGCCGCAACGCGATGCTCGACGACTCCGACGTGCACTGGCACCGGCAGATCAAGTCCTGCGTCGGCGGCGTCACCGCCGCGGTGACCGGCGACCCGGCCGTGTTCGTGTCGGTCTCGGCCGCGCACCAGGGCCCCGACGGCGGCGGCCCGGTGGCCGCGATCGTCGACCTCGGCTGAGCCCCGGGGCCCACGGGCCCGACGCACCCGGGACGTCATCCGGACCGGTCGCTGCGGCGACCGGCACGGATGGCGTCCCGGGCTGCGTCCGGCGCAGGAGCGGGCGCTGGGTCAGGCGCAGGAGCGGGCGCTGGGTCAGGCGCTGCCGTCCGCCCAGGCGTCGTCGAGCTGCCGGCCGGCGTACGCCGCCAGCCGGTGGTAGACCGGGGCGTCGTCCTCGACCTCGACCTCGCGGGCGAACGCGTCGCCCCTGTTGTCGGGCGTGAGCCCGGAGGCCATGAACGCCAGCGCCTGCTCGGCGACCTCCTGGTCGAGCCGGGTCGACTGGCCGGTCGCCTGGGCCAGGTCCCAGCTGTGCACCGCGAACTCCGCGGTCTGCCAGTCCACCATCCGGCTGTCGGCGCGGTCGCCCTGCTGGTGCCAGGCGTGGATCAGGTCGTCGGCCTCGTTGCGGAAGACCTGCGCCCACTCGGTGCCGATCGGCGGCGGCTCGGCCGACCAGTCCGGGTCCTCGCCGCGCATCGCCGCCAGGAAGCGGGTCGGTGCGGCCACGAGGTGGGCGATCAGCCTCGCCACGTCCCAGTCGCGGCACGGCGTCGACCGGTGCAGCTGGTCGGGATGCACCCGAGCCAGCACGTCACCGGCCTGGTCGAGCGCGCGGGAGAGGAGGACGACGGCGTGGCTCGGCCCGGCGCCGCCCTTGCCGGCCCCAGCCGTCGTGCCGCCCTTGGCGCCGCCATCGGCGCCGCCCCGTGGGTCACTCCTGGTGTCGGTCATGTGCGTCACGGTAGGCAGCGCGCACCGTCCCGAGGAGGGACCAAGGGCCCGGAACCGCCTCCGGGACGTCAGCCCCCGTCCGGCCCCGTGGGGCCCCTCGTCAGTCCGCGGAGTCCAGCCACTCCCGGATCGCGGAGTCGTGCTGGCCCAGCGTCGGGGGAGCGGCGTGGGTCGACCGGCCGCCGGAGAACGGGTTGTCGTCGAACCGGACCGGCGAGCCGGGCAGCTGCAGGTGCCCCTGGGTGGCGTGCTCGACGTCGAGGAGCAGCCCCTGTGAGCGGGTCTGCTCCCAGCCGTAGACGTCGTCGAGCGTGCGCACCTTGCCCGAGGGCACCCCGGCCTCGGCGAGCAGCGCGAGCCAGTGCTCGGCCGGGTCGGTGGCGAAGTGCGACTCGAGCAGCGCGATCAGCTCGTCGCGGTCGGCGACCCGGTCGGAGTTGGTGGCGAACCGTGGGTCGGCCGGGTCGAGGTCGAGCGCGGCGCACAGCGCCCGCCACAGGTTCTCCGACCCGCAGGCGATCTGGATCGGCGCCGACCCGGTCTCGAACAGGCCGTAGGGCGCGATGGAGGGGTGGTGGTCGCCGGCCAGCCCGGGGACCTCCTTCGCGACCGTCCAGCGGGTGCCCTGGAAGGCGTGCACACCGACCATCCCGGCCAGCAGCGAGGTGCGCACGACACGACCCCGGCCGGTCCGGGTCCGCTCGTGCAGCGCCGCCAGCACGCCGAACGCGCCGTTCATGCCGGCCAGCAGGTCCGCGATCGGGACGCCGACCTTGGTGGGGGCTTCGGTGCCGGTCAGCGACATCAGGCCGCCCTCGCCCTGGGCGATCTGGTCGTAGCCGGCCCGCTTCGCCTCCGGGCCGTCGTGCCCGAAGCCGGTGATCGAGAGCACCACCAGGCCGGGGTTGAGCTCGTGCAGACGGCTGACCGGGAAGCCGAGCCGGTCGAGCACGCCGGTGCGGAAGTTCTCCATCAGCACGTCGGCGCGCTGCACCAGCCGGGCCAGCACCTCGCGGTCCTCCTCGGTCTTGAGGTCGAGGACCAGCGACTCCTTGTTGCGGTTCGTGGAGAGGAAGTACGTCGACTCCCGCTCGTCCTCCTCGCCGACGAACGGCGGCCCCCAGCCGCGGGTGTCGTCGCCGGCGGGCGACTCGACCTTGATCACCCGGGCGCCCATGTCGCCGAGCATCATCGCGGCGTGCGGGCCGGCCAGGGCCCGGGTCAGGTCGAGGACGAGCAGGTCGGAGAGCGGCCCCTCCGCTGGGGGCGCAGGCGTGGACGCGGTCATGGCGGCCACTCAACCACCTGGCGCGGACGGCGGTACATGGCAGGTCTGCACAGGCTCGCGGCCCTGCTGACGGCGAGTGTCGGAGCCGGGTGCGAGAGTGGCCGCCATGAGCTCCCCGGCCGCCGCGACGACGTACCAGCTGGTCCGTCCGCACACCGTGACGGACGTCCCGACGCTCGACGAGCACCAGCAGCGGGTGGTCGACCACCCGGGCGGTCCGCTGCTCGTGCTGGCCGGCCCCGGCACCGGCAAGACCACCACGATGGTCGAGGCGATCGTGCGCCGGGTGGAGGAGGGGGCGCGCCCCGACGAGGTGCTCGCGCTGACGTTCTCCCGCAAGGCCGCCGAGCAGCTCCGCGACCGGGTGACCGCCCGGCTGGGCCGCACGATGAGCACGACGATGAGCTCGACGTTCCACTCCTTCGCCTACGGCCTGGTGCGCCTCTACGCGCCCTCCGAGCTGTACGCCGCGCCGCTGCGGCTGCTCAGCGCGCCCGAGCAGGACGTGGTGCTCACCGAGCTGCTGACCGACCACCCCGAGTCGGTGCGCTGGCCCGAGGCACTGCGGGCCGCGGTGGGCACCCGCGGGTTCGCCCGCGAGGTGCACGCGGTGCTGGCCCGCGCCCGCGAGCGGGGCCTCGACCCCGACGACCTGGTCGGGCTCGGCCGGCGTGAGCGGGTGCCCGAGCTCGAGGCCGCCGGACACTTCCTCCGGCAGTACCTCGACGTGCTCGGCAACCAGAGCGCGATCGACTACCCCGACCTGATCGCGCGGGCCGTGGTCGAGGCCGAGACCCACCGCCACGAGCTGCGCGCCCGGTTCCGCCACGTCTTCGTCGACGAGTACCAGGACACCGACCCCAGCCAGGTCGCGCTGCTGCGCGCGATCGCCGGCGACGGCCGCGACCTCACGGTGGTCGGCGACCCCGACCAGTCCATCTACGGCTTCCGCGGGGCCGACGTCCGCGGCATCCTCGACTTCCCCTCCGAGTTCCGCACCGCCGCCGGTGACCCCGCCCCCGTGGTCGCGCTCGGCACCACCCGCCGCTTCGGGTCGCGGCTGCTGCGCGCCTCGCGCACGGTCGCCTCGGCGATCGCGGTGCGGGGGGCGATCCCCGCCGAGCAGTACGCCGCGTTCCGCTCGCCGGAGCCGGCCGCCAACGCCTACGGCGCGGGCTCGGTGGAGGTGCTGACCTTCGACACCGCGCGGGCCGAGACCGAGAACGTCGCCGACCTGCTGCGGCGCGCCCACCTCGAGGACGGCGTGCCCTGGTCGGAGATGGCGGTGCTGGTGCGCTCCGGCCGGTCCAGCATCCCGGGCCTGCGCCGGTCGCTGGCCGCGGCGGGCGTCCCGGTCGAGGTCGCGAGCGACGAGACGCCGCTGGTGCGCGAGCCGGCCGTGGTGCCGCTGCTCGGCACGCTGGCGCTCGTGGTCGACGCCGGCGTCGAGGACCCCACCGACGACGACTTCGTCGGGCCCGACCGGGTGGAGGCCGCGCTCACCTCGCCGCTGGGCGGCCTCGACGCCACCGACGTGCGCGCGCTGACCAGGGCGCTGCGCCGCCGCGAGCCGGAGACCCCGGCCCGCGAGCTGCTCCGCCACGCCCTGCTGGAGCCCGGCTCCCTGACCGGGATCGAGGGCGAGCCGGCCCGGCGGGCGCTGCGGCTGGCCGACCTGCTCGCCCGCGCCCGGCAGGAGCTCGACGACGGCGCCACCATCGAGCAGGTCCTGTGGGTGCTGTGGGACGGCTCCGACTGGGGCCGCCGGCTGCGGATCGCCACCCAGGCCGGCGGGCCGGGCGCCCGGCTGGCCCACCGCGACCTCGACGCGATCTGCGCGCTCTTCGAGACCGCCGCGCGGGCCGAGGAGCAGCAGGGCCACGCCAGCATCGCGAGCTTCCTCGGCACGCTGCGCGCCCAGGAGATCCCCGCGGACACCCTCGCCGACCGCGGGGTGCGCGGCGAGGCGGTGCGGCTGCTGACCGCCCACCGCTCCAAGGGCCTGGAGTGGCGGCTGGTCGTCGTCGCCCACGTCCAGGAGGGCGCCTGGCCCGACCTGCGGCGCCGCGACTCGCTGCTCGGCGCCGACCGGATCGGGCGGGACGGGCTGCTGCCCCCGCTGACCCGCGGCGCGGTGCTGGCGGAGGAGCGCCGGCTGTTCTACGTCGCCGTCACGCGGGCCCGCCAGCGGCTCGTCGTCACCGCGGTGCGGTCGCCCGACGACGAGGGCGAGCAGCCGTCCCGGTTCGTCGGCGAGCTCGGCCACGAGCCCGTGCACCGGATCGGCCGGCCCCGCCGCCCGCTGTCGATGACCGGCCTGGTCGCCGAGCTGCGGCGTACCCTCGCCGACCCCGAGCAGCCCGAGCCGCTGCGCGCCGCGGCCGCCTCCCGGCTGCGGATGCTGGCCGAGACCGACGTGCACGGCCGCCCGGTGGCGCCCGGCGCCGACCCCGCCTCCTGGTGGGGGCTGCGGGCCCCGAGCCGCTCCGACCGCCCGGTCCGGCCGTCCGAGGAGCCGCTGACGATCTCGGCGAGCGCGCTGGAGGGGCTGCTCACCTGCCCGGCCCAGTGGTTCCTGCAGCGGGAGGCGGGCGGCGCGGTGGTCAGCTCGGCCAGCCAGGGCTTCGGCAAGGTCGTGCACGCGGTCGCGGAGCGGATCGCCTCCGGCGACTTCGACGCCGCGGCCGACGTCGGCGGCCCCGACGCAGCCGCCGAGACGGACGAGGCCGGGGTGCTGCGCCTGGTCGACTCGATGATCGACGAGGTGTGGGACCGGATGGAGTTCCGCACGCCCTGGTCGCGCTCCCGCGAGCGGGCCGCGGTCGCCGACGCGATCCGCCGGTTCCTCGCCTGGAGCCGGCGCCCCGGGGCGCGCACGCTGCTGGCCACCGAGCCGAAGGTGCGGGCCGAGGTGCGCCTCCCCGACGGGCAGGTGGTGCGCCTGCACGGGTACGCCGACCGCCTCGAGCTCGACGAGGACGGCCGGGTCGTGGTCGTCGACCTCAAGACCGGCAAGTACCCACCCACCGGGCCCGAGGTGGAGCGGCACGCCCAGCTCGGGCTCTACCAGCTCGCCGTCGAGCACGGCGCGGCCGACGAGGTCCTCGGCCACCCGGCCGAGGCCGGGGGTGCCGAGCTGGTCCAGCTGCGCGTGGGCGGTGAGCTGCCCAAGGTGCAGCAGCAGTCGCCCCAGCCACGCGACGAGGGCCGGCCCCGACTGATCGAGGAGCAGCTGATGCAGGCGGTGGGCGCGCTGCGCGCGGAGGAGTTCGTCGCCCGGCCGGGCGGCCACTGCGACCGGTGCGCCTTCCAGGCGCTCTGCCCGTCCAAGGCAGCGGGGACGGTGCTGTCGTGAGCCTGCGCATCGACACCCCCGAGCAGCTGCGCGACCTGCTCGGCGAGAGCTGGACCTTCAGCCCCCAGCAGTTCGCGGCGATCACCGCGCCGCTCGAGCCGGCGGTGGTGATCGCCGGCGCCGGGTCGGGCAAGACCACGGTGATGGCCGCGCGGGTGGTGTGGCTGGTGGCCACCGGCCGGGTCGCCCCGGCGGAGATCCTCGGCCTGACCTTCACCACCAAGGCCACCGCCGAGCTGGCGACGCGGATCCGCGCCAGCCTGCGGCAGGCCGGGCTGCTGCCCGACCGCGAGCTGCGGCCGCTGGCCGGGCCCGACGGCGAGGCCGCGTCCGAGGGGGAGGTCGAGGAGCCGACGGTCTCGACGTACCACTCCTACGCCTCGGCGCTGCTCTCCGAGCACGGCCTGCGGATCGGCCACGAGCCCGACACCCGGCTGATCGCCGACGCCAGCCGCTACCAGCTCGCCGCCCGGGTCGTGCAGCGCTACACCCGCCCGGTCGAGCACCTCTCCGACTCCCCGCGCCACGTCGTGCAGTACCTCCTCGCGCTCGACGCCGAGATGAGCGAGCACCTCGTCACCCCCGCCGCGGTGCGCGAGCACGACGCCGCCGAGCGGCAGCGGTTCGTCGACGGGATGGCCGCGGAGTCCCGCAAGACCTACCGCGCCCGCAACGAGAAGGCGATCTCCGCGATCGACCGGCGCGCCGAGCTGCTCGGCCTCGTGGAGGCCTACCGCGACCTGAAGCGCCACCTGGGCCTGATGGACTTCTCCGACCAGATCGCGCTGGCCGCCCGGCTCGCCGAGCAGCGCCCGGAGGTCGGGGCGCTGGAGCGCGGCAAGTTCAAGATCGTGCTGCTCGACGAGTACCAGGACACCTCGGTGGCCCAGGCGCTGATGCTCAGCCGGCTCTTCTCCGGGTCCGACCCGGAGCACGGCCGCGGGCACCCGGTCACCGCGGTCGGCGACCCCAACCAGGCGATCTACGGCTGGCGGGGCGCCTCGGTGTCCAACATCCTCGAGTTCGCCCAGGACTTCCCGGCTGCCGAGGGGGAGCCCCGCACCTACCCGCTGACGGTCAACCGGCGCAGCGACGAGCGGATCCTGGCCACGGCCAACCACCTCGCCGCCGACCTGTACGCCGCCCGCCCGGGGCTGCGGCCGCTGGAGGCCAAACCGGGCGCCGCGCCGGGCGAGGTCCGGGTCGCCGTGCACGAGACCTACGACGAGGAGCTGGACTGGCTGGCCGACCGGGTCGTGGAGGTGCACGCCGAGCTGGCCGCCGCCGGCGACGGGCCGGCCTGGAAGGAGATCGGCGTCCTCACCCGCGACAACGCGCACGCGGCGGCGGTCTTCGACGCGCTGAGCGACCGCGAGATCCCGGTGGAGATCGTCGGCCTCAAGGGGCTGCTGCGGCTGCCCGAGGTCGCCGAGGTGGTCGCGACGCTGACCCTGGTCCAGGACGTCACCGCCAACGCCGCGCTGCTGACCCTGCTCGCCGGGCCGCGGTGGGCGATCGGCCCGCGCGACCTGGCGCTGCTCGGCCGGCGGGCCTCCGAGCTCGCCGGCGACCAGCGCGGCGCGAACGGGCCAGGTGCCGGGGGCGTGCCCGACCTGCAGGCCCAGCTCCGGGCCGCGGTCGAGGGCGCCGACCCCACCGAGATCCCGTCGCTGTGCGACGCGCTGGAGGACCCGGGCGACCTGGAGTACTCCCTCGAGGCCCGCCAGCGGTTCACGCTGCTGGCCGAGGAGCTGCGGCGGCTGCGGGCCGCGGTGGGGGAGCCGATCCTCGACCTGGTCCGCCGGATCGTCGACGTCACCGGCATCGACCTCGAGCTGGCCGCCTCGGTCAGCCCCGCGGCGGCGGCCCGGCGCGACAACCTCGACCTGTTCGTGCAGGCGGTCGCGGAGTTCCAGGCCGTCGACGGCCAGGTGACGCTGGCGGCGCTGCTGGCCTGGCTGGAGGCCGAGGACGAGTTCGGCCAGGGCCTCGACGTGGCCACCCCGTCGGAGGCCGACTCGGTCAAGCTGCTGACCGTGCACCGCGCCAAGGGCCTGGAGTGGGACGCGGTCTTCCTGGTCGGCGTCACCGAGCAGAAGTTCCCCACCAACCGCGGCCGGTCCAGCTGGCTGACCGTGCCGTCGGTGATGCCCGCGGCGCTGCGCGGCGACGCCCGCGACCTGCCGGTGCTCAGGGGCCACACGCCGGAGGACATCGCCGCGCACGCGGCCGCCGCCAGGGCCCACGAGGCGGAGGAGGAGCTGCGGCTGGGGTACGTCGCCTGGACCCGCGCCCGGCACCGGCTGTTCGTCTCCGCCTGGTGCTGGAAGGCGCAGCTGAAGACCGCCCGCGGGCCCTCGGCGTACCTCCGCGCCACCCGCGAGGCCATGGAGGCCTGGGGCGGGGTGCCCGACCAGTGGGTCGACGCCCCGCCGAAGGGCGCGACCAGCCCGTACGCCGAGGTCTCGCCCGACCTGCCCTGGCCGATCTCCCACCGCACCGCCGAGGTGGAGCGGCGGATCGAGGCCGCGGCCCGGGTGCGGGACGCCCGCCCGGTCGACGACCAGACCGTGGAGGACGTGCTGCACCTCGACCGGATCGCGCAGTGGGACGACGAGATCGCCCGGCTGCTGGAGGAGGCGCGGCGCGACCGCTCGCCGCAGGTGGAGGTGCCGCTGCCCTCGAGCCTGTCGGCGACCTCGCTGGCGCGGCTGCGTGACGACCCCGACGCGTTCGCCCGCGACCTGGCCCGGCCGATGCCGCGGCGGCCCTCGTCGGCGGCCCGGTTCGGCACCCGCTTCCACGCGTGGGTCGAGGCGCGGTTCGGCCAGCAGCTGCTGCTGGACCCCGACGAGCTGCCCGGCCGCGGCGACGAGGGCATCGACGACGACTCCGAGCTGCTGGAGCTGGTCAAGCGCTTCGAGGAGGGTCCGTTCGCCGACCGGGTGCCGCACGCGGTGGAGGCGCCGTTCGCGCTGGTGCTCGCCGGCCAGGTCGTGCGTGGCCGGATCGACGCCGTCTACGAGGAGCTCGTCGACGGCCGGCCCGGCTACCTGCTGGTGGACTGGAAGACCAACCGCGAGGCGACCGCCGACCCGCTCCAGCTCGCGATCTACCGGATCGCCTGGGCCGAGCTCGCCGGCGTCCCGGTCGACCGGGTCCGGGTCGCGTTCTACTACGTCCGCACCGGCGACGTCGTCGAGCCGACCGGCCTGCCCGACCGCACCGACCTGGAGCGCCTCATCGGCTGAGCTGGCCCTCCCGGGTGTTGAGTTGGGCCTGCCGGGGCGTTGAGTTGGGCCTCCCGGGGCGTTGAGTTGGGCCTCCCGGGGTTGAGTGGGCCTCCGGTTGAGTTGGCCCGGCCCGGCAGACGTCGCCCGGCAAGGCCCAACTCGTGGCCCGGCAAGGCCCAACTCGACGGTCGGCGCCGCCCCGGTCAGTCCTCGCCGAGGGCCGCCTCGAGGGCGATGTCGACCATCGCGGCGAACGTCGTCTCCCGCTCGGCCGCCGAGGTCTGCTCGCCGGTGACGACGTGGTCGGAGACCGTGCAGACCGTCAGCGCCTTGCGGCCGAGCCCGGCGGCGATCGTGTACAGCGCGCTGGCCTCCATCTCGACCGCGAGCACGCCGTGCTCCACCATCCGGGCGGTCAGCTCGGGGCGCGGGCTGTAGAAGGAGTCGCTGCTGAGGATCAGCCCGACGTGCACGCCCGCCCCCTCGGCGCGGGTCCGGGCGGCGTCGTACGCCCGGTGCAGCAGGCCGAAGTCGGCGACCGGGGCGTAGTCGAGGCCCTCGAAGCGGATCCGGTTCATCGAGGAGTCGGTGCAGGCGCCCGAGGCGATGACGAGGTCGCGGACGGCCAGCCGCTCGGTCAGCGCACCGCAGGAGCCCACCCGGACGATCGACTCCACGTCGTACTCGCGGAACAGCTCGTTGGCGTAGATCGCCAGCGACGGCTGGCCCATGCCGGAGCCCTGGACCGAGACGCGTCGCCCGCGCCAGGTGCCGGTGTAGCCGAGCATGCCGCGGACCTCGGAGTAGCACTTGGCGTCCTCGAGGAAGGTCTCGGCGATCCACCGCGCGCGCAGCGGGTCGCCGGGCATGAGGACGACGGGGGCGATCTCGCCGGGTTCGGCGCCGATGTGGGTGCTCACTCGAGCGGAGCCTAGGGCCAGCGGGGCCGCCCACCCAACCCGGCACGGACTAGCCTCGTGCCGTGAGCTACCCGCACCTCCGACTGGCCGCCAACCCCCACGACCGGACCGGGGTCCGGCGCACCGACGACCCCTGGCTGGAGCAGCGCTGGCAGGACCCGGAGACCCGGGTGCTCGTGCTCAACGGCGCCCGGGTCCGCCCGGTCGCGGGCCGGTTGGTGTGGGTGCCCGCCCGGGAGGCGCCCGCGGGCCTGCGGATCCTGCTCGGCGACCAGGGCGACCGGACGCACTTCGCGGTCATGGTCGACCCCGAGGACGCGCCCGGCGAGCCGGACGAGTGGGTCGGGCTGCGGGACGTGCTGCCGCACCTGGCCGGCGAGGGCGTCGACGAGGCGCCGCTGGTCCTGCACGCGATCGGCCTGGCCGAGTGGCTGCGCGCCACGCGCCACTGCCGCCGCTGCGGCGGCCGGCTGGAGCCGCGGGCGGCGGGCCACGAGCTGAGGTGCTCCGAGTGCGGGCGCGTGCAGTTCCCGCGCTCGGACCCGGCGGTGATCATGCTCGTCACCGTGGGCGAGCCGGGCTCGGAGGACGAGCGGTGCCTGCTGGGCCACCAGGCGAGCTGGCCGGCGGGCCGCTACTCCACGCTCGCGGGCTTCTGCGAGCCGGGAGAGACCCTCGAGGACGCCGTGCGCCGCGAGGTCGCCGAGGAGACCGGCGTGCGGGTCGGCGAGGTGAGCTACTTCGGCAACCAGCCCTGGCCGCTCCCCGCCAGCCTGATGCTGGGCTTCGTGGCCAGGGCCGAGACGACCGCCATCTCGGTGGACGACGACGAGATCGCTGAGGCGCGGTGGTTCACCCGCGCGCAGATGAAGGCCGAGGCGGAGGCGGGCACGCTGCTGCTGCCCGGCGGCGTCTCGATCTCCCGGTCGCTGGTCGAGCACTGGTACGGCGGGCCGCTGCCCGGCTCCTGGTGAGCGACGGGCCGCGCCCGACCGGTGGGACTCAGGCCAGCGCGGCCAGCTTCTCCTTGACCTGCATCAGCGAGGGGTTGGTCTGCGCGCTGCCGTCGACGTACACGAGCGTCGGGACGGTCTGGTTGCCGTCGTTGGCGGACTCGACGATGCCTGCGGCGGCCGGGTCCTGCTCGATGTCCACGATGTCGTAGGTGATGCCTTCGCGGTCCAGCTGGCCCTTGAGCCGGTGGCAGTAGCCGCACCAGGGCGTCGTGTACATCGTGAACAAGTGAACATCTCCTCGGCTCGGGGCTGTCAGCAGGCCCGTCTAGGGTTTCGGACCACAGGATTCAACCAGCGACACCGAGGAGTTGTTCCCATGGCCACCGCCACCGGGCCCGAGGACCTGCTGGCCGCGCTCGACCCCGAGCAGCGGCGGGTGGCCGAGGCGCTGCGCGGCCCGGTGCGGGTGCTGGCCGGTGCCGGCACCGGCAAGACCCGGGCGATCACGCACCGGATCGCCCACGGGGTGGCCACCGGCGTCTACGCCCCCACCGAGGTGCTCGCCGTCACCTTCACCACCCGGGCCGCCGGCGAGATGCGGGGGCGGCTGCGCATGCTCGGCGCGGGCCCGGTCCAGGCGCGCACGTTCCACTCCGCGGCGCTGCGCCAGCTGCGGTTCTTCTGGCCGCGCGTGCACGGCACCGAGCTGCCGACCCTGGTGGAGTCGAAGATCGGCCTGCTGGCCACCGCCGCCCGGCGGCAGCGGCTGAGCGCCGACCAGGCGCTGCTGCGCGACCTGGCCTCGGAGGTGGAGTGGGCCAAGGTGAGCAACGTCCACCCCGACGACTACGCGCGGCTGGCCACCCGGCGGGGCCGCTCGGTGTCCGGGCACGACGCCGAGACCGTGGCCCGGGTGTTCGCGGCCTACGAGGAGACCAAGCGCGCCCAGGGCCGGATGGACATGGAGGACGTGCTGCTGCTCACCGCGGGCATGCTCGCCGACGACGAGCGGGTGGCGGCCCAGGTGCGCCGGCAGTACAAGTGGTTCGTCGTCGACGAGTTCCAGGACGTCTCGCCGCTGCAGTCCGCGCTGCTCGACCTGTGGCTCGGCGGCCGCGACGAGCTGTGCGTGGTCGGCGACCCCGCGCAGACGATCTACTCCTTCGCCGGCGCCAACGCCGGCTACCTGCGCGACTTCGCCACGAAGCACCCGAACACCACCTCGATCGAGCTGGTGCGCAACTACCGCTCCTCCCCGGAGGTGGTCACCGCGGCGAACACGCTGCTCGCCGGCACCGCCAGCCGCGGCGTCGACCTGCGGGCGCAGCGCCCCTCCGGGCCCGCGGTCACCTACACGCCCTACCCCGACGAGGTCGCCGAGGCCGAGGCGACGGCCGCGGCGATCCTGCGGCTGCGCGAGCAGGGCCGGTCGCTGGGCGAGGTCGCGGTGCTGTTCCGCATCAACGCCCAGTCCGAGGCCTTCGAGGAGGCGCTGGCCAGCCGCGGCCTGCCGTACGTCGTCCGCGGCGCCGCCCGCTTCTTCGACCGGCCCGAGGTGCGCGAGGCGGTGACCCGGCTGCGCGGCGCCGCGCGGTCGGGGGAGGGCGAGGAGTTCCTGGAGACCGTGCACGGCACGCTCGCGGGCATGGGCTGGACCAGCCAGGCGCCCACCACCCGCGGCCAGACCCGGGACCGCTGGGAGTCCTGGCAGGCGCTGGTCGACCAGGCCACGGAGTTCGCGAAGACCCCGGGCACGACGCTGGGGGACTTCGTCGACGACCTCGACCGCCGGGCCGCCGAGCAGCACGCGCCGGTCGCCGACGGGGTCACCCTGGCGACCTTCCACGCCGCCAAGGGCCTGGAGTGGGACTCGGTCTTCCTGTGCGGGCTGCAGGACGGCACGCTGCCGATCACCTACGCCGAGTCGCCCGCCGCGATCGAGGAGGAGCGGCGGCTGCTCTACGTCGGGATGACCCGGGCCCGCCTCGACCTCTCCCTGTCGTGGGCGCAGGCCCGCAACCCGGGCGGCCGGGCCTCGCGCAAGCCCTCGCGCTTCCTCGACGGGCTGCTGCCCGACCACGCCCGGCCCGAGCCGAAGGCGCCCCGCCAGCGCAAGGTCGCGAGCTGCCGCGAGTGCGGCCGGCCGCTGTCCACCGGCGCGGAGAAGAAGCGCGGCCGCTGCGAGGACTGCCCCGCGTCGTACGACGAGGCGCTGTTCGAGCGGCTGCGCGAGTGGCGCAAGGAGCAGGCCGACGAGGAGAGCGTGCCGGCGTTCGTGGTGTTCACCGACGCCACGCTGCAGCTGATCGCCGAGCACCGGCCGCAGAGCCCCGACGCCATGCTGCGGATCAGCGGCATCGGCCGGTCGAAGCTCGAGCGGTACGGCGACGACGTCCTCGCGCTGGTGCAGCAGGCGATCTGAAAAAATTCCGGGAAATACCCATAAAATCGTTTGCCCCTTACGCGGGGCACGCGATAGTTTTCCCGCAACACATCAGCCAGCGCACCACGGCCCTGACGACGCCGGCGCCCGAGCACCGAAGGAGGTGGACCAGATGAACAGCACCATGACCACGACGACGACCCAGATCGCGTCGACCTTCGGCATGCCCATCTCTGGCCACGCCTCCGGTTCGACCCTGGGTCGCACCGTCGTCGGCGCTGCGGACAAGTGCGCCCTCGCCACGCCCGTCGTGCGCGATCGCAAGTTCGCCGCCGGCACCGGCTCCATCGTGAGCCCGGCCCAGGCCTACTTCCCGGGGACCAGTGCCTGGAGACCGCCCAGCTGTTGACACCACAACAGCATCGGCAGCCTCCAGGCCGCGGAACCCGAACCGGGATCCGCGGCCTTTCTGTTTCCCCAGCCGGGTTCCGTGCCCCCGCACCACCCACCGCGATCAGGTCAGAAGAGAAGGAGGTGAAACATGACCATCAGCGTTCTCGACCGCACCGATGGCACTGCCGAGGCGCCCACCCTGGGTCTCCTGCACGACGAGGCGGGCCGGGTGGACGACGAGCTGCTTCCCTGCCGGGCCAACAACCCCGAGCTGTGGTTCGCCGAGTCGCCCGCCGACGTGGAGCACGCCAAGGCCCTCTGCCAGGGCTGTCCGGTCCAGGCCCTGTGCCTCGACGGCGCCCTCGAGCGCCGTGAGCCCTGGGGAGTGTGGGGCGGCGAGCTCTTCCTGCAGGGCGTGGTGATCCCGCGCAAGCGTCCCCGCGGCCGTCCCCGCAAGAACGAGGCGGCCGCCTAGCCGCCTCCTGACCCGTTGGCCCGGAGCGATGACCACGAAGTCCACGAACACGAACCAGAACTGGAGCACCACGATGAACCTCATGCCGGAGAACCTGGCACGCGCGCAGATGACCGCGCGCCTGGGAGAGGCGCAACAGATGCGGCTCGGGCGCAGCCTCGCCCGTACCCGTCGCCTGAACCGGAGGGCCGAGCAGGCCGCCCAGCAGGCCCGTCACGCCCTCGCCCGCGCGCTCTGAGTCGTCGACACCCGTCGGCAGCGCACTCGAAGAAGGACCACGACTACACCCATGAAGACCTACCGGAAGCGGAGCACCACCATGAATCTCATGCAGGAGAACCTGGCACGCGCGCAAATGTCCGAGCGCCTGGGAGAGGCGCGCCAGCAACGCCGGGGCCACCAGCTGGTCCGGGCCCGTCGTCTCAGCCGCAAGGCCGAGGAGGCAGCGCAGCAGGCGCGACTCGCGCTCGCTCGCACGCTGTGACCCCCGGGGGACACCTCCGGAGCACCTGATCGCGGGTGCGAACGCTGGAGCCGGGTACGACGACAGCCGTCGTCGTGCCCGGCTCCCGTCGCGTCCGGGGCGGTCGTCGGCCGCCCGGGTTAGGGTCGGGGGGTGAGGACCTGTGACTTCTGCGGGCGCCAGGAGAGCGACGAGACCAAGACGCTGACCTGGTCCACCGCCGTGGAGAACGGCCGGCCCAAGGACTTCTGTGACCGCTGCTCCCGCGAGCACCTGCGGGCGATGGAGGGCAAGCTCGACAGCGAGTGGTGGTGATCAGCCCGCCAGCTCGTCCCAGGCGCACCCGCAGTGGGGGTGCCGGCGCCACTCGTGGTGCTCCGGTGCCAGCGCGGGGCGCAGCACCAGGCTCGCCGACCAGCTGAGCGGGACCTCGCCGTCGGCCCAGCAGACCACGTCGCGCACCGCGAGGCCCACCGCCGCCGCCAGCAGCGCCGGATCGCGGGGCACCGGGCCGGCCGCGCGGGTCGCCTCGGCGTACTGCTCGAGCACCACCGAGCGGCGCGGGTCGCGCTCGGCGCGATGGGCGTCGACGCATCGCAGGCAGGCCGTCGTCCCGGGCACCACCAGCGGCCCGACCTCGAGCCCGTGGCGGTGGGGCCCGACCACCAGGTGGGGCCGGCCCGCCCGGACCAGCGCGTCGAGCTCGGCGCGCGGCAGCACCACGTCGCTGACCACCAGCGCCATGTCGGACCGGTCGGCCGGCGCGGCCACCGCCAGCCCCGAGGAGCGCAGCAGCCGCACCGCGTCGGACCGGAGGTCCACCGGCGCCGTCACCGCCACCCGGGTCGCGGCACGGTTCGCCAGCCGCTCGCCGGCCGCCGGCCCCCAGCCGGCCAGGACGCCCGCGGCCGCGTGACGGTCGGCGGCGGCCCGCAGCACCCGGTCGCGGGTGGCGACGGGGACCAGCAGGCCACGCGCGTCGAGGGTCGCGAGGACCCGGGCCTGCTCCGAACCGGGCACCAGGCCGGGCACGGGGCCGGGCACCGGCGGCTCGCCGGCCCGCAGCTGCTCGAGGAGCCGGCGGGTGGGCGCGTCGTCGGGGAGCACCACCGCCTGCGGCGGCTCCAGGCCGACCTGCAGGTGCCGGTCGTCGCGGCGCACCACGTGCACGCCGGGGCGCAGGACGAGGTGCGCGTTGGCGCGGGCGACGGGCATGGCCGCAGGCTCGCACAGCCGACCCGCGCCGTGCCGGTGCTCGTCCACAGCACGCGGGGGTCGGAGGCCGCGGAGAGGGGCGGGGAAGACGACGGCGGCGCCGCTCCGGTCCGCAGACCGGGGCGACGCCGCCGTACGTGCTCGTGTGGCGCTCGGCTAAGGGATCACGCCTTGCCGAGGATGCGGTTGAGGTTGGTCCCGCACACGGGGCACACGGCCTTGGCCATGCGCGTGCCCTTGTCGTTGACCTTGACCTCGCCCTCGGCCTCGCGCTTCTCCTTGCACTTCACGCAGTAGAACTCACCGTTCCAGGTCTCCGCCATGACGGCCTCCTTGCTTCTGTCTCACTCTGGTCGTCGCGACGGGGTACTCCTGGGGGAAGCCCGTCGGAGCCCGACGGCGGGCGCCGTCGAGCCGTTTCGACCCTATGGCACGCCCACCCCGGCGCGTGGCAGGCTCACCGGAGCCGTGAACCGCGTCACGGCGCCCCGGGAGACGGCTCACTACGTTGTCCCCCATGCCTGAACTCACCCACCTCCGCCTCGAGCGTCCCAGCGACGGCGTCGCCGTGCTCACCCTCGCCAACCCCGACCAGCGCAACGCGATGTCCGACGAGATGACCCGTTCCTGGGTCGCCGCCGTCGACGAGCTCGCCGCCGACCGGTCGGTGCGTGCCGTGGTGGTCACCGGCGAGGGCAGCGCCTTCTGCTCCGGCGGCAACACCTCGTGGATCGCCAGCGAGCCCGACGCGAGTGTCGACGACCTGCGTGAGCGGATGATGCCGTTCTACCGGGCGTGGCTCTCGATCCGTCGGCTCGAGGTGCCGACCATCGCGGCGGTCAACGGCCCCGCGATCGGCGCCGGGCTGTGCCTCGCGCTCGCGTGCGACCTCAGGTACGCCGCGGCCGGCGCCCGGCTGGGCGCGCCGTTCGTCAAGCTCGGCATGCACGCCGGGATGGCCGGCACCTACCTGCTGCCCCACGTCGTGGGGGAGGCCCACGCCCGCGACCTGCTGCTCACCGGCCGCGTCGTCGACGCCGACGAGGCGCTCCGGCTCGGCCTGGTCTCCCGCGTGCTCGACCCCGGGACCTTCCAGGACGACGTGCTCGCCACCGCGGACGGGATCGCCCGCACGGCGCCGGTCGCGAGCCGCCTCACCAAGGTCGCCCTCGCGGGCGGTGGCCACGCCGACCTGGAGACCAGCCTGCAGTGGGAGGCGCTGGCCCAGCCGGTCACGCTGGCCACCGAGGACCTGCAGGAGGGGATCCGCGCCGCGCGGGAGAAGCGGCCGCCGGTCTTCACCGGGCGCTGAGCGCGGACATGGAGAAGGCCCCCGGTGCGCGTCGCGACACTTGCCTTCCCCTTGCGAGTGTCGCTCGGCGGCCCCGGGGGCCTGTCTGGCCACAACCTAGGAGGCGCACGCGACCGCGGTCAACGCCGGATTGCCACAGCCTGTGGACAACGTGTGGACAACGCTGTGGGCGACACGCGGTGAGCGGTGGAGAGCGGGCCCCGACCACGGGACAACCCTGTGCACGACACGCCCGGGAGCCCGGCGTACAGTGCGCTGACCAGCGGCGATGCTGATCCACTGGGTGTGGACGAAGAACAGTTCGGAGGTCACCGGCGTGTCGGAGCGTGGGAACGGCCGGGACGCCGCCCCGGAGCCCGGCCAGGAGGCCGGCGGGTCCCCGGCGTACGACGGGGGGCCGGTGGCGGCGCTGCGCCGGATCGCGTTCCTGCTCGAGCGCGCCCGGGAGGACACCTACAAGGTCCGGGCCTACCGCGGCGCCGCCGCCGCGATCCTGCCGCTGGGCGCCGACGCGGTGGCGGCCGCGGTCGCGGACGGCACGCTCACCGACATCCCCGGCGTCGGGGCCAGCACCGCGAAGGTGATCGAGGCCGCCGTGCGCGGCGAGGTGCCCGACCGGCTCGCCCGGCTCGAGAGGGACGCCGGCCCGCTCGCCGCGGGCGGCCGCGACCTGCGGGCGGCGCTGCGCGGGGACCTGCACTCCCACTCGGACTGGTCCGACGGCGGCTCGCCGATCGAGGAGATGGCCTTCACCGCGATCGAGCTCGGCCACGAGTACCTCGTGCTCACCGACCACTCGCCGCGGCTGAAGGTCGCCCGCGGCCTGAGCGCCGAGCGGCTCGCCCGGCAGCTCGACGTCGTGGACGCGGTCAACGACCACCTCGCCGGCTCGGGGTTCACGCTGCTCAAGGGCATCGAGGTCGACATCCTCGACGACGGCGGCCTCGACCAGACCGAGGAGATGCTCGCCCGGCTCGACGTCCGGGTCGCCAGCGTGCACTCCAAGCTCGCGATGGACAAGGACGCGATGACCCGCCGGATGGTCGCCGCGACGCGCCACCCGCGGATGAACGTGCTCGGCCACTGCACCGGCCGGCTGGTCACCGGCGGGCGCGGCACCCGCCCGGGCTCGGAGTTCGACGCGCGGGCGGTCTTCGAGGCCTGCGTCGAGCACGACGTTGCGGTGGAGATCAACTCGCGGCCCGAACGACGCGACCCGCCGACCCGGCTGCTGGAGCTCGCCCGGGACGTCGGGTGCCTGTTCTCGATCGACAGCGACGCCCACGCGCCGGGGCAGCTGGACTTCCTGGCGTACGGCTGCGAGCGGGCCGAGGCCGCCGGCATCGACCCGGACCGGATCGTCAACACCTGGCCGCGCGAGCGCCTCCTGGGCTGGGCGAACGGTTAGGTTTCAGCCCATGGGACGCCCGGAGGTGGAGGTACGCCGCAGCAAGCGGCGGCGTCGTACCGTCTCCGCCTACCGCGACGGCGACCGCATCGTGGTGATGATCCCCGCGTCGCTGAGCCGCGCCGAGGAGGCCGAGTGGGTGCAGACGATGCTCGCCCGCCTCGAGCGCTCCGAGCAGCGCAGCCGGCCCTCGGACGCCGACCTGCGGCAGCGGGCGCTCGCGCTCAGTGACCGCTACCTCGGCGGGCTGGCCACGCCGGAGTCGGTGCGCTGGGTCGACAACCAGAAGTCCCGGTGGGGCTCCTGCACGCCCGGCGACCGCACCATCCGGCTCTCGGCGCGGCTGCGCGGGATGCCCGCGTGGGTCATCGACTACGTGATCGTCCACGAGCTCGCGCACCTGCTCGAGCCCGGGCACGACGACCGGTTCTGGGCCTGGGTGGACCGCTACCCCCAGGCCGAACGGGCCAAGGGCTACCTGCTCGGCTGGTCGGCCGCCGCGCACCTCGAGCCGCCGCCCAGCGGCGACGCCGACTGACCCGCCCCGTCCGGGGGCTGCGCCGGTCTGGAGGCTCGCGGCTCGGGCTCGCGGCTCGGGCTCGGGCTTCACCAAGGTATGTCGGTGGGAGTTCACTTCCCCCTCCGAATTCGACCCGGGAAGCGTGGCTTCGCCGACATACCTTGGTGAAGCCGCGACGCTCAGCCGAACCGCTCGCGGGCCAGGTCGATCAGCCGGTGCATCTCGGGCTCGAGCTCGGGCAGGTCGTCGACCGGCCACCAGCGCACGTCGAGGGACTCCTCGCTGACCGCGTGGTCGGCGCCGGCGGGGGCCTGGGCGACGTAGCGGACGTCGAGGTGGTGGACGGTCCCGCGCGGGTCGCAGAACGACACCGGGTGCACGTCGAGCTGGGCGGGGACCGGGTCGAGGCGCAGCTCGGCCAGGCCGGACTCCTCGGTGCCCTCGCGCAGCGCCACCCCGGCCAGGGTGGCGTCGCCCGGCTCGCAGTGCCCGCCGAAGGCGAACCACCGGCGGGCCTTGCGGTGCAGGTTGAGCAGCACGCGGCCCCGGTCCGGGTGCAGCACCAGCACGCCCGCGGTGAGGTGGTCGGGGAAGCAGGCCCGGGTCATCGCGTGCGGGTGCGTGCGCAGGTGGTCGACGTACGTCCGGCGCAGCCGGTCCTGGGCGGGCGACGGCGCCGCCCAGGCCTCGAGCGTGGCCAGGGCGTCGGCGTGCAGGCTCACTCGCCCGGCGAGCCGGGGGAGTCGGTGCCGTCGGCGCCGGGGGTGTCCCCGCCCTCGCCGCCCTCGCCCTCGAGCAGCTGGCGCAGCGCGGCGTCGAAGTCGTCCTCGCTCAGCTCCTCGGGCGCGGTGGCGCCCTCGCGGAAGCCCAGCGGGTCGTCGAGGTCGGCGGCGGTGGGCAGCAGGTCCGGGTGCATCCAGACCCCGTCGCGGGCCTCGAGGCCCTGCCGGGTCCGCAGCGAGCCCCACAGGGTCGAGGCGTCGCGGAGGCGTCGGGGGCGCAGCTCGAGGCCGACCAGCGACGCGAAGGTCTGCTCGGCCGGGCCGCCGGCCGCACGCCGGCGACGGAACGCCTCCTGCAGCTTGCCGGCCGCGGGCATCCGCTCCGCGGTGGCCTCGTGGACGACCTCGTCGACCCAGCCCTCGACCAGCGCGAGGGTGATCTCGAGGCGCTCGAGGGCCGCCTTCTGGGCAGGGGACTGGGGCAGGTCGAAGAGCCCGCCGTCCAGGATCTCCTGCATCGACTCCGGGTTCATCGGGTCGAGGCCGCGCATCTGCTCCTCGACCCGGCCCTGGATGCCCTCGACGTTGATCTCGATGCCTCGGGCGTAGTCGGCGACCGCGCCGATGAGGTGCTCGCGCAGCCACGGCACGTGGGCGAACAGCCGCTGGTGCGCGGCCTCGCGCAGCGCCAGGTAGAGCAGCACGTCGTCGCCGGAGACGTCGAGCCCCTCGGCGAACTCCTCGATGTTGGCCGGCAGCAGCGCGGCCTTCCCGGCCGGGGCCAGGGGGAGCCCGGTGTCGGAGACGCTCAGCACCTCGCCGGCCAGGCCGCCGAGCCCGGAGCCGATCTGCCCGGCGAGCATCGCGCCCACCGCGCGGCCGAGGATGCCGAGCACCGGCCCGGACATCGCCCGGGCCTCCTCGGGCAGCGCGCTGGACAGCGCCTGGACCGAGCCGTCGGCGATCGGCTCCACGAGGACCTTCCACACGTCGGTGGTGCCGACGATCCACTCGGCCCGGCTCCACGCCGCGGTCGAGGTGACGCCGGAGGCGAAGGTCGTGGTGTCGTCGAGCCAGTGGTCGGCGAGCCGGAGCGCGTCGGCCACGGCGTCCTTCTGGCGCTGCGAGGGCGACGGGTCGGGCTGCTGGGCGACCAGCTTGCGGGCGGTGTCCAGCGCGACGTCCCAGTTGATCGGACCGTCGTCGGAGGAGGGCTGCAGCATCGACTGGAGCTGGCCGAACAGCGCCGACAGGTCGGGCATCTGGCCGCCGGTGCCGAAGGCCTGGCCACCGAACAGCGCCTCGAAGGGCGTGCCCTTGAAGGGGTTCTGGCCGTGCTCGTCCGGCTCGTCGGGGGTGTCGCCGGGGTTGGTGCTCATGGGTCAACCGTACGCGGCCGCGGAAGACCGCTGCCCGCTATGGTCGGGGGCGTGACCGACCCCACCGGGGCCGCCGCCGGGCGGCCCGTCGTACGCCTTGCCGAGCTCCGCGAGACCGCGCTCGACGTGGACGAGGTGATCGCGGCCCTCGACGACGACGCCAGCGGCGGCCTGACCCTGTTCGTCGGCCGGGTGCGCGACCACGACGGCGGCCGGGACGTCGACGGCCTGGACTACTCGGCGCACCCGACCGCGCAGGCCAGGCTGCGCGAGGTCTGCGAGCGGATCGCCGAGGAGTACGACGTGCACGGGGTCGCCGCGGTGCATCGCACCGGCACGCTCGCGATCGGCGACGCCGCGGTCGTGATCGCCACCACCGCCGCCCACCGGGGCCAGGCCTTCGACGCCTCCCGGGCGCTGATCGACACGCTGAAGGCCGAGGTGCCGATCTGGAAGCACCAGCGCTTCGGCGACGGCGGCGAGGAGTGGGTCGGCTCCCCATGAGCGACGCCCCGAGGGCCCGGGCGGCCGGCCCCGGCGGCGCTTCCCGCGTTTCTGCCGGGTCCACCGGCCGGCGCCGCCTAGGCTGAGCGCGTGGAGATCCTGCTGTGGCTGGTGCCCCCGGTCGTCGTCACCGTGGTGGCGATGGTGTGGGTGGGCTGGCTGGGCCGTGCCGGTCGTGGCGAGGTCGACCGTGAGGTCGCCGTCCGTCGCCTGGCCGAGGCGATGCAGCGCGAGCCGAAGCGGCCCGCGGCGTACGCCGCCCGGACCCCCGCCCGGGACCGCAGCACCGGCATCGCGGTGCGGCCCTCCCGCCGGGTCTCCTGAGGGCCGGGGTCGGCGCGGGCGCGACCGGTCGGGGGCGCAGTTGCGGGCATTTGAGAGGCTTGGCGCCATGACGCAGCGCACCCTGGCCGGGATCATCGCGGCGCCGCTGCTCATCGCGCTGTGGGTGGCCGCCGCGTCCGAGCCGCTGCCCTACGTCACCTACGAGCCCGGGCTGACCGTCAACGTGCTCGGCTCGCGGGACAGCAAGCCGATCATCGAGGTCTCCGGGCACCGCACCTACCCCGACCAGGGGCAGCTGCGGATGACCACCGTCTACGTCTCCCAGCCCCGGCCGGCCCGGGTGACGCTGGCCGAGCTGATGAAGGACTGGATCAGCAAGGACGACGCGGTCTACCCCTACAGGGCGATCTACCAGGAGAACGAGACCAACGCCCAGAACCGCCAGCAGGGCGCGGTGGAGATGGTCTCCTCCCAGGACGCCGCGACGGCGGTGGCGCTGGAGCAGCTGGGCTACCACGTCAAGCAGGCGGTGGAGGTGCTCAGCGTCTCGCCGGGCACGCCCGCCTCGGGCAAGCTGAAGGTGCGCGACATCTTCCTGAAGATCGACGGGAAGCCGATCACCTCCAGCGACCAGGTCGTCAAGGCCGTGCAGTCGGTGCAGGCCGGGCAGCCGGTGCACCTCGTCGTACGCCGGAACGGGGAGCCGACCCCGGTGACGGTGACGCCGGAGGAGAAGGACGGGACGCCGGTGATCGGGATCCAGCTGGGGATCGGCTACCGGTTCCCGTTCAAGGTCTCGGTCAACCTCGACCCGGCGATCGGCGGCCCCAGCGCCGGGCTGATGTTCTCGCTCGGGATCTACGACACGCTCACGCCCGGCTCGTTGACCGACGGCCGCACGGTCGCCGGCACCGGCACCATCGACGAGTCCGGCAACGTCGGCCCGATCGGCGGGATCCAGCAGAAGATCGCCGCGGCGCGGGGTGACGGCGCGCAGCTGTTCTTCGTGCCACCGGACAACTGCAAGGACGCCATCGGCGCCCAGAACGGTGACATGCGGCTGGTCAAGGCCGCGACGATGCCCGACGCGCTGCAGGCCCTGAAGACCTGGGACGCCGACCCCGACGCACCCCTGCCGTCCTGCAAGGAGGACTCGTGACCGGTCCCGACGACGAGCTCGGCCCCGACCTGGGCTCCGACCTCGACCCCGACCTCGGCCCCGAGCTGAGCCCCGAGCTGACCGCCGACCTGGACGCCGACCCGGCGCTGGCCTCGGCGGTGCTCGAGATCGAGCAGCACATCGCCGAGAGCGGCTGGGACCAGCCGGCCCGGCTCTACGCGCTGGTCGACACCGCGGCGCTGGTCGAGCACGAGCCCGCGCTGGCCGCCGCGATGGGGCTGGACGCCGCCGACGCGGCCGGGTCCCTGACCCCGGTCGAGCAGGACCAGCTCACGCCGGACCGGCCGCTGGAGGCGGTGCTGGACTCGATCACCTGGCCCCCCGACGTCGCGGGCTGCGCCGCGGTGGTGGAGCGGCTGGTGCTGCCTCCGGACGCGGACGCCGAGATCCCCGAGGACGCGGCGGCGGCCGAGGAGTTCGCCCGTGAGCACCCGGACCGGCAGGAGGTGCGCATCGTGGCCGGTGCGACCCGCGGCGGGTCGACGTACTGCGCGCTGCGGCTGCGGGCCCACGACGACGCCGCGTCGGTGGTCGGCGGCGCCGACCTGGTGCCCGGCCTGCTGGAGCTGCTCGTGGCCACGCTGGCCGACGACCCGGAGGCACGGGGATGAGCGAGCTGTTCGACGACGACCCGCGCGACACGCCGCCGCCGCGGCGGACCCGGCCGGGCCGGTCCCGCGCGCTGGTGATCACCGCGGTGGTGGTGGTCCTCGCGTTCTTCGCCCTCACCACGTTCGCCGGCTGGTACACCGACCGGCTCTGGTACCGCTCGGTCGGGTTCGGCGGCGTCTTCACGAAGCTGTTCTGGACCCGCACCGGGCTGTTCCTCTTCTTCGGCGTCCTGATGGCGGTCGTGGTCGGCGCCAACATGGTGCTGGCCTACCGGATGCGGCCGATGTTCCGGCCGAGCTCGCCGGAGCAGACCGGCCTGGACCGCTACCGCGAGGTGGTCACCCCGATCCGGACCTGGCTGCTGGTCGGCGTCTCGGTGGTCGTCGGCCTCTTCGCGGGGTCCTCGGCGGTGGGGCAGTGGCGCCACTTCCTGCTCTGGCGCCACGGCGTGCCGTTCGGCAGCAAGGACCACTTCTTCCACAAGGACATCGGCTTCTACGTCTTCGACCTGCCGTGGCTGCACTACCTGGTCAACTTCGTGATGGCCGCGACCGTGGTCGCGCTGCTCGCGGCCGCCGCGGTCCACTACCTGTACGGCGGGGTCCGGCTGCAGACCTCCCACGACCGGCTGTCGGGCGCGGCGCAGGGCCAGCTGTCGCTGCTGCTCGGCGTGTTCGTGCTGGCCAAGGCGGCCGACTACTACCTCGACCGGTTCGACCTGGTCACCGGTGGCGGCGGGCTGATCACCGGCATGACCTACACCGACGACCAGGCGGTGTGGCCGGCCAAGAACATCTTGATGTTCATCGCGCTGATCTGCGCGGTGCTGTTCTTCCTCAACGTCTGGCGGCGCACCTGGGTGCTGCCCTCGGTCGGGCTGGCGCTGCTGGCGCTGTCGGCGGTGCTGCTCGGGCTGATCTGGCCCGGCATCGTGCAGCAGTTCCAGGTCAAGCCCTCCGAGGCCGACAAGGAGGCGCCGTACATCGACACCAACATCCGGGCCACCCGCGACGCCTACGGCATCAAGGACGTCAAGCCGCAGACCTACTCCAGCCGGGCCTCGGCGAGCACCGCGAAGCTCGCGAACCTGGAGTCGGAGACCTCCGCCGTACCCCTGGTCGACCCGCACCTGGTGCGCGACACCTTCGAGCAGAACCAGCAGATCCGCGCCTACTACTCGGTCGCCGACGTGCTCGACGTCGACCGTTACCGGATCCAGGGCGTCGACCGGGCCCTGGTGCTGGGCGTGCGTGAGCTCGACCAGAACGGCATCAACGCCGGGGACCGCAACTGGTCGAACCTGCACACCGTCTACACCCACGGCAACGGCATCATCGCGGCCTTCGCCAACCAGCGGCCGGCCTCGAACTCCAGCGAGTCCACCGACATCCAGTGGGCCGAGGGGCAGGCCCAGCACGACCTGGGCAAGTACGAGAGCCGGGTCTACTACGGCGAGCAGAGCCCCGACTACTCGATCGTCGGCAAGCAGCCGGGCCAGCCCGACGTGGAGCTCGACCTGGGCAACACCGCCGGCGGATCGGCCCAGGACGACACCACGACGTACACCGGCAAGGGCGGCGTCCCGGTCGGGAGCTTCATCAACCGGCTGATGTACGCGGTCAAGTTCGGCGAGCCGAACTTCCTGCTCTCCGAGCGGGTCAACTCCGACAGCAAGGTGCTCTACTCGCGCAACCCCCGCGACCGGGTCGAGAAGGTCGCCCCGTGGCTGACCGTGGACTCCGACCCCTACCCGGCGGTGGTCGACGGCCGGATCCAGTGGATCCTCGACGGCTACACCACCACCGACCGCTACCCCTCCTCGGAGAGCGAGTCGTTCTCGACGATGACCGACGACTCGCTGCAGGCCAACACCGGGCTGCGGACGATCCCCACCGACGAGATCAACTACATGCGCAACGCGGTGAAGGCGACCGTCGACGCCTACGACGGCACCGTCCACCTCTACGCGTGGGACGAGTCCGACCCGATCCTGCGGGCCTGGGAGTCGGCGTTCCCCGGCACCGTGGAGCCCAAGGCGGCGATCCCGGCTGCGCTGATGGACCACCTGCGCTACCCCGAGGACCTGTTCAAGGTGCAGCGCTACCAGTTCGCGCGCTACCACGTCACCGACGCCAAGGACTTCTACCAGGGCAACAACCGCTGGGAGGTGCCCGAGGACCCGAACGTCCGCGGCCACCTGCAGCCGCCGTACCGGATGTTCGTCGACCAGCCCACCGGCAAGGACGGCGCCGAGCAGAGCGTGTTCTCGCTGACCTCGGTGTTCACGCCGTACCAGAAGAACAACCTCGCGGCGTTCGTGTCGGTGGACTCCGACGCCACCGATCCCCAGGACTACGGCCACTTCCGGGTGCTGCAGCTGCCCGACCAGCAGACCCCGGGCCCGGGCCTGATCGCCAACCAGTTCACCTCGAACAGCGAGGTCGCCAACGAGCTCGCGCAGTTCAACCGGTCGGGCGGCGAGACGATCCCGGGCAACCTGCTGACGCTGCCGATCAAGGACGGGCTGATCTACGTCGAGCCGGTGTACGCCGTGCGCGCGGGGTCGAGCTCGAGCTATCCGATCCTGCAGTACGTGCTGACGTCGTACGGCGGGGAGACGGGCATCGGCCGGACCCTCGGGGAGTCGCTGGCCGACGCGCTCGGCGTCACCGGCGGCTCGACCGGGACCACCCAGGGTGGCAACACCCAGGGCGGTGGCAACACCGGCGGCGGCAAGACCGGCAACGGCGGCAAGCAGGGCGGCTCGGCCCCGACCGGCACCGTCGAGGAGCGGATCCGGGGCCTGCTCGACCGGGCCGACCGGGCGTTCCGCCAGGCCGACGCGGCGCTGAGCCAGCACGACCCGGTGACCTACGCGCAGAAGGTCCAGCAGGCCCGGAACCTGATCGCCCGGGCGGTCGCGCTGGCCGACGAGCAGAAGAAGTAGCCGGGGAGGGGCATGAGGGCCGCGGGGGGTCAGCCGGACTCCGCCTGCCCGGAGCCCAGCGCGGCGAGCGCGTCCTGGTTCAGGTCGAGGTAGACCGCGTCGGTGGTGATCCGCCGGACGTGCTGGACCGGGACGCGCAGCTCGTGGTGCCCCAGGCCGTGCGCGTGCCGGCGGACCGCCACGTGGGTGATCGCGTGCTCGTCGTCGAGGACCAGGCCCTCGACGTGGCCGACCACGACGTGGTCGCTGGAGAAGACCTCGCTCTCGCGGCGGATCTCCACGGTGCCGCGGGGGAGGTGGTCGAACTCGACCAGCGTGTCCGTGTCCTCGGGCCCGGCGCTCTCGACCAGGCGCCCGGTGGCGGGGAACCGCGGCCACGACAGCACCCGCACGACGCCCACGTCCCAGTCCTCGCCGCGGTGCGGCCAGCCGCCGAGCCGGACGAAGTCGGTCTCGTCGATCGGCTCGCTGGCCTCCAGCTGCTCCCGCGTCCAGGTGAGCCGCAGCCGGTCACCCTCGACCGAGGCGGCCGCCACCGGCACCAGGTGCGAGCGCGGGTGGATCGCGTGGGCCCGTCGTACGACCAGGTGGGTCACGCTGCGGGCCACGGGGTCCACCACCACGTCGGCGAGCCTGCCCACGTGGCCGTCCGTGGCGTCCACGGGCATGTCGGGTCGCAGCCGGCTGGTCACGAGGACACGCTCGTACGCCGTCCCGCGGCGGCGGCAGGGCCGAAGGACACCGGGTGAGGGGACCCCGATTTGTCGGCCCACCGGCCATCCCGTAAGGTTGGTTTCACCGACGCGGGGTGGAGCAGCTCGGTAGCTCGCTGGGCTCATAACCCAGAGGTCGCAGGTTCAAATCCTGCCCCCGCTACAAAGTGCGAGAGGCCCTCACAGTCTGACTGCGAGGGCCTCTCGCATGTGCGCAACCATTCACCTCGACGCGGCCCGCCCGGCCGTCGTGGGGAGAGATCTGCGGCCGAGCAGCGGTCCTGCTGACTGGGCCGTGCCGTGGAGCCGGGCGCCCGGCGCGGTGCCCGATGCGTAGGGCAATCACCGAACCAGGAGTGACGCGCCGGACCAGCGCGCTGGTCACCTGCGTTCGTCGGGCGGTGCTCGCCCGTGCGGGCCCGGCCGCTGCCGACGCGCGAGCTTTCGAATGCTGGAATGGCGCCCATGACTTCATCAGCCGGGCCAGGTCGCGCAGTCCTCGCCCTGACGGCACTGGGCGTCGTCTACGGGGACATCGGCACCAGTCCGCTGTACGCGATCCAGGTGGTCTTCTCCATCGACGACGGCCTGGTGAAGCTGGACCGCCCGGACGTGTACGGCTCGATCTCGTTGATGTTCTGGTCGATCGTCATGGTGGTCTGCGTCAAGTACCTGGGCTTCATCACGCGCGCCGACAACGACGGTGAGGGCGGCATCCTGGCCTTGGCGCACCTGACCCGCCGCAGCGTGCGGCCGGGTGGCCGCCGGTACGCCCTGGTGATGGTGCTGGGCGTCATCGGAGCCTCGCTGTTCTACGGGGACAGTCTGCTCACCCCGTCGATCTCGGTGCTCTCCGCCGTCGAAGGCATCGAGGTGGCGGTGCCGTCGCTCGCGCACGTGGTGCTGGCCCTCGGGGTGGTGATCATCGTGGCGCTGTTCGCCGTGCAACGACACGGCACCGACAAGGTCGGCAAGTCGTTCGGGCCGATCATGGTCGTGTGGTTCCTGACCCTCGCCGCGATGGGGCTGGCGCACATCGCAGACGACCCAGCGATCCTGACGGCCCTGTCGCCGCACCACGCGGTGCTGTTCATCCTTGACCACCCGGTGATCTCGTTCGTGGCCAGCGGCGCGATCGTGCTGGTGATCACCGGTACGGAGGCGCTGTACGCCGACATGGGCCACCTGGGTCGACCCGCGATCATCACTGCGTGGTTCGGGCTGGTCTTCCCGGCGTTGACCCTGAACTACCTCGGGCAGGGGGCGATGGTGCTGACCCATCCGGAGACGGTGAGCAACCCCTTCTTCCAGATGGCGCCGGGCTGGGGCCGGATCCCGTTGGTGGTCTTGTCGACCATGGCGACGGTGATCGCCAGCCAGGCGGTGATCTCGGGCGTCTACTCGGTGTCGCGCCAGGCCGAGCGCCTGGGCTACCTGCCGCGGCTGACCGTGCGCCAGACCTCCGCCCACACCGGCGGCCAGATCTACGTGCCGGCCATCAACTGGCTGGCCTTCGCGGGTGTGCTCCTGCTGATGCTGACCTTCCGCGAGTCCAGCCGGCTGGCCACGGCGTACGGCGTCGCGGTCACCGCGACCTTCATCCTGACGACCGTGCTGTTCTGCGTGTACGCGTACAGCGCGTTGGGGTGGAGGCGCTGGCAGGTGCTGCTGGCGGGTGGCGTCTTCGGCGTCATCGAGCTGGCGTTCTTCTCCGCCAACGTGACGAAGGTGGTCCACGGCGGCTGGCTGCCGATCCTGGTGGCCGTGCTGGTGAGCACGATCATGTTCACCTGGCGGCGCGGCGTCGTCGTCGTGACGCAGCGCCGCACCAAGCTCGAGGGGCCGTTGACCGAGTACGTCGCCAGCGACGCGGTCGTGCATGTCAACCGGATCCCGGGATCGGCGGTGTTCCTCCACCCCAACAAGGAGACGGTGCCCCTCGCGTTGCGCGAGAACGTCCAGTTCAACAAGGTCCTGCACGAGAACGTCGTGATCGTGACCACGCGCGCGCTCAACGTCCCCTACGTCCGCGATGCCGAGCGGGTGACGATCGACCACCTGGCCAGCGAGCACGATCAGATCACCCACGTGCAGCTGGACTACGGGTTCTCCGAGAACCAAGACGTCCCGGCCGGCCTCCGGTGCGCCGTCGAGCAGCACGGTGTCGACCTGGACCTGGAGACAGCCACCTACTTCGTCTCCAAGATCACCCTCAAGATCAGCGACCGTCCGAGCATGGCGCGCTGGCGCAAGGGGATCGTGCGGGCACTCGCGCAGAACGCAGCCCGGCCCTCCGACTACTTCCACCTGCCGATCGATCGCACCGTCCTCATGGGCGCCGAGGTCAACTTCTAGGAGGTCCAGCGACCTCGCGTCGCCGACAGGGCTTGGCGCGCCGCGTCGGGGCCGACGACGGACCTGATCGCCGAGCCCGGTCCGGGCCGCGACGGGCACCCTCAGGGGTCCTCGCCAGGACGGCCAAGCGCGCCAGTCGAACCGACGAGCGACCGATGACGTGGTGGCGCAGGGGCTGGACTCTCACGTGATGTCGCGTCGCACCGCCACGCGCGTGCCCAGCGCGGCGAACACGAGCGCCCATGCCAGGAGCACGAGCCCCCCGGCGGCCTGGCCGAGCATCGCGGCGTCAGCTGACGACGTGAGTCGGCTGAGTGCGTTCCCGGCCTGGTACGGCAGGTACTGCGCGAGCTCGGAGGTCGCGGGCACGCCGGTCAGGATCGGGCCCACCACGAAGATGTAGACGACGAACCCCACGATGGACGCGATCTGGTTGCGCATCAGGCAACCGATGGCCACGCCGAGCACCGCATACAGCGCGACCTCGAGGACGACCCCCGCCAGGGTGCGAGCGAGATCCGTGCCACTGAGCACCACGTGGACGTCTTCGGAGGCGAGCCAGGGGAGGGCGACGGCGAGGACCACCGCCGTGCAGGCCGTCGCACAGGCGAGGCCGGCGGCGGCGTACGTGATGAGCTTTGCGCCCACGACCCTGCCGCGGCGCGGCATCGAGAGGAACGTGGGGGTGGCGGTCTGGTGCACGAACTCACTGGTGACTCCGACGATGCCGAGGATCCCGACGACCACGAGGGAGGCTTGCGCCTGCGCGAAGATCGTGCGTTGGCCGGCGTCGGTGTCCAGACCGAGCGGCCCTGGCTCGGCGAAACCGATGGCGGCGCTCGTCGTGGCACCGGTCATCGCCAGGCCCAGGATCAGCATCCACAGCCAGAGCCGGGTCGTCGTCAGCTTGCGGAGCTCGGCCCGGACGAGCGAGGTCATCGGTCCTCCTCGACGCCGGTGAGCGAGAAGAAGACCTGCTCCAGCCCGTCCTGGCTGCTCTCGAGGGCGTGCAGCTCGACCCCGTGCTCCAGGGCCAATCGGCCCACCACCCTTGCGGGCAGGCCCTGCAGCTCCAGGACATCGGCGGAGGTCTGTTGCACGGCCGCACCCGCTTGCTCCACGACCAGTGCGAACCGCTCCGCATGGGGGCTCTCGACGTGCACCCTCGACGCTGCGGTCAGCTCGTCGAGTCGACCCTCGCGCACCAGCCGCCCCCGGTCGATGATCACCACCCGGTCCGCGATCTGCTGCACCTCGGAGAGCGCGTGGCTCGACACCAGTATCGTGCGGCCCTCTGCGGCGAGCTCCTCGAGGAACCTACGGAGCCAGGCGGTGCCGGCGGGATCGAGGCCGTTGAAAGGCTCGTCGAGCACCAGCACGGGCGGGTCCCCGAGCAGGGCGGTCGCCAGCCCGAGGCGTTGCCGCATGCCGAGCGAGTACGCGCGAACAGGTCTGCGAGCGGCTTCCACGAGACCGACCAGCTCGAGCACCTCGTCGGCACGCATGTCGGGGTAGCCGGCCATCGCGCAGTACACACGCAGGTGGTCCCGGCCGCTCCGGCCGGGGTGGAAGCTGCCGGCCTCGAGGGCGGCGCCGACGACGTCGGGCGGACGGGGCAGGGCGTCGTACGACATGCCGCCGATCGTCGCGGTGCCGCTGGTCGGTTCGACCAGGCCGAGCAGCATCCGCAATGTCGTGGACTTGCCCGCACCGTTGGGTCCCAGAAAACCCGTGACCTCCCCAGGGTTGGCGGAGAACGACACGTGGTCGACCGCGAGAACGTCACCGAACGACTTGCTGAGGCCGCTCAGCTCAACGGCACCAGGCACGACTCCGGTCATGGCGACGAGTCCGGTCCGCTCCTCGCCATGGTCGTCGGGGGCCGGGGAGGTCCTCACGGGCGCAGTCCTGGCCTCAGCGCCACCGCGCACACCCCCGCACCGCTGAGCGCCACACCCAGCCACACCGTTCGCACGGGGTCCGGGAAGTCGCCGATCGGGTAGAGACTGCCCCAGCTGAACATCCCTGCGAGAGTCACCGGCGCTACCGCAGCCACCGCCACCACCGGCGCGAGCAGCGCGCCGGGCGTCGGGACGAACCGTCGGGAAGCCAGTGCCGCCGAGCCGGCTACCAGCAGGACAGTGGCGCCGCCCAGAAGCCACCAGCCAGGCCGCGCGAGCGGGACGTCGCTGGGTCGCAGGGCCACCACCACCGTCCACACCGACAGCGGCACCAGCGTCACCGAGAGCCGGGTGGCGCGCCGCCAGCCCGCGCCGCGCGGGGTCACGGCCACCACCGCAAGACCGTCCTCGTCGTAGACGAACGCCGCGGCCGCCGCACAGCAGGCGAGCACCGCCGGCGCGAGCAGGAAGGCGTCGTCGGGCCACCGCGCGAGGAGGACCGCGGTGGTCGCCGCGGCGCCGCAGGCCCCGAGCACCGGCAACCACGCCACCCCGTGAAGGAGGTACCACAGCCGGGCGCTCACTTCGTCACCCTCGACGGGATCGGGTCGGAGACCCGGTTGTCGTGGTTGCCGGTGGTGGCCGCCAGGACGAAGAACACCAGCGCGGCCGCCACGACGGCCGCGACGAGGACGCGGAAGCGGGGCGTCCGGGCGGTGCGGTCGTGCCACATGGCGCCCAGGACGGCCAGAGCGCCGAGGGCCAGCAGGTAGCCGAGGTAGGCAGCGGGGTTGCCGGAGATCAGCGTCTGGGTGCCGTCCGCGTTGTCACCGGTGTGGAAGATGGCCCACGGCACCCAGAGCCGCCATTCGGAGCTGCTGGTGTCGAGGAGGGGGGCCTGTCCGAGCAGGGTCACCACGATGAGTGCGACCACGACGATGGCCGGGGCGCCCCGGAAGTGGAGCCAGCGGCCGGTCAGCACGCCCAGCAGCGCACCGTCGAGGCAGGCGACCGGGCACGCGAGCACGATGCTCCACACCTGCCAGTCGGGCAGAGTGGCGAACCACCACTCCTGCGGAGCCACGCCGATCACCTTCGCGGCGACCACCAGGCCACCCGAGAAGACCGAGCCAGCCAGGAGCGGCGGGAGGCCGGTCGCGGCGAGGGCGAGCGTCCGGCGGGCCTCGGTGCCGGGTGCTGTGGCGACTGCCTCGGCGGCGACCTCGGTGGACCGGGTGAGCCGGGCGGCGGCGATCACGCTGGTCAGGCCGATGTAGAAGGCGCCGAGCAACGGCAGGGTGAGCACGACGGGCACCCCGTCATCGGTGACGAGGACGAGGTACAAGCCCAGCACGACGAAGCCGAGTGCGACACCGAGCAGGAAGACGGGGTGGCGGGTCATCCGGCGTGCCTCGATGAGGGCCATCGCCCGGTGACCGGCGAGGCCGGATGCGGGCACCGAGAGACTGCTCATGGTTGCTCCAGGTGTGGTTGCAGGGCGTGGGACCCGAGACCCGCAGGTCAGGCAGGGGCGCGGAGCCGCTGCGCATCAGGGCCGAGCATCAGCAGGTAGGCGTCCTCGAGCGTGGGCTCCGTGGGGGTCGCGCCGGCCGACGGCGTGCCGCCGACGACGTGGTGACGGCCGGTGCCGGTCCGCCAGCTGACCAGCGCGTCGTCGCCGGGGTCGTCGGCCAGCCAGACCCGGCCGACAGCGGTGGCGACCAGGTCGGTGACGGCCCCGTCGAAACGCACCGTACCGCCGGCGAGCACGACCACGCGCTCGCAGAGTGCGGCGACGTCCTCGGTCTGGTGGGTGGACAGCAGCACCGTCGAGCGGTGGCCAAGGCTGGAGAGCGTGCGCCGCAGGTCGGCGCGCTGCGCCGGGTCGAGGCCGGTGGTCGGCTCGTCGAGCACGAGCAGCCGCGGTCCACCCAGCAGAGCCTGCGCCAGACCGACCCGACGTCGCTGCCCGCCGGACAGCCGGCCCACCCGGACCGATGCCTGGTCGGTGAGGTCCACGACGTCGAGAACCCGCCGCACCTCCTGGACCCGACGCTCGCGGTCGTTCCACTCCTTGAGCACGGCGACGTACTCGACGAACCCGAAGGCGGTCATGTCCGAGGGGTAGCCGAGCTCCTGCGGCAGGTAGCCGAGCTCCCTGCGCACCGCGGTCACGTCGGCCTGGGAGCTGTGCGGGTCGCGGCCGAAGAGCCGCACCTGGCCGCTGTCGGCGGCGATCGAGGTGGCGACGATGCGCAGCAGCGTGGTCTTGCCGGCCCCGTTGGGGCCGAGCAAGCCCGTGACGCCGTGGTCGAAGGCGAGGTCGATGTCGTCGAGGGCGCGCGTGCGGCCGTACCGCTTGCCGACGCCGGCCAGCTCGACGGTGCTCGTGGAGACGTTCACAACGCCACCCCCCGCTGCCGAAGAGCCCCGGATCGGATCGCGATCACAGCGCAGGCGGCCACGGCCAGCATGAGGTAGGCGTCCTGCTGCGCGGCCTCGACGGGCCAGGTCGGGTCGAGGCCACGCGTCGAGGCGAGCACGACGCTGGACCAGCCGAGAGACACGACGGTTGCTGCGGTCCGGGGCCCGACGAAGCCGGCCAGCGCCAGCAGCACCGGCACCAGCGCGAGAGCCGGCCCGAGCCAGGCAGCGGCGAGCCACGGCGGCCCGGGGATCGCGAGGCCGAGCAGGGCGGTGACCGGCAGCACCGACACCAGGACCGCGATCGTGCGCAGCAGGATCAGCTTGGTGCGTCCGTAAGGCGCGGTGGCGACCAGCGCCTCGAGCGGATCCTGGCGCGGCCCGTAGGCGGCGGCGACCCCGAGCACCGGCGCGAGGGGTGCCACCAGGAGGAACGGCGCCAGCGCCGTCCCTCCGGACGCGTAGGCGGCGAGGGTTGCGAAGGACAGCGACAGGAACGCACCGACCAACCAGGCACCGCGCAGCGAAGCCGCACCGGCGAGCAGCACCGCAGTCGGCTCCGGGAGCCCGCAGCGGCGGGCGAGCCGGAGGACGGATGGGAGGGGCGGGCGCTCCACGACGTCGCGGATCCCGGCCCACGTGTGCTCGACCATCAGCGGCTCGAGCAGCGGCCCCACCGCCGCGCGGCAGGTGTCGCATCGACTGACGTGCTGCTCCACCGAGGCACTCATGACGGCGTCGAGGGTGCCGGCGAGGTAGCTCGACAACAGCTCCGGGCCGGCGTGCCAGCCCTGCGTTCCGGTGGTCATTGCCATCCCTCCTGCGGAGCGGTGAGCGTGGCCCTCAGCTGCGCCTTGGCCCGGTGGAGCCGGGTCTTCACCGTGTTCTCGCGGACGCCCAGGAGTCGTCCCGCCTCCTTGGTGGTCAGCCCGTCGAGCACCACCGCCTGCACCACCGATCGGAACTCCGGCGACAGGCGCCGAAGCGCCGGGGCCAGGTCGCCGTACTCGACGCCGAGGAGCACCTGGTCCTCGGCTGAGGGCAGCACCTGCTGCGGCGCCGTCGGCAGGTCCCATTCCGGGAGCAGCACGACATCGTGGCGGGAGCGCAGCCGCGACACCATCCGCCGGAACGCGATGCCCCACAGCCAAGCGCCGACCTCACCGTCGTGACGGAATCGCCGCGCGTCCTTCCAGAGCGCCACGAAGGTGTCCTGCACCACCTCGACGACGACCTCGCGGTCGTTGCAGCGGCGCAGCAGCCGGGCGTGCAACCAGGCGCCGTGCCGCTCGTACAGCTCCCGCAGCGCGCCTGCCTCCCCGTCAGCGATCGCAGCGACCAGAGCCGCGTCGGTGACCGTCGGGATCGTGCCCATACCCTTACTGTCGCAGTGCCGACGGGGTTTCGTTCCCGGCTGCCGGGGTCAGATCCCGACACTTCGGGACGGCGTCCGACTTCACGCGTGCGCCACCATCGCGCGGCCTGGGCATCCGTCGCCAGCGAGCAGGCTGACCGGTGCGTCGACCCGGCGTCGTCGGAGATCGAATATCGGTCGCTGCTCTACGACGGCACCAACTCGTGCCTCGTCATGCAGGACGTCGAGGGCAACGAGTTCTGCCTGGACTGAAGGACCGGAGCGGCCCCGGTCCTGGCTCCATCGGGTCAGCTGAGCCACCGGCGTCGTCGCGTGTGGCCCTCACGCCGTGCCGAGGAACCTCCCGACGATTGCGGCGACGTGGTCCGGCTGCTCGACCGGGAGGAGGTGACCGGCTCCGGGGACGACCGCCAGCTCGGGTCTCGGTTGCTGCCAGGGCAGCCCGGTGAGCGAAGCGGGTGGGGCCAGCCGGTCGTGGGTGCCGCTGACCAGGAGCGTTCGGGCGCGGGTGTCTCGCGCGTACCGGTCGAAGGGGGCCCCGCGGAGGCTTCGCACGCTCTCGTGGACCGCCCGAGGGTCGGCCAGCCGCGCGGTGAGGTAGTCCTGCTGCAGGATCCGCCGCCGCGTCGTCGGGTCCGGTGTGGTGAGCATCGCCCGGTCCTGCAGGTAGACCGTGGCGCGGCTGCTGAGCAGTGGCCGAGCCAGCGAACCAGGAAGGGCCGCGGAGATCCGGTCGAACAGCCCGGCGAGCCGGATGGTCACGCCGGTCGTGTCCAGGACCGGGTTCACGAGGCACAAGTCGCTGACCGCGGCGGGATAGGTGCCGGCGTAGGTCAGCGCGATGCCGGCGCCGAGAGAATGTCCGAGAAGGGCGAGGCGGTCGAGTCCCAGGTGCTGCCGCAACCCGTCGAGGACCCTGGCGTACTGGCGCAGGGTGTGCCTGCCCGGCAGCGGCGGCGAGAGCCCGAAGCCGGGCAGGTCCGGTAGGACGACCTGGACCTCGCGCAACCTCACGGCGAGATCCATGAGGCCTCTGTGGTCCGAGCCGAGACCGTGCAACATCACCAGGGTCCGTGCCCGCGACGGCCCTCGCTGCCAGTACACCAGCGGGCTCGCCTCGATCACCGCCGTGTGCACGACATCCCGGACAGCACTGTGGGCCCCGGAGCGACCTCGCCGGAGGCCGCCTCGTCGTCTCGCGCAAAGGAGGCGGTCCCAGACCCGGGGTGCTTCGGGTCACGCCCTGCGCGGCCCTGAGACCGGGGCCCTCCGGCAGCAGCGTCGTCCTCCTGGACGGCACCCAGGTTCTCCAGCAGGACCACCGCCAGGTCGTCCCCGAGATCTCCGTGCGGCACGTGCGCCCTCACCCCCCGCAGCAACGCGTCGACCGCTGCATCGACGCTCCCCGAGCTGAGCACCGGTCCCAGGTCCTCGACCGGGAGGAACTCGCCTCGGGCATCGCGTGCCTCACTCAGCCCGTCGGTGTACATCAACAACCGGTCGCCGGGACGCCACGGCACGGTCATCTCCTCGTACGGCCCGCCCAAGGCCAACGGCAAGCCTGCCGGTGTGTCGAGCAGCAGCCCCCGACCGCCACTGATCAGCAATGCTTGCGGATGCCCGCACGACACCAGTGCCAGCTCGTCCGGGTCCGAGGCGTCCACGAGGAGGGCCGTGACGAACTCCTCGTCCTCGAAGAAGGGCGCCAGGTAGTCGTTCATGTCCGTCGCCACGGTCGCCAGCCCGACCCGGACCGCGGCCGACTGCCGGAAGGCCCGGATCACGCGGGCAGCCTGCTCGACGGCCGCGATTCCCTTCCCCCGCACGTCACCGACCAGGAACCGGGTCTGGGCCTCCGAGTGGAAGTAGTCGTACAGGTCCCCGCCCACCACCGCGTCCTTCGCCGCCGAGACATAGCGGACTCCGATCTCGACGCACCCGGCCACCTTCGGAAACGTCGGCAACACGGCCCGTTGCGCGACCTCGGCGATCACCTCCACGCGCGCCAGGTGCTGCTCCCGCCGGATCCGCACCACGGCGATCGCCACGGCAACTCCACCGACCAGGCCGACATCGACCAGCTGGACCGCCAGCTGCGGATCACCCCAGGCGCCGTCCCACACCGCGGCCACCGCCGCCAGCGCCACGGCCACCACGACGAACCCGGCCGTCACCCGGGCCGGCAGCACCGCGCAGGCGATCAGCGGGGCAATCGCGAAGAGTGGTGTCAGCACCACCCGGTCACTCGTCACCAGCGCATCCGCGACCGTCACCGCAGCCAGCCAGGCAACGGCGATAGCAGCTCCTACCGCCTGCGGCCCGCGCAGATGCTCCTTGCGCCACGAGTGCATGCGTCAGCGTCTCCCCTGAACCACACCCGGCACCTCCTGCACAGCGCATGACGCGCCGATCCGGCGCGGACGCAGCCCGTCGTGGGCGAGCGGCCGGGCCAGGGCTGCCCCGCCCCGGTCATCGGTCAATCCCGGAGGTGCTCGGCCGGGACTGCCCCCTGGGCGCCGGGGCCGACCGTGGGCCACTTCTTCTCGATCTCGGCGTTGAGCTCGGCGCCGAGCAGCACCGCCATCGCGGAGACGTAGAGCCAGAGCACCACCGCGATGGGGGTGCCGAGCTGCCGGTAGACCGCGTTGCCCGCGTCGGCACCTCCGAGCCCGCTGAGTGCGAGATAGGCCCGCAGGCCGGCCGCCGCGAGGAACCACACCGCCATGGCGAGCCCGGCGCCGGGCAGGTCCCGGAGCCACGGCGTGCGCCACGGCACGCCCAGGTGGTAGACGGTCGTGAGCCCGGCCATGAGGCCCAGCCCGAGCGCCGGCCAGTAGCCCATGCTCAGCGCGGTCAGCGTCGCCGAGGCGACTCCGTCCGGCGCGACGTGCTCGATGAGGCGCGGCCCGAGAACCAGGAGGGGGAGGACCGCGACCGCACCGAGCAGGGCTCCGATCGTCAGCCCGAGGGCCACGAGTCGCCGCCGCCAGCTCGGTCGGGGCGACTCGATGTCGTAGGCGATGACGATCGTCTCCAGCACCCGGCTGGTGGCTCGCGACCCGGTCCACAACGCCAGCAGCGCACCGACCCCGACCACGTCGGCGCGCCCGGTGTCGAGGACCTGCTGGGCGAGGGACTCGTAGGACGCATAGGTGGAGCTCGACATGAAGGTGCGGGGAACGTCGAACACCAACCGGTGGAGCTGGTCGCTCCCGGCCGGGCCGAGGGCTCCCGCGACGAAGCCCAGTGATCCGAGCACCACCAGCAGCAGGGCGGGCAGGGAGATCAGGATGAAGAGCGTTGCCTCGGCTGCGAGCCCCGGCACGCGGTCCGCCACCGAGTCGCGCACGGTGCGTTCGGCCAGGTCGACGCCCGCTCGCACCGGGCTCGGCAGCCGGGCGACGAGAGCGTTCGCGTGCTGGACCCCCTGCCTCCGGCGCGACCGCACCTCGACCTGGACACGAGAGGCGACATCGGCCGCGCGAGCGCGCAGTCCCCCGGGCTGCTCGTCGGACTTCACGCGCCCAGTCTCGCGTGAGCCTTCGGCGCCCGGGGACCCGGGAGGGAGTGGTGGGCGTCGGGCTTGCGGCTCGCCCGCGGGTGCTGGACCGGCAGCTCCGCTCCGGGGTGTACGCACGTGCGTACACCCCGGACTGGCCGGTGTGGCGACCGGCGAACCGGGGAACCACTGGTACGGAAGAAGCTCAATCGGAGGACTGAGGGAGCAGCATGGACATCACCGAGCACATCTTGTCCCAGCACCACCAGCAGCGGCGCCTGTTCGCGCTGCTCGACGAGATCGACCCCGAGGACACCGACGCGCTCGGCGCCGTCTGGACCCAGCTGGCGAAGTACCTGGAGGTGCACGCGGCGGCCGAGGAGGAGATCTTCTACCCCGAGGTGCTGCGGGTCGGTCACGGTGCCGGCGGCGCGGACAGCGCGGCCGACGAGACTGAGGACGCGATCGGCGACCACAACGACATCCGGGACGCCGTGGCGCGGGCGAACGACGAGCAGCCGGGCACGGATGCCTGGTGGAAGGCGGTGATCGACGCCCGCCTGGCCAACAGCGACCACATGGCGGAGGAGGAGCGGGAGGACCTGGCGGACTTCCGTCGCCACGCGGACCTGACGACGCGGCACGACCTTGCGGTGAAGTTCCTGGTCTTCGAGGCCAAGCACGCAGGCGGCATCGACGCCCCCGACAAGGATCCGGAGCGCTACGTCGAGGAGAACCAGTGAACGCGCCGTGACCCTGGCGGCGGCTCGGTCCCGGCTCAGGCCCGGCTGAGCCGCCGCGCGAGGTACGGCGCGGTCGCGCTGCCGTCGACCTGCGCGACCTCGGCCGGTGTCCCGGTGGCGACCACCCGGCCGCCCGCGTCGCCGCCGCCCGGGCCGAGGTCGATGACCCAGTCGGCGGTGGCGATCGCGTCGAGGTCGTGCTCGACGAGGACGACGGTGTTGTCGGCGTCGACGAGCCGGTGCAGCTGCCGCAGCAGGAGCGCGGTGTCCGCGGGGTGCAGCCCCGAGGTCGGCTCGTCGAGCAGGTAGAGCGTGTGGCCGCGGCGGGCCCGCTGGAGCTCGGTGGCGAGCTTGATGCGCTGTGCCTCACCGCCGCTGAGCTCGGTCGCCGGCTGGCCCAGCCGCAGGTAGCCCAGCCCCACGTCGCGCAGCGTCTCGAGGCTCCGGGCGGCGGCAGGCACGTCGGCGAGGAACGCCGAGGCCTCGTCGACGGACAGCGCCAGGACCTCCGCGACGTTCTTGCCGCGGTAGGTGATCTGGAGCGTCCCGTCGTTGTAGCGGGCACCGTGGCACGTCGGGCACGGCGCGTAGGTGCCGGGCAGGAAGAGCAGCTCGACGGCGACGAAGCCCTCGCCCTGGCAGGTCTCGCAGCGGCCCTCGGGGACGTTGAAGGAGAAGCGGCCGGCGCCGTACCCGCGGCGCCGCGCGCCGTCCGTCGCGGCGTAGAGCTTGCGCACGGTGTCGAACATCCCCGTGTACGTCGCGAGGTTCGAGCGCGGCGTCCGGCCGATCGGACGCTGGTCGACGAGCACCAGCCGGTCGAACGACTCCAGCGCGGTCGGGTCCTCGGCGAGCACCTGGCTGACCAGGGTCGACTTGCCAGAACCGGACACGCCGGTGACGGCGGTCAGCACGCCGAGCGGGATGTCGACGGACACGTCCCGCAGGTTGTGGCGCGTGACCCCGGCCAGCCCCACCCAGCCCTGCGGGTCCCGTACGTCGTGCTCCAGCCGCTCGGCGCGACCGAACAGGTGCGCGCCGGTGACGGACGCGGCGACGTCCTCCAGGCCAGCGACCGGGCCGCTGTAGAGCACCCGCCCGCCCGCCTCGCCGGCACCCGGGCCGATGTCGACGACCCAGTCGGCGCGGCGTACGACGTCGAGGTCGTGCTCCACGACGAACAGTGAGTTGCCGGAGGCCTTCAGGCGGTCCAGCACGTCGAGCAGCGGCTCCGCGTCGGCCGGGTGCAGGCCCGCCGAGGGCTCGTCCAGGACGTAGACGACCCCGAACAGCCCGGAGCGCAGCTGGGTGGCGATCCGCAGCCGCTGCGCCTCGCCGGGCGACAGCGTCGTGGAGCTCCGCCCGAGGCTGAGGTAGCCCAGGCCGAGGTCGAGCAGCACCTGCACCCGGGCGACGAGGTCGGAGCAGATCCGCACCGCCACCTCGTTGCTCTCCTCGGGCAGGTCGGCGACGGGCCGCAGCAGCGCCACGACCTCGGCCAGCGGCAGGTCGTTGACCTCGGCGATCGAGCGGCCGGCGAAGGTGACCGCGAGGGCCTCGGGCCGCAGCCCGCTGCCTTGGCACTCGGGGCAGGGCGCGTCCTCGACGAACCGCAGCGCCCGCTCGCGCATCCGCTCGCTCTTGGAGTCCGCCAGCACGTGCATGACGTGCTTGCGCGCGCTCCAGAACTTCCCGTGGTAGCCGTAGTCGATGCGGTCACGTTCGGGCTTGATCAGCACCGAGGGTTGCTCGTCGGTGAAGAGCAGCCAGTCGCGGTCCTTCTTCGGCAGCCTGCGCCAGGGCCGGTCGACGTCGATGCCGAGCCCGGCGACGATGCTGCGCAGGTTGACGCCCTGCCAGGCACCGGGCCACGCGGCGATCGCGCCCTCACGGATGCTCAGCGACGGGTCCGGGACGAGCAGCTCCTCGGTGACGTCGTGCACGACCCCCAGGCCGTGGCAGCGCGGGCAGGCGCCGGCCACGGTGTTGGGCGAGAAGGCCTCGGCTGCGAGGTGGTCGGCTCCCTTGGGGTAGTCGCCCGCTCGCGAGTAGAGCATCCGGAGCAGGTTGGACAGCGTCGTGATGGTGCCGACCGACGAGCGGGACGTAGCCGCGCCACGTCGCTGCTGCAGCGCGACCGCCGGGGGAAGCCCGGTGATCTCCTGGACGTGCGGAGCCCCGACCTGCTGCAGCAGCCGGCGCGCGTACGGCGCCACCGACTCGAAGTAGCGGCGCTGCGCCTCGGCGTACAGCGTGCCGAAGGCAAGCGACGACTTGCCGGACCCGGAGACCCCGGTGAACGCGACCATGGCGTCCCGCGGGATCGCGACGTCGACGTTGCGGAGGTTGTGCTCGCTGGCGCCGCGGACGCGGACGAAGTGGTCGGTCACGTCTATGCTCACGCGTCCCTTGTACCCAGTCGGTGGCAGCCCCACCCTGACCTGGCCTGGCGGCAGGTCGCCGGCGACGCGTTGGCCGCCGGACCGCCGGCTGGGCGTCGTCCAGGCACCTCCCCAGTGGTGCCTGGTTGGTTCCTCGCGCCCTGTTCCGGACCTACAGTGAGGCCATGACGGTGCGCGTCGTCTTCGCCGACGACAACTACCTCGTCCGGGAGGGGGTCGCCAGCCTGCTCGAGGACACCGCGGAGGTCGACCTCGTCGAGGCGGTGGCGGATCCGGAGGCGCTGCACCGCGCCGTGGCGCTGCACCGTCCGGACGCGGTGCTCACCGACATCCGGATGCCGCCGACCTTCAGCACCGAGGGCATCGACGCGGCGAAGCGGATCCGGGCCGACTTCCCGGAGACCGGGGTGGTGGTGCTCTCGCAGTACGTCGAGGACGACTACGCCTTCGACCTGCTCTCGGACGGCGTGGAAGGGCTCGGCTACCTCCTCAAGGAGCGGGTGACACAGGTCGAGGAGCTGGTCCGGGCGCTGCACGACGTGGCCCGCGGCGGCTCCACGCTGGACCCGAAGGTCGTCGAGGGACTCCTGGCCCGCAAGGGCAGCGACGCCGGCTCGACGCTGCACGGGCTGACCGAGCGGGAGGCCGACGTGCTCCGCGAGCTGGCCACCGGCCGGAGCAACGCGGCGACCGCGAAGGTCCTCTACATGAGCGAGCGCGCGGTGGAGAAACACGTGGGGGCGATCTTCCAGAAGCTCGGGCTGGTCAACGAGTCGGACGTCAACCGGCGGGTGATGGCGGTGCTCGCCTACCTGGAAGCGACCGGCGGAGCGCCTGCCCCCTGACCCTGGTCCTGCTGGGCGCCGACCGGGATCGTCAGCACCAGCAGGCCGTCGCTGGCGTCCAGCTCGCCGCCTGCCGCTTCGACCCGGTCCGTCACGCCGGGCAGGTCGAGGCCCTCGTGCACGCCCGAGATGCGCAGGACCAGGTCGTCGCCGGCGGTGCCGAGATGGACCGACACCGGCCCGCTGCCCGTGCGGGCCACCTCGGCGCAGCAGAAGAACACGGCCGCCTCGACCCGGGGTGGATAGCGCACCCCGGCGGTGCCCGTCACGGTGAGCTCGGCGGGCGCCCGTGACCGGGTCCCGAACAGGGAGCGCAGCGCCGGCTCCAGCCCGGACCGGGCGAGCTGGGAGGGGAACACCCCCCGGGTCAGCTCCCGCAGCGCCTCGAGCGCCTCGTTGGTGCCGGCGACCAGCCGGTCCAGGTCCGCTCGGCCGCCCGCGGCCAGCGCGGCGCGGGCCCGCCAGATCTCGCCCGGCAGCGCCAGCAGGAACGGCAGCACGTCCCGGGCGATCGCGGCCTCCAGTGTGCGGCGCGCCGCGTCGTCGGCCGCGATCAGCCGCCGCCGCGAGTCGCCCAGCCGCGCGGTGGTCCGGGCCAGGTCGGCCACCCGGTCGGCCAGGGCGCCCGCCAGCACGCTGTTGCGGAACGCCACGCCCGTCTGGTCGGCCAGTGCCTCGAGGAGGCGGAGGTCGGCGGGTCGGAGATCGCCCCCGCGGGGGAGTGCCACCGCGATCCGGCCGAGCTCCCGCCCTTCCGTACGGACCGGCACCGTGCGGACCGGTCCCGTGTGGTCGGGTGGCTCCTCCTGGTCCCCGCTCCACCAACCCCAGGTTCCGGAGACCGGCGGTCCGCCGGGCACGTCCAGCGTGGCGCGCGCACCGCGCCCGGAGACCGACCGGGCCGCCGCCTCGGCCACGGCCGGGAGCAGATCGTCGGGGTCGGGTGCCCCGGCCAGGCGGCGGCTGAAGTCGCCGAGTGCCTCGTAGGGCTGGGCGCGGGCGCCGTACGCCGCCCGGTTCGCCACCCGGACCACGACCCGGCGGAGCGGCTGGAAGGCCAGGGCGACCGCTGCCGTTCCGAGCAGGGAGAGCCAGAAGCCGCCGGCCCGGCCCTCCACCAGCTGTCCGGCGACCACGACCAGCGTGGTGTAGCCGACGGCGGCGAACGCGGTGGCCGCGACCACGACCACGGTCCGGTTGACGATCACGTCCAGCTCGTAGAGGCGGTAGCGCAGCGCCGCGACGGCGAAGAGGATGGGCATCAGGAAGAACGCGGCGAGGAGCGGCACCCCGGACAGCCAGGTCTGCCGCCCGCCGTTGGCCTCCTGGATCGCGAAGAGGTTGACCAGTCCGAGCACAGCCAGGCCCGCCGACAGCGCGATGAGCCGCAGCTGCAGGCGCTCGTCGCCGGTGCTGTCCCGCAGGCGTCGAAGCATCGAGACCAGCCCCAGCAGCACCCCGAGGCTGATCAGCGTGAACCCCGCGCTGAGCAAGGCGGCGCGGACCGGCCCGAACCGCTCGTCGGCGTGCAGCAGGTCGAAGCGACGGGGATCGACGGAGAGGATCGCCACCAGGCACAGCGTCGCGCCGGAGGCCGGCACGACGACGGCGTACCGCCAGCGTCGCGAGACGAGATGACCGTCCGGCGCCAGGAGGAACATCAGGGCCAGCAGCGCCACCACGACCTGCCCGCCGACGAGCTGCGCCAGCCAGGCGGAGGTGCCGCCCATGGCGCGCGACCCGGGCCCGTCGCCCTGCTGCACCCAGTAGGCGTACGCCTCGGTGAGCAGCGAGACCGAGGTGAGGACGCCGACAGCACTCAACAGCCAGCCGATCGGATGGTGGGGGTAGCGGGAGACGATGAGCGCGCCCATCAGCGCGGACCCCACGCAGGCGCCGTGCACGAGGGGGAAGCCGTGGACCGCGACCGCGGTCTCGGAGGTGAGGGACACCGCCTGCGCGGCCACCACCACGTCGAGGGTGACCAGCAGGACGGAGACGCCGACGAGGGACCAGGCGATACGTGCGGGCACGTCAGCCACCCGCCCCGACGGTCGGGATCGGACCGGACCGGACCGGACCGGCCGGGATCACGGCCCGGATCCGGGTGCCCCGGCCGGGCGTGGAGTCGATCTGCAGCGTGCCTCCGGCGGAGTCGACCCGGTCCCGGATGTTCGCCAGCCCCGTACCGCCGGTGATCCCCGTCGGGTCGAATCCCGCGCCGTCGTCCGTGATGGTCAGGGTCAGTCGGTCCGGCGCGGCGTCCACCTCGACCCGGGTGGTGGTGGCCCCACCATGCTTGGCGGCGTTCTGGACCGCCTCCAGGCAGCAGAAGTACGCCGCTGCCTCGACGCCCGGGGGATACCTGCGTGCCCCCCGCTCGACCACGGCGACGGCGCCCTCGTCCGCCACGCCGCGCAGGGCCGCGGCGACGCCGGCCTCCTCGAGCAGCGGCGGGTAGATCCCGCGGGACAGCTGGACCAGCGTGGTGATCGCGTCGGCTGCCGCCGCCTCCTGGGCCGACAGCACGGGCCCGGCCCGCTCCGGGTCGGACCGCGCGAGCCTCGACGCCAACCGCAGGTTGATCGCGAGCGCGACGAGGTGCTGCTGCGCGCTGTCGTGGATGTCGCGCTCCAGCCGGCGCCGCGCCGCGTCCTGGGCGTCGACGAGCCGCGCGAGGGAGTCCCTCAGCTCGGCCTCCCGGGCCGACAGCTCGACCAGTCGGAGCTCGAGCGCGGCGCGCAGCTGCGCGCCGCGAAGCACCAGTCCGGCCTGGTCGGCCAGGCCGGTGAACAGCCGCTCCTCGACCGGGGTCAACGGTGTGCCTGGGCGCTCGCGCAGGACCAGCAGGCCGAGCTCCTCGCCCCCGTGGCGCACCGGGAGCCGTCGGGTGCCGGCGTCCCATCCCGGGGAGTCCACCAGCCGGACCTCGGCATCCGGTGGCCACGTGGCCGCCTCCACGGGGCTCCCTGCCACGGCCACCCACACCTGCGCCCACTCCGCGCCGGTGCCCTCCGCGAGCAGTCTCGCCATCCGCAGGGGCAGGTCCTCGCCTGGCTGGCTGTCGGCGACCACCGCTGACAGCCTGAGCAGCGCGTCGTACGGCGACGGCCGGCCGCGTTGCGCCACGTGCCCGCCGAGCGCCTGGAGCCTGGTCAGCACCGGGTCGAAGCCGACCGCGACGATCGCGGTCGCCAGCACCGAGAGCCCCACGGGCGGGGTGGAGGTGCGCCCGACCAGCAGACTGCCGCCGACCACCACCAGCACGTAGGTGAGCACCACGAAGAAGACCAGGCCGGTGGACACCAGAGCCACGGCCACCCACTCGGACCGCGAGCGGCGTCGCTGGGCCGGCACCCACCTCATCCCAGCAGTGTGCGCGATCCGGGCCGCATGGGGGAGAGCCGAACGCCGGGGGTGGTGCCACCCCCACCGGCCTGCCGCCCCGGGCGGGCGGCCAGCGCCGGCAGCGGTGCGCCCAGCCCGATCGTCCGGTGGCCCGCGAGGGGCTGTGCTCGGAGTGCACCGCCCGAGAGTCGTGCGGTGACACATCGAGGAGAGACCGATGCTCCCCAGCACCACCCAGATCCCGCAGGCCACCGCCCCGACGACACCCGCGGTGCTCGCGGTCGGGCTCACCAAGCACTACGGCACCGGCGACGCGACGGTGGCGGCCCTCGACGACGTGACCGTCGCCCTCGACCGCGGTCGCTTCACCGCGATCATGGGCCCCTCGGGCTCGGGCAAGTCGACGCTGCTGCACATGCTCGCGGGCCTCGACCGCCCGACGTCCGGCGAGGTCCGCCTCGGCGACACCGAGATCACCTCGCTCCGCGACAAGCGGCTGACCATCCTGCGGCGCGACCGGATCGGCTTCATCTTCCAGTCGTTCAACCTGCTGCCGACCATGACCGCGGCCGAGAACATCGTGCTGCCCATGCGGATCGCGGGCCGACGGCCCGACTCCGCGTGGGTGACGTCGGTCGTGGAGACCATCGGCCTCGCCGACCGGCTCGACCACCGACCGGCCCAGCTGTCGGGTGGCCAGCAGCAGCGGGTCGCCGCCGCCCGAGCCCTGGCCTCCCGACCCGAGATCGTCTTCGCCGACGAGCCGACCGGGGCACTCGACTCGCGGTCCGGGGCCGAGCTGCTCGGCTTCCTGCGCAGGGCCGTGGACGAGCTCGCCCAGACCGTCGTGATGGTCACCCACGACCCGAACGCCGCGGCGTACGCCGACCGGGTCATCTTCCTCGCCGACGGCCGGATCGCCGACGAGCTGCGCGCGCCGTCCGCCGAGGACGTCCTGGACTACATGAAGACCCTGGGGGCCTGACGATGTTGACGGCAACCTTCCGCAGCATGGTGGCGCACAAGCTGCGCCTCCTCCTCACGACGACGTCGATCGCTCTCGGCGTGGCCCTCCTCGCCGGCACGTTGATCCTCACCAACACCATGGGGATCGCCTTCGACATGCTGTTCGGCAAGATCGGATCCGGCACCGACGCGGTCGTCCGCACCGAGGCGCCGTTCACCCAGACCGAGGGGGTCGGCACCGACCGCGGTCCCATCCCGGAGAAGGTCCTCGCGACGGTCCGCGGCGTGGACGGCGTCCGCGCGGCCGAGGGGTCGGTCCGCGGCTACGCCCTGCTCACCGACACCGAGGGCCGGGCGATCACCACCGACGGGGGCGCCCCGACCAACGGCTACAGCATGCCGGCCGACCGAGGGCTCCGGGGTGACGTCGAGCTGCTGTCCGGCCACGCGCCGCACGGCCCGCACCAGGTCGCCATCGACGCCACCAGCGCCGAGGACCACGACGTCCCCCTGGGCACCTCGATCAAGGTGCTCTTCCAGGGCCCGACCCGGGAGTTCACGGTCGTCGGCACGGTCGGCTTCGGCAACGGCATCACCGACCTCGGTGGCACCACGTCGGCGTACTTCGACACGCACACCGCCCAGCGGGTGCTGGGCACGCCCGACCGTTTCGACTCGATCGACGTGAGCGCCGAGGACGGGGTGAGCCAGGCCGAGCTCACCCGCCGGCTGGCCCGGGTGATCCCCGCGGGCACCGAGGCCGTCACCGGCGAGGCGGTGGCCAAGGAGAACGCGGACGCCACCAAGGGGAGCTTCCGGATCGTCGGCGTCATCTTCGGCATCTTCGCGGGCATCGCGCTGTTCGTCGGCTCCTTCATCATCTGGAACACCTTCACCATGACGGTCAGCCAACGCTCCCGCGAGATCGCGCTGCTGCGGGCGATCGGCGCGCGCCGCCGCCAGGTGATGGGCAGCCTGCTGCTCGAGGCCGTCGGGCTCGGCGTGCTGGCCTCGGCCGCGGGATTCGGGCTCGGCATCATGGTCGCCGGCGGCCTGAAGTGGCTCATGGACGCCGTCGGACTGGCGCTGCCGTTCACCACGCTGCAGATCGAGGCCAGCCAGGTCTGGATCTCGCTCGCGGTCGGCACCGGCGTGACCGTCCTGGCCGCCCTGGTGCCCGCCCGCCGCGCCACCAAGGTGCTCCCCGTCGAGGCGCTGCGCGAGTCCACCCCCGGGGCGGAACGGCCCTCGGGACGTCGTGCCCTGGTCGGCCTCGCGATGCTCGCCGGCGGTGCCGCTGCGCTCCTGTCGGCGTTGTACGGCGACGGCGGCATCAGGCTGTTCGGGCTGGGGCTGGCCGCATCGATGCTCGGCGTGACCGTGGCTCTCCCGGTCGCCGTGCGACCGCTGGCGGGGGCGATCGCCGCTCCGCTGCGCCTGCGCGGGCTGCCCGGGGACCTGGCGAAGCAGAACGCCGTCCGCAGCCCACGGCGCACGGCCGCCACGGCCTCGGCCCTCATGATCGGCCTCACCCTGGTGGTGAGCATGGGTGTGTTCGCCTCGTCACTGAAGGCGTCGTTCGGCGACGTCCTCTCCGACCGGGTCGACGCGGACCTCTACGTCGTGACCTCGAGCGCGCAGGCGCCCGGCTACAGCCCCTCGGTCATCGACGCGGTGGCAGGCGTCGCCGGCGTGGACCAGGTCTCGGCGAACGGCTGGGGCGAGGCCCGGTTCGCGGGCTCTGGCTCGGGCTACTCCGCCATCGACCCCGCCACAGCGGGCGATGTGTTCGACCTCGACGTGTCGGAGGGCTCGCTGACCGACCTGGGGACGAACGACGTGATGGTGGCCGGGTCAGCGGCCAGGCAGCACGGCTGGGCGGTCGGCGACACGATCCGCGCGGACTTCGCCCAGACCGGCGGACACCGACTGCACATCGCGGCGCTCTACGGGGCCAAGGGCTGGATCAGCGACGACTACGTCGTGAGCCGCGCTGCCCAGACGGCGCTGGCCGGCAGGCAGCTGGTGACCAACGCCTTCGTCAGCCTCGACGCGGGCGCCGACCGGGGCCGGGTCCAGTCCGGGATCGCGGCCGCGCTGGCCGACCACCCGGATGCCAAGGTGCTGGACCGCGCAGGCTTCGAGAAGGAGGCGAGCGGCTTCATCGACCAGCTGCTCACGTTCATGACCGTGATGCTGGCCCTGGCCGTGCTGATCGCGCTGCTCGGCATCGTCAACACCCTGGCGCTGTCGGTCTTCGAGCGCACCCGCGAGCTCGGGCTGCTCCGGGCGGTCGGCATGACCCGCAACCAGGTCCGGGCCATGGTCCGCTGGGAGTCCGCCGTGATCGCCCTGATCGGAGCGGTGAGTGGCGCGGTGCTCGGGACCGGGATCGGGCTGGCGATGTCACAGGTCCTCAAGGACGAGGGGATCAAGTCGATCTCGGTCCCGGTCCTGCAGATCGCGGTGTACGTCGCCGTCGCGGCTGCCGCCGGCGTCCTCGCGGCGGTGGGGCCGGCCCGGACCGCGGCCAGGGTCGACCTGCTCAGGGCGGTGGTCACCGACTGAGGGGTCGGGAACCGGGAGCCCCGCACGGCCTCGTCGCCGCGCGGGGCTCCTGCACGCTCAGGTCGATGCCTTGGGCCCCGCCGGTCGAGGGCGAAAGGCCACTGCCCAACCGGACCCGCACGGGCATCGTGGGCGACGCACCCAGGAGTGGGAGCGGAACGGAGAGCGCCGTGGACCAGGAGATGCTCGCCAGGATCAGGAACGACACCGGCTTCATCGCCGCCCTGGACCAGAGCGGGGGCAGCACCCCGAGGGCCCTGGGGCTCTACGGCCTCGGGGAGTCGGCCTACGCCGACGAGGCGCAGATGTTCGACCTGATCCACCGGATGCGCACCCGGATCGTCACCAGCCCGGCCTTCGACGGGGGCCGCGTCCTGGCGACGATCCTGTTCGAGCAGACCATGGACCGGCAGATCGGCGGACTGGGGTCCGCGGAGTACGTCTGGCGCGAGAAGCGGGTCGTCCCCTTCCTCAAGGTGGACAAGGGGCTCGCGCCTGAGGCCGACGGCGCCCGGCTGATGAAGCCCGTCCCCGACCTCGAGGCGCTGCTGGACCGGGCCCGGAGCCACGGCGTCCTCGGCACCAAGATGCGCTCGGTGCTGCTCACCGCGGACCCGGCCGGCGTCGAGGCGGTGGTGGGCCAGCAGCTGGACCTGGCGCGACGGATCCTGGCTGCCGGCCTGGTGCCGATCATCGAGCCGGAGGTCGACATCCACAGCCCCGAGAAGGCCGCGGTGGAGAAGCTGCTGAAGGCGGCGCTGCTCGCCGCGCTGGACGGTCTCGCCGACGGCCAGGACGTCATGCTCAAGCTGACGCTCCCCGAGGAGGACGGCCACCACCGCGAGCTCCTCGAGCATCCACGCGTGCTGCGGGTGGCGGCGCTCTCCGGCGGCTACAGCCGCGAGGAGGCGAACGCGCGCCTGGCCAGGAACCCGGGCGTCATCGCCAGCTTCTCGCGGGCGCTCACCGAGGGGCTGACCGTCCAGATGGGCGACGAGGAGTTCGACACCGCGCTGGACGCGTCGATCGGGAGCATCTACGCCGCGTCGTGCACCTGAGGCCGGGCGCAGCGGGCGGCGCCCTCAGTCGCCCGACGACGCCTCCACCGGGACCAGCTCCATGGTGCGGACCTGGAAGGTCGGGGGATCCCCCGGGCAGGAGATCAGGCTGACCTCCGGGTCGTCGCCGATGTGGCGCCGGAACCGGCACAGCTGCATGTTGAACACGACCCGGTCGCCCGGCGCCAGGTCGGTCAGCGGCTTGGTCATCTCCGCGTGGCTGACCCGATCACTCACCGACGTCGTCGGGGTCGGGCTCGCGCTGGGGGCCGGCGGGGTGGACCTCGTAGGGGCCGAGCGGGGAGTGGTGCCGCTCGACGTGGCGCCGGAGGTCGACCCGTCCCCGTGCTGGAGGAGCGCGACGAGGCTGCCGGCGAGCAGTGCCCCGAGCGTGAAGGCGACCACCAGCCACAGCCGGGGGTCGGTGTGCCGGCCGGGACGACGGTGCTCGGGGGTGCTCATGTCCGGGGGATGCCTTCGGGGTCACCTGCAGCCTCTCCCCGCCCGGACCCGCTGGCAAGGCCCGAGCCTCCCCGGGTCCTCGGGCCGGAGGGTGCCTCAGCCGCTGCGCGTCCCCGGCGGCTGCCCGCGGGCTCGACGCCCGGCCACGAGGCCACGAAGGATGATCACGTCCAAGACGGCGGCGCCGGTCAGCGCGAGGATCCCGAAGCCGTGCGTGGTGATCGTGAACCAGGCCGCGAGCCCGCCGGTGCTCGAGGCCCGGCAGTCCCCGAGCGGCGTGCACGACCCCGAGCCTGCGCTGCTCGTCGGGTTCGCTCCGGGCGCCAGGGCCAGCAGCCCGTAGGCGCCGTAGTAGGCCGCAGCGGCGACGACGCTCGAGGGCAGCGCCAGGAGCGCGGCGAGCAGGATCGCCGACGTGGACCCGGTGGTGAACCCGAGCGTGGCGATCGCTGCCGCGCCCAACACGTACGTCCACTCGATCGGCGTGAGGAGCAGCCTGCTGCCCGGTGTCGGCACGAGTCCATGGTGCCCTCTCCAGGGTCGACGTGGGGCTGCGCCCAGCGCAGCTTCCCGCCGTGGCGGTGCCGGTCACCTGACGGCGGCGTTGTGGTCGGGGCCCGGCAGCACCATCCGCTGCCCACCGTGATTGCCCTGCGTCGTACCGGACAGCTCATCGAAGCAGGAGGACAGATGGACAAGCTCAGCCTGGAGGCCAAGGCCCGCGAGCTGGCGCGCAAGGCCTCGGAGTCGAGCAGCGGTCGGGCCGCGGACACGGTGTTCGGCGGCCACGAGAAGCGACTGCGCCAGACCGTGGTGTCGCTGCGCGAGGGGGCCGAGCTCGCCGAGCACCAGAGCCCGGGGGAGGCGACGCTGGTGGTGATCAGCGGCCGGCTCCGGGTGGTGGCCGGGGACACCATGTGGCAGGGCCGGGCGTGGGACTTCCTCGCGGTCCCGCAGGCACCGCACAGCGTCGAGGCGGAGACCGACACGACCTTCCTGCTCACCGTGGCGATGGGCGGCCGCTGACCACCCGTCCGAGGCTGCGGGTCGTGTGCCTGGGAACGCGCTATGCCGCGTTGTGAGGCCCACGACCCGAGAGGCCGAGGGCCATCAGGTCGGCGGCGACCTGGTCGGCCCAGTGCCGCACCTCCATGTGGAGGCTGCCGTCGCCCTCGGGCACCAGGGTGGTGCCGTCGGGGAGGTCCCACTCGCAGTCCGTCCAGCGCTGGCGACCCCGAGGGGACCCCAGGACACGCTCAGCGGCGAGAGCGGCGGGCCCGCCAGCTGCGGCGGGCGGCCATCGCCAGGGCGACCACCAGGACCACCAGGGGCAGGGTCCAGCTCGGCAGGCCGCCGGTCCACCGGTCGACGGCGACCTGCGCGTTGAACTCCAGGTCCGTGGTGTCACCGAGGCCCAGGGAGCCGACGACCCCCGCGGTCCCGTCGTAGCGGAGGAAGAGCACCCCGACGGCGACGAACAGCGCCCCCGAGAGCAGCGACGTCGAGTGCGGCCGCCACCGCCCCAGGCGCAGCTCGCGGCCCCGCAGCCACCGCCGGCGGCCGAGGTCCAGCCGGTCCCAGAGCAGGGCCAGCACGAACAGCGGCGCCGCCATGCCCAGGGCGTACGCCGCGAGCAGCAGGCCGGCCGCCCATGGCGACGACCGGGTCGCGGTCAGCGTGAGGATGGCACCCAGCACGGGGCCGGAGCAGAAGCCGGCCAGGCCGTAGGTCGCTCCGAGGGCCAGGGTGCCCGGCCAGCCGCCCCCGACCCCGGCCGCCGCGTCGCGCAGCCTGGCCGCGAGCGGGAGGGCGAAGCCCGTGCCCACCGCCTGCAGGACCCCGAACCCGATGAGGGTCCAGCCGGCCACGGTGATCAGCAGCGCGCGGTGCCCGTAGAACAGCGTCGACACCGCACCCGCCCCGGTGCCGAGCGGCACGAGCGTGAGCAGCAGGCCCAGGTAGAAGACCAGCGTGTGGCCGAGCAGGGCGCGCCGGGTGGTGAAGGCGTACGCGAAGAACGAGGGCAGCAGCAGGGCGCTGCACGGCGAGAGCAGCGACAGCAGTCCCGCCGCGAGTGCGGCGAGCAGGCTGACGTCGCTCATCGCCCGGCTTCCGCGGCCGCCTTCTCGATCGCCGACTCGAACACGCCGGCGGGCTGGGCGCCCATGATCGGCTGGCCGTTGACGAGGAACGCGGGCGTGCCCGTGACGCCGATGCGCTGCCCCTCCTGGAAGTCGCGCGCGACGGCGAAGCGGCTCTCGTCGGCGTCCAGGTCGATGCGGAACCGGTCGGGGTCCAGCCCGAGGTCCCGGGCGACGCCGACCAGGTGGTCGGTGTCGAGGTGCCCGCTGTTGGGCGGGAACTGGTGGGCGTACAGCGTGTCGTGGAAGGCCCAGAACTCGCCCTGGACGGCCGCGGCCCGGCCGGCGCGGGCGGCCAGCTCGGACTCCTTGCCCAGGTAGGGGAAGTCGCGCCACTCGATGCGCAGGATCCCCTTGTCGACGTAGCGCTGCTCCAGCCGGGGCTCGGTGTCGCGGGCGAACTTGCCGCAGTAGGGGCACTGGAAGTCCGAGTAGGCGATCATCACCACCGGCGCGTCGGCCCTCCCCTCCGCCATCGGGTCGCCCGGGTCGCGGCGCGCCAGCCCGGCGTACGGGTCGGAGGTGGGGGGGCCCGACGGCTGCGAGGAGGTGCCGGCAGCCCCCGGCCCGGCGGCGGGGCTCGATCCGTCCTGGCGGTCCACGAGCAGCAGTGCGATCACGGCCAGCGCCGCCACGAGGGCGATGGCCAGCGGGACCGCGGGGCCCTTGGCCTTGCCGGCTCCGGGGCCCCTCATGCGCCGACCTCGACCGGGTGGCCGTGGGTGCGCCACTCGAGCATGCCGTCCTCGAGCCGGCTCGCCCCGATCCCCTCGCCGCTGAGCAGGCGTACGGCGTCGTGCGCGAGCACGCAGTAGGCGCCGCGGCAGTAGGCGACCAGGGGTCGGTCGGAGCGGAGCGAGTCGACGCCCGCGGCCAGCTGCTCGAACGGGAGGCTGCGGGCCCCGGGGATGTGCCCGGCGGCGTACTCCGTGGGCGGGCGCACGTCGATGAGGTCCACGGCGCCGCTGGTGAGCAGCGCCGCCAGCTCGGTGCGGGACACGAGGGCGACCTCGCCGGCGTCCGGGAGGTCGAGGTAGGCGTCCAGCGCACGCGCGACGTCGGCGGACCGGGTGCGCGCCACCGTCCGCATCGCGTCGTAGAGCGCGGCGACGTCGTCCCCGGCGAGCCGGTAGTGGATCCGGGTGCCTTCACGGCGGGTCTGCACCACGTTGGCCAGCCGGAGCACCTGCAGGTGGGCGGAGGCGGTGCTCAACCCCATCCCGGCGGCCGTGGCGAGGGCGTCGACGGTCCGCTCGCCCTGCGCCAGGAGCTCCACGAGCACGAGTCGCTTGGCACTGCCGAAGGCCTTCCCGAGCACGGCCAGCTCGCTGAACAGCTGGTCGTGGCGTGCCGCCTGTTCCATGCATCCTCCAAAGATCTTTGGAGGAACGTAACAGTTGGGGTGGGAGGCTGGCCCGGGCCCGGTGGGGGCCGCGCCGCCCCACCCCCGCCGCCGGTCAGGGGTGCAGCGCGTAGCGGAGGTGGACGACGCCGCTGGCGAAGCGGTGCTCGTCGAGCAGCTCGAGCCGGGTGCGGACGCCGCCCGGGAGGGCGGGCTTCCCGCCACCGACCAGCACCGGGTTGAGGAACAGGTGGCACTCGTCGACCAGGCCGGCGGCCATCGCCTCGCCTCCCAGCCCGGCACCGCCGATCGTCAGGTCGCGGGACGAGGCCTCCTTGAGCCGCCGCACCGCACCGGGGTCGAAGTCCCGCTCGAGCCGGGTCCGGGGAGTCGACACCGCCGACAGCGTGCGCGAGTACACGACCTTGTCCGCCGCCCGCCAGAGCTCCGCGAAGTCCCGGATGACCGCGGGCTCGTCGGTGGTGTCGACGTCCTGCCAGTAGGTCATCGTCTCGTACATGCCGCGACCGTAGAGATAGGTGCCGACCGGCCGCTCGAGGTCGTTCACGAACGCGTGCACCTGCTCGTCCGGGGCCGCCCATGCGAAGTCCCCGTCCGCGTCCTCGACGTAGCCGTCGAGGGAGGCGAGCGCGGAGTAGATCAGCCTGGCCACGGGGATGTCCCCCTCGTGCCGAGCATCAGTGGTCGCGCAGCGCGTCGATGAGCTCGCCCTTGGTCATCGAGGAGCGGCCCTCGATCCCGATCTCGGCGGCCCGCTCCTGCAGCTCGTCGACCGTCCACTGGTCGTACGCCGGGGACGCTCCGCCGCTGCGGCCCACCTGGGTGCGCGAGCGGTTGGCGGCGGAGTTCGCGATGCGTGCCGACTTCTCCTTGCTCTCGCCCTCGTCGCGGAGCTTCTCGTAGAGCTCGTCGTCCTTCACCGAGGGACCGGGCTTCTCCTCGCCGGGCATGGTGGCTCCTTCCTGGGTGACATCGGTGCGGGTTCTGGTCGGGTGTCAGTCGTCGCGTCGCAGCTCGGGCAGGACCTCGCGGCCGTACGCCGAGATCATCTCCCGGTAGTGGGGACCCATGTTGGCGACGTAGACCTCGTCGTAGCCGGCGTCGACGTAGGAGCGCAGCTGCGCCACGTGCGCCTCGACCTCCGGGCCGGCCACGACACTCTCGGCGGTGGCGTCCCGGCTCACCAGCTGGGACGCCTGCTCGAAGTGCTTCGGCGAGGGGAGGACCTGGGCGAGCTCGCCGGGCAGGCCGGCGTTGGACCACAGCCGGTGGGCGTGTGCGACGCCCTCGTCCTCGGTGTCGGCCCAGGCGACCTTGACGCCGCCCTGGGCCGGCTTGCCGCCCGACTTCTCCTTGAACGCCGCCACGGTCTCGGCGTCGTCGGAGGTGTTGATGAGGCCGTCCCCGATGCGGGCGGCGGTCTCCAGCGCCTTCGGGCCGAACGCGGAGACGTAGATGGGTGGCGGCTCGTCCGGGAGCGTGTAGATACGGGCCGTGTCCACCTGGTAGTGGCGCCCACGGCGGGTCACGACCGACCCTGTCCAGAGCTCCCGGATCAGCTCGACGGCCTCCTCGAGCATCTCGAGCCGGACGTCCAGGGACGGCCAGGGACCGCCCAGGACGTGCTCGTTGAGCGCCTCTCCGGTGCCGACGCCCAGCACGAACCGGTCACCGAGCATCCGGGCCGAGGTGGCCGCGGCCTGCGCGATGATCGCGGGGTGCGTGCGCACGGTCGGGCAGGTCACCGCGGTCGTGACCGGCAGCGAGCACGCCTGCGACAGCGCGCCGATCACCGACCAGACGAACGGGCTCTGGCCCTGCTCGTCGTTCCAGGGGTGGAAGTGGTCGCTGATCCACAGTGCGTCGAAGCCGGCCGCCTCGGCCGCGACGGCCTGCTCGACGAGCTGTTCGGGGGTGTACTCCTCGCAGGAGAGGAAGTAGCCGAAGCGCATGTGCCTGCTCCTCAGGTCGGGACCCGGTCCCGGTACCCCCAGCGGGGAGGGTGCATGCCGGGAGCGTCGAGTGCCGCGGGGCCATCCGGTGGTCGAGGTGCGAGGCGCGCCAGCGCAGAGCCTCCAGACCCCCCGCCGGCGGCCCTCCGGCCCGTGGGCGGTTGCGGGGGTTGGCAGTTGTGCGGGTACGGCGCTGCGTCGGTTGGCGTCGGTGCCCGGCTCACGGTCGGCTCAGGGGCTGCTGGTCGCGGCCGGTCAGGACTCGCTCCGGGGTGCACGAACGTACGTGCACCCGCCTCCGCGCAGCACCTCGGGGCGGTCCTGGAGAGGCGACTCGAAAGCGTTGCCGTTTCGTGACCTGAGGCCTGTGGGGAACCCCTCCTGAGGGGGTCGGAGTGTCGGTGCCCTCTGGTTGAGTCGGGTCATGGAGCAGCCCACCACCCCGCCGACCGGTCCCGTGCCGACCGGTCCCGTGCCGACCGGTGCCGTGCCGTGCGGGCCTGCGGGTGTGGTCGCGGCTGCCAACGCGCTGGTCGAGGGGGTCGATGAGGAGCTGTGGGCCGCCCGGACTCCGGAGGAGCTGGTGGCGGCCAACGAGGAGATCGAGCGGCTGCGCGCCCACCTGGCCGCGGTCCAGGCCTCCATCGTCACCGAGGTCGCGGACCGCAAGATCGCCAAGGACCAGTTGGCGTGGGGCTCGACCGCCGACTGGTTCACCCACACCGCGGGGCAGCAGCGCACGGTGGGTCACCGCACGGTGCGCCAGGCGCCGGTGCTGGTCCGGGAGCGCACCGCCACCCACCACGCCCTGACCCGCGGGGTGGTGTCGCCGGAGCAGGCGGCGGTGATCGTGGACGCCGTGGACGCGCTGCCCCTCGACGAGGCGCTGCGCGCCAAGGCCGAGGGAATCCTGCTGGAGGAGGCGTCCCGGCTGGACGCCACCGAGCTGGGCGTGGTCGGGAAGAAGATCGCCGCGGTGGTCGACCCCGACGGTGAGGAGCGCCGCCAGCAGCAGAGGCTGGACCGCGACGAGCGCGCCGCCCACCACCGCCGGTTCCTCTCCATCACCGACGACGGCGCCGGCGGGGCGTGGGTGAAGGGCCGGGGCACCGCCGAGGACGCCGCGATCCTCAAGGCCGCCCTGCTCCCGCAGACCAAACCCACCCCCGCCGCCGGGACCCCCAGCACCCTCAGGACCCCGAGAACCCCGGCGGGCAGGCCGCTGGGCGGGCCGAGACCGGTCCGCGGGACCACGGCGCCCGCCTGTGGGACGCCCTCGTGGCCACCTGCCAGCACGCGCTGGCCACCGACCTGCCACCCCAGTGCCACGGCGCCCGACCCCGGCTGGCGGTCACCACCGACCTGGAGTCCCTCCGCTCGGGACTGGCCGAGCGGATCGACTGGACCCGCCTCGGCGAGACCGACCCCACCAGCACCGACCCCACCAGCACCGACCCCACCGGCACGCTGCTCGATGGCTACCGGTGCCCCGGCGGCACGACCGAGGACGGCACCCACCTCTCACCGGCCGCCGTGCGGCGGCTGGCCTGCGACGCCGACCTCATCCCCGTCGCCCTCGGCGGCCGCGGCCAGGTCCTCGACGTCGGCCGCACCAACCGACTGGTCACCACCGCGATCTGGACCGCCCTGGTCTGCCGCGACCAGCACTGCGCCTTCCCCGGCTGCACCCGACCACCGGTGATGTGCCACGCCCACCACATCACCCACTGGGCCGACGGCGGCACCACCGCCCTGGCCAACCTCGTCCTCCTGTGCGGCCACCACCACCGGACCATCCACCACACCCCCTGGCAGGTCCGGACCAACCCCGCCGACGGCCGACCCGAGTTCCGACCACCACCCAAACACGGCGCCCAGCAGGACTGGATCCGAAGCAGACCCAGACGAGAATGAGACACGGGCCCGGCTTCGGGTTGGTTGCCCGGGCGCAGGTGTTGCTAGCCTCGCGGCCGACAGCGGGCGGACATCGAAGGTGGAACAGCGTGGCCAACGGACGGTCGGTGGACCGGACGCGCTCACGCAAACCCGGTTTGCGCGCCGACATCCAGGGGATGCGGGCGATCGCCGTCCTGAGCGTGATCGCCGCCCATGCGCAGCTCGGCCCGTTCGCCGGCGGCTTCGTCGGCGTCGATGTCTTCTTCGTGATCTCGGGCTTCCTGATCACCCAGCTGCTGACGCGCGAGGTCGAGCGCACCGGCCGGCTGTCGATCCTCGGCTTCTACGCGCGCCGGGCCCGGCGGATCCTGCCTGCGGCGACCCTGGTGCTGGTCGCCACCGCGGTGGCCTCGGCGCTGTGGCTCGGCGCGGTGCAGGCCCCCACGGCGTTCGCCGACATCGGCTGGGCGGCGTTCTTCGCGGTCAACGTCCGGTTCGCCGGGCTCGGCACGGACTACTTCGCGCAGGACCTGCCTCCGTCACCGGTCCAGCACTTCTGGTCGCTGGCCGTGGAGGAGCAGTTCTACCTGGTGTGGCCGCTCGTCATGGTCCTCCTGCTGCTGGCGGCCCGGACCTGGGGCCGGGCCGCCAGCTCCCACCGGGTCGCGAGCCCCCGCCCGGCCGCCGGGGCCCACCGGGGCGCCGGACGCCGCCGGGTCGGACGGCACGGCGGGTTCCTCGTCGCGATCGGCCTGATCACGGTGGCGAGCTTCTGCTGGTCGGTGCTCCGGACGAGCACGGACCCGAGCCCGGCGTACTTCTCCACGCTGACCCGCGCCTGGGAGCTCGGGCTCGGCGCCCTCGGAGCCCTCTGGATCGCCCGCCGGGCCGGTCGCCCGGACGCGCGGGCCGTCCCGCGGCCGGCGGTCGAGGCCACGGCGGCGCTCGGGGTGGCCTCGATCCTGGCCGCGGTGCTCGTCTTCGACGACGCCACCCCGTTCCCGGGCTGGCGGGCCGCCCTGCCGGTCGCCGGCAGCCTGGCGCTGCTGGTCTCCGGCGGGCTGGGCGGGAGGCCGTCGCTGGTCGGTCGTGCGCTGGGCGTCCGGCCGCTGCGCGTGGTTGGCGACTGGTCGTACTCGCTCTACCTGTGGCACTGGCCGCTGCTGGTGATCCCCGTGCAGTACCTCGGCCACCGGCTCGACCTCGTGGAGAAGCTCGGCGTGCTCGCGCTGGCCTTCGTGCTGTCCGCGCTGAGCTACCGCTTCGTCGAGAACCCGTTCCGGAGCGCCGCGTGGGCGTTGCCGTCCTGGCGGTCGGTCGCCGTCTACCCGGCGACGGTCGCGCTCGTGCTGGCCAGCTGCGCGGGTGCGGGCGCGTACGTCGCGAGGGCGGGCCACGGGGCCGGCGGGCCGATCGCCCTCGGCGACCACTGGCGCAGCACCTACCGGACCAAGGACGCCGCGGTGGCGCTCGTGAAGGCCTCCGTGCGAGCGGCCCGGCACCAGCACCCCGTCCCGGCCCACCTGCGGCCGCGGCTCACCGACCTGCTGGGCTCGGTGGCCGACGTCGGCGCCTGCGACTACGACGACGACTCGATCCGCACGGTGTGCCCCCGCGGGGACGTGGACGCCGACCGGACCATCGTCGTCGTGGGCAACTCCCACGCCCGGCACTGGATCCCGGCGTTCGACAAGATCGCGGCCCGGCTCGGCTACCGCATGGTCTACCTGGTGAAGGTGCGCTGTGTCGGCGCGCTGGTGACCCCGGAGCGCGGCAAGGTGCACAAGCCGTTCACCGACTGCGTGGACTTCCACGACTGGGCCATCGACCAGGTCCGCCGGCTGCAACCGGACCTGGTCGTGCTCTCGACCTCGCCGACCAACCGGGGCGTGTACGACGACGACGGCGGCTACCACTCCGGTCGCAAGGACGTCGACCGGCTCGTCGAGCAGGGCTACCGCGACATGCTCGACCGGCTGCGACCGCTGGCGCGGAGGACCGTGCTGCTGGCCGACATCCCCTACGTCGACGGCGATCCGGGAGCGTGCCTGAGCTCCAGGCGAGGCAACCTCCGCTCCTGCCTCATGCACGAGACCGACGCGCACGTCTCGGCCGTGGCCGACCAGGTCGAGGCCGCGCACCAGGCCGGCGTCGAGGCCGTCCCGACCCGGCAGTGGTTCTGCGCCGGCAAGGCCTGCCCGTCGGTGGTCGGTGACCTGGTGCCGCACCGCGACCCCGGGCACATGACGAACGAGTACTCCGCCCACCTCGCGCGCGAGCTCGCCTCGCGGCTCGGCCTCTCGGCAGGCCAGGGAGACACGCACCGAGGTCCGGCCGCCCCGCCGGCGGGCTGGGGTCCGGTGCCATAGTGGCCGTCGTGACGACCTCCACCTCCACCTCCATCTGCTCCGGCTGGGTGCCCGACGTGCTCGGCGAGGGCTACGAGCAGCTGACCTTCGACCTCGGTCCGGACCCCGACGGCGAGGGCGACGCCCGCGCGGTGCTGGTCCGCAGGACCGTGCGCGAGGGGGAGCGGGTGACCGGTGCGGTGCTCTACGTGCACGGGTTCTCCGACTACTTCTTCCAGGCCGGGCTCGCCGACTTCTTCGCCGAGCGCGGGCTGGCGTTCTACGCCCTCGACCTGCGCAAGTGCGGGCGCGCGCGGCAGCCGGGCCAGACCGCCCACTACGTCTCCGACCTCGGCCTGTACGACGAGGAGCTGGAGCTCGCGCTGGGCGCGCTCGCCCAGGACCACCCCGTCGCGCCGGTGGTCGTGGCGGCCCACTCGACCGGTGGGCTGGTCACCCCGCTCTGGCTGGACCGTCGGCGCCGGGCCGGCCGGGTCGGCCCGGTGGCGGGCCTGGTGCTCAACAGCCCGTGGTTCGACCTGCAGGGCAAGCCGGTGATGCGCGGCCCGGGCACCTGGGCGCTGCGCGGCCTCTCGCGGGTCCGGCCGCTGCGGCCGCTCGACCTCCCGGAGACCAGCGTCTACGGCGACTCGCTCCACGTCAGTGCCAGGGGTGAGTGGGACTACGACCTCGAGCTCAAGCCGCTGACCGGCTTCCCCGTCACGGTCGGCTGGCTCGCCGCCGTACGCCGGGCCCACGCCCGGCTGCACCGCGGGCTCGACGTCGGGGTGCCCTCGCTGGTGCTGCGCTCGGACAAGACGCACTGGGCACGCACCCACAGCGAGGCCAGCGACCGCGCGGACACCGTGCTCGACGTGCGCCAGATCGCCCGCTGGGCGGGCTGCCTGGGCAACCGGACCAGCGTGGTGCCGATCGCCGACGCACGCCACGACGTCTTCCTCTCGCTGCCCGAGCCCCGGCAGGAGGCCTACCGGGTGCTGGACGCCTGGCTCCGGGCGCACCCGGACCTGTGACCGACGGACCCGGCCCGCGAACGGCGACGGGCGCCACCCCCGAGTAGGTGGCGCCCGCCGGTCCGTCCGGTGCCGCGGTCAGCCGTGGTGCCGGTGACCTCGGTGGTCGTGGTGACCCCGGTGGCCCTGGTGCCGCGGGGCTCCGGTGCGCGGGTCGAGCAGCAGCGGCTTGTCAACCGGGTGCCGGTAGTCGAGCATCCCGTCCAGCGAGCCGGCGAGCCGGTCGTAGGAGCCGTCGATGCGCGAGCCGCCGAGCCAGTTGTCCTCGACGAAGCGCAGGATCGAGGTCTGGTCGGTCACCTGGTGGTCGACCGCGTTGCGGCGGGCGTACGGCGAGAGCACCAGCAGCGGCAGCCGCGGGCCGTAGCCGCAGCGGTCCTGGAAGCCGTCGAGCATCGAGGCCGTGCTGCCGGCCGGCGTCCCGGTGCACTCCGACGGGCCGTTGAGCGCGTCGTCGGCGTACTTGGAGGCGTTCACGATCGGCGAGGGCTGGTGGTCGTACCAACCGTCGCTGTCGTCGTAGGCCAGCACGACCGCGGTGGAGCGCCACTGCGGCGAGTGCTGGAGACGGTTCATCACCCGGACGACGTAGCGCTGCTCGTCCAGCGGGTCGGAGTACGCCGCGTGGCCGTCCTGGTAGCCGGGGGCCTTGAGGAAGCTCACCGAGGGCAGCCGGTGGTCGTCCAGCGCGGTGTAGAAGTCCGACATGTCGTACTGGTGGTTGGCCTGGCCGTCGTGGCCGATCTCGGCCGCCGACGCCGGCGGCAGGTGCTCGGGGTTGGCCGTGCTCGCGTAGTACTGGAACGGCTCGTGGTGGGGGATGTAGTCCCCGCTCGAGACGCCGGCCACGTTGGCGTGCTCGGCCGAGCAGTCGCGGAAGCCGCCCTCGAACCAGCCCCAGCTCACGCCCTTGTCGTTGAGCAGGTCACCGACGTTGCGGCCCTTCATCTCGACCGTGTCGTACTTGGGGTTGGAGCACTTGTCGAAGTACGGGTCGGGGTCGTTGATGACGGTGCCGGTGCCGGTGGCGTCGGGGTTGCGCACGCCGTAGGTCTCGGAGGTGGTGACCGGCCCCTCGGGCACGGTGCCGGCCGGACGGTCCGCGGTGGCGTGGTTGACCGCGTCGCCGGTCTGGCCGGAGACCAGGTTCAGCGCGCCGGGCGTCGACGGCCCGAACGTCGTGTTGTAGGAGTTGTCGCTCATCGCGAACCGCTGCGCGTAGTTCCACAGCCCGGTGACGGTGTTGCCGTCGTAGTAGTCCATGACCAGGCCGGGCTCGGTGTACATCGAGGAGTCGCAGGTCTCCTTGTCGGTGTGCTGGACGAAGAGGTCCATCGCACCGCCGTCGTAGGCCTTCTGCTCGTCGGTGTAGCCGTGGTCCTGGTCGCAGGTCACCGCCTGCGCCGGGCCGAGCCGGTCGGGGTTGGCGGTGCTGCCGTCGTCGAAGTGGTTGGGGTTGTGGGTCAGCAGCCCGTGCTGCTGGAGCCCGTTGACCTGCGGGGTGCCGCGACGGGCGTGGAACGGCGTGCCGTCGGTGTTCGCGGCCTGCGGGTAGGTGCCGAAGTAGTGGTCGAAGGAGACGTTCTCCCCGAAGATCACCACGAGGTGCTTGATCGGCGTGCTCGTCGCCCCGTGGGCCGACCGGCCGCCCCCGTGGGCCTGGTCGGTGTGGGCTGCGGCGGGGGACGTCGTGCTCCCCGCCAGTGCGGCCACGGTGCCGGTGGCCGCGAGCACGGCGGTCGTCCACCGGGCCCTGCGCGAGATGGTGCGCATCTGGTTCCTCTCTCCGAGTTGTCGGTGCTGCACAGGCACCGTGGTGGAGCCAGGAGGCCGACGGGTGTGGGGAGGGTGAACGCAGCGCGAAGCCTGCGGGGCTGCGGGGTCGCCGGGCCGGGTGGGCGCCAGCAACCGGGTGGCTCAGCCAGGCTCAGCCAGGCTCAGGCGCCTGGGTCGGGGTCGCGGGCGGACGAGCCGCCCTCCCAGCTGCCGGCGGCGTGGGCGAGCGCAGGTTCCTCGAGCAGCGCCACCAGCCGCTCGAACAGCGCGCCGGCCTCGGGCGCGCTCCAGCCCTCGGCCAGCAGCTCGCGCGGCAGCCCCGGGTCCCGGAACGGCAGCTTGCGCCAGTGGTCGACCGCCTCGAGGTAGGTGACGAAGGCCCGCTCCGGCTCGATCCGCGCGCTGCCCTCCCACCGGTCCGCCTCCGGACCGAAGCGGGACAGGAAGTCGCGGTAGCCCCGGTCGATCGCCGCGAGGTCCCAGCTGTTGTAGAGCAGCGTGCTCAGGTCCTGTCCGCCGACGTAGTCGCCGACGAAGATCGCGGAGTACTTGTCCAGGCCCAGCTCGGCGACGGCCTGCTCGGCGGCGGACTGCATGCGGGCCGGGGCGATCCACATCGCGGTGCCGATGTTCCCGAAGCCGAGCGAGGCGAGGTGCGAGCGCAGCTGGTAGCGCTTGGCGCGGTCGGACTCGGGGACCGAGAAGTTCACCACGCACCAGCCGTCGGCGAGGTCGGCGGGCTGCCGGGCGTGCCAGATGATCTCGTCGCCGGCGGCCAGCGCCCTCAGTGCCAGCGGCGTCAGCGCGTAGCCGCGCAGCCCGCCGCGCGCCTCGGACGCCAGCCACCCGCGCTGCTTGAGCCGGAAGACGGCCGTCCGCACGCTCGGGGCGTCCAGCCCGGCCTGCGACATCAGCTCGACCGTGCCCCCGATCGGCATCCAGTCGCCCATCCGGCGTACGACGGCGCCCAGGAAGGTGACCAGCGCCGTCCGGGTGCGCTGCGAGCGTTGCGGACTCGGCTCCTCCGACGGCTTGGTCACCCGGTCCATTGTGCCGGAATCCCTCTCAACCGCTGGTCTCCGAGCCGCCCGCGGACAGCGCCTCGCGCCACGCCCCCGGCCAGGGTCGGCTGTGGGCGTCGCCCGCCTCGTGGGTGCCCTCGATGTGCACGGTGACGTAGCGACCCGCGGCCGCGCGCACCCGCGGGCGGCCCCGGAACTCCTCGCCCCAGACCTCGAAGTCGAAGGCCATCGACGAGCTGCCGAGCCGACTCAGCGCGACCGTCGCGGTGACCTGTTGGCCGAAGAACAGCGGCGCCTGGTAGTCCACCTCGTAGCGCACCCGCGGGGCCACCGGGAAGTAGCCGTCCAGCCCGCGCCCGAGCATCAGCGTGGCCTCGGCCGCCTCCACGAAGCGCAGCACCGCGCTGTTGTGGTAGATCCCCGCAGCGTCGGTGTCGACCCACTCGACCCGGGTGCGGAAGACCCCGACCGGGCAGCCGTCCGGCCCGTCCGGGCCCTCGGCGTCGGTCACGCCGACACCACGTCCCGCCCCGGCGACCAGCGCAGGTGCACCTCGTCGGTCGTGCCCTCCCGCAGCAGCGAGAGCCGGGGCGGGACCTTGTCGGTGCGGGAGCTCGGCGGCTTGCGCCGACCGGCGGCCCACTGGTCCGGCCACGGTGCGCCGGGTCCCCGGTAGTCCTGCTCGGCCGCCGCCTGCAGGGTCCACTGCGGGTTGTAGAGGTGGGTCCGGCCGAGCGCGCACAGGTCGGCACGGCCGGCGAGCAGGATCGAGTTCACGTCGTCGTACGACGAGATCGCGCCGACCGCGATCACCTTCACCCCGGCGGGGTGCGCCACCAGGTGCCGGATCTTGTCGGCGAACGGGGTCTGGTAGGACCGGCCGAACGCGGGCCGCTCGTCCTTGGTCACCTGGCCCGAGGAGACGTCGATCGCGGCGGCACCGTGCTCGACGAACGCCCGGGCGATCTCGACCGCGTCGTCCTCGGTGTTGCCGTCGGGGACCCAGTCGGTCGCCGAGATGCGGACCGTCACCGGGACCGCCGCGGGCACCTCCGCGCGGACCGCGTCGAAGACCTCCAGCGGGAAGCGCAGCCGGTTCTCCAGCGACCCGCCGTACTCGTCGGTGCGCCGGTTGGAGACGGGGGAGAGGAACGAGGACAGCAGGTAGCCGTGGGCCGCGTGCACCTCGACCAGGTCGAAGCCGGCCTCCACGCCGCGCCGGGCCGCGGCGACGAAGTCCGCGACGACCCGGTCCAGGTCGGCGCGGGTCGCCTCCCGCGGCACGTGGCTGCCCTCGCCGTAGGGGATCGCCGAGGGGCCGATGACCTCCCAGTTGCCCTCCGGCAGCGGCTCGTCCATCCCCTCCCACATCAGCCGGGTCGAGCCCTTGCGTCCGGAGTGGCCGATCTGCAGCCCGATCCTCGCGTCGCTGCGGTCGTGCACGAACCCGGTGATCGACCGGTAGGCGTCGCGCTGCTCGTCGTTCCACAGCCCGGTGCACCCGGGCGTGATCCGCCCCTCCGGCGAGACGCAGACCATCTCGGTCATCACCAGGCCGGCACCGCCGAGCGCCTTGGAGCCCAGGTGGACCAGGTGGAAGTCGTCGGGCACCCCGTCGACGGCGCAGTACATGTCCATCGGGGAGACGATGACCCGGTTCCGCAGCGCCAGCTCGCCGATCGAGACCGGCTGGAACATCGCCGGCGCGACCTCGTCGGCGCCCTGGTGGCGGGCGAACTCCGTCTCCATCCGGCTCGCGAAGCCGGGGTCACGCTCCCGCAGGTTCTCCGCCGTGATCCGGCGCGAGCGGGTGAGCAGGTTGAAGACGAACTGGGCCGGCTCCTGCTCGGCGTACATGCCGATGTTCTCGAACCACTCCAGCGAGGCCTGGGCGGCCCGCTGGGTGGACTCGACCACCGGCCGGCGCTCCCCCTCGTAGGCCTCCAGCGCGGCCTCGACGGTCGGCTGCTCGTGCAGGCAGGCGGCCAGGGCCAGCGCGTCCTCCATCGCCAGCTTGGTGCCCGAGCCGATCGAGAAGTGTGCGGTGTGCGCCGCGTCCCCGAGCAGCACCACGTTGCGGTGGTGCCAGCGCTCGTTGCGGACGGTGCTGAAGCTGAGCCACTTGGAGTTGTTGGTGAGGATCTCGTGCCCCTGCAGCTCGGCGGCGAAGACCTCCTGGATCCGCTCCACGGCGTACTGGTCGGAGACCCCCGGCGGGAAGGCCTCGTGCTCGGTGCGGTCCAGGCCGGCCCGACGCCACACGTCCTCGTGCATCTCCACGATGAAGGTCGAGCCCGACTCGGAGTAGGGGTAGCCGTGGATCTGCATGGTGCCCCACTGCGTCTGCTTGACGAAGAACTGGAACGCCTCGAAGACCAGGTCGGTGCCGAACCAGATGTACTTGTTGTGGCGGTGGTCCAGCGACGGCCCGAACGCCTCGGCGTAGCGCGACCGGATGGCGGAGTTCAGCCCGTCGGCGGCCACCACCAGGTCGTACGACGCCTGCAGCTGCTCGGGCTCGGGCGCCTCCGTGCGGTAGTGGACGGTGACCCCCAGGTCGGCCGCCCGCCGCTGCAGGATGCGCAGCAGGTCCTTGCGGCTCATCGCGGCGAAGCCCTGCCCGCCGATGGTGAACGCCCGGCCGTTGAACTCGACGTCGATGTCGGTCCAGCGGGCGAACCCGGTCTCCATCTGCCGGTAGACGACCTGGTCGGCGCCCTCGATGCCGCCGAGGGTCTCGTCGGAGAACACCACGCCGAAGCCGAAGGTGTCGTCCGGGGCGTTGCGCTCCCACACTGTGACCTCGTGGGCGGGGTCGAGCCCCTTCATCAGCGCGGCGAGGTAGAGCCCCCCGGGGCCGCCGCCGGCGATCGCGATCCTCATGGTGACGGTCCTCCTCAGGCGGGGGTCTCGGCCGAGGTCTCGGCCTGGAGCTGGTGGCGGAGCTGGAAGTGCTGCAGCTTGCCGCTGGTGTTGCGCGGCAGCGCCTCGACGAAGCGCACGTCGCGCGGGTACTTGAACGGCGCGAGGGTCTGCTTGACGAAGTCCTGCAGCCGCTTCACCTCCGCCGCGTCGCCGACCACGCCGTCGCGCAGCACCACGAACGCGCAGACGATCGAGCCGCGCTCGGGGTCGGGCTCGGCGACCACCGCGGCCTCGACGACATCGGGGTGCTCCCCGAGGGCCGCCTCGACCTCCGGGCCGCCGATGTTGTAGCCGGAGGAGACGATCATGTTGTCGGTGCGGGCGGCGTAGTGGAAGTAGCCGTCCTCGTCGCGGGTGAAGGTGTCGCCGGTGACGTTCCAGCCGTCGATCACGAAGGCGCGCTGCCGGTCGTCGTCGAGGTAGCGGCAACCGACCGGGCCGACCACCGCGAGCCGGCCCTGCTGCCCCGGCGGCAGCTCCTCCCCGTCGGGGCCCAGGATCGTGGCCCGCCAGCCGGGCACCGCCCGGCCGGTCGACCCGGGGCGGATGTCGTCGCCCGCCGCGGAGATGTAGATGTGCAGCACCTCGGTGCCGCCGATGCCGTCGATGACCCGCAGCCCGACCTCGTCGCGCAGGCGGCTCCAGGTCTGCTCCGGGATGTGCTCGCCGGCGCTCACCGCGGCGCGCAGGCCCGCGAGCAGCCGGACCTTGCCGGCGGCCAGCACCTGCTTGTACGCCGTGGGTGCGGTCGCGAGCACCGAGACGCCGCACTCCGCGACCACCTCGGCCATCTGCACGGGTGTCGCCGCCTCGGTCAGCAGCGCGCAGGCCCCGGCCCGCAGCGGGAACACGACGAGCATGCCGAGCCCGAAGGTGAACGCGAACGGCGCGGTGCAGGCCACCAGGTCCTCCGGCCGCAGGCGCAGCACGTGCCGGCCGAAGGTGTTGTCGATCGACAGCAGGTCGCGGTGGAAGTGGGTGGTGATCTTGGGGACGCCGGTGCTTCCCGACGTCGGGCAGAACAGCGCGACGTCGTCGGCGGCCGTCTCCACGGCGGTGAACTCGCCGGACTTCTCCGCTGCCCGGGCCGCCAGGTCGTCCGCGCCGTCGCCGCCGAAGCAGACGACCTGCAGGTCGGGGGCGACCGTGGTGCGCAGCGCCTCCACGTCCGGGGCGCACCGGTGGTCGACGAGCGCGATCGTGGGCCGGGTCTTCTCCACGATCGGGGTGAGCTCCCGGGCGCGCAGCGCGGCGAAGGTGGTCACGGCGATGCCGCCGGCCTTGAGGATGCCCAGCCAGGCGGCCACGGTCCACGGGTTGTTGGGCGAGCGCAGCAGCACCCGGTTGCCCGGGACCAGGCCGAGGTCGTCGACCAGCACCTGCGCGACCTGGTTGGCGCGCCGCTGCAGCTCGCCGTAGGACCAGACCTCGCCCTCCGGAGTCCGCAGCGCCGGCCGGTCGGGGCCGTGGGTGGCCACCGGCACGTCGATCAGCTCGGTCGCGGCGTTGAGCCGGTCGGGGTACTGCAGCTCGGGGGTGGTGAACTCAAGCACCGGCCACTGGTCGGCCGGGGGCAGGTGGTCCCGGGCGAAGGTGTCGGCGTACGCGCTGGGGGAGAGGGTCATCGTCGGCCTCCGTCGGGGCGGATCATGCCTTCCTGGACCACCGTGGCCAGGTGGGTGCGGTCGGGGGTGAAGAAGTGGCCCAGGCCGGTGCCGCGGCCGCCGTGGGCGTCGACGGCCTGCTGGGCGTAGAGCAGCCAGCCGTCCAGCGCGCCGGGGGCGGGCGCCCGGTGGAACCACATCGCGTGGTCGAGGCTGGCGGTGACCAGCCCGTCAGCGGCCCACGGCAGGCCGAGCGTGCGGAGCACCGGCTCGAGGATCGTGTAGTCGCAGACGTAGGCCAGCGCGGCCAGGTCGCGCTGGAGGTCGGCGAGCCCGGCCACCGGCCGGAGCGCGTCGAAGGGACGCACCCACAGCGCCTGGTGCGGCGCGGTGCCGCCCTCGACCTCGAGGTAGACCGGCCCGGGGACGTGGCGCATGTCGAAGCTGCGCCCGCCGGACCAGTACGCCCGGGACCGCTCGGTCATGGTGCCACCCGAGCGGTCGTGCAGGTAGGCCTCCGCGCTGGGCAGCTCCTCCGGCCCCGGGAGCCCGGTCGGCGGGGCGGGGGTGAAGGTGCCGCCGTCCTCGCCGGCGGCGAAGCTCGCGACGCACACGTAGACCGGCTTGCCGTTCTGGTAGCCGCGCACCTGCCGGGTGCTGTAGCCACGGCCGTCGCGCAGCAGCTCGACCTCGTAGCGGACCTCCGCGCCGATGTCGGAGGGCCGCATGAAGTAGGAGTGCATCGAGTGCAGCCGCTTGCCGTCGGTCACCGAGAGCATCGCGGCGGCGGCCGCCTGCGCGACGAGGTCGCCGCCGTACGCCTTGGGCCACGGGCACGGCTGGGTGACCGCGGTCCACGCGAGGTCGAAGTGCTCGGGCTCGGCCGGCTTGAGCGTGAGCGCGTCGGTGAACGTGCGGCTTGACGGGGTCATGCGCGGTCCAGCCAGTCGCGCAGCAGCGCGTCGTCGACCTGGGGCAGGTTCACCACGATGTTCTCCGGCGTGCGGGTGGTCATCCAGGTCAGCGGCCGGTTCCGGTCCAGGTTGCACTCGACGTGCGGCATGAACGGCGGGACGAAGACCCAGTCGCCCTCCTCCATGTCGAGGTAGTCCTCGAACTTCGCCCCGAAGTAGATCCGGGCGCGTCCGGAGAGCACGTAGCCGCCGGTCTCGGCCTCGCCGTGGTGGTGGGGGACCGACCGGTAGCCGGCCTCGTTGCTGACCTTGCCGAACCAGAGCCGGGTGGCCGGGGTGTGCTGGATGCTGACCCCGGAGATCCGGGTCGCGCCTCCGGACTGGCCGGTGCTGTCGGGCTCGTGCCCGCCGCGGGTGACCACCGGGACGACCAGGCCGCCCTCTCCTGCGTACCCCGAGGGGTCGCCCTCGAGGACGTACTTGCTCAGGTCGGGCTCCATGGTTCCTCCTTGCGGACGTCTGTCCGTCGGTCAGCGGGTCGCTCGAGGGGCGTGCGTGGGGGCGAGGCGGACCGTGTTGCGCAGCACGCCGATGCCGGGGATCTCGGTCTCGACGACGTCGCCGTCGGCGAGGAAGCGCTGGGGGTCGCGGGCCACCCCGACGCCGCCGGGCGTGCCGGTCAGGACCAGGTCGCCGGGCCGCAGCGTGGTGAACGTGGAGATGTAGGCGAGCAGGTCGGCGGCGTCGAAGACCAGCGTCCTGGTGTTGTCGCGCTGGACCTCCTCGCCGTTGACCCGGCAGACCACCTCGACGCCGGCGAACGGGTCGAGGTCGTCGGGGGTGACCACGACCGGCCCGACCGGGGTGGACCGGTCCCAGGCCTTGCCCTGGAACCACGCGAGCGTGCGGTACTGCCAGTCGCGCACCGAGATGTCGTTGGCGACCGTGTAGCCCGCGATCCCGGCCAGCGCCGCCTCCCGGTCGGCCTCGCGCAGGGTGGCGCCCACGACCACGGCCAGCTCGACCTCCCAGTCGACCTGGAGCCCGGCCCGCAGCTCCAGGTCGTCGGTCGGGCCGACCAGGCTGTCGGCGTACTTGGGGAACAGCGTGGGGTACGCCGGGAGCTCGCGCCCGGTCTCGCTGATGTGGTCGGCGTAGTTGAGCCCGCAGCAGATCACCTTGCCCGGCGCCGGCAGCGGCAGCGCGGGGGTGGCGCCCTCCAGCACGTCGCCGGCCTGCTCCGCGGCCTCGGACAGGGTCGTGGCCGACAGCAGCCTGGACAGGTCCGGCGCCGGCAGGGCGCGCCAGCGGTCGCCGTCCAGCACGGCGGCGCACGCGACGCCGTCGGTGGTCGTGACGGTCGCGAAGCGCATGGGTTCCTCCGGGCGGGTCAGCGGGCGATCTATTGCATTCTGCGCACGAACGTGGGCAGGATGTCAATAGATTCGCGCTCGATGCTGTCCCGCCGACCACCCCGAGGAGACCGCTCCATGACCACCGGCACCGCTCCGATCCCCGTCAACCCGTCCTCGCTGCCAGCGCCGCGCGGCTACTCGCACGGCACGCTCAGCGGCAACACGCTGCACCTCGGTGGGCAGACCGCGCTGGACGCGGACATGCGGATCGTCGAGGGTGGCATCGTCGAGCAGTTCCGGCAGGCGTTCGGCAACGTGCTGACCACGCTGGCCGAGGTGGGCGGCCGGCCCGAGGACCTGGTCAGCATCACGATCTACCTCACCGACATCCCCGACTACCAGGCCCACGGCAAGGAGATCGGCGCGGTCTGGCGCGAGCTCGCCGGCCCGGTCTACCCGGCGATGGCGGGGATCGGCACCACCGCGCTGTGGCAGCCGGAGGCGATGATCGAGATCCTCGGCGTCGCGGTCGTCCCCGACGAGCGGCTGGTCGTCCCCGGCGCCTGAGGCTGGCCGCCGCGCGGCTCGGGGCTGTCGGGATCGTGGAGCCTCCGGCGCACCCAGTACGCCGGGGACTCCACAATCCTCGCCCGGGTGGGCCGGCCGGGTCCGAGTCCCGAGTTTCGGAGGAGAGGTTGAGCCACCGGGTGGCTCAACCTCCCCTCCGGGATCTGTGGTGGGGCCGGCCGGGGCTGCGGCGGTGGCCGGATCAGGCCTGCTCGGTGAGGCGGGCGCGGACGCGGCGGGCGATCTCCTCGAGCCAGCCGCGGTAGCCGCCCCACTCCGGGCGAGGGTCGTACTCACAGCCGGTCGCGGTCACGAAGTCCTCGAGCCGCCGATCGGAGGGCGCGGACGCCAGCAGCGCCTCGATGTCCTCCGGCACGTGGACGGCGCGGTGACGATCACGGATGACGAACTCCGCGACGGCCTGCTCGACGCCTCCGTAGACCTCGAACAGGTCCTGGTGGAAGTAGTTGCCGAGCAGGTACTCCAGTGCGGCCGCTGCCATCTGCTGCTCCTTCACGGCGTGGGGTAGGCGGTCACGATACGGAAGCCTTCCGGCATGGAGGCGTCCTTGACGAGGAACACGCGCAGGTTGCTCAGGTCACCGACTGCGCCACCGCGCTGGATCCCTCGGCCGATCACCCTCCCGGCTGCGCCGTCGAGCTTGTGGGTGTGGTCCGCGCTCGCCAACCACCTGGTCAGTTCTGCTCGCCTCGACCGGAGCAACGTCGTGATCGCTCCCTCGGCCGTGGGGAGGTCGGCGAACGTGGACGATCCCGTGATTCCCGGTTGGCGATCCAGCCTCTCGACCAGCTCGGCGTCGGACTTGCCGATGTGTCTCGCGATGGTGTGGCTGCCGGAGTGCTCGTGCGACCTCAGCCAGCCCTTCTCCTGCGTCCACGCCAGCCGCATCTCGCCGCGTTCGCCTTGGGCGGCGGACCGGGCGACGGCGGCGTTCTTGTACTTGAGCAGGTTCAGTCGGGTGGTGCTGAGGGCGTCTCGGGCGGCGCGGATGGTGGTGGCGTAGCCCGCGGTGAGGGCGCGGAGGGTGTCGAGGAGGGCGGTGAAGCGGGGGGTTTCTGTGGCGACGCGGGCGGTGACGGCGGTGAGGCCGGCGGCGGTTCCGGTGCCGGCGGTGAGGGCGCCGAGGGCGAGGGAGATGAGGATGCCTTCGACGAGCTGCTCGAGGAGCCAGTGGGCGAGGTCGAGGATCTCGGTGTGCTTGGCCTCGACGGTGTCGGCGTAGGCGTCGCAGGCGGTGGCGAGGGCGGTGAGCTGGTCGGCGATCTGGTGGGTGTGCCACTTCAGCTGGCTGGTGGCGGCGAGGGCGGTGGGGATCTCGGGGGAGCGTTCGTGCCAGAGGCCGCGGTCGGCGCTGTCGCAGCAGTCGGTGACGTCGGTGAGGGCGTGGGCGGCGATCCGCCACGCCGAGGCGGCGGTGCGGAGCCGGCCGGGGTCGGCGGTGGGCCAGGCGAAGCCCTGGAGGTGGTCGAGGATCCAGTCGACCTTGGCCGGTAGGGCGGGCAGGCTGGTGGTGCCGCGGGCGGTGGGTGGGGTGCCGGGCAGCACGGTGACGTAGCCACCGGCGGGACCGGAGTCGGGATCGGTGTCGGGGAGTGGGCCGCCGTCGTAGACGGTGGCGCCGGCGACCACGGCGCGCATCGCGTGGGTGTTGGCGTGGGTGTGGTTGGCGAGGGTGGCGTGGGTGAGTCGTCCGAGGGCGGCGTAGGCGTCGGTCAGGTCGGCCAGCGAGGCGACGGCCTCAGTGGCGGCCGTGTCGTAGGCGGTGGCGAAGTCGGTCGAGGTGGTGTCGTCGCCGGCCATGCCGCCGCAGTCGGCGAGCACGGCCACCAGCCGGTGGTGGGCGAGGGCGGTGAGCTGGTTGGCCTCGGCGTAGGCGGTGGCGGCGGTCTGGAACCCGCCGCCGTCGATCTGCAGCACCACCATCGGCGGGTCCCCCGTGCCGGGCCGGAATCAGTACGGGCTCCACGATGCCGCCGACCAGGCACGCGTGGGGGCCCGGAGCACGATCTGTGGACAACGCCGCACGAGGAGCCGGCTGCGGAGCGCGGCGTACGCTCGAGGGTGTCGGGAGCTCCTTCCCCGCCGGAGGTCGTCATGGGCGTCCTGCTCCTCGTCCTGGTCGCGCTGGTCGCGCTCGTCGTCGCGGGCCTGGCGACCAGCTTCCGCGTGGTCAAGCAGATCGAGCGCGGAGTGGTCTTCCGGCTCGGCCGCGCCCAGCACGGGGTGCGGCCCCCCGGGCCCACGCTGCTCGTCCCGTTCGTGGACCGGCTGAGGCGGGTCAACGTGCAGGTCGTCACCCTGCCGGTCCCCGCCCAGGACGGCATCACCCGGGACAACGTGACGGTCCGGGTGGACGCGGTCGTGTACTTCAAGGTGGTCGACCCGATGCGGGCGGTGGTCGAGGTGCAGGACTACCAGTACGCGATCTCGCAGGTGGCGCAGACCTCGCTGCGCTCGATCATCGGCAAGAGCGAGCTCGACGACCTGCTCTCCAACCGGGAGCGGCTCAACCAGGGCCTCGAGGTGATGCTGGACAGCCCGGCCGCGCCCTGGGGGATCGAGATCGACCGGGTCGAGATCAAGGACGTCGCGCTGCCGGAGGCGATGAAGCGGTCGATGTCGCGCCAGGCGGAGGCGGAGCGGGAGCGCCGCTCCCGGGTCATCACCGCCGACGGCGAGTTCCAGGCGTCGAAGAAGCTGTCCGAGGCGGCCGCGGCCATGACCGGCACGCCGGGCGCCCTGCAGCTGCGGTTGATGCAGACGATGGTCGAGGTGGCGGCCGAGCGGAACTCGACGCTGGTGCTGCCGTTCCCGGTGGAGCTGCTGCGCTACTTCGAGGCGGCGGCGCACGCCGCGGACCCGGCCGTGCCGCGCGCCGGCATCCCGGACCAGCCACCCGCCGCGGCACCCGCCGCGGCACCTGCCGCGGAGGGGAGCGCGGCGGCTCCGGCGCCCTCCGTGGACGGCGCGATCCTCGGCCCCGCGGCCGACCGCGTGCCGCCGGAGTGACCCGCGCCGCTGCTCCCCGGGAGTCGCCCTGCCGCCGGCGGGACCGGCGGGACGGGATGACAGGATGCGGGTCGTGACGATCATCGCGGCAGCGGACGGTTCGGCGCTCGGCAACCCGGGGCCGGCGGGGTGGGCGTGGTACGTCGACGACGGCTGCTGGGCGGCCGGTGGCTGGGCGCACGGCACCAACAACAAGGCGGAGCTCACCGCGCTCCTGGACCTGTTGCAGCAGACCGCCCACCTGGCCGAGGACCTCCTCGTCTACTGCGACAGCACCTACGTCATCAACTCGGTCACCAAGTGGATGGCCGGGTGGAAGCGCCGGGGGTGGCGCAAGGGCGACGGCCAGCCCGTGCTCAACGTGGAGATCATGCAGGCCCTCGACGAGGCGATGGCGGGCCGCCGGGTCGAGCTGCGGTGGGTCAAGGGGCACTCCGGGCACCCGCTCAACGAGGCGGCGGACCGGCTCGCCAACGCGGCGGCCGGGTCCTGGAAGGGACGCGTCGCCCCGGAGCCGGGGCCCGGCTTCGCCGGTGCGGTGACCCGGCACCCCGAGCCGCGCCCGGCGGCTCCGGTGTGGGAGGACGCGGAGCTCTTCAGCGAGCTGTGAGGCGTTCCGGGGGAGGACCGCCGGCGGGCCAGCGGCCTACCCTCGAGGGGTGGGGACACGGCCCGGCCCGGTGACCGCGACGACGAGCACGCGCGTCGCGTCCCTGCTGCGGGAGCCGGCCCTGCCGCTGCTGCTGGCGACCTCCGTGGCGATGGTGGTCCGCGAGTACCTGCCCGACATCCTGCTGTTCCTGGGCACCTCGGTGCTGGTCGTCGTCGACGCGGCGCGCTGGGACGACGCCCGACCACGGTCACCGCGGCCTCCGGCCGCGCAGGTCGCGGTCCGGTCGCTGGCCGGGGCGCTGGTGCCGGTGGCCGGCCTGATGGCGCTGCTGCCCCGGACCTCCGGCCGGCTCGACCTGGCGTTCGCCGCGGTGGGGCTGACGGCCCTGGGCTGGTGCTGGTCCCCGGGGCGGGGACGGCACCGGGCCGGCCGGGGCGCAGCGGTGCCCGAGCGCCCAGCACCGTCACGCCCAGCGCCGCCCCGCTGGACCCTGTGGCCGGCGCTGGGGGTGAGCGTCGCCCTGGTCGAGCTCTGGTCGTTCGTGCACCAGACCTCGCCGCGGGTGGACAGCCCGGCACACCCCACGCTGAGCACGGTCACGGAGCCGGCGCTGGCCTCCACCCCGGCCCGGGCGGTGGCGTTGTGGCTGTGGCTGCTGGCCGGGGTCTGGCTGCTGCGCCGGGTCAGGGCGTGGACGGCATGAGCAGCGCCACCGCCACCGTCGCGGCCTACGTCGTGCTCGGCGGGCTGGGCCTCGCCCTCCAGCTCGCCGGGATGCTGGCGCCCGACCGCTGGTCGACGCTGGGGCGGGTGCTGGCCTTCGCGCTGCACCGGCGGTCCACGCAGGTCGGGCTGGTCCTGGTCTGGTGGTGGCTGGGCTGGCACGAGGTGACAAATCGCTGAGCACACGGCACGTCGTACGACCGGGGTCGCCCGGGAAGGATCCGGCCGCCTCGTTGTTGCAGGGGACATGAAGAAGATCGGGTTCCTCTCGTTCGGGCACTGGTCGCCCTCGCCGCACTCGCAGACCCGCTCGGCCTCCGACGCGCTGCTGCAGTCGATCGACCTCGCCGTCGCCGCGGAGGAGATCGGCGTCGACGGGGCGTACTTCCGGGTGCACCACTTCGCGCGCCAGCTGGCCTCGCCGTTCCCGCTGCTGGCCGCGGTCGGCGCACGCACCAGCCGGATCGAGATCGGGACCGGCGTGATCGACATGCGCTACGAGAACCCGCTCTACATGACCGAGGATGCGGGGTCCGCGGACCTGATCGCCGGCGGCCGGCTCCAGCTCGGCATCAGCCGCGGGTCGCCGGAGCAGGTCGTCGACGGCTTCCGCCACTTCGGCCACGTGCCGGCCGAGGGGTCGGACCACGCGGCCATGGCGCGCGACCACGCGGCGCTGTTCCTGCGGATGCTCGAGGGCGAGGGGTTCGCCCAGCCCAACCCGCAGCCGATGTTCGCGAACCCGCCGGGGCTGCTGCGCCTCGAGCCGCACTCGCCGGGGCTGCGCGACCGGATCTGGTGGGGCGCCGGCACCCGCGCCACGGCCCGGTGGACGGCCGAGCAGGGCATGAACCTGATGAGCTCCACGCTGCTCACCGAGGACACCGGCGTGCCGTTCCACCAGCTGCAGGCCGAGCAGATCCAGCTGTTCCGCGAGGCGTGGAAGGAGGCCGGGCACGCGCGCGAGCCGCGGGTCTCGGTGAGCCGCAGCATCTTCCCGCTCGTCAACGACCAGGACCGCGCCTACTTCGGGCACGACACCGACAGCAAGGACCAGGTCGGCCGGCTCGACGGCGGCCTGGCCCGTTTCGGCAAGTCCTACGCCGGGGAGCCGGACCGGCTGGTCGCGCAGCTGGCCCGGGACGAGGCCGTGGCCGCGGCCGACACCCTGCTGCTGACGATCCCGAACCAGCTCGGCGTGGACTACAACGTGCACGTGCTAGACAGCGTGCTGCGCCACCTCGCCCCGGAGCTCGGCTGGCGCTGACCCGGCGCGGGCCAGCCCGGGTCGGTCGCGGTCGGTCCTGGTCAGGCCGGCAGCGGCCCGAGCGCCACCGCGGCCGCCGGGGCCAGGGGCAGCCGGGGGAGCAGGGTGGCCTGGAAGGCGTGGTAGACGTCCGGCTTGCCGCACCACACCGTGGCCGCGGGCCGGTTGGTGGCGTCGAGCTCGTGGTGCCAGCTGCCGTGCTCGAGGTCCACGAGGCGGTCGACGGCATACCGCCACCACTCGTCGTACCACCGGCGGTAGCCCTCCTCGCCGGTCCGGCGGTGCAGCGCCGCCGCCGCGCCGATCGCCTCGGCGACCACCCAGTGCATCCGGGTGCGCACCACGGGCCGGCCCTCCCAGTCGACGGTGTAGACGAACCCCGGTCGCCCGTCGACCTGCCAGCCCACGCGCACCGCCGTGTCGAACAGCGCCCGCGCGTCCTCGAGCAGCCAGCCCGGCGCGCCGGGGACCGAGGCCTCGAGCTGCACCAGCAGCCGCGACCACTCCAGCAGGTGGCCGGGGGTGCAGCCGTAGGGCCGGAACGGGTCGTCGCGGCGGTCGGTGTTGTAGTCGGGCAGCGGCTGCCACGACGGCGAGAAGTGCTCGGGCAGCAGGTAGCCGTGCCCCCGGGCGACCCCGTGCACGAGGTGCTCGGCGAGCCCGAGCGCGAGCGGGTGCCACCCCGCCCCGGGCTGCACGTCGCCCAGCACGAGCAGCGCCTCGACCATGTGCATGCTGGCGTTGGCGCCCCGGTAGGGCTCGCTCGCCGTGAACGCCTCGTCGTACTCCTCCACCACCCGGCCCCGGACGTCGAGGAAGTGGGTGCGCAGCACGCCGGTGACCGCGTCGAGCAGGTCGCGTGCGCCGGTCACGCCGGCTGCGGCGGCGGAGCCGGCGGCGAGTGCCACGAAGGCGTGGGTGTAGGCCGTCTTGCGGCTGTCCGCCGGGCCCGTCGCGCCGGGCTGCAGCGACTCGAACCAGCCGCCGTGCACCCGGTCGTGGTACGCCGTCAGCAGCGAGCGCACCCCGTGCTCCGCCGTCGCGCGGGCGCCGGCCGCGCCGAGCTGGGCGCCGAGGGTGAACACGTGGGTCATCCGCGCCGCGACGTAGGTCGGGAGCGGCGCCCCCGGGACCGGCGTGCCCTCCTCGTCGAGCCAGCCGAACCCAGCAGGCTCGAGCACCGAGGCCGCGGCGAACCCGAGCAGCCGGCGCCCCTCGTCGGTCAGCACGGCCCCGTCGCCGCTCACCCGGCCGGCTCCGTCCTGGCGCGCACGGTGAGCGCCTGCGCCAGCCGCCCGACCGGGCCGGCCTCGTCGTGGAGGACGGTCTCGGTGAGCCCGAGGCCCTGCTCGCCGAAGGTGACGCAGGTGTCGAAGCCGACCCAGCGGCCGGCCGGCTGCCGGTGCAGGTGCAGGGTCAGGTCGACGTTCGGGAACAGCCACTTCTCCGGCGACTCCCGGACCGACAACCCGTTGGCCGTGTCGAGCAGCCCCACCCAGCGGGCCAGGTCGCTGACCGGCTCGCCGGCCACCAGGTCGAGCGGGCTGCGCACCCAGGCCACCGCCCGGCCCGGCTCGGCGTCCGGCTCGCGTCGTACGTCGATGGAGGCGATGTAGCCGCCCGGCCACACCGAGGTCATGTCCCACGTCGGCAGCCGTTCCGGCGTGGGTGTCGGCGCCGGCCCGCCGCCCGCCACGGCCGCGGTGTCGCCGGGCGCCAGCCGCCAGGCCCGGGCGACCGCCACGGTGCGCCCGGCCCAGGTCGCCCGTGCCTCGACCAGGGCGATCGTGCGGCCGGGGCGGGTCACCTCGACCGCGACCTCGAACTCGTCGACGCCGACCACGCCGAGGATGTCGAGGGTGAACCGGGCCAGCACCTTGCCGTCGTCGCCGACCGCCCGCTCGATCTCGTGCAGGAGCAGGCCGGTCATCGGCGCGATGTGCTGCTCGGACTCCGACCAGGCACCGCTGGTGTGCTCGGTCGCGCGCAAGCGACCGTTGTCGACCCGGACGAAGTAGGCATGGGGCTGCATGGGGCCAACCCTGCCGTACCGCCGGTCGACGTGGGCGGGGGTCCCCGGACGACGGGTGCCGCCGCCCTAGGCTGGCCGCCCCGGCCCGAGAGAGGACAGATCGGTGGCGACTCCGGACATGCAGTGCGACAACTGCGGCGCGACGATGCGGTGGGAGACCTCGCACTCGCGCTGCGACCGGTGCGGGCACATCCGGCCCTGCTGCGAGGGGGCGCCCGTGACGGCGAGCTGCGTCGTACCGCGCGCGGCCACCGGCGGCTGACCCTCGCCCGGTCCCCCGGGCGCCCCGTCCCCCGGGCGGCCGGTCCCCCGGGCGGCCGCGCCCCCGGGCGGCCGGGTCGCGGGGTCCCCGGATCCCGGACTCCCGGATTGCGTCGAAAGCGAGGCGGCTCCAGCGGCTGACCCGCGGGCCCCTTTGTGCACACGATGGGCGGGTGGGGCCAGGTGGCCCGCGATCCTTCCGGACACGCGCGGAGGCGGTGCGCAGATGACCAGTGTGGCGGAGCCCGAGACGCAGGCGGACGAGGGTGTGGTGCACATCCTCTGGATGAACGGGGGGCTGAGCTGTGACGGCGACTCGGTCGCGCTCACGGCGGCGACCCAGCCGAGCATCGAGGAGATCGTGCTGGGTGCGCTGCCCGGTCTCCCGAAGATCGCGGTGCACTGGCCGCTGATCGACTTCGAGTGCGGGCCCGAGCAGGGCGCGGACAACTTCATCGAGTGGTGGCACAAGGCCGACCGCGGCGAGCTGGAGCCGTTCGTCCTCGTCGTGGAGGGGTCGATCCCGAACGAGGCGATCAAGGACGAGGGCTACTGGTGCGGGTTCGGCAACAACCCGATGACCGGCCAGCCGATGACGACGTCGGAGTGGCTCGACCGGCTGGCCCCGAGGGCGACGTGCGTGATCGCGGTCGGAACCTGCGCGACGTACGGCGGCATCCACGCGATGTCCGGCAACCCGACCGGCGCGATGGGCGTGCCCGACTACCTCGGCTGGGACTGGAAGTCCAAGGCGGGGCTGCCGATCGTCTGCGTGCCGGGCTGCCCGATCCATCCCGACAACCTCTCCGAGACGATCACCTACCTGCTCTACCAGGTCGCCGGCCAGGCGCCGATGATCCCGCTGGACGAGGCGCTGCGACCGCGGTGGCTCTTCGGCGCGACCGTGCACGAGGGCTGCGACCGGGCCGGCTACTACGAGCAGGGCGACTTCGCCACCGAGTACGGCTCGGAGAAGTGCATCGTCAAGCTCGGCTGCTGGGGGCCGGTCGTGAAGTGCAACGTGCCCAAGCGCGGCTGGATCAACGGGGTCGGCGGGTGCCCCAACGTGGGCGGCATCTGCATCGGGTGCACGATGCCCGGCTTCCCCGACAAGTTCATGCCCTTCATGGACGAGCCACCCGGCGCCAAGCTCTCCTCCAAGGGCAGCGCCATCTACGGCATGGCCGTCAAGCGGCTGCGCGGCCTGACCAAGGACACCCTGGACAAGGAGCCGCGCTGGCGGACCAGGGGCCGAGAGCTCAAGACCGGCTTCACGAAGACGTGGTGAGGAGTCGAGCGCGATGACCATGACCGAACCCCGCAAGTCGTCCACGAAGGACACCGACGTCGTCGAGATGTCGTGGGACCCGGTGACCCGCATCGTGGGCAGCCTCGGGATCTACGCCTCCATCGACTTCAAGCAGAAGGAGGTCCGCGAGTGCCACAGCACCTCGTCGATCTTCCGGGGATACAGCCTGTTCATGCAGGGCAAGGACCCGCGGGACGCGCACTTCATCACCAGCCGCATCTGCGGCATCTGCGGTGACAACCACGCGACCTGCTCGGTCTACAACCAGAACATGGCCTACGGCATCGCGCCGCCGCACCTGGGGGAGTGGATCATCAACCTCGGCGAGGCCGCGGAGTACATGTTCGACCACAACATCTTCCAGGAGAACCTGGTCGGGGTCGACTACTGCGAGCGCATGGTCAAGGAGACCAACCCCGGCGTGCTGGAGCGGGCCAACACCACGGAGGCGCCGCACGCCGACATCCACGGCTACCGCACCATCGGCGACATCATGCGCGCCCTCAACCCGCTCGAGGGCGAGTTCTACCGCGAGGCGCTGCACGTGTCCCGCTACACCCGCGAGATGTTCTGCCTGATGGAGGGGCGCCACGTGCACCCCTCGACTCTCTACCCCGGCGGGGTGGGCACCACGGCCACCATCCAGCTGTTCACCGACTACCTGACCCGCCTGATGAGGTACGTCGAGTTCATGAAGAAGGTCGTGCCGCTGCACGACGACCTCTTCGACTTCTTCTACGAAGCCCTGCCCGGCTACGAGCACGTCGGCGAGCGACGCATCCTGCTCGGCTGCTGGGGCAGCCTGAACGACCCGGCGTACTGCGACTTCCGGTACGCCACCATGTCGGACTGGGGCAGGAAGATGTTCGTGACCCCCGGCGTGATCGTGGACGGCAGGCTGGTCACCAACGACCTCGTCGACATCAACCTCGGGATCCGCATCCTGCTCGGCAGCTCCTACTACGAGGACTGGGTCAAGAGCGGTCGGGAGGTCTTCGTCGACCGCGACCCGCTCGGCAACCCCGTCGACGTCCGGCACCCGTGGAACCAGCACACGATCCCCAAGCCGGCCAGGCGGGACTTCGACAACCAGTACTCCTGGACCATGTCGCCGCGCTGGTTCGACGGGACCGACCACCTGGCGCTCGACACCGGCGGCGGCCCGATCGCGCGGCTGTGGTCGACGGCCCTCAGCGGCCTCGTCGACTGCGGCTACGTCAGGGCGACCGGCCACAGCGTGGTCATCAACCTGCCGCGCACGGCGCTCCAGCCCGAGGTGACCTTCGAGTGGAAGGTGCCCAAGTGGAGCAACGCGATCGAGCGCAACCGGGCCCGCACCTACTTCCAGGCGTACGCCGCGGCGCTGGCGCTGCACTTCACCGAGATGGCACTGGCCGAGGTCCGCGCCGGGCGCACCGACACCTGGACGTCTTTCGAGGTCCCGGACACGGCGGTGTCGGTCGGCTTCACCGAGGCGGTCCGGGGCGTCCTGAGCCACCACATGGTGATCCGGGACGGCAAGATCGCGAACTACCACCCCTACCCGCCGACCCCGTGGAACGGCAGCGTCCGTGACACCTACGGCACCCCCGGCCCCTACGAGGACGCGGTGCAGAACACCCCGATCTTCGAGGAGAACCCGCCGGACACCTTCAAGGGCATCGACATCATGCGCGCCGTCCGCAGCTTCGACCCGTGCCTGCCCTGCGGCGTGCACATGTACACCGGTGGCGGGCGCGTCGTGCAGCAGCTCCACACCCCGTCGATGCCGGTCAAGCCCTACTGAGGTCACCGGTGCACGAGCTCGCCCTCACCGAGGACCTCATCCACCAGGTGGCGGACCGCACGGTCGGCCGCCGGGTCAGCACGGTCCACGTGCGGGTGGGGATGCTCTCGGGCGTCGTGCCGGAGTCGATGGAGTTCTGCTTCGACGTCGCCACCGTCGGGGGCCCCCTCGAGGACGCCTCGCTGGTGGTCGAGCGCGTGGCGGGTCGGGTCGCGTGCCGCACCTGCGGCACCGAGTCGCCGGCCGAGGACCTCCTGCTGGTCTGTCCCTGCGGCAGCGCCGACGTGGAGGTGGTGGCCGGCCGGGAGCTGACGCTGTCGCGCGTCGAGCTCTGGCGGGAGGAGCCGTCATGTGCCTGACCTGCGGTTGCGGCAGCGATGACGTCCGGGTGTCCGTCCCGGGGGCGCACGTCCACGATCACCGTGACCACCGCCCCGAAGAGCGCGAGACCCTGGTGCTGGAGGAGCGGCTGCTGGCCAAGAACGATCACCTCGCCGAGCACGTCCGCGCCTGGCTCGGCATCCGCCGGATGACCGCGGTCAACCTGATGAGCTCGCCCGGCTCCGGCAAGACGTCGCTGCTGGAGCGCACCATCGCGGAGCGCGGCGGGCCGATCCACGTGATCGAGGGGGACCAGGAGACCGCCGTCGACGCCGAGCGCATCACCCGGGCCGGCGCCCGGGCGATCCAGGTCAACACCGGTTCCGGCTGCCACCTCGACGCCGACATGGTGGGCCGCGCGGTGCGAGCCCTCGATCCCGAGGAGGGGGCGCTGCTCTTCGTCGAGAACGTCGGCAACCTGGTGTGCCCGGCGCTCTTCGACGTCGGCGAGCACGCCCGGGTCGTGGTCATCTCGGTCACCGAGGGCGACGACAAGCCCCTGAAGTACCCCACGATGTTCGCCGCCGCCGACCTCGTCGTCGTCAACAAGACCGACCTGCTGCCGTACGTCGACTTCGACCTGGACCGGCTGCGCGACCAGGCCCGCAGCCTCAACCGGGGCGTCAAGGTCCTGCCACTGTCGGTGCGGACCGGGGAGCGGATCGAGGACTGGTACGCCTGGCTCGACTCGCTCGCCGCCCACACCGGGGAAGGAGCACCCGATGGAGCGACTGTCGGTTCGTGAGGTCAGCGAGCGCATCGACGCCCTGCTCGGCGAGCTCGGCCAGGGCGCACCGCCCGCGGTCATGGAGCGGGTCGAGGAGCTGGTGCAGTGCGTGATGGCGCTCTACGGCGAGGGCCTCGACCGGATCGTCGGGTCGATCGGCGACGACGCCGTCCGCAGGCTCGCCGACGACGAGGTCGTGGGGAACCTGCTGGTGCTGCACGACCTGCATCCCGACGACGTGGACACCCGCGTGCAGCAAGCGCTCGAGCGGGTCCGCCCCTACCTCGGCTCGCACGCGGGGGGTGTCGCGCTGTCGGGCGTCGACGACCAAGGTGTCGTGCACCTGCGGCTGCAGGGCAGCTGTGACGGCTGCCCGTCCTCCGCGCTCACCGTCAGGAGCGCGATCGAGGACGCCATCCTGATGGCCGCGCCCGACGTCCTCGCGGTCGAGGCCGAGGGCATGGTCGAGAGCGGCCCGGCCCTGCTGCAGATCCAGCCGTTCAGCGCGCACGAGCCGTCCGGCCCGGAGCAGCCGGGGTGGACGCACCTGGAGCTCGACGTGCCGCCGCGCACCATGACCGGCCTCGACGTCGAGGGGCGCCCCGTCCTGGTGGCCAACCTCGACGGCACCCTGGTCGCCTACCTCGACCGGTGCCCGACCTGTCTGACCGCCCCGTCCGACGGTGAGCTGGCGGGGGACCGGCTCACCTGCCCGGAGGGGCACGGGTACGACGTCCGGCTGGCCGGGCGCGCGGTCCTCGGCGAGGAGCACCTCACGCCGTTGCCGCTGCTCCCCGACCACGGGGCGTGGAAGGTGTCGCTGCCCGCCGGATCTCCCGACCCGGTGAGGCCGAGATGAGCGGCCTGGCCTCCCTGCGACGGATCAGCACGCCGAAGCCTGCGAGCCCCGCGCCGGTGGAGGCCTGCGAGTTCTGCGGCGTCGTGATCGGGGAACGGCACGGGCACGTCGCCGACGTCGCCCAGCACCGGCTGCTGTGCGTGTGCCGACCCTGCTACCTGCTCTTCGCCCCGCAGGGAGCGGGCGGTGGGCGCTTCCGGGGCGTCGGCGAGCAGGTCCGCCACGTCACGGACCTGGCGCTGGACGAGGCGGCGTGGGACGCGCTGCGGATCCCGGTGGACGTCGCCTTCTTCTTCGACCAGGACGGGGCCGAGCAGGTCCTGGCGTTCTACCCGGGCCCCGCCGGGGCCACCGAGTCGCTGCTCGACCTGGCTGCCTGGGCCGACGTGGTGGCGGCCAACCCGGTGCTGGGCTCGCTCGAGGCCGACGTCGAGGCCGCCCTCCTGCGCCGGCACGACGACACCTTCTCCTGCCACCTGGTGCCGATCGACCACTGCTACGAGCTCGTCGGCCTCGTGCGACGGGCCTGGACCGGCCTCGGCGGGGGCCCGGAGGTCTGGCGGGACATCGACGCCTGGTTCACCGACCTCGACCGCCGCAGCGCCCCGGTGCACCGGGACGGCACGTGAACGGCGCGGGGGCCGGCCCGCTGCCGGAGGGTGGGCCGGCGTCGATGGCCGACCTCGACTTCACCTGCACCGACGTGGTCGCCGACCGCTACGCGGCCGGCCCGACGGTGGTGCTGAAGATGCGCGCCGAGGAACGGACCGGCGTCCGCGTGCACGCCCTCGCGCTGCGCTGCCAGGTGCGGATCGAGCCGCTGCGCCGGCACTACAGCGACCGCGAGGCGGCGAGGGTGGTCGACCTGTTCGGCGGCCGGTCCCGGTGGGGCTCGACGATGCAGCCGCTGCAGCTCGCGTTCCTCGCCCAGGTGCTGCCGGGCTTCACGCGGGAGTGCGCCTTCGACCTGACCCTCCCGATCAGCTACGACGTCGACGTCGCGGCGCACAAGCTCCTCGCGGGCCTCGACGACGGCCTGGTGCCGCTGCTGCTGCTCTTCAGCGGCCAGGTCTTCACCGGCCGCGTCGGCTCGATCTCGGTGGAGCCGGTGCCGTGGCACAAGGAGGCCGTGGCCCGGCTGCCGGTAGCGGTCTGGCGCGAGGCGATGGACGCACACTTCCCCGAGCAGGCCTGGCTGCGGGTGTCGCGCGCGACCCATGACCGGCTCTCGGAGTTCCGGGGCCGCCACGGGCTGGTGGGGTGGGACGACGTGCTCGACCGGCTGCTCGACGGCTCCGAGGGGTCGGGGGGAGCGCGATGAGTGCCCTCGAGTCCGCCCGCGCCGTGGCCGACGCCGTCCTCTACGAGGGCTACGTGCTCTACCCCTACCGGGCGTCCTCCTCGAAGAACCGGGTGCGTTGGCAGTGGGGGGTCCTGATGCCCGCGGACGCGGTGGCGGCGGACGCCTCCGAGCGCGCCACCTGCCGCACCGACGTGGTCCTCGACGGCCGCGAGCCGTCGCTGCGGCTCACGGTCCGCTTCCTGCAGGTCCAGCAGCGGCATGTCGAGGGGCCCGGAGGCGAGCGGGTCGAGCGGCTCGAGGTGGGGGACACGACCTACGTCTCGTGGGACGAGGCGCGCGAGCAGGAGGTGGTGCTCGACGTGCCCCTCCCCGCCGGGCTCACGACGACCGTCGACGTGCCCGGCGGCACCACCACCGAGGACCTGCCGGACGGTGCGGGGCAGCTGGTCCGGGTGTGCGAGCCGCTGCGGGTCCGGGTGGCGGTGACGGCCACGCAGCCGGTCTCGCCGTACCCCGTCACGCTGGTCTCGGTCCGGGTCGCCAACACGACCGGCCCCTCGGCTGCCCCCGGCACCGGGCGTCCGGCGTGGCTGCGGCGGGCGCTGGTCGCCTGCCACCTCCTGCTGGAGAGCCCGGACGCGTCGTTCGTCTCCCTGCTCGAGCCGCCTGAGTGGGCCAACGGGTTCGTGGCCCGCTGCGTCAACGAGGGTCTCTTCCCGGTCCTCGCCGGTCCCGTCGGGCAGGCGCGCGTGGTGCTCAGCTCGCCGATCATCCTCTACGACCACGCCGAGGTGGCACCGCAGAGCGAGACCTCGTTCTTCGACGCCCTCGAGGTCGACGAGCTGCTCAGCCTGCGGACCATGACGCTCTCGGAGGAGGAGAGGCGCGAGGTCCGGGGCACCGACCCGCGGGCCGCGGCGCTGCTGCGCGAGGTCGACGGGATGCCGCCGGAGCTGTGGGACCGGCTGCACGGGACCGTCCGCTACCTCGACGCGATGACCACGAACGTCCCGGAGGCCAGCGCGTCGCCGGCCGTGCCGTGGTGGGACCCGGGCTCGGACGCGTCGGTCGATCCCGGGACCGACGCCGTCCGGATCGGCTCGGTCGACGTGCGCCGCGGCAGCCGGGTGCTGCTGCGGCCGGGGTCGCGGCGTGCGGATGCCCACGACCTGTTTCTCGCCGGCCGGGCGGCCACGGTCGCCGCGGTGCTGCAGGACGTGGACGGCCACCCGCACCTTGCCGTCACCGTCGACGACGACCCCGGCGCGGACCTGAAGCTGGCGCACGGCCGGTTCCTCTACTTCGCGCCCGACGAGGTCGAGCCGTTGAGCGAGGTGAGCGGCTGATGGCCCGGGTGCTGGTGGCCTGCGTCGGCAACATCTTCCTCGGCGACGACGGGTTCGGGACCGAGGTGGCCGCCGCGCTGCGCCGGCGGGAGATGCCCGAGGGGGCCCGGGTCGAGGACTTCGGGATCCGCTCGGTGCACCTGGTCTACGAGCTGCTCGGCGGGTACGACGCGCTGGTGCTGGTCGACACCGTCGCCCGGCAGGAGGGCCCGGCCGGCACGCTGTTCGTGATCGAGCCCGACGTGCCGCCCCGAGATCCGGACGGCGAGGTGCTGCCCGAGGTGATGCTCGACGCGCACGACCTGTCACCCGGCGGCGTGATGGCGCTGGTCCCCACGCTCGGCGGGACGGTGGGCCGGATCGTGGTCGTGGGCTGCCAGCCGGGCTCGCTGGAGGAGGGGCTCGGTCTCACCGACGAGGTCCGCGCCGTCGTCGAACCGGCGGCGGACCTGGTGTGCCGGGTCGTCGACGAGGAACTGAGGAGGATGGCATGAGGAAGCTGGTCTGGCTGGTCGTCCTGGGCGGCGCGGCGGCGGCCGTGGTGGCGTCGCTGCCCGACATCAAGCGTTACCTGGCGATCCGCAACATGTAGGCCGGCCCTGCTCAGGGCAGCAGTCCGCTCAGGGCAGCGGGCCGAGGATGCGTGGCACCCGCGTCGGGCGGGGTGCCGCCGCGGGCTGGGCCGGGGTGCCCGCCGGAGCCGCGCGCGTGGGGCCGGGTGGCGCGGTGCGCCGACGCCCCGGCCAGTGCTCGAAGTCCGGCTCCCAGCTGGCGGGATCGTCGGTCAGGCCGACCAGGTAGGTCAGCGAGCACTCCAGCGCCCGGGCGATCTCGGGGAGCTTGCCGACGTCGAGCCCCGCCCCGTGCTCGAGGCTCGAGAGCGCCTTGTTGGTGGTGGCGACCCCGATCCTGCGCAGGCGGCTCACCACCTCCTTCTGGGTCAGCCCCAGCTCGCGCCGGCGCAGCCGCAGGCGCTCGCTGACGACCAGGTGCCGGTGGGCGCCCAGCTCCTCGTAGGAGACGAGCCTGCGGCCCGTGTCAGTGGTCATCGCCCGCTCCGCCCATGTCGGCGAGGGGGTGCACCGTGTAGCGCGCGAAGTTGAACACCGGCGCCACCGCCAGCAGCCTCTCGAACTCCTCGTGCGAGTCGACGTCGTAGATCCACGCGCCGCCGTGCGCCCCCACGACGTGGTACCTCATCAGGACCTTGCCCTGCTGCTCGAGCTCCGCGCCGTACTCCGGCATCCTGGCGATGGAACGCACCATCGCGTCGGAGAGCATCGCCTGCTCGAGCTGCCAGAGGACGAGGAACTTCATCTCAGCAGATCCGGGGGAGCTGCTCGCCGATCGGCAGGTCCACCACCCGGGACGCACCGAAGCCGGTCCGGGCCGAGACCATGCCCGGGTGCTCCTCGACGCACTCGCCGATGATCGCTGCGCCCGCACCGGCCGGGTGGGCGCGCATCGCCGCCAGCACCTCCTCCGCCCGCTCACGGGCGACGAACGCCAGCAGCTTGCCCTCGTTGGCCACCTGCAGCGGATCCAGCCCCAGGAACGCGCAGGCGTTCGAGACCACCTCGGGCACCGGCAGGCGGCGCTCCTCGAGCGCGATGCCGACCCCGGACGCCTTGGCGATCTCGTTCAGGGAGGTGGCCACGCCGCCGCGGGTCGGGTCCCGCAGCACGTGCAGGTCGCGGGTGACCCCCAGCATGGTCGCGACCAGGTCGCCGAGCGGCTGGCTGTCGCTGTGCACCTCGGTCCCGAACTCCAGGCCCTCGCGGACGCTCATGATCGCGATGCCGTGCACGCCGATGTCGCCGCTCACGAGCACCACGTCGCCGGGACGGGCCCGGTCGGGACGGATGTCGACGCCCTCGGGGACCACGCCGATCCCGGCGGTGTTGATGTAGATCTCGTCGCCGTGCCCGGACTCGACGACCTTGGTGTCGCCGGTGACGACCCGGACCCCGGCGCGGGCGGCCGCCTCGCCCATCCGTCGGGCGACGACGCCGACACGGGAGACGTCGGTGCCCTCCTCGAGGATGAACGCGGCGGAGAGGAACATGGCCCGGGCACCGCTCATCGCGAGGTCGTTCACCGTGCCGTTCACGGCGAGCTCGCCGATGCTCCCGCCGGGGAAGAACAGCGGGCGTACGACGAACGAGTCGGTCGAGAACGCCAGCCGCCCTCCGGCCAGCTCGAGCACCGCGGAGTCCCCGAGCTGGTCGAGCGACGCGTCGGCGAAGCTGGGCAGGAACAGGTGCTCGACCAGCTCGCCCGACATCGCGCCGCCACCACCGTGGCCCATCACGATGGTGGGGCTGTCGCGCAGCGGCAGCGGACAGGTCCAGCCGTCGATGGTCAGCTCAGCCAACGGAGCTCACCTCCCGCGAGTCGCCCGCCGGCGGTGCCTGCATCCGGCGGTAGAGGTAGTAGGCGGCGCACGCGCCCTCGCTCGAGACCATCGTGGCCCCGAGCGGGTTGCGCGGCGTGCACAGCGTGCCGAACGCCTCGCACTCGTGCGGCTTGAGCAGCCCCTGCAGCACCTCGCCGCTGCGGCAGACCGAGGACTCCTGGGTGTGGATGTCGCCGACCTTGAAGCGCTCCTCCGCGTCGTACTCCCGGTAGCGCTCCGAGAGCCGCCAGCCGCTCTGCGGGATCATCCCGATGCCACGCCAGGACCGGTCGACGACCTCGAAGACGTCCTCGAGCATCCGGATCGCGACCGGGTTGCCGTCGGGCGCCACGACCCGGCGGTAGGCGTTCTCGACCTCGTGCCGCCCCTCCTCGAGCTGGTGGACCGTGCGCCGGATCCCCTCGAGCAGGTCCAGCGGCTCGAAGCCGGTCACCACGATCGGGACGCCGAACCGCTCGGCGAGCGGGGGGTACTCCCCGGTCCCCATCACCGTGCAGACGTGCCCGGCGGCGAGGAAGGCCTGGACCCGGCACGACGGCGACGTCATGATCGCCTCGATCGCGGGCGGCACCCGGACGTGGCTGACCAGCAGGCTGAAGTTCTCGATGCCCAGCTTCTTCGCCTGGTAGACCGTCATCGCGTTCGGCGGCGCGGTGGTCTCGAAGCCGATGCCGAAGAACACGACCTGCCGGTCCGGGTTCTCCCGGGCCAGGTTGAGCGCGTCCAGCGGGGAGTAGACGACCCGGACGTCGCCGCCGGCGCTCTTGACCCGGAACAGGTCCCTGTCACTGCCGGGCACCCGCAGCATGTCGCCGAAGGAGCAGAAGATGACGTTGGGCCGGGCGGCGATCTCGAGGGCCTTGTCGATCACCTCCAGGGGGGTCACGCAGACCGGGCAGCCGGGACCGTGGATGAGCTCGATCTCGTCGGGCAGCAGCTGGTCGAGCCCGTGCCGGATGATCGAGTGGGTCTGGCCTCCGCAGACCTCCATCATCGCCCACGGCCGGGTTGCGGTCGCCCTGATGTCGTCCAGCAGCCGCCCGGCCAGGGCCGGGTCCTGGAACTCGTCGAGGTACTTCACGGTGTCTCTCCTTCCTGAGCCGTGTCGAGATCCGGCCTGGGGAGGCCGGCCTGCTCCGCGGCCCGGCCCCAGTGGTCGCCGAACTCCGCGTCCAGCTCGCCCATCTGGCGGAAGATCTCCAGCGTCTCCAGGGCCGACTGCTCGTCGAGCCGCTGCAGCGCGAAGCCGACGTGGACGATGGTGTACTCGCCCACCTGCAGGTCGGGCACGTACTCGAGGCACACCTCCTTGGTCACCCCGCCGAAGTCGACCTGTGCGACGCGGGTCCCGTCGCGCTCGGTGATCTCGAGGACCTGGCCCGGGACTGCTAGGCACATGGCGTCTCCTGTTCCGGCAGCGATCCCCGCTGCCCTGTGCTGGAAGAACTGGTGCTGGACGAGCTGGTGTCGGACGCGCGGTGGCGGTGGGCGAGCACCGCGACCTGGCCGAGCGCGAGCCCGGCGTCGCTGGCGGGGACCCGGTGGTGGCGCAGGACCTCGAAGCCGCGCCCGGCGAGGTCGCGGGCGCACCCGGAGGTGAGCGCGGCGTTGAGGAAGACCCCGCCGCTGAGCGTCACCCGGGACAGCCCGGTCTCCTCGCGCAGCCGGGTGAGCACGGCGGCCACGAGGTCGACCACCCCCTGCTGGAAGCGGGCGGCGACGACGGCGGGCGGGGCGCCCGCCACCACGTCGGCCACCGCCTCGGCGACCACCGGTCCGGGGTCGACGCTGTGCCCGCCGACCCCGAACCGGTAGCCGCCCGAGCTCCCCGCGGAGCGGGCGAGTGCCTCGAGCTCCATGGCCGCCTGCGCGTCGTGCCCGATCCGGTGCCGGATGCCGGCGAGCGAGGCGACGGCGTCGAAGAGCCGGCCCATGCTCGAGGTCGGGACGCAGCGGAGCCCGGTGTCGAGCTGCCGCTGGAGCAGGGCGAGCTCGTCGTCGCTGCACGCCCGCACGCTGGGCAGCCGCTCGTCCCACTCGAGGCCGGCACCGCGCAGGTGGGAGAGCGCCATCCGGCACGGGTTGCGCACGCCGGCGTCGCCGCCGGGGAGCGGCACGTAGCCGAGGTGCACGGGCCGGGTGAAGGAGCCGTAGTCGGCGACCAGGAACTCCCCGCCCCAGGCGGCGCCGTCGTCGCCGTAGCCCGTGCCGTCGAAGGCCACCCCGAGCACCCGCACCCCGGACGGGACGCCGTGCTCGGCCATGGTCGAGGCGACGTGCGCGTGGTGGTGCTGCACCTCGTGGACCTGCCGGCCGTCGGCGTGGTCACGGGCCCACCGTCGGGAGCGGTACGCCGGATGCCGGTCGGCGGCCAGCACGGTCGGCGCCACGCCGGTGATCGCTGCGAGGTGTTCGACGGCACCGCCGAACGCCTCGATGGTGCGCAGGTCGTCCATGTCGCCGACGTGACCGGAGAGCCAGGCGAGACGCCCCTCGGCGATGCAGAAGGTGTTCTTCAGGTCGCCGCCCACGGCCAGCGCGGCCGGCGCCTCGAACGGCAGGTCGAGGGGGAGCGGCGCGTGTCCGCGCGACCGGCGGACCGGCGCCTCCCGCCCGTCCACCGCGCGCGTGACCGAGTCGTCGCAGGGGACGTGGATGCCGCGGTCGTGGGCCAGCCAGGCGTCCGCCAGCCCGGTCAGCCGGTCGCGCGCCTCCTCGTCGTCGGTGACGATCGGCTCGCCGGACTCGTTCCCGCTCGTCATCACGAGCGCGCGCGGCCCGGGGACGTCGCCGGGCAGGCCGAGCAGCAGGTGGTGCAGCGGCGCGTAGGGCAGCATCAGCCCGAGGTCGGCGCTGCCCGGGGCGACCGCGTCGGCCACGCCGGCGTCGGACCGGCGGGCGGCGAGGACGATCGGCCGGGCCGGGCTCGACAGCAGGCGCTCCTCCGCGTCGTCGAGGTGGACCAGGTCTCCGGGCCTCCGCCACGGTCCGGACCAGGAGCGCGAACGCCTTGTCGCCGCGCTGCTTGCGCTTGCGCAGCGTGCCGGTGGCCTGCTCGCTGGTGGCGTCGCACACGAGGTGGTAGCCGCCGATCCCCTTCACGGCGACCACCGCGCCGTCGGCGACGAGGCGCCGAGCCTCGCCGAGCGCCGCCTCGTCGTACGTCATGTCGCGGCCCGGCCGGGCCAGGGACAGCCGCGGCCCGCAGCCGGGACAGCAGACCGTCTGCGCGTGGAAGCGCCGGTCCGCGGGGTCGGCGTACTCCGCGGCGCAGGCCTCGCACATCGCGAAGCCCGCCATCGTCGTGGTCGGCCGGTCGTAGGGGAGCCCCGTGGTGAGGGTGAAGCGGGGGCCGCAGTTCGTGCAGGTGACGAAGGGGTGGCGGAAGCGGCGGTTCGCCGGGTCCGTCAGGTCGGCGAGGCAGTCGTCGCAGATCGTCACGTCGGGGGAGACGAACGTGCGACCCGGACCGTGCTCGGACCTCCGGATGGTGAACGAGGTGCCGCCCGCCGCGGGCAGCTCCTCGACCGCGACCCCGGCGACCAGCGCCAGCACGGGGGCCTCGGGCCCGACCCGGTCGCAGAAGGCCGCCACGTCGGCGTCGCGGCCCTCGACCTCGACCACCACCCCGTCGGCGGTGTTCCAGACCGCGCCCGCCAGGTCGAGGGAACGCGCGAGCACGTAGACGTGCGGCCGGAACCCCACGCCCTGCACGACTCCGCGCACGGTGACCCGGCGCCGGAGGCGCGGGGCGTGGCCGGTCGATCCCGTCATCTGCTCGTTCGCATCCACTGTGCGCGCGGCTGTCGGGTGGTCCGGTGGGCGGGAACCCTCCCCGTTCGGGTCCGCCGGGCCGACGAGGCAGTCGTTGCTTGGTCGGCTGTTGGCTCTGCTTGTCCTGCAATCTACGACTCGCGGACTCCGGACGCCAGCGTTCGATGACCGGTGTCCCCGACTCCGGGGACGGGTCCCCGATCTGGGACGACCACGCCGACCGCGCCGCCGCCGGGGGCTGCCGCCCGCCCCCGGCGGGCCCTAGAACGGGTAGCGCTCGATCTCCGACTGCATGGTCACCCACTGCAGGTGGCCGAACGTCTCGAGGTTCGCCCGGGCGCCCCCGAAGTGGCCACCGGTGCCGGAGGCCTTGATGCCGCCGAAGGGGATCACGGCCTCGTCGTCCACCGTCTGGTCGTTGACGTGGACCATGCCGACCTCCAGCCGGCCGGACAGGTCGTACGCCGCCATCGCGTCGGCGCCGAGGATCCCGACCGAGAGGCCGTACGGGTCGTCGTTCACGAGCGCGACCGCCTCCTCGACGGAGTCGTAGGCGACCACGGGGGCGACGGGGCCGAAGATCTCCTCGCGGGCGATCCGCTGGCTCGCCGAGACATCGGCCAGCACCGTGGGGCGGTAGAGGAGTCCGTCGTAGGACCCGCCGGCAGCGAGCCGGGCACCCTCCCCGACGGCCTCGGTCACCATCTCGTGGACGCGGTCGCGCTGGACCTCGTCGATGAGCGGCCCCAGCGCCACCTCGCCGGCCCAGGGATCGCCGACGGGCAGGGCCTCCGCCTTGGCCGCCAGCATCGCGGCGTACTCCTCGGCCAGTGGCCGAGGCACCAGGTGCCGGCCGGTGGTCATGCAGATCTGGCCCTGGTGCAGGAAGGAGCCCCAGGCGCCCGCCGAGGCGGCCGCCCCGAGGTCAGCGTCCGGGAGGACGAGCAGCGCGTTGTTGCCGCCGAGCTCGAGGTGCAGCTTCTTGAACATCGGCGCGGCCACGGCGGCGATGGCCCTGCCGGCGGCGGTGGAGCCGGTGAAGGACAGGCACGGCACGCCCGGGTGCGAGACCAGCTGCTCACCCAGCTCGCGGCCGCCCGGGAGCACGTGGAGCAACCCCTCGGGGAGCCCGGCGTCGGCGAGCAGCTGGGCTAGGGCCATGCCGCCGGCGATCGCGGTCCGGGGATCCGGCTTGAGCACGACGGCGTTGCCGAGCGCGAGCGCCGGGGCGACCGAGCGCATCGACAGGATGCCGGGGAAGTTGAACGGCGAGATCACACCGACCACCCCGACCGGGACGTGGCGGGCGAGCGACAGCCGGGGCCGGCCCGACCGCAACACCTGGCCGTACGGCGCGGAGGCGGCCGCCGCCGACTCGCGCAGCTCGGAGACGACCAGGCCGATCTCGAAGCCCGCCTTTCCCGGCGCCGAGCCGGCCTCGCGCACCAGCCAGGGCAGCAGCCGATCGGGCTGGTCCTCGAGCAGCGCGGCCGCTCGCAGCAGCACGGAGGCGCGCTCGTGGTACGGCGCGTCCGCCCACGTGCGCTGCGCCTCGCGGGCGGTGGCCACCGCGGCGTCGAGGTCCGCGCCCGTGGCAGCACCGACCGTGCCGAGCGGGGCGCCGGTGGCCTTCTCGACGACGGCGGTCGGCTCCCCGCCGCCGGCGACGAACCCGCCTGAGTAGATGCGATCCGACCAAGGTTCGGTGGCAGTCGTGGTCACGAGAGGACCTCCTTCGATGCGGTGGCGGTGCCGATGCTCCCCAGGCCGCGTCCGGAGGCCTCGAGGCCACGCGGCACGACCAGCATCGCGCCGACCGCCAGCAGCGCGACCAGGGAGAAGAAGTAGAAGCCCCACGGGTATGCGACCCCGGCGGTCACCAGGGCGCCGGTGATCGCGGGGCCGACGATCGAGCCGACCCGGCCGACGCCCGAGGACAGGCCCAGCGCCGTGCCGCGGACGTCGGAGGGGTAGCTGCGCGTGATCCAGGCGTAGACCAGCACCTGTGCGCTGAACACGAACACGCCGGTGGCGAAGACAGCCACGTCCAGCAGCAGCGTCGGCATCCTCACGCTGAGCAGTCCGAGGAAGATCGCGGCCGCGAGGAACCAGCCGACCGCGCTCGCACGGATGCCGCGCCTGTCGCCGACGAGACCGCCCAGCACCAGCCCCGCGACACCGCCCAGGTTGAGCAGGAAGAGCATGACCAGGGAGGTGGACAGCTCGTAGCCGGCCTCGTTCATGATCGTGGGCAGCCAGGAGATCAGGCCGTAGACGAGCAGCAGACCCATGAACGACGCGACCCAGGTCGCCACGGTGGCGACCAGGAACGGCTGCCTGAGCACCGCCGACAGCGGCAGCCGCTCCGCCTCCGCGGCGCCCGAGCGCCGCGCGAGAACCCGCTCGCTGGTCTCGGGGAGCTTGACCCACATCACGGGCAGGACCGCCAGGCCGACCACCCCACCGAGCACGAACAGCCACTCCCAGGTGGGCATCACGACGAGCCCCAGCAGCGCCGTCAGCAGGGCGCCGGTGTGGTAGCCGGTCATGGCCAGCGTGGTGCCGCGCGCCCGCTGCGAGGGCTGCACCGTCTCGCTCATCATCGTCAGCGCGGCCGGCATGCAGGCGCCCAGACCGATCCCGGCGAAGAACCGGAGGGCGGCGAAGCTGGAGACGCCCGGGGCCCACGGCACGAGCAGCGTCAGCACCGAGAAGAGCGCGATCGAGCCCATCAGCGACGTCTTGCGGCCGACCCGGTCGCTCAGTGGGCCGACCATCAGCGCTCCGACCAGGATGCCGACCAGCGAGATCGTGGTGATGAACGTGGCGTCCGCCTTGCTGATGCCGGCGTGCGCGCTGTCGAGGATGGTCGGCAGCGACGCGCTGAGGGCGACGATGTCGAAGCCCTCCAGCGTCACGGTCGCCCAGCACAGGGCCCGGGTCCAGCCGGTCTGGTTCAGGGTCATCGGTCTGCTCCTTCTCGGGGTTCCCCCGGCTCGGGGGTGGTGAGCGCGGTGTCCACCTGGATCAGCCGCGGACCGTTCGTCGGGCGGCGGAGCTGGTGGGTGAGGGCTGCCCGGTCCTTCACGTGGACCGCGGGCACGCCGTACCCCTCGGCGATGGGGACGAAGTCGATGCCGGGCACGTCGAGGCCCGGCACGTCGCTGGTGCCGAGCAGGTCGGCGAACCAGCGCAGGGCGCCGTAGCTGCCGTTGCGCAGGATCACGAACGTGACCGGGACCCCCTCCTGGGCGGCCGACCACAGGGCGGTGATGCCGTAGTTCGCCGACCCGTCACCGACGACGGCCACCACCCGGCGCTCCGGTCGGGCGAGGGCGACGCCCACGGCGGCGGGCAGGCCGAAGCCCAGGCCGCCGGAGGCGGGGAAGTAGTAGCTTCCGGGTTCCCGCAGGTCCATCTGTGCCCAGAAGTCGGCGTTGGTGGAGGTCGACTCGACCACGTAGGCCGTGTCGTCCGGCTGGGTCTCCCGCAGCGTCGCGAAGACCTCGGCCGGATGCAGGCCCTCCTCGGCCTCCCGCGGCGCCTCGCAGGGAAGCCAGCGCCCGGCTGCACCGGCGAGGACGGCGGGTACGTCGACCCCGAGGCCGTCGACGAGCCCGGCGACCAGAGCCGCGGGGTCGGCCAGCACCGCGTGGCCCATCGGGGGGCGCGTGGCGGCCGCGACGTGGTCGGTGACCTGGATCAGCGTGCAGCCGTCGGGGAGCAGCTCGCCGGGCTCGTGCTGGTGGTAGCGGAAGACCGGTGCCCCCAGCACCAGCACCAGGTCGTGGCCGGCGAACGCACGGCTGACCGAACGCATGCCGGCGGGCAGGACGCCCGCGAAGAGCCGGTGACGGTTGGGGAAGGGCAGCCGGTGCGGGGAGGGGGCGACGTGCACCCGGGCCCCGAGGTGCTCGGCGAGCGCGACCAGGTCGTGCCCGGGCACGCGGCCGTCGAGGTCGGGCCCCAGCACCAGCAACGGGCTGGCCGCGTTCGTGAGCCGGTCGGCCAGCTCGGCCACGGTGCCCGGGGAGACGTGGCGGGCATCGTGGACGGTGCGGTCGAGCAGCAGCTCGGCGCCGTCGGGGGCCGACCGGTCCCAGTCGTCGTAGGGAACCGACACGTAGGCCGGGCCGGTGCGCGCGGCGTGCGCCTGGTGCATCGCCTGCGCGACGGTCCGCGGCACGTCGTACGCGCTGAGCGGCTCGGCACTGAAGCCGGTCAGGGGACGGGTGAGCAGGTCGGCGTCGGTGCTGGCGAGCATCACCTCCTGGCCGACCGCGTCCCGGACCTGCTGGCCGGCCAGCAGCAGCAGCGGGGTGCGCGCGACGGCGGCGTTGGTGAGGGCGCCCATCGCGTTCCCGGTCCCCGAGGCGGCGTGGAGGTTGACCACACCGAGCCGTCCCGAGGCCTGGGCGTAGCCGTCGGCCATGCCCACCACCACGCCCTCGTGGAGGCCGAGGACGTAGTGGATGTCGTCGGGCAGGCCGGCCAGGAACGGCAGCTCGTTGGAGCCGGGGTTGCCGAACAACAGGGTGACGCCCGCCTGCTGCAGCAGGCGGTGGGTCACGTCCCGGACGGTGGTGGGCACGAGGTGCGCGCCTTTCTGTCGGCGGAGGGTGGAGGTGCGGACCGGCCGACCCCGGGGGGTCGCGTGACGGCCGTCACCGCGAACCTAGGGAAGGGCAGCCCCTCGACGCCAATAGAACTTGCGGTCAGTGCACATAGACGGCTTCTATGGGTCCATGACCTCGCGCGCTCGAGGCCGCGGATGACCGGCCCCATCGACCTGGTGCAGGTGCGGACGTTCGTCCACCTCTACGAGACCCGCTCCGTGACCGCGACCGCCGAGCTGATGCACGTCACCCAGCCGTCGGTCAGCTACCAGCTCGGCAAGCTGCGACGACGGTTCGCCGAGGAGCTGTTCGTGCGCACCTCCGGGGGTCTCGAACCGACCCCGGCGGCGACGGGGCTCTACGGTCCGCTGCGCGAGGCGCTGGAGACCATCGACCGCGTGGCCGGACCAGCGGAGAGCTTCGACCCGGCAGCGGCCGACCGGGACTTCACGATGCTGCTCTCGGAGTTCGGCGAGCTGTCGTTCCTCCCGCTGCTGCTGGGCCGGCTCGCCGAGCTGGCCCCGCGGGTGAGGCTCCGGGTGCGCAACCTCGTGGTCGACCAGGCGGCGGACATGCTCGCCCGGGGCCAGGTCGACCTCGTGGTCACCAGTGCCCGGCTGCCCGAGGAGCACCTGGTCCGGCGCCCGTTCATGAGCGTGGACTACGTGGCGCTGGCCGCCGGCGAGCACCCGCGGCTGCGCGGCCCGCGGATCGGCCTCCGCGAGTTCGCCGCCGAGCGGTTCGTCAGCGTCCGCGGGACCACCGGGCACGCCGGACCGGTCCGGCTGCTGCAGCGCCTCGGGCTCGAGGAACGGGTGGAGCTGGAGCTGAGCAACTACGCCGCCGTGCCGTACGTCGTGGCTGCCAGTGCGTTGGTCGCGATCGTCCCGCGGCACATCGCCGAGATCTTCGCCGCGCGGCACGCGGTGGCGGCGTGGGAGCTGCCCGGCGAGGTCGAGCCGATCGAGGTGGCGGCCTACACCCGCCGCAGCCCGGGGCCGGCTCGGCAGTGGTTCGCCGACGCCGTGGTGGAGACGCTCTCGGCCCAGCGCTTCGCCTGAGGAGTCGGCCGGGCCCACAGCACCCGGGCCGGTCGCGGGTTTGCCCGGACGCCGCGCGGGCACCGGGACGCCGTGCCCGAGCTGCCCGACGTCGAGGTCTTCCGCCGCCATCTCGCCCGCACCGCCCTGCACCGGCGGATCTCCGACGTGGAGGTGCTGGACGCCGAGGTGGTCCGCGGCATCGACGCCTCCGGGCTGCGGGCCCGGCTCGAGGGCGAGGCCCTGCGCGCCACGACGCGGCGCGGGAAGCACCTGTTCGTGCCCGTCGACGACGCGGTGCTCGAGCTGCACTTCGGGATGACCGGCTACGCGCTGGCCCGGGGCGGTGAGGACCCGGCGCCGCGGCACACCCGCGTGACCCTGTGCTTCGAGGACGGCGGGGCGCTGGACTTCGTCGACCAGCGCAAGCTGGGGACGGTCACGGTCGTCGACGACGTCGACGCCCGGGTCGAGGAGCTGGGGCTCGGCCCCGACGCGCTCGGGGTCGGGCTGCCGGTCCTGCGGGAGGTGCTGGCGGACAGCTCCGGTGGCCTGAAGGCGGTGCTCATGGACCAGGCGCGGCTGGCCGGCGTCGGCAACATCTACTCCGACGAGGTGCTCTTCCACGCCCGGCTGGACCCCCGGCTCCCGGCCTCCGGCCTCACCCGGCCGGGCCTGCTGAGGCTGCACCGGCAGCTGGAGCGGGTCCTGCGCCGCGCGATCGAGGCCCACGTGCGGGTCGAGGCGATGCCGCGCGGCTGGCTGATCCACGCCCGCGAGGACGGCGCCGAGTGTCCCCGCGGGCGCGGCACCGTGCGTCGGATCAGTGCCGCCGGCCGCCACGCCTTCTGGTGCCCGACCTGCCAGGAGGGCCGGCAGTAGGACCGCAGCAGGCCTCGGGTCGTGTGCCCCACAACGCGCCCTGGCGCGGTGTGAAGGCTCACGACCCAGGGGCGCCTGGCGGACACCTGGTCAGGGGACGACGGTCCGGCCGCCGTCGGTGCCCACGACCAGCCCGGTGCGGCCGGGTCGGGAACGGAGCCAGTCGGCGGCGTCGGGGCCCAGGGCGAACGCCGCGGTGGCGTCGAGGTCGGCGTCGGTGAGCGAGGCGGCGACCACGGTCACCGACGCGACGCCGACCGGCACCAGGCCGGTGCGCGCGTCGACGATGTGGGTTCCCCGGTGGGTGAAGCCCGAGGTCGCCACGCCGCCGTTGCGCACCGGGATCCGGGCGACCAGCCGCGCGGGGTCGGCCGGGTCCTCCACGCCGATCTGCCACGCCCGGCCGCCGGGGTCGGCCACCCGGCAGACCATGTCGCCGCCGGCGGAGAGGCAGAAGTCCGCTCCGGGCAGCGTCTCGAGCGCCCGGGCCGCCCGCTCGACCGCCCACCCCTTGACGACGCCGTCGGTGTCCAGCGACGGGACACCGTCGGCGTCGTGCCGGCGTACGTCGAAGGCGCCGCCGGACTCCACCCGGGTGCGCTCGGCGAGGGCGAGCACCTCCGCCACCTCCGGCGGGCAGTCGTCGACACCGATCTCGCCCCGGCCGAGCCGCGAGACGTACGACGTGGGCCGGTAGGTGCTGAAGACCCGGTCCACGTCGTGCAGCGTGGCGACCGCCAGCGCCCAGGCGTCGGCCAGCGCGCGGTCGTCGGCCGACCGGTCGCGCACGGCAAGGCTGACCGGCATCCCCATCACGTGCTCGACCCGCCGGGTCGGCAGCGGGCCGGCGGGCACCGCGGTCACGCGCCCGCCTGGTCGAGCGCGCTCTGCAGCGACTGCAGGTAGCCGGTGCTCGTGACCGTCGCGCCGCTGACCATGTCGATGTTCGAGCCCTGGGCCTCGGTCGTCTCCTGGATGAGGATCGGCAGCGCGTAGGAGTTGATCTCGTCGTCGCGCGGGTTGCCGCTGGGGTGCTGCAGCACGTCGACCGCGCTGATGGTGCCGCCCTTCAGCGTGAGCTGCACCTGCACCGGACCCCACATGGTCTGGGCGACGTCTCCGGTCACCGTCGAGGTCGACGAGGCCGACCCGGACGACCCGGTCGACCCGGAGCCCTTCGAGCCGGAGCCGGAGCCGTGCGAGGGGCCGCTGCCGGCCCCCGAGCCGTCACCCGTGCCGCCGGACGGCCCGCCGGACGAGCCGCCCGACTCCGACGTGCCGGCGGAGCTGCTGCTCGTCACGATCGAGGTCGGGGCGCTGGTGGCCAGGGTGGAGGAGGTGGAGGTGTGGTAGCCGAACAGCAGCACCACCACGGAGACGGTGGAGAGGAACCACAGGACGATTCGCTTCAAGGGATCACCACGCAAAGGTCTCGAGATGGATCTGTTCGGGGGAGAGGCCGGCTGCGAGCAGGTCCCGGCGGACCATCTCGGTCCAGGCCTCGGGGCCGCACACGAACGCGTCGCGCTCGTGGATGTCGGGGACCCAGTAGCGCAGGGCGTCGAGGTCGGAGACCTCGCCCACGCCGTGCGGCAGCCACGAGTCGGGTCCGCGGCGGTGGCCGGGCAGGTAGAGCACCCGCAGGCCACGCTCGCGGGCGAGGTCCTCGAGCTCGTCGGTGAAGAGCGCCTCGGTGGTGTAGCGCTTGAGCATCACGGCCTCGCCGGGCCGGTAGGCCAGCCCCTCGGCCAGCGAGCGCAGGGGGGTGATGCCGACCCCGGCACCGATCAGCGCCACCTTGTGCCGGGTGCGGGCCCTTGCGCCGAGCCGGCCGTAGGGCCCCTCGAAGAGGACCCGGGTGCCCCGCCGCAGGCGGAAGCTCGCCGCGCTGCCGTCGCCGACGGCCTGCACGGTGATGCGCAGGCTGCGGCCGTCCGGTGCCGCGGAGAGGGAGTACGGGTTGGCGCGGGTCCAGCCGGGGCGGCCCAGGAAGCGGAAGCCGAGGAACTGGCCGGCCTCCACCGGCAGCCGGTCGAGGCGGTGCCCGGTGAGGTAGACCGAGGCGACGCCCGGCCCCTCGGCCACGACCGAGGTCACCCGCAGCCGGTGGCGCAGGTTGCGCCACAGGGGCAGGCCCACCCGCCACACGAGCACGGCCGCCGCCGCGGCCGCCCAGGCCGACCACCAGAAGAGCGAGCGCGCCGGGGAGGACATCAGCTCCTTGCCGGTCCACAGCTGGTGCGGCAGGGCCAGTCCGACGCCGAGGTAGGCGTAGAGGTGGAGCAGGTGCCACGACTCGTACCTCAGCCGTCGGCGGGCAGCCTTCACGCTGGTGGCCACCACCATCACCAGGCAGGCGGTGCCGGCGACCGCGAGCAGCATGCCGGGGTAGTTGACGCTCAGGTCCCAGGCGGTCGCCGGGGTCCCGGCCAGCCGGCCGCCGGCGTACCCCCAGGTGATCGCCACCAGGTGGGCGAGCATGAGGTTGAACGACGTGAAGCCGACCAGCCGGTGGATCCCGGCCAGCCGGTCCTGGCCGAACGCGGCCTCCAGCGCCGGCACACGGGCCATCAGCACGACCTGCGCGAGCAACAGCACCGAGGCCAGCAGGCCGGTGATCCGGCCCGCGGACGTGAGGCCGCCGGCCCGGCCGCCGAGGTCCTGCACCCCGCCGCCGGCGACCCACCAGTAGGTGACCAGCAGCAGCGACAGCCACAGCAGGCTGCCGGCGGCGAGCCGGACCGTCGCGTCGCGTCGGGCCCGCAGGCCGGTGGGGACCGGACCGGCGCGGGTCGCGGTGGTGCCCGACACCACCGCGGTCACGTGTTGCTGCCCTCGCCGGTGCCCGGCGCCTGCTGCTGTGGCGCCTCCTGCCCGTCCTGCGGGTCCCGACCCTGCTGGTCCCGGGGCGCGAAGCCCCCGGGGCCCTGGAAGCCGTCGCCGTCGTCGTGGAGGCCGCGCTGCCCGTCCTGGTGGACGTAGGCCGGGATCCCGTCACCCTCGGGGGCTGTCGCGTGGCCGACCCAGAAGCCGCCCAGCCCGGAGACCACCACGGCCGCGGCGCCCCCGGCGATCCAGGCGCTGCCGCCCGCCAGGCGGCCGCGGCGCGACGAACGCCGGTCAGCACCGCCACGCCAGCCGTGGGCCGTCTCCGGGGGCAGCACCGGCGCCGGGCCGTCCGCGGGCTCCCAGCGGTTGCCGCTGGGGGCGACCCCGCCGGCGGCGACCGGGCCGATCGTCGTGTCGTTCATGGTCTCTCCCAGGGTTGTGCCTGGGGTAGACGTTCGCGGGACGGACTGGGGAGACCATGAAGCCGACCTGTGTGCCGCCTGTGAGAACCGCCCGGGGACCCAGCGGATGACCTTGGACCCTGAACCGCGCCCCGCCCGGTGCGTCCACTGGGGGAGTGGGACGGGGTGCGCGCCGGTGGCTGGTGTGGTTGTCGGTGGCCGTCGCCGCCACCGCCTTCGCGGTCCGGCTGCTGATGGTGCTGCACGGCGCGGGGCTGGGCGGGATGCTGTCCTACGACGACGGCGTCTACTACTCCGCCGCGACATCCCTGTCGTGGGGACGGCTGCCGTACCGGGACTTCCTGCTGCTGCACCCGCCGGGAATCGTGGTGGCGCTGGCGCCGTTCGCCGCCTTCGGGCGGCTGACCAGCGACCTGCTCGGCTTCGAGGCGGCCCGGGTCGGCTGGATGCTGATCGGCGCGCTCAACGCCGGGCTGGTCGTGGTCGCCGCGCGCCGGTTCGGGCTGGTCGCGGCCGGCGCGGCGGGGCTGTTCTACGCGCTGTGGACCCCCGTCGCCCTGACCGAGACGACCACCCGCCTCGAGCCGCTGCTGAACCTGGGCGTGCTGCTGGGGCTGGCACTGCTGGCCGGCCCGCTCGCCCCGAGGTCCCGCGGGGCGCAGGTCGCCGCCGGCGCCGCGCTCGGGCTGGCGCTGGCCACGAAGATCTGGGCGGTGGTGCCGGTGCTGGTGATCTGGTGGTGGTGTCGCCGCAGCCTCGGCCCGGTCGTGGCGAGGAGGGTCGGGGTGGCGACCCTGGCCTCCGCGCTCGTGCTCTACCTGCCGTTCCTGCTGGCCGCGCCGGGGCCGATGATCCGGATGGTGGTCCTGGACCAGCTGGGCCGCACCCGCGCACCGGTGTCCGTGGCCGAGCGGCTGGCGGAGGTGCTGGGCGGCGCGTCGTCGCCGGCACTGGCCGTGCTGACCGTGGCCGCCACGCTGCTGATGGTGGTGCTGGCGATCCTCGGCCGGCGACCGCTCGGGCGGTGGGTGGCCGGGCTGTTCGCGCTCCAGCTGGCGGTGCTGCTCGCCGGCCCGCCGTTCTTCTCCTTCTACGCGGCGTACGTCGCCCCCGCGCTCGCACTCGTGCTCGCCGCGGCGGTCGCGACGGCCGGTGACGCCCTCGGGCGGTTCCGACTCGCCCGTCCGGCCCTCGCACCGGCCGCCCGGGTGGGGGCGCTCGCGGTGCTCGGCGTCGGCCTGCTGCCGTTGGTGGTGGTCGACGCCCGGACCGCCCCCGGCGTACCCCTGCCGGTCGGGGAGCTTCAGGCGCTGACCGCCACCAGCCGGTGCGTGACCTCGGACTCGGCGGGGCTGCTGGTGCTGCTCGACCGGCTCGGGCGCAACCTGTCGCGGGACTGCCCGGTGCTGGTCGACGTCAGCGGGATCACCTACGACAGCGCGGCCCGTGAGCGCCACGGCCACCACGTGCCGCGGGCGCACAACACCGCCTGGCAGCGGACGCTGCGCCGCTACCTGCTCTCCGGCACCACGACGGTAGTCGCCCGGCCCGGCGCCGACCGGCTGAGCCCGCAGACCCGCTCGGTGCTGCGCGGGCTGCCGGTGCTGCACCAGGGTGAGGGGTACACGCTGTTCTCGGTGCCGCCCGCCCAGCGGACCGGGGTGGGACCGCACCTGCTCGCCGACGAGCCGGGCGGCGAGGTGCGGGCCGCCCGCTGACCCACCCGGTCGCAGGTCGGGTGAGAGGTCGATGGCATGCTGTCTGGCCGCTGTGCCCGGACGGGTGGGCGCCGTGCTGGGAGGGAAGCGATGAGCGACGTGACGGGCGAGCTCGCGCGCGTGCGCGGCGCGTTCGAGCAGCCGACGCTGACGCTGCTGCACCAGCGCCAGGCGCCGGTGGTGATCGCGGTGTTCCGGTCCGCGTTCGGCCGCGACAACCGGCCGATCCCCACCGCCCGGCTGCACGCGGTCGTCGACGACCACCTGGCCGAGCTGCGGCTGGCGGGGGAGAAGGAGCTGCCGACCGGCACCGGGCGCGAGCTGTGCCAGCGCTGGATGCGCGGGCAGTGGCTGGTGCGCGCGCTCGACGAGCGGGGCCAGGAGGTCTACACGCTCACCTCGCACGCCCAGCAGGCCCTCGAGCTGGTCAAGACGCTCTCCCGGGACCGGGCGACGCTCAGCGAGCACCGGATCGCCACGATCCTGACGACGGTCCGCCGGTTCAACGGCGAGGCCAACCCCGACCGCGGCACCCGGGTGGCGATCCTCAACGCCGAGATCGGCCGGCTCACCGCCGAGCGGGACCGACTGGTCGACGGCGACGACCTCGCGCCGATGAGCGAGGACTACATGCTCGAGGGCTTCACCGAGCTGCAGTCGCTGATCTCGGCGCTGCCCAGCGACTTCGCCCGGGTCGAGGAGCGCTTCGCCGAGATCCGCTCGGAGATCCTGGCGTCGTTCCGCGCCGAGGACCGCCCGGCCGGTGAGGTCATCGACGACTACCTCGCCCGGGCCGACGCGCTGCTCACCGCCACGCCGGAGGGGCGCGCCTTCGAGGGTGCCTTCGCGCTGCTCCGCGACGACGCCATGGTCGCCCAGCTGCGCGAGGACATGAACGCGCTGCTCGACCACCCGCTCTCCGACACGATCCTCGCCGACGCCGACCGCGCCGAGCTGCGCGGCACCGTGCGGCTGGTGCGCGACGGGCTCGACCGGGTGCTCTCCCAGCGGTCCCGGGTGACCTCGACGCTCAAGGAGTACATCGTCTCCCACGACGGCGCCCGCGACCGCGAGCTCGAGCAGACGCTGCGCCAGATCGAGTCGGAGCTGACCACCTGGATGGCCACCTCCGGGCCGCGGTCGACGATCGGGCTGCCGCTGCTGCCGGCACGGGTGGACGTCGACCACCTGCGCGAGCGGTTCCACGACCCGGCCGACGACCTCGGGCCCGCCCGGCTCGCCGACACCCCCCGGGCGGAGTCCGTCTCCCCGTCGTACGCCGAGCTCCTGGCGCAGGGGGGCCCGTCGATCCCGGCGCTGCGGGAACGGCTGGACGCCGCGCTGCGCTCGCCCGACGCCGCCGCCTCCCTGGGCGAGCTGTTCGACACCCTCGACCCGGCCCTGCGGCGGCCGGTGGAGATCCTGGGGCTGCTGCACCTCGCCGCCGACCACGACCTGACCGCGGAACCCACCCCGGAGCACTACCGCGCCGTGCGTGCCGACGGCTCCGAGCGGAGCTTCGCCGTGCCCCGCTTCGCCCTGCCGCACCCCGACCTGTCCGACGCCGCCACGTCCGACGCCGCCCCGTCCGACCCTCATTCGTCCGACCCTGACCTCGCGCCGGAGGAGGCCACATGACCGCCGACCTGACCGGGACGCAGCCGGTCGAGAGCGGGTTCACCGCCCTCGACCACGACGACCCCGCCCGCGAGGCCACCGCGTCGGTCTCGCTCTTCGAGGGCGACGAGGGCAGCCTGGAGCTCGCCGAGCGCCGGGCCCTGGTCGCGCTGCTCAAGCAGCGCTTCATCAGCGCCCGCACCCACCCCCGCGACTGGCAGGCGCTCGTCGCCAACGAGCGGGTGATCCGCTCCCGGCTCAACGACCTGTTCCTCGAGCTGCAGGTCGACCCGGTCCGCGAGGTCGCCTGGAAGCGACAGGCGACCCCCGAGACGGGGCCGCGGTTCCCCACGCTGCTGCACGACACCGCGTGGACCCGCGAGGAGACGATCGTGCTGGTGCACCTGCGCGACCGGTTCCGGGCCGCGACGGCCGCGGGCGAGCAGCGCGTCCACGTCGACCGGGAGGACGTCGTGCGCCACGTCGCCGGCTTCCGCCCCGCGCACGCCACCGACGTGGCCGGCGACGAGAAGCGGGCCCGCAACGCGGTGAGCAGCATCAACAAGGCCGGCCTGCTCATCGGGTCGCCCACCGACGACCGGTTCGAGATCTCCGAGGCCATCGAGTCGCTGCTGCCGCTGGAGCTGCTGCGCGAGCTCCTCGACGGGCTGCGGCGCACCAACGACCCCGTCGCCGAGGAGGCCGAGGACCCGCTGTTCGCCGGCTTCGAGGGCGAGGCCGACCAGCCCGGGGCCGACCTGGAGGAGCAGGCGTGAGCACCGATGTCGAGACCGGGCCGTACGACGGCACCGAGCCGGACGGAAGCGAGCCGGACGGCACCGCGGAGCCGGGGGAGGGCCTGTTCGACCGGGGCGCGGTGACGACGCCGTCCGACGACACCCTGCAGTGGCGGGCCGAGCAGCTGCAGCTGGTCAACTGGGGCGGCTTCTCCGGGCGGGTCTCGGTGGACCTGCTCGGCGACGCCACGATGATGTCCGGCGCCTCCGGCGTCGGCAAGAGCACCGTGCTCGACGCCTACACGGCGCTGTTGATGCCCTCGGACACCAAGTTCAACGGCGCCTCCAACGACGCCGTCGCCGGCCGGGCCCGCGGGGCCGGCCAGCGCAACCTGCTGTCCTACCTGCGCGGCGCCGTCGACGTGGTCGACGACCCGCGCACCGGACGCCCGGTCGAGCGGCTGCTGCGCGGCCGCAACGTCGACACCTGGGGCGCGGTCGCGATGACGTTCGTCAACGACCAGGGCCGTCGCTTCACCGCGCTGCGCACCTACTACGTCCCGCGCCGCGCGACCCGGTCCGCTGACGTGCAGATGCAGCTGGCCACCCTCGACGCGCCGCTGGACCTCGCCGGTCTCGAGGCCGCCGTACCCGACCGCTTCCACGCCAACACGCTCAAGAAGCTCTTCCCGGGCGTCCGCGTCCACCGCACCTACGCCGAGTTCGCGGCCGTCCTGCACGCCCGCCTCGGCATCGGCGCGAACGGCGACGGCGCGAAGGCGCTGCGGCTGCTGGCGCGGATCCAGGCCGGCAACCAGGTGCGCAGCGTCGATGAGCTCTACAAGGAGATGGTGCTCGAGCGCCCGGCGACCTTCGCGGCTGCCGACCGTGCGATCGAGCACTTCGACGACCTCGAGTCGGCGTACGCCGCGATGCGCACCGAGGAACAGAAGCTCGAGCTGCTGGCCCCGATCACCGGCCTGCAGCAGCGCAAGACCGCGGCGCAGGCCCGGACCCGCGAGCTCGACGCGTTCGGGGTGACCGCCACGGGCGACACGCCCGTGCGGCTCTGGCTGCTGCGCACCCACGCCCGGTTGCTGGGTGCCGCGGTCGACGCCAACCGGCAGGGCCGGGTGCGGGTGGCCGACGAGCTGCAGGCCAGCGCCCGGGCCGAGAACACCCTGGCCACCGACCTGGAGGCCGCCAAGCAGGAGCACCGCGCGGCCGGGGGCGCCAGCCTGGAGCGCCTCGGCGTCGACGCGGAGCGGGAGCGGGTGCTGCGCGACGAGCGGGTGGCCCGCCGCGACACGCTGCTCGAGCGGCTCGCGCCGCTCGCCGACGGCGGGGTCAAGGAGGCGCTGGAGTCGCGCGAGGAGTTCGCCGCCCTCCGGGCGCGGGCCGAGACCTGGCTCGCCGACCACGCGCAGGAGGCGGCCGCGCTGGTCGCCCGCCGCGACGAGGTGATGGGTGGCCGCTACCCGCTGCTCGCGCGGCGCAAGGAGCTGGAGGCCGAGCGGACCTCGCTCGAGGGCCGCGCCGGCCGGGTGCCCGAGCGGCTGCACGCGCTGCGCGCCGAGGTGGCGCGGGCCAGCGGTCTGGCGCTGGAGGAGCTGCCGTTCGTCGCCGAGCTGGTCGACGTCGCCCCCGCGGAGTCCCGCTGGCGGCTGGCGATCGAGACGGTGCTCGCCGGGTCGGCGCGGCTGCTGCTGGTGCCGGCCGACCGGCTCGAGCACTTCTCGGCGGCCATCGACTCGCTGCGGCTGCGGGGCCGGCTGACCTTCGAGGGCGCCGAGCTGGACCTCGACGGCCCCGCGACGACCGACCCGGACCGGGTGGCCGGCAAGCTGCTCTTCCGCGACTCGCCGTTCCGGGGCTGGGTGCAGCGCCACGTCGCCGAGCCGGCCCGCAACGCGCTGTGCGTGGAGTCCGCCGACGAGCTCGGCGACGGTGGCTACCGGGTCACGCCGGCGGGCCAGACCCGCTCTGGGCGGCGGGGGTCGCACGGTCGCGGCGAGCAGCGCAACATCATCGGCTTCAGCAACGCCGACGCGCTCACCGAGATCGACCAGGAGCTGGACGGGATCGAGGAGTCGCTGACCGGGCTGGACCGGCGGCTGGCCGAGGTCGAGACCGGGACCCGGCTGCTGGAGCAGCGCCGGACGGCGTACGACGCCGTGCGCAGCCAGGGCTTCGACGACCTCGACGTGGCCACCTGCGACGCCCGGATCGCCGAGCTGGAGCGGCGGCGGGAGGACATCCTCTCCGCCGACGACCGGCTGGAGACGATCGAGCAGCAGATCGCGGGCCTCGAGGCCGACCTGGAGGCCGCCCGACGGCAGCGCTACCAGCTCGACGAGCAGCGGCGCCGGCTGGACGCCGAGCACGGCGAGCTGGTGGAGGCCGAGGACCAGGTGAACGACGAGCTGGAGCGGATCGGCACGGTCCGCGTGGTGCTGACCGAGGAGCAGGCCGCCCGGCTCGACGAGGAGTTCGCGGCGGCGTGCGCCCCCGACGACCCCGAGGACCTCGACCGCTTCCACGAGAACGCCGGCCGCCTGCAGGTCCGGCTCAACGAGGCGGTCGCCAGCGCGCAGGTCCAGGTGGAGCAGGTCGACCGCGAGCTCGGCAACATCTTCCGCAGCTACCAGTTCCAGTGGGAGGACCCGAACCTCGGGACCACCCCGGGCTCGGTCGCCGACTACGCGCGGATCCTCGCCGCGATCGAGGCCACCGGCCTGGCCCAGCGCCGCAGCGAGTGGCGGCGCCGACTGACCGAGTGGAGCGGCCAGGACCTGGTGCCGCTGGCCGGCGCGATGTCGGCGTCGGTGGAGGAGATCGAGGACCGGCTCGAGCCGATCAACGCGATCCTGCGGCGGCTGGAGTTCGGCGCCACCAAGGACCGGCTGCGGATCCGGCTGCGCCGCCTCGCGCCCGCCCATGTGCAGGCGTTCGTCCGCGAGCTGCGCGAGCTCTCGCGCGAGACCAGCCGCGACCTCACCGAGGAGCAGATGGAGGCGCGGTTCGCCCAGCTGCGGCGGTTCATGGAGCAGCTGCGCCGCCCCGAGCACGGGTACGACGGGGAGCGCGGCTCCGACCGCGACCGGCTGCTCGACGTGCGCCGGCACGTGGAGATCAGCGCCGAGCGCTACGACCGGCTCACCGGCGAGCTGAAGGCGACGTACCGCACGCTCGGCGAGAAGAGCGGCGGCGAGTCCCAGGAGCTGGTCGCATTCATCGTGGGCTCCGCCCTGCGGTTCCGGCTCGGCGACGAGATGCGCTCCCGGCCCCGGTTCGCGCCGGTGTTCCTCGACGAGGGCTTCGTGAAGGCCGACTCGGAGTTCGCCGGCCGCGCCGTACGCGCCTGGAAGGGGCTCGGGTTCCAGCTCGTCATCGGCGTCCCGCTGGACAAGGTGACCGGGCTCGAGCCGCACATGGACGCGCTGTTGGTGATCACCAAGCACCCCGAGACGCACCTGTCCGCGATCCACGCCCTCACCGACTCCGACCGGGTGCCCTCCGCCTGACGGCCCCGCCAACGCCGAGTCGGCGCATGTTGACGCGGTGAGTACGCCGAGTCGGCGCTCATTGACGCTCCGCGCGTCAACGAGCGCCGACTCGGGGTGCTGTGGGTGTCAACGAGCGCCGACCCGGCGGCCCGGTTCACCGAGACTTCATGCCCGCTCGGCAGACTCGGCGGGCCCTTCCCCGGCCGACACGGAGACACTGCTTCATGCCCGACCCGCACACCGCCGCCCCACCGACCGCACCGCAGTCGTCGACCGCACCGCAGCCGCCGGGCGAGCAGCACCCGGACCTGGCCGCCGACCCGGCGCGCCGCACGGCACTGCCCTCGTGGGTGCTCCGGGTGTGGGCGGTGGTGGTCGTGTTCGGGCTCGTGACGCTGGTCCGGTCCTCGGACGTCGGCATCCCGCTCAAGGACCCGCACGGGCACATCCTGCGCTCCAAGATCGCCTACACGTTGGTCGCCTTCACCGTGTTCGTCGTGATCGAGGCGGCGACCCGGGTCCCGAGCCGGGGCTGGAGCGTGGCCGCCCTGGTGGCGGCGGTGCGCGAGCGGTGGACGCGCCGCCGGCTGCTCCTGGCCGGGCTCGGCCTGCTCGGCTACCACCTCGTCTACTTCTGCTACCACAACCTGAAGAGCTGGGACGTCTTCTTCGCGCCCCGCGACCGGATGCTCGAGTCCGTGGACCACTGGCTGTTCCTCGGGCACAGCCCGGCCGTCCTGCTCCACGACCTGCTCGGGCAGCACGTGGCGGCCTACGTCCTGATGGTCTGGTACGAGTCGTTCCCCACCCTCGAACAGCTCGTGCTCCCGGCGGCGGTGGTCTTCGCCCCGCGGATGCGGGAGGCCTACGTCGGGGTCGCCGCGGGGATGTGGATCTGGATCCTCGGCACCGCGTCGTACTACGCGATCCCGACGCTCGGCCCGTTCAACGCCGCGCCGCGCGACTTCAGCGGCCTGCCGCACATGATGATCCAGGACACCCAGGCGAGGTACCTCGCGCAGCGCAACGACCTGCTGGCGCACCCGCACGCCGCGGACGCGTTCGCGCAGATCTCGGCGTTCGCCAGCCTGCACGTCGGCGTCACGACCACGATCTGGCTGATGGTCCGCTACTACGGGATGCGCCGGTCCTTCCGCGCCATGACGGTCTTCCTGGCCGGCACGATCGTGGCCACCGTCTACCTCGGCTGGCACTTCGCGGTCGACGACGTGGCTGGCCTGCTCATCGGCTGGCTGGCGGTCCGGCTCGGCCGCTGGACGATCCACCCACCGACGCGCGACGGCCGAGATCCTGCCCCCGTGCAACCGAAATTGGGGACCGAGCCGCGAATGCATTGACAGCCGGGGGACGCGAGTCCTAGACCGAGCACTGGGGACCTCGCTGCGAGGACCCCGAGGGTGGTCATCATGAGACGCTTGCTCGGTCCTGCGCTGACGATTCTGCTCGGTGCGGCGTTCGTGGCGCTGATGGGCTGGCTGCTGCACCAGCAGCCCTCGCCCGCGGCTGCCGCGGCCCCGCGCCCGGGCTCCTCGGACAGCAACCACGTCTACCTGCACCTGTCCACCTACCCGGACAGCCTGGCCGGGGAGCACGGCAAGGACGGCGGGGCCGAGCCGGACTGGGTGAGCTACGGGCCGACGACGACGCTGAACCTGCCGCGGAACTCGCTGGTCACCGTCACGATCAGCCAGTACGACGGCGGCGAGGCCATCACCAACCCCTGGTTCGCCCAGGCGCACGGCACCGTCGGCGGGACGGAGACGGTCGACGGCAAGACCGTGTCCAGGGTGGATCCCGAGGCCGTCGGGCACACGTTCACGATCCACGCCGCACCGACCGCCCAGGACCCGCTGTTCGTGAGCGTGCCCCTGCCCGCGGTGCCCGACGACGCGCCGCTGGCGGCGGGCAGCGACTACCCGAAGCCGATCGAGGTGACGTTCTCGTTCCGCACGAAGGGCCCCGGGAAGTACGTGTGGAACTGCGAGTTCCCGTGCGGGGACGGCACCTACGCCAAGTTCGGCGGACCGATGTCCACCCGCGGCTACATGTCGGGGACCTTGACCGTGACCTGAGGTCGAGCCACGCATTCGTGCGAGACGGGTCGCAAGGGAGGGCGCCGCGTGTCAAGCACCGAAGAGATCCAGAAGCGAGCACGCTGGTGGAACCAGCCTGCGGTCCGCGTCATCGGCCTGCTGTGGGCCGTCTTCACGGTCCTGGGCGTGGTCTTCGCGCTGATCGTGCCTGGCCACCTGATGGGGGTGTCCGCCTCCGACACCATGACCGAGGTCAAGCGCACCTTCGTCGTGTTCTCCGTCGCCTCCGCGCCCGTGGCCGCCCTGGTCTGGGCGCTCGCGGGCTACACCCTCCTGCGCTGGCGCCGCAAGGGGCCCTGGTCGCCCGGCGACCCCGACGGGCCGCCGCTGCGCGGCCACGGCTGGTCGACCGGCGTGTGGATGTTCGTCTCGTCTGCGCTGTGCCTCTTCCTGCTGATCTGGGGGCTGGCCGCGCTCAGCAGCGTCGACACGCCGGCCAGCGCCAGCGCGGCCACGCCGATGGAGGTCGACGTGACCGGGCAGCAGTGGGTGTGGACGTTCACCTACCCGGAGAACGGCGGCTTCGAGACCGACCAGCTCTACCTGCCCGTCGACCGCCCGGTCGTGTTCAAGGTGACCAGCGACGACGTGATCCACTCCTTCTGGGTGCCGTCGATGGGCATCAAGGTCGACGCCAACCCGGGGATGACCACCACGACCCAGACCACGCCGGACCGGCTCGGGATCTACCAGGTGAAGTGCGCGGAGCTGTGCGGCCTGCTCCACGCCGACATGGAGACCGACGCCCATGTCGTCTCCTCCGACGACTTCGCCACGTGGGCCGCGACCCGAGGGGGCAGCTCATGACCGTCGCCGACACCTACCAGACCGACCCGGTGACGGGCGGTCCCGACGGCGGGATCATGCGTCGCCTCAACGTCGGCACCGGGATCCTCGGCGGCGTGGTGCTCGCCCTGGCCTTCAACCTGCTCGCCAAGTGGCTCGCCCGGGACGCCGTGCACGAGGTCGACGTGCGGGCGACCGCGACCATGGTCGGCTGGGCGGTCGGGTTCATGGCGGGGCTGGGCGCGTTCACCGGGCCCGTGCGCTGGCTGCTCGGCCGGGACCTCACCCACGCCGACGAGCTGTTCCTCGCCGGCAAGGACCAGGGCGTGGGCCGCTACTTCCGCTTCACCACCGACCACAAGGTCGTCGGCATCCAGTACCTCGTGCTGACCATGACGATGCTCGGGGCCGGCGGCACGATGGCCATGCTGATCCGCACCGACCTGATCTCGCCGAACTCGGGCTTCCTCGGGCCCCAGACCTACAACTCGCTGGTCGGGCTGCACGGGCTGACGATGATCCTGGCCACGATCATCATGGTCACCGGCCCGTTCGGGAACTTCGTGGTGCCGCTGATGATCGGCGCCCGGGACATGGCGTTCCCCCGCCTGAACGCGCTCAGCCTGTGGCTGCTCTTCGCCATGCTCCCGGTGCTCTACTCGGCCGCCTTCCTCGGCGGCATCCCCATGGGCTGGGTGGGCTACACGCCGATCGCGGACCAGGGGCCGGCCGGCGTGGACTCCTACATGGTCGCGATCCTGATCTTCGCGGTCTCCACGGCCGTGGCCGGCGCCAACATCACCACGACCATCCTCACGATGCGGACCCGCGGCATGACCTGGACCCGCACCCCCATCTTCGTCTACGGCGTGCTGGCCAGCGTCGTGCTCGCGCTCCCGGCGTTCCCGATGTTCATGGCCGCCGAGATCCTGCTCCTGGTCGACCGGCTGATGGGCGGCGGGTTCTACATCCCCAGCCTCGGCGGCCAGCCCTGGCTCTACCAGAACCTCTTCTGGCTGATGGGCCACCCCGAGGTGTACGTCATCCTCATCCCGGCGGTCACGGCGCTGATGGAGCTGACAGCGGTGTTCGCCCGGAAGCCGTTGTACAGCTTCCGGATCGCGGTGCTGTCCATCATCGCCATCGTCGGCCTGAGCGTCACCGTGTGGGCCCACCACATGTTCGCCTCGGGCTGGGCCCCGGACCTCAACGGCCCGTTCATGCTGACCACGGAGCTGATCTCCATCCCGACCGGTGGCCTCTTCCTGGTGATCCTGGGCACCCTGTGGCGGGGTCGCATCTGGGCCACGTTCCCGATGATGTGCACCTACGCGATGCTCTGGAACTTCATCATCGGCGGCATCACCGGCATCTACCTCTCGGACGTGCCGCTGGACTACCAGCTGCACGGCTCGATGTTCGTGACGGCGCACTTCCACTACACGCTGATGGGGGCCGGGCTGACCGGCGCCATCGGTGCGCTCGCCTACTGGTTCCCCAAGATGACCGGCCGGATGCTCGGCGGCACCTCGGGGCTGGTGTCCTTCTGGCTGGTCCAGATCGGCTTCAACGTCACCTTCCTGGGGATGTTCATGGTCGGCCTGGAGGGACAGCCACGGCGGGTGGTCCACTACGGCGCGTCGCTGCACACCGGCAACCTGATCTCGACGATCGGCGCCTACTTCATCGGTGTCGGCATGCTCGTCCTGCTCTACGACGTGGTCGCGTCCTGGCGGCACGGCAAGCCTGCCCCGATGAACCCCTGGGGCGCCAAGACCCTCGAGTGGACGGTGCCGAACCCGATCCCGCTGGAGAACTTCGCGGTGCTCCCGGTGGTCACCGAGGACGCCTACGGGTACGGCGAGCCCGGCCGCGAGGCCCCCGTCCGCGCGCCGGCGCCCGTCGCGGCCGGGGCCGGCCCCGGAGAGGGCAGCAGCACCGGTGAGGGGGCGAGGACATGAGCACGGAGTCCCTGGTCAACAAGGAAGCCTTTGCCCCCGAGGAGCCGGAGGACTTCGGGGAGCGGTGGCGGACCGGTGCGCTGCTGCTGATCGTCGCGGACGCCGCGTTCGTCGTCGCGCTGTCGTTCGCGTTCCTCTACCTGCGCGGGGTCAACACCCAGGCCTCGTTCCACCCGGGCGGCACCGGTGTGGCGTCCCTGTGGTGGCCGTGGGCCGTGACCATGGTCATGATCGTGTCGTACCTCTTCTACCGCACCGGCCTCGAGGCGCACGAGCCCGGACGCCGGCACTTCCTCAACGGCGGGGTCGCCGCCCTCATCGGCATGGCGGTCGCGCTGGTCCTGACGGTCGTGCAGATGTACCGGTACCCCTTCCATGTCAGCGACAACGCCTACTCGTCGGCGGTGTGGGTGCTCTCCGCGGCCAACGTCTTCCACCTGCTGGTCACGCTCTTCCTGGGCCTGGGAATCGTGATCCGGGTGCACCGCCGGGTGACGCGCGGGGCTCGCGACTGGCACGTGCGGATCGTCGGGATCTGGTTCGCCTGGGTGTGCGTCGCCTCCCTCGTCGGGGCGCTGACGGTGAGCGTGGCCAACGGCACCGTCGGCTGCCCGCTCGCCCCGGATCAGCCCGATCCCGGGGCCCGGTCGGTGCCGTCGCCGTCATGCTCGAGCGCGTCGAGGTAGCCGCGCCAGGCCCGCAGGCCCGGGTCGTCGTCGGGGATGTCGCGCTCCGCGTGCGGCCGGGGAGGGCTCGGGCGGCGGCTGTCGCGGTCGCTGACGACGTGCCACCACATGTAGCCGAAGAAGATCGCGAACATCGGCCACTCCGCGGAGTAGACCCAGGCGATCTGGTGCCCGTGCCTGGCCCGGGTCAGCTCGAACCAGCCGGCGGCGAGGCAGAGGCAGACCGCCGGCAGGAAGAGCAGGTGGTAGCGGACCGCGCTCCGGGACCACAGCCTGGTGGGGGTGGGGGAGGGGCCGCTCACGGGTTCGTCCCCTGCGCCAGTACGCCGGGGACCGCCTCGCGCCGCCGTGTGCCTCGCTCCTCGGCCGCGAACCAGCCGTTGCCCGCGACCACCAGCCAGGCCGCGCTCAGGACCATCGACGTGGACCACATCAGGATCCCGCCGAGGTGCTGGTCGGCGAGCGGAGCGGGTCCGAAGGGGCGTGCCACGTGCGCGTAGAACGGGTAGCTCAGGTGTGGCGCCGCGAAGATGGCGAAGCCGATCATCGCCATCGGCACCATGACGGTGAACAGCGAGACCAGCCGCTGCCAGTGCGGCACGAAGCGGCTGCCGGTGGTGGGGGACAGCAGTGGCTGGAAGAACACCAGCGCGGCGCCCAGGTAGAGCGGGTGCTCGACGTAGTCGTGCAGCAGCGGGTGGGCGAGGAAGAGGTCGTACACCCGGGGCACGTGGGTGAGCGCCATGACGCCCACGAGGAAGCCCCAGCCGACCACCGGGTGCGTGAGCACCCGGACGGCGTCGCTGCGCAGGACCGGCACCAGCCGGCGCCGGCGCAGGGGCCCGGGGGTGGCGCGCATGACGAGCAGCACCGGGTCGCCGAGGACGAGCAGGGGGGCCGCGAGCATGGTCAGCAGCAGGTGCTGGGTCATGTGCGCGTAGAAGTAGACGTCGTCCCAGGCGCCGGGCGGGCCGACCAGGGCGACCGCGGTGGCGCCGAGTCCGCCCAGGAAGCAGACGGTCCGGTGCGCCGGCCACGGCTGCCGGGGCGCCCGGCTGCCGACGCGGTGCGCGGCGACGACGTACGCCGCACCCGCGACGACCACCATCAGCCACGGCAGCGGCGCGGGCTCCCAGCTCCGGACCAGCCGCAGCACGTCGCTCACGTCCGTCGACGCTACGCGCGTTCCCGGGTGCCCGGAACGCCCACATTGGCGATCCTGCTCGCCGCGATGCTGGTGCTGGCCCTGGCGTCCTGCTCGGCGCAGGGCGGTGAGCCGTCCGCCGCCGCCGGTGCGATGCCGGACGTCGGCACCTCCCTGGACGCGCCGGTGCCCGCGAGCGTCCTCACCGCGCCGCTGACGGACAGCCGCGGCCGCCCGACCACGCTGGGCGACTTCCGCGGCAAGGTGCTCGTGCTCACCGACGTGATGACGCTGTGCCAGGAGTCCTGCCCGATCATCACCGCCAGCATGGTGACGGCGGCGCGTGAGCTCGGCGCAGCGTCCGGAGGGGACCGGGTGCAGTTCATCAGCGTCACCATCGACCCGGGCCGCGACGACGTGCGGCACCTGCGCGCCTACGAGCGCCAGTTCGGCGCGCTGCCGAACTGGACGCTGCTCACGGGGTCCCGCCGGGTCGTCGACGAGCTGTGGGACACGCTCGGGGTGTGGCGCCACCGGACCCGCCTCGAGCGCCCCTACCCGCGCGACTGGGTGACCGGCGCACCGCTGACCACCGACATCGCGCACACCGACGAGCTGATCTTCGTCGACGGCGACCAGCGCTTCCGCTACGAGATGGACGGCTACGGCAACGTCCCGGCCTCCGCGATCCCCGGCCGGGTCTACCGCTTCATGGACCGGCTCGGCCATCGCAACATCTCGGCCGCGGACGCCGGCTCGTGGACGCCGGCGCAGGTGACCGACGTGGTCGACTGGCTGCTCGGGGTCGCATCATGAGGCGCCCGGTCGCCGCGACGGCGCTCGTGGGGGTCCTCGCCGTGGGCACTGCCTGCGGGGCGGGGTTCGAGGGGCAGCCCACGGGGTCCGCCGGGGGTGGTGGCGTGCTCGGTGCGGGGGCGCAGGTGTTCCCGGCCGCCGAGCGGTCGCCCGCTCCGCTGCTGCGCGGCACGACGCTGACCGGGGACGACCTCGACCTCGCGGACCAGCTCGGCCACGGTCCGGTCGCCGTGAACGTCTGGGCCTCGTGGTGCGGCCCCTGCCGCCGGGAGATGCCGGTCCTCGCCCGCGCCAGCCGTCACCTCAGGGTGGTCGGGATCGACGAGCGCGACGACCACGCGTCGGCGCGGGCGTTCGCCGCGTCGCGGGGCGCGACGTACCCGAGCCTGTCCGACGCCGACGGCACGTTGCTGGCGAGCCTCGCGATGCTGCCGCAGAACGCCGTGCCCAGCACCCTCTTCCTCGACGGCCGGGGGCGCGTGGCCGCCCGGGTCGTCGGGCCGGTGGACTCCGACGTCCTGCGGCGGGTCCTCCGCCGGTTGGGAGGCTCCTCATGACCGTGCCGCTCGCTGCCGCGTCGCCCGGGCTGGGGCGCACCCACGAGGTGGTCAGCGCCTACGTGGCCCTGACCAAGCCGCGCATCATCGAGCTGCTGCTGCTCACGACGCTGCCGGTGATGTTCCTGGCCAGCGACGGGGTGCCGCCCCTCGGGCTGGTGGTCGCGACCCTGGTCGGCGGGACGCTGTCGGCGGGCAGCGCCAACGCGCTGAACTGCGTGGTCGACGCCGACATCGACGCCCGGATGCGGCGCACCCGGCGGCGTCCGCTGGCGCGCGAGGTCGTGACGCGACGTTCGGCGCTGGTGTTCGGGCTCGCGCTCGGGGTCGTGTCCACCGTCGTCCTCGCGGCCCTGGTCAACTGGTGGTCGGCCCTGCTCGCGCTGGCGGCCAACGCCTTCTACGTCGTGGGCTACACGATCTGGCTCAAGCCGCGCACCACCCAGAACATCGTCTGGGGCGGCGCCGCCGGGTGCGTGCCGACCCTCATCGGCTGGACCGCGGTGCGCGACGGCCTGGCCTGGCCGCCGGTCGTTCTGTTCCTCGTGGTGTTCTTCTGGACGCCCCCGCACTTCTGGGCGCTCGCGCTGCGCTACCGCGAGGACTACGCCGCGGCCGAGGTGCCGATGCTGCCGGTGGTGGCGCCCGCGCCCGCCGTCGCCCGGCAGGTCGTCGGGTACGCCGTCCTCACCGTGGCGACGTCACTGCTGCTGTGGCCGGTCGCGCACACCGGGCTCGTCTACCCGGTCGTCGCCCTGGTGCTCGGCGCCGCCTTCGTGGGGGAGTCGGTCCTCCTGCTCGGACGCGCCCGCAGGTCCGACGAGCTGGCGGTGCTGCGTCCGATGCGCCTGTTCCACTTCTCGAACCTCTACCTCGGCCTGCTGTTCGTCACGGTCGCCCTGGTGCCGTTCGTCCCCTGACCCAGCAGCGCGGCGTATCCGGGGATCAGGAACGAGCCGCCTCGAGCAGCAGCCGCCGCTCGGCCCGGGCGACGGCCCGGCGGGTCCGCTCGACCGCGTCGGGGTTGACCGAGATCGAGGTGATGCCCGCGCGGACGAGGAACTCCGCGAACTCGGGGCGGTTCGAGGGGGCCTGCCCGCACAGCGAGGACGTCAGGCCGGCGTCACGGGCGGCCCCGATGATCCGGCTGATCGTGTCGAGCACGGCCGCGTCGGACTCGTCGAACAGCTCCGCGCAGATCTCGGAGTCGCGGTCCACCCCCAGCACCAGCTGGGTGAGGTCGTTGGAGCCGATCGAGACCCCGTCGATGCCGAGGGCGGCGTACTCCGGGATCCGGTAGGCCACCGAAGGGACCTCCGCCATCACCCAGCGGTGCAGGCCGCGGTCGCGGCCGAGCGGATGGGCGTCGATCGCCTCGAGGCAGGCCTCGAGCTCCCACCTGGTGCGCACGAAGGGGATCATCAGGTGCAGGTTCGGCGTCTGCTCGCGCACCCGTGTGAGCACGTCGAGGTCGAGGGCGAAGATCTCGGGGTCGCGCAGGTAGCGGAAGGCGCCGCGGTAGCCGATCATCGGGTTGGCCTCGACGGGCTCGAACTGCTCGCCGCCGGCCAGGCCGCGGAACTCGTTGGTCCGGAAGTCCACGGCCCGGTAGACCACCGGGCGGGGCGCGAAGGCCCGGGTGATCCGCAGCACCGACGCGGCCAGCTTCTCGACGTACTCCTCCCGGCGGCCGGTCGCCAGCAGCTGCTTCGGGTGCTCGCCGGCCAGCGCGTCGGTGATCATGAACTCCGCGCGCAGCAGCCCGACGCCGTCGACCGGCATCGCGGCCACCTCCTCGGCGTGGTCGGCGATGGCGAGGTTGACGTGGAGCAGGGTGCCGGTCGTCTCCGGGGCCGCGGGCGCGAGGACCGGCGACGTCGTGGCGGGTCCCTGTTCCACCGCGGCCGCCGATGCCGCTCCGGCGAGCACGACGCCGCGGGCGCCGTCGACCGTGACGACCTCGCCGTCGCGGAGCGTGGTGGTGGCGGTCCGGGTGGCGACCACGGTCGGCAGGTGCAGCTCGCGCCCGACGATCGCGGCGTGGCAGGTGACCCCGCCGCCGTCGGTGACCAGGGCCGCGGCCCGCCGCATGGTCGGTACCCAGTCGGGGCTGGTCATCGTCGCGACCAGCACGTCGCCCGCCTGCAGCCGCGCCCCGTCGGCGACGCTGCGCAGGATCCGCACCGGCCCCGACCGGACGCCCGGCGCGGCGGCCAGCCCGGTGAGCAGCAGGTCGCCGGACGACTCCGGCGGCTCACCCACCGGCGTCCCGGCGGCCGGCCCCAGCGTCGTGATCGGCCGCGACTGGACGATCCAGGTCTGCCCGTCGGCGCGGGCGAACTCCACGTCCTGGGGCTTGCCGTAGTGGTGCTCGATGTCCATCGCCAGGTCGGCGAGCTGCTGGAGGACCTCGTCGTCGAGGACCCGGCGCGCCTGCTCCTCCAGGGGTACGACGAGCCGCCGGTCCCGGCCGTCGGGACCGCGCTCCACCTTCTCGGCCTTGGTGCCGACGTGGGTCTGGAGCACGGCCCGGGTGGCCTTGGAGAGCACGTAGGTGTCGGGCTCGACCTGGCCGCCGACGACCACCTCGCCCAGCCCGTAGGCGGCCTCGATCACCAGCTTGTCCCGGTCGCCGGTGGCCGGGTCGGCGGTGAACATCACCCCGGAGACGTCGGAGGGCACCATCCGCTGCACGATGACGGCGATGGCCGGCTCCACGGCCAGCCCCTGGCTGGACCGGTAGGCCACCACACGGGGGGACCACAGCGACGCCCAGCAGTCCACGACCCGGCGGGCCAGCTCGTCGCCGTCGCGGACGTCGGTGTAGGTCTCGTTCATGCCGGCGAACGAGGTCGACGCGGAGTCCTCCGCGGTCGCCGAGGAGCGGACCGCGACCGGTGGCCGGCCCAGGCCGTCGTACGCCGCGAGGAGGCGCTCGAGCAGCACCGCCGGCAGCCCGGCGGCGTGGACGAGCTCCTGCAGCTCGGCGGCCGCCTCGGTCAGCGCCGCGGGGTCGTCGACGTCGGCGTGGGCCGACCGGTCCAGCAGCCGCGCGCGGACCCCGCCCTCGTCCATGGCGTCGAGGTAGGCGCCGGCGGTGATCACGAAGCCCGGCGGCACCGGCACCCCGGCGCGGGTGAGCTCGCCGAGGTTGGCGCCCTTGCCCCCGACCCGGGGGACGTCGGTGAGGGCCAGGTCGGCGAACCAGGCGATCGGGTCCTCCAGCGTGCTGACCCCGGACGGTGCGATGCGCTCGGTCATGGCGTCAGGCTCCGGGACGGGTCCGCGCACGCACAGGGTCGTTGGTCGGCGGGGGAGGGGCCGATCGCAGGGGCAGGCCGGGCTGCGACCGCGAGCCGGGCGCCGACCGCAACCCATCAGGGCCACCAGGCCGCACCGGAGTCGCTGGCTCAGCTCGGCGTACGCCTGGGCCTGAACGCCGAGGTCGACGACGCGGGCCTCACCGCGGCGCTCGTCGCGCTCGTCGGCGTGCGGCGCGGCGACCCGCTGCCGGTCTGAGCGCCGCCGGCCCGCCTCCCCGACCCCCGCCTCCCCGACCCCCGCAGCCCTGGCCGCCGCGGGCAGCTCGCGCAGGAAATGACCCACGCCCCGTTGAACCGGACGGCCCCCGGCGCCGTGTCTCTGGCAAGGAGGCACACCATGAAGAAGCTGTTGGGACTGGGGGCGGCGCTGGCGCTGGCCCTCTCCGCCGGGGCGACCGGCACCGCCATGGCCGCGGACGACCACGGCCACCACGGGCACCACCAAGAGGCGCACCACCATCACCACGGCCATCACCACGGCCATCACCACGGCCACCAGCACGGTCATCGCGGGCACCACCACCGGCACCACGACGACCACGTCGTCGTGGTCCAGCCGAAGCAGGACCGCTGAGCCTCGTCGAGGCGCAGACTGGAGCCGGAGGTCCGGTGGCAGGCAACCAGGTCGCACTCATGCAGCAGCTCCACGACGAGCACGCCGCGGCGTTGTGGGGCTACTGCGTGCGCCTGACCGGCCACGACCGGGCGCGCGCCGAGGACGTGGTGCAGGAGACGATGCTGCGCGCGTGGCGCCACTTCCCGGTGCTCGACCAGAGCCGGGGCTCGGTCCGCGCCTGGCTGTTCACCGTGGCACGCAACATCGTCATCGACGACTGGCGGTCCCGGAAGGCCCACGGCGAGCTCACCGTCGCCGACGTGCCCGAGGTCGGGGACCCGGTCGACCGGACCGACCAGCTGCTGCAGTCCTGGCTGGTGGCCGAGGCGCTCACCCGGCTCTCGCCGGAGCACCGCGCCGTCCTGCAGGAGTGCTACTACCGTGGTGCCCCGGTCTCGGAGGCCGCCCGGCGGCTCGGGATCCCCGAGGGCACCGTGAAGTCCCGCACCCACTACGCGCTGCGGGCGTTGAAGCTGGCGCTGGAGGAGATGGGGGTAGGAGCATGAGCTGCGACTTCGCCCACCTCGACGGCTCCTACGTGCTCGGCGCGCTCGCGCCCGCCGAGCGCCGGGAGTACGAGGAGCACCTCGAGACCTGCCCGGCCTGCGCGCGGGCGGTCCAGGAGCTGGCCGGCCTGCCCGGCCTGCTGTCCCGGGTCGACCCCGCGGTGCTCGAGGAGCCGTACGACGAGGAGCAGGTGCCCGAGACGCTGCTGCCCGCCCTGGTGGGCGAGGTGCGCCGCTCCCGGCGCCGTCGCACGATGACCGCCGGTGTCCTGGCCGCCGCCGCGGCGGCCGTGGTGGTGACGCTGGGAGCGGTGGCGATCGACGCCACCCAGGGTGGCGGGAACCCGGGCGCGACGCCGACGGCGAGCGCCCCGGTCGGCCGGGCCATGCAGCCGGTCGGCTACAGCGGGATGCAGGCCGACGTCGCGTTCACCGCGGTGCCGTGGGGCACCCGGCTCGACCTGACCTGCAGCTACGCCGAGCACCACGGGGTGACCGCGGCGACGACGTACACGCTGGTCGTGCACACCCGGGACGGCCGCACCGAGCAGGTCGCGACCTGGCACGCGCTGCCCGGCCGGACCATGCGGCTGGCCGCGGCCACGTCGGCCACGGCCAAGGACATCGCGTCAGTCGAGGTCCGCACGGCGCAGGGGCAGCCCGTCCTGCGACTGGCCACCTGAGCGCCGGCCGGCCCAGCGCGGGAGGCGGGCGGTGCGCCACGGCCGCTCCACCAGCAGCACCGCGGCGCCGCCGAGCACGGCCACCACCTCGGAGACCCACGCGGTGGTCACCCAGGTCCCGGTCCACAGCTCGTGCACGCCCCACAGGCCCACGGTCGCGGAGACGAGGAACGCCCCCAGCGTGGACAGGCCGAAGCCCACAGCGAGCAGCGGCGGGATCCAGCGCCACCAGGCCAGCAGCAGCACGCCGATGACCAGCCCGGCGACCGCGTTGACCAGGAACGCCGGGCCGATCCGGGGCAGCTCGCGGAAGCCGTCGTTCCACAGCTTCAGGTGCACCCACGCCGAGACCAGCACCCCGGCGGCGGTGAGGGTTCGTAGCAGCAGTCGTGTCGTCCTCATGACCTGTTCACGTGGCGCGGCCCCGCCCGGTTCACCCGGGTGATGTGGGGAGTCAGGCCGGCACCAGGTGGTGCTCCTGGGCCTGGTCCAGGGCCTTGTCCAGCGTGATCGCCGCATCGATCAGCGACAGGTGGGTGAAGGCCTGCGGGAAGTTGCCGATCTGCTCGCCGTTGAGGGCGATCTCCTCGGAGTAGAGCCCGAGGTGGTTGGCGTAGGTCAGCATCTTCTCGAAGGTGATCCGGGCCTTGTCCACCTGCCCGGCCCGGGCCAGCGAGTCGACGTAGGCGAAGGTGCACAGCGAGAACGTGCCCTCCGACCCCCGCAGGCCGTCGGGCGACGCCTCCGGGTCGTAGCGGTAGACCAGGCTGTCGGTGACCAGCTCCTCGTCCATCGCCTTCAGCGTGGACAGCCACATCGGGTCGTTGGGGGTCACGAAGCCGACGGAGGACATCCGCAGCAAAGAGGAGTCCAGCACCTGGGTCTTGTAGTGCTGCACGAAGGCCTGCCGTTCGGTGCTGAAGCCCCGGTCCATCACCTGGTTGTAGATCGCGTCGCGCTGCTCGCGCCAGCGGTCGAGGGGCGCCGGGCGACCGTTCTCCTGCGCGAGCCGGATCCCGCGGTCGAGCGCCACCCAGCTCATCAGCCGTCCGTAGGTGAAGTCCTGCCGGCCGCCCCGGGTCTCCCAGATGCCCTCCTCCGGCTGGTCCCAGTTCGCGCTGACCCAGTCGATGACCTGCGACAGCTTCTGCCACCCCCGGTGGCCGGCCCGCAGACCCTGCCGGGCCGCGAAGTAGAGGCTGTCGATGGCCTCCCCGTAGATGTCGAGCTGCAGCTGGTCCGAGGCGCCGTTGCCGATCCGCACCGGGAACGAGCCGCGGTAGCCCTCCCAGTGGTCGAGGACCTCCTCGCTGAGGTCGCTGGAGCCGTCGACGCGGTACATGATGTGCAGCGGGCCCGCCCCGTCGGCGCCGGCCCGCGTGTGGGCCTGCTCGTCGACCCGGTCGGCCAGCCAGTGGCCCAGGGCGACCGCCTCGTCGGTGAACCCGAGCCCCAGCAGGGCGTAGACGGAGAACGACGCGTCGCGGACCCAGGTGTAGCGGTAGTCCCAGTTCCGCTCGCCACCGACCTGCTCGGGGAGCCCGGCGGTCGGGGCCGCGACGATCCCCCCGGTGGGGGCGTAGGTCATCAGCTTCAGGGTGATCGCGGAGCGGTTGAGGGTCTCGCGCCAGCGGCCCTCGTACGTCGACTGCGACAGCCAGGACTCCCAGTAGTGCACGGTCTCGTCGAACAGCCCGCGGACCTCCTCGAGCCGCACCTGGCGCGCGGGGACGCCGGTGCCGGTCTCGATCACCACGCCGCGCATCTGGCCGGCGGTGAGCTCGACGTGCGCGTGCACGTCGCCCTCGGCGTCGATGTCGGGCTGGCTGACCCGCTCGTCACCCTGCTGGCGCACCAGGCTCAGCGTCATCGTCGTGGTGCGGCCCTCGAACACGATGCCCTGGTCGAGCAGCCGGGTGTGGTGCCTCTCGCGGCCGTAGTCGAACCGCGGCGCGACCTCGATGTCGAAGGCCATCCGACCGCGCACGCAGCGCAGCAGCCGCACGATCCGGTGCCGGTCGGTTGCGGTGGTCGGGTCGGAGACCGGCATGAAGTCGACCACCTCGCCGACGCCGGTCTCGGTCAGGAAGCGGGTGACGAGCACGGCGGTGTCGGGGAAGTACAGCTGCTTGGTGGTGACCCCGTCGTCGGTCGGGCGCACACGGAAGTGACCGCCCCGCCCGTGGTCGAGCAGGGCGCCGAAGATGCTGGGGGAGTCGAACCGGGGGGCGCAGAACCAGTCGATGGTCCCGTCGGTGGCGACCAGCGCCGAGGTCTGGAGGTCGCCGATCAGGCCGTGGTCGGCGATGAGGGGGTAGTCGGACGCGGTGTGCGGCACGGGAGGACCTTTCGCTGGGGGGTGACCCCTCCACGCTGCGCGCCCGCCCCCGGGCCGCGCGTCGTCCGTCGGGGGTGATCTGCCGGCGCCCGCTCACTCGTAGCGCAGCGCCTCCGCCGGCCAGGTGCGCGAGGCCCGGACGCTCGGCAGCCACGTGGTGAGCAGCGAGGACCCCACGACCACGACGAGGATGACGGCGAGCGCGGCCCAGGGCGGTCGCAGCGCCAGGTTCTCGTAGCCGGGCTGGCCCGCGGTGTCCTGGATGACGTTGAACGCGACCCACAGCCCGAGCACGGTGCCCATCACCACGCCGAGCAGGGTGATGAAGAGCGACTCGACCAGGAAGCTGGCCTGCACCATCCGGGCCTGGAAGCCGATCGCACGGAGCACCCCGATCTGCTGGCGCCGCTCCACCACGGCGCGGGCGCTGATGACGCCCAGCGCGGCGACGCCGATCACCAGTCCGAGCCCGAGGAAGCCGAGGATGAGGTACTGGAAGGTCAGCGAGGAGGAGACCGCATCCTGCAGCGCCTCGCTCTGCGCGGTCGCCTGCATGCCGTTGTCGAGGAACGCCGACTCCAGCCGGTCCGCCTCGACGACCGGGTCGACGCCGTCGCGCACCCGGAAGTACCAGACGCTGGGCGCGGCCGCCGCGCCCAGCGGCGCCAGCGCCCGCTGCGAGGTCGACAGCCCGACCATGGCGAGCGGCACCGTGTCGGCCAGCACACCGATCACCCGCAGCCGCAGGCTTTGCCCGGTGCGCGTGTCGCGGACCTCGACCGGGACCGGGCGGAAGCCCTGGTCCTCGAGGTAGAAGCCGTGCAGCCGGAAGTCGGAGACCACGGCGGTGCCCCAGTTGGCGCGCCGGGGCACCGAGTAGGAGTCCACGACGGCCAGCCCGGGGTGGCGGGCCAGCGCCTGCCAGACGGCCCGGTCGGAGCCGTAGCCGGCCGCCCGGGTGGCGAAGCCGTACGTCGTGGTCCGCAGGAACCGGTCGTCCAGCCCGCGGACGACGTACCCCTCCCAGGACCCCGTGCCCCCGCCCCCGGCCTGCCGCGCGTCGACCGGCACGAACGACTGCCCGGCGTAGGCCGTGACGTCGCGTGCGTCCACCCCGGGCGCCGTCCGCAGCGCGCGGCCCATGTCGCGGACCGGGCTCAGCGGCGAGGTCTGGGCGGTGATGTCATAGCCGCCACCGAAGGTCTGCTGGTCGTCCAGCGCGGCGAGGAAGGAGCCCGAGGTCGCCGAGCCGGTGACCAGCGTGAAGACGACGAGGGTGAACAGCCCGATCGTGGCGCCGGTGCGGAACCGGTTCCGCAGCGGGCTGGCGATGGCGGTCCGGACCACGGGCGCCGCGTGCCGCGACCGGCCGACCGCCCACATCAGCCCGCCGAGCACCGGGTGCAGGTTGTAGACCACGACCCAGGTCGCCCCGGCGACCAGGAGCAGTCCGACGAGCACGAAGACGTCGAAGCCCATCTGCAGGTCGGGCACCAGCCACTTGTAGACGCGGAACGGCAGCAGGTTCCAGGCCAGCACGCCGACGCCGGCGACGCTGTAGGCCAGCCGCTCGCTGCCACCGAGCGAGCGGATCGCGGGCACCAGTGCCGCCAGGACGACCGACCCACCGACGAGCAGGGCGACGGCACTGCGCGAGGAGTACGCCCAGGCGACCAGCGCCGCGCCGAGGGCGAGCAGGGCGGCGGCCAGCAGCCAGCCCGAGCGCCGGCGCCGCCGGCGGGGCGGCTGCGGCAGGTTGCGGACCGCCGCCACGATGTTGAGGCGGCTGACCCGCCAGGCCGCCAGCGCGACGACCACCAGGGTGAGCAGCGCTCCCAGCGAGAAGGCCACCACCACGCTGGTCCAGGTGACCCGGTAGCGGATCTCCACGATGCCGGAGTCGCTCAGCGCCCCCGCGATCAGCCGCACCATCAGGACCGAGAGGCCCAGCCCGAGGACGGCACCGACCGCAGCGGCCAGCAGGTCGTAGGCCGCGCCCTCGAAGACGAACATCTGCACCAGGTGGCGGCGCTGGGTGCCGATCGCGCGGGCCGTGCCCATCTCGCCGCGGCGCTCGGCGGCCAGCATCACGAAGACCAGGAAGATCAGCAGGATCCCCGCGCTGATCGTGAAGGTCCCGAAGGTGGAGAACAGGGACAGGAACGTGGCGCCCTGCTGGTCGGCCAGGTCCAGCCCGTCGGCCTTGACCGGCTCGACGCGCAGGCCGAGCGCGTGCGCGGTCGGCGCGAGTGCCGAGCGGACCTGGTCGGTCAGCTCGGCGCCGGTCACCGCGTCGCCGTCGTTGGAGACCAGCACGTGCTGGACCCGGTCGCCCACGCCGAGCACCGCCTGGGCCCGGGCCAGGGGCAGCAGCAGGGCCGCGTCCTCGGTGCCGGTGCCGTCGTAGGTCACCACGCCCGCCACGGTGAGCGGCACCTGCCGGCCGCGGGCGAAGACCAGCAGCCGGTCGCCGACCGTGGCGTCGAGGTCGTCCGCAGCCTCCTGGTTGATCCAGGTGGAGCCTCGCGGCAGGTCGCCCAGCGCGACCTGCTGCCCGGAGGACCCCGTGAGCCGTCCGAAGCCGGACATGGCGGCGGGGTCGGTCGCGAACAGCCGCACCGACGGCTCGTTCGACCGGCTCGACCTGTCCTGGACCGCGACGCTCTCGCTGATCCCGGGGGCGGCGCCGTCCACGCCCGGCGTGCGGCGCGCCGCGGCGACGACCGTCCTCGCCTCGGCCGCGCCCAGGTAGCGCGGGGTGCCGGCCTCGCCCAGGGTCGCCACCTCCGGGGACGACCCGCTGCGCGCCGAGACCAGCTCGTCGGTCTGCCCGAGCTGGCTGATCACCGCGGTGCGCACGGTGCCGGCCATGATGTCGCCGAAGCCGAGGGCGGCGCCGATGATCATCGTGCCGAGCATCAGCCCGCCGACGATGATCGCCGAGCGTCCCCGGCGCCGGGTGAGGTTGCGGATCCCGAGCTTGAGCAGGACCACCCGGCGCATGGCGAGGGCCGCGACGCCCGCGAGCACCAGCACGACCAGGACGCCCAGCACGACGGCCAGCGTGCCGACCGGTGCACCGAAGAGGTGGCTCACGAGCCCGGGGCGGGCACGCCCGGCCGGGGCAGCTCGGCGAAGGCCACCTCGTAGCGCCCACGCCCCGGCGGGGAGCGGAAGATGGTCGTGAACCTCTCGAGCACCTCGGCGTAGAAGCCGGTGGGGCCGGCGGTCTCGGCGGCCTCCTCGGTCTCCCAGAACGTGACCACCACGCCGGTCCCCTCGGGGTTGGCCAGCACCAGGACCCCGGCGTACCCGGGCTGCTGCCGGAGCCCGGGGACGATCTCGCTCTCGTAGAGGTGCACCGCCGTGTCGGTGTCGATGCGCATCGTGTCGATCTCAATCTGCGTGACCCGTGCGAACACGGCGCACCTCCTCCGGGGCCGCCGGCGCCCGGCCCTGCCCGGGGAGCGGCGCCATCACCTGCTCGTCGACGACCCGCCCGTCGAGCATCCGCACGATCCGGTCGGTGCGCCGGCCCACGGCGATGTCGTGGGTGACGATGAGGAACGACAGCCCGCGCTCCTCGTTGAGGCGCCGCATCAGCGTGGTGACGTCCTCGGCGGTCTCGCTGTCGAGGTCGCCCGTCGGCTCGTCGGCCCAGACGATGGCGGGGTCGTTGACCAGGGCGCGGGCGATGGTCACCCGCTGCCGCTCACCGCCGGACATCTCCTCGGGCACGTGGTCGGCGCGGTCGGCCAGCCCGACGAGGTCGAGCGCCTCGAGCGAACGCCGACGCGCCTCGGCCGGCCGCCGGCCGGCGAGCAGCAGGGCCATCTCCACGTTCTCGACCGCGGAGAGCACCGGCATCAGGTTGTAGAACTGGAAGACGAAGCCCATCCGCTCCGCGCGGTAGCGGGTGCGGGCCCGGTCGCGCAGGTCGGCGAGGCTGACGCCCTCGATGAGCACCTGGCCGGCATCGATCTCGTCGATGCCGGACAGGCAGTTCAGCAGCGTGGTCTTCCCGCAGCCGCTCGGGCCCATCACCGCGACCATCTCGCCGCGCCGCAGGGTGAGGTCGACCCCGGTCAGGGCCGCCACCCGGACCCGGCCGGTGTCGTACGTCTTGTGGACCCCTGTGGCGAGGACGATGACCTCGTCGCCCATGGTCCCCCCGGGTGGTCGTCGGTTCGGGAGCAGTCCCGGACGGTCAGCCCGCCAGGATCTTGGCCTTCTGGCCGGCGAACTCCTCCTCGGTGAGCACGCCCTGGTCGCGCAGCGCGGCCAGGTCCTTGAGCTGCTGGACCATGTCCGGCGCGGGCGCCTGCGGCGGCGGTGCCGGTGGCTGCTGCTCGTAGGCCTGCTCGTCGTAGGCCTGCTGGCGGTCGGCGGCGATCTGGGCATCGCGTCCGGCGAAGCGTTCGGCCTGCCGGCGCTGCACCCGTCCGCTGACGGCGGTGGCGGTGCCGGCGACGACGGCCGTCCTCGCGACTCCTCGGAGCAGTCCGGGCATGGTGGTCCTCCTGGGTGGGGTCAGGCGCTGGGTTCGAGCGCGTTCACGGCCGAGATCACGTCGGTCGCCGGGATCCGGGCACTCGCGATCAGCTCGCCGCCGCTGCGCCGCGCGGCGGCCACGAAGGGCGCCGCCCAGGTGTTCTCGTAGACGAGCAGCGCGGCGACGGTGCCGTGCTCCATGGCCCCGGCGGCCTCGGCGAAGTCGTCGTCCCCGAGCAGGCCGGAGCGGGCGCCGGCGAAGTAGGAGAAGCCGGCCGCCGGCCCGGTCGGGTCCGTCAGCTCGAGCACCTGGACACCTCCGTCGTCGTCCTTGGCGATGACCACGAGGTCGTAGAGGCGGATCGTCCCGGCGTCCACCAGGTCCATCAGGGCCTGCGCGGCCTCTCCGGTGAGGTGGTCGCGGGGGAACTCCAGCAGCGCGAAGTCCACGGGTCCGTGGATCTCGGTCTCGGTCGCGGTCACGGCTCCATCTCCTCGGTGTCCTCGGGCGGTGCTGACGGTGGCTCCCACGCTAGGGACGCGCCCGGGGGCGCGGATCGTCCCCGAGGGATGATGCCGCGGACGCGGCGCCGTCCGCTGGTCCGTCCGGGGAGGGTCAGCCGGAGGTGTCGAGCAGCTCGTCGGGACAGGCGGTGCCGCGGGGCAGCTTGTAGGGTGCCGCGATCCGGTAGGTCCCCGCCTCGGGTGCGTGCAGCACCGTCCACCGCACCGCCTGGTCGGCGCGCGTCGTCTCGGCCTGGCTCAGGCAGCCGTCGGTGTTGACCGGCGTGCCGCCCGGGACGGTCGAGGCGGGGGCTGGAATCGGGTCCCCCGCCTGGTCGACCAGGCTGAGCCAGGGGGAGTCCGGCACCCGCACCAGCACGTCGCCGGCCCGGGGCATGAACAGCACCACCTGGGCGGCGTCGAACGAGGTGACGACCGCCGGCGACTGCACCAGCGAGGTGGGCCTGCGGACCGCGTAGAGGCTCCAGCTGTGGTCGGACCACACCTTGCGCAGGTACGGCAGGCCGCGGGAGACCAGGGCGTTCTCGGCCAGCCCGGCCTGGTCCGGGGCGCCGGCGGAGACGACCACGAACTGCACCGCCCACCGGTGCAGCCAGTGCCGGTAGGCGCGGGCCGTGAGCATGCCGTCGGCGTAGAACAACGGGTTGCGCTCGGCGTCGGCCTGCCGGTTCCAGCCGCGGGCCAGGTTGACGTACGGCGCCAGAGCCGACGCCTCCCGGTGGCTGGCCGCAGGGACGACCTCGACCCGGGCGTCGCCGGCGTGGCGGGACTCGAGCTGGCGCAGCAGCGGGTGGACGTCCACGGTCCACGCGGCGGCCGGGCGGGAGCCGACCACGTCCCGGGCGGCGGTGGCGACCTGCCAGATCGTCGAGGTGAGCACGGCCGCGGCCAGGACGGCCGTGACCCGGCGGGGATCGGCGTGCAGGACCGCCGGCCACCGGAGCCGCAGCGGCGGCGCCGGCCGGCGCACGGCCACGGCCACGACGAGCACCCCGCCGAAGATCAGCCCCAGCCGGGTGATGTTCGTGCCGATCTGGGAGGGGATCACCCAGACCGCGACCACGCCGAGGGCGTACAGCACCGCGCCGAGGCGCACGGTCCGCCACCAGGAGGGGGCGAGCAGGAAGACCGCCAGGGCGAAGGCCAGGGGCAGGATCATCGAGGCCCACGGCATCGGCTGCTGGCCCGAGAACGGGAACAGCCAGGCCGACAGCGCGACGACAGCGACGGGCGGCAGGCCGAGGGCCAGCGACGCCGCGCGGCGGTGCCCCAGCCACAGCCCGGCGGCGACGATGCCGACGAACAGCCCGGCGACCGGGCTGCCGGCGGTGGCCGCGCCGGCGAGCAGGCCCACGACCGCGGCCCGCGGCCACCGGTGCCGGGCCGCGGGGGTGCGCCAGCGCTGGGGCCAGACGAACACCGCCGCGACGGCCGCCAGCCCGAACATCAGGCCGAGGCCGAAGGTGACCCGGCCCGACACCGCGTTGCCGGTGAACGCCGCCGCTCCGAAGAGCGCCGGCCACAGCGGCCGGGACAGGGCCCGGCTGCGCACGAGCAGCAGCGCCAGCAGCCCCGCGGAGACGGTGCCGGCGATCATCATCGTCGGGCGGACGCCGAGCACGGCCATCACGTAGGGGGAGAGGACGCTGTAGGAGACCGGGTGCATCCCGCCGTACCACGCCAGGTTGTAGGCGCTGTCGGGGTGCGCCCGCGCGAACTCCGCCCACGCGTCCTGGGCCGCGATGTCCCCGCCGCTGGTGGCCAGCAGGGCCCACCAGACCACGTGCAGGACGGCCGCGACGAGCACGGTCACCACCACGGGGTGGCGCGACAGCAGCAGGCCGCGACCCGTCGGCGACGCCGCGGGCTCGCGGGCGAGCAGCTGGCCACCCGCCGCCATGTGCACCCCCTGCCTGCCTCCGTGCTACGTCCGTCCTGCGTCCGTGCTGGCCGGTTCCCTGGGCCAAATCGTGGCACGAAGCCCGTCCCGGGGCCGACTCGCCGCGTTGTTACGATGCCTCGTGACCTCCTCGACCTCGCTCACCACGACGTCGGACACCGGTCCCGGCCACCAGCCCGAGGAGTCCGGCGGGGTCCGCTGGGCGGCGGGCATCTGGGTGATGGTGGTCGTCTTCGCGGTGATCACCGCCTGGTGGTCCCACCACGTCGGGATCCCGCTGCGCGACCCGGACGGCAAGATGTTCCGCGGCCGGCTGCTCAGCGCGGTCGTGCTGCTCGCGGTGCTCTCGGTGCTCGAGGCGGGCTGGCGAAGCTGGCGTGCGCAGCGGTCCTCGGCCCACCACGAGCGGTGGGGCCTCGTGCGCGGCCTGCCCGCGGCGTGGCGGGCCCGCTGGACCAACCGGCGGCTGGGGCTGGCGCTCACCGGCCTGGTCGCCTACCACGCGGTCTACGTCTGCTACCGCAACCTGAAGAGCTGGGACGCCTTCAACACCGTGCGCGACCAGCAGATGCTGCGCTGGGACCGGTCCGCGTTCGGCGGCCACAGCCCGGCGGTGCTGCTCCACGACGCGCTCGGCACGCACGCCTCGGCGTACGTCCTGGTGGTCGTCTACAAGGCGTTCACCTACCTGGTGCCGCTGTCGGTGATGGGGTCGCTGGTCTTCGTGCCGCGGATCCGCGAGGGCTACGTGTTCCTCGCCTCCTCCATGTGGGTCTGGGTGCTCGGGATCGGCTCCTACTACCTGATCCCGACCCTGGGGCCCTTCGCCTCCGCGCCGCGCGAGTTCGCCGGGCTGCCGCACACCTCGATCACCTCCACCCAGGCCGAGTACCTCGCCCAGCGCGCCCACCTGCTGGCCGATCCCTCCGCGCCCGACGCCTTCGCGAGCATCTCGGCCTTCGCGAGCCTGCACGTGGGCTTCACCTGCATGGTGCTGTTCATGATGCTCTACTACCGGCGTCGGTGGCTGTCGGTGGCGCTGACCGTCTACCTGGTGCTGGTCATGGTCGCGACCGTCTACCTCGGCTGGCACTTCGTCTCCGACGTCGTCGCCGGTGTGGTGCTGGCCGGGCTCGCCGTGCTGCTGGGCCGGCTGACCGTCCACGGGTGGGGGCGGCCCGGCGGCATGCCCACCGGCTGACCGGGTACCGGCTGGCTCCACCGTCCCCGGACACCGAGGAGTGAGCATGAAGGCGGTCACCTGGCACGGCCGACGCGACGTCCGCGTCGAAGAGGTCCCCGACCCGGTCCTGAAGGAGCCGAACGACGCGATCGTCCGGATCACCTCCAGCGGCCTGTGCGGCTCGGACCTGCACCTCTACGAGACGTTGGGCCCCTTCATGGGGGAGGGCGACGTGCTCGGCCACGAGCCCATGGGCATCGTCGAGGAGGTCGGCGCCGACGCCGGCGACCTGAAGGTCGGCGACCGCGTGGTGGTGCCCTTCCAGATCTGCTGCGGCCACTGCTGGATGTGCGCCCAGGGCCTGCACACCCAGTGCGAGACCACCCAGGTGCGCGACCGGGGCATGGGCGCCGCGCTCTTCGGCTTCAGCAAGCTGTACGGCGAGGTGCCGGGCGGCCAGGCGGAGTACCTGCGGGTCCCGCAGGCGCAGTTCATGCCGATCCGGGTGCCCGAGGGGCTGCCGGACGAGCGGTTCCTGTTCCTCTCCGACGTGCTCCCGACCGCCTGGCAGTCCTTCGTCTACGCCGACGTCCCCAAGGACGGCACCCTGCTGGTCCTCGGGCTCGGCCCCATCGGCGAGATGGCCTGCCGGATCGCCAGGCACCAGGGCTACCGGGTGCTCGCGGTGGACCGGGTGCCCGAGCGGCTCGCCCGGGCGGCGGCCCGCGGCGTCGAGGTGCTCGACCTGCGCGAGGTCGACGACGTGGGCGAGGAGGTGCGCTCGCGCACCCAGGGCCGGGGCGCCGACGCCGTCATCGACGCGGTCGGCATGGAGGCGCACGGCTCGCCGGTGGCCGAGGTCGGCCAGCGGATCTTCAACGTGCTGCCCAAGCGGCTCACGGCACCGATCATGAACAAGGCCGGCCTGGACCGGATGGCCGCGGTCTACACCGCCATCGACGCGGTCCGGCGCGGTGGCACCGTCTCCCTGATCGGGGTCTACGGCGGCCAGACCGACCCGATGCCGATCATGACGATGTTCGACAAGCAGCTCCAGCTGCGGATGGGTCAGGCCAACGTCAAGCGGTGGGTCGACGACATCATGCCGCTGCTGACCGACGACGCCGACCCGCTCGGCACCGAGGACTTCGCCACCCACCGGGTGCCGCTGGCCGAGGCGCCCACGGCGTACGAGAACTTCCAGAAGAAGCAGGACGGCACGATCAAGGTCGTCTTCCAGCCGTAGCTGCCGCTCCCGCGAGGAGCACCTGACCGGTGCCGGCCCCTCGCGCGGGCCCAAGGTCCCCGCGGTGGTGTCGGTGGACCCGTGCCCACGCCCCCACGCCTTCCTAGCGTGGGGGCGTGGTCGTCTTCCGGGTCCGCGGCGTCCCGATCAGGATCGGCTGGAGCTGGCTCGCGATCGTCGCGCTGGTCTTCTGGTCGCTGGCCGCCGTGCTGTTCCCGTCCGCCTACCCCGGCCGGCCCACCGGGGAGTACGTCGCGATGGCGGCCGTCGGGACCCTGCTGCTGTTCGCCTCGCTGCTGGTCCACGAGCTGTGCCACACGCTGCAGTCGATGCGTGAGGGCGTGCACGTCAAGGACATCACCCTGTTCCTGTTCGGAGGTGTCTCGCAGGCCGACGAGCCGGTGCCCACCTTCGGTGCGGAGTTCCGGATCGTCGCCGCCGGGCCGCTGGCGTCGTTCGTGCTGATGCTGTTCTTCGGGCTGCTCGCCCTCGTCGGCGACGTGGCCGGGCTGGCCGCGCCGTGGGTGGGCGTGCTGGGCTACCTGGCCCGGATCAACGGGCTGCTCCTGGTCTTCAACCTGGTGCCCGCGCTGCCCCTGGACGGCGGCCGGCTGCTGCACTCGTGGCTGTGGCGGCGCTCCGGCGACCGCGAGAAGGCCACGATCCGGGCGGCCGGCGCCGGCCGGGGCTTCGCGATCATGCTGATCACGCTGGGCGTGGCCGTGATGCTGGTCGGCGACACGATCGGCGGGGTGTGGTTCGTCGCGATCGGCTGGTTCCTGCTGCAGGCCGTCCGGGCGGAGGTGATGTCCGCGAAGGCGACGCAGGCGTTCACGGGACTACGCGTGCTGGACCTGATGACCGCCCCACCGGTGTGCCTGCGCCCCGATGCGACCGTCGCCGAGCTCGCGGCCCACCTCGACGAGCTCGGCCACCACCCGGCGTACCCCGTGCTGGCCGACGGCCGCTATCTCGGCACCCTCGTGCTGGCCCGGGCCGGCGCCGTCCCCGAGCACCGCCGGGGCGAGGTCCGGGTCGGGGACCTCCTGGTGCCTGCCGACGCGCTGCCCGTGCTGCATCCGGAGGACGAGGTCGTCGACGCCGCCCGTCGCGTCAGCACCGCGCTCGCGACCCCGGGAGCGGCCCACCGCGACGAGGCCCCCACCTCGTGGGTGGTCCTCGGCGGGCCGTCGGGCGAGGAACCGGTGGGGGTGCTCTCGACCACCGACCTCGAGCGGGTGATCGCCACCGCGGACCTGCGCGGCCGGGCGGGAGCCCGCGTGGAGCACGGCTGACGGACCTTCGGTGGAGGCGCGGCGGACCCGGTCGGCCGGTTGGACGCCGGACCTACAGTGACCCGATGACCGCCGCCACCCACCCCTCCGTGCTGCTGCTCGACGTCAACGAGACCCTCTCCGACCTCGGCCCGATGCAGGACCGGTTCGCCGACGTGGGGGCGCCGCCGGCGCTGGCGACCACCTGGTTCGCCGGCGTGCTGCGAGACGGCTTCGCCCTGGCGGTCGGCGGGGTGTCGGCGCCGTTCGCCCGGATCGGCGCCGACGGGCTGCGCGGTCACTTCGCGGGCCTGCCGCTGGACCGCCCGCTGGAGGAGGCGGTCGAGCACGTGATGGCCGGCTTCACCTCGCTGGGCGTGCACCCCGACGTGGGCTCCGGGCTGCCGGCACTGGACGCCGCCGGCCTGCGGGTCGCGACGCTGAGCAACGGGTCGGCGTCGGTGGCCCGGCAGCTGCTCGGCAGCGCTCGCCTCGACGGGCACGTCGAGGCGATGCTGTCGGTCGAGGACGCCGGCATCTGGAAGCCGGCCCCGGCCGCCTACGCGCACGGCTGCGACGTCATGGGGGTCGCGCCGGGCGAGGCGATGCTGGTGGCGGTCCACCCGTGGGACCTCGACGGTGCGGCCCGGGCCGGGCTCCGGACCTGCTGGATCGACCGGACCGGCGCGCCCTACCCGTCGTACTTCCGGGAGCCCGACCTCGTCGTCAGCGGCTTCGACGAGCTCGCGCGCCGACTGGGCCCGGCCTAGCCGGGCTGCCCGTCCGCTCAGCCGCGGACCTGCCGCCGGTCGTCGGGCAGCCGCAGCGTGCGTCCGGTCCGGTCGAGGTGGGCGAGCAGCGGCAGCGCCACCCGCCGGCTGGTGCCCAGCGCCTGGCGGGCCTGGCTGGTGGTGAACGGCTGCGGCAGCCCGCGGAGCACCGCCACCGCCTCCTCGTCGGCCCCGGGGAGCAGCACGACGCCGTCGGCCACCCGCAGCACGTGGCCGGTGCGGTGCAGCGCGGCCACCGCCCGCGCGTCCAGGCCGAGCTGCGCCAGGCGGCCGGCGTCCGGGGCGGCGAACGGGGCCTCGCGCAGGTCGGCGGCCAGTCGTTCGACCGCGGCGGCCAGCGCCGGGGGCAGGCCCGGCGCCCGGTCCCGCCCGACCCGGCCCTCCTCGAGCCGCAGCGGCGGCGCGACCAGCGGCGGCACCAGGGCGGCGTCGGGCAGCCCGAGCTCGTGGGCGAGCGCCGCCGGGGTCACCCCCGGTTGCAGCGGCGTGGCGAGCCGGTCGACGGCCGTGGCCAGGGCGGTCCGCAGCCCGGCGGCCCGTTCGGGGGAGAGCAGCCAGTCGCCCGCGCGCACCGACCCGGCGGGGAGCGGGTCGGTCGGCACGCCGATGCGGCGCAGCAGGCCGGCGCGCACCAGTCCACGCGCGGCCAGCTGCCCGGCCAGGGAGGCGTCGTACGACGCGAGGTCGGCGGCGCGGGTGCGGGCCGAGCCCCGGCGGCCCAGGGCCGGGGGTGCCGGGTCGAGCACCCGGACCCCCCAGATGGTCCGGCTGCCGGGGTCGCGCAGCAGCGCGCGGTCGCCCACCCGGAGGGGGAGCGGGTGCTCCAGCACCAGCCGCGCGTGCCGGTCGCCGAGCGGCCGCGCGCGCACCGTGGCCATCGCCGCGCCGACGTGCAGGACCGGCCGTTCCGGCAGGCGTCCGGTGAGGTCGCCGGTCAGCCGGACGTCGAGCGTGTTCACGGCCTCGAACGCGTCGGGACTGACCAGCACGGTGCCGCGGCCGATCGCCTCGGGCGCCCGGCCACCGAGGTCGACGGCCACCCTCGCGACCCCCTGCGCTGACTCGACCGGGCGACCCAGCGACTCCAGTCCCCGGACCCGCACGGGCTCCTCGCCCACCCACAGCGTGTCGCCGACGCGGATGGTGCCGGCCGGCAGCGTGCCGGTCACGACGGTGCCGGTCCCGTGCACGGTGAACCGCCGGTCGACCCACAGCCGTACGGCGGCCTCCGGGTCTGGCCGGGGCACCGACTCGAGCACGCCGGCGAGCGCGGCCCTGAGGTCGTCGAGGCCGGCTCCGGTCCGGCCGCTGACGGTGACGGCGGGGGCCTCGCGCAGACCGGTGCGGGCCACCTCCTCACGCGCGCGGGCCAGGGCGGGTGCGGGGTCGGCGAGGTCGGACCGGGTGACCACCAGCACGCCGTGCTGCACGCCCAGGGCGTCGAGCGCGGCCAGGTGCTCGGCCGCCTGGGGCATCCACGGGTCGTCGGCGGCGACCACGAGCATCGCGACGGGCACCGGGCCGACACCGGCGAGGGCGGTGGAGACGAACCGGGAGTGACCCGGGACGTCGACGAAGGCGACGTCGCCCAGGCTCCGACCGTTCGGCTCGACGAGCTCGGTCCAGCAGTAGCCGAGCTCGATCGACAGCCCCCGCCGCCGCTCCTCCTCGAGGCGGTCGGGGTCGCGGCCGGTGAGGGCCCTGACGAGCGTGGACTTGCCGTGGTCCACGTGGCCGGCGGTGGCGACGACGTGCACCTCAGCCTGCCCCGTCCGTGGCCGTCGCGACGGCCACCACCGCGGCGAGCAGGGCGTCGTCCTGCTCGGTCGGCACGGCGGCCAGGTCCAGCAGCAGGCGCCCCTCGTGGAGCCGCCCGAGCACCGGCACCGACCCCGTGCGCAGCGGCCCGGCGAGCGCGGCGTCCACGGCGACGGCGGCGCTCGGCAGCAGCACGCCCGGCGCGCCACCGCCCCCCACCGCGGCCTGCGAGCGCACCGCCTCCGCGGCCGTGCCGCCGGACGCTCCCGGGGCCGAATCCTGGGCCGAACCCTGGGCACGGCCCAGCGCCCGGTTCAGCGCGGTCGCCAGCCGCTCGGCCCGCGCGAGGAGCTCGGCCGGATCGGCGCCCAGGGCGGTCGCCACCGGGCTGTCCGGCCCGGTGAGCGTCGCCTCGAGGGCGGCCAGGGTCAGCTTGTCGACCCGCACCGCCCGGGCCAGGGGATGACGTCGCAGCCGGTGCACGAGCTCGGCGCGGCCGAGCAGCAGGCCGGCCTGCGGCCCGCCGAGCAGCTTGTCGCCCGAGGCGGTCACCAGGTCCGCCCCGGCGCGCAGCGCGGACGCGGCGTCGGGTTCGTCGGGCAGCCGGGGGTGCGGCGCGAGCAGCCCCGACCCGATGTCGGCGACCAGGGGTACGCCGTGGATCGAGGCCAGCGCCGCCAGCTCGCTCACGGCGACGCTGGAGGTGAACCCCTCGACCCGGAAGTTCGACGGGTGCACCTTGAGCACGAACGCGGTCCGCTCGCCGAGCGCGTCGGCGTAGTCGCTCGCGTGCACCCGGTTGGTGGTGCCGACCTCCCGCAGCCGCGCGCCCGCGGCCTCGACCAGGTCGGGGATCCGGAAGCCGTCGCCGATCTCGACCATCTCACCGCGTGCGACGACGACCTCCCGCCCGGGGCCGTCGGCCACGTGGGCCAGGGCGGTGGTGACCAGGGCGAGCGCGGCGGCTCCGTTGTTCACGACGTGCACGCCGCCGGCCTCGGGGACGGCGGCGGCGAGCGCAGCGAGCGCGCCCGCGCCGCGGCGTCCGCGGCCGCCGGTCGCCAGGTCGAGCTCGACATCGGTGGTCCCGGCGGCCCCCACCAGTGCCTCGACGGCGGCGGCGGACAGCGGCGCCCGGCCGAGGTTGGTGTGCACCACGACGCCGGTCGCGTTGAGGACCGGACGCAGCGAGGAGGCGCCGGCCGGGAGGGCCCGGCGCACGGCGTCGACGACGTGCTCGGGAGCGAGCTCCCCGCGCCGGCAGGCGTCGAGCACCGTCGTCACGACCGCCTTGGTGCGGGCCCGGCCCAGTCGCTCGGCGGCCGCCGCCACCACCGGGTCGGCGAGCACGGCATCGGTGCGCGGCGTACGACGCCGAGGGTCCTCCGCCGCGCCATCTCCCGTCACGTTCCGGGACTCTAGCGGGAGGCACCGAGGGCCGTGGACGTCCCGTCGCCGGTGCTGATCCGCTGCTGCAGCAACCGGGCCTCGGCCTCCATGCCGGGTCGCAGGGGGTGGTACGCCGCGGCCCGGCGCAGGCTCTCGACCGAGCCGTTGACCCAGGCGTCCCGGCCCGCGCAGGCGTCGTGCCCGGTCGAGGCGGCGTAGGTGTCGGCGAAGTGGGCGTCGTCGAGCGACGCCGCCGCCTCCAGGGCGGTGTTGAGGGTGCGCTCGAGCCGGTCCGCCCACCGGTAGTCCCCGGCCGCGAGCGGGATCGCGCGGCAGGTGCCGTCGGCCGGGAGCACCCGGGGGTAGCCGACGACCCACACCTCGGCATTCGGGGCCCGCGCGTGGATCCGGTCCAGCAGCGTCTCCAGGTGCGCCCGCACGTAGCCGATCTTGGCGGCGAGCTCGTCGGAGCCGTCGGCGGCGGTGTAGGCGTCGCGGCAGGGGGCGCCGCCCGGGTCGCGGTGGGCGAGCGTGGGGCAGGTGCGGAAGAGCGCGGAGAACAACCCGTTGTCGTTCCCACCGATGCCGAGCGTGACCAGGTCGGTGCCGGCGTCCAGCGCGGCGAGCTGCGGTGGGGACGGCGGCCCGGGGAGCCCGGTGCGGACCGGCCTGGACAGGTCCTTGCTGTCGGCGCCGCTGCAGGTCACGTCCCGGAACGACGTCACGTGCAGCTTCCTGGCCAGCAGGGACGGGTAGTTGTGGTCCGAGCGCAGGCACAGCCCCGCCTCCAGGCGTTGCCGGGGGACGAGCGGCCCGGCGCTGTAGGAGTCGCCCAGCGCGACGTAGTCCAGTCCGGGGGAGGGGGCGTCCGCGGGCGTGCTCGCCGCGGCCACTGCGGTGACGACGGAGAGGATCAGGGCGGCCAGGAGTCGGTTCCGTCGGTGCGTCCTGCTCACTCTCCTCTCACAGCGTGGGTGGTGTGCGCGGCCGGTTCGGGCTGGATCGTCGAGTGTTCCACGTCGACGGTGGTGCCCAGAGCGCGTGGCAGCTTGCCGAGCAACGCGCCGCGGCGGATGCCGAGGGGGCCCGAGTCGTCGACGACGGGCCGCGCAGCACCGGCTCCTTCCTCCGGGCCGCGTCCGTTCCGGAGCCTGCGAGATCCGCGGCTGCGGTTCGGGCACAGGGTCCCGCGCCGGGTGTGCGGGCGACACCTCGTTCCGGTCGGGCCGGCCGTCCATGACGGGCCGGGGGCCGACGGCGGTGGGATGCGACTCTCGCCCGTGCGCTGCGCCGCGGCCGGCCACCTCGCCGGTCGCGAGGTCCGCGTGGTCCTGGCCGACGCCGGCATGGGGCGGATGAGGAGCGGTGTGCGGCGAGGGGAGCGCGGATGGTGCTGCGGGCCGGGCAGCGGCCGGTGGGGCGGGCGGGCTCCGGCATCCGGGCCGGCACCGAGGGCTGGGTGGGGCTCCGGCTGGGGCCCGGTCGCTACGAGCTGCTCGGCAACCGGCGCAACCACTACGTCGACGGCATGTACCGCGAGCTCGACGTCGTGTGAGCCCGGCGGCCCCGCGCCTTCGGCGCGGGGCGCCGGCCTTGCGTCCGCGTCGCTGCCTCCCTAATGTGCACCTATGAGCAGTCATTCAGATGTCGTCGGGGCGGCCTCCTGTGCCGCACGGGTCGTCGACGCCGACCGGGTCGCCGCCGTGAAGGACCGGATGCCGGCCGAGCAGGACGTGGTCGACCTCGCCGACGTCTTCGGACTGCTGTCCGTCCCGGGACGGCTGCGGCTGCTGGCCGCGCTGCTGGAGGGTGAGCTGTGCGTGTGCGACCTGGCCGCGGCGGCCGGGATGAGCGAGTCGGCCACCAGCCACGCGCTGCGGATCCTGCGCGCCCACCGCGTGGTCTCGGTCCGGCGCTCCGGGAGGATGGCCTACTACGCGCTCGCCGACGCGCACGTGCGGATGCTGCTGGACGTGGCGCTCACGCACATCGAGCACAGCGTGCTCGTCCACGACCACCCCGAGGCGGGAGAGCAGTGAGCGGCCTCGACCGCCAGGACCTGCCCTGCGCGCCCCTGGGGCCGAGCGGGTCCGGCTCCGCGGCCGCCGAGGGGGAGCAGGGGCATGCCCACGGGGTGGATTCGACCGCGGACAGCCGATACCTCGGGGTGGCGCTCGGGCTGATCTCGGCGTTCATGCTGGCCGAGGTCGTCGCCGCGGTGGTCAGTGGGTCGTTGGCGCTGTTGGCCGACGCCGGCCACATGCTCACCGACGTCGCGGCGCTGGGCGCCAGCATGTGGGCGGCCCATCTCGCGAGCCGGCCCGCGCGCGGGTCGTGGACCTACGGGCTCAAGCGTGCGGAGATACTCTCGGCCGCCGTCAACGGGGTCAGCCTGGCCGTGATCGGAGCCGTCATCGCCGTCGAGGCCGTCCGGCGGCTGTTCGCGCCGCCCGAGGTCGCCGGTGGCGTCGTGCTCGGGGTCGCGCTGGCCGGCGCGGTGGTGAACGTGGTCGCGACCTTGGTGCTGGCCCGGGCGAACCGGTCCAGCCTCAACGTGCGCGGCGCCTTCGCCCACATCCTCACCGACCTGTACGCCTTCCTCGGCACCGCGCTGGCCGGGCTCGTCATCCTGCTGACGGGCTGGCTCCGCGCGGACGCGGTCGCGTCCCTCGCCGTCGCCGCGCTGATGGGCCGCGCCGCCTGGGGACTGCTCCGTGACGCCGGACGGATCCTCCTGCAGGGCGCGCCCGAGGGCGTGTCGCTCGACGACGTCCGCGACCACCTCGCCCGGTGCGACCACGTGATCGACGTGCACGACCTGCATGCGTGGACCGTCACGTCGGGGCTCCCGGTCCTGACCGCCCACGTGGTCCTGGAGGACCACTGCTTCACCGATGGCCACGCGCCGCAGGTGCTCGACACCGTGCAGGACTGCCTGGTCGGCCACTTCGACGTCGAGCACTCCACCTTCCAGCTCGAGACCGCGGCCCACCTCGCCCACGAACCCGCCACCCACGCGTAGGCCGCGGTGACCGGCGGCAGGACGGACGGATGGCGGAGGCGGACGGGAATCGAACCCGCCGGACCCGGATACCGGGCCCCTACGGTTTTGAGGACCGCGCCCGTCACCAGACGAGGAACGCCTCCGCGGAGAAACCTAGCGGGTGCGGGGGAGCCACGTTCGCGGGCCCGTCGGGTGCCCGTGCGCAGACAATTGCGCCCCGACCGGGTTTGGACCCCCCTGGTGTGGTTACGGTGAGGAGCAGCAGCCCGGTCGTCGGCCCGGGTGCAGCGGACGGAGGGCAGAGCTGGTGGGTGTCAAGACGTTCATCGGATCCTGGCCGCTGCTGCGCCAGGCCACCGGCGAGGACCGGCTGGGGCGTGGCAGTGCGGCGATGTCCCCGCGCAGCGAGCACCTCGAGCCCCGGACCGTCGAGGCCGACAAGGTCGTCGACTCGGTCTGCCCGTTCTGCGCCGTGGGCTGCGCCCAGAAGGTGTACGTCAAGGACGGCAAGGTCACGCAGATCGAGGGCAACGCGGCCAGCCCGATCTCGCGCGGGCGGCTGTGCCCGAAGGGCAGCGCCAGCAAGCAGCTGGTCACCTCGCCGAGCCGCGTCACCAAGGTCCGCTACCGGCGCCCGCACGGCACCGAGTGGGAGGACCTCGAGCTCGACACCGCGATGGACATGATCGCGGACCGCGTCATCAAGACCCGCCGGCAGTTCTGGCAGTGGGAGGACGACGAAGGCCGTCGTACCCGCCGCACCATGGGCATCGCCAGCCTCGGAGGAGCGACCCTCGACAACGAGGAGAACTACCTCATGAAGAAGCTCTACACGGCGATGGGCGCGATCCAGATCGAGAACCAGGCCCGTATTTGACACTCCTCCACGGTTCCCGGTCTGGGAACCTCGTTCGGCCGTGGTGGTGCCACGAGCTTCCTCCAGGACCTGCAGAACGCTGACTGCATCCTGATCGAGGGCTCCAACATGGCGGAGGCCCACCCGGTGGGCTTCCAGTGGGTGATGGAGGCGAAGCGGCGCGGCGCCACGATCATCCACGTGGACCCGCGGTTCACGCGGACCTCCGCGGTCGCGGACCTGCACGTCCCGATCCGCGCCGGGTCCGACATCGCGTTCCTGGGTGCCCTGGTCAACCACGTGCTCAGCAACGACCTCGACTTCCGCGAGTACGTCGTGGCCTACACCAACGCCGCCTCGATCGTCGACGAGGACTTCCAGGACACCGAGGAGCTCGACGGGCTGTTCTCCGGGTTCGACTCCGAGCGCAACCACTACGACCCGAAGACCTGGCAGTACGAAGGGGCCAAGGCCGCGCCGTCGGCCGGCCAGCGCGACCCTGCCCAGGCCGCCGGCCCCGACGAGGAGCCCGACCCGGGCGCCGAGGAGGACTCGCACAAGTCGGCGCACGAGGCGGCGAAGTCGGAGTCCCACGGCTCCGGTGGGCCGGCCCTGGCCAACAAGCCGCCGCGCGACGAGACGCTGCAGCACCCGCGCTGCGTCTTCCAGATCCTCAAGCGCCACTTCGCCCGCTACACCCCGGAGATGGTGCAGGAGGTCTGTGGCATCAGCCCCGAGCAGTTCCGCGCGGTCGCCGACGCGCTGACCTCCAACAGCGGCCGGGAGCGCACCAGCGCCTTCTGCTACGCGGTGGGCTGGACCCACCACAGCACCGGCGCGCAGATGATCCGGACCGCCGCGATCCTGCAGACCCTGCTGGGCAACATCGGCCGTCCGGGCGGCGGGATCATGGCGCTGCGCGGGCACGCCAGCATCCAGGGCTCGACCGACATCCCGACGCTGTTCAACATCCTGCCGGGCTACCTGCCGATGCCGCACGCGGGGATGCACCGCGACCTCGAGGAGTACGTCGCCTCCGACGCCGGCGCGACCGGCTTCTGGGGCAACATGAAGTCCTACATGGTCAGCCTGCTGAAGTCCTACTGGGGCGATGCGGCCACGCCGGAGAACGACTTCTGCTTCGACTACCTGCCGCGGCTGACCGGCGACGCCTCGACGTACACCACGGTGAAGTCGATGATCGACGGTGGCTGCAAGGGCTACTTCGTGGTCGGGGAGAACCCCGCGGTCGGCTCGGCCAACGGCAAGATGCAGCGGCTCGGCATGGCCAACCTCGACTGGCTGGTCGTGCGGGACCTGCAGATGATCGAGTCGGCGACGTTCTGGAAGGACGGCCCCGAGATCGAGACCGGCGAGCTGGTCACCGAGGAGATCGGCACCGAGATCTTCTTCCTCCCCGCGGCCACGCACGTCGAGAAGGCGGGCTCGTTCACCCAGACCCAGCGGATGCTCCAGTGGCGCGACAAGGCCGTCGAGCCGCCGGGCGACTGCCGCAGCGAGCTGGACTTCTACCACGAGCTGGGCCACCGGATCCGCGCCAAGCTCGCGGGCTCCACGGACGAGATGGACCGGCCGCTGCTCGACCTGGTCTGGGACTACCCGACGACCGAGGACGGGGAGACCGACGGCCACGCGGTGCTGCGCGAGATCAACGGCACCGGCCCGGACGGGAGCGCGCTGTCGGCCTACACCGAGCTCAAGGACGACGGCTCGACCGCCTGCGGCTGCTGGATCTACTGCGGGGTCTACGCCGACGAGGTCAACCAGGCCCGGCGCCGCAAGCCGCACTGGGAGCAGGACTACGTGGCCTCCGAGTGGGGGTGGGTGTGGCCGGCGAACCGCCGGATCATCTACAACCGCGCCTCGGCGGCCCCGGACGGCACCCCGTGGAGCGAGCGCAAGAAGTACGTCTGGTGGGACGCGGAGGCCGGCAAGTGGACCGGCTCCGACGTGCCCGACTTCATCGCGGACCGGCCGCCGGACTACGTCCCGCCGGACGACGCCCGGGGTCCCGACGCGATCGGCGGCCAGGACCCGTTCGTGATGCAGACCGACGGCAAGGCGTGGCTCTACGCGCCGCTGGGGGTGGCCGACGGGCCGCTGCCCACGCACTACGAGCCGCCGGAGTCGCCGGTGCGCAACCCGCTCTACGGGCAGCAGAACAACCCGTCGCGCCGCAAGCTCGCCGATGCCTCGAACCCGATCAACCCGAGCTTCAGCTCGGTCTTCCCCTACGTGTTCACCAGCTACCGGCTGACCGAGCACCACACGGCCGGCGCGATGAGCCGGACGCTGCCGTACCTCACCGAGCTGCAGCCCGAGCCGTTCTGCGAGGTCTCGCCGCGGCTGGCGGCTGAGCGGGGGCTCGAGCACGGCGGCTGGGCGACGATCGTGACCGCCCGGACGGCGATCGAGGCGCGGGTGCTGGTCACCGAGCGGCTGCGCTCGCTTCGCCTGGGGGACCGCTTCGTCGAGCAGGTGGGCCTGCCCTACCACTGGGGCCGCAACGGGATCACCCGGGGCGACTCGCCCAACGACCTGGTCAACGTCACGATGGACCCCAACGTCTACATCCAGGACAAGGTGGGCACCTGTGACATCCGGCCCGGCCGGCGACCGCGCGGGACCGAGCTCACGGCGTACGTCGAGGACTACCGGCGACGCTCCGGTGTCGACATGACCGATCCGACCAACGGAGGGACCGACCGGTGACCAGCTCCCTGGACCGCTCGCTGTGGGGTCCGCTGGACGACGTCCAGGGTGACGCCGGCTACGACGGGAACCCGCCCCGGATGGGGTTCTTCACCGACACCTCGGTGTGCATCGGCTGCAAGGCCTGCGAGGTGGCCTGCAAGGAGTGGAACGACGTCCCCGAGGACGGCTACCTGCTCACCGGCATGTCCTACGACAACACCCAGGAGCTCGGCGCGAGCACCTGGCGGCACGTGGCGTTCGTCGAGAAGCCCGTCACCGCGGAGCCGAAGCCGCTCACCACCACCGATCTCGGGCTGCCGGGCATGGGCCCGCCGGGCGCGATGGAGAGCGACGACCAGGGCGCCCTCTCCGGGGACGCCGGCGTGCGCTGGCTGATGTCCTCCGACGTCTGCAAGCACTGCACCCACGCCGCCTGCCTGGACGTGTGCCCGACCGGCGCGCTGTTCCGGACCGAGTTCGGCACCGTCGTGGTGCAGCCCGACGTCTGCAACGGCTGCGGCTACTGCGTGCCGGCCTGCCCCTACGGCGTGATCGACCTGCGCAAGGAGGACGGCCGGGCGTTCAAGTGCACGCTGTGCTACGACCGCCTCAAGGTGGGGGAGACCCCGGCCTGCGCCAAGGCCTGCCCGACCGAGTCGATCCAGTTCGGCGAGCTCGACGAGCTCCGCGAGCGGGCCGACCAGCGGGTGGCGGAGCTGCACGCCAAGGGTGTCGACGTCGCCCGCCTGTACGGCGCCGACCCGAACGACGGCGTGGGCGGCGACGGGGCGTTCTTCCTGCTGCTCGACGAGCCGGAGGTCTACGGCCTGCCGCCCGACCCCGTCGTCACCACGCGTGACCTCGGCTCGATCTGGAAGCACGTCGGCGCGGCGGCGGCCACGCTGGTCGGGGTCGGTGTCGCCTCGTTCCTGGGGAGGAAGAAGTGAGCCCGCGCGGCGGTGGCCGCGGCGAGACGGCGATGGTGCCGGAGGCGGAGTTCGAGTCCTACTACGGGCGCCAGATCCTCAAGACGCCGACGTGGAAGACGCCCGACGTGCCGCTCTACCTCTTCCTCGGCGGCCTGGCGGGCGGCTCGGCGCTGCTCGCCGAGGGCGCGGCGCTGCAGGACCTGCCGTCCCTGGAGCGGGTCACGCGTGCCGCGGCCGCGGCCGGTGCCGGCCTCGGCACCGTCGCCCTGGTCCACGACCTCGGCCGGCCGGAGCGGTTCCTCAACATGCTGCGGGTCCTCAAGATCACCTCGCCGCTCTCGGTCGGGTCGTTCATCCTGGCGCCGTTCTCGGCGCTGTCGACCGCCGCGCTCGGGTCCAACCTGACCGGCCGGCTGCCACGGCTCGGCCGGCTCGCCGGGGTGGGCGCGGCCGCGTTCGGACCACCGCTGGCGACCTACACCGCGGCGCTGTTCGCCAACACCGCGGTCCCGGCCTGGCACGAGGGGCACCGGGAGATGCCGTTCGTCTTCGGTGGCTCCGGCGCCGCCGCGGCCGGCGGGCTGGCGATGGCGCTCGCGCCGGTGTCGCAGAGCGGGCCGGCGAAGCGGATGGCCCTGATGGGTGCCGCGGTCGACCTGACCGGGGTCGAGCTGATGAACCGCCGGCTCGGCATGCTGGCCGAGCCCTACGAGCAGGGGAAGTCCGGCACGCTGATGAAGACCGCTCGGGCGCTCACCGCCACCGGGGTCGGGCTCTCGCTGCTGGGGCGCAGGTCCCGGCTGGCGCGGGCGGTCGCCGGCGCGGCGTACGTCGCAGGCTCGGTGACGCTGCGGTTCGGCATCTTCGAGGCCGGACTGGCTTCGGCCCGCGACCCGAAGTACGTCGTGGTGCCGCAGCGCGAGCGGCTGGAGAAGCGCGCCGCGGAGCAGCGGAAGGTCACGGGGGCGGGTAGCCCGACTCCTTGAGCAGCAGCGCGAGGTGGGCGGCGTAGGCCGCCACCGTGCGGTTGGTCGAGGTCGTCGCCCCCGGGCTCGGGTCGAGGTCGCGGTAGTCGGTGCCCTGCATGGCCTCGCCGACCCAGTAGGTGCCGCCGTTCGCGGGGAGGGTGAAGCCGCAGTCGAGCAGTGCCTGGGCGCACTCGGCGACCACGTGGTGGGCGCCGTCCTCGTTGCCGACGACGGCGACCACGGCGACCTTGCCGTGGGTGAGCATCCGGCCCTCGTCGTCGTTCTCGCTGATCTCGGCGTCGAGCCGCTCGAGGACCATCTTGCAGACCGCGGACGGCTGGCCGAGCCAGATCGGGGTCGCCAGCACCAGGATGTCGGAGTCGAGGACCTTCTCCCGGATCTCCGGCCACTGGTCGCCGTTGCCCTCGTCGGTGCTGACCCCGAAGCGGACGTCGTGGTCGACGACCCGGACGACCTCTCCGGGCGCGCCGAGCTTCTCGAGCTCGGCGAGCACCTGCCGGCCGAGCAGGTCCGAGCTGGAGTCGGCGGGACTCGGCTTCAGCGTGCAGACCAGGACCAGGGACCGCAGGTCGGTCACTGGTGGCTGGCCTTCCCGCCCTTGCGGCCGGCTTCCTTCTTCTGGGCGGTGGTGCCACCCTGGCTGCTGTCGCCCCCGGAGCCGCTCTTCTCGCCGCCGTGCCTGGAGGAGTCCTTCGCGTTGGCGATCTTCGCCGCGCGCTGCTTGGACATGCCCTTGTCCTTGAGGGCCTCGTACTGCTTCTCGTTCTTGATCTGGTCGGCCACGTCGCCTCCTCGGGGTCGGGTGCTGACCTCGCGTCGGTACCCTCACCGACGAGGGGCATGCTGGAGCCGGTCGAGCCGAGGGGAGCAGCACGTGACGAGCAACGAGGGCCTGGCCGGGACGGTCCGCCTGACGCAGTACGCCGCGGGCGGCGGTTGCGCCTGCAAGGTCCCGCCGGGGGAGCTCGAGCGCGTGCTGGCCGGTCTCGGCGGCACCTCGGGCGACGACCTCCTGGTCGGGCTCGAGAACGGCGACGACGGCGCCGTCGTACGCATCCAGCAGGACCGCGCGGTCGTGGCCACCGCGGACTTCTTCACCCCGGTGGTCGACGACGCCTACGACTGGGGGCGCATCGCCGCGGCCAACGCGCTCTCCGATGTCTACGCCATGGGCGGCGACCCGGTGGTCGCCGTCAACCTGCTCGCCTGGCCGCGCGACCGGATCCCCTTCGAGCTGGCCGCGGAGGTGCTGCGCGGGGGAGCGGCGGTGTGCGCCGAGGCCGGGTGCCACCTCGCCGGCGGGCACAGCATCGACGACCCGGAGCCGAAGTACGGCCTCGCGGTCACCGGGATCGCCGATCCCGCGGCGCTGCTGCGCAACGACGCGGGCGTCCCGGGCGTGCCGCTGACCCTCACCAAGCCGCTCGGTCTCGGGATCCTCAACAACCGGCACAAGGCCACCGGTGAGGTGTTCGCGGACGCGGTCGCCACGATGACCACCCTGAACCGGGACACCTCGCTCGCCGCCCGCCGGGCCGGCCACACCTGCGCCACCGACGTGACCGGCTTCGGCCTGCTCGGGCACCTCTACAAGCTGTGCCGGGCCAGTGGCGTCTCGGCCGTCCTCGACGCGGCCGCGGTGCCGTACCTCGAGGCCGCCCGCCCCTCCCTGGCCGAGGGCTTCGTGCCCGGCGGCAGCCGCCGCAACCTGGACTGGGTCCGCCCGCACCTCGCCACGGCCGGCTCGGTCACCGACGAGGAGCTGCTGCTCCTCGCCGACGCCCAGACCTCCGGCGGCCTGCTGGTCGCCGGCGAGCTGCCCGGGCACCCCGTGATCGGTGAGCTGGTGCCCGCCGGGGAGCATGCCGTCGTCGTGAGGTGACGCCTGCCCGGGCCGGGTGGGCTCGGAGTCCTGCGGTCTGGCGCCATTCCACAGGTCGGGCGCCGGGGCTGTCGGGGTGGGCGGTGGGTCAGCCACCGTTTCTGGTGCGGGATCGGTGGCAGGCTCACCGCTGGCCCGGGGGCAGGCCGGGGGGTGGTCTGGTCCGGACGAGGCGCAGTTGCGCCCCCGAGGTGCGAGCAACGTGACCCCACCCACGGGTTTGAAGGGTGCTCGCGGCGGCAACCGGACAGGACATGAGCGAAGACCAGCTGCAGCCCCAGGACACCCTCGACGACCGCGGGGTCGACGACGTGCTCGACGAGGGCATCTCGCCCGCCGAGCGCCCGCGCGGGGTCACCGCCACGGGCGTGACGCCGCTGGAGGAGGTCGAGGGCGAGACGCTCGACGAGCGGGTCCGCCAGGAGGAGCCGGAGGTCTGGGAGCAGGCCGAGGCCGAGCGCGAGGCCGAGGTCGTGGACGGCCCGGTCGCCGGCGAGGTGGGGGACGAGCGTGCCGGACGCCTGCTCGCTCCCGACGAGGGCGTCCACGAGGACCGCGACGGCCTGGTGGCCGAGGACGAGGGCATCGACGGTGCCGGCGCGAGCGCGGAGGAGGCCGCCGTCCACGTCGTCGACGAGGACTGACCGCGCGCGGTTCAGGCCGAGCGGGCCGCCTCGGCACGCATCAGCTCGAGCAGGTGCTGGGACCAGGCCCGCGCACGCTCGCGCTCGCCGTCGACCAGCGGTCCCTTGACGTCCTGCACGTAGAAGCTGACCGGACGGTCGAGGACCGGGAAGCCGTGCGAGCGCAGCACGCGTGCGGTCTTCCGGGCCGCCGACCCCGGCCAGTGCTGCGCGCGGTCGGCGCGGGTGTCGAAGACGGCGACGCTGGGGCGCGCGCCCGTCACCGGGAAGACCACGTCGATGGAGGTCAGCCACTCCCGGACCCCGAGCTCGGCCCGCGACTCGGGGGCGCCCTGCCGTACGGCGTCGGCGCGGGTGCTGGGCCTGCTGAGCGTGAACGCGTGCGTGGGTGCGCCCAGCACGAGCAGGCGGCAGCCGGAGAGGTCCTCTGCCCGTACGTGCCGGACGTCGGCGAGCACGACCTGCCACCCGTCGGAGGCGAGCCCGTCCCCGATCTCGCGGGACAGCTTCTCGGTGTTGCCGAACATCGACTCGAACACCACGACGGCCTTGTTGGTGGTCATGCTCCCGGTCCTCTCCTCCGTGCGGCGGCTCGCGGTCACGGGCGGTAGCTGTCGTGCGGGACGACCACGGCCCGGCCGCGCACCGTGCCGTGCTGCAGGTCGAGGTAGGCCTGGGCGGCGTCGTCGAGCGTGTAGAGCTCGGTCTCGGCGTGCAGCAGCCCACGGGCGGCGAGACCGAGCACCTCGGCCAGCTCGCGCCGGTTGCCCCAGTACGTCGTCTGCACGCTGACCTCGTAGGGCGGCGAGAAGAACGAGAACGGCAGCGTGCCGCCGGCGATGCCGACGAGCGTGAGGTCGCCGAGCTGGCGCGTGCAGCTCGCGCCCGCGGCAAGCGTCTCGTCGGAGCCGACGAAGTCGAGGACCACGTCCGCGCCGACGCCGCCGGTGAACTCCCGGATCCGGTCGACGAGCTCCTCGCCCGGCGCCAGCGCCAGCTCCGCGCCGGAGGAGAGGGCGAGGTCCCGGGCCGACTCGCGTGCGTCGACGGCGACGATCCGCGCGGCGGTGGTGGCCCGGAGTATCTGGACCCCCAGGTGGCCGAGCCCGCCCACCCCGATCACGACCGCGGTCGCCCCGGGGATCAGCTTCGCGTTGGAGCGCCGGATGGCGTGGTACGGCGTGAGCCCGGCGTCGGTGAGCGGCGCGGCCCCGACCGGGTCGAGCCCGTCGGGCAGCGGGACCAGGTGCCGTGCGGCCGGGACGAGCAGGAACTCGGCCATGCCGCCGTCCAGCCCCAGCCCCCCGCCGCCGCCACCGACCGGAGCGAGGTCGGGGCGCTCGCAGTAGGTCTCGAGCCCGTCCAGGCACCGGGCGCAGGTGCCGCAGCCCCAGGCGCCGACCACGGCCACCGGCTGTCCCGGCTCGAGGTCGCGGACGCCATCGCCCAGCGCGTGCACCCACCCGGCGTTCTCGTGGCCCAGGGTGAACGGCGGGTCCCAGGGCAGCTGCCCCGCCTCGAAGTCGTGCATCAGGTGCAGGTCTGAGTGGCAGGCACCCGCGGCGCCGACCTGGACCAGGACCTCCCCGGGGCCGGGTTCGGGGACCGGCAGGTCCTCGAGGACGGGTTCGCTCTTCCAGGACTTCAGGCGCAGCGCTCGCATCGGAGCCTCTCCGGTCGGGGTCGTCGCCCCCAGCCTCCCGTCCGCACGCGGGCCCACGCAGGGGGCCTCGGACCGGTCGGCGGCGGACGTTCGTCCCTAGGTCGACCCGGCGGCCGGGACGAGGGTGGGAGCACTCTCACCCGTGCAGGAGGTCCGTCATGCCCCAATCCGAGTCACCCCGGTCCCAGTCACCGCAGTCCGGCGCCACGTCGTCGGCCGCCAAGCCGGTCGTGGTGGCCGTCGGCAACCAGCCCGTCGACAGCGCCCTGGAGTACGCCGTCGAGCAGGCCGTGCGCGAGGGCTGCGGTGTGCACCTCATCCACGTCCTCCACCCCGGTCCCACCGGCCCGGAGGCGGCCCTGCTGGACTACGCCGAGGTCGACCAGGTCGGCCACGACCTGTTGCGGGCGGCCGTCGAACGGGCCGGCGACCTCCTGGCCGGACGCGCCACGCTGACCAGCGCGCTGCTCCGGGGCCCCGTGGTGCCGACCCTCCTCGAGGCCACCGCGGGCACCGCCCGGGCCGTCGTCATGCAGCGCCGGGACGTCTCCCGGGTGATCCGCAGCGTCACGCGCTCGATCTCCAGCGGGGTGGCCTCGCACGCGCACGTGCCGGTGGTGTCGGTGCCGGCGGGCTGGTCGGAGTCGGCCGTGGAGCACAACCACGGCCGCCCGGTCGTCACCGTCGGCGTCGACGTGCCGGAGCGGTGCGCGCCCGTGGTCGCCACCGCCGCCGCGGAGGCCAGGTCCCGTGGCGGATCGCTGCACGTCCTGCACACCTGGTGGTTCCCCAGCGTCTACGACGACATCATCACCAGCCGGGTCGAGAACGACGCCTGGGCCGACCGTGCACGGGAGGAGGTCCAGAAGGTGGTCGCTGGCCTCGGGGACGTCGTGCGCGGGGTGCCCGTCGAGATCGAGGCCCGGCACGCCCATCCCGCCGACGCGCTGCTCGACGCCGGCCGGGAGTCGACGCTGCTGGTGGTCGGCCGGCACGACCCGCTGGTGCCGTTCGGCTCGCACCTCGGCCCCGTCGCCCGCGCCGTGCTGCGCGACGCGGGGTGCCCGGTGCTGCTCGCCAACCCGACCGACTCCCACGGCAACCGGCGCCGGCACCACCACAGCGCCTCCGACAGCTCGGAGCCCCAGTCGATCGTGATGTCCTGACCGGGGCAGGAGGGCCGGCCCAGCCTAGGGCAGCGTGACGACCAGCGAGCCGCTCACGGTGCCCGCCGCCAGGTCGGCGAGCGCGCGGTCGGTCCGGTCGAACGGGTACGCCGTGGCGTGCACCTGCAGCGGCAGCCGGTCGGCCAGCCGCAGCAGCTCGTCGGCGTCGCGGCGGGTGTTGGAGGTGACCGTGCGCAGGTCCCGCTCGCCGAAGAGGTGCCGCTGGTAGTCGAGGGGCGGCACGTCGGTCATGTGGATGCCGGCCAGCGCCAGCGTGCCGCCGCGCTCGAGCGCCTCGAGGGCGACCGGCACCAGCTCGCCGGCCGGGGCGAAGACGATCGCGGAGTCCAGCGGCACGGGCGGCCGGGCGGTGGCGCCGCCGACGAAGCTGGCGCCCACCTCCTCGGCCAGGGTTCGGTTCCGCGCGCCGCGGGTCATCACGAAGAGCTCGGCGCCGGCGGCGCGTGCGACCTGGGCCGTCAGGTGCGCGCTGGAACCGAAGCCGTAGAGCCCCAGCCGGCCACCCGGTGGCAGCGCCGCCCGGGCCAGTGCCCGGTAGCCGATGATCCCGGCGCACAGCAGCGGCGCCGCGTGGACGTCGTCGTACCCCTCGGGCAGCCGGTGCACGTAGGCCTCCGGGGCGACGACGTACTCGGCGAACCCGCCGTCGGCGTCCCACCCGGTGTACTCCGAGCGGGGACAGAGGTTCTCGGCGCCGCTGCGGCACCAGCGGCAGCGCCCGCAGGTCCGGCGCAGCCAGGCGACCCCGACCCGGTCGCCGGGGGTGAACCGTCCGGCCTCCGGCCCGTTGCGGTCCACGACACCGACGGCCTGGTGCCCCGGGACGACGCCGGGGCGCCGCGGGGCCAGGTCGCCCTCGGCGAGGTGGAGGTCGGTGCGGCAGACGCCGCAGGCCCGGACCCGGATCCGGACCTCGCCGGAGCCCGGCTGGGGCAGCTCGCGCAGGGTCATCGACACCGGACCGCTCGCGATGGGAGCCGGAGCCTCCACCGACCAGGCGCGCATCATCCCCGGGCAGAGGCCAGCAGCGCGGGCAGCACCTCCGGCGCGCCGGAGTCGTGCACGACGGCGACCGGGCAGGTGCCCCGCTCGCGGCACCGGTCGGCCAGGCCGTGGCTGCCGGTCGCCCCGAGGACCAGCAGCCGGCTGTCGTGCGACCGTTCGGCCAGCAGCCGCTCGGGGCGGGCGTTCTCGAGGGTGAGGCTGATCCGCAGCGGCGCCACGTGGCCGGCGGTCGCCTCCCGGACCGCCTGCTGCTGGGCACTGCGGGCCCGGTCCCGGGCGTCGCTGTAGTGCCCCGGCACGTCGTGCAGGAACACCGGGGTGTCGTGCGGCCAGGCCGTCACGACCTCGACCGACCAGCCGCGGGTCACGGCCACGTCGACCGCCCAGCGCAGAGCGCGAAGGCTGTCGGGGGACCCGTCGACCCCGACCACGACGTCGCTGCCCACCGTCCGCGCGCTCACGGCAGGGCCTCCGGCACGGCGGGCGTCACCGCGAACCGGGCCGGTCGGGGAGCCGCCGACCTCCGGGCGTCGCCGCGGGGGACCAGCACGACCGGGCAGGGCGCGTGGCACGCGATCCGGGCGCACGTGCTGTCCTCGCGCTCGTCCCGGCACTGGAGCACGAGCTGCCGGGCGTCGGCGGCGCGCCGCAGGATCACCTCGGCGACCGGGCCGGCATGCGCGAGCTCGGTGCTGATGCGCAGGCCGTCGGCCATGGTGGCGGCGCGGACGGCCGCCGCCTGCAGCACCCGCTCGCCCTCGTCGCACAGCTGCGGGGACGCGCCGGGCGCCACGACGTGCAGCAGGTGCACGCTGCACCCGGCACGGCGGGCTGCGGGCACGGCGTACGCCAGCGCGGCCACGGCCTCGTCGTCGACGGCGACGAGGATCGGGGCGCTCGCGCGGGCGGCGGGCTCGGCGGAGGGAGGCTCGACAGACAGGGGACGGGCGGCCATGCCAGAAGCCAACCCGGCGGCCGCCGGTCAGCACAGTGACGAAAGGCCCTCATCGACGCAGGTTGTGGGGGCTCTCGGACGAGCGGGCCGGCAGCGGGGACCACGGCACCGCGCCCCGGGGACCTCCGGCCCTGACCGCGGGCCGCCCGCGGGCAGGACGGTAGGCCTCGAGGAGGTGCTGACCATGACCGCTGACCTGTCCGCCGGACCTCGCTACGTGCCCGACCCGCTCGACCGGAGCGGACGCCTGGGCTCGCGACCGAGCTTCGGGGAACGGCGGCCCGTGGCCATCACCATCCTCACGATGAGCTGTCTGCTGGTGCTCGGGTTGTCCCTGGGCTTCGCGGTCGGCCAGGTCATGGTCCAGGTCGTCCGGGTCGTCCTGGACCTGGTGTCGTCCATGTCCCTGTCGTGAAGAGGCTGCCATGAGGACCTACCGCCTGTGGTGGGGTACCACCGCTCTGATCCTGGTGGCGGTGGGTCTTCCCCTCGCCATGGCCCGGCTGGGCGCCGCGCAGGTCGTGGCCGTCGCGCTCCCGATGGCCGGCATCGGCGGGCTCTACGCCTACCTCTACGCCCCGGAGGACGGCGGGGGCACGGCCTGGGTCTTCGCCTGGGCGGCCCGGGTCGGCGTCGGCGTTCCGGCCGCGGTCGGGCTCCTGGCTCCACTGGGGCCGGGGGGGCTGGTCCCCATCATGCTGTTCCTCCTCGCGGCTCCCCGGTGCGTGGCCTGGTTCCAGCACCGGTACGGCGAGTTCGCGCGGGGCTTCCCGAGCCGGCCGAACTTCGCCTCCCGGATCAGCGACAACGACCTCTCTCTCGCCTGGGAGTCGAGCTACCTGGCGCTGCAGCAGGCGACCGACCTCACCACCAAGACCCGGATCGTCCGGGTCCGCAAGGCACTGCTCGACGAGCTCGACCGACGCTCCTCGCCGACCGGCCGCAGCCGGCGCTGGGTCGCCAGCCCCGACCAGCTGTTCGCCGCCCGGGCGCCGCAGCGCCACTAGCCGTGCTGACCGGGCGCGCGGGCCCGGAGCGGCTCGCCGGTCAGGAACCGTGCGTGGCCGAGACCGTGACGTCGAACTTCTCGTGGTCATCGACCGGCGTCCCGCTGCAGGAGTAGGTGGTCTGCTGCCGGCAGTCGAACCGGGTGGAGGTGTTGGCCAGGGTCAGCGCCACCCGGTGCACGTTCCGGGTACCGAACGGGAAGGTCAGCTCGCCGTGCCCGGTGGCGTCCAGCGGGATCGTCTCGCGGGTGTCCTTGCCGTGGGTCCGGCGGATGACGACGTACGCCCGCGCCGGGCTGTCGACGGCGGGGCCGTCGATGCTGATCCTGCCGGTCCAGCCGGCGCCGTCCAGCGTCTTGCCCGGCTTCAGCACCGCGTTGCGGGAGGCCATGTGGCGGACCGTGAACGTGTGCTGGGCGGTGGCGGAGTCCTGCTGCAGGGTCCAGGTCCGGGTGATCGCGGCCTTGGGCCAGTGGGTGCCCTCGGCGTAGGCCCGCCCCGACTCGACGTTGGCCGCGGCGTACTGCGCGAAGACGTCGGAGAAGCCACCGTGGTGGTCGAGGACGGCGTCGAGGGCCTGCGTGGAGTAGAGACCGCCGCCGCGGTGGTCAGGCGCCTCGGCGGCCTTCGTCCAGATCTGGCGGACGGTCTTGAGGCCGTAGCGGCTGCTGAGGTACTCGAAGAACGGCCAGTTGCCGTACTGGTTGAAGCCCTGCGGGTTGAAGTAGTCCAGCGGGCCGGCGGGCCGGTTGACCTGGCCGAACTTGAGGTACTGCCGGTTGTCGTTCACGCCGTCGGCGAACCGCTCCTCCATCCAGGTGGCGGTGGCCTCCATCAGCCACTGGTCCTCCTGGTAGTCGTAGCCGAACTGGACGGCGTGGAAGAACTCGTGGGCCGCGGTGACCCGGAGGCTGTTGACCGGCTTGGCGTGGAACTGGCTGCGCGCGAAGTCGTTGTCGAGCACGCAGTAGCCCGAGGCCTCCCGCTTGTGGTGGGGCTTGAGGTACTCGGGGGCGCAGTAGCCGTAGAGGTAGTTGGCGCCGACGTCCTTGAGGTAGACGTCGAACTTGTTGTTGCCGCCGTGGTGGCCGTCGCGCACCGGGTGGCGGTAGCCGAGCGTGCCGACCTCGAGGCGCCACACGGCGTTCATGGTCCTCAGGGTCCGGCTGACCCAGCCCTTGCTGGCCCGGTCGGAGGTCCTGGTCACCCAGTGGATGCAGAAGTGCCCGGCGCAGCGCCGCTTCGCCTTGGTGCGGTAGCCGTCGCCGTAGACGTCGTGGCTGCCGTCGGTCGGCCGGGCGAGCACCGCGCGCGCCTGGCGCCGGTCGGTGCCGCTCAGGCCGGGCAGCGCCGCGAAGAGGTCCCGCATGGCCAGGGTGCCCTCGACCCGGTCGCGGGTCGGCCCGCTGGCACTGGGCGCGGCGGCGGGCGCGGCGCCGGTGAGGACCTGCTGCGCCCTCGCGAGCGCGGCGCGGGCCCGCCGGGAGGAGGTGTCGGGGAGCAGGGTGCTCACCGCCACCGCGGCTCCCCGGTGGGCCGCGTGGGCCCCCGGAGCGGTGGGAGCAGCCTCCGCGGCGCCCGGTGGGAGCGCAGACAAGGAGGCGGCCACCGTGAGGACGGCGACGAGGATCGGACGGCGCATGACGAGGGTTCCCCCAGCCGGGTCGAGAGTGCCGGACCGGAACACCCTAACGGTGGGCGGCGGCAGCGTCCTGCCCAGTCCGGGTTCAGCCCGTCGCGGAGATCTTCTCGATGAGCGCGGTGGTGGAGATGGCAGGGGTCCGCGGCAGGTAGACCACGTCGCAGATGTCCTTGAACTCGTCGAAGCGGCCCGACCAGTCGTCGCCCATCACGAGCACGTCCGCGCCGTACTTCACGATGTACTCGCGCTTGAGCTCGAGGCTCTCCTCGACGAAGACCTCGTCGACCGGCTTGAGCGCGGCGACGATGGCCAGCCGCTCGGCCTGGCTGAAGACCGGCTCGCGGCCCTTCTTGCGCAGGTTCAGCTCGTCGGCCGAGACGCCGACGACCAGGCGGTCGCCCAGGGCTGCCGCGCGCTCGATGACCCTCAGGTGCCCGACGTGGAAGACGTCGAAGGTGCCGAAGGTGATGACGGTCCGGGACATGCGGGGATTCTGGCACGCCCGGGTCCCTGGTCCGGCACCCCGTCACCCGGGTGGGGGAGACTGGGCCGCGATGACCGCCACGCTGCCCTCCGGCCCCACGACCGGGACCTCCTCCGCGCCCTCCGGCCCCCGGCTGGACTCCGCCGCCGACGAGGCCCGCCGCCGCGGGCTGCGCCGGATGCGGACCCTGGCCGTCTCGCTGCTGGTGCTGGCCGCGGTGGTGTACGTCGCCACCCTGGACCGGGACGGGTTCTGGGGCTTCGTCAACGCCGGTGCCGAGGCTTCGATGGTCGGTGCGATCGCCGACTGGTTCGCGGTGACCGCGCTGTTCCGCCACCCGCTCGGGCTGCCGGTCCCGCACACCGCGCTGATCCCGCGGCGCAAGGACGACCTCGGGCGCAGCCTCGAGGACTTCGTGGGCGAGAACTTCCTCGCCGAGGACATCATCCGCGACCGCATCGGGGCGGCGGAGATCTCGCGCCGGGTCGGGCGCTGGCTGTCCGAGCCCGCCCACGCCCGCCGCGTGGTCGACGAGGTGGCCGAGGTGGCGGCGATCGGGCTGGCGCGGGTCCGCGACGAGCACATCGCGGAGCTGGTGACCGAGGCGCTGGTGCCCCGGTTCCGCGAGGAGCCGATCGCGCCGCTGCTGGGCGGGCTGCTGCAGGAGGTCGTCCGCGACGACCTGCACCACGGCCTGGTCGACCTGGCGCTGACCGAGCTGCACGGCTGGCTCGAGCGCAATCCCGAGACCGTGACCGAGATCCTCGGCGAGCGGGCGCCGTGGTGGACCCCGCCCCGCCTCAACGAGGCGGTGACCTCGCGCATCCACCTCGAGCTGGTCCGGTGGGTCGCCGACATCCGCGACGACCCGCGCCACCACGCACGGCAGGCCTTCGACTCGATGCTGGCGCAGCTCGCCCGCGACCTCCTCGAGGACCCCGGCACCCAGGACCGCACCGAGCGGCTCAAGGAGCGGCTGCTGGACCACCCGCAGGTCATCGAGTCCAGCATCTCGCTGTGGAACGCGCTGCGTCGCGTGCTGCTCACCTCGCTCGGCGACCCCGAGGGGGCGGTGCGCCAGCGGCTGCTGACCGAGCTGAGCCGGTTCGCGGCGCGGCTCGAGGCCGAGGAGGAGCTGCGCGACCGGCTGGACGGCTTCGCCGCCGACGTCGCGGTCTTCGCGGTGGACCGCTACGGGCGGGAGATCACCGCGGTCATCACGCACACGGTGCAGCGGTGGGACGGCCGGGAGGCGGCCAGCCGGATCGAGCTGCACGTGGGCCGCGACCTGCAGTTCATCCGCATCAACGGCACGATCGTCGGCGGCCTGGTGGGCGTGCTGATCCACACCGGCTCGGTGCTGCTGGGCTGAGCACCGCCCGGGCGGTGGGTGGTCCACCGTCTCTGGCGGCGGTTCGGTGGACAGCTCACCGCTGGGTGGGCGGGCCCGGCCCCGGCGGTGGGTGGTCCACCGTCTCTGGCGGCGGTTCGGTGGACAGCTCACCGCTGGGTGGGTGGGCCAGCAGTCTCGGGCGACGTGCCCGAGAATGGGCGGGTGAGCGATCCCTTCGACGTCCCGATCCGCGACGCCTCCATCCGGCTCGGCCAGTTCCTCAAGCTGGCCAACCTGGTCGAGAGCGGCGCCGAGGCCAAGCCGCTGATCGCCGACGGCGCGGTCACCGTGAACGGCGAGGTCGAGACCCGGCGCGGCCGGCAGCTGGTCGTGGGCGACGTGGTCGGCCTGGCCGGTCAGTCCGCCCGGGTCGCCGACGAGGCCGTGGGCGACGACCTGCCCTGGTGAGACCGACCGTGAGAGGACCCGTGGGACGAACGCCGGGCAGTCGGGCGGATCGAGGTCGGGCACGATCGGCCTGGCTGCCCGGCGGGTCGGGTGGAGCGAGGGGTCAGCTGACGCCCAGCAGGTCCACCACGAAGATCAGCGTCTCGCCCGGCTTGATCACGCCGCCGGCACCGCGGTCGCCGTACCCGAGGTGGGGCGGGATGACCAGCTGGCGGCGTCCGCCGACCTTCATGCCCTGCACGCCCTGGTCCCAGCCGCTGATGACCTGGCCGACCCCGAGCCGGAACCGCAGTGGCTCGCCGCGGTTGTACGACGCGTCGAACTCCTCGCCGGTCGAGTGGGCGACCCCGACGTAGTGGACCGAGACGGTGCTGCCGGCCGTGGCCTCGGCGCCGTCGCCCTCGGTGATCTCGGTGACCACCAGCTCGGCGGGCGGCTCGAAGTCGGGGAAGTCGATCTCGGGCTTGTCCATGGTGTCCTCTCGACAGGGGGAAGTGGTCGGGCCACCCTAACGAGGAGCTGCGACCGGCCCCGCCCGGGGAGGACCGGCCCCGGTCGAGGCCTGCGGCTCAGGCCTGGTGGAGGTAGTTGTCGAGCTGGTCGCGCTCGAACTGGAGCTGGTCGATGCGGTGCTTGACCACGTCGCCGATGCTGATGATGCCGACCAGTCGGTCGCCGTCGACCACGGGCACGTGGCGCACCCGGTGCTCGGTCATGGTCTTCATCAGCTCCTCCAGCGAGGAGTCCCGGTGGCAGGTCTCGACGTCGGCGGTCATGATCTCCCGGACCGTGTTGTTGATGACCGTGCCGTCCTGGTGGAGGTGGCGCACCACGTCGCGCTCGCTGACGATCCCCTCCAGCGTGGTCCCGTCGGCGCTGACGATGAGCGCGCCGACGTTGTGCTCGTCGAGCTGGGCGATCAGCTCGCGGACGCCGGCGTCGGGGGCGATGGTGACCACGTCGTGACGGGCCTTGGCCTTGAGTACGTCGCCGATCCGCATCGTGCTACCTCCGCCTGGTCACGCGCGAGTGTGTGCCTACGACGCTACTCGCGCCGGGCACCCCAGGCACGCGAACACGCGCGGCTCACCGGAACGGGGGACGGCCGGTCAGCACGGCCGGTCAGCGCGGCGGGTCGGCCCGCGGCCGGCGGTCGCGCAGGTCGGAGACCGAGCCGGGCCGGTGCGGGCGCGAGTCGGGGTCGTCCTCGTCGTGGGGCAGCGTGCCGAGGAAGCCGAGCGCGGCCTCGTGCAGGTGTCCGTTGGAGGCGAGCGCGTTGCCGCCGAAGGGGCCGTCGGTGCCGGCGAGCGAGGTGAAGCGGCCGCCGGCCTCCCGGACGATCACGTCCAGGGCGGCCATGTCGTAGACCTCGAGCTCGGGCTCGGCCGCCAGGTCGACCGCCCCCTCGGCGAGCAGCATGTAGGACCAGAAGTCGCCGTACGCCCGGGTCCGCCAGCAGCGGCGGGTGAGCGACACGAAGTCCTCGAGCCGGCCCCGCTCGTCCCACCCGGACAGCGAGGAGTAGGCGAACGAGGCGTCCTCGAGCCGGCGCACGTCGGAGACCTGGCAGCGGGTGGCCTTGAGCAGGGAGCGGCCGGTCCAGGCGCCGTTGCCGGCCGAGGCCCACCAGCGGCGCTGAAGCAGCGGCGCGGAGACCACGCCCAGCACCACCTCGTCGTCGACGACCAGCGAGATCAGCGTCGCCCAGACCGGGACGCCGCGCACGAAGTTCTTGGTGCCGTCGATCGGGTCGATCACCCACCGGCGCTGGCTGTGGCCGGTCGAGCCCTGCTCCTCGCCCGTCACGGCGTCGCGGCTGCGCACCCGCGAGAGGGTGCGCCGGATGCTCTGCTCCACCGCCTCGTCGGCGTCGGTGACCGGGGTCAGGTCCGGCTTGCTCATGACGTGCAGGTCGAGCGCCTTGAACCGGTCGGTGGTGATGGAGTCGGCGTCGTCGGCCAGGACGTGCGCGAGGCGCAGGTCGTCGGTGTAGTCGGTCGCACCCGTGGTCGGCATGGGCCACAGGCTATGCCCCGCGGCCGCGGGGCCGCGGCCGGTGCCACGGGCAGCGTGTCCGCCGGTCGGACGCGGCGCCCCGGGGCGGAGGTCCTAGTAGGCCGGCTCGCTGCGTGCGGCGAGCAACCGGCGGAACGACTCGACCCGGTCGGGGTCCGCCGTGCCGTCGGCGACGGCCTGGTCGAGCCCGCACTCGGGCTCCTCGGCGCCGTGGGTGCAGCCGCGCGGGCAGTCCTCGGTCATCTCGTCGAGGTCCGGGAAGGCGCCGATGAGCTGCTCGGGCTGCACGTGGGCGAGCCCGAAGGACCGGATGCCGGGGGTGTCGACGATCCAGCCCGCGTCGTCGGGCAGCGCGAGCATGAACGCCGACGTCGAGGTGTGCCGGCCCCGACCGGTGACCGCGTTGACCACGCCCACCTCGCGGTCGGCCGCCGGCACCAGTGCGTTGACCAGCGTGGACTTGCCGACCCCGCTGTGGCCGAGCAGCACGCTGGTCCGCCCGTGCAGCCGCTCGCGGAGCTCGGTGAGGTCGCCGCCCTTGCGGGTCACCACCCACGGCACCCCCAGGGAGCGGTACGTCGAGAGCAGCGTCTCGGGGTCGGCCAGGTCGGACTTGGTCAGGCACAGCAGTGGCTGCATGCCGGCGTCGTACGCCGCCACCAGGGCCCGGTCGAGGAGCCGGGGCCGCGGCTCGGGGTCGGCCAGCGCGGTGACGACCACGAGCTGGTCGGCGTTCGCCACCACGACCCGCTCGACGGGGTCGTCGTCGTCGGCGGTGCGCCGCAGCACCGTGCGGCGCTCGGCCACCTCGACGATCCGGGCCAGCGACCCGTCCGCGCCGGAGGTGTCGCCCACCACGCGGACCCGGTCGCCCACGACGACGCCCTTGCGGCCCAGCGGCCGGGCCTTCATCGCCGTGACCGTGGTGTCGCCGACCAGCAGCGTGTAGCGGCCGCGGTCGACGGTGACGACCACGCCCTCCACGGCGTCCTCGTAGCTGGGCCGCTCCTTGGTGCGGGGGCGGGTGTGGCGCCGGGGGCGCTCGTAGTGCTCCTGGTCGTGCTCGGTGTAGCGGCCGCTCATCGGCGGGCGCCCGCCGGGTCCACCAGCCCGGACCAGGAGCCGGCGAAGTCGGGGAAGGTCTTGCCGGTGGTGGCGATGTCCTCGACCAGCACGCCGTCGACGGCCGCGCCGACGATCACGCCGGCGTGCGCCATCCGGTGGTCGGCGTAGGTGTGGAAGACCCCGCCGTGCAGCGTCGCCGGGCGCAGGCCCAGCCCGTCGGGGCGCTCGGTCACGTCGGCGCCGAGCCCGCCCAGCTCGGCCGCGAGCGCCGCCAGCCGGTCGGTCTCGTGGGCGCGGATGTGGGCGATGCCCCGCAGGTGCGAGGGGGAGGAGGCGACCGCGCAGAGCGCGGCCACCGCCGGCGCGAGCTCGCCGACGTCGTGCAGGTCGACGTCGATGCCCTCGAGGGTGCCGGGGCCGGTCACCCGCAGGCCCTCCTCGACGTGCTCGACCCGGCAGCCCATCCGGGTGAGGATCTCGCGCAGCGCGTCGCCGGCCTGGGTGGTCCGGCGCGGCCAGTCGCGGACGGTGACCGAGCCGCCGGAGACCGCGGCGAGCGCGAGGAACGGCGCCGCGTTGGACAGGTCGGGCTCGATCCGGCGGTCCACCGGCCGGACCGGCCCGGGGGCCACCGCCCAGCGGTTGGCCTCGCCGTCGTCGACCTCGATGCCGTGCTCGCGCAGCATCGCGACCGTCATGTCGATGTGGGGGAGCGAGGGCACCGGCTTGCCGTCGTGGCGGACGTCCACGCCGTGCTCGTAGCGCGCGCCGGCGAGGAGCAGCGCCGAGATGAACTGCGAGGAGGCCGAGGCGTCGACGACCACCGTGCCGCCGGCGACCGAGCCGGTGCCGTGCACGGCGAAGGGCAGCGCGCCGCGTCCGCCGTCCTCGATGCGCACGCCGAGGCCGCGCAGCGCGGCGAGCACCTCGCCGATCGGCCGGCTGCGCATGTGGGGGTCGCCGTCGAAGGAGACCGTGGCCGTGGACAGCGCCGCGACGGGCGGCACGAAGCGCATCACCGTGCCGGCCAGCCCGCAGTCGACGGTCGCGTCCCGGTCGAAGCGGCCCGGCGTGACCCGCCAGTCCTCGCCCGAGGTGTCCACCGGGGACCCCAGCGCCGTGAGCGCCCCGGCCATCAGCGTGGTGTCCCGCGAGCGCAGCGCGCCCGCGACGGTGGACGGGCCGTCGGCCAGCGCGGCCAGCACCAGCGCGCGGTTGGTCAGCGACTTGCTTCCCGGCAGCGAGACCGTCAGGTCGACCGGCTCCCGCACCCGGGGTGCCGGCCACGGGTCGGGCACGCCCGGCCCCGCTCCGGGCTCACTTGCGTGCTCGATCGCGGGCGCACGTCGGGGCTGGCTCACCCGCGCAAGCCTAGAGGGTGCGGGGCCATCGGTGGCTCCGGTCTCGGCCCGGGTCAGCCGACCTTCGCCTTCGCCAGCTTGGCCTCCTGGCGCGCCGACTGCGCCAGGTGCCGGGCCTCGCGGCGGGCGCCCCTGGCCGCGTGGCGGGCGCGCCAGGCGACACCGGGCTTCCCGTCGGTGTCGCCGGCGGCGATGATCAGGCCGCCCAGCATCGAGACGTTCTTGAAGAAGTGCAGCTGCTGCTGGGTGCGGTCCTGCGTGTCCTCGACCTCCCAGAACCGGTGGCCGGCGGCGGTCGTCGGCACCAGCGAGGCCGCCAGCACCATCGCGGACAGCCGCGGCGCACGGCCGGTGGCGAGCGCCGCGGCGGCGCCGAGCTGGAGCGCGGCGTTGACCCGCACCAGCGTCACCGGGTCCTCGGGGATCGGCAGCTGCGGGACGGCCTTGCGGGCCCTCGGCACGACCTTCTCGGTGATCGGGCCGGCCTTGCGGGCCAGCATCGGTGCGTTGCGCAGGGCGTTGACGCCGCCGACCACGAACATGGACGCGAGCATCGGGCGGGCGATCGTTCGGCTCAGGGTCATGGCACTAGTTCTACCCCGTTGGCCCCACGACGATGCCTCACCGCCCCCTCCAGACGCCCCGGAGGCGCCCCGCAGCTGCCCCGCAGCTGCCCCCGACACGCCTGCCAGACCCGGTTGTCGACGCCAGACCCTAGGCTTCCTCGCATGTGTGGTCGCTATGCCTCGAGCCGGCGCCCGGAGGACCTCGTCGAGGAGTTCGAGATCGAGGAGGACCGGGTCGCCGTGCCGCTGGAGCCCGACTACAACGTGGCGCCCACCAAGGAGGTGTACGCCGTCGTCGAGCGGCCACCCCGCGCGCCCGGCGAGGGGCCGGCCGAGCCGGCGGCCCGGCAGCTGCGGGTGGTGCGCTGGGGGCTGGTGCCGTCCTGGGCGAAGGACCCCTCGATCGGCAACCGGCTGATCAACGCCCGGATGGAGACGGTGGCGGAGAAGCCGGCCTACAAGCGGGCCTTCGCGAAGCGTCGCTGCCTGCTGCCCGCCGACGGCTACTTCGAGTGGTACCCGACCGAGCAGCACACCTCGGCCGGCCGGCCGCGCAAGCAGCCCTTCTTCATCCGTCCCGCCGACGGCGGGGTGCTGGCGATGGCCGGGCTGTACGAGATCTGGCGTGACCCCACCCGGGCCGACGACGACCCGGAGCGGTTCCGCTGGACCTGCACGGTGCTGACCACCCAGGCGGAGGACGCGGTGGGCCACATCCACGACCGGATGCCGCTGGCCGTGGAGCGCGACCGGTGGGACGCCTGGCTGGACCCGACCGTCGCCGACCGGGACGACCTGCTCGGCCTGCTCGTGCCCGCGGCCCCGGGCCGCCTCGAGGCGTTCCCGGTGTCCACCGCCGTCAGCAACGTGCGCAACAACGGACCGCAGCTCATCGAGCCGATCCCGCCCGAGGAGGCCCTGGCATGACCACCGAGCTCCGAGTCCCCACCCCGCACGGCGAGGCGCGGCTGGTGACCAGCCGCTCGCGGCACCCGGTGGCCACGCTGCTGCTCAGCCACGGCGCGGGGGCCGGCATCGACACCGCGGACCTCGAGGCGCTCGCCGCGAACCTGCCCCGCAACGGCATCACGGTGGTCCGTCTCGAGCAGCCCTGGAAGGTCGCCGGCAAGCGGGTGGCCACCCGGCCCTCGTCGCTCGACGACGCCCTGGTCGCCGCGGCCAACCGGCTGCGCACCCGGACCCCGCTGGTCGTCGGCGGCCGCTCGGCCGGCGCCCGCTCGGCCGCCCGCTGCGCCCGGCAGCTCGGCGCGGCGGGGTGCCTGGCGCTGTCGTTCCCGCTCCACCCGGTGGGCCACCCCGAGAAGTCGCGCCTCGTCGAGCTGAGAGGGGCCGGGGTCCCGACCCTGGTGGTGCAGGGGGAGAAGGACGTGATGGGCCGGCCGGAGGAGTTCCCGCCGGACGTGGACCTGGCGGTCGTCCCGAACGCCGACCACGGGCTGAAGGTGCCGGTGCGCGGCGACGTGACCCAGCACCAGGCGCTCGGCGTCGTGGTCGAGGCCACGCTGGAGTGGCTGGTGCGCGAGGTGATCGGCGAGGGATCGGGTGGGAGCGGCGCCGGGGCCCGCTGACTGCTCGGGTGGATGGCCGGGTGAGTGGCCGGCGGAGGGGCAGCCGGGAATGACCCGGCCCGCCGTCGTGTTCTAGGCGACGTGCTTGCCACTCTCGAACCTGCCCCCGCACCCGCTGGGTCCCTAGACTGGGATGCGATGACTGACTCCCTGAACATCCCCGACGAGGTCGTGGACCCCGCCACGGAGACCGACGAGCAGCGCTCGGCCCGTTTCGAGCGTGACGCGCTGCCGTTCCTCGACCAGCTCTACTCGGCCGCGATGCGGATGACCCGCAACCCCGCGGACGCCGAGGACCTGGTCCAGGAGACCTTCGCGAAGGCGTACTCCTCCTTCCACCAGTTCCGGCCGGGCACCAACCTCAAGGCCTGGCTCTACCGGATCCTGACCAACACCTTCATCAACAGCTATCGCAAGAAGCAGCGCCAGCCGCAGCAGTCGATGGCCGAGGACGTCGAGGACTGGCAGCTGGCGCGCGCGGAGTCGCACTCCTCGACCGGGCTGCGGTCGGCGGAGATGGAGGCGCTGGAGCACCTGCCCGACTCGCAGGTCAAGGACGCGCTGCAGCGGCTCCCCGAGGAGTTCCGCCTCGCGGTCTACCTCGCGGACGTCGAGGGATTCGCCTACAAGGAGATCGCCGAGATCATGGAGACCCCCATCGGCACCGTCATGTCCCGGTTGCACCGGGGCCGCAGGCAGCTGCGGGACATGCTCTCGGACTACGTGCGGACCAACGACCTGTTGTCGGCCGGCCGCGAGGGAGGCAAGTCGTGAGCGAGCAGCACCAGCACGCCGGCGAGGACTGTGTGGACTTCCTCGAGCGGATCGTCTACTTCCTCGACAACGAGCTCGACGAGGCGGACTGCTCGGCGGTCCGGCTGCACCTCGACGAGTGCAGCCCCTGCCTGGAGAAGTACGACCTGCAGCGCACGGTCAAGGCCGTCGTCGCGCGGTCCTGCTCCGAGGCCGCGCCCCGCGAGCTGCGGGAGCGCGTGATGCTCCGCATCCGCGAGGTGCAGGTGCGCATCACCGAGACCTGAGCAGCCCCGTCACGCAGAGGAGCCCCCGACCAGCAGGTCGGGGGCTCCTGTGCATGCTGCCTCGATCTGGTTCGGGCAGCTGCGCTCAGGCGTTGGGGCGCTTGCCGTGGTTCGCGCCCTTCTTCTTGCGAGCGCGGCGCTTGCGGCCGGTCTTGCCCATGGTGTCCTCCGGTTCGATCGCGGTGTGTCGCCCCCCGCGGGTCGTGCCGGGCGAGGGTCCGTCGGCCATCCTCTCAAAATCGGCGGACGAGGTGAAATCCGGCTCGGTCACAGCCGGTCGAGGAACCGCTGGGCGTCCACGACCACCCGGGTGACCTCGCCGGTGGCCACGACCCGGCCGGCACCGGTGCCGCCGACGTGCCGGGCGGCCACGGTGAACCGCTGCAGCCGCCCGTCGGCGTACGACAGCGAGGCCGTCACCTCGACCTCCTGGCCCACCGGGCTGGCCGCCGTGTGCTCCAGCGCGACCCGGGTGCCGACGCTGGTGGCGCCCGCCGGCAGCGTCGGCTCCAGCGCCGCACAGGTGGCGGCCTCGCACCACGCCAGCAGCCGCGGCGTGCCCAGCACCGGCAGGCTCCCCGAGCCGACGGCCTCGGCCGTGTCCTCGGGCGCCACGGTGAACCGCAGCACCGCCTCCACCGGCTCCGAGCCGGTCACGCGCCCAGCTCCTTGCGGAAGGCGACCAGCGAGACGTGCGGCACCGGTCGCCAGTCCCGCTCGGGGGTCCGCACGAAGCCCAGGCGCTCGTAGAGCCGGTGCGCGTCGGCCATCTCCGGCAGGCTCGACATCACGATCGCGGTGGCGCCCTCCTCGCGGAACCGGTCCAGGACCAGGCGCACCAGCGCCTCGCCCACGCCCGCGCGCCGCGCGGAGGGGGCCACGGCGAGCATCCGGAACTCGCCCTCGTCGTGGTCGGCCAGCTCCTGCCACGGGGAGCCCTCGCGGCAGATCGTGACCGTGCCCAGCACCTCGTCGCCGTCGTCGGGGGTGGCCACCCACAGCTCCGCCTCCAGCGCCCTCGCCGCCGCGTTGCGCAGGTGGTCGAGGTAGGGGTCGTCGGCGCCGAGGGTGAACTGGGCGTACGCCTGCACGGTCACCTCGCCGACGGCGTCGTGGTCGTGGGGCGTGGCGCGGCGCAGTCGCATGGCTCTCCTTCGGGTGCCGGCCTCGCGGCCTGCGGACTCGGGGCTCGGATCCGATCCTCAGATGCCGAACGTGGCGCGAGGATAGGCGGCGGAGACGTCGGTGATCACGTTGACGAGGTAGGGCACGTTCGCGGCGAACGCGCGGTCGAGGGCCGGACCGATCTGGCGGGGGTCCGTGACGGTCTCGCCGGCGCCGCCCAGCGCCCGCACGACCTCGTCGTAGGCGGTGCGCGGAGCGAGGTCGGCGGCCACGTCGTAGCCGTAGAGCATCTGCATCGGCCCCTTCTCCAGGCCCCAGGCGGAGTTGTTGCCCAGGACCATCACCACCGGCAGGCCGTGGCGGACCAGCGTGTCGACGTCCATCAGCGAGAACCCTGCGGCGCCGTCGCCGAGCAGCAGCACGACCTGGGCCGAGGGCCGGGCCAGCCGGGCCGCGATCGCGGCGCCGAGCCCGGCGCCCAGGCAGCCGTAGGGGCCGGGGTCGAGCCAGCCGCCGGGCCGACGCGGCTCGACGTACTTGCCGGCGAAGCTGACGAAGTCGCCGCCGTCGCCGATCACCACGGCGTCGTCGGCCAGGCGGGGGACCAGCTCGCCGTAGATCCGGGCGGGGTGGATCGGGTCGGCCTCGGCGGCGAGCAGCTCGGCGTCGCGGGCGGTGGCGGCGGCCACCGCGTCCTGGAGCTCGCCGACCCAGGCCGACCACTCGGGGCGGCGGGCGACCCGGTCCAGGGCCGCGAGGAGGCCGTCGAGGCAGCGGGTGAGGTCGCCCGCGAGCGACGCCGCGAGGTCGGCGTGCCGCGAGACCTGGCCGGGGGAGTCCGCGACGTGCACGACCCGGGCGGCCGGCGTGCTCTCCCCGGAGTCCGAGGCGCGGCCGCCGAAGGAGCCGTAGCCGAGCCGGAAGTCCAGGGGGGTACCGACCACGACCACGAGGTCGCTGCCACCGAGGGCCTTGCCGCGGGCCTTGGTGACCAGCAGCCGGTGGCCTCCGGGCACGACGCCGCGGCCCATGCCGTTGGTGATGGCGGGCAGCCCGGCCTGCTCGACGAGCCGGAGCGCCGCCTCCTCCGCGCCGTCGGCCCAGACGTCGGTGCCGAGCACCAGCACCGGGTGCCGGGCAGCGGCCAGCAGCTCGGCCACCCGGGTGAGCGCGTCCGGGTCCGGCTCGCCGCCGCCGTCGTCCACGCGGGTCGGCAGCACGCCCGAGGCGGGGGCGAACAGCTCGTCCATGGGCACGTCGACGAAGACGGGCCCGCGGTGGGAGGAGCGGGCCAGCGTGAAGGCCTCGTGCACGCCGTCGAGCACGTCGCCGGCGCGGTGCAGGGTGCGGGCCTGCTTGGCCACCGGCCCGATGATCGGCGGGTGGTCGAGCTCCTGCAGGCTGCCGCTGCCCCAGCGGTTGGCCGGCGCCCGGCCTCCGAGCACCACCATCGGCGACCCGGAGAACTGCGCCTGGGCGATCGCGCTGACGCCGTTGGTGACGCCCGGCCCGGCGGTCAGCACCGCCAGCCCCGGGACCCGGGTCAGCTTGCCGGTGGCCTCCGCGGCGAAGGTGGCGGTCTGCTCGTGGCGCACGTCGAGGAGCCGGAGCGGGGGGTCGGCCTTCACGGCCCCGTCGTACATCGGGAAGACGTGCGCGCCGGAGAGGGTGAACATCGTCTCCACGCCGTGGGCGCGGGCCACGGCGACCGCCAGCTCTCCGGCGTGGCCGCTGAGGGTCCCGGTGTCGCCGGGGGAGCCGCCCCGGTCCTCGGTGGGGGTCGGTCCGTCGTCCGTGCGGGTTGTGCCGTCGCTCATGCCGGCAGGTTACTCGGCGAGGTTACCCGGGGGTAGGCATGAGGAAGTCGGGGTTGGTGGCCTTCAGGGCCTGCACCAGCACCAGCAGCAGGTCCGAGCGCACCTCGGGCGGCCGGGGGCCGAGCGCGAGCTGCAGGTGGAGCGCGCGCAGGAACGCCTGCGCGTTGCCGCCGACCAGGAACGGGTCGCGGTCGTCGTACGACGCCCGGGTGCCGGCCGCGGCCGCCAGCCGGGCGATCCACGGCTCCAGCACCCGCTCGGGCACCAGGTTGCGGCGCAGCACCTTCATCGTCGCCAGCGCCAGCCGGTCGGGCTCGCCGGAGGTGAACAGCGCGTCGACGGGCAGCAGCACCCGGTCGGCGATGACGTCGAGCACCACGGTGAGCTCGGGGGTGTAGAGGTGCGGCGACTCCGCGAGCGTGCCGAGCGCGTCGGCGCCGTGGGCGACCGCGTGCGCCCAGCCCTTGCCGGTCACGTGGCCGCGCAGGTCGCGCTCGCGCAGCACCCAGGTGGCGATCCGGTCGCCCCACTCGAGGATCTTGCCGCCCGGCAGCAGCGGGCGGCCGTTGTCGCGCGCGATGCACTCGGCCAGCACCAGGGCCGAGAAGCTGCGGCGGAAGACCGAGTCGGTGCCCTGCTCGCCGAGGCCCACCTGCAGGCCGGCGGCCATGCCGTCGCCCAGGCCGGCGAGCAGGTCGTCGTAGACGCCACGGTCGATCCAGGTCGCCAACGTGGGGTAGGCGGTGCCGTCCCGGTCGGCCGGGTCGGCCGAGCCCAGCATCCGGGTCAGCTCGGCGGTCAGGTCGCCCAGGGGACGGTCCGTCGGGACCGCGAGGCCCCCGGCTTGGACCTGGTTCCAGTACGACCCCGACATGGGCTCCATCCTGCCAAAGCCCGAGCGGCGGCCGTTCCCGAGGCCCCGGGTGATAGATCTTTGTCCGTGCCGTCCCTGAGCGAGCTGGTCCGCAGCCACACGGACCTCGACGTCGACGACGTGGCCTGGCTGCAGCTGTTGCAGGCCGACTGGCAGATCATCGCCGACCTGTCCTTCGCCGACCTCGTGCTGTGGCTGCCCGACCGGGAGGGGCAGGGCTTCTGGGCCGGCGCCCAGATGCGCCCGACCACCGGACCCACGGCGTACGTCGACGACGTGGTCGGCACGTTCGTGCCGATCGGCCGGCGCCCGATGCTGGACGCGGCCTGGACGCAGGGCCGGCTGGTCCGCGAGGGCGACCCCGAGTGGCGCGACGACGTGCCCGTGCGGGTCGAGACGATCCCGGTGCGGCGTGAGGGCCGGGTGATCGCGGTGGTCGCCCGGAACACCAACCTGCTGGGTGTGCGCACCCCCAGCAGGCTGGAGCTGTCCTACCTGCAGACCGCCGCCGACCTGACCCAGATGATCGCCCACGGCTACTTCCCGGCGCCGGGCCCGCGCAGCGACCACGCCGACTCCCCGCGCGTCGGCGACGGCTTCCTGCGCGTGGACGCGCAGGGCCGCGTGGTCTACGCCAGCCCCAACGCACTGTCGGTCTACCGCAGGCTCGGGCTCTCCGGGGACCTGGCCGGGCTCTCGCTGGCCGACCTGACCCGCCAGCTGGTGCCGCCGCGGCGGCGGCCCGACGAGGAGACGCTGAGTGCGGTGCTGGGTGGGCGTGCGCACCGCGACACCGAGATCGGCTCCGACGAGGTGGCGCTGATCGTCCGCTCGATCCCGCTACGCCCCCAGGGGGACCACATCGGCGCGCTGGTCCTGGTGCGCGACGTCACCGACCTGCGCCGCCGCGACCGCGAGCTGGTGACCAAGGACGCCACGATCCGGGAGATCCACCACCGGGTGAAGAACAACCTGCAGACGGTCGCGGCGCTGCTGCGGCTGCAGGCGCGGCGGATGGACTCCGAGGCGGCCCGGGCCGCGCTGGAGGAGGCGGTGCGCCGGGTCGGCTCGATCGCCATCGTGCACGAGACCCTGAGCCAGGCCGTGGAGGAGCTGGTCGACTTCGACGAGGTCGCCGACCGGCTCGGGCGGATGGTCACCGAGGTCAGCGCGGTCGGCAAGCCGGTGCTGGTCCGCCGCGTCGGCTCGTTCGGGGTGCTGCCCTCCGAGGTCGCCACCGCGCTGGCGATGGTGCTCACCGAGGTGCTGCAGAACGCGGTCGAGCACGGCTACCCCGAGCAGCAGGCGGAGCAGGCGTGGCGCGGCGAGATCGTGGTGAGTGCCCGGCGGCTGGTGGGCCGCCTGCACGTCAGCGTCGAGGACGACGGCCAGGGGCTGCCGGAGGGCTTCGACCTCGACGGTTCGACGAACCTGGGGCTCTCGATCGTGCGGACCCTCGTGGAGTCCGAGCTGGGGGGACAGCTCGAGGTGGGGCCGGCGCCCGGCGGGCGGGGGACGCGAGCCTCGCTCGACGTCCCCCTCGACTAGGCGGCCCGGGGGAGAGGGGTCAGGCGGTGCGCACGCGGGCGCGGGCGTTGCGGCGCTTCAGCGCGCGGCGCTCGTCCTCGCTGAGCCCGCCCCACACGCCGTGGTCCTGGCCAGCCTCGAGCGCCCAGGCGAGGCACTGCTCGCGCACCTCGCAGCGACGACACACCTGCTTGGCCTCCTCGATCTGGAGAATGGCCGGACCGGTGTTGCCGATCGGGAAGAACAGTTCCGGGTCCTCGTCGAGGCATGCGGAACGGTGGCGCCAATCCATGGCTGAGGGATCCCTCTTTCCGTGTGGGTTCGTACAGGCCAGGAACGATCACAGCCCTGCGGGAGCGCGGTGAGGCGATGTGGGTGAAGGCCTTCACGAAGCGCGTCGACTAGCGTGGCAACCTTTGGACCGTTAAACAAGACCTTCGGCCGGGTCGGTTTGGTCACAAGCGTCACAGCGACCGGTGCTTGACGCCCTCCCCATGACGGTCGCCGCGGTGCGGATCTCCTACGCTGGCGCCGTGGACGTCCGGCCTGACGGCAGTGAGTTTAACCAATCGCCCCCGCCCCTCGTGGTCGCCGCCTCCCTCGTGGCGGTCGAGGGGCTGATGCTGCTGGTGCTGGCGGTGCTGGAGGTCGCGAGCTTCTCGACCGACCGGATCGGCCTGGGGGTCACCACCGCGGCGTTCTTCCTGCTGTACGGCGGGTTCCTGCTGTGGGCGGCGTGGTCGGTGAGCCGGCTGCGCAGCTGGGCGCGCAGCCCGATCGTGCTGTCCCAGCTGATCGCCCTGGGCATGGCCTGGAGCCTGCACGCCGGGGGCGCGGACTGGGCGGCGATCGGGGTCGGCGTCGTGGGCGTCATCACGCTGGCGGGCATCCTGCACCCTGCGAGCATCGACGCGCTCTCCGACCAGCCCCGCGACTGACCTCGGGACACAGCGGCGGCGGCCAGCCGTGCAGCAGGAAGTCGCGCCCGGGGCTCGACGCCAGCCGGTGGCCCCGGAGGACCCCGAACCACTCCCGGGTTCGTCGAGCACCAGATGGCGTTCGACCTTCGAGCCGGAGCCGACGTCGGTGATGTTCGCGCGCCGCGCTCGTCACCAGCGGATCACCCGCCAGCCCGGCAGCAAGGACCCTGCGTGCCTGGCGTCGAGACAGCCCGATACGTGCCAGCAGGTCTGCTGCCTGACGACCGGTGAGGTGCACCCCGGTCACCGTAGGCGCGTTCGGCCCGCGACGGGCGATCGAGCCTCGTGCCTGTGGAGATCGGCCGTCCGACCCCGCCTCCACGGGGTCCGTCCCTGAGCAATGACGCGTGAGGGGCACACGTGGGCCCCTCAGGCGTTGTTGCTCGACGGGACCACTGGCGTCGGCTCCCTCCCGCCGCTCCCGACGCCGGCGGGCGTCAGGAGCGGGAGGACTCCTCGAGCGAGGTCCGCAGCTCGACCAGCGTGCGGTTCAGCAGCCGGGAGACGTGCATCTGGGAGACGCCGATCTCGTCGGCGATCTGGGACTGCGTCATGTTCCTGAAGAAGCGCAGCAGCAGGATCTTCTTCTCGCGCGGCGCGAGCCGGTCGAGCAGCGGCTTGATCGACTCGCGGATCTCGACGTGCTCGAGGTTGTGGTCGTCGACCCCGATGGCGTCGAGCATGGTCGCCGCGCCGTCCTCGTCGTTGTCGCTGGCGTCCAGCGACAGCGTCGCGTAGGCGTTGCTGGACTCGATGCCCTCGACGATCTCCTCCACCGTGCAGCCGATCCGCTCGGCGAGCTCGCGGGGCGTGGGGGAGCGGCCCAGGCTCTGGGTCAGCTCGGCGGTGGCCGCGCCGATCTGCATGCGCAGCTCCTGCAGGCGGCGCGGCACCCGGATCGCCCAGCCCTTGTCGCGGAAGTAGCGCTTGATCTCGCCGATGATCGTGGGGGTGGCGTAGGTCGAGAACTCCACGCCGCGCCCTGAGTCGAAGCGGTCGATGGACTTGATCAGGCCGATGGTGCCGACCTGGACGAGGTCCTCGAACGGCTCGCCGCGGTTGCGGAACCGCCGGGCGCAGTGCTCGACGAGCGGCAGGTGGAGGTGCACCAGCTCCTCGCGCGCCGCCTCCCGGGTGGCCCCGGGGGCCTCCTCGTCGCGCAGGTCGACGAAGAGCTCCGCGCTGCGGCGTCGGGTGATCTCCACCGCGGACATCGGTGTGTCCGCTGCCTTCTCGTCCTCGGCATGGTCGAGCGCCATGTCAGTAAGTGTGCTCCGGCGCGCCCGGCTGCATGGTCAGGGTGATCGTGAATCGCCCGTTGTCGGTGCTGGCCGTGGCCGCAGTGGCCAGCGTGGTCAGCACCTGCCAGGCGAAGCTGTCGTAGTCCGGATGGGGCACCGAGCGCGAGGTGGAGACCCCGACGCTGACGGTCAGGTCGCCGGGGCGCAGGTAGAAGGCGCACAGCAGGTCACCCGCCTCGTCGGCCTCGGGCAGCACCATGGCGCTGGCCTCGCCCACGGCGATCCGCAGGTCCTCGATGTCGTCGATCGGGAAGTCCAGCCGTGCCGCCAGACCGGCGGTGGTGGTGCGCAGCACCGAGACGTAGGCGCTGTCGGCCGGGACCCGGAGCTCCACGTCGGCCCGGTCGCTCGCCTTCGTGGTCGCCGGTCCTGTGGGCCCGCTCATAGACATCGTGTCGTCCTCCATGGGATCAAGTCGCGGTGCGAAGACTAGTAGGGGCCGGTCGCCGGGTGTGTACCCGGTGACCGGCCCCCGCACACGCGTGTCGCGTGGTGCCCTGGTCAAGTGTCACGCCTGACTGTTCGGCCGACAACTGTTGCTTGTCCCTCCTCGCCGACTTCGCAGGCTCAGCCGGCGAGAGGTGTGCCGTGATTGCGGCGAACGGTGGAGGCTTCGCAAGCTCAGCCTCCCTTGAGACGTCGAAGGGCAGAGCGCCGCGACTGCGTCGCTTGCGCTCAGCCCTTCTTGGTCTCCCAGAAGATCTCCGCGATCTCGTCGATCTTGGCGAGCAGCTGGTCGGCCACGCCCTCGTCGAGCACGCCCTTGGTGCCGCTCGCGCCGGCCAGCTTGGTGGCCTCGTTGAACAGCGTGTGCAGCTGCGGGTACTTCTCGAAGTGCGGGGGCTTGAAGTAGTCGGTCCACAGCACCCACAGGTGGTGCTTGACCAGCTCGGAGCGCTGCTCCTTGATCACGATCGCCCGGGTGCGGAAATCGGGGTCGTCGTTGTCGGCGGCCTTGGCGATGATCCCCTTGATCGACTCGGCCTCGATGCGGGCCTGGGCCGGGTCGTAGACACCACAGGGCAGGTCGCAGTGGGCCGAGACCTCGACGGTGGGAGCGATGAGTCGCGCGAACATCCAGTGTCCTCTCTGAGGGGGTGCAACGTGTCGACTGCGACACTACTCTGCGTGCCGAGCCGTCCACATGGAGGAGATTCGTACCCGCCCGGCCGCGCGCCATTCGGGTTCGCGCGGGTGCGCGGTGCCTCGATGCTGCCGACGCTCGCGGCCGGCGACCTGCTGCTGGTGCGGTACGCCGGCCGGGTCCGACCGGGAGCGCTGGTGGTGGCGCGGTTCCCCGACGGCGCCCTCGCGGTCAAGCGTGCGGTCGAGCGGCGTACGAGCCGGACGGGCGCGCCGGCCTGGTGGCTGCTGAGCGACAACCCCGGTGAGGGCGTGGACTCCCGGCACCGGGGTCCGGTCGCGGAGGACCGGGTGGACGGGGTCGTGCTGGCCAGGATCTGGCCCCGTCCCCGCGTCGTCTTCCCCGCTGGACGGTGAGCCGGGGCGGCCGCGGCGCTGTGCCAGACTCCGGACCATGGTGGCCCCCGAGGAACAGCAGCCCGGCCGGCACCCGCGTTCCGGCGACCCCGTCTTCGACCTGCACGTGGGCGGCAAGATGGAGACGCGCTCGACGGTGTCGCTGACCGGTCCGGACGACCTGTCGCTGGCCTACACCCCGGGCGTCGCGCGCGTGTGCGAGGCGATCGCCGCGGACCCGGCCCTGAGCCAGCACTACACCTGGGTGCCCAACACCGTCGCCGTCGTCACCGACGGCACCGCGGTGCTCGGGCTCGGTGACATCGGGCCGGCCGCCGCCATGCCCGTGATGGAGGGCAAGGCGGTGCTGTTCAAGCAGTTCGGCGGCGTGGACGCCGTCCCCCTCTGCCTGGACACCACCGACACCGAGGAGATCATCGAGACCGTCGCGCGGCTCGCGCCCAGCTTCGGCGGGATCAACCTCGAGGACATCTCGGCGCCGCGCTGCTTCGAGATCGAGCAGCGGCTCAAGGAGCGGCTCGACATCCCGGTCTTCCACGACGACCAGCACGGCACCGCCGTGGTGGCGCTCGCCGCCCTGCAGAACGCGCTGCGGCTCACCGGCCGCGACCCCGGCTCGACGCGGGTCGTCATCTCGGGTGCCGGCGCCGCCGGCGTGGCCGTGGCCCGGATCCTGCTGGAGGCCGGCATCAAGGACCTCGCCGTCACCGACCGCAAGGGCGTGCTGAACTCCGCGCGCCAGGACCTCACCCCGGTCAAGCGCGCCCTCGCGGTCGACACCGCGGACCACTTCGGGCGCTCGGGGTCGCTCGCCGACGTGCTGGCCGGGGCCGACGTCTACATCGGGGTCTCCGGCGGCACCGTGCCGGAGGAGCACGTGGCGACGATGGCACCCGAGGCGATCATCTTCGGGCTCGCCAACCCCATCCCGGAGGTGCACCCCGACGTGGCGCACCGGCACGCCCGGGTGGTCGCCACCGGGCGCTCGGACTTCCCGAACCAGATCAACAACGTGCTGGCCTTCCCCGGCATCTTCCGGGGTGCCTTCGACGTGCACGCCACCGCGATCACCGAGGGCATGAAGCTGGCCGCGGCCGATGCGCTGGCCCGGCTGGTGGGCGAGGACCTCACCGAGGACTACGTCATCCCCTCGCCGTTCGACGCCCGGGTCGGCCCGGCGGTGGCGACCGCGGTCGCCGACGCGGCGCGGCGCGGCGGCGTCGCCCGGCGCTAGGGCGGTCGGTGCTCCGCGGGTGCCGGGTCTCGACGCGCCGTTGCGGCCTCGCGGGCTCGGCCGCAGGCTTGCTCGACCTCCCGCCCCACGCCGTGAGCTCCTTCGTCGCTCCCGGCTAGGGTCGTGACATGTTCGCCGTCTACGCAGAGAAGTTCTCCTCCGACGACCCGCTGTCCGGCCTGGTGCTCGGTGAGCGTCCCGACCCCGAGGCGCCCGACGGGTGGACCACGGTCACCGTCAAGGCCGCCTCGCTGAACCACCACGACCTGTGGTCGCTGCGCGGCGTCGGCCTGCGCGAGGAGGCGTTGCCGATGATCCTCGGCTGCGACGCGGCCGGCTACGACGAGGACGGCAACGAGGTCGTGGTCCACGCCGTGGTCAGCGACCCGGGCTGGTCCGGTGACGAGACCCTCGACCCGAAGCGCTCGCTGCTCTCCGAGCGCCACCAGGGCACGTTCGCCGACAAGGTCGTCGTCCCCCGCGGCAACGTGGTGCCCAAGCCCGAGTCGCTGTCGTTCGAGGAGGCCGCCTGCCTGCCGACGGCCTGGCTGACCGCCTACCGGATGCTGTTCGTGCAGGGCGACCTGAAGGCGGGCGACACGGTGCTGGTGCAGGGCGCCGGCGGCGGGGTCGCGACCGCGCTGATCACCCTCGCCCGCGCCGGCGGGCTGCGGGTGCTGGCGACCAGCCGCGACGAGGCCAAGCGCAAGCGCGCCCTCGAGATCGGCGCCCACGACGTCTTCGAGTCCGGCGCCCGGCTGCCGGTCAAGGTGGACGCGGTGATGGAGACCGTCGGCCGCGCGACCTGGTCCCACTCGATCCGCTCGCTGCGCCCCGGCGGCAGGATCGTGATCTCCGGGACCACCTCGGGCCCGAAGGTCGACGACGCCGAGCTGACCCGGATCTTCTTCCTCCAGCTGCAGGTCGTCGGCTCGACGATGGGCACGCGCTCCGAGCTGGCCTCGCTGGTCACCATGCTGGACGCCACCGGCGCCCGGCCGCTGGTCGACCGGGTGCTCCCGATGGACCAGGCCCGCGACGGCTTCGCGGCCATGGCCGAGGGTGACGTGTTCGGCAAGATCGTCTTCACCCGATGACGGCTGGTCGGCCCCGGGTCCACGTCCTCACCGGCGCCGGGTCCGGCATCGGCGCCGAGCTCGCCGCACGCCTGCTGCAGCGCGGCGACGAGCTGTGGCTGCTCGCGCGCAGCGAGGAGCGGGCCGCCGAGCTCGCCAAGGAGTACGACGGGGCGCGGACGCTGGTCGCCGACCTGGCCGACCCCGAAGGGCTGGAGTCGGCCCTGGCCGGGGCCGGGCTCCCGGACCGGGTCGACTCGCTGGTCCACGCCGCCGGCGTGGTCGACCTCGCGCCCGTCGCGTCGTTCGACCGGCAGGCCTGGCAGCAGCACCTCGACGTCAACCTCACCGCTCCGGCGCTGCTCACCCGGGCGCTGCTCCCGGCGCTGCGCGCGGCCGGCGGCACGGTGGTCTTCGTCAACTCCGGCTCCGGGCTCAGCGCCAAGCCGACCTGGTCGGCGTACGCCGCGTCGAAGTTCGGCCTGCGAGCGCTCGCCGACGCGCTGCGCGGCGAGGAGCGCCCGCACGGCGTGCGCGTGACGACGGTCTACCCGGGCCGCACGGCCACGCCCATGCAGCAGAAGGTGCACGGCCAGGAGGGCAAGGAGTACGACGCGTCGGAGTGGATCGAGCCCGGCACGGTCGCCGCCACGATCCTGCACGCCCTCGACCTGCCCCGCGACGCCACCATCCCCGACGTCCAGGTCAGCCCGGGCCCCTGAGCGGGGGGACCGCGCTGCGTCGGGCCGCGACGACCGTGCGGCGCGTGTCTCGCCAGGCGATCCACGCCGTGCGAACCCGTGGTGAGACCACCCGCTCGCCTCGCCTGCGCGCGGCGAGGTCGTCCACCAGCCAGCGGGGCGCCCGCGCCTGCGCGACCGCCTCGGTCTTGGTGAGGAGACGGCCGGTGCGCATCGTGTGCCGGCCGCGCGCCATGGCGGTCAGCGCCAGGTCGGCGACGACGGGGTCCAGCCACAGCCATGGTCGCCGTGCCGCCCAGGACCAGTATCCGCACACCTCGGCGCGGGCGGCGTCGCGCACCTGGTCGTCGGTCACGGGCGGGAACAGCACAGCCGGAGGTCGACCGTGCACGGCGAACCCGTGTCGCGCGAGCTCGGCGCGGGAGATGCCCGACAGCGGGCGACGTACCAGGGCGCCGTGGGTCCAGGTGGGGTGCCGGACGGCGGGCTCCGCGATGGTGGCCTCGGCGACGTAGGCGCAGCCCAGGCCGGCTCCGGCCGCCGCGCCGCGGTCCAGCTCCCGGTGCAACCGGCGGAGGGTGGCCTCCCGGGCCCCGTCCACCGGGCCCTGCACCACGGCCACCAGGTCGAGGTCGCTGACACCGGCGACGTGATCGCCCGTCGCGAGCGAGCCGGCGACCAGCAGGTCGCTCACCCAGCCCACCTGGGTCAACGACTCCGCCAGCGCCGTCACGCCGGTGGGCAGCCTCTCCACGCCCGCGAGCCTAGGCCCGCCTGCAGGCCGTTCGGGGCGGATCCGACCTGGCTGACGGGTGGGATCCGCCGCCGAACCGGATCCGGCGCCGTGGGTCGGCCCGACCGGGGCCGGCGGGGTCAGCTCCCCGAGCGCCAGTTCAGCGCGCCGACCAGCACCATCCGCAGCTGGGTGCGGGCGGTCTCGACCACCCGCTGCTCCTCGGCGGCGTCGGTCGCGTTCAAGATGGCCTCGGCCGTGGCGACCATCGCGGTGACGATCAGGTTCGACAGGATCCGCAGGTCGGCGGCCGACCACGTGTCGGTCCCGGGGAGGCCGGCCAGGTCCGTGGCGAGGTCGCGCTCGCACAGGTCGATGTCGCGGCGCACCTCCTCGCGCACCGCGGGCGGACCGGCGGCCCGCTCCCGGGCGATGAACAGGAAGTGCGTGCGCTGCCGGTGCACGTGCTCCACGAGGGTGTCGATGGACAGGTCGACGATGTCGGCGTACGACGGGTCGCCGCGCCGGATGTCGCGCAACATCGCCCGCAGCGACACGAAGGACTCCTCCACGAGGGTGAGTCCGAGCGCCTCCAGCGAGGCGAAGTGCCGGTAGAAGGCGGTCGGCACGATGCCGGTCTCCTTGGCCACCTGGCGCAGGGACAGCGCGCCGAAGCCGCTGTCCTCGGACAGCTGCAGGGCCGCGTCGAGGATCGCGCGGCGGGTGCGCTCCTTGCGCTCCAGGCGGGTCTCGACCCGTGCTCCGGCGTGCGGCTCGGCGTCCGGCTCGGCGGGCGGTACGACGGGCTCGACCATGCCCCCGATCGTAGTCGGGTGAACATGTGTACTCCGCCACGCCCCGTTGCCGGACCGGTGCGACCCGGCCGAGGATGGGGGACATGAGGGACCACCTGAGCAGGGGCGAGATCCGCAAGGACGCGGTGCAGAGCACCGTCGAGGCGGCCGCGACGACCGTCGGGCAGGTGACGACGATCCTCGCCGGCGCGGTCCGCGACGTCGCGGGGGCGCTGGGCGGGTTCGCCACCGAGATGTTCGAGATCCGCGACGCGACGAGGAGGGCGGCGGGGGACCGGGACGAGGCAGACGTCTAGGAAATGTCTAGACCTGTGGTTCGAGTCACCCGCTGCCGGGGTAGGCAACGAGGGTCGGGGGACGGGGACACGACACTCGATCGAACCGAGGGGCTCATGGGCACGTCATTCGTCTCGAACTTCGACCAGGGCACGAGCACGCTCGAGCTCAGTGGAACCTTCGACCGGGATTGCTGGGCAGTGGTGCACGAGGAGGTCGAGCGGGCGTTCCGCCGCTCGGCGTGCCGGCTGACCATCGACCTCACGCGCGCCTCCGGCGTCCCGGCGCACTTCGTGGGCCACCTGGTCCACCTGTGCAACTGCTGCTACCCGGGGACCATCGTCCAGGTGGCGGCGCAGCGCGGCGCGCCGGCGGCCTGACGGGCCCCGGTCGGCCCTGACGGCCCCGGTCAGCCGAACGTCAGCCCGAACCCGGCCAGCCGGCAGGAGCCGAGCTGTCGGGCCGCACCCAGCCAGCCGAGCGGTCCGTGCGGCGGGAGCTCCCACCGGGCGCGGCAGGGCAGCATCCTCGCGGTGCCGCGCATCGGCGCCGTCCGTGGCTCGCCGCCGGTGTCCGCGATGCCGGGCTGCCGGGCCTCGCTGCGCAGGGGCAGGCGGGGCGCGGCCCGGGAGACGTCCACGAAGTCGGCGCTCGCGATCGGGTGGCGCTGTGCCGAGGCGGACCACGCCGTGCGTGAGAGCGGGCCGGTGTGGCTCGACTCGAAGGTGAAGTCGCAGAGCCCCTTGGGGATGGCCCACAGCTCGCGGCCGCCGGCCATGGACGCGGGGAGGTCCACCCAGATGTCGCTGATCTCGACCCCGCCGGGGAGCCCGTGCCACGGCCGGCGCCGGCGGACCCCGCCGCGAGGCGCGCAGGGCCGCGCGACCAGCAGCTCGGAGTAGGTCAGCACGCTGTCCTCCTCATAGCTCACGAAGGCGGCGCCGTAGAGGCCCCGCGGCCGCAGTCCGGCCTCCCCGAGGTGCACCGCGGCGCGCAGCTGGAAGAGGGTCAGCCACATCTGGCCGGCCAGCCGCCAGGGGGCGGGCGGGTAGCCGGCGGCACCGCCGACGTGGACGGCGTCGTCCGGGAGATGCGACATGGCCGCAGCCTTCCGGCTGCGGCCATGTGCGCGCGAGTGGCTTCTCAGTCCTCGGGATCGTCCAGCCGGGCCAGCCAGGTGGCGAACCGCTCGACGGGCGTCTCGAACTCCGGGTGGGCGTCGGTGAACTCCTGGAGGCGCTCGGCGACCCACGCCAGGGTGACCTCCTCGTCACCCCGGCGCTTCTCGAGCTCCTCGATCCCGCGATCGGTGAAGTACATGGCTGACCCGTCTGCCTCTCCCGGCGCGCCCCGACTCAGGCGAACGCCCGGGCGACCAGGTCCTTCTGCTCCTCCTGGTGCCGCTTCACGGTGCCGACCGAGGGCGAGGACGAGGCCTGGCGGGTGATCGCCTGCACCTGCGCGTCGATCTCCGGCCAGACGTTGAGCGCGTAGTGCGGCCACGGGCCCATGTTCGCCGGCTCGTCCTGCACCCAGCGGACCTGCTTGAGGTGCGGGTAGCGCGCGACCTCGGACTTGATGTCGTCGACCGGCTGGGGATAGAGCTGCTCGACCCGGGCGATCGCGAACCGCTCGCCGTCCTCGCGCTTGGCCCGCTCGACCATCAGGTCCCAGGTGACCCGCCCCGAGCACAGCAGCAGCGTGTCGACCTTGCCCTGGTCGGCCTGGTCGTCGCTGATGAAGGGACGGAACGAGCCGCTGGTGAAGTCGTCCGGCCGCGACGCGGCCTCCTTCCGCTTCAGCATCGACTTCGGGGTGAAGACGATCAGCGGCTTGTGGTCCTCACCGAGCGAGTGCTGGCGCAGCAGGTGGAAGTACGACGCCGGCGTCGACGGCTGGGCCACGGTGAACGCCTCGTCGGCGCACATGGCCATGAACCGCTCGATGCGCGCCGAGGAGTGGTCGGGGCCCTGGCCCTCGTACCCGTGGGGGAGCAGCAGCACCACGCCGGACTGCTGGCGCCACTTGGTCTCGCCGGAGGTGATGAACTCGTCGATGACGGTCTGCGCGCCGTTGACGAAGTCACCGAACTGGGCCTCCCACAGGACCAGCGCCTCGGGGCGGGCCACCGAGTAGCCGTACTCGAACCCGAGCGCGGCGTACTCCGAGAGCAGCGAGTCGTAGACGTAGAACTTCGCCTGCTCCTCGGTGAGGTTGGCCAGCGGGGTCCACTCGTCGGCGTTGACCCGGTCGATGATCGTCGCGAACCGCGAGACGAAGGTGCCGCGGCGCGAGTCCTGGCCGGCCAGGCGGACCGGACGGCCCTCCATCAGCAGCGAGCCGAACGCCAGGATCTCGCCGGTGCCCCAGTCGATCGGGCCGTCGGTGATCGCGGCGGCGCGGCGCTGCAGCTGCGGCATCACCTTGGGGTGGACCGTGAAGCCCTCCGGCGGGGTGACGTAGGAGTCGGAGATCCGCTTCATCGCGTCCAGCGTGATGGCGGTCTTCGCCTCCCCGGCCGGCTTCTCCGGGTAGTCCGGCACCGTCGTCCACTCCGAGGGCTGGGTGCTCGCCTCGCGGACCTCGGTGAAGACCCGCTCGAGCTGCTGCTGGTAGTCGCGCAGCACCTGCTCGGCCTCCTCGATCGTGATGTCGCCACGACCGATGAGGGACTCGGTGTAGAGCTTGCGGACCGAGCGCTTCTGCTCGATCAGGTCATACATCAGCGGCTGCGTGTACGACGGGTCGTCGCCCTCGTTGTGACCGCGGCGCCGGTAGCAGACCAGGTCGATGACGACGTCCTTGTTGAACGCCTGGCGGTACTCGAAGGCCAGCCGGGCCACGCGGATGCAGGCCTCGGGGTCGTCGCCGTTCACGTGGAAGATCGGCGCCTGCACCATCCGCGCGACGTCGGTGCAGTAGAGCGAGGAGCGCGAGGAGCCCGGCGAGGTGGTGAAGCCGACCTGGTTGTTGACGACCAGGTGGATCGTGCCGCCGGTGCGGTAGCCGCGCAGCTGGGAGAGGTTCAGCGTCTCCGCGACCACGCCCTGGCCGGCGAACGCCGCGTCGCCGTGCACCAGCAGCGGCAGCACCGGGTACGCCGCGCCGCGGTTGAGGACGTCCTGCTTGGCCCGGGAGATGCCCTCCAGGACCGGGTCGACGGCCTCGAGGTGCGAGGGGTTCGCGGCGACCGAGACCTTGATGGTGTCCCCGGAGCCCGCCTCGAAGGCGCCCTCGGCGCCGAGGTGGTACTTCACGTCGCCGGAGCCCTGGACCGTCCGCGGGTCGATGTTGCCCTCGAACTCGCGGAAGATCTGGGAGTAGTTCTTGCCGACGATGTTGGCCAGCACGTTGAGCCGGCCGCGGTGGGCCATCCCGATGGTGACCTCGTCGAGGTCGGCCTCCGCGGCGGCCTCGCAGATCTCGTCCACGACGGGGATCGTGGTCTCGCCGCCCTCGAGCGAGAACCGCTTCTGCCCGACGAACTTGGTCTGCAGGAAGGTCTCGAACGCCTCGGCCTGGTTGAGCTTCAGCAGGATCCGGAGCTGCTCCTCGCGGGGCGGCTTGGTGTGCGGCTGCTCCACCCGCTCCTGGATCCAGCGGCGCTGCTCGGGATCCATGATGTGCATGTACTCGATGCCGGTGGTGCGGCAGTAGGAGTCGCGCAGGATCCCGAGGATGTCGCGCAGCTTCATGAACGGACGGCCCGAGCCGCCGAACGAGCCGGTGGCGAACTCGCGGTCGAGGTCCCACAGGGTCAGGCCGTGCGACTCGACCTCGAGGTCGGGGTGGCTGCGCTGGCGGTACTCCAGCGGGTCGGTGTCGGCCATCATGTGGCCGCGCACGCGGTAGGCGTGGATCAGCTCGAGGATCCGGGCCTGCTTGCTGATCTCGTCGTCGTGCGAGGTGGCGATGTCCCTGGCCCACCGGATGGGCTCGTAGGGGATGCGCAGCGAGCGGAAGATCTCGTCGTAGAAGTCGTCCCCTCCGAGCAGCAGCTGGTGCAGCCGCTTGAGGAACTCTCCGGACTGGGCGCCCTGGATGACGCGGTGGTCGTAGGTCGAGGTCAGCGTCATGACCTTGCTGATCGCGTTGCGCGCGATCGCGTCGGGCGAGGCGCCCTGCCACTCGGGCGGGTACTCCATCGCGCCGACGCCGATGATGGCGCCCTGGCCCTTCATCAGGCGGGGGACCGAGTGGCTGGTGCCGATGCCGCCGGGGTTCGTCAGGGAGATCGAGGTGCCCTGGAAGTCGGCGACGCCGAGCTTGTTGTCGCGGGCCTTGCGGACGATCTCCTCGTAGGCGGTCCAGAAGGCCGCGAAGTCCATCGTCTCGGCGGCCTTGATGCTCGGCACCAGCAGCTGCCGGCTGCCGTCGGGCTTGGGGACGTCGATGGCCAGGCCGAGGTTGATGTGGGCCGGCGTGATCAGGTTCGGCTTGCCGTCGACGACGTCGAAGCCGACGTTCATCTCCGGCATCGACTTCACGGCCTGCACCAGCGCGTAGCCGATCAGGTGGGTGAAGGAGACCTTGCCGCCGCGCGCGCGGGCGAGGTGGTTGTTGATGACCGTGCGGTTGTCCCACAGCAGCTTGACCGGGACCGAGCGCACCGACGTCGCGGTCGGCACCGTCAGCGAGGCGTCCATGTTCTGGGCGGTGCGCGCCGGCGCGCCGCGCAGCACGGTGAAGGACGGCTCGTCGCTGGCCGCCGCCGGGGCGGCCGGCGTGGAGTCCTTGGGGACCGGCGTGCTGGTGCCCTTGGCGGGCTCGGCGGCCTGCGCCTGGTGGCGCGGCTTGGCGACCGGCTCCGGGGTCCTGGTGTCACCCTTCGCCCCGCCGGCCGCGGCCTGGTCCTGGGTGGGCTCGGGGGCCGACTTCGGGGCCGGCTTCGGGGCCGGCTCCTGGGACGGCGCCGGCGACGTGGGCTTCTGGGCCGGCTTGGGCTGTGCCTTCTCGGCAGTCGTGGTCGAGGCCTTCGCGGACGCCTGCCCGTTGGTGCCGCCGGCGGTGCCGTTGCCGTGCGTCTCGAAGTACTTTCGCCACGCCGGATCGAGGCTGCCCGGGTCCTTCTGGAACTGGTCGTACATCTCCTCGACGAGCCACTCGTTCGCGCCGAAGTCGGCGGTTGGCTGGTCGGGGGACTGGCTGCCTGAGGGCTGCGGCACGGGTTGGTTCGCCTCTTCCGGATTGCGCGCGCGTGGAGTGGTTGTCGTTCCAGTCGACAAGGCTAGTCCCCCCGCCCAGCGATTGCAGTGGCAAGGGCGACCTGTGGACGGGGGTGTTACGCGTTCCACACGGCGTGAGAGCCTGACCGACCATGAGCAACCCCCGGCGACGCCTCGCCGCGCCGACTCTGCTGATGCTGCTCGCCGGCCTCGCGGCGGGCTGCACCTCCGACGGCGGGGGCGACCAGCCGTCGGCGCGACCACCCTCGTCGGGCTCGTCGACGGCGTCGAGCAGCCCCTCGGCGGCCCCCCGTCCGGTCCCCACCAAGGTCTCCGTGGTCAACGTGGTCGGACAGCTCCCCGCATCGACGCGCCAGCGGGTCCAGCGGCACGTCGGGAAGGTCGTCGACGACTGGTTCAAGGCGGCGTACGTCGGTGGCGACTACCCGCGCCGCGACTTCTCCGACGCCTTCCCCGGGTTCACCGCCGGGGCCCGCGCCGAGGCCCACCACGACCGAGCGCTGATGACGAACCAGCCGCTCGGCCGGCACATCGAGGGGGTGACCCCGACCCAGAAGCTGGTCTGGCTCGACGTGCTCGCGCCGCACCACCACGCGGCCGCGGTCACGGCGCGGTTCCGCCTGGCCTTCAGCACCAGCGGCCACGCGCGCCGGCACGTCGAGGTGCGCGGCCGGCTGTTCCTCGCCCCGAGCCCGCACGGGTGGCGGGTGTTCGGCTACGACGTGGCCAAGGGCACGCCCACCGAGCTGGCTCGCCAGAAGCAGCGCGCGCACCACCGGTCGTCCCACGAGGGCAAGCACAAGAAGGAGTCCGGCCACCAGAAGTCCGGCCACCACGCGAAGGGAGGCGGCCGATGACCGCCCCGACCCGCACCCGCAGGCGCACCCTGGCCCGCCGGGGGCTGCGGCTGCTCACGCTCGGCGTGGTGCTGGCGCTCGCCGCGCTCGTCGTCCCCGACTCCGCGGTGAAGTCGACCCAGTTCGCGCTGGTGAAGGTGCACCAGGCCGACGGCGCCGACATCGGCCCCGACGTGGTCTGGGTGCTCGCGGTCGGCTCCGACGCCCGCCCGGGGGAGGACATGACCCACAGCCGCGGCGACGCGCTGCAGCTGGTCGGCATCGACACCAGGACGCACGCGGCGGCCGACATCGGCATCCCGCGGGACTCGTGGGTGGACATCCCCGGCCACGGCTACAACAAGATCAACGCCTCGCTGTACTTCGGCGGCCCGCAGCTGCTCGGCCAGACGGTCGGGAACCTGGTCGGGATCCGGCCGGACTACGTCTTCGTCACCCGGTTCCCGTACTTCATCGCGATGGTCAAGTCGATCGGCGGCATCGACGTCAACAACCCGCGCGCGTTCAGCGACTCCGCGCTGCGGCCCAAGGGCTTCAAGGCCGGCCGGATCCACCTCAACGGGTACGACGCGATGGCGTTCTCCCGGATCCGCCACTCCCTGCCCCGCGGCGACTTCGACCGCTCGGCCAACCAGCAGCGGGTGCTCCGCGGCATCCAGGCCAAGGTCCGCGCCCGGGCCTCGGCCCCGGGGTTCATCGAGCGCGGCGTGCTGACCGCGATGCAGCACATGTACACCGACCTCGGTCCCGGCGAGCTCTACAAGCTCGCGCAGGCGATGTCCCAGGTCGACCCCTCGAAGATCACCAACTGCGTGGTCCAGGGCGGGATCGGCAACATCGGTGGGGCCAGCGTCGTCCTGCCCTACACCTCGCAGGCCCGCCGGTACGGCGACGAGGCCCGCAAGGACGCCACCCTCGGGCACTGTTGAGCTGGGCCTGCCCGTGCGTTGAGTTGGGCCTGCCCGTGCGTCGAGTTGGGCCTGCCCGTGCGTCGAGTTGGGCCTGCCCGTGCGTCGAGTTGGGCCTGCCCGGGGGAAGTGCACCCGGTGAGGCCCAACTGAGTGCCCGGTGGGGCCCAGCTCGACAAATGGCGAGAGGCCCGGGTCGACGACCCGGGCCACTGGCAGTGGTACCCCCGGTAGGATTCGAACCTACGCTCCCGCCTCCGGAGGGCGGTGCTCTATCCCCTGAGCTACGGGGGCTCAGTGCGGATGACCTTACAGGCCGCCGAGGCGCAGGGCGAAACCGGCTGCCGGGCGAGCGGCGTTCCGAGGCGGGAGATCGGTTCGGGACGTGCGCCGTCCGGCCATTAGGGTGGGCCGGTGACTCCCGAGCAGCTCTCCACCACGGTCGTCGACGTCCTGACGACCCTGTCCGCCGAGGGTGCGATCACCCTGCCGGACGGGGTCCCCGCGACGGTGACGGTGGAGCGACCCCGGCAGAAGGGTCACGGTGACTACGCCACCAACGTCGCGCTGCAGCTGGCCAGGAAGGCCGGGCTGAACCCCCGGGCGCTGGCCGAGCTGGTGCAGCAGCGGCTGGAGGCCCAGGCGGGCATCGCCGCGGTCGAGGTGGCCGGGCCCGGCTTCCTCAACATCACCGTCGACACCGGCGCCCAGGGCGCGGTGGCGGCGCGGATCGTCGAGGCCGGTGCGGCGTACGGCGCCAACGACGCGTTCGCGGGGGAGCGGGTCAACCTCGAGTTCGTCTCGGCCAACCCCACCGGCCCGATCCACATCGGCGGCGTCCGCTGGGCCGCGGTCGGCGACGCCCTCGGGCGGATCTTCACGATGGCCGGTGCCGAGGTCACCCGTGAGTACTACTTCAACGACCACGGCGCGCAGATCGACCGGTTCAGCAGGTCGCTCCACGCCGCCGCGCAGGGAGAGCCGGCCCCCGAGGACGGGTACGCCGGGCAGTACATCGACGACATCGCCAAGGCGGTGCTCGAGCAGCGCCCCGACGTCCTCGGGCAGGACCCCGACGACGCGCTCGAGACGTTCCGCGCGGTGGGCGTCGAGATGATGTTCGGCGAGATCAAGGCCAGCCTCCACGACTTCGGCGTGGACTTCGACGTCTACTTCCACGAGGACGAGCTGCACAAGAGCGGTGCGGTCGACCGGGCGGTCGCGCGCCTCGGCGAGCTCGGCAACACCTATGAGCAGGACGGCGCGCTGTGGCTCGCCACCGAGAAGTACGGCGACGACAAGGACCGGGTCGTCATCAAGTCCGACGGCCAGGGGGCCTACCTGTCGGGTGACCTCGCCTACTACCTCGACAAGCGTGAGCGCGGCTTCGACCGGTGCCTGATCATGCTCGGCGCCGACCACCACGGGTACGTCGGCCGGATGATGGCGATGTGCGCGGCCTTCGGTGACGAGCCTGGCCGCAACCTGGAGATCCTCATCGGCCAGATGGTCAACCTGCTGCGCGACGGCGAGCCGGTGCGGATGTCCAAGCGGGCCGGCACCGTGGTCACCATCGACGACCTGGTGGGGGCGATCGGTGTCGACGCCGCCCGCTACGCGCTGGCCCGCTACAGCAGTGACTCCACGATCGACCTCGACCTGGACCTGTGGGCGCGGCAGACCAGCGACAACCCGGTCTTCTACGTGCAGTACGCCCACGCCCGGGTCTCCTCGCTCCTGCGCAACGCTGCCGATCTCGGCCTCGAGCCCGCCTCACACCCCGAGCTGCTCGGGCACGAGAAGGAGGGCGACCTGCTGCGCGCGCTGGCCGAGTTCCCGCGCGTGGTCGCGAGCGCCGCCACGCTGCGCGAGCCGCACCGGGTCGCGCGCTACCTCGAGGACACCGCCGGCGCCTACCACCGCTTCTACGACACCTGCCGGGTGCTGCCGATGGGCGACGAGGAGGCCACCGACCTGCACCGGGCCCGGCTGCTCCTGGTCGCCGCGACCCGCACGGTGCTCGCCAACGGCCTCCGGCTGCTCGGCGTCTCGGCGCCCGAGCGGATGTGACCATGCGGATGCACGAGGTGGTCTGACCCATGCCCCACGCCCACGAAGCCGGCTGGGCGCACGCCGACGGAGCGTTGCGCGCGCCGTCCTGGCTGCGCCAGCCGACCGACCCCGACGAGCTGGTCCCGCAGCTGTGGTCGACCACGGCCCGCAAGGTCGACGGCGTCCTCGAGGTGGGCGGGGTCACCCTGCCCGACCTGGTGGCCGAGCACGGCTCCCCGGCGTACGTCCTCGACGAGGCCGACTTCCGGGCCAGGGCCCGCGCCTTCCGCGACGCCTTCGCGGCGTACGACGTGTTCTACGCCGGCAAGGCCTTCCTGTGCACCACCGTGGCGCGCTGGGTGGACGAGGAGGGCCTGTCGCTCGACGTCTGCACCGGCGGTGAGCTGGCGGTCGCCGAGCGGGCCGGCTTCGACCCGGCGCGGATCGGCTTCCACGGCAACAACAAGACCGTCCCCGAGCTGCGGCGCGCGCTGGAGCTCGGCGTGGGGCGGATCATCCTCGACTCCTTCGTCGAGGTCGACCGGCTCGCGCAGCTCGCCGCCGAGACCGGTGCGACCGCACGGGTGATGGTGCGGGTGACCGCCGGCGTCGAGGCGCACACCCACGAGTACATCGCCACCGCCCACGAGGACCAGAAGTTCGGCTTCTCGATCACCAGCGGCGACGCCCTCGAGGCCGTGCGCCGGGTGCTGGCCGCCGACGGCCTGGAGCTGCTCGGCCTGCACTCGCACATCGGCTCGCAGATCTTCGACTCCTCGGGGTTCGAGGTCGCCGCGCGCCGGGTGCTGGCGCTGCAGGCCCGGATCTCGCAGGAGCTCGGCGTGGTGCCGCCCGAGATGGACCTGGGCGGCGGGTTCGGCATCGCCTACACGACCCAGGACGACCCCACGGACCCCGCACAGCTGGCGACGGAGATGTCGAAGATCGTCGAGCACGAGTGCCGGGCGCTGGACATCCCGGCGCCGCGGCTCTCGATCGAGCCCGGCCGGGCCATCGTCGGCCCGTCGACCTGCACGGTCTACGAGGTCGGCACGGTCAAGGAGGTCGCGCTGGACGGCGGCGCGCGACGCACCTACGTCAGCGTCGACGGCGGCATGAGCGACAACATCCGCACCGCGCTCTACGACGCCGACTACTCCTGCACGCTGGCCTCCCGCCCCTCGGCGGCGCCGCCGACGCTGGCCCGGGTGGTGGGCCGGCACTGCGAGGCGGGTGACATCGTGGTGAAGGACGAGTTCCTGCCCGCGGACGTGGCCCCGGGCGACCTGGTGGCGGTGCCCGGCACCGGCGCCTACTGCCGCTCGATGGCCTCGAACTACAACCACGCACCGCGTCCGCCGGTGATCGCTGTGCGGGACGGCAAGACGCGCGTGGTCGTGCGGAGGGAGAGTGTGGACGACTTGTTGGCGACAGACGTGGGAGTGGTCAGTGGATAGCCCGGCATCAATGCCCCTCCCAGGCGAGGCACTCAGGGTGGCCGTTCTCGGCTGCGGCTCGGTCGGCTCCCAGGTCGTGCGGCTGCTGCGCGAGCAGGCCGGCGACCTCACCGCGCGCGTCGGCGCCCCGGTCGAGCTGGTCGGCGTCGCCGTGCGCCGGCTCGACGCGCCGCGCGAGGTCGACCTGCCCGCCGAGCTGCTCACCACCGACGCGGCCGGCCTGGTCGCGCGGCCCGACGTGGACCTGGTCGTCGAGGTGATCGGCGGCATCGAGCCCGCCCGCGGCCTGATCCTGGCCGCCCTGGAGAACGGCGCCTCGGTCGTGACCGCCAACAAGGCGCTGCTGGCCGAGGACGGGCCGACGCTGTTCGAGGCCGCCGAGAAGGCCGGCCGGGACCTCTACTACGAGGCCGCGGTCGCCGGCGCCATCCCGATCCTGCGCCCGCTGCGCGAGTCGCTGGCGGGCGACCGGGTCACCCGGGTGCTCGGCATCGTCAACGGCACCACCAACTTCATCCTGGACAAGATGGACACCTCGGGCAGCGGCTTCGCCGAGGCCCTCGAGGAGGCCCAGGACCTCGGGTACGCCGAGGCCGACCCGACCGCCGACGTCGAGGGGTTCGACGCCGCGGCGAAGGCGGCCATCCTGGCCTCGCTCGCCTTCCACAGCCGGGTCACCGCCTCCGACGTCTACCGCGAGGGCATCTCCGAGGTGACCGCCGCCGACGTGCAGTCGGCGCGGGAGATGAACAGCGTGGTCAAGCTGCTCGCGATCTGCGAGCTGCGCACGAGCGCCGGCGGCGACCAGGCCGTCTCGGCCCGGGTGCACCCGGCGATGATCCCGCGGTCCCACCCGCTGGCCTCGGTGCGCGAGGCCTACAACGCGGTCTTCGTGGAGTCCGAGGCGGCGGGGCAGCTGATGTTCTACGGCCCGGGCGCGGGCGGCGCGCCCACCGCCTCGGCCGTGCTGGGCGACCTGGTGACGGTGGCCCGCAACCGGCTCGCGGACACCCGCGGCGCCGGCGAGTCGGCGTACGCCGACCGGGCGGTGCTGCCGATGGGGGAGACCCGCACCCGCTACCACGTCGCGATCGACGTCGAGGACCGTGCCGGCGTGCTGGCCGCGGTCGCGACCGCCTTCGCCGAGCACGGCGTCTCGATCCAGACCGTGCGCCAGGAGGGCCGGGACCTCGACGCGCAGCTCGTCGTGGTCTCCCACGAGGCCACCGACGCGCAGCTGAGCGCGACCGTCGCCCACCTGCGGGGCATGGACATCGTCCGCGAGGTCACCTCGGTGATGCGGGTGGAGGGGGAGCAGGAGTGAATCTCGACAAGCTCGATCACCGGGCCGAGGGCTCCACGGACCGTCTCGACCGGGCCCCGGCGCGCACCCACCAGTGGCGCGGGGTGGTGGAGGAGTACCGCGCGCTGCTCGACATCCCGGCCGACACCCCCGCCGTGACGCTGCGCGAGGGCGGCACGCCCCTGGTGCACTCGGAGTGGCTCTCCGGCCTCACCGGCGCCGAGGTGTGGCTGAAGGTCGAGGGCGACAACCCCACCGGGTCGTTCAAGGACCGCGGCATGACCGCGGCGATCTCGGTGGCCAGGCACCAGGGCGCGGAGGCGGTGGTGTGCGCCTCGACCGGCAACACGTCCGCGTCGATGGCCGCCTACGCCGCCAAGGCCCGGCTCAAGCCGCTCGTGCTCGTGCCCGAGGGCAAGATCGCGGCCGGCAAGATGGCGCAGGCGATCATGCACGGCGCCCGGGTGATCATGGTGCGCGGCAACTTCGACGACTGCCTGCGGCTGGCCAAGGGCCTGGCCGAGGAGTACCCGGTCGCGCTGGTGAACTCGGTGAACCCGGTGCGGCTGGAGGGCCAGAAGACCGCCGCGTTCGAGATCGTCGACTTCCTCGGCGACGCCCCCGACTTCCACCTGCTCCCGGTCGGCAACGCCGGCAACATCTCGGCGTACTGGCTCGGCTACCGGCAGTACGCCGAGCTCGGGCTGGCCACCCGGAAGCCCGTGATGCGCGGCTTCCAGGCCGCCGGGGCCTCCCCGCTGGTGACCGGCGAGCCGTTCCCGCACCCGGAGACCAAGGCCACCGCGATCCGGATCGGCAACCCCGCCTCCTGGCACCTCGCGGTGGCGGCGCGCGAGGAGTCCGGCGGCCGGTTCGCCGCCGTGAGCGACGAGCAGATCCTCGCGGCGCAGCGCGCGCTGGCCAGCCACGACGGTGTGTTCGTCGAGCCGGCCTCGGCGGCCGGCGTGGCCGGCATGCTCGCCGAGCTGGAGGCAGGGGAGTCCTACGCCGGCAGCAGCGTGGTCGTCACGGTCACCGGTCACGGCCTCAAGGACACCGCCACCGCCCTCGAGGGCTACGCCAGCGGCGGGAACAGCATCGTGGACACCGTGGTCGACGCCGACGTGGCGGCCGCGGCCCGCGCGGCCGGCCTCGGCTGAGCGCAGCCGGGACGTCATGGTGACCTTCGTCGAGGGCCCGGTCCGGGTCTCGGTCCCGGCCACGTCGGCCAACCTCGGACCGGGGTTCGACTCGCTCGGCCTCGCCCTGGACCTGCGGGACGAGCTCGAGGCCGAGGTCGTCGTCGACGGCCTGCACGTGGAGGTGGACGGCGCCGGGGCGGAGGACGTGCCCCGGGACGAGTCGCACCTCGTGGTCCGGGCGATGCGCGCGGCCTTCGAGGCCATGGACGCGGCCCCGCCCGGACTCCGCCTGCGCTGCCGCAACGTCATCCCGCACGCGCGCGGGCTGGGGTCGTCCTCGGCGGCGATCGTGGCCGGCGTCAGCCTGGCACGGGGCCTGGTCGCCGGCGGCTCGCTGCTGGTGGGCGACGACGCGCTGTTCGACCTCGCAGCCCGGCTCGAGGGGCACCCCGACAACGTGGCGCCCGCCTTCTACGGCGGGTTCACCATCTCCGGGCAGGACCACGACGGCTTCTGGTCGGTGGCCTCGGCGGTCGACCCCCGGGTCGGCACCGTGGTCTTCGTGCCGCCGACGCCGGTCTCCACCGAGGTGGCCCGCGGCCTGCTGCCGGGCCAGGTCCCGCACGCGGACGCGGCCGCCGACGCCGGACGTACGGCGCTGCTGGTCGCCGCACTCGCGGGGCAGCCGGAGCAGCTGTGGCGGGCGACCCGGGACTACCTGCACCAGGAGTACCGGCGCGCCGCCATGCCCGCCTCGCTCGCCCTCGTCGACGACCTGCGTGCCGACGGGGTCGCGGCCGTGGTGTCCGGAGCCGGGCCCACGGTGCTGGCGTTCACCGACGGCCCCGGTGCCTCGCCGGTGTCGGCGGAGCGGCTCCTGGGCCGGTGCCCGGAGGGTTGGCGGGCCCATCACCTCGCGGTCGACCGGGACGGGCTCCGCAGCTTCTAGGGCAGCCGCTCGGCACGCCCCGGGTCGCCCCCGGGTCGTCCCGCGACACCCCGGCACGAAAACGTGCCCGATGCCACATCGACGCGGCCCGGGTGGTAGCCTGCAGGTGCGTCAGAGTTCTCGGCGTGGCACCAGCAGACTCCAGTTCTCCGGTGCGATCTCTCCCTCTTCCGGTGCGGGCCCCGTCCCGCACGTCCGCCAAGCGCACTCCTCGTGGAGTCCCGGCGGGAAGGGGGCCATGACCAGCAGCCGACGGCCTGTGGGGCCGGTTCGGCACTGATACGTGGGAAGGACCTCACGTGACGGAAACCATCGATTCCTCCACCGCTGCGCCCGAGTCCGGCGCGACTGCTCCGAAGAAGCGCGGTGGCGGGCTCAGCTCCATGCTGATCGCGGACCTGAAGTCCATGGCCGCCGGCATGGGCATCCCCGGCGCGGGCAGCATGAAGAAGGCCCAGCTCGTGGAGGCGATCAAGGCCGCCCAGGGCGGCGCCGCTCCCACCCGGAAGCCCGCCCGGGGCCGGGGGGACACGGACCAGGCCCAGGACTCCGGCCAGCAGGACTCCGGCCAGCAGGACTCAGGCCAGCAGGCGCGCAGGACCGCGCGCACCGACGCCACCGCGCCGAGCGCGGATGGTGACGGCCGGTCGGCCCAGGCCCCGGAGGCCCGCGGCGAGGCCCGGGAGCAGCGCGACGACCGCGGCGGCCAGGACCGGGCGCGCACCCGCCAGGACCGTGACGGCCAGGACCGCGGCGAGCAGAAGCAGGGCCGCGACGGCCAGGACCGGGGCGAGCAGAAGCAGGGCCGCGAGCGCCAGCAGCGCGGCGAGCAGAAGCAGGACCAGCAGAACCGCAGCGAGCAGAAGCAGGACCAGCAGAACCGCAGCGAGCAGAAGCAGGACCGCGAGCGCCAGCAGAACCGTGGCGACCAGAAGCAGCAGGACCGCGGCGACCAGAACCGTGGGGATGACAACCGTGGCGACGACGGCGAGGGCGGCAGCCGCCGCAACCGTCGCCGGCGGGGCCGCGACCGGGCGGGCGACCGCGACCGGGGCGGCCGCCCCAGCAGCGGCGGCCAGCGCGAGCCCGACACCACGATCCTCGAGGACGACGTCCTGGTGCCGGCCGCCGGCATCCTCGACGTGCTCGACAACTACGCGTTCGTGCGGACCAGCGGCTACCTGCCCGGTCCGGAGGACGTCTACGTCTCCCTCTCGATGGTGCGCAAGTACGGCCTGCGCCGCGGCGACGCGATCATCGGCGAGGTGCGCCAGCCCCGGGAGGGCGAGCGCAAGGAGAAGTTCAACCCGATGGTGCGCATCGAGAGCGTGAACGGGGCCGACCCCGAGACCGCCAAGCACCGGGTCGAGTTCTCCCGGCTCACGCCGCTCTACCCCTCCGAGCGGCTGCGCCTCGAGACCGGCCACGACAACCTGATCGGGCGGGTCATCGACATCGCCGCGCCGATCGGCAAGGGCCAGCGGGGCCTGATCGTGTCTCCGGCCAAGGCCGGCAAGACGATGATCATGCAGTCGATCGCGAACTCGATCTCCGCGAACAACCCCGAGTGCCACCTGATGGTGGTGCTCGTCGACGAGCGGCCGGAGGAGGTCACCGACTTCGAGCGCTCGGTCAAGGGTGAGGTCATCTCCTCGACGTTCGACCGGCCGGCCGCCGACCACACGGTGGTCGCCGAGCTCGCCATCGAGCGTGCCAAGCGGCTCGTCGAGCTCGGCCACGACGTGGTCGTGCTGCTCGACGGCATCACCCGCCTCGGCCGGGCCTACAACCTGGCCGCGCCGGCGAGCGGCCGGATCCTCTCCGGTGGTGTCGACTCCGCCGCGCTCTACCCGCCGAAGAAGTTCTTCGGCGCGGCGCGCAACATCGAGAACGGCGGCTCGCTCACCATCCTCGCCACCGCGCTCATCGAGAGCGGTTCGAAGATGGACGAGGTGATCTTCGAGGAGTTCAAGGGCACCGGCAACATGGAGATCCGGCTGCGCCGGGACTTCGCCGACAAGCGGCTCTTCCCGGCGATCGACGCCGTCCAGTCGGGGACCCGCCGCGAGGAGCTCCTGATGAGCAAGGAGGAGCTCGCGATCGTCTGGAAGCTGCGCCGGGTGCTCTCCGGGCTCGACGGCCAGCAGGCGCTGGAGCTGCTGCTCGAGCGGCTCAGGAAGTCGCAGAGCAACATCGAGTTCCTGATGCAGATCCAGAAGACGACGCCCACGGCCCCCGGCCAGGGCGACTGACGCCGGACCACGCGAGCGCGGAAGCCGGACGACTCCGACCGTGGAGCGTCCGGCTTCCCGCGTTGCGGGGCGGGTTCGGCGCTAGGGTGTGCCCCGGCAAGGCAGGGCACGCGGAGGGGGAGTGGTGTGGCGAGGATCGTGGTGGCCGACGACGACGTGGACATCCGCGAGCTCGTGGAGTTCAAGCTCTCGACCCTGGGCCACGACGTGGTCGCGGTCGCCGACGGTGGGGCAGCCGTCGAGGCCTGCCGGGCCGCTCGCCCCGACCTCGCGGTCCTCGACGTGATGATGCCGGGCGTCTCGGGGCTGGAGGCGATCCGGACCATCCGGGCCGACCCGGCGCTGGCGGACCTGCCGGTGATCCTGCTGACCGCGCGGGCCCAGGAGTCCGACGTCGAGAGCGGCTTCGACTGCGGGGCGGACGACTACATCACCAAGCCGTTCAGCCCGCGCGAGCTGGGCGCCCGGGTCGAGGCGCTGCTCGGGACCCGCGCCTGACCCTGCCTCCCGAGCCGGGCGCCGGACGCGGGAATGCCCGCGATTACCTCCGTGTTGTCGGTGGTGGCACAATTGCGTGCCGGCTCCGGTTCACGCCCGCGACCTCCGCGTGCGACCCGGCGGCCCAGAGAGAGGACAGACCATGCAGAAGGACATCCACCCCGAGTACGTCGAGACCGCGGTCACCTGCACCTGCGGCAACACGTTCACCACCCGCAGCACCGCGACCTCCGGCTCGATCCACGCCGACGTCTGCTCGCAGTGCCACCCGTTCTACACCGGCAAGCAGAAGATCCTCGACACCGGCGGCCGCGTCGCCCGCTTCGAGGCCCGCTACGCCAAGGCTGCTGCCAACAAGAAGTAGTCGCGGTCGAGCGCCGGTTCCCACGTGGTGGGGGCCGGCGCTCGTCGCATGTCAGGGGCACCCGGGCGGCGCGCCCCACGGAGGGCCCCACGGAGAGGCCCCACGAAGAGGGAGTGTCGATGTTCGAGGCCGTCGAGGGGCTCGTGGCCGAGCACGCCGAGCTCGAGACGCGGCTCGCCGCGCCCGAGACCCACGCCGACGCGCGGCTGGCCAAGCAGCTCAACCAGCGCTACGCCCAGCTGACCTCGGTGATCACCGCCTGGCGTCGCTGGCAGGGCCTCGGCGAGGACCTCGAGGCGGCGCGCGAGCTGGCGAGCGAGGACCCGGCGTTCGCCGAGGAGGCCACGACGCTGGCCGCGGACCTCGAGGCCGCCGAGGAGCGGCTGCGCCGCCTGCTGGTGCCCCGGGACCCGGTCGACGACAAGGACGCGCTGCTCGAGGTCAAGTCCGGGGAGGGCGGCGAGGAGTCGGCCCTGTTCGCCGGCGACCTGCTGCGCATGTACACCCGGTACGCCGAGCGCCGGGGGTGGAAGGTCGAGGTGCTCGACGCCACCGAGTCCGACCTGGGCGGCTACAAGTCGGTGACGGTGGCGGTCAAGGCCAGGGGGACGACCGAACCCGGGGAGGCGCCGTACGGCCTGCTGAAGTTCGAGGGCGGCGTGCACCGGGTCCAGCGGGTGCCCGTGACCGAGTCGCAGGGCCGCGTCCACACCAGCGCGGCCGGGGTGCTGGTGCTGCCCGAGGCCGAGCAGGTCGAGGTCCAGGTCGACGAGAACGACCTGCGCATCGACGTCTTCCGCAGCAGCGGCCCCGGTGGCCAGAGCGTGAACACGACCGACTCGGCCGTCCGGATCACGCACCTGCCGACCGGCATCGTCGTGAGCTGCCAGAACGAGAAGAGCCAGCTGCAGAACCGTGAGCAGGCCATGCGGATCCTGCGGGCGCGGCTGCTGGCCGCCGCCCAGGAGGCGGCCGCCGCCGAGGCGAGCGACGCCCGGCGCAGCCAGGTCCGCACCGTCGACCGCTCCGAGCGGATCCGCACCTACAACTACCCCGAGAACCGGATCTCCGACCACCGCACCGGCTACAAGGCCTACAACCTCGACCAGGTGCTCGACGGCGACCTGCAGCCCGTCCTCGACTCCTGCCTCGAGGCCGACCTGGCCGCGGCCCTCGACGCGGCCCAGCAGTGAGCCGGTCGTGACCGGTCGTCGCGAGCTGGTCGCCGAGGCGGTGCGCCGGCTGCGCGAGGCGGGCGTGGCCAGCCCGGAGCACGACGCCGGCGAGCTGCTCGCCCACGTCCTCGGCACCACCCGGGGCCGGCTCGTGCTCGTGGACACCGTCCCCGACGAGCGGCGCGAGGAGTACGCCGGGCTGGTGGCCCGCCGGGCCGCCCGCGAACCGCTGCAGCACCTGATCGGCACCGCGGCGTTCCGCCACGTCGAGCTGCAGGTCGGCCCCGGGGTGTTCGTGCCACGGCCCGAGACCGAGCTGCTGGCGGGCTGGGCGGTCGACCGCGCCACCGCCCTGCTCGCCTCGGGTCGTCCGCATGAGCGGGACCTAGAAGTGCCGCTGATGCGGACGACCCGGTGCGTGGTGGTGGACCTGTGCACCGGATCGGGGGCCATCGCCAAGGCGGTCGCCGACGAGGTCCCGGGGGCGAGCGTGCACGCGGTGGAGCTCGACGAGCGGGCGCACGCCTGGGCGGCCCGCAACCTCGCCGACACCGGTGTGGACCTGCGGCAGGGCGACTTCGCGACCGCGTTCGAGGACCTGGCCGGCACCGTCGACGTGATCACCTGCAACCCGCCGTACATCCCGCTGGAGGCCTGGGAGTCGGTGGCGCCGGAGGCCCGCGACCACGACCCCCACCTCGCGCTGTTCTCCGGGCAGGACGGCCTCGACGCGATCCGGGTGCTGGCGCGCCGGGCGGCACGGCTGCTGCGTCCGGGGGGAGTGGTGGGCTTCGAGCACGCCGACGTGCAGGGGGAGTCCGCGCCCGCGGTGTTCTCCGCGACCGGCCGCTGGGCCGAGGTGCGCGACCACGCCGACCTGGCGGGCCGGCCCCGGTTCACGACGGCGCGGCTGGCCGGCCCGACCGAGGCGCCGGTCGTACCGTGACCCGGGCCCGTTAGATTGCGGACGAGGGTCAGCAAGACGCAGGAAGGTCGATCGTGAGCAAGCGTTACCCCACGGGCACCGACGACGAGCGCGAGGCGGCGGTCGCCGCCGCCGCTGTGGCCGTCCAGCACGGGCAGCTCGTCGTGCTGCCCACCGACACCGTCTACGGCATCGGCGCCGACGCCTTCGACCCCGCCGCGGTGCGCGGACTGCTCGCGGCCAAGGGCCGCGGCCGGGAGATGCCGCCGCCGGTGCTGGTCAGCGCGGCCACGACGGTCGACGCGCTCGCGGTCCGCGTCCCGTCGTGGGCGCGGGCGCTGATCGAGGAGTTCTGGCCGGGGCCGCTCACGCTCGTGTGCCACCAGCAGGGCTCGCTGCAGTGGGACCTGGGGGACACCCGTGGCACCGTGGCGGTGCGGATGCCCGACCACGACGTCGCCCTCGAGATCCTGGAGCGCACCGGTCCGCTGGCGGTCAGCTCGGCGAACCTCACCGGCATGCCGGCGGCCACCGACGCCGACCAGGCCGAGCAGATGCTGGGGGAGGCCGTCGAGGTCGTCGTCGACGCCGGGGAGTCGCCGGGCGGCGAGGCCTCCACGATCATCGACGTGACCGGGGAGCGGGGCCGGGTGCTCCGCCGCGGGGCCCTGTCGCTGGAGCAGCTCAACGCGGTGCTGGAGCCCCTCGGCGCCGCGCTCACGGACGAGGGCTGAGAGGGGCCGAGGGTCGGTGCGCGAGTACGTCCTGGTGTTCCTGGTCGCGGGGACGGTCACCTACCTGCTGACCGTGATCGCCCGCGAGATCGCCCTGCGCACCGGCGCGGTGGCCCGGGTCCGCGACCGTGACGTGCACGCCGAGCCGGTGCCGTACCTCGGCGGGCTGGCGATGCTCGGCGGCCTCGTCGCGGCGTACGTCGTCGCCCGGGAGCTGCCGTTCCTCTCCCGCAGCGGCCCGTTCGTCTTCCGCGACGCCGGCGTGGTGCTGATCGCGGGCGCGCTGATCTGCGCCGTCGGGGTCCTCGACGACCTCTTCGAGCTCGACGCCCTGACCAAGCTGGGCGGCCAGGTGCTGGCGGCCGGCTTCCTCATCGTCTTCGGGATCCAGTACGTCTTCTTCCCGACCCCGGACGGCACCCAGTTCGCCCTCGACGCCTCCCAGGGGGCGCTGCTGACCGGCTTCATCGTGGTCGCGACGGTCAACGCGGTGAACTTCGTCGACGGCCTCGACGGGCTCGCCGCGGGCGTGGTCGGCATCGGGGCGGTGGCGTTCTTCCTGTTCTGCTACCAGCTCACGCGCTTCAACGACACCTCGCGCGCGACCACCAGCGCGCTGCTCAGCGTCGCGCTGGCCGGGGCCTGCGCCGGCTTCCTCGCGCACAACTTCCACCCGGCGCGGATCTTCATGGGCGACAGCGGCTCGATGCTCATCGGGCTGGTGCTCTCCGCCAGCGCGGTGACGCTGACCGGACAGTTCGCCGGCAACGAGATCAGCCAGGGTGCGGCGGGCTCCCGGGCCAGCCTGGTGCCGACCCTGCTGCCGCTGGCGCTGCCGATCTCGATCATGGTGGTGCCGCTGCTGGACCTGGTCCTCGCCGTCGTACGACGCACCCGCGCCGGCCGCTCGCCCTTCGCCCCCGACAAGCAGCACCTGCACCACCGGCTGCTGGAGATCGGGCACTCCCAGCGTCGCGCGGTCCTCATCATGTGGATGTGGGCCGGCCTGGTGGCCTTCGGCACCGTGCTGGTCAGCCTCTACACGGGCCCGTGGATGTGGGGCGGCCTGGCCGCGCTGGCGGCGCTCACGATCACGGTGACGTTCCTGCTCCCGCGCGTGCACCGGCTGCCCGACCCCGCCAGCGGGGGCGTCGGGTCCTGACCGGCCCTCCCGGGGTGGGGCAGCGCAGCACCTCCGGCGGTCCACGCAGACGCCCCCGGTTACTGACCGGTGCGGACTTTGTGCTAGTTTTCACAAGCACCGCCCACCCCTGACAGATCGGCCGCCGAACATGACGACCGCGTGTCGCAGCAGCCTCCTCCGAACCACCGGTGGAGCCTCCCGGACCGCCCCGGTCCCCGGGTTCGCGAGGCACTCCTGCTGTGGTAGTTTCACGCCGTCGTCGGACGTTCCTGAGAAGAGCCTGAAGGGCTGTCTCCGTGCTGGCGTCGTCAAGCCTGCCGATGAAAGCGACTTGGGTGGATGGTCGATGAGAACTCCGAAAACACGCTGCGCGGTCGCGACCTCGCAGGGCTCGGGGGTCTCCTCGCCGGCGCCGTCATCGCGGGCACGGTCCTCGGGCTGCTCGTGGACCACGCCGCCGGCACGTCCCCGGCATTCACCCTCGTGGGCATCGCGCTCGGCATCGTCGCCGGTGCGGTCGGCTTCTGGCTGCGGGTCAGGTCGGCACTTCGGGGCTGACCCCCGATGACCCCCTCCCTCGACCCCACCGGAAACACCATGGACACGAGCACCACGATGACCACACCCGAGACCACGCCCACCACGGGCGACCCGGGCAGCCCCGCCGCGGGCGACGAGGCCGGCCGCGGCTCGCTGCTCGGCACCGTGCTGCGCGACCAGCGCAGGACCATGGGCGTCGCGCTGGTGCTCGTCGTCGCGAGCTACTGGATCCTCGGCCAGCTCGACCGCTGGACGCTGGCGGGCTGCATCACCGCCGGCATCGCGCTCGGCCTGCTCAACCACCTGGCCACCGAGCGGTGGCTGCTCAAGATCATCCGGTCGGGGGAGGAGATGACGCGCGGCAAGCTCGCGTCGGCCACCTTCGTCCGGCTCCTGGTCCTGACCGTGATCGCGGTCGGGATCGCCGTGGCCTTCTGGCCTGACGGCATCGGGCTGCTGCTCGGCCTGGCCCTGTTCCGCCTCATCGCCCTGGTGATGACGGCGCTCCCGCTGCTGAAGGAGTTGAAGAAGCCGTGACCGGCCTCCTGCTGCCGCTCGCCGACACGAACATCAAGATCGGCGAGCACACCACCCGCACCGTGGGTGGGATCACGTTCAACATCGACACCATCATCTCGACGCTGGTCGCCGGTGCGATCGTGCTGATCCTCGGCTTCTGGGCCCGTTCGGCGCTCACGAAGAAGAACCCGAGCCACGTGCCCACCAAGGTGCAGCTGCTCTGGGAGGCCGTCGTCGGCGAGGTGAACACCCAGGTGGAGGACAACCTCGGCCGGGTGCACCCCTTCGTGGTCCCGCTCGCCGTCGCGCTGTTCTTCTTCATCCTGATCGCGAACTGGCTGGAGCTGCTCCCGACCGAGATCAACCACCACCTGCACCTGCTCCCGGCACCCACCGCGGACACCAACCTGACCTACGCGATGGCGATCATGGCGATGGTCGGCGTGTGGGTCTACGGCATCCGCGAGAAGGGCGTGAAGGGCTACTTCAAGCACTTCGTCGAGCCGTTCCCGGTGCTGCTCCCGCTGAACATCCTCGAGGAGCTGACCAAGCCGATCACGCTCGCGCTGCGACTCTTCGGCAACATCTTCGCCGGCGGCATCATGCTCGCGCTGATCGGGCTCATCCCGTTCTACGCGTCCTGGCTGCCGAACCTGGTGTGGAAGCTGTTCGACATGTTCATCGGCGGTATCCAGGCGTTCATCTTCGCGCTGCTGACCGTGCTGTACTTCGGTATGGCCGGCGCGGGCCACGACGAGCACGACGACCACGACGACACCGCGGCCGACACCGGCACCGCCGACACCGCGGTGGAGACCACCCCCACCCCCGTTCCCGCGCGCTGACCCGTCCGGGACAGCACGCACCCCGAGGTAACCAACGAGCGCCGGTCACCCCGGCGCACAACCAAGGAGACACAGTGGCAGTACTAGCATGGACACCGCAGTCCAGACCGCCGGCGCGTTCGTCGGTGGTGGCCTTGCCCTGGCCGGCGGCGCCATCGGCGCCGGCATCGGTGACGGTCTGGCCGGTTCGTCCTACATCCAGGGCGTCGCCCGCCAGCCCGAGGCCCAGGGCCGGCTCCAGACGATCTTCTTCCTGACGGTCGGCCTGGTCGAGGCGATGTTCTTCATCAACCTCGCGTTCATGGCGCTGTTCGTCTTCGTCCTCGCCTGATCCGGGTCCCTGATCCACCGGGTCACCGGGCACCACCCGTAGCGCCGCCCCAGAGCAAAGGAACCAACCGATGGCAACCCAAGCGATCGTCGCGATGGAGAGCAACTTCCTCGTTCCCAACGGGACGTTCTTCGTCGAGCTGTTCGCGTTCGCGATCATGGTGTGGATCCTGGCCAAGTTCGTCATCCCGCCGATCAACAAGGCGATGACGGCCCGCCAGGAGGCGATCCGCCAGCAGTTCGCCGATCTCGACCAGGCGAAGTCCGAGGCCCACGAGGCCGAGGAGGAGTTCCGGGCCCAGATCGCCGACGCCCGGCACGAGGCGGCGCGCATCCGCGAGGAGGCGCGCGAGCAGGGTGCGGCGATCATCGCCGAGATGCGGGACCAGGCCCAGGCCGAGGCCCAGCGGATCGTCGAGCACGCCCACACCCAGATCGAGGCCGACCGCAAGGCCGCGGTCGCGTCCCTGCGCAACGAGGTCGGCACGCTGGCCACCTCGCTGGCCGGGCGCATCGTCGGCGAGTCGCTCGACGACGAGGCGCGCCAGAGCCGGGTCGTCGACCGCTTCCTCGCCGACCTCGACAGCAGCCACGCCGGCAGCACGGGTGGGGTCAACTGATGTCCACCTCCACCACGTCGGTCCAGGGGTCCTCGGCGGAGTCGCTCGCGCGGCTCACCGAGGCGCTGGGCTCCGTGCTCGACGGCGGCGCCGACGGCGCAGCCGTGGGGGAGAGCCTGTTCGCGGCGGCCGACGTGCTGCGCGACCAGCCGGCCCTGCGGCGCGCGGTCACCGACCCCTCGACGCCCGCGGAGGCCAAGTCGAACCTCGCGAGCGGGGTCTTCTCGGCCCACCTCGACAAGGCGGCGACGGAGCTGGCGGCGCAGGCGGCCGCCCTGCGCTGGGCCTCCAGCGGCGACCTCGCGAAGGCGCTGGAGCAGGTCGGCGTCGTCTCGCTGGTCAAGTCGGCCGACTCCTCGGGCGAGGGCGACCGGCTCGAGGACGACCTGTTCGGGTTCGGTCGGCTCGTCGCCGACAACCCCGGGCTCCGGGACGCGCTCTCGGACCCGGCCCGCTCGGCCTCCGACAAGCGTGGGCTGGTGCGCTCGCTGCTCGAGGGCAAGGTGAGCGGCGCGGCCCTGCGCCTCGCCGAGCGAGCGGTCAGCGGGGTGCACCTCACCGTCGCCCGCGCGATCGACGAGTACTCCCGGGTCGCGGCCGAGAGCCGCAACCGGCTGGTCGCCCTGGTGCGGGTGGCCAAGCCGCTGACCGACGCCGAGCAGCAGCGGCTCGCGGGCGCCCTGGCGGGTCAGTACGACCGCCCGGTGCACCTCAACGTCGTGGTCGACCCCAGCGTCATCGGGGGCCTCCGCGTCGAGATCGGTGACCAGGTCATCGACGGCACCATCTCGAGCCGCCTCGACGACGCCCGCCGGCGTCTGGCCGGCTGACGGCTCTCACCACGGGCACTTCGCTCACCCGAACTTACGAAGAGACACAAGAGAGTAGGGACGCAATGACGGAGCTCACGATCCGTCCGGAGGAGATCCGCGACGCGCTGCAGAAGTACGTCGCCGACTACCGGCCCGAGGCTGCCAGCCGCGAAGAGGTCGGCACGGTCGCGGAGGCGGGCGACGGCATCGCGCGCGTGACCGGTCTGCCCTCGGCGATGGCCAACGAGCTGCTGGAGTTCGAGGACGGCACCCTGGGCATCGCCCTGAACCTGGACACCCGCGAGATCGGTGTCGTCATCCTCGGTGACTTCGACAAGATCGAGGAGGGCCAGACGGTCCGCCGTACCGGCGAGATCCTCTCGGTCCCCGTCGGCGACGGGTTCATGGGCCGCGTGGTCGACCCGCTCGGCACCCCGATCGACGGCCTCGGCGACATCGAGTCCAACGAGCGTCGCGCGCTGGAGCTGCAGGCCCCGTCCGTGGTGCAGCGCAAGTCGGTGCACGAGCCGCTGGCCACCGGCATCAAGGCGATCGACTCCATGACCCCCATCGGTCGTGGGCAGCGCCAGCTGATCATCGGTGACCGGGCGACCGGCAAGACGACGATCGCCATCGACACGATCATCAACCAGAAGCAGAACTGGGACTCCGGTGACCCGACCAAGCAGGTCCGGTGCATCTACGTCGCCATCGGCCAGAAGGGCTCGACCATCGCGTCGGTGCGTGGCGCCCTCGAGGAGGCCGGCGCGCTGGAGTACACCACGATCGTGGCGTCCCCCGCCTCCGACAGCGCGGGCTTCAAGTACCTCGCGCCGTACACCGGCTCGGCCATCGGCCAGCACTGGATGTACGAGGGCAAGCACGTCCTGATCGTCTTCGACGACCTGTCCAAGCAGGCCGACGCCTACCGCGCGGTCTCGCTGCTGCTGCGCCGCCCGCCGGGCCGCGAGGCGTTCCCCGGCGACGTGTTCTACCTGCACAGCCGCCTGCTCGAGCGTTGCGCGAAGCTGAACGACGAGATGGGCGCGGGCTCGATGACCGGCCTGCCGATCATCGAGACCAAGGCCAACGACGTCTCGGCGTTCATCCCGACCAACGTCATCTCGATCACCGACGGGCAGATCTTCCTCCAGTCCGACCTGTTCGCGGCCAACCAGCGCCCGGCGATCGACGTCGGTGTGTCGGTCTCCCGCGTGGGTGGCTCGGCGATGACCAAGGCGATGAAGGCCGTCACCGGCTCGCTCAAGGTCGACCTGGCGCAGTTCCGCGCGATGGAGGCGTTCGCGATGTTCGCCTCCGACCTCGACGCGGCCTCCCGCCAGCAGCTCGAGCGCGGCCAGCGGCTGATGGCGCTGCTCAAGCAGCCGGCCTACTCGCCGTACCCGCTGGAGGAGATGACCGTCTCCCTGTGGACCGGCACCACCGGCCGCCTCGACAAGGTCCCGGCCGCCGACGTGCTGCGCTTCGAGCAGGAGTTCCTCGACTACCTGCGCCGCTCGCACGAGGGCATCCTCGCCGCGATCCGCGAGACGCAGAAGTTCGAGGACGACACCGCGTCGTCGCTCGAGGCTGCCTACGACTCCTTCCTCGACCAGTTCGAGACCTCGGAGGGTGGCTCGATCAAGGTCGGCCACGAGCCCGAGGCCGAGGCGCTGGAGGACGAGGACCAGGAGCAGATCGTCAAGCAGAAGCGGGGCTGACGCATGGCCGTTTCGCTGCGTGAGTACCGAGCGCGGATCAAGTCGACGGAGTCGATGAAGAAGATCACGCGCGCCATGGAGCTCATTGCTGCGTCCCGCATCATCAAGGCGCAGCACCGGGCGCAGGCGGCCGCGCCGTACGCCCGTGAGCTCACCCGTGCCGTCTCCGCGGTGGCGACGTACTCCAACGTCGACCACCCGCTGACGCGGGAGCCGGTGGAGCCCAAGCGGGCCGCCGTGCTCATCGTGACCAGCGACCGCGGCCTGGCGGGTGCCTACTCCTCGAGCGTGCTCAAGGAGGGCGAGCGCCTCGCGGAGAAGCTCCGCGAGGAGGGCAAGGAGATCCAGACCTACCTCTGCGGCCGCAAGGGCCAGGCGTACTACAAGTTCCGCCAGCGCCCGGTGGTCAAGGCGTGGACCGGGTTCTCCGACCAGCCGTCGTACGACGTCGCCCAGGACATCGGGCAGTCGCTGATCGAGGCGTTCCTCGACGAGGAGGGTGAGCACGCGGTCGACGAGGTCCACCTCGTCTACACGCGGTTCCGCTCGATGCTCGTCCAGGAGCCGAACGCGGTCCGGCTGCTGCCGCTGGAGGTCGTGGAGGGCGAGGAGAAGCCGCCCTCGGACGAGGTGCTGCCGCTCTACGAGTTCGAGCCGTCGCCCGAGCACGTCCTCGACGGGCTGCTGCCGCGGTACGTCCAGAGCCGGATCTTCTTCGCCCTGCTGCAGGCGGCCGCCTCCGAGCTGGCCGCCCGCCAGAAGGCGATGAAGTCCGCCACGGACAACGCCGACGAGCTGATCAAGAAGTACACCCGAATCGCCAACCAGGCCCGCCAGGCCGGCATTACCCAGGAAATCAGCGAGATCGTCGGTGGCGTCAACGCGCTGGCCGACGCCCAAGCCGGGAGTGAGTGAGAAATGACTGCCACTGTTGAAGAGACCCAGGGGACCGGCTCCGCTGGTGTCGGCCGGATCGCGCGGGTCATCGGCCCCGTCGTCGACATCGAGTTCCCCGTGGACCAGATGCCCGCGATCTACAACAAGCTCGAGACCGAGGTGACCCTCGGTGGCGAGACCTCCTCGCTCCCGCTCGAGGTCGCCCAGCACATCGGTGACGGCATGGTGCGCGCCATCTCGCTGAAGCCGACCGACGGCCTCGTCCGCGGCGCGCAGGTGACCGACACCGGTGCCCCGATCACGGTGCCCGTCGGCGACGTGACCAAGGGCCACGTGTTCAACGCGACCGGTGACTGCCTGAACCTCGAGCCGGGCGAGCAGCTCGACGTCAAGGAGCGGTGGGGCATCCACCGCAAGGCCCCGGCCTTCGACCAGCTGGAGTCCAAGACCCAGATGTTCGAGACCGGCATCAAGGTCATCGACCTGCTCACGCCGTACGTCCAGGGCGGCAAGATCGGCCTGTTCGGTGGTGCGGGCGTGGGCAAGACCGTGCTCATCCAGGAGATGATCGCGCGCGTCGCCAAGGACCACGGTGGTGTGTCGGTGTTCGCCGGTGTCGGCGAGCGCACCCGTGAGGGCAACGACCTGATCGCCGAGATGGAGGAGGCCGGCGTCATCGGCCAGACCGCCCTCGTGTTCGGTCAGATGGACGAGCCGCCGGGCACCCGCCTGCGCGTGGCCCTCTCGGCGCTGACGATGGCGGAGTACTTCCGCGACGTGCAGAGCCAGGACGTGCTGCTGTTCATCGACAACATCTTCCGGTTCACCCAGGCGGGTTCCGAGGTCTCCACGCTGCTCGGCCGGATGCCGTCCGCCGTGGGCTACCAGCCGAACCTCGCCGACGAGATGGGCACGCTGCAGGAGCGGATCACCTCGACGCGCGGTCACTCGATCACCTCGATGCAGGCGATCTACGTGCCCGCCGACGACTACACCGACCCGGCGCCGGCCACGACGTTCGCCCACCTCGACGCGACCACCGAGCTCTCGCGCGAGATCGCCTCGCTCGGCATCTACCCCGCGGTGGACCCGCTGACGTCGACCTCGCGGATCCTGGACGCCCAGTACATCGGGCAGGCGCACTACGACTGCGCCATCCGGATCAAGCAGATCCTGCAGCGCAACAAGGAGCTCCAGGACATCATCGCGATCCTCGGTGTGGACGAGCTCTCCGAGGAGGACAAGATCATCGTGTCCCGGGCGCGCCGCATCCAGCGGTTCCTGTCCCAGAACACCTACGTGGCCAAGCAGTTCACCGGCATCGAGGGGTCCACCGTCCCGGTCTCGGACACCATCGAGGCGTTCAACAAGATCGCCGACGGTGAGTACGACCACGTGGCCGAGCAGGCCTTCTTCATGTGCGGCGGTCTCGACGACGTCGAGAAGAAGTGGGCCGAGATCCAGAAGAACCTCTGATGGCCGGCAACGACCAGTTCCAGGTGGAGCTCGTCGCCGCCGACCGCACGGTGTGGTCGGGCGAGGCGACGATGGTGATCGCACGGACGACGGAGGGCGACCTCGGCGTGCTGCACGACCACGCGCCGGTCCTGTCGCTGCTGGTGAGCTGCGTCGTGGAGATCACCGAGCCGGACGGCCGCCAGCACTTCGTGGCCGTCGACGACGGCTTCATCTCGGTGGCGCACAACCGGGTCTCGATCCTCTCCGAGCACGCCGCGATGTCGCACGAGATCGACCTCGACGCGGCTCGCGCCCAGCTCGAGGAGGCGGAGGCCGAGCCGGAGGACCAGGCCTCGCAGGCCCGTGTCCGGGCCGCCGAGGCACGCATCCGGGCCTTCGAACGCGCCCGCTGAGGCACACACGTGACGGCGCCGGTCCCGAGGCGTACCCCGGGGACCGGCGCCGTCCTGTCGTGGCGCTAGGGTGTGCTCCTTCGAGGAGGGAGCACGGATGGCGGTCTGGCAGTGGTTGCTCGACTCTGCCGGTGGCCTGCTCGTCCTCGTCCTGCTCTACGGAGTCGCGCTGATCGCACGACGGCGGGTGCTGTCGCGCAACGGCGGCACCTTCGAGGTCAGCTACCGCGTCCGCCCCGGGAGGGCCGGGCGCGGTTGGCTTCTCGGACTCGGTCGCTACTCCGGGGAGAGCCTGGAGTGGTTCCGGATCTTCTCGCTGTCCCCGCGGCCCAAGCGGGTCTGGGAGCGCTCGACGCTGACCTACTCCGGCCGCCGGCAGCCCGAGGGCGTGGAGCAGATGTCGCTCTATCCCGACCACGTGGTCATCCACTGCCTCACCCCCGCGGGCGAGGTGGAGCTCGCGATGAACCCCTCCTCGCTCATGGGCTTCCAGTCCTGGCTGGAGGCCGGCCCGCCCGGCGCGTCGTACTGACCCTCAGGGCTGAGGAACGCCGAGTCGGCGCAGATGTGCGCCCGCCCGGCGTACACCTGCGCCGAGTCGGCGCTGCTTGACCGTCAACGAGCGCCGACTCGGCGCTGCCGGGCGTCAACGAGCGCCGACTCGGCGTGCCTCCGGTCCGTCAGGTGGTCGGGCGACCGTCCACGAACAGCCGCGGCACCGGGTGGTTGGCGGCGAAGAGGCCGTGCGGGTCCACCGCGCTGCGGATGCCGGCCAGCTGCCGCCAGGCGTCGGGGCGGTACGCCATACGCGGGTCGACCGGGTTCTCGGCGAAGTTGAGGTACTGCCGGCCGTTCGCGAACGGCGCGAGCGCCGCCGTCAGCCGGACCGCGTCGGCATGGGCCCGGGCCCCCGTCTCGGGGGTGGCGGCGATGCCGCCCGCGAACGCCACGAAGTCAGCCTCGAGGTGCGACAGCACGCCGCCGCCCGGGTGCGGGCGGCCGAGCGCACCGCCGAGCTGGCGCAGCTCGGCGAGCAGCAGCGAGGTGTCCGCGTCCGGCCCGGCCTCGGCGACGAACGCGTCGACGGCGGCGTCCGGGAACGAGCCGAGCATCGCGGAGTCGGAGGCGAACGGCGCCCCGCCCTCGGGGTCCATGTGCAGGCGGACCAGGGACTTCGCCGGCACCCGGCCGAAGGTGTCGATCTCGGGCTGCAGCGCCCGCAGCCCGGCGAGCAGCTCCGCGCCGCGCTCGTCGGAGCCGAGCACGGCACCGTCGATGATCACCACCTGGCGACCGCGCATGGGTTCCGGGACGTCCGGCATCGGCGGGATGCGCATCGCCCGGAACGAGGTCGTGACCTCGTCGGGCGCGCCCGGGGCCCACGCCGCCCACTCCCGCAGCACCGGCTCGATCCGGGTCAGGTCCCAGACCATCAGGCCGGCGTAGGCGGTGGCCACGTCGTACATGCGGAACTCCAGCGCGGTGACCACCCCGAAGCTCCCACCGCCGCCACGCAGTGCCCAGAACAGCTCGCGGTCGGTGGTCTCGTCGGCGCGGACCAGGCTGCCGTCGCCGAGGACGAGCTCCACGGCGGTCAGGCTGTTGGTGGCGAGGCCCAGCTTGCGGGCGTACCACCCGATGCCGCCGCCGAGGGAGTAGCCGGCGATGCCGACGTCGGGGGAGGAGCCGTGCAGGACGGCCCGGCCGTGCGCGGCGGCCGCCTCGACGGCCGGCTCCCAGATCGCGCCGCCCTCGACGCGGACGACGCCGCGGGTGGGGTCGGCGACCGCGGTGGCCATCTCGGAGGTGCGCACGACGACGACGTCGTCGAGACCGCGGGCCGCGAGCGGGCCGGCGTTGTGGCCGGTGCTCTGGGGGGCGACCCGCAGCCCGTTCGCCGCGGCGGCGCGGACGACGGCGGCGACCTCGGCGGCGCTCCTCGGGAACGCGACGGCCGCGGGACGCTGGTCGACCGCGACGTTCCACGGCAGCCGGGCGGTGTCGTACCCGGGGTCGCCGGGCAGGTGGACGCGTCCGTCCAGCAGGCCCCGGAGGGCGGAGGCGGCGGGACCGTGCTCGCGGTCGGTGTCGCGCTGGACGCCGGCGTCGATGGTCGCGTCGGTGCTGATGGTCATGGTGGCTCCTGGTTCGGTGTGGTGCTTCTCGGTGGCCACACCGTGCCGGGCCGCACTTGGAGCCGACTTCGGCCCGACTTGGAGTCCACGTCGGGGCCCGCCCGCGTGACCCGGAAAGGGGACGCGGGCCGCGGTCGTCGTCCCTAGGCTGCCGGCGTGGAGGTGGCAGTCCTCGGACCGGTCGAGGTGACGCGCGAGGGAGCACCGGTCGACCTCGGCACGCCCAAGCAGCGTGCGCTCGTCGCGGCGTTGGCGCTCGCCCGGGGCTGGCCGGTCTCGGTGGACGGGATCGTCGACCTGCTCTGGGGCGACCACCCGCCGGGCGGGGTGACCGCGACGCTGCAGGCCTACGTGTCGGGCCTGCGGCGGGCGCTGGAGCCGGACCGGCCGCGCCGGGCGCCGGCCACGGTGCTGGTCACGGTGGCGCCGGGCTATGCGCTCCGGGTGCCCGAGGAGTGCGTCGACGCGGTCCGGTTCGAACGCGCGGTCACCGCGCAGCACCTCCGGCTCCAGCCGCTGGCCCGGCGCGAGGACGGCGCGCTCACGGCGGAAGAGCTGGAGGAGGCGTGCGCCGGGCTCGACGAGGCGCTGGGTGCCTGGCGGGGCACGGCGTACGCCGAGCTCGGGGACGCCGACGCCGCGGTCGCCGAGCGCGCCCGGCTCGAGGAGCTGCGCGCCGTCGCGCTCGAGGACCGGGCCCTGGCCCGGCTGGCGCTGGGCCGGCACGCCACGGTCGCCGGTGAGCTGGAGGCGCTGACCACCGCCTACCCGCTGCGCGAGCGGCTGTGGGCGCTGCGCGCGCTGGCGCTGACCCGGGCCGGCCGGCAGGCCGACGCCCTCGACGTGCTGCGCCGGGTGCGCGAGGTCCTCGACGAGGAGCTGGGGCTGGAGCCGTCCGCGGAGCTGCGCGAGCTGCAGACCGCGGTGCTGCGGCAGGACCCGGCCCTGGACTGGGTCGCGCCGCCGCCCGGCCGTTCGCGGGCCGCAGCACCGGGGGAGGCGCCCGGGCCGCCACCCGCGACGCCCGCGCCCGGGACGAGCGCGGCGCCCGCGCCCGGGCCGGTCGAGCAGGTGGCCCCGTGGCCGATGGTGGGCCGGGACCGGGAGCTCGAGCAGCTGCTGGGTGCGCTCGCCGCCGCCGAGGAGGGGACCCCGTCGTACGCCGCGCTGACCGGCGAGCCCGGCATCGGCAAGAGCCGGCTCGCCGCCGAGCTGGTCGCCCGGGCACGGGCCCGGGGGGTGCGGGTGCTGGTCGGGCGGTGCACCCAGGACGACGGCGCGCCGCCGCTGTGGCCGTGGGCGAGCGTGCTGGCGCCGCTGGGCGTCGACGTCGTCGCCGAACCACCCGACACCGACGAGGGCGGCCAGTTCCGGGCCTGGGAGCGGATCGCCCGGTCCGTGCGCGACGCGGCCCGCGAGCAGCCGCTGCTGGTGGTCCTGGACGACCTGCACTGGGCCGACGCCTCCACGCTGCGGGTCCTGCGCCTGCTCGCCGAGACCGCCGAGGACGAGCGGCTGCTGGTGCTGGCCACCTGGCGCGACCACCCCGGGCCGACCGGCGCGCTGGCCGACGTGGTGGAGGCGCTGGCCCGGCGGCACGCCGTACGGCTGGAGCTCGAGGGGCTGCCCGCGGAGTCGGCGGCCCGGGTCGTGGGGAGCCTCGCCCGCACCGCGGTCACCGAGGAGCAGGCCCGCGACCTGCGGGAGCGCACCGACGGCAACCCGTTCTTCCTCGTCGAGTTCGCCCGGCTCGCCGGCGAGCGCACCGACCTCGACAGCCTGCTCGCCGGTGACGACCCGCCCACGGCGGTCTCGGAGGTGCTGGGGCGGCGGCTGGCACGGCTGCCCGAGGAGACGGTGGCCGCGCTGCGGACCGCCGCGGTCATCGGGCGACACTTCGAGTCCCGGACCCTGGCGCGCGCGGCCCGGATCGACGAGGACGACCTGCTCGACGTCGTCGAGCCGGCGCAGGCGGCCGGGCTGGTCCGCGAGGACGGCGTCGACCGCTGGTGGTTCGCCCACGCGCTGGTCCGCGACACGCTGCGGGCCGGCACCTCCGCCAGCCGCCGGGCCCGCACCCACGCGCGGGTCGCCGAGGTGCTGGACGGCGTGCCGGGCCGCGAGACCGAGGTGGCCCGGCACTGGCTGGGCGCCGGGCCGGCGTACGCCGACCGGGCCTGGCGCGCCGCCCTGGCCGCCGCGGAGGTGGCGCGCCGGCTGCACGCCCACGACGAGGCCGGTGAGCTGCTGGCCCGGGCCCTCGAGGCGCAGCGAGAGGACCCCGCGGCGACCGCCCGGGACCGCTACGACCTGCTGCTGTGCCTGGTGGAGGCGTGGCGCTGGGCGGCCCGGCTGCCGGCGCTCGTGCAGGCGGTCGAGGACGCCATCGACGTCGGCAACGAGCTGGGCGACCCCGCGGCGGTGGCCCGGGCCGCGATCGCGACCAGCCAGGGCGTGCTGTGGCGCTCGGCGGGACCGGGTGAGGTCAACGACAAGGTCGTGGGCGCCCTGCGCGGCTGCCTGGAGCGGCTGCCGAGCGAGGACAGCGAGCTGCGCTGCCGCACGATGCTGGCGCTGGCCAACGAGCTGTTCAACGAGGTGTCCTTCGAGGAGCGGCAGGCCCTGGCCGAGGAGGCGCTGGCCATGGCCGGCCGGCTCGGCGACCCCGCCCTGCGGCTCGACGCCCATCAGATCGCGTTCGTCGCGCTGTGGGTGCCGCAGACCGCGGCGGCCCGGCTGGGGCACGCCACGGCGGCGATGGAGCTGGCCCGGAGCACGGGCAACGAACGGTCGTTCCTGGTCTCGGCGACGCTGCGGGCGGCGGTGCTCAGCGAGCTGGGTCGTCCGCAGGAGATGCGGGCGGCGGCGCGGCTGGCGCGCGCGGAGGCGGCCCGGCTGCGGATCCTGTTCGGCGAGCTGGTGCTCGACGGGCTCGAGCTGCCGTGGGACGCGATGGCGGGCCGCTTCGAGGAGTGCGACCGCGCCCTGGAGCGGATCCGGGCGGTCGGGCGGCGGATCGCGCACAGCAACGCCGAGGAGACGCTGGTGGGCTCGCTGGTCTCGCTGCGGCTCTGGCAGGGACGCCCGCTGGAGATGGTGCCGACCCTCGAGCAGTTCGACGCCACGCCGTACCCCTTCGCGGCGAGCGTGGCCGTGTTCCTGTGGCGGGCGGGCGAGCACGACCGGGCCCGGGCCTACTACGCCGAGCACGGGGCTCCGTTGGCGCACGACACGGAGATCTCGATGCTGGCCTGGGGCCACGCCGCCGAGCTGGCGCTGCACCTCGGCGACGCCGAGCTCGGCGGCGGGGCCTACCTCCGCCTGGCGCCGTACGCCGGGATGACCTGCTGTGCCGGGTCCGCCCTCGCCAGCGGCCCGGTCGACGCCTACCTGGCGATGGCGGCCTCGGCGACCGGGGAGACCGCCATCGCCGGCCGGCACGCGGACGCGGCCGCCGCGCTGGCCGAGGAGTGGGAGATCCCGGTCTTCGCGGCGTGGTTCGCCGGGCTGCGTCAGCGGCACGGCTTCTAGGAGCTCCTAGGGCCCCGGCGGGAGGTGGCGGAAGGCCCGCCGGTCCAGCCGCTCGAACCGGCGCCGGGTCAGCCGCCACACCAGGCGGTGGACGCGCCCGGCCCGGCGGTGCAGCTCGCGCAGCTCGTCGCCGGGGAGACCGTGCACCGTCCAGGGCACCAGGACCAGCAGGTCACGAGGTCGCAGCCCCTCGCCGAAGCGGGCCTCCAGGTCGCGCCACTCCCCGGCGGTGAGCCGGCGCTGCAGGATCCGCAGCGCGTCCCGCTCCTCGTGGGCGAGGTGGCGCCCGAGGCCCTCGCGGGCGGCACTGATCCGCACGCCGAGCGCCGCGCGGTCGTCGGGCCGACCGCGCCCCGAGGCCAGCAGCCGCAGCCCGCGCCGACAGCTCTCGAGCAGCGGGTCGATCTCGTCGTGCTCGGCCTCCATCGCCGTCAGCACCGCCTGCTCGTCGCGGTCGGCCCGCTGCAGCAGCGCCGGCCACAGCCAGGTGTCCTCGGCCCGGTGGTGGTGGTGCAGGGCGCCGGTGAGGACCTCCCACCGGCGCAGGAGGGCGGGCCAGGCCACCCGGTCCTCGAGGGGGGTGCGCGGCACGGCCTGCGCGAACGCGGCAAGGTCGCGGCGGAAGGCGTGGTGCATCAGGTACGTCGTGGCCAGGTCGGCCGGGCCGTCGGGCGCGGCGGCCTGGCCGGGGAGCCGCAGCTGGCGCGGCCGGTCTCGGCGGCGGTCGGGACGCGCCTGCTCGGGTGTCTCGGTCATGGGAGGCCTCCTCGTCGCCTCGCTGCGGTGGGTCGTGCCCACCGTGCGCGCGGCTGCTTGGGCGCGACTTGGGGCCGGCTTGGAGCCACGGCTTTTGGCACGGACGGGGCGCGTGCTGTGGACTGGGCCCGTGCTGGGGAATGGGCGCGCGCCCGAGGTGACCGCCGCGCGCGCCGCCGTCGCGCTGACCTTCGCCCTCAACGGGTTCTGCTTCGCCACGATGGTGTCGCGGATCCCCGACCTGCGCTCCGGCCTGGCGCTCGACAACGGCGCGCTGGGCCTGCTGCTGCTGGCGATCGCGACCGGGTCGGTGCTGGCGCTGCCCTCGGCCGGCCGGCTGATCGAGCGGCTCGGCGCGGTCGCCGTCGTACGCCTGGGCGGTCTCGCGACCGCCGTGGGCCTGCTGGTGCTCTCCCTCGGCGTCTCCGTCGTGGGGTCGGTGGTGGCCGCCGCGGCGGGGTTCTTCGTCTACGGCCTCGGCACCGGCGTGTGGGACGTCGCGATGAACGTCGAGGGCGCCGAGGTGGAGCGGCGGATGGCACGGACGGTCATGCCGCGCTTCCACGCGGCCTGGAGCCTGGGCAGCATCGCGGGTGCGGCGCTCGGCATCCCCATGGCCGCGCTCGGCGTGCCGCTGCCGCTGCACGTCGGGCTCGCCGGTGTCCTCGCGGTGGGCCTGCTGGTCCGGCTGGGGCACGCCTTCCTGCCGCCGGTGCCGGTCGAGGAGCACGCGGCCCGCTCGCGCTCGGCGTGGCGGGAGCCGCGCACGCTCGCGATCGGGGTGATGGTGCTCGCCTTCGCCACCGTGGAGGGCTCGGCCAACGACTGGCTCTCGCTGGCGATCATCGACGGCTACGACGCGGCGCACTGGGTCGGCGTGCTCGGCTACGCGGTCTTCGTCACCGCGATGACCACCGGCCGGCTGCTCGGGCCGGTGCTGCTCGACCGGTGGGGCCGGGCCCCGGTGCTGTGGGGCACCACCGTGGCGGCCGCGGCCGGCATCGTGCTGGTCGTGGCGGGCGGGCACTGGTCCCTGGTCGGTCTCGGCATCGTGGTATGGGGGCTGGGCGCCTCCCTGGGCTTCCCGGTCGGGATGAGTGCGGCCGCCGACGACCCGGTCCGGTCGGCCGCGCGGGTCAGCGTCGTCTCCACCATCGGGTACGCCGCGTTCCTCGCCGGGCCGCCGCTGCTCGGGCAGCTCGGCGACCGGGTCGGCACGCTGCACTCGCTGCTGGCGGTCGCCCTGCTGATGGCCCCGGCTGCACTGGCCGTCGCCGCGGTGCGTCCGGCCCGGGCCACGGCCGAGACCGTGCTGGAGGGGTGAGTCGTGCCGTGGTGGGCCCTGCCCCTGGTGCTCGGCGTGCTGTCGGTCGCCGGTGGTGGGCGTCTCCTGGTCCGTGGCCGGCGCATCGCCCGCGGCGGCGACCCCGACCTCGCGGTGCGCGGCGCCAGCCTCACGGTGCTCGGCATCCGGGTCCTCACCTCGGGGCTCACCCTGACCGCCCTGGTGGCGATGCTCTCCTACGGCCTGCGCTGAGCACGATCCCTCCGGTCGTCGGTACCGAGCCGGGGGTGGCCCGGGACCGGATGACGTTCCCGGTCGTCGAGCTCCAGCGTCCGGACGGCACCTCCAGGCGCTTCGTGAACCCGACCACGCTCGACACCGGCCACTATCCGCAGGGGCGTCGCGCGACCGTGCTGGTCGACCCCACCGATCCCGACCGCGCCGAGCTGGCCTCGTCCGAGCGCGACCGCGGGATGCTGCAAGGACTGCTCGCCGTGGTCGGTGTGGCGCTGGCGGGGCTGGGCGTCCTGATGGTCGCGGGAGTCGTGCTCGTCGCTCGCCTGCTGGGCTGAGCCTGGATCCGCGCCGAGGCTCAGGCGGCGTTCGCAGCGGCCCGGGCCTCGCGGGCGGCCTGCCGGGCGGCCCGCAGCGGCTCCGGCGTACGTCGGGACGCGAGCCGCCGCACCACCTCGACCGCGGCGGCCGGGTCGGTGCGCCAGCCGGGGTGCACCACCAGCGGCCGGGTCCCGGGGCGGGTGCGCACCCAGGCCGCGACCACCTCGCCGTCGAGGAGCAGGGGACTGGTGGCGCCGGCCCCGTCGGCCGGCCACGCCCCGTCGGCGAGCAGCGGCCGGTGCGTGACGCCGACGGTCGGGACGCCGAGCTCCGCGCCCAGGTGCACCGCGAGCCCGGCCCGGCGCGGGTGGTCGCGCCCGGTCCCGTCGACCAGCAGCACCTCGGGCGGCCGGGGGAGCACGCCGACCACCCCGGCCAGCAACGGGCCGAGCCGGAGCGCCAGCAGCCCGGGCACGTAGCCGGCCCGCGCCGCGCCGGGGGCGACCCGGCGGGCGACCGGTCGCAGCTCCTCGAGGAGCGCCGCAGCGGCCCAGGCGAGGTCGCCGGCGTGGCCGGGCCCGGACACCCCACGGGGGAAGCACGCCCAGCAGCCGGCCGACACCAGCACGCCCGAGCCGGGGTGCCAGGGCGGCGGCGTCAGCGTCGCCAGCTCCCGCTGGCGGTCGACCAGCGCGTCGGCGTCGATGGGCCACATGGCCCCATTCAACGCCGTCCCGGCCCACGCCGGACGGGGTGTGGGCGCCCCGGTCAGAGCACCTTGGCGAGGAACGCCTGGGTGCGCTCGTGCTGGGGGTTGGCGAGCACCTCGGCGGGGACGCCCTCCTCGACGATGACGCCGTCGTCCATGAAGACCAGCTTGTCGCCGACCTCCCGGGCGAAGCCCATCTCGTGGGTCACGACCATCATCGTCATGCCCTCCGAGGCGAGGTCCTTCATCACCGCGAGCACGTCGCCGACCAGCTCGGGGTCCAGCGCCGAGGTGGGCTCGTCGAACAGCATCATGTCGGGGTCCATCGAGAGCGCGCGGGCGATCGCGACCCGCTGCTGCTGTCCGCCGGAGAGGTGCGCGGGGTAGGCGTCCTCCTTGCCGGCCAGGCCGACCTTGGCGAGGTTGGTGCGCGCCACCTCGACCGCCTCGCGCCTGCCGCGGCCGCGCACCCGCTGCTGGGCGATGCACAGGTTGCGCATCACGGTCATGTGCGGGAAAAGGTTGAAGGACTGGAAGACCATGCCGATCCGGCTGCGGACGTCGTCGAGGTCGGTCTCCTCGTCGCAGACATCGATGCCCTCGACCAGGATCGACCCGGAGGTGGCCTCCTCGAGCTGGTTCACGCACCGCAGCAGCGTCGACTTCCCCGAACCGGAGGGTCCGATCACGCAGACGACCTGACCGCGGTCGACGTGGAAGTCGATGCCCTTGAGGACCTCGTTGTCGCCGAAGTACTTGTGCAGGCCGGAGACCTGGATGACGGGGCCGGCGTCCCGCGCGTTGCCGATGCTCATCGCGCCCTCTGCTGCTTCTTCTCGAGCCACGCCACCAGCCTGGTGAGCGGCAGGGTGATGATCAGGTAGAGCACCGCGGCCTGGAGCAGGCTGGTCGCAGTGCCCGCGGTGGCGCCGCTGGTCATGAAGTCGCGGGAGACGCCGGTGAGCTCGCGCTGCTGGAACTCGATGCCGAGCACGAACAGCAGCGCCGTGTCCTTGATCAGCAGCACGAACTCGTTGGTCAGCGGCGGGATGATGATGCGGAACGCCTGCGGCAGCACGATCGACACCATGGTGCGGGCGCCGCCCATGCCCAGCGAGCGAGCCGCCTCGGTCTGTCCCTTCGGGACGGCCTGGATGCCGGCCCGGATCGTCTCGGCCATGTAGGCGCCGGCGACGAGGAGGAGCCCGATCAGGCCGGCGCCGATCACGCCGCCCGGCGGGGTCCACTGGAAGGCGATCGGCACGCCGAAGCCCATCGCGAGGATCACGATGAGGGCGGGCAGGCCGCGGAAGAACTCGATGTACCCCGTGGCCAGCCAGCGGTACGGCGCGACCGGCGACAGCTTGGCGATCGCCAGCACCAGCGCCAGGACGAGGCCACCCGCGAACGCGATGAACGTGTAGATCAGCGTGTTCTTGACGCCGATCGTGATCAGGTCGTGCCAGTTGTCCCGGGCGCCGGGGGCGAAGAAGTTCGCCCGGACGGTGTGCCAGTCGACGGTGACCGCCAGGGCCACGACCGCCGCCACCAGGACGGCGTACAACACGCCACGGTTGAGGCGGCGCCGGGTGCTGCGCTTCACGTGTGCTCCTGGGGGCCGCTGCGCCGGGTCACTTGCTGGTGGAGAAGTACTTGTCGTAGAGCTGCTTGTACGTGCCGTCGGAGCGCATCTTCTGCAGCTGCTTGTCGACGTCGTCGACCAGGTTGGTGTTGCCCTTCTTCATCGCCAGGCCGTACTGCTCGTTGGTGTTGTAGGTCTGGACGATCTGGTAGCCGCCGGCCTGCTGGTGGTTGAGGTTGACCGGCAGGTCCTGCAGCAGGGCGTCGACCTGGCCGGCCTTGATCGCCTGGTACATCTCGGCGTCGCTCGGGAAGGTCACGATCTGCGCGCTGCTGGGCGCGTTCTCCTCGGTGTAGGTCTTGCCGGTGGTGCCCTGCTGGACGCCGACCTTCTTGCCCGCCAGGTCGTCGATGGTCTTGATCGAGGAGCCGTCCGGCACCAGCAGCGACTGCTTGGAGTCGTAGTAGCCGTCGCTGAAGTCGAGGTTCTTCTTGCGGTCGGCGGTGATCGTCATCGCGCTCGCCACCAGGTCGCACTGCCCGGAGTTCAGCGCGAGGCCGCTCTGGAGCGCGTCGAAGGAGGAGTCCTTGATCGTCAGGTTGAGGTCCAGGCCCTTGGCGATCTGGGAGACGATGTCGACGTCGAAGCCCTTGAACCCGGTGGCGCTGGACTTGTCGAAGTCCTCGAACGGCGGGTAGGGCACGTCGGAGCAGACGGTGAGGGTGCCGCTCTTGATCAGCTGGGCGCCACTCGAGGTGGTGCTGCCTCCTCCACCGCCGCAGGCGGTGAGGGCCAGGGCGAGGAGGCCGGCTCCGAGAACGGCGGGAAGTCGACGACTGTTCATGCCCTCACCCTAGTGCTGCGAGCGCTCCTCGTGGCTAACGCTCGCCGCCGGGTACCCAAAGCACGTCACCCTGCTCGCGGTTCGCGTGCCGGGCGAGGATGAACAGCAGGTCCGAGAGCCGGTTGAGGTAGGTGATCGCCAGCTCGTTCATGGTCTCGCCGTGCTCGCCGAAGGCCGCCCACGCGGACCGCTCGGCCCGGCGTACGACGGTGCGCGCGACGTGCAGCAGAGCCGCACCGGGCGTCCCGCCGTTGAGGATGAACGAGCGCAGGTTCGGCAGGTCGGCGTTGTACTGGTCGCACCACTGCTCGAGCCGGTCGACGTAGGACTGCTCGATGCGCAGCGGGGGGAACTCCGGGGCCGCCACGACCGGCGTGCAGAAGTCCGCGCCCACGTCGAACAGGTCGTTCTGGACCCGGGTCAGCACGGCGACCACGTCGTCGGCGAGACCGCCCTGGGCCAGTGCCACGCCGAGGTGCGCGTTGGCCTCGTCGACGTCGGCGTAGGCGTGCAGGCGCAGGTCGTTCTTGGACGTGAGGCTCATGTCGCCCAGGCGGGTCTCGCCGTGGTCGCCGGTGCGGGTGTAGATCCGGGTGAGGTTGACCATGGGGCGAGCGTAGACGGCCCGCCTGCCCGGCCCGTGTCGCGGCGGGTGACCTCGGCCACCGGCGGCGGCGCGGACGCATGGACCGGTGGTCGCGGGGTAGGGATGAGGTGGCCGTGACAGGAGACGCGGCCGCGACACGAAGAAACTCCGCATCGGGACGCAACCTCAGGTGCTGCCACGGCGTCATAGTGGGTACAGAGAGGCCGCAGCAGCAGCTCATCGCCACCGACATCCGGGGTTTCTCTGGGCTCCGGGGGAGGGACAGCCGATGGACATCGTGACCGACGGGTCGACGCTCGTGCTCAGCGGGGACTTCGACGTGCGCAGCACGTGGGAGGTCCGCAACGCCCTCTACGACCTCCTCGCCCGGTGCTCCGACGACGTCGTGGTCGACCTCACCGAGGTGACCACCGTGGACTGCACCGCGCTGAAGGTGCTCGGCGCGGCCACGCTCGAGGCCTCCCGCGCGGGGCACCACCTGACCCTGCGCGGCTGCGGCCCCGCCGTGCGCCGGCTGCTGCACATGTCCCGGCTGATCCGGGTGGTCGAGGTCGAGCGCGTGGCCCAGCCCGCCTGACCCTTCTCCGGCGCCCGCCTCGAGCCCCACCCGGCGGCCCCGCGCGTGTCGGACATGCCACACGTCCGGCCGGTTACCTCCGGGTAGATCTGGTCCTAGTCTCGACCCATGACGACCAAGGACCGTCCCTGGGTGATGCGCACGTACGCCGGCCACTCGACGGCCGCGGCCTCGAACGCGCTCTACCGGACCAACCTCGCCAAGGGCCAGACCGGGCTGTCGGTGGCCTTCGACCTGCCGACCCAGACCGGCTACGACCCGGACTCCCCGCTGGCGCGCGGCGAGGTCGGCAAGGTGGGCGTGCCGGTGCCGCACCTGGGCGAGATGCGCCGGCTCTTCGAGGACATCCCGCTGACGGAGATGAACACCTCGATGACGATCAACGCCACGGCCATGTGGCTGCTGGCGCTCTACCAGGTCGTCGCCGAGGAGCAGAACCCTGACCTGGCGCCCGAGGAGGTGGCCGCGCAGCTCGCCGGCACCACCCAGAACGACATCATCAAGGAGTACCTCTCGCGCGGGACCTACGCCTTCCCGCCGGAGCACTCGATGCGGCTGATCGCCGACGTCATCTCCTACACGGTCCACCAGATCCCGAAGTGGAACCCGATCAACATCTGCAGCTACCACCTGCAGGAGGCCGGCGCGACGCCGACCCAGGAGCTCGCCTACGCGATGTGCACCGCGATCGCGGTGCTCGACGCGGTCAAGGCGTCCGGCCAGGTCTCGGAGGACGACTTCGACAAGGTCGTCGGGCGGATCTCCTTCTTCGTCAACGCCGGGGTCCGCTTCGTCGAGGAGATGTGCAAGATGCGCGCCTTCGTCGAGCTGTGGGACGAGATCACCCGCGAGCGCTACGGCGTGCAGGACCCCAAGATGCGCCGGTTCCGCTACGGCGTGCAGGTCAACTCCCTGGGCCTGACCGAGGCGCAGCCGGAGAACAACGTCCAGCGGATCGTGCTGGAGATGCTCGGCGTGACGCTGTCGAAGAACGCCCGGGCCCGCGCCGTGCAGCTGCCGGCGTGGAACGAGGCACTCGGCCTGCCGCGGCCCTGGGACCAGCAGTGGTCGCTGCGGCTGCAGCAGGTGCTGGCCTTCGAGTCCGACCTGCTGGAGTACGACGACCTCTTCGACGGCTCGCCGGTGGTGGAGGCCAAGGTGGCCGAGCTCGTGGCCGGGGCGAAGGCGGAGATCGACCGGGTCCAGGCGATGGGCGGCGCGATCGCGGCCGTCGACTCCGGCTACATGAAGCAGGAGCTGGTCTCGGCCCACGCCGCCCGCCGCGCCCGGATCGAGTCGGGCGAGGAGAGGATCATCGGCGTCAACAGCTTCGAGGCCACCGAGCCCTCGCCGCTGACCGCCGACCTCGACGCCGCGATCCAGACCGCCGACCCCGCGGCCGAGCAGGCCGCGCTGGAGAGCGTGCGCGCGTGGAAGGAGCAGCGCGACCAGGCCGAGGTCGCCGAGGCCCTCGCAGCGCTGGCCGAGGCCGCGAAGACGGACACCAACCTGATGGGCCCGACGCTGGCCTGCGCCCGAGCCGGCGCGACCACCGGCGAGTGGGCGGGCACGCTGCGCGAGGTGTTCGGCGAGTTCCGTGCGCCCACCGGGGTGAGCGGCGCCGTGGGCGTCGCCGAGTCCGCCGGGGAGGCGGGTGCCGCGCTCGCGGCGGTCCGCGACCGGGTGCGGTCGACCGGCGAGGAGCTGGCCGGGAACAAGGGCGGCCGGCTGCGGCTGCTGGTCGGCAAGCCCGGCCTCGACGGGCACAGCAACGGTGCCGAGCAGGTCGCCGTACGCGCTCGCGATGCCGGCTTCGAGGTGATCTACCAGGGCATCCGGCTGACGCCGGAGCAGATCGTCTCCGGCGCGGTCGCCGAGGACGTGCACTGCGTGGGGCTCTCGATCCTGTCCGGCTCCCACATGGAGCTGGTCCCGGCGGTGCTCGACGGGCTGCGCGCGGCCGGGCTCGACGACGTGCCGGTGATCGTCGGCGGGATCATCCCCGACTCCGACGCGCGGCGGCTGCGCGAGCTGGGCGTGGCCGCGGTCTACACCCCCAAGGACTTCGGGCTCACCGAGATCATGGGCGGCATCGTCGACGTGATCCGCCGCGCCAACGGCCTGGACTGAGGATCCGGGGCCGGCCTGCGCGGTAGCGTCGGGGCATGAGCTCGCTGCACTGCCCGGCTCGCGTGCTGGTCGCCCGGCACGGCGAGGCGGAGTACGAGACCGACCTCTGCAACGACCACGGGGGCAGCCTGACGCCGCTGGGGCGCAAGCAGGCGCGCGAGCTCGCCTCCTCCCTGGCCGGGGAACGGGTCGCGCGGGTGTGGACCAGCCCGCTGTCGCGCGCGGTGCAGACCGCGGAGATCGTCGCGGGCGCCCTCGGCGTCGACGTGGTGGTGCGCGAGGGGCTGCGGGAGTACACCGTGGGCGCGCTCGCGGGCACCACCGAGCACGAGAAGGGCTACTTCGAGAGCGTCTTCCGGGCCTGGGTGGAGGGCGACGAGTCCGCCGCCATCGAGGGCGGGGAGCGGATCTCCGACGTGGTCGCCCGGGTCGAGGGCGTGCTCGCGGAGGTCGCCGACGAGCACCGCGGCGAGACCGCCCTGGTGGTCAGCCACGGCGGCGCGATCCTGGCCACGCTGCCGCAGCTCGCCGGCCTGCCCCGCTCGCGCGGCTGGGGGGTGACGCTGCCCAACTGTGGCGTGCTCGGCCTCGAGGCCGACGCCGACGGGTGGCGGATCACCCGCTGGGACGAGGGCTGAGCGCCGGCCTCGGGGGTCGGCGCGGCGCCCCGCCCCGCCCAGGCGCGGGCCTCAGCCGGGCAGGGCGGCCAGCCAGTGCCGCACCCGGGCCCGGGTGCGGCCGGCGGACCGCTCGAGCGGGAGCGCGCTGCCGGCGCCGCGGACCACGTGTGAGGTCACCGAGGCCGCCGAGCTGAACCGCCCGCGCTGCTGGCGGGCGGCGCCGTCGCGGGTGAGCGCGTCGCGGCCGCCGAAGAGCAGCAGCACCGGCGCCTCGACCTGGCGCGTGGTCAGTGTCGAGGCGGCGAGCACCGGGCCGAGGCTGAGCGGGTCGCCGCAGGGCTCGGTGCCACGGTGGGCGAGCGCGCTGCGCTGGACGCCGGCCGGGGCGGTGGCGAAGAGCAGCCGGCGGTAGTCGCGCGGGCCGGTGCCGGCGCGCACCCGGTCCTGGCCCGCCAGGCACACGCCCGACTGCCGGCCCGCCTCGTCGACGGCTCGCTGCGACGCCCCCTGGTCGGCCCACGACATCAGGACCAGGCCGTCGACGTCGTCGAAGGTGCCGGCCTCGAGCTCGGCGATCGCGGCGCCCACCGAGTGGCCGTGGACGACGACGTGCTCGGCGGCCGGGGTGGCCGAACGGCTGCCGGCGAAGCGGTAGTGCCCCGAGCGCAGGTGCTGGACGACCTGGTGCAGCATGTCGGCCTGCGCGCCCAGGCAGGTCGCGTCGCCGTCGGCCAGCCGGCTGGCGCCGTACCCCAGCCGGTCCAGCACCAGCGAGGTCTCGCCGTGGGCGGCCAGCCGGCCGGCGTAGTCGTACGCCGGGTGGCGCCGCAGGTGCCAGAACCACGAGCCGGTCGCGAGGTCGTGCACCAGCACGTTCACCCGCGGCAGGTCGGAGCCCAGCACCTCGCGGCGCGGTCCGACCAGCCGCGCGTGCAGCGTGTAGGACCCGTCGTCGGGGACGCAGGCGGCCGCGGTGGCGTTGGTGTTCTCCACTGCGATCCGCACCGGCCGGCTGACCACGCCGGTCCGCGGACTCGCCATGGCGGGCGCGGGGGAGAGGGTCGCCATCGTGCCAGCCACCAGCGCGCCGGCGACCAGCGCGACGGCGGCGGCGAGGGTCGGAAGGGTGGAACGGGACGTTCGGCGCACGCGGCGGCTCCTTGTTGAATCGGTGTCAACAGTGCTGTCGGAAGGATGTCATACCCGCGGTATGTCGTCGGTATGCACACCGGTTGCCCACCGTGATCGGCAAGACTGCCTGCATGGGCAGGGTGATCGTGGTCGGAGCCGGCGTCGTGGGACTGACCTGCGCGGTGCGGCTGCTGGAGGCCGGACACCGGGTGGACGTCGTCGGCCGGGACCTCCCGCTGGAGACGACCTCGTCGGTCGCGGCCGCGATCTGGTACCCCTACCGCGCGCTCCCGCAGGACCGGGTCACGGCCTGGGCGCGCACGTCGTACGCCGTCTTCGAGGCGCTCGGCGCGCCCGTGGAGTACGGCGGGTCGCCGGATGCCGGGGTCCGGATGCTGGTGGGGAGCGAGGTGTTCACCGACCGGCAGCCCGAGCCCTGGTGGCGCAGCGCGGTCCCGGGCCTGGACCGGGAGACCTCGCTGCCCGAGGGCTACCACGACGGCTGGACCTTCACCGCGCCGGTGGTGGAGATGCCGCTCTACCTGCGCTGGCTCACCGCACGGGTCCTCGACCTCGGTGGCACCCTGACCCGGCTCAACCTCGCGGCGCTGCCCGAGGGGGCGGACGTGGTGGTGAACTGCTCGGGCCTGGGGGCGCGGCTGCTCGGCACGGACCGCTCGGTGGTGCCGGTGCGCGGCCAGGTGCTCTACGTCGAGCAGGTCGGCCTGGACCGGTGGTGGCTGGACGGGTCCGGGCCGACGTACGTCGTGCCCCGCTCCCGCGACATCGTGGTCGGCGGGACCGACCAGGAGGGGGAGTGGAGCCGCACGCCCTCCCCGGAGGACGCCCGCGACATCCTCGAGCGGGCCGGCCGGCTGGTGCCGGCCCTGCGTGGGGCGCGGGTGCTGCGGCACAAGGTCGGCCTGCGACCGGTCCGCCCGGCCGTGCGGCTGGAGCGCAGCGGCCACGTCGTGCACTGCTACGGGCACGGTGGCGCCGGGGTCACGCTCAGCTGGGGCTGCGCCGACGACGTCGTGGGCCTGGTCGGCGACGCCGCCTGAGCGCCCGCCTGAGTGCCCGCCTGAGCGCCGGCCCGGGGCGTGGTCGCGGCCCTCGTCGGGGGGAGGGCCTTGCCTCGAAGGCGCACGGGCGTACAATCATCAGGAAACCTGTTGATTTGGCGCGGTGCGACCGCGCCGCGACGAAGGGTGGCTCGATGACCACGCCCGCATCCACCGGTGGCCGGCCGCCGTCCCAGCCTGCCACCCTGCCTCCCACGCTGCGCGCCGAGGATCGGGGCGCGGTCGCCGTCCTCACGCTGGCCAGGCCCGAGAAGCGGAATGCCCTCGACGACCGGACGGTCCTCGGGATCGAGGCGTTCTTCGACGGCCTCGGACCGCAGGTGCGCGCCGCGGTGATCCGGGCCGAGGGCGACCACTTCTGCGCCGGGCTCGACCTCAACGAGATGCGCAGCCGGGACGCCTTCGAGGGCGTCGTGCACTCCCGGATGTGGCACCGGGTCTTCGAGAAGATCGAGCTCGGCCCGGTCCCGGTGGTCGCCGCGCTCTCCGGTGCGGTGGTGGGCGGCGGCCTCGAGCTCGCCGCGGCGGCCCACATCCGGGTCGCCGACGAGACCACGTTCTACGCGCTGCCGGAGGGGCAGCGCGGGATCTTCGTGGGCGGTGGCGCCGCCGTGCGCGTGCCACGGCTGATCGGGGTGTCCCGGATGGCCGACATGATGCTGACCGGCCGGCGCTACGACGCCGCCGAGGGCGCCGCGATCGGCCTCTCGCAGTACGTCGTGCCCGCCGGCGGTGCCTGCGAGCGGGCGCTCGAGCTCGCCGAGCGGATCGCCGGCAACGCCCCGCAGACGAACTTCGCGGTGGTCCAGGCACTGCCGCGGATCGCCGAGGCGAACCCCCGCGAGGGCTACCTGCTGGAGGCGCTCACCGCCTCCCTCGCCCAGAGCACCGAGGACGCCAAGGGGCGGATGGCCGACTTCCTCGAGGGCCGGGCCGGCAAGGTGACCGACCGATGACCCGCACGACGCCGGCGACGGCCACGGTGGCCCGGGGCGACCGGGTGTGGTCGCCGCCCGCCGACGTGCGGGAGCACACCCGGGTGGGCGAGCTGCTCGGGTGGCTCGAGCGCGAGCGCGGCCTCTCCTTCGCCGGCCACGAGGACCTCTGGCAGTGGTCGGTCGACGACCTCGAGGGCTTCTGGTCGGCGCTCTGGGAGTTCTTCGGGGTGCGCGCGCACGCGCCGGCGAGCGCGGTGCTCGAGCACCGCGAGATGCCCGGCGCCCGCTGGTTCCCGGGCGCGCGGCTCAACTACGCCGAGCACGCGCTCGGCACCGAGGAGGACCGCGACCGGGTCGCGGTGCTCGCCCGGTCGCAGACGCGCGCCGACGTCGACCTGACCTTCGGCGAGCTGCGCGACGAGGTGGCCCGGGCCCGCTCGGCGCTGCTGGAGCTGGGCGTGCGGCCCGGTGACCGGGTGGTGGGCTACCTGCCGAACGTGCCGGAGGCGCTGGTCGCGTTCCTGGCCACCGCGAGCCTGGGGGCCACCTGGGCCAGCTGCGCGCTGGAGTTCGGGCCGCGCAGCGTGCTGGACCGGTTCGCGCAGGTCGAGCCGACCGTGCTGCTCGTCGCCGGCGGCTACAGCTACGGCGCGAAGGTGGTGGACCGCCGCGACCAGGTCGCCGAGGTGCGGGCCGGGCTCCCCGGCGTGCGCGTGGTCGACATCGAGTACGGCGAGCACCGGGTGCCGGACTCGCTCGGCTGGGGCGCCCTGCTGGCCGGTGCGCCCGGGCGCGAGCTGGTCTTCGAGCCGGTGCCGTTCGACCACCCGCTGCTGGTGCTGTTCTCCTCCGGCACCACGGGGCAGCCGAAGGCGATCGTGCACGGGCACGGCGGCATCCTGCTGGAGCACCTGAAGAACCACGCCCTGTCGTGGGACCTGGGCCCGGAGGACCGGATGCTGTGGTTCTCCACCACCGCCTGGATGATGTGGAACGCGCTGGTCTCCTGCCTGCTGGTGCGGTCCGCGATCGTGATGCTCGACGGCAACCCGGCCCATCCCGACCTGGAGTGGCAGTGGCGGCTCGCGGAGGAGACCGGCGCGACGTTCTTCGGGGCCAGCCCCGGCTTCCTGATGGCCTGCCGCGCCGCGGGGGTCGACCTGCACGGGCGTGACCTCCGCATCCGCACGGTCGGCTCCGCCGGGGCGCCGCTGCCCCCCGAGGGCTACGACTGGGTCCGCCGGCAGCTCGGCGAGGACGTCTTCCTCAACGTCGGCAGCGGCGGCACCGACGTCTGCTCGGGGATCGTGCAGAACAACCCGCTGCTGCCGGTGTGGGCGGGGGAGATCTCCGGGCGCGCGCTGGGCGTCGACGCCCACGCCTTCGACGAGCAGGGCCGCGAGGTGGTCGGCGAGCTCGGCGAGCTGGTGATCACCGCGCCGATGCCCTCGATGCCGGTGGCCTTCTGGGGCGACCCGGACGGCAACCGGCTGCGGGCGACGTACTTCGACCACTACCCGGGGACCTGGCGGCACGGCGACTGGATCGTGTTCGACGAGCAGGGCCGCTGCCACGTCGCCGGGCGCTCCGACGCCACGCTGAACCGGGGCGGGGTGCGGCTGGGCACCGCGGAGTTCTACCGGGTCGTCGAGGAGCTCGAGGAGGTGGCCGACAGCCTGGTGGTGCACCTCGAGGACGAGGCGGGCGGCAACGGGGAGCTGCTGCTCTTCGTGCAGCTGGCCCCCGGCGCGGCGCTCGACGACGGGCTGCGGCGCACGGTCGCCGGCGCGCTGCGCACCGCGCTCTCGCCGCGGCACGTGCCCGACGACGTCGTGGCGGTGCCGGTGGTGCCGCGCAACCTGACCGGCAAGAAGCTGGAGCTGCCGGTGAAGCGGATCCTGCAGGGCGCGCCGCTGCGCGACGTCGCCAGCCGGGACGCGCTGGCGGACCCGGGCGCGCTCGACCCCTTCGTCGCGCTGGCCGCCCGGCGCGGCGGACCGGGAGCGGGCGCATGATCGCCGCGGAGGGCGTGCGCACCGTCGCCGTGATCGGTGCCGGCTCCATCGGCGCCAGCTGGACCGCGCTGCTGCTGGGCCACGGGCTGCGCGTGGTCGCGGCCGACCCGGCCGCCGGGGCCGAGCAGCGGCTGCGGAGCACCGTCGCCGAGCGGGCCGCCGACCTCGGCCGGACCGTCGACCAGGACGCGCTGGGGCTGGTGGCGTCGGCCGCCGACGCCGCCGCCGCCGCGGACCTGGTCATCGAGTGCGGCCCCGAGCGGCTGGCCACCAAGCGCACCCTGTTCGCCGAGATGGACGCGGCCGCCGGACCCGAGGTGCTGCTCACCAGCAGCTCCTCGGGCCTGGTGCCGAGCTCGTTCCAGGACGCCTGCCGGCACCCCGAGCGGGTGCTGGTCGCGCACCCGTTCAACCCGCCCCACCTGGTGCCGCTCGTGGAGGTCGTCGGCGGACGCCTCACCTCCGACGAGGCGGTCGCGGCCGCGATGGCCTTCCTGCGCCGGATCGGCCGGCAGCCGATCCACCTGCGCCGCGAGCTGCCCGGGCACGTCGCCAACCGGCTGCAGGCCGCGCTGTGGCGCGAGGCCTACCACCTCGTGGCCGAGGGCGCGGTCTCGGTGGCCGACCTGGACACCGCCATCAGCGCCGGGCCGGGGCTGCGGTGGGCGCTGCTCGGCCCGTTCGCCACCCAGCACCTCTCCGGCGGCGAGGGCGGGCTGGGGCACGTGCTCGAGCACCTCGGGCCGCCGATGGTCGAGTGGTGGGCCGACCTGGGCTCGCCCGAGCTGACCCCGGAGCTGGTGGCGCGGCTCGTGGCCGGCGTGCGCGAGGAGCTCGCCGGCACCCCGGCCGAGGAGCTGACCGCGCGCCGGGACCGGGCGCTGCTCGACGTGATGGACATCAAGGCCCGGCACGGGCTCGACGACGTCGGCACCGCCGACGAGTGAGGCGGGGACATGCACGATCAGGGACTCGGCTCCTGGCCCGCGCGCCGGGCCCGGATGACCCCCGACAAGGCGGCGCTGGTCCAGCACGGCCGGGAGACGACGTACGCCGAGCTGGCCGGTCGCTCGCACCGGCTGGCCTGGGGGCTGCGGTCCCGGGGCGTGCGGCGCGGTGACCGGGTCGCCTTCCTCGGGCTGAACAGCGTCGAGCTCGTCGTCGCGATGTTCGCCACGGCCCGGCTCGGCGCGGTCTTCCTGCCGCTGAACACCCGGCTCGCCGCGCCGGAGCTCGCCCACGTCCTCGGCGACAGCGGGGCCCGCCTGCTGCTGGTCGACGGCGGGCCCGGAGGTGGTCCCGGGGGTGGTCCCGGGGGCGGCTTCGAGGGCGTGGTGGCCGGGCTCGAGGTCGAGCGCCTCGACTTCCGCTCCGACGGCGGCACCGGGCTGGCGGCCCTCGAGGAGGAGCCCACCCACGAGCTCGACGAGGCGATCACCCTCGACGACCTGTTCATGATCCAGTACACCTCCGGCACCAGCGGCCGTCCCAAGGGCGTGATGCTGACCCACGGCAACGTGACCTGGAACGTCATGAACCTGCTCGTCGACGTCGACCTCGGCAGCGAGGAGGTCTCGCTGGTCACCGCGCCGCTGTTCCACACCGCGGCGCTCAACCAGGTGCTCTTCCCGACGCTGCTCAAGGGCGGCACCGCGCTGGTCGAGGCGAAGTTCGACCCCGACCGGTGCCTGGAGCTGATCGAGCGGCACTCGGTCAGCGTGCTGTTCGGCGTGACGTCGATGTACCTCGCGCTCGCGCAGGCGCCGCGCTGGCCCAGCGCCGACCTCGGCAGCCTGCGCCACGCCCTCAGCGGCGGTGCCCCGATCCCCGAGTCGCTGCTGCAGACCTGGGTGGAGCGCGGGCTGATGATCATCCAGGGCTACGGCCTGACCGAGTCCTCGCCCGGCGCGACGATGCTGCGCGCCGCCGACGGCATCCGCAAGCTCGGGTCGGCCGGGACGTCGTGCTTCTTCAGCGACGTCCGGGTGGTGCCGACCTCCGACGCCGACGACCGGACCGGCGGGCGGACCGGCGAGGTCCAGGTGCAGGGCCCCAACGTCTCGCCCGGCTACTGGAACCAGCCCGACGCGACCCGCGCCGCGCTCGACGAGGACGGCTGGCTGCGCACCGGCGACGTCGCCCGGGTCGACGACGACGGCTACCTCTACATCGTCGACCGGCTCAAGGACATGTTCATCAGCGGCGGCGAGAACGTCTACCCCGCCGAGGTCGAGCGGGCGCTGCACACCCACCCGGACGTCGCCGAGTGCGCCGTGGTCGGGGTCCCGGACCCCACCTGGGGCGAGGTCGGCCGCGCCGTGGTCGTGCCCCGGAGCGGGGCCGGGCTCACCGAGGCCGACCTGCTGGCCCACCTCGACGGCCGGCTGGCCCGCTACAAGATCCCGCGCTCGGTCGTGCTGTGCGACGAGCTGCCCCACAACGCCTCGGGCAAGCTGCTGCGGACCCGGGTGCGTGCCCTGTTCGGCCCCGAGCCCGGCGCCGACTCGAGCGCCGGCCCCGACGCAAGCCCCACCGACCCCACGGAAGGACAGCGATGACCCGCTACGAGCCGCAGCTGGACCTCGACGCCCTCAGCGCCATCGACATGCACGTGCACGTGGAGCAGGACGGCCACGGCCACCTCTCGCTGGACCAGGAGCTGCTGGACGCCTCCGCGGCGTACTTCCGCGCCAGCGACAACCGGACGCCGACCGTCGCCGACCTGGCCGCCCGCTACCGGGCCGCGGGCATGGCGGCGGTGGTGTTCACCGTCGACGCCGGCACGGCCACGGGCCACCCGCCGCTCTCCAGCGAGGAGATCGCGACCGAGTGCGCCGAGCACGCCGACGTCCTGGTCCCGTTCGGCTCGGTGGACCCGCACCGGGGGAGCGCGGCCGTCGAGCAGGCGCGGCGGCTGGTGGGCGAGCACGGCGTCCGCGGCTTCAAGTTCCACCCCAGCCTGCAGGACTTCGCGCCCGACGACCGGGCGTTCACCCCGCTCTGGTCGGCCCTGGAGGAGCTCGGCGTCCCCGCGCTCTTCCACACCGGCCAGAACGGCATCGGCGCCGGGCTGCCCGGCGGGCGCGGGCTCAAGCTGCGGCTGTCGAACCCGCTGCTGCTCGACGACGTCGCCGCCGACCACCCCGGCCTCACGGTGATCCTCGCGCACCCCTCGGTGCCCTGGCAGGCCGAGGCGATCTCCATGGCCACGCACAAGGCCAACGTCTACATCGACCTCTCGGGCTGGGCACCGAAGTACTTCCCGAAGGAGCTGGTGCGCGCCGCCGGCGGCCAGCTGCGGCGCAAGGTGCTCTTCGGCAGCGACTACCCGCTCATCACCCCCGAGCGGTGGATGTCGGACTTCGCGGAGCTGGGCCTGAAGGAGGAGGTCCTGCCCGGGATCGTCAAGGGCAACGCGGTCCGGGTGCTCGGCCTCGACCGCTGAGACCGGTGGGGCCGGTGCGGCCGGTGGGGCCACGCCCGCGCCGGCGGCCGCCGTACCATGCAGGTCCGAGCCGCAGCGCGGCTGCCTGACCCCCGAGGACGACGGTGACCCCCACTCCCGAGCGCACGGCCCCCGACGCGGCCCGGCGCACCGAGCCGACCCTGCTCTACCTGATCAAGCAGGTCGAGCTGGCGGTGCGCGCCCGGCTCGACGACATGGTCCGGCCGGCCGGGCTGACCGCCCTGCAGTACACCGCGATGACCGTGCTCGAGGCACACCCCGGCCTCACGGCCGCCCGGCTCGCCCGGCACTCCTTCGTCACCGCGCAGAGCGCCGCCGACATGGTCAACGCGCTGCTGGCGCGGGGGCTGATCGAGCGGCACCGCGACCCCGCGGACCGGCGCCGGCTGGTGCTCGCGCTGACCGCGGAGGGGCGGACGCTGCTCGCGGACTACCGCGACCAGGTGGGCCTGATCGAGCGCCAGATGCTGGAGGGCCTCGACGACGCGGAGGTGGCGCGGTTCCGGGCGGCCGTCGTCTCCTGCCGGGAGTCGCTGCACGCCCACGAGGGTGAACAGGATTCCTGAGGAAATATTCATCAGGAAACCTGTACATCTCGGTCCGGATGTGATTGCCTTCACTCGTTTGTGAAGCATCCGTCCGCCCGGAGGTTCCCCGATGAGCAGCACCTCGACGTCCCAGCAACACCCCGCGCGGGGGAGCGGTGCCCGGCACCGCCTCACGCCCGGGACCCTCACCGCGGCCGCGCTGGCCGTCGCGGTCGCACAGGTCGGGCTCTCGATCCCGGCCGTGCTCAACGGCATGTTCCAGCTGGACCTGAACACCTCGTCCACCCAGCTGACCTGGATCTCGGACGCGTTCCTGGTGCCGATCACGCTGCTGGAGCTCAGCTTCGGCGCGGTCGGTGACCTGTTCGGGCGCAAGAGGCTGCTCGCGATCGGCGCGCTGCTGATGGTGGTCGGCACCGTGATCGCCTTCTTCACCCCCGGCCCGGAGACGTCGCACAACGTCCGGATCGCGGTGCTGTGGACCGGGCAGGGGATCGCGGGCATCGGGGCCGCGGCGATCTTCCCCACCTCGGTCGCGATGCTCGCCGCCGGGACGCACGACGTGCGCGAGCGGGCCCGCGCGATCTCGGTGTGGGCGGCGGCGCTGACCGCGGCCGGCTTCATCTCGCCGGTCCTCGGCGGCCTGCTCGCCAAGGTGCACCACTCGGGCGGTCCCGAGTCCTCCTGGCGCTACGCCTTCCTCGCGCTCGCGGTGCTCTCCCTGGTCAGCATGTTCGTCACGCTGGTCGCGGCGCAGGAGTCCTCCTCGCCGGTGGGCCGCTCGCTGGACTGGCCCGGCCAGGTCACGGTCGCCATCGCGCTGTTCGCGCTGCTCTACGCCGTGATCCAGGGCGCCGACTCGGGCTTCGGCACCGCGAAGGTGATCGGCGGCTTCGTGGTGGCCGTCGTCTTCCTCGGGCTCTTCATCCTCGTCGAGCGTCGCAGCTCGGCCCCGCTGCTGCAGCTCGAGCTGTTCACGAACCGGATCTTCGTCGCCAGCGCCGTCGTGACCGTGGTCGGCATGTTCGCCTACCTCGGCACGGCGTACTCGACCAGCATCCGGCTCTCGGCCATCCAGGGCTACTCGCCGCTGAAGACCTCGATCGGCTTCGTCTGTCTCAACATCATGGGCGTCGTGCTGTTCCCGGTGAGCGCGCGGATGATCGAGCGGCACAACCCGGGCTGGACGCTGGCCGCCGGCATGGCGCTGATCGGCCTCGACGACCTGTGGCTCTCGCGGATCCCGGCCACCGACCTGTCGATCGCCAAGATCGCGGTCCCGCTGCTGCTGGTCGGCGTCGGCTTCAAGCTCGCGGTCACCTCGATCACGGTGGTGGCGGTCAACAGCGTGCCCACCGACAAGTCGGGCATGGCCAGCGGTGCCACCAGCATGCTGCGCGACTTCGGGCTCACGCTGGGCCCGGCGGTCATCGGCGCGATCGCCCTGAGCCGGGCGGCCAACGAGATCTCGGCCAAGGTGGCCGCGAACCCGGCCCTGGGCTCCGCGCTCAAGGCGTTCAACGCGGCGCCCTCCCACGTGCCGGCGGCCGAGCGCCCCGAGGTCGCGGGCGCCGTGGCGGCGGTGAACTCCGGACCGCTGGGCGCCAACGGCGTCCCCGGCCACATCGTGCTGCCCGACGGGACCACGCAGCCCTTCAACCCGCTCAAGGACGTGGCCTTCCACGCGCTGTCCAACGCCTACTCGATCGGGTACGTCGTCTGCGGCGTCGCGGCGCTGGTGGCCGCGCTGGTGGCCGTGCTGTTCCTCGGCGGCCGGGCCCACCACAACACCTTCGTCGACGAGGCCTGAGCCTGCATCCAGGCTGAGCCCCGCGACCAGCTCGTCCGCCCGCTCCCCGCCGGTCGCCCGACCGGGTCAGGGGAGCGGGCGGACGTGCGTCACGGCGGTGGCCGGGATGGCGCCGTACACGTGGGGGAACGTCTCGGTCACGCCCGGGGCGGGCGGCTCCTCGACCACGGGGACGTCGAGCCGGTCGGTCTCGATCTCCAGCAGCACCAGCGGCTCGGCCACGTCGGAGTAGAACCGGGCGAGCACGCCCTGCCACTGGTCGGACCGGCTGGCGTGGATGAACCCCTCCTCGGCCAGGGTCCGGCCCAGCGTGGAGGTGGTGTAGCTGCCCTCCCGGCTCGCTCGCTCCCAGTCCGACAGGGTGGCCACGTGGAAGATCCTCACCGGCCCATCGTGCCGCACCCCGGCCCGCCCGCGTGACAGCTGCCGGCCGTGGGGAGGCCGGCGTCGGGGTGAGGGTCCGGCGTCAGAACAGCCGGTGCTCGGAGTCGTCGATGCCGCGGAGCGCGTCGTAGTCGACGACCGCGCAGGTCATCCCACGGTCCTCGGCCAGCACCCGCGCCTGCGGCTTGATCTCCTGGGCGGCGAAGATCCCCCGGACCGGCCCCTTGCGGACCAGGGCGGGGTCGCGGTTGAGCAGGTCGAGGTAGCGGGTGAGCTGCTCGACGCCGTCGATCTCGCCACGGCGCTTGATCTCGACGGCCACGCTGAGGCCCTCCGCGTCGCGGCACATCAGGTCGACCGGGCCGATCGCGGTGGGGAACTCGCGGCGCACCAGCGTCAGGCCGGGGGAGAGGGTCGCGGGATGCTCCGCGAGCAGCTCCTGCAGGTGCTTCTCCACGCCGTCCTTGCGCAGCCCCGGATCGACGCCGAGGTCGTGGGAGGAGTCGTGGTGGATCTCCTCGAGCAGGATCCGCAGGGTGTCGTCGCCCTTGCTGGTCACCGTCCACTCGACGGTGCCCTCCTCGGTCACGCCCTCGCGCAGCGTGCACGGCGGCGACATCCAGTTCAGCGGCTTGTAGGAGCCGCCGTCGGAGTGCACCAGCACCGAGCCGTCGGCCTTGATCATCAGCACCCGGTTCGCCATCGGCAGGTGGGCGGTCAGCCGTCCCGCGTAGTCGACCTGACAGCGCGCCACCACGAGTCTCACGGGCGGGGAGTCTACGGTGGCCGTCGTGCCCGCCGGTCCCCACACCAGCCCCGACGCCGACCAGCGCCCGTGCGGGGCGCGGAGGACGGCGTGAGCGCCCCGTCGTACGCCGTCCGCGTCCGTCTCGCGCGACCCTCGGACCTGCGCCACCTGGCCGCGGTGGAGGACTCCGGCGCCCCGCTGTTCGCGGACCTGTTCGGGCCCGCGACCGCGCCGGCGCTGGTCGAGCCGGCCCGGTCGGGCAAGGACCGGGACCTCGACGGGATCCTCCTGCTGGTCGCCGAGGAGGCGGTCAGCGGCGCCGTCGTGGGCTTCGCGCACGTGGTCGACGTCGAGGGGCACGCCCACCTCGAGCAGCTCTCCGTCCGGCCCGAGCACGGTCGACGCGGCACCGGGGCCGCGCTGGTGGCCGCGGCCGAGGAGGAGGCGCGGTGGCGCGGGTACGACGAGCTGACGCTGTGCACCTACCGCGACGTGCCGTGGAACGGGCCCTACTACCGGCGCCTGGGCTACCGGGAGGTCGACCCGCTGGCCCCGTGGCAGCAGCGGCTGCACGACCACGAGGTCGAGCTCGGGCTGGACGCGAACGGGGTCCGCGTGGTGATGGCGCGACCCCTGCGGCGCCGGGTTACCGGCGGGTGAACTAACTCACGGTGCGGCCCCGAAGTGGCGCGTGACACCATGCGGGCATGACCTCCAGCACGTCCCCCGAGACCACCGTGCCCGCCTCCGGGCGCGAGTTCCGCACCGTCGGCGTCGTCGGCCTCGGCACCATGGGTGCCGGCATCGCCGAGGTGTTCGCCCGCAACGGCATCGCCGTGGTCGGGGTGGAGGTCGGCGAGGACGCGCTGCGGCGCGGTCGCGAGCACCTGGAGCACTCCACCGGCCGGGCGGTCAAGCGCGGCAAGATCACCGAGGCCGAGCAGGCCGAGATCCTCGGCCGGATCACGCTGACCACCGAGATGAAGGACCTCGCCGACGCCGACCTGGTGGTCGAGGCGGTCGTGGAGTCCCTGGAGGTCAAGAAGGGGATCTTCCGCGAGCTGGAGTCGATCGTCTCCACCAGCGCGGTGCTGGCCACCAACACCTCCTCGCTGTCGGTCACCGAGATCTCCACCGCGAACGCCCACCCCGGCCGCGTGGTCGGCATCCACTTCTTCAACCCGGCGCCGGTGCAGAACCTCGTCGAGATCGTGCGCACCGTGGTCACCGAGCCGACGGTGCTCGAGGACGTCGTCGCGCTGGTGCGCAGCGTGGGCAAGAACCCCGTCGTCTGCGGCGACAAGGCCGGCTTCATCGCCAACACGCTGCTGTTCGGCTACCTCAACCACGCGGTGGCGATGTTCGAGGGGCACTACGCCTCGCGGGAGGACATCGACGCCGCGATGCGGTTCGGCTGCGGCTACCCGATGGGCCCGCTGGCCCTGCTCGACCTGATCGGCCTCGACACGGCGTACGAGATCCTCGAGACGATGTACCGCCAGGGCCGCGACCGCCTGCACGCGCCGGCGCCGATCCTCAAGCAGATGGTCACCGCCGGCATGCTCGGCCGCAAGACCGGCCGCGGCTTCTACACCTACGAGGGTCCCGACAGCCCGGTGGTGGTCCCCGACGACAAGACGCCGTCGGCCGACGAGCAGCCGCGGCTGCGCCACGAGATCGGGCAGGTCGGCGTGGTCGGCACCGGCACCATGGCCACCGGCATCGTCGAGGTCTTCGCCAAGGCCGGGTACGACGTGCTCTACGTCGGCCGGTCCGCCGACAAGGTGGACGGCGTGCGCGCGACCATCGAGCGCTCCCTGGACAAGGCGATCCAGCGCGGCAAGCTCGAGGAGTCCGCGAAGGCCGAGGTGCTGGGACGGCTGACCGGCACCACCTCGCTCGACGACCTCAGCTCGGCCGACATCGTGGTCGAGGCGATCGCCGAGGACCTCAACATCAAGACCACCCTGTTCGAGAACCTCGACGAGATCTGCAAGCCCGGCGCGATCCTGGCCACCACCACCTCCTCGCTGCCGGTGATCGAGTGCGCCCGCGCCACCAGGCGGCCGCAGGACGTCATCGGCATGCACTTCTTCAACCCGGCGCCGGTCATGAAGCTCGTCGAGGTCGTCTCCACGGTCTCGACCGCCGACGAGGTGACCGAGACCGTGCAGGCGCTGTGCGGCGCGGTCGGCAAGGTGGCGGTGTCCTGCGGCGACCGCGCCGGCTTCATCGTCAACGCGCTGCTGTTCCCCTACCTCAACGACGCGGTGAAGATGCTCGAGGCGCACTACGCCACGGCCGACGACATCGACGTCGCCATGAAGCAGGGCTGTGCGCTGCCGATGGGCCCCTTCGAGCTGCTCGACGTGGTCGGCAACGACGTCTCGCTGGCGATCGAGCGCGAGCTCTACCTGGAGTTCCGCGAGCCCGGCTTCGCCCCCGCGCCGCTGCTGGAGCACCTGGTCACCGCCGGCTACCTCGGTCGCAAGGCCGGACGCGGCTTCCGGGACTACAGCACCGCGCGCTGAGCCCCGGCGGGCCGCCCACGCTCCGACGTCGCTCCCGGGCGTCCGGAACGACCGCAGGATTGACGTCTCCCCGGGCGGGGTACGGGCCCGGCAGAGCCCGCGCGCGCCTCCTCCACCCGATCCGGAGCGCCAGGCCACGCGGCCGGACGAGGGGAGGCGACCGATGTCGGTCGAGACAGGACGCATCACCACCGACATCCCGGGGCGGCTGGACCGGCTGCCCTGGGCGCGCTGGCACTGGCTGGTCGTGGTCGGGCTGGGCACCGTGTGGATCCTCGACGGTCTCGAGGTCACCATCGTGGGCTCGATGTCCGACGCGCTGAAGCCGAGCGGCACCGGCCTGGGGATGAACAGCTCCGACATCGGGTTCGCCGGGGCGTCGTACGTCGCCGGGGCCTGCCTGGGCGCGCTGTTCTTCGGGCAGCTGACCGACCGGCTGGGGCGCAAGAAGCTGTTCCTGGTGACGCTCGCGGTCTACACCGTCGCGACCGTGCTGACAGCGTTCTCGATGAACCCGACGTGGTACTTCGCCGCCCGGTTCCTCACCGGCACCGGCATCGGCGGTGAGTACGCCGCGATCAACTCCGCGATCGACGAGCTCATCCCGGCCAAGTACCGCGGCCGCGTCGACGTGGCCATCAACGGCTCGTTCTGGGTCGGGGCGGCGGCCGGCTCGCTGCTCACCATCCCGCTGCTCAACCCGGCCGTGATCGACCAGGCCTGGGGCTGGAGGCTCGCCTTCGGCCTGGGCGCGGTCCTGGCCGTCGGCATCCTGCTCGTCCGGCGCAACGTGCCCGAGAGCCCCCGCTGGCTGTTCATCCACGGTCGCGAGGACGACGCCGAGCGGATCGTCCGCGACATCGAGGACACCGTCTCCTCCGAGGCGCACGCCCAGCTGCACGAGGTCGACGAGACCCTCACCATCCGGCAGCGGCGGTCCATCGGCATGGGGCTGATCGCGAAGACCGTGTTCACGATGTACCCCAAGCGCACCATCCTGTGCTTCTCGCTCTTCGTGGGCCAGGCGTTCCTCTACAACGCGTTCTTCTTCACCTACGGCGACACCCTGACCACGTTCATGGGCGTCGGCCAGGTCGGCTGGTACCTCGCGATCTTCGCGGTCAGCAACTTCCTCGGCGCGCTGGTGCTGAGCCGGCTCTTCGACAGCGTCGGCCGGGTCAAGATGATCACCGGCACCTACGTGCTCTCCGGTGTGCTGCTCGGCGTCACCGGCTTCTTCCTCGGCAGCTTCAACGCCCAGACGCTCACGTTGATGGGCGCGATCATCTTCTTCATGGCCTCCGCCGGCGCGAGCGCGGCGTACCTGACCGCCAGCGAGGTCTTCCCGATGGAGACGCGGGCGCTGTGCATCGCGTTCTTCTACGCCATCGGCACCGCCGCCGGCGGCATCTCCGGCCCGCTGTTCTTCGGCTGGCTGATCAACAACGCCTCCGCCGACAAGGACATCACCCAGATCGCGATCGGCTACTTCGTCGGCGCGGCGCTGATGATCGGTGGTGGCCTCGCCGAGGCGTTCCTCGGCGTGAAGGCCGAGGGCCAGTCCCTGGAGAACCTCGCCAAGCCGCTGACCGCCGACGACGAGGACTCCGCGAGCGGCGGCGGCGGCCGGACGGCGCCGCAGCCGGCCTGACCCGTCCCAGCGAGATCCGAGGAGACCACGACCATGCCCATGCCACCTCCGCGGCCCTCGACCGAGGGTCGCCGCGACCACCACGTCGCCCACGAGATCGCCCAGCTCACCCGGGCGCTCGCCGTCAACGGCCCGCAGCCGCCCGGTGCCCTCGCCGCCATCGTGGGGGCAGAGTACTGGGAGCCGCACCGCTTCGAGCAGGCCCTGGCCTTCGCGGTGGACGACGGCCTGGTGCACCGCAGCGCCGACGGGACCGTGGCTACGAGCCGGCCCGCCACGGGCTGAGCCACGGGGTCTCGGGCCAGCCCTCGCGGCCGGCGATGAGCTCGAGCATCGTCGCCCCGTCGATCCCCTCGCGGACCAGGTCGGCGTGGCCGGCGTGCCGCGCGAGCTCCTCGATGAGGTGGAACCACACCCACCGCACCGACCAGGCGTCGATGTCGGTCGGGTTCCAGGGCGCCGGCGGGACGGGCACGGCGGTGTCCAGGTCGAGCTCGCGCACGGCCGCCTGCACACGCGCGCTGACCTCGTCGTACGCCGTCAGTGCGGTCGCGAGGCTGTCGTGCGGGTGCCAGGTCCAGCCCTCCTGGTGGTCGGCCTGCTGCTGCTCCGGGGACCGCTCGTCCACCGCCTGCCCCGGCGCGGCCTCGGCGAGGGCGAGCCAGTGCGCCTGGGTCTGGGTGACGTGCTTGACCAGCGAGCCGAGCGTCAGCGTGCTCGGTGGGGAGGCGGCCAGGCCGGCCTGCTCGTCGGTGAGCCCGTAGGCGGCGCAGCGGAAGGCATCCTGCTGCTGGAGGAGGTAGGCCGCGAGCGCGGCGCGTTCGTCGCTCACGGGCGGGGCCATGGCGGGCATCTCAGGCGTCCTTCCGGTGGGGGCGTGCAGGGTGGTGGCCCGGTGCGACCCGAGCCGGTCGCGCAGGCGGGCGCCCCACCCGTGCGCCGGCTCGATCGTCCCGGTCATGGGACCAGTCTGCTCCGCGCGCAGGACGGGACAGGTCCGTCCTCGGGGGGAGCTGCCCGGCGCGGCCGCGACGCGCTGACCGCTCCACGGCCCCGGTCCGTACCCTTGACGCATGTCGGAGTGGATCGTCGTCCTCGTGGTCGTGGCCGTCGTGGTGGTGGTGGCGCGGACGGCGAAGCGCCGCGGCCAGGAGCATGAGCTCGAGCGCCGGCGGCAGGAGCTCGAGCCGGTGCGGAAGCTGGCCTTCGAGGACATCACCGCGCTCGGCGAGGAGCTGCAGGAGCTCGACCTCGACCTCGCCGGACGACCGCTCGACCCCGGCGCCCACGCGGACTACCAGCGCGCCCTGGACGCCTACGAGTCGGCGAAGACGGCGTCCGGGCGGCTCGCGCAGCCCGAGGACATCAGGCACGTCACCGAGATCCTCGAGGACGGCCGCTACGCCATGGCGTGCGTGCGCGCCCGGGTCGCCGGCGAGCCGCTGCCCACCCGCCGTCCGCCGTGCTTCTTCGACCCGCGCCACGGCCTCTCGGAGGCCGACGTGTCGTGGGCGCCGGCCGGCGGTGCGCCGCGCGACGTGCCGGCCTGCGCGCTGGACGCCGAGCGGGTGCGGGCCGGCGCCGAGCCGGACGTCCGCCAGGTGATGGTCGGCGCGCAACGGGTGCCGTACTGGCAGGGCGGTCGCGCCTACCAGCCCTACGCCGCCGGCTACTTCGGCCGCACCGGCGTCCTGGACATGATGTTCATGGGCATGATGTTCGGTGGCCTGGGCGGGTTGGACGGGCTCGGCGACGGGCTGGGCGACGGGCTCGGTGCGCTCGGTGACGGTCTCGGGGCCGGCATCGAGTCCCTCGGTGACGGCATCGGCGACGTGCTCGGCGACATCGGCGACATGTTCGACTTCTGACCCGACCGCCGAGTCGGCGCATGTTGACGCCGGCACGGCCCCGGGGTGTCAACGAGCGCCGACTCGGCGTGGGGGCGGGTGTCGACGAGCGCCGACTCGGCGTGCGGGGAGCGGCTCGGTAGCCTGCTCGGGTGAGCCAGAAGATCCGCGCCAACTCCGTGCTGCCGGCCCGTCGCGAGCCGGTCACCCTCGAGACCGCGGACGGGCTGGGGCTGGTCGCGGAGCTGGCCGTCCCGCAGGACCGCGAGCCGGTGGCCACGCTCATCTGCCTGCACCCGCTGCCGACCCACGGCGGCATGATGGACAGCCACGTCTACCGAAAGGCGGCGTTCCGGCTGCCGGCGCTGGCCGGCGTCGCCGTGCTGCGGTTCAACACCCGCGGCACCTGGAGCGAGCAGGGCACCAGCGAGGGGTCCTTCGACAACGCGGTGGGGGAGCAGTACGACGTGGCCGCGGCGATCGAGTACGCCGAGTTCCACGACCTGCCGAACGTGTGGCTGGTCGGCTGGTCCTTCGGCACCGACCTGGCGCTGATGCACGGCCACGACCCGCTGGTGACCGGCGCGATCCTGCTCAGCCCGCCGCTGCGGTTCAGCGACCCCGAGCACCTCGCCCAGTGGGCCGACTCCGGCAAGCCGGTCAGCGCGTTCGTGCCGGAGCACGACGACTACCTGCGCCCGGCCGAGGCGGTGGAGCGCTTCCGGGCGATCCCGCAGGCCGAGGTGGTGCCGTTCGAGGGCAGCAAGCACCTGTGGGTGGGCGACGCCGAGCGGGTGCTCGACGAGATCGTCCGCCGGGTCGCCCCGGACGTCGCCGTACCGCTCCCCACCGAGTGGGACGGGCCGATGGAGACCGCCGACACCAGCGCCTACAACGCCCACAACCTCGCGGCCTACCAGGACAAGCCCGTCCCCGGGCCGGCGCAGCGGCCGGCCGGGGGCGCTCAGGGCTGAGGCGTCCGCGCCTGGCGGGCCCGGTAGGCCGCCACCGCGTTCCGGTTGCCGCAGGCGGTGCTGCAGAACCGCTTCGACCGGTTGCGCGACAGGTCGAGCACCAGGCCGTCGCAGTCGGCGTCGGCGCACACGCCCAGCCGCGACATCTCGTCGGCGCGGACCACGTCGATCATCGCCATCGCGGTCTCGACCGCGATCCGGGTCGCCAGCGGGGCGTCGGGGTCGGTGGCGTGCAGGTGCCAGTCCTCCCGGTCGTGGCGGACGAGCCGGGGGACCGCGTGGGTGCGGGCCAGCAGCCGGTTGACCAGCGGTACGGCGTCGTCGCGGCTGCTGGTGAGCAGCGTGCGCAGCGGGGGGCGCAGCGCCCGCACCTCCTCCAGCTCGGCCCGGTCGCCGGTGTGGCGACCGGTGTAGGCGTGCTCGCGGTAGAACTCGTCGAGCGCCTCGACGGTGGTCAGGGTGTCGGGCTCCACCGCACTGTTGACCAGGGCGACGGCGGCCAGCAGCGAGGACTCGGTGTCATGGGCGAAAGGCACATTGACACGTTACATCAACCCACCGTAGTGTCATGTGCCATGACCACGATGGCCGATGACGTCGAGCGGCTCACCCCGGGCCCGGCCGGGTCCCGGCTCGCGTCCGGGCTGGGTTTCGCGGTGCTCTCCGCGGCGTCCTTCGGCCTGTCCGGCTCGCTGGCCAAGGGGTTGCTGGACACCGGCTGGTCGCCCGGCGCCGCGGTCGCGGTCCGGGTCATGGTCGCGGCCGCGGTGCTGGCCGCACCGGCGGCGGTCTCGCTGCGCGGTCGCTGGGGGCTGCTGCGCCGCAACGGCGGCCTGGTCGCGGGCTACGGCCTGGTGGCGGTGGCCGGCTGCCAGCTCGCCTACTTCAACGCCGTCACGCACATGCAGGTGGGCGTCGCGCTGCTGATCGAGTACACCGCACCCGTCGCGGTGATCGGCTGGATGTGGCTGCGCCACGGGCACCGGCCGGGGGTGCTCACGCTCGCCGGGGCGGTCGTGGCGGCGCTGGGCCTGGTGCTGGTGCTCGACCTGGTCTCGGGTGCCGACCTCAGCATCGTCGGCGTGGCCTGGGCGCTGGGCGCGATGGCCGGCGCGGCGACGTACTTCGTGCTCTCGGCCAGCGAGTCCAACGGCCTGCCCCCGCTGGCGCTGGCCTGCTCGGGCCTGACGCTGGCGGCGGCCGCGCTGCTGCTCGCCGGCCTGGTCGGGGTGGTGCCGTGGCACGCCTCGACCGCCGCCGTCGCCTACCAGGGCTCTTCGGTGCCGTTCTGGGCGCCGCTGCTCGGGCTCGGTGTCGTGACCGCGGCCGTCTCCTACGTCAGCGGCATCGCGGCCTCGCGCCGCCTCGGCTCGCGGCTGGCGTCGTTCGTGGCGCTGCTGGAGGTGCTCTTCGCACTGGGCTTCGCGTGGCTGCTGCTGGGCGAGCTGCCCCGCACCGTCCAGTTCCTCGGCGGCGCGCTGATCCTCGTGGGCGTGGTCGTGGTGAAGCTGGGGGAGCGGAGCACCACCAGCCCGGTCGCCCAGCCCGTCCCGCGGCCGACCGGCCCCACCGGGCGCCCGGGCCGGCGGTGAGCCTTCCCCCGATCCCGGTGCGGGAACGGTGGCCAGCCCACCGCTCGGGCGGGGCCGGTCGTGTGGGCTGACCGCTACCGGGCGTCCTGGCGCCGGACGAAGACCTCGCGGGTCAGCAGCAGGATCGCGGCCGCGGTCGGGATGGCCAGCAGCGCGCCGACCACGCCGAGCAGCGCCGCGCCGACGAGGGCGGCGATGACCGTGACCGCCCCCGGGACGTCGACCGACCGCGACATCACGCGCGGGTAGATCACGTAGTTCTCGAGCTGCTGGTAGACGATGTAGAAGACGATGCAGGCCAGCCCGATCTTCGGGTCGGTGGCGAAGCCGATCGCGGTCACGATCACGGCCCCGAGCGTGGCGCCGATCATCGGGATCACGTCGAGCAGGGCCACCACGAACGCCAGGGCCACGGCGTACTGGCCCAGGCCCACCACGAACAGGAACACCAGCGAGCTGAGGCCGGCGCACAGCGCGACGACGAACGCGCCGGAGACGTAGCCGCCGACGCCGCGGATGATCTCGTCACCGAGCTTGCTGACCCGGTCGCGGCGCGAGGCGGGCGCCAGCCGGTAGAGCGCGTGCTTGGTCTTCTCCAGCGAGGAGAGGAAGTACAGGGTCAGCACCGTCACCACGAAGGTGTTGGCGAGCACGCCCAGGACGGCCAGCCCGATGCCCAGCACCCCGCCGAACAGGCTGCTGGCGAACTTGCCGTTGGCGAGGTAGTCCTTGACCTTCGAGATGACGTCGTACTGCTGGTCGAGGTGCTGGACCTGCCGGTTGCGCTGCAGCGAGTCCAGCCAGTCCGGTGCGTTGGCCGTGATCGCGGCGACCTGGTCGCTGATCACCGGGACGAACGCGATGAGGAACAGCGCCAGCGCGGCGACGACGACCACGATGACGGTCAGCACCGCCCACGAGCGCTTCAGCCCGCGACGCTCGAACAGCTCGACCGCGGGGTTGAGACCGGCCGCGAGGAACAGCGCGACGATGATCTCGATCAGCACCGAGCCGATCGAGGTGATCAGGCCGCCGAGCCACCAGGCCAGGAACAGCCCGAGGCCGGCGAGGAACCCGATGAGGAACGGCGACCGCTTCGAGAACGGTGCCCCGGGCTCGCCGAGGTCCTGGTCGGGGTCGGACTGCCAGGTGCCGGCGCCGGGCGCCCGACCCGGCTCGTCCCCGGCGGTGTCACCGGGCGTCTGGCCGGTCGTCTGGCCGGCTGCCTGGCCAGTTGTCTGGGCGGGCGAGCTGTCGGTCGCGTCGTCGGCGGGGCGCCGGGGCCCGGCCACGGCCGCTTCGTCGGCGGCCGCGGCCGAGTCCGGACCCACTAGTTCTCCTCGTCCTCGCCGAAGCCGGAGAACACGTCGCGCAGCGAGGCGAGCTGGGCGCTGATCGCGTCGCGGCGCCGGGTCATCCGGTCCAGCTCGGCGCGGGTGGCGGCGAGCTGGCGCTCGGCCTCGGCGTTGCCGGCCGAGCTGATCGCCTCGGCCTGGGTGCGCGCGGACGCGACGATCTGCTCGGCCTCGCGGCGGGCCCGGACCAGCAGCGCCTCGGCCTCCTTCTGCGTCTGGTGGCGCAGCTCGTTGGCCTGGTTCGAGGCGTCGCGCGCCCGCTGCTCGGCCGCCCCGGCCCGCTGCTCGGCCTCCTCGACCAGCCGCTTGGTCTCCGCGACGGCGTTGGTGTGGTGGTCGGTGGCCTCGCGGGCCAGCCGTTCCTTCTCCACCGCCAGCGCCCGCCGCGCCTCCTGCACCTCGCGGTCGGCCGCCGCGCGCGCCTGCTCGGCCTCGCGCCGGGCCGAGATCCGCAGCTCGTTGGTCTCCTGCTGCGCGGCCAGTCGGATCTGGTCGGCCTCGCGCTTGGCGGAGGCCAGCAGGTCCTCGGCCTCGGCCCGGGCCGTGGCCCGCTCCTGCTCGGCGTCGGCCATCAGCCGGCTGCGGTTCTCGTCGAGCTCCTTGAGCTGGACGATGCGCATGTCCTCGGCCTCGCTCGAGGCCTCGGCGCGGATCGCCTTGGCGTCGCGGGTGGCCTGGGTGCGGATGTCGGCGGCCTCGCGAAGCGCGGTCTCGCGGACCTCGGCGGCCTCCTCCTCGGCCAGCCGCAGCATCGCGCTCGCCCGGCCGCCGAGCCCGGCGTACGACGGGTTCTTGTTCTCCTCCAGCTCCTGCTTCAGCGAGACGATCTCGGGCTCGAGCTCCGAGATGCGCCGCTCGGCGGCCTCCAGGCGGCTGCCGAGGTCGCCGCGCTCGGTGGCGAGCTGGCGGACCCGGGCGTCCACGGCGTCACGGTCGTAGCCGCCCCGTCGTACGACGGGGAAGCCGACCGCACTGCCGGCCGGGCCGGACGACATGCCCGCCGACACGACCGACGAGGGGGCCGAGGACGAGGAGGGCGCCGGGGAGGGTGCGCCGGCCGGCGGGGTGGTGGACCGGGCCGTGGGCGGGGCCGCGGGTGGCGCCACCGGGCCGGGCGTGGCCTTGGCGGCCGCGGGCGCGCCGGCCGGCGGGGTGGTCGCCCCGGCCCGACCGCCGGCCTGGTTGGCGGCCGGGTCGGCAGCCTGGTTGCCGGTCTTCTCGGCCGGCTTCTCCCGGGCCTTCTCGTCGGACTTCCCGACCGCCGGCATGACCTGGGTCGCGTCGTCGTTGGAGGCCTTCTCGGGCTCGTCGTCGAAGATGGACAGACCCTGGTCGCTCATGGGGGCACCTCTCCCGGGATGAAGCATCGTGGTTGGGGGCCAGTCTCCCTGATGACCCCGAAACAACCCACCCCGGCGCGCGGCTTTACCGCGAACCGGGGTGGGTGGGTCAGGTGATCGGTCCCTCAGACGCCGCGGAAGCGGTTGATCGCTGTGAGGTGCTGCTCGCGCAGCTCCGCATTCCGGACGCCGAGGCCCTCCTCGGGGGCCAGGCAGAGCACGCCGACCTTGCCCTGGTGGGCGTTCTTGTGGACGTCAAGGGCCGCCTGGCCGACCTCGTCGAGGCCGTAGGTCCGCGACAGCGTCGGGTGGATCTTGCCCTTGGCGATCAGTCGGTTGGCCTCCCACGACTCGCGGTAGTTGGCGAAGTGCGAGGAGATGATCCGCTTGAGGTTCATCCACAGGTAGCGGTTGTCGTACTCGTGCATGTAGCCGGAGGTGGAGGCGCAGGTGGTGATCGTGCCGCCCTTGCGGGTGACGTAGACCGACGCGCCGAACGTCTCGCGGCCGGGGTGCTCGAAGACGATGTCGATGTCCTCGCCGCCGGTGAGCTCGCGGATCTTGGCGCCGAAGCGCTTCCACTCGCGCGGGTTCTGCTCGGTCCCCTCGTCGTTCCAGAACCGGTAGCCCTCGGCGGAGCGGTTGATGATCAGCTCCGCGCCCATCGACCGGGCGATCTGGGCCTTCTCCTCGTTGGAGACCACGCAGATCGGGGTGGCGCCGCCGTTGAGGGCGTACTGCGTGGCGAAGCCGCCCAGGCCGCCGGAGGCGCCCCAGATCAGCACGTTGTCGCCCTGCTTCATGTCGCCGCCGTTCTTGGAGACCAGCTGGCGGTAGGCGGTGCAGTTGACCAGCCCGGGGGAGGCCGCCTCCTCCCAGGTCAGGTGGCCCGGCTTGGGCATCAGCTGGTTGGCCTTGACCAGGGCGATGTGGGCCAGGCCGCCGAAGTTGGTCTCGAAGCCCCAGATGCGCTGCTCGGGGTCGAGCATCGTGTCGTTGTGGCCGTCGGGGTGCTCGAGCTCCACCGACAGGCAGTGCGCCACGACCTCGGCGCCGGGCTGCCAGGAGTGCACGCCCGGGCCGGTCTTGAGCACGACGCCGGCGAGGTCGGAGCCGACGACGTGGTAGGGCAGGTCGTGCCGCTTTGCCAGCGGCGAGAGCCGTCCGTAGCGCTCGAGGAAGCCGAAGGTCGAGACCGGCTCGAAGATCGAGGTCCACACGGTGTTGTAGTTGATCGCGCTGGCCATGACGGCGACGTAGGCCTCGCCGGGGCCGAGCTCGGGCAGCGGCACCTCCTCGACGTGCAGCGACTTGCGGGGGTCCTTCTCCTTGGTGGGCACGCCCTCGAACATGTCGACCTCGTCCTTGTGCACCGTCACGGCGCGGTAGGACTCGGGCAGGGGGAGGGCGGCGAACTCCTCCGCCGGGGTGTCCCCGGCGAGGATGGCGTCGAGAATCTGCTGCACGGGGGCTCCTGATGGGGTCGACCGGCCGGATGGCTGGGGAATCTACTCAGGAGTAGCCCGCGATGTCAGGTATGTGTGACCTATCTTGCTCGCCCGGTCCACCTGCCCATCCGGGCAGTCCCGCAGGGGCCTTTGGTCCCTGTGCCCTCCGAGCCGCCCCCGCCTACGGTTCCCGGGTACGCCGTTCCGCTGGGAGGGGACGGATGGCCAGCAGGGGGGACCATGACGACTATCGACATCCACCCGCGCCGCCGGGGGGCAGGCGCAGGCACGCGACTCGGGTCGCTCACGGCCGGCGGCGGGCCGTTGCGGGACCTGGCGTCGCAGCGGGTGGACAGCAGCCTGCACGACGCGTCGCGACGCGTGTGCCGGGCCATGCTGCTGCTGGCCCCGCTGCGCGACTCGCACGACCCTGAGCTCCGCGCGGCCTACGAGAACATCCACGACGTGATGGGCGACCTCGCCAGCATCCACCACTGGACGGCCCTCGCGGCGATGCCGGCGCCGGGCAGCGTGGCGAGCTCCGCCGACTGAGGGACCGGGCTGACGGCTCGGGCCGGCGCCCGGGTCTCAGTGCCCGGCCGCGGGCTCGACCAGCTCGACGAGCACGCCGCCGGCGTCCTTGGGGTGGACGAAGTTGATCCGCGAGCCCGCGGTGCCGCGGCGCGGCTCGTCGTACAGCAGCCGCAGCCCGCGTTCGCGCAGCACCGTGCTCACCGCGTCGAGGTCGACGACGCGGTAGGCCATCTGCTGGATGCCGGGGCCGGAGCGGTCGAGGAACTTCGCGATCGTGGACTCCGGCGACAGCGGCGCGAGCAGCTGGATGCACGAGCCCGAGTCGCCGACGGCCATCATCGCCTCGCGGACGCCCTGCTCCTCGTTGGTCTCCTCGTGCGCCAGCCGCATCCCGTAGGTGTCGCGGTAGAACGCGATCGCCTCGTCGAGGTCGGCCACCGCGATCCCGACGTGGTCGATCGCGGTGAACAGGTGGGTGGGGACCTGCGTGCTCGTCTCGGACGTCATGGCCGACATCGTCGTACGACGGCGGCCGCGAGGCGAGGACGTGTGACCTTCTCCTCAGCGGTTGGCGGGCGCCACCCACTCCCGGCGGGTCGGGATGCGTGGGTAAGGTCACCATGAGGCCCGGGCAGCGTCCGGACCACCCCGCAGGCACGTCGATCTGGAGGCACCTCCCATGTCAGCAAACACTGGCGGAACCGTCATCGTCGCCGGGGCGCGCACCCCGATCGGCCGGCTGCTCGGCGGGCTGAAGGACCTCTCGGCGGCCGACCTCGGCGGCGTCGCCATCAAGGGCGCCCTGGAGAAGGCCGGCGTCTCCGGCGACCAGGTCGACTACGTGGTCATGGGCCAGGTCATCCAGGCCGGCGCCGGCCAGAACCCCGCCCGCACCGCGGCGGTCGCCGGCGGCATCCCGATGACCGTCCCCTCGATCACCATCAACAAGGTCTGCCTCTCCGGCATCAACGCCATCGCCATGGCCGACCAGCTGATCCGTGCCGGCGAGTGCGAGATCGTGGTCGCCGGCGGCATGGAGTCGATGACCCAGGCGCCCCACCTGCTGCCGAAGTCCCGCGAGGGCTTCAAGTACGGCGACGTGAAGCTCGTCGACTCGATGGCCTACGACGCGCTGTGGGACCAGGCCACCGCCCAGGCCATGGGCCTGCTGACCGAGGAGTGCAACGCCGCCTCGGCGAACCTCACCCGCGCGGAGCAGGACGAGTTCTCCGCCCGGTCCCACCAGCGCGCGGCCGAGGCGTGGAAGAACGGCGTCTTCGACGAGGAGGTCGTCCCGGTCTCGATCCCGCAGCGCAAGGGCGACCCGGTCGTCGTCGCCACCGACGAGGGTGTCCGGGGCGAGACCACCGCGGAGTCGCTGGGCAAGCTGCGCCCCGCGTTCGACAAGGAGGGGACCATCACCGCCGGCTCCGCCTCGCAGATCTCCGACGGCGCCGCCGCGGTCGTGGTGATGAGCCGGGCGAAGGCCGAGGAGCTCGGCCTGACCTGGATCGCCGAGGTCGGTGCCCACGCCCAGGTGGCCGGCCCCGACTCGACCCTGCAGCTGCAGCCGGCCGCCGCGACCGCCAAGGCCTGCCAGAAGGAGGGCATCGAGCCCGCCGACCTCGACCTGGTCGAGTTCAACGAGGCGTTCGCCGCCGTCGGCATCTCCTCGGCCCGGGAGCTCGGGCTCGACGAGGGCAAGGTCAACGTCAACGGTGGGGCGATCGCGCTCGGCCACCCGGTCGGCATGTCCGGGGCCCGGATCGTGCTGCACCTCGCGCTGGAGCTCAAGCGCCGCGGCGGCGGCGTGGGCGCCGCCGCGCTGTGCGGCGGTGGCGGCCAGGGAGACGCGCTGATCGTGCGCGTGCCCAGGGCCTGAGTGCCGACCACGACTTCGGCCGGCGGGGGCCGGCGCCGCGCCGCGGCCTCGGTCCCCGACCTGGTCGCCCGCGCCCGGGAGGGTGACCCCCGGGCCGTGGCCCGGCTGATCTCGCTCGTCGAGGACGAGTCCCCGCTGCTGCGCGAGGTGATGGCGGCGCTGGCGCCGCACACCGGCCACGCCCAGATCATCGGGATCACCGGCTCGCCGGGCGTCGGGAAGTCCACCTCGACCAGCGCGCTGGTCTCCGAGCTGCGCCGCCACGGCCGGCGCGTCGGCGTGCTCGCGGTCGACCCGTCCTCGCCGTTCTCCGGCGGGGCGCTGCTCGGTGACCGGGTGCGGATGCAGGACCACGCGCTGGACCGCGACGTCTACATCCGGTCGATGGCCTCACGCGGCCATCTCGGGGGGCTGTCCTGGACGACCCCGCAGGCGCTGCGGGTGCTCGACGCCGCCGGCTGCGACGTGATCCTCGTCGAGACCGTCGGCGTCGGGCAGAGCGAGGTCGAGATCGCCGGGCTCGCCGACACCACCGTGGTGCTGCTGGCACCGGGCATGGGGGACGGCATCCAGGCGGCCAAGGCCGGGATCCTCGAGATCGGCGACCTCTACGTCGTGAACAAGGCCGATCGCGACGGGGCCGACCAGGTCCGGCGCGACCTGCGCTCGATGCTGGCCCTGGCCGACCGGCCCGAGGGTGCGTGGAAGCCGCCGATCGTCAAGACCGTCGCCCAGCGCGCCGAGGGCCTCGACGAGGTGGTGGCCCGGCTCGACGAGCACTTCGCCTGGCTGCAGTCCGCGGGTGAGCTCGACGAGCGGCGCACCCGCCGGGCGCGCGACGAGATCGAGGCCATCGCGGTGACCGCGCTGCGCTCGCGCTGGGGTGACGTGCACGGCCGCTCCGAGCTCGACGAGCTGGCCGCCGCGGTCGCGACCGGCAAGTCCGACCCCTACACCGCGGCCGACGAGCTGCTCGAGGCGTTCACGGACTGACCCACCGGCTGACCCGCCGGCTGACCCGTCGTCGGCCCGCCCGGAGGTGGTCCCGGTCACATCCGGCAGGCCCGGGCGCGCCTCGACCCACCGCTGGTCCAGACCTGTTACACAGGTCCAGACCAGCTCGGGGGCCGATCGATGGAGAAGTCTGCGATGAACGCCAAGAAGGTGCTCCTCATCCTGGTGGTCGTGTTCCTCGGGTTCTGGATGTTCCAGGACCCGCACGGGTTCGCGGTGTCCGCCAAGTCCGCCGGCGGCGGCTCGTGGGAGGCGCTCAGCTCGCTCTTCCGCGGCGTGATCCGCTTCATCAACCAGCTGAACTGAGGGCACGTCGGATGAGATCCCGGTGAGACTCGCCCGCCCCGCCGACCTCGACATCGGTCGGCACCTGCTCCGTGAGGAGGGCGAGGTCATCGTCGACGTGGTCCACCACCACTGGGCGGCCTACACGGTCCCCCTGCTCGAAGGTGCCGTCGGCGTGCTGCTGCTCGTCGCCACCGCGGTGGTGCCGGCCGCGGTCTCGGCGGTGCCGTTCGTGCTGGCGCTCGCGGTCTTCGCCCACGCCGCCTGGGGCTACGCCCGCCACCACAAGGACCGGTTCGTGATCACGAACATGCGGGTCTTCCGGGTCCACGGGGTGCTCTCCCGGCGGCTCGCGACGATGCCGCTGCACCGGATCCTCGACATCACCGTGGTCCGTCCGCTGCACGGCCGGCTGCTGGGCTTCGGCCACTTCGTCTTCGAGTCCGCCGCCCAGGACCAGGGCCTGCGCGACATCCGCTACGTCGGCCGCCCCGACGAGCGCGACCTCGCCATCCAGCGGGTGGTGCAGCGCTCGGGCCTGCGCGGTCCGCGCCACCTCAACTGAGAGGCTGCACGCGGCGCACCGGCCGCGGGTGACGCCACTAGGCTGCCGCCCATGTCCCGGCTGCCGTTCGACCCCATCGACGAGGCGGCCCGTCAGTGGGGTGTGCGCTGGGAGGGCGTGCCGGCGATGCACGCGGTGACCTCGCTGATGCGCGTGCAGCAGCTCGTCCTGGCCGAGCTCGACGGGATCCTCAGGCCGCACGGGCTGACCTTCGCGAGGTACGAGGCGCTCGTGCTGCTGGTCTTCTCCTCCCGCGGCTCGCTGCCGCTGGGGAAGATGGGCGAGCGGCTGCAGGTGCACCCCACCTCGGTCACCTCCATCGTGCGCCGGCTCGAGGCCGACGGCCTGGTCGAGCGCCGGCCGCACCCCGACGACGGCCGGGCGGTGCTCGCCGAGATCACCCCGGCCGGCCGCAGCCTGGTCGAGCGGGCCACCGCGGACCTGGTCGCCGCCGACTTCGCGCTCGGCGCCCTCGACGAGGAGCAGCTGGCGCGGCTCTCGGCGCTGCTGGCGCCGGTGCGCCACGCCGCTGGCGACTTCTGAGCCGGGTGTCCGGGGAACGGCGGGCGCCAGGGCCAGGGCTTCGTTCATGGACCCTTCGACGGCTCCTGGCGCGACAGCTTGTCCAGGTCGCGTTCGCAGAAGCCGTGGTGAGCCCATTCCTCGTCGAGCACGGTGCCGAGGCATTGCCGCACTGCCCGCCCCGTGGCGTACGGGGGCCACCTGTCGTCGTCGGGCACCGGCGCGGCTCGTGCGAGCTGGTCGGGCGTGACGTCGGCCAGCCACGCCTCGATCTCCGAGGCCTGCCGGTTGCGCACGTCGAGCACCTCGTCGAGGGTCGGTCGTGCGGACGGGTCGAGCTCGTCCTCCTGGTCCATGACGAACGCTGGGCCCAGCCCCACGGCCGTGAACGCCTCGGTCCGCCCGAGCACGCAGCGTCGGAACCAGGAGTCGTGCACGAAGACGAGGTGACGCAGCGTCTCGACCATGGACCACTCGCCGTCGACGCCGTGATGTTCGCTGCCCTCGGGCATGGACCGGACTCGCTCGGTGGTCGCGGCCCAGTCGTCGCGCAGCTGCCGCCAGGCCTCTCGCAGGTCGGCCGGCTCGTCGGAGCGGATCAGGAGGCGTACCGGGTGGCGGCGGTCCAGCTCCGCCTCGACGTACGGCATCACCTCGACCCCGTTGACCACGAGATCGGTGACCAGGCCGTCGATCACGACGTCCTGCATCACCACGCCGACCAGCCGAGCCCCGCTCAGGTCGCACTCGCGGAACTCTGCGCCGGTGAGGTCCTCGTCGTCGAAGCGTCGCACGCAGACAGGGTAGGCCGCACGCACCCGCGACGCTCAGCTCTCCCGCGGTGGGAGCGGACAGGGACACGCCACCCACTGAGGCGCCGGACCGGGCAGGGTGTCCCCATGGTGACCGCGGACGACGTACGGCGGGTGGGGCTGGCGTTGCCCCGGGCACACGAGCGCGAGGTCCGCGGCCGCTGGAAGCTCAAGGTCGGGCCGATCGTCTTCGTGGCGTTCTCGGCCGACGAGCGCGACCTCGGGTTCGGCTTCCCGAGGGCCGAGCGTGACGGGCTGGTCGCCTCCGACCCCGAGACGTTCTTCCTGCCGCCGTCGGCCGACCTGCGCTACCAGTGGGTGTGCGCCCACCTCGACCGCCTCGACGAGCAGGAGATGCGCGAGCTCGTCACCGACGCCTGGCGGATGTGCGTGCCGGCCATGCTGCACGAGCTCCCCGAGCTGCCGCCGCCCACGGCGAGGGTGTGGTCGGCGATCGACGCCGGCGACTGGGCAGGAGTCCGGGAGCTGCTGGACCCCCGGGTGCTCTGGGCGGACGGGCGGCTGCGGCTGCGTGGCCGGGAGCGGGTGCTCGCACACCTGCGCGACGCCCGCACGCCGCGCCCGCCGGAGCGGGTGGAGGTCGTGGACGGTCGGGTCCGACGCTGGGAGAGGGGAGGAGTTCCGCCCAGATAGTAGGACGTCCTACTATCTGGGCATGGCCGAGAACCGGAACCACCCCCAGGACGACCCCCAGGGCACCGCCCGCTCGCGCTGGCAGGCGCGCTACGACAAGTCGCGCGTCCGTGAGGCGGACTTCACCACGCTGAGCGGCCTGGGCGTCGAGCCGGCGTACGGCACCGACGACTCGGAGTGGCCGGGCCAGTTCCCGTTCACCCGGGGCCTGTACCCGACCGGCTACCGCGGTCGGACCTGGACCATCCGGCAGTTCGCGGGCTTCGGCAACGCCCGGCAGACCAACGAGCGCTACAAGATGATCCTCGGCCGCGGCGGCGGTGGCCTGTCGGTCGCCTTCGACATGCCCACGCTGATGGGCCGCGACTCCGACGACCCGAAGTCGCTCGGCGAGGTCGGCCACTGCGGCGTCGCCGTCGACAGCGCCGCCGACATGGAGGTCCTCTTCGACGGTATCGACCTCGCGGAGGTCACCACGTCGATGACGATCAGCGGCCCGGCCGTGCCCGTCTTCTGCATGATGATCGTCGCTGCCGAGCGCGCCGGCGTCGACACCGGCAAGCTCAACGGCACGCTGCAGACCGACATCTTCAAGGAGTACATCGCCCAGAAGGAGTGGCTCTTCGGCCCCGAGCCGCACCTGCGGCTGATCGGTGACCTGATGGAGCACTGCGCGGAGGAGATCCCGGCGTACAAGCCCCTGAGCGTGAGCGGCTACCACATCCGCGAGGCCGGCTCGACCGCCGCGCAGGAGCTCGCCTTCACCCTCGCCGACGGCTTCGGGTACGTCGAGCTCGGGCTCTCGCGCGGCCTCGACGTCGACGTGTTCGCGCCCGGGCTGTCGTTCTTCTTCGACGCCCACGTGGACTTCTTCGAGGAGATCGCGAAGTTCCGTGCCGCCCGCCGGATCTGGGCGCGCTGGATGCGCGACGTCTACGGCGCGAGGACCGAGAAGGCCCAGTGGCTGCGGTTCCACACACAGACCGCGGGCGTCTCGCTCACCGCGCAGCAGCCCTACAACAACGTGGTCCGCACCGGCATCGAGGCGCTCTCCGCGGTGCTCGGCGGCACCAACTCGCTGCACACCAACGCCCTCGACGAGACCCTCGCCCTGCCCTCGGAGCAGGCCGCCGAGATCGCGCTGCGCACCCAGCAGGTGATCATGGAGGAGACCGGCGTCGTCAACGTCGCCGACCCGCTCGGCGGTTCGTGGTACGTCGAGGCGCTCACCGACCGGATCGAGGCCGAGGCCAACGCGATCTTCGACAAGGTCCTGGCGATGGGCGGCTCGACCCTGACCCACGCCGACACCGACCGGCTCGCCGAGACGATGCGCCGCTCCACCGGCGCCACCGGTGACCAGGCCGAGTGGCCCGTCACGCGCGGCCTGCTGCGCGGGATCGAGGAGGGCTGGTTCATGTCCGAGATCGCCGAGGCCGCCTTCCAGTACCAGACCGCGCTGGAGAAGGGTGACAAGCGGATCGTCGGCGTCAACTGCCACGAGGACTCCGTGACCCACGACCTGGAGATCCTGCGGGTGTCCCACGAGGTCGAGGTGGAGCAGGTCCGCGAGCTCGCCCAGCGCCGTGGGTCCCGCGACGACGCCGCCGCCCGCGCGGCGGTCCAGCGGATGGTCGAGGTCTCGCGCACCGACGAGAACATGATCCCCGCGATGCTCGAGGCGGTCCGCGCCGAGGCGACCCTCGGCGAGATCTGCGACGCGCTGCGCGCCGAGTGGGGCGAGTACCGCGAACCCGCCCGGTTCTGACCCGGCGACCGACTCCTAGGCTGTCGGGGTGCGCCCCGGACTCGACCTGCTGACCCGGAAGTGGTGGCGAGCCGTCGGCCGCCGCGTCGACCTCGCCGGCGAGCACGCCTGGCTCGCGGGACCCGTCTCGCGGGGCCCGGTGGTCCGCGACGGCTGGCTGGCCGACGAGGCGGCCCGCTCGGGCGGCCAGGTGCACGAGGACGTGCCCGGCGCGGGCCTGGTCCCGCACTTCGCCGCGCTGGACGGCCCCGGCTTCGACTCGACCGCGCTGGCCCCGGAGGTGCGCGACTTCTACGAGCACACCTCCGAGTGGCGGATGGAGGTGTGGACCGGCTGGCGGGCCGCCTTCTGGCCCGGCGGCGAGCTGGTCTCGCGGCTGTTCGGCAAGCGGGTCGAGCAGCTCGCGCTGCCGACGCGCCCGCTCGACGTGGCCCGCGGCATGGAGAGCCGGGTCTCGCTGATCACCGACGCCAGCGGCGCCCAGGTCGCCGCCGCCTGGCTCCGCACGCTGCGCGCCACGGGGGAGTACGTCTACAGCGGCTGCTACTCCCACCGCCCGCTGCCCGGCGCCGGCCGGCCCGCCGTGCACGTGGCCTTCCCGCTGGAGCACGGCAACGTCCAGGTGTTCCTCCGGCCGGAGGTCGGCGAGGACGGGTCACTGTGGCTCCGTTCGCCCGGGGAGGGGTTCGGGGGCCACGGCGCCTACGTCGTGGTCGAGGACGCCGGTCGCACGTGGGCGGCGACGCTGCCGATCCGCGAGGACTTCCACGTGTACGTCGACCCCGAGGGCGTGCTCCGCTGCGACCACCGGCTGCGGCTGTGGTCCGCCGAGGCGGTCGCGCTGCACTACCGGCTCGAGCCGGACCGGAAGCGCGCGGTCCACGCCGACACGCTGCTGTGAGCGTGTCGGCGCGTCAACGCGGCCGGGCCGGTCTCGTCACGCCGGCTTGATGTTCTGGTTGATGTGGAACACGTTCTCGGGGTCGTAGGCGGCCTTGACCCGCGCGAGCCGCGCGTAGTTCTCGCCGTACGCCGTCCTCACCCGGTCCTCTCCCTCCTCCATCAGGAAGTTGACGTAGGCGCCGCCCGCTGACGTCGGGTGCAGGGCCGTCCAGTACTCCTTGGTCCAGGTCGTGATGAGCTCGGCATTGGCCGGGTCGGGGTCGACGCCCACGATGACCCCGGCCCACCCGCCGGACCGGTAGGGGAACGCCGTGGCGTCCTGGGGCACCCGGGCCGCGGCGCCATCCACGGCGTACAGGTGCATGCTCGAGTGCGGGGTGGGCATCGATGCGCCGAACTGCTCGTGCACGGCGATGGCCTCGTCGCTGATCTCCTCGAACATGTCGGCCCGCCAGTACCACTGCAGCCCGGGCGGGTACAGCGCGTTGAAGGCCGAGTTCAGCACCGACAACGGCATCGGCTGGATCCCGACGAGCAGCGGGTTGCCGAACCCCTTGACGACGTCGAGCACCTCGTCGGCCACCGCGCTGTGGGGACCGCTGTAGCACCACACGATGCCGCAGGCCTTGCGCCCCCACAGGTCCTCCGGGAACGGCGGGGCGGGCGGGATCGTCAGGAGGCCGATCCAGCCGCTGAGCTCCTCGGGCAGCGACGGCAGCAGCTCGCGGTACCAGCGCATGACCTCGGCCGTGTCGGCGATGTCGTAGAGCACCGGACCTCCGATGACGACGCCGTTCTCGCCCACGGGGTGGCAGCGGAACTCGAAGGAGGTCACGACGCCGAAGTTGCCGCCGCCGCCGCGCAGTGCCCAGAACAGGTCGGCGTGGTCGTCCTCGCTGGCGGTCACGAGGGAGCCGTCGGCCAGGACCACGTCGGCCTCGAGGAGGCTGTCGACGGTCAGGCCGTAGCGCCGGGACAGGTAGCCGGACACGCCGCCGCCCAGGGTCAGGCCAGCCACGCCCGTGGTGCTGAAGAACCCGCTCGGCGTCGCCAGGCCGAAGCCCACGGTGGCGTGGTCGACCTCGGTCCACGTGCAGCCACCATCGACGCGCACGGTCCCCCGCGCGGGGTCGACGCGGACGCTGCGCATCGCACTCAGGTCGATGACGAGGGCGTCGTCGCGGACGCCGAGCCCGGCGGCGTTGTGCCCGCCGCCGCGCACGGCGATGTCGAGGCCCTGGCGCCGGGCGAAGCCGACCGCGCAGGAGACGTCGAAGGCGTCCCGGACCTCGACGATCGCCGCCGGGTGCTGGTCGATCATGCCGTTGTAGACCGCCCGGGCGGTGTCGTAGTCCGGATCGGCCGGGAGGACGATCCGTCCTCGCAGCTGCGCGGCGAGCTCGTCGTACGGCGCGGTCGTGGTGTCGGTGGTGGTGGTCATGCTGGTCCCTTCATCCTGGGAGCCACCGATCGGCGGCTCCCGACGACGCTAGGAAACGGACCGTTCGGCCAGCGTTCGCAGCGCCTCGAGGTCACGGCGGCACCGTTCGGCGAGGGTGACGCTGCCCTGCGCCTCGGCCAGCGCGAGCGCCTCGCGCAGTGTCGCGACCACGGCCGGGCCCGAGAGCAGGCTCGAGCGCTGTCGCAGCACCTCGGGCAGCCACCAGCGGTCCTCGCGACTCGATGCCGACCCGGCCGCGGCGTCGAGCACCGCCCGTGCCCGGTCCGGTGGGGTGCGCTCGGCCAGCAGGCTGAGCCAGTACGGCATCCGGGTGAAGGCGCCGGCGGCCCGCAGCGACCCCAGCGCCCGCTCGATCCGCGCCGTGCCGGCCGGGTGCTCGTCGAGCCAGCCGAGCAGGATCCGCGCCCACTCCGGGTAGTAGGCGAAGCCGTGCCGGGTGCTCAGCGCCTCGAGCTCGGTGGCCGCGTCCCACATCCGGCCGCGGTCGCCGAGGAGCTGCCACGCGACAGCGGCGAACGCCAGCGAGATCGCCAGGCTGTAGGGGTGCTGGACCAGCCGGGCTCGTTCCACCGCCTCGGTCGCGGCGTCGGCCGCCCGGCTCGGCTCGCCCAGCAGCCACCAGGCGTGGGAGGACCAGGCGCGTGCGTGGATCGCGGGGTGGCTCCCGATGATGATCGACTGCTCGTCGGTCGCGTGCTCGCAGGCCAGCTCGAAGTGCTCCAGGGCGAGCCTCGGCATGCCCAGCGACAGCGCGGAGCCCGCGAACGCGAACTCCACCTGGCCCCGGAGCGCGGCGGGCGCGGGCGCCGGCGCCGATGCCGTCTCCCGACCGGCACGGGTGGCCAGCCCGTGGGCGGTTGCGATGTCGCCCTGGACGAAGCGCGAGGCCCACAGGGCGACCAGCGACTCGACCAGGGTGTGCCGCAGGGCGTGGCGCTCCGCCAACGCCACCAGGCGCTCCAGGGAGGCGGCCAGCTCGGGGTCGGAGTAGCCGCGCACCGCGGTCAGTGAGGCGGCCATCGAGGTGAGGCTGCGGATCTCCTGCATGTCACGGTCGCTCCCGGACGGCAGGGACGCCAGCTGACGCAGTGCGGCCCGGTGGAGCCTGATCGCCTCGCGGTGCGCGAAGACCCGGGCGGCCACCTCGGCCGCGCGGTGGTAGTGCTCGACCGCGCGTCCGGGGTTGCCGGCGCGGGCGTACTGCTCGGCGACCTGCGCCTCGACCTCGTCGGAGCTCCCGGCGTGCAGGATCTCCAGTGCCTGGGCGAGCCGGCGGTGCAGCAGCCAGCGGCCGGGCGGGCTGACGCCCCGGTACGCCGCGTCCCGGAGCAGGTCGTGGGAGAAGTCGTAGCCGTCCCGCAGCTCGGTCACGATGCGCAGGCGCCACAGCTCGTCCACGGCCCGCACCACCGAGTCCGGGGCCAGGTCGGACGCCTCGCAGAGCAGGTCGAGGTCGAAGTCGCGGCCGGTCGCCGCTGCCAGCTCGGCGACCTGGCGGGCCGGCGCGTCGAGCTGGTCGAAGCGGGCGCGCAGCACCGAGTCGAGGTCCGCTGGAGCCGTCCAGGTCCCCGGGCGGTCGCCGGAAGTGGCCAGCGCGCCGTGCCGCGTGGCCTCGACGACGAACAGCGGGAAGCCCCCGGTGGCGGAGGCCACCATCCCGGCCGTCCGGTCCGGCACCTCCCGGCCGGTCAATAGGCGCACCAGCTGCCCGGTCTCCTCCTCGTCGAAGGGCGCGAGGTCCACCTGCGCGAGGACGCCGGCTGCGCGCATCCGCCGTACCCAGTCCCCGTGGCGGCCCCTCTCGGCGAGCTCGCCGGTGCGCGCGGTGAGCATCAGCGCGAGCGGCGCGTCGGGTTCGCTGCCGGCGAGGAAGGCGAGGAAGTCGAGGGTCTCGTCGTCGCACCACTGGAGGTTCTCGAGCACCAGGAGCACCGGTCTGGGAACCGCGCGCACGGCCTGGGCGAGCCCTCGGAAGAACCGGTGCCGCTGCCATGCGTCGACCAGGCCGCGCGAGGCGGTCGGCCGGCCGGTGGCGCCCGTGGTGGGGACCAGCCGCTCCACCTCCTGGGCCCAGTCCGGCCCCAGGGAGCCGGTCGCGGTGGCGACCGCGGGCTCGGAGAGCCACTCGGCCACCGGCGCCAGCGGGAGCCGGCCCGGGATGTCGTAGCAGTGGGCGACCGCCACCACCGAGCCCTGCCGCCTCGCCGAGCGTGCCGCCTCGGCGACGAGCCGGGACTTGCCCACGCCGGGCTCTCCGACCACGAGCACGGCGCGCAGCGCTCCCGCGAAGGCAGTCGCCATGGTGGCCGTGAGTGCGTCGAGCTCGGTGCCGCGGCCGACGAAGTCCACCGCGGCGACCACGCTGCGGGTCGGCAGCTGCGGCGCCGGGACGGCGGGCGCCTCGAGCAGGTCGGCGAGCAGCCGACTCGTGGCCGGGTCCGGGTCGAGCGCGAGCTCGCGCGCCAGGAGCGAGGCGCAGGCGTGGTAGGCGGTGACGGCTCCGGCCCGGTCGCCCATCTGCGCATGCACCGAGATGAGGTCCCGGTGCCCCACCTCGTTCAGCGGGTCCAGCTCGACCCGGCGCTTCGCGGCCCGCAGCGCCTCGGCCCATCGGCCGGTCCGCCGCCCGGCGTCGGCCACCAGGGCGCACACCTGCACGCCCGCAGCGGTGACGCGGTCGCGCTGGGCGAGCGTCCACTCGTCGTAGACGCCCGGCAGCAGCTCGCCGCGGAGCGCCGCGAGGGCGGCCCCGCCGAGGTCGAGGATCGCAGCCGGGTCGTCCGCGGGCGCCGCGAGGGCTTGTTCGCGGGCCCGCTCGAAGACCCGGAGGTCCACGCGGCAGCTGTCCCGGTCCCTCCAGGCGAGGTCGGTCGGCGAGATGACCAGCGACGCGTCGTCGTCGATCGCACGCCGGAGGACGTGCAGCTCGCGGCGCAGGTTGGTGAGGGCCTGGGCCTCGGGGGAGTCGGGCCAGAAGGTCGCCGCGATCATCCCGCGGGGCTGCGGGGCGCCGGCGCTCGTGGCGAGCAGCGCCACCAGGGCCAGGGTGCGCGCCGACCGCGAGCGGACCTCGCCCGTGGCGAGGTCCACGATGGTGCGTTCTCCCAGCAGGGAGACCTGCAGCATGATTCCTCCGGCCTCCGTCCGTGGCCAGTGTGACAGCGGTGGGCCGCCTCGGCGAGGGGCCGCGGACCCTTCCGCTGACGGGTCTCTAGGATTGCGGCCATGACCCAGCAGCCGTTCAGCCGCCCCGGCGCGATCGACCTCTCGGCCCTCAAGCGCCCCGCCCAGTCCCCGCCCTCGGGGGGTGGTTCCGTCGGAGGCCCGGCCGGTGCCCCCGGGGCCGCGACCACCGGTGGCGGGTCGACGTACTCGGTGGACATCACCGAGCAGAACTTCCAGGCCACCATCGAGGCGTCGATGACCGCGCCGGTGCTGCTGGTGTTCTACTCGCGCACCCGGATGCCCGAGAGCGGCCAGCTCGCCGACGACCTGCGCACGCTCTCCGACGAGTTCGAGGGCCGCTTCCTCGCCGGCCTGGTCGACATCGACGCGGCGCCGTCGATCGCGCAGGCGATGCAGATCCCCTCCATCCCGCTGGTGGTCGCGGTCATCGACGGGCGCCCGGCGCCGCTGTTCCAGGACGCGCTGCCGCTGGAGGAGCTGCGCACCGCCCTCACCACGGTCATGCAGCAGCTGACCGCGCAGGGCATGGCCGGCCGGCACCAGCCCCGCACCGCCGCCCCCGAGGCGGAGGGCGAGGAGGGCGAGGGCGTCGACCCGCGGTACGCCGCGGCGCAGGAGGCGCTCGGCGACGGTGACATCGATCGCGCGGTCGCGGAGTACCAGAAGCTGGTCGACGCCAACCCCGCCGACGCCGAGGCCGCCGCCGGGCTGGCGATGGCCAAGGTGCTCCAGCGCACCCGCGGCGTGGACCTGCAGCAGGCGCGCGAGGCGGCCGCCGCGCGGCCCGACGACGTCGAAGCGCAGACCATGGTCGCCGACCTCGACATGCTCGGCGGCCACGTCGACGACGCGTTCAACCGGCTGATCGACGTGATCCGGCGCAGTTCCGGCGCCGACCGCGACCGGGCCCGCGAGCACCTGCTCGCGCTCTTCGGGGCGGTCGGCAACGACGACCCGCGGGTGCTCCGCGGCCGCCAGAACCTCGCCTCGGCGCTGTTCTGAGCGGCGCCGGGGTCAGCGGCCGGTGAGGGCGGCCAGCACCGCGGTCACGGCGGGGGAGTCGTTCATCGAACGCCGATGCACCGCGACCACGTCGCGGGTGGGTGTCGGTTGGTGGGCAGGTACGGCGACCAGGTCGGCGCCGAGGTCCTGACGGCCCAGGCGCGGGACCAGGGCGATCCCCAGCCCCGCCCTGACCAGCGCAAGGTGGGAGTCGAACTCCATCGCGGTGTGCGCGATCCGGGGCAGCTTCCCGGTCCCGTCGTACATCCGGGTGAGCCACTGGCGGCAGATGGTGCCCTCGGGGGTGGCGACCCAGTGCTCGTCGACCAGGTCGCGCGGGGTGAGCCGACGCCGCCCGGCGAGCCGGTGGTCGCGATGGACGACCACGTCGGCGACGTCTCCGGTGACGGGCGTCGTGGCGAGGTGGTCGGGGATCGCCAGCGGGAGGTCGCCCCAGCTGTGCACCACGCCGACGTCGGTCTGCCCGCTGGCCACCAGCCCGACGGTGTCTCGTGGCTCGCTCTCGGTGAGCGCCAGCCCGAGGTCCGGGTGGTCGTCACGCAGCCGGCGCGCCACCGGAGCGACCAGGCCGCGCATGGCGGTGGAGAACGCCGTCAGCCGGATCCGACCAGCGACGGTCCCCGCCTGCCGGTGCAGGCCCGCCTCGACCTCCTCGAGGTCGGCGAGCAGGCGCTCGCCGGCGTCAACCAGGTGCCGGCCGTGCCGGGTCAGCATCACACCGCGACCGACCCGCTCCAGGAGCGGGATGCCGGTCTGGCGTTCGAGCCGCTTGACCTGCTGGGACACGGCGCTGGGGGTGTAGCCGAGCGCCTCGGCCGCGGCGACCACCGAGCCGTGGGTGGCGACCGCGCGCAGCGAGGCCAGGGCGGGAAGGTCGATCATGTAGCAACGCTACATGGAACGACCGCTGAGCATTCGCTGGTGCTGAACGGTTGTCGCCCCTCAGGATGGCCGACATGAGCCGCCCCGACTCCCTCCTGGCTGCCCTCGTCGCCACGGTCTGGGGCTTCAACTTCATCGTCGTCGACTGGGGGATGCAGGGCGTACCGCCCCTGTTCTTCGCGGCCGCCCGGTTCGTGGCCGTGGTGTTCCCGGCCGTCCTGCTCGTGCCCCGGCCCCGCGCCTCCTGGCGGGCGGTGGCCGCCGTGGGGGCGTTCATGTCGCTGGGGCAGTTCGGGCTGCTCTACGTGTCGATGGCGGCCGGCATGCCGCCCGGGCTCGCCGCGCTCGTGCTGCAGGCCCAGGTGATCTTCACGATCGTGATCGCCGCCGCCGCGCTGCGTGAGCCGCCCGACCGGGCCCAGGTCGCGGGCGTCGTGCTCGGCGCGGTCGGCCTCGTCGTGGTCGCGGTCGGGCGGGGCGGCCACGTGCCGTGGGGTGCGTTGGTGCTCTGCCTGCTGGCGGCGCTCTCCTGGGGCGTCGGCAACGTGGTCTCACGGGCCTCCGGCGTGCCTGGCGGACTCTCGCTCACGGTGTGGTCGGCGCTCGTGGTCCCGCTGCCGCTCCTGGGACTGTCGTTCCTCGTCGACGGCCGGGCGGCGGTGTCCGCCGCGCTGGCCGGCTTCGGGTGGCGGGCAGCGGTCGCCACGCTCTACACGGCCGGCCTCGCCTCGCTCCTGGGGTACGGCGTCTTCAACACGCTGCTGTCCCGCAACCCGTCCGCCGCCGTGGTGCCCTGGGTCCTGCTGGCCCCGGTGGTGGCGATGGGCTCGGCCTGGGCGCTGCTCGGACAGCGGCCGAACGCCGCCGAGACCGTCGGTGGTCTGGTGCTCGTCCTCGGCGTCGTGGTCGCGCTGCGGGTGGGTCAGTCGCCGGCCAGTGCGGCCCGGCCGGCCTCGAGCCGGGCGACGGGCACCCGGAAGGGCGAGCAGCTGACGTAGTCGAGCCCCACCTCGTGGAAGAAGTGGATCGACGCCGGGTCACCGCCGTGCTCGCCGCAGATGCCGAGGTGCAGATCGGGACTCACCGCGCGCCCCTTGTCGACGGCGGTGCGCACCAGGGCGCCGACGCCGTCGACGTCGAGGGACTCGAACGGCGAGACCGGGAAGACGCCCTGCTCGAGGTAGGGGCCGAAGAACGACGCTTCCACGTCGTCGCGGGAGAAGCCCCAGGTCATCTGGGTCAGGTCGTTGGTGCCGAAGGAGAAGAACTCCGCCGAGCCGGCGATCTGGTCGGCCGTGAGCGCGGCCCGCGGCAGCTCGATCATGGTGCCGACCCGGAACGCGACCTCGACGCCGCTCTCCTCCCGCACCACGCGGGCAACGTCGATGATCCGGCGCTTGACCAGGTCCAGCTCGCGGACCGAGGCCACGAGCGGGATCATGATCTCCGGACGCGGGTCGCCACCCGCCTCGAGCCGGGCCGCGGTCGCCTCCAGGATCGCGCGGGCCTGCATGGTGAAGAGCTCGGGGATCACGATGCCGAGTCGCACGCCGCGCAGCCCCAGCATCGGGTTCTGCTCGTGCAGCCGGCGGACCGCCTCGAGCAGCTTGCGCTCCCGCTTCTTGCGGTGGCCCCGGGTGTCGGCGAGGGCCATCGCCACCGACAGCTCGGTGAAGTCGGGCAGGAACTCGTGCAGCGGCGGGTCGATCAGCCGGATCGTCACCGGCATCCCGTCCATCGCCTCGAGGATCGCGGTGAAGTCCTGGCGCTGCAGCGGGAGCAGCGCCTCGAGTGCCTTGCGCTGGCCCTTCTCGTCATCGGCGACGATCAGGTTCTCGACCAGCTCGCGGCGCTCCCCGAGGAACATGTGCTCGGTGCGGCACAGCCCGATGCCCTGGGCGCCGAACCGGCGGGCCCGGGCGGCGTCGTGGGCGGTATCGGCGTTGGTGCGCACCGCGAGGCGGCGTACGGCGTCCGCGTGCTGCATCAGCCGGGCGACGGCCTCGACCGTGGTGTCGTCGACCTCGTCGCCCTCGAAGTGGCGCACGACGCGTGAGTCGGCGACCGGGACGGCGCCGTCGAACACCTCGCCGGTCGTGCCGTCGATCGAGATGACGTCGCCCTCCCGGACGGTCTTGCCGCCGCGGACGGTGAACTGGCCGTTCTTGGCGTCGACGTCGAGGGCCTCGGCACCGCACACGCAGGTGCGGCCCATGCCGCGGGCCACGACCGCGGCATGCGACGTCTTGCCGCCCCGGCTGGTGAGCACGCCCCGGGCGACCATCATCCCGTGCAGGTCGTCGGGGCTGGTCTCCTTGCGGACCAGGATGACGTCCTCGCCGCGCTCGGCCCACTCGACCGCGGTGTCCCAGTCGAAGACCGCCTTGCCGACGGCGGCGCCGGGGGAGGCGTTCATGCCCTTCGCCAGCAGCGTGCGGTCCGCGCCGGGGTCGAACCGCGGGAACATCAGCTGCGCCAGCTGGGCTCCGGTGACGCGCTGCAGAGCCTCGTCCATGCTGATCAGGCCCTCGTCCACCATGTGCACGGCGATCCGGAACGCCGCCTCCGGGGTGCGCTTGCCGACCCGGGTCTGCAGCATCCACAGCTTGCCGCGCTCGATGGTGAACTCGATGTCGCACATGTCGCGGTAGTGGTCCTCGAGCGTCTTCATGATCGCCAGCAGGTCACCGTGCGACTTCTGGTCGATCTGCTCGAGGTCGGCGAGGGCGACCGTGTTGCGGATCCCGGCCACCACGTCCTCGCCCTGGGCGTTCTGCAGGTAGTCGCCGTACTCGCCCTGGGCGCCGGAGGCCGGGTCGCGGGTGAAGGCGACGCCGGAGCCGGAGTCCATGCCGCGGTTGCCGAAGACCATGGCCTGGATGTTCACCGCTGTACCGCCGCCTTCGGAGATGCGCTCCTGGCGGCGGTAGAGAACGGCCCGGTCGGTGTTCCAGGAGTCGAAGACCGCACGCATCGCCAGCTCGAGCTGCTCGCGCGGCTCCTGGGGGAACGGTCGGCCGACGTGCTCCTCGATGACCTTCTGGTAGGTGCCGACCAGGTCCCGCAGGTCCTCGGCCTCGAGCCCGACGTCGTCGGTGGTGCCGCGGCGCTCCTTGGCCCGGTCGAGCTCCTCGGTGAAGAGCTCGTCGTCGAGGCCGAGCACGGTGGTGCCGAACATGCCGAGCAGCCGGCGGTAGGAGTCCCAGGCGAAGCGCTCGTCCTCGCTCTGGGTGGCCAGGCCGTGCACCGACTCGTCGTTCAGGCCGACGTTGAGCACCGTCTCCATCATCCCGGGCATCGAGTGCGCGGCGCCCGAGCGGACCGAGACCAGCAGCGGGTCGGTCGGGTCACCGAGCCGGCGTCCCATCGCCTCCTCGAGCCGCACGAGGTGCTCGTCGATCTCGCCGGCCAGCCCCTCGGGCAGGTCCTTGGCCCGGAGGTAGGCGTTGCACGCCTCGGTGGTGATCGTGAAGCCGGGTGGGACCGGCAGCCCGAGGTTGGTCATCTCGGCGAGGTTGGCCCCCTTCCCGCCGAGCAGCTCCTTCTGGTCCCTGTTCCCCTGCGCGAAGTCGAAGACGTAGGTGCTCACAGGGGCATCTGTACCCGGTCCGAGCCGATTTGGGCAGGGGCGAGCGGGTCAGATCCCGGACTCGGTGTACGTCGCGGCGCCGGAACCGCCCTCGAGCTGGCCCAGCGCCGACCGGATCCGGCGCGCGGTGAAGTCGGCGCAGCGCTTCTCGACCTGCTCGATCGTGCAGAACTCCGCGGCCCTGATCTCGCGGGTCTGCTTGACCACCCGGTCCAGGAGGGCGGGGTCGTGGACCCCGCCGTCGAAGACCAGGCACAGCGCGTCGTCCCAGCCGCTCCACGGCGGCAGCCAGTCGGTGAGCAGCAGGCCCCCGGCCGCGATGGCCAGGCCGAGCTCCTCCTCGACCTCGCGCGCGACGGCCAGCTGGGGCGACTCGCCCACCTCGACCACGCCACCGGGCAGGTCCCAGTCCTGCTTGTAGGTCAGCTGGCACAGCAGCACCCGCTCGTCGTGGTCGCGCAGCAGCATCTGGCTGATCGCGCGCTTGCGGGGGAGGAAGGAGTTGAGCAGCGCGCGGAAGCCCTCCGGCTCGTGGGCCGGGGCGTCGGTCGCCAGCCGCGCGTAGACGATGCGGTCGACGGTCGCGCCGGCCACGGTGAGGCCGCGCATCACGCCCTCGCGGCGCAGCCCGGCCCAGGTCGCCACCCGCTGGCCGAGCTCGTCGTCGGGGGAGACCAGCGCCTCGACGCGGGGGTGCGCGGACAGCGCCGCCTCGACCTCCCGGCGCACGACGTCGACCGCGGCGGCGAACCCCTCGTCGTGCAGGTCGGGGACCCACTCGATCCGCGCGACCCCGTCCGCGACGGTGGAGACGGTGGTGGGCCCATCGGCGGAGCTGGTCTGGTCGGGCACCACTCCACCCTAGCCACCCGGAGGTCTCGTGCGACCTACGCCTGGGCCGTCCTCCTCCTCGCCTCCGGGCACCAGCGAAGCGACATGCTCCTCGAGCACGGTCACGGCCTGCGCAGGGGTCGTCCTTCCCAGGCAGGTGTCGAGCACCAGGCCGTCGACGAGGGCCCGGGTGCGGCGCTGCTCGACCTCGACCTCGACGCCGATCGCGGCCAGGGCCTCGACGACCACGCGCTCCACCAGCGCGTCGTGCTCGACCAACCGGCCCACGAGCGGGTCGTCCGGGACGTGGGTCGCCGCCCGGTCGTGGTCGTCGGGGACGAAACCCCGGTCGGCGATCGCGTGCTCGGCCCGGAGCGCCCCGACGGACTCCTCGTCGGACACGTCCGGTCGGTGCGCGTCGATCGCGAGGGGGAGCCAGACCAGCTCCTCGGCGACCCGGCCCTCCTGGTCGGGCAGGAGCCCGCGCAGCAGGTGCACGGCGAGGCCGCATCCGACCAGCCCGCGCGGACGTCCCCAGCGGCGCCGTGACCGACGACGCTCCACCTCGTCGAGGGCCGGCTGACGCAGGTCTGCTTCCTCCGACAGCAGTCGCCGGACACTGTTGACCGACGTGCCGAGCGTCGCGGCGACGGCCCGGCGGCTCAGCGCCTGCGGTCCCTGGTCCCGCACCACCACGAACGCCGCACGGCGAAGGAGCTCGAACCGGGCGGAGTGGTCGACGACCCTGGGCATGGCTCAGTCCTACGCCCTACCGGCGCCCGGGCGCCCCGCTCCTCCACAGGCTGCGACCCCCGCGAGCCGGCCCGCGCGCGATCTGGAACAGGGTGGCGCGGTTCCGCAGCACTCGCGGGCACCGTTGTGGAACGCGACGGTCCGACTCCGGCCGAGAGTGGCCCCTCGTTGTGGAACGCGGTGTCGCACATCGGCGTTGCCGGAGGGCCCGGATCGGGAGCGGGGCGTTCCACAACGGCGTGTCAGTCGCGGCGCCGTAACCAGACGGTCGCGAGAGGCGGCACCGCGATGTCGGCGTGCGCCGGCTGGCCCGACCAGTCGCCCTCGACGGCCGTGACCGCGCCCATGTTGCCCACCCCGGAGCCCGCGTAGGACTCGGCGTCGGTGTTGACGACCTCCTCCCAGACTCCGGCGGCGGGGAGCCCCAGCCGGTAGTCCTGGTGGGGGACCGAGGCGAAGTTCGACACGCAGACCAGGTCGGGGCCCGAGGACCCGCGGCGGATGAACGAGAAGACGTTGCGGTTGGCGTCGTTGGCGTCGATCCACTGGAAGGTGGCCGGCTCGTTGTCGCGCGACCAGGCCGCCGGCGTCTCGGCGTAGACGCGGTTCAGGTCGCGCACCAGCGACTGCACGCCCCGGTGCTCGGGGTGGTCGAGCAGCCACCAGTCGAGCTCGCGGGCCTCCGCCCACTCCGACTCCTGGCCCATCTCGGCGCCCATGAACAGCAGCTGCTTGCCCGGGTGGGCCCACATGAAGCCCAGGTAGGCGCGCAGGTTGGCCAGCTGCTGCCACCGGTCGCCGGGCATCTTGCGCAGCAGCGAGCCCTTGCCGTGCACGACCTCGTCGTGGCTGATCGGCAGCACGTAGTTCTCCGACCAGGCGTAGACGAGCGAGAACGTCATCTCCCCGTGGTGGTAGGAGCGGTGCACCGGCTCGTGCTGCATGTAGGCCAGCGAGTCGTGCATCCAGCCCATGTTCCACTTGAAGCCGAAGCCGAGGCCGCCGTCCGAGGTCGGCCGGGTGACGCCGTCCCAGGAGGTGGACTCCTCCGCGATCGTGATCGCGCCGGGGACCCGCTTGTAGACGGTGCCGTTCATCTCCTGGAGGAACTGCATCGCCTCGAGGTTCTCCCGCCCGCCGTGCACGTTGGGCGTCCACTGCCCGGGCTCGCGGGAGTAGTCGAGGTAGAGCATCGAGGCGACCGCGTCGACCCGCAGCCCGTCGACGTGGTACTCCTCCAGCCAGTAGAGCGCGTTGGCGACCAGGAAGTTGCGGACCTCGCGACGCCCGAAGTTGAAGACGTAGGTGCCCCAGTCCGGGTGCTCCCCGCGGGAGGGGTTGGGGTCCTCGTAGAGGGGGGTGCCGTCGAAGCGGGCCAGCGCGAAGTCGTCCTTGGGGAAGTGCGCCGGCACCCAGTCCACGATCACGCCGATCCCGGCCTGGTGCAGGCGGTCGACGAGGAGGCGGAAGCCGTCGGGGTCGCCGAACCTGGCGGTCGGGGCGAAGTACGACGTGACCTGGTAGCCCCACGAGCCGCCGAACGGGTGCTCCATCACCGGCAGGAACTCCACGTGGGTGAACCCGAGGTCGGTGAGGTAGGGCACCAGGTGGTCGGCCAGGTCGGCGTAGGAGTACAGCCCGCCGCCGTGGTGCTTCTTCCACGAGCCCAGGTGCAGCTCGTAGACCGACATCGCCTCGTGCACCGGCTGCCTGGTCGGCCGGGCGGCCATCCACTCGTCGTCGCCCCAGGTGTAGGTCGACTCGAAGACCACCGAGGAGGTGGCGGGCGGCACCTCGGTGTGGAAGGCCATCGGGTCGGCCTTCTCCCGCCACTGGCCGTCGGCGCCGAGGAGCACGAACTTGTAGCCCGTGCCGGTGCCTGCGCCCGGCACGAACAGCTCCCAGACGCCGGAGCTGCCGAGCTGGCGCATCGGGTGCTCGCGCCCGTCCCAGCTGTTGAACGAGGCCTTGATCCGCACGCCGCGGGCCGAGGGCGCCCAGACCGCGAACGACGTGCCGCTGATGGTCTCGCCGAGCGGCGTGCGGTAGTGGTGCACGTGGGCTCCGAGCACGTCCCACAGGCGCTCGTGCCGGCCCTCGTTGATCAGGTGCAGGTCGACCTCGCCCAGCGTGGGCAGGAAGCGGTAGGGGTCGTCGAGCTCGTGCGGCTCACCGTCGTAGGCCACCGACAGGCGGTAGTCGGGCACCTCGGCCAGCGGCAGCACGCCGGACCAGATGCCCTCGTGCTCGTGCCGCAGCTCGGTCTCGACGCGGCCCTCGGGGCCGTCGTGGAGGACGGCCACCCGGGAGGCGAGCGGCTTGAGCACGCGGATGGTGACGCCGCCGTCGTGGGGGTGGGCGCCGAGCACGCCGTGGGGGTTGCCGTGCGCGCCCCAGATGACCTGGTCGAGCTCCTCGACGGGGACGGGCTTCACGGTGGGTGTGCTGGTCATGACACTCCGATCCTCGCGACGGCCTCGAGTGGGATGCCCACCCAGGACGGACGGTTGCGCGTTTCGTAGACGGTCTCGTAGACGGCCTTGTCGGCGACGTACGCCGCGAGCAGCGTCTCCTCGGCCGACGTCAGGTCCCGCCCGGAGACGTAGGCGGACAGGAAGGCGGTGCGGTTGCGCTCCGCCCACTCGGCGGAGCGGAAGGCGCGCTGCTCGGTGGCGCCGTCCTGGTCGTCGTCCCAGGTGCGCTCCACGACCCGCGGGGCGTAGTCGAAGGAGCGCAGCATGCCGGCCACGTCGCGCCAGGGGGAGTCGGGCAGGACCCGCTCGGCGAGCGGCTTGGCCGGCTCGCCCTCGAAGTCGACGATCTTCCAGCCCCGCACCGTGCGCAGCGTCTGCCCCAGGTGCAGGTCACCGTGGACGCGCTGCACCGAGACGCCGTCGAGCCCGCGCAGCGCGTCGAAGGCGCCGCGCAGCTGCTCGGCGTGCGGCTCGAGGTCGGGTACGACGGGGAGCGCCTCGTCGAGCCGTCGGTCCATGGCGTCGGCCAGCCGCCCCAGGTCCGCACGGTCGCGCCGCTCGGTCCCGAAGTGCTCGGCCAGGCTCTGGTGGACCTCGGCCAGCGCCTCGCCCAGCCGGGCGGACTCCCCGGCGAAGTCGCCGCCGACCTCGTCGGCGTGCAGGTCGCCCTCGGCGAACAGGTTGCGGACGCTGGCCAGGGCCAGCTCCCACCCGTCGGAGGCGGTGCGCAGGAACTGCTGGAGCATCGCCAGGTGCAGGACCTCGTCACCGGTCTCGCCCTCGGCGGTCAGCGCCGGGCACTCCAGCCAGCCGTAGAGACCCGCCACGTGGTCGCTGCCGGTGCGGGTGAGCACCTCGTGGACGGCGATGTCGGGGTTGACCCCGGGCGTGATCCTGCGGAACACCTTCAGCAGCGAGTCGTCGCCGAACGCGACCGAGGAGTTCGACTGCTCACCACTGAACAGCGTGGAGTGGGTCTCGAGGTCGAGCTCGTGGCCGGGCATCCGGTGGAACCGCAGCGGGCCCTCGGGCGGGTCGGCGAACGAGCGCAGCCAGCATGCCATCGCCTCGCGGTCGTGGACCGCGTCGTAGACGTAGCAGGTGCCGAAGTCCTCGTCGGCCCAGACGCCGACCAGCGCGTGGTCGAGGCGCTCCTCCGGCTCGGGGTAGAACGCGAGCGGGAGCTGGTAGTAGTCCTCGGGCCCCCCGTCCTCGTAGCCGATCGTCACCAGGTCGAGCGCCACCCGCGGGCCGCCGGCGACGCACCTCGGGACCTCCCCGAGCCGGCGTCCACCGGTGACGCGGAACGGTCGCCCCTTGCCGCCGAACCAGCGGGCCTGGCCCACGTAGGCCGCCAGGAGCTCCTGCCGGGTGGCCACGGGTGTCTGGTCGGCAGGGTCGGCAGGCGTCACTGGGCAGCTCCCTCGTCGGTCTCTGGCGCGGTCAGTCGGAACCAGTAGAAGCCGTACCCACCGAGCGTGAGGAGATACGGCAGCTCACCGATCGACGGGAAGGGCACGCCGCCGAGCAGCTCGACCGGCACCATCCCCTCCCACCGGCGCAGGTCGAGCTCGACCGGCTGGGGGAAGCGCGAGAGGTTGTTGACGCAGACGATCACGTCGCGGCGGCCGTCGTCGCCCTCGTGCTCGCGGGCGTAGGACAGCACGCTCGGGTTCGAGCCGCCCAGGTCGACGAAGGACCCGAGGCCGAAGGCCGGGTGGCGACGCCGGGCCTGGATCATCCGGCGGGTCCAGTGCAGCAGCGAGGAGGAGTTCTCCAGCTGTGCCTCGACGTTGACCGCCTGGTAGCCGTAGACCGGGTCCTGGATCGCCGGCAGGTTCAGCTTGCCCGGCGTGGCCGAGGAGAAGCCGGCGTTGCGGTCGGGGGTCCACTGCATCGGGGTCCGGACGCCGTCCCGGTCACCGAGCCAGATGTTGTCGCCCATCCCGATCTCGTCGCCGTAGTAGAGGACGGGGGAGCCGGGCAGCGAGAGCAGCAGCGCGGTGAACAGCTCGATCTGGTTGGTGTCGTTGTCGAGCAGCGGGGCCAGCCGGCGGCGGATGCCGATGTTGGCCTTCATGCGGGGGTCCTTGGCGTACTCGCCCCACATGTAGTCGCGGTCCTCGTCGGCGACCATCTCCAGGGTCAGCTCGTCGTGGTTGCGCAGGAAGATGCCCCACTGGCAGCCGTGGGGGATCGGCGGGGTCTGCTCCAGGATCTCCGAGATCGGGAAGCGGGACTCCCGGCGCACGGCCATGAAGATGCGCGGCATCACCGGGAAGTGGAAGCACATGTGGCACTCGTCGCCGCCGGACTCGAAGTCGCCGAAGTAGTCGACGACGTCGGCCGGCCACTGGTTGGCCTCGGCCAGCAGCACCCGGCCCGGGTAGTTCTCGTCGACGAAGCGGCGGACCTTCCTGAGCAGCTCGTGGGTCTCCGGCAGGTTCTCGCCGTTGGTGCCCGGACGCTCGTAGAGGTAGGGCACCGCGTCGAGCCGGAAGCCGTCGAGGCCCATGTCGAGCCAGAACGCCAGCGCCTCGAAGATCGCGTCGTGGACCTTGGGGTTGTCGAAGTTGAGGTCGGGCTGGTGTGCGAAGAACCGGTGCCAGTAGTACTGCTGGCGGACCGGGTCCCAGGTCCAGTTCGACGGCTCGGTGTCGACGAAGATGATCCGCGCGTCCTGGTAGAGGTCGTCGTTGTCGGACCAGACGTAGAAGTCGCCGTACGGCCCGTCGGGGTCCTCCCGGCTGGCCTGGAACCACGGGTGCTGGTCGCTGGTGTGGTTCATGACGAAGTCGATGATCACGCGGATGCCGCGCTTGTGCGCCTCGTCGAGGAAGTGGTGGAAGTCCTCCACCGACCCGCACTCGGGGAGGATGTCGGTGTAGTCGGCGACGTCGTAGCCGCCGTCGCGCAGCGGCGAGGTGAAGAACGGCGGCACCCACAGGCAGTCGACGCCGAGCCACTGCAGGTAGTCGAGCTTCTCGGTGAGGCCCCGGAAGTCGCCGGTGCCGTCCCCGTTGGAGTCGCGGAAGGATCGGACCAGCACCTCGTAGAAGACCGCGGTCTTGAACCAGTCGGGCGTGCTGCCGACGGTGTCGGGGAACGGGTCGGTCTCGGTGTCGCCGGCAGGGGTCTGGCTGGTCGAGACGTCCGTCAACGGGGGCTCCTCAAGGTCAGGATGTGCGCGGGCTCGTACGCCGGGTCGAGGCGCACGTAGTTGTGCTGGCTCCAGCTCCAGTCGTCGTGGGTCAGCTCGTCGTGCACGACGAACGAGTCGCCCCACGCCAGGCCCAGCGCCGGCAGGTCGAGGTGGACCGTGGTCTCCCGGGTGGCGTGCGGGTCGGTGTTGACCACGACGATCACCGTGTCGTGGCCGCCGTTGTCGAGCTCCCGGGTCTTGGAGAACACCAGGACGTTCTCGTCGTCGCTGTGGTGGACGTGCACGTTGCGCAACAGCTGCAGCGCCGGGTGCTGCCGGCGGATCTCGTTGAGCCGGGTGAGGTAGGGCGCCAGCGTGCGCCCCTCGCGCTCCGCGGCGTCCCAGTCACGGATCCGGACCTGGTACTTCTCCGAGTCGAGGTACTCCTCGCTGCCCGGCTTGACCGCCACGTGCTCGTAGAGCTCGAAGCCGGCGTAGACGCCCCAGCTGGGCGAGCCGGTGGCCGCGATCGCCGCCCGGATCTTGAAGGCCGCGGGACCGCCGTACTGCAGGTAGGCGTGCAGGATGTCGGGGGTGTTGACGAAGAAGTTCGGCCGCATCAGGTGGTCGGACTCGGTCGCCAGCTCGCGGAGGTAGTCCTCGAGCTCCCACTTGGCGTTGCGCCAGGTGAAGTAGGTGTAGGACTGGTGGAAGCCCACGGCGCCGAGTGCGTGCATCATCGCCGGCCGGGTGAACGCCTCGGACAGGAAGATCACGTCGGGGTCGGTGCGGCGGACCTCCTTGAGCAGCCACTCCCAGAACGCGACGGGCTTGGTGTGCGGGTTGTCGACGCGGAAGATCCGCACGCCGTGGGACATCCAGAGCCGGACCACGCGCAGCACCTCGCGGCAGATGCCGACCGGGTCGTTGTCGAAGTTGACGGGGTAGATGTCCTGGTACTTCTTCGGCGGGTTCTCGGCGTGGGCGATGGTGCCGTCGGCGCGGGTCGTGAACCACTCGGGGTGCGAGGTCACCCAGGGGTGGTCGGGCGCCGCCTGCAGCGCCAGGTCGAGCGCCACCTCCAGCCCGAGCTCGCGGGCGTGCGCCACGAAGGCGTCGAAGTCCTCGAAGGTGCCGAGCTCGGGGTGGATCGCGTCGTGGCCGCCGTGCCGGGACCCGATCGCCCAGGGCGAGCCGGTGTCCTCCGGACCCGGCGTCAGCGTGTTGTTGGGGCCCTTGCGGTTGACCTCGCCGATCGGATGGACCGGCGGCAGGTAGATCACGTCGAAGCCCATCGCGGCCACGGCGTCGAGCCGCTTGGCCGCGGTCTGGAAGTTCCCGCTGGTCACCTTGCCGGTCTCGGGGTCGCGGGTGGCCCCTTCGGAGCGCGGGAAGAACTCGTACCAGCTGCCGAAGAGCGCGCGGGGCCGGTCGGCGTACGCCGGGTAGGGCCCCTCGACCGTGACCAGCTCGCGCAGCGGGTTCGCCGCGAGCAGCTCGACGAGGCGGGGGTCCTGCAGCGCCGCCAGCCGGGCGCCGGTCGGCCGGTCGCGGTCGGCGGCGGCGTCCAGCGCACCCTCGAGCAGCTGCCGGGCGGCGGCGTGATCGGGCCCGGCGGGGTCGAGCTGGTCGCGGACCCGCTCGAGCAGCAGCCGGCCCTCGGTGAACATCAGCTCGACGTCGACCCCGGCGGGGATCTTCAGCCCCGCGGCGTGCTCCCAGGTCGCGATCGGGTCGGACCAGGCCTGCACCTCGAAGGTCCAGGCGCCGCCGGCGTCGGGGGTCACCCAGGCCTCGTAGCGGTCGGGCACCTCGGGGTGCTTGGCCATGCGGACGGGGTCACGCCGTCGACCGTCGGGACCGGTCAGCACGACCTCGGCGCCGAGCTTGTCGTGGCCCTCGCGGAAGACCGTGGCCGAGACCGGGAACGGCTCGCCGACGGTCGCCTTGGCCGGCTGACGGCCCAGATCGACCACGGGCATGACGTTCATGACGGGAATGCGTCCGACCATGTCCCCACACTTTCGAATCGCTCCCTGCCGCGCAAGCGGGGGAGGCACCGGCACCCACCAGATGGGCTCCCCCCTCCGAGCCCATCTGGCGGCACCGTGCCCGCTCGGGGCGGTCGCCACACCTGCGTGAAGCAGGTGTCTCACGTGGCTCAACGGACGGAGGCGGAGATCGTTACGCCGATCGCGTCCGTCCCCCAGGTGGGCGAAACCTTGGATCGATCCAAGAAATCACGCTACCTTCCTCTGGTGCGTGCGATTCGACGATTCACTGTCCGTCCCGTCCTGCCGCCGGCCCTGGCCGCGCTCGGGGACCTGGCGGGCAACCTGAGGTGGTCCTGGCACCCGGAGACGCAGGACGTCTTCGCGGCGGTGGACCCGGTCCTGTGGGACTCGACGGGGCGCGACCCCGTGAAGCTGCTCGGCGCTGTCGGCCGGGCCCGGCTCGAGGAGCTGGCGGGCGACCAGGCCTTCCTGCAGCTGCTCGGGGAGGCCCGCGAGGACCTCGAGCGCTACCTGACCGGTGACCGCTGGTTCCAGCGGCGGTGGGCCGGAGAGGGGAGCGGCGAGGACGGCCCCCGGGCGATCGGCTACTTCTCCCCGGAGTTCGGCATCACCGCGGTGCTGCCGCAGTACTCCGGCGGCCTCGGCATCCTCGCCGGCGACCACCTGAAGGCGGCCAGCGACCTCGGCATCCCGATCACCGGCGTCGGCCTGCTCTACCGCCACGGGTACTTCGAGCAGTCGCTCTCCCGCGAGGGCTGGCAGCAGGAGACCTACCCGGTGCTCGACCCCGACGGCCTGCCCATCTCCCTGCTGCGCGAGCACGACGGCTCGCGCGCCCTGATCTCCATCTCCCTGCCCGACGGGCCCGACCTGCTCGCCCGCATCTGGGTCGCCCACGTCGGCCGGGTGCCCCTGCTGCTGCTCGACTCCGACGTCGAGGGCAACCCCGACCACTACCGCGACGTGACCGACCGCCTCTACGGCGGCAACAGCGAGCACCGGCTGCGCCAGGAGCTGCTGCTCGGCGTCGGTGGCGTCCGGGCGCTGCGCGTCTACTCGCGCATCACCGGGGCCCCGGCCCCCGAGGTCTTCCACACCAACGAGGGGCACGCCGGGTTCCTCGGCCTCGAGCGGATCCGCGAGCTCACCGTGGAGGAGAAGGGCCCCCGCCTCGACTTCGACACCGCGCTCGAGGTCAGCCGCGCCTCCACCGTCTTCACCACCCACACGCCGGTCCCGGCGGGCATCGACCGCTTCCCGCGGACCCTCGTCGAGCAGTACTTCAGCGAGGCCGGCGCGACCCCGGGCGTCCCGGTCGAGCGGATCCTCTCGCTCGGCTCGGAGGACTACGACGGCGGCGACCCGTCGGTCTTCAACATGGCGGTGATGGGCTTCCGGCTCGCGCAGCGCGCCAACGGCGTCTCGCTGCTGCACGGCCACGTCAGCCGCGGCATGTTCAACGGCCTCTGGCCGGCCTTCGACGAGGCCGAGGTGCCGATCGGCTCGATCACCAACGGCGTCCACGCCCCGACCTGGGTCGCGCGCGAGGTCTTCGAGCTCGCCGTGGCCCACGGCGCCGACCGCGAGAGCGACGTCCCCGACAGCTTCCTGGCCACCGTCGACAAGATCCCCGGCGCGGAGGTCTGGGCGGTCAAGCGCCGGCTCCGCGAGCACCTGGTCGCGGACGCGCGCCGCCGCCTGGCCGAGTCGTGGCGGAAGCGCGGCGCGGCGCCGGCCGAGCTGGGCTGGATCGACGACGCGCTCGACCCCGACGTGCTCACGATCGGGTTCGCCCGCCGGGTCCCGTCGTACAAGCGGCTGACGCTGATGCTCCGCGACCCCGCGCGGCTCAAGCGGCTGCTGCTCGACCCCGAGCGCCCGGTGCAGCTGGTCATCGCCGGCAAGTCGCACCCGGCCGACGACGGCGGCAAGAAGCTGATCCAGGAGATGGTGCGCTTCGCCGACGACCCGGAGGTCCGCCACCGCATCGTCTTCCTGCCCAACTACGACATCGCGATGGCCCAGCCGCTCTACCCGGGCTGCGACGTCTGGCTGAACAACCCGCTGCGCCCCTACGAGGCGTGCGGCACCTCGGGCATGAAGGCCGCGCTGAACGGCGGCCTGAACCTCTCGATCCTCGACGGCTGGTGGGACGAGTGGTACGACGGCAACAACGGCTGGGCGATCCCGTCCGCCGACGGGGTCGAGGACCACGACCGCCGCGACGACCTCGAGGCGACCGCGCTCTACGACCTGATCGAGAACGAGATCGCCCCGCGGTTCTACGACACCGACGGGGACGGAGTCCCGACCCGCTGGCTGGAGATGGTCCGGCACACGCTGAAGTCGCTCGGCCCCAAGGTGCTGGCGACCCGGATGGTGCGCGACTACGTCCGCGAGCTCTACGCCCCGGCCGCGGGCAACGCCCGGCGCCTCAACTCCGACTACCACGGGGCGGCCGAGCTCGCCGCGTGGAAGAAGAAGGTGCGCGAGGCCTGGCCGCAGGTCCGGGTCGAGCACGTGGAGAGCAGCGGCGTCAGCGACGCCCCCGAGGTCGGTGACGTGCTGAGCGCGCGGGTGTTCGTGTCGCTCGGCGACCTCGCGCCCGCCGACGTCGACGTGCAGCTGCTGCACGGCGGCATCGACAGCGCCGACCAGCTCACCGGCACCGTGGCGGACTCGCTGCGGCTCGCGGAGAGCTACGAGGGCGGCCGGCACCGCTTCGACGGGGACGTGACGCTCGACCACAGCGGCCCGTTCGGCTACACGGTCCGCGTGGTCCCGCGCAACGACCTGCTCACCTCGCCCGCCGAGCTGGGGGTCGTGGCGCTGCCGTGACCACCGCCCGTCGTACGACGGGCTGAGCATGCACGAAGGCCGGTCCGGACCCTGGGGGCCGGACCGGCCTTCGTCGTAGGGAGGGGCTCAGCTGACGGCGTCGACGAACTTCGTGGTGTAGGTCTTCGACAGGTCGATGTCGTCCTTCTTGGCCTTCACGACGTCGCTGAACGTGCCCAGCACGTCCAGCACCGTCTCCGGGCCGCCCTCGGGCATCCGGCCGTCGGTGGTGAACATCGGCGAGGAGTCCTTGATCGACTTCTCGTAGAGCGCCGGGTCACCGCCGTTGTAGTCGGCCGGCATCTTCGCGGCGATCTCCGCGGCGTCGTGGCCGTGGATCCACTGCATGGTGTGCACGAAGGCGTTGGCCAGCTTCTGCACGGTCTGCGGGTTGTCCTGGACGTAGCCGCAGTCCATGTAGAGCGACGCGGCCGGGTAGAGCCCGCCGAGCGCCTGCCGGGTGCCCTCCTCGGTGCGCATGTCGATCAGCACCTTGCCGACGCCCTGCTTCTCGGCGGTGGCGATGGTCGGGTCGGTGGTCATGCCGGCGTCGATGCCGCCGTTGGAGAGCGAGGCGATGAACGTCGAGCCGGCACCGGCCTGCACCGTGGTGTAGTCGTCGCTGGTGAGCCCGTTCTTCGTGGCGAGGTACTGGGTCAGGTAGTCGGTCGAGGAGCCGGCCGACGTGACCCCGAGCTTCTTGCCCGAGAAGTCCTGGGGGCCCTTCAGGCCGGCCGCCGACTTCGTCGAGACGACCTCGGCCTCGCCGGGGACCTTGGCGAGCTGGACCACGCTCTCGATGCACTTGCCCTGGGCCTGCAGGGTGATCGCGTGGTCGTAGAAGCCGACGACGCCCTGCACCTTGCCGGCCACCAGCACGTTCTCGGCCGAGGCGCCGGACGGCTCGGTCTTGAGCGAGACGTCGAGGCCCTCGTCGTCGAAGTAGCCGAGCTGCTGGGTGAGCATCGCCGGCAGGTAGATCACCTTGTCGATGCCGCCGACCATGATCGTGACCTTGGGCTTGCCGCTGGCCTGGTCGCCGGACTCGGCGCTCGAGCTCTGGCAGGCGGCGAGCGAGCCCGCGGTGACCAGCGCGGCCACGCCTGCGGCGATCCGCCGGGTGTTCGTCTTCATGTGTTGTCTCCTGTGTGGTGGTGGGGTGTGGCCGGCCGGCGTCAGATGCCGGCGGACGTGGAGGTGGCCTGCGGGCGCCACGAGGTGAGGCGCAGCTCGAGCCGGGTGATCAGCCACTCGGCGACCAGGGCCAGGACCGTGGTGATGAGCATCCCGGCGTAGATGCCGGGGGAGTCGAAGTTGCCCTGGGAGCGGTTGATCAGCAGGCCGAGTCCCTTGTCGGCGCCGGTGTACTCGCCGACGATCGCGCCGATCAGCGCGAAGCCGAAGGCGACGTGCATGCTCGCGAGGATCCACGAGGTCGCGCTGGGCAGGATCACGCTGCGCATCAGCTGCCAGCGGCCGGCGCCCAGGATCCGGGCGTTGTCGACGAGGACCTTGTCGACCTCGCGGGCGCCCTGGAAGGCGTTGAAGAAGACCGCGAAGAAGACCAGCACGAACGCGGTCGCGACCTTCGAGGACATCCCCAGCCCGAACCAGATGACGAACAGCGAGGCCAGCACGATGCGTGGGATCGCGTTGGCGCCCTTGATGAAGGGCGCCAGCACCTCGGAGAGGAACCGGGCCCGGCCGAGCACGACGCCGAGCACGACACCGGCCAGGGTGCCGGTGACGAAGCCGAGCACGGCCTCCTCGATGGTGATCCAGATGTTGGCCCAGATGGATCCCTGCGAGGTGCCCTCGGTGAACCAGACGACCAGCTTGTCCCAGATGTCGCTGGGCATCGAGTAGTAGAAGGGGTCGATCACGGTGCGCGCCGCGACCTCCCACGAGACGAGCCAGACGACAACCAGCAGCACCCGGACCCCGAGCAGGGTCAGGGCACGCTTCGGTGAACGGCTCCTGAGCAGGCGGTACGACGCGCTGCGGGCGGCCACGGTGCGCGGCTCGGCGTCCACGCGGACCTGGGTGTCAAGCGACACGGGAGGCTCCTCTCGCTCGGGTGATCTCCACTTCCTCGCGCAAGCTGTCCCAGATGCGCTTGTAGAGCTCGATGAACTCCGGGGTCAGCCGGATCTCCTCCACCCGCCGGGGGCGGGGGAGGTCGACGCGGACCACGTCCTTGACCGTGGCCGGGCCTGCGGTCATGACGACGACCCGGTCGGCGAGGCTGATCGCCTCGGTGAGGTCGTGGGTGACGAACACGCAGGCCGCGCCCGAGCCCGACCACAGCGTCAGCAGCTCGTCCTGCATCAGCTCGCGGGTCTGCACGTCAAGGGCGCCGAACGGCTCGTCGAGCAGCAGCACCGACGGCTCGGTGATCAGGGTCTGGGCCATGGCCACGCGCTTGCGCATGCCGCCGGAGAGCTGGTGGGGGTAGCGGTCCTCGAAGCCGGCCAGCCCGACGCGACCGATCCAGTCGTGGGCCCGCTCCTCGGCCGTGCGGCGCGGCACCCCGCGGAACCGGAGCCCGAGCGCCACGTTGTCGAGGACGTGCTTCCAGGGCAGCACCGCGTCGCCCTGGAACATGTAGCCCACCCCCTCCGGGATCCCGGTGACGGGGGAGCCGGCGACCTCGACGGTGCCCCGGGAGGCCGGCTCGAGGCCCGAGATGAGCGAGAGCGTCGTCGACTTGCCGCAGCCGGTCGGCCCGACGACCGCGACGAACTCGCCGGGGGCGACCTCGAGGGTGACGTCGCGGATCGCGGTGAACCCCTCGCCGTCCTTGGTGGCGAAGCGCTTGGTCGCGTCGCGCAGCGAGATCGCGGGGGTGCCGGGCGGCGGACCCGGGCGGGGCCCCGCGGCACCGCCCTGGTCGCGTGTGATGTGGGTCATGGCGCAGGACCGTACGAAGCGCGTGACGGTCGTCACCAGCCTTGCGATCGTTGATGACGAAGACGACGCAAACGGCGTTCTGCGCGTTCTGCTCGCGGGGTCGTGCGGGCTCCGGGCGCCGTACAGTCGGGCCGTGCGAATGCCGCTTCCCCGACGCCGGCACGGACGTCGCCTGGCGCTGGGCACCCAGGCCCTCGTGGCGCTCGGCGTGCTCCTGACGCTGGTGCTGCTGGCGACCCTGGGCGTCGCGGCGGCGGTGCTGCGCCGCGACCTGGAGAAGGAGTACGAGCAGCGCGCGCTGGCGATCGCGCGCAGCGTCGCGGCCCAGCCCCGCCTGGCCCGGCTGGTCGCGCGCACCCGGCCGGCGGCCGACGGCCCGGTGGAGCAGGCCGCGGAGCGCGTGCGCCGCGGTGCCCGCGCGCTCTACGTCGTGGTGACCGACGACCGGGGCATCCGCTACAGCCACCCCAACCGGGCCAACATCGGCCGCCGGGTGAGCACCAGCCCCGACGCGGCCCTGGCGGGCCGCGACGTCGTGACCGTCGAGCGCGGCACCCTGGGCTACTCCGCGCGCGGCAAGGTGCCGCTCCGGGACGCGACCGGCCGGATCGTCGGCGAGGTCAGTGTCGGCATCGGCGTCGCCCAGGTCGACGCGGCGTCCCGGCGGCTCCTCGTCGTGCTCGCGCTGGTCGCGCTGGCGCCGCTGGCCCTCGGCCTGCTCGGCGCGGTGCTGCTGTCACGGCGGCTGCGGCGCACCACCCTCGGCCTCGAGCCCGAGGAGATGGCCGACCTGGTGCGCGAGCACGCGGCCGTCCTGGGCGGCGTGCGCGACGGGGTGCTGGCCGTGGACTCGCGGGGGCGGGTCACGGTGAGCAACGCCGAGGCGGCCCGGCTCGTGGGCTGCGAGCTGCCCCGGGGTGTGCCGCTCGCGGAGACCGGCGTCGGCGGCGACGTGCTGGCGCTGCTCCAGCAGGAGCCGCCGCCGACCGGGGCGCTGCGGGTGCTCGGGGGGCGGGTGGTCGTGGCCACCCGGGTGACCGTCGAGCGGGCGCACCGCGACCTCGGCACGGTGCTGATCCTGCGCGACCGCTCCGACCTCGACGAGCTCGCCCGCGAGCTCGAGGCGACCCGGGCGCTCACCGACGCCCTGCGCGCGCAGGCCCACGAGCACAGCAACCGGCTGCACGTGCTGACCGGCATGCTCCACCACGGTGACCTCGACGACGCGCGCCGCTACGTCTCCTCGCTGAGCGAGGGCCAGACCTGGGTCGCGGGCGTCGACGACCCCTACCTGGCCGGCCTGCTGGCGGCGAAGTCGGCGGCCGCCTCGGAGGCCGGGGTCGTCCTCGAGGTGTCCGAGTCGACGTGGCTGGAGGGCCGCCTCGCCCACCCGCTGGACACGGTGACGGTGGTGGCGAACCTGATCGACAACGGCATCCGGGCGGCGACCGAGGGGGAGCGGCGGCCGGGCCGGGTCGAGGTGACCCTGGTCGGTGACGGGTCCGACCTGGTCGTCCAGGTCGCCGACAGCGGTGACGGGGTCGCCCCGGAGGCCCGGGAGCGGGTCTTCGAGCACGGCTTCACGACCAAGCCGGACAGCGCCGGCCACGGGATCGGCCTCGCGCTGACCCGGCACAGCGCCCGCAGCCACGGCGGCGACGTGTGGCTGGTCGACCCCGGCGGCGAGGGGCACGGCGCGGTCTTCGAGGCCAGGCTCGTGGGGGCGCTGACCGGCCTGCCCGCGCAGCCCCTGGCCGAGCAGCCCCTGATCGAACAGCCCGTGGCCGAGGAGGGGAGGCGGTCGTGATCCGGGTGCTGGTGGTCGACGACGACTTCCGGGTGGCGCAGCTGCACGCGTCGTACGTCGAGGCGGCCGACGGCTTCGAGGTCGTCGGCCTGGCCCACACCGCCGCCGACGCGGTCCGGCTGGCCGGGGAGCTCGGGCCCGACCTGGTGCTGCTCGACGAGTACCTGCCGGACGGCAGCGGCACCGAGGTCATCGGCCGCCTGGGCGCGGCCGTCATCGTCATCAGCGCCGCCGAGGACGCCGGCTCGGTGCGGTCGGCGATCGCGGCCGGGGCGCTGAACTACGTGCTCAAGCCGTTCCCGCCCGGCGTGCTGGTCGAGCGGCTGCACGCGTTCGCCCGGTTCTGGCGGGCGCTGGGGGCCGACGCCCACCTCGACCAGACCGGCATCGACCGGGCGCTCCAGGTCCTGCGGACCGCCGACACGCCGGTCGCGACCGCGCGCAAGGGGCGCTCGCCGGTCACCGCCGAGGCCGTGGTGGAGGTGCTGCGCCGGGCCTCCGACGCGGTCACCGCGGCCGAGGTCGCCGAGCAGACCGGTGTCTCCCGCGCGACCGCGCAGCGCTACCTCTCCGACCTCGCCCGCGACGGACGGGTGCGGCTCACGCTGCGCTACGGCACCACGGGCCGGCCCGAGCACTGCTTCGAGTGGCTGGGCCACAAGGCCTGACCCGGGCCGCGTGGTCCGGGCCGGCGGTGAGCCTGCCACCGGTCTGGGGTGCGGGAAGGTGGCTCAGGCACCGCTGGCGCGCCCGGCCGGTCCGGGGCGACCTAGGTCTCGCGGATCACCAGCACGCTGCGCGAGGCCAGCGTGATCCGGTCGCCGGCCTTGACCGAGGTGCCCGCGGGCAGCCCGGGGTCGGTGGACAGCACGACCTCGCCCGCCTGGACCCAGACGTTCTCGGGGATCTCGAGCGCGGCCGGGTCGGCGGCGGAGTTGAGGTAGATCAGGAACGACTTGTCCACCTGCTGCTCGCCGCGCGGGCCGGGGGAGCGCAGCGGCTTGCCGGACACGAACATGGCGGCGACCCGCAGGCTCTCGTCGTGCCAGTCGTCCGGGGTCATCTCCCGGCCGGTCGGGTGCAGCCAGGCCAGGTCCTTCGGACCGCCCAGGATCGCCGGCCGGCCCTCGAACCAGTGCCGCTGCCGCAGCGCCGGGTGCTCCCGGCGCAGTCGCAGCGCCTCCCGGGTGACCTCGTAGACGTCCAGCCAGGCGTCGTCGGGGCTCCAGTCGATCCAGGAGATCTCGTTGTCCTGGCTGTAGGCGTTGTTGTTGCCGCGCTGGGTGCGGCCGCGCTCGTCGCCGGCGGTGATCATCGGGACGCCGTTGGACAGGCACAGCGTGGCCATCAGGTTGGCGGCCTGGCGGCGCCGCAGCGCGACGACGTCCCGGTCGTCGGTCTCGCCCTCGACACCGTGGTTCCAGGACCGGTTGTGGTCGGCACCGTCGCGGTTGTCCTCGCCGTTGGCCTCGTTGTGCTTGCGGTCGTAGGAGACCAGGTCGCGCAGCGTGAAGCCGTCGTGGGCGGTCACGAAGTTCAGCGAGTTGTACGGCGAGCGGCCGTCGTCGGCGTAGAGGTCCGAGGAGCCGGCCAGCCGGGTGGCCACGGTGTGGACGCCGGAGGAGTGGCCGCGCCAGAAGTCGCGGATCGTGTCGCGGTACTGGTCGTTCCACTCCACCCACGGCGGCGGCATCCCGCCGACCAGGTAGCCGTCCATCGACGCGTCCCACGCCTCGGCGATCAGCTTCACGTGCCGCAGGATCGGGTCCTGCCCGATCGCGATCAACAGCGCGCAGTCCATGTCGACCTCGTCGCCGGTCCGGGTCAGCGCCGACATCAGGTCGAAGCGGAAGCCGTCGACGTGCATCTCGGTGACCCAGTAGCGCAGCGAGTCCAGGATCATCCGCAGCGCCAGCGGGTCGGTGGAGTCGACGGTGTTGCCGCAGCCGGTGACGTCCCAGTAGGTGTCGTCGAAGACCGGCATGCCGGTCTTCGGGTCCTGGCGGGGCAGCACCCGCTTGTAGAAGCCGCGGTCGTCGAGCCCGCGGAAGCACAGCGTCGGGCCCTCGCGTCCCGCCTCGGCGGTGTGGTTGTAGACCACGTCGAGGATCACCTCGAGGCCGGCCTCGTGCAGCGCCTTGACCATCTGCTTGAACTCGGTGACCTGCCCGCCCCGGTCCCCGGAGGAGGAGTAGGCGTTGTGCGGGGCGAAGTAGCCGATCGAGTTGTAGCCCCAGTAGTTGGTGGCGCCGCGGGCGACCAGGGCGGTCTCCGAGACGAACTGGTGCACCGGCAGCAGCTCGACCGCCGTGACGCCGAGGTCGCGCAGGTAGTCGGTGACCGCGGGGACGGCGAGCCCGGCGTACGTCCCGCGGAGCTGCTCGGGCACCCGGTCGTGCAGCGCGGTCATGCCCTTGACGTGCATCTCGTAGATGACGGTGTCGCGCCACCGGCGGTGCATCGGGCGGTCGCCGCCCCAGTCGAAGTCGTCGCGGACCACGACGCTGCGCGGCACGTGGGGAGCGGAGTCCTCCCCGTTGCGCTCCTCAGGGCTGCCGGGGACGTGGCCGAAGACGGCCGGGTGCGGGGTGAGGTCGCCCGACACCGCCTTGCCGTAGGGGTCGAGCAGCAGCTTGGCCGGGTTGAACCGCAGCCCCTCCGCAGGTGCCCACGGGCCGGCCATCCGGTAGCCGTAGCGGGTGCCGACCGCGACGCCGGGCAGCGCGCCGTGCCAGATGCCCAGGGACCGCTCGGTGAGCTGGTGGCGGGTCTCGACGCCCTCCGCGTCGAAGAGGCAGACCCAGGCACGGGTCGCCGCGGGCGCGTAGACGGCGAAGTTGGTCGACTCCTCCGACCAGTCCGAGCCGAGCGGGTAGGTCCGGCCCGGCCACACCGTGGCCGTCTGGCCGAGGTGGCTCCACATCCCTGGGGTCACCCGGCCCATTGTCCACGATCGGGGCGGGTGACGAGCGGCCGGTTTGGCCGCGCGGTTTGGCCGCGCGGTGGCTGTGAATAATGCCGGGTGGGTGCGCGCGCCGGCGGCCCCGACCGACCAGACGAAGGAACGAGGACCCAGATGGGTGAGTACGTGCGGCTCGAGGTCGCCGACGGGGTGGGCACGATCCGGCTGGACCGGCCGAAGATGAACGCGATCAGCATCCAGGTCCAGGACGAGCTGCGCGAGGCGGCCGCCGAGGCCACCGAGCGGGACGACGTCAAGGCCGTCGTGCTGTACGGCGGGGAGCGCGTCTTCGCTGCCGGCAACGACGTCAAGGAGATGGCCACGATGTCGCACGTCGACATGGTCAAGCGCTCCGGGCCGCTGCAGGCGGCGGTCACCGCGGTCGCCCGGATCCCCAAGCCGGTCGTGGCGGCCGTGACCGGCTACGCGCTCGGTGGCGGGTGCGAGCTGGCGCTCGCGGCCGACGTCCGGTTCGTCGCCGACGACGCCGTGCTGGGCCAGCCCGAGGTGCTGCTGGGGATCATCCCCGGCGCCGGGGGCACCCAGCGCCTGAGCCGGCTGGTCGGCCCGAGCCGCGCCAAGGAAATCATCTTCACCGGCCGGTTCGTGAAGGCCGAGGAGGCGCTGGCGATCGGCATGGTGGACCGGGTGGTGCCGGCCGAGCAGGTCCACGACGAGGCCGTCGCCTGGGCGAAGCAGTTCAGCGCGGCCGCGTCGTACGCGATCCGCGCGGCCAAGGAGTGCGTCGACCGCGGGCTGGAGACCGACCTGGAGACCGGGCTGGAGATCGAGCGGCAGCAGTTCGCCGCCCTGTTCGCCACCGAGGACCGGGCCACCGGTATGCAATCCTTCGTCGAGAACGGGCCGGGCAAGGCCGTCTTCCGGGGTCGATGATGAAGCGGAGGGCCGAGGTGTCCCAGAGGGTCGACAAGCCAGCGGCGGCGGCGAGGATCGCCAAGGGGCGCGTGCAGGTCGCGCGCCTGCTGTGGCTGCTCTGCGCGCTGGCCGCGCTCATCCTGGCCGTCGGCGCGCTGATGGTCGCGGTCGACGCCAACCCGCACAACGCGCTGGTGCAGTGGGTGCTCGACGCCGCCGACAAGCTCGACCTCGGCGTGTTCTCCCGCAAGGACGGCATCAAGCAGTTCAGCGGCCACGACGCCGCGACCAAGAACGCCCTGGTCAACTGGGGCCTGGCCGCCGTGGCCTGGCTGGTCGTGGGGCGCGTCCTCGACCGCGTCGTCCGGCCCTGAGTCCCGCGGGGCTGTGACTGACCCCACCGCCCCGGGCGGTTCACCCGAAGGTGACCCGCTAGTAACCTCGCCACACACCCCGAGTGCACAGGAGGGGCCGTAACGGCCACACCACCATGAACATTGTTGTCTGTGTGAAGTACGTGCCCGACGCCACTGCCGACCGGCAGTTCGAGTCGGACAACACCGTCGATCGCGAGGGCGTGGACGGGCTGCTGTCGGAGCTCGACGAGTACGCCGTCGAGCAGGCGCTCCAGCTCAAGGAGAAGGCCGGTGACGACACGACCGTCACCGCGCTGACCGTGGGCCCGGAGAAGGCCACCGACGCGGTGCGCAAGGCCCTGCAGATGGGCGCCGACGCCGGCATCCACGTCACCGACGAGGCGATCGCCGGCTCCGACTACGCCGCGACCTCGCTGGTGCTGGCCAAGGCCATCGAGAAGTTCGGTGCGGAGAAGGCCGTCGACCTGGTCGTGTGCGGCATGGCCTCGACCGACGCCTCCGGCTCGGTCGTCCCGGCGATGCTGGCCGAGCGGCTGGACCTGCCGCAGGTCACCTTCGCCTCGGTGATCGAGACCCAGGGCGACCAGGTGCGCGTCAAGCGCGACGGTGACACCGCGACCGAGGTGATCGGCGGCACGATGCCGCTGGTGCTCTCGGTGACCGACCAGACCGGCGAGGCGCGCTACCCCTCGTTCAAGGGGATCATGGCGGCGAAGAAGAAGCCGATGGAGACCTGGTCGCTGTCCGACATCGGCGTGGACGCCGGTCAGGTGGGCCTGTCGGTGGCGTGGAGCGAGGTCGAGGAGACCTCCGCCCGGCCGCCGCGCACCGCCGGCGAGATCGTCACCGACGAGGACGGCTCGGGCGCGAAGGCGCTGGCCGACTTCCTCGCCTCCAAGAAATTCATCTGAGCGAAGTTCATCTGAGGAGCTGAGCAGAGTTATGTCTGAAGTCCTGGTCGTCGTCGACCACGTCGACGGTGCGGTCCGCAAGCCGACCTATGAACTTCTCACCATCGCCCGTCGTCTCGGCGAGCCGTCCGCGGTGTTCTTCGGCCCGGCCTCGGCCGCCGCCGAGGTCGCGGAGAAGGTGAAGAAGTACGGCGCCGAGAAGGTCTACGCCGTCGACGACGCGCAGATCAAGGGCTACCTGGTGGCCCCGAAGGCCGAGGCGCTGCAGCAGCTCGCGGAGAAGACCAGCCCCGCGGCGATCCTGATCACCTCCTCCTACGAGGGCAAGGAGGTCGCGGGCCGGCTGGCGATCAAGCTCGAGTCCGGGCTGATCACCGACGCCGTGGACGTGGAGGCCGAGGGGGACACGCCGGTCACGACGCAGAGCGTGTTCGCGGGCAACTACACGGTCAAGGCGAAGGTCACCAAGGGCACCCCGATCATCACCGTGAAGCCGAACGCCGCCTCCCCGGAGGAGGCCGACGGCGCCGGTGCGGTCGAGGAGTTCGCCGCGACCATCTCGGATGCGGCCAAGAAGGCGCAGATCGTGGCCTCCCAGCCGCGCAAGGAGACCGGTCGTCCCGAGCTGACCGAGGCCGCGATCGTGGTCTCCGGTGGCCGTGGCACCGGCGGTGACTTCGCGCCGGTCGAGGGCCTGGCCGACGCGCTCGGCGCGGCCGTGGGCGCTTCGCGGGCCGCGGTCGACTCCGGCTGGATGCCCCACTCCTTCCAGGTGGGCCAGACCGGCAAGACCGTCTCGCCGCAGCTCTACGTCGCCAACGGCATCTCCGGTGCGATCCAGCACCGCGCCGGCATGCAGACCTCGAAGACCATCGTGGCGGTCAACAAGGACGAGGAGGCGCCGATCTTCGAGCTCGTCGACTTCGGCGTCGTCGGCGACCTGCACAAGGTGCTCCCCGCGCTGACCGAGGAGGTCACGCGGCGCAAGAACTAGGGGCAAAGGGCTGAGCCCGGACGCTCCACGGGACGCCCCGCCACCGCTCCGGTGGCGGGGCGTCCTGCTGTCTGGCTGACGGCGGCCCGCACGGCCGGCAGCAGCACCATCCGCATGGCCCGACCCTAGGCGGGGAACGACCTGCCCGTGACCTCCGTGCCCGAGCCCGCATTGGCCACCTTGACCCACGACCGGTTCTGGGAGCCGGGATGGATCTACGAGCGCAAGCTCGACGGGCAGCGCTGCCTCGCGGTGAGGGACGGTCGGGGGACCAGGCTGTACTCCCGCTCGGGACGGGACGTGACGGTGGCGTTCCCCGAGGTCGCGGAGGCGCTGGAGCAGCAGGCGTCGACGGACTTCGTGGTCGACGGCGAGATCGTGGCCTTCGAGGGGTCGCGCACCAGCTTCGCCCGGCTGCAGCCGCGCATCCACGTCAGCTCCGCCGCCAAGGCGCGGCGCAGCGGCGTCGCGGTCTTCCTCTACGCCTTCGACGTGCTGCGCGCCGACGGTGAGGACCTGACCGGGTTGCCGCTGCTGGAGCGCAAGCGGCGGCTGCGCGACCTGCTCACCTGGGAGGACCCGGTCCGCTACACCCCGCACCGGGTGCACGCGGGGGAGGAGTGGTTCGCCGAGATCTGCCGGCGGGGCTGGGAGGGCCTGATCGCCAAGCGCGCGGACGCGACGTACACAGGAGGCCGGACGGACCGCTGGCTGAAGTTCAAGTGCGAGGCCGGCCAGGAGCTGGTCGTGGTCGGCTGGACCGACCCCGAGGGGTCGCGGGTGGCGCTGGGCGCGCTGCTGCTGGGCTACTGGGACGGCTCGGACCTGGTGTACGCCGGCAAGGTCGGCACCGGCTTCTCCCAGGCCGCGCTGCGGGACCTGCACGACCGGCTGGCTCCGCTGGAGCGGGACGCCTCGCCGTGCACCCGCGGCACGCCGCCCCGGTCGAGGGCGCACTCTCCCGGACTGCACTGGGCCGAGCCGGAGCTCGTCGCCGAGGTCGCCTTCACCGAGTGGACCAGGGCGGGACAGCTGCGGCACCCCCGCTACCTGGGGCTGCGGACCGACAAGCCGGCGCGCGACGTCGTACGGGAGGCGCGATGAGCACCGAGATCGAGGGTGTCGAGATCACCCACCCCGACAAGGAGCTGTTCCCGTCGTGGGACCGCCGGCCGGCAGTGACCAAGCAGGACCTGGCGCAGTACTACGCCGACGTCGCCGGCGTGATGCTGCCGCACCTGCGGGAGCGGCCGGTGAACATGCAGCGCTTCCCCGACGGGATCGACGGCAGCGCGTTCTACGAGAAGAAGGTGCCCTCGCACTTCCCGGACTGGGTCGGCACCGTGGAGGTCTCCACCGCCGACGGGCGGCAGCGGCAGGTGCGGGTCGACGACGCGCGCAGCCTGGTCTACCTGGCCCAGCAGGCGTGCCTGACCCCGCACACGTGGTTGAGCCGCGCCGGCGACCTGGACGGGCCCGACCAGCTGGTCTTCGACCTCGACCCGTCGGTGGAGGGGCTGGCGGAGGTGCGGCGGGCCACCCGGCTGGTGGGGGAGGTCCTCGACGAGCTCGGGCTGACGACGTACCTCAAGACCACCGGCTCGCGCGGCTACCACGTGCTGGTGCCGCTGCGGCCCGAGGAGGGCTTCGACGAGGTGCGCGACTTCGCGAGGTCGGTCGCGTCGGTGCTCGTGGGGCGCGAGCCGGAGCTGCTCACGCTGGAGCAGCGCAAGGACAAGCGCGGGGACCGGGTGTTCGTCGACGTGCTGCGCAACGGGTACGGCCAGACCGCGGTCCCGGCGTACGCCGTCCGGGCGCGGCCGGGCGCCCCGGTCTCGACGCCGCTGGAGTGGTCCGAGCTGTCCCGGGTCGAGCCCGACCAGCACACGATCACGTCGGTGCGCCGCCGGCTGGCGCAGCGCACCGACCCGTGGGCCGACGTGCGGCGGCACGCGCAGGGGCTCGACCGGGCGCGGGAGCTGCTCGAGCGGCTCGACCGGCCCGGGTAGGCCACTACTCCTCGAAGTCCTCGTTGGTCTGCCCGCTCAGCACCGACTCGGGCTGGGTCGACGCGGGCTTGCGGCGCCGGTCGGCACCCTCGTCGTCGACCTTGACCAGCAGCCAGTTCTGGTCGTCGCCGCCCATCTTGGTGTGGGTCAGCGCGAACGCGCCGGTGAGCTTCTCGCCGTGCAGCGCGAACTTCAGGTGGCCGTCGGCGAGGGCGTCCTCCAGCGGGACGGGCGCGCCGTCCTGCTCGGTCAGGTTCTCCAGGCGGCCGGTGTCCCACACCACGACCGTCCCGGCGCCGTAGCCCTCGCCGATCCGGCCCTCGAAGTCGGCGTAGTCCAGCGGGTGGTCCTCGGTCCGGGCGGCCAGGCGCTTGTCGCGCGGGTCCAGCGAGGGGCCCTTGGGCACCGCCCAGGACACCAGCACGCCACCGATCTCCAGGCGGAAGTCGAAGTGCAGGCTCGAGGCGTCGTGGCGCTGGACGACGAAGACCGGCTCGCCCTTCCCACCTGGACGGCGACTTCCCGAGGGCTCGCCGGAGCGGGCGGTGTCGCGCTTGCGGCGGTACGCCGCGAGGTCGTCGGCCATGGCGTGCGGGTACCCGGCGGCGGTCGCAGGCAAACGGCGCCACGGGTCCGGCTAGGGTCGGCGCATGGCGGACGGATCGGCGATCGAAGGCCTGCTGGCGGAGTGCCGCCGGGGGATGGACCGCGTCGCGCCGGCGGCGCTGGAGGACGAGCTCGCCGCGGGCGCCCTGGTCGTCGACACCCGCCCGGTCGAGCAGCGCCGGCGGGACGGCGCGCTCCCGGGGGCCGTGGTGATCGATCGGAACGTGCTGGAGTGGCGGCTGGACCCGACCTCGCCACACCGGATCGCCGAGGCGCGGGCGGGGCGCAAGGTCATCGTCGTGTGCAACGAGGGCTACAGCTCCAGCCTGGCGGCGCGGACGCTGCGGCAGCTCGGGCTGGAGGATGCCACCGATCTCGCGGGCGGGTTCCAGGCGTGGGCAGCCCACTCATTCTCGTCGGGGTCGTGACCTGAGCTCGGGTCTCCCGTCGCCCGGCCCTCGCTCCGGGGTGTACGCACGTGCGTACACCCCGGAGCGAGCCCTCGCCCGCCCCGACCGGCGGACCGTGAGCCGGGCGCGGGCCGCAACACACGCGGCGCCGCACCCGCACAACTGCGAACAGCCGCCAACACCCACGAGCAGTGAGCCGCCGGCGGGGGTCTCGAGGCTCGGCGCTGGCGCGCCTCACACCTCGACCACCGGAGGGCCCGCTGCCGCGCCTCACACCTCGACCACCGGAGGGCCCGCCGGCGCGCCTCGCACCCCGACCACCGGCCGCGACCCAGAGGAGGGGCGCGGCCAGCGGCGAGGGGCGGGCTCAGAAGCCCCGGGTCGACTCCTTGATGTTGCCGACCTGCGGCACCGTCACCGAGTAGGTGCCGTCCTTGTGCCGCTTGAGGTCGACCTCGCGCAGCACCTGGTTGTTGGAGGTGTCGGACTCGACCAGGCGACCGTCGGGGTTCGCGGTGACGGCGATGAAGTACTTCCCGGACGGGAGCCCGGTCAGGCGGAACGACTGGCCGGCGCGGTACTGCGCGTAGGTGTCGCCCCAGCCGGCGGCCAGCACCTCGCGGATCGACAGCGAGCTGAGGTCACCGCACGAGGTGGCGAGGTCGGTGTTCTCCGGGTTCCAGTCGGCGTCCTTGACGGTGAGGTCGACCGCGTCGGTGTTCGCCAGGCAGAAGGCCTCCTTCTTGGAGCGCACCTTCTCGTTGATGTCGCCGGCGCCGTCCTTGGTCACCAGGGTGTAGCGCGCGAAGTCCTCGAAGTGCCAGTGGTGGTGGCTGGGGCGGGCATCCCACTCCATCGAGCCGACCGGCTGGTAGCCGACCTGGTTGCCGTCACCGTCGAAGAAGTACTGGTAGGCGTCCATGTTCTCCTCGCCGTGGCGGAAGCCGTCGACGACCAGCGGGCTGTCGCCGGCGTTCCACACCGTCGCCGCGAACTGCAGGAAGTGGCCGTTGCGGGAGACCTGGATGCCCCAGGCCGGCAGCGGCCGCAGGTCCGGGCGCGGGCCGTCGGCGGGAGCGGCAGCGGTGCCGGTCGGCCGGTGCGCCGCCGGTCGGGCGATCCGGGAGGTCCGGGTGGCCGGGCCGGCCCGGCCCCCGGAGGTCCGACGCGCGTGCTGGCGCGTCGAGGTGCGGTACTTGCCGCCGTCACCCGCGTCGACCACCAGCCGGAACGACGTCGACGCGTCGGCCGGGTCGAGGCCGAAGGCGTCGACGTACTTCTGGCCGATGCTCGCGGTCACGTCGTACTTGCCGAGCGGCAGCTTCATCGGACGCGTCTGGCCGAGGATCGGGGTGGCCCAGCCCGCCTCGATGCCCTGCACCGAGCCCAGCGTGAACGGGTTGTACCAGCAGGACTTCGGGTACGCCGAGGTCGCTGCCGCCTCCGGCTGCACCCGCTCCGACCAGCCGCTGAGGCACGCGGTCTTGTCGAGCGTCCTGGCCTCCCCACCCTTGACCGGCGTCATCGTGACGTGGATGAAGTGCGCCAGGCCGTTGAAGCTCTTCATCAGGCCGGGTGTGAGGGTCTGGTCGCCGTCCGCGGAGCGCCACACCGTGGTGATCGGCCCGTCGTAGGTGTCGGCTCGGGTGGACCACAGCTCGAACGGGGAGCCCTGGGCGATCACGCGCAGCCCCAGGTCGGTCCACACCCGCTTGCTGCCGTAGGTGTAGGCGGTCACGCGCTTCGGCGCCCAGAGCTTCAGCGGCGAGCCGGACGCGGAGACGGTGGCCGTGCCCGTCGACGTGCCGGAGGAGGCGTCGGCGGCCTGCGGGAGCAGGGCCAGCGGAGCGAGGGTCAGCGAGGCGGCGAGCCCGAGACCGAGAGTGCGAGTGGCGTTGCGCCAGGGATGACGGTGCACGGGCTTGCCCTTCGAGGTGGTGGAGACGGGTGAGTGCTTGCGGAGCGTAAGACGCTGCGGGGGGTCGGATGGTTGCCTTCGGCGCAAGACACCCAAAGTCGTGACCTCCGGCTCGCCTAGGCTCGGAGCCATGGCAGCTGAGGACACCCCGGACACCAGGGGGAACGACGTGCTCGATGCGGCCCGGCGGGCCCGCGAGGCCAGCCACGGGCTGGCCCTGGCGACCCGCGCGCAGAAGGATGCCGCCCTCCACGCGATGGCCGACGGCCTGCTGGCCGCCGAGGGCACGGTGCTGGCCGCCAACGCCGACGACGTCCGGCGCGCGGAGGACAACGGCACCCCGCCCAACATCGTCGACCGCCTCCGGCTCACTCCGGACCGGCTGGCCGCCATGGCCCAGGGCCTGCGGGAGGTCGCCGGCCTGCCGGATCCCGTGGGGGAGGTGGTGCGGGGTGGGACGCTGGCCAACGGTCTCGAGCTGCGCCAGGTCCGGGTGCCGTTCGGCGTGGTCGGGATGATCTACGAGGCGCGGCCCAACGTCACCGCGGACGCCGCCGGCATCTGCCTGAAGTCCGGCAACGCGGTCCTCCTGCGGGGCAGCTCCAGCGCCCGGTCCAGCAATGCCGCGATCGTCGAGGTCCTCCGGGCGGCCGCGGTCGCCTCCGGGCTGGCCGCGGACGTCGTCGCGCTGGTGCCCGGCGACTCGCACGACAGTGTCAAGGCGCTGATGCGCGCCCGCGGCCTCGTCGACGTGCTGATCCCGCGTGGCGGCGCCGGGCTGATCCGCAGCGTCGTGGAGGAGTCCACGGTGCCGGTGATCGAGACCGGCGTCGGCAACTGCCACGTCTACGTCGACGAGCACGCCGACCTCGACAAGGCGCTCGCGATCGTGGTCAACGCCAAGACCCAGCGCACCAGCGTCTGCAACGCCGCGGAGTCGCTGCTCGTGCACGCCGCGGTGGCCGACGAGTTCCTGCCCCGGGTCGTCGCCGCCCTGCAGGACGCGGGCGTGACGGTCCACGGCGACGACGCGTTCACGGCGTACGACGGGGTGGTCGCCGCGACCGAGCAGGACTGGGGCGAGGAGTACCTCTCCCTCGACATCTCCGCCCGGGTCGTGCCCGACCTCGACGAGGCGCTGCGCCACATCCGCCGCTTCTCCAGCCAGCACTCCGACGCCATCGTCACCGAGCACCAGGGGGTGGCCCGCCGGTTCGTCGCCGAGGTCGACTCGGCGGCCGTGCTCGTCAACGCCTCGACCCGGTTCACCGACGGCGGGGAGTTCGGGTTCGGCGCCGAGATCGGGATCAGCACCCAGAAGCTGCACGCCCGCGGGCCGATGGGGCTGCCCGAGATGACCTCCACCAAGTACGTCGTCACCGGCGACGGGCACGTGCGCTGACCGAGCGTCGACCGCGGCGCCGAGCGGGGCGCGACCGGGGTGCCGGCCGGGGCGCCGAGCGGATGGGTGCGGCCGGAGCGCGCCCCGGTAGGCTGTCGGCCATGAACCACTGGCTCGTCGGCGGCATCGCCCTGCTCATCCTCCTCGTCATGCTGTTCGGACTCTTGATGTTCGGCGCGGGACGCGAGCACAGCTGAGCGCGACACCGGTCCCGGTGGAGGAGCCACGCGTCCCCGGCCCGCGCCGAGTCGGGGTGATGGGCGGCACGTTCGACCCCATCCACAACGGCCACCTGGTGGCCGCCTCGGAGGTGCAGGCGTGGTTCGACCTCGACGAGGTCGTGTTCGTGCCCACCGGTGACCCCTGGCAGAAGTCCCACCGGGAGGTCTCGCCGGCCGAGCACCGCTACCTGATGACGGTGATCGCCACCGCGGCCAACCCCCGGTTCAACGTCTCCCGCGTGGACATCGACCGCTCGGGCCCGACGTACACGATCGACACGCTGCGCGACCTGCGCGCGGCCATGCCCGACGCCGAGCTCTACTTCATCACCGGCGTCGACGCCCTGGCCGAGATCTTCACCTGGCGCGACGCCGACGAGCTCTTCGAGCTCGCCCAGTTCGTGGGCTGCACCCGTCCCGGGTACGGGCTGGACGACGACACGCTTGCGTCGATCCCGTCCGACCGGGTCACCATGGTGGAGATCCCGGCGCTGGCGATCTCCTCGACCGACTGCCGCGACCGGACCCGCCGAGGCGAGCCGGTGTGGTACCTCGTGCCCGACGGCGTCGTCCAGTACATCGCCAAGCACCACCTCTACCCGCCAAAACCGGAGCCTTCCTAGATGACCGCCACCGATCACGCCCTCGAGCTCGTCCGCGTCGCCGCGCACGCCGCCTCCGACAAGCTGGCGACCAACATCGTCGCCTTCGACGTCAGCGAGCAGCTCGCCATCACCGACGCCTTCCTGCTCGCCTCCGCCTCCAACGAACGCCAGGTCCAGGCGATCGTCGACGAGATCGAGGCCAGGCTGCGCGAGGTGGATGCCAAGCCGATCCGCCGCGAGGGCGAGCGCCAGGGCCGCTGGGTGCTCCTCGACTACGGCGACGTCGTCGTGCACGTCCAGCACGAGGAGGAGCGGCAGTTCTACGCCCTCGAGCGGCTGTGGCGCGACTGCCCCGTGATCGAGCTGCCGGCGGACGTGACGTCCGGCGGTCGCGGCTGAGCCGGCCCGGGTTGAGGTCGTCCGACCAGCGCTCCGCGGTCGAGGCCGCCGAGACCGACGGGGCCCGACGGCTGGTGCTGCTGCGGCACGGCCGCACCGCCTGGAACCTCGAGGGCCGGGCCCAGGGCCACAGCGACGTGCCGCTCGACGAGACCGGGCACGCGCAGGCGGCCGCGGCGGCGCCGTACCTCGCCGCGCAGCGACCGACCGCGCTGTGGACCAGTGATCTCACGCGGGCCCGCCAGACCGCGTCGTACGTCGAGGCCGCGACCGGACTGGTCGCCACCCCGGACCCGCGGCTGCGGGAGTACGACGTCGGCATCCGGTCCGGCCTGACCCTGGCCGAGTTCGCCGAGAAGCACCCGGACGAGCACGCACGCTGGCTGGCCCACCACTCCTGGGACGTCGTCCCCGGCGCGGAGTCCGACGCGGACGTGACCGGCCGGATGGTGCCCGCGCTCCGGGACTGCCTGGCCTCCCTCGCGCCGGGGGAGACCGGCGTCGTGGTCGCGCACGGCGCCTGCCTCAAGGTCTCGCTCCTGGCGCTGCTCGGCCTGCCGCCGGAGGTCGGGGCGGCGCTGCTGCACATGGACAACTGCGGCTGGGCGACCGTCACCGAGCACAGCAGCGGGCGGCTGCGGATGAGCTCCTACAACGAGACCGCGGGGCCCCTCCCGGGCTCGCCGTAGGACCCCCGATTTCGCTCCGGCAGCACCGTGTGGCTAGTATTCACCGCGTTGCTCACCGGGGCGGAAGCGCCGGAAACGCAATGGGGCTGTGGCGCAGCTGGTAGCGCATCTGCATGGCATGCAGAGGGTCAGGGGTTCGAGTCCCCTCAGCTCCACGACAGGAGGCAGGCCGGGAACCCCAGGGTTCGAGTACTGGCCGGGCAGCTCCACAACAGGAGGCAGGCCAGGAACCCCAGGGTTCGAGTACTGGCCGGGCAGCTCCACGGACACGGACGGTTCGCGATCGCGGGCCGTCCGTTCGTCATTTCGGCCGCAACCGGGCCGACCTCGGCGGCGTCCCACCCGTGTGAGCCACATGAGACGCACGCAAGGAGGCCGCCCGCCGATCCGGTTGCTCTGGCCGGCGGCGCTGCTCCTCGTCGCCGGCTGCGCCGACGACACGTCGAGGGGTGCCCCGGCGGCCCACGTCCCGCCCGAGGCCGTCCGGTCGACCCAGGCGCCGGTGGCGCACCGGAGCGACGCTCACGCTCCCAGGTGCTCGGCCGGAGATCTCGTCGTCCGGTTCAGGCCTGAGGGCGACGGCGCGGGCGGCCACGGCGTCGCGCTGCTGGACTTCCGCAACGTCGGCAGCTCCCGCTGCCTGCTGACCGGCTATCCCCGGCGCGTGACGCTCTCCGAGCCGGGACGTCGAGCCGTCACGGCCACCGACGGCAGCTTCTTCCCCGTGGCGCGCAGTGCCCCCATGGAGCACGGCGGGGTGACGACCCTGGGCCTCGAGACCGACACCTCCTGCCCGGCCCGTCCGGGAGGCGGTCCGGCGGGACCGATGTACCACGAGGTGGCGATCGCCCTTCGGGGCGGCGTGCTGCGGGTCGACGCGCCACGAGGTGGCCTCGACGTCGGCTGCGGGGTGCACCTCACCCGGTTCACGCGCTGGCAGTGAGCCGACGGGCGGGTGCTGGCGCCTGGCGGGGAGCATGACCTCTGTCACGTCCCCCGACATCGTGATCGTCCCGTTACCGCGCGGTTTGAGGTCCCACGCCGACCTTCGTTAGGTTCGTGAGTCGGGCGAACGGGAGTGGCGCATGAGGCGTCCCCCTGCGCGGCCCCAGGTGTCCTCGCACGGGAGTGCTCCACAGGCTGGCTGCGCCGCTCGGCGCTGCGGTCGTGTCGACCGCGCACAGCGATGCCGGCACCAGGGCCGGCGTCCCCGGTTCGAGGAGTAGTGAGGCGTGTGGCCCTTCTCGAGGCCCACGAGATCTACAAGGTTTTCGGAAGGCGGCCCGAGCGTGCCGTCGAGCGGCTGCGGCGAGGAGAGAGCCGCGACGACCTCCGCGAGGAGGGGCTGACCGCCGCGGTCATCGACGCGTCGTTCGAGGTCGAGGCGGGCCAGATCTTCGTCGTCATGGGCCTGTCGGGCTCCGGCAAGTCGACGCTGATCCGGATGGCCAACGGCCTGCTCATGCCCACGGCCGGCCAGATGCGCGTCGGGGGCAGCGAGGTCACCGGGCTGGACCGGCGCGGGCTGCGCGAGCTGCGCCGCGACCGGGTCAGCATGGTCTTCCAGCACTTCGCGCTGCTGCCGCACCGCACGGTCGGCGAGAACGCGGCGTACGCGCTGAAGGTCCAGGGCGTGAACCGTGCCGACCGCCAGCAGCGGGCCGAGCGGGCGCTCGAGCTCGTCGGCCTCGGCGGCTGGGGCGGCTCGCTGCCCGGCGAGCTCTCCGGCGGCATGCGCCAGCGGGTCGGCCTGGCCCGCGCGCTCGCCTCGGAGACCGAGATCCTGCTGATGGACGAGGCGTTCAGCGCGCTCGACCCGCTGATCAGGCGCGAGATGCAGGACCAGCTCATCGAGCTGCAGCACCGGCTGGACAAGACGATCCTGTTCATCACCCACGACCTCAACGAGGCGATGCGGCTCGGTGACCGGATCGCCATGATGCGCGACGGCCGCATCGTCCAGGTCGGCAGCGCCGAGCAGATCCTGAACGACCCCGCCAACGACTACGTCGCGCAGTTCGTGCAGGACGTCGACCGCACCCGGGTGCTCACCGCGTCGTCGGTGATGGAGCCCCCGGTGGCGGTGCTCGGCGGGGACCAGGGGCCGCGGTCCGCGCACCGGCTGATGCGCGAGCACCAGGTCTCCTCGCTGATGGTCGTCGGGAGGGACCGCCGCCTGCGCGGCGTCGTCACCGACGACGCGACGGCGGAGGCCGTGCGCGAGGGGCGCGACGACCTCGCCGGCATCCTGCGGCCGGCCGCGACGGTCGGACCCGACACGGCGGTGGCCGACCTGTTCGCGGCCTCGGCCGACAGCCCGGTCCCGCTGGCCGTGGTCGGCGAGGAGGACCGGCTGCTCGGGGTGATCCCGCGGGTGACGCTGCTCAACGCGCTCGGCACGGGGACCAGCCCCGACGTGACGATGATCCCGGCGCCCAGCGGCCCGGTCGGCGACGAGCGAGTGGAGGTGGCCCGATGACGGTCTTCGAGACGGTGTCCGGGGTCCCGCGGATCCCGGTGGGTGACTGGACCGAGTCCGCGTTCGGCTGGATCGAGGACAACCTCGGCGGCTTCTTCGACCGGGTCTCGCAGCTCATCGAGTCGACGGTGGCCTCGCTGACCCACCTGCTCGACGCGCCCGCGCCGCTGGTGCTGGTGGTCGTGCTGGCGCTGCTGGCCTGGCTCGTGGGCGACTGGAAGGTCGGGCTCGGCTCGCTGGTCGGCCTGACCCTCGTGGTCGGCATGGACCAGTGGGAGGCGACCATGCAGACCCTCGCGCTGGTCTTCTTCGCCACGCTGATGGCGCTGGTCATCGGCGTCCCCCTGGGCGTCGCCGCGGCGCGCTGGGAGGGCGTCAGCCGGGTCGTGCGGCCGGTCATGGACCTGATGCAGACCATGCCCGCCTTCGTGTGGCTGGTGCCGGTGGTCACCCTCTTCGGCATCGGCCAGGCACCGGGGCTGGTGGCCACGGTGATCTTCGCGCTGCCGCCCGGCGTCCGGCTCACCGAGCTGGGCATCCGGCAGGTGGACCAGGAGGTCGTCGAGGCCGGTCACGCGTTCGGCGCCACCCCGCGCCAGATCCTCCGCGAGACCCAGCTGCCGCTGGCCCTGCCGACGGTCATGGCGGGTGTCAACCAGGTGATCATGCTGGCCCTGTCGATGGCCGTGATCGCCGGCCTCGTCGGCGCCGCGGGGCTCGGCGGGCAGGTGACCAGCTCGATCTCGACCCTGGACATCGGCCTCGGCTTCGAAGCCGGGCTCTCGGTGGTGGTGCTCGCGATCTACCTCGACCGGGTGACCGCCGGGCTCAGCCGCGACCGTCGCAGCCGCCGGGGCCTGGGCTCGCTGCTGCGCGGGCGCCGCAGCCCGGCCACCGACGCCTCGGCCTCGGAGGAGAAGGCCCCCGCCGCCGCCTGACCACCACGATCTCGGGACCGCGGCACCCCGGCCACCGGCCGATCGCCGCAGCACAGAGCTGGACAGAGACGAAGGACGAGAGAGGACGACGAATGACGCGCACGTGGAGAATGGGACGAGTCGGAAGTGCCCTGGTGGCCGTGGCGAGCATCGCCATGCTGGCCACCGGATGCGGCAGCAGCAGCGACAGCGCCAGCGCCGCCGGTGACAAGTCGATCACGCTGGGGATCATCCCCTCGTGGACCGACGGCCTCAGCACGGCGTACCTGTGGAAGGACGTGCTGGAGAAGAAGGGCTACTCGGTCGACATCAAGGACATCTCGGACGCGGCGCCGCTCTACGCGGGCCTCGCCAAGGGTGACGTCGACGTCTACCCGTCCGCGTGGCCGGAGGTCACGCACAAGGCCTACATGGACCAGTACGGCGACGACATCGAGGACCTCGGCACCTACTACGACGGGGCGAAGCTGACCTTCGCCGTGCCGAAGTACACCGACATCGACTCGATCGCCGACCTCAAGGGGAACGCCGACAAGTTCGACGGCAAGATCATCGGCATCGAGCCCGGGGCCGGCCTCACGAAGACCACCAAGGAGAAGGTGATGCCGCAGTACGGGCTCACCGACAACTACTCGCTGGTGACCTCGTCGACGACCGCCATGCTGGCCCAGCTGAAGAAGGCGACCGACAGCCACCAGGACATCGTGGTCACGCTGTGGAAGCCGTTCTGGGCCAACAACTCCTTCCCGGTCAAGACCCTGCAGGACCCGAAGGGCGCGCTCGGCCAGCCCGAGGGCCTGCACGAGCTCGCGCGCTCGGGCTTCAGCGACGACCACCCCGAGGTCGCGAAGATGATGGGCAAGCTCAAGCTCGACGACGCCCAGTACGGCAGCCTCGAGGACCTCGTCGTGAACAAGTACGGCAAGGGCAAGGAGGAGCAGGCCGTCAAGGCCTGGGAGAAGGACCACCAGGACGTCATGGACAGCCTCGAGGGCTGACCGAGACCACCAGCGCAGGAGCCGCGGACCGATTCCGGTCCGCGGCTCCCGTGCGTCCGGGAGACTGGACCCATGGCGTACGACGGGGTGCTGGCCGACCGGGTCCGCGAGGCACTGGTGGGGGAGCCGGGCGTGACCGAGAGGCGGATGTTCGGCGGGCTGGCGTTCCTGGTGCACGGCCACATGGCGGTGGCCGCGAGCGGCGAGGGCGGGCTGATGCTCCGGGTCGATCCCGCCGACGGGCCCGGCCTGGTCGACGAGCCCGACGTGACGCGCGTGGTGATGCGCGGCCGCGCGATGGACGGCTGGCTGCGGGTGGCCGCGGGTGCGGTCGCCGGCGACGACGAGCTGGCGCGCTGGGTGGCGCGCGGCACGGCGTACGCGCGCTCGCTGCCGCCGAAGTGAGCCGTCTCTAGTCCACCGTCGCCAGGAAGTCGAGGAGCAGCTGCTGGAACGCCGCCGGGTCCTCCACGTGGGGGAGTGGCCGCAGTCCGCGAGCACGACCTCGGTGAACTCGCCGCCGGCGGCCTCGTAGCGCCGCAGCACCCCGCGGGTCTGCGCGATCATCGGCTGCGCCGGGAACGCCTCCTCGCCCGGCCACCCCGGCACCGCGCCGCCCCGACCCAGCACCGCCAGGTCGAGGGCGGCGGTGTCGGAGACGATCAGGTCCCGGCCGCCGCGCAGCCACAGCACCGGCGGCTTCGTGTCGACGTCGACGATGCCGCTGGTGTCGAAGTGGGTCGGGGCCATCGTGTTCAGCACCCCGCGGCCGCCGGGCGCGACGAACGGCCACGCCTCGGAGGCCACGGAGTCGCCGGGGTAGAAGTCGTCGCCGACCCGGGTGGTCAGCATCGAGGCGACCAGCGCGTCCTCGTCGAGGCCGGCCGGGGGAGCGGCGAAGTAGAGCGCGTTCATCACCGACCGGGGCGAGGACGGGCCGTCGCCGCTGTCGCCCTCGGCGAGCGCGCGCACGAAGTCGGGGTTGACCGTGCCGCCGCCGGCGCCACGGCCGTCGGGCCCGATCAGCGCGCCCTCCGGGCCCCGGGTGCCGCCGTACCCGAACGGCGAGACCGGGTTGACCAGGGTCAGGCTCGCGACCAGCTCGGGGTGGTCGAGCAGCAGCTGCATCACCACGCCGCCGCCCATGCTCCAGCCGACCAGGTGGCACCGCGAGAGGCCCAGGGCCGTGAGGGCCGCGTGCAGGTCGTCGGAGAAGTCCCGGACGCCGCGGGTGGCGTCGATCGGCAGCGCCTCGGTGTCGCCGAAGCCCCGCAGGTCGGGGGCCAGCCCGCGGAAGCCCTCGGGCAGCGCGTGCAGCGTCTCCGCCCAGAACAGCGAGCTCGAGATGTTGCCGTGCACCAGCACCACCGGCTCGCCGGACTCCCGGCCGTCGTGGCGGAACGACGTGTCGGCGCGCGCCGGGTCGGCGACCTCGACCAGCATGGTCCTTCCGCCGGGGGCGGTCACCGGGCGACCTCGCCGGCCTCGGCGATGGCGGCTGCGACCACCGTGGCGCCCTGCTCGCCCATCACCAGCGTGTAGTGGTTGACGCCGGCGACGTCGCGCACGTCCAGGGAGGGGTACGACGAGGCGTGCTGCCCGGCCAGCTCGGCGGGGTAGAGGCCGCCGGGCTCGCCCATCATCCCGTGGTCCGCGCGGAGGAAGATCGTGCCCGCGGGCAGCTTGCCGACCCGGGCGTCGATCGCGTCCACGTCCAGCAGGTCGATCGAGTCCTCGCGCACCGAGTCGACCGTCACCGACGACCGGCACGCCGGCGGCTCGCCGACCAGGTCGTAGGCGAAGTAGTCGGCGACCTCCGGCGACAGCTGCGGCCCGAGCGCCGGGTGCTGCCGCCAGAAGTCGAGGTAGGCCTCGGTGTCGGCGAACGTCATCGACAGCCGCTGTGCCGCCGGGCCGATCACGGCGGCCACGGCCTCCTCGGGGGAGAGCTCCTGCGGCATCGGCGGCAGCGAGAGGCCGCCGTCGACGAGAAGCACCGACGCCACCCGGTCGGGGTGCTCCGCGGCGAACGTGGTCGCCACGAAGCCGCCCATCGAGTGTCCGACGACCACGACCCGCTCCAGCCCGAGGTGGTCGAGCAGCGCCACCAGGTCGGTCGCGTGGGCGTGCATGCCGGCCGGCCCGGCGATGCTCCTGCTGCGTCCCCGGCCGCGGAGGTCCGGTGCCACCAGGTCGTACGACGAGTGCCGGGCGACCGCCGCCCACGCGAGGTGGTTGGCGGTGACCCCGTGCAGCGCCAGCACCACCGGGCCGTCGGAGCCGCGGCCCCACCGACCGGCGTGCAGGTCGCCGCCGTCGACCGGGACGTCGAACGACTCGTAGCTGCGGGTCATCGCGCGGTCCACCCGCCGTCCATGGTCAGCGAGGCGCCGTTGATGCTGGCCGATGCCGGCGAGCACACGAAGGCGACCAGCTCGGCCACCTCCTCCGGCTCGACCAGGCGCTTGACCGAGGGCAGCTCGAGCATCACCTTCGTGACCACGTCGTCCTCGCTGATCCCGTGGGTGCGGGCCTGGTCGGCGATCTGCTTCTCCACCAGCGGGGTGCGCACGTAGCCGGGGTTGAGGCAGTTCGAGGTGACGCCCTTGTCGCCGGCCTCGAGGGCGGTGACCTTGGACAGCCCCTCCAGGCCGTGCTTGGCCGCGACATAGGCCGACTTGAAGGGCGAGGCGGCGAGCCCGTGCGCCGAGGAGATGTTGACGATGCGGCCCCAGCCGCGGTCGTACATGCCCGGCAGCGCCGCGCGGACCAGCCGGAAGGGTGCCTGCAGCATCAGCCGGGTGATCAGGTCGAAGCGGTCCGGCGGGAAGTCCTCGATCGGTGCGACGTGCTGCACGCCGGCGTTGTTGACCAGCACGTCGACCGCGAGGTCGCGGCCGGCCAGCTCCCGGTCCAGCGACTCGAGGTCGGCGAGGTCGGCGACCCACGCCTCCCCCCCGACCTGCTCGGCCACGGCCTTGGCGGCGTCACCGTCGAGGTCGCAGACAACGACCTCCGCGCCGGCGGCGGCCAGCCGTTCGGCGCAGGCGCGGCCGATGCCGCTGGCGCCGCCGGTGACGAGCGCGCGCCGGTCGGACAGGTCGGGCCAGGCGTTCGTGGTGCTCATGGGGTGGGGTCCTCCTCCTGGTTGTGCTCCTGGTCGTGCTCCGCCGCCCCGAGTGCGCGGCGGACGAAGCGCATGGTCTCCTCCAGGACGTGGTCCGGGATGCGCCGCTGGTCGTCCCACAGGACGTAGCGCATCCCGATCAGCTCGCCGGCGCCCATCAGCGCCCAGGCGACCACGTCGGGGTCGAGGTCGGCGACCTCGCCGGCCTCCTTGGCCCGGGTCAGGCCCTCGACGTAGCCGTCGACGATCCGTTCGTAGTGCAGCCGCAGCGTGTGCGGGGAGACGAACTCGGCCTGCCGGATGATCCGGTAGAGCGCCGGGTGCTCGCCGGTGAAGCGGAAGAACGCCTCGAAGCCGAGCCGCTCGGCCTCCGACCGGGTGCTGCCCCGCGAGCTGGCCTCGGCCATCGCCTGCCGCACCCGGTGGTTGAGGTCGATGACGAGCTCGTCGAAGATCTCCTGCTTGGTCTTGAAGTAGATGTAGAAGGTGCCGCCGGCGACGCCGGCGGCCTCGGCGATCTTCACGATCGAGGCGTCGTGGTAGCCGCGCTCGGCGAAGACCTGCTCGGCCGCGGCCAGCAGCCGACGGCGCGTCTGGGTGCCCTTGTCGGTGCGCGGCTCGTGCTTCTGGTCGGTCATCGCTGCTCCTCGGCCTGCGCCCGGAGGGATCGCTTGTCGATCTTCCCGGTCGCAGTCTGCGGCAGGGCGGGCACGATCACGACGTCGCGGGGCACCTTGAAGCCGGCCAGGTGCGCCCGCAGCTCCCGGCGCAGCTGCTCGGGCTGCGGGTCGTGCCCCGGTGCGGGTACGACGAAGGCCAGGCCGGCCTCGCCCCAGCGCTCGTCGGGCACGCCGACCACCGCGGCCTCGGCGACCGCGTCGAGCAGCCGCAGCGCCCGCTCCACCTCGGCGGGGTGCACGTTCTCGCCGCCGCTGATGTACTTCTCGCTGCTGCGGCCGCGGAGCCGGAAACGTCCGTCGCGCTCCTCGGCCAGGTCGCCGGTCGCCAGCCAGCCGTCGACGAACGCGCGGCCGGTGGCCTCGGGGTCGCGCCAGTAGCCGTGGAAGAGCCCGGGGGAGCGCACCAGCAGCTGACCGCGCTCGTCCAGCCGCACCGAGACACCGGGGTAGGGCTCCAGCCAGCCCGTGGGCGCGGGCGCCGTCGCCGGCTCGCACAGCACGTTGGGGCCCGCCTCGGTGAGGCCGTAGCCGGCCCAGATCCGCACGCCGTGGCGGCCCCACGCCTCGGAGAGACGCTGGTCGACCGGTGCGCCGCCGACGACCGCGAGGCGCAGCCGGGACAGGTCGCAGCTGGCGAAGTCCGGGTGCTCGGCGAGCAGCTGGTAGGTGGTCGGGACGCCCATCATCGCGGTGACGCCCTCGCGCTCGAGGGTGGCGAGCACGGCGCCGGCGTCGAAGTCCGGCGCCACGACCACCCGGGCGCCCACGCCCAGGGCCTGCAGCGGCTGGACGTTCCACGCCGCGACGTGGAACTGCGGCAGCACCAGCAGCACCACGTCCTCGGCGGTGAGCGGGAAGCGTGCGGCGAGCGCCTCGGTGGTGGCCCGGCAGGCGGCCCGGCCCAGCAGCACGCCCTTGGGTCGTCCGCTGCTGCCGGAGGTGTAGAGCAGCAGCACCGGGTCGTTTGCCGGGTCGTCGGCGGCGTCCGCGCCGGTGCTCGCGGACCGGACCGGGGGCACCTCGTGCTCCAGCCCGCCCCGCCCCATCAGCGCGGGCGTCGGTGCGCGGTCGAGCAGGGCGGCGGCCCGCGCGGCCAGGTCCTGGTGCGGCAGGTCGGCGACCAGCAGCGCCGGGTCGGCGTCCTCGAGCATCGCGGCCAGCTCCGCGGGGGCGGCCCGCCAGGAGAGCGGCGCCAGCACCAGGCCGGCCCGCGCGCAGGCGTGGAACAGCACGACCTGGTCGATGCTGTTGGCGCACAGGGTGGCGACCCGGTCCCCGGTCCGCAGCCCCGCGCCGAGCAGCGCGTCGGCCAGCGCCGCGGACCGGCGGACCAGCCCGGCGTAGCCGAGGCTCGTGGTGCCGTCCGTGAGCGCCACCGCGTCCGGGTGGCCTCCCGGGGCGAGCAGGGGGGCGTCCATGGTCTCCATCAGACCGCCTCGGCCTCCGGCTCGCGAACCCGGCCCCGGTCCCGGGTGCCGCGCACCCGCAGCAGCCGGGGCAGCGAGGCCAGCCCGCCGGGCAGGAACATCACCACGAGCACGAACAGGACGCCGAGCAGGAAGAGCGGCTGGGACAGCGGGACCTCCAGCACCGCCGGGAGCGAGGAGATGCTCTCGGCGCCGGCCAGGTTGCCCAGCCGCTGGTCCAGCAGCATGTAGGCGAAGCCGCCCAGCATCGCGCCGGCGCGGACGCCGGAACCGCCCAGCACCACCATCACGAGGAGGCTCAGCGTGAAGTCCGCGGTGGTCACCCCGGCGCTGGCGCCGCCGACCACGACCACGTAGACCGCGCCGCACAGGGCGGCCAGCACCGAGCCGATCACGAACGCCGCGAGCTTGAACGCGTAGGTGCGCAGCCCCAGCACGCCGGCCCGCAGCTCGTTCTCGCGGATCGCGGACCAGACGTGCCCGGCGGGCGACTCCGTCACGACCCGGACCACCAGGTAGACCACGACGGCGAGCGCGAGCGCCAGCCAGTAGAGGTAGCGGGTGTTGACCACCCCGACGAACAGGTCGGGCAGGCCGGAGACGTCCAGGCCCAGCCCCTGCTCGCCGCCGGTGACCCCGAGCGGGTCCTGCACGACCAGCACCGAGCCGGCCTGCGCGAACGCCAGGGTCACCATCGCGAAGGCGATGCCCTGCACGCGCAGGCTGACCGCGCCCGCCACGGCCGAGACGACCAGCGAGGTCAGCAGGGCCGCCAGCACCGCCGGGACCAGCCCCCAGTGCCAGCGGCTGAGCGCGATCGCGGTGACGTACCCGCCGATCGCGAAGTAGAGCGCGTGCCCGAAGGACAGCAGCCCGGTGAACCCGAACAGCAGGTCGTAGGAGAGCGCCAGCGCGGCGAACACCAGGCAGATCGCCAGCACCTGCAGGGTGCCCGGCGAGTTGAGCGGGCCCGGCAGCACGCCGGGCACCTCGAGCACGGAGTACGGCGCCACGGCGAGCAGCACCACCAGGACCAGGCCCGCCAACGGGTTGCGAAGTCGCGACATCACACCGGCCTCCCGAGGAGTCCCTGCGGCCGCAGCAGCAGGACGACGGCGAGCAGCAGCACGACCGACAGGTCGCCGAGGCCGCTCGCGGCGTAGTAGTTGGTGAACTGCTGCAGCAGGCCGACCAGGACCGCAGCGATCGCCGAGCCCGTGACCGAGCCGAGGCCGCCGATCACCACGACGATGAAGGCGTAGATCAGCAGCGAGGAGCCCAGCTGTGGGGTGACGGTGCCGAAGTACGCCCCGGCCAGCGCCCCGGCCAGGCCGGCGGCGGCACCGCCGAGCGCGAAGACCAGCGTGAAGGCGCGGCGCACGTCGATGCCGAGCGCGGTGACCATGGCCCGGTTCTCCACGCCCGCGCGGACGATCAGCCCGTAGCGGGTGTGCCGCAGGAACAGCACGAACGCCGCGAGCACCAGCGCCCCGGCCACGATCACGACGATCCGGCCCTGGGGGATGGCGGCGCCACCGACGTGGACGGTGTCGCGCATCCAGCCGGGCACGGGGTAGGTGCGCGGGTCGTTGCCCCAGATGCCCTGGAGCAGCGCGACCAGCGCGAGGCCGACGCCCACGGTGACCAGCACCTGGGCGATCTCGCGGTCGTAGAGCCGGCGCACGAGCACGAGCTCGAGCAGCGCGGCGAGCACGGTGGAGGTCGCCATGCCGACGAGCACGGCGAGCAGCAGGCGGAGCCCCGCCCCGCCGCCCACGTGGCTCGCCGCCCACCAGCCGACGTAGGCCCCCACGCCGAGGATCGCGCCGTGCGCGAAGTTCAGCACGTGCATGAGGCCGAAGATCAGGGACAGGCCGGAGGCGATCAGGAAGTACAGCGCTCCCAGGCCGAGGCCGGTGAAGGCCAGGACGACGACGGTGCTCACCTCAGGCCGCCTCTCCGGTCGAGACGCCGAGCAGCCGCTGGGTCAGCTCGGCGTCGGCGAGCATGGCGCGGGCATCGCCGTCGTGCACGACCCGGCCCTGGTTGAGCACCACGGCGCGGTGCGCGAGCCGGCGTACGACGGCGAGGTTCTGCTCGACCAGCAGCACCGGCGTGTGCTCGGCGACCCGCTCGAGGGCCACCGCGACCTGCTGCACCACCTGCGGGGCCAGGCCCTTGGTCGGCTCGTCGACCAGCAGCAGCCGGTTGTCGGCCAGCAGCACCCGGCCCAGCGCCAGCATCTGCTGCTGGCCGCCGGAGAGCGTGCCGGCGGCCTGCCGGCCCCGCTTGTCGAGCTCGGGGAACAGCTCGTAGACCACGTCGTAGCGCGGCTGCGCGCCGCGCTCGGCGAGCCGGAGGTTCTCGGTGACGGTCAGGCCGGCGAACACCTCCCGGTCCTCGGGCACGTAGCCGATGCCGGACCGCACGATCCGGTGGGTGCGCTCGCGCTCGATGCGGCGGCCGTCGAAGACGACCTCGCCGGTGCGGGGGAGCAGGCCCATGGTCGCGAGCAGGGTGCTGGTCTTGCCGACGCCGTTGCGGCCGAGCAGGGCGGTGACGCCGGTCGCGGCGACCTCGAAGGAGATCCCGTGCAGGATCCTCGAGCCGGCCACCTCGACGTGCACGTCGCGCAGCGTCAGCAGGGGGTGGGTGTTCACGGTGCCTGGTCTCACAGGGCCTCTCCGAGGTAGGCGGACTGCACGAGGGGGTCCTCCATGACGGCGCTGGGCGTGTCGACACCGACCATCCGGCCGTGGTGGAGCACGGCGACCCGGTCGGCGAGGCCGAGCACCACCTCGATGTGGTGCTCGACCATGAGCACGGTGATGCCGTGCTCCCGGTGGAGGTCGCGGATCACCGAGACCAGCTCGGGCACGTCCTCGACGCCGAGCCCGGCCATCGGTTCGTCGAGCAGCAGCAGGCGGGGCTCGGTCGCGAGCACGATCGCGAGCTCCAGCTTGCGCTTGTCGCCGTGCGACAGCGACCCGGCGGGGTGCTGGGCCCGGGGGCCCAGGCGGACCTGCTCGAGGCACTCGGCGGCCCGGCGTACCGAGCCCCGGGTGGAGCCCCACAGCCGCAGGCTGCCGCCGGCGCGCGCCTGGACGGCGAGCCGGACGTTCTCCAGCGCCGAGAGCGCCGGGAAGACGCTCGACGTCTGGAAGGTGCGGCCCAGACCGTGCCGGGCCCGCTGGTGGACCGGTGCGTGGGTCAGGTCGTGCCCGTCGACGCGGATCGCCCCGCCGGTGGGGGAGACCAGCCCGGACACACAGTTGAACAGGGTGGTCTTGCCGGCCCCGTTGGGGCCGATCACCCCCAGGAACTCTCCGGCCGGGACCGACAGGTCCACCTGGTCGAGGATCCGTGCCCCGCCGACGGCGAAGCACAGACCCTCGACCTCGAGGGCGGTGCCGGTGCGGCCGCTGGCCGCGGTCAGCTCCCCGCCTCGGGCGGGGCGACCTGGTCGGCCGGCAGCGTCTTGACCAGCTCGGGCGCCCACTGGCCGCCCTTCTTGGTCAGCTTGGCGAGGAACATCGGCTGGAGCATCGCGTGGTCGCTGGCGCGGACCGTCTCCTGGCCCTTGGGTGCGTCGAAGGTCCAGCCCTCGAGGGACTTCACCATGCCGTCGACGTCGCTGCCGCTCTGCAGCGCGTGCACCATCATCTGCGCGGCCACGAAGCCGTCGGGGCTGAACAGGTCGGCCTGGGCGCCCTGCTTCTGCAGCGCGTCCTGCATCGCGGTGTTGACGTCGTTGTCGGGGGCGCCGGCGAAGTAGTAGGACAGGAAGTCGATCTTGCTGCTCGCGGGCCCGTAGATCTGGTACGACGCGGTCGTGGCCAGTCCGGTCACCACCGTGGTGCTGCCCAGCACGCCCTGCTGGTCGAGGGCCTGCCACATCGAGCCGGTCGTGTCACCGGCCCAGGCGACGAAGAGCAGGTCGGCGCCGGCCTGCTTGGCCTTGAGCGCGAACGGCGTGAAGTCGGTGGCCGACAGCGGCACCATGATCGAGCTGACGTCCGCGCCCTGGCCGCCGAGCACGCTCTTGACCGCGGCCTCGTTGGCCTGGCCGAAGGCGTAGTCCTGGGCGAACACGACGACCTTCTTGCCCTGCACGTCGCCGACGGAGGCGCCGGCGGTCGCCACGTCCTGGTAGGTCTCGCGGCCGCTGCGGAACGTGTAGTGGTTGATCCCGGTGAGCGAGTCGACCGCGGCCGGGCCGGAGACGTAGAGCACCTTGTTCTGCTCGGCCAGCGGGGCGAGCTGGAGGGCGATGCCGGAGTCCGCGGTGCCGCCGATGACCTGGTAGCCCTTGCCGACGAGGTCCTTGAACTGCGACACGGCGGTCTCGGGCTTGCCCTGGTCGTCGACGTAGGTCACGTCGACCGTGCGCCCGTCCACCTTGCCGGTGCCGTCGGTGGCGTAGTCGAGGCCGGCCTTGAAGCCGTCGATGTACTCCTGGCCGTACTCCGCCAGCGCGCCGGTCTTCGAGGTCAGGATCGCGATCTTCGCCGAGTCGCTGCCGCCGCTCCCTCCGCTGCTGCCGGAGCTGCTCGCGCAGCCGGCCAGGGCCATCAGGGCCGCGGCACCGGCGGCGGTGGCGGCGAGGAGTCGTGACCGGGGCATGGGGCCTCCTAGAAATATGAGAGGTGATTCACCTCAAATAAAAGAGGGCCCGGACGGGTCCTGTCAAGCACCTGGGCCGACACCCGCGGGGGTGTCGGCCTCGGTGTGCCCGGCTCGGCCCTCAGGGCCGGATCTCGAGCACCATGTTCACCGGTGTCTCGGTCGCGCGGCGGAACCGCGTGAACCCGGCCTCCTCGGCGATGTGCCGCAGCCGGGCCTCGCCGGCCTGGGCGCCCAGCGCCGCCCCGACGTCCTGGGCGAGCGAGGACGGCGTGCAGATCATCGTGGAGGCCGCGTAGTAGACCCGGCCGACCGGGTTCATGTTGTCCTTCATCGAGTCCGCCGCCATCGGCTCGACCAGCATCACCGTGCCGTCGTCGGCCAGCGCCCGCCGGGCGTGCGTGCAGCGCGCCGACCGGGTCGCCCATGTCGTGCAGGCAGTCGAAGAAGCAGATCAGGTCGTAGCCGCTGCCGGGGTAGTCGGCGGCCGAGGCGGCCTCGAAGGCCGTGTTCTCGACGGCGCCCTCGCCTGCGCGATCTGCGGGCCCGGTCGATCGACGCCGGTGTGGTAGTCGAACCCGAGGAAGGTCGAGGCGGGGTACTTCTGGGCCATCAGCACCGTCGAGACGCCGTGGCCGCAGCCGACGTCGGCGACCTTGCCGCCGCGGCGGAGCTTGTCCTCGACGCCCTCGAGCGCGGGCAGCCACGCCTCGGTCAGGTAGGTGCGGTAGCCGGGGCGGAAGAACTGCTCGGTGCCGAGGAACAGCTCGGTGTCGTGCTGGTGCCAGCCGAAGCCGTCGCCCGAGACGAAGGCGTCCTCGATCTTCGGCAGGTCCTCGTAGATCGACCGCACGATGTGGTAGCCGCCGCTCATGTACGCCGGGCTCTCGGCGTCGGCGAACACCAGCGACTGCTCGGGCCCGAGCGCGAACGTGCGCGCGGACGCGTCGTACTCGACGTAGCCGCTGGCGGCCTGCGCGGCCAGCCACTGGTCGACGTACGGCTCGGGCACGCCGGTGCGGTCGGCCAGCATCGCCGGCGTCGTCGGACCCGCCTCCGCGAGCGCGGACCAGAAGCCCAGGTCGTTGCCGAGCAGCACCAGGGCGCCGTTCATCGCGGCCCCGATGTCGGTCACGGCCTGGCCGACGAGGGCCTCCAGCTTGGCCTGGTCAGGAGCCTGGGTGGTCGGAGTCGTTCCTGTTGGAGTAGTCATGGACATGGGTCTCCTCGTCTCCCGTTGGTCGCCACGGCTTCCGGTGTCGTGGAGTTGCCACGACGCTAGGGACCGTGGTCGGCGCCCAGTAGAGGAATACGACCGGCTCCGAATGGTCACGGGTGACCAGACGACCCTGAAGGAGATGACTCCATTTGGACACCGTGGTGTTCGACATCGACGGCACCCTGCTCGACTCCAACTACCATCACACGATCGCGTGGCAGCGGGCGTTCGCGGCGTACGTCGACGCGCACGTGCCCACCCGCGACATCCACCGCTGCCTCGGCATGGGCGGCGACCGGCTGGTCGCGGCGGCAGCCGGTGACGACGTCGAGGCCGCGCACGGCGACGACATCCGGGCGCGCTGGGAGGAGGAGTACGACCAGATCATCGAGGAGACCACCCTCTTCGAGGCCGCGCGCGAGCTGCTGGCGGCCATCGGCGCGGCCGGGCCCGAGGTGGTGCTGGCCAGCTCCAGCATCCCCAAGCACGCCGAGCACCCGCTGCGGCTGCTGGACGCCGGCGAGCACGCCGACGCCTGGACCACCAGCGAGGACGCGGGTGAGTCCAAGCCCGACCCCGAGCTGATCGAGGAGGCGCTGAAGAAGGTGCGCGGCTCCCGGGCGGTGATGGTGGGCGACGCGGTCTGGGACGTCGAGGCGGCCAGCCGCGTCGGCCTGCCCACGATCGGGCTGCTCACCGGCGGCTACAGCCGCCAGGAGCTGCTCGAGGCGGGGGCGGTCGCGGTCTACGACGACCCCGCGGACCTGCTGGCACACCTCGACGAGGCGCTGGAGAAGGCCGACCGAGCCGGGTCCTGACCGCGGTCAGCCGACGTCCTCCAGCTCCGACCAGTCCACGGTCGCGGTGCGGTCGACGTACTCCTGCACGAGGCCGGGCCAGTTGGTGGTGATCCGGGTGCCGTCGCGGTACCAGCTGTCGCAACCGGCCCACGCGCTGCGGGAGAGGCGGGACTGCATCTCGCGGTCCCAGGCCTCGGCGACGTCGGGGCGAACGGCGACCCGGTGCGCGCCGCCCTCGGCGATCCGGCGGACCACCTGCGCGATCCAGCCGGACTGGGCCTCCATCATGGCGATGATCGAGCTGCCGCCGAGGTTGGTGTTGGGGCCGTAGACGCAGAACAGGTTCGGGAAGCCGGGCACGGACAGGCCGAGGTGGGCCCGGGCGCCGTCGGCCCACACGTCGTGCAGGTCGGTGCCGTCCGCGCCGCGCACCTCGATGCCGGCGAGGAACTCGGTCGCCGCGAAGCCGGTGCCCCAGATGATGACGTCCGCCTCGTGCAGCCGTCCGTCGGCGGTGCGCAGCCCGTCGGGCTCGATGCCGGCGACCCGGTCGGTCACGACGTCGACGTGGTCGCGGTCGAGCGCGGGGTACCAGTCGTTGGAGAAGAGCAGCCGCTTGCAGCCGATCGGGTAGTCCGGCACCAGCCGACGGCGCAGCGCCGGGTCGCGGACCTGCCGGCGCAGCTGCAGCCGCCACGCGCCGCGCAGCAGCGCCGTGAGCGGGGTGGAGAGCCACGAGTCGCCGCCGAGCGCGGCGTTGAGCTGCTCGGAGAGCCAGAACACCGTGCGGCGCTCGATCCGCTGGGTCCAGGGCCGACGGCGGAAGAGCTCGTGGTGGCGCGGTCCGTAGGCCTGGTCCGGCTTCGGGACGACGTACGGCGCCGAGCGCTGGAAGACCGTCAGCGCGGCGACCCGGTCGACGATCCCGGGGACGAGCTGGATCGCGCTCGCGCCGGTGCCGACCACCGCGACCCGCTTGCCGGTGAGGTCGACGTCGTGGCGCCACTGCGCGGAGTGGAACGCCGGGCCGGCGAAGGTCTCGGCGCCCGGGATGCGGGGGACCACCGGGTTGGAGAGCTGGCCGACCGCCGAGACGACCACGTCGGCCTCGATGGTCTCGCCGTCGCCGGTGGTCACCCGCCAGCGGCCGCGCGACCCGTCGTACTCCGCGGCCTTGACCTCGACCCCGGTGCGGACCAGGTCGAGCAGGCCGTGCTCGCGGGCGGCCCGGCGCAGGTAGGCGAGGATCTCGGGCTGGGTGCCGTAGCGGCGGCCCCAGTCGGGGTTGGGCGCCCACGACCAGGAGTAGAGCGGCGTCGGCACGTCGCACGCGGCGCCCGGGTAGGTGTTGTCGCGCCAGACCCCGCCCACCGCCGCCGACCGCTCGAGCACGGTGACGTCGGCGATGCCGGCCTCGCGCAGCGCGTGCGCCACGCCGAGCCCGCCGAAGCCGGCACCGATCACGACCACGCGCGGAGAGCCCATGGGGCGACGTTAGAACATGTTCCGGTTCCGCGGGAGGGTCAGGTGATCGTCATGCCCCCGTCGACGGCCAGCGTCTGGCCGGTGACGTAGCCGCCGGCGGCCGACGCCAGGAACACCACGGCGGCCGCCAGCTCGGCGGGGTCACCCTTGCGGCCGACCGGGATCCGGGGGCCCTGTGACTCCAGGTAGCCGGGCGGGTACTGGTCGGTCATCTCGGACTCGAAGAACCCCGGGGCGATCGCGTTGACCCGGATGCCCTTGCGGCCGGTCCACTGCTGGGCCAGGTCGCGGGTCAGGCCGATCAGCCCGGCCTTGGAGGCGGCGTACGCCGCCTGCGGCAGCCCGGCCGTGGTCAGGCCCAGCACCGAGCTGATGTTGATGATGCTCGACCCGGGCTGCATCACCCGGCCGCAGGCCTGCGCCATCCAGTAGCAGCCGTTGAGGTTGACGTCGATGACGGACCGGAACTGCTCGGGGGTCTCCCGGGTCGCGGGCACCGCGGTGCCGATGCCCGCGTTGTTGACCAGCACGTCGACACGACCGAGCTCCGCGGTCGCCGCCTCGACCAGCGCCGTGCACGAGTCGGGGTCGGCCACGTCGGTGGCCACCGCCAGCGCGCGGCCGCCGGCGGCCTCGACCAGCTTCGCGGTGTCCTGGAGGCGGTCGACGCGTCGGGCCCCGAGCACGACGTCGGCGCCCGCCTCGGCGAGCGCCTGCGCGAAGGCGACGCCCAGCCCGCTGGACGCTCCGGTGACGACGGCGACCTTGCCGTCCAGCCTGAACAGATCGGTGACGGTCATGTCGGTCACCCTACGGGGGCGGTACCATGGGTCCCATGCGGAGGATCCTGCTCCTTACCTAGCCGCGTCGAGACGCACAGATCGACGCGGCTGCCCCTCGTGCCCGAGGGGCTTTTTTGTGCCCGGAGCCAGATCACCGACCAGACGTGGGAGAGACGAGATGAGCGAGCAGGCAGCGAGCGCCGACGAGGGCCGAGCCGGAGACGAGCGCGCGACCTACGACACCGAGGCCGTCGAGACCAAGTGGCGGGCGGTGTGGGACGACCTGCAGCCGTTCCGGGCCCACGACGACAGCGAGCGCGAGAAGAAGTACGCGCTGACGATGTTCCCATACCCCAGCGGCGACCTGCACATGGGCCACGCCGAGGTGACGGCGCTCCACGACGTCATCGCGCGCTACTGGTGGCAGAAGGGCTACGAGGTCCTGAACCCGATGGGCTGGGACTCCTTCGGGCTGCCCGCCGAGAACGCCGCGATCCGCAACGACGCGCACCCGGCCGACTACACCTACGGCAACATCGCCACCCAGCTGGAGTCCTTCCAGCGGTACGCCGTGAGCTTCGACTGGTCGCGACGGTTCAACACCTCGGACCCGTCGTACTACCGGTGGACCCAGTGGCTGTTCCTGAAGTTCCACGAGAAGGGGCTGGCCTACCGCAAGAACTCACCGGTCAACTGGTGCCCCAACGACCAGACCGTGCTGGCCAACGAGCAGGTCGTCGACGGCGCCTGCGAGCGGTGCGGGGCCGAGGTCACCAAGCGCGAGCTGACGCAGTGGTACTTCCGCACCACGGCGTACGCCCAAGAGCTGCTGGACTGCCTGGACGACCTGCAGCCGACCTGGTCGGACAAGGTCGTCAACTCCCAGCGCAACTGGATCGGACGCTCCGAGGGCGCCCACGTCGACTTCGTGGTGGACGGCCGCGAGGAGCCGCTGACGGTCTACACGACCCGCCCCGACACGCTGTTCGGGGCCACGTTCATGGTCGTGGCTGCCGACGCGGCGCTGGCCTCCGAGCTGGTCACCGACGCGCAGCGGCGCGCGCTGGACGACTACCTGGTCGAGGTCCGCAAGGAGACCGAGATCAACCGCCTGGCGACCGACCGGCCCAAGACCGGCGTCTTCCTGGGCGTGCACGCCACCAACCCGGTGACCGGCACCCGGATCCCGGTCTACGCCGCGGACTACGTGCTGGCCGACTACGGCACCGGCGCGATCATGGCGGTGCCCGGGCAGGACCAGCGCGACTGGGAGTTCGCGACGGTGTTCGACCTGCCGATCGTGCGGACCGTCCAGCCGCCGGAGGGCTGGGAGGGCGAGGCCTTCACCGGCGACGGGCCGGCGATCAACTCGGCCAACGACGAGATCGACCTGTCCGGGATGGGCGTGGCCGAGGCCAAGTCCACGACCATCGCGTTCCTGGAGCGCCGGGGGCTGGGCCGGGGCACGGTCAACTTCCGGCTGCGCGACTGGCTGCTGTCGCGGCAGCGCTACTGGGGTGCGCCCATCCCGATCATCCACTGCCCGGTCGACGGCGAGGTCCCGGTCCCCGAGGACCAGCTGCCCGTCGAGCTGCCGGAGCTGCGCGGCTCCGACCTGAAGCCCAAGGGCACCTCGCCGCTGGGTGCGGCCACCGAGTGGGTCAACGTGAGCTGCCCCCGGTGCGGCGGCCCGGCCACCCGCGACACCGACACCATGGACACCTTCGTGGACTCGTCCTGGTACTTCTTCCGCTACGTCTCCCCGAACGACGAGACCCAGGCGTTCGACAGCGCGCTGGCCGACATGTGGGGACCCGTCGACCTGTACATCGGGGGCGACGAGCACGCGGTGCTGCACCTGCTGTACTCCCGGTTCTTCACCAAGGCCCTGCGTGACATGGGGCTGGTGAGCTGGGACGAGCCGTTCTCGGCGTACCTGTCCCAGGGCAAGGTCATCAACAACGGCCGCAAGATGAGCAAGTCGCTGGGCAACGGCGTCAACCTGGGTGACCAGCTGGCGGAGTTCGGGGTGGACGCCGTCCGGCTGACCCTGGTCTTCGCGAGCCCGCCGGAGGACAACATCGACTGGGCGGACGTCTCGCCGGGCGGCTCGGCGCGGTTCCTGCAGCGCGCCTGGCGGCTGAGCGGCGACGTCACTAGCGAGCCCGGGGCCGACCCGGCCGACGGCGACCTGTCGCTGCGCCGGGTCACGCACAAGACGCTGCACGAGGCCGAGGTGCTGGTCGAGAGCCACCGGTTCAACGTGATGGTCGCCCGCACCATGGAGCTGGTCAACGCCACCCGCAAGGCCATCGACTCCGGTTGTGGGCCCGCCGACCCCGCGGTCCGCGAGGCGGTCGAGGCGGTGGCGATCCTGCTGTCGCTGGTCGCGCCGTACACCGCCGAGGAGATGTGGGAGCGGCTGGGCCACGAGCCGACGGTCGCCCGCGCGGGCTGGCCGACCGTCGACCCGGCGCTGCTGGTGGAGGACTCGGTGACGGCCGTGGTCCAGGTCCAGGGCAAGGTGAGGGGCCGCCTGGAGGTCGCGCCGGACATCAGCGAGGCCGACCTGGAGGCGCTGGCGCTGGCGGACGAGTCCGTGGTCAAGGCGATCGACGGGCGCCCGGTGCGCAAGGTGGTCGTGCGCGCGCCCAAGCTGGTCAACGTCGTCGTCTAGGAGACTGCTGAACAACTGCTCGGCGCGCAGCAGAGCGTGTTGTCCAGCAGGCTCCTAGTGTACCCGGCCGGCTGCTCCTTGCGGTAGCCGAGCACGGCCCGGGTCATCTGGTTGCGGGTGTCGAGCAGCTCCTCGAGCGCGCTGGACAGGTCGTCGGCCGACACCGTGAGGACGGTGTCGGCCGGCGACTGCGCGTCGCGGTCCGCCGCGACGACCGCGGCGCGCCGCAGCAGCTCCTTGAGGAACGACGCGGTGACGCCGTCGGTGCGGTCCAGCACGTCGTCGACCCGGCTCAGGTCGACGACGAGCGAGCCCCGGTAGAGCTCGACGAGCCGGCGGCGGGCGTCGCGGTCGGGCAGGTCGATGTGCACGGCCTGGTCGACGCGGCCGGGCCGGGAGGCCAGCGCCGGCTCGAGCAGGTCCGCCCGGTTGGTGGTGAGCAGGAAGACCACGTCGGCGTCCTCCGCCAGGCCGTCCATCTCGTTGAGGAGGGTGAACAGCAGCGGGGTCTCGCCGCCGTAGCGGTCGCGCTCCTGGGCGATCAGGTCGACGTCCTCGACCACGATCATCGCCGGGGCGAGCGCGCGGGCGATCGAGCACGCGTCGCGGATCGCGCCGAGGGTCTCGCCGGTGAGCTCGACGATCGTGGTGCCCTCCAGCTCGCCGACCAGGTAGCGCACGGTGTGGGTCTTGCCGACGCCCGGCGGGCCGTAGAGCAGCAGGCCGCGCTTGAGGTGCTGCCCGGCGGCCCGGAGCCGCTCGCTGTTGCGCGCGACGCCGACCACCTGGCGGCGTACATCGGCGAAGGTGTCAGGCGGCAGGATCAGGTCCTCGGCGCGCATCTGCGGACGCGGGTGGAAGCGCAGCAGCGAGGACCGCTCGCCGAACATGCTCCGGCCGAAGGACACCACCTGGCCGCGATAGACGTTGAGCTCGAGCGCGAGGTCGCGCAGGGACGCCACGAGGTCGCGGGCCGCCTCGGGCCGGGTGGCCACCGCATCGACCAGGATGCCGCCGCGATCCTCGTCGGGGTCGGCGCCGCGGAGCAGGAAGGCGAGGCGGTCGGTGCCGTCCTCGACGAGCACCAGCGCCGCCCGCAGGCAGTCGCGGGTCTCGCCCCCGGGCCCGCAGGGCAGGCTGGTGCGCGTGACATTGCCGGGCCGGGGCGCGTTGAAACGAGCCGCGTCGTCCTGGCCGAGGAGGTCCGCGAGGCCGAACGGGCCGCGGTGCCGGTAGTCCGTGAGGCCGACCAGCCGGTGGGTGCGGCCCGTGTCGGCGAGCCAGGCGTCCACCGCGGCCTGGACGTTGACGTGCTCGTAGGCCGGCCAGTGCTCCTCGACGACCGGCAGGTCGTCGAGGGGGACGCCGAGGTGCTCGGCGATGATCGACCGGAAGCCCGGCTGGTCGGCCGCCCGGGCCTGGCTGACGAACCGGTGCACCAGCATCCGGCCGTAGCGGCGCACGTCGGACAGCCCGGGCCGCAGGTCGTCCGCGGCGCCGGCGGCTCCCGGAGCGGGCCCCCACCGCAGGGCGGACTGGTAGGCCGGCATCTGGACTCCTTCCCCCGTCCGCCGGCAGGGCCGGCGGTGGCCGCAGCCTACGGCTCCGGGAGCCGCCGTGGTGGTGAATGCGCGCCGTCAGGCCGACGGCCCGACGGGTGGGTAGCCTTCGCGCCATGCCGGCCGTGATCGTCACCGACTCCACCGCCATGCTCCCGGAGGGCGTGGCGGCGCAGCGCGGCATCACCGTGGTGCCGCTGCAGGTCGTGATCGGTGCGCGGGTGCTCGAGGAGGGCGCCGAGGGCGCCACGCCGGAGCTGGTCGCGGAGGCGCTGCGCGCCTTCAAGCCGGTCAGCACCTCGCGACCGTCCCCGGCCCGGATGCTCGAGGCCTACGAGGCGGCGGCCGCGGCCGGCGCGACCGAGGTGCTCTCGATCCACCTCTCCGGGGAGATGAGCGGCACCTTCGAGTCCGCCCAGCTGGCCGCCCGGGAGGCACCGGTGCGCGTCGTCCCCGTGGACAGCCGGCAGGTCGGGGTCGCCACCGGCTTCGCGGTGCTCGCGGCGGCCGACGCGCTCGACGCCGGCGGCTCGGTCGACGAGGCGGCGGAGGTGGCCCGCGCCCGGGCCGGGGCCACGAGCTCGCTGTTCTACGTCGACACGCTGGAGTACCTCCGCCGGGGCGGCCGGATCGGGAAGGCCGCGGCGCTCTTCGGTGGCGCGCTGGCGGTCAAGCCGCTGCTACAGATCCACGACGGCTCGGTGGCGATGCTGGAGAAGGTGCGCACCTCGGCCCGCGCGCTCGGGCGGCTCGAGGAGCTCGCGGTGGAGGCAGCGGGGGAGCACGCCGTGGACGTGTGCGTGGCCCACCTGGCCAGCCCCGACCGCGCCGGCCAGCTCACCGAGCACCTGGCGACGCGGCTCTCGGTCAACCTGGCGGGCCGCGAGATCTGGTGCGGCGAGATCGGCCCGGTGCTCGGGGCCCACGTCGGGCCCGGCATGCTCGCCGTCTGCGTGGCGCCGCGTCCCTGAGCGCCGCCGACCGTGCTCGTCCCGCCCTACCGGACGAGCAGGCAGAACGGATGCCCGGCGGGATCGGCGAGCACGTAGAGCGGCTCATCCGCGTCCGCCGAGCGGTCGTGCAGCACGCGCGCGCCCAGCGCCACGGCGCGGGTGCGGTGCCGCTCGAGCTCGTCGACCGTCGAGACCTCGAAGTCCATGTGCATCTGCATCGGCACCGCCTCCGACGGCCAGGTCGGTGGCGTGGTGTCGTCCTTCTGCTGGACGGCCAGGACGCGGTGGCCGCCCCGGTCCAGCAGGACCAGCCAGTCGGCGTCGTCGGTGGTCCCGTCGGCCGGCGGCTCGTCGCCCGGGCGGTAGCGGAGCCCGAGCAGGCGGCGGTAGAACTCGGCGAGCGCCCGGCAGTCGCGCGCGTCGAGGGCGGTGTGGAGCGGGACGGGGTAGCTCATGTGGCCTCCGTGTGGGTGCGTCCGGCCAGCTCGCTGACCACGGTGCGGACGGGTCCGGGCATGCGATCGTTCACGGCGCGGCCGCCGCCGAGGATCCCGTCGCGGGGACGTCCAGGGTGAGGCGCCGGTCCCTGCCGAGGATGCCTGCAAGGCGCCCGGCCTCCTCCTCGATCGCCCGTCGGGGTGGGCTGCCCTCGGCCCAGGTGACGGTGAGGTCGTCACCGTCGACAGCCCAGGTCCCGCGCACCGCTCCGCCGACGACCACCGGGTTCGCCTTGCGGGTCACGGCTTCCCGCTGCGTCGACGGGGTGACGAGGGTGTCCTTGGTGCCGGGTCCCATCACCCACTGGTCGTGCCCGGGGAGGAAACGCACCGCGTCCGAGGGGCGCGCGTCGGCGAGGGACTCGACGTCCTCGGCCAGCACGTAGGCCGTGGCGGCCTCGACGTCGACCGGGACCAGCCGGTCGCCGAGCTCGGCGATCCAGCGGTCGAGCCGTTTGCGACCCGCGCTCAGGCCTTGGCCCAGCCAGTAGTGGAGGTGGTCGAACGTGGCCGGTCCGTACGTGCGCAGGTACATCGCGATCGCACGCGGGCCGGCCTCCTCGAGGTCGGGGACGCCCTTCCACCTCGGGTTGTCGTCGAGGCGCTGGAACGTGTGCTGGCCATCGCGCGGCGGCCCGAGGCTCAGGTCTCCCTGCCAGGACAGCGGCTTGACCAGCGTGCCCGCACCGTCGTCGAAGACCGGCTTCAGGTGCCGGTAGGCACGATGCCTCGCCAGGACCTCGCCCAGCTCGCCGATCGTCAACGGCCCGTCCCGCAGCGCGTCGCGAACGGCAGCCCGGAAGTCGGGCCAGTCGGCCGGCGCCAGCCGGTAGAACTCCACCCAGCTCGGCAGCTCCCACTGCCGTCCCGCCGCTCTCAGGGCGAGGTAGGCGCCGCCCTCCTCCGGGGCGAGGTAGTGCATCGACCCGCGGAACGCGAACGCCTTGATCACCTCGCCGGCCGCCAGGGCCTCCGCGAGCTCGCCGGGTCGCGACGCCGTACGGCGCGTGCGGACCGCGAGCTCGGCCAGCGACTCGTTCATCGACAGGACCGCACCGAGCCGGCGTACGACGGCTGCCACGGACCCGGAGCCGACGGGATCGAGGAGATGTCGCTCCATCCGCCAGCCCAGGGCCTGCCCGGCCGTGACCGCGAGCTCGGAGTCGGTGCCCATGGACGCAGCATCGCACCCATTCCGGACGAGGCCCGTCCGCGATGCCCCGGTCAGTCGCCGGCGACTGAACGGCCGACTGCGCGGTCGCAACCGCACCACCGCGACCGGGCCCGCGCCGAGCAGCGCGAGCAGGGCGCCGCCCCGGAGTGGGAGCACGCACTCCTGCCCGACCGGCTGATCGCCCGGCCAGGGCCCGGTCCCGGTCCACAGGCGCGCTCCCCGCACGCCTGTCCACAGGGCGCCGTTCGACACGACGACGACGGGGGTGCGCGCGCCTAGCGTCCCCGACATGCGCCGTCGCCCGAGCCCCGACCACCAGGAAGCCGTCTCCCGCCGCCTGGCGCTGCTGAGCGCCGAGCTCGCGGCGGTGCGGGAGCCCGAGCCCGAGGAGGTGCACGACGGGCCGGATGGCGAGGGGGACGAGGAGTGGGACGAGGCCGACTGGACCGCGCCGCACACGCGCATCGCCGTCCGCCGACAGCCCACGCTGTACGCCGTGCCCGACGTGGCCCCGCAGCCGGTCCCGCCGCCCCCGCAGACCGCGCCGGTCGTTCCCCGCGGGCTCGACGCGGTCCCGGTGCCGGGCCGGCACGCCGCGAGGCGTCCGCGCCAGCTGGCCGAGGCAGTGCTGCCGGACACCCTGCGCGGCCGGGTGGCGATCGGGGCCTCGCAGGTCGCGGTGCTGGCCGTGCTGGTCGCGCTCGGGCTCGGGGTGACCTGCTGGTGGGTGGTCCGGGGGAGGCCGCACGAGGTGGTGGCACCGGTCGTGGCCAGCCCCGCGGCGGCCCTCGCGTCGCTGACGGCCGCGCCCGACCCGGCCCGTGCGACCGACCCGGCCGGTCCGGCCGCGGCGGCACCCTCCGCCGACGTGTCACCGGCAACGGTCACGGTCGACGTCGCCGGCCGGGTCCGGCGGCCGGGCATCGCGGTGCTCGGCACCGGCGCCCGGGTGGTGGACGCGCTGAGGAAGGCCGGGGGAGCCCGACGCGGGGTCGACCTGTCGGGCCTCAACCTGGCCCGGGTGCTGGTGGACGGCGAGCAGATCCTGGTCGGGGTGCCGGGCTCCCCGGGGCTGCCGGCCGGCGCCGCGCCGGCGGCGGTGCCGTCACCGGGCACGCCGGGCGCGCCGCTGGTCGACCTCAACACCGCCACCGAACCGGAGCTGGAGGCGCTGCCCGAGGTCGGGCCCGTGACCGCGCAGTCGATCCTCACCTGGCGCGACCAGCACGGGGGCTTCAGCTCCGTGGACGAGCTGCTCGAGGTGGACGGCATCGGCGAGGCGACGCTGGGCAAGCTCGCGCCGCTGGTGACGGTGTGAGGTGCGGGCGCCGACCCCCGGCCGGCGGCCCGACCTGCGGATGCCGCTGCTGGGGCTCGCGGCCTGGGCGGGCGGGCTGCTCGGAAGGTACGTCGACGCGCTGGTGCTCCTCGGCGCCGGCCTCGCCCTGCTGGCCGGCTGGCTGCTCGGCCGCCGCCGGCTGCCGCGTCGAACGGTCAGGACCGGTGCGGCCGTCCTGCTCGTCGCCGCGGCCGTCGCGACCTCGGCGCTGGTGCGCCAGGAGCAGGTCCGCACCAGCCCGGTGGCCGCCCTGGCCGCCGACGCGGCCGTGGTCACGGCCGAGGGGACCGTGACCAGCGACGCGCGGGTGGTCACGGGCCGCTTCGCCGACCAGGTCGTGGTCCGGCTGCGGGTGCGCCGGCTCACCGGGCGCGGCACGACGTACGCGCTGGGCACCCCGGTCGTGGTGCTGGGCCACCAGGACTGGCGGGGCGTGCCGCTGGGGGCGCGGGTCCGGGTGACCGGGCGGCTCGCGCCGTCGGACGGACCGGACGCGGCCGCCCTGCTGCTCGCCGCCGGCGGACCGGTCGTCGTGGGCGCGCCGGACGTCTGGTGGCGGGGCGCGGCGGCCGTCCGCGCGTCGCTCCGCGCCTCCGTGGCCGACCGTCCCGCGGACCAGCGCGCGCTCGTGCCCGCCCTCGTCGACGGCGACGACCAGGGGGTCGCGACCGACCTGGCCGCCGACTTCCGCGCCACCGGGCTGACCCACCTGATGGCGGTCTCGGGGACCAACCTCACCCTGCTCGTGGGGTTCCTGCTGGTCCTGGCGCGCTGGCTGCACGTGCGCGGCCGGTGGCTGCAGGTCGTCGCCGCCCTCGGCATCGCGGGGTTCGTGCTGCTGGCCCGGACCGAGCCCAGCGTGCTGCGCGCCGCCGTCATGGGTTCGGTCGGCCTGCTGGCGATGGGGGCCGAGGGCCGCGAGCGCGGCACCCGCGCCCTGGGCGTCGCGCTGGTGCTGCTGCTGATGGTGGACCCGGCGCTGGCGGTGGCGCCGGGGTTCGCCCTGTCGGTGCTGGCCACCGCCGGGATCCTGCTGCTCGCGCCGGGCTGGCGCGACGCGCTGGCCACCTGGCTGCCGCGCTGGATCGCGGAGGCGGTGGCCGTGCCCGCCGCGGCCCAGCTCGCCTGCACCCCGCTGGTCGCCGCCATCTCGGGCCAGGTCAGCCTCGTCGCGGTGGCCGCGAACCTCGCCGCCGCGCCCCCGGTCGGCCCGGCCACGGTGCTGGGTCTCGCCGGGGGCCTGCTCGGTCTGGTGTGGCAGCCGCTGGGCCGTCTCGCCGGCACCCTCGCCTCGTGGTGCGTCGCCTGGATCGTGCTGGTCGCCCACCGCGGCGCCGGCCTGCCGTCGGCGACCGTCGACTGGGGGACAGGCGCCATGGCCCTGGCGGTGCTCTCGGTCGCCAGCCTCGCCCTCGCGGTTGTGGCCGCCGTGCTGCTGCGCCGCCGCTCCACCGGGCTGGCCTGCTGCGCGGTGCTCCTGCTGGCCGTCGCGGGGCGGCTGCCCGCGCCGTGGGCCACGGGCTGGCCGCCGTCGGGGTGGGTGATGGTCGCCTGCGACGTGGGCCAGGGCGACGCCCTGGTGCTGAACGCCGCTCCGGGCGCGGCGGTGGTCGTCGACGCCGGCCCCGACCCGACGCTCGTCGACCGCTGCCTGGACCGGCTCGGCGTGACCCGGGTGCCGCTGCTGCTGCTCACCCACTTCCACGCCGACCACGTCGACGGGATCGCCGGCGTGGTGTCCGGTCGCGCGGTGGGCGCGGTCGAGACCACCCGGCTGCAGGACCCGCCCGAGGGGGTGCGCGAGGTGGTCGACGCCACCGCCGGCGTGGGCCTGCAGCCCGTCGCCGCGCCGTACGCCGCGACCCGCCGGATCGGCGCGGTCACCCTGCAGGTGCTGTGGCCGCTGCCCGACTCGCCGACCGCGGGTCCGGGCGACGGCAGCACCGCCAACGAGGCCAGCGTGGTGCTGCTGGTCGTGGTCCGCGGCGTGCGGCTGCTGCTCGCGGGCGACGTGGAGCCGGAGGGGCAGGCGCGGCTCGCGGCGATGATGCCGGGGCTGCGGGTCGACGTGCTGAAGGTGCCGCACCACGGCAGCCGCTACCAGGACCTGCCGTTCCTGCTCTCCCTCGGTGCCCGGCTCGACCTGGTGTCGGTGGGCGCGGACAACGACTACGGCCACCCCGCCGCCGCGACGATCTCGGCGCTCGCAGGCGCGGGCGCGCGCGTGCTGCGCACGGACCTCGACGGTGACCTGGCCGTGGTCGTGCGCCGGGGGAGCCTGGGCTGGCAGACGAGCCGTTGAGCCGGCGCGTCGGTGCGCTGTGGGAGGCTGTCGGCACCATGGCAGGTCGACCTCACCCCCGCGCAGCAGACGTCCTCGGCCGGGTCACCCTGGTGACCGGCAAGGAGGAGTTCCTCAACGAGCGCACCGTCGTCGCGGTCCGTGCGGCGGTGCGCGACCACGACGCGGAGGCGGAGCTGTCCGAGACGTCCGCCTCCGAGCTGTCCCTGGCGACGCTGGGCGAGCTCGCCGCGCCCTCGCTCTTCTCGAGCATCCGGTGCGTGGTCGTCCGCGGCCTGGAGAACCTCCCCGAGGAGTCCGTCGACGGCCTGCTGCGCTACGCCGGGGCGCCCGCCGAGGAGGTCGCGCTGGTGCTGGTCCACGGTGGCGGGCCGAAGGGCAGCGGCGTGCTCACCAAGCTGCGCAAGCTGCCGGCCGTCACCGAGTCGAAGTCCGGCGAGCTCCGGGCCTCGGAGTTCCCCTCCTTCGTGGCCGCCGAGGTCCGCAGCCACGGCTGCACGATCGACAACGAGGCGGCCTCGTCACTGGTGCAGGCCGTCGGCCAGGACCTGCGGTCGCTGGCGGCGGCGGCCGACCAGCTGGCCAGCGACTTCCCCGGCCAGGCGCTGACGGTGGCGAAGGTCAAGCAGTACTTCGGCGGCCGGGCCGAGGCCAAGTCCTTCGCCGTCGCCGACGCCGCCTTCTCGGGCCGCCGCGAGGCGGCGCTGGAGGAGCTGCGCTGGGCGCTGGACGCCGGGACGGCGCCGGTGCTGGTCACCTCGGCGTTCGCCGGGGGAGCGCGGGGCGTGGCGCGCTACAAGTCCGCGCCGCGCGGCATGCGCGACGCCGACCTGGCCCGCGAGGTGGGGGTGCCGCCGTGGAAGGTGCGCGCCATCCGCGACCAGTCCCGGGGCTGGACCGACGCGGGGATCGCCCACGCGATCCGGGCCGTGGCCCGCGCCGACGCCGACATCAAGGGCGCCGCCACCGACCCGGCGTACACGCTGGAGCGGCTGGTCCTCACCGTGACCGGCCTGCGCGACCAGCGCTGAGCCGGCCCTGGAGGGACGCCAGAAGGCGCCGCCCCCGAGGGGGACGGCGCCTGACGTGGCGGGGCCTCAGAGAGAGGCGGCCTTCTTGGAGATCGCCGACTTGCGGTTGGCGGCCTGGTTCTTGTGGATCACGCCCTTGGAGGCGGCCTTGTCGAGCTTGCGGGAAGCCTCGCGACCGGCGTTGAGCGCGGCGTCCTTGTCGCCGGCCTCGGCCAGCTCGCGGAACCGGCGCACGGCCGACTTCAGGCCGGTCTTCACGGCCTTGTTGCGCTCGTGACGCTTCTCGTTCTGGGTGTTCCGCTTGATCTGGGACTTGATGTTCGCCACTACTGAACCTTCGTCGTAGGTATGGGGTGGTGTGCTGCTGAGTCTCGGTGCAGTCGGCGCTCCAGCGGGGTCTGCTGGCGCCAGACACGCGACGTGAAAGACTAGCAGCGAGCCGAACGGCTGCCCAAATCGAGTCTGCGGGCCGCTCCGGCGAGCGCTCGCGCCGACTCCCGGCGCCGGAACTCGCCCAGGGTGGGCAGGTTCACGTCCACCCCGGTGACCGCCCGCCACGCCAGGAAGGTGCCGAAGCCCACGAGCCACGTGGTGACCGCGTCGTCGCCCGCCCGGACCAGCGCCGGCGAGGTGGCCAGCGAGGAGTCGAACCAGGGGGAGTCGACCCGATCGAGCCGGGCCAGCAGGGGATCGAGCCAGTCCGCGCCGACGCCGCACTGGCCCCAGTCGACGAACACGAGCTCGCCGGAGGGCCGCTGCAGCAGGTTGTCGTCGCGGATGTCCCAGTGCACCAGCGAGTCGGCCGGGTGCTCCGCCAGCGCCCGCACCCGCGCCTGCCACGCCGCCGCGTCGCCGACCAGCCAGGGCGGGAGCAGCCTCGACGGGACCTGGTCCAGGTGGTCGAAGGCGGTCGCCCACCTCGCGAAGCTCGCGCGCAGGTCGTTCAGGCCGCCGTGGTCCGGGTCGGGCGCCGGCACCTTCGCGACCCGTCCTGCCACGACCCGGGTCAGCTCGTCGGTGGCGCCGAGCAGCGTCGCCATGGTGGCGTCGTCGTCCAGGTCGGGGTGCGCGCCGTCGACGTCCTCCAGCAGGAGCGCGGTCCAGTCGCCGTCGTCGTACGACCCCAGCAGGCCGGCCCACAGGGGGTGGTGCCCCAGCAGGCCGAGCACGAGCGCCTCGCGGCGGAACAGCGTCGGGGTGTCGGGGTTGAGCTCGAGCCCGACCGCCTTGACGAAGGCGCGCGAGCCGTCGGCGGCCAGCACCCGGGTCGCGCAGCCCGGGGACATGCCACCCACCTGGTCGGACCAGGACACCACCGGCGATCCGAGCTCCCGCGCGACCCAGTCCCGCACCCGGTCGGGCACGGCGGCGTACGGCGCCCGGACGCCGATCGCGCGTGGCGCCGGCGCGGCGCGACCTCTCACGACCAGCCCCGTCGCTCGGACAGCCACTGCCAGACCACCTCGCCCTGCCAGCGCTGCGCCGCCCGGACGTACGGCGAGGTCCCGGGGACCGGCAGCTCGGCCGACCGGAGGAAGTAGCCCGTGACCAGGGCCAGCAGCACGTCGACGTGCTCGGCCGGCACGCCGCGCAGCAGGGGGCGCTCCGCGAGCACCCGCTCGACGTCCAGGCCGTCGCCTCGGGGCCCGATCAGCAGCAGCAGGCTGTCGATCCACGGGGCCCCGACGACCGGCCAGTTCCAGTCGCACAGCAGCGTGCGGCCGTCGGCGCAGAGCAGGATGTTGTCGTCGCGGACGTCGGTGTGCACGACCGCCGACCCGGCGGTCACCTCGGCGAAGCGTGCGGCGAGCGAGGCCGCCTCCTCGACGTGGGACAGGTCCGGGCGGCTGGTCCGCAGGTGCGCCCAGTGCGACGGCCACCCGGCGAACTCGGCCGGGAAGCCGTCCAGGTCCAGGCCGGGCGGTGGCGAGCCGAGCACGGCGGCGCTCTGCTCGAGCATGTCGAGGGACCGGTCGAGGTCGGCCTGCCGCCACGGTCGCCCGGGGTGGCCGGCGTCGACGTGCTCGATGCCCAGGACCACCCAGTCCTCGTCGGCGTGCTGCCACAGCAGCCGGGGAGCCGGCGCCTCGGCCGGGAGGACGGCCAGCTTGCGGGCCTCCTCGAGGTAGGCCTCGGCGAAGGCGCGCTGCGCCCGGCGCGAGGCGGCCTTCACGAAGTGCCGGCTGCCGTCCTCGCATGTGAGCACCGAGGCCAGGCCGGGCGTGAACCCCGTCGTCCGGGAGGTCGCCGAGGCCACCGTCGAGCCCGTGTGCCGCTCCACCAGCGCCCGCAGGTGCGGAGGCAGGTGGGCCCACTCGAGGCGCCGGGCGGTCTGGCCGTGGGGGATCGTCGTGGGCAGCACCGGGTCATCCTCGCCCACCCGGCAGGTCTCCTGCGAACCGTTTGGCGAGGTCGCGCGCGTGGGTAGGAACGCGTCGTGCTGCGCTTCTTCATCCTGGGAGTCCTCGTCGTCCTCGGCGCGCTGGCCACCCTCGCGGCCGCCGTCGGCGGCCCCGGCTGGTGGGCCCTGCTGGCCGTCCTCGTGCTGCTCCTGCTGGTCGGCGTCCATGACCTGCTGCAGAAGAAGCACGCGATCCTGCGCAACTACCCGGTCCTCGGTCACATGCGCTACCTGCTGGAGGGGATCCGTCCCGAGCTCCAGCAGTACTTCATCGAGCGCAACTACGACGGCCGCCCCTACGACCGCGACACCCGCTCGTCGATCTACCAGCGGGCCAAGGGGATCAAGCAGGAGCAGCCGTTCGGCACCGAGCGCGACCTCTACGCCCTCGGCTACGAGTACCTCGTCCACTCCACGGCTCCGGTGGAGCAGATGGAGGAGCCGCCACGCGTCCGGATCGGCGGGCCGGACTGCACCCAGCCCTACGACATGGCGCTGCTCAACGTCTCCGCGATGAGCTTCGGCTCGCTGTCGGCCAACGCCATCGAGGCGCTGAACCGCGGCGCGGCCCGGGGCGGCTTCGCCCACGACACGGGGGAGGGCGCGATCAGCCCCTACCACCGCAACGGTGGCGACCTGGTCTGGGAGGTCGGGTCCGGCTACTTCGGGGCCAGGACCAGGGACGGCGGCTTCGACGAGCGGGAGTTCGCCGAGAAGGCCGCCGACGACCAGGTCAAGATGGTCAGCCTGAAGCTCAGCCAGGGTGCCAAGCCCGGCATCGGCGGCGTGCTGCCCGGGGCCAAGGTCACCGTCGAGATCGCCAGCACCCGCGACGTGCCGCAGGGCCAGACGGTCATCTCCCCGCCGTACCACCGCGTGTTCTCCACGCCGCGGGAGCTGATCCAGTTCATCGGCCACTTCCGTGAGCTCGCCGGCGGCAAGCCGGCGGGGTTCAAGCTCTGCCTGGGCTCGCGCACCGACATCCTCGCGATCTGCAAGGCGATGGTCGAGGAGGGCATCACCCCCGACTTCGTGATCGTCGACGGCGCCGAGGGCGGCACCGGTGCCGCGCCGCTGGAGTACGAGGACCACGTCGGCATGCCCCTGACCGAGGGGCTGATGACCGTGCACAACGCGCTGGTGGGGGCCGGCGTCCGCGACCGGGTCAAGGTGGGTGCCTCCGGGAAGGTCGCCACCGGCATCGACCTGGTCAAGCGGGTCATCCAGGGCGCGGACTACACCAACGCGGCCCGGGCGATGATGATGGCGGTCGGCTGCATCCAGGCGCAGACCTGCCACACCAACACCTGCCCGGTCGGGGTCGCCACCCAGGACCCGAAGCGGATGCGGGCGCTGGACGTGCCGGACAAGACCGAGCGGGTGGTGCGCTACCAGCAGGCGACCGTCGAGCAGGCGCTGCAGGTGGTGGCCTCGATGGGCCTGCGCTCCTTCGACGAGCTGCGCCCGCACATGCTGCGCCGGCGCATCGACCACGGCACGATCGCGTCGTACGCCGAGCTGTTCGAGCACCTCGCCCCGGGCCAGCTGCTCCGCGACCCGCCCCGCAGCTGGCAGCGAGACTGGGACCGGGCCGACCCCGACCGGTTCCAGCCGTAGCGCGCGGTGCCGGCGTGGGCGCAGGGATGAAGGCGGACGAGCATGGGTAGGAGGGCGGCATGACGACTGTCGCGGAGCTGCTGATCGAGGCCCTCGCCGAGCACGGCGTGAAGCAGGTGTGGGGCGTGGTGGGCGACGCGCTGAACCCGGTGACCGACGCGATCCGACGCGAGGAGCGCGTGGAGTGGGTCGGGGTCCGCCACGAGGAGGCGGCGGCGTTCGCCGCCAGCGCCCAGGCCCAGCTGACCGACGACCTCGCCGTGTGCATGGGCACGGTCGGGCCGGGCGCCATCCACCTGCTCAACGGCCTCTACGACGCCAAGAAGTCGCACGCGCCGGTGCTCGCCATCTGCGGCCAGGTGCCGCGTGAGGAGATCGGCAGCGACTTCTTCCAGGAGGTGGACAACGACGCGCTGTTCGCGGACGTGGCCGTCTTCAACCGGACCGTGACCAGCGTCGACCAGCTGCCGCTGCTCATCGAGCAGGCCGGCAACGCCGCGCTCCAGGAGCGGGGTGTCGCCGTGCTCACCCTGCCCGGGGACGTGGGTGGCCTGGACCTGCCGAAGCACACCGCGGTGCCCCGCTTCGTCGCGGACCGCCCGCAGGCCTCGCCCGACGCGGAGGCGGTACGCCGCGCCGCGGCGGCCCTGAACGCCGCCGGCCGGGTGACCCTCCTCGTCGGCCAGGGGGCCCGGCACGCGCGTGCCGAGGTGCTCGAGCTCGCCGACCGGCTGGCTGCCCCGATGGTGCTGAGTCTCAAGGCCAAGGAGGGGCTGGAGGACGACAACCCCTTCGAGATCGGACAGTCCGGCCTGATCGGCAACCACGCCACCGAGGTCGCCTTCGACGACTGTGACGCGCTGTTCCTGGTAGGCACCGACTTCCCGTACAAGGACTTCCTGCCCGAGGGCAAGACCGTGGTCCAGCTCGACGTGCGGGGCACGCACGTGGGACGCCGGATCGCCGTCGACCACCCCCTGGTCGGCGATGCCCGGCTCGGGCTGGAGGCGCTGCTGCCCCTCCTCGAGCCGAAGGAGGACCGGGGGCTGCTGGAGAAGACGCGGTCGTCCTACCTCGACTGGCGCGAGGGCCAGCTGCACTTCGCCGACCCCGAGTACGAGCGCAAGCCCGTCGGCCTCCTGCGCCGCAAGGTCGACAACCCGCAGGGTCGCGTCCGCCCCGAGCTGCTCGCGGCCATGATCGACAAGCACGCCGACGCCGACGCCGTGTTCACCTCCGACACCGGCATGTCCACGGTCTGGCTCTCGCGGTTCCTGCGGATGACCGGCACCCGGCGGTTGATCGGGTCCTACAACCTGGGCTCGATGGCCAACGCGATGCCGCAGGCGCTGGGCGCGGCCGGGCTCGACCGCGCCCGCCAGGTGGTGGCCTTCTGCGGCGACGGCGGCCTGTCGATGCTCATGGGCGACCTGATCACCGCCGTCTCCCACGACCTGCCGGTCAAGATCGTCGTGTTCGACAACGGTCGCCTCGGCATGGTGAAGCTGGAGATGGAGCAGGTCGGGCTGCCGGAGTTCGGGACCGTGCTGCACAACCCCGACTTCGCGAAGGTCGCCGAGGCCGTCGGCATGCGTGGGATCCGGGTCGAGGACCCGCACGACGTCGACGGCGCGGTCCGCGACGCGCTGGCCCACCCGGGACCGGTGCTGCTCGACGTCCTCACCAATCCCGACGAGATCGCCGTCCCGCCGAAGCCGACGCTGCAGCAGGGCTGGGGCTTCGCCATCGCCAAGAGCAAGGAGTTCGTGGCCAGCGCCGAGTGAGGAGCCCGGATGAGGAGCAGAGTGGGCCACGTGAGCAAGGACACGTTCCCGGTCGCCGATTGGGGGCAGCCCGGCAGCGCTGTCCTACGGTGGCGGGCGTGATCCGCGGCTACCGACCCGACCTCGACGGACTGCGCACCGTCGCGGTCTACCTGGTCCTGCTCTTCCACGCGGGCCTGGGCTGGTTCGCCGGCGGCTTCATCGGGGTGGACCTCTTCTTCTGCCTCTCGGGCTTCCTGGTCTCCAGCGTGCTGCTGGGCGAGCTGCTCGACACCGGCAACCTGCAGGTGGGTCGCTTCTACTCCCGCCGGGTGCGCCGGCTCCTGCCCGCGGCGGTCGTCGTGGTGGTGGCCACCTGCCTCGCGTTCACCCTGCTCTGGTCGGTGGTGCTGCGGGCGCCGGTGGTGGGCGACGCGATCAGCGCGCTGCTCTACTACGCCAACTGGCACTTCCTGCAGGCCTCCGGCGACTACTTCGCCACCGGCGTCGACAAGAGCCCGTTCCTGCACTTCTGGTCGCTGTCGATCGAGGAGCAGTTCTACGCGTTCTTCCCCCTGCTGCTCGTCCTGCTGTTCAAGGTCGTCCCGCGGAGCCGCCGCCGACCGACCCTGCTGGGCGTGGTCGGCGTGCTCCTGGTGGCCTCGCTGGCCCTGCAGCTGGTCCTCGCCCCGGGCAGCACCGACCGCGCCTACTACGGCACCGACGCGCGGCTCTACCAGCTGCTCGCCGGCGCGCTGCTGACGATCTGGCTCTCGGGCCGGGCGGTGCCCCGCGTGCGCGGCCGCGTGGCCGGGGCCGCGTCGGTGCTCGGCCTGCTCGGCATCCTGCTGGTCGGCACCGGGGTGCTGGGCCTGGACCCCTCGTGGCGCGGCGTCGGCGCGACGGTCGCGTCGGTCGTGCTGCTGGGCGGCCTGGCGGGCGCCGAGGGCGGCCGGCTCTCGCGGGTGCTCTCGGTCAAGCCGATGGTCTACCTCGGCCGGATCTCCTACGGCACCTACCTGTGGCACTGGCCGGTGATCGTCGCGCTGCGCACGGTCCTCGACACCCGGCCCGTCGTGCTGGCGGTGCTCGCGTTCGGGCTGTCGACGGGGCTGGCCGCGCTGTCGTTCGAGATCCTCGAGATGCCGATCCGGCGCTGGTCGCGGCTGGACCCGTTCCGGTGGCGGACCGCGGTCACCGGCGTGGCGCTGAGCGCGCTGGTCGCGGCGTTCGTCGTGCCGGCCGTCCTGCAGCAGGACCGCAAGCCGGCGCTCACCGCCGGTGGTGGGGCGAGCGCGTCGCTGGTGGCCGACGCGGACCTCGGCGACAAGCTGCAGCGTCCGGTGCCGCGGGCCGACTACGAGGCGTTGAGCAAGCAGTACGGCGACCAGGGGTTCTGCGACGCCTCCGACGTCTCGGCCTGCCGGGCGGTCCAGGGCTCGGGCCCCACCGTGCTGCTCGTCGGTGACAGCCAGGCCGAGACGCTCGTGCCCGTCTTCGAGAAGCTCGCCCGCGAGCACGGCTTCTCCCTCGACCTCGACGTCCTCGCCGGCTGCCCCTGGCAGGAGCAGCTGACCAACGCCAAGCAGTCCGACGGGTCGGCGGCGGACTGCGCGAAGGCCCGGGTCGGCTGGTACGACAAGGTGCTGCCGCAGCTCGACCCCGACGTCGTGGTGCTGCTCGGCCGCCCCCGCGACGACCCGGCGGAGTGGGGCAAGCTCGTGGGCCGCCGCGACGGCCAGCAGCTTCCGCTGGAACAGGCCGTCTGGCGCAGCACCCGCGACACCGTGGAGAAGGTGGTCAAGGTCGCGCCCGCGGTCATCGTGCAGCGGCTGATCATGCCCGAGACCTTCAACGCCACCGACTGCCTGGCCAGCGCCAAGAAGGTGAGCCAGTGCGTGGTCACCGCCGAGCCGAAGCCGTCGGCGACCGACGGCTTCGCGACCACGCTGGCGGCCCAGGACTCCCGGGTGCACACCCTGGACCTGAACCCGGTCTTCTGCCCCACGGCCCCGGTCTGCCTGCCGGTGCGGGACGGCAAGGTCGTCTTCCGCGACGACCACCACTACACCGTCGACTACGCCATGTCGCGACGCGAGCAGGTGTGGAAGGCGCTGAAGGCGACGGGCGCCCTCGCCGGCGGCTGAGGGGGCGACCTGACGGCCGACCGGACGGGCAATTGGTCAGGGCGCCCCCGGCCGGGTGAGAATGGCCGGGACATGTCTGACCCACGCGCGCTCCGTCCCGGCCACACCGACCCGGCGGTCATCCGCAACTTCTGCATCATCGCCCACATCGACCACGGCAAGTCGACGCTGGCGGACCGGATGCTGCAGCTCACCGGCGTGGTCGACGAGCGCGCCGCCCGGGCGCAGTACCTCGACCGGATGGACATCGAGCGCGAGCGCGGCATCACGATCAAGAGCCAGGCGGTCCGCATGCCGTGGACCGTGACGGACGAGGCAGCAGCCCTGCACGAGATCGGGTCCGGGCCCGGCACCTACGTGCTGAACATGATCGACACCCCGGGCCACGTCGACTTCACCTACGAGGTGTCCCGCTCGCTCGAGGCCTGCGAGGCGGCGATCCTGCTGGTCGACGCCGCGCAGGGCATCGAGGCGCAGACCCTGGCGAACCTCTACCTCGCCATGGGCGCCGACCTGCACATCATCCCGGTCCTGAACAAGATCGACCTGCCCAGCGCCAACCCCGAGAAGTACGCCGCGGAGCTGGCCGGGCTGGTCGGGTGCGACCCCGGCGACGTGCTGCGCGTCAGCGCCAAGACCGGCGAGGGCGTCGAGGCGGTCCTCAACGAGATCGTCAACCAGACCCCGCCGCCGGTCGGTGTCGCCGACGCGCCCGCCCGCGCGCTGATCTTCGACTCCGTCTACGACACCTACCGCGGCGTGATCACCTACGTCCGAGTGGTCGACGGCAAGCTCAACCACCGCGACCGCATCAAGATGATGTCGACCGGCGCGGCCCACGAGCTGCTCGAGATCGGCGTGATCAGTCCCGAGCAGGTCAAGGCCGGCGAGATCGGGGTGGGCGAGGTCGGCTACCTGATCACCGGCGTGAAGGACGTCCGCCAGTCCCGCGTGGGCGACACGATCACCACGCAGCACCACGGCGCGACGGACGCGCTCGGCGGCTACAAGCACCCCAACCCGATGGTCTACGCCGGTCTCTACCCGATCGACGGCGACCAGTTCGGCGACCTGCGCGAGGCGCTCGAGAAGCTCCAGCTCAACGACGCGGCCCTGACCTACGAGCCGGAGACCTCCGGCGCGCTCGGGTTCGGCTTCCGCTGCGGCTTCCTGGGCCTGCTGCACATGGAGATCACCCGCGACCGGCTCGAGCGGGAGTTCAACCTCGACCTGATCTCGACCGCGCCCAACGTCGTCTACGGCGTGCTGATGGAGGACGGTTCGGAGATCGAGGTGACCAACCCCAGCGAGTTCCCCGACGGCAAGGTCGCCGAGGTCCGGGAGCCCGTGGTCAAGGCGACGATCCTCAGCCCGAGCGACTTCATCGGCACGATCATGGAGCTCTGCCAGACCAAGCGTGGTGCGCTCCAGGGCATGGACTACCTCTCCGAGGACCGCGTCGAGATGCGCTACACGCTCCCGATGGGCGAGATCGTCTTCGACTTCTTCGACCAGCTGAAGTCGCGCACGAAGGGGTACGCCTCGCTCGACTACGAGCGCTCGGGCGAGCAGTCCGCCGACCTGGTCAAGGTCGACGTCCTGCTCCAGGGCGAGCCGGTCGACGCCTTCTCGGCCATCGTGCACCGCGACGCCGCCTACTCCTACGGCGTGATGATGGCCGGCAAGCTCAAGGAGCTCATTCCTCGCCAGCAGTTCGAGGTGCCGATCCAGGCCGCCATCGGCGCCCGGGTGATCGCGCGCGAGAACATCCGCGCGATCCGCAAGGACGTGCTCGCCAAGTGCTACGGCGGCGACATCAGCCGCAAGCGCAAGCTGCTCGAGAAGCAGAAGGCGGGCAAGAAGCGGATGAAGAACATCGGGACGGTCGAGGTGCCTCCGGAGGCGTTCGTGGCGGCACTGTCCACCACGCAGCCGACCGAGAAGTCCGCCAGGAAGTAGCCTCGCCCGGGTGAGCCCTGCCGAGATCGTCCGAGTCCCGGACGAGCTGGACCGCAACCGCGTCCTGGGGCCGGACTGGAGCGCGTGGCTGGACCGCCTGCCCCGGCTGGCACGCGAGCTGCTCGAGGAGTGGGAGCTGGCCGGTGCCGGCGAGCCGATGCACGGGTTCTGCTCGCTGGTGCTGCCCGTGGTCACCGCCGACGGAGAGCACGCCGCCCTCAAGGTCACCTTCGACGGGGACGACGAGAGTGAGCACGAGGGGCTGGCCCTCCAGCACTGGCACGGGGACGGCGCCGTACGCCTGCTGCGCGCCGACCCGCGCCGACGTGCGCTGCTGCTGGAGCGGCTGCACACCGAGGACCTCACCGGGAGGTGGGACCTCGAGGCCTGCGAGGTCGTCGCCGGGCTCTATCCGCGGCTGCACCGGCCGGCGCTCCCGCAGCTGCGCACGCTCACGTCGTACGTCGAGCGCTGGCTGGAGCGGCTCGAGGAGCTGCGGGGCGAGATGCCGGTGCCCCCGCGGATGGTCGAGCAGGCGCTGCACCTGGGCCGGGCGCTGCTGACGGACGACGCCAGCACCGGGGTGGTCGTGCACGGCGACCTGCACTACGAGAACGTGCTCGCGGCGGACCGCGAGCCGTGGCTGGCGATCGACCCCAAGCCGATGAACGGCGACGCCCACTACGAGGTGCCGCCGCTGCTGTGGAACCGGTGGGGTGAGATGGTGGGGGACCTGCGCGGCGGGATCCGCCGCCGGTTCCACACCGTCGTCGACGCCGCCGGGCTCGACGAGACCCGGGCGAGGGACTGGGCGATCGTCCGGATGGTGGTGGACGCGTCGTGGACAGTGGATGACGCGCACCGGCTGCAGCGCGCGCTGACCCCCTCGGAGCGGCACCGCGTCACCCAGTGCGTGGCGATCGTCAAGGCCGTCCAGGACTGACGCAAGGACCTGGGGCGACGGGCCTCACATGAGGTAGCGAACCCAGAACCACGGCACCGCCACCACCGCGCAGGCGGCCACGACGACCAGGCCGTAGCGCGTGAACTCCCAGAAGCTGATCGGCGCGCCGTACCGCTTGGCCATCCCGAGCACCACCACGTTGGCGCTGGCGCCCACCGCGGTCGCGTTGCCGCCGAGGTCGGCCCCCGCGGCCAGCGCCCACCACAGCACGTTGTCGCCGCCGCCGCCCTGGTGCTGGAGGGCCGCGACCACCGGCGCCATCGTGGCGACGTAGGGGATGTTGTCGACGATGCCCGAGAGCAGCATCGAGGCCAGCAGCAGGACCAGGACGGTGGCCACGAGCTGCCCGCCGGTGGCGTCGACCAGCAGGTCGGCCAGCTTGTCGATGACGCCGGTCTCCACCAGCGAGCCCACCATCACGAACAGGCCCATGAAGAAGACCAGGGTCTCCCACTCGACGTCGGCGATGGCCTCCTCGACGGTGACGGTCGAGATGAGGACCAGCAGCCCGGCCCCGAGCAGGGCGACGACCGAGGGCTCGTAGTGCAGCACCGGGTGCAGGACGAACCCCGCCAGCACCAGCGTCAGCACGACCAGGCTCTGCGTGAGCAGCCGGCGGTCCCGGATCGCCTCGCGCTCGGAGAGTGCCATCACCTCGGCCACCAGCTCGGGGTGGTAGCGGAAGGCGTCGCGGAACAGCCACCGGCACAGGGCGATCAGCACGACCATCAGCACCAGCACGAGCGGCAGCAGGTGGATCAGGAAGTCGTTGAAGCTCAGCCCGGCCCGGCTGGCGATGATGATGTTGGGCGGGTCGCCGATCAGCGTGGCGGTGCCGCCGATGTTGGAGGCCATCACCTCGGCGATCAGGTACGGCACCACCGGCAGCGCGAGCCGCTCGCACAGCAGGAACGTGACGGGGGCGATCAGCAGCACCGTGGTGACGTTGTCGAGCAGCGCGGAGGCGGTCGCGGTGATGACCAGCAGCATCACCAGGATGGCGAACGGCCGCCCCCGGGCCCGCTTGGCGGCATGGATGGCCAGCGCCTCGAACAGCCCGGTCTGCTTGACCACGCCGACGATCACCATCATCCCGAACAGCAGGAAGATGACGTTCCAGTCGACGCCGGTGTCGCTGGAGTAGAAGGCGGCCTGGCCGTCGGTCAGGCCGAGCAGCAGCATCAGCGAGGCGCCGCCGAGGGCGGCGGCCACCCGGTGCACACGCTCGGTGGCGATGAGGACGTACGCCCCGGTGAAGACGACCAGGGCGGCGAGCTGGGTCAGGCTCACCGGTTCAGCCGACCAGCATCTCGAGCAGACGGGAGGCGGTGATCGCGCCCTGCAGGACCCCGAGCCGGTCCACGACCACCAGCAGCGGGCTGTGCAGCTGGGCCATCACGGCCGCGCACTCGATCAGGGTCGCGTCGGGGGCGACCTTCGGCAGCTCGGTGCGGCGCTCGCGGGGCAGCAGGTCGCCGACGCTCTTGCCGGCCAGCCGGGCCACGGCGTTCTCGGCGGACTTCTCGTCCATCGCGCGCACCAGCGAGGGGTCCTCCTGCAGGTAGCCGGGGATCAGGAAGTTCAGCACCTGCGAGCCGGGCAGCACCGTGAACGGCCGGCCCTCGTCGACCACCACCAGCGCCGGCCGGCGGTCGGTCCCGATCATCCGCGCCGCCTCGCGCGCGGGGGCGGTCACGTCGATCGACGGGTAGTCCTCGGCGAGGTCCTGCGCTCTCATTCCCCACACCCTAGGGCGTCGTGCGACTTGGCCGGGGACGGCCTCAGCGGTCACAATCCGCGCATGCCCCCGGTCCTCCCCTCGGTCCTCCCCTCGATCCTCTCCGTCAACGTGGGTCGGCCGCGCGAGGCGGCCTGGGCGGGCATCGGCCGCACCTCGATCGACAAGCGCCCGGTCGCCGGCCCGGTGATCGCGCGCAGGCTCGGCCTGGACGGCGACCGCGTCTCCGACACCCGCCACCACGGAGGCGCCGACCAGGCGGTCTACGCCTTCGCCCGCGAGGACCTGGACAGCTGGGCCGCGGTGCTCGGCCAGGAGGTCCCGAGCGGCCAGTTCGGCGAGAACCTCACCACCCTCGGGCTCGACGTCAACGCTGCCGAGCTCGGCGAGCGGTGGCTGGTCGGCGACGCGGTGCTCGAGGTGGCCGCGGTGCGGATCCCCTGCAACGACTTCAAGACCTGGATGGGCCGCTGCGGTTACGACTCCCGCGCCTGGGTGCGCCGGTTCACCGACGTGCAGGCGCCCGGTGCCTACCTGCGGGTCGTCGTCGAGGGCGAGCTGCGCGCCGGTGACGAGGTGACCGTCGTGCACCGTCCCGGGCACGGGGTCACGGTGCGCACGATGTTCCGGGCGTGGACCACGGACCGTTCGCTGCTGCCGGAGCTGCTCCGGGTGGACGGGCTGGCGGCCAAGGCGCGCGCGAAGGCCGAGGAGTACGTCGAGAAGACCACATCCCGTTCGGCTACCGGAGCGTAACCTGTTGTTCTAGGTTTACTGGCACGGACGCCGGCCGCCGGCCGTCCCTGCCCCGACCGCCGCCGTGCAGGAGTGTCATGCCGATCAACTACGACACCAGCTTCCTCGACCGACTGGCCCCCAACGTGGCCGTCCAGTTCCTCGACCGGGTGGCCGCCAGCCCCGACGCCGAGGCCTACCGCTACCCGGAGGGCGACGGATGGGCGTCGATGACCTGGCGCGAGGCGGGGGACCGGGTCTCCCGGATCGCCGCCGGGCTGCTCGCCCTGGGGATCGAGCCGGAGCAGCGGGTCGGCATCGCGTCGGCGACCCGCTACGAGTGGATCCTGGCCGACCTCGCCGTGATGTGCGCCGGGGGAGCGACCACCACGGTCTACCCGAGCACCAACGCCAGCGACACGGCCTACATCCTCAGCGACTCCGAGTGCCGGGTGGTCTTCGCGGAGGACGACGAGCAGGTCGCCAAGCTCAGGGAGCACAAGTCCGAGCTGCCGCACCTGCTGCGGGTGGTCACCTTCGACGGCACCACCGACGACAGCTGGGTGATCAGCCTCGAGCGGCTGGCCGAGATGGGCGAGGAGTACCTCGCCGAGCACCCGGGCGTGATCGAGCAGACCGCCAAGGCGATCGCCCCCGACCAGCTGGCCACGCTGATCTACACCTCCGGCACCACCGGGCGGCCCAAGGGCGTGCGCCTGCAGCACCGCTCCTGGGTCTACGAGGGCGCCTCGATCCAGGTGCAGGACATCCTCCACGAGGACGACCTGCAGTTCCTGTGGCTGCCGATGGCGCACTCGTTCGGCAAGGTGCTGCTCTCGACCCAGCTCGCGTGCGGGTTCGCGACCGCGGTGGACGGACGTGTCGACAAGATCGTGGACAACCTCGGCGTCGTGAAGCCGACGTTCATGGGTGCCGCGCCGCGCATCTTCGAGAAGGCGCACGCGCGGATCGTGACCATGCAGCAGACCGAGGGCGGCCTGAAGGAGAAGATCTTCGACCGGGCGTTCGCCGTGGGCCTCGAGGTCGAGCGGCGGCGCGGCGAGGGCAGGACGGTCCCGCCGCACCTGCGGCTGCAGAACGCGCTGTTCGACCGGCTGGTCTTCAGCAAGATCCGCGAGCGCTTCGGCGGCCGGGTCCGGTTCTTCATCTCCGGCGCCGCCGCGCTCAACCAGGACATCGCGCACTGGTTCAACGCCGCCGGCATCCTCATCCTGGAGGGTTACGGACTGACCGAGAGCTCCGCGGGCTCGTTCGTGAACCACCCCCGCGACTACCGGATCGGCACCGTCGGCCCGGTGCTGCCGGGCAGCGAGGTCCGGCTGGGCGAGGGCGACGAGATCCAGATCAAGGGTCCCGGCGTGATGGACGGGTACCACAACATGCCCGAGGAGACCACGAGGACACTGACCGAGGACGGGTGGCTGCGCACCGGCGACAAGGGCAGCCTGGACGCCGACGGCTTCCTCACGATCACCGGGCGGATCAAGGACCTGTTCAAGACCTCGGGCGGCAAGTACATCGCGCCCTCCGCCATCGAGTCGAAGTTCAAGGCGGTGTGCCCCTACGCCAGCCAGTTCATGGTGTTCGGCAACGAGCGCAACTACTGCGTGGCGCTGGTGACCCTCGACCCGGAGGGCCTCGAGGGCTGGGCCGAGGAGAACGACATGGCCGGGAAGTCCTACACCGACCTGGTCCGCTCCGAGAAGGTCCGCGCCCTGGTCCAGGGCTACGTCGACGAGCTGAACTCCCGGCTCAACCGCTGGGAGACCATCAAGAAGTGGGAGCTGCTCGACCACGACCTGACCGTCGAGTCCGGCGAGCTGACCCCGTCGATGAAGGTCAAGCGCAACGTCGTCGAGACCAACTACCAGGAGCAGATCGACGCGATGTACGCCTGACCCCGCCCCAAGCCCCCGGGTCGTCCGCACGAGCGGCACCTAGAACCACCTCTCGTGCGGACGACCCGGAGGGCTTGGGAGGATGGGGGGGTGCCTCCCTCCGCCCTGCCCGCCGGTGACCCGGTGCCCGACGACGGTGCGCTGCCGCCGGGCGCGCTCGCGGAGTGGGGCGAGCGCCCGTTCGGGTTCTACGTGCACGTGCCGTTCTGCACGGTGCGATGCGGCTACTGCGACTTCAACACCTACACGCTCGACGAGCTGGGCGGGGCGGGCGCGGCGCGCGGCGCGTCCCGGGCGACGTACGCCGAGGCCGCGATCGCGGAGGTGCGCCGGGCCCGGGCGGTGCTGGGCGATCGTGACGTGCCGGTCTCCACGGTGTTCTTCGGCGGGGGCACACCGACCCTGCTGCCGCCGGCCGACCTGGCCGCCGTGATCGCCGCGATCGACGCGGAGTTCGGCCTGGCGCCGGGCGCGGAGGTGACCACCGAGTCCAACCCCGACAGCGTGACCGAGGCCGACCTCGAGGCGCTCCGCGAGGGCGGGATCACCCGGATCTCGTTCGGCATGCAGTCGGCCGTCGCCCACGTGCTGCGCACGCTCGACCGCACCCACGACCCGCGCCGCGTGCCGTCGGTCGTGCGGTGGGCCCGGGCGGCGGGCTTCGACCAGGTCAGCCTGGACCTGATCTACGGGACCCCGGGGGAGTCGCTCGCCGACTGGGAGGCCTCGGTGGACGCCGCGCTGGCCAGCGAGCCCGACCACGTCTCGGCGTACGCCCTGATCGTGGAGGAGGGCACGGCGCTGGCGCGGCAGGTGCGCCGGGGCGAGGTGCCGATGCCCGACGACGACGACCTCGCCGACAAGTACCTCGCTGCCGACCAGCGGCTCGAGGCCGCCGGCCTGGGCTGGTACGAGGTGTCGAACTGGTCGCGCGACGCGTCGAGCCGCTGCCGCCACAACATGCTCTACTGGACCGGCGCCGACTGGTGGGGCGCCGGCCCCGGTGCGCACTCGCACGTGGGTGGCGTGCGGTGGTGGAACGTCAAGCACCCGGTGGCGTACGCCGACCGGCTCGCCGCCGACCGCAGCCCCGCCCACGCGCGCGAGGTGCTCGACGACGAGACCCGCCGGGTCGAGCGGGTGCTGCTCGAGGTGCGGCTGCGCGACGGGCTGCCGCTCGACGCGCTCGACGACGCCGGCCGGGCAGCCGTGCCGGTCCTCGTCGAGCGCGGGCTGCTGGGCCCGCCGGCCGGCGACCGGCTCGTGCTGAGCCGCACCGGCCGGCTGCTGGCCGACGCGGTCGTGCGCGACCTGCTCGCCTGACTCCCGGGAGCGGCCGCCTCAGCTGACCAGGCGGATCGTCAGCGGGTAGTGGTACTCCTCGCCCTGACCCGCGCGCACCGCGCCGATGATGGTGAAGACCAGCCAGACCACGCCGACGACCGCCAGCAGCAGGAAGCCGATCAGCACCAGGCACAGCACCAGCGAGACGATGCCGTAGATCAGGATCGACAGCTGGAAGTTCAGCGACTCCACCGCCTGCCGCCGGACGTAGGGGGACGTGGTGCCCTTGGTGAGCATCACGATCAGCGGCCCGAGGAACGCCAGCGCCACGAAGGCGGCGACCAGGGCGCTCCAGTGCGCGGCCGAGCCCCAGGTGATCTCGTCCTGGGTCGGCGTGCCCGGGGCGCCGTACGGCGGCTGGCCGTAGTTCTGGCCGTAGCTCTGGCCGTACTGCCACCCGGGCTCGCCGTGCGGCGGGCCCCAGCCCGGCTGCCCCTGGGGCGGGGGGCCCGCGGGCGGGACGCCGAAGCCGCCGCCACCCGTGGTCGGGTCCTGGGGCGGCTGGTCCCCGTGGTGCGGTGGGCGGTTCGGGTCGCTCATCTGGTGCCCCCTGTCTCGGTGGATCCCGGTGCCGTGCAGCGCCGGACGGTTCCGCCTCCACCGTAGCCGGAAATGGCCCCGCTGCCGGGTCAGGCGGTCACGAAGTCGATGAGCTCCTCGACCCGGCCGAGCAGGGCCGGATCGAGGTCGGCGTACGACCTGACCCCGCCGAGGATGTGCTTCCACGCGCGGGCGATGTCGGCCTGGTTGCGGTGCGGCCAGCCGAGCTGCTGGCAGGTGCCGGTCTTCCAGTCGATGTTGCGGGGGACGTCGGGCCACCGCTGGAAGCCGAGCCGCTGGGGCTTGACCGCCTGCCAGATGTCGATGAACGGGTGCCCGACGATCAGCACGTCCTTGCCGATCGGGGACTTCGCGATGTTCTGGGCGATCCGGCTCTCCTTGGAGCCCCTGACCAGGTGGTCGACGAGGACGCCCACCCGGCGCTGGGGGCCCGGCTTGAAGTCGCGCAGGTGGTCGGCGAGGTCGTCGACGCCCCCGAGGTACTCCACGACCACGCCCTCGATGCGCAGGTCGTCGCCCCAGACCTTCTCCACCAGCTCCGCGTCGTGCCGGCCCTCGACGAAGATCCGGCTGGCCCGGGCCACGCGCGCCTTCGCGCCGTGGACCGCGACCGAGCCGGACGCGGTGCGGGTCGGGCGGGTCGGCGCCGCGACCCGCACCGGCGCGGTCAGGATCACCGGCCTGCCCTCGAGCAGGAAGCCCGGACCCAGCGGGAAGGTGCGTCGCGTGCCACGCCGGTCCTCGAGGGTCAGCGTGTCCAGGTCACGGTCCACGGCGACGATCTCGCCGCACCAGTCGGTCGTGACCTCCTCCACCACCGCGCCGAGCTCGGCGGGCGCCTCGACGGCACGGCCGCGCTTCGGGGCGCGCCAGTCGGTGGCGAGGACATCGGATCCATAGCGGTCGCGGGAAGTCACCGGACAACGCTAGGGGGGTGCGCCCGCCCGGCCGGGGACGGCGCGCCGGGGAGTCAGTCCTCCAGCTGTTCGTCGTCCCACTGCTCGGCGCCCTTGCCGCCGAGCACGTCGAGGTCGTCGCGGTCGACGTCGTCCTCGAGGTCCTCGGCCAGGGGGTTGTCCTCGCCGGGTCGCAGGTCCGCCGGGAGCTGGTCGTCGGTGACGCCCTCGGAGGATCCCTCGGCTGCCTCGGTGTCCGGGTGGTTGCTGGAGTCCGTCATGCGAGGCGACGGTAGCCGCCCGGACCGGGAGTGAACACCCCCACGCGTCCGGTCCCGCCCACCCCGACGTCAGACGAGCGGCAGGCGCTTCTGGCTGCGGGGGAGCTGCTCGTAGCCGCGGCGTACGGCGGTGACCAGCCGCTCGCGCTCCCACGGCCACTCGGCGGCCTGCACCGCCTCCTCGGCGGGGACACCGCGCCCGGCCAGGTCGCGGATCGTCTCCGCGACGATCCCGAGCTCGGCGCGCTGCGTCTCCACGAAGTCGCGGTCGACCGGCAGGCCGTGCCCCGGGACCACCACGGAGGCGGACGTGGTCAGCCCGAGCACGATGTCGAGCGTGAGCGGCCAGTCCATCGGCCAGGCGTCCTCGTTGATCGACGGCGGGGCCGACTCCTCGACCAGGTCGCCCGCGAGCAGCACGTCGGCGTCCGGCACCCGGAGCACCAGGTCGCCGCTGGTGTGCCCGCGTCCGGGGTGCACCAGCTCGACCGCCCGGTCGCCCAGGTCCAGGACCCGCGCGCTGGAGAAGGTGTGGTCGGGCAGCACGATCTCGCTGGCCAGCACCTCCTCGCGGTGCGGGTCCTCGCCCTCGTGGTCGCGGACCCTCCGCTTGAGGTCCTCGCCCCACCGCCCCAGCTCGTCCCGGGCGTTCTCGTGGGCGTGCACGGGGACCTCGCCGTACGCCTCGCGGAAGGTGGCGTTGCCGAAGGTGTGGTCGAAGTGCCAGTGGGTGTTGACGACGCCGACGACCTCGCCGGCGCCGAGCCGGCGCACGTCGTCGAGGACCTCGCGCGCCGCGGCGCCGGACCCGTGGGTGTCGACCACCAGCAGCCCCCGTTCGCCGCCCACCAGCGTGACGTTGACGTCGAACCAGGCGTAGCGGGCGACCCAGACCCGGTCCGCCACCTCGCGGAAGCCCTGCCCGGTGTGGCCGTTGCTGCCGGTGTGTGCGGTCATGCCGTCCACCCTAGTAGTCTTGGCACTCGGGATTGACGAGTGCCAAGCGTGAGAGGAGGCGGGATGCAGGAGGAGCGCAGGCTCGCCGTGCTCCGGGCGATCGTCGAGGACTACGTCGCCACCGAGGAGCCGGTCGGCTCCAAGGCCCTGGTCGAGCGGCACGGGCTGGGGGTGTCACCGGCGACCGTGCGCAACGACATGGCGGCGCTGGAGGATGAGGGGTTCATCACCCAGCCCCACACCAGTGCCGGCCGGGTGCCCACCGACAAGGGCTACCGCCTGTTCGTCGACCGGCTCAGCACGGTCAAGCCGATGACCCCGGCCGAGCGGAAGGCGATCTCGACCTTCCTCGATGGTGCCGTCGACCTCGACGACGTGGTGAGCCGCTCGGTGCGGCTGCTCTCGCAGCTGACCCGCCAGGTCGCGATCGTGCAGTACCCGACCCTCTCGCGGTCCACGGTCCGCCACGTCGAGCTGGTCGCGCTCACCCCGAGCCGGCTGCTGGTCGTGCTGATCCTCAGCACCGGCCGGGTCGAGCAGCGGCTCGTCGAGCTCGAGGCGCCGCTGTCCGACGACGACCTCGCCGACCTGCGCAGCCTGGTCAGCCGGGCCGCGACCGGCCAGGTGATCGCCGACGCGGCCGCCGCGCTGCGCCGGGCGGTGCCGCCGGTCGACGGGGCCGCCACCGCGGCCGTCGTCGAGTCGCTGGTCGAGGCCATGTCCGACCACCGCTCCGACGAGCGGCTGGTGGTCGGCGGCGCGGCCAACCTGGCGAGGTACGGCGACAGCTTCGACTCCGCCGTGCGGCCGCTCCTCGAGGCCCTCGAGGAGCACGTCGTGCTGCTCAAGCTGCTCGGCGAGGCCACCGTGGGCGGGACCGTCACGGTCCGCATCGGCCACGAGGGCCCCTACCAGGAGCTGGCCTCCACCAGCGTCGTCGCCACCGGCTACGGCCCCCGTGACGAGGCGCTGGCCACGCTCGGCATCGTCGGCCCCACCCGCATGGACTACCCCGGCACCATGGCGGCGGTGCGCGCGGTGGCGCGCTACGTCTCCCGCTTCCTCGACGAGGGCTGACCCCCGTCGTGCCCGGGGCCCCCGACCACCTCCCCACCCACCACCCGAAGGAACCGACTTGAGTCAGGACCTGTACGACCTGCTCGGTGTCGACCGCGACGCGGACGCCGACGCCATCAAGAAGGCCTACCGGCGACTCGCCCGGCAGCTGCACCCCGACGTCAACCCGGACCCCGAGACCCAGGAGCGGTTCAAGGAGGTCTCCCACGCCTACGAGGTCCTCTCCGACCCCCAGAAGCGGGCGGCCTACGACCGCGGCGGCGACCCGTTCGCCGGCATGGGCGCCGGCTTCGGGCAGGGCGCGGGCTTCTCGTTCACCGACATCATGGACGCGTTCTTCGGCGGCGCCGCCGGGGGAGCGGCGGCCGGCCGGGGCCCGCGACCGCGCACCCGGCGCGGCCAGGACGCGCTGATCCGGCTCGACATCGACCTCGCCGAGGCGGCCTTCGGCGTCACCCGCGAGCTCGCCGTCGACACCGCGGTGCTGTGCGGCACCTGCCACGGCGAGGGCACCTCGCCGGGCACCCACCCGGTCCCCTGCGAGACCTGCCACGGCGCGGGCGAGGTGGCCCACGTGCAGCGCTCGTTCCTCGGCGAGATCCGCACCCTGCGCCCGTGCGCCGCGTGCCGCGGCTACGGCACGATCATCCCCGAGCCCTGCCGGGAGTGCTCCGGCGACGGGCGGGTCCGCTCGCGCCGGACCATCACGGTCAAGATCCCGGCCGGCGTCGACAACGGCACCCGCGTCCAGCTCACCGAGCAGGGCGAGGTCGGTCCCGGCGGCGGCCCGGCCGGTGACCTGTACGTCGAGATCCAGGTGGCCCGGCACGAGACGTTCACGCGCAACGGCAGCGACCTGCACTGCACGGTCACGGTGCCGATGACCGCCGCGGCGCTCGGCACCACCCTCACGCTGCCGACGCTCGAGGCCGACGTCGAGCAGGGCGCCGACTCCGGCGTCGAGACCAGCTTCGAGCTCGAGATCCGGCCCGGCACCCAGTCCGGCACCGAGCAGGTGCTGCGCGGGCGCGGCGTGCCGGGACTCCGCGGGGGCCGGGGCGACCTGGTCGTCTCGGTCGTCGTCGAGACGCCGAGCCGCCTCGACGACCGCCAGGAGGAGCTGCTGCGCGAGCTGGCCGCGATCCGCGGCGAGGAGCAGCCGACGGGGCAGGTGCGGGCCGCGAACAAGTCGTTCTTCGGCCGCCTGCGCGACGCCTTCAACGAGCACTGAGGGGCGGGCCCGGACGCATGTCGCTGCCGGTCCACGCCGTACCGTCCCTGGCCGGCGCCGCCGCGGGGTCGGTGGTCGAGGTCACCGGTGACGAGGCGCACCACGCGGTCGCCGTACGCCGCCTGCGCGTCGGCGAGCGGGTGGTGCTCACCGACGGCGTCGGCCGGTCGGTGACCGGCGAGGTCACCACGACCGGCAAGCGGGTCTTCACGGTCGCGGTCCTGGAGGTCGCCGACGTCCCGGCGCCGGAGCCCGAGCTGGTCGTGGTCCAGGCGCTCCCGAAGGGCGAGCGGGGCGAGCTGTCCGTCGAGGTGCTGACCGAGGTGGGCGCCGCCCGGATCGTGCCCTGGGCCGCGGCCCGGTCGGTCGCGGTGTGGAAGGGCGAGCGAGCCGTGAAGTCGCAGGCCAAGTGGGCCGGCACCGCCCGCGAGGCCGCCAAGCAGTCCCGCCGGTCGTGGTTCCCCGAGGTCTCGCCGCTGGCGACCACCGCCGACGTCGTGGAGCTGGCCGGCGGGGCCGACCTCGCCGTGGTGCTGCACGAGGAGGCGAGCGAGCCCCTGGCTGCGGTCGAGGTGCCGCAGCAGGGGCGGATCGTGGTCGTCGTGGGCCCCGAGGGCGGGCTCACCGAGGAGGAGGTGGCGGCGTTCGTCGCCGCCGGCGCCCGGTCGGTCCGGCTCGGCGCGGAGGTGCTGCGCACCTCCACCGCCGGGGTGGCGGCTGCCGCCGCCCTGCTCTCCCGCACCCCCCGCTGGTCCTGAGCGGCTCGCCGCCGGGTGCGGCGCCCAAGGCTTCGGGGATCAGCCGCGGCGGGGGAGCACCGGGGCTGTCCTGGGCGCGGCTTCACCTAGGTATGTCGTCCGGACCTCACTTCCCGGGTCGAATTCGAGGAGGGAAGCGATGATTCGCCGACATACCTAGGGGAAGCCACGGCCACGGCGGCGACCTGGGACCCCCGCGGCCCGGCTGCCCGGCGCCGGCGGCGCAGCTACTTCACCGTGATCGTCCGGGTGTCGGTGACCGGGCCCCCGCCCTCGCCGCCCGAGGGGTCGTCGGTCATCGCGACGAAGGTGTACTCGCCCGGCGCCAGGCCGGACACGTCGATGTCGGCCTTCCACGGGTAGAGCTTGTCCATCCACCCCTCGGCGGTCGTGAACCCCTTCTTCACCACCTGGTCGCCCTGCACGATCTGCCACGGCACGTTGGCCTCGAACGAGCTGCCCACGCCGGTGGCGGTGAAGGTCCCGTGGACGGTCGCCCCCTCGGCGGGGTCGCTGATGCTCATCGACGCGAGCACCTGGACCTGGTCGCCCTCGGCGACCGGGCCGGAGGTGTCGACGCCGAGCACGGTGGGCTGCGAGAACCGGACCGGGAGCCGGGACTGGGCGGCGGCCTGCAGGGTGTAGACGACCTGCTGGACGGCCTCCTCGGCCTCGTGCTTGCCCATCCCGGCCGGTCGGTCCGTCCGGTCCGCCGCGACCGTGACGTCGATCGCGTCGCCGTTCGCCTGCGCGTCCTGGAGGTCGCCCGGTTGCCAAGGCGTGGCGTAGTCGGGGTCGTGCGGGGTCGTGGCCAGCAGCGCCAGCGCTCCGTTGAGCGGGTCGGCGGCCCGGACCTGGTCGAACTCCCGGTAGAGGTAGGTGCCGCGAGGCGTGTCGCCGAGGTAGTAGGCCGCCAGCGTGAGCTGCTGCGCCGGCGTGGTGGGGGAGGCGGACGGCGAGGTGGTCTCGTCCGCGGCCGGGGTCGTGTCCGGGCTGGACGGGGTGCTCCGGTGCCGGTGGTGGGTGGCGGCCGGGGCCGGCTGCTCGTCGCTGCTGGTGAGACCGAGCTGGTCGCCGGCCACGGCGATCGTGACCACCACCGCGGCCACGGCGACGACGGCGCCGCCGACGGCGTAGCTCCAGGGACGACGTGCGGGCATGGGGGTCACCTTCGTTCGGTTGCGGATGGAGTCGAGCGCGTCGCGTGGCTCGATGTCGGAGACGGCGTCGTCCAGCAGGTCGGACAGCCGGACCGGGTCCTCGTGGTGGGGTCGGTCGTTCACGGCCGCTCCTCCCAGTGGTCGTGGAGCACGGAGCGCAGCGACGCCAGGCCACGCGAGGCGTGGCTCTTGACGGCGCCGCGGCTGATGCCCAGGGCGGCGGAGATCTCGGCCTCGGACAGGTCGAGGTAGTAGCGCAGGGCGATCACCTCGCGCTGCCGCTGCGGCAGGCCGCGCAGCGCGTCGAGCACCTCCGTGCGCCGGGTCCCGGCCGCGGCAGCCACGTCGGCGCCCGGGACGGTTGCCGGCGCGGTCTGGCGTACGGCGTGCCTCGCGACCACGGCCCGGTGCCGCAGCGCCGAGCGGGAGCGGTTCACCACCGCCTGGCGCAGGTAGGCCAGCGCCCGGTCGGGGTCGCGCAGCCGCGACCAGTGGCCGTGCACCGCCACGAAGGCGTCCTGCACCACCTCCTCGGCGGTGGCCCGGTCGCGCACCAGGAGCACCGAGAGGCGGACGAGCTGGCGCCAGTGCGCCGCGTAGAGCTGCTCGAGCGCCTCGTCGGCCGTCCAGCGCGCCGCCGCGCCGACGTCGTCGTAGCCCGGGGACGGGCTCATCGCCGGCCGTCGCCCGGGGGACACACGTGCCGCCGTCGCATGGGTGATCACGCTAGTCCCACGCGCACCACCGGCCGGGGGTTTACACGCGGACGGCACGAGTTTCCTCCGGTCCGGTTCCGGCAGCGTGCCAGCATGGGCCCGACGACACGGCCTCGACGACATGGCCCCGACGAGAGGAGACCCATGGCTGCCGCCCCCGACTGCCTGTTCTGCAAGATCGTCGCCGGTGACGTGCCCGCCGAGGTGGTGCACACGACCGACCGCGCCGTGGCGTTCCGTGACATCAACGCCCAGGCGCCCACCCACGTGCTGGTGGTGCCCCGCGCGCACTACCCCAACGCGGCCGAGCTGGCGCACGCCGACCCCGAGTCGGCCGCCGAGCTGGTCCGGGTGGCCGCCGAGGTCGCCACGACCGAGGGCCACGACGACTACCGGCTGGTGTTCAACACGGGGGAGGGGGTGGGCCAGACGGTGTTCCACGCCCACCTGCACCTGCTCGCCGGCCGGTCGATGACCTGGCCCCCGGGCTGAGGCCCGGCCCGAGGGGCCACGAGCCTCCGGGTGTCCGAAGGTCCGTCAGCCCGGCAGGACCTCCAGCACCAGCCGCAGCACGTAGAAGAGCACCGGCAGGCCGAACACCACGAGCATCACCCAGGCGGTGAACCGGTGCAGCGGCTTGCGGGAGTCCAGCGCGCCCGCGAAGTCCAGCAGGGCCCCGTCCGGCACGTGGTGGGTGAGGCCCATCCGGTGGGCGTCCGGGGGCAGGTGCTGGCCCGCCTCCCACGCCGGCGCGGTGTCGTCGTCGTGGTCGTCGTCCGCGCCGTCAGAGGGGTCCTCGAGGTCCTGCCACGGGTCCCGCATGCATCCACGGTAGGCCAGATCGAGAGGTTGGCACCCGGATCGACCAATCCGGCGCTCGCGCGGGCCCGAACAACTCCCGCACCGCAACATCCGACCGCCCCCCCGGGCGCCGAGCAGGAGAAGGATCCGCATGCATCTCTCACACAAGGGCAAGCAGCTGGCGGCGGGCGCCATGCTGATCGCGACCACCGGCCTGGTGGCAGGCACCGCGGCCACCGCGGACGCGGCCGCCAACGACTCGGCGCTGCAGCTGCCCGGGCACGGGACCAAGACCCACACCCGGCTCGACGCGTTGAACAACTCCGGGGTGAAGGGCCACGCGACCGTCACGGTCAAGGGTCGCAAGGTCGAGGTCTCGGTCAACGGCTTCCACCTGCTGAAGAACGCACCCCACGCGATGCACTTCCACTACAGCTCGGACTCCGACCACATGTGCCCCACCGTGCGGGACGACAAGGACCACGACCACCGGCTCACCACGTCCGAGGGCGTCCCGTCGTACGGCCTGGTGCAGGCGTCCCTGACCAAGCGCGGCGACACCTCCCCGAAGAGCGCGCTCGCGGTCGACCGGTTCCCGACCGCGCCGCACCACCAGGTCCACTACGACCGGACCTTCCGGGTCAGCAAGCACCTGGCCCGGGCGATCCGTCATGGCGACGCGGCCCTGGTGATCCACGGCATCGACTACAACGGCAACGGCAAGTACGACTTCGCGGCCGGCAAGAGCGACCTCGACCCGAGCCTGCCCGCGGAGGCCACCGACCCGGTGGCCTGCGGCGTCCTGCACCCCGTGCACACGGGTCTGCTCGGCTGACCTGCTCCAGCGGCTCGACCGCACCGGCCCCCGGCTCGTCCGGGGGCCGGTTGCGGTGTCCGGCAACTCACTGGGGCCTCGGCGGCGTCTCCCGTAGCATGGAGGGCGCCAGGACCCCGACCGGAAGGACCGCCCGCCCCGGGCATCCATGACTGACACGCACCGACACGACGGCACCGCGACCTACCCCACCCGGCACACCGTCGTCGTCCCCAACAGCATCAACATGGTCAGCCTTCTCGGGCCGGGCGACGAGCACCTCGCGCTCATCGAGCAGGCGTTCCAGGCCGACGTCCACGTGCGTGGCAACCGGATCACGCTGCACGGCGAGCCGGGCGAGGTCGCCCTCGCGGAGCGGCTCCTCGACGAGCTGGTCTCGATCATCCGCACCGGGCAGGGGGTGACCGCGGAGACGGTCGAGCGGGTGCTCGGCATGCTGCGCGCGGAGACCAGCGAGAGCCCCGCCGACGTGCTCTCGCTGAACATCCTGTCCAACCGCGGGCGCTCGATCCGGCCGAAGACGCTGAACCAGAAGCGCTACGTCGACTGCATCGACAAGCACACGATCACCTTCGGCATCGGCCCCGCGGGCACCGGCAAGACCTACCTGGCGATGGCCAAGGCGGTCCAGGCGCTGCAGTCCAAGAACGTCAACCGGATCATCCTGACCCGGCCCGCGGTCGAGGCGGGGGAGCGGCTCGGCTTCCTGCCGGGGACGCTGTCGGAGAAGATCGACCCCTACCTGCGCCCGCTCTACGACGCGCTGCACGACATGATCGACCCCGAGACGATCCCGAAGCTGCTCGCGGCCGGCACCATCGAGGTGGCCCCGCTGGCCTACATGCGCGGACGCACGCTCAACGACTCCTTCATCATCCTCGACGAGGCGCAGAACACCTCGCCGGAGCAGATGAAGATGTTCCTGACCCGCCTCGGCTTCGGCTCGAAGATCGTGGTCACCGGTGACGTCACCCAGGTCGACCTGCCCTCGGGCACCAAGTCCGGTCTGCGGATCATCGAGGGGATCCTCGACGACATCGAGGACATCTCGTTCAACCGGCTCACCAGCAACGACGTGGTCCGCCACCGGCTGGTCGGGCGGATCGTGGCGGCGTACGACGAGTTCGACGCCCGCCCGGCCCGCCCCGCCCGCGCGGAGGGGGAGGCATGAGCACCCCACGACGTTCTCCAGCTCCTCCGCTCCGCTCTACACGCTCCTCCGCTCCGCTCCGCTCCTCCGCTCCGCTCCTCCGCCGGACAACGCCGAGGGGGCCCCGCATGAGCATCGAGGTGCTCAACGAGTCCGGCCACGACCTCGACGTGCAGCGGCTCGCCGCGCTGAGCCGGTTCGTCATGGACCGGATGCGCGTCCACCCGCAGGCCGAGCTGTGCATCAAGGCCGTCGACGAGCCCACGATCGCCGGGCTCAACGAGCAGTGGATGGAGAAGGAGGGGCCGACCGACGTGCTCGCCTTCCCCATGGACGAGCTGCGCCCCGGCCTGGTCGACGAGGACCCCGAGGAGGGGGTGCTCGGCGACCTGGTGCTGTGCCCCGACGTGGCCGAGCGGCAGGGCGTCGCGGCCGGGCACGGCAAGGGCGCGGAGATCGAGCTGCTGACCGTGCACGGCATCTTGCACCTGCTCGGCTACGACCACGCCGAGCCCGAGGAGCACAAGGAGATGTTCGGCCTCCAGGACGAGCTCCTCGCCGCGTGGCGCTCCGGCGCGACCGCCTCCGGTGAGCAGCGGTGATGCCTGGCTGCTCCTCGTAGCAGCCGCCCTCGTCCTCCTCGCCGGCGCCTTCTCGGGCGCCGACGCCGCCCTCGGGTCGTTCTCGCGCGCCCGCGCCGAGGAGCTGCTCGACGAGTCGCGTCCGGGCGCACGCCGGCTGGTGGCGCTGCTCGACGACCCGCCGCGCTACCTCAACACCGCGCTGCTCCTGCGCCTGCTGTGCGAGATCTCCGCGATCGTGCTGGTCACCCTCGAGGTCAACGACGTGTACGCCGGGTCCTGGTGGCCGACCGTGCTCACCGCGATCGCGGTGATGCTGCTGGTCTCCTTCGTGGCGATCGGCGTCGCGCCGCGCACGCTGGGCCGCCAGCACGCCGAGCGGACCGCCCTGCTCACCGCCGGGCCGCTGACCGCGGTCACCCGGATCCTCGGCCCGCTGCCGGCGCTGCTGATCATGGTCGGCAACGCGATCACGCCGGGCAAGGGCTTCCGCGAGGGCCCGTTCTCGACCGAGACCGAGCTGCGCGAGCTGGTCGACCTGGCCGAGGCCTCGGCGGTCATCGAGTCCGGCGAGCGGAAGATGATCCACTCGGTCTTCGAGCTCGGCGACACCACCGCCCGGGAGGTGATGGTCCCGCGCAACGACGTCGTCTACATCGAGCGCCACAAGAACCTGCGCCAGACCCTCTCGTTGTTCCTGCGCAGCGGCTTCTCCCGGGTGCCGGTGATCGGGGATAACCTCGACGACGTCGTCGGCATGGCCTACCTCAAGGACATCGTCCGCCGCGACTTCGAGGCGCCCGACGTCGAGTTCACCCAGCGCATCGACGAGGTGATGCGTCCCGCGCACTTCGTGCCCGACTCCAAGCCGGTCGACGGCCTGCTCTCGGAGATGCAGGCGATGCGCCAGCACATCGCGGTGGTCGTCGACGAGTACGGCGGGACCGCCGGCCTGGTCACCATCGAGGACATCCTCGAGGAGATCGTCGGCGAGATCACCGACGAGTACGACAGCGACGAGGTCACCGTCGAGGTGCTGGCGCCGGGTGAGGCGCGGGTCTCCTCGAGGTACCCCGTCGACGACCTCGACGAGCTGTTCGGCGTTCGAGGTCGAGGAGGAGGACGTCGACAGCGTCGGCGGGCTGATGGCCAAGCACCTCGGCCGGGTGCCGATCCCCGGCTCGTCGGTCGTCGCGCACGGGCTGAGGTTCGAGGCCGAGGGCGCCGTGGGGCGCCGCAACAAGATCGAGACCGTGCTGATCAGCCGGGTGGAGCCCGCGCCGGTCGACGAGCATGGCACCGAGGAAGGGGAGCACCGTGACCGCAGCGAGTGAGCTGTCCGCCGAGGACCGGAAGCTGGTCACCCTGGCCCGCGCCACCCGGGCCCGCACCGGCGCCGCGGAGGGGGCCGCCGTCCGCGACGGCGACGGTCGGACCTACGCCGCGGCCACCGTCGACCTGCCCTCGCTGCAGGTCTCGGCGCTGGGCGTGTGCATCGCGATGGCGGTGGCGTCGGGGTCGCGGGGGCTGGAGGCGGCGGTCGTGCTGACCGGCGCCGAGGCGCTGGCGGACGCCGACCGGGCCGCGCTCGCCGACTTCGCCGGCGCCGGCGTCGTCGTGCACGTCGGCGACCCGAAGGGCGCGCTTCGCGACACCTCCACGACCTGAGGCCGGAGGCCGCGTCCGGTGGGCGACCACGCGGGCCGGGGGAGCGCCGACCACCGGTCGGGGGGTAACGTGCGGTGCGTGTCAGCACGGGGAGGGTGGCAGCAGCACCGGGAGGCGGTCGACCGCCTGAAGACGTCGTACGCCGAGATCCCGGCCGGTGCGCCGGTGCGGCTCGCGAAGAAGACCTCGAACCTGTTCCGCCCGCGCTCGGCCGTCGACGCGCCGGGGCTGGACGTCTCGGGGTTGACCGGCGTCATCGAGGTCGACCCGCAGGCCCGGACCGCGGAGGTCCAGGGCATGTGCACCTACGAGGACCTGGTCGACGCGACCCTGCCGCACGGGCTGATCCCGCTCGTGGTCCCGCAGCTGCGCACGATCACGTTGGGCGGGGCGGTCACCGGCCTGGGCATCGAGGCGACCAGCTTCCGCAACGGCCTGCCGCACGAGTCGGTGCTCGAGATGGACGTCTTCACCGGCGCCGGCGAGGTCGTCACGACCCGCCCCGGCGAGGAGCTGTTCGACACCTTCCCCAACTCCTACGGCTCGCTCGGCTACGCCACCCGGCTGAAGATCGAGCTCGAGGCGGTGCCGTCCTACGTCGCGCTGCGCCACGTCCGCTTCGACGACGCCGGGCTGCTCGCCAAGACCGTCGCCGCGATCGTCGAGACCGGCACCCACGAGGGCGCCCACGTCGACGGGGTCGACGGCGTGGCCTTCGCGCCGGGGGAGTACTACCTGACGCTGGCGACCTGGTCCGACCAGCCGGTGGTCGACGGGCGCACCACCGAGCCGAGCGACTACACCGGCCAGCAGATCTTCTACCGCTCGATCCAGCAGCGCGCCGAGGCCGGCTCCGGCACCGACCTGCTGACGATGTACGACTACCTGTGGCGCTGGGACACCGACTGGTTCTGGTGCTCGGGGGCCTTCGGCGTCCAGCACCCCGCCGTACGCCGCCTGTGGCCGCGGCGCTGGCGCCGCTCGGACGTCTACCACAAGCTGATCGGCCTGGACCGGCGCGTCGGCCTGGCCGACTGGCTGGACCGCCGGGCCGGGCGGCCGCTGCGCGAGCGGGTGATCCAGGACGTCGAGGTGCCCGTCGAGCGGCTGCCGGAGTTCCTCGACTGGTTCGACCGCGAGGTCGGCATGCGGCCGGTGTGGCTGTGCCCGCTGGTCGCGCGACGCGACTGGCCGACGTACCCGCTCGAGCCCGGCGCGACCTACGTCAACGTCGGCTTCTGGGGGACCGTCCACGTCGGCCCCGAGGCGACCGACGGCCCGCGCAACCGGGCGATCGAGGCCGAGGTGCACCGGCTCGGCGGCCACAAGTCGCTCTACTCGGAGGCCTTCTACGACCGGGAGACCTTCGACCAGCTCTACGACGGCGCCCACCTGGCCGAGGTCAAGCGGCGCCATGACCCCGACGACAGGCTGACGAGCCTCTACGACAAGGCGGTGAAGAGACGATGACGACCATCCAGAGGGGATCGCTGCTCATTGGCGACGCGGTGGCGTCCCTGTTGCGCGACGGCATGCCGGTGCGCCTCACGGCGTACGACGGCAGCTCGGCCGGCCCGGCCGACGCCGAGATCGAGCTGGAGCTGCTCAACCAGCGGGGGCTGTCCTACCTGCTGACCGCGCCCGGCGACCTCGGCATGGCCCGGGCCTACGTGTCCGGCGACCTGCAGGTGCACGGCGTGCACCCCGGCGACCCCTACGACGCGCTGCGGCTGCTGCAGAACCACCTGCGCTTCCGCCGGCCCAGCCCCGGCGAGGTCGTCTCGCTGCTGCGCGGCCTCGGCCTGTCCAACCTGCGCCCGCCGGCCCCGCCGCCGCAGGAGCACCTGCCGCGCTGGCGCCGCGTCGTGGAGGGCGTGCGGCACTCGCTGGTCCGCGACGCCGAGGTGATCCACCACCACTACGACGTGTCGAACCGCTTCTACGAGCTGGTCCTCGGCCCCTCGATGACCTACACCTGCGCCGTCTTCCCGACCGAGGAGGCCACCCTCGAGGAGGCCCAGGCCCACAAGTACGACCTGGTCGCCCGCAAGCTCGACCTGCAGCCCGGCCAGCGGCTGCTCGACCTCGGCTGCGGCTGGGGCGGCATGGTGCGCCACGCCGCGCGGGAGTACGGCGTGCAGGCGCTGGGCGTCACGCTCTCGCGGGAGCAGGCCAGCTGGGCCCAGCAGAAGATCAAGGAGGAGGGCCTCGACCACCTCGCCGAGGTCCGCTACCTCGACTACCGCCTGGTCGAGGAGGGCGACTTCGACGCCATCTCCTCGATCGGCCTGACCGAGCACATCGGGGTCAAGAACTACCCGGACTACTTCGGCTTCATCCGCGACAAGCTCCGCCCGCAGGGCCGGCTGCTCAACCACTGCATCACGCGCTACGACAACGTGCCGCGCAGCACCGGCGCGTTCATCGACCGCTACGTCTTCCCCGACGGCGAGCTGATCGGCTCGGGCCGGATCATCACCGACGTGCAGAACGCCGGCCTGGAGGTGCAGCACGAGGAGAACTTCCGCGTGCACTACGCCAAGACCCTCGCCGGCTGGTGCCGCAACCTGCGGGAGAACTGGGACGAGTGCGTCGCCGAGGTGGGCGAGGGCACCGCGCGGGTCTGGGGCCTCTACATGGCGGGCTCGCGACTGGCCTTCGAGCGCAACGAGATCCAGCTGCACCACGTGCTGGCGACCAAGACCGACCAGGACGGCGTCAGCGGCTACCCGCTGCGCCACACCTTCGGGGCCTGACGGGGACCTGGTCACGGGACCTGATCGTGGGGCTCACCGGCCGGGCGCATAGCCTTGGCCGGTGAGCACCCGAGGGAGGCAGTACGCCGCCGAGGTCCTGCGTCGTGAGCAGCTGACCCCGCACCTGGTCCGGCTGACGCTGGGCGGTCCGGGGCTGGCCGGGTTCACCAGCACGGGGATCCCCGACGAGTGGGTCGGCCTGGTGGTGCCCGACCAGTTCCAGAGCCGCTACTACACGGTGCGCTCGTGGACGGGCGCCGAGCTGGTGCTCGACGTGGTCGTGCACGAGACCGGGCTGGTCACCGAGTGGGCGGCCCGGGACTGCGTCGGCGAGACCGTCACCGTGACCGACCCGCGGGGCTCCTTCGCCCTGCCCGTCGGGGCCGCGTGGCTGCTGCTGGTGGGCGACCTCACGGCGCTGCCGGCGATGGCGCGGATCGCGGAGGAGGCGCCGGCCGGCCTGCCGGTCCGGACCTGGGCGGAGGTGCCGGACGCCGGGGAGCTGCGTGCCTCGGGCTACCTGCCCCAGGGCCCCGAGGTGACCTGGCTGGCCCCGCCCGCCGCGGGCACGAGCGACCTCGCCGCGGTGGTCGAGGGCATCGACTGGCCGGACGGCGAGGGCTACTTCTGGATGGCCGGCGAGTCGGCGCAGATGCGCGCGATCCGCAAGCACCTGATGCGGGTGCGCGGCCTCCCGAGCCCGGCGTACGACGTGATGGGCTACTGGCGCGGCGGCGGCGCGAAGCGACAGCCGCGCGCGGTCGACCCGGGACCGGTCTGGCGCGCGGGCCGCGCGGCGGGCCACAGTGACGAGCAGATCTGGGCGGCGTACGACGAGGCCCGGGACCAGCAGGAGGCAGACCGATGAGCACCGACCAGCCGGCGCACCGCAGCGGCTTCGCGTCGTTCGTGGGGCGCCCCAACGCCGGCAAGTCGACGCTGACCAACGCGCTGGTCGGCACCAAGGTCGCCATCACCTCCGACAAGCCGCAGACCACCCGGACGGTCGTGCGCGGCATCGTGCACCGCCCGGACGCCCAGCTGGTGCTCGTGGACACACCGGGCCTGCACCGGCCACGGACGCTGCTCGGCGAGCGGCTCAACGACCTGGTCACGACGACCCTGTCGGAGGTCGACGTCGTGGCGGTGTGCTTCCCCGCCAACGAGAAGATCGGGCCGGGCGACCGCTTCATCACCGGCGAGGTCGCCAAGATCCGGCGCACGATCAAGTTCGCCGTCGCCACCAAGACCGACCTGGCCACGCCGGAACAGATCGGCGAGCACCTGCTGGCGATCCAGGAGATCGGCCGGGAGGCCGGGATCGAGTGGGCCGAGATCGTGCCGGTCTCGGCCACCGCCGGCGACCAGGTCTCGCTGCTGGCCGACCTCCTGGTGGGCCAGCTCCCGGAGGGGCCCCAGCTCTACCCGGACGGTGAGCTCACCGACGCCCCCGAGGAGATCCTCGTCGCCGAGCTGGTCCGCGAGGCCGCCCTCGACGGGCTGCGTGACGAGCTCCCGCACTCGGTCGCGGTCGTGGTGGAGGAGATGGGCCTGCGCGAGGGCCGCGACGAGGACAAGCCGCTGCTCGACGTCCACGCCAACCTCTACGTCGAGCGCGACTCCCAGAAGGGCATCGTCATCGGCCCGAAGGGCTCCCGCCTGCGCAAGGTCGGCACCGCGGCCCGCCACCAGATCGAGGCGCTGCTCGGCACGCCCGTCTACCTCGACCTGCACGTCAAGGTCGCCAAGGACTGGCAGCGCGACCCGCGCCAGCTCCGCAAGCTCGGCTTCTGAGGAAGTTGAGTTGGGCCTGGCCGTGTGTTGAGTTGGGCCTGGCCGTGCGTTGAGTTGGGCCTGGCCGTGCGCGAGCACCCCGCTCGCACCCCGGGGAGGGCCAACTCAACGCCCCGGGAGGGCCAACTCAACGATCAGTCGGGGACCCAGCACAGGCCGAAGTGCTGGCCGCCCGTCCACTGCTCGTGGGTCGGCCACTGGTAGCCCCACCGGAAGTCGAGGGCGTTGGAGGCAGCGGCGCGACCGGCGTCCTGGCACGGGGTCTGGCCGGCGTCGCGGACGGCGGACGCGCCGGGGTAGGACCCGCCACCGAGGTGGACGACGCGGACCGCGCGCCAGCTGTGCGAGCGCGAGCAGACGACCCGGGCGAAGTCGGCGGCGCCGGGCTCGGCGGTGCCGCACATCCCGAACCGGTCCCGCCCCTCGGAGGTGCCGAGCACCCCGGCCATCCGCGGCGACAGCGGCGCGAGCCGGCCGTCGGCCGCGACCGCGATCACGTCGCAGCGGAACCACTCCTGGCCCGCGTCGGACTGCTGGACGGTCGGGGTGAACCAGACCGAGCGGAGCATGCTCAGGCGCAGGTCGTCGGCGGTGCCCCCGACGTACGACGCCAGCCGCCGAGGGCACGTCGTGGCGACCTGCTGCTGGACCCGGCGCGAGTCGACGGCGAGCAGGTGGCCGTCGACGACCGCGGCGAGGCGACCGACCGAGAACGTCATGGCCGTGTGGGTGCGACCGCACGGCACGCCGCGCGCGTCGGTCGTGGGCGCCACGGCCTCGGCGTAGGACAGCCGGTAGCACGCCCTGGCCCCGGGAGAGGGCGGCGGCGTCGCCCGGGCGGGCCTCGGGCTGGGTGTCGCGGACCCGGTGGCCTGCGAACCGGTGGAGGACGAGGGGGGCGGCGCCGAGTCGGACGAGCCGCCGCCGGTGCAGCCGGTGAGCGCCAGGACTCCGGCCAGGACGCCGGCGAGCGCCGGGAGCAGGCGCGTCACCGGTCCGTCCCCGCCCAGCACACCGAACGGCGATTGCCCGCCTCCCACTCGGCCCGGTGGAACCAGGTGAACCCGATGTCGTAGCTGACCGGGTAGCCCAGCCAGGCGCCGACCGAGTCCGAGCAGTAGTCGCGCGTCCGGACCTCGACCAGGCGGTCGCCCGGGTAGGCGTCGCCCTTCTCGCCGAGCACGATGGTGGTGACCGCGCGCCAGTCGTGCGGCTGCGAGCAGGGGATCTTCACCGACCCGGCCACGCTGCGGCCGGATGCGCAGACCATCCAGTGGTCGTCCTCCTTGCCGAGCAGCAGGCCGCGGGCCTTGCTGGGAAGGTCGACGTACTGCTTGCTCTGGTCGCCGCCGCCGACCACGTCGCAGCGGTACCACCGCGCGCCGGCGTCCCACGCGGTCCGCGAGGGGCGGAACCACGCCCAGCTCAGGATCGTGCGCATGAGCATGCTCTCGTCGGCGCCGAGGAAGCGCATCAGCCGCGCCGAGCAGGTGCGGTAGGCCCACGCCCCGAGCGCCCGGGAGTCGTAGTCGACGTCCTCGAGCGAGGAGGGCAGCGAGCCGACCACGTAGGTCTGGGCCGTGTGCGGCCGGGAGCAGGGCACCGTGGCGGTGGCGTTGCTCGGCCGCGCGACATCGGCGGGGGCCAGGTCGCGGCAGGCGCCGACTGCCGGCGGCTCGACGGCGTCCACCTGGTCGGGGTCGACGTCGTCGCCGGGTGCCCGGGACCCGTCGCAGCCGGTCAGCAGCGCGAGCGCGAGTGCACCGAGAACGAGCGGTACGGCGAGCCGGCGGACCTGCGGCACGGCTCCTCCTCGACGGCGCGGACGGTGACGTCGCGACTCTACCGGGGCGTCACTCGGCGAGCAGGGCGGCCAGCGTGCCGCCGAGCTCGTACGCCGCGGCGCGGTGCTCCTCGCCGACGTCGCCGACCACCGAGAGCACGTCCGCGGCCTGGCGCCACGGCAGCGCGCCGACGATCGACTGCACCGAGCGCACCGCGCCGGTGGTGTCGTAGCGGCCGTGCACCCACAGGCCCCAGGGCCGCTTGCCGCCCCCGGCGGCCGAGGCGGAGCCGTCGTCGGCGAGCGCCCCGCCCGCCTCGAGGAAGATCGTGTCGAAGAAGTGCTTGAGCGCGCCGCTCATGTAGCCGAAGTTGGCGGGCGTGCCGAGCAGGTAGCCGTCGGCCTCCAGCACGTCGGCGGCGCCGGCCTCCAGCGCCGGCCGGACCACCACGTCGACGCCCTCGATCGCGTCGTCGTGGGCGCCCGCGACGACGGCGTCGGTCAGCGACCGGACGACCGGCGTGGGGGAGTGGTGGACGATCAGCAGCCTGGGCATGCCCCGATCCTGCCCCGCCGGGGACCCGGTGAGACCCTGACGCCCGTGAAGAGCGTCGACCTCGAGACCATCCGCCTGTTCCTGCACGTGCTCGCGGCCACCATCTGGGTGGGCGGCCAGATCACGCTCGCGGCGCTGGTCCCCGCCCTCCGCGCCGCCGGCGCCGAGGTGCCGAAGGCCGCGGCCAACGCGTTCAACAAGATCGCCTGGCCGGCCTTCGCGGTCCTCGTGGTCACCGGCGTGTGGAACGTTGTCGCGGCCGACGACGACTCGGCGGCCTTCCAGCACACGCTGCAGCTGAAGTACGTGCTGGTGCTGCTCTCCGGCGTCACGGCCTACCTGCACGCGCGCGCCCGGTCCAGGGGCCAGATGGCGGTCTACGGCGCGCTCACCGGCCTCACCGCGCTCGGGGCGCTGTTCGTGGGGATGATGCTGGCCGGCTGAGGTCGGCCCGATCTCGCCGAGGTCCGCGACGTGGTCGGGGTCGAGGACGAACTGGCGCGTCATGGGGCTGACCCTGGGGACTGAACCTGGGGCCACGTGGGGTCCGCCTGCGTCGACCCGCGTGGGGCACCTGGTGGACAAACAGCGCCGCGCCCTAAGCAGAGGGGCGCACCCGTGCCCCTCTCCTTAGGAGCCGCGCACCCCCTGTTCCCCGGGCCTCACATCGGCCCACAGCGGCTGGGCCGAGCGCCGGCCCCCTGTCCGACGCCGCCGGAGGCGAGCTCCGCGACCGCGTGGGGCACCTCGAGGACGCACACCTCCGCGTCCTAAGGAGAGGGGCGCACCCGTGCCCCTCTCCTTAGGAGCCGCGCAGGCCCCTCCCCGAGTGCTCCCGGCGCACAGGCGCCACGGCAGACGGGAGATGTGAAGACCTCAGACCGCAGACCGGACGCCCGGAGACTCTCAGCCCGCGATGATCACGTGCGGGTTCCGTCGTACCGCCGTGTCGACCTGCCGGGCCAGCGCCACCGCCTCCGGCAGCCGCGGCAGGTCCTCGACCGGCACCGGCAGCGGGATCCGCCAGTTGTCCCGGTCCACGGTCCCGGGCATGTTGGGCCGCCGCTCCTCGTGCACCGCGTCCTCGAGCGCGACGGCCAGCAGCAGGCTGGGCGCCCGCCCGAGCTGGCGGTACGCCGCGGTCACGGCCGCGCCCGGGCCGTCGTCCCCACCGGCGGCGGGCTCGCCGTCGCGCTGCAGCCGGGCGAGCAGGTCGGCCCGGCCGGCGCGGACGTCGTCCTCGGACATCGTGGTGGTGGCGAGCTGGTCCACGGCGTCGGAGCCGGTCCACAGCCCGGCCACCGTCGGCAGGTCGTGGGTGGTGACCGCCGCCAGCGCCGAGGCCGGCCAGTCGGCGGGGTCGTCGTCCTCGAACCACAGCAACCGGTACGACAGGATGCCCCGCTCGGCGAGCGCCTCGCGCACGCCCGGCTCGACCGTGCCGAGGTCCTCGCCGACCACCACCGCCTGCGCGCGGTGGGACTCCAGCGCCACGATGTCGAGCAGGTCCTCGCTCGGGTAGCGCACGTAGGCGCCGTCGGTGGCCGCGTGGCCCTCGGGGATCCACCACAGCCGGAACAGCCCCATCACGTGGTCGATGCGCAGCCCTCCCGCGCCCGCGATCGTGCCGCGCACCGACTGGATGAACGGCTCGTAGTCGGCCGCCCGCAGCCGCCACGGCACCAGCGGCGGCGAGCCCCAGTCCTGGCCGGTGCTGTTGAGCAGGTCCGGCGGGGCGCCGACGGTGACGCCGCCGGCCACCTCGTCGGCCCACGCCCAGGCGTCCGCCCCGCCGCCCGAGACGCCGATCGGCAGGTCCTGCAGCACCAGCAGGTCACCGGAGGCCCGGCGCAGCTGGACGTCGAGCTGCCACTGCAGCCAGGCGTGGAACGCGACCCGGTCGGCCCGGTCCACGGCGTACGCCGCCACCTCCGGGCGCTCGGGCCGGCGCAGCTCCGCGGGCCAGCCGCGCCAGTCCGGTCCGTGCTGCTCGGCGAGCGTGCACCACGTGGCGAACTCCTGCAGGGGCCGGCCCTGCTGGTCCCGCCAGGACGCGAAGGAGGGATCGCGACCGGCGTCGGTGTCGCAGAAGGCCCGCCACAGCACGTCCCGCTTGAGCACCCACACCGCGTCGCGGTCGATCCGGGCGGCCCGGTTCAGCTCCTGGGCCTGCGCGAGCTCCCCGGTCACCACGGCCCCCGGCACGTCCGCCACGCGCAGGTAGACCGGGTTGCGGAAGCGACGGGTCGCGGGCAGGTAGGGACTGGCCTCCTGCGGCAGCGTCGGGGCCACCGCGTGCAGCGGGTTGACCAGCAGGAAGCCGCCGCCCACCGAGGCGGTCCACTCCCGCAGCGTGCGCAGGTCGCCGAGGTCGCCGATGCCCCAGCTGCTGCGCGAGCGGGCGGCGTAGAGCTGCACGGTCCAGCCCCAGAGCCGCTGGTCCGGCAGCCAGCAGCGTCCGGGGGAGACGATCAGCCGCCGGCTCGTGCCGTCGCCGGTGGTGAGCCGGTGGTAGCCCAGCGGGAAGTCCGCGGGCACGACGTCTCCGACGGTACGACGGGAGCCGTCCTCGCACTCGACCTCGACCGTGCCCCGGTGGTCGACCAGCCCCAGCGGCCGGCCGGGCCGGGTCACCACGGGGGCGCGCCGGTCGAGGTCGTCCGGTGGGGCGCCGATCGCCTCGCGCAGCACCGCGACGGTCTCGTCGGGCGCGCGGTGCGGCTGGTCGTAGGCGTCGACCCAGTCCTGCTGGATCCCCCAGGTGTCGGGTTCGGTGGAGGTCATGGGACCAGTGTTCCCTGACGGGGTGTGGGGATGCGGGTTTCACCGGGCTGGTCCGCAGCGTGGGTGCAACACCTCATGATTCGAAGGTGTTGATGTTGATGGCTGACCAGTGGCGTGGGCTCAGGCGTCGAGGTGCCGGATCACCTTCGCGGGGTTGCCCACCGCCACGACGTTCGCGGGCAGGTCGCGCACCACGACCGAGCCGGCGCCGACCACGGTGTTCTCACCGATCGTGACGCCCGGGCAGACGATCGCGCCGCCGCCCAGCCACACGTTGTCGCCGATCGTGATCGGCGCGGCGGCCTCCCACTTGTCGCGGCGCAGGCCGGGCTCGACCGGGTGGGTGGGGGTGAGCAGCTGCACGTTCGGGCCGATCTGCACGTCGTCGCCGATCGTCACCCGCGCCACGTCGAGGCAGACCAGCCCGAAGTTCACGAACGTCCGGGCGCCGAGGTGCGTCTGGTAGCCGTAGTCGCAGTGGAACGGCGGCCGGACGTGGGTGTGCTCGCCGACGCTGCCGAGCAGCTCGCCGAGGAGCCGGTCCGCCTCCGCGGCCTGGTCCGGGTCGAGCTGGTTGAACCGGTGGCAGAGCACCCGGGCGTGCCGGCTCTCGCGGAACAGGTCGGGGTCGTCGGCGATGTACGGGTCGCCGGCGAGCATCCGCTCGCGCATGGTCCGGCCGTCGGTGTCGGGCTGCGTCATGCGCCGATCGTGCCAGTGGGGACCGTCGGCCGTCGTACGCCCCCCGCCGGCCGGACACCCCTATCGTGGGGTCATGCGCGTGCCGAGGCTGCGACGCAGCCTGGTGCTGCCGGGAGTGGTCATCGCCTTCACCGCCCTGCTGGTGGGCGCCGGAGCGGCGGCCGCCTTCGAGTCCGACACCGTGGACAGCTACTGGGAGGGCCTGTGGTGGGCGCTCGGGCTGATGACCACCGTCGGCTTCGTGGAGGGCTCGCCCCCGGCGTCGCTGGGCGGGGCGATCACCTCCGCCGTGCTCATGCTGGCCGGCTTCCTCCTGCTGTCCCTGATCAGCGCGGGCCTGGCCTCGATCTTCGTCCGTGAGGACGAGGAGCCGGCCGAGGCCCGCGAGGAGGCGCTGGACCGTCAGGTGGTGGAGCGGCTGGCCGCGCTCGAGGAGCGGATCGCCGCCCTCGACGACCGGCTGCGCCGGATGCAGGACCCGGACGGGGCGGCCGGAGCGCCCGGGGCGGTGGGCCCCGACGACCGGGAGCCGCCCCCGACCGAGCGGTGAGACACCCGTCCCAGCGTGTGGGGTCGCTGGTCTATGGTGGGTGGCGTCATGATGCGCAGCCTCCTCCTTCGCTGCCGCAGCGAGGTCTGAGCCACAGCCGGACCCCCTCGCTGCGGAGGTTCGCCTGCGACCGGCACCCCACTCCCGAGGCGAGGACCCCATGACCATCCCCTCCCAGAAGCCCAGCGGCATGCCGATCGAGCGCTACCGTGCGTTCCCCCCGATCGACATCCCCGACCGCACCTGGCCGGACGCGACCATCACCGAGGCGCCGCGCTGGCTCTCCACCGACCTGCGCGACGGCAACCAGGCACTGATCGACCCGATGAGCCCGGCGCGCAAGATGAAGATGTTCGACCTGCTGGTCCGCATGGGCTACAAGGAGATCGAGGTCGGGTTCCCCTCGGCCAGCGAGACCGACTTCTCCTTCGTGCGCCAGCTGATCGAGGGCGACCGGATCCCCGACGACGTCACGATCTCGGTGCTCACCCAGGCCCGCGAGGACCTGATCGAGCGCAGCGTGCAGTCGCTGGTCGGCGTGCCGCGCGCCAACATCCACCTCTACAACGCGCTGGCGCCGATGTTCCGCCGGGTCGTCTTCCGGGCGAGCAAGGACGAGGTCAAGGACATCGCCGTCCGGGGCACCGAGCTGGTGATGAAGCACGTCGAGAACCACCTCGACGCCACGGTGATCGGCTACGAGTACAGCCCGGAGATCTTCACCTCCACCGAGCTGCCGTTCTCGGCCGAGGTGTGCGAGGCGGTCTCCGACGTGTGGCAGCCCGAGGACGGCCGCGAGATCATCCTCAACCTGCCGGCGACGGTCGAGGTCGCGACGCCGAACGTCTACGCCGACCAGATCGAGTGGTTCTCCCGCCAGCTGACCCGCCGGGAGAACACCGTGATCTCCCTGCACCCCCACAACGACCGGGGTACGGCGGTGGCCGCGACCGAGCTCGCGATGATGGCCGGTGCCGACCGCGTCGAGGGCTGCCTGTTCGGCCACGGCGAGCGGACCGGCAACGTCTGCCTGGTCACGCTCGGCATGAACCTGTTCAGCCAGGGCGTCGACCCGATGATCGACTTCGCCATCGACGGGGGCATCGACGAGATCCGGCGCACGGTGGAGTACTGCACCCAGCTGCCGGTCCACCCGCGCCACCCCTACGCGGGCGACCTGGTCTACACGGCCTTCTCCGGGTCCCACCAGGACGCGATCAAGAAGGGCCTGGAGGACCTCGAGCGGCAGGCCGCCGAGCAGGGGGTCCCGGTCGAGCGGCTGCCCTGGGAGGCGCCGTACCTGCCGATCGACCCGAAGGACGTCGGTCGGTCCTACGAGGCGGTCATCCGCGTCAACAGCCAGTCCGGCAAGGGCGGCGTGGCCTACATCCTCAAGACCGAGCACAAGCTGGAGCTGCCGCGCCGCGCGCAGATCGAGTTCAGCCGGGTCGTGCAGGAGCGCACCGACGCCGAGGGAGGCGAGATGGGGGCCGACGAGATCTGGTCGGTGTTCTCGGCGGAGTACCTCGACCGCGACGTGCCGCTGAAGCTGAACTCCGTGCACACCTCCTCGGCGGCCGGCGAGAAGGACGCGCTCACGGTCAACGTCTACGTCGACGGAGAGATGCGGACCCTTCAGGGCGCCGGCAACGGCCCGATCGCGGCGTTCGTCAACGCGATCAACGACCTGCCCGGCCACGACGGCGGGAGCCGCTTCGACGTGCGCGTGCTCGACTACGCCGAGCACGCGCTCTCCTCCGGTGGCGACGCGATCGCCGCCGCCTACGTCGAGTGCCTCGTCGGCGACCGGGTCCTGTGGGGCGTGGGCCTCGACCCGAACATCGTCACGGCCTCGCTCAAGGCCGTGACCAGCGCCGTCAACCGCGGCTGACCCCCGGGCGACGCCGACGAACGGGTCGCGGGTGCTGTCGTCGAAGCGGACCTCGAGCAGGTTGTCGCGGCTCCAGGAGCCCTCGACCTCGCCGAAGGCCTTGAACCGGATCTCGTCCCCGTGGTCCTGGGTGGCGGCGTAGACCCTGAGCAGGCTGCGGTGGAAGTCCAGCTCGAACCGCGCGCACTGCCTGTCACCGAGCGTGGCGCTGGAGCGGTCCCGGTCGGTGCGGACCCGGACGCCCACCGGCTGGTGGTCGCCATGGGCGCCGGCCGGCGCCGCCAGGCCGCCGGCGATCAGGGCCGAGGTGGCCAGGGATCCGACGATGGTGCGAACGGGCATGTCGGTCTGCTCAGGTGTGCGGTGACCGGTCAGTCGACCCCCAGGAGGCAGGCAGTGCCGACCCGCTCGAACCCGACCGAACGGTAGACACCGGCGGCATCCTCGGAGGCCGCCGAGAGGAACGTCGTGCGCGCGCCCCGGCGCCGGCACTCGGCCGCCAGCGCTGCCGTGACCGCGGCGCCGAGTCCCTGCCGGCGGGCGGACGGCACGATCGCGATCCCCATCAGCTCGGCGGCCTCCCCGCGGAGGGCGGCGGACCCGCCGCCCACCACGGCACCGGCGTCATCGTGGGCCGCGGCGACGACCAGCAGCCCCCGGGCGACCATCTCGGCCTGTCGGCCCGACTCCTTCGGCAGGACGTCGTCGTGGCCGCGGAAGGCCGCGCTCACGGCCCCGAGCGCCAGCGGCAGGTCGGGGTCGTCGGCGGTGAGCACCCGCGTCGACCCGGCCGGCACGGCCGGGACGGTGTCCTCCGGCAGCACCAGGAGCGGGCACACCTGCAGCTCGTGGGCCCCCGGGACGGCCGCCCGCACCGCCGGGAGCAAGGAGGGGGTCACCTCGTCGACCCACTCGAGGGCCCGCGGGACGCCCAGCTCGGCCTGCCTGCCCAGCACCCGTCGCACGTCCTCCGCGGTGACGTCCCCGTCGAGCCCGAGCCGAGGGCGGGCGTAGAGCGGCCGATCGTCCTCCCCGGCGGGGAGGAAGAGGCTGAACGGGCCGACCTCCTCCACCCGAGCGTGCGCCCGGGGGATCAGGTCGTAGCAGGTCTCGATCGTCTCCAGGTCCACAGCGCAGGACGATGACAGCCGGAGTCACCGGGGTGCCACTAGATTTCGCTCATGCTGGTCTCCGAGCGCATCGGGCAGTTCTTCGTCGAGGGCGACAGTGGGCGGGACCGCCTGGAGTACACCGAGTACGGCTCCGGCGACGCCTGGGTGGTGCTGCTGCACGGGCAGCTGATGCCCCGCCGGATGCACCAGCCGCTGGCCCGGGCCCTGGCCGCCGAGGGCCTGCACGTGGTCACGCTCGACCTGCTCGGCCACGGCCGCTCCGACCGGCCGGCCGACCCGCTCGTCTACTCGATGACCGCCTTCGGCGAGCAGGTGGTGGCGCTGCTGGACCACCTCGGGGCCCCGCAGGCGGTCATCGGCGGTACGTCGCTGGGCGCCAACGTCTCGCTCGAGGTCGCGGTCATGGCCCCCGACCGGGTGCGCGGCCTGCTCATCGAGATGCCGGTGCTCAACAACGCGCTCGAGGCGGGCATCCTGGCCTTCGGCCCGCTGCTCTTCGCGGCCCGGTTCCTGCCGTTCACCGTGAACGGGCTGCGGCTGCTGACCCGACCCGTCCCGCGCGGGCTGGTGCCGTTCTGGGCCGGCATCGCGCTCGACACCCTCGACCAGCATGCCGACTCGGTCGCGGCCGTGGTCCACGGGCTGTTCTTCGGCCGGATCGCCCCCTCCTCGAGGCAGCGTCGCGGGATCACCGCGCCGGCGCTGGTGGTCGGCCACCCGGCCGACCCGATCCACCCGGCCGCGGACGCGGCGATGCTGGCCGAGGAGATGCCGGGGGCCACGTTCGTGCGGGCCCGGAGCATCCTGGAGTGGCGAGCGACCCCGGACCGGCTCAACCGCGCCGCGATCGGCTTCGCCCTGGGCTGCTGGCAGGCCCCGAGGCGGGCGCGGCGCGCGGGGCGCTGAGGCCGTCGCCGGTTCCGGACCGAGGCACAATGGTGCGGTGCTCTACCGCGACGAGGCGATCGTGCTCCGCACCCACAAGCTGGGCGAGGCCGACCGCATCATCACCCTGCTGACCCGCCAGCACGGACGGGTGCGCGCGGTCGCCAAGGGCGTACGCCGCACCGGGTCCCGGTTCGGGTCCCGCCTGGAGCCGTTCACCCACGTCGACCTGCAGCTGGCCGAGGGCCGCACCCTCGACGTGGTGACCCAGGCCGAGACGCTCACCCCGTTCTCCGACCGGCTGGGCCAGGACTACGACCGCTACACCGCCGGCACGGTGATGCTCGAGACCGCCGACCGGCTCGTGGTCGAGGAGCGGGAGCCGGCCGTCCAGCAGTTCCTGCTGCTCGTGGGCGGCCTGCGGGTGATGGTGGCCGGGGAGCGCGGGCCGGGCCAGGTGCTGGACTCCTACCTGCTGCGCTCGCTGGCGGTCGCGGGCTACGCCCCGTCCTTCGAGCACTGCGCCCGCTGCGGGACGCTGCCGGCCGCGGGCGGCACGCACCGGTGGTTCAACCCCTCGATGGGCGGGGTGCTCTGCGCGACCTGCCGGATCCCGGGCTCGGCCAGCCCGGCGCCCGAGACCGTCCGACTGCTCGGCGCGCTGCTGACGGGGGACTGGCCGGTGGTGGAGGCCGCGGAGGAGCGGCACCGGCGCGAGGCCAGCGGCCTGGTCTCGGCCTACCTGGCCTGGCACCTCGAGCGCGCGCTGCGCTCGCTGGCCTACGTCGAGCGCTGAACCCCAGCCAGGGCCGGTGGGCCGTTCGGTCCTCCACGCGGCGAACAATGCCCCTGCCCGCATCGCTCCCTGCGTGGGGACCATCGGCCATGACCGCCGCGAGCACCACCCCGCTCATCGTCGTCGGGACCGACGGCTCCCCGGCGAGCGTGCAGGCGATCCGCTACGCCGTCGGCGAGGCGCAACGGGTCGGCACCGGGGTCCGGCTGGTGCACGTGTCGCCGGACTACACCCCGAGCACGCCGATGCTGCCGCTGATCCGTGACGACTTCGCCCAGGTCGGGCACCGGATCCTGGCCGAGGGGGTGGCGGCGCTCCGTGCGCTCGCGCCGGACTGCGAGGTGGCGACCGTGCGGCGCACCGGCCCGACCGTGGCCACCCTCCTGGACCTCGCGGCGGACTCCCACCTGATCGTGCTCGGCCGGGACCAGCACTCGCGGCTCGGCGCGGTGTTCACCGGGTCCACGACCGTCGGGGTCGCCGGCCGGGCCCGCTGTCCGATGGTCTCGGTCCCTCCGGAGTGGGAGCCGGACGGCGACCGCGGCCGGGTGGTGGTGGGCCTCCGGTCCTCCACGCACGCCACCGAGCTGCTGACCCGCGCCTTCGACCTGGCGCAGTCGCGGGGCGCCCGGCTGGTGGTGCTGCGCGCCTGGCAGCTGCCGGGTCCGTACGACGAGGTGGTCGAGGCCCGCTCGCACCCGGGCGAGCGGGTGCGCCAGCTCGAGGACGAGCTGGACCCGCTGCTCGAGCGGCACCGCCTCGAGCACCCGACGGTGGAGGTGGAGCTCTCGGTGGTGCACCAGCAGCCGGCCCGGGCGCTGCTGCACGCCGCGGCCGCGTCGGACCTGCTCGTGCTCGTCCGGCGGGCGCACGGCCTGCCGTTCACCGCCCACCTCGGCGGCACCGCCCGCACGCTGCTGCGCGAGGCGCCCTGCCCGGTCGAGGTGGTCCCGCCCCGCGAGGTGCTGGGTGAGATGGAGGGGCTGGTGCTCGAGCAGGCCGGCGGCGTCCGGACCTGACCCGGGCCTACGCTCTACCGCGTGAAGCGCGCCGTACGCCCCCCGACCCCGCACCCGTCCGGAGCCCGCCCGCCGGCCGTCCCGCGCGAGCTGGTGCCGCGCCACGTGGCCGTGGTCATGGACGGCAACGGGCGCTGGGCCAAGGAGCGCGGGCTGCCGCGCACCGCCGGCCACGAGCAGGGCGAGCACTCCCTCTTCGACGTGGTGGAGGGGGCGATCGAGATCGGCGTGAAGGCCGTCTCGGCCTACGCGTTCTCCACCGAGAACTGGTCGCGCTCGCCTGACGAGGTGCGCTTCCTCATGGGGTTCAACCGCGACGTGATCCGCCGCCGCCGCGACGAGATGCACGAGCTCGGCGTGCGGGTGCGATGGGCGGGCCGGGCCCCCCGGCTCTGGAAGTCGGTGATCAGCGAGCTCCAGGTCGCCGAGGAGCTGACCCGCGACAACGACGTGCTCACGCTGACCATGTGCGTCAACTACGGCGGCCGCGCCGAGATCGCCGACACCGCCCGCGCGATCGCCCGGGAGGTCGCCGCCGGGCGGCTGAACCCGGAGAAGGTCGACGAGCGCACGGTCGCCCGGCACCTCTACGTCCCCGAGCAGTCCGACGCCGACATGGTGTGGCGCACCTCGGGGGAGCAGCGGCTGTCCAACTTCATGCTGTGGCAGGCGGCCTACGCCGAGCTGGTCTTCTCCGACGTGCTGTGGCCCGACGTCGACCGTCGGCACCTGTGGGAGGCCATCGACACCTACGCCCGCCGCGACCGGAGGTACGGCGGGGCCCGGTAGCCGCCGCTCAGCGGCAGGCCGGGCAGGTGCCGAAGATCTCCAGGGTGTGGCTGACCTCGGCGTACCCGTGCTCGGAGGCGATCGCACCCGTCCACCGCTCCACCGCCGGGCCCTCGACCTCCACGGTCGCGCCGCACCGCCGGCAGACGAGGTGGTGGTGGTGGGTGTCCGAGCAGCGCCGGTAGACCGCCTCCCCGTCCTCCGAGCGCAGCATGTCGACCTCGCCGGCGTCGGCGAGCCGCTGCAGGGTGCGGTAGACGGTGGCCAGCCCGACCTGCTCGCCCCGCTCGCCGAGCAGCTCGTGGATCTCCTGGGCGGAGCGGAAGTCGGCGAAGGAGCCCAGCGCCTCGGCGACCGCTCGCCGCTGGCGGGTGGGCCGCAGCGGACCGGTGCCGGGGTCAGTGCTCGTCATAGTGGCCTCCGTGGGGTGCGTGGCGGTGCCCGTCGTGGACGTAGTCGACGTGGTCGCCGTGGGGGACGCCCACGTGCCCGCAGTCCGGGCCGTGCTCGTGCGGATGCTCCTCGGGGGCCCGGGTGTGGCCGGGGTCGAGGGCGTACTCGTCCTCCGGGCCGACGGCGAACGGCGCCGACCGGAGCTGCCGCGAACGCTGCCAGGAGCCCACCGGGTAGGTGACGGCGAAGCAGGCCAGCGCGAGCAGCACGATGCTGGCGCCCGGGGCCACGTCGACGTACGCCGAGCCGGTGACGCCGGCCAGCGAGACCAGCGTGCCGAGCGCCATCGCCGACCACAGGGTGGCGCGGAACCCCCGCACCACCTGCTGGCTGGTGGCCACCGGGACCACCATCAGCGCACTGACCAGCAGCAGGCCCACGGTCCGCATGGCCACGGTGACGGTCACCGCGGCGAGCACCGAGACCAGCAGGTTGTAGCCGCGCACGCGCAGCCCGCTGACCTGCGCGAAGTCGGGGTCCTGGGCGACCGAGAACAGCTGCGGCGACAGCCCGGTCGCGACGCCGACCACGAGCGCGGCGAGGACCGCGGTGACCACCACGTCGGAGGTGGAGATCGTGGTGATCGAGCCGAACAGGTAGGTGTTCAGGGTGGCCGCCGACTGCCCGGCCAGCCCGGTGATCAGGACGCCACCGGCGATGCCGCCGTAGAAGAGCAGGGCCAGCGCCACGTCGCCGCTGGTGCGGCCGGTCGCGCGGATCAGCTCGATGACCACGGCGCCCACGACCGCGACCGCGACCGCGGTGTAGGTGGGGCTGGTCCCGGTGAGCAGGCCCAGGGCGACGCCGGTGACGGAGACGTGGCCGATGCCGTCGCCCAGGAGGGACAGGCGTCGCTGGACCAGGTAGGTGCCGACGGCCGGCGCGGCCAGGCCCGTGAACAGCGCACCCAGCAGGGCGCGCACCATGAAGTCGTAGTGCAGCAGGGTCATGGCCCGGGCTCCCTTCGGTCCGGCGCCTCGAGTGGTGAGGCGATGCCCGGCGCGAAGACCGGCTGCGGCGCCAGGTCCGGGTGGTGGACGTGGAGGTGGCGGTCGGCCTCGGTGAAGCTGGCCAGCGGCGGCCCGTCGTAGGCGATCCGCCCGCCGCGCATCACCACGGTCCTGCGGATCAGCGGCGCCAGCGCGCCCAGCTCGTGCAGCACCAGCACCAGCGTGGTGCCCTGCTCGGCCAGGGCGCGCAGGGTCTCGGCCAGCTGCTCCTGGGAGGGCAGGTCGACCCCGGCGGTCGGCTCGTCGAGGAAGAGCAGCTCGGGGCCGGAGACCAGGGCGCGCGCGACCAGCACCCGCTGCTGCTGGCCGCCGGAGAGGGTCGCGAAGGCGTCCTTGGTGCGGTCGGCGAGGCCGACCTGCTCCAGCGCCGCGGTGACCGCCCGCCGGTCGGCGCCGGTGGCCGGGCGCAGCAGCCGCCGGCGCGACAGCCGCCCGGAGGCGACCACCTCGCGGACGCTCGCCGGCACGCCACCGGCGGCGGCCACCCGCTGGGGCACGAACCCGACGCGGTGCCAGTCGTCGAAGTCCTCCAACGCCCGGCCGAAGAGCCGCACCTCGCCGCGACAGGTCGGGTTCAGCCCGAGCGCGGTGCGCACCAGGGTGGACTTGCCGGAGCCGTTGGCGCCCAGCACGGCGACCACCTCGCCGGGCTCGACGGCCAGGTCGATCCCGCGCAGCACCGGGCGGCCGCCGAGCTCGACGGCGGCGTCGCGGATCTCGAGCACGGGCGAGTCATGCCCGGGGGACTCAGACACAGTGGTTCGCCTCCTGGATGGCCGCGAGGTTGCGGCGCATGAGTGACAGGTAGTCCTGGTCGGCCGTGGCATCGCTGAGGCCCTCGATCGGGTCGAGCACCGCGGTCTTGATGCCGAGGTCGTGGGCGAGGGTGTCCGCGAGCACCGGGCTGGCCAGCTCCTCGCTGAACACCGTGGTGATGTGGTCGGTGCGGATCAGGTCGTGCAGCTGGCGCAGGTGCGCGGGGGAGGGCTCGGCGTCGGGGGAGAGCCCGTTGATGGCGACCACGTGCAGGCCGTAGCGGCGGCCGAGGTAGCTGAAGGCGTCGTGGCTCACGACGATCGTGCGCAGGGCGCAGCGGGCGAGGCCGCGGCGGTAGGCGGTGTCGAGCCGGTGCAGGCGGCGCTCGAGCGCCGCGCCGCGCCGCCGGTAGTCCGCGGCGTGCGCCGGGTCCACCCGCGCCATCTCGGCGGTGAACGCGGCGGTGACCCGGGCCAGTCGCACCGGGTCGAGCCAGAAGTGCGGGTCGCCGGGCGCCAGCGGGCCCCCGGACGTGGCGGCGTCGACCTTGTGCGCGGGCCGGTTCTGGGCCACGGCGGTGTCGACCGCGGGCTGCAGCCCCTCCTCGTAGAGGACGACATCGGCGTCCACGATGTCGGCGGTCTGGGCCACGGTCAGCTCGAGGTCGTGCGGCTCCTGGCCCGGGTGGGTCAGGTCGAGCACCTTCTCGTGGTCGCCGGCGACCCGCTGGGCGACGAAGGCCAGGGGGTAGAAGGAGGTGACCACGGTCGGCTGCCGCCAGGCGGTGCCGAGGTGGCCGCACCCGGTGAGCAGGGGCGCGAGCAGCAGGGCCGTGAGCCCCACGGCGAGCCGGCCCCTCCAGGTCTTCATGGGAATGATTCTCAATCAGGATGAGAATGATTGTCAAACGGTCCGCGCTCGTCGGGGCGGCTACAGTGCGCGCGTGCTGGTGGTGAGCAGGTTCCGGGTCCCCGAGGGCGACGCGGCGGGGTTCCGGGCGGGCCTCGCGCAGGCCCACGAGGCGCTCGCCGCCTGCGCCGGGTACGCCGGCGGGACGATCGGCCGCAACGTCGACGACCCCACCCTGTGGGTGCTCACGACCACCTGGGAGAACGTCGGCTCCTACCGGCGCGCGCTGTCGTCGTACGACGTGAAGCTGCGCGCGGTGGCCGTGCTCTCGCGGGCCCTGGACGAGCCCAGCGCCTACGAGGTGGTCACTGGGGACACCGTGCTGAACACCGGGTCTCCCAGGTCGTTAGGCTGATCCCTCAGCCCGCGAACCAGACCGGCAGCCAGCCGGCCATCGAACAGGAGCAGTTGTGGCCAAGCCGCCCGCCTCGACCCTCGACCACGTCGTCTCCCTCTGCAAGCGCCGGGGCTTCGTCTACCCCTGCGGCGAGATCTACGGCGGCACCCGGTCGGCGTGGGACTACGGCCCGCTGGGCGTGGAGCTGAAGGAGAACATCAAGCGCCAGTGGTGGCGCTACATGGTCACCGCCCGCGAGGACGTCGTCGGCCTCGACTCCAGCGTCATCCTGCCGACGAGGACCTGGGAGGCCAGCGGCCACCTGAGCACCTTCAACGACCCGTTGACCGAGTGCCAGTCCTGCCACAAGCGCTTCCGCGAGGACCACCTGCAGGAGGACTACGCCTCCAGGAAGGGGATCGAGGACCCCGACACCGTCGACATCAACGAGTCGGTGGCCTGCCCCAACTGCGGCACCCGCGGCGCGTGGACCCCGCCCCGCGCCTTCAACATGATGCTCAAGACCTACCTCGGCGTGATCGAGGACGAGTCCGGGCTGCACTACCTGCGGCCCGAGACCGCCCAGGGCATCTTCCTGAACTTCCAGAACGTCGTGACCTCCAGCCGCAAGAAGCCGCCGTTCGGCATCGCCCAGATGGGCAAGAGCTTCCGCAACGAGATCACGCCGGGCAACTTCATCTTCCGCACCCGCGAGTTCGAGCAGATGGAGATGGAGTTCTTCGTCAAGCCGGGCGAGGACGAGGAGCTGCACCAGTACTGGATCGACGAGCGGACCCGCTGGTACACCGACCTGGGCATCAACCCGGAGAACCTCCGGCACTACGAGCACCCGAAGGAGAAGCTCAGCCACTACTCCAAGCGGACCGTCGACATCGAGTACCGCTTCGGGTTCTCCGGCCGCGACTTCGAGGAGCTCGAGGGCGTCGCCAACCGCACCGACTTCGACCTGACCCAGCACAGCACGTTCTCCGGCCAGGACCTCTCCTACTACGACCAGGCCGCCAACGAGCGCTACATGCCCTACGTCATCGAGCCGGCCGCCGGCCTGACCCGGTCGCTGATGGCGTTCCTCATCGACGCCTACACCGAGGACGAGGCGCCGAACACCAAGGGCGGCGTGGACAAGCGGACCGTGCTGCGGCTCGACCCGCGCCTGGCGCCGGTCAAGGTCGCCGTGCTCCCGCTGAGCCGCAACGCCGACCTGTCGCCCAAGGCGCGCGACCTCGCCGCCGAGCTGCGCCGGAACTGGAACGTGGAGTTCGACGACTCCGGTGCGATCGGCCGCCGCTACCGCCGCCAGGACGAGATCGGCACCCCCTACTGCGTCACCGTGGACTTCGACACCCTCGACGACCACGCGGTCACCGTCCGCGAGCGCGACACGATGAAGCAGGAGCGGATCGGCCTCGACGCCATCACCTCCTACTTCGCCGAGCGTTTCGTCGGCTGCTGACGGCGGCGGCCGTGCACACTGCGACCATGCGTTCGACCCGGCGTGCGACCCTGCGTTCCCGCCTCGCCCCGCTCGGGGTGCTGCTGACGGCCGGCCTGGCCGGCGCGCTCGTCCTCGGCGGCTGCTCGGGCGGCAGCGCCACACCCACGGCCTCGGGCTCCTCCGGCACGTCGGGCGCGTCGAGCTCGGGCGCCACCTCCTCGGCCTCCGGCTCCGGCTCGGCGTCGGCCGGCGCCTCGCCGTACCTCCCGGTGCCCGACGGCGTCGAGCTGACCCCCCAGGGCACTCAGCTGGAGGTCGGCGACGACGCCGTCGTGGCCTATCGGCCGCGGCAGGGCAAGGTGGGGGCGCTCGACATCAAGGTCACGAGCCTGGAGAAGACGACGTTCGCGCGCTCCTTCAAGGGCTGGCAGCTCGACAAGGCCACCCGGGCGACCAGTCCCTACTTCGTGCACGTCGCGGTCCGCAACGTCGGCGACGCCGACCTCGGCGGCAAGCCGGTGCCGCTCTACATCGTCGACGGGCACGACACCCTGATCGAGTCCTCGACGTTCGCGAGCTCGTTCAAGCCGTGCCCGAGCACGCCGTTCCCGAAGAAGTTCGGTCACGGCGACACCCTGAAGACGTGCCTGGTCTTCCTCTCGCCCAAGCACGGCGACCTGACCGCCGTCAGCTTCCGGCCCAGCCAGGAGTTCAACCCGATCACCTGGGCCGGCAAGGTCACCGAGGCCGGCGCGCCGTCCTCCGGCAAGCACCACCACGGCGGCAAGGGGTCGAAGGAGCACGGCTCGAAGCAGGGCTGATCCTCCCGGCGCCGCGGCCGTTTTCCGCTCCCGCGGGCCGCCGGGGACAATGGGCGCCATGTCCGCAGCTCCGACCGCACCCGACGCCGTCCTGACCGAGCAGCCCCCGCGGGGGCTCACCCTCGGCCCGGTCCACGTCGGGACCCCGGTGGTGCTGGCCCCGATGGCCGGCATCACCAACGCGGCCTACCGGCGGCTGTGCGCCGAGCAGGGAGCCGGCCTCTACGTCTGCGAGATGATCACCTCGCGCGGGCTGGTCGAGGGCGACCAGCACACCCGCGACATGCTGGTCTTCGACGACGCGGAGACGATCCGCTCGGTCCAGCTCTACGGCTCCGACCCGGTCCACGTCGGCAAGGCCGCGGAGATCCTCTGCGCGGAGTACGGCGTCGCCCACATCGACCTGAACTTCGGCTGCCCGGTCCCGAAGGTGACCCGCAAGGGCGGCGGGGGAGCGCTGCCCTGGAAGCGCGGGCTGCTCGGCCGGATCCTCGAGGCCACGGTGGCCGCCGCGGCGCCGTACGACGTCCCGGTCACCATGAAGACCCGCAAGGGCATCGACGAGGACCACCTGACCTACCTCGACGCGGGCCGGATCGCCCAGGAGTCCGGCTGCGCCGCGATCGCGCTGCACGGCCGGACCGTGGCCCAGGCCTACTCCGGCCAGGCGGACTGGGACGCGATCGCCCGGCTCGTGGAGCACGTCGACATCCCGGTGCTGGGCAACGGGGACGTCTGGGAGGCCGCCGACGCGCTGCGGATGGTGGCGGAGACCGGGGCTGCCGGCGTGGTCGTCGGTCGTGGCTGCCTGGGCCGGCCGTGGCTGTTCCGCGACCTGGCCGCCGCGTTCGCCGGCGAGCAGGTCGCGACGCTGCCGAGCCTGGGCGAGGTGACCGCGATGATGCGCCGGCACGCCGAGCTGCTGTGCCAGCACATGGGGGAGGAGCGGGGCTGCAAGGAGTTCCGCAAGCACGTGTCGTGGTACCTCAAGGGCTTCGCCACCGGCGGCCAGATGCGCCGCTCGCTGGGGCTGGTCGACAGCCTGGCCGCGCTCGACGCCCTGCTGGCCGAGCTCGACCCCGACGAGCCGTTCCCGGTCTCGGAGCTGGGCAGCCCGCGTGGCCGCCAGGGCTCGCCGCGGGCCAGGGTCGCGCTGCCGGAGGGCTGGCTCGACGACACCGACGGCAGCGGCTGCAACCTGGTCGAGGCGGCCGACGAGGCGACCGGCGGGTGAGGCCGCCGGCGTGCCCCAAATGGGGGGTGCGAGCCGCCGGGGGGTAGCCCGTTTGTGCTTCACTCGGCGGGCGCTGCCGGTCCGTGCCCCTGCGGTCGGCAGCAGTCTCGGGTCCACCCCCGACCGCGACCGCAAAGGACAAGCGCTGTGGCGTACCGCCACAAGCGGGAGACCGCTGCCACCCGCACCGCCCGGGCGACCCTGGTCGCCGCACCGTTCCTCCTGGTGGCGGCGGTCGTCGCCGTCGTCATGGGCATGTCCCCGCCACCCACCGGGACGCTGGACGACACCGCGAGCGCAGCCCGGTCGGTGGCCCCCACCGACCGGGGCTCGCGCGAGCCGGACGCCGTCTCGCGGTCGGCGTCACGGCTCGCGGCCGCGCGCGGCCGGCGCTCCCTCGAGCAGCTCCACGACGCCTACCGCCGACGGGCGACCCGCGCGGCGTCCCGCTCGGCGTCCCGGTCATCGCGGGACGCAGCCCGCGCGGCGGCGGCCCGGGCCGCGCGGCGGGCGACCCGCGCGGCGATCCGCGGCGCGCACGCGCACCTGTGGACCACCGCGCCACTGAACCTGTGGACCGGGTCGGGCGGCGGCGCCAGGGACGTCGGCCTCGTCGACCGGGGGGAGCGGGTCCTGGTCACCGGACGGCGCGCCGGCGACCGCGCCGAGCTGGTCGTCGACGGCGAGGCACGCTGGGTGACCGCGGCCTATCTCTCCCGCGAACGACCGGCGCCACCGGCGCCCACCTCGACGCCGACGCCCACGGCAAGCCCGACGCCGACCCCGCCGCCGACCCCGACGCCGACCCCCTCCGGTCAGCAGACGCCGCAGCCGGCCACCACCGGACTGTCCACCGCACCCTGCCCGGACTCCGGGGTGGAGAGCGGACTGACCCCCAGCGCCGTCCTCGTCCACCGGGCCGTGTGCCACGCCTTCCCGCAGATCCACACCTACCTCGGCTACGACCCCCACGGCGAGCACGCCTCGGGCAAGGCGATCGACATCATGACCAGCGACAAGGCGCTGGGCGACCGGATCGCGGCCTTCCTGAAGGCCCACGCCTCCCAGCTGGACCTCTACGACGTCATCTGGTGGGACCGGATCTGGACGCCGGTGCGGGCCTCCGAGGGGTGGCGCGACTACGGCGACCACGGGTCACCCACCGCCAACCACATGGACCACGTGCACGTCTGCACCAACTGACACGGCATTCGGGTGACCGGAGACACGTCCCCCAACGGGGTGGTCGAATTTGCGACGGCGTGGTCAATCTGTGCTTCACTCGGGGGTCGTTGCCGTTCCGTTACCGAGCGACTGGCGACGTTCTCGGACGTGACCCCCGTCAGCAACAGCAAAGGATCAGCGCTGTGGCCATCAGCCACAAGCGGGACGCCGATGCCCGCCGCAAGCTCCGCGCCGCCCTGGTGGCCGGCCCCCTGGCCGTCCTGGCCACCGGCACCGCCGTCACCCTCGGGGTGCTGGGGTCCGACCCCGCGCCGGACGCCCTGGTCGCCCAGGACGCCACCACCACCGGCATCACCCGGTCCGACGACACCGTCTCCCGCTCCGACTCGCGCCTGGCCGCCGCTCGCGGCGAGCGCTACATCAAGCGCCTCCAGGACGGGTACGACGCGCGCCAGACCCGGCACGCCGTCGCCCACGCCCACGAGCACCGGTGGAGCACCACCCGGCTGAACCTGTGGACCACGCCGGAGAAGGGCGCCAAGCAGGTCGGTCTCCTCGACTCCGGCTCCAAGGTCCTGGTCACCGGCCGCGCCGAGGGCGGCCGGGTCGAGCTCGCCGTGGACGGCAGGTCCCGCTGGGTGACCGCCGGCTACCTCACCGCGACCAGGCCCGCCCCGGAGCCCAAGCCGGAGCCCACCCCGGCCCCGGCCCCGTCCTCCGGCTCGTCCTCGACCTCGTCGCGGACCGCGCCCGCCGGGCTGTCGACCGCGCCCTGCCCCGACGGCAGCGTGGAGAACGGGCTGACGTCCGGAGCGGTGCTGGTCTACCGGGCCGTGTGCCACGCGTTCCCGCAGATCACCTCCTACGGCGGCTGGGACGCGCACGGCGAGCACGCCTCGGGCAAGGCGATCGACATCATGACCAGCGACAAGGCGCTGGGCGACCGGATCGCGGCCTTCCTCCAGTCCCACGCCTCCGAGCTGGACCTCTACGACGTCATCTGGTGGGACCGGATCTGGACACCGGCACGGGCCTCCGAGGGCTGGCGCGACTACGGCGACCACGGGTCGGCCACCGCCAACCACATGGACCACGTGCACGTGTCGGTCAACTGACGCCGACGCGCGGGCGCGTCGGCGGCCGCGGATAGGGTCGGCGCCGATGGACTCCCTGGAGCAGTACGACGCCGCGGCGCGCGAGCGGCTCGTCGACGAGCCGCCCAAGCGCGTGGACGCGCCCGAGCGCACCCCGTTCGAGCGCGACCGGGCGCGCGTGGTGCACGCGGCGGCGTCCCGGCGGCTGGCGGCCAAGACCCAGGTGGTCGGGCCGCAGACCGACGACTTCGTCCGCAACCGGCTCACCCACAGCCTCGAGGTGGCCCAGGTCGCCCGGGACCTCTCCCGGGCCCTGGGCACCCATCCCGACATCGCCGAGACCGCGGCGCTGGCCCACGACCTGGGCCACCCGCCGTTCGGCCACAACGGCGAGCGGGTGCTGGCCGAGCTCGGCGAGGGCTGCGGCGGCTTCGAGGGCAACGCCCAGACGCTGCGCCTGCTCACCCGGCTCGAGGCCAAGACCCTCGACGCCGCGGGCCGCTCGGTCGGGCTGAACCTCACCCGCGCCACCCTCGACGCCTGCACCAAGTACCCCTGGCCCCGCGAGCAGGCGCAGGCGCCGGGCGGTGTGCACGCCGACGGCTCGCCCCGGGTGGTGCGGAAGTTCGGGGTCTACGACGACGACCGGCCGGTCTTCGACTGGATGCGTGCCGGGGTCGGAGGCGCACGCCGCTGCCTCGAGGCCCAGGTGATGGACCTCGCCGACGACGTCGCCTACTCCGTCCACGACGTCGAGGACGGGGTGGTCGCCGGCCGGATCGAGCTGACCCGGCTCGACCACGCGGCGGTGTGGGACACGGTCCGCGACTGGTACCTCCCCGACGCCACCGACGACCTGCTCGAGGCCGGCCTGGCCGGGATGCGGCAGCAGGCGAGCTGGCCGACCGCGCCGTACGACTCCTCGCGGCGGAGCCTGGCCGCGCTGAAGAACCTCACCAGCGACCTCATCGGCCGGTTCTGCGGCGCGGTCCAGCACGCGACGTTCGCGAGCTCCGGCGGCCCGTTCGCGCGCTACTCCGCCGACCTCGTCGTCCCCGAGGCGGCCCGGGTCGAGATGGCGGTGCTCAAGGGCATCGCCGCCCACTACGTCATGCAGGCCGACGACCGGCTGGCGGCGATGGCGCGGCAGCGCGAGCTGCTGGCCGAGCTGGTCGCGCTGCTCGCCCACCGCGGCCCCGACGAGCTCGAGCGGGCCTTCGCCGACGACTGGCGCGAGGCCGGCGACGACGCCGGCCGGCTCCGGGTGGTGGTCGACCAGGTGGCGTCGCTGACCGACGCCAGCGCGGTGGCCTGGCACGAGCGGCTGCGCAGCCCCCGCTAGCCTCACTGGCGTGACCGAACCCCTCGTCTGGCTCCCGTTCGACCCCGAGCTGCTCGGCGAGCCGCCCTCGGGACTGCGCTACGAGGTGGTCGACCCGACCGAGCACGTGCCCGCCACCGTGGCCGACGTCGAGTTCTACGTCCCGCCCTACCAGGTCGGGCCGCGGGTCGGCGAGGTGCTGCCCCGGATGAGCGCGCTCAGGGTGATCCAGACGATGACCGCCGGCGTCGACAACCTGCGCGCCCACGTGCCCGAGGGCGTGCTGCTCTGCAACGGCCGGGGCATCCACGACACCTCCACCGCCGAGCTGGCGGTCACGCTCGCGCTGTCCTCGCTGCGCGGGGTGCCGGAGTTCGTGCGCGCCCAGGAGCGGGGGGAGTGGCAGGACCAGTGGCGTCCGGCGCTGGCGGACAAGCGGGTGCTGCTGGTCGGGTACGGCGCGATCGGCGAGGCGATCGACGCCCGGTTGCAGCCGTTCGAGGTCGACGTGGTCAAGGTGGCCCGCACCGCGCGCGAGGGGGTGCACGGCATCGACGAGCTGCCGGCGCTGCTCCCCGCGGCCGACGTGGTGGTGCTGATCCTGCCGCTGACCGGGGCGACCCGTGGTCTGGTCGACGCCGGCTTCCTGGCCCGGATGAAGGACGGCGCGCTGCTCGTCAACGTCGCCCGCGGGCCGGTGGTGGACACCGACGCGCTGGTCGCCGCGCTGCACTCGGGCCGGATCTCGGCCGCCGTCGACGTGGTCGACCCCGAGCCGCTGCCCGAGGGCCACCCGCTGTGGTCGGCGCCCAACCTGCTGATCACCCCGCACGTCGGCGGGGCCAGCAGCGCCATGTGGCCGCGGGCCCACCGGCTGGTCCGCGACCAGCTGCAGCGCTTCGCCGCGGGCGAGCCGCTGGCCAACGTGATGACGGGGGAGTACTGACTCCTGTGGAGTGCCGCTCCGGGGTCCCGGGGCCGCCCGTAGACTCCGCCACGTGGCCGGGAGGATTCGCGAGGACAGCATCGCCGAGGTGCGCGAGAAGGCGCGCATCGACGAGGTCGTCTCCTCCTACGTGAGCCTGCGCAACGCCGGCGGCGGTTCGCAGAAGGGCCTGTGCCCCTTCCACGACGAGAAGTCCCCGTCGTTCCACGTCACCCCGTCACGGGGATTCTTCCACTGCTTCGGCTGCGGGGAAGGCGGCGACGTCATCACCTTCGTGATGAAGCTCGACGCGCTGTCGTTCGGCGAGGCCGTCGAGCGGCTCGCCGACAAGTACGGCGTGCAGCTGCGCCGCGAGGACGGCGACGAGCGGGACGACCGGCCCAAGGGCCCCCGTCGCAGCCGGCTCATCGACGCGCACCGGGAGGCGCAGGAGTTCTACGCCGGTCAGCTCGCCACGCCCGACGCGCTGGTCGCCCGCCAGTTCCTCGCCGAGCGGGGCTTCGACCAGGCGGCCGCCGAGCAGTTCGGCATCGGGTTCGCGCCGCGCGACGGGGACGCGCTGTTCAAGCACCTGCGGGCCAAGGCGTTCAGCCAGGAGGAGCTGGTCACTGGCGGGTTGGTGGCGGTCGGCCGGTCGGCCTACGACCGCTTCCGCGGCCGCCTGCTCTGGCCCATCCGCGACGCCGGCGGCGACACCATCGGCTTCGGCGCCCGCCGCATCTTCGACGACGACCGGATCGACGCGAAGTACCTCAACACCGCCGAGACCCCCATCTACAAGAAGAGCCAGGTGCTCTACGGCCTCGACCTGGCCCGGCGCGAGATCGCCCGCTCCTCGCAGGCGGTGATCGTCGAGGGCTACACCGACGTGATGGCCGCCCACCTCGCCGGCGTCGGCACCGCCGTCGCCACCTGCGGCACCGCCTTCGGCGACGAGCACGCGCGGGTGTTGCGCCGGTTCCTCAACGACCACGAGGAGTTCCGCGGCGAGGTGATCTTCACCTTCGACGGCGACGCCGCCGGCCAGAAGGCGGCGCTGCGGGCCTTCGGCGGCGACCAGAACTTCGTCTCCCAGACCTACGTCGCGGTCGAGCCCTCCGGCCTCGACCCGTGCGACCTGCGGATCCAGCAGGGCGACGCGGCCGTGCGGGAGCTGGTCGCCCGCCGGGTGCCGCTCTACCGCTTCGTGCTGTCCAACGTCGTCGGCAAGTACGACCTCGACCGGGCCGACAGCCGGGTCGACGCGCTGCGCGAGGGGGCCCGGCTGGTCTCGAGCATCCGGGACCGCTCGAAGGTGGACGCGTTCGCGCGCGAGCTCGCCGGCATGATCGGCGTCGACGTCGACGAGGCCCGTGCCGAGGTCCGCCGCGCCGCGGCCCGCGGCCCCGTCCAGAACGACCGGCGGTCCGACCGTCGGCCGGACTCGCGGCCGGGGTCCGCCGAACCCGCGCCGGCCGCTCCCCGCCGGCCGGTCCCGGACCTGCGCGACCCGCGGTTCTCGATCGAGCGGGAGACGCTGAAGCTGGTCATCCAGCACCCGATGACGATCGGCCGGATCACCGGCGACGTCGGCACCAACGACTTCACCCACCCCACCTACCGCGGCGTGTGGGAGCTGGTCGCGGCCGCCGGTGGGCCCGGTGCCGGGGCCGGTGACCCGGGCTGGGCGAACCGGCTGCGCGACGCGGCCACGGACCCGGCGGTCTCCTCGGCCATCAGCGCGCTGGCCGTGGAGCCGCTGCTGACCGCCAAGGAGCCGGACGCGTCCTACGTCGCGCTGCACGTCTTCCGGCTGCTCGAGCTCACGACGATGCGTCGGATCTCGGACCTGAAGTCGCGCCTGCAGCGCACCAACCCCGTCGAGCACCCCGCGGAGTACAACAAGATGTTCGGCGAGCTGGCCGCGCTCGAGCAGCACCGGCGCACGCTCCGCGAGCGCACCGTGAGCGCGCAGTGAGCGCCCGGTGAGCAGTGGTTGCACGGTGAGCCGGCAGTGAGGCTGTCGCGCCGGTCGCAGCCCCCGGTCCGGGTGGCCGAGGGCGAGAAGGTCCTGGCCTGGGCCGGCGCGCCCGACGGGGTGGTCGCCGGCACCCGCGACGCGCTCTACGTCCAGCTCTCGCCGGCGGCGCCGCAGGCGGCCGTCGAGGCCAGGATCCCCTGGGAGCTGGTGGAGGCCGCCGACTGGGACCGGGAGACCGCGCTGCTGCGGGTCAGCGAGGTCGGCACGTGGGGTGCGCCGCGGCCCGAGCACCGGGTCACCCTGGAGGAGCCGGGCCGGCTGCTGGAGCTGGTCCGCGAGCGGGTGACCGCAAGCGTCGTGCTGCAGCGGCACGTGCCGGTGCGCGGGCGCCGGGGTGTGCGGGTGATCGGCCGCCGCGCGCCGCGCGGGGACCGGCCGATCAGCTGGGTCTACGAGTACGACGAGGGCGTCGACCCGACCGATCCCGAGGTGGTGCGGCTGGCCCGCGAGGCCCTGGCCGCCGCCCGCGAGGAGGTCGGCGAGGTCTGAGGGCGGCGGCGAGCCCGATTTCGCCCTGCCGCGATGGGCTTGCTAGTGTTTCCCGCGCTGCACAGCGATCCCCTGTAGCTCAACTGGCAGAGCATTCGGCTGTTAACCGGAGGGTTGTTGGTTCGAGTCCAACCGGGGGAGCCAACGAGAGGGCCCCGGATCTACGCGTAGATCCGGGGCCCTTCGCCGTTCCATCCAACGGGCGGTCAGCGAGCCACCGCCAGACGCCTCGTCTGCGGGGCCGCAGCCCACGCCCGGCCCATCGCTGTTCCGCGTGTGTTTCGGCCGCTGCGCCGCGTGCTGCCCGTATTCCGGCCTCTGCGGACGCTGCGCGTCGTCCGGGTCCTCTCGGCGCTGAACCGCTCCGCCGGGACGTCGCTGCGAGGGCGCGTCGCCGTCTACTTGTTCGGAGCCACCTCCCTGATCCTGTTCGTCGCCTCGCTGGCCGTCCTCGACGCGGAGCGCGGCGCGCCGGACGCCAACATCAATGACTTCGGCGACGCGGTGTGGTGGTCCTTCACCACCGTCACGACCGTGGGATACGGGGACCGCTTCCCCGTGACCGGCGCGGGCAGGCTCGTCGCCGTCGGGCTGATGCTGGCGGGCATCGCGCTGATCGGCGTCGTCACCGCGTCGTTCGCGAGCTGGCTGCTGGAGAGGGTGTCGGAGTCGGAGGAGGAGGCACAAGCCGCGACGAGGCACGACATCGACGCCCTGCGTAGCGAGATTGCGCTCCTCCGTCAGGCGCTGGTCGACGGCGAGGTGCGCGAGGACCGCTCATGACGGCGGAACGGCGGCATCACCGTCCCCAAGGTCAGAACCCTGGCCCGCCGGGGTGGAGGAGTCCTCCGACCAGCGTCAGCACGGCGTAGACCGCGCCCACCAGCGCGAGCACCACGGCCGCCCGGGCGAGCGTCGCCTGCTGCGCGGTGGCGCCGCCGAGGGCCAGGGCCCGACGGGCCAGCACCAGGCTCAGCGCGACCGGCACCAGCATGCCGCCGCCGGTGGTGACCAGGTACCGGCCGAAGTCGCTGGAGCCCCCGAACACGTTCCCGACGATCGCCTGGCTGCCGACCACCATCAGGTTGTTGCCCATCAGCACCAGCACGGAGAGCACCAGCGCGACCACCGCGCAGGCGCCCGGCGTCAGCAGTGAGCCGATGGTCTCGCCCGCGGTCGTGCCGGCGGGTTCGTGGTCGGCGGCCCAACCGCCGTCGAGCTGCTCAGGTTCGCTCATCGTTGCCCCGTTCCCCGTGGTGATGGTGGCCGTCACCCTGCCACAGCGGAGCCGGGCGCGGCGGGACGCGCAGCGCGGTGCCGGCGTACGGTGGCTCCCATGGGCCGGTTGTTCGAGACCAGCAGGCACATCGACGCCCCGCCCCGGTCGGCCTGGGCGGTCCTCTTCGACGTCGCCCGGTGGCCGGAGTGGACCCCGACGGTCGACCGCGTCGAGCGGCTCGACGACGGGCCGTTCCGGGTGGGCTCGCGCGCCGAGGTGCGCCAGCCGAAGCTGCCGAGAGCGACGTGGGAGGTGACGGAGGTGGTGGACGGGCGCAGCTTCACCTGGGAGTCCACGGGTCCCGGGCTGAGGACGGTGGCCCGGCACGAGGTCGTCCCCGACGCCGCCGGCTGCACCGTCAGGCTCAGCATCGAGCAGTCCGGGCCCGGGGGCGCCGTCGCCGCCGTGGTCTGGCGCCGGCTCACCCAGCGCTACATCGAGCTCGAGGCCGAGAGCCTCGACAAGCGGGTCCGCGGAGGCCCACCGGTGTGAGCGCCCGGGGCCGGGCCAGGTGGCGTGCGCTACTCGCCCCAGCCCATCGGGAAGACCTCGAAGGTCGCCGCGAGGGCGACGCCGAGGGCCTGCCCGCTCTGGCGGCCGAACCCCTCGAGGAACTCCCGGGCGTCGAAGTCCTCCCAGCCGAGCCCGTCGATGTAGGCGCGGTGCGCCTCGAGCGAGGCCACCCCGAGGTCGAAGGTGTCGGTGGTGTCGACCGCATGGGTGGCCTGGGGGGAGCCGAACGCCCACACCTCCCGGACGCCGCCCCACGGCTCGGTCCCGTCGGCGAGCTGCTCGGGGAACACCCACCGGTTGCCGGCGTCGCGGACCGCGTCCACCACGGCCCGGCCCACCGCGACGTGGTCGGCCTGGTTGAGGTTGCGCCCGCCCCAGGTCTCGCGGAAGTTGCCGGTCACCACGATCTCGGGCCGGTGCCGCCGCACCGACCCGGCGATCGCCCGGCGCAGCGGCACGCCGTACTCCAGGACCCCGTCGGGCAGGCCGAGGAACTCCACCTCGTCCACGCCGACCACCCGGGCCGACGCCACCTGCTCGTCCTCGCGGACGGCACGGCACTGCTCGGGAGGCATGCCGTCGATGCCGGCCTCCCCGCTGGTGACCATGCAGTACGCCACCGTCTTGCCCTGGCCGGTCCAGCGGCCGACCGCCGCCGCGGCCCCGAACTCCAGGTCGTCGGGGTGCGCGACCACGCACAGCGCCCGCTCCCAGTCCTCCCGCACCTGCTCCAGCTGTCTGGTCCCACGTTCCTCGCTCATGGCTCCGAGCATGCCCCGGCTCAGGTGCCGATCGCTAGCGTGGCCGGCATGAGCCATCGACTCAGCCGCCTCATGTCCCTCGCCACCGCCGGGTACGGCGCGTTCGCGCTCGCCCGGCCCGGCCACCTCCCCGACGCCCTCGAGGCCGACGAGACCAACCGCCCCGGCCTGGAGCTGCTCGCCCAGACCTACGGCGTCCGCGACCTCGCCATCAGCTCGCTCGGGGTGCTCGGCCGCTCCGACCGCACGATCCGCGCGGCGATGCTGATGCGCATCGCGATGGACCTGGGCGACTCCGCCCTGCTGGCCACCCGGACGCGGGACGACCGGGTCCGCACCAAGGTCCTCGCCGTGACCATCGGCTGGGCGGGTCTCAACACCTTCGCGCTGCTCGTCGACTCGCGTCGCGCACGACGCTGAGCCGTGGGGGTGCTGCCGGGGGCGGTGAGCTGGCCGCCACGCGCCACCACGGGCCCGGACCGGGTCGGGCGCCGAGGCTGCGCGCCGGGTCCGCGAGCAGGTCGTCGCGGTGCACCCCGGCCAGCACGCGGAAGTCGATCGATCCCGGTTCGCTGACCAGCGCCAGCACCCGCCACAGCGCGCGGGCGTAGGCGTCGGCCAGGTGCGGGCCGTCCCACTCGTAGAGGCCGCGGTAGCGCTCGCGCTCGTCGTGGCCGAGCCAGAGCTTGGAGACCAGCCCCGGGAAGCCGGCGAACAGCAGCGTGTTCAGCACGCTCTCCCGCTCGAAGGCGGCGTGCGCCGCACCGTGCACCCGCCGGAGCCGGAACGTCACGAGCAGCAGGCACGGGTCGGTGGGCGGCGTCCGGTCGACCCGGGTCTCGCGGTAGACGCGGGTGCTGGTGCCGTCGGCGAAGAGGAACGACCGTCCGACGTGCTCGCCGGGCTGCCAGAGCCGACGCCTGGCCAGCATCGCGGAGGTGGCGACCACGCAGCGGCCCACCGCGCGCCAGGCGATGACCGCCGGCAGGGGGCCGGGGGGTGGCGGCGCCGGGCGCGTCACGGCGGCGAGGCCGTCGATCGCCGGTCGGTTCATCTGTCCGATCCCACTCCGTCGTCGCGCCCGAGGACAGTGCCGTTGGACCCCCGGGGTGCCGGAGCCGATCCCGTGAGCAGAGCCCGGGGTGGCGCCGGCTCGTCACGACCGGTGGTCACGACCGGTCGTCACGGCTGGTCGTCACGGCTGGGCGAGCCGCTCGGCCAGCGCCACGGCGTCGTGCGGCGCGTGCCCCCGAGCGTCGTTGTCGAAGTAGACGTAGACGTCCTCGGTGCGTGCCCAGTCCCGGCAGCAAGCCGCCCACTCGTCCAGCGCGGCGGGGCCGTAGCCGCTGGCGTAGAGCTCCTCGTCCCCGTGCAGGCGCACGTAGCGGAAGTCGGCGGTGTCCTCCACGACCCGCGGGAACCGCCCGGCGGTGTCGGCGACCACGCAGGCGACCCCGTGCTGCCGCAGCAGCTCGAAGGCCTCCGGCACGCAGAACGTCGGGCTCCGGAACTCCAGTGCGTGACGCAGCGGCTGGTCGGCCTCGGCGGTGACCAGCGCGCGGTCCTCGGGCACCTTGTTGTCGTGCCCGGCCGCGAGCGCCGCCGCCTCGGTGGTGTTGCGGGGCAGCTGCCGGAGGAAGTCGTGCAGCCGCTCCGGGTCGTAGGGCAGGTTCTCGGGCAGCTGCCACAGCACCGGACCGAGCTTGGGACCCAGCGCCAGCACGCCCGAGGCGAAGAAGTTGGCCAGCGCCGTCTCCACCCCGCGGAGCTTCTTCAGGTGGGTGATGAAGCGCCCGCCCTTGACCGCGAAGACGAAGTCGTCGGGCGTCTGCTCGCGCCAGGCGGCGTACGACGTGGGCCGCTGCAGCGAGTAGAACGACCCGTTGATCTCGACCGTGCCCATCCGCTCGGCGGCGTACTCCAGCTCGCGACGGTGGACGAGGCCGGGCGGGTAGAAGTCCCCGCGCCACGCGGGGTAGCTCCATCCCGAGATGCCGATCCGGACGCGCCCCATGCCCCGACCCTAGGTGCACCCCGAGCACCCGGCCATCTCGTCCCGGCCGGGTCAGGCCCGTCGCCGCGGAGGACGCTGCCGCCGGGAGGACCGAGGACCCAGATCGCCGCGACCGATCGCGCTGCCGCGCGCCGGCGGGTCCTCCCCCTGGCGCTGGCGCAGTTCATCGCCAGCCACGCCGCCACCGACATGAACGTCGCGCGGACCGCCAACCTGGGGCCTGGGCACCCAGCTCGCCGGGTGGCTGACCATGCAGGGCTCGTCTTCGTCATCTCGGTGTCCTGCAGGACGCGCGCGGCTCCAACGGCACCGAGACCGGCCTGGTGCTCACCCCCGCCGCCGCCGGCATCCAGGTCGTCGCCGCGCGTGCCGAGCGGATGTGCAGTCCAGCTTCCCCGACAGCGACCACGGCGACATCTCCGGGCTGTCCCGCAGCATGAGCAACCTCGGCTCCTCGCTGGGACCGCGATCGCCGGTTCGGTGCTGGTCGCCGCCCAGAACCGGGCCTGAGGCCGGGCCTGCCCGACTGGGCCTGAGACCGTGCCTGGGACCCGGGGGTCGAGGCCGTCCCGACCGGTCCGCACGACTAGGCTCCCGGTCTCGAGGGGCGGTAGCTCAGTCGGTCAGAGCAGAGGACTCATAATCCTTGGGTCGTGGGTTCGAGCCCCACCCGCCCTACCAAGCGCCGCGTGGGCGCGGGCGCCGGTCCTGTGGGGACGGAGGGCTACTCGTCCTCCACGACGGCGTCGGACGGGTTCCCGAGGATCTCGTCGGGGGAGCGGTCGCGCCGGACCAGCTCCTCGGCCACGCCCGTGAGCCTGAGGTTGCGGTCGCGGGCGAAGCGGCGCAGGGCGTCGAACGCCGTGTCCATCTGCACCTTGCCGTGCTCGGCGAGCACGCCCTTGGCCTGCTCGATGACGATCCGGGTGTTCAGGGCGGTCTGGAGCTGCTCGACGAGGAGCGAGGACCGGTGGATCGAGCGCTGCTGGAGGATGCCGATGGTCGCGATGTCTGCGAACGCCCGGGCCAGGCGCTGGTCCTCGGGGTCGAGGAACGACGACTTGTCGCTGAACAGGTTCAGCGCCCCGATGGTCTGCTCCCGCAGCCGCATCGGCACCGCGTGGACGGAGCGGAAGCCCGCGGCGATGGCGGTCTCCGCGAAGCGCGGCCACGCGGTGTCCCGCGTGAGGTCCTCGACGTCCACGGTCGCACCGGTGCGGGAGGCCTGCACGCACGGGCCCCCTTCGGTCCCCTGGAGCTGGAAGAGCTCCACGATCCGGGTGGCCTCGCTGGAGGACGCCATGAGGTGCAGCTTCCCCCGCTGGTCGATCAGCATCAGCCCGGCCTGGGAGACGCCCAGGAGCTGGACGACGGTGTTGACCAGACGGTCGAGCATGTCCACCACGTCGTAGTCGTCGACCAGGGTGTCCGCCAGCGTCACGAAGCTGCGCGCGAGCAGCGCCTCGCGGGACCCGCCGGAGGCGAGCTGGTCGGTCCACGTCTCATTCGTCATCGGGACTCCTAGGAAATCGACGCTCGCCATGGACGACCGCGCGTGCCAGCTCGTCGATGGGCAGATCCTCGGCGTAGGCGGTCGCGCGGAGCTCCAGCAGGGCGCCCTCGATGCTCGACCCCAGCTGGACCATGACCATGCCGGCGGCGCGGTGCACCTCGAGGTTGTCCAGCGAGCTCGTGCCGAACGAGCCGTCGATGGCCCCGTCGGTGTCGAGCAGCGCCAGCGCGATCGTGTCGGCGACCGCCAGCGACTTCGCCACGTCACCGTCCTCGAGCCAGCCGGGGGACCTCCGGTAGAGGTCGACGGCACCCAGCGACCGCACGCCGATCCGGAGCGGGAAGGCGAACACCGCCCGGACACCGAGGGTGAACGCCTCGGTGAGGAAGGTGGGCCACCGTTCCCTGACTCCGCTCCCGGGGGCCCGCAGGTCGGGGACCAGGACCGGCGACCAGGCGGCGGAGGCGTCGACGCAGGGGCCCTCGCCCAAGGTGAACTGGAGCCGCTCCAGCGTCTCGGCGGTGGGGTCCGAGCCGTAGACGGGCTCACGGAGTCCCGTGCCCGAGACGAGGGACATCCCACCCCCGTCCACCGCTACGGCCCCGATACACGCCACCAGAAGGTCCTTGATCCGAGGGGTGACATCGCCATCCCCCGCCGATTCGTCGAACCTACCCATGAGGTTCGCCCGTCCGTGTCGCGCTGAGTGCCAGGTCGACGCGACTCAGATCTGTGACGAGCCTACGCTCCCGCCGGGCGGCCGGCGGCCGGGCGGGCCCCGGCGGTCGGTCCTCAGGGCGCCGCACGGGTCTCCCCGTCGCTGTCGAACGACGCCCACACGGTCTTGGAACCGTCCTGGGCGACCGCGACGCCCCAGTCGCTGCTCAGGAGCGCGACGATGGTCAGGCCACGACCGCCGCCGCTGACCGGTGGCGTGTCGGTTCCGGGAATGCTCGGGAGCGTCGTGGACGAGTCGCCCACGGAGAGCACCACCAGGGCGCTCCCGACGTCCAGGCTGACCGTGAACGCCGACCGTGCGTGACGGACGGCGTTGGTGGCCAGCTCGCTCGCGACCAGGCGGACGTCCTCGACCAGCCGGTCGAGTCCGTGGGCGAGCAGGTGCAGGCGGACGAAGTTCCTCGCCTCCGCCGCGCTGGGCGGATCGGCGGAGAGGCTGACCTCGTACAGCGCGGGGGCAAGGCTCACGTGTCGCCTCCGGGCATTCGCAGCTCACCCATCCGGGCCGCTTCGGAGGCTGATGATGATGCCCCGCAGGTCGTTCGCGAGCTCGTCGAGCTCGGTGATGACCCCGAGCAGACGCGCCTGGACGGCCGGCCGCGCGCTGGTGGCGATGCCGGCCAGGTCGTTGCTGGCCATCGACAACCGGTCCCGGGCGATGACCTCGAGCCCGGCCGCGGCGTCGATCACCTGGGTCCCGAACACAGCCCTCGACGTCGGCAGCAGCTCCGCAACGTCGTCGTGGCTCATCTCCACACCTGTCCCTTCGTCGTACGGACGAGGCGTGGTCTGGACCCCTGTGGCTCCAGTACATCCCCCGAAAGGGTGGACGTCAAGGCGGTCCGGGGACGGGGCCGCCCCGTGTCCATGGGCGGGCGGCGGGCTCGGCGAGGCGACCGAAACGGGTGCCCTTCCCCATTTCTTCGGCGTGTTGCGCCGAAATGCCTGCGGGGCTGCCGGGAGAGGAGTTGAGTGCGATCGATTGTCTCGGTTCTGTCTCCTTCGACCTGGAGTCTGCATGCACAACATCCGACGCACCTTGGGGGCCATCACGGCCGGCACCGCCGGCCTCGCGATGACTCTCTCCGCAGGACTGGCCACCACGGCGTACGCCGGCCCCGCGCCGGGCGACGACGCCCCCGTCAAGCTCACGCCCAAGGGCGAGATCGCCGACGAGTTCCACGGCGCCGACGAAGCCGACGCAGGCGTCGAGAAGCTGCGCGACGCCTACTACTGGAGCCGGCTGCTGTCCGGCGACGAGCCCATCGACCTGCGGCAGGCCGCCCGGCTCCGCCTCAAGGCCGCCAACCGCAGCGACGCGATCAGGCGGAGCACCGCCCGGCGGGACGCGCACGGCGCAGGCGGCGGCGGCGCCTGGGTCAACCAGGGCCCCGACCCGATCGTCCAGGTCGTCCGGACCACGAACACCTTCGCGGCCATGTCCGGCCGGGTCGGGGCGCTCGCGATCCGCAAGGACGGCACCATCCTCGTCGGCGGCGCCCAGGGCGGTGTCTGGAGCTACGACTCCAGCGAGGGCACCGACGGCACCTGGACCCCTCGCACCCAGGACACCGACACCCAGTCCGTCGGTGCGCTGGCCGTGGCGCCCAGCAAGGACCGGGTCGTCTACATGGGCTCCGGTGAGGGCAGCCTCGCCGGCGACTCCTACTACGGCGACGGCATCTACCGCTCCAAGAACGGCGGCATGAGCTGGAAGCACGTCTCCAGCACGTTCACCGGCCAGGCCGTCACCGACATCGCGGTGGACCCCCACCACGCCAACGTGCTCTACGCCTCGACGGTGCGCGGCCGCGGTGGTTCGCACCGCACCTCGGCTCCCACCGACGAGAAGTACGGTGTGTGGGGCTCCCACAACGGTGGCCGGACGTGGACCCTGCTCAAGGGCACGAAGAACCAGCTGCACGGCGCGACCGACCTCGTCATCGACCCCCAGCACCCGAAGGTCCTGTGGGCCTCGTTCTGGGGCAAGGGCATCTACCGCTCCACCAACCGCGGCCACAGCTGGACGAGCGCGATGGGCGACCTGCCCGACGGCAAGTTCAACGCCGGCGGCACCCGGTTCTCGCTGGGCCTGTCGCACCCCGCCTCCGACGCGCGTCCGACGGTGTACGCCGGGTTCGACTACTACGACGGCCAGAAGAACTACCACCCCGCGCAGGTCTGGAAGACCACCGACAACGGCGCCCACTGGGCCTCGGCGGTCGGCTCCACGACCGGTGACGACTCGGTCGTCGACTACTGCGGCACCCAGTGCTTCTACGACAACGAGGTCAAGCCCGACCCGACGAACCCCGACGTGGTCTACGCCGAGGGCTCCTACGGCTACAACAACTCGCCGGCGTCGGGTGGCATCTACCGCTCGACCGACGGCGGGCAGACGTGGAAGAACCTCGGCCTGGACCTGCACCCCGACTTCCACGCGATCGCCTTCGACCCGAAGGACACCGACCACATCGCGATCGGCAACGACGGTGGCGTCTGGCAGTCCTTCCACCAGGGTGGCCGCACCGGCGACGGTGAGACGCTGGCCGACACCGACTGGCAGGACCTCAACGGCACGGTGGACCCGCACACGGGTGCGCTGATCCACTCCACCAACCTGAGCATCGGCCAGTACGTCTCGATGCAGACCGTGCCCCAGGTGGAGGGCCAGTACTGGGGTGGCCTGCAGGACAACGGCACCCTGCGCAAGTCGACGGTCAACGACCGGTGGTTCGACCAGGCCAGCGGTGACGGCGGGTACGCCCAGGTGGACCAGTCCACGGTGAACCCGTACGCACCGGACGCGCTGCCGGCGTACGTCTTCGGCGAGTACTACGCCATCTCGCCGTACCGCTACGACCCGACCGAGACCGGCACGATCTTCGGCAACGAGACGATCGACGGCGGGATCAACCCCAAGGACCGCTCCGAGTTCTACGTGCCGATGACCCTCAACCAGGGCAACACCAACCAGATGTTCCTCGGCACCTACCGGCTCTACCGCACCGACAACGCCGAGACCGAGTCGGCCGCGGACGTGACGTGGGCGCCGATCTCGGGTGACCTGACCAGCGGCTGCGAGCAGACGGCGTCCAACGGCGCCCGCGGCTGCGTGATCTCCTCGGTCGGCGTCTCCGACGGCGGCACCGGTGTCTACGTCGGCACCGACGAGGGCTGGATCCAGGTGAGCCCCGACGCGACCACGAGCGACGACCCGTCGTGGACCCGGGTCGGCACCCACGTGCTGCCGGGCCGCCCGGTCGACCAGATCGCCGTGGACCGCTCGAACTGGCGCATCGCCTACGCCGGCTTCGCCGGCTTCGACAAGGCCACCCCGGACACCCCGGGCCACCTGTTCGCCACCACCGACGGTGGCAAGCACTGGAAGAACGTCACGGCGAACCTGCCCGACGTCCCCGTGGACACGGTCGTCATCGACCCGTCGAACAACAAGACCGTCTACGTCGGCACCGACGTGGGCCCGTTCATCAGCACCAACGCCGGCCGGTCCTGGACCCGCCTGGGCGCCATGCCCAAGGTCGCCGTGTGGCAGATGGACTACGACGCCAGCCACGGCGTCCTCGCGGCCGGCACCCACGGCCGTGGCGCGTACACGATGAAGAACCGGGGCCCGCTCCCGGCGCTGCTCGTGTCCAAGTCGGAGGCCACCGAGAACATCGGCCCCGGCAAGACGATCCACTACACGGTCACCGTCAAGAACATCGGCAACCAGGACGCGACCGGCGTGACCGTGACCGACCCGCTGCCGGCGCACACCCGGTCGGCCAACATCGGCCAGGGTGGTCACTTCGACACCGACGGAGCGCGCTGGGACGGTGTCACGGTGCCGGCGGGCGGCAGGGTGTCGCTGACCGTCTCGGTGCGCGTGGTCGACAACCTGCCGGCCTCGGTGGAGCAGATCGTCAACGACGGCCTCACGGTGACCTCGTCGCAGGGACCCGGCGCGACGGGCAGCCCGTTCGTCACGCCGATCGCCCCGAAGCACGCGGTCTCGGTCTCGCCCGCCCCGAACACCCAGGGTGCCAAGGCCGGTGACCGGACCACGTTCAACGAGACGATCACCAACGACGGCTACGAGTCGGACAGCTACGACGTGTCCGTCTCCGGCAACCAGTGGCCGGCCACGGTGTACGCCGACGACTGCGCCACGCCGCTCGCGACCACCGACGCGGTGGCCAGCGGGGACTCGACCGACGTCTGTGTCAAGGTCGACGTGCCGGCCGGTGCGGCCAACGACGCCACCGACACCGCGACGCTGAAGGTGACCTCGACGGCGGACTCCTCCGTCTCCGACACCGCCGACCTGACCTCCATCGCGGTCACGGTCGACACGCTGGTCGTCGACGAGGACACCAACGACCCGGTGGACTCGCAGCCGTACTACACCGACGCCCTCGACGCGAACAACATCGACTACAGCGTCTGGGACCTCGGGGACAAGCCGCAGCTGCCCGAGTCCTACCTCGCGGCCCACTCCAGGGTCGTCTGGTTCACCGGCAACAGCTACCCGGCTCCGCTCGGTGGCTACGAGCACGAGCTCAAGGCGTTCCTCGACAACGGCGGGTCCCTGTTCCTCTCGGGCCAGGACCTGCTCGACCAGGCGGCCGGTACGACGGACTTCGTCCACGACTACCTGCACGTCGACTGGGACGGCTCGGAGGCGCAGAACGACAAGGCCACCGGTGCCGTGCACGGGGTCGCCGGGAACCCGGTGACCGACGGCATCGGACCGGTCCCGCTGGACCACTCGGTCCTGCAGGCGAACTACGAGGACGAGATCACGCCGATCGGCGGGGCCGAGGCCGCGTTCACCGACGACAGCACCAAGCCGGACGCGCTGTCGTTCGCCGGTGACTACAAGGTCGTCTTCGCCGCCTTCCCGTTCGAGGCCTATGGCACGAGCTCGGACAAGTCCGACCTGATGGGCCGGGTGTTCAGCTTCTTCGGCTGATCCCGGACCGGCACCACGGGCCCCCGTCGCGCACCGCGCGGCGGGGGTCCGCCGCTCCCGGACCTAGTACCTGCTGTAGCCCGACCCGCCCGAGGACGAGCCCCCGGAGGAGCCGCCGGAGGAGCCCCCGGACGTTCCGCTCGACGTCGAGGCCACGTGCTGGACCGTCGCGCCGCCGGGGGAGAGGAGGTACCACAGGGCCCCGAACCCGTTGAGGCCCTCGCCGTTCGTCTGGCCGGCGGTCGAGTCCCCCGCGTAGTAGTAGAGCGGGTGCCCGCCGTAGGTGACCTGCTTCGCCCCGTCCGAGCGCGTGATCGTCCCGAGCATCGCGGACTTCGCACCCGCCGACGCCTGGGGAGCCCCGGTGGTGGTCAGCGGCGGCCACGCGGAGACACAGGGGCCGTTGCAGGTCGACACCTTGCCGTGGTCGGACTCGAAGAGGTAGACGCTGCGGCCCGAGCCGTCGGTGAGGTAGCCGCCGGGCCCGCCGTGGGCCGCGACCCGGGCGGGCCCCGAGCCGGACGAGGACCCCGAGGCCGTTCCCGAGGAGCTCTGGTAGGTCGATCCGCCGCAGGCCGCGAGCAGGAGCACCGGTGCCGCGACCACCGCTCCCACCAGCACTCCTGGGCGCGTGCGCCGAGGTTCCATGTCCTGCCTCCTTCCGGACGGGAGCCTCTGGATGAGGGCTCCTCGACAGGACGTACGACGCGGGAGCGGCGCGGGTTCAGCGGGGATCCGCGGCGTGCTTCCCCGGGCCGTCCCTCCCGTCACGGCCGCGCACTCCCGTGACAACGTCGGCGATGCGTACCCAAAACGGTCTACCCGGAAATGGGCTCGCACGGGTCTCCCGGAAAGGACCTTGGTCCCTGTCTACTGCTGGCACCGGCTGGACACCATGCTGGGCAGGGAGGCCTGATGAGCAACCAGACGACGTCCGGAGGGCGGATGCGCGCCGGACACGGGGCCGGTACGACGGTGACCGCGCACGGCGTGGTCGACCTGCACCGGACCCTGATCGAGACCGCCTTCGAGCTCACCGCCGAGTTCGACGCGATCCCCGCCGGGTCGGTCATGCGCTGCTTCGCGCGCTCGGTCAAGCTCGCCCGGGCCCAGGGGGTGGACGGGCCGGGCCTGCCGGAGGCGGCGCGCCGGCTCGCGGCGTCGAGCCTGCGTGAGCGCGCGGCCCGCGGTCGGCACCCGGCGTCGACGCTGGCCGCCACGGCCTGAGGCTGGGCCGCCGGCCGCCGGGTCCGCGCGGTTGCGATCCGGCTCAGCGGTGCCCGGCGATCGCGTGCGGGACGTACCCGCTGCCGAGCTCCTCGACCTCCTCAGGGGTGAGCTCGAGGTCCACCGCGGCGACCGCGTCATGGAGGTGGTGCGGCTTGGTCACCCCGACGATCGGGGAGGTGACGACCGGCTGCGCGAGCAGCCAGGCGAGGGCGACCTGGGCCCGCGAGACCCCGTGCCGCTCGGCGACGTTCGCGACGGTCTCCACGATGGTGCGGTCCTCGTCGCGGTAGAGGGTCGCCCCGAACTCGTCGGTCTCCGCCCTGGCCGTCGTCGCGTCCCAGTCGCGGGTCAGCCGGCCGCGGGCGAGCGGGCTCCACGGGATCACGCCGACCCCCAGGTCCGCGCACAGCGGCAGCATCTCCCGCTCCTCCTCGCGGTAGAGCAGGTTGTAGTGGTCCTGCATCGAGACGAACGGCGTCCACCCGTTGACCTCCGCCACGTGCTGGGCCCTGGCGAACTGCCACGCGAACATCGACGAGGCGCCGAGGTAGCGCGCCTTGCCGGCGCGGACGACGTCGTGCAGGGCCTCCATCGTCTCCTCGATCGGGGTGTGGGGGTCCCAGCGGTGGATCTGGTAGAGGTCGACGTGGTCGGTCCCGAGCCGGGACAGCGAGGCGTCGATCTCGTGCAGGATCGCCTTGCGCGACAGCCCCGCCCCGTTCGGCCCGGGGCGCATCCGCCCGTGGACCTTGGTGGCGATGACGACCTCCTCGCGGCGGGCGAAGTCCCGCAGCGCCCGGCCGGTGATCTCCTCGCTGCTGCCCCCGGAGTAGACGTTGGCGGTGTCGAAGACGTTGATGCCGGCCTCGAGCGCCTCCTTGATGAGGCTGCGGCCGGACTCCTCGTCGAGGACCCACGGGTGGCCGCCGCGCGCGGGGTCACCCCAGCTCATGCATCCCAGGGTCACCACCGACACCTCGAGTCCGGTCCGGCCGAGCTTGCGGTAGCGCATGGGTGTCTCCCGGGAGGTCGTGGACGAGTGTCACCCCGATCGTTGCACCACCGCGGTGAGACCCGCGGTCCCGGCGTAGGTTCGGGGGATGGCAGCACGAGCGGGTCGACGGCGGGCGTACTTCGTGCTGATGGGGACCTGCGTGGTGCTCATCGTCCTGGCGTGGAACGTCGTGCGCCTGTGGTCCACGACCGCGGCGGTGGTGATGAGCGTGGTCGCCGCGGTGATCCCCCCGATCGCCGTCCTGGTCGGGAACCTCGGCGCCCTGGACGACGACGACCCCGGTCATGACCACCAGGGGTAGGTCACGGCCGGGGTCGCCGATCGCGTCGGGAGGCCTCAGTTGGAGGGCTGGGGGACCTTCACGTGGCAGTCGACCTTGGGGTTCGCCCCCATGTAGTTCAGCGGGCCGGCCACCACGGTGAGCGCGGTGTCGCCGGCGCTCTTGCAGCTGACGTCCCGGTCGTTGCCGAAGTAGCCGCGCTGGAACGCGGCGGCGACGCCGATCACCAGCCACAGCACGACGATGAGGCCGAGCAAACTCTTCATTGACTTCTCTCCTAGGTCCGGGCCTGGGTCCGGGCACGTGTCCCGAGTGTCGGAGGGGTGATACCCAGCGCGGGCGAGCGCCAACCCCCGGGGACCGGGACGCCGCCGATGCTCAGGAGTAGGACGCCTGGTAGGCGAGGACCGCCTGCCTGCCCTCGGCCAGGGCCCTGTCGAGGTCGTCGACGAGCCGGGCGCAGCCGTTCGTGCTGCCGGTGTCGGCCGCCAGCTCGATCTGCTGGGCGATCCGTCCGGCCGGAGTCACGCCGAGGTTGAGCGCCCCGCCGGCGAGCTTGTGGGCGACCTGCTTGAGCGTCTGCACGTCGCCGGCGTCGCAGGCTTCGCGGATGGTGGCCAACGTCGCCGGCGTGTTCGTGACGAAGTTGCCGATCGCGCGGTCGAGGTACGCCGTGCTCCCGGGGTCGAGGTCGCGCAGCTCGTCGAGCCGGGAGACGTCCAGCCCCACGATCCGTGGCTCGCCCGGGGCGGGGGGACGGCCCGTGCCCGGCGGTGGCCCGCCGGGCTGCTGCTGGGCGCCGGCGAGCCACTTCTCGAGCACGGCGCGCAGGACCGTGATGTCCACCGGCTTGGTCAGGAAGTCGTCCATGCCGGCGGCCAGGCAGCGGTCCTTCTCGCCCTCGATGGCCGCGGCGGTCATGGCGATGACCGGGATCCGGCTGCCCTGCTCGCGGGCGCGGACCTGCCGGGTGGCGGCATAGCCGTCCATCCGTGGCATCTGCACGTCCATCAGGATCGCGTCGTAGCGCTCGTGCCCGTCCCGGTCCAGGGACTCGACGGCGGCGAGCCCGTCGTCGGCGGTCACGGCGGCGTAGCCCAGCGACTCGAGCATGCCCACGGCCACCATCTGGTTGACGGGGTTGTCCTCCACGACGAGCACCCGGTGCCGCCGGGTCGAGCCCGTGGGCGGGCCGCCGGAGACCGAGGGCCGCGGGCCGGCGCCGGCGACGTGGTGGAGCAGCGCGTCGCGGAGCGCCGCCCACAGCACCGGCTTTGTGAGCAGGTCGGTGACCCGGGCGGCGCGGACCCGGTCCGGGTCGGGCACCGTCCGCGAGGTGAGCATGAGCAGCACCAGCTCGTCGTTCCCGGGCTGGCGGCGCAGGTCCTCGGCCAGGTCCAGGCCGTCGCGTCCGGGCATCATCAGGTCGAGCAGGGCGGCGTCGTACGGGTCACCCTCGCTGGTGGCCGCCGCCACGGCCGCCAGGGCCGCGTGGGCGTCGGCGACCACGTGCGCCCGCACCCCCCACCAGGCCAGCTGCTCCTGCAGCACCAGCCGGTTGTGGTCGTTGTCGTCCACCACGAGCACCCTGCGGCCACGCAGCCAGCCCCGGGCGTACTCGTCGTCGGGGTCGGCGACGTCTCCCGCGGCGGTCTCGAAGCCCGCGGTGAACCAGAAGACCGTCCCGCCCGCGGGGTTGGCCTCAAGCCCGATCTCCCCGCCCAGGGCCTCGACGATCTCCCGCGAGATCGCCAGCCCCAGCCCGGTGCCGCCGTAGGTCCGGGTCGTCGAGGCGTCGGCCTGGGTGAAGGGGTCGAACAGGCTCCGCAGGTCGCCCTCGGGGACACCCACGCCGGTGTCGCTGACCTCGACCCGGAGCAGCGTGCGCCCTCCCGGTGCCGGCTGCGCCGTGGCCCGCACCAGGACCTGGCCGACCTCGGTGAACTTCACCGCGTTGGAGCCCAGGTTCGTCAGCACCTGGGCGAGCCGCATCGGGTCACCGCGGAGGACCTCGGGAACGTCGGGATGACACGAGACGACCAGCTCGAGCCCCTTGGTGCGCGCGGCCTCGGCGAGCAGGCTCGCGACCTGGTCGAAGACCGGTCGCACCTCGAAGTCCAGCCGCTCGAGCAGCAGCTTGCCAGCCTCGATCTTCGAGAAGTCCAGGACGTCGTTGATCACGCCGAGCAGTGCCCTGCTGGCCACCTGCACGCCGGAGGCGAGGCGCATCTGGGCGGGGTCGAGCCGGGTGCGCAGCAGCAGGTCGTTCAGGCCGATCACGCCGTTGAGCGGGGTGCGGATCTCGTGGCTCATCGTGGCCAGGAACTCCGACTTCTGGCGGGAGGCCTCCATGGCGGCGTCCCTGGCCGTGGCGAGCTCCCGCTCCGCCCGCTCCCGCTCGGCGACCCGGGCGAGCTGCACGGCCACCTGCTCGACCATCGAGGTGATCATGTCGTGGCGGTGGAGCGGGGGAGCGGAGGTGATCGAGATGACCGCACACACCTGGTCGTGCGCGGAGACGCAGAAGGCCACGGTGAGCCGGGCGTCGTCCCACACGGTGCGGCGCTCGCGGAAGGCACGGTTGGCCAGCTCGGCCTCGGCGGCCGACCTCCGGCGTTCGGTCGCGTCCGCCTCGCGGTCCTCCTCGAAGATGTAGAGGGGTACGACGCCGCGCCCGTCGGCCGAGGGCAGGAACGCCCGGGCCCGCTCCCAGTCGTCGTGCAGCAGCACCAGCGCCTGCGCCTGGCTGAGCACCTCCTCGAGGGTCCGCGCCTCGTTCGCCGCGGTGGCGACCGCCTGCATCAGCGCGTTCTGCCGGACGGAGTCCTCCAGCGCGAGCTCGGCGAGCTTGGTCTCGGTGATGTCCTGGTGGGTGCCGGACATCCGCGTCACCGCGCCGGTGGCGTCGCGGTGCGCCTCGCCGCGGCCCCGCGTCCACACCCAGCTGCCGTCGACGTGCGCCACCCTGACCACGAAGACGAACGCGCCGCCGTCGCGCAGGGCGGCCTGGACGGCGTCGTCCACCTGGCTCCGGTCGTCGGGGTGCACCATGGCGAGGAAGTCGGCGTAGCTGCTGTCGAGCTCGGCAGGCCCGTAGCCGTAGAGGGCGTACAGCTCCTGGGACCCGATGATGCGGTCCTCCCCGACGTCCCACTCCCAGCTCCCGAGCCGGGCGATCCGCTGCGCCTCGGCGAGCTGGCGCTGGCTGGCCGTGAGCGTGTCGTGGACCGAGCGGCGGTCGGAGAAGTCGGTGAGCCGGTGAACGACCGCGGTGATCCGGCCGTCCGGCCCCCGCAGTGCGCTCTCGCGCACCAGCACCCACAGGGCGCTGCCGTCACGGCGCACGAAGCGGCACTCGACGTCGCCGGCGTTCAGCTCGCCCCGGCGCACGTCCTCGAGGTGGTCGGCGAACTGACCCTGCCCGGCCTCGTCGAGCGTCTCGAAGACCGTCAGGTCGAGCAGCTCCGAGTGCTCGGCGCCGAACATCCGGGCGAGCGCGGGATTGGCGTAGACCGTCCGACCCTCGAGGTCGAACACCCAGATGCCGTCGGGCGACGTCTCGACGACGTCCCGGTACAGCCCAGCCAGCTCCATGCGCTTCCTCCCGAGGAAACGATAGGGCTCCGTGGGGCGGATGGGGCGCCGATCGGCCGCGGGACGCCGAACTCGCGTCCGCTCAGGACTCGCCGTCGATCAGGTACCGGCCGTGGCGGTAGACCAGCTGGAGGGAGACCCGGTCGGTCGTCGAGCTGCCGTTCTTGCGGGTGTAGTCGACCACATAGCCGATCGTGAGCGCGTCGGGGTCGGTGCCGGTGAAGGAGCGGAGGTCGGCGGTCCGGATGGTGCTCCAGTAGCCGTCGTACCCGAAGAGGCCGCCGCTGGCCCGCTGGAACCGCGGCGTCAGCATGGCGAAGGCCGACTTCTGGTCACGGGTGACGGTCGCCAGGTAGTCCTTGATGAACTGCTGCATGCCGTCGGCGGTCGGTCCGCCCGGCGAGGGGCTCGACGAGCCGCTCGGCGTCCGGCCGTCGCTGGGGGAGCCGCCCGACGTCCCCGACCGGGTGGGCGGGCTGGCGGCCCCGGGGTCGGCACCGTCGTTGCCGCGGGTGATGAGCTGCCAGCCGAGGAGCGCGACGACCAGGACCACCACGACGAGGCCGACCAGCACCGGAAGCAGCGAGCGACCGGGGCCGCGGCCCTGCACCGGGTGTCCGGGCGTTGGTGGCGGCGTCGCCGGGAGCGCCCGGGTTCGACCGGGCGGGGGATCGGAGGACGAGCGCGCCGGCTCCGGCGCGACGCCGCCGGAGCGGAGCACGTCGCGCACCCGGCTGACCGGCCACCGGTCCGCCGGCTCGCGGGTCATCGTCGCCTCGAGCAGGGGAGCGAGCCGGCCGGCCTCGGGCAGGCGCGGGGGCTCCTCGTGGACGATCCGGTAGAGCGCCCCCATCAGGTTCTCGCCCACCTCGTACGGCGGCTTCCCCGCGAGCGCGTGGTAGAGCGTGGCACCGAGCGACCACACGTCGCTGGCCGGGGTCGCGGACTGGCCGGAGGCGACCTCGGGGGCGAGGTAGGCCGGCGACCCGGTCACCAGGCCGGTCTGGGTCAGGGTGGCGTCGGCCGCGGCCCGGGCGATCCCGAAGTCCGTGAGCTTCACCTGGCCGTGGCTGGTGACGAGGATGTTGGACGGCTTCACGTCACGGTGCACGATGCCGGCCTCGTGGGCCTCGGCCAGCGCGTCGGCCGCCTGCGCCAGCAGGGCGGCCGCACGATCCGGGGGCAGCGGCCCCTCCTCACGCACGAGCTCGGCCAGGGTCACACCCTCGACGTACTCCATGACGAGCCACTGCTGGTCGTCCTCGACGACGAGGTCGAAGACCGACACCACGTGGGGGTGGTTGAGCCGGGCCGCGAGCCGGGCCTCGCGCTCGGCGCGGACCAGGTCGGGGGCCCCGGCGCCGGGGACCATCCCGATGCGCTTGAGCGCGACCGGTCGGCCGAGCACCTCGTCGCGCCCCAGCCACACCGAGCCCATGCCGCCGCGACCGATCTCCCGGTCCAGCGAGTACCTGCCTGCGATCACCGTTGGGTCCCTCCCATGCCGCCGATCAGGGTAGCGAGGGCACTCGCGGCGGCCGCATCGGTGAAACCGGTTGCGCGGTGCCCGCGCCGATGGGGCAGGCTGGGGGTCGTCAGCACCGAAACTGTGGAAGGCCTCCGCGTGTCCCTCGACCCCACCCTCCTCGACGACCTGCAGTGGCGCGGCCTCATCGCCCACTCGACCGACCTCGCGGCCCTGCGCGAGGCGTTCGCGGCCGGGAGCGTGCGGTTCTACGTCGGGTTCGACCCCACCGCCCCGAGCCTGCACATGGGCAACCTGCTGCAGATCCTGACCGCGCGTCGGCTCCAGCTCGCCGGCCACACGCCGTACGCCCTCGTCGGCGGTGCGACGGGCATGATCGGCGACCCCAGGGACTCGGGGGAGCGCACCCTCAACTCCCTCGACACCGTCAAGGACTGGGTCGACCGGGTCCGGCGCCAGATCGAGCCGTTCCTCTCCTTCGAGGGCCCGAACGCCGCGACGATGGTCAACAACTACGACTGGACGGCGTCCCTGTCGGTCATCGACTTCCTCCGGGAGATCGGCAAGCACTTCCCGGTGAACCGGATGCTCGCCCGGGACACCGTCAAGCGACGCCTGGAGTCCGGCATCAGCTACACGGAGTTCAGCTACGTGCTGCTGCAGTCGATGGACTACCTCAACCTCTACCGCGACCACGGCGTCACGCTGCAGTTCGGCGGCAGCGACCAGTGGGGCAACATCACCGGGGGCGTCGAGCTGGTCCGGCGGACCGACGCCGGCCACGTGCACGGCTTCGCCACGCCTCTGATCACCAGGGCCGACGGCACCAAGTACGGCAAGACCGAGGGCGGGGCGCTGTGGCTCGACCCCGAGATGATGTCTCCCTACGCCTTCTACCAGTTCTGGCTCAACGTCGAGGACGAGAAGGTCGGAGAGCTGTTGCGGGTCTTCACCTTCCTCCCACGCGGAGAGATCGAGGAGCTCGAGGCGCAGCATGCGGAGAAGCCGTTCCTGCGGGCAGGGCAGAAGGCACTCGCCGAGCACGTCACCACGCTGGTGCACGGCGCGGAGGAGACCGAGCGCATCAAGGCTGCCTCGGCCGCACTCTTCGGCGGCGGCGACCTGGCCGGGCTGAGCCCGGACACCCTCGGGGCCGCCCTGCGCGAGGCGGGTGTCACGACGGTCGACGCG
>CAWGVX010000002.1:2272500-2277500 GCA_963826155.1 uncultured Actinomycetota bacterium | reverse complement strand
GCGGCCGGGCCCTGGAGGGTTTTTCCTTCCGGGTCTGGTGGTTGAGTCTTCGAGGCCTCCTTTGCTGGTGCCCACGGTTGTGGGTGGCTGGTGTTGGTGGGTTTGTTGTTTGAGATCTGCATAGTGGACGCGAGCATCTTGCGCTGATGCCTGTCCTGCCCTGGTGGTGGGTGGGTGTTGGTGCTTTGCGCTGATGCCCCCTCCGGTGAGGGGGTGGGTGTTGGTGCGTGTCTTTGTAGTTGTTGTCGTGTTGTGTTTGTGAGACAAGCTATGAAGGGCACATGGTGGATGCCTTGGCATCAAGAGCCGATGAAGGACGTAGGAGCCTGCGATAAGCCCCGGGGAGTTGGCAACCGAGCTGTGATCCGGGGGTGTCCGAATGGGGAAACCCAGCTGGAGTCATGTCCAGTTACCCGCGCCTGAATATATAGGGCGTGTGGAGGGAACTCAGGGAAGTGAAACATCTCAGTACCTGAAGGAAGAGAAAACAACAGTGATTCCGAGAGTAGTGGCGAGCGAAATCGGATGAGGCTAAACCCGTTGCGTGTGATACCCGGCAGGGGTTGCGTTGCGGGGGTTGTGGGAGCACATGGAGGGGTCTGCCGGCCCTTCACACAGTAAGAAACCGTGCGTGAAGTTGAAGTCCATTGGAAAGTGGCGCCGTAGAGGGTGATAGCCCCGTAGGTGTAAGTGCACGGCTGTGATGTGTCATCCCAAGTAACACGGAACCCCTGAAATTCCGTGTGAATCTGGCGGGACCACCCGTTAAGCCTAAATACTCCTTGATGACCGATAGCGGACAAGTACCGTGAGGGAAAGGTGAAAAGTACCCCTGGCGGGGAGTGAAATAGTACCTGAAACCATGTGCCTACAATCCGTCGGAGCGATCTCCTTGTGGGGTTGTGACGGCGTGCCTTTTGAAGAATGAGCCTGCGAGTTTGCGTTGTGTTGCGAGGTTAACCCGTGTGGGGAAGCCGTAGCGAAAGCGAGTCCGAACAGGGCGGTTCAGTAGCACGATCAAGACCCGAAGCGAAGTGATCTATCCATGGGCAGGTTGAAGCGTCGGTAAGACGACGTGGAGGACCGAACCCACTTAGGTTGAAAACTGAGGGGATGACCTGTGGATAGGGGTGAAAGGCCAATCAAACTTCGTGATAGCTGGTTCTCCCCGAAATGCATTTAGGTGCAGCGTTGCGTGTTTCTTGCCGGAGGTAGAGCACTGGATAGCCGATGGGCCCTACCAGGTTACTGACGTTAGCCAAACTCCGAATGCCGGCAAGTGAGAGCGCAGCAGTGAGACTGCGGGGGATAAGCTCCGTAGTCGAGAGGGAAACAGCCCAGACCATCAGCTAAGGCCCCTAAGCGGTGACTAAGTGGAAAAGGATGTGGAGTCGCAGTGACAACCAGGAGGTTGGCTTGGAAGCAGCCACCCTTGAAAGAGTGCGTAATAGCTCACTGGTCAAGTGATTCCGCGCCGACAATGTAGCGGGGCTCAAGTCATCCGCCGAAGCTATGGCATTCACACGATCGCCTAGCCGCCCTCGAGGTTGGTTCAGGTGTGTGGATGGGTAGGGGAGCGTCGTGCCGGCAGTGAAGCCTCGGGGTGACCCAGGGGTGGAGACGGCACGAGTGAGAATGCAGGCATGAGTAGCGAATCAAGTGTGAGAAACACTTGCGCCGAATGATCAAGGGTTCCAGGGTCAAGCTAATCTGCCCTGGGTAAGTCGGGACCTAAGGCGAGGCCGACAGGCGTAGTCGATGGACAACGGGTTGATATTCCCGTACCGGCAAAGTAGCGCCCATGACGAACCTGGTGATGCTAACCATCCGAAACCTGCTTCGACCGATCCCTTCGGGGTGAGGCGAGCAGGCGTAGCGTGGGACCCGAACTGGTAGTAGTCAAGCGATGGGGTGACGCAGGAAGGTAGTCCAACCGTACCGATGGTTGTGTACGGCTAAGCATGTAGGGCGCCCTCTAGGCAAATCCGGAGGGCTGACTTCGATGTCGGGCCTGAGATGTGATGGGGACCCCGTATGGGGGAAGTGGATGATCCTATGCTGTCGAGAAAAACCTCTAGCGAGCTATGCGCCGCCCGTACCCCAAACCGACTCAGGTGATCAGGTAGAGAATACCAAGGCGATCGAGCGAACCATGGTTAAGGAACTCGGCAAAATGCCCCCGTAACTTCGGGAGAAGGGGGGCCGGATCCGTGAACGCCCTAGCGGTGGGAGCGGTGATGGCCGCAGAGACCAGGCCCAAGCGACTGTTTACTAAAAACACAGGTCCGTGCGAAGTTGTAAGACGATGTATACGGACTGACTCCTGCCCGGTGCTGGAAGGTTAAGGGGACGAGTCAGCAGGTAACTGCGAAGCTCAGAACTTAAGCCCCAGTAAACGGCGGTGGTAACTATAACCATCCTAAGGTAGCGAAATTCCTTGTCGGGTAAGTTCCGACCTGCACGAATGGAGTAACGACTTGGGCGCTGTCTCAACCGTGGACTCGGCGAAATTGCACTACGAGTAAAGATGCTCGTTACGCGCGGCAGGACGGAAAGACCCCGGGACCTTTACTATAGTTTGGTATTGGTGTTTGGTTCGGCTTGTGTAGGATAGGTGGGAGACTGTGAAACCTCGACGCCAGTTGGGGTGGAGTCAACGTTGAAATACCACTCTGGTCGTACTAGATGTCTAACCTAGGTCCGTAATCCGGATCAGGGACAGTGCCTGATGGGTAGTTTAACTGGGGCGGTTGCCTCCTAAAATGTAACGGAGGCGCTCAAAGGTTCCCTCAGCCTGGTTGGCAATCAGGTGTTGAGTGTAAGTGCACAAGGGAGCTTGACTGTGAGACAGACATGTCGAGCAGGGACGAAAGTCGGAACTAGTGATCCGGCGTCGGCATGTGGAAGCGACGTCGCTCAACGGATAAAAGGTACCCCGGGGATAACAGGCTGATCTTCCCCAAGAGTCCATATCGACGGGATGGTTTGGCACCTCGATGTCGGCTCGTCGCATCCTGGGGCTGGAGTAGGTCCCAAGGGTTGGGCTGTTCGCCCATTAAAGCGGCACGCGAGCTGGGTTTAGAACGTCGTGAGACAGTTCGGTCCCTATCCGCCGCGCGCGCAGGAAACTTGAGAAAGGCTGTCCCTAGTACGAGAGGACCGGGATGGACGAACCTCTGGTGTGCCAGTTGTCCCGCCAGGGGCACGGCTGGTTAGCTACGTTCGGAAGTGATAACCGCTGAATGCATCTAAGCGGGAAGCACGTTTCAAGATGAGGTTTCCCACCCACTCGATGGGGTAAGGCCCCCAGCAGAACACTGGGTTGATAGGCCGGAGGTGTACAGCAGTAATGCCCAGCCGACCGGTACTAATAGGCCGAGGGCTTGTCCCACAACCACATCACCACAACACCCAGAGAACACCACCTGGTGTGTGCTACGCGTCCACTACGCAGTTCCCAACCAACAAACCACCCCACTCGGGGCAGGTCGTGTTGGTGAGCGACAGAACTGAACAACGAGCTTGGAAACACCCCCACAAACAATGGGTGCGTGTGTTTCCGCCAGAGTTACGGCGGCCATAGCGAAAGGGAAACACCCGGTCCCATCCCGAACCCGGAAGTTAAGCCTTTCAGCGCCGATGGTACTGCAACCGCGAGGTTGTGGGAGAGTAGGACGCCGCCGGACAACTTTTTGCGTAGGGGCCACCTCCGGGTGGCCCCTACGTCATTTCGGGGACGGGCCGTGTCCTAGTCTTCTTGGCAGTCCAGAACGCAACAGAGGTGTGAGCACCGTGGCCGATGATCGTCGCAACAAGCGTCCCGCTCGAGACGGGTCCCGTCCGTCGGGTCCCCGCCGGGAGGGCCGATCCGGAGGAACAGGGTCGGGTCGTTCCCGAGACTCTCGCGCCCAGGGCGGCGAGCGGCAGGCCGGCTCCGGGCGCGATCGCAGCACCGGCCGCACGGACCGACGAGGCGGTGCCGGTGGGCGCCCCGACGACAGGCAGTCGGCCCCCCGCACCCGGGACCAGGCCCAGTACGACGGGCCCGAGCTGCCCGAGGAGGTCACCGGCCGGGAGCTCGACCGGTCGGTGAGCGCCCAGCTGAAGGGGCTTCCCGAGAAGCTGGCCTCGCGGGTCGCCCGGCACCTCGTGGCCGCCGGGATGCTGGTCGACACCGACCCGGAGACCGCTTACCAGCACGCGCTGGCGGCCCGGGCCCGGGCGCCGCGGCTGGCGGTCGTCCGGGAGGCGGCGGGGGAGGCGGCGTATGCCGCCGGCCACTACGCCGAGGCGCTCGCCGACCTGAGGGCCGCCAAGCGGATGAACGGTGCGACGGCGTACCTGCCGATCATGGCCGACTGCCACCGCGCGCTCGGTCAGCCCGAGCAGGCCATCAAGCTGGCCAAGAGCCCCTCGGTCGCCAACTTCGCGTCGGAGGCGAAGGCGGAGATGACCATCGTCGAGGCCGGCGCCCGCCGCGACATGGGCCAGTTCGACGCCGCCCTGCGCACCCTCGAGCTGGCGCCGCTGAGCTCGATGAGCCGGGCCGCCTGGGTCGTCCGGCTCCGCTACGCCTACGCCGACACCCTGGAGGCGGCCGGCCGCGAGACCGACGCCCTGGCATGGTTCCACCGCACCCACGCGATCGACGGCGACCAGCTCACCGACGCGGCCGAGCGCGCCGAACAGCTGGAGAAGCGCCTCGGCTGACTCCGTCGACCTCGTCGGGCCACCCAGGATTGAGGGCGGCTCCGTCGGGGAAGGCTGACCGGGACCGACCACGTCGTGGGGGTTGACCGCGGCTTCGGCTCGGGGGTCTACTTGCGAGTCCAGGGAAAGGCTCAGCGATGCTTCGATTCTCGGGAAGAGGCGTCACCAACACCGGCCTGGTGCGCGAGCACAACGAGGACGCGGCATTCGTCGGCCCCTATGTCGCGCTGGTTGCGGACGGCGTCGGCGGGGCAGCCGCAGGCGAGGTCGCGGCAGCCACCACCGCGTAC